>NZ_AOCK01000020.1 GCF_000348945.1 Paeniglutamicibacter gangotriensis Lz1y | reverse complement strand
GGGGGAACGCTCTGCGGGACAGATTTTTCGAAACTTCAGCGCGAGAGGCGAAACGGGGCTTCTGCGATCCAGCCCTCGTGCTTTTCACGGATAATGGGGCTCTTGATTAGTTGGAAATTGTTGTGGACGGATCGGCTCGGTCTTCCGGGGCGGGCGTTTCCTGTGTAGTGGTGTTTCTTCGTCGGAGTCGGAGCAAGCGCAGGGCAATAATGGCGACCAGGACACCGAGCAGCGCACAGACGCCGGCAATGACCACCATGCCTTGGGCGTCTCCGGGTGTGCGGGGGGTGCCGACGATGTAGCCGATGGCCACGGAGGCGCTGGTGAGCATGCGGTAGTAGGCCCAGGCGCTTCCGATGTGGGCCTTGGGGATCTGCTGGAAGATCAAGTTTCGGACCCCGACGTTGTGCGTTCCGTTGCCAAGGCCGCCGATGACGAAGGCCCCAGCGATGATGATCGCGATCGGAACCAAGCCTTCGGTCAATATCGCCAGTGCCATGCATAGGCCGCCGCCCACGATGAGCAGCATGGTGCGAGGTGCCAGGCGCTTGGTGCCGGCCAGGTAGGCGCCGATGATCGACCCTACGGCCCAACACGAGAGGACCAAGCCGTAGAGTGTGTCGGTTCCAGAGATTTGCCTCAGCCAGAACACGCCCGCGACGGCTTCGATGGAGGTGCTGATCATGATGAGGATCAGCAGCGGCATCGTGGCCGCGACAACAGGGGAGGAGCGGATGGCCTGCCAGCCGTCGCGCACACCGCCGAAGAGGTTCCAGGAATCGTCTTCGGTGGATTCAGGGCGGTCGACACGCAACACCAGCATTAAGGCCGTAGCGGCGAGTATTGCGGTGGTTCCGGCATTGACGCCCAGCATCAGTGATGCGCCGACAATGTCGAACAGCCAGGCAGACAGGGCAGGTCCAACCATGTAGGCCAGGGACGAGCCAATTGCCATCAGCGAGTTTGCCCGTTCGATGCGGACGGAGCCAATCAGCGAAGGCAGCAACGCGAAGGCGGCGCTACTGGAAAGGATGTTGATGACATTCGAGGCGGCCAGCAGCGCGACGCGGGACCAGAAGTCATCCTGCAGCGAGGCGATGCCGATGCAGAGGCTCTGGAGGGCTAGGCAAGCGACCCAGATCTTCCGGGGATCGTAGCGATCGACGATCGCTCCTCCAAAGGGGGCCAGGATCATCGCAGGGATCGCCAAGGATAATGAGAACCACGTAACCATCCAGGGTTGCCCCTGGTCGACGGCGGTGAGCACCATTGACATGGACGCCGCTTCGTCCCCGACGATGGCCAGCGAGGAAATGAGAACCAAGGCGACGAGCGGGACAACCGACTTTTGTCGAAGCGATGACGCGTTCTTCATATGGCGGCTGTGCTCTCTCCTGTTGGCTGGGGTGACCAGGAAGCCTGAGGGATTCCCGTGCAAAGCAGTTAGTCTAGCGCGGCATCAAAAATAATTCCGGATCTACACGAGCTGTCTGGAAGACGCGAACATGTTCTTGACTGGGCTTTGTCGGGGTCCGCGAGTCGCCGGCAACGTAGGTTCCCACTTGGGAACCCTGACCGGGATTGTTTGAGTGACTGGGATTCCACATTCCATTAGTGCTGGTGTAGTGGATCTGCGATATGCGGGCTGGATTGTGCCTCTGATTCACGTAGCTCAGTGATGACGCGCCAGGCGAAGCCGATGCAGGAATCCCGGAACCAAAGCTTAGGATTTGCTCATGGCTCCTGTCCCTGCGCAAAAACCTTCTACGTTGTTCATCCCCATGCTCATCCTGGCCTTGCTTGCAGGAGCCATCATGGGAGCCCTCGGTGGCGGTCTTTTGGTGCTGCCCGATATCCTCGCCAGTTCAGGCGATCCCGATGGATTCAGCGGTTGGGGTGGCCCCGTGGGTTACGCATCGATGCCCATCATTTACGGCACCGTGTGCGGGACGTTCCTGGGACTTATCCCCGGCACGGGTTCATACATCGCACTGTCCATCCAAGACCGGAAGCGGCCAGCATCGTTGGAGAATCGGCAAGCGATGGCAGCCGGGGCAGGAGCAGCCATCGCAGGGATTCTCCCGGCGTTCTTCGTGGTTTGGATCATGGGAAAGGAGCTGCCAGGTGGCCTGGTCACTGGAGCTGTCTTTATCGTCATGTGCTTCGTCATTGCGGCTGCATCCCTCAAGGGAATCCTGCGCTTTTTGGACAAGCGGGATGCAGTGGTCCGTCAAGCAGCCTAGGCCATCATCGTGCCGGTCCGAGGGCACCCGGACTCAGGTGGAAGCAACCGGTTTCGGCCATCGCCTGGCCCCGAGGGCAACCTCAGTTCCAGCGCATTCTGAATTGCCCGGAGCCATCCGCACACGTTCGTGCGTACGGTGAAGGAACCTT
>NZ_AOCK01000019.1 GCF_000348945.1 Paeniglutamicibacter gangotriensis Lz1y | reverse complement strand
GGCCAAGGTCGGGGATCGTTCAGCGTGCGTATGTGCGGTGTGGGGTGTGGCCCCGGCCCGCTACGCACGGACGCTGGGCATCACCCCGGCCGCATCGCCGCCCTTGGGGGGAGGTGGAGAGTTATCCACAACTCCTGTGGACAACTATTCGTTGCGGCGATCAGGCAACGGCATTCTCCTGACTGCGAGCAACGTCCGAGTCAATTCGAAATTGTCCACTGACGGCAACGGAACGTCCGGCCGAACAGAACGCCGAGGTGATGACCTCCGGCGCCCCGAACCTTGTGCAGATAACTAGCCCATCGGCACGATCCCCTTTCCGGGTTGGGCCTGGTGCACCGGAATTATTCACCACTCGTCTGAGAGAAATGTGTGTGATGCAGCAACCGATCCATGGTGGCATCGGACCGGGACTCGATGCCATTGGCAGCCTCGCCAGCGCACGTAAGTACGATGAGTAGTTCCAGTGCGGCCCGCGATCTCAGACCGAACTCCAGGCTCGGGCCGCAGTGACCGACAGCTCGTGGTTGTGATGCCACTCATGCGCCAAAAAGCCACTATTGGTTAGCCCTGTGTTCGGGGTTCCGCTATAGTTATTGATGAAGAACCACAGCATCAGTTGTGACTCGATAAGCCACCAGCGTTCCTGAATAAGGAATGCGAGGTAACAGAGTTACGGCGGTCATAGCGTGGGGGAAACGCCCGGTCCCATACCGAACCCGGAAGCTAAGACCCACTGCGCCGATGGTACTGCACTCGGGAGGGTGTGGGAGAGTAGGTCACCGCCGGACATAATTGTCCCAGAACCCCTGAACGACACCGTTCAGGGGTTCTGTTGTTTAACGGGCCAAACTGGATTTGGGGCCGGGCCAGACTTATAGGACAAAAGCGTGTCCGCCCAGAGTGTGCAACCCGGTGCGTTGCCATGTTTGACCGGGTTTCAAGAGGGTCTGCCAGTCCAACCTTTCCTGGCCCACAATCCTTGGGAATCGCTCGCTGTGGTACCGAACAATTCGGGCTCGATCGGGCCTTCCTCGTGCACTGGCTCAGGTGCCGGCTTGAAGTGCTCGGGACGGATGAGCGTGCGCGGTGCTTCTGGATTTTCGTTATAGGTGTAAAGCCACCACTCGACGACTCGTCTTGCATGGGCCGGCGGCATCCCGCAGTGACCACGCAACGGAGCGTGAAACTGAGTATTGACACCCCTGGCTCCGCAGCCGACATACCTTACGAATTGGGTGCCCGAAGATGTCTTCCATTGCATTTCAAGGCAGATCCGCAAAGTTCACATAGCTTCGATTTTCCAGAACCGTTCACGTTTAATGCCTCAGGAACATAAGAATCCCCGTTCTACCGGGTAACCACTGGGAAGCGCGCCCCTCCCGGACACACTTTCATGCCTATAAGTCGGATTCTGGGTTATAGGCATGAAAGTGTGACTACCTCGGGTGTGTCAGTCGGGGTTTGCGCATTGGTGGCATTACGGGACGATGAAATCTGCGTGGTGGCGCTCGTGCTGCCAGCACGACTTCGAGTGCAGTCTTGTCAGTGAAGCTGGGCCGTCGGCAAATCGCTTCGGGTATCGATGCTGAGGGCTGACCCCCGCGAAAGGACACCAGTCTTGGAAAACGACCAGTTAGATTCACCTGTCGGTTTGGTAGGCAATACCCGCGAATGCAGCGAGGGGAATGCTGGGGTTGCGCTGATCGCCCGGATCACTGGCATCTGTTGTATCGGCGGCTCGGTACTAAGCCATCGTGTTCATTCTGCGGCACAGCTGTTAAGGGCAGTTTGAAGTTGCCCACTGGCGGCCAACGAAAATGACCACTGGCGGCAGTCCACTGACCAGCAACGGCAAGACGAATTGACCACTGGCGGCAAACGGAATTGACCGGGGCCATCACTTTTGGACTACTACTGGAAGGTGATGGGGACTGTCGATTGGCGGCTGCAGATAGTCATGCGGAGCCACGGTTCGGTATCGCCATCAGGCCGGCGGTACCCAGCGCAGGTCCCGGCGAAGCTCTTGGATCATATTCATTGCGCTACCCAGGAAAGCAAACATCCCGAATCTTTGATGAGCCGACGAAGGCCACAAGTCCAAATGCGCTAACGAACAAAGACCACGTTAATCATTCAAAACCCACTGCCTCGCAGCAGCATGTCCGAGTAGGTGACTATCTGTACCAAAGGATACGCACCCCGGACGCATGATGTAGGCCGGGGGAAGCACTCGGTATCGGGCGCTAGAAACGTTCGTTCCCTAAGGCTAAAACTGCCAAGGACTGCCAAGGACGCCAGATCGCAGGTGGGTACCGGAGCTCATAAGATGTGAACGCCCCAACGATTCACGGAAATAGCAGAATCACTGGTAAAAGCGTCTGGTAGATAATACATACGGTTCTAGTTTGATGCTACCGAGGAATCTATTGAGAGCGGATCCGTGGCCTCGTCTAGCTTGGCTCGCCGGCGAAGCAGTGCTCCCGTTGGGACTCAAAGAGACGTATGAAAGTTACCGGGTGGCTTACCTAGGTATTGAACGCAGGGGCTCAAACCGCAGACTGCTGGGGATGCGAAGTCCTCGCTACGCGGATCATTGCGGTGAGCACTTCATCGGAAGTTCGCTGCATGACGTATCGGCGAAGAAACGAGAACTTCACGCCGAGCGTTCTGGAGATGATTCTGAATCGGGCAGGCGGTTCACTGGAGCAATGCGCACCACTCTCTGCGAACACCGCGGTCACCATTCATGCTTGGCTTGGGAATGGGAGGCACCGTATGTTGAGTCTTCGAATCCTACAAGAGCTCCGGAACAGCCACGCAAGGGGGAGTGGTTCCACAGGGCGGAGTGAAGGACCGCGGCCTGGGACGATGTTCTCGTCGCCCCAGGAAAACGCCAACCGTTGCGCCCTAACGTGTCGCCGGGGTCACAATGCTGATTTTTGGGTGACGGAGCCCAGTCGGGCCCCTAAGGGTCCATTGTGGCCCTCTATCCCGCGGTTTTTGCTGAAGAGTGCCTCTGATTTGCCGTGGCGGTAAAAGGTGTGTATAGTTTTCTAAGTCGCCGCGAGGGACACCGCGGGAATACCGCGGAGGAAATCGCCAGGCGACAAAATCTCTACTCAAACCCCTTCCAGAATTTGTTTGGTGCTTTGCTGCGCCAGCAACATGATGGAAGCCGAATGTTAGGGCAGTGTTCACCGGTTACGGTGGGTTTGCTCCTTGACACGAGGTGGGCTAAGGTAGACAAGTTGCTCCAGAGCGAAGCGCCGGCAGGTTTGTAAGTCCGGGTCGTGGATGTTGGAAGCGTCTGTTGTTTGAGAACTCAATAGTGTGCCAAGTTTGTTGATACCAATTTATTTATTTTATTGGTGAATGGCTTCAAGATTCGCACCCCCGTGGGGATACTTGA
>NZ_AOCK01000018.1 GCF_000348945.1 Paeniglutamicibacter gangotriensis Lz1y | reverse complement strand
TTTTGTTGCTTCGACAGGGCACATGCCTCAATACAAGACTTACGCTACCAAGCATGAGCATTCTCTGGGGTATGGCTGCGCAATCAGAATCAATGCCTCACCGAGAACACCCTACTGCTCTGGCGAATGGATACCCTAAATGCTGCAGTGGCGTTGTGGCGTAGCAAAAGCTTAATAAGCGCAACAGGCTAGCAACTGCTATGAGCGCGGGACATCACTGGCTTTAGATGCTGCGCTGACGGGTGCCCACAGTATCTGCCTTTTGGGAGTCGCGGCTACCAACGCCACCGAAGGAACCTTCTCTCAGTGTTGTCATGTCGCCCTGCCATTGAGCTAAAGCACGGACCGGCTTCGTTATTCCTTGCCTTCGCTCGCAACGGTACTGTGTCCGGAGTTTGACCAGTGAGCAGATGCCCTGAGGGTTGTCTTTGTTCCATTTCGCGGATCCCATCGCCCCATTGTTGTAAGCGGTATTTTGGTGACTGCGAGGCGATCGAGTTTGCCGACACGGTGTCGGTGGGTGCTAGACTGACCACGAACCGACACTGTGTCGGTTAGGAGTTGATGAAAGACCATGAACATGGAACACCGTGAAAAACGCCGTGCCGCGCTAGTGGCTGCTGCCAGTAGCGACTTGCGCAACGGGGGTGCCGCAAGCAGCATGTTGGCCAGAGTCGGCAACTCGGTAGGTCTAGCTAGGAGCAGCGTCTACGAGTACTTCGGCTCCTCCGGTGATTTGTTAGCCGAGGTTGCCGTCCGGGAATTTGGTGAATGGGCTCGTGAAGTCCGAGCCGCTGTCGATAGCGCTGATCCGGGCTGGCCGCAGCTACATGCCTACATTTCGCGGACACTTACGATGGTGGGCGAGGGCAAGCATGATATTGCCGTGGCGTTGGAAAAAGTGGACTTCACGGACGCGCAGCGCGCGAAGTTCCGGGACCTGCACATTGAACTCACCAAACCGCTGTTGCAGAGTCTGGTCTTTCTCGAAGTGCCCTACCCCGAAACGCACGCGACCATGATTCAGGGAATCATCGACGGCGCTACACGGCAGATTGGTCGCGGTGCCGATGCGGCACAGTTGAGCGTTATCGCCTGCGAACTGATCATGAACGGGCTCTCCACCATCCATGTCCCCTGACCAGGGCCCCTCCATCATTCATCCTTCGTACGCATCTTCAAGCAATCAAACCCAAGGACTTAAATTTCACATGTCTCCACGCTCTTTATACCGGTCTCTGGCCTTTGCAGAGGCCGTTACCTGGACCTTGCTGATCATCGCCATGGTGATTAAATATGTCTTTCATGCGGGAGACCTGCCGGTGCAGATTGCCGGGTCAATCCACGGTTTCGTCTTCATCAGCTATGCGTTGGCCGCCGGGCTAGTGGGTGTGAACCAGTATTGGTCGAAGCGGCTCATCACTTTGGCTGTGGCTACCGCAGTGCTCCCATACGCCACTGTTCCTTTCGATCTGAAAATGGATCGAAGCGGGAAACTCGACGGTGATTGGCGGCGTTCGGCCACGGCTGATCCGCGGGACCACACCCTGGTAAGCAGGCTGTTGCGCTGGATGCTTCGTCGACCTGCACTACTAGGTGGCACGTCCTTGCTGACCGTTGTCGTCATCATGGGCACCCTACTCATCATCGGCCCCCCAGGCGGACAGAGCTAAACCCCTTACAAGTTCTTAAAGCCGAGTTACTACTCCCGGATCGCGGCGGACCGAACAGATAGTGCGAATTACCCCGTCGATGGGTAATTCGTGTCGTGCCGCGGATATGTAGACCGGTTGAAATATAGAAAGGACAAACCCATGTTTATCGTCGCTAATGAGCTCGTCGTGGACGAGATGAACCAAGCCCAGTTTGAATCGGCCTTCGCACAAAGTATGCGCGCGACCCTGCCCGGGGTACCCGGTTTGCTACGAGCGAGCTTGCTTGCCCCGAGGGAAACAGGCCACGGGTATGTGTCCACCCTCGAATTCGAAAGCGAGGACGCTTACCGAGCGTATCTGGAATCCTCTGCCTTCCGGGCGGCACATCCCTGGCCGGGACGGGTCCCGCTAGTGAGCAGTAGTCTGAGCACTTACAGTGTGCACACCGATCTGACCGGCGGTGACCTCGCCGCGCCCGGTGAATAATGACAAATCGCCCCGCGTAGCCAACCCAGCCCCTATACCAAGATGCTTATTTGCGCGGCTGGGGAAACCCGTGAGCATGCGCTTACATCAGCAGCCAGCTAAACAGGCCCATGAACGCTTCTTATCGTTCTGTGGAACTACCTGCTAGGCCCAAACAAAGGAATTCATAATGAACACTGTCTTCGCTGTGCTCCATATTGCCGCCGCGGTTTTCATCGTCGGACCGATGGCGATTATGCCAATGTCAACGCTTCGCAGTCTGCGCGGCGGTGACACCGTGCGCGTCCACGCTTCGGCGCGCAGTATTCGGCTCCTCAGCTACCTTTCACTGATCGCTTTTATCACCGGGTTCGGCATCCTCGGCATGGTCGGGGAGAAATGGGGTCTATCCGTAACCACCCCATGGGTGCTGGCCTCCGTCATACTTTATTTAGTTGCGCTGCTCCTGACCCTCGCGGTCGTCGTCCCAGCTTTTACGCGCTACGACGGGCGGCGAACCAGCAGCTACATGCAGGCGAGTATCAGTTCTGGAATTGCCAGCATCGCTCTCATCGCCGTCGTCGTGCTCATGGTTTGGAAGCCCTGAGCCTCGTCACGAAACGAAAAACCGCAGCCAAACACCTTAAAGACGTTATGAAGCGCACGTCCAGCTAGTCCGCTACGGCGCTTCCAGCCAGGAAGTCCGGGAGCTTCGCACGTTTCTTGAGCGCGAATTCACCGGGACCAGCCGGATCGAAGTCTAGGAGACCCTATGGAAAACGACCTGCCCACGATTAACGTGGCACTGGGACAGTACAGCGACCTGTTCATGTTGCTTGCCGCGATGGTCTACGCGGCGGCCTTCATCGCGTTCGCCTGGGACGTTGCAAAATCAAGCAAGCTCATCCAGGAGATCGATGCCGCCACCCTTGCCGCTGAAAAGCAGGTCCTGGTTGCGGCCGGGGCAATCGATGCACCGCCACCGGGCGGATCGGCGAACGAACTGGTCAATGATTCCATGGACTACACCGCCGTCTCCGCGAAGCGCATGGTGGCGAAGGTCGCGGTCTCCCTGACCTGGCTGGGCGTGCTCATGCAGGGCTTTGCCGTGGTCGCCCGCGGCATCGCGGCAAACCGGGTGCCGTGGGGCAACATGTATGAGTTCCTCTCCACCGGATCCTTCCTGGTGGCGCTCGTATTCTCCCTCGTGTTGCTGAAGAAGGACCTGCGCTTCATGGGCACCTTCGTCATCGGCCTGGTCACCGTGATGCTGTGCGGGGCCACCATGGGCTTCCCAACCCCGGTTGCGCACCTGGTGCCCGCCCTGCAGAGCTACTGGATGATTATCCACGTCTCCATCGCGGTGCTCGCCGCGTCGCTGTTTACCATCACCTTCGCGATGAACGTGCTCCAGCTGGTGCAACACGCCAGGATCGATGCGCTGGCTGCAGGCAAGACCGATAAGATTCCGTTCATGCGGCTGGTCCCCAGTGCAGCTGCCCTGGAAAACTTTGCGTACCGCATCAACGCCGTGGCGTTCGTGATGTGGACGTTCACCGTCATGGCCGGCGCCATCTGGGCCGAGGCCGCATGGGGCCGCTACTGGGGCTGGGACACCAAGGAAGTCTGGAGCTTCGTCATCTGGGTGGTCTACGCAGGCTACCTGCACGCCCGGGCCACCGGCGGTTGGACCGGTGCCCGCTCGGCCTGGCTGAGCATCATCGGCTACCTCTGCATCGTCTTCAACTTCACCATCGTGAACATCTACTTCAACGGTCTGCACTCCTACGCGGGCCTGTAAAGCTTCTGCGTGACTTTTGGTTGCCCTGTCTCATGGTACGGGAGATAGGGCAACAGTCATCTGGCCACGGGTTGTTTCACCCGGCGACGGACGGTGGATATTCCGTGATGGGTGCGATCACACATTCGTCTGGGAGATCCGCCGACGCCGGTACCCGAACCGCTGGCCCGGATCTTGCATGATTATGTGGCAAACCGCCCCCACATGGATTCGGCAACAAATCCCGGATCTTGCTGGCTGTTCCCGGGGCACCGCGCCGGAGAACCCCTTCACCAGTCCACGCTTCTCAGTTTCCTTCACAAACTAGGCATCCCGCCCCAACGTGGACGAATCTCCGCGATACGACACCTTGCGCTCCAGATCCCGGCACCTGTCCTTGCCCAAGCCCTGGGCTACCACCACACCAGCACCACCAGGATCGCCGCCGAAGCAGGATCACCCTGGAGTGGCTATGCAGCAGGGGCCCATGACCCATCGGCCACAGCCGGGACGCCACATGAATACAGACCACTTGAATAGCGGGCGTTACCAGTA
>NZ_AOCK01000017.1 GCF_000348945.1 Paeniglutamicibacter gangotriensis Lz1y | reverse complement strand
AGGGGGTGCTTAAACATCGGAACCCCGAACACACATAGTGTTCGGGGTTCCGGGACAAATATGTCCGGCGGTGACCTACTCTCCCACACCCTCCCGAGTGCAGTACCATCGGCGCAGTGGGTCTTAGCTTCCGGGTTCGGTATGGGACCGGGCGTTTCCCCCACGCTATGACCGCCGTAACTCTATCAACCACAACCAACAACCCACAAAGAGGGTGTTGACGGGTAAAAATGGGGTTACGACCACAATAGTGGTTGTATCTTGTTGTATCCGCGAAAAACAAACACAGGTTTGTTGTTTCGGGACCGTATAGTGGACGCAGCAATACTTGCCAACCACCCGTAGGTGGTGTGGTGTTTGTGGTTTAAGTTGTCGGCCTATTAGTACAGGTCAGCTTCACGAGTCTTTAGTCCTCGCTTCCACATCCTGCCTATCAACCCAGTGGTCTGGCTGGGGGCCTCTCACACTCAAAAGTGTATGGAAATCTCATCTCGAAGTGGGCTTCCCGCTTAGATGCTTTCAGCGGTTATCCCTTCCGAACGTAGCTAATCAGCGGTGCACTTGGCAGTACAACTGACACACCAGAGGTTCGTCCGTCCCGGTCCTCTCGTACTAAGGACAGCTCTTCTCAAATTTCCTGCGCGCGCAGCGGATAGGGACCGAACTGTCTCACGACGTTCTAAACCCAGCTCGCGTACCGCTTTAATGGGCGAACAGCCCAACCCTTGGGACCTACTCCAGCCCCAGGATGCGACGAGCCGACATCGAGGTGCCAAACCATGCCGTCGATATGGACTCTTGGGCAAGATCAGCCTGTTATCCCCGAGGTACCTTTTATCCGTTGAGCGACGGCCGTTCCACAACGTGCCGCCGGATCACTAGTCCCGACTTTCGTCCCTGCTCGAGCTGTCGCTCTCACAGTCAAGCTCCCTTGTGCACTTACACTCGCCACCTGATTGCCAACCAGGCTGAGGGAACCTTTGGGCGCCTCCGTTACTCTTTAGGAGGCAACCGCCCCAGTTAAACTACCCATCAGGCACTGTCCCTGACCCAGATCATGGGCCGAAGTTAGGTGACCGGTACAGCCAGAGTGGTATTTCAACGATGACTCCACCCGAACTAGCGTCCGAGCTTCACAGTCTCCCACCTATCCTACACAAGCTGCACCGAACACCAATACCAAACTATAGTAAAGGTCTCGGGGTCTTTCCGTCCTGCTGCGCGTAACGAGCATCTTTACTCGTAATGCAATTTCGCCGAGTTCATGGTTGAGACAGCGGGGAAGTCGTTACTCCATTCGTGCAGGTCGGAACTTACCCGACAAGGAATTTCGCTACCTTAGGATGGTTATAGTTACCACCGCCGTTTACTGGGGCTTAAATTCTCAGCTTCGCTCTCGAAAGAGCTAACCGGTCCTCTTAACCTTCCAGCACCGGGCAGGAGTCAGTCCGTATACATCGTCTTGCGACTTCGCACGGACCTGTGTTTTTAGTAAACAGTCGCTTCCCCCTGGTCTCTGCGGCCCACACTCGCTACGGAACGCAAGGTTCCATCACGAGGCAGGCCCCCCTTCTCCCGAAGTTACGGGGGCATTTTGCCGAGTTCCTTAACCATGATTCTCTCGATCGCCTTAGTATTCTCTACCTGATCACCTGTGTCGGTTTGGGGTACGGGCGGCTAAAACCTCACGTCGATGCTTTTCTTGGCAGCATAGGATCACCGAATCACCCCCCAAAAGGGGCGCCTATCGGGTCTCAGGCTTGAATGAGTCACGGATTTGCCTATGACTCGCCCTACATCCTTGGACCAGGTCAATTCCATTGCCTGGCTCGGCTACCTTCCTGCGTCACACCTGTTAATACGTTTACCTTCCTGGTTCGGGTCCCACGCCGCACACCCGATACCCTTCCCGAAGGAAAGATGGTGGGTCTTTGGGGTGGTTAGCATCACCAGGTCAATATTGGCGGTTTTTTACCGGTACGGGAATATCAACCCGTTGTCCATCGACTACGCCTGTCGGCCTCGCCTTAGGTCCCGACTTACCCAGGGCAGATTAGCTTGACCCTGGAACCCTTGATCATTCGGCGGACGGGTTTCTCACCCGTCATTCGCTACTCATGCCTGCATTCTCACTCGTGTAGGCTCCACCGCTGGTTTACACCGCGACTTCACTGCCCACACGACGCTCCCCTACCCATCCACACGGCTGGACCACGAAGGCCTGCCAAATATATGAATGACGCAACTTCGGCGGTGTGCTTGAGCCCCGCTACATTGTCGGCGCGGAATCACTTGACCAGTGAGCTATTACGCACTCTTTCAAGGATGGCTGCTTCTAAGCCAACCTCCTGGTTGTCTTCGCAACTCCACATCCTTTTCCACTTAGCACACGCTTAGGGGCCTTAGTTGGCGTTCTGGGCTGTTTCCCTCTCGACTATGAAGCTTATCCCCCACAGTCTCACTGCTGCGCTCTCACTTACCGGCATTCGGAGTTTGGCTGACGTCAGTAACCTTGTAGGGCCCATTAGCCATCCAGTAGCTCTACCTCCAGTAAGAAACACGCAACGCTGCACCTAAATGCATTTCGGGGAGAACCAGCTATCACGAAGTTTGATTGGCCTTTCACCCCTACCCACAGCTCATCCCCTCCATTTTCAACTGAAGTGGGTTCGGTCCTCCACGCGCTCTTACACGCGCTTCAACCTGGCCATGGGTAGATCACTTCGCTTCGGGTCTAGATCACGCCACTAACTCGCCCTATTCAGACTCGCTTTCGCTACGGCTTCCCCACACGGGTTAACCTCGCGACGTAACACTAACTCGCAGGCTCATTCTTCAAAAGGCACGCTGTCACACCAACAAGGGTGCTCCAACGGATTGTAAGCGCACGGTTTCAGGTACTATTTCACTCCCCTCCCGGGGTACTTTTCACCATTCCCTCACGGTACTTATCCGCTATCGGTCATTGGGTAGTATTTAGGCTTACCAGGTGGTCCTGGCAGATTCACACGGGATTTCTCGGGCCCCGTGCTACTTGGGATACTCTCACAAAGCGGCAGACACGCATTAGCACTACGGGACTCTCACCCTCTACGGTCCGGCATTCAAACCGATTCGCCTATACGCCTGCACCTCACTTCACCAGTCCGGCAGAACTGATATGGAAAGTCCCACAACCCCGACCATGCAACGCCCGCCGGCTATCACACATGGCTCGGTTTAGCCCCATCCGCGTTCGCTCGCCACTACTAACGGAATCACTTTTGTTTTCTCTTCCTGCGGGTACTGAGATGTTTCACTTCCCCGCGTTCCCTCCACGCAGCCTATGTGTTCAGCTGCGGGTCATACGCCATGACAGCGTACGGGGTTTCCCCATTCGGAAATCCTGGTCTCAACGTCCGGTTATCGACTCCACCAGGCTTATCGCAGATTCCCACGTCCTTCTTCGGCTCCCAATGCCAAGGCATCCACCGTGCGCCCTTGAAAACTTGACCACAAACATGATCAATTTACATGAGCTATATATATTACAATCGAAAGAACCAAGAAAGACACACTCTAAAGCGTGTCCACCAGGTTCAATAATTCATAAGAAATTGCTTATGCAAAACAAAACCAAAAAAGAACCAACAACCCCAAAAGGCTACCGGTCCATCAATCTTGCTTCACAAGATGCTCGCGTCCACTATACAGTTCCCAAACAACAACCCCATCACACCCACCACCAACACACCCCACAAAAGAGGTAACGTGCCGGCTTAGGCCATGCGCGGGACAATCCAGAAAAAACACTACCCAACACCCCGCACACACCCCAAAAGGAGCATCATGCGAAACATCGGGGCCTGTTATTTCAGGACCCAACAGTGTGCCAAAAAACCATCCACCATCATGAAAACCATTACCTTCCAACCCGCAAGCGAGCGTACTAACAACACTTTTCACACCATGAACAGCCATAATTTGTTGATATTCCACCCTTGAGCACTCGCCCATCAACACAAGTGATGGAAACGAGCAGCACTGAACACCCACAAACAAACCACAGTGGGTCCGATGCCTGGTGTTAGTTGCTCCTTAGAAAGGAGGTGATCCAGCCGCACCTTCCGGTACGGCTACCTTGTTACGACTTAGTCCCAATCGCCGGTCCCACCTTCGACGGCTCCCTCCCACAAGGGGTTAGGCCACCGGCTTCGGGTGTTACCAACTTTCGTGACTTGACGGGCGGTGTGTACAAGGCCCGGGAACGTATTCACCGCAGCGTTGCTGATCTGCGATTACTAGCGACTCCGACTTCATGGGGTCGAGTTGCAGACCCCAATCCGAACTGAGACCGGCTTTTTGGGATTAGCTCCACCTCACAGTATCGCAACCCATTGTACCGGCCATTGTAGCATGCGTGAAGCCCAAGACATAAGGGGCATGATGATTTGACGTCGTCCCCACCTTCCTCCGAGTTGACCCCGGCAGTCTCCCATGAGTCCCCACCATTACGTGCTGGCAACATGGAACGAGGGTTGCGCTCGTTGCGGGACTTAACCCAACATCTCACGACACGAGCTGACGACAACCATGCACCACCTGTGAACCAGCCCCAAAGGGGAAACCGTATTTCTACGGCGATCTAGCACATGTCAAGCCTTGGTAAGGTTCTTCGCGTTGCATCGAATTAATCCGCATGCTCCGCCGCTTGTGCGGGCCCCCGTCAATTCCTTTGAGTTTTAGCCTTGCGGCCGTACTCCCCAGGCGGGGCACTTAATGCGTTAGCTACGACGCGGAAAACGTGGAATGTCCCCCACATCTAGTGCCCAACGTTTACGGCATGGACTACCAGGGTATCTAATCCTGTTCGCTCCCCATGCTTTCGCTCCTCAGCGTCAGTTAATGCCCAGAGACCTGCCTTCGCCATCGGTGTTCCTCCTGATATCTGCGCATTTCACCGCTACACCAGGAATTCCAGTCTCCCCTACATCACTCTAGTCTGCCCGTACCCACCGCAGATCCGAAGTTGAGCCTCGGACTTTCACGATAGACGCGACAAACCGCCTACGAGCTCTTTACGCCCAATAATTCCGGATAACGCTTGCGCCCTACGTATTACCGCGGCTGCTGGCACGTAGTTAGCCGGCGCTTCTTCTGCAGGTACCGTCACTTTCGCTTCTTCCCTACTGAAAGAGGTTTACAACCCGAAGGCCGTCATCCCTCACGCGGCGTCGCTGCATCAGGCTTTCGCCCATTGTGCAATATTCCCCACTGCTGCCTCCCGTAGGAGTCTGGGCCGTGTCTCAGTCCCAGTGTGGCCGGTCACCCTCTCAGGCCGGCTACCCGTCGTCGCCTTGGTGAGCCATTACCTCACCAACAAGCTGATAGGCCGCGAGTCCATCCTTGACCAATAAATCTTTCCACCAAAAACCATGCGGTTCACGGTGCATATCCAGTATTAGACCCAGTTTCCCAGGCTTATCCCAGAGTCAAGGGCAGGTTACTCACGTGTTACTCACCCGTTCGCCACTAATCA
>NZ_AOCK01000016.1 GCF_000348945.1 Paeniglutamicibacter gangotriensis Lz1y | reverse complement strand
GTGCTCACAGCGTCCGGCCTGGTTCTCCAATGCTCATCACGGGGTCTTACTGGTAACGCCCGCTATTCAAGTGGTCTGTATTCATGTGGCGTCCCGGCTGTGGCCGATGGGTCATGGGCCCCTGCTGCATAGCCACTCCAGGGTGATCCTGCTTCGGCGGCGATCCTGGTGGTGCTGGTGTGGTGGTAGCCCAGGGCTTGGGCAAGGACAGGTGCCGGGATCTGGAGCGCAAGGTGTCGTATCGCGGAGATTCGTCCACGTTGGGGCGGGATGCCTAGTTTGTGAAGGAAACTGAGAAGCGTGGACTGGTGAAGGGGTTCTCCGGCGCGGTGCCCCGGGAACAGCCAGCAAGATCCGGGATTTGTTGCCGAATCCATGTGGGGGCGGTTTGCCACATAATCATGCAAGATCCGGGCCAGCGGTTCGGGTACCGGCGTCGGCGGATCTCCCAGACGAATGGTGGTGGTGCCACCGTCGGTGGTGATGTCGCTGGTTCTGAGTCTCAAGATGCGCGTTACCGGTTGGGCGTAGAGCAGTACCAGCAGCCCGGCGATTCTGGCAGGCAGCGGGATGCTCTCCTCGGTGAGGAGTCGCTGGATGGCGTTGATTCTGTGGTGTTGGCCCATGGGTGTCTGGGCGCTTGACTTGCGGTAATGGACGGTCAGGACGGGCATGGTGCCGATTTTCATGCACCACGTCAGAAATGCGTTGGATGAGCGGCGTGTCGAGTAATTCTCGCTTTGCCAGAGATCCAAATCGGTTTGCCGGGTGTGGTTGAGGGCCGTGCCGCGGCGGTTGATCCAGATCAGGAACGCCAAGGCCTGGGGCCATTTTGGTCGGAGAGATGCCCAGCGGGGCCTTGGCTGCCTTGGCCCGGAGCTTGCGGAGTTGGTGCCAGGTGGCGAAACGGCGCAGCAGCCGGGCGTGCTCCAAATCCGTCACGGCTGCCAGATGGGTGTCCAACCACCGTTCGAAGAGCAGGAGCTGCCTGTCCTTGAGGGGCAGGATGCCGCTTTGCATGAGCAGGTCGCGTAAATAGGCCGCGCTTCTCCAATTGGGCAGTTGCTGGAACGCTTCTTGGGTCAACTCGAGCCGACCGGAGGCAAGATCACTGAGCAGGGCTTGGGGTTGTGGACTCCTGAGCCAGCCCAGCCCCAGTGCTGGCTGCTGCATGGTCCTCAGCTGATCGAACAGCGGGATCAAGGGTGGGTGGATGCGGCCGGTGCCATCATCAAGAAGTGCCCTCAACCGGTCGGTGAGGGTGCATCCTTCACACAGTCTTTTACCGAGCAGTCGTCCTTCAAAGCGGCAACGGTTGCAGAAAAAATCCCGGGTAATTCCCGCGCAGTCCCGGCAGATAGGCGCCCCCGCACCGTCCCTGCCCGGCAGCAGTCGTTCGGCATCGCAGCAGGGGCAGGAACCGTAGGTGCGGGTGGCATTGTCCAGGCAGTTCCGGCAGATTGGTCCATCCGACCAGTTCGCCGCTTTGGCAGCCCACCGGCCGCAGCGGACACAGGTGCGCACGTGCCACCGCTCATACTTCTCACGACTGTCGTAGGCCGGGCTCACGGTTCGGGGGTGATCCTGGCGCGCTTGGGCCGAATGGTGGCGGTAAAGTCCACGACTTCGGCGCCAGCGGTGGCCGTGCGGCGCGGGGCCACGGCCTCTGCCCGGGTGGCGATCAGCTCTGCGGGGGTCACATCCAGGATGTCGCAGAGCGCGGCGAGGACCGGTAGGGAGAGTCGCTCGGGGATCCGGGTGACCAACCGCCAGACCTGCACCGAGGACAGCTCGATGCCACGCTGGAGCAGCAGCGGGGATAGGTCGGTGGCGGTGAAGATCCCTCGGGTGGCCATGACCTCCCGCAGCATCCACTGGTAACTGACATGGCGTTTCATTGTGGTTTCCTTTCAAGCTTCAGGGCAGCAGCAACAGCGGTGTCCAGGGCGCGGCGGAGCGTCCTGGTGCGGAAGTCGGAAGAGACACAGGTATAGATCGAGGTGGTGGATGCGTGTTCGTGGCCGACCTGTTCCTGGACGAATCGGGCGTCCCAGCCATCCTCGATCAGGTGCGTGACGTAGGAACGCCGGAAGGAATGGAAGTCCAGTCCCTGGTCCAGGCCCAGGCTGTCCCGGTAGGTGCCGAAGCGGGTGTTCATCTGGGTGAAGCCCACGTGTGCGGATCGTTCCGAGGGCCATAATGCCCCGGCCTTGGCCGTTGGGAACATCGGACGGACTTCTTCATTCCATTGCTGCAGGATCTCCGCTGACCAGTCGAAGACCGTCAGCACGCTGCGGCGTTTGGGTGGGGAGCCTTTGTTTGCCTTGCCGTGGAGGACGTAGAGGACGCCGTATTCCCCGAACTCAGGGCCCCGGGGGTTGCGGCCAAAGTCCACAACATCAAGCATCCTCGTCTCGTTGCGGCGCAGTCCGAAGGCGTATGCGGTCTTGAAGAGCATTGCGTCACGGAATGCCGGCAGCCAGCCCTTGCGTCCTTGCCCGCGCACCCGGCTGACCTGTTCATCGGCATGGTCAAAGAATGCCTGTAGTTCATCGCGGGTGAAGGCTCGCTTGGCCGGTCCTGCCTCGGCTTCCTGGACATGCACGGCGGCGTTCCACTCGTGGATCACCTGGATCGGGTGGGTTCCGAAGCGTTCCTGGCAGACGGTGGCCCAGCCATAGCCGGGATCGGTAATAAAGGCACAGAACGAACGGATGGTGCCTTGGTAGTTCCGCAACGTGGAGCGACGCAGGTTCCGGACCGAACGCAGATCACCCATCCACTCATCGACCATTTGCGGGGTCCAGGTCCACGGAAAGGCATCGGCGTGGTGGATGAATGACCGCACAGCATTCTCGCGGCCCTCGATCGTGGAGAAAGCCAGGTTCCGCGCCAGCTGCTGGTTGCGCCAGCCGTCAAGCATGGCGGTGAAGACCTGCTCCTCCGGCCGCAGCAGCGGCAGATTACCGAGCAGATGGAGTCCCACCGCCCCTCGTTCGAAGCCGTTTCCGACCATCAAAAATCACCCCTTCACCGCTTACATCAGGTGAATGTATCTTTCATCAGATGTAAATCGATTACAAGGGTTCAGGTCAAAAGGAATTTCATGGCCGCACACCAGCCCCACCGGGCTGGCTCGTCCGAGAGAGCCCCGCGCCGGGTTATGCCTCTGACCTGACCCAATGGCGAAATCTCTCGGAATGTTCAAAGTGCCCGCAATAGAACATCAGATGAAATTGCGTTTATAAGGATGATCGGCCCGGAAATTCACGCTAAGGAGTCCGCTGCCTGTTGAATGGGTTCCATGGCGGTCGATTTTCTAAGTGATGAGCAGGCCGCAGGGTTCGGCAGATTCCCCGACGAGTTACCGGCGGAGGACCTGGAACGCTTCTGTTGGTTGGACGATGCCGACCTGTCAGTCGTTGGTCGTCGCCGGGGAAAGCACAACCGCCTGGGATTCGCCGTCCAACTGATCACGGTGCGGGCGGTGGGACGGTTCCTGACGGATCCGCTGGCAGTCCCGTGGCCGGTGGTGGAATCCCTGGCCGGGCAGCTGGGCATTGCCGATGCCTCCGTTCTCAAGCTCTACGCGCAACGGGGACAGACCGCTTACGAGCACGCCGCGGAAATCTCCACCGTGTACGGGTACATGGAATTGGCCGATCCGGCCAAGCACGAGGAGCTGAGGCTTTTCCTTTCGGCCCGCGCGTGGACCTCGCCGGAGGGACCGGTGCGCCTGTTTGAACGGGCGGCCCTCTGGCTGCGCGAGCGCAAGGTCCTTCTCCCCGGCGTCTCCACGTTGACGCGCCTGGTCTCGGAGGTCCGTGCCGGATCCAATGAACGTCTTTATACCATGCTGGTCGATGCGGCCGGACCCGCCCTGGTCCTGGAGCTGGAAGGCCTGCTGCGCGTTGGGGACGGCTCCAGGCTGACCGCGTGGGAAAGGCTGCGGACCGGGCCCTCGAGGGTATCGGTGCCGGAATTGCTGCGGCAGCTGGACCGGCTGGCACGCCTGCGGGCCCTGGGGGCCGGGACCATCGATGTACAGACGATCCCCGAGAGCCGCATGAATGCCCTGGCCCGCTACGGGTTGGCGGGCAAGGCCTCATCGCTTCGAGGACTATCGGGCCAGCGCCGGGGCGCAACCCTGCTCTGTGCCGTGCGCGCCTTGACGTCGGAGGTTGCCGATGACTTGTGTGACGCCCTGGACGCCATTGTCACCGAACGCGTTCTGCGCAAGGCAACCAGGGAATCCACTGCCGCCCGCTTGAAGTCACTGCCCCGCTTGTCCAAGGCCTCACTGCAGCTGGCAAAGGCCGCGAAAACACTGGTCGAGGTCCTGAGCAACACTCAATATTCCAGCACAGAGACCGCCTCGGCGCTGGCCGAGCAGGTTTCCCTGCCCGAGCTACGCGCCGCGGTGGACGTGGTGAACGAATTGGTGAATCCCGAAGGCACCGAGGGCGACACTGCGGCGCAGATGATGCGCAGGTTCACCACCGTACGGTCATTCCTGCCGACGTTGGCCGCGGCGGCACCCTTCGGGTCCACCGCGGGCGGGGCGCCAACGCTGGCGGCACTGGCAGCGCTGCCGGAGATCCTGGACGGCCGCAGAAAGGCCCCGGGCGAGGTTGACCTGTCCGTGCTCTCGCCGGCATGGCAGCGCCTCGTCACGGCTTCGGATGACATCAATCGCAAGGCCTACACGGTGGCGGTGATGGATGCCGTGCACAAGGCGCTGCGGCGCAGGGACATCTTCGTGGTGGGCGGGCGCCGCTGGGGAGATCCCAGGGCGCGGTTGCTGAGCGATCCGGCGTGGCAGGAAACCAAGAACGAGACCTTGAGGGCACTCCAGCTGCCCGAAGAGCCCGCAGAGCACCTTCAGGGTGTCCGCCACCGCCTGGATGCCCGCTATCGTGCGGCGGCAGGCCAGCTGGCAGGTCATCCCGCGGTACGCATTGACGACGCCGGAAAGGTCCACCTCTCACCCCTGGAAGCCAAGACGATACCGGAGTCCCTGGCGCAGTTGCGGGGGCTGGTCTCAGGGATGCTGCCGCGGGTGGACCTGCCCGATGTGCTGCTGGAAGTGCATTCCTGGACGGGTTTCCTCTCGGAATTCAGCCACGTCTCGGAGGCCTCCGCGAGGATGGGCCGGCTCGATGTCTCCGTCGCCGCCATCCTGGTCGCCGAGGCCTGCAACGTAGGGCTGACACCTGTGGTCAAGGACGGCCACCCCGCCCTGACCCGCGGACGCCTGAGCCACGTCGACCAGAACTATGTGCGCGCCGATACGCTGCGCGCGGCCAACGCCCGCCTCATCCAAGCCCAGTCCGGTCTCGGACTCGCGCAGCGCTGGGGCACCGGCCTGCTGGCGTCCGTCGACGGGATGCGGTTCGTGGTGCCGGTGTCCACCGTCAATGCCGGGGCGAATCCGCGCTACTTCGGCCAGGGCCGCGGCCTGACCTGGCTGAACTATCTCAACGACCAGGTCTCCGGCCTGGGCGCCGTCGTCGTCCCGGGAACGGTCCGCGATTCCCTGCACATTCTGGACGGGCTGCTCGATCTCGAAGGGGGCCAACGCCCCGAGATGGTCGCCACCGACACGGCCTCCTACTCGGACCAGGTTTTCGGGCTTTTCACCCTGCTCGGATACCGGTTCTCGCCCCGCCTGGCGGGGTTGCCGGACCAGCGGTTCTGGCGCATCGACACCGCGGCGGACTACGGGGAGCTGAACGCGGTGGCCGGCCGCAACCGCATCAACATGGATCTGATCACGACCAATTGGCCAGACATGCTCCACCTGGCCGGATCCCTGACCGCCGGGACCGTGCGCGCCTCGGAAATCCTGCGGGTCACCCAGGGCGGAGGGACACCCACCCTGCTCGGAAAGGCATTGGCGGAGTACGGCAGGATCGCCAAGACCGAGCACCTGCTGGACTTCATCGATGCCGACGAGGGTTACCGCCGGCAAATCCACACGCAGCTGACGCTGCAGGAATCCCGGCATGCCCTGGCCAGGCTTATCTTCCACGGCAGGAGGGGGCAGATACGCCAGTCTTACCGGGAAGGCCAGGAAGACCAGCTCGGCGCCCTCGGCTTGGTCCTGAACGCGGTCATCTTGTGGAACACCCGCTACCTGGATGCCGCGCTCACCGAGCTCCGCGGCCGGGGAGCAGGTGTTGCCGATGAGGATGTGAAGCGTCTTTCGCCGCTGGGATCGGAACACATCAACATGCTGGGCCGCTACTCTTTCGCTGCGGACGCCACTGGCACGCAGCTTCGACCCTTCCGGAACCCCGATGAGGAGTGAGAGGGGCGGCCATAATGTGAAAAAGTGAAATATCCGACGCTAAGGATTAGTTCAGTGTCGTAAGTGCCTGTCATTTCGGTTCCCCATAGGATTGACCTTCTGCTTTCACGGGCGGGGCAAGGGTGTGCAGAAATGTCGCGCACAGTAACGATGCGACGGATGCGAGGAGCACGAGCACTCCGAACCCCGCAGCGATGCTGACTGCCATTGCGATCGAGCCGACGAGGAAAGTGTCCTCCGGAGTCACCGATTTGCCGGTCGAGTTCTGCCGATCCCACGGTTCGGTCCATTTGTTCCGGAGGAGTTGTTGCGGCGAGCTGGGCAAACGCAAGAGGTGTCGTGATGCCGATGAGGACTGCTGCCGCGTAGAGCGTCGCGGGCCATGGCGCGAGGACGACGATCCCCACAGCGAAAAGGCCAACCCCGAACCGTGCACGTGGGATCTTCACCGCTGAGCCGGAATGCCGGATGATGAATTCTGTGTTTGGGGACGGCCCCGTCGGGTGGAGGTACTGCGTGATTGTCCTTTCGGATGCACGCTCCCGTAAAATGATGCAGAGTCATCCGGAGCACCGGACCCATGGCCGTGGTTTCGATGGCCCTGCGTTTTGGCAGTCGCACCCGGTGCCATGGCACCGGCAACAGCCGCGGGCCCCACCTGGTTCTCGACGCGTACCGGGTGGCTCACTGCACCATAGTTGTGGCGCGTTGACCTGAATCCCGGCCAGCTCTCCGGAACGCCGCACGAACAGGTCCGAAACTACTGGGAAAGGAAGCCCGCCGTGAACAAACGACGAGCAATCCTGCCCTCGGTGATTCGCCCTGCGTTCCTGATGGTGGCCCTGATCCTTGGCCTGCTCGCGATGCATATCCTCGGCGTGGACCACCAGGTACCGCACGCAACACATGGTTCCCCTGTCACAGTCACCGAGCAGGCAGGGACTCCGGATTCCTCCCGGGACCTGACCCACCTGTCGGCGCCGGCGCAGCACGCCCCTGTCGACGATTCCAATGCCTCTTTTGCCGGGGATTCCCTGGGCGGCATGGAATCGGCCGTGCTCGGCATGTGTATCCTGGCCCTGTCCCTCGGCGGAATCTTCTTACACCTGGTGTCCCGAGCCTTCCGACCGGTCCCCGGGCGCGGGCTCGCTGCCCCGCCGGTGACCTGGTTCCCACCAAGCCGCGCCCGCACCACACCTTCACTGGTTCAGCTCTCGATCAGCCGCACGTAAAACCAATGGCTTGCCCCGGGCCAGCCATCCCTTTTTCGTGCCCGTTTCCGCCACAGAAGCCCCGATAAGCACTGAGGCTAAAGCCGTCCTTGGTGCCACCACATTATCCGTGCCCAGGATCGCCGACCATGTCTTGACCTGCTCCACTTCCTTGCTTGCTGCGGTGATCCCAGCTGTCACGCGACAGCTGCGATCGGCGATGAACGCCACGGAAAAAGCACTGCCGAACAACAGGTGGCATTTGCCGGACCGACCAATGCATTCGGTCGGCTGCCCGCCGACACCATCTACGCAGTGAGTGGGTTTGGGGCACCCAAGCATCACTCCATCAGGCTCATTCCTGCACTTTTTCCCCTGGAGAACCATGTCTTCCACCCTGCCCATTTTTCGTCGCACCCGAAGGTGGTCGGCGACGGCCGTCGCCGTGCTTGCCACCCTGGGACTTGCCGCGTGCGGCGAGCCCACGAATTCGAGTGCCGGCGAACTGCCACCGGCCAACCCCTATGGCCACATCCACGCCATCACCATCGTGGAATCAACCCACCGAGTCCTGCTCGCCACCCACAACGGCCTCTTTGACGCCACCGAAACCGCTCCCCAAAAGATCGGCCCAACGGTCGACCTCATGGGATTCACTGCCACATCGGACGGGACCTTCTACGCATCCGGGCATCCCGGGCCGGGTGCCGATCTGCCCAATCCTCTGGGCCTGACCAAATCCACCGACGGCGGAGAATCCTGGACACCCCTCTCGTTGCAGGGTGCATCCGATTTTCATGCGTTGACCGTGACCAGCGACCTGATCATCGGCTACGACGGGAACCTCCGCTCAACGGTTGATGGCCACCAGTGGTCGGATATCGGTCCCATGGCACCAACCCCCTACGCGCTGGTGGGAAGCCCCGAGAGTACCGTGGTCCTGGCGACCACCGAGGAGGGGGTCTGGCGATCCCTGGACAGCGGAAGAACCTGGTCGGCCCCCAACGGAGGACCCCGGCTCCTGACGGCCGCATTCGCGGATCCAATGACCATCGTGGGTGTCACGCCCGAAGGCAGCGTGCACCTGAGCCTCGATGCCGGGCTGTCCTGGAAAGGAACCGGAGCCGAGGTGGATCAACCGGCGACCATGGGCGCCACCCGAAACGCGGATGGAAACATTTCCCTCTGGATGGCTATGGAACGCGGACTGGTGAAGTTCACCTACGACGGCACCACCCTCACCGAGGAGACCCGATGAGCCAGATGGAACTGAAATTTCCCAGCACCCGATCCCCCGTGGTCATCAGGCAGGCCACGGAAGAAGACCTGCAATTGATGGCCTCGGACGTGATCCTGTTTCTGCCCGAGGGGCTGTTCCCCCGTTTGGGCAAACGCTTCGTGCGGCGGTGGATGAGAACCTTTCTGACCGAACAATATGGGGTGGCCCTGGTCGCGGTGACCATCGATGCCCCGCAGCAGCAAGTGGGGCTCCTGATCGGCTCCACCAACCAAATCCACCACGTCGCCGACGTCCTGCACCAGCACAAGTGGAGCCTGCTGCGCGCGGGGTTGGCGGCGCTCTGCCTTCGTCCACGGGTGCTGCTTCACTTTCTGCGCACCCGGGCCCGACCCTACCTGCGCCGCATCATGGGGCACACCAACAACCCGGAGGCCGGGTCCGGCCCCAGACCGGCAACGGCCGTGATCACCTCGCTCGTGGTGCGGCCCACGATGCGGGCCGGGGGAATCGGACGATTCCTGGTGGAGGAATTCCTCGACCGTGCAACGGCGGACCAAGCGTCCCTGGCCGAGCTCGTGACCACGGCAGGAGCCGAGGGGGCGGGGGCCTTCTACACGAAGATTGGCTGGAAACGCGTGGAGGAACGATATTCAAAGGACGGGACGCCAATCCACACCTATCACCGCTCCCTGCCGTAGCCGGCCGCAGTAACAACGCGGCGCTCCGGCCGGGAGATGGGCAACGGCATCGAGCGGGCGCCGCAGCAGACGCCGCCGCTCAGGAATCTGCCGTTTGAACATGTATACCCCATGGGGGTATGTTTGGGGTGTTGTTGGTGAAGTAGCCGGCCGTCTGCCGGGTCCGCACTGATCAAGGAGAATCATGGAAGAGCAAAGCAAGGGGCACCTCCACCAGGAGACGATGCCTGGCATGGATCACGCGGCCATGGGGCACGGGGAGATAGTCCACGACGACCATGCTCTCCATACCCAGGGCCAGCATGCCGGGCACAGCACCGCCATGTTCAAAAACCGCTTCTGGCTGACCCTGGCCCTGTCGATTCCGGTGGTGTACTTCAGCCCCATGGTCGGGCACCTGCTCGGATACAACCCACCGCAATTTCCCGGCTCACTGTGGATCGCCCCGATCCTGGGCACGATCATCTTTTTCTATGGCGGCCAGCCGTTCCTGAAGGGCGGCTGGCAGGAGATCAAGGCCCGACAACCGGGCATGATGCTGCTGATTTCCATGGCCATCACGGTCGCGTTCATCGCCTCCTGGGTGACAAGCCTGGGGATCGGCGGATTCGACCTGGACTTCTGGTGGGAACTGGCCCTGCTGGTGGCCATCATGCTGCTGGGGCACTGGATCGAAATGCGGGCCCTGGGCTCTGCCCGCGGCGCCCTGGACGCGCTGGCGGCCCTGCTCCCCGACGAGGCCGAGCGGGTCATCGACGGCGGCACCGAAACCATCGGCATCACCGAACTGGTGGCCGGGGATATTGTCCTGGTGCGCTCGGGGTCGCGCATGCCCGCTGACGGGCTCATCACCGAAGGCTCCGCCGAGGTGGATGAATCGATGATCACCGGGGAGTCAAAAACCGTCCCCCGCACCATCGGGGACCCCGTGGTGGCAGGGACCGTTGCCACCGACAGCTCCCTGCGCCTGAAGGTCACCGCCGTCGGGGATGACACCGCACTGGCCGGGATCCAGCGATTGGTGGCCGAGGCCCAGTCATCCACCTCCCGGGCCCAGGCGCTGGCCGACCGGGCCGCCGCGTTCCTGTTCTACTTCGCCGCCGGTGCCGGCGTCATCACCTTCATCGTCTGGTCAATGCTGGGCAGCATCCCGGAGGCGGTGACCCGCACCGTGACGGTCCTGGTCATTGCCTGCCCACATGCCTTGGGGCTGGCCATCCCGCTGGTGATCGCGATCTCTACCGAGCGGGCCGCCCGCGCCGGGGTGTTGATCAAGAACAGGATGGCCCTGGAGCGGATGCGCACCATCGATGTGGTCTTGTTCGACAAGACCGGCACCCTGACCAAGGGAGAATCGGCACTCACCGATATCGAGTCGATCCCTGGCCTGCCGACCGACGAGGTGTTGGCTCTGGCCGCCGCCGTCGAATCCGACAGTGAACACCCCGTGGCCCGTGCCATCGTCAACGCCGCCCACCTCACCGGTGCACCGGTGCCAACGGCCACGGACTTCAGGTCCATGACCGGACGCGGCGTCCAGGCAACCGTTGAGGGCTCGGTGCTCGCCGTGGGCGGACCGGCACTTCTGGCGGAGTTGAACCTGACCGAGCCCGAACAGATCGCTGCGGCCACTAGGGGTTGGAAGGACCGGGGCGCCTCGGTGCTGCACGTCATTCGGGACGGGGCCGTGATCGGGGCCGTCGCCCTGGAGGACGAGGTCCGGGACGAATCCCGCCAAGCGGTCCAGGCGTTGCAGAACAGGGGCATCAAGGTCGCCATGATCACCGGGGATGCACGCCAGGTGGCCCAGGCAGTGGCCGCCGAACTGCACATCGATGAGGTGTTCGCCGAGGTCCTGCCGCAAGACAAGGACCAGAAGGTCGCCGAGCTGCAGGCCCGCGGACTGAAGGTCGCCATGGTCGGTGACGGCGTCAACGACGCCCCGGCCCTGGCCCGTGCCGAGGTCGGCATCGCGATCGGTGCCGGCACGGATGTCGCCATGGAATCGGCCGGGGTGGTGCTGGCCGGCAACGACCCGAGGGCCGTGTTGTCCATGGTGGATCTCTCCCACGCCAGCTACCGGAAAATGTGGCAGAACCTGGTGTGGGCCACCGGCTACAACATCATTTCCGTGCCGCTGGCGGCCGGGGTGTTCGCGTTTGCCGGGATCGTGCTGTCCCCTGCCGCCGGTGCGGTGCTGATGTCCCTGTCCACCATTGTTGTGGCGTTGAATGCCCAATTGTTGCGTCGACTCAAGCTCAACCCGGCCGACGTCCGCTGACCCCTTCCGAGGCGCAGAGGAACCACCCAGCTTGCGTCCGTAGAATACACAACGACCTCATCACCCCCGCCATTGACCGGAAGGACCGCCACGGTGCGCACGACCAAAACATCACCCGGTGTGGGGTCCGTCCTGTCCAGGATCGGGTGGTTGGCCGTTGTCTTGGCCATCGTCGGAGGGCTCCTTGGCATGCATGTGATTGGTGCGGTCCCGGCAATGTCGATGGAGCATTCGGAGGTGACCAGCACCGATGCGACGACCACTGCGCTCATGCACACCGCGGCGCCGAGGCACACGATGTCCCCAACCTCACCGCCAGCGGGACAACCGGCTGCCCACATGTTCATGCCTGACCAACAGGGCGGTCCGATGGACTGCGGCGGTTCGCCCTCCGAAGGCCACGCCTCCATGAACGGCCACGGAACCTGTGTCCCCTCCTTCGGCTCAGACATCTTGAGCTTGCCCTTGCCCGGTGTTCTCACCGGGATGCAAACCGGTACGGCATTTACCAGCGTGCCGGGACCCAAGTCGAAGGGTCGGGTCCCCGACCCACCCTCGTTGACTCAGCTCTCGATCATTCGAACGTAAACCACCGATGTTTCCCGCCACCCCGGTGGCGGGACCCTCATCCATGTGTCCCAACGGGATGCTTGTTTACCTTTCGAAACCTTTGAACGAAGGAATGATCCCTTTGAAGAAATTTCTAGTCCTTTCAACCACCGCACTGGCCGCCGTCATCGCCCTGGCCGGGTGCGCCACCGGGGCCGGCGAAGAGATGCCGGGCATGGACCACAGCACCTCGGCGACCTCCGGCACGACAACGGATGTCGCCGTCGGGGAGCATAATTCAGCTGACACCATGTTCTCCCAGATGATGATTCCCCACCACGAACAGGCAGTGGAGATGAGTGACATCATGCTGGCCAAGACCGGCCTGGACCCCAAGATCGAGACCTTGGCCCAAGACATCAAGGCCGCCCAAGCCCCGGAAATCCAAAAAATGACCGATTGGCTCACCGCTTGGTCCGAGCCGACCTCCATGTCCGGAAGCCACGGCATGGACGGCATGATGACCGACGCCGACCTGGACAAGCTCACCGCGGCACAGGGAACCGAGGCGAGCAAGCTGTTCCTGACCCAGATGATCGCCCACCACGAAGGGGCCGTGAAGATGGCCAAGACAGAGGTCGCCGACGGCAAGAACGCCGACGCGGTTGCCCTGGCCAAGGACATCGTTTCCTCCCAGGAAGCCGAGATCCAGGATATGAGGGACCTGCTCGCCACCTTGTAGCAGCCCCCGGCATTGCCTTTTGCGGTGGTGGTTCCGAAATGTTTCGGAACCATCACCTGCGCCCCTTCTGCCCTGCGTGTTCTTCGGAGTGTTCACCCAACCCAGTGTGGCTCGGTTCCGAGCTCCGGGTCGGTGGTCGGTGGGTCAGCTTAGATGCAGGCCGGTGAGACAGGTGGGTCCGTCCGGTCCGGAGTTGAAGGTAGAGGTGGCTGTTTCGCCGGGAGTCGTTACGGTGACCGTTCCGGTGTGATCTCGGGGGATCCAGAAGCCGATGAATCCGTTGGTGTAAGTGACCGCGTCTTCGTCCACGAGGCTCTGGCCGGAATCGGTCGTCACGGTGACGTGGACCGGGGTGCCGGTGAGCTCTCCCTGGCATCCACCGAGGCTGTGATAGTAGCATTCGTGCGTCTGCGTGCGATATGGCGCCATGGAAAGGTAGAACTGCCCTCCCGTGAGGGGGACGTTCACTTGGTTTGTGTCATCCGAGAAGAGCACTTGGTCGTAGCCCACGGAGCCGGTAAGTGGCAGTGGGCGCTGCTTGGCCATCTGGTCGAGTGCGGTGATGGCATCTTCGGCGGTGTCGGCCTGGATGCCGTGGGCGGCGAACAGCTTGCGGGCCTGGGGACCGAGTGCTTTCGCGGCCCCGTCTGTGGGAACCGTGCCGGAACTTTTGGGGGCCGCCGGAAGCGTGGATGAAGTCTGGGGTGAGCAGGCCACCAGGGCCGTGGAGCCGAGCAGGCCAAGGCCGCCGGCGATGATGGATCTGCGGGACAGGGATGTCATGGGGGTCCTTTCCTCCCCGAGGGAACCACCGGGGTCAACGTCCCATTATCCCTTGACTTTGCCCCTGCGTTGCCTGTTTCGGTTTGTGTTCAAGGCCTCGTGAAGTTTTGCTGGCGCGAAGTCCCTGCCGTGGTTCCGCCCGCTGGTCGAAGCCGGTGGGAACAGACTGAGGTTATGGGGGTGAATTCGTCGAGCATCCGGTGCCGAGACATCTTAGCGTCCGGTAACGATCGTTCGCGAGACACTGCTACTTCGGTTTCGTGGCCCCCGGATTCCCGAGGCCGATTTTGTGTGGTTTTCAACGCTAAATGTCGCACTTCCACCCGCCCAAGGCTCACGGCATCCTTCAAACGCGGTGCCGCCGGCGGCCCGGGGACCACTGTCCCGGAAAGGTTCTTGGGGGCCGCGAACGAGCCAGCCCGGAAGACGGAAGAATCCCCAACGAGATGTGCGGGGTCTTGAGTGCTGATCGTTTGTCACCGACAGAAAAACCTGGCTGTGACTCCTATCGATTCCCGGGTCGGAAATCGGTCAGATGTAGCGACAGACCTGGTCGGCGGAGCAGGAATCCGGCTCCGGCTTGCTTGCCTTTTCGTGGAGCTGGGAAATGGTTTCCCTGAGGGCCAGAAGCTCGGAGATCTGGGCATCGAGTTCCCGGAGGCGTTCACCCAGCAAGCCCTGGACGTGCGAGCACGGTGTTTGGCCGTGCTCACGGATCTTCAGGATCTGCCGGATCTGGGCGAGGGTGAGCCCGGCGGCCTGGCCGCGGTGGATGAACCCGACCCGTCCCACGGCCTCCTCGGCGTAGTCCCGATAGCCGGAGGCCAGGCGCTCGGTCGGAGGGAGCAACCCCGACTCCTCGTAGAACCGCAGAGTCTTGGTCGTGGTCCCGGTCGCTTCCGCAAGTTGCCCGATCCTCATGTTCGCCGATTCCCCTCACTCAATGGCCACCCCACTTGACCTTCCACTGTACTGGAAGGTTCATGATGGTGCATAGGAACTTTTGAACCACAGGGAAGAGGCATCTGGAATGACAAACGAACGGTTCGATCTGGCGATTATTGGTTCCGGGGGCGGGGCGTTTGCGGCCGCGATCCGGGCCACCGGACTGGGCAAGCGCGTCGTGATGGTGGAGCGCGGCACCGTGGGCGGGACATGCGTGAACACCGGATGCGTGCCCTCCAAAGCGCTCCTGGCCGCCGCGGAGGCCCGCCACGTGGCGTTGGACTCGGCCCGCTTCCCCGGGGTGGCGGCCTCGGCGGGCCCGGTGGATATACCGGCCCTGATCCAGGGCAAGGCCGCGCTGGTGGAAAGCATGCGCACGGAGAAGTACATCGATCTGGCCGCGGACTACGGCTGGGCCATGGTCGCGGGGGACGCCTCGTTCACCGGGACCCCGGACGCACCGCTGCTCCGGGTCGCCTCCCCGGACGGCGCGCTGCGAACGATCGAGGCCGAACACTACCTCGTGGCCACCGGCTCCACCCCCTATGTGCCGTCCGTCCCAGGACTGGCCGAGTCCGGGTACCTGACCTCGACGACGGCGATGGAACTGGACGAGGTGCCCGAATCTTTGTTGGTCCTGGGTGGGGGCTATGTTGCCCTGGAAATGGCGCAGCTTTTCTCCCGGCTCGGCTCCCGGGTGACCATGCTGGTCCGCTCCCGGTTGGCTTCGCAGGAGGAACCGGAGGCATCCAAGGCCCTGGCGGGGGTGTTCGCCGACGAGGGGATCCGGGTGGTCCGGCGGGCCACCGTGGACACCGTGGAGCGCGATGAGGCAAGCGGAGGGATCATCGCCTCCGCATCCGTGGCCGGCGGAAAGGAAACGTTCCGGGCCGACCGGCTGCTGGTGGCTGTGGGGCGCCGCCCCGTCACCGAGGACCTGGACCTTGACGCCGTCGGGGTGAAGACCGGCACCGCGGGCGAGATCGTGGTCGATTCCCGCCTGGCCACGTCCAACCCGCGCATCTGGGCCGCCGGGGACGTGACCGGCCACCGGGAGTTCGTTTACGTCGCGGCGGCCCACGGCGCCCTGGCCGTGGACAATGCGTTCACCGACGCCGTGGCCGAGGTCAACTACCGGAACCTGCCGCGAGTAACCTTCACCAGTCCCGCACTCGGGTCGGTCGGGATGACGGAGAAGGAAGTCGTGGAGGCCGGGATCCGTTGCGAGTGCCGGGTCCTGCCCCTGGAGTACGTGCCGCGCGCCGTGGTCAACCGAGACACCCGCGGCTTCATCAAGGTGGTCGCCGAACTAGGCACAGGACGGATCCTGGGCATTTCCGCGGTGGCCAAGGACGCCGGGGAAATCGCCGCCGCCGGCGTCTACATCCTCGAAGCGGGAATGACCACCGCACAGGTCGCCGCCGCCTGGAGCCTGTACCTGACGATGGCCGAGGGCATCAGGATTGCCTGCAAGGCCTTCACCACCGACGTGGCAAAGCTCTCCTGCTGCGCCTGAACCGCAGCTCACCTGCAGCAAAGGCATGCCACGAGCCGTGGCTGTCAACCCCGAATTTCGCATTGTTCGCAGCGATATATGCCGCCGACCCGGGTGGGGCAGCGACAATCGGGCCCGTGGAGCTCCACGCCAAATCGCCTGATTCCGGCGATGCCTGGCGGTTGTTGAGTGGAGGTGCCTTCGACTATGGTCAGTCGCCGGGCCGGGGCGCCGATCGAAGCGTGCCGAGGGCATAAAACACGACCCCTGCGGTGACAAAGACATCGGCCAGGTTGAAGGTGGGGAACCACCCGGTGTGCAGGTAGTCCACGACGCCACGCCCGTCGAGCCGGTCAATGAAGTTGCCCATTGCGCCGCCCAGCAGCAGTGCCCCGCCAGCCCGCGAGAGCCCCGTCATGGTGGGTGCCGATGAGAGCAGATACCAGGCCAGGGCGACGATGATCAGTCCGGTCGCGGCAATGACGGCCCACGAGGGCAGGGAGGACCCGAAGCTGAACGCAACGCCGGGGTTGTAGAGCAACCGGAAGTTGACCAACCCCAGATCAATCACCTGCCCGTCGGAGAGCAGGGCCTCGGCCGCCGCCTTGATCACCAGGTCGGCGGCGGCCAGGGCGGCGGCCCAGGCGAGCAGCACGGCCCGGAACCGCCGGACCGGGCGCGGACGCGTCCCGGTCCCCGGTCCCGTTTCGGCGCTCACGCGCTAGGCTCCAGCGCCGGGGCCGACTGCGTGCTTTTCAGTGCGGTCCTGCGGTTGATCCGGCCGGCCCGGACTCCGTTGGCGATCACGACGATTTCCGCCAGTTCGTGGATGAGCACCACAGCGGCCAGCCCGAGCACCCCGAAGAGGGCCAGCGGGATCAGCACGGCAATCAGCAGCAGGGACAGGCCCACGTTTTGCAGCATGATGCGGCGGGTGTTGCGCGCGTGGTCCAGGACCTGGGGCAGGTGGTGCAGGTCCTCGCCCATCAGGGCAATGTCGGCGGTTTCGATGGCCACGTCGGTGCCCATGGCCCCCATGGCGATGCCGGTGTCTGCGGTGGCCAGGGCGGGAGCGTCGTTGATGCCGTCCCCGACCATCGCGGTGGGCTGCCGGGTTTGGAGGGTGCGGATGATCTCCGCCTTGTCCTCGGGGCGCAGGTCGGCGTGGACTTCGGTGATGCCCGCGGCCTTGGCCAGGGCGGTTGCGGTGATGAGGTTGTCCCCGGTGAGCATGGCGGTGGTGTAGCCGGAGGCCGTGAGCCTGGCGATGACCTCGGTTGCTTCGGGGCGCAGTTCGTCGCGGACCCCGATGGCGCCGATGACCTTGCCGTCGTCCTCGATGAGCACGGCCGTGGCTCCGGCGTGCTGCATCCGCTCGATGTCCGGGGTCAGGGCTCCGGCATCGATCCATCCTGGGCGTCCGAGCCGGACACGCCTGCCCTCGAGCCGTCCCTCCAGGCCCGCCCCGGGGACGGTGTCCACGTCGGTGACCGATGCGCGCTCGGTGGTGGCGGCGAGGATGGCGCGGGCCAGCGGGTGTTCGCTGCGGGATTCCAGGCCCGCAGCCAGGGCAAGCACCTGTGTCCGGGTGGCGGGTGCGGTGCCCACGACCTCGATCACGGAGGGTTTGTTTTGGGTCAGGGTTCCGGTCTTGTCCAGGGCGATGGTGCGGATCTTGCCCAGGGTTTCCAGTGCTCCGCCGCCCTTGATGAGTACCCCGATCCGGCTGGCGGCCCCGACGGAGGCAACGACGGTGACGGGCACGGAGATGGCCAGCGCGCAGGGCGAGGCGGCAACCAGGACGACCAGGGCGCGTTCGAACCACAGTGCCGGTTCCCCGACGATGAAGCCGAAGACGATGATCAGGGCGGCGGCGATCAGGATGCCGGGGACCAGTTTCCTGGCGATGGAGTCGGCCAGGCGTTGGCCCGGGCCCTTGCGGGATTGCTCGGCCTCGACGATGTGCACGATTTTGGCCAGTGAGTTGTTCTCGGCGGTGCTGGTGACTTCCACTTCCAGCGGGCCGGTGCCGTTGATGGACCCGGCGTAGACCTCGGAGCCGGGGCCGACCTCGACGGGGACGGATTCGCCGGTCAGCGCAGAGGTGTCCAGGGAGGTGCGTCCGGTGAGGATGCGCCCGTCGGTGGCCAGGCGTTCCCCGGGGCGGACCACCATGCGGTCCCCGGGGACCAGGTCGGAGGGGGACACCGTGGTTTCGGTGCCGTTGCGCAGGACCCGGGCTTCGGCCGGCACCAGGTCCAGTAGTGCCCGCAGGCCGCGTCGGGTTTTTGCCAGGGAGTATTCCTCAAGCCCCTCGGAAATCGCATAGAGGAAGGCCAGCATCGCGGCTTCCTCGAACTGGCCCAGGGCCACCGCGCCGATGGCGGCGATCGTCATCAGTGTCCCGACGCCGATTTTTCCCTTGAGCAGGCGTCGGAGCGTGGAGGGAACGAACGTCCAGGCGGCAACCAGCAGCGCACCGAGTTCCAGGGGAAGCGTCAGTATCCGGGGGCCTCCGGCCAGCGAGGCAATCCATCCCGCCAGCAGCAGCACGCCGGAAACGGCGGCCGCGCGGACCTCGGTGACCTGCCAAAACCCCGGGGCCTCTTCGGTTTCACCGGTTTCGGTGGTCTCGTCGCTGCATCCGCAGGCGTCACTCATCGGGCGTTCTCCTCTTCAGTCATCGGGGCGGTGGTGCCGTCGGGGCCGTAGGTCGGGCACAGGCTCACCGCGCTGCCGGTGGCGGCCAGCAGGACCTCGGCCTGGGCGAGCATGTCCATCAGTTCCGGATGGGACAACGAGTAGTACACGCTGCGTCCCTGGGAGCGTCCCTCAACCAGACCGCAGTCACGCAGGCAGGCCACATGCATCGAGGCCGTGGACTGGGGAAGACCCAGCTCGCGGGTGAGGTCTCCGACCCGCACTTCGCCGCCGACCATGCGCTTGAGTATCTTCAGCCGGATCGGGTCGCCGAGGGAGCGAAACAGCGCGGCCGCGGGGTCCAGACCGCACGCATCCGCAGGGGTTTTATGATTGATCAGCATTTTATGATGATATCAGGAAATGTTGATCAATCCTTTGCGGAATGATCACTGGAGTCCGCCTCAGCGGCCGCCCGGGCTTGCTGGGAGGGGCACCCCGGGGCGTTCGCATCTTAGCCGCGCCCCCACGCCTGTCTCATAAATGTAAAGCTTTTTGAGACATTGATGCGGAGCCCGATCCAGATACCGGCTGGCCCGGGGTGGCGGGGCGCCACGTGTCTCGTCAAGTCGTCCCGCTGCAAAACGTCTTAGCGGCTTGGCGTCGAGGGGTTTTTGAGTCAAAATGACTGGGTGAGACTTTTGGGATACACGCGGGTAAGCACCTCGGGCCAGGATGCGCAGCTGCAGCTCGACGCGCTGGTCAAGGACGGGGTGCAGAATCGGGACGTGTTCGCCGATATCACCTCCGGCAGCAGGACGGCGATCGAGCGGCCGGGGATGAAGAAGCTGCTCGAGTACGCCGAGGCCGGGGACACCGTGGTGGTCTGGCGGGTCGACCGGCTCGGACGCTCACTGGTCGATGTGCTGAACACCGTGAACCTGCTGCGCGAACGCGGCGTGCAGGTCCGGTCCATTTCAGACGGGATCGACCCGGCGACCTCGACCGGGCGGATGATGCTGAACCTGCTGGCTTCCTTGGCAGAGTACGAGCGAGAGTTGATCGTGGAACGCGTCAATGCCGGGATTGCCGCCGCCCGCCAAAACGGCACCCGCTTCGGCCGGCCGCTCTCGGACCCGGCGGTCATCGCGGACAAGCTCGCGATCGCCAAGGACGCCCGCGCGAAGGGACGCACAGCCGAAGACGCGGCACGCCTGGTCGGATGGAGCCGCGCAACCCTGTACCGCCACCTCGGCCAAAGCACCGGATCCGTCACGGGCCAGTGACCGCCGATTTCCATGCGGAGTGCGGTCAAATTCTGAATGACACATGTCCGAAGGGAAAAACCTCCGCGAGCGTCATCAACTTCACCCTCAGCCGGGGACCAGGATCATATGCTTAGCGCCACCCGCTGTACCGATGGTCCTACGGGCCAAATTTCAACACCCACATCCGAAATCAATACCGGTCCGTCCTTAGCGTGAATTTCCGTAAGAATCTTCCTCAGACCCCTGACCCATGTCATCGAAGAGGACGGTGCCGGCACGTACCGTTCGCAGGCACTGTGGCAGTTCGTCCTCAAGGACCGGCAACATGGGGGTGCCTGCACGGGCGTCTGTACTCCAGGATGAAACCCGCAGATCGGGTGTCTGGACTGAAAGCTCGGCGGCATCCCAGATAGCGAACGTCGCTTCGGCACCGTTGACCAATTGCCCGGCGAATGGGCTGGGCGAGCCCAAGGCACGGAACCCCGAACGAGTGTGGGCCATGAATGCGGCCCGGGCCGAGATTCGTGCCGCCGGGTCGCGGAGCTCCAAGCAGGCCTTGACCGCTGACCAGGGGCTCACGGGGGTGACCGGAGCATCCGAACCGATGACCACCGGCACACCCGTGGATAGGAACTGCCCAATACCGTTCATCGCGTCGGCACGGGTGGCCCCGAGCCGTTGTTCGTACATCCCGCCGGTCCCGGACCATGCAGCATCGAAGCCCGGCTGCATCGAAGCTGTCAAGGCGAAGCCCAGCATCCGTTCCCGCGCAGCGTCATCAACCATTTCTACATGCTCAAGCCGGTGCCGGCCCGCCTGCACCTTGGCCAGTCCCACCTTTTCTGCCGCGCGGTCAAAGCCTTCGAGGGCAAGGTCCAGACCGGCGTCACCAATGACGTGGAACGAGGTTTGAATACCGGCCAGCGAACAAGCAGCGATGTGGGCGCCGATGCGCTGTGCGTCCAGGTACGCGGTGCCGCGATCACCGGGAGCGTCTGCATAGTCCGCGCGGAGCAGTGCCGTGCGTGAGCCAATGGAGCCATCAATGTTCAAATCTCCGCCCAGGCCCACCACTGCGGTGGAATCGAAGGAAGCCAGCAGGTCTCGGGCCTGCTGTTCGCTGTCCACCAGCTCCGCCCAATAGGCGAAGACCTCGGGGGTAGCGGCTTTCTCCTGATCGCTGCGTCCCAGTAGCGCCTCGAGGTCGGCACGTCCGGAAACGTGCTCGGCTGCCATCTCCACCACCGTGCCGTGTCCGGTGGATGCCAGGTGCGCTAGGGCGCTGTTGCGGTTCCGTGCAGACGTTGCCTCCTCGAAGGCGAACACCGCGGCTCGGACGCGTTCGTGGGCTCTTCCGCGCACCAATGCGCCGGAATACTCAGGTCCTTCGACCAGACCCAGACGGTCGGCCAGTTTGGGGCTGACCAAGGCCGAATGGACATCGGCACGGGCCAAATACACCTCCCGGTCACCGACGGCTCGCTGCAGTTCCTCCGGTCCCGGAACGGTGCCGGAAGCAAAGCCTGACTCGTCCCAGCCAGCGCCGAGCAGCAGTCCGGTCCCCTCGTCGGCGGCAACGGCCGCCAGCAGTTCGTCGGCACTGCGGACCCCGGAGAGGTCCAAGCCGTTGAGCTTCGCACCCAGGGAAGCCAAGTGCGCGTGCGAGTCCACGAACGCGGGAGTCACCAGGGCGCCTTGCAAGTCAATCTCGGTCATCCGCGAATCGAGCAGGGCACCAGCCGCGGCCTCGGTGCCGATCCAGGCCACCGTCCCGTTTTCGACCAGCATGGCGGTGGCGAAAGGGTCTGCCGGGGAGTAAATGGAACCATTGCGGTACAGCTCGAGTGACATTCTTTACCTTTACTTGTCAGCGCCCGAAATTCACTGGCGCCCTTGGATCTTGCACGTGCCGGGTATCCCCCGGTCCCTGGTTCTGTCAGTCAACGACGTTCGAATAGGACACGACGCCGCGGCGCACACGTTGCACCGCACGGTTGCAGGAGCGGACCAGACCCGCATCCAGGTCCGGGATCTTGGCCAACTGGTCCAGCACGTCGATGACCTGCTTGGCCCACCGCACGAAGTCCCCGGCCGCCAGATCGGTACCGCGCAGGCATTCGCGCAGATCCGAGCCCCGAGCCCACTTGTACATGGGCCAGATCAGCCCCGAATCCGGAGCAGCGGTCTCCGGCAGTCCGGCGCTGGCTTCGGCGTCCGAGAGTTGCGACCAGAGATTCACGGAGGTCTCCCAGGCCAATTGCACCTTTGCGGTGGGCATGCGCGGATCGGGTCCGTTTTCTTCGCGGCGGGCATGGAAGACCAGCGCAGAAATGAACCCGGCCAGCTCCTCCGCTGTCATGGTGTTCATGGCCCCGGTCTCCATGACCAGGGAGGTGAGCAGATCCCGCTCCCCATAGATCCGACGCAGCCGCTGACCGGCCACGGTGATCTGCCCCTGGTCCGCATCCGCGGAAGCCGGGACCAGGTACTCAAAGTCCTCGAGCACCGTCGCCACCTTGTCAAAGGTCTTCGAGATGGTGTTGGTCCGGCCGCTGATCTGGCTACGGAGCTTGCTGGTGTCGCGTAGCAGCCTGGTGTAGCGCTCACCCCAGCGGGCATGGTCCTCGCGTTCCGGGCAGCCGTGGCACGGGTGAGCCTTCAAGGCGGTGCGTAGTTCGGTGATCCGGGCTTCTTCTTCGGCGCTGCCGGTGAAGTCGAAGCCCGGCGCCCCGCGACGCGGCGGACGGGACTCGGCCAAGGCATTACGGAGCGATGCGGCCAGGTCCTTGCGTTCCTTGGGGCTGCGACCGGTGAATCCCTTGGGGACGCGGATCTGCGAAACGACCTCAACGGGACCGTTGAGGTCCTGTACTCCGATGCGGCGGATGTGTTTGTCTTCGGTGAGCACCGTGGGGCGCGGATCGTGCCACGCCGAATCCAGTTCGATGACCACGCAGCGGCCCAACCGCCGGGTGCCGGTGACTTCGATGACATCCCCGCGCATGAGTGTTTCTAGCGATTCTGCGGCGGCGGAGCGGCGCAACCGTGACACGGTCTTGGCCGCGTCCTTTTCCGCGTTTGAGAGCTCCGCGCGCAGGCGCGCGTACTCGGTGAAGTCCCCCAGATGGCAGGTCATCGACTTCGCGTACCCGGCCAGGGATTCCTCGCGGGAACGTACCTGCTTGGCCATGCCCACCACGGAACGGTCAGCCTGAAATTGGGCGAAGGAGGTTTCTAGGATGCCGCGTGCCCGCTCGCGACCAAATTGCGAGGTCAGGTTCAACGACATGTTGTAGGTGGGTCGGAAGCTCGAGTTCAGCGGGTAGGTGCGCTTGGAGGCCAGTCCGGCGACGGCCGCCGGGTCGGTGTCCTGCTGCCAGAGCACCACCGCGTGCCCCTCGACGTCGATGCCACGGCGTCCGGCCCGACCGGTGAGCTGGGTGTACTCCCCCGCCGTGATGGCCACATGCGATTCGCCGTTGAATTTCTCCAGCTTCTCCATGACCACCGAGCGTGCGGGCATGTTCACGCCTAGGGCCAGAGTCTCGGTGGCGAAGACCACCTTGACCAGGCCTCGGATAAAGAGGTCCTCGACGATCTCCTTGAAGATGGGCAACAGCCCTGCATGGTGGGCGGCAAATCCACGCATGAGCCCCTCGCGCCACGGCCAGAAGCCGAGCACCTCGAGGTCGTCGGGCGGCAGCTTATGTGCCACCAGATCGATGGCCTGTTCGATTTCGGTGGCCTCGGCGATGGTGGTCACGGCCAAGCCGGAGCGCACACATTGGGCCACCGCCGCGTCGCAGCCCTTGCGCGAGAAAATGAAGACCAGCGCGGGCAGCAGCCCGGCATGGTCAAGGGCCATGATTATCTCGGGGCGGGAGACCCGGGTGCTCAGCTGCTCGCGCTTGTCCCCCCAGGATCCTGACCCGGGGCGGCGACCGCGTTGGCCGTGTGGCCTGTTGGACGCCATGGTGCGGTGCGCGAGCTTCGTCAGTTCGGGGTTGACCGTTGCCACGGACTCCGGGGCGTTGGGAGCCTGGTCGAAGGACAGGTCTTCCGCGAACAGGTTCAGCAGCCTGCCGCCGACCATCACGTGCTGATAGAGAGGAATCGGGCGGTGTTCGGAGACGATGATGCGGGTATCCCCGCGTACCGCGTCCAGCCAGCCACCGAACTCCTCGGCGTTGGAGACCGTGGCGGAGAGCGAAATGACCTGGACGTCGTCGCGCAGGTGGATGATGACTTCTTCCCAGACCGCGCCGCGGAACTTATCCGCCAGGTAGTGGACCTCGTCCATGACCACGAACCCGAGCGAATCGAGGGTATCGGAATCAGCATAGAGCATGTTGCGCAGCACTTCGGTGGTCATCACCACGATCTCTGCTTCGCCGTTGATGGTCATGTCACCGGTGAGCAGTCCGACGCGCTCGGCACCGTAGGTGTCCACTAAATCCGAGTACTTCTGGTTGCTCAGCGCCTTGATGGGGGTGGTGTAGAACGCCTTGCGGCCCGTGCGTAGCGCCTGGAAGATCGCGAATTCTCCCACCACGGTTTTGCCGGCTCCTGTGGGGGCTGCAACCAGCACCCCGGACCCGGTGGCCACGGCACGGCAGGCCTCTTCCTGGAAGGGATCAAGGTCGAAGCCCAGGCTGGCCCGGAACTCCGGCAGACCGGTTTCCGTCTCCTGGCTGCGTTCCTTGGCTGCGGTGTATCGCTCGGTCGGCGTGTTCACGCTGGGACCCCTTTCACGGCTGTTGCGGCTGCGCCCCGGAACCACTCTCTGGCGCCGGGGACACTAGCTATGGAAGATCCGGTGTTTCGGGCAGGGTGGAACCCTGCCCAGCGGTGGCGGCGTTTTTCGCCTCTTGTTGCGCCCGCTTCTTATCGCGCTTCTTGTCGTTGAAGTGGCAGATCAGCGTGGCCGTGGCAAAGGTGATGAACAGCGGACCGGCCAGTGCAAACATGGTGATCGCGTCGCCGCCCGGTGCGGCCATGGCGGCCACCAAGGCAATGAGGAATACCGTGATGCGCCAGTGCTTGAGGATCATTTTCGCCTTGAGCACCCCGACCATGTTCAGCCCGACCATCAGCACCGGAGCCAGCATGGCCAGCCCAAAGGCAATCAGCAGCCTGAAGACAAACGGCAGGTAGGTGTCGGTGGTGAGCCACGATTGGGCGTTGTCGGGAGTCAACGAGATGAAGAACTTCAGCGCGTGCGGCAGCACCCAGTAGGCCATGCCGACACCCATGATGAACAAGGGCGCCGCGGCCGCCGCGAAGGCAATGGCGGTATTGCGTTCCTTCTTTTTCAGGCCCGGGACGATGAACGCCCACACCTGATAGATCCAAATGGGGGCCGAGAACACCAGGCCCAAGAGCATCGAGGTCTTGAGCATGATGTCAAAGGGTGCCATGACGGAGGCGAAGTTGACCTCGCCGCCGTTGTCTCGTACCGGCGCCACCAGCAGATCAAGAACGTTGTCGTAGAGGAAGAATCCGCCGACGGTGCCCAGGACCAGGGCGATCAACGAAATGAAGAGACGGTTCCTGGCCTCAACGAGGTGCGCCTTCAGGGCCATGCGGCCCTCGGGGTCCTTCTTCCGTCCCTTTTTAGGGGTGGCTTCTTGTTCGCTCACGAAATATTAGGCGTTGTTCTCACGACGGTCGGGATCAACGATGTTGCCCTCGACGGTTTCTTCGCCGGCTTCCGGGGACTTGTCGTCGTCCTTCATCTGGCGCACTTCGGACTTGAAAATGCGCAGGGACTGGCCCACGGAGCGTGCCAAGCCCGGAAGCTTCGGGGCACCAAACAGCAGGAGTGCCAAAATTACGATGATGACCAGATGCCATCCTTGGATTCCACCCATAGGGAACCTACCTTTCAATCACCTTTAGTCTACCGTCAGAACAGCTCTAGATCGGCCACACGCTGCGGCTGTCCGCGGCGGTACTTGCGCTGCACCCGGGCATCGCGCCTAGCGGTGATGCGCCGCAGCTTCCCGTCTTCACGGAGCTCACGGGCCGTACCGGGGTCTTGGAAAAGTGCTGCAACCCCCGAGGGCATTCGGTCGGCGACCGCAGGATATTCTCTCGGATCGGCGTCGGCGCCCATGGCCGTACCTACTGCGTCCATGGCCTCACCGACGTCCCCGGCCAGAGCCATGAACCCGCGAAAGAGCCTAATTCCGGCCAACACCAGGAAAAGTAGCGTGGCCAACGCCAGCACGGTCCACAATAGGATCCAAAACCACCAAGGCAACATCAGCTACTTCACTTCCGATCCGGTTGTTGCGGCACTGAGCCAGGCTTTGACCTCGGTGCACAGGGATACGGGACCGATGGCCCGCAGGTCTCCCCCATGATATGCGACCATGCCGGGGATGGTGCGGGTTGAAGACATACGGATCTCGGCGATGATTTCGTCCCCGGCCTTCGCCCATCCCTCGGGTGCGTATTCGTCCACGAGCGAGGCAAGCCGCGGAGAAAAGCCGAGTACTACCAGCTGATCTGCCGGACCCGGGGTGAAGAAAATCTCGTCGGTATCCTCGTGCCGCGCGGGATCCAGGGCAAAGGAAACACCGGTTTCGGTGGCTGACTGGATCCTGTCGAGGCGGAAGCTGCGGATCTGCTCGTTGCGCAGCGAGTAGGCGCGCAGGTATTGGCGTCCTGCATGTTCCAGGAGCCGCAGTGGCTCGACGCGCCGCTGAGTGACAGCGTCGCTGGACGCGCTGTAGTAGGTCATTTCGACTTCCAAGTGTTCGCGGATAGCGTGCACCAGGGTCGCATAGGCGGCGTTTTCTTCGGTGGAGCGCAACGCGATCGAGAGCACGGACTCGAGTCCCTCGAAGCCGACCGCCGCTTCGCGCAGCTTGGCGTGGGCCGAATCAACGGCGTGCGCATGTTCGAAGTCCGGCAGCCCGCGCAGCGAGGCCAGGCCGGCAAGCATGGTGGCGGCCTCGGGCAGGCTCAGCCGGATCGGAGCGTTGAGCGCCTCAGCGTTGTTGATGCTGATGGTCCCGGCTTCCCACTCCACATCGATCAGTTCATCGGGCAGCCCGTTGGGGACCCCGCACATCATGATGGTCTGCAGGTGGGCGAGCAATTGCTTTTCGCTCAGGTCAAAGTGCGCGGCAGTCTGTCCCACCGTGGGTGAGCCGTGTCTAGCCACATAGGAAATAATGTCCAGATTGCGGGCCACCGCGGCGGTGGAGGGCGGGCGTCCGGCGTTGCGGCGCCTACTGAGCTTGTACTCGGGCACCGGGGCTTTCTGGGCCGCCAAGGCGTCGTCGAGTTTCCGCCGCACCATCACGGCCAAGGGCGCAGGTGACAGCACCTGGGCGCCGTCCCCGAGCTTGGCCACCTCAGCGGCAAGCCCCATCAAGTCATGGAATTGTACGTAGACCTCGTCGTGGGTCTCTGCGGGGGTGATGGAGGTGGCGCGGGCGCGCAGGGCCCACCCGGTGTCCTTGCCCAGCCGAAGGTGCGCTGCTTCTCCGGCGATGTCCGGATCGAGTCGTCCCAGGGTGTCGGCCATGGAGAAGCCGGCGGGCCGTGACTCGTGGGTCTTTCCGGTGTGCAGTCCGCTGAGGATGCGGGTGAGGCGGAACATCCGGGTTTCTTGGCGCTTGTGGTCCAGACCCACCAGGTACCAGTTGCCGAAGCGTGAGCCGATCCCCCAGGCATCGACGGTGCGTTGGGTGATCAGGCCCTGCGCATCGAGATATTCGAAGGAGAGTTCCTGACTGGCCCAGACTGCCTCGAGACAGGCTCCTACGGCGGGACCAACGGCGTGCAGCCGTGGCACGTATTCGGTGAAGTGCACCCCGTGGCCGATGTCTTCCAAGCCGGCCGAGAGTCGGCCGTTGGCACGTGAAGCAAAAGATTCCAGATCCGTGTCTTTCCAGAGCTGGGCGGCCAGGCCAAGTACTGCGGCTTCCTCGGTGCTGAAGGCGACCTCGGGGAGCCGATAGCTTTCGGGGGTGATCAGGTAGCGTTCCTCGGCGCCGGTGCCAATGGTTTTCACCGGAACCGCCATGTCGCGCAGGTCTTTTTTGTCGCGGTCGAACTTCCGGTCGAAGGCGGCGTCGTTCAACCCCTGATAGTCGTCAACGATCTTGCGCAGTTCACGCTTGGAATACCCGTGCGGGGTGTTGATCAACGCATAGGTGAGACTGACGAGTTTCTCGGCACGGGAAGGGGTGCCGGGGTTGAATTGAGCCACGTTCGCAAGATTACCCCGTGGTGGTGAAGCGGGGCCAATGCAACGCCGCGTTAAACGCCTTCGGCCGTGTTTTCCCGGTTCAACATGGGAAAACACGGCCAAAGGCTGCCACTAAGAGCGGGTGCTAGCGCACTGCCACGAGGTCGACGACGAAGATCAAGGCTTCGTTCGGGCCAATGGCTCCGCCGGCTCCACGGGAACCGTAGGCCATCTCCGAAGGAATCTCCAGACGGCGGCGTCCGCCGACCTTCATCCCGATCAGGCCCTGGTCCCAGCCCTGGATGACCTGGCCGACACCCGCACGGAAGTCCAGCGGCGCACCGCGGCCCCAGGAAGCGTCGAACTCTTCGCCGGTGGACCAGGCCACACCGACGTAGTGAGCCGAGATGTTAGAGCCCGGGACAACTTCGGTGCCGTCGCCGGGGATCAAGTCCTCGATCTTCAGCTCGGTCGGTGCCTCGGTTCCCGGGAAATCGATCTCGGGTTTGGTGCGATCGTAGTCGCGCTGTCCAAAAGACATAGGTGGGGTCCTTTCGGTTGATTGCTAAAAGCTACTGGCTACTTTACTTCTTTGAGCTCCACAAAGAACACCAGGGTGCCGGCCGGGCGCCCCTGGGCCGAGGCTTCGTCAAGCCCGTAGGCCAGATCGCCGGGAATGGTGAGCATGACCTGGGTGCCGGCCTTCAGACCGGTCAGGCCCTGGGTCCAGCCGGCGATGACGCCGTCGAGGCCGAAGTCCGAAGCCTCGCCCCGGTCGTAGCTGGAGTCGAACTGCTTGCCGTCTTCCCAGCGCACGCCGGTGTAGTTAGCCGAGACCTTCGAGGTGGCGGTGGCAACCTTGCCGGTGCCTTCCTTGACGACGTCAACGACGAGTCCGGCTGGTGCTTCCTTGTCCTTCGGGATGGTGATGGACGGCTTATCGTCCTTCATCTCGACGGTCGGCAGCGCGCCTTCGTCCTTCAGCTTCTTGACCTCGTCGTCACCGAGCTTCTTGGAAGGCTCTGCTGCCGGCGGGATCTCCTCGGTGGAAACGACCTTCAGGACCACCACGGTCTTGGCCTGTGGCGTACCTTCCTCGGCCGACGGCGAGGCGCCTTCCTCGGTGGTTGCTGCTGCCTCGGCGGCAGGTTCGACCATGGCAACCCAGGAACCGACCTTGGCCTGCATGAGGGTTTCATACAGGGCAGGCAGCTGAGTCTTGAATTCTTCGTTGGTCGGCAGGGTCACCGGCTCGCCGGCAAAACCGGATCCGGCTATGGCGCCGTCTTCAGCATTGTAGGCAATGGACTTGAACTTGATGTTCTGGTTTTCCTTGATGTCATCGCCCTTGCCCTTCACGATGACCTGGGCCGCGGTTTCCGTGGCGACCAGGGGGGTATCGAAGGTGACCGTCGGGTCCGAAGTGTCATCGGATCCCGGGGTGATCTTGATCGAGGACAGGGGGGCAGCGTCTCCACTGGAGGCCCCGGTTGAGCCACAGGCCGTCACGAGCAGCAACGAGGCCGTTGCAACGAGTGCCATAACTTTGCGCACGAAATCAACTTTCAGTTGGGGATTTGTACATGAAACACCCACACTGAGCGGTGAGCTTTCGAAAACATGTCTTAATCAGCTTAAGGGCCGTATCTGTGAATCTCCTTATTGCTGGCCGAGGGCGGCCCGTGCCTGCTTAGGCACCCAGCGAGGCAATCAGGGCATCGACGCGCGGGTCCGTATTGGCGAAGGGGTCCTTGCACTGCACCGTCTGCCCCGGGTGGTCGTTGAGCTTCAAGTGCACCCAATCCACGGTGAAGTCCCGTTCGGCGTTCTTGGCCGCGCGCACGAAGTCTCCGCGCAGCTTCGCCCGGGTACTTTGCGGCGGGTTGTCCACCGCAGAGTCGATGGCGTCTTGGTCGACGACCGAGGCGACCCGTCCGCGGGCTGCCAGCAGGTGGAAGAGCCCGCGCTTGGTATCGATGTCGTGATAGGTCAGATCCAGCTGGGCCAGCCGCGGGGACTCCAGGGACAGGGAGTGCCGGTTCGCGTAGGAATTGATCAGCTTGTGCTTGATGGCCCAGTCGATCTCGGTGTCGATGCCCGAGAAATTGCCGGACTCCACCGCATCCAATGTCCGGGTCCACAGATCCAGCACGGCCGGGACCTGCTCGTGGTGTGCACCCTCGCGCTCCACGAAATCGGTGGCCAGGGTCAGGAAGCGGCGCTGCAGCTGAAGTGCGGAGAGCTGCTTGCCGTTGGCGAGCTTGACCATGGTGGTGCCGTTGAAGTCGTGGGAGATCTCGCGGATGGTGCGGATCGGGTTCTCCAGGCGCAGATCTTCCATGATCTTGCCCGATTCGATGATCCGCAGCATCAGGTCGGTGGCCCCGAGCTTGACCAGCTGGGTGGTTTCGGACATGTTCGAGTCCCCCACGATCACGTGCAGCCGACGGAAGTATTCGGCGTCGGCGTGCGGCTCGTCGCGGGTGTTGATGATCGGCCGAGAACGGGTGGTCGCCGAGGAGACACCTTCCCAGACGTGGTCGGCGCGCTGCGAGAACGCGTAGAGCGGTTCTCCTTCGATGTTCACGATTTTTCCGGCACCGGCGATCAGCTGTCGGGTGACCAGGAACGGGATCAGGATCTCGGCCAGCCGGGCGAACTCGAGTTTGCGCGGGATCAGGAAGTTCTCGTGGCAGCCGTAGGAGTTCCCGGCGGTGTCGGTGTTGTTCTTGAACAGGTAGAGCCGCCCGTTGAAGCCGTCGGCGGCCATGCGTTCCTCGGCGCTTCCCACCAGGTCGTTGAGGATCGATTCCCCGGCCCGGTCATGGGCGATCAACTGCGTGATCGAATCGCATTCGGCGGTGGCGTATTCGGGGTGCGAGCCGACATCCAGGTACAGCCGGGAGCCGTTGGTCAGGAACACGTTTGAGCTGCGCCCCCAGGCCACCACCCGCCGGAAGAGGTAGCGTGCAGATTCTTCCGGGGTCAGCGGGCGCCCGGTCGGATCCGAATAGTTGATCCCGTATTCGGTTTCGATGCCCATGATTCTGCGGTCCATGACTCTACTTTCCTGCTCCCAGGATGCGGGAAATCGTGTGGTCGTCGAGGCGTCGGAAATGCCGGTGGGACCCGGTGGAGGTGCTGCGTTCAAGCATCGCGACCTCCAACAGATGCGCGTCCTGCGCGCTTTCGCCCACGCCGGGCAGCACCAGGGCAGCGGCGCGGATGACTTCGTCGATCCCGGCCGAGGCCAGGTCCTTGCCCTGCCAGATGGTGTTCCAGGTTTCGCGCAACGCCGCGGTGTCCCCGCCCATGATGATGAAGCCGGGCATTTCGGCGATCGACCCATCGAAGTTCAGTGAGAACAAGGTATCTGTTTCCGGTGTGGCACCGAGTTCCAGGACCGCCAATTCCACCTCGAAGGGTTTGGCGTCGGCGGTGAAAACTCCGCCCAGGGACTGGGCATAAACACTGGCCAGCCCGCGGCCGGTCACATCAAAGCGGGAGTAGGAGTAGCCGCGGGTGTCGGCGTAGCGCACCCCGGCCTGGCGCAAGGACTCGAACTCGTTGTACTTGCCCACCGCGGCGAACGCGATCCTGTCGTAGATCTCACCGATCTTATGCAGTGACCCCGAGGGGTTTTCGGCGATCAACGCGATCCCATCCGCGCAGGAGGCGGTGATGACGGCCCGACCGCGGGCGATGCCCTTGCGAGCAAAATCCGCGCGGTCCTTCATCAGCTGTTCGGGTGAGACGTAATATTGTGCGCTCATCTAGGACTGCCTCCCGTTGGCGGTGCGGTCCGCGACGATTGCCGCGGCCATGTCGGCGAGGATCGCATCCTCGACGCGGTGTGCCCCGGTGGCGTCCACGGTGTAGACCACCGGCCAGAGCTTGCGCACGGTGTCAGGTCCCCCGGTGGCCGAGTCGTCGTCTGCTGCATCGTAGAGCGCCTCCACGGCGACCCGTACCGCGGCAGTGGCCCCCAGCCCGGGTTCCCAGAGCTTTTTCAGGGCCCCGTGGGCGTACGGGGAGCCGGAGCCGATGGTGTGGTGCTCGACCTCCTCGTAGCGCCCGCCGGTGATGTCGAAGGAGAAGATCCGCCCGGTGCCCGCATGGGTGTCGAAGCCGGCGAAGAGCGGGACGACGCTCATCCCCTGCATGGCCATGTGCAGGTTGGCACGGATCATCGAGGCCAGCCGGTTGGCCTTGCCATCCAGCGAGAGCCGGGTGCCCTCGATCTTCTCGTAGTGCTCCAACTCGACGGTGAAGAGCTTGGCGATGTCGATGGCAACACCCGCGGCACCGGCAATGCCCAGCACCGAGAACCTGTCGGTCTCGAAGACCTTCTCAATGCGCCTGGAGGCGATCACATTGCCCATGGTCGCCCGGCGGTCCCCGGCCATCACGATGCCATCGGCGTAGCTGGCCGCCACGATGGTGGTCCCGTGCGGGACCTGGCCCGAGGCATCGGCGTGGAGCAGGGCCGCGGTGGCCGGCAGCAGGTCGGGGCGGTCCCGGTGCAGGTGCTCGACGAAGGAAGGTCCAGGCCCGAGCTCGTTCACTGTCCGCCCTTTTGCACGAAGCCGCGCACGAACTCCTCGGCGTTTTGCTCCAGTACACCGTCGATCTCATCGAGCAGGTCATCGACCCCGGCATCCTGGCCGGCCGCCGCGACGACGTCCTGGTCCTGGGCCGTGGTCTCTTCGCGGCGTTGTCCGGAGTGTTGTTCCTGTGTCATTGCGGTACCGCTTTCTTCCGTAGTGGTGCGGCGGGGATTCGAGACGGTGCGGCGTTTCTCTGCGCACCGGGGTCTGATCCCGCCCGAGGGGTTGTGCCCTTCACTTACATCTTGCCACTGGGTAGGGGTTTTAGCTCCGCAGCGAGGCGATGAACTCGCCGATCTCCAGATCCCGGTCCAGCAGCTCCCCCACCAGCGCCTTGGTGCCGCGCAACGGTTCCAGGGTACTGATACGTTCCAACCGGCGGGCACCGGGAACCGCGAAGGACACCGAGTCCCAGCTGGCCGCCACCACGTGCTCCGGGTACTGGTTCAGCACCCGGCCGCGGAAGTAGGCCCGGGTGTCTTCCGGCGGATTGGCCGCGGCATGGGCGATCTGCGCGCCCGAGTACAGGGTTTCCATCATCCCGCGCTCGGCCAACCGGTGGTACAGGCCTTTTTCCGGGCGGATGTCGGCCCATTGCAGGTCCATGGCCGCGATCCGGGTGTCGGTGAAATCCACCTGGTGGCGTTGGGCGTAGGAGCTCATCAGCTTGTACTTCGCCACCCAGTCCACGGTGGCGGCCGCGGAGAAGACATCGGTGCCCAACTGGGCCAGGGTTTCCTCCCAGCGACGCTGAATTTCCACGGTGGCCTCGTCGGTGGCATCGGTGGCCCCGCAATGATCGGCAGCAGCCTCGGCGTAGATCTCCTGGATTTCCAAGGCGGTGAGCCTCCGTCCGTCCACCAGCTCCACGGTGGCTCTGAGCGTGGGGTCATGGCTGATCGCTTGCAGTGCGGCCACCGGATCACGCAGTTCCAGAGCCGGGGCGGTGCCCGCCTCGATCATGGACAGCACCAGGGCGGTGGTGCCGGTGCGCAGCAGCGTGGACACCTGTCCGAGGTTCGCATCTCCGATGATCACGTGCAGCCGACGGTACTTCTCCCAATGCGCGTGCGGCTCATCGCGGGTATTGATGATCGGACGCCTAATGGTGGTTTCCAGGCCGATTTGCGCCTCGAAAAAGTCCGCGCGGGCCGAGACCTGGAAGCCGGGGTGTGAACCGAGCATGCCGCGCCCCACCCGACCGGAGGCACAGATGATCTGGCGGGTGACGAAGAACGGGATCAGTCCGGCGGCGATCTTCTCAAAGGGCACCGAACGGGGCATCAGGTAGTTCTCATGCGCCCCGTAGGAGACCGACTTGTTATCGGTGTTGTTCTTGTACAGGTGCACATCGGGCACCCCGGCCAGCGTGGCGATCCGGCGCATCGCGGCCAGGGCCACATGGTCCCCTGCCTGGTCCCAGAGCACCGCATCAAAGGGGTTGGTGGTCTCCGGGGAGGAATACTCCGGGTGCGCGTGATCCACGTAGAGCCGCGCCCCGTTGCCCAGCACCATGTTCATCAGCACCTCGGGTTCGGTGCCCTCCCGGGAGTAGAGTGTGTCCCCTAGGACCGCGTCCCCGCCCGAGAGCGCGACGGCCTCCGCGTCCAGTTCCGGCTCCACGTCGGTGAGCTGGGAGGGATCGGCGGCGGCACGCTCAACGGTGAAGCCGCGTGCATCGTTCAGCGGGGTCTCATCGGTGTAGTCCCAGTGGGTTCCGGCGATGGCCCCGTGCCCGGCCCGCACCAGGGCAGCATAGGAGTTGATGACCTGGGCGGAGAGCATCGTGGCGTTGGCTCCGGGCATGGTGGGGGCCAACACCCCGTATTCGGTCTCCAGGCCCATCACCCGGTGCACGCTCACAGGTACTGTCCGGTGTCGTCGGCCCCGGGGGTGGGCAGGGTCTTGCCGCGCCCGTTCTTGTCCGCCACGATGGTGCGGATGTAGGTGATCCGCTCGCCCTTGCGCCCGGAGATCCGTGCCCAGTCATCCGGGTTGGTGGTGTTGGGCATGTCCTCGTGCTCATGGAATTCCTCCACCACGGCATCGAGCAGGTGCTCCATGCGCAGCCCGCGCTGCTGGCCGGTGAGCAGCGCCTTGATGGCAGATTTTTTGGCGCGGTCCACGACGTTGCTGATCACCGCTCCGGAGGAGAAGTCCTTGAAGTACAGGATCTCTGTTTCGGTGTTGGCGTAGGTGACCTCCAGGAACTGGTTTTGTTCCCCGGTGGAGTACATGGCATCGACCGTCGCCTGAATCATGGCGCGCACGCAGGCCTGAGGGTCGTTGCCGTGTTCGGCCAGATCATCCGGGTGCAGCGGCAAGTCCGCGGTGAGGTACTTCGCGAAGATCTCTGCCGCTCCCTGGGCGTCGGGCCGACGGATCTTGATCTTCACATCCAACCGGCCCGGGCGCAGGATGGCCGGGTCGATCATGTCCTCGCGGTTGGAGGCGCCGATGACGATGACGTTATCCAGTCGCTCCACTCCGTCGATCTCGGCCAGCAGCTGCGGGACGATGGTGGTTTCCACATCGGAGGAGATCCCGGTGCCACGGGTGCGGAACAGCGAATCCATCTCGTCGAAGAACACCACCACCGGGTTGCCGCCGGCGGCCTTTTCGCGGGCGCGGGCGAAGATCAGCCGGATATGGCGTTCGGTCTCCCCGACGTACTTATCGAGCAGCTCGGGGCCCTTGATGTTCAGGAAGTAGCTCTTGGCCGTCCCGGTGTCGCCGTTGCGCTCGTGGGTGCGCTCGGCCAGTGAGTGCGCCACGGCCTTGGCGATCAGCGTCTTGCCGCAGCCCGGGGGCCCGTACAGCAAGATACCCTTGGGGGCGGTGAGCCCGTGTTCGCGGTACAGATCCGGGTGCAGGAAGGGCAGTTCCACGGCGTCGCGGATGGCCTCGATCTGATCGCTCAGCCCGCCGATATCGGCGTAGGAGATGTTCGGGACCTCCTCGAGCACCAGCGACTGCATGTCGGAGAGGTGCACCTTTTCCAGGCCCAACCCGGTGCGGGTATCCAGGGTCAACACGTCGCCCACCCGGACGTTGTCGTTGATCAGCGGGGCGGCCAGACGGATGACCCGCTGATCATCGGCCCGTCCCATGGCCACCACCCGGTGATCCTCCAGGACCTCTTTCACGGTGACCAGTTCCCCGGATTTCTCGTAGCCGAGCCCGGCGACGATGACCAGGGATTCGTTGAGCAGCACGTCCTGGCCGATGGCCAGCTTGGTGAATTCGAGCAGCGGGGAGATCCCCACGCGCAGTTTGCGCCCGCCCTGGACAATGTCTGCCGATTGCACGCCGGTGGAGGAAATGGCGATCCCGGCCTCCGGGTGGCTGCGGGCGTGCAGATCCACGATGGTGCCGTGGCTGAAGGGGGTGTCCCCGTCCTTCTCGAGCCCGGACTTGAGGTTCAGGATCTCCTCGCGGGTGCGCTCCAGCATCGCGACCATCCGGGAGTTGTTGGCCCCGGCGGTGGCTAGTTGCCGATCGAGCTGGCGGTTTTTGTCCCGCACGATGTTCAGCTGCCGCTCGGCCGCGGTGAGCAGGCCCTCGAGCCGTGTGGGTTCCGTATTTTCGCCCATCATCCACCTGTTTCGCATAGTCCTGTGGCCCGATGCCCTCCGACGCGAGCCGACGGACATCTTCATTAATCCCATCCTAGGCATGGGGACGGCCGAAAGCAGGAAATATGACCGCAGCACCTTCCCTCACGGTGTGCCAAGGGCCTTGTGGGGGAAGGTGCTGCGTGTCTGGTGCTTGGTGAAGCTAGTTGCCGGTGTCGGCTTCGGTGCTCGGCTCCGTCAGGGTCCCGGCATCGGCGCTTTCGGTGCCGGCGGGCAGCGAGCCACGCTGGATCATCGACTTGGCGTCCTTCGCGGCGCGACGCAATTTCTTGTCCGAGACCGGCCGCTCCCCCAAGGCTTCTTGGCTCCAGGCCTCGGGATCCTGCGAGCGGGTCCAGGTTTCCAGGTCCTCTGGCGAGTACGAGTGCTCCTTCACGCGCTTGGCCCCGGGGATGCCCACGGCACCGTCGGCAAGCCGGCGGCAGGTGATCAGGAACGCGGTGTGCGCGACCATCCGGTGATCGGGACGTACGGCCAGCCCGTCGACATGCCAGCCACGGACCATGGTCTCGAACGACTCGGGCTCGGTGTACAGGCCGCTGGCACGGATCGCCTCCACGGTGCGTGACATCTGCGTCACGGTGGCCACGTAGTTGACCCAGACCCCGCCGGAAGCCAACACGGTGGAAACCGCATCAACACATTCCCACGGTGAGAGCATGTCCAACACCACGCGGTCCACCGTGCCGGGTTCCTCGGTTTTGAGCACCTGCTCCTGGAAGTCTCCGATGGTGATCTGCCAGGCCGGGTGCCGGCCGCCGAAGACGGTGTCCACGTTGCCGCGGGCGATCTCGGCAAATTCCTCGCGGCGTTCGAAGGAGTGCAGGTAGCCGGCATCGCCCACCGCGCGCAGCAGCGACATCGACAGGGCACCGGAGCCGACCCCCGCCTCCACCACGCGGGCACCGGGGTAGATATCGCCCATCGCGATGATCTGGCCGGCATCCTTCGGGTAGACCACGGTGGCGCCACGCGGCATCGAGAGCACAAAATCTTTCAGCAGCGGGCGCAACGCCTGGTAGCGGATCTCGTTGGTGTTCTCCACCAGTGAGCCCTCGGGCAGTCCGATCAAATCGTCGTGGAACAGCACGCCCTTATGCGTGTGGAATTCGCCGCCCGGAGTCAGCGTGATCGTGTTGATCCGCCGCTTCTCGTCGGTGAGCTGGATCCTGTCGCCGGGACGGAAGGGTCCGCGGCGGCTCTCGGCGCCGTGGGGTGCTGCTGGCGTGTGGCTCATGTGCTTCTGGGGTGTCCTTATCTGGGTGGTTGTCTGCGGTTCATCCGGCCCTGCGGGCCGGGGGTGCGATGCTAGTGGGGTTTGCCGGTGATGGCCGCGACGATGCGTGCCTGGCTCAGCAGGCCCACGACCCGGTGGCCGGAGTCGATGACCGCGTATTCGCTGCCCTGCAGGGTGGCCAGGTAGCCGATCAACGCCCGTCCGTCGGCATCGGCGTCCACCACGGCCCCGGATCCCAGGGCGCGGGCGGCGGATAGTGCGGGGCTTTGGGCCAGCACCGCCTCATCGATGGTGTGAAGGGTTGCCTCGTCGATGACCGCCACGGGCATTCCGGTGGAATCGATGAGGATGACCCGTCCGCCGCGGTCGGCCAGCCGGGCGGAGACGTCGGCGAGGGTGGAATCCTGGCGGATGGCCGTTGCCGGCTCCATCAGCTCGCGCACCTTCACCAGCGGCAGGCGCAGGCGCAGCTTGGCGTGGGTGATGCCCTGGGAGGCGCCCACCCACATGAATCCGCCCACCAGCACCGCGATGATCAGGACCTGGAGGTCCAGTGGCTTGTCTTGAACCAGCGGGCCGATCACGAAGAAGCCCACCACCAGGATCACCAGCACGCGTCCGGCCCAGCCGGCGGCGATGGTCCCGCGGTCCTGGTTCCCGGTGTAGCGCCAGACGGCGGATTCGACCAGCCGACCGCCATCCAGCGGCAGCCCGGGCAGCACATTGAAGATTGCCACCAGCAGGTTCGCCCAGATCACGATGTCCCACAAGAGGTAGGGCACCCCGGTGGGTTGGACCCAGAGCAACAGCCAGTAGCCCAGCCCGGCCAGCACGAAGTTCGCCGCGGGTCCGGCCATGGCCACGGCCAGTGAGCGGCCGGGGGTGGCGTTGAAGGAGGAGAACTGGGTGTGTCCGCCCCAGAGGGTCAGTGTGATCCGCGCGCCGGGCCAACCGAAGGCCTTGGCGGTGAGCGCGTGGGCGAGTTCGTGGATAAGCACCGAGATGGCCAGCAGCACCGCATAGGTGAAGGCCACCGCGTAGGCGCCGGCACCCAATCCCGGCATCGCGCGGGCCACCGTGGGCCCGAAGACGACCACGATGAACCCGGTGATCAGAAACCAGGACCAGGCCAGGGAGACCGGGACACCGAAGATGGAGCCCAGTGGGATCCCGGAGCGCTTGGTGCCTGCTTCGCTCATGCGCGAGTCCCGGTGCGCACGTAGCCGTCCAGCGTTGCCGGATCAAGCTCGCACAGCGAGTCGATGCGCTGGAAGTGCGGGGAATCGGGGACCTCGGCGATGTGCGGGATCAATAGGGCGGTGATGCCGCTGGCCGCGGCCGAGCTGATGCCGGGGGCTGAGTCTTCCAGGCCGATGACCCGGCCAGGGTCCAGATCGGGCACGAGTTCTCCCAGCTTCGCCAGTCCCAGCAGGTAGGGGTCCGGGTGCGGTTTGCCTCGCTGCACCATCTCCCCGGTTATGCGGAAGGCAAAGTACTCCCGCGGCAGGGCCTCCAGGACGAGTTTGGCCAGTGGTTCTTCGGACATGGTCACCAGTCCGCAGGGGATGTTGGCCAGGTGCAAGGCTTCGAGCAGTTCCAGGGCACCGGGACGCCATTCGACGTGGCGACGCACTCCGTCGAGCACCTCGGCCAGGAGCCTGTCGATGATCTGGCGAGGTTCAAGGTCGACCCCCGCGGCACGCAGCGCGGCGGCGGCGTCCGGCAGGGCGTTGCCCACCAGGCTCATCGCCTGTTCCTCGCTCCAGGTACCGCCGAAGTCGGCCACGAGTTTGGCCTCGGCGGCCATCCAATAGGGTTCGGTGTCAAGCAGGGTTCCGTCCATGTCCCACAGCACACCCTGGATTTGGGAGTCCTGGGCATGGGTGGGCGCGGGGGCGCAATTCTGGGTTGGCATGCCCCAATTCTAGTGGGTGCGGCCTTGACCCGGCGACCGATCCGCGCGCTAGGGTGAGGATGTGAGCGAAGATATGAATGATCCAGTGACACTGACCTCCCTGGTGGCGGCATCGGCACTCGAGGCACCGGCGCGACCGGCGATCATGGTGGTCGCCTTCGAGGGCTGGAATGACGCAGGCGATGCGGCGAGCCAGGCGCTGAAGACCATCAAGTCTGCTACCGGTGCGGTGAAGCTGGAAGGCATTGGCGATGACGACTACTACGACTACCAGTTCTCCCGCCCCCAGGTGAGCCGCAACGCCTCGGGCAAGCGAGTGATCAAATGGCCGACCACCAGGTTCTACCGGGCCACGGTGCCCGGCTCCCCCGTGGACCTGTTGCTAGTGCGCGGGGTGGAGCCGACGTATCGGTGGAAGGCGTTCATCACCGAGGTGCTCACCCGTGCCGAGGAAGAAAACGTGCAGGGGGTGATGGCCCTGGGCTCACTGTTGGCCGATGTGCCACACACCCGTCCCATCCAGGCCTCGGTCTCCAGCGACGACCCGGCGGTGCGCGAGGCCTTAGGTGCCCATGCCGCTGGCTATGAGGGACCCACCGGGATTCTGGGGGTGCTGGCCCAATTTTCCGAGGCCGCGGGGTTGCCCACACTCTCGGTTTGGTCAGCCGTCCCGCATTATGTGGCCCAGCCGCCCTCCCCCAAGGCCCAGTTGGCGTTGCTGCGCCGGGTGGAGGAGCTTCTGCCCTTGCAGCTTGACCTGCGTGAGCTCACCGAGGATGCCCAAGCCTGGGAACGTGGGGTCAACGCCCTGGCCACGGGAGATGCGGAAGTGGCTGCCTATGTGCAGCAGTTGGAGGAGGCGCAGGACGCCACCGAGCTGCCCGAAGCCACCGGCGAGGCTATCGCCAAGGAGTTCGAGCGCTATCTCAAGCGCCGGCACCACCCCGGCGGGCCCGGGATGCACCGCGAGCATGATCCGGGTCCGGATACCGGGGCACCCGAGGCACCGCGCTCCCCCGACACCCCCGACACCCCCGAGTCACCCGATGATCCGGCCTCGCCCGAGGGCCCGAATTCGCCCTAGCGACTTCCGGCTAGCCGGGCCCCGGCCCAGCTGATCTAACTGAAACAAAAACGCGTCCCGCAGCACCCGCCGTTTCAGGCAGGTGCTGCGGGACGTGTTTGAGGTGCTGGTCAGTTAGACGATCTTCAAGCCCAGCAGCGCATCGAGGGCATCAAGCAACAGCTTTTCCCCGGAGCCCTGGGAGCCATCGTCACTGGCTGCCTGGGCGGCAAACTCGTCGAGCACCATCAGCGCGCTCGGTGAGTCCAAGTCATTGGCCAGGCGCGCACGGATGCGGGTGATCACTGCCGTGGCTTCGGCCAGGGTGGCCGAGGTCACGCGCTGGCGCCAACGCGTCAGCCGTTCGGCGGCCTGGACCAGCAGGTCCTCGGTCCAGAACCAGTCGCTGCGGTAGTGCTGGCCCAGCAGCACCGTGCGGATCGCCACCGGCTCCACCCCGGCCTCGCGCAGACGCGAAACCAATACCAGGTTGCCCAGGGACTTGCTCATCTTTTCCCCGTCGAGCCCCACCATCCCGGTGTGCACGTAGGTCTCGGCCAGCGCCTTGCCATCGAGGGCTGCGGCGTGGCCGGCGGAGAACTCGTGGTGCGGGAAGATCAAATCCGAGCCGCCGCCCTGCACCGTGAAGGGCGCCGGAAGCAGCCGCCGGGCAATGACCGAACACTCAATGTGCCAGCCCGGACGGCCGGAGCCCAGCGTTTCCCCGTCCCATTCCGGTTCCCCGGCACGGGCCACACGCCAGAGCAGCGGATCCAGGGCGTCGCGCTTGCCCGGGCGCTGCGGATCCCCGCCGCGTTCGGCGAAGAAGCCCAGCATGGTCTCGCGGTCGTACCCGCTGACGGTACCCAGTTCCCAGGCCGCACTGGCGGCGCCCTCGGCGTCGAAGTAGATGTCCCCGTCGGGCTCACCATTTTCACCCGGTACCGGGTAGGCCAGGTCCTTGGCCAGCAGTTCCTCGACCAGCGGCACCAGCCACGGGATGGATTCCACGGCCCCAATGTAGTGCTCGGGCGGGATCACGTTCAGTGCTTCCATGTCGGCGCGGAACAGGTCGGTCTGTTCCTTGGCCAGCACCTGCCAGTCCATCCCCAGCTTCGTGGCACGCTCGAGCAGCGGGTCATCGATGTCGGTGACGTTCTGCACGTAGGTCACCGGGCGTCCGGCGTCGCGCCAGATGCGCAGCAGCAGGTCGAAGGCGACATAGGTTGCGGCGTGGCCCATGTGGGTCGCGTCGTACGGGGTGATGCCACAGACGTACATGCTCGCCGCGGCGTTGGCCGCAGCGGCGTCGGCGGTGTCTTGCAACTGACCGGTGGCGGTGTCATGCACCGCCAGGATGGGTGCGTTTCCCGGTAAATGCGGGACGGTGGGCGCTGACCATGCAAGCACGGGGGCGTCCTTTCTCTAGGTTCTTCTTCCCGGGCGCACCCGGGACACAATGTCAGTCATAAGGAACAAGTCCCAAGGCCCCTACGGTTATTCCGCAATCCGGGGACGGGTTTGCTACGCGTTGATCACGCCGAAGCCCAGCAGCAGGTACAGGGCCAGGCCCAGGGCCACCCGATACCAGACAAAAATGCGGTAGCTGTGGGTGGAAACGTACTTCAGGAACCAGCCGACGATGACAAAGCCGACGAGGAACGCGATCAGCGTCGCCAGGCCGGTCTGCGGCAGCGAGTAGATCCCGGGCTCGTCGAAGGACTTGGCCAGTTTGTAGAGCCCGGAGGCGAAGACCGCGGGGATGGCCAGCAGGAACGAGTAGCGTGCCGCAGCCTCACGGGTGTAGCCCATGAACAATCCCGCGGTGATGGTGCCTCCGGAGCGCGAGACCCCGGGGATCAGGGCCAGCGCCTGGGCGAAGCCGAAGAGAATGCCGTGCTTGGGGCTCAGCGCGGTGAGTTCGCGGTTCTGCTTTCCGTAGTAGTCGGCGACCGCCAGGATCAAGCCGAAGACCACCAGGGTGGTCGCCACGATCCACAGCGAACGGAAGGAGGTATCGATCTGCTCCTCGAAGAGCAGCCCCAGCACCGCGATGGGGATGGAGCCGATGATGATCAGCCAGCCCATCTTCGCGTCGGGGTCGCTGTGCGGCACCCGCCCGCGTAGTGCATTGAACCACGCACCGATGATGCGCACGATGTCCTTCCAAAAGAACACCAGCACCGCGGTTTCCGTGCCCAACTGCGTGATTGCAGTGAACGCGGCGCCGGGGTCGGCGGCGTTCGGCAGCAGCTCCCCCACGATGCGCAGGTGCGCGCTGGAGGAGATGGGGAGAAATTCTGTCAGACCCTGGATCAGCCCTAGGAAGGCCGCTTCAAACCAATTCACGTACCGACACTACTTCACCCAAGCACGTCAACACCCGTTGGCGCTCCCGTGTGCGGCGAAGTTCATACCCTGGTCCCATCCCCGGGGGCCCTGGGATGGGTCAAAGGTGCCGGTTGGCGGAACGGGTGCCGAAGCCGGGTGCTAGTTGCCCCCGCCGTCGTTTAACCCGTCCGGGTCGTAGGGGTCATCGTCGTCGTCCTCATCGGCCACGGTCAGCGGCAGGAACTCCGCGTATGACTCGTACAGTGCGTCCTCGTACTCCTCGTAGGAATCGGCCACCGCAAGGAACGCGGCGCTGACGGATGCATCCCGGGCGCCACGGTTGGCCGCCACCGCCGAAAGGTGTTCTTCGAGGCAGCTGATCAATACACTGAGGGCAACACGCGGGTCTGTACTCATGTGTTCGACGTTACAGGCACAAGCCACACTATGGACAGGGTCATGATCGAAAAGAAAATTGCTGCACCACACCCCCTTGACCAGGTCCCCGGGGAGACCGGGCACAGGTTCGAATACCTGGTCATCACCGCCCGGCCCGGTGAGCACAGATCGGTGGCGCGCGCCACGCTGCGTGAGCATTCCGAGTACGGCAAAT
>NZ_AOCK01000015.1 GCF_000348945.1 Paeniglutamicibacter gangotriensis Lz1y | reverse complement strand
CGACATCGGTGACAGTTCTGCCTCAACACATCGGTGACACTTCCGGGGGTTTTGGTGGTGACACTTCCCTGCGGTTAATGCGGCTTTGACCGGCAGTGTACGGGCATGAAGAATGACGGGTGAATAAGAATGAGCCTGTCAATGCCCGTATCCGCCTGGCGATCGCCCAGTGGCCCGATGACGCGCCACGTGGATCCGTGAGTACGTTCTGCGCCGAGCACGAGATCACCCGCAAGACGTTCTACGCGATCCGGGCACGGGCACGGGACGAGGGCCAGACCGCGGCCCTGGAGCCACGCTCCCGCCGCCCGAAAACCTCACCCACGAAACTCACCGAGGACCTCAAGGACGAGTCGCTGAAGGTCCGGGCCGCACTGGAGTCCTCCGGGCTGGACCACGGGCCGATCAGCGTGCACGACAAGATGCTCTCCCTGGGGATGCAGGCCCCCTCCGTGGCCTCGCTGGCGCGGATCTTCCGCGAACGAAACGTGGCACGCTCCGAACCGAACAAGAAACCCCGGGCCGCGTACCGCAGGTTCGTCTACCCTGCACCGAATGCCTGCTGGCAGCTGGACGCCACCGAGTACGTGCTCGCCGGAGGACGCAAGTGCGTGATCTTCCAGTTGGAGGATGACCACTCGCGACTGGCCGTCGCCACCCACGTGGCCTCCGGGGAGACCAGTGAGGCGGCCATCGCTGTCGTGAAAAAGGGCATCGCTGCCCGCGGGGTGCCGCAAAGGTTGCTCACGGACAACGGCGCTGCGCTGAACCCCTCGCGCCGCGGGGTCGAAGGGCAGCTGGTCGCCTACGTGACCTCGCTCGGGGTCAAAGCGATCACCGGTAAGCCGTACAAACCGACCACCCAGGGGAAGAACGAGCGCTTCCACCAGACCCTGTTTCGCTGGCTGGACAAGCAGCCCCTGGCCCAATCCCACTCCGAGCTCCAGGCCCAGGTTGACCAATTCGACCACATCTACAACACCGAGCGTCCGCACCAGGGACTGCCCGGGCGCATCACCCCGCAGCAGTCGTGGGATGCCACGGCCGTGGCCGAGGAACCCAGGCCCAGCCCGATCCCTCCGGAGGCCACTCCACCCGAAGCCAGAACCTTCGGCGTTGCCCAACACCTGAAGGCAGCGGTGGAACATGAAGCCCCCGTTTCCGACACCGGCACGGTGGAAGGAGACGCTCTGGCGGCCGTTGGCCTGGAGAGGGTCACCGGCAGCATCATCCATCCCTCCGGCGCCGGGAGCCGGAAGCTGAAGGCCTATTCCAACGGTGTCGTCAACATCGGACGAACCATATTCTCCCTGACCGCATCGATGAGCGGACGAACCGTCATCGCGAGCTGGGATGAGGACGGCGTCATCTTCGCCAACACCGAAGGGGAAGTCGTTGCCGATTATGCCTGGCCGCCGAAAGGCACGGCCTACGTCGGCATCTCCAAGTCCCGCCCGGTCTTTGGCAAGGACCAGAACCTCGGGCAACTGTCACCGAAGTCCTGATACATCAACCGTCACCGGTGTCCTGAGGCAGAACTGTCACCGATCTCCTGAGACATCACATTTCGGGACCCGTCTCACATTTTAAGACAAACTCCCGTGTCCAGGGCCTTGCCGCTTCCCAACACGCCATAAGCCACCGATTGCCAACCGCCGACAAGGGCTTGACGTCGACGGCGGAAGCTTAACTTCACGGCATTGGGGATAGTTCCAATCGTGGTTCAGTTCGGAGGAAGACTGCCGGGACTACCTGGAATGTGCGGCTGGCCCGAGGGATTCGTGTGCCTGAGATGCTCGAATTTAGGTGGCTGGCGCCTGTGCGATGGACGCTTTCGGTGCATGACATGCTAGAACTGCTGCTCCGTGACCGCCGGAACCATTTTCGACAAGACACGGACGCCGTTGACACTCTGGTTCCGTGTCTGCTGGGAATTCGCGACGGCGAAGAACGGTGTCTCAGCGCTGGCCGTGCAGCGGGAACCGGGATCGGCTCCTACCAAACCTCTTGGGCGATGCTGCACCGGCTGAGGCAGGCCCTGGACCCTCCCGGGTGGGACCTGCTGTCGGGCACCGTCGAGGATGATGAGACGTTCATCGGCGGCATGGAGCCGGTCCTGACCGGCGGGCGCGCCCGAGGGAAGTCACTGGTGTGTGTCGCGGTCGAGGTGACACCACCGAAGGGGGCTGGTCGATGCCCGATGGCAATGATCGAGGATGCATCGGCACGGACTCTTCGCCACTTCATCACGGCCCGTGTCGAATCCGGGGCCACGGTGATCACCGACGGTTGGACCGGATACCTGGGCATCGGGAGTATGGGACACGTTCAGGTCCGCCGCAGCCAGCATGCGGCAACGGTATGCGGTGAATACCCCGGTGGCCTCCTGCCCTGCGTCCATCGGGTCGACGCGAGCGGGTCAAGCGGTGGCTGCTTGGCACGCATCAGGGAGCGGTCGAGCCGGCGCACCTTGTCAGCTATCTGAACGAAATCGTGTTTCGGTTCAATCGCCGGACTTCCCGCAGCCGGGCTCCTGTTCTCGCGCGTTCTGGAATTTACCGTCGAGCATGATCCAGTCCGCTATCGGAAGCTTGTCCAGCACCAGCGGTCCCTCGATATTTCACCACTGCAGTCGCATGCCACTGGTCATCCGCCGAGCCCGGATCGCTCGGCTATCCGCAGGCCCTGGAGAACCGAGTCTGTCAGAGTGGAGAGCCCAGAACATTCTAACCAAGAGACGAATTCACCGATTCAACTTGAAGCAACCTAACCGCTCGGTGGTCATCTGCACTCTGTCAAGGAGCCGGCTCAGGGTTCCTCAACCGACAGTCTTGGACTTCTTGGGTGACCTCAGAATCACCGTTGTGGTGTAGGAATCGAGTAGCCACAGAAGGGTACCGGACATATATTCCAGACGTCAGGCCACGCTAATCCGAACTGGGTGAAACGCGAAACTGCGCGTCATCCGATAAGCTGGACCGGTGATCGATTTATTACCAAATGGAAACTTGTCCAGAGTGGTTATCGTAGGCGTACCAGACGCAGACTCGATGGCCAACGTCATTGGTCATCGATGGCCGGCCACGGAAATCATAATCCTCAGGACAAGTGATAAAACCGAGATTCGGCAAGTGGCGAGCAATATCTGGCATGCTACTGCGGAGTCAATCAGGGAAATGCATCACATCTTGGCGAACCGAGGGAAGGCTCAAGCAATAGTCGACTTCACTACGGATCGCTCCACGTTCAAGAATCTTTTCTTTCACTTGAACGATGGCGGTCACTATATCTTGGGAAACACGGAGTCTGTCATTCCCGGGAATCGTGAGACCGCGGCTCATTACCTAGCCGCCACACTAAGGCTAAATATCGCCAGTCGGAACCGAAATATTGGTTTTTTTAATGACGAGATTGGTATATCCAAATCGTTTAAATCCATATCACTCCACGACGATTGTTGGGTTGTGAAAAAATCTGGCAACCATCTTTATAAAATCCGAGATAGCGATGCCAACTATATATTTGATGGACCAAGATTCGGAACGGACGTAAGTGTCCTTGAAGTTATTGAGGGCGGAACATTCGAATCCGAAGCCGATCTTATAACCAATAATGTGTCTTTGTCTAAAAGGTTTCTTCGTAAAATTGAATATCCGTCATTAAGTCTGAGATCCTATCACTCTGTCGTTTGCGGTCCGGGGCAGGTCTACTGGAAAGACGGTGTCGTTCTTCCAGATAGTTTCCGACAGATAAAGGCTCATCGTCTACGTAGTCGCACGATACTGGAGGCCGGTCAGTGGTTCGCTGAAGACCCGGGTGCAACTGCCGTGTGCAAAGAAGGTACTTATTTTGCCTTGGACAGTGAAGTCCCTGGACATTTTGGACACTTTACGAGCGAGATAGTAGCTCGAATATGGGGTTGGAAGCTAGCGAAAGTACGCTTTCCAGAGCTAAAGGCGCTCATATCTTTTGATGGAAAACAAGGCGACCTTTACAACTGGCAATATGAAATATTAGCCGCAGCGGGAGTCGAACGAAAAGATGTCGAAATAATCCATCAACCTACTTTGGTGGAAAGATTGATTGGCGCGACGCCAATGTTCAGCAATCCAAAGTTCGTCCATCCGAATCTGAAGGAAGTATGGAATGATATAGGGCGAAATCTTTATTGTCCTATGACTAAGTATGACAAAATATTCGTTAGTCGAAGACCAGAAATCGGTCGAGGTTGTTCGAACTCAGACGAAGTTGAAGATTTCTTCAATAGCCAAGGTTTTAAGATAATATATCCGGAAGACTATTCGGTATCAGAGCAAGTTTCTTTGTTTAACAATGCCTCGACAATCGCAGGATATGCCGGAAGTGGCATGTTTAGTCTAATGTTCACTCTTGAGCCAAAAAAAGTGATTGTGATTGGATCGGAATCTTATGATGCGATTAACGAATATCTAATCGGATCTCTCCTGAAGGCAAAAATTACCTATATTTGGTGTAAACCGAAAATTTCACATCCGGAAGGAACGTGGACTTTAGAGGCCTTCATGTCTGAATACTTCGTTGATTTACCCGCCAACAGCAAACTCCTCTCAGATGCTTTAGCCTAGGCATTTACCGCAGGCTCCTTCGGAGTACCCGATGGCGCTCAATAATGGGGTTTGAATCTATGTGCAGTCTGCACATTTGGTTCATGGTCCCTCAGCTTATCCGGCAGCCCCGATTCTTGATCGGGTGCCGTCGGCCTGCTGGTTCCAGGGGTCTGAACATGGGCGGTCTCAGCCAGGTTAATTCGGGTCGACTCCCAGTCGTTCCTTAATGCCGAATCGCAGGATGAGTTCGGTACCCGGGTAGCGGGTTTCGGTTTCGGTGAGGCTCTGGCAAAGTTCGGCCACCGCTCGGGTTTCGCGTTTGGTCGGCATCGGATCCAGGGTGATGCCCAGGAAGCCCGTGACGGTGGGGTCGATTACCGGGCGGGGATGTCGTGGTGGGCACGCTGCGCCGGGCGTGGGACCTGGCCTGGGTGCCGCATCCGCGGCACCATGCGGTGCGTTCGGGGGTTTCCACGGCCACGACGAGCCGGGCAGGATCCCGGCGGTCCACCTCGAGCACGTGCAGGCCTTCGATGCCCAGGAGGGCGTCGGCCCGGTCGCACCACGGCCCGGTCCCGCAGAGTTGGCCATCGGATTCGCGTCCACGTCCAGGTGGAAAGGTTCCTCGGGTTTGCTCGATGCTGCGGGCAGCACGCAAGCAGAGCTAGAATGGTTCACTGTCAGGGTCTTTCTTGCGGTTCTCTTGGTCGATAACCATTCAAGAAGGCCCTGACGCATATCCGGGTAACGGCACGCCGAACGCCCCGAAAGCAGCTCCCCAGATTACGGTCTCAAAGCAGGCACACCACGCTCAATTCCGTAGAGCCGGTATACCCATCGACTTAGAGCACGCCGATGCATCCGGACTCCGAGCCCTTCAATGCTTCGAAGCGTTCAAAAGCGATCATCGACATCAACTCGGGCACCTTTCCGGTGTCCACCAGCCCGTGATGTTGCCGGCGGATGGTCTTGACCTCCGCGGACCGGTCCGTCCCCAGGAAGCGGCCGAAGGCGACAGGGTCCAGACGCGTGACGCCCTCGGCGCGGGATTCGGTGATCCAAGGCCAATGCAAAGCCGCTGACCGGGTCACGAACCCGACGCGTTCCAGCCGGCGTGCGGGGTGTTTGGCCATGTCGGGGGTGGCCTTCGATGTTGCTGCTGTGGTTGAGGCGGAGCAGGCTGATGGCCAGGTTACGCAAGCTCGCCATCACCCGTGGCGCGACACCTGGCCGGGTTTGGCTCGCGTCCTCCTGGAACGTGACGTCCCGGCACCAGTGGAGGGAATTTTCTATTTTCCAGTGGCCCCGGATCCATGTGTTCAGCTGTTGGGGACTTGCCTGGTGTTAGGCGTCGCATTGGATGACCGCGAGTAGCCGCGTTGCCTGGCGACGAGGCATTTGCCTTCGGGTTTCCCGGTCGCGCCCCCTGTTGCGTCATGTCAATACCTCCGGGAAGGTTGATACGTTGCCTCGGAAAGGAACCTCCGCGCAGGCCGATACGTTGCCCCAGAAAGAAACCTCCGGGAAATGACTGCTTCATGACCGGACCTCCTTGAGGTGGTTGGTGGCGGTGCCGCTCTTGGCCTTGGACAGGGTTTCCAGGCGTCCGGTCAGGGTGAGGATCTGGCGCGAGAGCGCCATGACCCGGATTTTCTTGAAGGCCGCGTTCATGCGGATGATCGGCATCTTCTTCACCTTCGGGTGGACGGTGGCTCGCTGGTGCGGGGTGGCCGGCTTGTCATGGACCTTGGTGACCTTGGCCCCGACCCTGGTCTTCTTCACAAGCTTCTGCTGGGGCAGCAGGTAGTTGGTGAAGACACGGTCCAACTCCCATATCTCGTTGAGCAGTTCCAACTCGGCCGGGGTGTCGTAGCGCAGGTAGCCGACCAGCTCACGGACCCGTGACCAGTTCTTTTGCTCCACGTGGGCGCCGTCGTTCTTGTTCCCGGAGCGGGAGCGGGTGAAGGTGATATGTTGCTCGTCGCAGTAGTTCTTCAATTCGTAATTGATGAATTCACTGCCGTTGTCCGAGTCGATTCCAATGATGGGAAACGGGAAGACACCGGTGATGTATTGCAGGGCCTCGAACACCCATTTCTGGGCCTTGTTCTTGACGGCCCGGTTCACCGTCCACCCGGTGGAAATGTCGGTCAACGTGAGGGTGAAGCAGAACTCCCCGCTGTTGTTCCCGCCTTCGTGTCCAACCAGGTCGATCTCGACGAAGCCGGGCACCGCATCGTCCCATTCGGCCCAGGTGCGTATCGGGATCTGGGACTTGAGCAGGGAGCCTGGCTTGGTGTGTGAGCGTCCGCGCAGGCGCATCTTGGCCCGCTCACCGGCCAGCCGGCGGTCGATGGTCGAGGCGCTCATGCGCATCAGCAGCGCGGCCTGCGCCTCGGTGACGTCCAGGGCCTTCTCGGTGCGCAGCATCGGTACGAGGTAGTGCATGGAGGCGGCCAGCAGCTTCGAGGCCGGCGCCCGCAGCACCGCCCAGCAGAGAACGAGCCCGGGTTGCAGGTCTGCCGGGTAGGTCGGCTTGCGCCCGGCCGGGGCCTTGCGTGGCCGCTCTGGCAGCAGGGCCTGGCGCAGGGCGGCACGTGCGTGGTCCCGGTGCCATCCGGTCAGGGCTACCAGCTCGTCGAGCAGGTTGCCCTTGGCCTTGCGATTGGCGGCGCGGTAGCGCATCGCCATCTGCTTGGAGACAGCCTTGCGAGCCCTCATATTCAGTCCCATGTCGACGACGAAATACGGTGCAAATCCAAAAATCAAGAGCCATGGAAGCGGAGGTTTCCTTCTGGGGCAACGAATCGGCCTGCGCGGAGGTTTCTTTCTGAGGCAACGTATCAACCTTCGCGGAGGTTTTTTATGAGTCAACGCGCGCCCTTGACGTTCCTCGTCGGCGGCGTCAGGCTGACGACAGACCCTCGTTCCCGGAATTCCGCCCGGGCACTTAAAAACGAACGACCCGGTGCCAGTTTCGAAGCCGCACCAGGTCGTTCTGACGCGAAATCGAGTCGCGCTGATGCTTACGGTAAGCCACGATCCGGCCGCTGTCGAATCCCAGCTCCTGGGCCGCGAACTTCCCTGCCCGCGTTGCGAGGGCCGGCTGCGGCCCTGGGGCTTCGGGACTGCACGGGTTATCCGCTGCGGAACACCGGTAGAAAGCCGCTGGTTCACCCCGCGCCGGGCCCGGTGCCGCGGCTGCGAGGCCACGCATATCCTGTTGCCCGCGGAGTTTGCCTGCCGCCGGGCCGACCACGCGGACGTGATCGCACAGGCCGTGGAACTTGGCGCCGCCCAGGGACTGAGGCACCGGAAGATCGCCGCGATCCTGAAACGTCCCGAGTCCACGGTGCGGGACTGGATCCGCACCTTCAAGACCAACGCCCCGGCCATCACCGAAGCATTCACCGCCCGGGTGCACCGGGCGACCGCCGAGGCCCTGGAATTCTGGCCGGCACCGGCAAAGACCGCCGTGGCCAATGCGTGGGGAATGCTGATGGCCCACGCCCGGGTCCTGTCCCAGCTGCACGGCACGGCCGCCGGCACCGTGGTCACCATGACGTGGCACCAGGCCGCCCTGTTCGCGCATGGTCCGTGGTTCTTCAGCCCGGCCGGGTGGCCCGACAGCGTGCAACACCAGCCCGCCCTGCCGCGACAGCGGTAAGTGGACAAAGGTGGGATTCACGTGTCGTTTCCGGATGCCCGGAGGCTTCGAACAGCTTGCCGTACCTTACCAACTTCGTGAATTGCTGATAACGATCTGACTGAGGGCACTCCGTCGCTCCTTTGAATTGGTAGCCAACGCGATGTCGTGTTCTCTTGTATACACTAGAGGGCGAGGTGGGCAGGCCCCGTCCGGATGCCTGCCCATACGGCTGATAGCATAAGGCAGAATTCTCCAACAATGGGTGCAGGCCTGTGGCCGACCTACTGGAAGCGTGATGCTAGACACTGATTATCTGGATTAAAACTGGTCTCACCCTGTGCTGAGGCATAATGGAATACTGCCAATTTCTCGATTTGTAACTGTGAGCCGACGATTGCTCACGTTGGAGGTTCTCTGTACATGAAACATGCCGTTCAGGAAAAGCTGCTCTCGTTCGTCGTCTCTGTGTACGACGTTGACGAGTACCTGCCGGCTTTTCTCCAGTCACTTTTAGATCAATCGGCAGGACTAGACAATCTGGAGCTGATTTTCGTCATCGATGGGTCTCCCGATGGGTCCGCAGATATCATCAATGAGTGGAAGGTAAGGCATCTGCCTAGTGCGATAGTCCATGAGCAGGCGAATGCTGGACCGAGCGCCGCACGCAATTCAGGGCTGGAATACGTGACCACCGAGTGGGTTTCATTTCCGGATCCAGATGACGTACTAAGATCCGACTACTTGGCCACAGTGTTGTCGTTTTTGGAAACGAAACCTGCAAAGTCCGTAGATCTCCTGGTGACGAATCTTCTGAGTCTCAATGATTCCACTGGTGAAGTAACTAACGGCCACCCCCTGAGAGTCCGATTTAACAAAAAGCTTCAGATAGTCGACTTAAACAGGCACCCCAACTACATACATCTTTCAGCGGCAACGGGTTTCTATAGGACTGGAGTAGTCAGTGGAACAGAGCTCCGGTTTGACGAGAGAGTCAAACCGAATTTCGAAGATGCTCATTTCACGGCTCGCTACCTTTTCAAGTCTCTGAACCCGCGAATAGCTTTTCTGCGTGACGCTGAATATTTATACCGTAAGCGCGAAGACGGAAGTTCACTCGTCCAAACGAGCTGGCAGAAACCCGAAAAGTATGTCGACCTGCCCAAATTTGGGTATCTAGACTTGCTCCAGAAGGCTAATGACGATCTGGGATACATACCAGAATGGACGCAGAATCTAGTACTTTATGACATTTTCTGGTTCATGCGGGAAGACGATCGCATGCACTCTGCCACGGCAAACATCGCTCCCGGACTAGCCGACGCCTTTCATCGCACATTAAGCGATATTGTCGAACATATCGACGAGCATGTCATTGCAGATTTTAGAGTTATTAAAACGAACTGGTATCACCGGCAACAACTGATTCACAAATTTAAAAGAAAACCTGTTCAGTTTACTCATGTCTCTGTAAATGCTTTAGAAAAAGACAAACAAATGATTCGGCTGCGTTATTACTTTTCCGGAAAATTACCGCGAGAGGAATATCGTGCCCGTGGCTACATCATTGAACCCGTCCATGCCAAGGTTCAGACGTACAGGCTGTTCGGGCACGAGATGATGTGCGAACGCATTGTTTGGTTGCCCGCCACAGGTACGATTTCCTTGGCATTGAATGGCCATCGTATTCCCTTGAGTCCGGGTGACTTTCCGGATACACCGTATCTGCTAGCACCGTCTCGAATGTGGAAATCACTGGCTGGGACATCGGTTCCTCCGATGGGCCCTGCACCGATTGAAGAAGCTGCTAACAATCAGAGTGTCTCATTTAGTGCCCGGGTTAAGGCGGGTTTGAAAGACGGTCAACGCCTCGTAAATGAACAGATTAGTAGAGCTGAAACCCGCTCAGTTGCCTCTACTGCACGTAAATTAGTGCTTGGATTGGTGGCGTCTCAGCAACGCGAGCCGAATGGAACAGTTAGTTTACGTGGGTTTGGGCCGCGGAGAACTCGATCTTATATGGGAGCTTTACCCGCGGAATTCGAGGACTACAGTGCCTTCGATGTCCGTGTTATCAAGGAAATAGCGCGGTCGAAAGAAGTTCGTCAATTATTCGCTCGCGCATGGGTCCTGATGGATCGGGATTCTGAAGCACACGACAACGCAGAACACCTATATCTTTATCTCAATACAAACCGCCAGGATATTAATTCCTGGTTCGTTTTGTCTCGAGATTCCAAGGACTGGGGGAGGCTGCAAGCAAGCGGTGCGAGACTTATCGAACATGGATCACCTGAACACCTCATCCTACTCATGAATTGCGAGCATTTAGTTTCTTCTCAGGTGGATCACTATGTTGTCCACCCTTACGCACCGCGGATGTTCGGCCGGTTCTCTTGGAAATTTACATTTTTGCAGCATGGCGTCTCGAAGGATGACGTTTCTAGATGGCTCAATAGGAAGCCTATCGATCTGCTAATCACCGCATCCAAGCTTGAATACGAAGAATTCATAGAAAACGGCGGACCATACAGGTTTAGCTCAAAGGACACCGTTCTCACGGGGATGCCGCGCTTTGACCGTCTTCAAGAATTGGCGAAAGGTCAGGGCCCAGGAAAATCTAGGCAGCTCTTGCTTATGCCAACGTGGCGTCGATGGCTTCTTGGCGAAACGATTTCTGGAGGGAACCTGCGGGAAACCAAGAAAGAATTTTGGGATTCCGCCTATGCAAAGGCTTGGATAGGTTTGCTTGAGTCGGAGGAATTGAGGGATTTTGCCTCGATTCACAATCTTGATGTCGCCTTCATGCCACATCCAAATATGAGACCTTATCTGTCGGATTTCCCTTGCCCGAGTCATGTCTCTATACACAGCTACGAGGACACAGATGTCCAAGCGCTCCTTGCTAATGGGGCTGCATTGATCACGGATTACTCGTCTGTGGCATTCGACGGTGCATATATCGATATCCCTGTCATTTATTATCAATTTGATAAGAGCGATTTCTTTTCTGGTAATCACGTATTTAGGGCAGGTGAATGGAGCTACGACACCAATGGGCTTGGGCCTGTGGTTGAGGAAGAAGATAAGGTGCTCGAGGCCCTCAGGGATATTGCATGCAACGACTTCCTCCCCGATGCCGTCTATGCGGAACGCATTTCTGAAACTTTTCCACTGCGAGATAGCAATTCCTGTGAGCGAGTGGTCAACGCGATCGAGGAGCTTAGTCGCCCGTTGACTTACGCGGAGGCATATCAGAGGGTCGTAGCGCCCGCTCCAACTGCTCAGGATGAGGGCGCGGTGACTGCGGTCAAATGAGAATTCTCCTTAGACGTGATCCTAAGCAAATCGTTCTCGGACCACTTAAAAGAGTTCTTGGGGGGAAAGTCTATCGTCGCCTACGCGCTCGTGCTTTACATTTACTTCAAGGCACCGTTCCCGTTAATGGGCAGCTTGGAAGGGTAATAGGCGAGGCACGGCTAAGTGGGCTCAAAAGTGTACGAATTTTTAGTGGTCGTTCTTTGGCAAGATCGTCAGAAGCGCGAATGCCCTGGGAGATTGCGCAAGCCAACTTCTTCGAGCTGACAACGATCCTCGATCGTGCTGAAATCGATTGGTTTCTGGTTAGGAGCGTTCAAGTCAAAAGGCTGGTCGTTGCCGTTGATCAAGAGGACAAGTATTCGCTGGCCCTCGCATTAGCTTCATCCGAAGGTTCTGCAGATTGCTACATCGTTGGTGCCACGAATCCGCGATTGGTGGCAGTGTTGTCTAAGCAGGTGGTTGCCCTTAGAGCATATCTTGCCGAGAGTGTCTGGACATTCGGGGCCCGCTATGAAGATTCAAAAAGTGGCGCAATGCTCGGCCTAGATTATGGTTGTGACATAGAATTTTGGGATTACTCCGAAATGCACTCGAGCGGTCTGGTGACCGCCCCCAGAGAAAATGTGGCGGCAAGGATCCTTTCCGTCAATGAATTGTTGCCTGCCACTACAGAAGTAGCTGGCCGAACGGTACCCAGTCGAAGTGTTTTTCATCGACGCATGCTCGATGACATCGTTTTTCCTATTGATGCCGTCTATACCTGGGTTGATGGAGAGGACCCGGATTGGGTTGATTCCAAGCGTCGAACGGAAGCGGAAATCACCGGTATTGCTTACCACGGAGAAGCTAATCACGTAGCGCGCTTTCGGTCCCGAGATGAACTCAAATACTCTTTGCGTTCGCTGGAGATGTATGCACCGTGGTTCAGACACATATACATTGTCACGGCTGGGCAGATCCCAGAATGGTTGAACACCGATCACCCGAAGGTCAAGCTCATTGATCATCACCACATCTATCCAGATTCCAGCTACCTGCCGACGTTCAACAGCAATTCCATCATCTCGCGGCTCCATCACATTGAGGGGCTTAGCGAGCACTACGTCTATATAAATGATGATGTGTTTTTTGGTAGGCCTCTAGCGAAGGACCGGTTCTTCTTGCCGAGTGGAATCGCGAAAGTGTCGCCGTCCAGAAATCGTCGTCCCTTCGGAGCCCCAACGGCTCTCGACGAGCCACACTTGAATCTGACCCGCAATATGCGGGCCTTACTCGAAGAAGAATTTAGTGTGACTATTTCGCGGGCCATCAAGCATACGCCGCATCCTCAATTACGCAGCGTCCATTTTGAAATGGAAGCAAAATTCGCAGACGCCTATGAACGGACCTGGTCAAGCCGTTTCCGCCACCACCAAGACATTGTGGCGGACCAGCTCCACCATTACTATGCCCAGATCGTGGGTAAGGCAGTGCCCACCAATTTGCGATACAACTACATCAATATCCTCGATGACCAGTATCGGGGAACCATGGAAAGCACGCTTCGGTTACGTCACCGAGATACTTTCTGCATTAACGATGCGCCAGTGGATGGGGCCGTACCGATCCCCGAAGACGAAGTCAACAACTTCTTAACAAATTACTTTCCTGTGAAGTCGACATTTGAAAAGTAGAAATATGTTTCGGTTCATTGCAAGAAGCAGGTACTTGTGGAAAATATGTAAAGGATTGTCGCATGCGTAGTTTATTGAAGTCGCTGAAGAAGGTTCAAGCGTCGAGAAAGGTCGGCTCCGTAGCACGTTATGAAAAGCAGGTGATCGATGGACGCGTCAGGTTACCCAAGGGCGTAGAGCCCCCTATATATGTTGAGCTTTTCATCAATGAAACGCTGGTGCTGAAGTCACCAGTGGTTCAAGATGGACGTGATTTTGGAACCTTCAAGATAGGCGTCTACGATGTTTGGCGTTTTGCGAAGCGCGCCGACCACGTATCGGTGAGATATAGAGGCCAATCCTTGGTGATGCCGAATGGCCAGTTATCTAGCCACCCCGCCAAAGATGGCAAAGAAGACGAAACCGCGCTCAAGAGAAGGCTTGCATCAGGCCAGGCCTTTGACGCAGATGGCAAGATTACACACCTCCCCAAGGACCTGGATCTGACGTGGCAGGATGGAGTGCTCTCACTATATCAAGCAGTGGATGGCGTCATAGAGGATGTCACAGGTTGCAAATCGTTCATTTATAGCGGCACGTTGCTCGGTTATGTGAGGAACAGCGGCTTCATTCCGCACGACAAGGATATGGACTGCGCATATGTCAGCAAGGCAAGAACCCCGCAAGACGCGGCAAATGAATTTGCGGCGTTGGGTGAGGCCCTGATTGCGGCTGGATATCAAGTGACCCCAAAGGCCTCCTGCATTTCGGTGAGGGAATCGACTGGCTCGAAAGTCATGGTGGATATTGCGCATCTTTTTGTCAAGGCAGACGGTTACGTCGGATTCCCCTTTGGGACGGTCGGGGTGGAAGCAGTGTCACCAGAAACCTTCGAACCTGTTGGGACAGGTCAACTGAGTGGATTCAACGTCGGGATCCCCGCAAGCCCCACGGAAGTCGTGGCGCACGTTTATGGAGATGATTGGGGAATTCCCGATCCGGACTTCAAATGGTCGGTGCGGAGGCAACGACGCGACGCACAAGCCCTGCTTTCCTATTCTCAGAGATCACGAATTGCCATGGATGATTTCTATTCACGTCCGGTGGACCAAGCGGCGTCAACTTTCGCGCAGTGGTTAGTGGGTTCGGGCTTGGTGCCACGACTTGTTCGTGTCCTGGACGTCGGGTGCGGTAACGGGCGTGATTTGTTCCACTTGCAGGGGCTTGCTGACGAAATTGTGGGGCTTGATCGGAGTAGCTACGCAGTGCAGGCTGCGCGAACGCATGTCCATTCAGCCAGCGGCATCGTTGTCGAACAGGGCGACGCGCTGGTGCCCGGCACGATAAAGGAACTGGCCACCAAGCGCCGCAGCGAAGCACCAGGTGGTGTGCTGTACTACAACCGTTTCATTCTCAATGGACTCACCACTTCGGAAGAAGATGTCCTATTCGCTGAACTTGCTGCTTCGTCCGAACCGGGCGATTACGTTGCCTTCGAGCATCGGACGGATCAGGACAAGGACCTAAAGAAGGCACTGTTTCGGTCATATCGACGATTTGCTTCCCCGGCCGCGACCGTTGCATCCCTCGAAGCGCATGGATTGACCATCGTTTACTGCGAAGCGGGCCAAGGGCTTGCGCCGTTCGGTCGCGAGGACCCCCACGTTGTGAGGATCATCGCAAAACGCGCCTGATTCCACGCGCCAAGTGCTTCCCGTTTGGGATCTCATGTTCGATCAGGCTAAGATGTAATGTCGGTCTATGTTCTACAGGAGTCATCATTAGCGAAAAGCGTTCAGATCGTTCGTCGTCACACGGCATCGATCGCAGTTCGCCCCTGGTTTTTCTAACCAAGGATCTCGGGCGTAGCCCGGGAAACATGACGAGGGTTGACGAAGTAGTTGCCGCACCAGCAGAAATGGGTGTTGCACTTATTGGAGTCCGTGAAGGATCAGAAATTGATTTGGATCTGAGATTCGAAGCCGTGCACGAGGGTATTCTAGTATCCGGAGAAGCAACCGTTGATATCAACGGTGAATGCGGCCGTTGCTTGGAAGCCATCGCGTATGACTTCGAAGCCGATATTCAAGAACTTTTCTACTACGAGGGCTTGCATGAGTTCTCGGAGGACGAAGAGCTCGATCAGTACCAGGTTATCGACGATCGGATTGATCTCGAGCCGGTACTCCGGAATGCAGTGGTGACCGCGCTGCCGTTCCAACCGGTATGCCGGGAAGACTGTGCAGGGCTTTGCTCCGAATGTGGAAAAAGCCTGAATGAGGATCCTGAGCATCACCATGAGGTCTTGGATCCTCGTTGGGCAGCTCTTGCCGGGCTGACCGACATCGTCGCAGAGGACGCGACACAGAGTACACATTCAGTCGAGAGAGAAGAGAAGTAGCCGTGGCTGTCCCGAAGAGGAAGATGTCCCGCTCAAACACTCGCGCCCGTCGCGCCCAGTGGAAGGCAACCGCGCCTACCCTGGTGAAGACCATGGAAAACGGTCGCGTCACCTACAGCTTGCCGCACCAGGCCAAGGTTGTCACGGATTCCGCTGGCACCGAGCTGTTCCTTGAGTACAAGGGCCGCAAGGTCGCAGACGCTTAAGTCCGTCTGATGCCTTCAACAGAAGAGCTTTTGAAGCGTCTCGGGGTCGTAATCGACCCCGAGACGCTTCGTCTTGCCCTCACGCACCGTTCCTATGCCTACGAGCATGGTGGAATCCCCACCAACGAACGCCTGGAATTTTTGGGTGACTCGGTCCTCGGTTTTGCCGTCACCGACCACCTCTACAAGAATTACCCCGATTTGCCCGAAGGGGATCTGGCCAAGCGCCGATCGGCCGTGGTCAGCACCCGTGCACTTGCCGCCATCGCCCGTTCCTTGGGTCTGGGTGAATTCATTTTGTTGGGTCAAGGTGAGATTCTCACCAATGGCAAGGACAAATCGTCCATCCTTGCTGACACCATGGAATCGCTCATCGGCGCCACGTTCCTGACCCATGGCATCGAAGTTGCCACCGAGATGGTTATGACCTTGATCCTGCCGTTGCTCCACGACGTTGACGTCTTGGGAGCCGGCACCGACTGGAAAACCGCCATCCAGGAAATCGCAGCAGCCGAAAAAATGGGTGCCATCGAATACCGGGTGACCGGTTCCGGACCTGACCATGCCCGCACCTACGTCGCCTTACTTCACATTGGCGGTACCGCATACGGCGAAGGATCAGGCCCGTCGAAGAAAGAAGCCGAGCAGGTATCGGCTGCCATCAGCTGGAAGATGCTGCGCCCGCGGGACGACTCGGCGAAGGCCAAATAGTCCATGCCCGAACTGCCTGAAGTCGAGGTGGTACGCCGAGGCCTGGACGACTGGGTCGTCGGCCGGACGGTGGAATCCGTCCAAGTCATCGACCCACGCTCGGTACGACGACATCTAGAAGGCCCGGCCGATTTTTCCGCAAGCGTTGCCCACACGAGCATTTCCGCCGCAGTGCGCCGCGGAAAATTCCTGTGGATGCCCTTGGAAGGTCTGCCCACCCCAGTAGCCCTCGTGGCGCATCTGGGCATGAGCGGCCAACTGCTGGTCGAAGAACCAGATGCCCCCGATGAAAAGCACCTCAAGGTCCGTCTTGAGTTATCCGCCGAGCCGGGTAAACCTGGCGAATTACGGTTCATTGATCAACGGATCTTTGGCGGAATGTTTCTCTCGCACCTGATACCGTCGGGCGACGGATTCCCCGGCGGAACGGGATCCTCGCTCCCCGTGGTTCCCGAGGCTGCGGCACATATTGCCCGCGACATCCTGGATCCGGCAGCAACGCCAGAGCGGCTCTATGCGGCGCTGCGCAAACGAAACACCCAGATCAAGCGAGCGATACTTGACCAACAGGTGATCTCCGGGGTCGGGAACATCTACGCCGACGAAGCCTTGTGGGCCGCGAAGCTCCACGGACTGCGTTCCACCGCAACGATCAGCCGCCCGGCCGTCAACCGGCTCCATGCAGCCCTGGTGGATGTCATGGGCAGGGCACTGGAAGCTGGAGGCACCAGTTTCGATGCCCTCTATGTCAACGTCAATGGTGCCTCGGGGTACTTCGATAGGTCGCTGAACGCCTACGGACGCGAAGGCAAGGAATGCTACCGCTGCGCTGAGCAAGGACTGCTCTCACTGATCCGCCGGGACCGTTTCATGGGGCGTTCCTCATACAGCTGCCCCAGCTGCCAACGCAAGCCTCGCTAGGCAGCTTGGCCGGCTCATGCCACGCCGTCAGCCTCCTGTAAGCTCCGCGATAACGTCGTCATTGAATGGTGTCCACGCGTCAACGGCCCATGGGCCGAATGGCTTATCGGTCAGCGTCACGCAGGCCGCACCCAATTCCGGATCAACCCACAGGAATGTTCCTGCCTGACCAAAATGGCCGTAGGTTGCCGGGGAATTCTGCTTACCGGTCCAGTGTGGCGATTTTTCGGAGCGAATCTCGAACCCCAAGCCCCAGGTATTGTTCTTCTGGCGCCCATAGCCTGGAAGGATTCCGGGAAGGTCTGGGAAGACCACGTGTGTGGCCTGGGAATGTGTTTGCACATCCAAAAGTGTTGGACTCTGCAATTCGGTGGCAAAAGCCACTAAGTCCTTAAGCGTTGAGACTCCGTCTGCGGCAGGGCTCCCATCCAAGGATGTGGAAATCATCCCTAGGGGTTGGAACACGGCCTCGGCCAAATAATCGGCAAAGCGCATCTGTGTGGCTTGCTCAAGGGTTTCGGCCAGGACGTCAAAGCCGACATTCGAATACAGTCGACGCTCGCCCGGTGCAAAGCGCACTTTTCGTTCGGCAAAGTCGTAGCCGGAGCTGTGCGCCAACAGATGTTTGACGGTAGAGCCCTCGGGTCCGGCCGGGGTGTCCAGTTCAAAGGCGCCCTCCTCGAGAGCGACCAGGAACGCGTAGGAACTCATCAGTTTGGTGACCGAAGCCAACGCGAAGCGGTGATCGGCCTCGCCATGAGTGCCCAAGATGGCACCGTCCTCAGCAACCACCGCAGCGGCGGCATGTGTCGAAGGCCATGAATCAATGGCCAAAAGACTCTTCAAAGGGTCTCCTCCTAGCGTTCTTCGATGAATATGGCTCTGCGCCGGGCTAGCCTTGCCGCATCGAGACGTGGTGGCTCGATAAGATGGGAGGCAACCCACCGACCACTTTAGCCACCAAATAGCCAGGACGCCCCCACGTGCATTTGAAATCACTCACCGTTCGCGGATTCAAGTCGTTTGCCTCGGCGACGACCTTTGAATTCGAGCCGGGCGTTACCGCGGTGGTTGGGCCCAACGGTTCAGGCAAATCAAATGTCGTGGACGCGTTGGCTTGGGTCATGGGGGAGCAGGGCGCAAAGACCCTACGCGGGGGCAAAATGGAAGACGTCATTTTTGCCGGTACCTCCGGACGGGCCCCGCTCGGGCGTGCCCACGTCTCGCTGACAATCGACAACGCCGACGGGGCGTTGCCCATTGAATACGCCGAAGTCACCATCTCCCGGACCTTGTTCCGTGCCGGAGGCTCCGAATACGCCATCAACGGCACTTCTTGCCGACTGCTCGATATTCAAGAGCTGCTCTCCGATTCCGGGCTCGGCCGGGAAATGCACGTGATTGTCGGCCAGGGGCAATTGGACCGGATCCTGCACGCGACACCCGAAGATCGGCGCGGCTTCATCGAAGAAGCAGCAGGTGTGCTCAAACACCGGCGGCGCAAGGAAAAGACCGTACGAAAACTCGATGCCATGCAGGGGAACCTGAACCGGCTCGAGGACCTGACCAGCGAAATTCGCCGTCAACTTACACCCCTGGGCAAGCAGGCCAAGATCGCACGCCGGGCCCAGACGGTCCAATTTGATGTGCGTGATGCCAAGTCGCGGTTGATGGCAGATGACCTGGTGACGCTGCGCGCTGCCCTAGACAGAGAGATCGCCGATGAGGAAGCCCAGAGGGCCAGCCGAAAACTGGTCCAAGACAGGCTCGAGGAAACGCGAGCCGAACTCACCACCCTCGAAGTCGCCGCCGCGCACGCCACCCCTGCACTGAATAAGTCACGGGATCTCTGGTTCGGGTTGACTTCCACCCGCGAACGCTTCAGATCCTTAGGAGCACTTTCCGGTGAACGCTCACGCCTGTTGGGAACTGACGGCCCGGACTTCGACCCGGGGCGTGATCCGGACCGCCTTGACGCGCAAGCGGAACGACTGGCCGACGAGCTGGAGGAACTCGAGGAAAATCTTGAGATGCGCCGCGAGCTGCTGGAAGAAGCCCTCGAGGCGAAGCGCGAGGCCGAGGAGGCCGCACACGCCGAGCAGCAGCGGCTGACCAACGAACTGCGGGTGGCCGCCGACCGCCGCGAGGGATTGGCACGCCTGGCCGGGCAAGTTGGTGGCTCCCGCAGCAAGGTCGAGTCCGTGGAAGGCGAACTGGGACGGTTGCGCGAGTCGCTCCAAGGCTGGGCGGCACGCCGTGAAGGCACGGCCAACGAATTCGCAGCCTTGGAACAGCAGGCAGCTTCGGTCCAAGACGGCGAAGAAGATCTGGACACCGCGTACGAGAATGCCGCGGATCGCCACGAAGCGCTCGTGGGCACCATGGACGCGCAACGCCGAGGCGAACAAGAACTGTCCACACAGTTGGGTGCCTTGCGTGGCCGGCTTGAGGCCTTGCGCATGGGGGCGGCCCGTAAAGATGCCTCGGAAGACGTCTTGGCCGGTGGTCATGAAGGGCTGCTTGGTCGCCTCTCGCAGCACCTCCGTGTAGAAGCCGGTTACGAAGTGGCTGTCGCCGCGGCCTTGGGCTCGGCTGCCGAGGCTATCGCCGTGGAAGAACGCGGCCATGCCCTGGCCATTCTGGGAAACCTGCGTGAAAGCGACGGCGGCCGTGTCCACCTGGTCACCGGAAACCTCGAAAGAACTAACCACAGCACACCCCCAGTCACTATCGGAAAGCACGCCCTTGAGGTCACGGGTGTCACCGAAGAGCTGATAGGCACGGTCTCCCACCTCCTGCACGCCACCGTGGTCGTCGCAGACCTTGCCGAGGCACGCCAGCTGCTGGAGCGCGATCCTAGCCTCCGTGCCGTGACTCTAGCCGGCGACATCCTGACTGCCGGGACTGCCAGCGGCGGCACCACTGCGGCGCCTTCGCTGATTGAACAGAATGCGGCAATCACCGAGACCGAAACCGAGCTGGCCGCAGTGGAAGAAAAACTGGCCTCCATGAGATTGGATGCGGCCGAGCTCACCACATCTCTCATGGCGGCAGAGGAGGCCGCTGATGCGGCTCTGAGCCGGCTGCACGAATCCGATGCCAGGATCTCCGCTGTCGCCCAGCGCATGGAACATCTTGGTTCGTTGTTGCGTCAGGGGCATGGGGAACGCGATCGACTGGAGCAGCAAATCGCTGCCGCCCAGGAAAAGCTCGAGATCGAGCAGGAAAAACTTGCGGCACTGATCGAACGCCTCGACATGGCCCAGGAAGCGCCCGAGGAACACGAACCCGAGACCGATCAGCGCGATGAACTGGCTGCCGCGGCCTCGGCGGCCCGGCAAAAGGAGCTTGATGCCCGTCTGGCGCTGCGCAGCGCGGAGGAACGCGCCAACGCCCTGCGCGGCCGCGTGGAGTCCCTGAAGCGGGCCGCGGAGACCGAACGCCGCGCGCGTGCGGAGGCGCAACGTCGGGCGGAGCTTCGCAGGCGGCAGGCGCAAGCGGCCAGCGATGTCTCGGCCAAGGTCGAACGCATCATCTCGTTGATGAACGTCTCCATCGATCTGGCTGATCAGGAAAGGGAGCAGTTCCAGCTCAAGCGCGAGGAACTTGAAGGTGAACTCTCGCTGGTCAGGGCCAGGGGCGAGAAGCTGAGCCACGAATTGGCAGAGTTGACCAACTCGGTGCACCGCGATGAGTTGGCACGGGCAGAACAGCGTATGCGTATCGAAACCCTCGAAAATAGGTCCATCGAAGAGCTGGGACTCACCACAGAGCACCTGATAGAGAACTTCGGGCCCCACCTTCCGGTGCCCATGGCACCGTCGGATGGCGACAAATGGGCAGCACTGCGCCAGGAAGTCGACGAGGATGGCAACACGGTTCCCGAAGGCGTGCCTTTTGACCGCATCGAGCAGGAAAAACGCCTGAAGACGGCCGAAAGGGACCTTTCTGCCTTGGGCAGGGTCAACCCCCTAGCCCTGGAGGAATTCGCAGCCCTCGAGGAACGGCACAAGTTCCTCACCTCCCAACTGGAGGACCTGAAGAATAGCCGCAAGGACCTCTTGGACATCATCAAAGATGTCGATGACCGGGTGGAACGTGCCTTCACGGAGGCCTACAACGACACCGCGGCCCAATTCGAGCGGGTTTTCGGACGGCTTTTCCCCGGGGGAGACGGACGTCTGGTGCTCACAGATCCGGAAAATATGCTCACCTCTGGCATCGAGGTCGAGGCCCGTCCGGCCGGCAAGAAGATCAAGCGACTTTCGCTGCTCTCCGGTGGCGAGCGCTCACTGACAGCTGTTGCACTCCTGGTGGCCATCTTCAAGGCCAGGCCTTCGCCCTTCTACGTCATGGACGAAGTTGAGGCGGCGCTGGATGACACCAACCTGGGCCGCCTCATCACGATCTTTGAGGAACTACGCGAATCAAGCCAGCTGATCGTGATCACCCACCAGAAGCGGACCATGGAAGTTGCCGACGCCCTCTATGGCGTCACCATGCAGGGGGATGGCGTGTCGAGGGTGATCAGTCAGAAGCTTGATCGGGACGCAGTACATAGCAGTTAGTGCGATTCCCAAGTGAGCACGCGGGAAATAAGTCCGTGGGTACAACACGTACGCTTTCATGTTTTCGTTGTGATTCAACTACTGTTGGCTTCTACTGCAAAGTGGGGGCCAATGCTTGCCCGTCACGGAGATGAGGCGTAGCTCGGCGATGAAAAGGTTAATTGGCAAGGGAACACGGGTCTTGTCCCGGTTGGCGGCCCGGCGGGTGACAAGGATCAAGGGAATCGCCGTCAGCGTGATTGTCCCGGTCTACAACACCGAGACCTACCTTGGGCCAATGCTGGACAGCGTCGTGGCACAGGATCTTGCGACGGAGAACTTTGAAGTCATTGCAGTGGACGACGGTTCGACAGACACCAGCGGAAGGATCCTGGATGAATACGCGGCGCGCTTCAGCAACTTTCGCGTGGTCCATCAGGAGAACAGCGGGTGGGCAGGAAAACCCAGGAACGTCGCCCTAGGACTCAGCCAAGGAAAGTTTGTCTTTTTCGCAGACGCCGACGACCTTTTGGAACCACATGCATTGCGCAGAATGGTTGAATTCGCCGAGCAGCATCGACTGGATGTGGTCTTGCCCAAGGTCGTGGGCATTGGCGGACGCAAACAAACATCGAGCCTTTACGCCAAGACCAATCCGTCCATTACTCCTTTGCAGGCATTAAAGTCGTTGACACCGCAGAAACTGGTGGCGCGTTCCCTCATCGAATCCAACCACCTCCGCTTCGCCGAGGAACCTATCCGGCTTGAGGACGGTATCTTCATGGTTGCTTGTTACCTTCTTGCCAATGGCATCGGTGTCATCGCAGACAGCGATTTCTATAGCCTTCGTCAGCGCGCGGACGGCTCCAACATCAGTTACCGACCACTTGTTCCACACGAATACACCAGTTCGATTGCCAAGATTGCGGTCGTCATCAAGGCCATGGCCACGGAACAGGATCTGGCTGAATCAATGATTATGGCCTTGTGGAGGCGCAAAGGGCTGAAAATCTATGAGCCACCGCGTTTTAAACGATATTCCGAAAAAGTCCAGGACCAGTGGTTGGAGGCACATTCGAATTTTCTGGAGGAATTCATGCCAGTTGAACATTCAGGACGGATGAGCGCCATCCATCATCGGAAGACCGAGGCCATTCGCCGTAAAGACAAGACAGCGGTTTTGGAAACCAATGCGTTGGAAGCGATCCTCACACAACCGGCAACTGTTACGAGCGCAGCGGTGAGCGACGGATGCCTGAAGATCGCAGGCAAGGTCGCCGCCCCGGGAATCGACACTATCAGCCTCTCGGCCGAGGCGCGTGGCAATCGTGACAAGATCCTTGCCGGGATCGTTCTGCCGGTGAAAGACGGCATGTTCGTTGGTGATATGTCCGGGCTCGTCGGCGGAGAAGTTGCTTTAGACTTTTTTGCGCAGACATCCGCTGGAGGACTGCCGGGTCCGAATCGACGACTGGCTGCGGAAGACAGTGGCTTCGCAACCAACGGGTTGTTCGAACCTTACCGTACGAAGAACGGCTACCTCAGCGTGCGCAACATCGGGGAAGAAGCCACAAGGTCCTGATGACGGGCATTCCCTCGCCGGCCTTGAGCCGTCCGCGTTTCCACTGGTGACTCGAAGTGCGGCCCACACCATCCTGCACGAGGTTAGCCCACGACCCCCGCAGGGCGTTTCTCCTTGACGAACAGCCACGCGAGGACACCGAAGAGCCCCAAAGTGCCGCTGACGGTGAATGCCCAACCGAACCCAACCTGGTCGGCAATGAGACCTGCAAGGATGGGGCCGATGATGGAACCGAAGTCGGTGGCCATTTGGAACGTGGCAAGGACCTTGCCGCCGTTGCGGCCTTGGCCCACAACGTCGGCGATTGCCGCCTGTTGGGCCGGGCCCATGAGTCCGGTCCCGATCCCGCCAATCACCGACAAGGCAATGAACCACGGGATGTTATCCACCCAGCCGATAGCGGCCGTGGAGAGCGAAGCTATGGTTAGGCCTATGAGGATCGGCACCCGACGCCCGTAGGTGTCGGTCAGGCGTCCGGCCACGGTCAAGGCGGCACCGTTGCCCACAGCGAAAATCGCCAACGCCAAACCCGCCAACAAGGTCCCTCTTGACGCGAATGCAGCGACGGCAAAGAGTGGGATCAGTGACATCCTGACACCGAAGGCCATCCAACCGTTGGTGAACCCGGAAACCAGAGCAGCCTTGAAGGATGCAGCACCCCAAGCTTCGGATAGCGGGATGCGATCCACCACGACAGCGGTTTCGGTGGCGCTCTTCTGCGTGGCACGCCGCGAATGCGACAGGGAGAAGTAGACGATGGCTGCGGCAACGATGAGGGCCCCGCCGTAAATAAAGAACGGGATACGGAAGCCCATGCCCGCGGCAAACGAACCGAGCACCGGGCCCGCGACGTTGCCCAGCAGGAAGGAACCGGAATACAGTCCGGCAATGCGCCCACGGATCTCCCGCGGCGACATGCGGGCAATCAAGGCCATGGCGGAGACGGTGAACATGGTGGATCCCAGGCCACCCAAGCCACGGAAAATCAGCAGCTGGGTGTAGGACTGGGCGAAGCCGCACAGGATGGTGGAGAGGGCCACGATCAGCACACCTGTGACGTAGACGGTTGGTTCGCCCAACCTGTCGGTGAGCTTGCCGCTGACCGGTGCGAAGATCAGCCGGGCAAAGGCAAAGATGCTGACAATAACGCTCGCCGCGGCAACGCCGACGTTAAAGCTTGTCGCAAACTGGGGGAGGATCGGGGCAATGAGCCCGAACCCGAGGGCAACAACGAAGGCGGCCGCAACGAGGACGCGGATTTCCCGGGGTACCGACGGTAATGAACGAGGTTCCGGATTACCCGGCTTTTCTGGTTCATTGAAAGTCGAAGCATTCTTAGTCATAGGTAAGTCAAGTTTAGTCTGTGAGAAGCTTAGACAGTGTCAGAACAACTTACTTTGATCATTGTCCTCGTCGCAGTGGTTGCCGTCATCGGTATTGGTGCTGCTTTCTTCCTCGTACGGGGCCGCAAGGCACCCAAGGGAACGTACACCGGTCCGCGTGATGCCAACGACCCAGCGCCCACGCTCACCACAGATGCACCATCCACCGAAGCCTCCGGCCCGGTGGCCACGACCGAGACCCCGGAAACCGGTGTTGTTGACGAGAGTGCCGGTACGGTCCTCGTCCCCACGGACGTACCCGATCCGGTCCAGGGACGGTTGGCGCGCCTGCGTGCCCGCCTGGCCAAGTCGAACAACGCCCTGGGCAAGGGCCTACTGGCCCTCCTGAGCCAGGACAAGATCGACGAAGACGTTTGGGATGAAATCGAAGAGACGCTGCTCTTGGCAGACTTGGGAACCGAACCCACTCTGGAACTCGTTGATGCCCTGCGCGAACGCGTCAAAATCGAAGGCAGTCGTGATCCGAAACAGGTCCACGACATGCTGCGTGAAGAACTCATCAAGCTTGTTGATCCCACGATGGATCGCAACTTCATCCCGACCCGCCATGCGGATCGTCCCAACGTGATCATGGTCGTCGGCGTCAATGGCGTCGGCAAGACCACGACCATCGGCAAGCTCGCACGTGTGCTGGTTGCCGAGGACAAGGACGTGATCTTGGGGGCTGCGGATACGTTCCGTGCCGCCGCCGCCGAGCAGCTGGCCACCTGGGGTGACCGTGTTGGTGTCCCCACCGTGAAATCCGACATCGACGGTGCCGACCCGGCATCTGTTGCCTTCGAGGCAGTGACCGCGGGGATCGACCAGGAAGTCGATATCGTCATGATCGACACCGCCGGGCGCCTGCAGAACAAGGTTGGCCTCATGGACGAGCTTGGCAAGATCAAGCGAGTGATTGAAAAGAAGGCCACGGTTGACGAGGTCCTGCTGGTACTGGACGCTACCACCGGGCAGAACGGCCTGAACCAGGCCAAGGTCTTCTCCGAGGTCGTCAACGTCACCGGTATCGTGCTGACCAAGCTCGACGGAACCGCCAAGGGTGGGATCGTTGTTGCCATCCAGCGCCAGCTCGGCGTGCCAGTCAAGCTCATCGGACTGGGTGAAGGACCGGACGACTTGGCACCGTTTGATGCCGAGGCGTTTGTCGACGCCCTGCTCGACTAATAAGTTCCACCGGGCCATCGATCCCGATAGGTGATTCAAGGCGGCTGCGTGAAAACGTGGCCGCCTTTTCCATGCTATGTCTAGACATGGAAACATCCACGCAATATTGCCGACCCAAACCTGTTACCTCAATGATCGTTTGGTAACAACCACGAAACCACCACAGGTACGCGTCGTAACACCACCACGGAATTCTTGAATCAGGCGAGAAAGACTCGCAAGGAATTCAGGGAGGCGTTAGACATGGAGCTAACAACGACTCAGGTATGGATGATGGTGTGTGCCGCATTGGTCCTGCTGATGACTCCGGCGCTGGCATTCTTCTACGGGGGCATGACCCGAGCCAAGAGCGTGCTGAACATGATGATGATGAGTTTCTCGGCCATCGCCCTGGTGACCGTGGTGTGGGTGCTATGGGGCAATTCCATGGCAGGTGGAGGGGCAAACCTCGGTGGGCTGATCGGCAACCCCGCGGATGGCTTCGGCATGGTTGATTTGATCGGGACCGATGGCCTGATTACCGCAGGATACGGGGCCACCTTTGCCATCATCACCGTCGCGCTAATTTCCGGGGCCGTGGCCGATCGCGCCAAGTTCAGTGCGTGGATGGTTTTTGTGCCTGTCTGGGTGACGGTAGTTTACGCTCCCATTGCCTTCTGGATCTGGGGTGGAGGCATCCTGGGTGCAGATGGCGCCATCGGTTCTGTGGTCGGTGAGGCCATCGACTTCGCCGGGGGCACCGTAGTGCACATCAACGCCGGTGTCGCAGGATTGGTGCTCGCGCTGATCCTGGGCAAACGCCGCGGTTTCGGCAAGGACCCGAGCCAGCGCCCGCACAACATCCCGTTCGTGATGCTGGGAGCCGCGCTGCTCTGGTTCGGATGGTTCGGGTTCAATGGCGGTGCTGCAAGCACCGCGGAGGAAGCCGGACTGATCTGGGTCAATACCCTTGCTGCGCCCGCTGCTGCTCTCCTGGGCTGGATCCTGGTCGAACGCCTCAGGGACGGCCACAGCACCTCGCTGGGTGCGGCATCAGGCATCGTCGCAGGGTTGGTGGCCATTACCCCGGCCTGTGCAAACATCACCCCTGTCGCAGCCATCGGGCTGGGCATCGTTGCGGGTGTCGCTTCGGCGCTGGCCGTGGGCCTGAAGTACCGCTGGGGCTATGACGACTCGTTGGACGTGGTCGGCGTGCACCTGGTCTCGGGAATCATCGGGACCGTGGCCCTGGGGTTCATCGCACTCCCGGTTGACGGGGTTGGCGGTGGCTTGTTCTACGGTGGCGGCTTCGGCCAGCTCTGGGCGCAGATCGTTGCCTGTGTCATCGTGATGGCGTTCACCGCCATCATGACGGGCATCATTGGCCTGGCCATCCACAAGACCATGGGCTTCCGCATCACCACCGAGCACGAGGTCGCAGGCATCGACTTGATGCAGCACGCCGAGACCGGTTACGAGTTCGGCGGACTGGGCACCGGTGGCACCTTCGTTCCGCACCCGGCCACCTCCGCACACCTGAAATCCGCCGCAACCTCCACGGACGCGGAACGAGCCAAGGAAGAGGTCAGCGCATGAAATTGGTGACAGCCATCATTCGGCCCGAAAAGACCGACCTGATCCGCGATGCCCTAGAGTCCTACGGGGTCCAAGGGATGACCATCAGCCAAGCCAGCGGCTACGGTCGGCAACGCGGACACACGCAGGTCTACCGCGGAGCGGAGTACACGGTCGACCTATTGCCCAAGGTACGCCTCGAGATCCTGGTGGATGATAATTCCTGCGACGACATCTTGGACGTCCTGATCTCCACCGCGAACACAGGCATCGCCGGCGACGGGAAGATCTGGGTCACCCAGGTGGAGGAAGTGATCCGGGTGCGCACCGGGGAACGAGGCCTAGCCGCCGTGTAACTGAGAAGTTTCGCTCGAGTTCGTAATGCCGGGTGCTTCCTGTCAACAGGAAGCACCCGGCGAAGTCTTGCAGTGATCTATCCTTGCCGAGAGACAATGGGGAGTAACGGAACGCAATCGTGACGATTCTGATGACCTGAGAGTCTTTTGGCACCTGGATTTGGTGTTATTTCGGTAAAGGCAGGAAACGGACCGGCATTGGACGAGTACGGCTCGTGTCACGCAATCGAAGCAGCGGCTATGGGTGCATTCTATGCGTTGCCTGATCAAGATCCCTGACACGAGCAATCCACGCTAGGGTCGACGAACATTGTGTCACCTGACCTGTGTCCGATTGGCCTTCCGTGGTCGTACGCCGCCATAGTGGGCTGCAAGTCGGTGGAGTCCCTCGTCAATGCTGACCTCTGGGGCCCAGTCCAGCACCTCGCGGGTCTCGCGCTGATCGAACCAATGCGCCGTGGAGAGCTGCTCGGCCAGGAAACGGGTCATGGGTGGCTCGTCGTGCACCAGGTTCCTGGCCCCGGCCGCCAACCACACACGCTCGATGACCGAGCCCGCGCCGCGGGCCAACCATCCCGGGACGTTCAAGCGTGGGGCGGGGGCGCCGCCGGCCGCACAGATCCCGGAGATCAGCTCACCGACGGGCCGTGGTTCCCCATTGCTCACCACCAGGGCGCGACCGTGGGCGAATTCCATGCGTTCGAGCCCGCGGACAATCGCCGCGGCGGCATTGTCGATGTAGGTGGTGTCGATCAGCGCGGCGCCGTGGTCCAGCAATGGAAGCCTGCCGCCCTTGGCGCGTTCGATCACGCGCTCGACCAGCTGGGTGTCGCCCGGACCCCAGACCACGTGCGGCCTGATCGCCGCAACATGGAAGTCTGGTGCATCCTGGGCCAGCGCGTTGAGTTCGGCCGTGGCCTTGGACTTGGCATAGTTTCCGCGGGCCCGCTCCGGATCGGCGGTACCGGCCCCGGAGCCGGCCAACGGTTCGCCGAAGTGCGCGACCGACGGGGAGGAGACAAACACGAAGTCCTTGACCCCTGCATGTTTGGAAGCCTCGAGCAGCGTATGGGTGCCGGTGATGTTGGTGGAGACAAAGTCATGCCAGGAGCCGGTGAAGGAAACCTTGGCCGCCAGGTGGATGACGGCGTCCATGCCTTCGGTCGCACGTCGCATCGCGGCAGGGTCGATCAGCGAGCCCAGGACCTCGTCCGTGGCCCCGGCGGAGGGCCGACGTTGGAAGGTGCGCACGTGGTGGCCCTTGGCGCGCAGCAGGGCAGCCACGGCCCCGCCCAGGAGGCCGCTGGCCCCGGTGACCAGCACCTTACGGGTTATCTCTGGATTCTGCTGGGGGCTCACGGTTTGCCGATCCTTCCGCCGGCCAAGGTGATGGCGGCCCACGACGCCAGCTTGGCCCGGTCGATCTTGGAGTTGTGGCGGATATCGGTGGGCAAATCAGGGACCACCAACACCGCCGACACTTCGGTGCCGGTGGGTGCCACCGCGGCGCGTACGGCCCGGGCCAAGGCCTCGGGTGCGGGGCCCGCACGGCGGGCAGACGGTACCGACTCCATGACGATGACCGCGGCCTGGGTACCTGCGGGGCCCACTCCGACCAGCGCTGCGCGTCCGGCGCCGTGTACTGATTCGGCGGCCTGCTCGGCGGCCACCGGAGTCGTGGGACCGGCTGGGGTGCGCAGCACGTGGCCCATCCTGCCCTCGACCCACAGGCGTCCGCTCTCGTCGAGGTGCCCCACGTCTCCGGTGCGGTGCCAGCCGGGAATGGAGGTGCTCAGTTGCTCGGTGATCCAGAGCCTGTCGTAGCGCTCCTTCACATGCGGGGCGCGTACCAGGATTTCCCCGGTGAGATTGGGCGTCTGTAGCGGTTCGCTGCCTGCGGTGCCCTCGGCGTCCAGGACGGCGATCGCCACCCGGGCGCCTGCCACGGGTGTGCCCACGCAGACACCGTTGCCGGAACCCGCGGCACGAATGCCGTCCAGGTCGATGTCGGTGACCGGGAGCGCCTCGGTCATTCCGTAGGGGGTGTGGACCCGGGCCTGGGGGACCAGCTCCTGGACCTTGGCCAGCAAGGGCTCGGGGATCGGTGCCCCTGCAGACATCATCAGCGAGACGCCTGCAAGGACCTTGAGCTGAGAGGCATTCAAGGAATCCTTGGTGTCCAGGACGTTGGCCAGGGCGGCGGGGGAGGCGAACACCGTGGTGGCATCCACCGCCGCCGCAGCGTCGGCCAACGCCGACGCGGTGAGCGTGCGCGGGGCCGTGACATCCATATCCGGGGTCACCGAGGTGGCACCCAGTGCCGGGCCGAGCAGCGCGAACGGGGCGAAGCCCGCCACGAGTGCCGATCCGGCCTTCAAGTTATAGGTTTCCCGCAGCGTGTCACGCATGGCCGCCAATTGGCGGTGGGTGTACACGACGCCCTTGGCCGGTCCGGTGGAGCCGGAAGTGAAGAGCACCGCGGCATCGGCATCGGGATCTGCAGGGGTGAAGTCGGTGCCTCCGGCAGCTGCGCCGGCACCCGATTCGAGCAGCTCGCCAATGGTGTGCTGGACACCGAGCAGTTTGCGTTTGGCAGCCGACATGTCGCCTGCGGCAATACGGGTCCCTGGCCAGTTCAGGACCCGGGCGCCGGTCAGGGCGCGGTCGATTCCGATGAGGTAGCTCGGGCCCGCGCCGCGGATGGCACGGCCCAGCCCCTTGGTGCCCAGCCCGGCGTCGGCCACGACGATCACGGCCCCCAGACGTAGGCAGGCGTAGATCAGTGCGGTCAGTTCGATGCCCGGGGGCACCAGCAGGTTGACTCGGTCTCCGGGCTTGACTCCGATCTGTGCCAGGCCGGCGGCCAGGTCGTTGACCCGTGTGCCCAACTGAGCCCAGGAGAGTGTTTGGGCAGGGTTGATATCCACCACGGCGGCGCTGTGGTCTGTGGTGCGCGAATCAAGTTCGGCGAGCATCGGACTGTAGGCGGTCAGTGCCTCGGCGCGACCTATATTCCCGGTGCTGTTCTCTGCGGCCAGCCAGTCAAAGACCGGGACGGCAATGTCTCGGTCCTCCGGCAGCAGGTGCCCTGCACCCTCAAACCTATGCACATCGGCGTGGGGCAGACGGAAGATCAAATCGCGCAGGTAGCGATCGGAGAAGACCGGGTCCTTCGGGCCCCAGAGCAGCAGGGTCGGGACCTTGAGCGAGCGGACGGACTCGGAGATGGCATCCAGTGCGGGCCGGCTCGGGTGTTCTTCGGTGAAGGGGATGTCAGCTACGAAGTTTGCTACGCCCGTGCGCCGTGAGGCCTGGGTGTAGGGAGCCATGAAGGCCTTGCGTACCTCGGGTGCCAGAGCGGGTTGGGCCAGGGAGTGGGTGGTGCGCAGGAATGCGTCGGTACTCTTGGTGCCCCAGGAATGCACGGCCGGGTGGGAAGCCAGGCGCAGGGCTGCAGGCAGTTCAAAGCCGGCCGGGTGCACCGCGGTGTTGGTCAGGACCACGTTGGCCAGTTGGTGCTGGTGGGCTACGGCCCAGCCCAGGGAAATGATTCCGCCCCAGTCATGGCCGACAGTTGTCACGGCCCCAGTGATCTCCAAGGTGTTGGTCAAATCGCCCAGATCATTGACCCGGTCGGCGAGCCGGCGGAAGACCCCGGTGCGGGCGGAGAAGCCCATGTCCAGCTGGTCGACGGCGATGACGCGCCAGGGCAGGTCGTTCTCCGACACATGGTTCAGCAGTCCGCGCCACAGGTAGGACCAGGTCGGGTTGCCGTGCACACACAGCAACGTTCCTACCGGAGTGATGCCCTTCTCTGCCAACTCGGATTCGTTGTCTAGCAGGTGCCATTGATGGCTGGTGCCGGTCTGGTCCACGGTTGAAGTGGAGGCCACCTGGACATAGCGAGAGTACTGACGATCAACGCCGGGGAAGAGCTCGGTCACCAGGCAAGCTCCATCATGGCGGTGTTCAATCCGGAACCGACACCCATGCACAACACACGGTCACCGGGCTTGAGCGTCTTGGATTCCTGGGCCAGGGTCATCGGCAGCGAGGCCGGGCCCACGTTGCCCCACTTCGGGAACGTGATCGGCACCCGGTCGCGGACCAGGTCCACGGCCTTGATAATGGCATTGGTATAGGAATTGGAAACCTGGTGGGTCACATAGCGATCCATGGACTTCCAGTTCCAACCCGATTGGTGCGCCTCATCCCAGGCGTCCACCACCAATTCAAGTCCATTGTCCAGCAGTCCCTTGGTGTCGGTGTACATGCCGTTCAAGCCCCCCACACACAGCTCATGGTGTTCGGTCCCGGCACGGGAGACACCACCCACGATCCGGTGGGCACCGGGGTGCGCGTCGGCCGGACCGATCACCGCTGCCGCGGCACCCGAGCCCAGGGTCAGGGTGGCGAACTGGTTCAGGTAATCCTCGCGGGTCGAATCCTCCGCGTTGAGTCGCGCAAAGGTCGTTTCCTGGGTGGGTTGGGCGTCCTCGCCGGCCACCACCAGCGCATACTTGATCTGCCCGGCGTCGATCATGTTCGCGGCCAGGGTCATGCCGTTGACAAAGCCCAGGCACGCATTGGTGATGTCAAAGTTCATGGCCGAGGAAGGTAGCCCCAGATCGTTGTGGACCTTCGAGGCCACCGATGGCTCGAGGTTGCGGCGGGTCACCGAGGTGTTGATCAGCAGACCGATCTGGCCCGGCTCGATGCCGGCCTCAGCCATGGCCTTGCCGCCGGCCTCCACCGCTGCGTCATCGAAGCTCGTTCCTTCGGACCACCAGCGACGTTCCATGACACCTGACACACGTTCAAGCAGCTTCTTGGACAGGCGCAGTCGCTTGAGGCTGGGAGCGAGTCGTTCGTCGAACTCCGCTGAACTCAGGACCCGGGGAGCCTGCACGCTCGTGACAGCCAAAAGGGCCGCGTTGTCGTGCCTAAACGTTGCATTGCCGTTCAAAATCTAGCCTTTGTGTCGGGGCTGTCGTGCCGATGCCGGCCGCGCAGAAACAGGGGTCGCGGGATCCGTCAGGGGTCCCAACGATAAAACATCTCCCCCTACCGTATTCCCTGCCGGTCCGAACGAGGCACACGGGCGCGCCATATTCTTCCCGTGGTACGAGACACCTTTGCCATCGTCCCGCCAGGAACCGCACCGATCCGGGGCAGATTGTCCCGGGTGCTCCACAACAAGCTGGCAGTGAATTCACAGCGACGATTACCCTAAGAGCCAAGGATTGCCGGTGCCGTGTGCTGCAGCAGGCCGTGCAGCGAGCTTCGGTCGGTGCGGGACTTGGTCGGTGCGGGACTTGGTGTTTTTCCGTGCTGCACCTCGAGGAGGGGCAACCGGAGTGCTTCTTCAATTCGAAGCGGCTCCGCGACGCATCGACGACCCGACGGTGAAGATCATGCAAATCGCCGCGATGGCCGTCGAGGCCGCGACAACCGTCTCGAACCACGGGGTCGTGTCGTGGGAACCGTAGCCGGCGAACAACGGTGCGATCATGTAGTTGGCTAGGATCTCGCCCACCACGGTCGACCTGAGCAGGAACATACACGCGGCCATGGCCGCTGGAAACCGCGGCCGCCAAAGTGCCGCAAGGGCAATCAGGCCGGCAAGCTCGAGGAGCAAAAGCGTCCGGACCAGCCATACGTTCTCTTGGAGTCCGGAGGGAACGCCGTCGACCCCGGAGATCAGCGCATGTGCTCCCTTGATACCGAACGCGGCAGCGACGAGGACGGCGAAGAGGACCCCTGCGAGCCCGAGGTTGACATTGCGACCTGCAGCCGCGCCCGGGCGAACCAGGACGCCGACCACCATGGCCAAGACGCCAAGGGCCTGGATCAAGGTGGCGGCCCCGAAGAGCTGAGCGGCTGTCCCGATGGGCTCCCAGGGAGCAACCGGGAACGAGTAATCAAACCTGTGGTCTTCGATCCACACATCGCCGGGTATCTGGGTTCCGGCCAGTACGACCCAACGCTGGAGCGAGGCGAGATGCTGCAGCACGGCCGAGACCAGAAACAGTACGGAGGCCGCGAGCAGCCCCGCGATCGAAGCACGATGGAGCCGCACAATCTCCTTGCGCCCAGTGGCATCGCCGATGGCTGACATGGCCCCACAATATCAACGCCGGGCGGCGAGTCAATCCAACTGGAACACCGTCATGGCGGGCCGTGGTTGCCTCCATGGATCAAAAATGACTACGCCTCGCCGGGCTCGTGCATAACCCACACCACTCGCCGGGCTCGTGCATAACCCACACCAGGGGTACAGCCGTGGTCATGCTGCTATAACGTGCAGTTGGTGTCCCAACCATGTGGCCCGTTGCCGCCCGCCGGGTACTCATCCAACGGCACCTCGTCATCGGCCCACGCCGTGAGGATCGGATCCACGATCCGCCAGCATTCCTCCGCGGTATCACCGCGCACCGAGAGCGTCGGATCCCCGGAGAGCACCCCGAGCAGTACTTCGCCGTAGGGCAAAAGATCGGGGGAGTTCAGTTCCGCGGCCATGGTGACCCGGTCCAGGGTGTAGAGGTCTCCCGGGCCGTTGACATCCAGGTCCAAGGAAAGGGTGTCGGGGCCAAATCCGATCCGCAGCTTGGTGGGGGCATCGGTTCCCTTGAAGCCCATGGGCAGGTGGGAGACCGGGCGGAAAGTGATGATCGCTTCCTTGCGCGCGGTACCCAGCGCCTTGCCGGCGCGCAGGATGAACGGAACCCCGGCCCAGCGCGAGTTATTAATGCTCAGGGTGACTTCGGCCAGCGTTTCGGTCTTCAAGGCCGGCTCCACGCCCTGTTCGGTGGCGTAGTCCGGCACCGGGCGTCCCTTGGAGGTGCCGGCGGTGTACCTGGCCCGGCGGGTGGAGGCCTTGGGATCTCCGGCAAGCGCCGTGGCACGCAGCACCGAGCCTAAGTGGTCACGTACATCGCGTTCGCCCAGGGTCGCCGGGGCATTCATGGCCAGCAGCCCCAAAATCTGCAGCAGGTGCGACTGGATCATGTCTCGCAGGGCCCCTGCCCCGTCGTAGTACCCGGCCCGGTTCTCCAGGGCGAGTTCCTCGTCATAGAAGATCTCGATCTTCTCCACGTGCTCGGACGTGAACAAGGGCTCGAGCAGCCGGTTGGCGAAGCGCAGGCCCAGGATGTTGAACACCGTGCCCTTGCCCAGGAAGTGGTCGACCCGGTGGATATTCTCCTCGGGCACCAGTCTGATCAGCGTACGGTTCAGTTCTTGGGCCGATTGCTGGTTGGAGCCAAAGGGCTTTTCCATAACCAAAAGTGTGGTCTCGGGCAGTTGCCCGGGTTCGAGGATCTCGCAGGCCCGCTGGCTCACGGCCGGGGGAAGGGCGAAGTACACGGCCACCGGACCCTCCAAGGAGTTGACCAGCTGGGCCAGTTCCTGGGGCTTGGTGACATCCAATTCGGTGAAGGTGGTGTGCGCAGCAAGAGCCTCGAGCTGCGCCTTGCCTTCAACGGTGGCGGTGGGGGCCGCGTCGGTGCAGGTCTCGGTGACGCGTTGGCTCCACCGCTCCTGGCTGTAGCCCGGAGCTCCGGCCCCGGCCAGCTTCAGGCCTGCCGCCCGGCCGGAGCCGATCAGCCTGGCCAGACCCGGAAGTAGCAGCCTCCCGGTGAGGTCCCCGGAGGCGCCGAGGATCAATAATGTACGTACATGGGTGTCGGCATGGATGTCCGTTTGAATGCTCACCTCTCAAGACTGCCACGTCTTGGGCACAACCATCAGTCTTTATTGGTAATCTTGGATGTTGAGTCCAGCGGGTTAGACCGCGCCTGAATCCCACAACGAAAGAAGTGCACGGCACGTGTTCAATTCACTCTCCGACCGCCTGACATCCACCTTCAAGAACCTGCGCGGAAAAGGCAGGCTCACCGAAGCCCAAATCGACGGCACCGTCCGGGAGATCCGCCGTGCCCTGTTGGACGCCGACGTCGCCGTCGCCGTGGTCCGCGCGTTCGTGGCGCAGGTCAAGGAACGCGCCCTGGGCGAGGAGGTTTCCGGTTCGTTGAACCCGGGCCAGCAGATCGTCAAGATCGTCAACGAGGAACTCGTGGGCATCCTGGGAGGGGAGACCCGCCGGCTGAACCTGGCCAAGACCGCCCCCACGGTGATCATGCTCGCCGGCCTGCAGGGCGCAGGTAAGACCACCCTGGCCGGCAAGCTGGCCAAGCACCTCAAGGCCCAGGGCCACACCCCGTTGCTGGTGGCCTGTGACCTTCAGCGCCCCAACGCCGTCAAGCAGCTGCAGGTCAACGGCGAACGTGCCGGCGTGCCGGTGTACGCACCGCACCCAGGGGTCTCCTCTGAATTTGAATCCGCCACGGGCGATCCGGTCGCGGTGGCCCGCGACGGTGTGGCCGAGGCGAAGTCCAAGCTGCACGACATCGTCATCGTTGATACCGCCGGACGCTTGGGCATCGATACGGAAATGATGCAGCAGGCAGCGGACATCCGTGCTGCCGTCAACCCGGACGAAGTCCTCTTTGTCATCGACGCGATGATCGGCCAGGACGCGGTGAACACCGCCCAAGCGTTCAACGAGGGCGTCGGGGTCACCGGCGTGGTGCTGACCAAGCTGGACGGCGACGCGCGCGGCGGCGCGGCCCTGTCGGTTGCCTCGGTGACCGGCAAGCCGGTCATGTACGCCTCCACCGGTGAGAACCTCGATGACTTCGAGATCTTCCACCCGGACCGCATGGCCTCGCGGATCCTGGACATGGGCGATGTGCTGACCCTGATCGAGCAGGCCGAGGCGAACTGGGACAAGGGCGAAGCCGAGCGGATGGCGAAGAAGTTCGCCGATCGCGAAGACTTCACCCTCGATGACTTCCTGGCCCAGATGGCCCAGATCCGCAAGATGGGCTCGATGAAGAAGATCTTGGGCATGATGCCCGGATCGCAGATCTCCCGCCAGCAGCTCGAGCAGTTCGACGAGTCGCAGATGGACCGGATCGAGGCCATCGTGCGCTCGATGACCCAGCACGAGCGTGTGGCCCCGAAGATCATTAACGGTTCGCGCCGCGCGCGTATCGCCAAGGGCTCGGGCGTGCACGTCTCCGAGGTCAACTCGATGCTTGAGCGCTTCGGCGAGGCGCAGAAGATGATGAAGAAGCTGGCCTCCGGCGGAGCCATCCCGGGCATGCCCGGCGGCCGCGGAGGAGCCAAGAAGGGTGCCAAGGGCGGGAAGAAGAAGCCGGCGAAGTTCGGCAACCCGGCCAAGGCCGCCCAGCTGGCTGCCGCCGAGGCCAACAAGGCCAAGGCCCCTTCGGGTGCCGCCTTCGGCGCCGGGGCCAAGGACTTTGACCCCGCGGACCTGAACCTGCCCAAGGGGTTTGAGAAGTTCCTTGGCAAGTAGTCCCACGGGGGACGTTGAAGGCGATGGGCCGGGATGGCTCATCGCCTCCATGGCGCTGATCTTTGACGAGCCCCTGGGCCTCGAGGCGCACCGGCGGATCTTGGCCACGCTGCGCGCCAGGCAGAGTATTTCCTTGCTGGCGACCCCGGTGCCCTGGGGCGAGCTCAGCGTCATCGAGCTGGTCATTGCCGTGAACCCGGAAGGCTTCATCGTGATGGCCGATGAGGAGGGGAACCTTTCGAATGGGCAACAGATCGAGGGCTTTGCCATTGCCCTGAAGCGGGGGACCGGGGCCAAATACGCGGACCTCGATGGTGTGGATGCCGAAAGCGGCGAGACTATCACCGACAAGGCCCTGGAATACCCCACTGGCGGGATCTCGGTATTGCTCGGTTCCTTCAAGGAATCCGAGGTAGCACTCTTTGCCGGGGAAAGTGGCACCAGCTGGAGTTACTTCACCACCGAGCACGGAGATGTGGCGGTGCATGATGGCTACATGCCCGAGATCATGGTCTCGCGATCCAGCTTTCCGGCGATCATGCTCTCCAGGTTGGGTCCGCGCTTCTCGATGGTCTTCTGGTTTCAGGACCAAAACAAGAAGCTGCGTGGCCACCCCGGCTTCGGCCACGGCTGGTCAGTTGCCGCCGAACCCGTGCTGGAGGCGTTGCCCGGAACCCCTGCTGCGGAAGTCAATGACTTCCTCACCGATCAGTGGGCGGCCCCTGACCTTGACTCCATTGCGGAGCTGACGCAATACGGGATCTCTGCGGAGATCATCGGTGCACTTGAGCAGGCGCTGGCCGGCAGCGGCTCGGTGCAGAAGCTGCGCGAGGTGCTGGAGATCTTTGGCACGGACCCGTCGCAGGCCGACTACGTCGAGGAAGGCTCCCTGCCGGCAACTGCCCGGCCGGTTGAGCAGCGCGGGCTGGGCGGCGCGATTGCCCACAGCATGCGTGCCGAGGCGAAGGATGCCACAGGGGTTCGCAAGTTCTTCAACGTGATTGCCTGGCGTCCGGGGTCCCAAATCCTCTGGGGCTTCCTCCAAGCGGTCATTGCAGTGGCCCTGGTGGTGCTCACCGACTGGGACCAAACCCGGTTGCCGTTCTGGGTGATCGTGGTGGTCGCGGCGCTCTGGGGCGTTGACGCGTTGACGAACCTCTGGGTGGGCGGTTGGCGCCTGGCCAGGGCGCGGCAGTCTCGCGACTGACAGGTAGGAAACCCGCCCCTCCAATTCCGTGCCGATTGCTTCAATGCCCCATCGGTTCCCCCCCCCCCCCGACCAGGCGTCATCCGGCCCCGAACGTAGTCTTGAAAAGGATACCGTGTCGGTCTCCGCCAGGCAGGCGCTGGCATGTTTCGGGAAACCGGTTCCGCTGGCGGAAGGGGTGGATGCCGTCGCCGTGAGTGCCACGGGAATGCTGCCATCTCAAAAATCATGGCCGTGAAATCAAGCGATCGCTTGGCTCCCGGCACCGGGGCCAGACTTATCGAAGTCAATGTCTGTCCGCTTGGTGCCGCGGCCTCGGACAAACTCGTCGAGCGGACCGATGCCCTGCAATCCGGCCTTGGAAACGGGCCGAGCCACGCGGCTTGGTCGACCGGGTAGGTCATCATTGCCAAGACAATGACACGGACGAACGCTGGCCTCAATGTTCCAGGGCCATGGCCTTGCTGGAATTCGTCTCCTCCATCAGCGTCCCGCTAAAATCCTCCTCCGAGTCCTTCGAGGGTCAAGCGGCGAAGGCATTCGGTTCTTCAATGGCCGCGTCGACATGAGTCGGTGTGGGTTGGATCGTTGCTATGAGTCAGGGGTTCCTAAAGTTCGGCACAATCGCGACAGAGCTTCACGCCCTTGAACTCGTGGGTGATTTGGCTCCGGTGCCGAAGGGCGAAGCATTCCCCGCAGACAAACTCATCCGGTCCCTGGGGAACGACCTGGACCACGAGCTCATCGAGCACCATCGCACCGGGAAGCTCGGTGCCCTCCGAAAGGTCCGCTTCCTCCAGGTCCGTTTGGACGCTCATGGCGCTGGGCGCATCCATTTGCTGCACGGCTTTCAAGGTGCGTTGGGAAGCTTCGGCCACCTCGGGGCGGGCTTCATCGTAGTCCTGGGCCATGATTAATCCTTCCGCAGGCTCCGGGCGACGCCGAAATTGTAGATCTACGCGAGCTGATGGGACAAGCAGGATCCAAACCAATGTGGATGCAGCCATACATTCATCCGCTGGAACCTGTTGAGGTGCTCAAACATGGTTCCCGGACAGCAGCGGAACACCCTGCACATTATTGCCATGCGCACTATGCGCACTGCCTCAAGCCCGTCATCCAGGCCACTTAGGGAACGAAGCTCTGGGTCCGTTCCACGGCATCAAAAATGGTGTCCCGAAGACTTTCGTTGTTTCTGAAGGACCTGCGTTGGCGCTCGGCGCCCGTCCCCGCCAGTCTGATCCGGTGAATCGCCTCGAGAACGAAGGGCAAGTCGCCATATTCCTCCAGGACCGGGCGTACGTGCGCCACCAACGCCGCCAGCGCGGTGTCGACGGAACAGGGACGGTTTTCCTGCGGGTGAAGCAGCGATCCATGCAGACCTGCACTGCTGGCCTTCCACGATGCCAGACGCAGCACCTCGGTGGGGCAGACAGGCGGGAGGTTGCCTGCTTCCCAGTCCCTGGCGGCGCTTTCCACCAACGCCCGGACCAGGGAGGCGATGGCCGCCCCGTCACCTGCTTCGAGGCAGACATCCGCTACCCGCACTTCAACGGTGGGGTGACGGGCAGCAAGTCGTGCGTCGAAATACACCATGGCCTCATCGAGCAGGACATCGCACTGCAGCAGCGTCTCGACCAATTCTCGATACGCATCGGCGGAACCAAAAATGTCCGTGGGACCGGCCGTCGGCCATCGCCGCCACGCCTGGTACCTGAAACTCGCATACCCGCTATCTGTTCCCTGCCAGTAGGGAGAGTTGCTGCTCAGCGCCAGCAGCACCGGAAGCCAGATGCGGATGCGATCCAGCACGGCCACCGCCTCTTCATCCGAAACCACCGACACATGCACATGGAACCCGCAGGTGAGCTGCTCCTTCAGGGTCACCCCAAATTTCTTCTCCATGGCCACATAGCGTGGCAAGCGCACCAAGCGGGAGGCCGCGCGCATCGGATAGGTTCCCAGCGCCACCGCACGGGCCCCTGACAGCGCGGCCAAACGGTCCGCTTCTTGCCGTCCCTGGAGCATGGCGGTGCTCAAGGCGGACAGCTCGGTGTAGGGGGCGGAAACCAATTCGACCTGTTCCTGCTTGAGTTCGTGCGTCATCGAGGCGGCATCGACGCTTGCGGCAGGGCCATCGATGAAATGGGTGGAACCTTCAGAATTGCGCAGGACCTCTGCCGCCGCCGGGGCAAGCATCCCGGTGGCGGCATCAATGAGCAACAGCTCTTCTTCGACCCCGAAAGTGCGCATAGGCCAAGTGTTCCCGACGTCCGGGCAAAAGAGAACAATTTAGCAACCAGGTGAAAAGCTGAGATTTCCACAGGCAAGACCCGTGCCGCGTCATCGGGAGCGACAAAATTTTGGACCGTGGAAATCACCCCCCATGGACCGAAGTGACTTCGGCGAGGGAGACGAGGGAAAGCATGAGGGACCGCAGCGCATTATTCTACGATCAGGTACTGCCTCACGGCCTGTGCGGGGACCCGGCAAGACCGCCCGGAGCGCACCGTCGGCAGGTCCCCCTCCTGGACCACACCGGAGGGAGGTGGCACCTTCAAGGTCCGGACGTATGCTCCCGCACTGACCTCCACGCCGCAGCCATCCCGCAGCTCGGCTTTGCCCTATAAAAAAGTCCGGGGCGGACTTACGCAGGGTTCATCAAAGTCGTTCGCGCCTCGCGCGCATCCAGTCAGCCGTGACGCGATGGCTCGATGCGCTTCGGTGACCGGCACGTTGAGCCATATTTCGATGACCCCATGGGATAGGGACACGGCGTGGCCGAGAAAAGCGCAGCGGGGCAATCACCCCCAACGGACGCAGGAATGACATGGTCATTGCAGAAAGGAATGCTACGGCGGCATCGAATGGGGCACGGCGTCCTCCCGCTGGCTGACGCCCATCGGGATGATGGTCCTGCTCAGTGCGCTGGCCACCGCTATCGGCGTCGGCCTCGGGGCCGCGAAACACCACGAATGCCGAGGAAGTGGCAAAGCAGGCAACGCGGAACTCGCAATCATTCGGGATCGCCGACGGTATCGTGCTGGGCCTGATACTTCTGCTCACCTACTATTACCGAGGATACGTGGCAGGTTGCATGGCACGATTGGGCGGCTTCAAGCAAGGTGCCGCTGCATGGCTGTGGGGCATTGTCATCGTGGCAATCCTCGCCAATCTGGGAGGGGTACCGCAGATTCCGGTCGAGGGCAGCCTCCCGACCACCAGCGGCCTGATCGGTTGTCCATCGCCCGTCTTGGTCCCCTGCTTGGGGCGATCCTTGGCGGCAAGGCAGGGACGCGCTTCCATCGCAAGGAAGGATAGCTCCGAGCGGGGTGCCCCTTCCGTTTTCGGCATGCATGGCTCCAGGCGGACACCTGGCGTGGGCAGCGTTGCCTCCGACTGGATTTCCTTGTCTTGCGAATTCCACGTCCTGCGGTCCCGGCTCCGGACCGACCAAACCAGGCATGGGTCCACCGCGGGAGGGCATGAGAAAAGCGGCTCCCGGAAAGCATGCTTCCGGAAGCCGCCAGGCCCTGACCATGGGCAGGCCCCTGCCACCTCTCAGTGCTTGCGCGGTCGGGAATCGGTGCCGGTATCGGTGTCTGGTGTGATTTCCTCCCGGCTAATCTCTTCGTTGACGGTTTCCTGCTCCGTGACGGTTTCGGTGTCAAGCCGGACCCGTTCCACCGGAACGGTCTCCTTTTCCACCACCGGGTGCTCGGCATGAAGAGTAACTTCTTGTTCCTCTTCGCGCAGGTTCGCGCCCGCCAGTGCATCATCGCGGGTGCCGTCGGTGATGGGTTCGCGTTCGATCCTCACCTCTTCGTGGCTGACCGGAACCGTGCGGGTTTCGTTTTCCGTCACCACGTACTTGCGTAGCCTGGCCCGGCCGGCCTCCTGGGTCTCGGTGCCCACGTGCAGACGTTCCTCGGAACGGGTCATGGCATCGTCGGTGTTGTATCCCTCGGTGTCCCGGTCGGCAGAGCCGGCGCCGGATTCGGTGTCCGTTCGGGCATACCCGGCGGTCTGCTCGCTGTCCGTTGCGGCATAACCGGTGGTGTCGGCCTCGGAGAACCCGGGTTGTTCGCTGCCGGTGTCCGTACCGGTACCTACTACGGTCTCTGCATCGCCGGAAAGTCCGTAGTGGCGGTAGAGTCGTTCCTCGTCCTCCGGTTCCAGATGGCCGTCCGGATCGATCCGGGGGGCGTCCTTGACCTGTTCCTTGGTGTATGGCACGCGGATGTCATCTCCCTCGACGGTGGCCTCGTCGAGGGGAACGAAGCTTTGGGACATGCCGAACAGCCCGGTCTTGACCGACGCCCAGCTCGGGTCCTGGGACCGGTCATCGAGGTAGAGCTCCCCGACGGCGCCGATCTTGTCTCCCTCGGAGTCCAGGACGGTGGCCTTGGAATCGAGCAGACGGTTGAGTTGTTCCTTGACGATCATTGTTCCTCCTTGATGGGTGGCCGGACGCCGCGGCATCCTACATGGCCCGTCTTATCTGTGTGTTGTTGGCGAACCTGCCCGGTGTGGTGGGTCGGCTCACCGGCATGCCCGGCGACGGCCGGAGAGGATACAGGAAGGGCTGAATGTTCCTAGTCCTTCAGGAGCCCGAGCTTGACGTTCTTGGGCCGCTGCATCTCGCCGTGCCAGGCCCCTAGGACGATGACGGTGGCGGCGACGCCCGGGATGACCCACTGCAACAGCTTCAGCTGCTTCTGGGCCTTGGCCAGGTCCGCGGAGGTTTCCGCCCCGGGTTCCGTGGCGCCCCTTGCCCCTTCGGCCGCCAGCTCATCGACCTTCTTGCCCAGGATCGCGGCGTAAAGGGTGACCGCCGCCCCGGCGGCGGTCACAGCGGTCTTGATCCAAGTGGCGGCCATGACGCCGTCCTGTGCCGTGTAGCGGCCCTTGTTCTCCTAGAGAATGGGTCCCAGTGAGGCCAGGTGCGCTGCGAAGGCCCCGGTTTGGACCGGCACCCATTTCTTCCATCCCAGACTGGAGAGCCTGGTTCTTTCGGTGGCGTCCTTGGCTTGCGAGGTGGCGCCATTGAGGCCGATCGCTCCCATGAGAGAGCCTCCGAACCATGCGGCAACCGAGAGGTCATGGATCGAACGGGCAAACAGGTTTCCGGACACGGGACACCTTGCCTTTCGTTTCGAGGATGGGATGGACCCCACGATTCCTCATGGGAGGACCAGAAGTAAAGGGTTTTGCGTACCATCGACACTTTGGCAACAACGTCGGTCCCCAAAGGCAACCGGGCGCAGTGGGGGACCCCGTTGATGCCGGATTCATCGGTTCGCTGGTGACCAGCATCCTCCAGGCGCCCCATACGCCGGCCCCGAGTGGAGGACGGCTTGGTTCCTGATACGCCTCGTCTTAGTCGGTGGGCTCCCCGGGCGGCGCCGAATCCAGATCCTCTTGGAGTTCTTCCGGAGCCGATTCGTCGGGGAAAGTATCGTGCTCTCGACTTTCTTCAAGGGGGGCCGGCTTGTTGGCCGTGTCCATTTCCCGGGTTTCCTGCATCCTCTGGTCTTCCGGGTTCTGGCCGGAGCTGGTGTGAGCGTTTTTGTTCATCAGGGTTTCCTTAAAGGGGAGATGTCGGGTTTTTATTCAGGGGTGGAAGCCAAGCGGCGGAACAACGCCGCCCTGGGCCCGGGGCTTCACTCGCCCATGGATTTCATGAGGGGCTTGGGGGCGGTCCGCGGATTTGAGTTCGACCTCGGTCGTGGTCTGGATCAGGAGGAAGTTCTTGAGCGGGTCTCTTGTTGTCCGTCACCTCGATGATGGGTCACTTCTGGGGCTTGCCGGTGGATTCGAGCATCATGTTGCATAGCAAATCCAGGACCAGGTTTCCGCTGGTGTAGACGTAGCTGCCCAGCCACGGGTTTCCTGCCGCATCGGCCGGCATCGAGCCCTTGGGCGGCGACCAGGTCATCGTGGATGTTGCTGGTGTCGACGAGTTCGACGGCGCTGATTTCTTCGGTGCCGATGCCCTGGAGCAGGTCCTTGTAGGGTTTGGCTGCCGCATCGCCTCGGAAGTTCGTGCTTTGGAAGAGGTACTGCATCATGGTGCGCAGTCCGCCGGATTGTCCGCCCAAGCCTTCCTGGAGGACGGCGGCGGGGTCGGGTTCGTCGACGGAGATTTCGTTGATGAGTAGCTGGGTGTGCGAATACATTTTGGGCTCCTGACTGAGAAGGAAGGACCAATCCGTGAAGCTTTTTCCGAGCGACAATTAACCACACCCTCATAGCAGGGTCAATAGTCTTTAAGCCATCCAGGACCGTCGGCCCCCGGGAACCGTGAAACTGACCTCTCGCGTTTCGATTCACGGCTTTGGAAGCCGGAGGGGCCCCAACCGGCGGCAGTGGCCCCAAGGCTCGCGGTAGGGCCGGCCTGGCCCTACGGATGGATAATTTCCGGGGCCCGCAAATCTCTGCATCCTTTGGCCGATGGTTCATGGCGGTCCCGTTAGTGGCCGCGGGTAGACGGTGCGCCCGGGCACCATCGGCCGTTGTCTGGGAGATGGAAACATTGCTTTGGACCGCTGCCCCTGCTAAACGTTGGAGGTGGGTGGAATGCCGGCTCGGCCGAATCGGGACCCCCACCCAGACCCTAGGATCACCCATGACCGAGCGTGAAAATGAAAAGCACTCCTTGGACCGCTGGAGCCAGAAGCTCTCCAATGCCCTGCACATCCTGGACCTGAAACCCGACAACCCCTTGATCCTGGACCTGGCCGCGCAGTCGGCCCGTTCGGTGGACCCCTCCGCCGGCCCGATCAGTGCCTTCTATGTCGGCTATGCTGCGGCCCTGGCAGCGTCCAGCGGACAGGTGGATGCGCAGGAAGCGATGCGATCCGCGGCGCAGACGGCCATGACGCTGTGTCAGGACGGCAACGATCAGGACCCCGGCAGCGGCGGATGGGCGGAAACCGCCCAGTAGCCGGAACCCGGTTGCCAGCACCGTCGCCCGGATGGCCACGGTTCACCGGGGGGACGCAGCAGCTAGGTGGTAGCGGGGGAAGCGGTGGGCACAGTGTTGTCCCGAGCCGGTTCCAGGCGCACCACCACATGCTTGGACACCGGCGTATTGCTACCCTCCGCGACGGATTCCAACGGGATCAACACATTTGCCTCCGGGTAGTACGCCGCCGCGCAGCCGCGGGCGCTGGGATAGGCCACCACGCGGTAGCCGCGCAACACACGTTCCCGGCCATCGGCATGCTCCGAGTGGACATCGACGAATTGGCCGTCCGCCAGTCCCAGCTCGGCAAGGTCCTCGGGGTTCACGAAGACCACGTGGCGGCCCTTCTTGATCCCGCGATACCTGTCATTGTGCCCGTAGATCGTGGTGTTGAACTGGTCGTGGGAACGCAGGGTCTGCAGGACCAGCCGCCCCGGAGGGCACTGCACATGCTCCAGCTCATTGACCGTGAACATCGCCTTGCCGGTGGGTGTGTGGAAGGTGCGTGAATCCCGCGGACCATTGGCCAGCACAAAACCGCCTTCCTGCCGGATGCGCTGGTTGTAGTCTTCGCAACCTTCCACCACGCGGGAGATGTGGTCGCGGATGGTGTCGTAGTCGTTCTCGAACCCTTCCCAGTCCACGTTGGCCTTGTCGCTCAGGGTGGCCCGCGCCAGCCGGGAGACGATGGCGACCTCCGAGAGGAGGTTCGGTCCCACCGGTTCCACTTTTCCCCAGGACGGATGCACGGCGCAGACGGTGTCTTCCACCGAGACGAATTGGATGCCTCCTTCCTGCCTGTCGATTTCCGTGCGGCCCAGAGTAGGCAGGATCAGCGCTTCGTCGCCCACCACGGTGTGCGAGCGGTTCAGCTTCGTGGAGATTTGTACGGACATCTCCAGCTTTTCCATCGCGGCCTCGGCCACGTGGGTGTCGGAGACCGCCGCGACCAGGTTCCCACCCATGGCCAGGAACACTTTCAACGTGCCCTCGCGCATTTTCTCGATGGTCTGCACCGCATCGGCACCGTGCGCACGGGGCGGATCGAAACCGAACTCCTTCTCGATCGCATCCAGGAAGGCCGGGGGCATCTGTTCCCAGATCCCCATGGTGCGGTCCCCTTGGACATTGGAGTGTCCGCGGATGGGGCAGGCCCCGGCGCCGGGCTTGCCGATGTTGCCGCGCAGCAGCAGCAGGTTGATGATCTCCTTGATCGCGGCCACACCCTTCTTCTGCTGGGTCAGGCCCATCGCCCAGGTGATGATGACCTTCTGGGCCTTGATATAGCGGGCTGCCAGCTCGTCGATCTCCTCGGTGCGCAGGCCCGTGGCTTCGCGTACCTCGTCCTCGTCGAGATTGGCAAGATGCGCCTTGAGCTCCTTCAATCCCTCGCAGTGCTCCTGGATGAACCGGGCGTCGAGCACGGTCCCGGGGTTCGCCTCTTCGGCGTCCAGCACCCGCTTGCTCACGGCCTGCATCAGTGCCATGTCCCCGCCAAGGCGTATTTGCAGGTATTGGTCGGCGATTTCGGTGCCGCGCCCGATGACGCCCTTGACCTCCTGCGGGTTCTTGTAGCGGATCAGTCCGGCCTCGGGCAGCGGATTGACGGCGACAATCTCAGCTCCATTGTTCTTGGCACCCTCAAGGGCGGTGAGCATCCGGGGATGATTGGTGCCCGGGTTCTGGCCCATGATAATGATCAAGTCGGACTTGGCGAAGTCGTCGTAGGTGATGGTGCTTTTGCCGATGCCCAGGGTCTGGCCCATGGCCCAGCCGGTGGACTCATGGCACATGTTGGAGCAATCAGGAAGGTTGTTGGTGCCGTAGGCCCGCACGAACAACTGGTAAATGAAGGCAGCCTCATTGGAGGTCCTGCCGCTGGTGTAGAAGACGGCCTCGTCGGGCGACGCCAAGGAATTGAGCTTTTCGGCAATGATGGTAAAAGCCTTGCCCCAGCGCACGGGCCGATAATGGTCCTCGCCGGCGGGCTTGTACACCGGCTCGGTGAGCCGGCCTTGCTGGCCCAGCCAGTATTCGGAGCGTTGACGCAAGTCGCTGACGGAGTGTTCCGTCCAGAAGCTTGAATCCACGGTGACGGGGGTGGCCTCCCAATTCACCGCCTTGGCCCCGTTCTCGCAGAACTCGAAGGTGCTTCGGTGGCTCGGGTCCGGCCATGCGCAGCTCATGCAATCGAAGCCGTCCTTCTGGTTCATGGCCAGCAGTGTCTTGCGGCTTCTGTTCACCCCCATGTCCCGTAGGGCTGGAGCCATGGAGTGCACGACCCCGGGAATGCCGGCCGCCCAAGATTTGGGTTTGCCGACCTCGATGTCTTGCTGGCTGGGTTCCTCTACGTCGGGAGGATTCTTGCGTGTCATGGTTGGCTGCCCTTCAGTCGCCGTATCGGGCGCCGGCCATGGGTTGCTGTTGCCCGCGTCGCGCGCCTACCTCAGGCCTAACAGGTATTCCCTGCCGCCGCAAGCAAAACGGGAGGTCCACACGGCTGGATTCCCCGCGTTGACGGACACCGCACAGCGATCGGCTGATGATCAGGCGGAGCAGGTTTGGGGTTCCTGCTTTTTGATACTTGGGCGCCCCCCAAACGAACACCCAAGTGGTCTCGGGGATATCTGTGACATTCATTCCCGCCGCGAAACGGACAAGCGTTGTGCCGTCCTCAACGCCAGCAAGTGATTCCCCACTGATCGTCCGCGCGCCAAACAAGAATTCAGGCGTCCCGACTGTGAGGTTCCCATCCTGGGCGCGCCTGTTGAGTAGCTGCGCATTCGATGAAAAAGACAGCTGACATGGCTTGGACGACCTCGACGTTTAGATGGGTGTAGGGCCACCAATCGACGGCGCGTGTGGCGCGGGCCGGCGGCATGCCCCGGTGGATGCGCAACTAGCCGCGCAGGTGTGTCTTGACCCTGTCCTCGCTCCTGTTGGTCGTCGAGTCGACGCCGATATCGGCCAGCTCCGGGTGTAGTTAGTTTAACTGCCGGCCCTGGTGCCAGCTTGAGTTCTAGCGATCGTTGCAACGCGCCCGAAATTCGGGAGTATCAACGACCATGGATCCACTTTCAAATAAAGATCTTTCCTTACGGAAAAAATCGGACTCCACGCCGGCGCCCGCACCGGGCCGGAGGTACCGCAAGTATTCACCCCAAGACATGGGGGAGCGCTTTGGATCGGGGGGGCTATCGCTGTCGGCCGGACCCGTGAAGTGTCTTTCGCAACGAAGCAACGATCCGGCGCTTTGTGGCCCGGGGATGTGTAGGCTTGGAGCAGGATATTGCTGGTGTTTCCGAGACAGAAAGGCACCTTCATGGCCCAGATGGGGAAGTCGCTCCCGATTGCGGACGAGTTGGCCGCGGCGGCGGCGAATGCCGCCGGGTTGCTCATGTCCGAGGCCACCGTGGCCGAAACGCTGAAACTCATCACCGCCGCGGCGAAAACCAGTGTCCCCTTTGCCCTTGGCGCCGGAGCGACGCTGATTGACGCCAATGCCCGACCCACCAGCGCTGCCGCCTCGGACCAGATTGTCGAGCAGGCCGACGCTCTGCAATACGACCTCGAACAGGGCCCCTGCCTCTCGGCCTGGGCCACCGGAGAAACCATAGTCGTCCAAGACATTGCCGGCGATGAGCGCTGGCCGGAATGGTCCCGGGTCGTAGGGCCGCTTGCCGTCGCCTCGTCCATCAGCGTTCCGCTGAAATCCTCCTCCGAGTCCTTTGGTGCGGTGAAAGTCTATGCCGCCGAGTCCCAGGCCTTCACTGAACGCTCCCGCGCAGTCCTGGAACTGCTAGCCAAGCAAGCCTCCGTGCTGCTGGAACATGCCATCACCGCGGAACAGGCCAAGAAGGTCAGTGACGAGTTGCGCAACACCCTGCATTCGCGCGACGTCATCGGCATGGCCAAGGGCATCATCATGGAGCGCCACGGCGTTGCCGCCGAGGATGCGGTGCGGCTGTTGATGAAGCAAGCCGTCGCGGAGGGCCGGACCCTGGGCGAGCTTGCTGCCCGGTTAGTCGAGGCACCCACCCCGCAAGGTGCTTAGCGACGGGGGAACAAGCCATGGATAATGATGAGGATGATCTGCAGCTGAAGCAGCTGCGCCAGGCACTGCCGCTTGCGGGCCTGACGGTGGGCGAGTTGTGGCTGAGGTACTTCGGCATTGGCGGTTCGGCCGGCCAGTTCGAAATGGAGGCGTACCTCCATGCCGCCCATGCGCTGCCGACATTGGAACGAGATCTAGTGGCGCACGCGATCAATGAACGCTTCATGGACCTGGACATTGATTTCAGGGTCCCCTACTCCACGGACATTGACCCGGGAAAGACGGAAACCTAAATGGGCACGCCGGGTCAGGATTCGCGCAGCCCGGACGAGCTGCAAGACCTGCTGCTGGACAGCGAGGGCTTCAGCGATTTCATGCTGGAGCTGGTGCTGATTGCCGCAGCGGGACTGGGAAGCGGCAAGCCGGTGCTGTGTTCCATCACGGTGGAGCGCGAAGGTTTCCCGCTCACAGTGGCCAGCAGCGAGCTCGATGCCATGTTCTTGGATGAACGCCAGTACGCCTTTGACAATGGTCCCTGCCTGACCGCGCTGCGTCAGCAGCGCACGGTCTTCATCCCGGAGCTGGCAGAGTCGAGGAATTGGGAGGATTACGCGCGAGAAATCGCCTCCAGCGGGGTGCGCACCATCCTCGCGGTCCCCGTGGAAGCCGGCAGCGGTACTCAGGCCGCACTGAACTGCTACTCCCGTGAACCTGGAATAATGGATGCGACCTTTATCTCCGCCGTGCAGGCCTTCGCCGGATCTATCTCGCGCATTCTGCGCCTGGCCCTGCGATTCCACCTGCCTGCCCTGGCCGGCGCCGACCTGAGCTCCGAGTTGCGGGCCCGAGGGCTAGTTGACGCAGCCGTGGCGGTGATTATGATCGAAGACAAGTGCAGTCGGGCCGAGGCCTTCGCGCAATTGGGTCGTTCGGCATTCTCGGGGAACGTGCGCGTCGGCGACAGGGCGATCGAAGTTCTGCGTGAGGCACGACGCGCCCAGGGGATGGAATAGGCCAGTTCCCTTGCCCTGGCTCGTGGCAGCGTGGCGGTGGCCGGGCCAGGGGTGCCGCGAAATGGGCAAGCCCCGGGTATTGACTGCACCGGCGACAATCTCCTGCAGGAATCGCCGATCTGACATGCACCGCGAGGAGACGTGGAACCGGGGATTTTCCGCCCCCCCTTTGCCGAACAACTCCAGGGCTTCGTTCTGGAGCTGTTCGGTCCACGAGGACTACGTGGAGCGGCTAGATCTCTGTGCCGCAGCCTCGAAGCAGAACAGCCTGCGTCGCGCTCTCGTGCGTCTGTTGGTGAGACCAAGGTGACTGTGGCGGGGGCGGGCGGCGCGTTGCGACGTTGGGGGAGGGGACAAACAGCCATGGTGAGGGTGCTTTTGCCGAACGGCTGCGCACGACCGGGAGTCAGAGGGCCAGCGATGGATGACGGCCAGCTGACCAGCGTCTGCGAGTATCTCTATGCGAAGGTGCTGGAGACCGACTAGATCGGGTCGGTCTTCAACGCGTTGACGCACCTAGCAGTGCGGGAACTGTCCGGCGGGGACCCATGGCGGATACGGTCCGGAATCACGACAGTTAGCAGCAGGCGTGCGGGCACGGCGGCCAGCAGCAGCAGCCTCGAGGCCCAGGAGCTGGACGAGGTCCAGTACGGCCTGGGTGAGGACTCATGCCTCACCGCTGCCCGGGACCGTGCCCTTGTCCTGTTCCCGGACCTACGCGTGGAACCACGCTGGCCGCGACATGCCGGGCACATGGTGTCCCGGGACATCGGCTCGGTGCTGGCGGTGCCATTCGAGCTTCAGGACGGGGACTGCGCCGCATTGAACCTGTCTTCGCGCGATGTCCACGAGTTCGACCCCAGGCGAGTCGATACTGCGCAGGGATATGCGGACCAAGCGTCCAGCGCGCTGGCACTGGCGCTCAAGGTGCCCGGGCCCCGAGAGGAAGCCACACAGTCACTGGAGACGATGAAGGTGCGCGCCCCGATGGATTTGGCCGCCGGCGTCGTCGTGGGGCAAAGCCAGTGCTCCCCGGAGGAAGCCGTAGGCATCCTGCGGGCCGCGTCCAATTGCCGCAACAGCAAACTACGCGACGTGACGGCCGCCGTGGTCGGCCCGCGAGCCCCGATACCCCCACGGCCCATTTCGCCGCGGAGTCATCGACACCGCCGCGAAGACCCCTACGGCGTTCACCCCTGGGCGGCCGCGCCCGCCCGGGGAGGGGCTGTCAAGGATTTTCGCCACCGGGGAGCAGGAACAGCACGCCATGGCCGGCAGCCATGGCGGACCTCGTTCGGGTGCCTGCCGCTCTTAGCTAGGTCGGCGTGTGCAGGTGCGCAGCTGCCGATGTGTGCTGGTCGGCGGCCAGGTACTCCTGCACGGCCCGGGCTGGAATCCGGTACAACTTGCCGAAGCTCACCGCAGGAAGCTTGCCCTCCTTCACCAGATCGTACACGGTCATCCGCGGTAGGTTCATCGCCGCGGCGGCCTCGGCCACCCTCAGGTAGTCGCTGTCTGCGGCGTCCTGTGGCTCAAGCATGTCATCCCTCCATTCAGGTGTCCCTCATTCCCGGCCGAACGACAGTTTCGGCCGGCACCCCGTTCCCGGGTCCTGGATGGTTCCCATGGTAAGTGCCCGTTCGACAATGCTTCAAGGTTTTGCGCATCCGCCCGGCGCGAGGCTTTCTTCCCCTGACGGATGGGTGGTTCGCGGGTGACCCAAGATCTCAGTGCTGGTCATGAAAGCCGCAGACGATGAGCTGAACTCGTACCGCACCGGCGAGTCCGCCAGCCCAGTTTGAAACGAGGCACAGAAAAGAATTGTCGCCGCCATGAGCAGCAACGTGAACAAGCTGCAGATAGAGGACTTCCAGGTAGGAAACCTGAAAAATTCCCAGCAGCATTCAAGCGACGGTCCTCTGGCGAGGCTTATCCGCAGGATTTACTCCTTGTGGAGTTTGTCCTGCACGGCACTGGCGGTTTTCTCCACGATGTTGGGCAGCTCGGTAGTCCCAAAGAGCCTGCTGTCCGGGTGCGTTGGAGCTGGCATCGGTGCCGAGGTATCCGGGGCGGAGAGGTAGGTGAATTCTCCTTTTCCATCCGGGGCCTCTCCCTTGGCCCATGTTCCCTCTGCTGCCGCGGCTCCATCGGAGAAGATGATGTATTGGTAGGAAACCGGGGTGTGTTCCTTGGATTGCGGGAAGTTGCTGGGAACTGGTAGCGATTCGGCGTTCTCGGCCTGGAGTTCTCGTGCGGCGGCGATCCACTGGTTCTGGTGCATGGTGTCCCGGGCCAACAGGAATGAGAGCATGTCTCGTACCCCGTGGTCATCCGTCATGTGATAAAGCCGGGCGACCTGCAAGCGCCCTTGCATTTCGGCATTCGCATTGGACATGAAGTCGGCTAGGAGGTTGCCGCTAGCAGTGACGTAGGACCCGGACCACGGGTTGCCCATGCTGTCCACCGGCCGGGCCCCCGCTCCAGCTACGATGGCATGTTGGACATCGGTGCCCCCGATTATCGCGGCGACAGCGGGATCGGACTGGACATCTTTATCTGTAATGCCCATCGGCGACTTTTCCAACAGCTGCGCGATCATCTTGGCAAGCATTTCAACATGCCCGAACTCCTCCGCCGCGATCCCGTAGAGCAAGTCCTTGTACTTGCCAGGAATGTGGATATTCCACGCCTGAAAACCGTATTGCATGGCGACGGTGATTTCGTCGTACTGTCCGCCCAGGACCTCCTGAAGCTTGCGCGCGTAGACGGCGTCCGGCTGGTCCGGCACCGAGCTCTATTGCAATTCCTGCTTATGGAAAAACATGAGTTTCCTCCGCCAAGGGATGCGCGGGTGGGGATGCAGCGGACTCTTCTGTCTGGGTCGACTCGTCACCCACGCTGTGTGTTTCGACTCTAACGGGGGGCCTGGATTTATGGAAGGATTCAACAAGGCTCTCTAAAGTACAGTTGAAGACGAACGTTGCAAACGGCCCCGAAACCTGTATAAAACGCGGAACCCCGTTCCTGAAGTGCAGGTCAGGGGCGGAACGCTCCGGCAACAGATCCCGTCCACCACTGCATGCCTCGTCGAGAAGAACGCTAAGGAGCTGGGCAACACATGGATATCAATGACGTACGCAAGCGACAAACAGAACTGGTGCAGATACTTGCTTCCGAGTCCTCCACGGTGACGTTGGCACAAGCCAGCAACGAGCTGGAGGAACTGGCGAGATGGATGGAGGAACACAAGGAAACGGGTACCAAAGGCACGTGATGTGTTCGCTTGTTGCCTGAAGGACCTAGATGCCGTTCGCATAGGATCTTTTTTTGGAACCGAGAACTGTCACTTGAATGAGAAGGTCCTTCATCAGGCGTTGCCGTTGATGTGCGCTTGCCGCAAAAACCGTTTTCGTGTTTGATTCCGGCGCCTAGATAAAGCTGCGTCTTGGGCCATTGCCGATTTGATACGTAGGGACGACATCATCCCGCTTCGATAGCAAGTGATCTTCCGTGGAAGCAGAAAAGCGCTTGAGGATCAGCATGTTTCCGCGGCAGGTCCGAAGTAGCAAAGCCCTGGTTCGCTGGTCCACAAAGCGGCCATGGCAGCACCTTGAGGTGCAGCAGACCGAACGAGGATGCGTCTCAATCGGCTCGAAAGATGCTGAGTTCCTCTGATATAACGCCACGGGAGCACTCCTGGTGTATCCCGTAAGGCAATGCCGTCGTCCAGGATGCTCTTAGTTTTTCACGAGACCGAGCTTGACATTTTTCGGTCGCTGCATTTCGCCATGTTTGGCCCCCAGCACGATGACCAGTGCTGCGAAGCCCGGAATCAACCACTGCAATTGGCGCAGCTGCTTCTGGGCCTTGGCAAGTTCGCCGGACGCGGTGGCATTGGGTTCTGTTTCCCCCTTGGACCCTTCATCCGCCAGCTCATCCACTTTCTTGCCCAGGACACTCGCATAGAGAGTAACAGCTGCTCCAGCTACCTTCACTCCCGTCTAGATCCAAGTTGCCGCCATGACACCGTCCTGGGCGGCGTATCGACCCTTATTTCAAGACGCGTTCGGCGGCTTCGGCTATATCCGGCCGGCTTCATCGTAATCCTGAGCCATAGTCCTTCCTCTGCCTTGAAATGGGTGTTTCCCGAAAGCTGGTGTTCACGGGGGAAGATTCCCCGATGGCGAACCTGATGCTCTCGGTCATGGGCGTGTTCGCCGAGTTTGAACGGTCGCTGATCGCGGAACGCCAGCGCGAAGGCATCGCCTTGGCGAAGACCCGCGGGATCTACAAGCAGCGCAAACGCGCCTTGGATCCCGACAAGGTTAGCGGGCTGGTGGTTCGGGCGGCTGCCGGGGTTCCCACGGTCCGGCTTGCGAGGGAATACGGATTGAGTCGGGAAACGGTGTATCAGTACCTTCGACGCTCCGGCACATCCACCCTCTGAAGGAGTTGGTGGAGGGGTTCACTTGGGACGTTCGAGGCAACGACGGAATCAGCTGACTTCACTGCAAGTGACCCAGCACCCCGGTGGGGTGGCCGGTGCCATTGGACTCAGGGCCGGCCATCCTGCTTACGGTTCACCGGGTATCGGGAGATCCTCTCTAATGGGTAGATCATCGAGGTACGGTTCGATTCCCGGCTCTTCCTCAGGCTCCATGTCACTGTCGTGCACCTCGTCCCAGACCACCAGCCGTTCACTGTCCGGACCGCTTTGGGGGTGGAGGTCATCGTCGGCCTCCAAGGGCCGGGCATCATCGAAGGTGATAGCACCTTCGGCGATGGCTGCGGTATCAGCAATGTCTAGGGGTTCAATAACCTCACTCATTAATCTGCCTCCTGTTTACCGTGGTTCCTCGATCGGGATCCCAAGGTAGGACATGCTTGTCAAAGAATCAAGACCACGGGTCGCTTGGATCCAACGGGGATGCTCGTCGGGGGTTAGCTTTCCGAGGCTTTTTGTTTCTTGCCCTGCTGTGAATCTTGCCGCTCAAGTTCGCTCCTCAGGGACGCGTTTTCTGCCTCCAAGGACAAGACAAGGCCGATTCCCGATAAGTTCAGCCCCTGGGCGAGGAGGTGGGAGATGCGGCGCAAGATATCCAGGTCCTCCTCGCTGTAGCGGCGAGTTCCGCCCTCGGTGCGCTGGGGGTCCAAAAGTCCCTTGCGTTCATAGAGGCGCAGGTTCTGTTGTCCGGTGCCTACCAGCTCGGCGGCAACCGAAATCCCATACACGGCAAGGTCTCTCGATCTTTTCTGAGTCATCTTCCCGTCCTTTCCTTATCCCTGGCTCGATCAATGCGGGGGAGTTTGACAGGCTTGCGACCCCATAGTGATTGTGCTATAAAAATTGTATCCGCTGATACAGATTATCGCGGATGCGACAAATTGGAAATGGCATATCAGAGACACTGTGAAGGAGTGCAACTGCCATGTTGATGCGTACAGACCCGTTCCGTGATCTTGACCGGATCGCTCAGCAGGTTTTCGGAACCCCGGCTCGCCCGGCAGCGATGAGCATGGATGCTTGGCGTAATGGGGACACTTTCGAGGTTGAGTTCGATTTGCCCGGGATCAAACCGGATTCGATCGACTTGGACGTTGAACGCAACGTGGTGACCGTGAAGGCGGAGCGTCCTGCCCTGGACAAGGATTTGGAAATGCTCGCTTCGGAACGTCCCCGGGGCGTGTTCAGCCGTCAGCTGGTCTTGGGAGAGAACTTGGATACCGAAAACATCGAAGCCAGCTACGAAGCCGGTGTGCTACGTTTGCGCATTCCGGTGGCTGAGAAGGCCAAGCCTCGCAAGATCTCCATTACCGCCCCAAGCCAGGATCGCGAGGCGATCGACCCATAGGGACACCCAAACCGGGCAGTAACCGCGTGGTGATCCCCAGGCACCATGGAATCGCAGATAACTCGACACCCGAGGTGGCGTGAGTTTCCTGAAGACCAGCCATTGCGTCGAAAACACCACAATATCGGTTCTCTCCCGCGGTTTCTTGGAGTCGGTGGGTTCCGGGCCCTGACGTCCCGGGGCCCACCGACACCCCTAACTATGCCTCGGGCGGTGAAGCCCAAAGGTTAGCGAAAGAGGTGAGAACGTGGCCGAAGCTACCAATCCCTACCGCGTACTAGGTCTGAACATGGGGGCCACACCGCGTGAGATCGCTAGGGCCTACAGGTCAGAAGTTCGCCGCTACCACCCAGATACCATGTCTGCTGAGGCCTCCTCCTCGGGATTCCGGATGACCGCCGAGAAGTCATTGGCGCAGGTGATGGAAGCCTACGAAACATTATCTCGTCCCTCCGCCGGCACTAAAAGTGAGCGTGCCGGAGACACCCCGTCACCCCACCAAGCGCCATCGGTTCAAACACCATTCGATCGATCGCAGTCCGATCACGTGACGGTGCGCCGCCACGAACCGCGGCTTTTGGCTCAAGACACTCCACCCATCCAGATTTCTCCTCTTCGGTGGGAACCATTTAGCTAGGAGGTGCTTCACGATGAGCGCATGGCGTCGCTACGATTCTCCGTTACTGCCAGTTTTTCATGAACGTTTCGAGCAACGATGGGGTCCGGGCACCGCACCGTTTTTGGATCCTGAAGTCAATGAACAACCGACGCCGCGGGCCCAATGGATCAACATCGATACCGGAGCTGCACTGGCCGTAGTCCCGGTGTGGAGTGATGATGAGGCCCATAGGTCGTTCGCGATATTTTACCTTCCGCCTCAAGGGGATATTTGGTTGTTGCGTCCCGGTCTCACCGATTACATTGAGTCGGGGCAGCTGGAGAAGGTGAGGTTGCGCAATGACGCATTCAAGAAAGCCGTAGAGCATGCCAAGGCCTTCATCGACGGGGCACCCTAAACGAGCTGATTTTTTCAACCAAGAGTGAAAAATCCTCACGTTGCCATTGGGGTATCAGAGGATCCTTTACGGGCGTCGTGCGGTTTGTTCCTCACGGGCGTGTGGTGTTCTGTGCTGAAGTATTTGAGCTACCCGTATGGGAATTTGTCCCGGGCGGGGTCTATGCGAGCCGAGTGGTGTGAATGTCAACGTATTCAACTGTCAAGAATTTGATGTTCAGGCGTTGCGGTGAGGAATCGGATCACGAGACTATGCAGCCGGTCGCAACGCATTTTTTCTGTGTCATTTTCCGGAGACGATTACACTGGCTGTCCAAAGTCCTCTGCAACGCGATTATGCGTCCGCAAGCAGGACTCTTAGCCGGGCCGGAATTCTAGATCCGAGGTCTTCCCTTTCGAAATGGGTCACCATGCCGTTTTCGCGGTCGGTGCAGGCGTTATGAGGGAGAACTGATGGTGGCGCGGGTGACCGTGAGGGAACCGGCGCAGGAATACAGTCTCCCGATGAGTTTGGCGCGAGACTCGACGGAGGCCCCGGTGTTCGCTAGGAAGGTGCCCCGGGCGGTGCTCGAAGCACCCAGCGTGACGTCGCCGGTGCTACGCCAGTAGACGTTCTCGGTCTGGGTCCCGCGCGCGAGCACAATGCTGCTGTCATTGCTGGTGGTGATGGTTCCGGCCCGATGAAGCGGGCGCTGGGGTCTCCTTTGGCATCGAGGGTCACTGTGCCGGTCACAGTAAATTTGCCTGTGGAGCTGGTGTAGACCCCGGGGGAAGGTGCCTGAAAGCACCGGGTTACGGCTAGTCGTGCCCGGATACTTCTCAATCCGTCTAAGTTGAAGGAGAACATCCCGGAACGGTCCCTGTAGTTTTCCTCGGAAGACCTGGGCTGCTTAGGAGTTTTCGGATAGCGGTTTAGTGGTCTATCTGGGGACGGACCAGAAATGGATGGCGACGGAACAGTTCCTCGCAGAACTTGATATCTGCTTGAAGTCGCGCCTGAACCTATAGTCCTACCCAAAATGTAGTGAGCACACCCGGAGACAGACCGGCTCACAGCACCCTGAACACCGGTATCGATCGGTTGTCCAGGGCGCTTCCATGAGATCCTGTGTCGCGGTGACGAGGCGTGGTCTTCATCGCTTCTAGTTTGGCGATCACAGCATTCATCGTCTCGCCATTGTTGCGACTGTTCTGTGCTGGAAAAAGCATGAGCGATTGCGAAAATCGATTCAGGGTGATTCTCTGCAGCCCTGGATGAGTGGACGCGGTGGATTGTTCGTGCCCATACTGGGTGAAGGTGGCCGACTCGCCCCAGGTTGGCATGTGGCTGGCGTGAGTTGTGAACAGTGTCTTGGATGCTGGAGATCTTTGGCCGATGGATGGGAATCACAATGAC
>NZ_AOCK01000014.1 GCF_000348945.1 Paeniglutamicibacter gangotriensis Lz1y | reverse complement strand
AGACTCATAATTAATGCTCGCGAATGAGGTTCGCGGCTCGAGGCCGATGCCATCGACTTCGAGGCGCTCATCAACAAGACCACGGCCTGGGTGCGTGGGTCAGTAGAGGTTTGACGATCCGCAGCAAGTAACAGGGAAGCTGGACCAAGAACCACTTACCGGGCGATACCGCCGGCCAGACACCATGGGAACCTGTCAGATGCCGCACCAAGCCCCATGATCGGGTCCCAACGGGGTCTGCGCGCAGGGCAGGCCCCCACCGCACCTCCCGCTATGCCGGCGATTCTTCCCGGAAGCTGTGGAGCTTCATGGTTGTGACAGGCAGGCCAGCAGCTTCCTCTCCAGGGCAGCCTTCCACAACCCGCGGAGCAACAGGTGCTTGCCCTGCCGGGTGTGGATCTGCCGAACACCGGCTCCACGATGGCCTTGCGCCGGGAACAGACCCCTTCCCCGCCGTGGTCTTCAGCTTCCGGGCCATCCGCTCGCCCACGGTGGCATTGGCCGGGATCCGGCCCCTCGGTGCCTTCGGGATCGGGGTGGCGTGCTTCTTCCGGCCGGTGGAAATGAAGAACTCGGTGCCATACTCCGCCGCCACGATGACCTGCCGGTATTCGTCCACCACGGCCTGCCCGTTGTAGCAATACGAAAAAGAGCCGTCCGCCCGCTTCATGGTCCGGGCATCGAGGTCAGTGAAGTTCCGCTGCGCCTTGGGCTTCGGCACCGCGGCCTTGGCGGCCTTGTCCCCGGCGGCGCTGATGTCGTCGTCCCCGCGGTCCCGGGCCTTCTCCTCGGCCTCGGCCCGCGCCTTCCCGACGGCTTCCTCCTCAAGGGAGGCCCACGCCCGCCGGTCGGCCAGCTCCACCGGCAACCCGTCCCCGAGCCTGCTCGGCCCGAACCTCGCGTCCTCGGTGGCATCCACGGTCTTGGCCTCGGCCAGCAGGTCGCTGACTTCCTGGGCCAACACCTTCTGCTTCTCCACAAGCCGACCCGTCGACCACGGCAGATGCAACTCATCGTGCATAAGTGGCTGCCGGATTCAGGACCTCTTGGGTACTCGCTCGCTCGCACCCAAGAAACCGGACGTCCGCTCCGCGGCCGACTCTTGGCCTGATTCACCGTTCCGGCGAATCAGGCTGCGGCCTAAAGGCCGCTTTTTCTTTTTTGTTTGCTGACCTTCGGAGTATATGGGCCGGGCCCAGGCACACAAGCCACTACGCTCCTTCGTCGCTCCGGGCCGGTGGCGGGAAAACTTTGTGGCCGCGCTCCTGCGTCGCTTATTTCGGCCAAAAACTTTTCCCGCCACCGCCCTTCGGGTTGCTGTGCCTGGTCCCGGCCCTGCTCATTTCATTGCGCCAGCAAACAAAAAACATGGGGGGGAGAGACCCAAAGCGCGGGGCTGGCACCGCGGCCCCCGAACCCCTTCGAACGAGGACAAGATCATGGACAAGATCACCGCCACCACGATGGCCGACACCGTCGCGGTCGCCATCCACTCCCTCGGCTTCACCCCCACCTCCTCGGTGGTGCTGATGCTGCTGGAACACCGCACCGTGGCAGCCACCCTGCGCCTCGACGCACACCCCGAAGCCCCCGCGGGATTCTGGGCCACCGAAGTCAGGCACTACGTCGACCGCCTCGAGAACATCACCGGGGTGCTGTTGCTCAGCTTCGAGGATGACCGGGCCATGACCCCGACCCAGTACCGGGCCTTGGGCGGCCTCCTGGCCCGGACCGGCCGCCCCATCCGCCACGCCGTGCTGATTCGCGACGGGTACCTCACCGACTACGAGGGGACCCATACCGACCAGATCCCCTTCGCCACGGTGGCCACCTCGAATGCGGCACTGGCGCTCATGGTCGGCACCAAGAGCTATGTGAAGCTTGCCGCCGACATCCCGCCCTGCAGCACCGACGCCGCGGTATCGGAACTGCAACAGTTCGTTGACGCGGCCCGCCGGTTGGATTGCGCGGACGGAGCCACCCGGACCACGGTGTGCACGAGGCTGATCGGCATCGTCATCGGATACCAATGCACCGGAACCATCACACCGAACGAGGGCGCATGGTTGGGTGGGACGTGCACCAACAAGGGAATCCGCGATTTGATCTTCGCCTCGCTGGCCACCACCAGTGACGACATGGACACCATCAGCGCCGCGCTCATGGGGGACATTTCCCCCGACGATTGGGAGTACTTCAGGGACGGAGCCGATGCCATCTACACCGCCCTTGAATACATCCCCCTGGAGTATCGGACCGACCTGCTGGCCGGGCTCGGCTGGACGCGCTGGATCGACGGGAAGGGCAGCGAAGCGATGCACTTTCTGGACCTCGCCCGCACCACCGACCCCACGCACCGCCTCACCGAGCTACTGACCAGACTAATCATCAGCGGCCGACTACCCGCCTCGGCGACCACGAAGCATTGAGCCATTTACCGGCACACACCATCCACAGCGGGACGGAACGAGAAAACCTCGTTCCGTCCCGCTCCTTGTGTCCACAGCAAAGCGCCCGCGAGGCCGCGCCAGAGCCTCGGCGCGCCGGGTTCACCTGGCGTCCGCGCAGGACCACTGTGGCCACGTAACGTCCCGGGCCCACCGATTTCGGCGGCGACCTCCTCCGCAAGCTCCCCCGGCCGCCGCACCCAGGCGCTACGCGCCCCGGCCCCCGGGCACGGGCGAACCCGCAGCGGCCCACCCACCACCGCAGCGGGAGCGTGGCCCACGGTATCTCGTTGCCGCAAGCGAAGCAGTGGCTGCACGGGCTTGCATCGGAAGGACCCCGGCCTCGAACCCGATGCCCCGTCAAGAACACTCCGGATCGCCGTGTTGCACCGTCATGGCAAGAGCCGCCGAACCGGGCACTAACGGACGCCCACGAACCGGCATGGACCGACATTCCCGCGGTGCCGGTTCCTTGGTCGTGGCCTCTCCGGTTCCCCGGTCGGCCCCACTGGGGAGGTGCCCTAACCACGCTCACCATGGCCACCCACCGCGCCATTTTGTGCGTACCTGCGGGGTCCAAAAACCTTGAAAAACCGGATCAAAACAATGGTTTACACCCTCAAATGAGGGTAAAATGAAGACATAGCGAAAGGGCGGAGGAGAAGGCCATGGCCATCACCATCTACACCAAGCCGGGATGCTTCGGCTGCCGCAAGACCACTGAAAAATTCACCGAGGCACAGGTGGCGTTCACGGAGGTCGACCTCACCGCCGAGCCTGCCGCGCTGGAGTATGTCACCGAGGAACTCGGCTATTCCCAGGCCCCGGTCGTCGTCGTGGATGACCAGTTCCACTGGTCGGGACTGGACCCGGCCAACATCGTCCGGGCCATCACTTTCGCCCGGCAGGAGATGGCGGGATGAGCGCCAAACCCGCGGCGGACGGGACCCCGCAAAAGCGGTTGAACTTCGATGTCCCCGAGGATCTCGCCCGCCAGTTCAAGGCCTACGCTGCCCTGAACGGCAAGACCCAGCGGGAACTGGTGCTCGGATTCATGCAGCGGTGCGTCCGCCGCACGCCACCGACGGCGGAGGACCCACGGGATTCCGCGGACACGCACCGGGACGGGTAATCGCCAACCAGCCCGGGCAGCGGCAAAAACCGCACGGCCCGAAGTGCACACGGCCGGAACGGGATTCAGTGGACCACGGCCCCGAAATCCCCGGGGGAACCGGATCCGGGGGCGTTCCATGTTGTTCGATGATGCCGGGCTTCGGCCCCGCAAGAACCCCCACCGCGGGCGGTCATGGGTTCCAAAATGTCGGTGCTCTCCGGTAGCTTCGCACCAACGGGACACCTCCCAGGTCCCGGTCTAAAGCGGAGGCACCATGACGAATCCCTGCGTGCAGCACCAACCCCACCGCCATGCACGACACACCAGCGGCACAAACGCCACAGGCATATGGTGGATCAGGCGATGATCCTCTTTCTGGCCGCGGGGATCCTGTGCCTCGCACTGCTCCTGCAGCTGGTGGTTCACCCCGTCCAAAGCGTGGCGGCCCTGGCCCGGATGCTCTGCGCGGTGTTCGGCCTCATCCTGCTGCTCACTGCCGTGGGCCGGTTCTGGAACCACGACTACCTCGAGGCCGCCGCCTGGATCCTGCCGGCGGCGTTCCTGCTGTGGTGCACCAACAAGCTCTCACGCCAGGTCGCCTGATGCCAGCTCGGCACGAAGCCCGCAGGCGGAACCGCACCGCTCCGGGGTGCAGCCAATCCCGGCCCTCCCGCCAGTCTCGCCGCCACGGATCCCACGCATGAGCCACCACACGTGGCGGCCGGACAAAACACGGGACCTGATCGGCAAGACCGCGGGGCAATCAAAGGGCCCCGGGTTACAGCGGGCGAAAGGGAATGCGGAACACCGTTTTTGGTCCAAGGTCATCCGCGGACCTCTCCCGGAACAATGCTGGATCTGGGTCGGGGCCATCGCCGATGACGGTTACGGACGCTTCTACCTGGACGGCACCTCGGTGCGCCCGCACCGCTACAGCCTCGCCCTAGACCTGGGACTGGCCCACGGGCAGCTGCCGGAATTGATGCACGAGTGCGACGTCCCCCTGTGCGTGAATCCCCGCCACCTGGGCATGGGGGACCGGCAGTCCAACATGGTCGACCGGCAACGCAAGCTGCGCTCCGCCAACGGGTCGGGGCTGCGCTTTAGGGGGCTGCCGCGGGCGGCAATGGCCGCCCGCTCCCGTGCGCTGCGTGAAGACCTGTTGGCCCACGGATGGGATGTCCAACGCATCCATGCGATCAACGCCGGATCGCGTGTGGAGGACCCTACCCTGTTCTGAACCGGACACCGATTTGCTTCCCATCACCATCCCGACCCGGGGCTTGACCGAAGAATCAGGAACGGGTGTCTTCCGTGCTGCCGGCCGCCTCGAGCAGGACGCGCAGTTCCCCGGGGGAAATGCCCAACCGCTGGGTCACCGAGGCCCGGGATTCCCCGGTGGCCAGCATCGAGACCACGATGCGTCCGCGCTCGATGCGACCGGCCTCGAACGACTTTTTGGCCTGCTCCAGGATCTGCTGCGCCTGGGTTTTGGCGGCCTCCAGGCGCGCGGCGGACTGCTCTTCCAGCACGAAGTATTCGGCCGCCTTCTCAAGCAACAGCTCGTGGCGTTGGGTCATCTCCGACGCCTTGGTGCGCGCCTTTTCCCGGGCGGCCAGCGCCACCGCCGATTTCCGATCCTTGGCCATGACTGCTCCTCCCAACGACACCTAACGGTCACCACAGGATAAACCCACCGGTGCCCGTAAAACAGTGGTGGGCCTGGATCGTTCCGGGCGCAGGTCCCGCGACCCGGACGGGTTGCCAGTCACAGCGCCGGGTGCCCGTCCGGAGCCCCGATCCTGCCGGCCGGCATCCCCGGCCACGCGTGGACAACCACCGGTGGCCTGTGGAAAATCCTTCCGCCGCGCCCCGGTTGCACACAGTTGAACGCACCGTGGATAACGAAAAGCGTGTTACCCACCGCGCATTCGCGTGTGCACAACCGCATCAACACCGTTGATGGCCCCAGCCCGGCACGATGCCGTTCACTGTTTCTCGTCCCTCGGACCAACGGCACCGCTACTGGTTCGCCGAGACTTCTGCTCCTTCGTCGGGCTCGTCAAACCACCATGCTTTGTCACACCTCATGCATCCTTGATAAATGAGGGGGCCCGGTTCACACTGGGGGTGTGATGACCGTGCACAAACTCAGTGCGGGCGACGGCTACACGTACTACACCCGTGAAGTCGCCAGCGGCGATGAACTACGGTCCAAGGACCGCCAGCTGGGTGAGTACTACCACCTCTCCGGCTACCCACCGGGGCAGTGGGGCGGACGCGGAACCGAGCACCTCGAGGTCTACGGGAACGTCACCGAGCAGCAGATGCAACTGCTCTACGGGGAAGGCCTACACCCCCGGTACGGGGAAACCAGCGAACTCACCGGTGAACCGTTCGAAAAGGACCTCGGGCAACGCTACAAGCGCTTTTCCCAAAAAGAAGACGTCCTACAGAAGCGCATCACCACCGCGCTGGGAGACTTCGAGCGCCTAAAGCACCGCGCACCGGATGCTGATGAACGTCGGCGCCTCAGGGCCACGGCGGGTGCCCAGTATTTCCGGGAACTGCACGGCCGCAACCCCGCATCCAAGGAAGAACTTGGTCGGTTCGTTGCACAACACATGCGCCCCGCGGCGCAGGCCGTCGCCGGATTCGACCTGGTCTTCTCCCCACCCAAATCAGTCTCCTACCTGTGGGGCGTGGGCGGCGACAAGGTGCGCGTGGCCATTGAGCGGGCGCACCTTCAGGCCGTGGAATCGACCATGGCCTACCTCGAGGACACCGCCGTCTATACGCGGCGGGGGAAAAACGGGGTGCGGCAACAGGACGTCGCCGGCGGGCTGATCTACACCCGGTTCCGGCACTATGATTCCCGTGACGGGGACCCGCAATTGCATGACCATGTGGTGGTTTCCAACAAGGTGCTGGGCACCGACGACAAATGGGGAACGCTGGATGGGGCGTTGCTGTATCAGTTCAATGTGGCAGCCAGCGAACACTACAACCGGTGCGTCATGGAGAACGTCTGCGAGTCCCTGGGCGTGGCCACCACGATGCGGCCGATGCCGGGGAAACGCCCGGTCACGGAAATCGCCGGCATCGACGTGGCAGCCATCGAGGCAGCATCCTCCCGCCGCGGACAGATCCAATCAGCGCTCGGAATACTGGTGGACAGGTTCCGGTCCGAGCACGGCTACGAGCCGAATCGCAAGCAAATGATCCACCTGAGCCAGCAGGCGACCCTCACCACCAGGGCGGACAAGAAACAAGGGAAACCACTGGCGGAACTGGTGGAGGGCTGGCAGCTGAAGTTCGGCAGCGGGCTGCACTTGCCCGTCGGGGAAACGGCACTCAAGCAAGCCCAACGGGCACGACGGCATCTGGGAATCCGCGCTCATTCGACGCTGTTTTCTTTGTCCGAGAAAGCACTGCAGGACATCGCCGCGCAAGTGGTGCAGCGGCTCGAATCCGAGCGTGCGGTCTGGGGAGAGCACCACGTCCAAGCGGAAGCCACCCGCCAACTCGGCGCCCTCGCCGGGACCCGGAGACTGCCCGACACCCTCGTTTTCGCACTGACCCACACCGTCCTGGAACGCAACTGCCTGTGCCTGACCCCGGATATTCCGGTGCCCGCCCCGGTGGCCGGGGCCATCACCGCGGTGCACAAATACCAGAAAGCCAAGCGCAAGCTCTACACGTCCCCCACGGTCCTGGCGGCCGAAAGTGACCTGCTGGGCGCCGCCCAACGCACCGTCATCCCCGTGGCCACCCACGATCATTTCACCCGCATCCTAGGCCAGGTCGAGGGCTGGCTCGATGAGGGACAGAGGACCGTGGCCGAGGAATTCGCCTGCAGCGACCGCCTGCTGATGGTCGGCATCGGCCCGGCCGGCGCCGGCAAGACCACGGCCATGCGGCTGGTCGCGCATGCCACCCAGTCTGCCGGCGGCAGGATCCTGGCCGTGGCACCGACCGCCGCCGCGGCCGCCCTGCTGGGACACGAAATAGGCACTGAGGCCATGACCCTGGACGCCTTCGTCCTCGGTGCCAATGAACCCTCCGAACACTTTGTCCCGCTCAAACCGGGCGACATGCTCCTGCTCGACGAGGCGGGCATGGTCGGCACCGCGCTCTTCGCCCAGGCCGTAAGTCTCGCCGCCGAGCACGGGGCGGTCATCCGAGCCATCGGGGATGACCGCCAACTCGGCGCCATCGGCTGCGGCGGAGCCCTGCGGCTGATCGACCAATACGAGCCGGCCGTACGTCTGGAAACCGTGCACCGCTTCCGCCACCCGGACGGAACACCGAACGAGGAGGAAGCCACTGCCAGCCTGACCCTGCGCCAACCACCGTTGCTGGGCACCGATGACCCGTGGTCGTACTACTGGGATCACCAACGGATCATGGCCGGGGACACGGACTTGATGGAACATCACGTGTTCGCCGGATGGCAAAAAGACCAAAACGCCGGGCGCCGAGCGCTGATGATCGCCCCCAGCAACGCCCTGGTCGGTCGCCTCAACGACCGCGCCCAGGCCTATCGCATCCAACTCGGCGAATTGAATTCGGGCACCAGCACCGAACTGCAAAACGGCGCCCGGGCCTATGCAGGCGACGTGGTGGTGACCCGCCGCAATGACCGCCGCCTCACCGTGAACCGCGGACACGACTTCGTGAAAAACAACGACGTCTGGACGGTCACCGGCATCCGGGATGACGGGGCGCTGGATGTGCAGCACCGCGCCCACCACGGCACCACCACCCTGCCCGCCGAATACGTGCGCACCCATGTGGAGCTCGGGTACGCCTCCACCATCCACCGCGCCCAAGGAATGACGTACGACAGTTCCCACGCCCTGCTGTCCGCCGGCCTGGACCGGGCGCAAGGGTATGTGGCCACCAGCCGCGGACGCTACGACAACAAGATCTATGTGGCACTGGAAACGGGGGAGGAGGCCCCAGAAGTGCTGGCACGGATCGCCGCGAACACCGCGGGGAACCTCAGCGCCCACGACACCTCAACGGCCGAACGAGCCCGCTCCCGCAGCATCGAACACCTGGGCGCCATCCACCGCGACCTCGTCGACCAGGCCCGGGAACAACGAATGCGCACCCTCTTTGCCACCCAGGCAGGATCCAGGGAAGCCGAGCGGTACTTCCGCTCCACGGCGTGGGACGCCGTGGCCCACCATCTGGGGGTCGCCGAGGACCGAGGGCTGCACATGCCCCTGCTCATCCAAGATGCCTTGGAAGTGGGCGAAATCGAATCGGCACATGACCGCTCGGCCGTCATGGCCTGGAGAGTGGAACGACTCCTGGAAAGCCGCAAGCACGTCCTCGCCGAAGCCAACCGCCCACTCAAGGAGGTCTCCACCGAGCACCTGGAGCACCTGCACGACCTCGCCCTGGAACGCCGCCACAGCATCCTGGAGGAACCCGTGGGACGGCAGACCGCGGGGCTCAAACCGTGGCGGCACCGCCTCTACGGGCATCTCGGCGATGACGAACTGATCGCGCGGATCGCCCGGACCGAGGATGAACGGGAACGGCAGATCCCCTCCAACCCGGAAAACAAGACCCAAGAGCTTACTTGGGAATTGGGACGGTTGCGCCGGGAACAAGCCCTTCGGGGCACCATGCCCGGGACCGTGCACCGGGCCGAGACCCTTGAACGCGAACGCACCAGCCGGATCCGCGGCACAGGGACCATCCTGGAGCGTATCAACGACGAACTGGAATTGAGGTCCCTCATGGACCAGCGCGAACACGAGACACCGAAGGACCTGCCCGAATGGTTCGCCCCCGCCGAGCACCTCTGGAAGCCCGAGACCCCGGCCGCCTGGGCCACGCAAAGCCAGCAATACCGAGGCGTGGTGAAACGCGAGTTCACCCGGGTGGGCGCCGAACTGGCCGAGAAACCGCCGGCCTGGCTGACCGATTTGGGGCCGGTGCCGCGCCGACCTGACCGGCGCCGAGACTGGTGCAACCTCGCGGCCGAAATCGCCGCCTACCGCGGAACCTACAACATCCCCGACAGCGAGCCGCGCCTGGTCCCCAAGGAACACCGCAAGAACCCGATCGCCCGGGACCTCAAGGCCCGGGCGACCTCGCTGCACAAGCACAGCAGCCTCACCACGAGGCCCCCATTGACCCCGGGGGAGCGGACCGCGGATCGTCTCGAGGCCGAGCAGGCAGCCCCCGGCACAGCACCCACGGCGGCCGAGGAGGCCATTGCCGAACTGCGCCGCCGCCGCACCGGGCAGCGGCAGCCGGGCGCTATGCCATTCACAGAACAGGATGTGGGGAAGCAAACGGTGGCTGCGGCGCCTCCGCCCCATGACGAAGAGGACGGGCCGCGCACCTTGCGGGAGCGGCTGGCCCGGCTCCAGGAAACGCGGGCCAGGAAGGCCCGCGGGACCCGGCGGCACGATGGACCGAGCGCAGGCCCGGAGTCCGAAGGCCCGCGATTGGGCTAGCGAGTCCGCCGTGGGTTCGGACCATGGCCTCGAGAAGCCCAGCTTCCGAGTGCACCTGAGCAGCCAACGAGTTGAAACCGTGGCTAAAGGGGCATGCTCGCCCCACGACGTGGCCCGGCTCTTCTGTGTGGCACACAGTTTCAGGACCGATCACGAGTAGAATCGATTCACTAGTCCGCAAGGTTGTTTCTGCCAGTTCCTGCACTCACGGGATCGGCAGCACCCCCTGTGGATATTTCGACAATGCGGTGTGGGAAGGAAACGGCATGACGATGACAGAGCAGCGATCCAAGTGGGTCAACGAGGCCGCCCACAGCATGAACCTCGAGGGCCTTGAAGTCAGTGACGAATACCGTGCGGAGTCTGAGGAGTATGTCACGGGAAAAGTGACATCCGACGAACTGGTAAGAAAAGCACGTGCACGGTTTGGGCTCGACTGATTTCGATAGTTCGGCTCCCGATCCTTACCTCGACCCGACAACGGGCATTCTCAGGAACCTCGTCGGAGCGATCACCAGCAAAGAGCTTGCGGCGGCAGAAGCCGACCTCGTAGCTGTTCGTGTGGTCCAGTTGCGTGACAGCGCGTATATCGAACCAAGTCGGGACCTTCGGGAATTTCAGGCGATCCACCGGCAACTGTTCGCCGATATTTTTTCATGGGCCGGACACCTCCGGACGACCGATTTGGTGCGTCCCAAGAACGAGCCGTTCTGCCCCGTAAATCTGATCGAGCGGGCGGCGGCGAGCATTTCCCGCGAACTCACCGAGGACAACCTCCTCCAAGGTCTGGAGCGCCGGGAATTCGTGGAAAAACTGTCCTACTACTACGACAGTTTCAACTACATCCACCCCTTTCGGGAGGGCAACGGCCGGACCCAGCGGGAATTCTGGAACCGGGTGGCAGAGGATGCCGGCTGGTTCATCGACTGGGGCAAAGTGCATGGAGAACAACTCAACGAAGCCAGCCAGATCGCCCGCGAAGAGCAGAACTACCAGCCGCTCATCGTGATGTTCAGCGACTGCATACGCCCCCTGGACCCTTGAACATTACGCCTCTCGGGCTCAACGCCCCGTGGGTGGAATTGACGGTCTGGCACCAGAGAACATGACCGTTAACGAGGGCACAGCCGGCCTCGACGCTGGAGAGAAACTCACGTGCCGCCCGGGGTGGCAAGCCACGCTTGGAACGCCTCACGATGGGCGCCGCCGGTGTCCGGTGGATGCGGTTCCCGGTGGGAGCCGAGGCAGTTGCCCCACCCTGCTGCCTTGTCGCTCGACAATCGTGCGATGGTGGGGTGGAGGATCCGTTCGTGCCAATACGCCGGGGCATCGTCGGGTTCCTCCAGGCCACAGTATGCGGCCTGCCACGCCACGAACACGGCCAGCAATTCCTGGATGACGGCGCGGTGGCGGAACCAGCAGGGCGGGATGACGTGTTCCTCTACCCCGGGGTAGGTTTCGTTGTACCAACGGATCCAGTCGTAGAGCTGTTCCAGGATCTTGCGCCGCTGCTTGTCTGTCCCGTCCAACAGGTTCCACGGGGCAGGGTCCTGTTGATCGGGGGAGCTGCTGGGTCGCTCCCGATGTTTGACGAGCGCCGCCAGCGTTTTTTGCTGGTCCTGCATCATGGTGTGCAGGTACTCGATCTTGTTGTCGTGGTCCAGGACGACTTCTTCAATCGTGCCGTCAGGTATCGCGCCTGGCGATCCATTCCCCGATCCGTTCCCCGATTCGTCCGATGAATCCTCCGTGTCCATGGCCATGCACCCCCGCCCCGAGTTCCCCGCCGGCGAATAGCTTCCCGCACATCAGCTCCGCCTCCCGGGCCTGCTGCTCGAGCCGTTTCCAGTCCTTGCGTTCCCACAACGGGTGCATCCTGCCCACAAAGGGTGGCAGGTTCCGATACACCACCAACGCCTCCCCGACACGTAGGTGCTTGATCTCCTCGGCCTTCATCACCTGCACCTCCTCGAGGCTGGTGGTCGTGGAGCCGCCGCTGCGTCCGGTGGAGTGACTGCGCCGCTGCCGGTGCCTGGTGCCCATTTCCGCCGCATAGTCCTTCAACGCCTCGCGCTTCAGCCCCGGCATCAGGATGATGACGTTCGCGGTCTCCTGGATGGCCTTGGCCGCATCGGTTCCCCACCGCGCCTCGTTCTGGGCGAAAGACTGGGAAAAGCCCAGCACCCGGATGCCGCGTCCCCCTGATTCGGAGAGCACCGCCGGCATGTCCCGGATGGCGGCCACATTGGGGGCTTCGTCCAGGAACATGGTGAACACCGGCCACAACCGGCCTCCGGCCCGTTGCTGGGACAAATGCTTGGCCGTACGGAACACGAAGTCGGTGAACATCGTCACCAAGGGTGCCAACGGGGAGGCGTCCCCGTCGGCGATCACATACAGCGTGTTGCGCCCAGCCAGGAAGTCTTGGGCGTCGAAGGCGGTCCGGTCCCCGGGGACCAGTTGGGAGAGCACTCGAGAGGAGGCCAGGGGTTCGAAGAGTCCCTGGAGGGTCATTTTGATGCCGTCCACCGCCTCCCCGGCCCGGGAGGAGCGCAGGTCCACCAGCCGGGAGATGAACGACTCGGTGGCGCCGTTGCGGCGCAGGATTTCCACCGGCTCGGCATCGGTGAAGTCCGAGGCCCAGCGCATGACATCGCGCAGGTCCTTGCCCTCCAGCGCCGCTGCATGCAGCAGGCGACCCAGGACGGCGGCGGCCTGGTCGGCGAACCAGTCCCCGTTTTTCACGTTGCCCCGGGACGTGGCCCTGGCCCAGGCCTTGCCGCGGGCCAGGGCCTCGTTCTCGTCCTGGCATCCGCGCACCGGGTTCCAGAGGACTTGGTGGGGCCAACCGGTGATTTGTTCCAGGTCGAAGGCGAGCACCTGGCCGGCCTCCAGCCGGGGGATGGCGGTGTGGGTGAGGACATCGACCTTGGTGGAGGTCGCCAGGACCGGGCCCGGCGCCGAGAGGATGCCGGGGGCGACGATGGTGAGGGTCTTGCCGGCGCGGGCCGGGGCGTAGGTCCAGCAGGAATCCTCGAACTGCATATACAGGGGTTTGTTGCCCTGGGGTGTGGCCGCCATGGAGACCACGAGGTCCTTGTCCTTGGTTTTGGGAGGAACCTGCAGGGCCTTGCGCGCATACCTGGCGGCGCGGCGCAAGGACAATACCCGCAAGGTTCCGGGGGAGGGACCGGGTCCACCTTTTCGGGTTCGCAGGTTCTTGGTGCCTTCAACGAGGAATGCCGCCAATAGGACCAGGGCGAGGAACAAGCCGACGGCAATGAACGTGGAAGCAACCGGCCAGGCAACCCGGCCCTGCACGAGACCCGCACCGAGGTCCCGGGCATTCCAGGTGATGGCCGATCCCGTGGGCGTCAGTGCCTCGCCCAGGTTCAGCGCCAGATAGGGGATCGTGAGCAGAAGGGCCAGCACCAGCCACGGGCCCGCCGCGGTGCCGTGCCGGTTAGCCCGTGGCATGCCGGACCTGCTTCATCGCCGCGTCGGTGTCGGTGAGCGTGACCTCGGTGGGGCTGCGCAGGTGCCTGGCCCTGATGGGCACCTCACTGCCGATCTTCAGCAGGCAACTGCCGGTGGGCATCTTCAGGATGTCCAGGTAGCTGGAGGCCGGCAAGTCATACATCTCCAGGACCGCCCGGGCGTCGGCCGGCTTCTTCTGTTGGTAAATGAAGATGGTGTCGCATTCCTTGATGATGGCCTGGGCCGTAGAGCCTTCGGGGACGTCGCTGATGTGGTGGAAGGCGAAGTGGCTGGACAGGCCCAGGGCGCGGGAGAGCTTGAGGTTGCGGGCGATGACTTCGGCGACGGTGCCGCGCACCAGGTGCCAGGCTTCCTCGACCAAAAGGTGCGTGGGCCGGCTCTGGGTGCGGTGGTGCAGCATGTTCGCCAGCCAGGTGTTCACCAGCGTCATCACGATGGCCAAGGCTGGGCCCGATTCGGGGAGGTTGGACACGTCGAAGACCGTCAGGCCCTCGCCGAGTTGGACCTCGGGGGAGGTTTCTCCGTCGATGAGCCCGGCAAGGTCATCGCTGATCAGCCGTTCGAGTTCGAAGGCGATTTCCAGGCCCCAACCGCGCAACTCGGCGCGCGTGACCTCCACCTCGGTTGCGTCCCGTTCGTCCGGGTGCAGCAGTGCGTCCATGACGTGGCTGATGGTTGCCACATATCCCTGCTCGGTGGCGGTGTGCAGCGCCCGGCGGTGGGCGGTGCGCAACGCCTTGCCCTCCAGGGGGGACAGGGGCCGGCCGAGGGCCTCTTCGGTGACGGCCCGCAGCAACATGGACTGACCGGCCGGTGACCCACTGTTGCGTTCGTCCTGATCCCCGGTCCCGATCCGGGGATCGAGGATGTTGATACAGGATCCACCGCCACCGATCCTAAAGATGATCGGTTCGCGGCCCAGATGCCGAGATAGCGGAGCATATTCTCCTTCTCCAGTGTTTTTCTGGAGTTTCTTGTCCAGGACGACGATGTCGCGGCCCAGAATCAGGGGACGGAGCAGTCCCCAGGTTTTCATGGCCGAGCTTTTCCCGGATCCGAGATCCCCGATATAGCAGACGTTGGGGTTCTGGACGGTGTGTCCGTAGGCGAAGAACGGGTCATGGCTGATGATCCACCCGGTGCTGGTGTCCAAGCCGAAGATCAGACCCTTGTGGTTGGTCGGGGGAGCGGCAACGGCCAGCAGGCTGGCTTCCATCTGCCGGGTGGAGGACAGGGCGCCAGGCGGAGCTGGGTCATAGAGCCCCAGCTTGGAGCCGGTGGACAGCCGCCGATGGGCGTGCCACCGCAAACTGTTCTCCCCAGTGGAAGTACCTTGGTCTTCTGACGTTCTGGGGTTCTTGCCTCGCCGGGACCGGCTCTGGCCCGCCGCACCGTCGTCTGTCCCCATGGACGGAACGCCGCCCTGCCGGGGCACGGGCATTTCTTCGCTGGTGTCCCGCGACCGGCCGTTTCGGCGACCACCGGGCCGCGGACCCTTGGCTGTGGCAGTCGCGTGGTCCTGGTGCTGGGCACCGGTCCGTTTGTTCTGGGTCAGGCTCATGTCCGGATTCCCCGCCCCAAGGGAAGCACGACGGCCAGGGCCAGATCCTGTTTGAGGTCCAGCCATTGGATGTGCCGCACCCCGGCATTGGAGGCGGCCGCCTCCAGATGGGTGGCGACCGACTCCAGCTGGTCCTCGCTCTCCACCGTGTAGCTCAGGTACGCGGCCCAGGAGGCCCCGTGGTGTCCCTGGCCGGGCATCAAGTCTAGGGCTCGCTGTTCGGAGGCACCGAGCATTACCTCGTCCGTGCCGTCGGAAATCGTGCCCTTCTTGGCCCGCTCACGCTTTTTCGCATAGTCCCGGGTCCGGTGTCGGCGTGCCTTGACGCGCGCCTGTTGACCGTCCTCCAGCGCATTGATCCACGACACCGAGTGGATCACCGGGGGATAGATCCCCGAGACCAAGTGCTTGAGCGCCTGGACGGGAAGTTCGCCGACCTCGAACCCGTCCCGTGGGATATACCCGACCCTGGTGAATCCTTTCCCGTTGACCTGCACCCCGTGCCGGGACGCATTGGCATCAAGATGCTGCCACACCGTGTTGATGGATGCGGCCTCGTAGTCGTCGATGGCGTAGCTGTAGGGGTCTTGGCAGTGGGCGAAGAGGGACGCGACCAAGGAATTGTCCAGTGGCCGGAAGGCGGTGATGGCGTTCAGGGAGACCGCCAGTTCCATGACGGCCCGGGCCTCGGTGGTGATGGCCCGGTAGGTGCCCTCCAGGCCGCCGCCGTGGGCCGTGCCCATCCGACCCAGGACCACGGAGGCATTGAACCTGAGCACCACGTAGGAGCGGTGCTGTTCGGCCCGGGCGTCGGCTTCCAAGCAGAGGTCCTGGTAGGAGCGCAGCACCTCGTCGTTCGCATCGGGGGAGACATAGGAGGCCAGCCATTGGGTGTGGTCGGTGATGTCGGAGGGCACCGAGCGGGCGAAGGACTGGACATGGCTGACCGGGGAGGTGCGCCGGGCGCAGCGCGCCAGCACCTGGCCCCACCCGATGTGGGATGCGTCCTCGAAGTCTTCCTCCTGGACCCCGCTGGCAGCGCCCTGGACCTCCAGGATGACCGTGTAGTAGGAGGCGCCTCCGGATTGCTGGCGGAAGATCGTGACGTTGTCCCGGATGGAAAAGGGAACCTCGATGACCCTTACGTCCCCCACCATCAAGGGGGCGTTGTCCTGGATCCGCTTCCTGGCCCTGCCCGGTTTCGTATCCGGCGGCGTTGCGGTGCCTGGTGCGGCGGGGTCAAAGGTGTTTCGTCCGGTGCGGCGACGGTATAGGAAGTAGGCGCGTTCGAGCAATAGCCCGGCGGGGCTGCGTCCGCCCCAGATGGACGCTGGCGAGCTCACGGCCGCCGCGGCGACACCGACCAGGACCGCGAGGAAGAACGTTCCGAGGTTGTTCCCTCCGGAGAGCCCGATGACCAGGGCGAGCAGCAGGCCGGCGAGGGCGAGGGCCCATTCGTATCGGGTGCGTCCTCCGGCGTCGCGAGCGCGGATTTCCCCTCCGAGGATGACACTGCGGGACATGGCTATTCCCCCCATTTCTGGGGAACCATGGCGTCGGCGGCTTCGCGTGCGCGTCGGGCGCCTTCCCGGCCGGCATGCAAAGCCCCCACGGCACCGGCCTGCAGGGGTGTCACCGAGGCGCGGGCCACGGAGCCGGCCGCGGCACCCAAGGTGCTGCCGACCGACCGGATCTTGCTGCCTGGGGTGCCGCCGCCTTGGCTAGGCGGTCCGGCAGGCGGTCCGCCCGGGGTTGCACCCCCGACGGTGGTGGTGGCGGGTCCGGCCACCGGGGCAGTGGGTGAAGGGGCTGGTTTCCCGCTTGGTGGTTGCTTCGGGTGCTGCGGAGGCGTCGTGTGGCCGAGTCCCCCGCCAGTTCCTTGGTGCCGAGGTCTTTGAGGCCCCTGGGGCGAGGGGGCAGCATTGTTCCTGCTGGCGTTGCCATCGGTGCCATGGCCTCCCGCACCCGCTAGGGCGGGCTGTCCGGGCCGAGGCACAGGGCCCGGCCTAGGCGGTGGCACCGGCGGAGGCCCGGCGGGTCCGGGCCCGCCCCCGGCGTCCCCGGAACGTGCAGGGCCGGTGCGGGGCCCCCAGGATCCACCGCCTCCGGGACCTCTGGAATTGGAGGCGGTGGTTCCGCCGCGTTTGGAGGAGATGGAACGCGACACCGCGGCCCCGGCCCCGGCTGCCAGCGCAGGCCCGGCCACGTTGGGTCCTCCCCCAAACTGGAAATCGCCGGCCGGCATCGCGGGCATGAGCCTAAAGATCGCGGCCGGGGCAAACAACACGGCGATCAGTACCATGGCCGTCACGGCCAGGCTGACCGCTGTCGACAGGACGCCTTCCGCTCCGGCCGTGAGGGCTTCCTGGTGCGCGAGGATCCAGAAGATGCCACCCAGGAGCAGGTACAGGACGGGCTTGAGGAACATCAGTCCCAGCACGGTGCTGCCGACCTTCAGGGCAAAGGGCTTGGTGCGGGGGTGGATGAACATGCCCACCAGCAACGCCAAGGCCAGAGCCGCGGAGGCCTGCAGGAAGGGGACCATGGCCAGGTAGATCAATACGCCCCACGAACCAATCAGCAACAGGCCGAAAAAGAGCAGGGCGATCAGGGGACCGAACCATTCGGTGGATTCCAGGGCCCCGAAGCGTGCGATGACGGCGATGAAGTCGGTGACCTGGGAGCCGGCGAAGACCCCCGTCCCCGTGGCGAGGCCTGAGGACCAAATACCGAGCTGGTGCATCAAGGGCGGGCCCCAGATCGCCAGGATCGCCCCTCCCGGTGCGTAGTACATGAGGGCGTTTTGGTAGGTGTCGTCGGACATTTCCCCGCGGCTGTATGAATGGTGGAGGGCGAAGATCATCAGGCCCATGAGCACCAGCCCGACGCCGGCGAAGGTCGCCCACATGCTCCGGAACCCCTCGTCCCCGGCGTCGAAGGACGAGACGGTGGTGATTTGCTCGAGGACCTTCTGGGTTGAGTTCACGCTTTCGGCCTTGGCCGTGTTGGCCATGCTCTCGAGTTCCGACTTCGGATCGGCGATGAACTTCACCACGGTGATCCCTCCCTCGGCCAGCCCGAGCACCCTGCGTCCGCCCGGTGTCTGCTGCAGAGCGAGCTTTACCAAGGGGCTGCCCGCGATCTTGAAAGCAGCAACTAGGTTTTTGGCCACACACCGATGCGTGGCCAAGGTCGACGCGCCCTCCTTGCGCAGTGCTTCGCAGATTCCCATGGGGATGGATGCCATTCCGAGGGCATGTTCTGCCGTCGGCCACACATGAACCGATGCCTGCCTGACCAGGTCTTCGCAGGCGCCTCCCTCACCCAGCAGGCTGTAGAACAGGAAGTCGCCGCACCGTTGCTTGGCGTTTTCACTGATGATGGCATCCCTGATCTCAAGCTTCTGCGCCGGTTCCAGTTTTTGGAATCTCTTCCATTCGTCCGGGGTCATGCTGGCCGGAACCTCGCCGGCTGCCAAGGCCATGGGTGCGACCGTCAACTGGACGGCAAAGACGGCAAACAACAGCAGGCACAGTATCTTGAAGAATTTAACGTGACGCATTGTTTACCACCAGCCACCCCTCGCGACTGATCGCCTGTCCATCGTTGGCGGTGAACAGTGCGTTGATGATCTCCGGAGTCATAGCAGGAGCCGTATCGGCTTGTAATTCGAGACTGAGGAATTCTGTTGACTCGAGGCTGGGGGTCGAAGCAAATTTCCAATCTCCGTTTTGCCAGACGACCTTAACCGGAGCGGCCTGAACCATGACGGATGGGTTGCTCTCGGGATAGTGGAGAGTACTCACATCTGACACGAGCAGGAGAGCTGACTTGCCCGCTTCGCATTCCAAGGGCTTAAAAATCCCCAACGTTTGCGTGTCGGCAGAAACGTAGTTCCCCATGCCGTACTGCTCTACAAGTTCATCGGTTATTTCGAGCCGTGACGCGAGTGCCTGTGGGTCTGCGGAAATTTGCAGCAGCGTTTCTCGTACTTTTGGCCAATTCGAATCCGTAGTTTGGATCGCTTTGCGGTAGTTGATGGCTGCCGCATATGCGCCCTCGCACGTCGGGGGATAGCCAATGGGCGTCACTCCGTCGGGTCCCAACGCGGTGCCGCCCGCGCCGGCGACCACCGGGGAGATTGCGAATCCCTCGGCATTGGTTCCCAGGGAGGTCCCCGGGCTTGGTATGTTGTCGCGTTTCCCGGATAGCATGATGCTCGCGGTGACGACGGAGGCGGCCAGCAGCACCAAGATGGTGATGACCAGGGTCCGCTTCCGAGTCATGGCTACAGCATCCCCGCCACAGCCAGCAGGGCGCCGAGGATGATGCCGGCGATTGCCGTGCCGAAGAACGCGATCGCGGAGCGTTTGGCGCCGGCGGACCCGTCTTCGACGTCATCGATGTTGCCGCGTTGCCCTGCCAGTCCCCACTTGGTCAGGTTCCAGAGGAAGGCCGCGGCGATGACTGCTAGGCCCAAGGCCCAGATGGCGCCCAGGACCAGGGTGACCATGTTGGAGAACCGCACGCCCAGCAGTTCCAGATTTGGGGTGACCCCGTCCAGCGGGTTCGGTCCCGCCGCCAAGGGGCCTTGAAGCAGAAGGTCCGTGAGGTGTGGGTGGGTGTTCATCAGCCCTGTGTTCCTTTCAAAGCCGGGTTCTTCTTCTCATCCAGCGCCCAGGCGTAGAGGCCTTCGGCGATGCGCGCGCAGACGCGTTCAAAGGCTCTGCGGGTCTCATCGCTGACCAATTGCCAGTCGATGATGGCCCCGGTATCCAAGGCCGGATCGAAGGGGATGTCCAGGAGATGTCCGCGGTCCCCGACGGCCTCGGCGACAAGGTCGCGCAGGCGGCGGCGTTCCTTCGCATCCGCCTGGGTGCGCTGGGATCCCGGGGTGATCACGATGACCGCGCGCCGGCAGAGTTCCTCGTAGCGGGGTGTGCCTTCCAGGTCGCTCATGGATTCGAGTTGCTCGATCATCCGCAGCATGGAGGCCACCGAGTTTTGTTTCAGGGTCACGGGGATGACCAGCTGGTCGGTTTCATCGAGGCAGGCGAGCCAGTTGGCGGCGCGGGTGTTGTTTCCCGAATCGACAACGACGATGTTGTAGAAGCGTTCGACCACGGTGCGGATGGCGTTGAATTCGGTGTTCCCGATCATTTTCATCCGCTCGGGATCCTCATCCGAGATCAGGGCCGCGAAGCGGTTGTTTCCCTGGTGGCGGGTGTAGAAGGACAAGTCGCCCTTGCGGGTGTGTTCGGCCTGCAGGTTGGGCAGCTCCTCGAGCAGGTCGCAGACGGTGGTGCGCGATCCGTTGGAATTGGTCCTGATGCCCAGGGACCCCATGGTTTCGTTGTTGTCCCACACCAAGGTGTCCAGGGTGCTGTGGATCCCGAAGGTGGAGCCGATCCCCACACTGACCATCGTCTTACCTGCCCCGCCCAGGGGCTGGGTGACGAACACGGTCATGGGACGCGGGAACACCCGTTGGATCGTGGAGATGTCGTTGCGGCGTTCAAGCTCGTCCTTGCCGGCGGCGGGTTTCCAAAGTCCCGCGGTGAGGGTCCTGGCCCAGCGTTGCCACCCGTCTCCGGCCGGAAGCTGCTGATCCACGTTCTCTTCCTTGAGGACCGCTGCGCTCCTACGTCCCCGCACCAAGCCGGCAGGCGGCTGATTCGGGGGAGGGCTGGAGAGTGGGGATTGCGGGTCTGAGAAGTGCCTTTCCTCATCGGGAGGTTTTTCGGGTGGTTCGGCGAAGGGTTTGAGTGCGGCCACGGCCGCAGTGCGTCGTCGAGCCGTTCCCGGCCAGTCAGGTTCCACGGTCATGATGACCTCCTTATGCCTCGTGGCCCTAGAGTATCAGCAGATTTGGAGATAGTCTCTAGGTCAACGAGATGATACTTTTTTGCGAAGGCACGTGGACGCGAATGATCAGTCGCAGAACACTCATCGGCGGGGGAGCCGGGTTGGTTCTCGGCGGCCTGGCCATCCCGCTGTTTCTGGGCCCTGGACCAAATAACGGCCAGACTCCTGAGGCCCTCGGTCCCATGTGTACGCCCACGGGTAAGGGGTTGCGTGTCGAGGCCGTGGAACACCGCGAATGGGTGCCCGCCTTGCAGGCCGCGGCCTTGATGGCGGGTATCCCGGCACAGTTCTTGGCCGCGCAGATCGAAGCCGAGTCCGGGTGGAACCCCGATGCGGTCAGTTCTGCCGGTGCCCGGGGACTGACACAGTTCATGCCCGGCACCTGGGACCAGTATGGCAACGGCGCCGATCCCTTTGACCCCGTCGCAGGAATCCAAGCCCAAGGACGCTACCTGCACGACTTGCAGGAGGCGATCGCCGGGATCACGGGGGAGGACCCACAGCGGTTGGTGTTCGCCGCCTACAACGCCGGCCCGGGCACCGTGCTCAAGTATTCGGGGATCCCGCCGTTTCGGGAAACCCAAAGTTATGTCTCCAAGATCTTCGACCTCGCCCAGCGCGTCTACAGCGCCGACTGCGCAGGCAGCGGGCCCCTGGAACTGCGGCCGGGGGAGGGCTCCTGGGTGCACCCTTTGCCGCACAGCCGGATCACCAGCGGATACGGCCACCGACCCTGCCCGGCAGGCGCCACCTGCAACCAATGGACCACCTTCCACTACGGCCTGGATTTCTCCACCGGCCGCGGAAGGGCCACGGGCCGGGGCGCCACAGTCATCGCGCCCACACCGCTGCGCATCACCCTCGTCCAGGAACTCGCCGGAGGCTACGGGTCCCGCATCATGGCCCGGTGCCTGCTGGAGCCCGGCTACATCTTCGACTTCCACCACTTCGCCGTCGGATCCATGCTCGTGCGCCAGCAGCAGGAGATCGAAGCCGGAACGCCCTTGGGGATCGAGGGGAGCACCGGGAACTCGACGGCGGCACACCTGCATTTCCAGGTGATCAAACCCGACTCAAACGACCAGCGCATGATCCACGCCGACACCATTGATCCGACCCCGATACTCGTCGAAAAGGGCATCCTATGACCATCACACGACGCGCACTGCTCAGCGCCACAACCCTTGTTTTTCTGGCCGGCTGCGCACCCAAACCCGACCCGGCACCACCGGCCGGGCCCGCCCAGTTTGCGACACAACAGCCCCCGGGAACCACAGTGTCGGCGCCAGGCAGCACTTCAACGGGGCCACCGGTGCCGGCACAGCAGCAGGCAGCCATTGAGGCCTTGACGCTCATGACAACCTGGCACACCGATTCGGATGCCACCCAAACGTCCGCTGACCTACGGGCCCGCACCTATTTCACGCAGGAACTGGCCGCCACGATCACCGCCCCGGCACGCAACGGGGCCAGCGGCGAATGGTTCGACCACCCCCACAGCGTTTCGATGCCGCGTGTCTTGGCCGTGGAGGGAACCGATTCGCTGGTCCCGGGATCCCTGGCCTACGAAGTCACCTGGGACTGGGTGGACACGGCAGGAAAGACCACACCGGGCGCCTCGGTCCGCCTCTACAGCCTCGCGATGGCCAACACCCCTCAGGGGTGGAAGGTCAGCGACTACACCTATGAGGAATACCCCCGACACAGCTGAGAACCACGATGCCGAAGGGAGAACCAGCCCGAGGAGTCAGTAAGAATGGGAGCACCACCTGCGTGGAGGCCCGTCCACCTCGCCATAACCCCACCCACCATGACTTGGCAGGAAACCCCCGAACCATGCCACCTTTGAAGACGTCCCGGCTGCCGCGGCTGATCTCCCACGTCTTGGCCCCGACCATCCTCGCCACCTTACTGTTGGCCTTGACCCCGCTGCGGTTCCCCGAGGTGCCCTGGGGGCAGGCGCTGCTGGCCACCACCTTCACCACCCTGATTCCGTGGGCCGCACTGATGTGGGCGCGGGGCAGGGGCAAGGTCAGCGATGTCCATGTGACCCGGCGCGAACAACGCTGGCCCCTGTTGCTGGTCGCGTTGGTCTCCATCCTGGCTGGCCTGGTACTGATGTTTGTGACCCGGGCCGAACCGGTCATGATCCGCGAGGTCCTGCTCATCATGGCCGGGCTGCTGGCCACCGGTGCCATTACGCTGGTGTGGAAGATTTCCATCCACGTGGCCGTGGCCGCCTTCGTCTTCCTCCATGCCTTCGCCGGTCAGCCATACGGGCCTTATCTGGCGGTGGCCATGGTCGCGATCACCAGCTGGGCCCGGGTGAAATTGAGCCACCACACCAGCAGCCAGGTTTTCGCCGGTGCCATCATCGGCGCACTAGTCGCTATGCTCGGCCTGCTGCCGGTGCTCCGTTGAGGCGTCCCGGTTGATCTGCCGTCGGGCAATGAAGGCCAGGGTGACGCCTGTGGCGACCAAGATGATTGCCGGATACAAGAGAAGATCCACGATCATGGCATAGCCGGGATCGAGCAACTCTCCCAGATGCGCCACGGGGACCAGGGGCACCAGGATGAATCCGATCGCCATGAACCGCTTCGCGGATCCCAGCAAACCGGGGCTCTCCACGGCGGCGCGGAGCATGGGTCTGGCCAGTACGGCGGCGACAAACCCCGGGTAGAGGTAGCTCAGGACCTTGTACAGAACGATGAGCGGATCATCCCGGAACGGGTTCAGGCCCATGGCTGAGTACTCGGGTGCGGCGGCGATGAACGTGGCGGTCATGGCCGCGGCTCCGGCGCCCAGGACCATGGCACCGATGGTGCCGTGAACCAACCGGTACAAATCGTGGCGCCCGATGCTCAAGGCGACCTCGGCGCCGCCCAGCCAGAACATCAGATAGAAGCCGAAGTGCGACAGAAGGTTGGTGATGTTCCGTCCGCCCAACAGTGCATCGACGGACATATAGACGGCGGTGACACTGAGCCACAACACCAGAGCCATGACAAGATGGGCCAGCCACATGCGTACCCTGGCCGCCTCGCGCAACGCACCAGGGGCCCTGACGACGACCAAGATGCTGAACACCGTGGCCAGAATGCCGGCGATCAAATCACCCATATTTATCACCCCAGGTGGTTGATAAAGTCCTGAGTCCGTTGTTCCCGCACAATGGCGGCATGGATTCGTGTCTCCACGAGCTGGAGGCGTTCGACCTGCCCCAACCCTTGGATCCACTGAACACGTTCATCCGTAGCCCATCCTGCCTCCGCAGGCGACAGCAGGTGGGCTGCCACGAACGCCGAAACCCTCGGAATATCAGCGTACTGCGTAGCAAGCAACGCGAGGTCCAATCTGAGGGGACCATTGAGCATCTTTGAAAGTCCCGGGTTGCTGATCGGGCCGGCTGCTTGCAGGTGCTTGCGCAATCCGCCGTCGGGGTCGATGCTGTCGATCCATTGCCTGCTGGTCTCCCCGAAATGGGTGGGGCCCAGGAGGGACTCGGTGACGGGTTCACCGAATTCGAGCGCGGTACTCGCACGCATCAGGTGCTTCCACTGGATAAAGGCCCCAACTTCGGACCGGTCAGGAGAAGATGGTTTTAGATAGCCAAAGCCGGGGAAGGAGCGCAGCTGCTCCAAGGGACTAAGGTCTAGGACTCGGGCAACCTTGATGATCGTTTCCTCTTGGACCCGGTCGCCGGTCAACTGTTGAATGAGGCGGATCCGGGAAAAGCCGGCTTTCTTGGACAGAACGGTCAAACCGATGCCGGGCGCAACGGAGCGAAGCCAGTGTTCAACGTCAGTCTTAGTCAGCGCCATAATTGCTTCCCGGTCAAGGAGCTTATGGACCTAATCTAGCTGATCACCGGCCGAAGTTGCGATACGAACCCGGAGCTGTAATGAGGCATATATGGAGGGCCAAGGCGAGAGGTTCAGGGGATTTCCTGATATCCCGATATTTCAGGAAAATACGCTTCTTTGGGGCATCTATCTCGATGATGATCCCACGTTGACAAAAACCTCCGCAGTGTCCAAGTAGCATGGATCCGGTGACCCGGACCGTAGACGGAAAGTGCTTGGTAACTCGTCACTATGACCACTTCCATATCCGGAAGCAGCAATCTTCCGATGTTTGGCCCTAGCCTCAATACCGGGTCAGCCAAGCAGCAATGGTAATGGCCGGCCTGACAACCTGCCGCGACTGCAACGATCTGTAGGCTGCGGGAATCCTATCGATCTTCTGCTGACCGTTAGGTTGGTCGGTCGCCCCAGTGGTGGCATGTCGTTGCCTACGCAACGCTTGGCCGGTATCGCCTGGGATTTGTTGTTTCCCCGGCCTTTTTACCGGGTGAAGCCAAACCATGTGGACAACACTCGATTTGTGCTCACGTTCACTTTCGGACCACTCCCCTAAATCGAATTTACATTGCCGATAATATAGATTATGTCAAGTGAGTTTTATCCTATTTAAAATAGGATAAAAATTAGACATTTAATGACATAAGATAGGTTATCGACTTTTCCCAATGGCGAATTGACCAGTCGAAAGCACGAAAAATACACAAGATCCCATAAAGGCCGGCCAGCGCCGTTTCAAGGCCACGGCACTCAGCGCGGGCGCGACAGGATCCAGGGCGGCAAGGACCCCAGTGCCACCGCAAGGGACACGTTCTCCTTGCCCGCCTCCAGCTCCACAATGAACTTCCGAGACGTTGGACTCGGCCAGGGCCTGTTGGTTGCATCCCAGCGATTTCCGCCGTGCGCGCATCGCGCCTCCAAATGCGGCTGCGTTCAGTTCAAGCAGCTCCATGCACCAATCGTGTCATTGAGCGGTGACACAACCATGTGAAGCCCGCCGCTAATTGGTCAAGCCACAGCCCCGGACCTACACTTTCGGCAGTAAATAGCTCCACCAGAAAGATAGGACCACCATGGCCCAGGATTACGACGAAGCACGCCCGGATGTTGCCGAAGCATCGGAACGCGTCCTCAAGGACGTCCAGAAGATGGATGCCCCCAACGCCAAGAGCGTCCAGGTCGACCTCGAGGAGACGGATTTCTCCGAGGGACAGGAGCTGCCCGGCGCCATCGTCCTGGACGAACTGATTGTCGAGGTGATACCGCAAGGAGCCGATGAGTTCGTGTGCGGGGAATGCTTCAGCGTCCGCCACCGCAGCCAAGCGGCCAAGGTGTCGGCGGGCGTGACGATCTGCCGCGAATGCGACGATCTTTAGCCAAAGGGGAACCCGTCCCGTCCTTCGCTAACCGTTAGGTTCCCGGATTCTGCGGAGATGGGATCGATTCCTTTACGGTTCCTGGCTCGTTCCCCACGGCCCACAGCACAACCACCACGATCGCGCACGCCGCCGCGATGATGATCGAGATCGCCGAATGGTTCCCCGACAGGTGTTTCCACCTGTGTGCCGACGGTGCCTACGCCACCCTCGCCGGCGCCAACCTGCCCCGCACCAAGATCACCTCGCGGATGCGCCGCGACGCCGCCCTCTACGAGGCGGCCCCGCCGCCCACCGGCAAGCGCGGGTGGCCCCGCACCAAGGGAGAGCGCCTTCCCACCCCGACGGCATTCTCGGCAACCGTTCCGGCGGAAGACTGGAGGACCATTCAGGCCGACAGCCGCGGCACCACCATCGAACGCCAGATCCACGTCCAAGACGTCCTGTGGTACCGGGTCAACAAGGAAAGCCTGGTCCGGCTGGTGATCGTGCGTGACCCCCAGGGCGTCGAACCCGACGACTACTTCTTCACCACCGACCTCACCGCCGGCGGGGCGGATGTCCTCTCGCGCTACGCCGCCCGCTGGGCGATCGAGGTCTGCTTCCGCGACACCAAGCAGGACCTCGGCGGACAGGACCCGCAGTCCCGCAAGCGGCAGGGACCCGAACGGGCCGCCGCCCTGTCCCTGTGGCTCCACGCGGCCACCTGGTGCTGGTACGTGGAGGCGCACCGGAGAGGAGGACGTGGATCGTTCGGCCCTGGTACAGGTCCAAGGCGACCCCGTGCTTCCTCGATGCCCTGGCCGCACTACGCCGGGAAATGTGGTCCCACCGAATATCCGAAGCTTCCCGCTCCGAAGCCGAAACCACGCAAATATCCCGGACGCTCATTGACACGCTGGCCTACGCGGCGTGACCGAACCCAAAACTGCGAAAGTCCACACCAACAAAAACGTTCCAGGTCCTCCGCCGGTACCTCGCCGGGGAATCCGCCGAACCCCGCGACCTGCTCATCACTTAGAAAATCGACCGCCATGGAACCCATTCAACAGGCCGCTGACTCCTTAGCGTGAATTTCCGGGCGATTCTTCCCCAGACCCCGTATCTTGCGGTGTATGCGGCGAAAGATGAAGCACTTTCCGGCCACTCCCCCAGTGGCGACACGCCCAAACGAAAAAATTATCCGCTCCGTTCATTGGAACCATTTGTACCAATATTGCCAATTGCCCCATAAGTTCCCAGTCCCAAAACAGCCATATCTGCCAGTCAGCAAGCCGAAAGAGCCAATGGTTCCATTGTTTCTATTTCTTCCTGAGCAGCACAGCATCAGAAGCCACGCGCAAACTGAAACAGGTCCAAGAAACCAGAGTCACACGGTGGTAATTTCATGTGTAGCTGGAAAGTGAAACAGGGAAGCCATCGGGCCTACCTGACTCACCGACCGCTAGTCACCGTTGACCGAATCATTCAGGCAGCAGGCCCGAATGGGACACAAGCAGAGGACGAGCAGATGAGTGCAACTGGGAATCGTGGAGGCGGACAGCGAAGTAAGGGCGAACGCAGCTTCGTTGCCACGAGGGTGTCTGTGGAGTGCCGCGCAAAGCTAGATGCAGCGGCTCGCTCCAGCAACCTGTCTGTGAGCGAATACGTCGAAGCTTTGATCGCCCAGGCTGTTCGTGACGTTGACTTGCATGGATCGCGCCTGCAGAAAACCGCGTAAATGCAGAAAGGCCCGCTTTCGCGGGCCTTCCGAAGAATAGGTTCTTCGTACCTCTTTTGCCGGGACGAACGAAGAACTTGGATGGAGCGTCAAAAAGAACTTTGGTTCTTGGAGATCAGTGGACGGGCATCCGCTCATCCCCAAATGACGCAAACGAATCAAATCTCAGTGGAAGAAAGGACTCGGTGACTACAACGGTATTCAATTTGATCCCCTAGACATCTGGAGCAGTTCAGTAGCGGTTTCCCGACTATCTGAGCTCCGCCTCAGTCGTGCCATCCGGAAGGATTATCCCCATCTTACAACAGCCCCCATCGGGCGTGCCATACGAGCGCGCCCAAAAACACTGGCGTGTCTCAAATCAGCCGTCTTTCGAGTCCTCCACAGATCCCGACGCTCTGTGGGCTGAGTTCTCTCATCGCATCAGCGGCCAAGCACGGGTACGCGTTTCCCGCGACTCCGGCCGCAACTATCCTCAGCGGTACGAACGCGATCTGACCCGGGACCGCCCCAGCCAGCCGGCAGCCGTCATCATTCACGGAGTCGATGGAGCCTGCCGTACTCTCTGCCTGGACTTCGACACCTCCAAAGGTGGACAAGAAGCAGTAGATGCCGATGTTCGAGCGCTCACGCAATGGCTGCACGACCATGGCCTCAAGTGGATCCAGGATTACTCCCCGAATGGTGGGCGCCACGTCTACGTGCCGTTGAGCACCCCGATGCCTTTCCACACATCCCGCGACATGGTCACTGCGCTGTCGCGCCGGCACAAAAGCCTGGACCCAACCCCGCACCAAAACCTCCGACACGGATGCATCCGTGTGCCTGGCAGCTCCCACAAGTCCGGCGGATATCAGAAGCTGGAGATGAGCGTCCGGATGGCCCAGTCCGTATTCGACTCTCCCGCGGATGAGACGGCCGTCCAAGCCCTGATCAAGGATCTTGACCCCGAGATCCACTCGATGGAGGCGGAAGCACAGACCGAAGCAGTACTGGCAATTTCCATGTCTGCCCCCGGGTCCAGAATGTCACGAACCATGACCGTCCTCGCTAGCCAGGGAATCTACGACTCCGCGCGCTACAGCAGCCCATCGGAAGCCCGTCAGGCTGTTGTGCTGGCGGCTGCCGCTGCAGGGATGAACAGCACCGACATCGATCGTCGAACCAAGGATGGCACATGGCCCGGCCTTGCCCAGTTCTACGCCCGCTACTCCCCCGCCAACAGGTCAAAGGCCCTTCACCGAGACTGGATTTCCGCCCAAAGATTCATGGCGCAATCTAGAGGGAAGAAGAGTGTCCAGAAAACCAACACAAGCCAGCCTTCAACACAGGGGGGTAGGTACAAGGCTGATATCAGCAGTGCTGCAGCCGAACACCAGTTCATCAGATCCTGGCGCACTGCTCTAAGGATTGCTGAACCCAGGTATGGCGCAAGTAAAGTTGGTCTTGCTCGCCGCATGATTCTACGAGCCATAGGCGAAGCAGCCCACAAGACAGAGAGCCGAATAGTTGAATTCGGCGTGAGGTCGCTGGCCGTCGCATCAGGGGTTGAGCCTACGACCGTTGCAGCTCATCTGCGGGCCCTCAGATCTGAACCTGACCCCTTGATTGCCCACACTGCCGAGGCAATCGGTGTGAACGCTGACCAATACACCCTGGTTATCCCGAGCCACATCGAAGAAGGTGCGAACGAGATTTCCTGGCGCAAGGGCAAAGTGCATGCAATGCGACCTGCATTCCGCCTCTTGGGGATGCCTGCTGCCTTTGTTTACGAGGCAATCGAGCACTCCCCTGCTCTTGTCAAAGACATAGTTGCCGAAACAAGGATGAGCCGGTCGACGGTACATGAAGCACTAGAAATTCTGGCGGCATGGAACCTCGTCAGACGATGCGAAAACGGATGGGAGGCCGTGGCAAGCACCTCACTCGCTGCATTGGCCGAAATCCTCGGGGTCGCTGATTTCGTTGCCGACCAAATCCATAAGCACCGCGCTGAGCGCGCCGCCTGGCGACAGTGGCTTGCCCAGCGCCAGGCTGGACCCCTGCTACTGCTCTCCCCCGGGGACGATTATCCATGGGAAGAATTCGAGGGCCCACCGGATGAGTGGACTCTTTCGGACATGATGCTCCGAAGAGCCTCTTAGGTTCCAGTTCTGGGCCCATCTGGAATCAATGGCAGAAATGGTTCCATTAGTTCGCATGCCACACGAGCCTGCGCCGATATCTACCAGCCATGTTTGGTCCGGCCGTGCAACCACTCCCCTGGCACCAAACACCTGGGAACTATTCGCACCTATGGAAGCAATGGTTCCATAAGTGCGAATAGTTCAAGCCATGAGAGCGCGCGGCACTTTGGGATAGAAAGGAAATCGTAGACACTCTTCCGCGCGCAGGATGCCGATGGAACTAATGGCATAAATGGTTCCATTTACGACAGCATGGGGACCCCGATCCCCCGGGCTGGCATCAGTAGGGAGAACCGTCTACACCAAATCAGGACGACGCGGGCACGATTGATCCGCCGCATCACAGCAACGCCTTTCCCTGCCAAAGCGGAATGAATGGATCCATTTTTATCAATATTTCAAGAGCCGGCTCTTCGTCGCGTCGCCCGCAGCATGCTGATGCAGTTAGCCCGGTCTCTGCCCCTGGGAAGAGGGATTTCCTGCGCACTGGCGAAAAACATACAACTCCCCCGCTCTACCGGCCGATTACTCGAGGAACCTTTAGAACCTATAGTTCAAATAGTTCCATAGATGGCAATGGTAACAATACTTCCATTTGACTTTAATGTAACCATTGGAACTATAGGTGCCGTGGCGACAGGCAGATGGACATTGGAGGTAATAGATCCATAAGTGCCGGCCATAAATGGTTCCAAAGGTGCCATAGACAGTATTAGAAGTAATGGAACCATTGGTTCCGCCACCTTGAATCCGCAGCGCTGCCCTCCAAGCGATAATCGGTAGACAGCTCCACCAGCCGTCTAAGTGCCTTGTTGATAACTAAGCATCAGCAGGCGTGCCCCTGGATCACTGACACACCTCCTAGCGAAGGAGAGCCCACACAATCGATCGACCCTAATGGAGCTATTGGTGCAATAAGTGACCACGATCGCAACTGGAACCTTTAGAAGTAATGTAAATATTGGTTACAAAGGTTCCAGGAACTTATGGAACCATAAATTCCATGACTACTATTAGAGCCATTTGCATGGAACTAATGGAACCTTTCGCGCCCTGGAGGTTTTAGTGCAAGTGGAACCATTGGAACTTGCGGTGCTAATGGTTCCATTTCTTCCATAGGCGGCCGCCGCAAGGCTGAAACAGTTTCCGGCGTGTCGAAGCATCAACACACCTAAGAGTGGGGGAGTAAGGCATATTGTGGCTGGTGAAGACTTCCCGTCGTAGCCGGACGACAGGGGCTATTTTGGCACCCATCTAACGGCTGCATTCACCAGAAGCCCGACCTTTGGAGAAATAGTAGCCTCATGGCAGCCCGGATCATCGCTGTATGTAACCAGAAGGGTGGCGTCGGCAAGACGACCCTCGTCACTGGCCTCGCCGAGGTGCTCTCAAGGGACTTGTTGCTCAAGGTTCTTGTTGTCGACGCAGACCCCCAGCGAAACACAACGTCCACCCTGGGAATCGTTGACCCGGAATTCACCCTCAACGACGTCCTGTATGGCGACGAAGAGCAGAAGCATAGGATTCTCCCTGGCGTAGCTGCGGATGCAGTTATGCCTGCCGGTGATGCATGGCAGGGGGGGCACCCCTCGCTCGACCTTATCGCCTCTGAAAGAAACCTGGCATCCCGCGAGCGAGACTCCATGATGGCCCGCGAGGGTCGTTTGCGAACTGCATTACGCGGTGTTGCCGATCAGTACGACATCGTACTGATCGACTGCCCGCCTTCTCTTGGGCTGCTCACAGTCAATGCGCTCACTGCAGCCACCCATGCCTTGATGGTTAGTGAGCCTCGCGTGGGGTCTGTGGAAGGGTTGACAGAAATTGTCACCACCATCGCTGAGGTTCAGGAAAGCTTGAACGAAAACCTGGACGTCGTTGGCATCGTGGTCAACAAGAAGAAAAAGAACCGCCTGGACCAAGATCGCTGGATCATGCAAATGCGCCAGGACTACGACGGGTTCGTTCTTGAGCCATCCCTTTTCGACCGAGAAATCTACGCTAAATCCCAGGCAGGCTATGTGCCATTGAAGACTTTCGGATCTTCAAGCACGATCGAACTGGCATCCCTGAAGCGACTGGCGGAAAACATCATGGAGAGGACAGCCCCATGACTCAGGATGCGCAACGCGGGGAGCGAGGCGCTGCAGCCGGCAACATCTTGCGTGGGCTCAAGAAAGCAAACCGAACCAGTGTAATCGCTGAGATCGTCTCTACCGACGGAGAAATTCCGTCGAAGCAGGATCCCCTGATTCAGGAACCACCCGCTGTCGCCGCCGAGCCAGAGGCGAAGGAACCCGAGGTTGCTCAGCCGCCTCAGGTAACCCCGCCCGCCCCGTTGGCGCAGAGCCCGGCCTACGTGCAGTCAGCACCGATATATCAGACATTCGCTGCGCCACAGTCTCAAGCCCCTGCGCCGCCGACTCCAGCCGAGGACCTCACCAAGAAAAAGAAGACTGGTATTTTCCAAACGCCCGAGCAGTACACTCGGCTGCGCGCGACATTCGATGCGACCAGACACCTGACTGGTTACCAGACGATGTCCGAGTACGCGGCCGCAGCCATCGACGCACTCAACGACCATATGGAACAGACCTACAACGGGGGAGAGCCCTTCACAGTCCGGCCCGGTGCGGTACGCGCCGGACGCCCTATCAAACTCGACTAGTACCGCGTCAAGCAACCTTTGCCCTCTTGACGATGGACGCCCGGCGGATGACCTTGCGCAGCTTGGGGTCGGTGGTGTGGTGGTTTCGCCAGATGATGAAGCGGCAGATCATGCTGCCCTGCGCCTTGTGGCTGGGGTGGTCGGTGCCGTTGAGCGCGAAGTAGCGCAGCGCGGTGAACTGGGGCTCGATCCGGTTGAGCCATGAGCTGTCGAATGGCACGTAGGCCAGTTCGACGTTGCTCGCCGCGGCCCAGTCCCCGACCCGGGCGTCGATCCTGGTGGACAGGTGCGGCCCGTAGTTGTCCATAATGATGGCGATCCGCTGCGTCGTCGGGTGCAGGGTGCGCAGGTAGCGCATGAAGGCCAGAAACTCAGTTCGCCGCTTGTGAGGTTTGACGTGGGCATAGAGCTTGTCGGTGGACAGGTCGTAGGCGGCCAACAGGTGCCGCACCCCGTGCGGGCGCTTGTAGGTGGCCCGTCGCCGTCGCCGGCGCGGGGAGTCCTGGTCCCCGATCCCGGTGGCGGCCGGGGCCCACTGGTGCCCGGGGTGGGGCTGGAGGTTCAGCGGCCCAAATTCGTCGAAGCAGAGCACGATCTCGGGGTCGCCCTCCCCGGGTATGGACTTGCCGTCGGCGAGGTCATAAAGCTCATTGACGCGCCTGGCCTTGGCCTCGTAGTCGGGATCCGTGCTGCCCTTCCAAGCCCGTGAGGAACGCAGCATCCAGTACATGCTCAACAAAATCGTCTGGCCGGCCGTTGAACGCATGCAGAACGAAGCAGGCCGAAACTAAGCCGAAACGAGGCCGGACCGCCCTGCCGGCACCTCCGCCGGGTCACGGCTCAGGCAGATGAGGCGCTGCCGTTCTCGGGTAGCTGCAAGCCAAGGGCATTGATGGCGCGCAGCGCCCACATGCCTGCCGAGAGGCAACCGGCGTTCTCGCATGGGGTACTAACCGCGGTCTTCCGGCCACAAGGCCGGGAGGCAGCGGTTATTTCCTGCCCTTGCCGGCGGGCGGATCGCAACCGCTGGCCCTCTGCGCGATTCGCCGGCACCTGGGCATATGCGGCCTCGTGGTTTTCGTCTCGACAGGGATTTGCCTGCGACCGGCTTCCGGCCGTGCGGGGCATTGATCATTCCCCTGGGTTGTACCCACAGGAGTGGAGCGGATCAAACTGTGGGTGGCGGACGTATCCTTGAGGTGAATACTTGTTCCATAAATTTAGGTCGTAAAGTGACTATTCAGTACATACGTTCTGTCGAAGTGGGCGGCACTTCGGTCCCGCTGCTGGTGGCCCAAACCGCGGTCGCGGCGGGGTATCCCTCGCCGGCCCAGGACTACTTCGACGGCACGATCAACCTCAGTGAGCATTTGATCCACGACACCACGAGCACCTTCATCGTGCGGGTCTCGGGCTGTTCCATGGAGGGTGCCGGCATCTCGGACGGGGACGAGCTGATCGTCAACCGCGCCCGGAAGCCGGTGGACGGCTCGATCGTGGTGGCGGTCCTGGACGGGGAAATGACCGTCAAGCGACTGCGCCTGACCCCGCGGGGTGTGGTCCTGCAGGCGGAGAACCCGGAATATCCGGATCTGGTGGTGGGGGAGCTGGCGTCCCTCACCGTGTGGGGAGTTGCCGAAACATGTCTGCACCAGCTTAACTAGGTGCTATTCCGTTAAACGGGTGATTACGGCCCGCACAAGGGGTGCTATTGCCATTGTTGTCTAGCATTGAGCCGACGAAAAGGGCGAAACGCTCTGGACTTAGCAGGAGATCTCCCGTCTAATGCAGGAATAGTGCATTAGACGGGAGAATATTTTGCTTGATCGAGGAGCACCGCCGGGCTCTGCCTCGCTGTCGCTTTTGCCCGACGTCTCCTTCCTGAACGAAGCAGAATCGGTTTTCACTGCCATGCTGGAAGGCTGGCAGATGCGCCAGCGTGGCGGACGGAACCTCAAGGAATCCTCCGTGCGGGGCACCGTGAGCCAGATTTCGCAGTTTCAGGCGTTTACCAACGACTGGCCCTGGAACTGGAGCGCCGCTGATTTTGACGAGTGGATGATGCATCTGGTGGCAGTCAAGCAACTGGCTCCCTCGACGATTCGCACCTACCAGTACGCGGTTAGGGAGTTTTGCAGCTACTTGTGTTCCGAGCACTACGGCTGGGTTGAAGAATGCTCCTCCCGCTTCGGAAATTACCCGTCCCAGGTCTGCCACGAGTGGAACAGCGTGGCACACCTGCAGGAATACGAGGGCCGGCCCGGGCGCCGGCCGATGAGCCGAATGGAGATCCAACAACTCCTGGACCGGGCAGATGAAAGGGTCGAGGACTGCATCGCCGCACGACGCAAGGGAGCGGTGTCGGCATACCGTGATTCCACGATGCTGAAGGTGATCTACGGGTGGGGCCTTCGCATCAACGAAGCCGTGCAGCTGGACGTCAACGACTTCTACGCCAACCCGCACCACCCGGAATTCGGGCGCTTCGGCGTCTTGCAGGTCCGTCACGGCAAATCCTCGGCGGGCTCGGCCCCCAAGCGCCGCTCGGTCATGTCCCTGCACCCGTGGGCGGTTGACGCCGTGCGTGACTATGTGGAGAACGTTTGGCCGCAAGTGCGCACCAAGGATTCCGATGCCCTGTGGGTCACCGAACGGGGAACCCGCACCAGCACGCATGAACTGCGGAAAACCTTTGGACAACTACGTGACGGTCTGGGCCTCGAGAAGGCCCTCTCGCCGCACTGCCTACGGCACAGTTACGTGACCCACCTGATCGAATTGGGGATCGATCCGGTCTTCGTGCAGCAACAAGTAGGACACGCCTACCAATCCACCACGGCGATCTACACGGCAGTCAGCGGGGACTTCGCCAACAAAATGATGCACCAGGCACTGGCCAAGCTCTTGCCGGAATCACCCAAGACGAAAGGCGCAACATGAAAACGATCGGGTACGAATGGCGGTTGAGGGAAATCATGGCTGCCGCGGGAATTTTCACCACCACCAAGCTCAATCGTGAGCTAAAAGAACGCGGAATCGAGTTGTCCTCAAGCCAGGCCTACCGGCTTGCCACGGAGAAACCCGAACGGCTGAACCTGCATGTCTTGGTGGCACTCATGGACATTTTCGATTGCAGCGCCGATGACCTGGTTCAACGCGTCGAACTGCGTCATTCATCTGCCAAGACAGGTACAGAGGATCAGGACACCACGGGAACGGCGGATTTCCTGCGGAAAGAAGGGTTCCGTCCCAAGCGTGCCAACATTGTTCCCGACCATGAAGCGTGAGGCTGCCCTTGACGACATTGCCGAACTTATTCATCGGATAGAACCCGGCCTTCCCCGGCCCCGGATTCTCCAGGTCGTGGCGCGGACCGTGGCAGCACGGCCCGCAGTCCCCGAACTGCTCTCGGTCTTGCAGAATGACATCCGGTTTCTGACATCCGGGGACGATACGATGCCCTCAAGCCTGGCCGGCATCATCGACCAGCTGATTCACGAAGGAGCCACCACGCTCAAACGCCCGCGATGCCACCGCTGCCACGAGCAACGCCGCCTGCCAAACCGCAGAGGAGGGCACGGCATCTGCGCTTCGTGCTATTCACTAGACCGCCGCGTGCACATCGAGTGCTCCCGCTGCGGGCAACGGCGCAAGCGGCGCGCCGTGGTGGACGGGCAGGAATGGTGCGGCACCTGCTGGGAAGGCCAGCTGGGGCAGGTGGAGGCCGTGTTCAGGACCGCCGTTCTCGGCAGCGGATGCGGCATCACCGCACGCCAGTTCGAGACCGTGGCCGCGACGGTGCACAGCACCTGGAAAGCAGGAGCCATCCTTAGGCTTTCCCTGGAATTGAACACCCGGTCCGAGCAGTGGTTCGCCCAGCCTGCGGCGGGATCGGTGTTGTTCCTGAGATTCCACGCCGCGTTGGAGAAAGCCGGCGTCAAGGTGACTCCCGTGGCATGTGGGCGGTGCGGCCGGGAAGCGACCCTGGCCAACATCCTGGGAGGATTGCGTTGTTGTGCCAGGTGCTATTCCGCGAGCAAACGGGAAACCTGCTCCCAATGCGGGCGGGAGCAAGTACTGGTGCTGCACGCCGCTGACGGGACCGGAATCTGCCAAACGTGCATGAAGAAACTGCCCGACCGCACGGCCACATGCATCGACTGTGGGCAACGGCGGTACGTGGCCTGGAACGGACCCGACGGGCCGGTCTGTTCCAAATGTCGGCCCAAGCACCGCATCGACTACTGCCCCGGATGCCAGCGGCAAAAACCGTGCTTGTTCGCCGGCACTTCCCGGGCACGGTGCCACGAGTGCTCACGCCGGAAGGAAACCTGCGCGCTCTGTGGCACACAAGTCAGAGCCGCCACCCGCAATGACCAGGGAATAGCCATCTGCGGCCGGTGCTCGCGCAAACCCGAGCCATGCTCCGACTGCGGACGGCACCGGATTGTGGTGGGCCGGGCGCAGGGGAAACCGCTTTGCGACTACTGCTACCCCAAGGACCCGGTGTCGTTTCGCGACTGCGGTCGATGCGGACGCCACGAAAACCTCCAGGTGGCCGACTTGTGTCAGCACTGCGCCGCGGATGATGAACTCGAACGCCTGGTGCCCCTTGAAGCCAGGGCAAACAGCCCGGTGGCCCAAGCCATCCATGATCTCTGCCAGGATGCCAAGCCGCAGTCCATCCTTGCCGCGGCGAGGAACTCATCCATGGGGCTACTTCGCAGCATCATTGATTCGCAGATCATACCTACCCATGAATTCCTCGACCATGCAGGGGCGGACCAGGCGACACGGGCCGTGCGCTCGCTCCTGATTGATGCAGGATTGCTGCCGTACCGCGACAACAACCTGGCGAGGTTCGAGGAATGGATCACCCGCACGGCACAGCGAATCACGGATCCACAACAGAGAGCGGCCTTTGTCCAGTTTGCCCGGTGGCGCCACGTGCGGGAACTACGGAAGCGGAAATCCCCGGTCCATTCCAGCCTGACGACGAGCCGCCGCCGGGAACTGCGCTTGGTCATGGAACTTCTCGCATGGCTGCAGCAGCAGAACCGGGCACTGGTCTCCCTCACACAGTCCGACATGGATCGCTGGAGAGCCAACGGGTCGGCGGAAAGACACCGGGTCAAGCCCTTTCTCGCGTGGGCACACGCCAACGGGAGGGTCCGAAGCATCGAGATCCTCAGGAAACCCGGCAACGCCCTTGACGTGGCCGGCACGCCAGCAAACGAACGGGCGCACCTGTTGCACGAAATCCTGGATCCCGGGTGCACCTCGCAGGTTGCGGTGCGCTTTGCCGCGGCCCTGGTGTTGCTCTTCGGCGCCGGACCACAGCAAATCGTGGAGCTGCGCGTGTCCGACATCAGCACGAACGACGAACGGGTCTACCTGAAATTGGGGAACGAGCCCCTGCTGCTTCCCGATGCCCTGGTGGACCTGGCTATTGGAACCCACGAGAACCGGATGGCACCACGACTGTTTGCGCCCACCCGTGACACCGACTGGCTTTTTCCCGGGATCAGGACCGGATATCCCCTCTCGGCATCCACGTTGATCGGAAGCATGAAGCAGCTGGGAGTCTCTGCTTCCCGTGGCAGGACAGGCGCCATGGCTGAGTTGGCCCAAGAACTGCCGCCCGCCATATTGGCACGGCTGACGGGCAACTCCACGACCACCGCGATCCGTTGGTCCATTGCCGTAGCGGCGTCAAACGCCCGGTACGCGGCACTAGCCATGCCTGCCACTCCGCTCGGCTGATTTCTGGTGGGTCCCTGGACGATGCCAATGCTCCACGGTCGCCACGAATCCGATGGGTAAATCCTGGATCTTCGACTCATGGCATCAACGACCGGTCGGCCATGTTGTATTCTGGTCTATATCAAGGGGAGTACTCCCGTCCGCGATCGGTCCGTCAATACGTATGCACTCGTGCATCCCGGACCATCGGTTCTGAACTGATCAGAGCGGAGGAGACCTTGGCGTCATATCCACGCCATATCCCTTTGGAGTACCCTCATGCAGGTATCACCCTTGATCTGGATCATCACCATTGCAGTGACGATCGTCTTCTTCATTTACGAATTCTTCGTCCACGTGCGCAAGCCCCACGAACCCTCCATCGGTGAATCCGCCCGCTGGTCGGTGTTTTACATCAGCCTCGCAATGCTGTTCGGCGTCGGTATCGGCACGCTCTCGGGATGGACGTACGGGGGCGAGTACTTCGCCGGTTACCTCACCGAAAAGGCACTGTCGATTGACAACCTCTTTGTTTTCCTGCTGGTCATGGGTGCGTTCGCGGTACCGAAGATCTACCAGCAGAAGGTACTGATGGTAGGCATCATCATCGCGCTGGTCTTGCGTGGCATCTTCATTGCCGTCGGCGCGACCCTGATCGAGAACCTGTCCTGGATCTTCTACCTCTTCGGTGCCCTATTGCTATTCCTGGCCTACCGTCAGGCATTCTCAAACCACGAAAGCGATCCGGCCAACAACCGGTTCATGCGCTTCGTACGCCGTCACCTGGCGGTGACCGATGAGTATCACGAAGACAAGCTCACCGTGAAGAAGGACGGCAAGCGGTTCGTTACCCCAATGCTGCTCACCATCATCGCCATCGGTTTTGTCGACTTAATCTTCGCTGTCGACTCGATCCCCGCCATCTACGGGCTCACCGACCAGGCCTACATCGTCTTCACGGCGAACGTCTTTGCATTGATGGGGCTACGACAGCTGTTCTTTCTCATCGGTGGCTTGCTGGAGCGACTGGTCTACCTCTCCCAAGGCCTTGCCGTCATCCTGGCGTTCATTGGCGTGAAGCTCGTCTTCCACGCACTGCACGTCAATGAGCTTACCTTCATCAACGGCGGGCAGCCGCTGTTGTGGATCCCCGAGATCCCGATCTCCTTCTCCCTGCTCTTTATTGCCGCCACGATCACCGTGGCCACCGTCGCAAGTCTGTTCAAGACCCGCGGCAACCAAAAACGTCCCAGTGCACCCGCACCGAGCGACCCCTCCATCACGAAGGATTACTCCAAATGAGCATGTTCTCCAAACTCACCGGCCTCGCCCTGAAAGCCCTGGACAAGTCCGGTACGCCGAATCAGCCCAGGAACGCCGGCCAGAAAGACTGGCGTGCGATCGTCCGCACTGCAGCAGATACCCTAACTGGCGACGGACGCGCCACCGAGGCTTCTGCCGGCCGCCAGCCAGCTTCCACCGAGACATATCGCGCCCAGTCGCACCACTCCGATTCGCGTGTTCCATCCGAGGAGATCAGCAACGCTGACCGGGCGGCCATCGCGCGCTACGATTACCTCCTGGAAACCGCCGATCCGCACCAGATAGAGCAGATGCACCGCGAAGCCTTCGAACGCCTGACCCCGGCCCAGCGGGATCAAATCCAGCAGCGGATGCGCACGGAACTTCCCACCGAGGACCATCCCCGAACCTCGGGTGCCGATGACCTGGCACGAACCGCAGCCCGAGCCGAGGCCGGGCGGCCCGGTTTCCTGAGGGGCCTGCTCGATCGCGCCGGGAGTAACGGTTCACGTCCGGGCGGCGGCATCGGCCGTGGTGTGATGATCGGAGGCGCCGCGGCAGGGGCAGGGCTCCTGGCAGGAGGTGTTCTCACCGCGGTCGTTGGAGGAGCCGTCGTCAGCTCGCTGGCCGGACCGCTCCTGGAACAGGCATCAAGCATGGGAGTTGACTTCGAAGCCTTGGGTAACGGCATCGATCTCGAGGGCCTGACCGGAGGGTTGGGAGAGTTCACGGCCAACGCCGGTGAAACCGTCTCGGGCCTTGGCGAGCAGTTCAACGATGTCGGATCCAATTTCTCCTTGCCGGGACTCAATGACCTCTTCGGCCGCTGAGCCCGAAGCCAGATCGTCGGCAGTGGGCACTACGTACCCGTTCATCCCGGCAATCATCTCCTCGGATAGCTAAACGAGATATTGGGAACTTGGGCGATCCGCTTACTGGGACGCCTCCCGCTACAACGCATCAAGAGATCAATGCGCTCCTGACGGTCTTCCCCGCCAGCGACAGCCACCTACGAAAGGAATCACCATGAAAAACCGAGCCACAGCGATCTTGGGCTCCACCCTGCTCTTTACCGGAGCCCTTTTCCTCACCAGCTGCGACAACACCCAACTCCCACAAACACCAGCAGTGGAAGAACAGGATGGTGCCGAGAACCAGGACGAAGGCACTGAACAGCAGGACGATCAGGACGGAGGCACTGACCAGCAGGACGATCAGGACGGAGGCACTGACCAGCAGGACGATTCGGACGAAGGTACTGACCAGCAGGACGATCAGGACGAGGGTACTGACCAGCAGGACGGCCAGAACGAAGATCAAGAAGAGAACTAACGTCCGATGAGAGCTGGGAATATTCCATGATGAGGGGACAGCGCGCATTTGCGCACGGCCAACGCCGATCGTTGCCGGCGTCGTCCGGAGAGCATGGCGGTGAGTCATGATCATTGTTCTCGCCGGTATCGATGGGGCTGGTAAAACCACAACGGGTCGGCTGCTTACGCAACGACTCAATGCGGCGCACTACCCTGCAACCTTCATCAAGAACCGTTCAGGCCGACGAAGCCTGTCCACGTGCTCCGCTCGCCACAACATCCATCCTCCTGTGATGGTGTTCGAGACGATCGAAACGGCGATCCGCTGCGTTAACGTACTGATCTCCCACTGCCGAGCCACGTTCGGTCCCGGGACCGTGATCATGGACAGGTACCTCTATTGCCAAGTGGCACTGCGACGGGCGCGGGGCCTGCTTTCGGGGTGGCTTCTTCCTTTCCTGTCTAAGATCCTGCCCACTCCAGACATTATTTTCTATTTCGCTATCCCAGCTGACCTCGCGCACGCACGGATTGAGAGTCGAGCCACGGACACGGAGGCGCTCGGGCACTTGCAGGCATTCGATGCGGCATACCGGGAGATGGAGAATTTCCCGTCCTTCGTCGTCATCGACGCGACTCTCCCCTCCGGACAGATTGTCGAAGACATGCTGAGGGAGCTCGGTCTGTGCGAATTGGTACTCCAGTGACGAGTTGACACAGAATTCTCATGCTGACCCGCTACTGTATGCACAGCTAAACGGGGTGGCCGGAGAATATGGTGGTTTCGGGCCCAATCCGGGATAAAAAGAGAAGGAATAGTGCCACAACAAATAGCACCGATTACCGACATAGAAGCCCCCTGGAGCCCACAGCCCGACTCCAACGAATACATCGCCCACGTGGACGTGAACAGCTTCTACGTCAGCTGCGAGCGAGCCTTCGACCCCACGCTGATCGGCCGGCCGGTGATCGTGCTGTCCAACAACGACGGCTGCGCCGTCGCCCGCTCGGACGAAGCCAAGGCCCTGGGCGTGGAGATGGGGGCTCCTTGGTTCAAGCTCGCCCCCACCGCCGCTTCCATATAGGTGACCCGCGGTATTCGGGTTCGCGCTTTTTCAGTTGCTCGGGCACCAGGCGGGGTCGGTCCCGGTTCCATCAAGTCAGAGGAACCTGGGTGGGCAGTTCCCCAGGAGTTGTATGCAGCGGCCAGGTACGGGGTTGTCCAAGGTGCCCCATGGAGTCATGTCCTGGGCATCCGGCGGGCCGAATGATTCAGTGGTCCGGTCGCCTGCTCTCCAGCCATGGGGCGAGCGTTCCGACGCGGGCACCGTCCGCCACGACCGGAAATCTTGTATGGAAGGATGGCCGGTGGCGGGGCATGATCGTTACAGCTATCATCGGGTCATGGGCCGGAAGAGAGAAGTTTTTGGGTCCGTCACCGGATTGATCGCCTTGGCGCTGCTGTCGGGATGTACTTCTCAGGTTCCGGACGAAAATCCAGGCAGTACCCAAATTCAGCCAACTGACGGCCTCAACAGTGGGATCCACCCCGATGCAGCTTCCACGGACGGGATGCTGCTGGACGAGGGGTTCGACGAAAACACGCTGGATGCCTCCCTCTGGAACACCTGCCACTGGTGGCAGGACGACGGATGCACCATAGCGACCAACAACGAACTCGAATGGTACCTTCCGCGACAGGTCAAGGTCTCCGAAGGAGCACTTCACCTGACGGCCGAGCGCAGTGCGATATCTGCATCCGACGGCAAGGACTATCGCTTCGCCTCGGGCATGGTGACGACGGGCCCGCCGGCCCACCAGAGGGCACCCAGGCTGGCCTTCACGTATGGGAAGGTCGAGGTCCGGTTTCGCCTGCCCGCCGGCCGCGGCCTGTGGCCGGCCATCTGGTTGCTTCCCGCCAGCGAGAATTCCCGACCCGAGATAGACATGCTGGAAGTAACCGGTGAGGATACGGGACGCCTGCGACTGCACCTGCATCCCAAGGACGACTCGGCCCCATCCATCGGGAAAGACTATCTCCTGCCGGGAGGGGCTTCCCTGGCCGGCGGTTGGCACACCATCGGCCTGGACTGGTCCCCCGGAAGGTTGGATTTCATCCTTGATGGAAAGCGCGTATGGCGACTAGACGGCAAGGAGGTGCCGGACGAGCCGATGTACCTGGTGATGAACCTGGCCGTCGGGGGCGAGTATCCGGGGGATCCTGACCAAAGCACCAGGTTCCCGGCGACCATGAGCATTGACCATGTCCGGATTCGACGCAATGACTGATCCGAACACTGCGGGTTCCGTGGCAAACCGCGATTGATGCGAAAGATCCCTCGTTCGCAGTGGTTCCGGGTCGTGGTTCCTGTGTCCTGCGCGGGCAGGTGCCCTTCGTCGGCGCACCGTAGGGTATGGGACGCGGGTGGATTTGTGGACGCGAAGGTGGTTGCAGTCCCAGGCGTATGCCGACACCCGCAACCCGGTGGCTTCCCAGGCGGCGGGACCGGTTCCAGGCCCGATTCGGATGACTGCGAAATGGCGTGTAGTCGGGTCAGGGCATCATCAGGATGAATCCCGTCACGGCGCACAGGATTCCGGTCCCCGTGAGTATCCAGCCGGTGAGCAGGGCGGGGTGGCATTGGTTGTCATGGAGCTCGATTCGGGTTCCCACATCCAGGATTTGGGCTTCTGCGGGATTATGCAGGGGGAGGTGCGGCGTGTTTTCGCCATCGGACCAGCGGAAACCCTTGAATCCGCCGGTTTCAAAGACCTCGGTGGTGGTCTTGGTCCACTGACAACGGCACATGGCCACGATCCAGCCAGCGATGACCAGTGGACGTCATTACCTCGTCATCCGTGGTTCGAAGGGCGAAGGGGTACCTGACTCAATTCTCCTAGTGCCGGGCGCAGGCTGGCACTGAGTGGATTCTGCCGCTGGTTGCGCCCGACGTTCCTTGACGGTGTATGTATCAGACGAGAAAATTGAGAGACACCGATCCTCGTGGAGGAGACTCGTCATGAAACGGAAGCGGAGAAGACCTAATAGGTACTACGTTGAGCCTTTCTCCATCGGGCGGAACGCGTGGCCTTTGACGGCCAAGGAAATCAGCGGCCACTAGTGCTGGGTTGTTGACGCGCGTGGGTGGCGGCAATCGCCATCGCCGCGGAGGAAGAGGTGGCCCGGCTATGGGCACCGCACCGAAGAAGCCGCCCGCCATCAGGGGGAGCGCCGGGTGGCGGCCGAGGCCCTGAAAGCCGAGCAGGCCCGCACCCAGGAGGCATGCGAAGCCCTGGCCGAGGCCCGCGGGGCCCTGGCCGTCCTGCAGGAACAGGCCGCGCTGTACTGGAACAACACCGACAAGACAGGAAACCAGGGCACCGAAGAGTAGGCGTTACCGAATTCGGGACCATGGATGCCCGCACCGGGTGACTGATGCAGGGATCATCTTGGCGGACGGTTAGGCGCGGGTGCGCTTTCCGGCGCGCAGCGCAAATTCGTCCAGGGCTTCGATGACGGCCGGGGCGATCCATATCTTGCGGCCCTTGATGTGGCTGCTGGCTTTGAGCGCACCGAGGGTTTCCAGGGTGGTGATGTTGCGGTAGGCGGAGCTTGAGGATTGGCCTGTCATCTCGATCAGGGATTCGGCGCTCAGGGCCGGTTCCCGCACCAGGTAGCTGATGGTGGCGGCCATGCTGTCGCTGGGCTTGTGGGGCAGTGCGGCATGGATGTCGGACTGCACCTGGGTGATGTCGGCGGCCAGGAGTCGGCCATTGTCGGTGGCGGCGAAGGTTGATTCGGCGAACATTTCGGTGATGGGTTCCGGGTCGCCGTGTTGGTAGGCGCCCAGGGATTCGAAGTAGGAGGTGGTGTTTGCCAGGAGCCCGGAGGAAACGGGGATGGTGACCCTCCGGGTCACGCCCTTGTTGCGCAGCAGGGCACCGACCAGGGCCCTGCCGGTGCGGCCGTTGCCGTCGGGGAACGGGTGGATGGTCTCGAAGTGGGCGTGGGCGATGGCGACCTGGGTCAGGATCGGCAGGTCATCGCGCCGCATGAAGCCGACCAGGTCCTCCAGTGCGGCTTCAAGGCTTTCATGGCGTGGCGGAACGAAGATGGCGGTGTGCGGGGAGTTGCCCCCGATCCACACCGGTGCAGTGCGCAGCGTCCCGGCGATCTGCGGATGCGAGGCCTGCAGCAGGGCACGGTGCATGGCTAGGATGTTGGGCAGGGACAACTCATCGGAGAGCGCGATGGCGGCGTGCATGGCCGAGACGTTGGAGGCAATCAGAGAGGCATTGGGACTTGTTTGGTCTCCCAGTTGGGCCAGCGCGATTCTCTTGGCTCCCGCGGTGAGGTTCTCGATTTCGGAGCTGGCCACGGACTCGCTGCGCAGCAGCAGGGTCGCGAAGGGGGCCGCACTCTCACCCAGATCCCGGTCGAAGCGGACCATGTCAATGGTTGCCTCCTCAGCCAGGGCCAGGACCCGGGTGCTGATGAGGGCGGTGGCGTCCTTGATGGGCGGCACGACGGCGGCTTGGTAGGGTCCGCGGGCGAGCAGGCGCTGGCGGCGTGACTGGCTGGCATCGGGCGCCGCGTCCCACGGGACTTCCTCGAAGCGGATCGAGGGCCAGGTGGTGTTCTCGGTGCCCATGGGTGCCTCTCGCGGATGCCGGGTGCGTGGACTGGTTCCGGTGTGGGTGGGAAACCGAGCGTCCTACTTTCCCAAGCTTATCTGATCTTGGGAAAATAGAGCACTCGCTGTGCCACCGGGCTCGCCATGCCTTTGGTGCGTCGACGCTCCGCGCCGCCAGAGGGGACCGTCAACGGGGGCCTTCGGGGCTGTGGGCGCATGGTGGACGATGCCTGGTCTTGACGCCCACGAGGTGTTGCCCCGTCCGTGTGATTTCCGGTTCTTATCCGGGCTATGGGGGATTTCTGGTTGGTAGCGGGGCAATGTCAAGGCTCCATAATCGCCAAGAATTCGATGGGTGAATCCTGGATCTTGGACTCACGGCCTCAACGACCGGTTGGCCATGTTGTATTCTGGTCTATATCAAGGGGAGTACTCCCGTCCGCGATCGTCCGTCAATACGTGTGCAATGGTGCATCCCGGGCCATCGGTTCTGAACTGATCAGAGCGGAGGAGACCTTGGCATCATGTCCACGCCATATCCCTTTGGAGTACCCTCATGCAGGTATCGCCCCTGATCTGGATCATCACCATCGCCGTGACGATCGTCTTCTTCGTTTACGAATTCTTCGTCCACGTGCGCAAGCCCCACGAACCCTCCATCGGTGAATCCGCCCGATGGTCGGTGTTTTACATCAGCCTCGCACTGCTGTTCGGCGTCGGCGTCGGCACGCTCTCGGGATGGACATACGGGGGTGAGTACTTCGCCGGTTACCTCACCGAAAAGGCACTGTCGATCGACAACCTCTTTGTTTTCCTGCTGGTCATGGGTGCGTTCGCCGTACCGAAGATCTACCAGCAGAAGGTACTGATGGTAGGCATCATCATCGCGCTGGTACTGCGTGGCATCTTCATTGCCGTCGGCGCGACGCTGATCGAGAACCTGTCCTGGATCTTCTACGTCTTCGGCGCCCTGTTGCTCTTGTTGGCCTACCGCCAGGCATTCTCAAACCACGAAAGCGATCCGGCCAACAACCGGTTCATGCGCTTCATACGCCGCCACCTGGCGGTGACCGATGAGTACCACGAAGACAAGCTCACCGTGAAGAAGGACGGCAAGCGGTTCGTTACCCCGATGATGCTCACCATCATCGCCATCGGGTTCGTCGACTTGATCTTCGCTGTCGACTCGATCCCCGCCATCTACGGCCTCACCGACCAGGCCTACATCGTCTTCACGGCGAACGTCTTTGCCTTGATGGGGCTACGACAGCTGTTCTTTCTCATCGGCGGCTTGCTGGAGCGACTGGTCTACCTCTCCCAAGGCCTTGCCGTCATCCTGGCGTTCATTGGCGTGAAGCTCGTCTTCCACGCACTGCACGTCAATGAGATTGCCTTCATCAACGGCGGGCAGCCGCTGTTGTGGATCCCGGAAATCCCGATCTCCTTCTCCCTCATCTTTATTGCCGCCACGATCACCGTGGCCACCGTCGCGAGCCTGTTCAAGACCCGCGGAAACCAAAAGCGTCCCGCTGCACCTGCACCGAGCGACCCCTCCACCACGAAGGATGACTCCAAATGAGCATGCTCGCCAAACATACCGGCCTCTCCCAGTAAGCCCTGGACAAGTCCGGTACGACGAATCAGCCCCAAAGCGCCGGCCAGAAAGACTGGCGTGCGATCCGCCTTGCCTCATGTCAATATGCTCGCGAAATAATCCCGCATGCCTCAACTAATTTGCTCGCCAAATAGGGCATCCCCGGACTGCGCGCGCATCTTGGCCCGGTTGATGAGATGGTTCTGGATGGCATTGATGCGGCGAGTGATGGCCGCCGGATTCAGGTCCCCGTGGATGCCCGCCAGGGCCTTGGCATGTTCCGGGTCCATGGCCTCCAGATCCATGATGCGCTGGTACGCGGTCCGCGGCCGGTCATAAGTCCGCTTCCTGCGACCCGAACGTGCGGTGCCGTAGCCGTTGGCCTTGACCATCGGCAGCAGGTGGTTCTTGCGCTGGTTCACCAGCGCCCAGAGCTCATTGAGCAGGGCCATCTCCTCCGGACCCTCGTAGCGGAACCTGAAGGCATGGCGACGGACCCAATCCCGATTTCGCTGCTCGACATGCGCATTGTCGTTATGCTTATACGCCCGCGCCCTAGTCAGATCAATGTTTCGTTCCTGCGCCCACTCGATGAGCTGGGTGTTGATGAATTCACCGCCATTGTCGAAATCCAGGGCCCGCATCGGGTAGGGCAGGGACCGGACCAGCAGGTCGACCCCGGCCACGACATGGCTGTGCGCACGGTTTTTCACACACGTGTTCACGGTCCACCCGGTGAACACATCTGTCAGGGTGATCGAATACAGGAACTCGCCCTTGAGGCTGTGTCCGCAGTGGGCGACGGTGTCGATCTCGAAGAACCCCGGTTCCTGCTCCATGGGCGTGCCCGACCACCGCACCGGGATCTCCGAACGCAGCATCGCCCCGGGCTTGGTCGAGGACAGTGCCGAGGGGTATCGAGCGGCGCGCAACGGCTTCAGATACCGATCCATCGTGGAGGCCGACATGGATAGCAGCTCGTCCCTGACCTCGTCGGTCAGCAGTCCCGCCACTGTCCCGAGTTCGTCGAAGCGTTCCAAACGCTCGAGCTCGTCGGCCATGATCGGAGCCAAGTATTTCCCGCAGGGCTCTCCGGAAAGCGTCCAGATTCGTTCCAGGAGCTTGAGGGCCGCCGGCCCGTACTTGCGGGGCCTGCGCCGCGGCAGGGGCTTCGGAATCCCGCGTGCGGGCTTACGCAGTTCCGTGGCCAGACGCCGGCGGGCGTTGGCCCTTGACCAGCCGGTCGATGCGCACAGGTAGTCGAGCATCACGCCCTTCTGTCCCTTGGTCCCTTTCGCATACTCGGCGGCGAAGCCGCTGACGAGCTCTCGCCGGGTGTGCATCGATATCCCCTGTTTCATCTCCCCAGCACAGCCTGCTGCCCGCCCTGGTGGCCAGAGTTTCGCGAGCATTCTTAAATGAGGCACGCACCTCATTTCGCGAGCATTACTAGTGAGTCAACGCGACGGCTAAGCGCCAGAGCTTTGGCAGTGTTACTCTTTGGGCATGGTGGTACGCCGTTTGGAAAGCCTTGGTCTGATTATCGGACCCTTGCTGTTCGCCCTGTCACCGCTCTTCTGGATCGACGGACACTATGGAGTGACCGGCGGGCTTCTCATTGCCATAGCCGCCGTGCCCTGGGTGTACGGACTCATTGGGGAATACAACGCCCTCCGCCCCCGGTTTCCCCTTCTGTCGGGGCTATGGATGCTTCTGGTGCTGATCGGCATGTTCGGCACCGTCGCGTTCGGGCTGCAAGGCGTGTTTGAGAGTGTGTTCGGTATCACCGAGTTTCGCTCGCTAGCTACTTTCGACATCTACCCACTCCCGGTGGCTATTGTGCTGATTCTGGCCGGACCGCTCTTTCCGGTCGCGCTTTTGTCCTTGGGCGCAATGCATTGGTGGACCGGGCTCACGCCCCGCTGGAGCGCTGTGTTGTTGGTATTTGCGGCGGCTGCGTTCCCGGTTGCGCGGATATCTCGATCTGTCCCAGTTGCGTTCATCGCTGACCTCGTCATGCTCGCAGCCTTCTGTGTGGTCGCCTGGTTTGCCTGGCATCGAAGGGACGAGGAATCCATATAACTTGCGGCTTGCGCTCAATGATGCAGAACTCTGACCCTGATTTCCAGAACATCGCAAGAAAGGTGCGCTCCCATGACCACCCACTTCTATACTGCTTCAAGCCTCGACGGGTTCATCGCCACCCCCGAGCATTCCCTTGAGTGGCTGTTCAAGCAGGACTTCGATTTCGAAGGCCCCATGGCATACCCAGAGTTCGTGAAAGGAATTGGCGCTCTCTTCATGGGTGCTTCCACGTATGAGTGGCTACTGAGCAACCAAGATGAGTGGGGCTACGAGCAGCCGGTCTGGGTATTCACTCATCGCGACCTGCCCGTTCCAGAAGGCGCAGATATCCGCTTTGTTCAGGGTTCAGTGACGCAGGCTCACGCAGAGGCCGTCCTAGCTGCGCAGGGAAAAGATATTTGGGTGGTGGGCGGTGGCGACCTTGCTGGCCAGTTCGCAGATGCTGAGCTACTCGACGAAGTCTGGGTACAGTTCGCGCCGGTAACACTTGGTTCCGGCCAGCCTCTCCTTCCGCGAAATCTGCAACTCGAAATCATTGACCACGCTCGCAATCGCGATTTCATTTGCATTCGATACCGGGTACTCCGAGAGACGCCTCACCCGTAGATCTTGAAATCTGCCGCAGACTCGCGCGCAGGCAGGAAGTGATCCACAGAATCGATCACTTGACAGACTGGAAAGTGATAGCTTAATCTTTCCAACATGGAAAGTAATGAGATTCAACAACAGCTCCGCGAGGCCGAGCGGGCAGCCGCCGCGCCCCATATCGCTCTCCCCAGGTCCCCCTGGTGGCACACTCTCCTGATCAGCCTCACGGGTCCAGCCCTCGTGCTGCTCGTGACGCAAACGCAGGGATTGTTTTCCGAGCGCACCCCTTTGGGGTCTATCCCGACCCTTACGATCGTGCTCATTGCACTTGTCGTGATCCTCGACCAAAGAAAACGCCGCGGCGTCACCCCAAAGGGCAAGGCTCCCCAAGAAATCCGCCGAGTTTTCAACTGGTACTTACTCGGCACGATCATACTCATAGCAGGCGTCTTCGCGCTGGCCGTCACGAGTTCACTCTGGGTAAGCATTCCGGTAAGTTTCGTGGCATGCCTGGGTGGGCTGACCTGGTTCGGCATCGCCTACGAGCGGGCTGCCGATCGTGTACGGGTTCGACTGGCATGATTTCCGACCTCGACCCGGTCATTCACGCGCCCAAACGGCTCGCGCTTATGGCACTGCTTGCCCACGCTCAAGACGCAGATTTCGGGTTTGTGCGCGATGCATTGGGGGTCAGCGATTCCGACCTCTCCAAGCAGGCCACTGCTCTGACTGAGGCCAGCTACATCACGGTCGCCAAGGCGGGCCGCGGGCGAGGCGGCACGACCACATTTCGAATCACCAAGCAAGGTCGCACCGCGTACGAAAAACATCGGGCCGCACTAGAAGCCTTGCTCGCGGGGAGCAATTTCAGCGTCTCGTCTGACAGCACTGTAGCTAAGGAGTCGTAGCCAGACGGCATGGCACTCATCAGGCCTCCCGAATAAGCTTCAACCATGACCGATTCACAACCACAGAACGCATCCGGCTCAGTTTCTCCGAGGATCGGCCTGCCCGGTATCGCCGCAATCTTCTTTACGCTCACGCCGATCCTCTTGATTCTCGGCTGGATGATCTTCATGGGCACCTCAAGCCGTGATTTCTTCTCCGGAGCCCCCTTTCAAGCCATGCTCGGAACGTTTTTGATCTTGATCGGCCTATTGTGCCTGTTCTCTGCGCTTCTGCTTGTGGGAGTTCGTGTCATCGCCCAACAGCACCTCAACGTGCTCGTTCAGCTCAGCAGCCCCCGCCCGGAGTAACAAACTGGGCCATTCACGGAGGAAATCTTCGTCGTGACGCAGTCGATTTGCGCGGCCCGACCACCTTCAAAAACGGGTTCTCACGCATCGAGAATGATTGCTAACGTTGCCTCACGTGAAGGAAATCAACATCGCAAACCCACACGAGTACGACCACACTCACTCGTCCTCCGCCGGGTCTGGGTGGCTTCGCGCTTCGGTGTTCGGTGCGATGGACGGCCTCGTCTCAAACACCGGCCTCATTTCAGGTATTGCCGCAGCAGGCGCTTCCCCTGGCATTATCGCGATCACCGGTATCTCGGGCCTCATCTCTGGCGCGATCTCAATGGCGCTTGGCGAATACACCTCCGTGCGGACGCAGAACGAGCAGCTTCAAGTTGAGATCGACACCGAGCGCGACGCCCTCACTCGCAATCCAGAAGGCGAGGAGGCCGAACTCTCGATCATGTTCGAGTCGCTCGGCATGCACCCTAGTACAGCTCGCGATGCCGCTTCACAGGTGCACGCGAACACCGAACAGGCGCTCAGAGTGCACCTCGCGCACGAACTTGGCTTGAGCCCCGACGAAAAGCAATCGCCGAGGGTGGCGGCAATCGCATCTCTTGTCTCCTTTAGCGTGGGTGCGATTATCCCGGTCCTTCCGTTCCTGATCGGCTTCGGAACCCTCGGGTGGGGGCTCCTCTTCGGCGGAGTGGGTCTTCTCGCTGCGGGCTTCGCTGCCGCAAAGTTCACTGACCGCAACCCCTTCGCGAGCGCGGGCCGCCAGCTGCTCTTCGGCGGCATCGCCGTCGCGGCCACCTATGGCATTGGTACGCTCCTCGGGGTCTCACAACTCGGTTAATCGGCGAAGATCGAGCCCACACTCTTCAGCAGCGCCCAATTGGCTTGGTGATCCTCAAAATCACGCGATCCTCGCAATTCGAATCTCTGCTGTGGCCGTAGGCTTAACGCATGCCAAGCCGGGGTCTGGGGAAGAATCGCCCGGAAATTCACGCTAAGGAGTCAGCGGCCTGTTGAATGGGTGACATGGCGGTCGATTTTCTAAGTGATGAGCAGGTCGCAGGGTTCAGCGGATTCCCCGACGAGGTACCAGCGGAGGACCTGGAACGTTTCTGTTGGTTGGACGATGCCGATTTGTCGGTGGTTGGTCGCCGCAGGGGAATGCACAACCGCCTGGGATTTGCTGTTCAACTGATCACGGTGCGGGTAGTCGGACGTTTTTTGACGGATCCATTGGCTGTTCCGTGGCCGGTGGTGGAATCCCTGGCCGGGCAGCTGGGCATTGCCGATGCTTCCGTGCTCAAGCTGTATGCGCAGCGGGGACAGACCGGGTACGAGCACGCCGCGGAAATCTCCACCGAGTACGGGTATGCGGATTTCTCCGATCCGGCCAGGTACGAAGAGCTGAGGCTGTTTCTGGAGGCCCGGGCCTGGACTTCGTCGGAGGGACCGGTGCGTTTGTTTGAACGGGCAGCTCTCTGGCTGCGTGAGCGCAAGGTCCTTCTCCCCGGCGTCTCCACGTTGACACGACTGGTTTTAGAGGTCCGCTCCGGAGCAAATGACCGCCTCCATTCCATGCTGGTGGACGCGGCCGGCCCCGCATTGATTCTGGAATTGGAAGGTCTGCTTCGCGTTGGGGAGGGGTCACGGCTGACCGCGTGGGAACGGCTGCGGACCGGGCCCTCGAGGGTCTCGGTGCCGGAATTGCTGCGGCAGTTGGAGCGGCTGGCACGCCTGCGGGCCCTGGGTGCCGGGACCATCGATGTGGAGATGATCCCCGAGGGCCGGATGAACGCCCTTGCCCGCTACGGGTTGGCGGGCAAGGCCTCATCGCTTCGAGGACTATCGGGACAGCGGCGGGGTGCGACACTGCTTTGTGCCGTGCGCGCCTTGACGTCGGAGGTTGCCGATGATTTGTGTGATGCCCTGGACGCCATTGTCAACGAACGCGTTCTGCGCAAGGCAACCAGGGAATCCACTGCCGCCCGGTTGAAGTCCCTGCCCCGTTTGTCCAAGGCCTCACTGCAATTGGCGAAGGCCGCGAAAACACTGGTCGAGGTGTTGGACAACACGGAATATTCCGGCGCAGAGGCCGCCTCGGTGCTGGCCGATCAGGTTTCCTTGTCCGAGCTACGCGCCGCGCTCGAGGTGGTGAACGAAGTGGTGAATCCCGGGGGTGCCGAGGCTGACACCGCGGCCGAGATGCTGCGCCGGTTCGCCACCGTGCGCTCGTTCCTGCCAGCATTGGCCGAGGCGGCACCCTTCGGGGCCACCGCGGGCGGGACGCCAACGTTGGCGGCGCTGACGGCACTGCCGGAAGTTCTGGACGGCCGCAAGAAAGACCCTGCCGAGGTTGATCTGTCCGTACTCTCTCCAACTTGGCATCGCCTTGTCACGGCTTCGGAGGAAATCGACCGCAAGGCCTACACGGTGGCAGTGACGGTGGCCGTCCACAAGGCGCTGCGGCGCCGGGACATCTTCGTGGTGGGCGGGCGGCGCTGGGGAGACCCTCGGGCGCGGTTGCTGACCGATCCTGCGTGGCAGGCCACCAAGAACGAGACCTTGAGGGCGCTCCAGCTGCCCGAAGAGCCAGCGGACCATCTGGCTGGTGTCCGCCACCGCCTTGATGCCCGATATCGTGCGGCGGCTGAGCAGTTGGCCGACAATCCAACGGTACGGATTGATGATGCCGGCAAGGTCCACCTCTCACCCCTGGAGGCCAAGACGGTCCCGGAGTCCTTGACGCAGTTGCGGGGGTTGGTCTCCGGGATGCTGCCGCGGGTGGATCTGCCCGATGTGCTGCTGGAAGTGCATTCCTGGACGGGGTTCCTCTCGGAATTCAGCCACGTCTCGGAGGCCTCCGCGAGGATGGGCCAGCTTGATGTCTCCGTCGCCGCCATCCTGGTGGCCGAGGCCTGCAACGTCGGGCTCACACCGGTGGTCAGGGACGGCCACCCCGCCCTGACCCGTGGACGCCTGAGCCACGTTGACCAAAACTATGTGCGTGCCGATACGCTGCGCGCGGCCAACGCCCGCCTGATCAAGGCCCAGTCCGGTCTCGGACTCGCGCAGCGCTGGGGCACAGGCCTGCTGGCGTCCGTCGACGGGATGCGGTTCGTGGTGCCGGTGGCCACCGTCAATGCCGGGGCAAATCCGCGCTACTTCGGCCAGGGCCGCGGCCTGACCTGGCTGAACTATCTCAACGACCAGGTCTCCGGCCTGGGCGCCGTCGTGGTTCCGGGAACGGTCCGCGATTCCCTGCACATTCTCGATGGGCTGCTCGATCTTGACGGCGGCCAACGCCCCGAGATGGTCGCCACTGACACGGCCTCCTACTCGGACCATGTCTTCGGGCTTTTCACGCTGCTCGGATATCGGTTCTCACCCCGACTGGCCGGGTTGCCGGACCAACGGTTCTGGCGCATCGACGCCACGGCGGATTATGGGAAGCTGAACGCGGTGGCCGGCCGCAACCGCATCAACCTGGATCTCATCACGTCGAACTGGCCGGACATGCTCCGCCTTGCCGGGTCCCTGACTGTCGGGACCGTGCGTGCCTCGGAAGTCCTGCGGGTCACCCAGGGAGGCGGGGCACCGACGCTGCTCGGGAAGGCGTTGGCGGAGTACGGGAGGATTGCCAAGACCGAGCATCTGTTGGACTTCATCGATGCCGATGAGGGGTACCGCCGGCAAATCCATACCCAGTTGACTGTGCAGGAATCCCGGCATGCCCTGGCCAGACTCATCTTCCACGGCAGGAGGGGCCAGATACGGCCTTGGGGACTACTGGTACAGCGGTTGGCGCTAGGCACTTGATCATGATTGTTTAGCTCAGGCGATCCAGGTTGCGCGGAGTTTCGTGCAGATTTTCGTCGGAAGACTTTCGATCACTAGTGGGGCGGCTATTGTCAGTCTCATGCCCGTGGAATTTCTGACTGATGAACAGGCCGAGGCCTATGGAAGGTTCGCCGAGGAACCGACGCGGCCCGAGTTGGAGCGCTTCTTCTTCCTCGACGACGAGGACCGGAGCCTGATCGCGAAGCGGCGAGGCGACCACAACCGCCTGGGCTTCGCCCTGCAGATGTGCACGGTCCGGTACATCGGGCTGTTCCTGGAGGACCCCTCGGCTGTGCCGTGGCCGGTCGTTGAGCATCTGGCGGCACAGCTGGAGATTGAGGATCCCTCCTGCCTCAAGGAATACACCGAGCGGCCAAAGACGGCGTACGAACACGCGTGGGAGATCCGCGATGCGTACGGCTACCACCAGTACGAGGACCCCGACCACGGCCGAAGGTTCAGGGCGTTCCTGCACGGGCGGGCATGGACGCACGCCGAGGGACCTGTCGCGTTGTTCAACCACGCGGCGGGTTGGCTGCGTCGGCACCGGGTGCTGCTACCCGGGGTGAACGTGCTGGCCCGGCAGGTTTCCGAGGTCCGCACCATCGCCGAGAAGCGGCTGCACGCCACGGTTGCCAAGGCCGCCCTGCGGGCGGATCCGGCGCTGCCCGGGGACTTGGTTGCCACGCTGAAAACACCGGAGGGCACCCGGTACTCGGAACTGGAGCGGATGCGTCGACCGCCAACGCGGAGCACCGGCACCGCGATGAAGGGTGCGTTGCAGCGGGTTGAGGACATCGCCGCCTTCGGGCTGGGCCGGCTGAAACTGGAACAGATACCGCCGAACCGGCTCGCCGTGCTGGCCCGGTACGGGCTGGGCACCAAGGCCCCGAAGCTGGAGCGGACCGCGGAACCCAAGCGCACGGCGATACTCACCGCGGTGATGCGCCATCTGGAGGCCAAGGCGATCGATGATGCCCTTGACCTGTTCGAGATCCTGATGGCGACCAGGCTGATCAGCACCGCGAAGCGCTCCACCGACAAGCAGCGCCTGTCCACCCTGCCACAGTTGGAGAAGGCGTCCCGGATTGTGGCCAGGGCGGCGAAGGTGTTCATCGAGAAGCTGGAGTCCATCGAGGAGGCCGGTGGCGATGTGGATGTGGCTGCACTGTGGCGGGCGTTGGAGGAGATCGCGCCCCGGTCGGTGATGTCGGGCGCGGCCGCCACCGTGGTGACGTTGGTGCCCCAGGACGGCGATTCGGCGCAAACCGCACTGCGTGGTGCGCTGGCACTGCGCTACAACACCGTCAAGCCGTTCCTGTCGCTGTTGGGTGAGACCTCGGCGCTGGAAGCCGCGACCGGCGGGGTACGGATCTTGGCCGGGGTGAAGAAGCTGCCGGCACTCTCGCGTCGGAAGGTCGGCGAGAAGCCGCTGCTGCCCCGGGAGATCGACGACAAACTCGTGCCGCCGCACTGGCACCAGGCAGTGTATGCGAACGCCGAGCTGCCCCAGGGGACTGTGGATCGCGACGCGTACGTGGTGTGTGTCCTGGAACAGCTCTTCCGCGCCCTGAAGCGTCGGGACATCTTCGCCTCACCCTCGCACCGCTGGTCTGACCCACGCGCCCGCCTGCTCATGGGCACGGGGTGGGAGGCGGTGCGCGAGGACATCCTGGCCGGCCTGAGCCTGGAGGAGGATGCCGAGCAGCACCTGCGGGAACTTCTCGAGGTACTGGATGCCACTTGGAGGCAGATGGCCGAGCGCCTCGAAGAAGCCGGTGACGACGCGAAGATCAGCATCGAGGTGCAGCCCAGCGGGAGGGCGAAACTGAATGTGGAGAAGCTTCACGCGCTCGGGGAGCCGAAGTCGCTGGCGTGGCTGCGCGGACGGGTGGAGAAGATGCTCCCGAAGATCGACCTGCCGGACCTGCTCTTCGAGGTGAACGCCTGGACCGGATTCCTGGACGCCTTCGTGCACCTGGGCGATGGCAAGACCCGGATGAAGGACCTGAGCACCTCGATCGTCGCGCTGCTTGTCTCGGAAGCCTGCAACATCGGCATGACCCCGGTGATCAACCCGGGCCATGAGGCGCTCACCCGCTCCCGGCTGGTCCACGTTGACCAGTACTACCTGCGCACCACCACCATCGCCGCGGCGAACGCCGCTCTGATCGAAGCCCAAGCCAGGGTGCCCATCGTGCAGTTCTGGGGCAAGGGCCTGCTCGCCTCCGTCGACGGCCTGCGCTTCGTCGTTCCCGTGCGCACTATCAACGCCGCGCCCTCGCCGAAGTACTTCGCAAAGAAGAAGGGCGTCACCTGGCTGAACGCGATCAACGACCAGGTGGCCGGCATCGGGCAGATGGTGGTGCCCGGCACCCCACGTGACTCCCTGTTCATCCTGGACGCCCTGTTGAACCTGGACGGCGGGGTGAAGCCCGAGATGGTCGCCACCGACAATGCCTCCTACTCCGACACGGTCTTCGGGATTTTCAAGATGCTCGGCTACCGCTTCTCCCCGCGCTTCAGAGACCTCGAAGACCAACGGTTCTGGAAGGCCCAAATGCCCGGCGCCGAGCCGGCAGACGGATACGGAGCGTTGGAGGCACTGGCCCGCAACAACAAAGTGAACGTGAACAAGGTGCTCACGGCTTGGCCGGACATGCTGCGGGTGGCCGGCTCCTTGGTCACCAACCAGGTGCGCGCCTATGACCTGCTGCGGATGTTCGGGCACGAGGGCCGCCCCACACCGCTTGGCCAGGCGTTCGCCGAATACGGGCGGATCGCCAAGACCCTGCACCTGCTTGCCGTTGTGGACCCCGTGGATGACACCTACCGGCGGCAAATGCACAAGCAGCTCACCGTGCAGGAGTCCCGCCACAAGTTGGCCCGGGAGATCTGCCACGGCAAGAAGGGCACCATTCACCAGGCGTACCGCGACGGGATGGAGGACCAACTCGGCTCGCTCGGCCTGGTCCTGAATGCCGTCGTGCTCTGGACGACCCGCTACCTCGACGCCGCAGTCGCCCAGCTCCGCACCGAGGGCCACGAGATCCGCGACGAGGACGTGGCCCGGCTCTCCCCGCTCAAACACAAGAACCTCAACCTGCTCGGCCGCTACAGCTTCACCGCCACCCAGCCGGCGGGCGGCACCCTGCGCCCGCTCCGTGATCCGGACACACTCGGACTCGACGACGACGAGGACGGCGCGGAAGACTGAATGGTGTGCTCTCGCTAAGCGGTGATGGGCTTTCCTGCCACCACTTCAGTGCCGGCGTTTTCCTTGGCACCAAGCCTCGTAGCTGGCCATTCGCATAAATTGGCCCTCGGTGATTGGTTCTGCCACGTTCCGGGGCATGTGGTTCTCAACCTCAAATTGCTCGCAACCATTGCAGAACGAGCTGTCACCGCGAGAAATGCCGATGAAGGTGCTGGGTGCCCAGCGTTTCAACTCGTTTGGCGGCCGGCGCAACATGCCGCAAGTGACGGTTGGACCCACTATTTAAGCTGATTCATGAGTCGGTAGCCGCCCGTCTCGGGAGCTGAACGATTCGGCCAGGAATATGCCATGCGACGGGCTAGGCCAGCGAGAGAAAGAGCTTTTCCATGTCGGCACGGTCGGCCGTGGGGTCCTCGCTTTTGAGGCACTGCTCCAGTCCGGTGGCGATGATGGCAAACCCGGCGCGATCGATGGCCTTGGACGCGGCGGACAACTGGGTGACGACCGCGCGGCAGTCGCTGCCTTCCTCCAGCATGCGAATCACCGCGTTGAGCTGTCCTTGGGCGCGCTTGAGCCTGTTGATGACGGGCTTCATGGTGTCCACTTCAAGTTCCATGATGGGGTTCCTCCCGGTGTTGGTTTTTCTCAATTGTATACCCCGGGGGGTTTCCTGGGTATCGTTGACAGTGGATACTCGATACCCCTAGGGGTATGTGCCATAATCGAGTACCAGAGGAGGGACGAGCCTCCATCGACAATCCCAAACCGAAGGAATCGCCACATGTGCCGAGCAGCCAAATGCCGCAAATGCCAAAAAATCACCTGGTCCGGATGCGGCCAGCACGTCAAGCAGGTCATGGCCCACGTGCCACGCAATGAACGCTGCTCCTGCGACCCGAACGCCCCGAAGGGGACCGGCAAGGAGGGCGGGTTCTTCGCACGCCTCTTTGGCCGCTAAGCCCCGGCCATCCCATGCCGAACAGTGGGCGGCGCCAGCGCGGATGGTGCCGACCGCCGCTTTTTGTGGGGCAAGCGACCCTGGGGTCTGGACGGCGGATGACTTGACGCATACCCCTAGGGGTATTATCGTTTGAAGTGAAGTTCATACCCCTGGGGGTATGGAGGGTAGGCGAACCAACCACGACCATCAACAAGGAGAGACATGCTTCTGGAACGTATTTACGACGAAGACCTCGCGCAGGCCAGCTACTTCATCGGCTGCCAGGCCAAGGGCGAGGCCCTCGTGGTGGACGCCCGCCGCGACATCCAGGTGTACCAGGACCTTGCAGCGAAAAACGGCATGAAGATCACCGCCGTCACCGAGACCCACATCCACGCCGACTACCTCTCCGGGACCCGCGAACTTGCCGCCGCCACCGGTGCGGCAATCTACGTTTCGGGCGAGGGCGGGCCGGACTGGCAATACGAATTCGAAGCCGAACGCCTCCTTGACCAGTCCACCATCACCCTGGGAAACATCACCGCCACCGCCCTGCACACGCCGGGACACACCCCCGAACACCTTTCCTTCCTGGTCACCGACGGCGCCTTCAGTGACAAACCGGGCTTCCTGCTCTCGGGCGACTTCGTCTTCTCCGGCGACCTGGGCCGCCCGGACCTGCTCGACGAGGCCGCTGGCGGGATCGACACCCGCTTCGCCGGGGCCCACGACCTGTTCGTTTCCCTCCAGGAAAAGTTCCTGACCCTGCCCGACTACGTGCAGGTCTACCCCGGGCACGGCGCCGGCAGCGCCTGCGGCAAGGCGCTGGGCGCGATCCCGTCCTCCACGGTCGGGTATGAGCGCAGCTTCGCATGGTGGGGTCCCTACCTGGAGGCCAACGACGAGGCGGGCTTCGTCGAGGCCCTGCTCGACGGGCAGCCCGACGCACATGCCTATTTCGGCCGCATGAAGCGCGAAAACCGCCAGGGCCCGGCCCTCCTGGGCGAACGCGCACCGCTGGCAGAACTGGCCACCGCGGACGTCGCGACCGCCCTGGCCGCGGATGACATCGGCGTGGTCGACACCCGCCCCCACACCCAGGTCCATCAGGGCACCGTCTCCGGGGCGCTGAACATCCCCGCCGGCACCAAAGCCGCAAGCTACGGGGCCTGGGCCGTGGACCCGGAAACGGACCAGCGACCGCTGGTGCTCTTGGCTCCGGACAGCGAGAGCGCCATGGAGATGTGGGACCACCTCATCCGCGTGGGCATCGACAACGTCGCCGGATATGTGACCTCGTTCGAGGGTCTTCCGACCTACACCCCGCAGACCCTGGACCCGGCCGACCTGGCAGGGTTCGATGCGGCCATCGTCTTGGATGTGCGCAACAAGTCCGAGCACACCGCCGGACACATTCCCGGCTCCGAACAGCTCAACGCCGGACGGGTGCTCTGGCACACCGACCAACTGCCGGCCGACGGCGTGATCGTGAGCTACTGCCAGTCCGGGGTCCGCAACTCCGTGGCCGCCTCCGCCCTGCGCCGCGCCGGGTTCGACGTCATCGAGCTCGAGGGCAGCTACGCCGGATGGTCCTCCTGGAAGCAAACGCAGGACGCCTAAAGCCCCGTACACCCCCACCCATTCCACTCATTCTCGGTCCCGCATCCCCCTTTTCCGGATGCTGGACCGGCCAGGCGCCACGCCCGGCAGAAAGGGCCCGCAAGCCATGAACACCACCCCCCAATCCACCATCCCCCAGAGCACCAGTCCCGAAGAGCTCAAGAACTGGATCGCCAACGGCACCGACGTCGTGGTGCTGGACGTGCGATCCGCCGCCGAATTCGAAACCCTGCATATCAAGGGCTCCTACAACGTGCCCCTCCCGTTGCTGGCCGAACACACCGAAGAACTCGCGGCCAAGCTTGACACCAAGGTGGTGCTGGTCTGCCAATCCGGCGTGCGCGCCACCGAAGCCAAAACGAACCTCGCATCGGTCGGCTTCGGCAACGCCCATGTCCTGTCCGGCGGGGTTCCCGCCTACCAGCAGGCCGGCGGCCAGACCGTCGAAGGGTCCAAGCGCTGGGCCCTGGAACGCCAGGTGCGCATGGTGGCCGGTTCCCTCGTGGTGGCCGGCCTGGCCGGGGGCAAGTTCCTCTCCCCGCAGTTGCGCACCGTCGCAGGGGCCATCGGTGCCGGCCTGACCTTCTCCGCGGCCACCAACACCTGCGCCATGGGCAAGGCCCTAGCCGTGATGCCCTGGAACAAGACCGGGAACGAGCCGACCCGTGAATCGGTCATGGCCCAGCTTCCGGCCAAGAAGTCCTAACCCCCGGTTGGCCCGCGGCCAATCGCTTTCCTCCGGTTTCCGGGCCCGGGGCGAGTGGATCCGGTGCCCGGGAACCACCACGTACCGTTTGAACACGCCCCCGAAGGAGCAATCATGCCAGAAATCACCATCACCGACACCGACGGCCGACGTGCTACGGACCAGATCCTCGATGTCCGTGAAGACTTCGAAGTCGCCGAGGGCATGATTCCCGGCGCCATCCACATCCCCATGGGCGAGTTGAACACGCGTCTGGGCGAACTCGACCGGTCCCGCCCGGTCATCGTCATCTGCCGCAGCGGCAACCGCAGTGCCCGCGTCGCCGACGCCCTCACCGGGGCTGGCTACACCGCAGACACCATGGCCGGCGGCATGATCGCCTGGCAACGCGCCGGGCTGCCCGTCAGCTAACAAGAACGCCCCGACCGCATCGCCCCCACACACCGACCCGCACCCCTGACCCGGCAAGGACTGCCTCCATGACCCTCACCCTCGCACTCACCCTCCTGCTCTCGGTGCTGATCGGGATCTCCCTCGGCCTGCTCGGCGGCGGCGGGTCCATCCTCACCGTCCCGATCCTCACCTACGTCGCAGGCATGAACCCCAAGGAAGCCATCGCCGCCTCGCTCTTCGTCGTTGGAGCGACCAGCGCGGTCAGCGCCGTGACCCACGCCCGCAAGAAACGCGTGCAATGGCGCACCGGCCTGGTCTTCGGCGCAGCCGGCATGGCAGGGGCCTTCGGCGGCGGGCTGCTGGGGGGCCACATCCCCGGAACCATCCTCATGATCGCCTTCGCCCTCATGATGGTCGCCACCTCCCTGGCCATGATCCGCGGCCGCAAGAACCACACCGGCGCCACCCACGACGCCGAGCTGCCCGTATTCAAGGTCATCATCGAGGGCCTGGTCGTGGGCCTGGTCACCGGGCTGGTGGGCGCCGGCGGTGGCTTCCTCGTCGTCCCGGCACTCGCCCTGCTTGGCGGCCTGTCGATGCCCGTCGCGGTCGGCACCTCGCTGGTGGTTATCGCCATGAAGTCCTTTGCCGGACTCGGCGGCTACCTCACCACGGTCTCCCTGGACTGGGTGCTGGTCGGCGGGGTCACGGCCGCAGCGATCCTCGGTTCCTTCCTCGGCGCACGCCTGGCCGGACGCATCCCCGAAGCGGCCCTGCGCAAGGGCTTTGGCTTCTTCGTCCTGGCCATGGGCGTCTTCGTCCTCGTCCAGGAACTACCCTCCCCGGCCAACCTCATCATGGGCCTCACGGCCACCGCAATCGCCACGGCCGCGGCCCTGTGCTGGTTTGCCATCCCCGCATGCCCCCTGCGACGCACGTCCCTGGGGTCCCCCGCCACCACCACGGCAACCGAAGCCCACTAACCGCCGGCTCATCGCCGTCCGGCCCTTCAGCCCCGGCACACCAGGAGACCGAGCATGAAGCAGTCCACCAGGGCACTCCCCAGCTTGGGTTTGCGCGCCAACGCGGCGCAGTTCACCCTGCTCGTCGCGGTCAACGCGCTGGTCGGGGGCATGGTTGGACAGCAACAAACCGTCCTGCCACTGCTCGCCCACACTGAGTTCGGTTTGAATGGATACACGTTCCTGTTTGCCTACGTGGCGGCCTTCGGGATCGCCAAGGCGACCTCCAACTGGTTCGCCGGGACCCTCTCGGACCGCTACGGACGCAAACCCGTGCTGCTGGCCGGGTGGCTTTTCGCCATTCCGGTGCCGCTGATGCTCATCCTTGCGCCGGACTGGGGCTGGGTCGTCGCCGCGAACGTGCTGCTGGGCATCAACCAGGGCCTGACCTGGTCGACCACCGTCATCATGAAAATCGACCTGGTGGGCCCGGCACAGCGCGGCCTGGCCATGGGCCTGAACGAGGCCGCCGGCTACGGGGCCGTGGCCGCCACCTCCCTGCTGGCCGGATACCTCGCCGAGCAGTACGGGCTGCGTCCGGCGCCCTTCCTCTTGGGAATCGCCTACACCGCCTTGGCACTGCTGCTGTCGGGCCTTTTCGTCCGGGAGACCCACCCACATGCCCTCCTGGATGCCGGAAACATTGCCGCCCGGGGCACCTCCGCCCGGCATGGCCTGGACGCCAACCTAGCCAACGGCCAAATCTTCTCCCTGACCAGCTTCCGCGAACCTGCCTTGTCCTCGGCGAGCCTGGCCGGCCTGGTGAACAACCTGAACTTCGGACTCTCCTGGGGCCTGTTCCCCCTCCTGTTCGCCACCGCGGATCTCAGCACGGGCCAGATCGGCCTGCTTTTCGCCCTTTATCCCGGGGTCTGGGGCATCGGCCAAATGGCCACCGGCGCTCTCTCGGACCGGATCGGACGCAAACACCTCATCACCACCGGCATGCTGGTCCAGGCCGGAGCCCTTGCGATCATCGCGCTCGGGGACGGCTTTGGTGCCTGGGCCTCGGGAACCGTATTGCTCGGAGCGGGAACCGCCATGGTCTACCCCACGCTGCTGGCAACGGTCGGCGACGTCGCCCATCCCTCATGGCGAGGACGGGCCGTGGGGGTCTACCGGGTCTGGCGCGACCTCGGATACGCCGTCGGTGCCATCGCCGGCGGGATCATTGCCGACCTCATGGGGCTGCACGCGGCCATTTGGATGGCCGCCGCCCTCAGCGCAGCCGCGTCCCTGGTTGTCGCGGTCCGCATGTATGAAACGCACCAACGGCTTTCACCGCCCTTCCATGCCGGCGATACCTTGGCAATGCTTCCGCGCGATCGGCCCAACACGTAGCATGGGCACGGAACCGAGAGTCCCGCCGTGGCGGGACCCGCAGCCGCCCTGGCCGGCCTCCGCACGACAACCCAAGGGGAAACACCATGACGTACACCCACGCCATCACCGTCGCGCTGTCATGGCAAGACGCCGTCGACCGGACCCGCGGCGCCTTGGCGGAACAGGGATTCGGCGTGCTGACGGAGATTGACGTGAAGGAGACCTTCGCCCGGAAGCTGGGCCAGGAAGCCGGGGACGCCGTGGGGAACTACATCATCCTCGGGGCCTGCAACCCGCAATTGGCCCAGCGCGGCATCGCCGCCGAACCACAGTTGGGCGCGCTGCTCCCGTGCAACGTCGTGGTGCGTCGCGCCCCCGATGCCAAGGAAACCACCATTGAGGCCATCGACCCGCAAACCATGGTCCAACTCAGCCCGGGTGACGCGACACGCGAGGTCGCCAACGATGCCGATGGCCGCCTTCAGGCGGCGCTGAAGGAAATCTCCGAAAAAGCAGGCTCCTAGGTTCTCCCCTGGTTGGTGAAGGTCACTGGCACGGTCTTTTTGCACGGGAGCAGTGCGCCAAGCTCGGGTCAGAGGCGGACATATGCAGCGCCGTCGTGCTGGCGTTGGGCCAGATGCGCGATGGCCGCGGGGACGACCGCGACACCCTCGACCAGCGCATCCGGGGCCAATCCGGCTGCATGCAGACTGTTCGCGCATGCGGTAATGCAAATGCCGGGGATGCCGTGTAGGGCCGCAATGTCGGGGGCGTGCTTCCCGTCCGCGGCCAACTGGGACACCGACGGGCCCTGCACGATGACTTCCACGATGGTGTCGGACATCCGTTCGTGCGCATTGCGGGCCACCTGCAGGGCCGTGGCCACATCCGGGAATGGTTCGGTGCCCGGTCCGGCTAGGTGCAGCAGCAACCGCCAGGTCATGGTCGGGCCTTCGCGGGAACCCCGGTATTATCCCCAAGGATTGCCTCCTCGAGTGATTCAGGGGCCACGGCCGCGTCCTTGGTGCGCAGGGTTCGGCGTACAAGCCCGATCCACCAGGCCAATAGCAGCGCTCCCAGCATGGAAGGCCATGCCCAGTCCGGGAGCACGGCATCGATCCGGGACGCCGCGTCGGAGATCCGGTCCATCAGGCCAGCGGAGAGCAGGTCGGGCATGGTGAGTAGCCCCCCGGTGGTGAGCATGAGGATCCCGACGGTGATTGTTACGGTTCCTGCCAGCAGCGCGTTGGTGTGGAAGCGGAACCGGCCCACAGTCACGGTGCGTCCGCGCAGCCATCCGGTTCGGAAGGTGCCGGCGCGGCGCATGGCCGCGGCCACGCCGAGCACCGGCAGCACCATACCCAGCGCGTAGCTGGCCAGCAGCATGCCCCCGCCCAGTGCGCTGCCGTTGGCCAGGATGAGGGTCAGGATTGCCCCCAGCACCGGTCCGGTGCAGAACCCCGCAACGCCGGCCACCGTCCCAAGCAACACCGCCCCCCACGGCGAGCCTGCCGCGGCGCGTCGGCGCCGGGTACGCAAGGGTAGCAGGCGGGACAGGTCGAAGCCGCCGCCCAAGATCTGGATGAGTCCCAGGGCGACGATGACCCAGGCGGCAGCGACCAGCAGGAGGCGGCGGTCGATGACCAGGACGCCGCCGAGCCATCCGATGCCCAGGCCCAATGGGACCAGCGTGGCCAGCATGCCGGCTAGGAACGCGATCCCCAGTACCCGCAGCCGGTGCCCGGAGGTCGCGGCATGGGCGAAGAACGCGGGCAGCAGCATGGCGTTGCACGGGCTGAAGAGTCCGAGCACACCGCCGGCAAAGGCGAAGACCAGTCCGGCTTCCACTACTGCTGGCCTGCTTCGGCCTGCTGCAATTCGGCGTCAATGGCGGCCACGAAGTTCTCCAGGGGCTGCGCGCCGACGAACGGCATCTGGTTGATCAGGAATACCGGGGTGCTCATGACGGCCAGCTCCTGGGCCTCGTCTAGGTTGCGCTTCACCGCATCCTTGGCCTGTTTGCTGTCCATGTCGGCCAGGAACTGCTCCCCGTCCAGGCCCAGGTCCTCGGCGGTGGCCCTGAGGCTCTTCGCGCTGTAGGCGGATCCGGGGGCGATGGTGCCGCCTTCGGCCATGCGCGTATGGAAGGGCACGTAGCTTCCCTGCATGGCCGCGGCCTGTGCGGCGTGAGCGGCGGTCAGGGAGGCGTCGCCGAACAGGTCAAGGTCACGCCATTCAATGCGCAACTTCCCCTGGTCGACGTACTTGGTGATCAGTTCGGGCAGGGTGCCCTCCGTCCACTTCGCGCAGTATGGGCACTGGAAGTCGGTGAAGGCGACCATGACCACCGGGGCATCCACATCACCCAGCGCAGTGGGATCCTGTGCCTCCAGTCGCGCCACATCGGGAAATGCGGGTGCCGGTGGGTCGGTGTCCTGCCCGGGGGTCTGTGAGCCGGGATTTTGGACTGCGGCGGACGACGCTTCCGGGCCCGGCGCCCGGTCACCGACGGGCAGCTGCGCGCCGATGAGCAGGCCGATGGCCAGGGCCACGGGAATGGGTGCGACCCACAGCCACGGAACCTTGCGCCGTGTTCCAGGCTTGTCCCCCCGCTCCGGTGCGGGCTTGCGGTTCTCGGGGATTTGCTGCACGGTTTCGCTGCCTTCGGCTCGATTGGCTACTATGCTGCATAGTAGGTCTACTATTCTTTATAGTAGACAAGCGGTCCGAAGGGCAAGCGGGGACGCTCTCGGGACGGATCACACATCAAGCACACGGAGGAACAATGAGCCGCACGCAACGCTTGCTGATCGATTTCCGCCGCCGCCTGCCGCTGGCCGGCGCGGCGTTGCGCTGGTGGGGTTCCCGGCAATGGGCGGTGGCAGTGGCCTCGGCACTGGCCATGGCGCTGCTGCTGGGTTTCGCCACGGTGCTAATCCCCAACGACGTCTTCAGCCGGGACATCCCGCCGGTGCCGTGGAACTACCCCGTCTGGTTGGCCACCTCCGTCCTGACCGGCCTGCTGGCCGCCAGCTACATCCGGCCAGCGGCCCCGGCAACCCCAGGGACCGCGGAACCAACCGACCGCACCTCCCGCTGGGGGATGGCCGGCGGTCTACTGGCCTGGTTCGCGATCGGCTGCCCGGTCTGCAACAAGATCGCCCTGTTGGCGCTGGGATATTCCGGAGCCATGACCTATTTCGCGCCGTTGCAGCCTTGGCTGGCGGCACTGGCCATGGTGCTGACTGTTCTTGCACTGGTGTTCCGACTGTCTGGGCAGCAGCAATGCGCGATACCCGGTCGCCAGGCCGCTGAGCGGGAAAGGATGGATTCATGACGACCTCCATTGAAGACACCGGCGAACTACCCTTCAAGCCCCGGGAGGCGCCCCCAGTAGGGGCACTGGAACGGCGTGTTTTGGACGTGCTTTGGAAGACCCGCCAGGCACACACCACGCGGGGCATGGTGCAGGAGCTCACGGCGCCGGGAGGCCAGAAACCCGCATACACGACCGTCGCCACCGTCTTGGGCCACCTGGTGGACAAGGCGCTGGCGGAACGCGAACTCATCGGCGGCGTATGGTCCTACCGTGCCACGCTCACCGGGTGCCAGTTCTCCGCCGCGCACATGGTGCGCACGCTGGGAGAGACCAACGACCGCCGGCGCTGCCTCACCCGCTTCGCCGGCATGCTCGACCCCCAGGACGCCGCCTTCCTCAAGTCCCTGCTCTAGTTGATCGGATCCTCACGGATTTCGTTGGTCATTAGAGGCCGGACAGTGTGGGGCTCGTCCAGGTCCAGGTCCAGGTCCACTTCCGCTCAGAAGGGACCCCTCGGGGATAACCCGGCGCATGGCCATGCTGAGCTCGCCCACAGTTCCGAGACAATCCGCCTCGCGGAAGCCGTGTGAGGGTTCCTGAACGAAATAGACGCGTTTGAATGTCTTGAAAAGCTAAAGTTTTTCGAGACAGGGGCACGGGTCCCCATCCTCAAATCGGCTGGCCCGAGATGACGTGGCACAAAATGTCTCGGAAAGTCGTCGCGCCGTAAAATGTCTCAATCGAGTGTCGCGAAGAGGTTTCTGAGTCAAAATGAGGGCGTGAGACATTTGGGATACACGCGGGTGAGCACTTCGAGCCAGGATGCGCAGCTTCAGCTCGACGCGCTGGTCAATGCCGGGGTGCAGAAGCGGGATGTTTTCGCCGATGTCACCTCCGGAAGCAGGACGGCGATCGAGCGGCCCGGGATGAAGAAGCTGCTGGAATACGCCGAGGCCGGGGACACCGTGGTGGTCTGGCGGGTCGACCGGCTGGGCCGGTCCCTGATCGATGTCCTGAACACCGTGAACCTGCTGCGCGAACGCGGCGTAAACGTCCGGTCCATTTCGGACGGGATCGACCCCGCGACGTCGACCGGGCGGATGATGCTGAACTTCTTGGCCTCCTTGGCCGAGTACGAGCGCGAGCTGATCATTGAACGCGTCAACGCCGGGATCGCCGCGACCCGGGCCTCCGGCACCCGTTTCGGCCGGCCGCTCTCCGATCCGGCCGTGATCGCGGATAAGCTTGCGATCGCGAAGGACGCCCGCGCGAAGGGACGCACCGCCGAAGACGCGGCACGTTTGGTTGGGTGGAGTCGCGCGACGCTCTACCGCCACCTCGGCCAAAAGGCCTGATCCGTCGAAAGACAGTGATCACTGATGCCCCAGCGGAGTACAGGCGACTCTGGCACCAGGTGAACCGCAGTCCGGGGCCATGATCACACGCTTAGCGCCAACCGCTGTACCGCTGGTCCCCAAGGCCGGTTAACCTGCACAAGAACCTCAACGAACACGTATTCCAGATGGATGGTCTCCGTGAGTTGGTTGGCGAAAACGAAATCCTTGAGCCGGTGATCCCCGAGAGGGCCGTTATCAAAGAAGCAGCCGCTGCTGGTGCATCGGTTTCGGAATACAAGACTGCAGCTGGAAAAAGAGTGACTGAAATGTTTGATGAATTGGCAGTTTCGTTCCTTACCAAGATCGAGGCCGCCAAGTGAGTAAGCCCGAACGCAAGCGACCGGGCGCAGCAACAGTGCGGCCACAGCTCGAAGTCAAACGAGAAGAAATCTTTACGGGAACAACTCAAGAATTCGCCGGTAAGGAGACGACTCCCCCGGTCGAAAAAGTTACTACGAAGAAGCCGGTGACCTTTAGCGCGGATGTTGAGTTGATTGACCGAGCTCGTGCGGCAGTGTTGATGTCCCAAACGCACCAATCAGGTTATCGTTCTCTTGCTAGCCTCATCTCAGGGGCGATAGAAGAAAAACTTGCTGGACTAGCTGACGAGTTCAATAACGGTGAACGTATTGAACCTCTATCTGGAGCGTTTCGATCCGGGCGTCCGTTCCAAAGTTGAAGTCCTAAATAAGGGGCAGAAATACCGTCGGACGTGAGAGTTTGGTTCTTTGCTTGCCTTACAAGCCTTGTAAGGCAAGTATTCCCAGTAATACAAGTATTGCTTGTGTTACTGGGAATACTTTTCAGATGAGTGTCGATCGGGAGTTCAGGGCCCTGGAGGATGCGCGGGTTTGGGCCTCAGGATTGCGTGTTTCGATCCGGGCGTCCGTTCCAAAGTTGAAGTCCTAAGTAAGGGGCAGAAATACCGTCGGACGTGAGAGTTTGATTCTTTGCTTTCCTTACAAGCCTTGTAAGGAAAGTATTACCAGTAATACAAGTATTGCTTGTGCTACTAGCAATACTTTTTAGATGAGTGTCGATCGGGAGTTCAGGGCCCTGGAGGATGCGGGGTTTAGGCCGCAGGACTGCGGGTTTAGCCCTCGGCTTGAGAGTTGTAGCCTGGCACACTGAGGGAATCCCCGGAATTCTCGAGGTATCAGGAGGCACTCGGTCCGGACCCGCGGTAGTCCAAGCAGTTTCCCCCCGGAACTCGGATGGACCAAATCGTTGGGTACGGACGTATCCTAGTTTTAGTAGATATTTTCTAAAGTCGGGGTCGCAATGGCAAGTATTCAGAATTTATGTTCTATAGATGTGGAGGGCTCACCTATACCGCTCCTGGTCGCCGGGACATCGATTCCGGCCGGGTATCCATCACCTGCCCAGGACTATTTCTCCGGGGAAATCAACCTCTCCGACTACCTGATCCACGACAAGACCAGCACCTTCATTGTGCGCGTCTCCGGTGATTCGATGCAGGGTGCCGGCATCTCCGACGGGGACGAGCTGATCGTCAACCGGGCACGCAAGCCCGTGGATGGGTCCATCGTGGTGGCGGTCCTTGATGGGGAAATGACCGTCAAGCGTCTTCGGCTCACCCCGCAGGGTGTGGTGCTTCAGGCCGAAAACCCCGAGTACCCGGACATCCTGGTGGGGGAGTGGGGCGCCCTGAGCGTGTGGGCAGTGGCGGAAACATGCATCCATCGACTCTAGAAGCCCCCTGGAGCCCACAGGCGGACTCCAACGAATACATCGCCCACGTGGACGTGAACAGCTTCTATGTGAGCTGCGAGCGTGCCTTTGACCCGACGCTGATCGGTATGCCGGTGATCGTATTGTCAAACAACGACGGCTGCGCCGTCGCCCGGTCGGACGAGGCCAAAGCCTTGGGCGTGGAGATGGGCGCCCCGTGGTTCAAGCTCGCCCCCACCGCGGCCTCCACCGGGTTGGTCGCCAGATCCAGTAACTACGAGCTCTACGGGGATCTCTCGGCCCGAACCATGCAGCTTTTGGGCAGGCACTCGGCCTGGGTTGAGGTCTATTCCATCGATGAGGCCTTTCTGGGCGTCCGCGGTACCCTGCCGGAACTCCAGGCCCTGGCCCGAGACATGAAGCAGGACGTGATGGACCACCTTGGACTGCCGGTATGTGTGGGGATCGCCAAAACGAAAACCCTGGCCAAGCTTTCAAACCAATGCGCCAAAAAATTCCGGAACCTGGGCGGGGTCTGCGTGTGGGATGCCGTCACCGAGGAGGACCGCGAAAAGCTGTTGGGTCGGTTGCCGACGGTGGAAATCTGGGGCATCGGCGCGCGCCTGGCTAAGCGTCTGCTGGGTCTGGGGATCCGGAGTATGAAAGATCTTCGTGATGCCGATGCGGTGATGCTGCGCAACAGGTTTTCGATTGTCATGATGCGCACCGTGCTCGAGCTGCGGGGAATCCCCTGCATTCCTATGGATGAGGAGCATGAGATCAAGGGTCAGTTGATCTTCAGCCGTTCCTTCTCCACTCCCATTACCGACACCCATGGTATGGAGCAGGTGTTGGGGATCTATGCCCAACAGGCCTCGGCGCGCCTGCACAAGCATCAGCGGCAGGCCAAGGTTCTCACCGCCTGGGCCATGACCGGCCACTACAACACCCAGGATAACCATCAGCCGGCGGTGACTGTCGCCCTTCCGGGTCCGACCGCCGATCCGCTGCTGCTCACGCGGGCGGCTAAGGCGCTGCTTCCCAAGATCCTTGATGGGGTGAAGTACGCCCGGGCAGGAATCGTGGTGTCCGATATCCGCCCGGCCGGCGCCCAAGAGACCTTCGAGCCATTCATACACCCCCACGAGGCCAAGGACATTGGTCCGCTGATCCAGCGGATCAAGCAGCGCCACGGAGTGAACGCGGTCGGCCTGGGGTTGGCGGGGATGAAGACCGGCCCTGAATGGACGATGCGCCGGGAGATGATGTCCCCGCGCTACACCACCCACTGGGACGAACTGCTCACCGTTTACGCCAGCTGATCCAACTCGGCTGACTCCTGGTTGCCGGCTAGGGCCGGTCATCGGTCCGTTGCCCGGTGGGGCTTCATTTACCCACATACTGGCTTGGGTCAATGTGTCAATGGGTCAATGGGTCATGCCTCAGCTATGCCTCGCGGGAAACGGGCGGTGTCAGGGCCCCTGAGCGCTGGTTCGCCCACACCGAAGGGGCACCATTGAGGGGATAACCTACTGCCGAGGCGTGTTTTTGTCCTGCGCTTCCGATCGGTTCGCGGGGAGCATGGTGTCCCAATAGTGGGTCGCCTGTTCGCTGAGCACTGCCAGGCGTCCGCGCAGTTCCGCGACCTCCTCGCGTGATTGGCCTGCTTCGGCCTGCGCGGCCTTCACCGCGTCCCGGGCAGTGGCCCGTTCTACAGCGTCTGCCTCGGGCAGGGAGCCGATCTCCGCCTCCAACGCCGCACCCGTGCCTACGCCGCGTCCGCTCGTGTTGCTTCATCCTGGACGTGCCGGGCTTCGGCGTCGACCAAGGCATCCGCTTACACGGTCTCCGCCCGTGCTACCTCAAGGGACGCCTAGGTTGCCTCGAGCTGTGCGGTGTGGCGGGCGCCGGCCTCGGCCACCGCTACGGCTCATAGCCGGGTAAAGGCCTGCTGCGCTGCCTTGGTGACAGCGACGACCGGGCGCGAGTGCTGGGTGCGCCATGCCTCCACGGAGGAGCGGGCGGTTTCCATGGAAACCCCGGCGCATGAGCGCACAGCAGAGACCGTCACCTTAATGTTTTCGGCCTCCATCGCATCGATTGTTGTTGCCGCACGATCCATAGGTGACTCGACCACGATGACCACATCCTAGATAGTAGATTTGTTACTACTAGGTGTCTGCCCCTTACACGGGCGTGGGCAGCCGCGGCGGGGTTCGGTGTTCCGTCGAGCCGCACTGGCGCCGGGACACCTTGGGGTGGACACCGTGATCGCCGGCGCTTCGGCAAGAAGCGGGGGAATGGACACAGTGGCGGCCTGAGCCCGCCGTTGTGCAAGACGGCCATGCCGGGGAAGATAATCCCATGGGTATGGAAGAGCTGTCGCGGGCCCGGGAGCAAGAGGTTCACGGGCTGCGCCTGGAACTCAAACGGCAGATAGCCTCCACACCTCCGGGCACGCCCCAGCACGGTGCGTTGGTGCAGCAACTTGAGGCCCTAGACCGGGACAATGACGCAGCCCAGATGCGCTGGCTCAGCGACCTCACAAGGGAGTATCCACTGCGGAAATCCTGAAATCCTGCACAGGATACAAGGTGTTTGGCCGGGGTTGATATGAATTGAGGTCGCCGGCCAAGAAGTGGATTTCTAGGCACCGACGCAAAGCTTGTCTCGGAGATGCTGGTTTTGGTAATGGGTACCACACCACCAGGGAGCCAGTGTAGGACGCCATGTTGCTCTAGCGGCGAGGCGTCTCGATGCTTGGTTTCACGGGTGACGGCAAAGTGTCCGATCAAATTTGCGACACTGACCTTGCAGCCTGGATGTACTGCCTACAGAAACTGGCGTCTGTTCACTCTTCAAAGCGGATATGGTGCTCGCTAGACAATAGCTCGAATGCGCTGGTCTTTCGATCGAACTTGTCCAGCTCTGCTCCGGCATCCAAGGGAAACTTCGGACTGATCGCAGCGGATTTGATTACACTCTTTGAGTATGGAGATACTCGTCGGCATGAGCGACGCTACTGAAACTGCGAAAATGCCGAACCTCGACGAATGCGAGTTCGTCATGGTCTCCTCCACTGCCAGTGAGGTGTCTGTTACTGCGCCCTCACGTTTCCGGTATCGGCAAAGTGGAGGCATGATCTGGGGTGAGTACACGGGAGACACCGTGTCTGTCGGCAGGTTTGCTGGTCAGCGCACCGGTGACCAGATCACCATAAACTTCGCGCACGCTCTAGCAGACCACAGTGGCGTCGTGCTCGGTGGCGGAGCGAGTGAAATCGTTCGGGCTGCCGACGGCCGGATGCAACTCATCGAGGTCTTCGACAAGGACGGTGTCGAGCACCGGAGCGTGTGCGTCCAGGTCGATTCCACTGAGTCTTGGAATCTGCCGCCGAAAGTGGAGGGGGATACGCTGCAACTCGACGGCGCATCGTTTGTTCTCGAGTCCTCTACGGCCAGCCTTGTCGACAGTGCTGCTCCGACGCACTTCGATTTCCAGGAGCGGTGCGGCATTGTCTGGGGAACGTACAGTGGTGACACCGTCACCACTGGACATAGCGTCGGCATCCGTCAAGGGGAGACGCTGTCTGAATCCTTCGTCCACGAGCTCGTGCGTGAAGGGGGCAACGAGACACTGAGTGGGAATAGTACGACGCGTATTACCAAGCGAACAGATGGGCGCCTCGAACTATTGGAAGAGTTCATGTTGGACGGCGTGTCTGGCCGTAGCCTTTGCGTGCAGATCAAGAACTGACGAACGGCGCCCATTCGTTTCAAGACCCACGGCCTTCCCGCGCGCGCGTGTAACGTGTGAGCCCAAGCTGCTTGCCCTGGGTTTCTCGAGAGGGCAGATCGATGGGCAGCAGAAACGGACGCTCGAACACCTCGTCGAGAACGAGCACCGTTTCGACTGACTTCACTTCGGCAAGGGCTGCAACCACGCCGATGACGAAATTGTGGATTTCGCCTACCTCGGAAGCCCGAACCACGAGCATGGCATCATGTTCCCCCGTTGTGATTCGGCAGGACTCAATGTCTGGCATGTCCGTTATTTTATCGCGGAATGGTTCCCAAGCCTGTGGATGCACCGTCACAAAAACGAGTGCACAGATTCCAAGACCGACCTTCTCCGGATCGACCCGCGCGGAGAAACCGGAAATGACACCGGTGGAGATCAAGCTTTGGACTCTTGTATACACTCCGGCACGCGAAATATTCACCCGTTCCGCCAAGACAGCCATCGATATCCGACCGTCATCGCGCAATTCCGACAATATGCGCATGTCGACTCCATCCAAGGGGCCAACTTTTTGTCCACCCACCTCGGATCCGGATGCTACTTTTCTGGACATTCAATACTCCAATTGAATTCGTCGGTGCAGACTGTCTGAAACTTCGTAAATATATTGGACAGATTGTGCCGACTGTGGGATTCTCGATACACGCTGTCCAGAGACTACCAAAGTCGCTCGACCGTGGCATCCGTATATGAATCCACGGTGTGCACGAGTCGTTGGGGGAGATGCAGCTCACACATATGAGGAGACAACACCGTTGCGCACTACTACTCGCGTCACTGCACTCGCCTTTGGCCTCGCGGCCACGGCCATGCTGGCCGGTTGTTCCGGGGGATCAGACAGCTCAGCTAAAGCTCCTTCTAGCCTTGTGATCGATACAGCCTTCACCCTAGAGACAGGTGACCCAGGGCGTAACTATGTACCGACGGGCTACATGGTATCCAAGGCGGTATACGAGACCCTCCTCGATTTTGAGGGCGCGGACGAAAGCACTCCGATTCCGGGTCTCGCCACGTTCGAGCAAAATGAAGACGCCACGGTCTTTACCTTCACCCTTGAAGAAGGCCGGGTCTTCTCCGACGGCTCACCCATCACTGCAGACGACGTTGTTTTCTCGCTCAATCGCGTCAAGGGAATGGTCGATAGCAAGGCGAACTTCCTCATGAACGGCGTTGAAGTCGCCAAGATCGACGACCGCACCGTGAAGCTGACCACAGCCACGCCATCGCTGAAGCTCCCCGCGCTCATGACAAATCCGTCCCTTGCTATTCTCAACTCGAAGCTCGTCCTCGCGAACGGGGGAACGACTGACAACACAGATGCCGCTGAAGAATTCCTCAACGCGGGATCCGCCGGCTCAGGACCATATATCATCGACAGCATTGACTTCGCTACGCAGGTTGTTCTAGCGGAAAACGAGAAGTACAACGGTGACGAGAAGCTGGACTTCAGCCGTGTTGTTATCCGTAGCGTCTCCGAGAGTGCAACGCAGAAGCTCAATCTTGAGGGTGGCGACTCGCACGTAGCCGTTGATCTTAGTGGAGACCAAGTTGCCGACCTCGCCGATGGTGTCAGCGTCACGTCGGGACCCTCTGCTCAGACCATTTTCCTGTTGCTTAACCAGAACCCCGAGATCAGCAAGATCACGTCGAATCCTGATTTCGTAGATGCCGTGCGTTACGCCCTTGATTATGAAGGGCTTCTCGAACTTGCGGGCGCGGGTTCGGAACAGGCCACGGGTGTCATCCCGCCCGCGTTCCTCGGTGCGCTTGACAGTGGTGTCGAGAGGGATCTTGGCAAGTCCGCGAAATCCCTGACTGCTTCGGGTTATAACGACGAAACGATCACTCTTGAGTACCCGAACGACTACCCAGTCGGTGGCGTGAGCTTCACTCCTCTCGCAGAGCGTATTCAGGCGCAGCTCGATGAGGCCGGTATTAAGCTCAAGCTTGCACCCGCTCCATTCACGACTCAAATAGATGAGTATGTGAACGGTCGCGAAGCATTCAGCATCTGGTTCTGGGCTCCCGACTACGCGGATTCCGCGAACTTCCTGCCCTTCGCCGCAGGAGACAAGGTCGGACTCCGTGCGGGCTGGAACGACGGCATGAGCCCGGAGTCGGTAAAGCTTGCATCCGCAGCTGCCAACGCCACGACCGTCGACGAGCGTGAGATTGCATTCCGAAAGTTCACCGAGGAAATGCAGAAATCAGGTCCTTTCGTACCACTCATCGTACCGGGATCGAACATCGCAACTGCAGAATCCATCACTGGAGTGGCATATAACTCCACATGGACGATGGACATCGCCGAGCTCCACTCCAAGTAACGGTTCACTCCACTAGAGATAGTTGTAACCAGTGGCAAAAAGTATTAATGCGCCGCGCAGGTACTCGGTCAAGAGCCCCTTGATCGGGTACCTGTTGCGTCGATTCGTGACCTCCATCCTGCTGTTAATCGGCGTGACGATCGTGACGTTTACCCTAACTAATCTGGTGCCCGGCAACCCCGTCGCTGCGGCCCTCGGGGAAGGGGCGGCGAGCAACCCAGACACAGTCGCGGCATACGTAGAGAAGTATGGTCTCGACAAGCCTTTGCCGATGCAGTACCTCACATACGTGGGAAACTTGCTGCAGGGCGACATGGGTACGTCGCTACACACTCGCCAGCCGGTGGCCGATGACCTCGTCAAGGCGGTACCGGCAACGGTTGAGGTGGCGCTTGCCTCCATAGTCGTCAGTCTCGCCGTGGGCACCGCGTTAGGTGCGGTCGCGGCGTACCGCCGCGGTCGGCTCAGCGATCAGCTTGTGCGAGTTCTCTCGCTCATTGGTCTTAGTATCCCGACGTTCTGGATGGCCCTGACCGCTTTCAACATTTTCTTCCTTCAGCTGGGGATCGCTCCTGGATCAGGCAGGCTATCGCCCATTTATGCTCCGCCCCCGAGTGTCACCGGCCTCTACACGGTCGACACCCTACTCGCGGGACAGTGGGAGAGCTTTGTTGATGTGATGGCCCACCTGATGCTGCCGGTGTTTGTGCTCTCGTTGTTCACAATTGGCCTGCTCACCCGCTTCGTTCGCACGTCGGTGCTCGAGGTGCTTGATGCTGATTACGTTCGCGCCGGACGGGCCAAAGGGTTGGGTGGTTCACGGATGCTCTTCGGGTACGTGCTGCGTGGCGCGTCCCTGCCGATCCTTACGATCGTCGGTATCGCCTTTGGATCGCTCCTGTCTGGCACGGTACTTGTTGAGGCCGTATTCGCATGGCCAGGTCTTGGCACATACGCCTATCTGTCAGCGACGAGCCTCGATCTGCCCGGGATCATGGGGGTCGGCCTCGTGGTCGGAGTGATCTATCTAGGTATCAATTTCATTGTCGACATGCTCTACGGTGTGCTCGACCCGAGGGCGAGGCTCGCATGAGACGTTTGAGATTACGAATTCCGAAGCACTGGGTCTCACCGCTCGGAGTTATCGGTGCCGCCATCGCCTTGGCTTGGGTCGTCATTGCGTTCACCGCGCCGTTGTACCTGCCGCACGACCCCCTCGCACAGGGCCTTCCGCGATTGCAGGCCCCGGGCATCGATACGTTGATGGGCACCGACGCACTCGGCCGAGATGTATTCTCGCGTCTGCTTTCTGGAGCGCGCGTGACCGTACCGGTGGCACTCCTGCTCGTCGCAGTATCGATGTTATTTGGAACAATCGTCGGGGCCGTCTCCGGCTTCTTCGGCAAATGGGTCGATGAAGGTCTCATGCGCCTAACTGACCTCGTGATGGCGTTCCCTACCGTCATCCTCGCCATGGTTGTTGCAGCTTCCCTCGGCCCATCGCTCTGGAATGCCGCCATCGCAGCCATCATCGTCTCTTGGCCTCAGTACGCTCGCATGACGCGAAGCCTTGTGCTCAGCCTACGCACACAGAACTACGTGATCGCTGGGCGGCTGCTTGGATATTCGCCTGCGAAATCGCTAATCTCCGACATCGCCCCCAACATCGTGGGGCCAATTTTGGTACTGGCAACTCTCGATATCGGGACTGCGATCCTACTGCTGTCCGGCCTTTCGTTCCTCGGACTGGGAGCCCAGCCTCCTACCGCCGAGTGGGGGTCGATGATATCCGCCTCCCTGCAGAACTTTGACAGCTGGTGGATCGGTGTGTTTCCCGGGCTTGCCATACTCACCGTCGTGATGGCTTTCAACTTCATAGGAGACTCCCTGCGCGACATATTTGACCCTACCTCTGCGCTCAGCAAGACAGGAGTCAGCTCGTGATTACGCCCGCACTCACGATCCGTGATTTGACGATCGCGATCGGAAACAAGAAATCACCCACTCGCATCGTCAACGGCATCTCCCTTGACCTATACGCTGGGCGCATCCAGGGACTCGCGGGGGAGTCTGGTTCCGGCAAGACTGTCTCCTCGCTTGCAGTGCTCGGGCTTCTTCCTGCGAACGCGATCGTCACTGGCTCCATGCGACTTGGTAGCACTGAACTCATCGGGCTCCCACTGGCGCGCTTGCGTGACATCCGTGGCCGTCGCATTGCCATGATCTTCCAGGACCCGTCGGCTAGCCTGCACCCGCAGATCCGTATCGGAGGCCAACTTACTGATCATGTGAGGCGCCACCTCGGTTACGACCGGAAGAAGGCGCGCGCCCACGCGATTGAATTGCTTGAGCGCGTTCAAGTTCCGGATGCCACGGAGGCCCTGTCACGCTTTCCGCACCAGTTTTCAGGCGGTCAGCGGCAACGTATCGCCATCGCCATCGCCCTAGCGTGCGATCCCGACGTGTTGCTTGCCGACGAACCGACGACGGCGCTCGATGTCACAGTGCAGGCCGGGATCCTCCAACTGTTGCGCGATCTAGCCCTCGAGCGCCAACTCGCCGTCCTGCTCGTCACCCACGATTTGGGTGTGATGAGCGCGGTAGCTGACGATGTCGCGGTCATGCGGGCGGGGCTGATCACCGAGTCGGGAACAAGGGAGCAGCTATTCATGACGCCGCAGCACGAATATACGCGGGAGCTGCTTGCTTCCCTTCCAGGTGCGAAGACCAACAGCATGAATGGAGACGCGGAATGAGCCTGCTCAGAGTCGATGATCTAGCGGTAGAGTACCGAGGCGCCAAGGTCGTACGCGCCGTCGACGGCGTTTCGCTCAGCATCGATGCAGGCGAGGTTGTCGCTCTCGTCGGTGAGAGCGGTTGTGGTAAATCCAGCCTCGCCCGTGCCGTTGTAGGAATGGAGACCCCAAGCGAGGGAAGCGTGCAGTACCGGGGCCGCCCTGTTCCCACACTCGGAGTCCGCCAGCGGTCCAATGACTTCACCTCGATCCAGATGGTTTTCCAAGACCCTAACTCGTCGCTCAATCCTCGTATCCGAGTCGGTGCCCAGATTTCCGAGGGTATAGCCGCGGCCCGGCGACGTGGGATGGAGGCTACGCGGCCGGAAGAATGGCTGGAGCGCGTGGGCCTGCCTGCGACCGTGGTCAACCGTTATCCGCATTCGTTCTCTGGTGGACAACGGCAGCGCATCGCCATCGCGCGAGCACTCGCTGCCCGACCTGATCTCCTGGTCGCTGACGAGCCGATCTCCGCGCTCGACGCGTCAAGCCAGGCAGCCGTCGCAGAGATGATGCGTAAACTCGCGCTCGAGTCGGGTGCGGGCCTGCTCTTCATCTCACACGACCTCGCGGTGGTACGTCTCATCGCCGACCGCACTCTTGTGATGTACCGCGGTCGGGTGGTGGAATCGGGTGCGACCGATGCGGTTTGGAACGAGTCACGGCATCCTTATACGCGTTCGCTCGTCGCGGCGATCCCTGAGCCGGATGGCAAGGGAAACCTGCCGGCTGCTCCAACGGTCGCAGAGCGGGCGGCATGGTTCGATATTGTGCCGGAGGCGCTCGACCGAGTCTGAGTTTGAGCGATAGCCAGCGAAAAGAATCGCACAGGGCCTGTCGGGAATGAAGACCGGGCCCGAATGGACGATGCGCCGCGAGATGATGTCACCGCGCTACACCACCCACTGGGACGAACTGCTGACCGTGTACGCCAGCTAATTCAACTCCGCTGAATCCTTGTCGCCCATGGGTCATCGCTTCTTGTGCAGGGCGTGTGGAATCTCGTCTTTTACTCACGCACTCGTGTGAGTCAATGGGTAATACATCGTCTACTCCGTGCGGGATGCCGAGGGTTTGAGGGAGTCCCGGGCACTCGCTCGCTCGCACCAAAGAACCGGGCGCCCGCTGCGCGGTGCGGCTGTTGACCTGATCCGCCTTTCGGCGAATCAGGTGCCGGCCTAAAGGCCGTCCCCTTTTTTCGGTTGCTGTCCTTCGGAGTTTATGGCCCGACACCAAGGGCACAAGCCTCTTGCTGCGCTGCGGGGCCAAGCGCCCGAATCCCTTGATGATGACTTGCCGTGGCCGGCACCAGACCAGCCCCCAAGCAACCTGACTAATACGCCGACTCCGGGGACGCAGGCGATCAAACGCACCGGGTGTGTGTCTGTGTTTCCTGCAGGGTAGTCACCCTCCCCGGTGGATCGGCACCTGCGTGCGCGAAACCAGCGCCCCGTGATGACAAAGGACCGGGCGGTGGCGGCAGCGGCGCCCGCCGCACGACCGAGGACCTCCGCGGTTCCCGGTGGACCCCCACAAAGGCCCAGGCCCACGGCGAGCAGCACACGCAGGGATGGACACGTCGATAAATAGAAGTAATAGTAGTAGTAATATAACTATTATTTCTATCTCAGGAGAGTCTTCATGGAGCAGCACCCGACATCGTCACCGTCACCGGCGCAGCGCGCTGCCGACGCCAGCGCCGAGATGGACGCCGCCGGGGCGAAGGTCACGGTCTCGGCCGTCCGCGCCCGCGCCGGGGTCTCCATGGAAGCGGCGCGTCTGGGCGTCGAGCAGTGGCGCACCCAGTCCCGGCAGCCTGAGATCCCAATGCCTGAGACCGTCCAGCGGATCTTCGCTAGTGCCTGGGCCACCGCCGTCTCCGATGCCGATGCGCGTTACCAGTCGGACCGTGAGGCGGCCCGGGAACTGGTCGCCGCAGCCGCGGCGGAGGCTCAAGAGGCCGGGAAGTTGGTGGACACCGAAGCGGCGCGCGCCGAGGCCGAAAAAGAGCGTGCCATAGCCGCGGAACAAGAGGTGGCCCGGCTGCGGGGCCAACTCACCGAAGAAGCCGCCCGCCATCAGGGGGAGCGCCGGTTGGCCGCCGAAGCCCTGGAAACCGAGCAGACCCGCACCCAAGAGGCACGCGAGGCCCTGGCCGAGGCCCGCGGGGCCCTGGCCATCTTGCAGGAACAGGCCGCGCTGTACTGGAACAAAACCGAAACGCATAAAAAAGAGGGCATCAAAGAGTAAGTGTTACCGGATGCGGGACCATGGAGGTCCGGCAGGCCTTGCCGGGTTACGGATGCTGGGGTTATCTTGGCGGACGGTTAGGCGCGGGTGCGTTTTCCGCCTTGCAGCACGAATTCGTCCAGGGCTTCTATGCCTGCCGGTGCGATTTATATCTTGTGGCCTTGATGGAGACGCCGGCGCGTGAGCGCACCGCAGTGACCGTTACCTTGAGGTTCTCCGACTCCATTGCGTCGATTGGTGCTGCCGCATGATCCATTGGTGAATCGACCATCATCATCGGGCGCGAAGTAGTAAGAATCTTACTGAGATTATTACTACTGTCTGTTTGTCTTCACGCAGGCTTGGCCGTCATTGAGGCGCTGGGTGCCCCGCCGAGCTCGGGCAGCGCCGGACCGCCTTGGTGCGGGCACCGTGCTGGCTAGGCTGCGGCAGGTAGCGGGGGAGTTCCCTGTTGCCGGCGGGAGTCCCGAAGCTGTTGTGGAAGAGGGCCGTGGCGTGGAGGATGGCCCCATGGGCATGGAAGAAATCTCGCGCGCCCGGGAGCAAGAGCTTCACGGTCTGCGTCTTGATCTCAAACGGCAGATCGCCTCCACATCGTCGGGTACACCCCGTCATGCTGCCCTGGTGCAGCAGCTCGAGGCCCTGGACCGGGACAACAACGCAGCCCAGGACCGCTGGTTCAGGGACCTCACACGAGAGTACCCACTGCACGAATCCTGAGGATTCCTGCACAGCAACCAACGAGCGTGGCCATGGTCGGCGTGGGACCTGGCATTCATGGATATTGCGGCAACCGATGGCAAACAAACCCTTCCACCGCCAATTGTCCAGCCAGTGTCTGGACAATTGGCGACAGGGCATCGGTGACTGGAACTAGGGTTGAGGCATGACCCAGCTCGAACCGGATATTCCCGGCGACTATGCCGACGCACTGACCACCCTGAAAGATCTCGTACGGGAAGCCCAGTACAGGGCACAGCGCGTCGTGAACACCGCCATGATCGAGCTGTACTGGAACATCGGCCACACCATCCTTCAACGACAGCATGAGCAACCCTGGGGGAGCAAGGTCCTGGAGAGGATTGCACGCGACCTGCGTGCAGAATTCCCGCATATGAAGGGATTCTCCCGGACCAATATGTACAACATGCGCGCCTTCGCCGCGGCCTGGAGCGGTGAGGAACCAATTGTCCAGACACCGTCTGGACAATTGAGTTGGAGCCACAACGTCGCGCTGCTGAACAAGGTCGATGACCATGAACTGCGTCGCTGGTATGCCTCCGGCGCGGTTCAGCATGGGTGGTCGGTGGCCGTCCTGGAACACCAAATCCGCACGTCCCTGCACACCCGCACCGGTGCGGCCCCCAACAACCTCGAGGCACGGTTGCCGGGAGAAGGCACTGACCTGGCGCGGGAAGTTGCCAAGGACCCCTTGGTGCTGGATTTCTTGGGCCTCACCGAAGATGCCCATGAACATGCCTTGGAGGAGGCCATGACGCTGCGCCTGTCCCAGACCCTGGCAGAGTTCGGAGCGGGCTTCGCTTTCGTGGGACGCCAGTACCACCTCGATGTCGATGGGGATGACTTCTTCGTGGATCTCCTGCTGTACCACGTGCCTTCGGACCGTTACGTGGTGGTGGAGCTGAAAGCCGGCAAGTTCAAACCCGAGCATCTGGGTTATGCAGAGCAGGACGTTATGCCCTCCGCCGCGTGATTGGTGATGCTGCGTCGCTGGGGTTGATGGTAAATACATCGCATAACGCTCCAGTCTTGAGTTGTGGTGCATAAGCACCACGACTCAAGACTGGAGCACTGTTATGGAGAACCAGATTGATACAGTCGCCGACCTCGTGGGGACGATCGTCGCCGAGATGGATCGGCTGAACTATAAGCCGTCCGTCATCAAGCAGTACCGCATCGTGTGGGACAAACTGTGCACGCACTCAGGTGAGATGCCCGTATCGGATTTCAGTATCGAGCACGGCATGGACTTCTTGGAGGACGTGCTCCACATCCGATCTCACCCATTGAGTGAGTCGACCTCGCATCGGTGGATGAAGGCGATCTATGTAGTGAGCGACTTCAACCGGACCGGTGTCCTGACACTGCGCAAGCCCGGGCGGGAGTTTGTGTTCGCCGGCGCGGCCGCGGTCCCCTTCCAGACGTACGTGGACTCCATGGCGGCGAAGGGCCTGTCGGCGGCGCATATCCGCAACTCAAGCACTTATTTGGAGCGGTTGGCGGCGTTCTTGGATCACGCCGGGTTGGTAGATATCGCGGGCTTGGATCACGTGCATGTTCACGGTTTCGTCGAAAGCCTGGCGATCTACGAGCTGCCGACGATTTACCACACGGTGTGCGTCCTGCGCGGTGTGCTGTGCTACTTGCACGAGGAAGGCCTGGTCCCACGGGACCTGAGCCCGCTGGTGCCCAGGATCCGCTACACGAAGAAGGCCCGGATCCCCTCGGCATACTCCCGCGGGGAAGTGGAGCAGATGGTCGCCGCCATTGACCGGGACAATCCCCGAGGAAGGCGTGATTTGGCGCTCATCCTGCTGGCGGCACGGCTCGGGCTGCGGGCCTCAGACATCGCTGGACTGCGGTTCTCGAACCTCAAGTGGGAACAAGACGCCATCGAAATCGTCCAGCACAAGACCGGCCGGGTCCTGGTGCTACCCCTGCTCAACGACGTGGGTGAAGCCATCATTGATTACCTGCGCAATGCCAGGCCACACTCCGACTCCGAGTACGTGTTCCTTAAATTGAACGGCCCGTGCGAGCCGATGCGGCCGCTATCGATCCACGCAGTGGTCCACACGCGGTTGAAGGCCGCAGGTGTCGCGATCCCGCCGGGAAAGAAACACGGTCCGCACGCACTACGCCACTCGCTTGCCTCGGCCTTGCTGGAGAAGAAGGTGCCACTGCCGGCGATCTCGGCGGCGCTCGGACACTCCGACACCGGGTCGACTGCCGCCTACCTGAAGATCGATCTGGGACAGCTGCGAGGGTGCGCGCTGGACGTTCCCGGCCTTTACCAGGGATACCTCGACAGCCTGGGTGGTGGCGGCAATGAGGGCTGATGAGCAGGCGTCCTACTACGATTCCGTCTTCGCCGAGCATATGGCCGACTTCATCCGCTACAAGCGCGCACAAGGGCTGAGCTACTCCAGCGTGCCTTGGTCTTTGCGGGCGTTATCTAGGTTCATCGCGTCCACGGGTCACACCGACCTGGCGATCAGCCAGGAGCTCGCCGACCAGTGGTGCCGCAGGCGGCCCAACGAGCGTCACAGCACCCAGCACGGACGGATCGTGCACACCAACCAGTTTTTCAGCTACCTGGCCACACAGGGTGTCCCGGTGGCATTCCCACAGAGCCCAGGCCGTCGGGGCGGCCGAGAGCCATTCACCCCCTACGTGTTCACCCGACGCGAGCTGGACCAGTTCTTCGCCGCCTGCGACCGACTCGAAGCCAAATCGCCCTCGGTCATGCCGGTCCTGTTACCGGTCCTGTTTAGGCTCCTATATGGGTGCGGCCTGCGGGTCTCCGAGGCCCTGAACCTGACACGCGGCGATGTCGATCTCGAGAACTGCTGCCTGACGGTCCGTCATGCGAAATTCGACCAAGACCGCCTCGTGGCACTTGCTCCATCGATGGCCGGCATCATGCGCCGTTACGACGCCACCGTACCGCGGCTCTTCATCACTAACCGGGACACCTTGTTCTTCACCCACAAGGACGGCCGATCCATTGCTGCGGACAGCATTTATAGGTGGTTCAGGAAGGCCTTGTGGGCGGCGGGCATCTCGCACGGTGGTCGTGGTCATGGACCCCGTGTTCATGACCTGCGGCATTCGTTCGCCGTCTACTCGCTTAAAGCCATGGTTGATCGGGGTGCCGATCCCTACTGGGCGCTGCCAGTGCTGGCCACCTACCTCGGCCACGCGTCGGTTGCAGCAACCGGCCAGTATGTCCGCCTGATCCCGGACTTGTTCCCCGAAGTGACCGCCGCGGTGAGCGCCATCGCCTCACGAGCAATCCCAGGTGGCGATCCCGAATGAGCGCCCACGACTTCCAGCATTACCTTTCCGAGTTTCTCGCCCGGTTCCTCCCCGGTGAGGTCGGTGCAGCGAGGAACACCATCATGTCGTACCGAGACACATTCACCTTGCTCCTGAGGTACTGCAAGGCCCACGAGGACATCACCCCCGAACACATGAGGTGCGAGCTGTTGACCAAAGAGCTCGTGGAACGATTCCTGGCCTCGACGGAGACCGAGCGAGGCTGCGGACCAGCAACCCGCAACCAGCGACTGGCAGCGATCCGTTCATTCTGCCGCTACCTACAGGCCCGAGATATCGAACGGATCGGGCAATACCAGCGAGTGCTGTCGATACCTAAAAAGAAGACCAGCACCACCCCGCCCCACCACGTCTCGGTCGACGAGATCCGGCTGATTCTTGCTCAGCCCGACGCCAGCCGGCCGACAGGGCGGCGCGACCTCGCCCTGCTGGCGCTCATGTATGACAGCGGCGCCAGGGTCCAGGAGATCGCCGACCTGACCCTCGGGGACTTCCGGGCCGATCCACCGGCAACAGTCAAGCTCACGGGCAAAGGCAACAAGGTAAGAATCGTGCCGCTGATGTCCCCGACAGCCGCTCTGGTCCAGCGGTACGCTGAAGGTGCCGGGCTCACCGGCGCCGCCAGCAGGTCCCGGCCCCTGTTCCCCAACCGTGCCGGGAACAAGATGACCCGCACCGGAATCGCCTACATCCTCGACAAACACGTAGCCACCGCGAGGAAATCCGATCCTGCGATGCTGACGGAGACGATTTCGCCGCATGCCTTGCGTCACAGCAAGGCCATGCACCTGCTTCAAGCAGGGGTCAACCTCGTATATATCCGGGATATCCTCGGACACGCTGACTTGAAGACAACCGAGATTTACGCCCGCATCGACGGTGAGATGAAGCGACAGGCACTCCAGAGCGCCTTCACCAATCTCACCCCGCCCGATGCCATGCCCCTATGGCACCAAGACAAGGACATGCTCACCTGGCTGACCAACCTCGGACACTGACCCCACCGCGGTGGGACGTTATGCCAAGCCTGCTCTTCGGCAGTGGCTGTTAACACGCAAGTGCGAACGAAGAATTCGCCATAACGTCCTGCTGCGCATAACCTGCGTTATGTGCTGCTGCGCATAACCTGGGACAGTTGAACTTCTATGTCGCTGCCGTCGATGACATGCTCCGGTTGCCCCGGCAGGCACCGACGGTCGGGATCCTGGTGTGTGGGTCAAAGAACGATCGCACCGTGCGCTATGCCCTGGATGGTTCAACTAAGCCGTTGGCCGTGTCGTCCTATACGTACGAGGCTCTTCCGGTTGATGTGAAGGCGACCCTCCCGTCTCCGGATGCCATCACTGCAGCGCTCGAGCACGAACCGGAGACCCTGCCCGACACGTGATGACGTGGCGGGGTTTTATGCTTCAAGGAACCGCACGAAGCGGACGCCATATCACCGAGCCCTATTCAGCGGATTCTGCAAATAGGATCATTACAGTGGTTCATATGTGCGATTATCGGCGGCCAGCATCGAGGCATATGTGTATAGATGGAGCGGATCAAGTCATTTGGAATCCGAAGGGATGGCATGAGGCATGCGCTGTCCTGGCACTGTGCTGGACTACGCCCGGTCCTGAATTGCCGCGGTTCGGGGGACCGCATCGAGAATTAGTTGTCCAGGGGTGACAAAATGGGTAAATGACGAGGGATGCGACTTTATATATCACCCCAGAATTTTCGGCGGGTATTGAACCCCGCATTTCGATCGGGCACCTGATGCGCCGGGCCCAGCAGTTCAACACAAAATATTGGATTGACGAGTTCGGCAGCGAACTGACCGGTCCGCAGTATGCGGTGCTGGCAGCCGTGGCGCGGTGGGCTGGCATTGACCAGACGGGTGCCGGTGAATTGGCCTCTCTGGACAAGTCCACCGGGGCCGATGTGATCAACCGGCTTACCTCGATGGGCTGGCTGATTCGCGGTGGCGACACCGGGGACCGACGGAAGCGCGTGCTGAGTTTGAGCATGCCGGCCCGGGTGGCCTTGCGGGACATCACCCCTAGGGTGCAAGGTGTTCACGGAAAATTGCTGGTCGGATTCACGTCCGCCGATGCCGTGGAGTTCGTTCGCCTGCTGGCGAAGGTGGCGTATCGCTCCGCAACGGATGTTGGTCCGGAGCCGACGCAGACCGAGGCGGATGTCATCGGCATCTCCACCGCCCCGGGGCACTTGCTTCGGCGGTCCTTGCAAGTTCATACCCAGTTGTGGGGTGCGCTTGTCGAGGAGGATATGACCAGTCCCCAGTACGCCGTCTTGGCAACCTTGATCCGCCACGGAGAGATGGACCAGAAACGGTTGGGGGAACTTGCCTCCTTGGACAAGTCCGTTGTCGGTGATGTTGTGGACAGGCTGGCTCGCAAGGAATGGCTGACGAAGAACAGGGATCCAGCCGATGGCCGTCGTCGGATCCTTAATGTCTCCGATGAGGGCCGGAAGGTCATCCGAAGGGCCAGTCCGGGAGTTTTGCAGGTGCAGGAGTCCTTGATGGAACCACTTTCCGTGGAGGAATCGGCCGACTTGGTTCGGATGCTCACGTGCATCCCGGACGCAACAGGACCTACAACCGGGGATTGAGCCCCGGCAGAAGGTCCTGTTGCGCTTGGCTACTTGCTGTAGCTGGGGGTTTGGCGTACCGGGGTGATGGTTTCCGGTGGTTTTGGTCCGCGATTGGCCCCTCGGGTCGGGCACGACACCGCCCCGTCGGCGCTGACGATCACTTCGAGCTTGCCCAGTCGGGAAACTTCCAGGGCAATACGCTGGCCGTCGGCGACTTGTCCGATACCTGCCGGGGTGCCGGTGGTGATGACGTCCCCGGGCAGGAGCTTGGTCACCGAGGAGGCGTAGGCGATCAGCTCCGGGACTCCCCAGATCAGGTCGCTGATGTCGGCATCTTGCCGGAGGGTACCGTCAACCGAGCACTGCAGGGACAGTTGGTCCAGGTTGCCGATCTCGTCGGGGGTGACGAGGTACGGGCCCATGGGGGTGAAGGTATCGAATGACTTGCGGGTGGATCGGTCCTCTCCGCCCCGCATGGTCATATCGAGCAGGAGCGTATAGCCGGCGATGATGCTGGGAGCGTCCTGGACCGAGATGTGGGACGCGGCCGTCCCGATGATGATGGCGAGCTCGCCCTCCTGGTCGAACCGGCGGTCCGTGTAGGGGAGCTGGACGGTGCCGCCTGGCCCCAGCACGGAGGAGGGGGACTTCAGGAAGAACCCGAGGGCATCGATGTGCGCGTCCTGGTTCATTTCGGCTTGGTGGTCTCGGTAGTTCACCGGTGCCGCCACGATCTTTCCGGGGTCGGGGACCGGTGCGTCGAGGGTGATGGCGTCAAGGCCGAAGAGTTCGCCGGTGGCAGCCTTCGCCCCGAGCGCGGTGAGTTCGGTTCCGTACTGTGCCAGAATCCGGCGCATCGGGCTGAAACCCATGAAGTCGGGGGAAGCGGGCTCGAGCTCGAGGGCTCGGATCCCTTCCTCGGTTACAACTCCGGCGCCTCGGCGGCCATCAGACGTGGTAAAGCTTGCCAGTTTCATTGGATTGCCCTTTCGTGTTGTGCTCCGCTGGCAAGTAGAGCCAGTCGAATTCGGAATAGTCATCTGCCGTTCGCATCCGGAAGTAGCGGTTGCGCAGGGCAAGGGTGGTTTCGTCTCGGGTGTGCCATAGGGCCCCCCACGGCCGGGCCGCCCGTTGGCAGTCCGAGGCACGGTCCACTCGTTCGCTTTCATAGCCGCTGAATGCGCGTACGTGGTCGTGTCCCTCCTTGTCCAGGTTGTCCGCCAGCGACAACGCGTCCTCCAGTGCCTGGCATGCGCCCTGGCCCAGGTATTGGAGCATGGCATGGGCCGCGTCTCCGACCAATACCGTCCTGCCGCTGCTCCAGGTGGCGGAGGGGTCGCGGTCGCTGATGGGTGTGCCGCGGCCGGAATCGATCATGCCCACGGATCGGCGGACCGGTTCGCACATGTCCGCGAACATTTCGGCGAGTTCTTCCTGGGTCCCCCAGTCATCCCTGCCTTGGGCGAAACGGTCGGATTCGATCACTGCGACCTGGTTGTAGAGTTCCCCGTGGCGGACCGGGTACTGCATCAGGTGAAGTCCGGGGCCTATCCACAGGGCGACGTCCTCTTGGCTGATGAAGTCCGCAACGTGGGCGGTCGGCACGGTGCCCCGGAAGGCGACGTGGCCGTTGAAGACCGGCTGTGTGTCATCGATCAGGGTGCGGACGGTCGATTTGATGCCGTCGGCCCCGACCAGGATATCTGCGCTCCATTGGTCGCCGTCTGCGAAGTCGACGAGGACCTGGTCCCCGTCCTCGCGCACCGCGGCCAGCGTCCGGTTGTTGCTCAGTGTGAGGTTTTCTTCCTTTCGGCAGGCCGCCAGGAGAACATCGAGCAGATCCCTGCGGTGGGTGACGATGTAGGGGTATCCGTAGTGGTCGCGGAATTTTTCCCCGAAGTCGATGGTGGTGAGTTTCTCGCCGGTTGCCGCGTCGAAGATCACCCCTCGGCGGGGAACGACCGCGGTTTCCAGGACGCCGTCTAGCAAGCCCAGCTGGTCCAGGGCCCGGGTGGCGTTCGGGCCGAGTTGGAGCCCGGCGCCGATCTCGCCGAATTCCGGTGCCCGCTCGACCAGGTGCACCTGTCGCCCGGTCCTAGCCACGGCCAAGGCTGTGGCCAGGCCGCCGATGCCGCCGCCGGCGATGAGCATTTCCACATGGTTGTCGGTCATGACCATTCCTCCCGGAAGAGCTTGAGTGCATTGAGCACCGGTGCGTCGCTGGTGGTGAACAGGTCCAGGTCCTCGGAGCCCGCGTCGGCATGCACCGTGGTCCGTGCCCAAGAGGGAACCGCGATGACATCGCCGTGCTCGATATCGAATTCCTGGTCTCCGACGGTGATGCGGCCGCTGCCGTGCAGCACCGTGGTCACCTGGGTGCCGGTTTGGCGGTGGGTTGAGGTTGCGGTGCCGGCCGTGACGCGGCGCATTTGGCAGCGCAGTGTCGGCATGACGTCGCCGCCGCGGACCGGGTCGGTGAACCGCATGGTGACATCCGTCTGACCGGTGTGTGCGGCTTGCTGCCTGAGTGCGGCATCGGTATCGGCCCACCGGTAGGCCAGCAACGGCGAATGCGTGTCGCTGGGATTGGCGGCGCGGCCGGCGGGGACGAGTCCGGGGTGTCCGTAGAGCTGCTCGGAGGCCGACTGCAGGTCGGTCTTCGGCTCCACGTCCTCGCTGGGACCGTCTTCGAAGAAGACTGATTCCATGAACTCCACCATGGGCAGGTCCAGCACGTCGACCCACAGCATGCCCTTGTCGCTGGGGTTGTGGTGTTCGTGGAAGGTCCAGGCGGGCGTCAGGACCAGGTCCCCGGCCGCCATGTGCAGCGGGTCTCCGTCGATCAACGTCCAGACGCTTTCGCCTTCAAGGACAAACCTCAAGGCGGAAGGGGAATGCCGGTGGGCAGGGGCCTTTTCGCGGGGTCCGAGGAATTGGACGGCCGCCCACAGGGTTGCCGTGGCGTATGGGGCACCGTCGAGACCCGGGTTGGCGCAGGCCAGCACCCGGCGGTCCCCTCCCTGGTCGATCGGAACCAGGGCCCCGGCGCGTTCACCCAGGGCACGCATGTGCTTTGCGCGCCAACGGTGGGGAAGGGTGCGGGGTACAGGTTCGGGAGTCAGCAGGCCTTGCATGGCCCAAAGGGGCTGCAGGTTATGCTCGCTCATGTCTTGGTAGAGACCGTCGAGGTCTACTTCGGTGCTGTGATAACGGGCGGTGCTCATGGTGTCCTCCTTGTGGATTGGTGGTTATCGAATGGAGTTGGGGGCGTCGGCTGCCACGACGTCGGGTATGTTATCGGCGTCCTTTTCCTCACGCAGGAAGAGCAGGGCGACGAAGCTGAGCAGTCCCAGGCCGCCCATGTAGCAGGCGATCAGGACAGAGGTGCCCGTGGCGGCATACAGTGCGGTGGCAATCATCGGTGCGAACGCGCCTCCGATGATGGATCCGATCTGGTAGGCGACCGATGCGCCGCTGTACCGGATGGCGGGGGGGAACAGTGCGGCTACGAGGGCGGCCTGGGGCCCTGCCATCATGGCTATCGCCGAGGTTCCGACCGCGAACGCCAGCAGGATCAGCGCCGGGGATGCGGTATCGACCAGGGCGAAGAAGGGGAATGCCCAGATCGCCACCAGCAGCGCGCCGGCGAGGAATACCTTCTTGCGGCCCACCCGGTCCGCTACCTGGGCGGACACCGCGATGACGATGAACCAGACGGCGGCACCGCCGATGATCAGCCAGAGCATGGTCGTCTTGGACAGTCCCAGGACGGCGGTGCCGTAGGAGAGCATGTACACGAGGATCAAATAGCCCAAGGCGGGAGCCGCAATGGATGCCGCGCTGGCTAGGGCCAGGGGCTTGAAGTGGCGGGTGACGAGGGCAACCAGGGGCTGCTTCTCGACCGAACCGGTGTCCTTGACGCCTGTAAAGGTGGGGCTTTCGGTGATCTTGAAGCGCAGGACGAACCCGAAGACGATCAGTGCCGCGCTCAGCAGGAAGGGGAGCCGCCAGCCCCAGGCTGCGAAGGCCTCAGGGGACACCACGTTCACGACGACGATGAAAACCAGGTTCGCGAAGATGATGCCGGCCGGAAGCCCCATCTGGGCGAAGGAACCATAAAACGTCCGGCGTCCACGCGGTGCATGCTCCACGGACATCAGGACGGCCCCGCCCCATTCGCCGCCGACGCCGAAGCCCTGGACGAGGCGCAATACCACCAGCAGGATGGGCGCCGCGATGCCGATGGCCGCGTAGTTCGGCAGGAGGCCGATGGCCACCGTTGCTCCGCCCATGAGGAGCATGGAGATGATCAGCATGGACTTGCGTCCAACGCGGTCCCCGAAATGCCCCATGACGATTCCGCCAATGGGACGTGCCAGGAAGCCGACGGCGAATGTTGCAAAGGCAGCGAGGGTGCTCGCTGTCGGGTCATCGCCCGGGAAGAACTGTGGACCGAAAACCAGGACGGCGGCGCTGCCGTAGATGAAGTAGTCGTACCACTCGATGGTGGTGCCGATGAGGCTCGACAGGGCGACCCTGCGGGCCATGGAGGTACTGCGCGTTACGGTAGGCATCATTGATTTCCTAGCGGATAGAGGAGATTTACTCCGTATACAGAATATATGGATTCGAGCTATATTGGAAGAGCTGCCGGGATAACTATCTACTTTGTACTGACTTTCTACGTATCCAGAGAATGTGCAGAGAACCAGCTAGATGTCATTCCACCTGGACGAGACGTGTTTCAGGAGACGCCGATGGTGATGACCGCCGGGCCGGCATGGTTCGTGTCGGACCGGGCACCGGTGGCTGAGGTGACGGCGCGTGAGACGCAGCAGTTCATCTTCGTGCCCAGGCGCTGCTGGCGCTCGGAATAGAACACGTCGCGGTGGTCGATGGCACCGGAGAGCTCGGTGATGCGGACCTCGCAGAGTCCGCATTCTCCCTTGCGGCAGTCGAACATCATCTCCGCGCCCGCGTCCTCGAGGGCCTCGAGCATGGAGCGGCCCTGGGGCACCCTAACTTCGAGATCCAGCTTGGGGACGCGCACGATGAATTCCTCGGGGTCGTACCAGCCGCTGTTGCCGAAGGTCTCGTAGCGAAGGTTGGGCAAATCCAGCTCGCGCTCCACCCAGGTGCGGCGCACCGCGTCCATCAGCCGGATGGGCCCGCACATGTACAGTTCGGTGTCCGCATCCGCGCGGCCCACCAGTTCGGGGACCTTCAGCGAGGAGCCCTCGTCATCGACGTGCACCTCGAGCCGTTCGCCGTGCAGTTCGGACAATTCGGCCAGGTAGGCCATGGCGCTGCGGCTGCGTCCGACGTACACCAGCGTGTAGTCGGCCTTCAGCCGCTTGAGCACCGCAGCCATGTTGGCAACGGCTGTCACACCGATGCCCCCGGCCAGCAGGATGTAGCGCTGCGCGCCGACGCGCAGCGGGAAGTTCTGCAGCGGCTGGGTGATTTCCAGCTGCTGTCCCGCCACGAGCCCGTGCATGAAGATCGAACCTCCCCGCGAGAGCGGCGCCCTCATCACGCTGATCACCAGCCGGGTCCCGTCGTGGTTCGATTCCACCACCGAGTAGGAGCGTTTTGCCTGTTCCCCGTTGATTTCGACCATCAGGTCCACGTGCGATCCCGGTTCGGCCTTGAGCGGCAGGGAGGGTATGAGCACGATGCGTGCAATGCCGTCGGCCACCGGGATCTTTTCGACCACGGTTGCCGATTGCCAGGTTTCAATGTTTGTTGCTGCCATGGTCCTTGTCCGTATCCTTCGCTGTCCGTCTCCGCCTTAGGCGGAGGCGGCCAGACGCCCTTCGGCGGCCAGCATGGACTCGAGGATGCGGCGCACCCACATGCCGCCCGAGTCGATGTTTAGGTTGTAGAACTCGTAGTCGGGGTTGGCGTCGATGGCTGCCTGCTGAGCAACAAGCATTTCCTCGTCCTGGGCGAAAATCCTGGACACGCCCTCCCTGGTTTGGGTCGTCACCCGCTGGCTATCCAGCTTGAAATTGCGCATGAACGCCCAGAAGTAATGGGACGACCGCTCGGTCTCCGGGGTGACCGTGTTCAGGACATACCCGTTGACGCCCTGGCTGCGGTCGCCCTCCGGCGCGCCGGTGCCGGCCTTCGCCACCCCCACGTCAAGGCAGATTGTTGACGGGGCCTCGAAGGTGATGATCTGCCACCTATCGACATTCCCCCTGTAGTCGGGAAACCGCTCGCGCAGATACCCAGCCCACACAGGTGGAGCCTCGATGTCGGTCATCCACCGGGAGAGGGTGACCGTGGTGCTGGTGTGCGTCACCTCGAAGCCGGCCTGGCTCAGGGCATCGTTTCCGATGCTGCCCTCGTGGACGAATTCCTCGTGGGTCAGGTCCATGAGGTTGTCCAGCACCAGCTGGTAGTTGCATGGCGCATGGATGACCTTGCCGTCCCCTGCCCACCCCGGGTCATCCGCCCAATGCATGTCCGGCACCAGGTCCGGGTCTGCCAGTGTCGGGTCGCCCATCCAGATCCACACGTAGCGGTAGCGCTCCACAATGGGGAAGGAAGGAACGGTGGCGGAGGGATTGATGGTCTCCTGCGCCGGCATGGACACGCAGCGGCCCGCCGAGTTGTAGACGATGCCGTGGTACGGGCACTGGATCCCGTCCTTGCCCACAGTCTTGCCCATCGACAACGGCGCCAAGCGGTGCCAGCAGGCATCGGCCAGGGCCACGACCTGGCCGTCCTCGGTGCGGTAAAGGGCCACCGGGCGGTTGGCGATGCGGCGGGACATCGGCTTGCGCGTGACCTCGTGGTCCCAGCCGGCCACATACCAGGCGTTCAGCGGGTGGGGCAGGACCTTGTTAGTGGTGGAGCTCGTGGACTGCACTACGGTCACGGTGGTTCCTTTCTATCTGCTCAAAAGCAGGATGGGCATCCTCTCCAGCTCAACATCGGGAGCTGGAAAAGCGGAGGATCAAAAAGCTTGTGACCCACATCATAGGCATGGAAAGAAGGGAAAGGCCACTATTTTCTTGAATTACTTGTACGTAGCTTCACTGAGACTTCCCCTGCGTCCCAAGTCTTTTGGCAATATTCTTTATACATACTAGTTTTTTCCCGGGAAGAGCGGGAGGAGAAACAGCAAGCGGGGGAGCGCACACAATCCGCGGAGGCCAAGAATGGGTTTCCGGTTGCCGACCGAACCGTGAGGAGCCGGCCTGGGTCGGGCGGCGGTCGCAGCCGGCTACCGCGTCTATTTCACCTCCGCGGCCGAGCTGGCGGCCCGCTGCCACAAGGGCGCCATCGAAGGGCACTGGTCATCCACCATGCGTTACTACTCGGGGCCAACGCTCCTGGTCATCGACGAACTGGGCTACCTGGCACTGCCGGGCGAGGCCGCCTCGGCCCTGTTCCAGGTCATCAACCAGCGCTACCTGAAAACCAGCATCGTGATCACGACAAACAGGCCGGTGGGATTTGTGGGGAGAGATCCTGGGCGACACCACCGTCGCCGCGGCCATGCTCGACCGGCTGCTGCACCGTTCCGTGGTGCTGAACCTTGACGGGGACTCCTACCGGCTGCGTAACCACCACGACGCGGCAGAGCAACTCCGGAAGGCGACTACCGGCACCCCGGCAAACCTGCTAACTTAGCTCACGCGGGCTGGGTGAAACCGGTGAGCAGAACTAGGGAATTTCCCTGAGCGCCATCACGAATACGCTCTCCCTCACCCCGCGGCCGGGAAACAACGCCGTATATACCTCGGCCTCCGACATCTCGGCGACGTCATCTCGGCGACGTCATCCCAACCAAGTCCTGCCAGCTCCGCCGCATCGAGGACCGCCTGAATGCTGTGCCGGGATATCTTATGGGCAGACTCGATCGCCCGTCGCGACAGGCTCTGGTTACGCAGCTGCAATACCAACTTCGCCTTGATCTTCCGTACCATTGCCGGTACTCCTTCCACCATGTGGCCATCACATGGTGGAAGGAGCCTTGCAGTTGGTGCCCAAACACGCCAGCGGTGGTGCTCAAGCACACCAATCGCCCTATCGGACGGCGGAGCTCACCCGCACCACAAGTGGAGCCCACAGGGGCCAATATTCAGTTGACTTGGGAGGGCGATTGTTCCACCCGGAGCCCGAGGCGGGACGGTGCGTCACACCGGACGATCTGCCCTCAATGGTCAAAACCCGCCGCTGGAGTCAAAGGAGATCCGTCAGTTCAATCGCCATCCGAGAACGGTATGTGTCCTGTCTCAGTATTGTTGGCAATAATCTCATTGGACTTGGCAAGATACGGATTACACGGTTTGTCTCATTCAAGTTGGCAACGCGGAGGCTTCGAGGTCAATGTTGCTGAACCAGAATGATTCCGTGCACATGCTGGGCAATTTTGAGATCGGTCCAGTCGAATCGGCGGTATCCGTGCGCCTTTGCCAAGTGCAGTCCAGCTGACTGCCCCACACGAAGGATACGGAATTGCCAACTTCAGTGAGACGAAACGGGCAAGTTCCGTCTCATTGAAGTTGGCAAAACCCCAGGTCAGCGTTGTCAACAATATTGAGACCGGACAGTGCGCTGCTACGTGTGAGGCGGGCCTACACAAAGCGCCAGGAAAGGATCGCTTTGCAACCACCCGGTGAACTTCACTGGAACCTCAAAGCCCAAACGGAATACGTGCAGCGCCTGATGGGGTCGATGTTTGGGGTCGGAGGAACCTGACCCGGATAGCCAGTAGGAGAGCGGATTCATGTCGGATGTGCTGTTATCGGCGGTTGATCTCATTTTGACGTGAGAGGAACGGTCACTAGGACCGCCCCTCTCAACCCTGCTGGATACCGTCAGTTAGTCTGGCCCTCGCGAGGAACGAGCTTCTCTTGTTGTGAGGCGTAAACGTAATCGACGATTTCACCTGACATGATCATGCTGATCGCCTGGTTGATCACGTTCAGCGGCACCACAAACCATTCAGAAGGATCGTAATTCTTGCCCCCACGATCTACCTGGGTAACGTCCAAACGAACCGAAGAGAACACCCGATGCAGTAAGTGTTCCAACGCCGAAGCACGCAAGTTATATGCCCTGTAGTCAGCGACGATTTCCACCGGTGCCATCAAATAAGTCGGACTGCCTGCGGCGTTAACGATTCGCTTCTCAACCGTGGTCGTACTGAACCCGATTTTGTACAAATTCTGAATCGATGACACTTGTGGATCGTCGCTCAGCGAGCGAAGCACATAGACGTGCCCTGACTCTTCATCAGCATCACCCACCTCGGAAGAGTCGTGTCCGGTCCGAACAATAGCTTGCCCATCGCCTTCATGGAGCCGGATCGAAAGAGACTGCCTATACATGGATGATTCAGTGCCGTTTTCGAAGATGACCCTCAAACGTTGCTTCGGACGTGCTTTGCCACCGACTTCGAGCACGGTAGTTTCGCCTACTTCGGCCACGAAAAGCATGACACCGTTCAACACGAAGAAGTTTCCGGAGTCAATGGTGTGCGCGCCCGGGAACTGGATCAGCTTGAAAGTTCCCTGAGCTAGTTCGGCATGCTTTGCCTTGAACAGTGGTTCGAAGGCTTCGAACCCTACGGCTTTCTTGCGTTTAGCAACTGAGTCCGGAGTGTCGGCAGTCCGCCGCTGGGGCAAAGCAGAAACGTCGAGAAGCCCAAGATCATCGTCCAGCAAGTCGAGTCCGCCACCATTGAGCAGATCGTCCAATGACTCCGGCGCTTCGGGGAATTCGAGCAACCCGAGATCGTCCAAGGGCTTTAGCACAGCGATTTTTTCTTCGCTGGCCAGAATTCCTTCAAGCCGTGCACCGAGCTTTCGTTCAGCGATGTCTCGTGTGCTCGAGCTTGGCAGACGCCCCTGAGCCTTGTTGAACTCAACGATCTCCAGAAAAGCGCGCTCTAAACGGCCCTGGGCAGTGATCTTCCTAGGCTTCTCAGGTGTATCAAGAAGTCCATCGAGATCTGAGTCAATCAACGATTGAATGTCTAAGACGGGCTCAGCTGTACCTGTTACTGGGTTCTCGTTGCCTAGTTCGCTCATGCCTCGTCGACCATCTGTGTTGCCCGCTGGTGTGCCAAAAGTTGCTGTTTCTTCCGTTGCAGGAACAACAGCGTTTCAGCGTACCTTTTTTCGTTTGGATCCTCGCTGCGCACATCCGGCTTACGGCCGTTAACCTTGACCCACGCCTGAATCTTGGGCCACAGCAGCAGTGCTTCTTGCTCCGATATTTCTACCCGGGTCGCGGTGATCGTGTCCGAAATGATTCGGAGCACGTTGGGCGTGACTGATTTGCTCATCACTTCGAAGGCCCGCTGGAACGGGTTGACCGAGTCGATGAGATTGATGTCGATGTCGTCTATGTTGACGAACTTTTCAGCCATCTTGATGAAGCGTTTGTCTCCGACTTCGCGAACCTCACCGTTTTTGATGACGGAGTCGACCACAACCTGCTGACGAACCTCTTCTACTTGGGCATCCGACAAATCCGGGTATTTCTCCCGGATGATCTTCGGGATGAGTACCTTGTTGGTCGTTTCCGGATCGAGGCTACCTGCTGCAGCCTTGGCGAACGTATCGTCTTGCAGAATCGTTGCCTTCAGATCATTCAAATCTGTCTTGATGATCTGCTTCACTCGAGGTGTTGATGGTTCTTTGAATCCCTTGATTTTCAGTTCGCCAGGCTTTGGTGCATCGTCGTTGCCGCGTTTGGTTTTGAACGTGAAGTTCGGTGCGAGGACCTGTTCCATCAGCAACGATGCAGTGATCGCCTTAAGGATGTTGTTGACGGAAAGCTTCACTTCATCGGTTGCCGCATCAGGCTGAGCAATCAGGTTAGTGAACTGGGCATGGGTCTTTCCCTCGCTGTCGCGGGTGACTCGGCCGATGATCTGGATAACCTCGGTCAGTGAAGCGCGATAGCCTACGGTGAGGGCGTGCTCGGCGTAGGGCCAGTCGAAGCCTTCCTTGGCCATGCCGAGGGCGATGATGATGTCGACCGCGTCGCGGTTCTTCGAGGCCGTGTGTGCGAGGTAGTGCATCGTGTCGCCGCGTTTCTTCTGGTCGGTATCGTCGACCAGGTCGGCCACAAGCACGATCTGGCCGGTGTCTCTCCGCCGCACGCTAATGATTCCCGTGTCAGCATCGGTCTCTTCGACATGCCCGATGGCATCAATAATGAAGCCGACTTCTTCAATCTTGTCCTTGGTGGACTCACCCGAATTTACGCTCGGGATGTGCACAATCGTCTTCTTATCGAGGTCAAGGACTTCCTCGATGGCCTCGGTGTACCGGCCCTGGTAGAAATGGTGGCCAATGCCCAGTGAATGCAGGTGTGCGTAACCGTTGAGCTGGTCGTAATAGTTGAAAGTGACCGGAGTGAACTTGGCTTCGTCTTCTGGGGACAAGACCGGCACGGAGTCACCACGGAAGTAGGAACCGGTCATTGCGACGATATGCACGTCCGAACCGTTCATCACATCGCGCAGCAGTGAGCCCAGACGCGAGTTCTCAATATCGGCGGAGACATGGTGGAACTCATCGATAGCCAGGACGGTGCCGTTGAAAGCCTCGGGAGCAAGCCTCTCGAAGGCGAACCGCAGCGTCGCATGCGTGCACACGAGTACTGCATCAGGGCCTTCGAGGAACTTGATGAACGCATTGACCTTACCAGCTGAAGAACCAGCATCACAGAGGTTGTGTCCATCCTTGATTTCCCAGTCCGCCCAGAACCCAAACTTACTGAGATTCGTTGGCGCAAACGATGCGCCAATCGAGCGTTCCGGCACGGCGACGATGACTTTTTTACGATTCTGGTTGTAGAGCTTGTCGAGCGCAACAAACATGAGCGCACGGGACTTACCCGAGGCCGGGGGAGCCTTCACCAACAAGTGTTGGGCCTCGCGCTGGGCGAAGACACGCTGCTGCATTTCGCGCATACCCAACGCATCTGTATTCACCGAGGCCTTCGTCTGGGCATAGCTGACGTTGACGATGTTCACTGGTTTTTTGATTGCGTTCATTTGGCTACAGTCTTCCTCGAAGTGCGGGTCTTCTTGACCGAAGCTTTCGCAGCTTCCTCAGCGGTCATGCGTTCGTACATTGCAAACAAATCAGACAGGCGTTGTTCATCAGTCTCGTATGGCTTCTTGGAATAGATCGAGTCCACCAGAGCGTCTACCTCAGAATGAGCTTGGCGGAGGTCTTGTGGCATGCTTTCAGGGTCGTAAAGCTCGGCGAGAGTATGTTCGCAGTGATACTCGCGTACATCCAGCACGCGCAATGCCGCGACCGTGAGTTTCTCTTTCACCGCGGCTGAGAGCGGTGGGACCGGGAAATTGTTGTAAACAATGTATGCACCGTAACGAATGCGAGTCTCAAGCTGACCGCTAACAGCTCTCAGCCACACATTGTGCATCCTCGAAGTAAGCAGCGAAAAAATCCACGGCTCCGCGTCGTAGACAGTATTCGCAAGGTCTGAAACAACAGTTTCTGGACCAAGGAATCCCATTGGAACATATTTTCGTCGCTCAGATGAGACCCTAGGGACAACGATGGAATTCGTTGGACGGTAGGCCATCTGTTTGAATCGGTTTGGGTGCACAGCAAAGTCGGCGGTGGTGGAGGCAACACTTTCGCTTCTCCACTGCGCGACCGCATCAAGTCGTCGCTTGATGAGAGGGATTTGGTAGGCGAATTCCAACTCACTATCTGCAATCCAAAAACAGTAACGTTCAATATCATTAATAAATTCAGCTGAACCCATATAGCGCTTGATAAGCTGTTCTGATCGATGATCAGATGCCACGATTTCGGCCCGTTCTCGGGCCCCAAAAATCAAGTGTCCACCATCTTTAGGCATTGATCCCAAAACCATTCGAGGAAGAGAAGGACTAAGCACGCTCGTTCGTCGGTACACGAATACCGAAGGAGCATCGGTGAGGTAACCATTAATATTGGTTGCCTCAATCTGAAGACCGTCAGTGAAGATGTACTTTTGACCTGTGCGTTCCATACGAAGGTTGATCACGACTACAGAGACGCCAGCATTGCGCTTAGCGTTGTTCTCCCATTTGAACGAGGTGTAGGCATATCCTATTTCGATGCCCATGGTTAAGACCATTGGAAACATCAGACCGACGTGCTCGCCCTGGGCTACAGAGTTCGTGGAGACAAACGACAGCTCCGCTCGCGTTCCCTCAATATAACTGGCGCCTTTTACGAACCAGAGCGCGATGTAATCAAGGTCCTTTGAATAGGGCCGTTTGCCGAAGACGAATGGATAGTCGGCTTTCATTTCCTTACTCTGCGATTTTCCGCCCTTATATGGGGGATTGCCGATCAGGTAGATCTCGCCGCCTTCGTTCGGGCAGACCGAGTTCCAATCAACGCGAGTAGCATTGCCCTGGGCAATTTGGCCGGCTTCCTTCAGCGGGATCAGTTCGATCCTAAGATTGAACTTCTCGAAGAACTCTGCATTCATCTGATGCTTAGCAATCCATAACGAAAGGATTGCGACTTCTACGGCGAAGTCATCGATCTCGATGCCGTAGAAGTTCTCAACATTGATACGTGAATCTAAGGATATTCTCTGATGCTTAACGCTTAGATTTCCAAGACGTTCCAGGATCGCGTGTTCGAGGCGGCGCAGTTCCTTATACGCGATCACCAAGAAGTTGCCCGAGCCACATGCAGGGTCAAAAATCTTGATCTCACTAATCCGGTCAAGGAGCTTCTCAAGCTGTGGAACTGAGTTGTAAGCGTTATCGAACTTTTCTTTAAGCTCATTAAGGAAGAGCGGTTCAATAGTCTTCAGAATGTTCGGTACAGAGGTGTAATGCTGGCCAAGATCCGAGCGTTTTCCTGGTGTGACGATCGCTTGAAACATCGACCCAAAAATATCCGGGTTGATCTCCCTCCAAATCAAAGAGCCAGCCTCGATCAAAAGGCCGCGCGCCTTCTTCGTGAACTGAGGAACGGTCTGCTCATCGGACGTGTGAAATAGCCGGCCGTTGACATATGGGAACGAAGCCAGGTGGGCCGGCTTTGCCGAGGCGAACTGCGTATCCAACGCCGTGAACAGATCGTTGAGGAATCCAGCAACGTCGGAGCCATCAGGCTGCGTATGCGTCCCGACCGCGTTGGTGAACTGGTTCTCTGTGAAAATACCGGTGTCCTCGGCAAAAAAGCAGAAGAGGAGCCGGGTAAAGAACGTGTTCAGTGCGTGACGGCCAGTAGGAGTATCAAATACGTCGGGGTTCGCTTGGAGGAGCTCGTCGAAGAGTTTGCCCATGCGCTCCGCGGCTTTGACATCGGCGTGCGCTTCGGCAACATACTGTGCCTTTTCCATCCCGGCCCACGGGAGGAAGAACACGAAATGCTGATCAATGTCGCGAATGGGAATCATCAGATTCTCATTCGTCTTGATATCGATCGCAACCAGTTCAACAAAGTCGGTAACGATGACGAATCTGGTGTTGTAGCGAACTACTGCAGGCGAAGTACGAAGTTCCTCAATGACAGCCAGAGGGTCCTCGGTGGTCTGCTTGAAGTAAACCACGTTCTTTTGGGCTACCTCGGTTGACGGATCTTCAGCAACGTTCAATGAGCCATTGCGCAACCGGGTGATATTGCCCTGAGCCCGACCATAGGCAGTGAGCAGGTCGAAAATGAAATCCCGGGTGTAGGTTTCTTGTCCTCCGACGGGAGCGACGCGCTCTTCGATGGTCTTGAGATTGAGCTTTACCAATGCGACTCCTTCTACCGAGCGCGATGGCTCGGTCCCTCTGCACACCCCAATACATTGGTAGATCAATAGGCGCTACGAATGACGGCGGGCATCCCTCGAATCTTATCCGGTCGGAGATGATCGGATGGGATTCTGTGGCGTCATCTCGGTTAGGTCTCCGATGAAGGTATCTATTTAGTGGTCGAGACTAATCAAAAAAATCCCGCTTCGCCTCGTCGACGTACCCTCAAGACCGAGTCAGCGCCACTGACTCCTACGTCTTCGCGACCTCTGTTTAATTGAATTAAGAGAAATGATGTCTCAACAAAGGGTTCTTTGATGAGAGGGCAGCGAGTACTTGGGAACTTTCTCTGGTCTGACGGTTTGATCCTGGCAGCTCGTCGCACCAATGTGTCTCAGGGAGTTCGGTCGCGGCGAAGGCGAAAACAGCCATAGACGAGATACGGGCTGGCTATCAGGAAAGTTGCAGCCCGCTTATGGAGTTCGGCTCCTTCGCGAATTCGGGCCACCTTTTGTTTTGGCGCCGTTCTGAGCGCCTGCCTTGCGGGCCGGGGCCCGCAGCATGCGCACGATGGAGCGTGGTGGCCGCTTCGATTTGTCAAACACCTCATCTGGGAGAGGCGACCAATCAAGAGGATAGTCAATCTGACGCGGGGGGCCTGTCACTGGACCTGCCACGGCTCCGGCAATGGTCCACAGCGATTTGATGATGCTGATGCCGACAGCAGCGATGGCTAGGTTGGTTGCTGGATCTGAATTGTCGGTCCGTAACCGGATGCCTGGCTCGCACCCTCCTTGCTTGATGAGCTCCATGTATGAGATCGATGGGCCATTGATGATCGGGGTTCCGGCGTTCCACTCCTCATTGGTCAGTGATTGATGAGGCTCAATATTGGTAAGGAACGAGTATTCGAGGTCTGCCCTGGGGGCGACGGCCGCCCCGTGCTTGAGTTGGTTATTGCCCTGGGCACCGCCGAAATGGTCATCGGAATAGAAACGTGCGAAGTGGGATAGCCACTGCGTAACGAACAGAATATGTTGTTCAAATTCAACTAATGCTTCGGGATCATCGCCCAGTTTGAGCTCCGGTGGAAGGAGAGTCTCCTTTACTTTCAGAACGGCTTCTTCTCGAAGGAGTTCCTTGATGGGATCGCGGAGTTGCCGGGGATCTTTCATGTTCAGCAACACCAGCATCGGGCTGGTCCCTAGCTTTCGGCTTTTCGCTGCCACATACAACCTGAGCACGGTCTCAATGACGTGCTGCATCAGGGTGTAGGACTCGATTGAAGCCATGGTCGTTGAATCGAGAGTGTCACCCGGAGGGTTGTCAAGGTCAATTTCCTTGCCCATCAGTGTGGCGTATTGGTTGAACAGGTTCGTCGGATCGTCGGTGTGCCAGTCGCGCACTTCCTGGTGGGCGGTGTCCGCAGTCTTGATGATCTCCCAGAGGCGGCGTTCAAAATACTCCGCGGGGCTGATGCTGAAATAGTGCTCGGAAAGCTCCCTTTCTAGTCCTGCGGCGTTATTCTCGTCGACGGGGGTCAGCGGCACGGCAATGCCGATACTGAAAGGCTCGTTGGGTTCCATACTGTAAACATAGTGCCCATGCCACACTCCCCACCGGATGCTGGGTGGCTGCGCAGCAGCGAGCGCAGCGAAATCGAAGACTTCCGCGAATTCCCGGTATTTGGTGGCTTCGACGTGGCCGTTCTTAGTACCGGCGGCATAGAAAGCTTCGCCCTCGTCGAGGCCATGATGTCGGAGACACGCAATGTACCGATATGCGCGTGCCCCTGACCTCGTCGATTAAGTTCGTCTCCGACCGCTGTCTGGGTTATTGCGTGTAGCCAAGCTTCCGCAGGTATTCGCTGATGGCCGCCTCAGCCTGTGGATCCGGCGCAGAGGGCGCGCTCCTCACTTCAGGTTCCGGTAGGGGAACATCGACCGGTGATCCCCATGGCCCCCGGTGAACCTGCCCGGATTCCGCGCGGCGGTAACCCATTCGGGAATAGAACCGCAGGAGCGCCAGCTCGTGCTCGCCCGACTGGGGTGAGGCGACGATGGTATCCCTCCCGGCAGAGGCCGAATCATGGGCGAAGGTTTCCATCAGCATGGCTCCGACCCCGGCTGAGCGGCAGCCCTTGTCGACGAGTACCCACGTTATATACGAGCATCGCCATCCCTCGACCATGTCATATCCGTGGACGTTCCGCCACGCTTCGGAGTCATGATTGCCCATAAGCCATCCAACGATCTGTCCCTGGTCGTCGATCGCCACGATGTTCTCGTCGCGAAATGCGCCATGTGTAGCGTTTCTCCAGCGCGGCATCTGGGTGAGAAGCGTGAGCACTCCAGGAAAGTCAGCGGGCCCAGCGGAGCGAATGGACACATGGTTTCTCCCGGTAAATTCTCTGGACGCGCTCATGAGCCTTGCCCCGGATTGTGGAGCTGGACGGCATGGTTGCGGAGGTGCTCGGCCAGATAGGGGAGTGTGAACTCTACCTTGCCATGGCCAGCCGTCCTGATGATGCCGGTGTCCAAGAGCCTTCGTCGGTAGACGCCGACGTACTTAATGCTCTCGCCCATCCTTTCGGCAATGCGGGACATGTACGAGGGCCCGTCGTCGATGGCCATCTTGACCAGGAAAGTTCGGTCAACGTCTGAGAGATCGGCCAGCGCGGTGTCCAATACCGTCGATCCAAGTCGTTTGCGTGCCGCCTCTATGCCTCTGCTCAGTGTTTGGTCGGTGACCCCGTCAACCTTCGAAAGACGCCATACGTGGTATCCGACGAGCTGGACCAGGAACGGATAGCCTCCGGTGGCTTGCGCCGCCATTGTCAGCTGATCCTCGCTGATGGCCACGTTGCTGTCCGCAAAGGTTTGACGCAGGGAATCCCTCACGGCGTCTAAGGCGACGCTGTCGAGCACGATTGGGTCTGCCCGGCGGAGGAAAGTGGAAATTTTGTCGTTCAGCAGGTTGGAGATCGCTTGGGGTATCCCGGCCCCAATGAATGCGATGGGCAGCCCGTCTCGGATTAGGTGCTGGACCGTCGCCGACAACTGAACGAGCTCGGAGCGATCCACTGAGTGGATCTCATCGACAGTGATCAGCAGACCGGTGCCATGCTCACGAAGAATCGTGGTCAGTTCCGTCATGCGTTCCCGCAGATCGATTTGCGAAGCTGGGGTTATCTCCCGCGTAACTGCGAAAGATGCTGCCTGCACGGCAGTGATGTGCCACCTTGGCTCTCTTTTGCCCAGTTCCCGAAGATGCACCTCGACACCGTGCTTGAGGCGTTCAAGCAGACCCGGGGTGGCGGTGTCGGAGATTGGCGCCCACCCATGTTCGAGCGCTATGCTCTCCGCGCGGTGAAGCAGGGCGGTCTTGCCGATACCGCGAGGCCCGGAGATGATACTCAGGAGGCCGGGTGCGCCGGCGCCATCTTCGAGTCCTTCGACGAAGAGGTCCAGTGCGTCCTCACGCCCGATGAGATGCGGCGGCTCTGCGCCGGCCGTCGGCTTGAATGGGTTTGCCACAGCAACCTTTTTCTTCTTTAGATTATTTAGACATTTTAGATTCTATGGCAAAAACTTCGGCACTGCCCAGCTGGGCTTCCCAGCTCAATTCTGCCTAGACAGGGACGTCAGTTTGGGGTATACCCCAACCAGACGTCAGGCGATCATTTCGAACAGTGTCAGATTAGGATCATATTTCTTATTTATGGACATATTGCCTTGAACCTCTTAGACTCTAACCTGACAAATAATTGTTGGCGTTCGAAAATGTGGGGTGGGTTTCGTGGTTGGACAGCGACTTGGGTACGTTCGGGTCAGTACCTTGGACCAAAACGAACAACGGCAGCTCGAAGGTCAAGCCATGGACCAAGTGTTCACCGACCGCGCCTCGGGCAAGGACATCCGGAGGCCGAAGCTCGATGAGCTGATCAGATTCGCACGCACGGGGGATACCGTGATGGTTCATTCCATGGATCGACTGGCCCGCAACCTCGATGACCTTCGCTCGGTGGTGCAAACCCTGACCGGCAAGGGTGCCCGGGTCGAGTTCGTGAAGGAAGGTCTGGTGTTTACGGGGGAGGATTCCCCGATGGCGAATCTGATGCTCTCCGTCATGGGGGCCTTCGCCGAGTTCGAACGGTCCCTTATTAAGGAACGCCAGCGTGAAGGCATCGCGTTGGCGAAGACCCGCGGGGTCTATAAGGGGCGCAAACGTGTTCTTGGACCGGAGAAGGTTCTTGAGCTTACTGCCCGGGCGGCTGCAGGGATTCCCAAGGCCCAGCTTGCCAGGGAATACGGACTGAGCAGGGAAACGGTGTACCAATACCTGAGACGCGGCGAAGCCCCAGTGGGACCCGGACCGACCGAAGGCCCCGACATGCCAGCATGAGTCCCGGGAACGATTCGCCGGGGTCAGTTTTCTACTGGCGCACACCTAGACGATTGGGCTCATTGGGTCACCGATAAAACTACTCGTAACGTTTGGAATGCCTCCGAACGTTGCCAATGTCCTTGCGGTCTCTACGAATTCACGCGCCAATTCGTCATTGGTATCAGTACGCCAAGCAATAGACAACGTCGAAGGTGGAATGTCCTTGACCGGGATAAAAGAAAGACCTGGCCGGTCATAGAAGCGTTGAGTGGAGGCCTGAGTGAAAGCGATCCCACGCTCATTGAGAATGGCCTCGAAGCACTCATCCACAGTTGAAACTTGAGTGCCCAAACGAACTGGGTGCCCTTCCCTCGACTGGGTTGCCAACCAAAAATCTCGCCACTTCTCAGGTGCATTGCGTGCGACGAATGGTTGATCATGAACTTGTTCGACGGAAACCTCGGACAACTTGGCTAGGTGCGAACCGTTGGAGACCGCTAAGACCCTCGGCTCAACAAACAACGTCTCCATGGCAAGCCAACCGGCTTCTGGGAGCGGTGGACGCACAAATGCAACATCCGCGCTTCCGTCAGCAAGCCCCGCGGTCGGATCAGAGAACCCATAGGATCTCATCTGGACGTGCACACCTGGATGGTTGTTCTTGAATGCCGCAAGAATCCTGGGTGTCATTTCCGCGGCCGCATTGCTCTGGAACCCAACAATCAAAGTCCCTTTCACACCGCTGGCCGCTTCCTGCGTCATAGAAACAACCCGCTTCGCTGCCGATAGAAGCCGTCGCGCCTCGGTCAATAACACCTCGCCGGCATCGGTCAGCTCAACACTGCGGCTACTCCTGATCAATAAGGGAACACCCAGCTCATGTTCAAGCTTACGGATTTGAACGCTCAGTGACGGTTGCGCTATATGAAGCCTGGAAGCGGCACGGCCAAAATGCAGTTCCTCGGCCACCGCGACAAAATAACGCAAAACGCGTAAGTCCAATTGTGGTTGCTGCATTGCCCAACTGTAACGTCCGTCTCATTTTAGATCCAATAGCCTCAACCTATTGATGAATAGGAGACAAGTATTGGACGCGTCATCGTTCCTTGGACTGGAATGGACATCGCTGGAACCGCCGTTACAAAGCGTCAGCATTCCTGCTTTCGAGGCACGGACATAGAGGTCTGGGCCTCGACGAACACAACGTGAGGAACAACGAGATGACAGTCGCAACACGCGCCCCTTCGGTCGACGCCTGGGCACAGAGCTTCACCGAGGCCAACAACCAAGACCCGGAAATTCAGGCCCACGGAAAGTACTTCACCTGCTCATACATGCTCGACATGGAAGAACACACCTTTGTTGTGCAGGTAGTGTCCGGCACCATCGTTAAGATCTCCGTCGATCCTGGATCCATCGAGGTGCCGTACCAGTTCGCCATTCGAGCTAGTGCCCACACCTGGGGAGAATTCGGCAAGCCCGTTCCCGCACCGATGTACCACGGCATCTGGTCGGCATCATTCCAGCGCGATATGAAGCTTGAAGGCGATGTTCTGGTGCTAATGCAGAACCTGCGCTGCCTAACCCGCCAGATCGAACTGCTGCGTTCCACCGGCGCACCCGTCTAAAAACGAGGAATCCTGACATGAGCAAAATTTCACCCGTTACCGGGCACTACGTCACCGTTGATGTAGACGGCCTTGAGTACAAGGTCTTCTACCTGGAAAACGGCGAAGGGCAACCGTTGGTGTGCCAGCACACCGCAGGCGCACACAACCACCAATGGCGAGGACTTCTGGAAGACCCGGAAATCACCTCCAACTACCGAGTGATCGCCTACGATCTGCCACGCCACGGCAAATCCGATCCACCAGAAAACACGGAATGGTGGACCGAGGAATACCAACTCACCGCTGGTCACTATGCCAACTTCATCGTGGCGCTATGTGATGCACTTGATCTGGTTGACCCCATCTTCATGGGCTCCTCCTTCGGTGGCAACATAGCTTTGCAGCTGGCACATCGATTCCCTGACCGCTTTGACGCTGTCATTCCTGTCGAAGGCGCCGACTACTCCCCAGGTTTCTACCTCGATTGGTGGCAGCACCCGCATGCCAACGCTGCACAGGTTTGTGGCAGTGGCACTTGGGATCTCATGGCCCCGCAGTCGCCAGATGCCGATCGTTGGAAGACTTGGTTCTACTACACTCAGGGTTCCGAAGCATTCAAGGGTGACCTGCACTTCTACTCGGTGGATCACGACATGCGCGGCAAGCTCAACGAGATCCAGACCGACAAGTGTGCAGTCGTTATGATGACCGGCGAATACGACTACCTCACCACACCGGAAGACGGCGCACGTACCGCCAGCCAGATCCCGAACGCCGAGTTCATCGAGATGAAGGCCATCGGTCACTTCCCAATGAGCGAGAACTACCCCGTATTCAAGGAATACCTGGTTCAGGCGCTCGACTTGGTACAAAGCAAGATCAGCAGCCGCGTATAAAAACGTCATACCCTCATTAGTGCCAGATGTCAGATCTGCGGAAAACAGATCTGATATCTGGCACTCTCGTTGTTCCCGGAATGTCGTTGTCACATCGAATGTCAGCAATGACATCATTGTCGGGCCTCAGCAGTTTCCGACAATGCCGGAAAAGCTTCGCTCGGGTCGTCGGAAAACAATGGCGTGGCAAAGAACGCTGCAAAAACGCCGGCATGGAACGCTGAAATACACAGACCAACGCCAGCTCTGGCCGGAGGTCACGAAGCAAAATCAGAAACTTAAGGGGATCTATAGCGGTTCTTGCCCTACGTCCCTTGACTCAACTTGAACTTCACTTCTGCAAGATCACGAGTTCGCTCCAATGCTGTATTGAAAAGCGTTTAGGCTACCTTGACCGGACACTCTCTTGGGCGGGGCATGTGCGAATCCAACTTCCTTGAATTTTCAACTTTTTTACATCTCGGATTGTTGACGTTCAGGTGTCGCGTTGGGGGATCGGCTTATGGGACGGCGCAGTGAGCGATCAATGGGATTGTGTGGTTAGCATACAACCTGTGATTGTTGGCTCCACGCGATGCCGGAAGTGGAAGGCACCTCCAAGACGTTTGACGCGCGGCAGTGGACCAGCGGAGGCTGCGAATTTCGACGGTGGGGTTCGCGAACCTTGATCCGGGTTTGCCATCAGCTACGTGCCATGCCGAAAGATTAACAAATCAAGTCTAAGTAAACGGCATTGGCCTTAGCCCCAATACAGTTTACTTAGTCCCCGGAGACTAAGGGCTCACTGATTTTTTAGAGAAGAGTCGTTAGACAGATCGTCAGGATCCCCGGATTGTCGGGGATCCTGACGATTTTGGTTCCGGGGTGTCTGGGTACTTTCTGTGGTTTCTGTTGGCGGCCAGCACGAAGCCACTGGATAAGCCCGCCATGGCCATGTGTCGGCGCCGTGCACGATGCGACCCCGTTGGTGCGCACGATCGCTGACATCCTGCCGGCCACCGATGCCGAACGGGCCGCTGCCGTGGATGGTCCCCGGACCACCGGAAAGTGGTTGACCGCCCGCGTGGCCCAGGACGCGGCGAGCGTCATCAGCACGGTGTTCGAGGAGGCCACCCGCCGGGACCCCGACAAGGCGCGGACCTGGGTCGCGTTGGTTGACGGGGCCAATCACCAGATCGAGCGGATCAACGCCGAAGCGGCAACCCGAAACATCACCGTGCATATCCTCATCGATATCGTCCACGTTATGGAGTACTTATGGAAGGCAGCATGGTGCTTCCATGCCGAAGGCGATCCGGCCGCCTAGGCCTGGGTGCATGCCAAGGGGCGCGACATCCTGGCAGGCAAGGCCAAGACCGTCGCTGCCACCCTCCGGCGCACCGCCAGCACCCGCAAACTGGGTGCCACGGCGCGCAAGGGCGCCGACAACGCGGCCCCTACCTGAGCAACAAGGCACCCTGTCTTGACTATCCCCAGGCGTTGGCCGGAGGGTGGCCAATCGCCACCGGCGTCATCGAGGGTGCCTGCTGACACCTGGTCGCGGACCGACTCTATATCACCGGAGCCCGTTGGGGGCTGGACGGTGCCTAGGCCGTCCTGCAGCTACGTGCCCTGCGCAGCAATGGCGACTTCGAGGAGTGTTGGGACTTTTCACCAACAACAGGAACTCCGGCGTGTCCATGCCGTCCGCTATGCCCAGGACGCGATTCCGCAGGCGGCCTGAGTGTCACTCTAGAAGAGCCAGACCCATTTGATTTTCGTAATGCCTGGGCATCAGGCCAGTATGAGGCTGGCCGGCTCGGCGGCTCGCCGGGGAAGTTGTTCCGCACCGCGGAGACGGCGGCCTCTGCCATGGAATGGCATTGCAGCACGTACGTGAGGGAAGATGACATCGGAGAACTCTTTTCGCCTGGCCGTCCTGAACAAACACCGAATAGCAGGATTTCTCCATCTGTCCAAGCCCTTCCATCGTCCGCGACACCGCCCCGTACCCCGCCGGACTTTGAAAAGGCCCTGGAAGAAAAGCGGATACCGACGTGGTGGTCGGCGCAGCCATGGATCAGGCTTCGGCCGCTGCGTGATTTGATAGTACTTCTAGGGAAGGGATGCATTGTGACCGAGACAGCTGGACAAACTACGCCTGCGCCGGGTGAGACAGGCAGCAGGTTCGGCGGCCCTCCGAACCTGCTTATGACGCTGCTGGGTGACTACTGGTTGGGAAGGACCGAGCTGCTTCCGTCGGCCGCCATAGTAGATTTGCTCGCGGTTTTTGGAGTAACCGGTATGTCGGCCCGCGCAGCCCTGTCCCGGATGGTGAAGCGGGATTTGTTGTACTCGGAGAAATCCGGGCGCAACACCTTTTATGGGCTGACGGATCGGTGCCGTGCGGTGCTCGAAGAAGGTGGCGCGAAGCTTTTTGGTTTTGGACTTGATCAACCTGACTGGGACGGGTTGTGGAGCATGGTTGCTTTCTCGGTCCCCGAAGCTAAGCGCAGTCGGCGCGGAAGCATCCGAACGAAGCTCCGCTGGCAAGGCTTCGCACCTCTCTATGACGGGTTGTGGATATCACCCCACGATTCGGTGACCGAGGCTCTTGCGGCGTGCCATGCCTTGAATATCGAGGTGGCGACTGGCATTCGTGGCCAAATCGTGGACAATGGAAATCCTGCCGGATCGGCATTGCGCGCCTGGGACTTGGCCTCGGTCGCCTCGGATTATCGGGCGTTTGAGGGGGACGCATGTCATCTCAGCGAGCAGGCAAAAGGAGGCCGGCTTAGCGATGCGGAGGCATTGGTCAAACGCACCAGCCTGATGGGGGAGTGGAGAATTTTTATCACTCGCGATCCTCAGTTACCGACGCAACTTTTGCCTCACGATTGGCCAATGCAGGATGCGCGTCAAGCATTTCTGGCAGCCTACAATGCGCTGGAGGGGGCCGCCCGTCGGTGCGTCCGGGATATCGTTGCGGCCCACAACCCGGAGACTGCGAGAATTGTTTTCGGCACCGCCGACTTAGCATGACGTTTAACCTTTTTATCCCTAATCTGAAGTTACTGTGAGACAGAACGCCAGGAACCCCGGATTGTCGGGGTTCCTAGCGTTTGTGGTTCCGGGTGTCTGGCTACTTTCTGTGGTTTCGGGCGTGGTGGTCGATGAGGTCCATGGCGCGCTGTTGGCGGGGCGTGGGCAGGGAGAGCAGTTCGAAGGTCTTCCCGGTGCCCGGGACTCTGGTGGTGTTCCGTGTCCGTGTTCCCAGGTGGGTGAGCAGGTCCTGGTAGCTGGTGGCGACGGTCCCGTCGTCAAGCTTCCGGGTGCTGGCCTTGCGTGCCGCGGCGGCCGAACGGACCACCTTGGCGACCGGCTCTTCGGGCACGGGCCGGTTCTTGTCGGTGAAGGTCAACGGCGCGAGCGCGGTGCGTAGGTGCCAGGTCAGGTGGGCGGCGAGCATGCAGAGGAACACGTGGGCGCGGGTCCGGTCCTCGGTGTAGTGGCGGATGGGGCGGATGCCCAAATGCCGGGTCTTGAGCGTCTTGAAGATCTTTTCCACGTTGGCCAGGGCCTTGTAGGTCCGCACGGCCTCGGGGGCGTCCATGGCATCGGTGGTGAGGTTGGTGCGGATGACATAGATCCCGTCCAGGTCCGCCTCCCGTTTGATGGATTCGGCGTTGCGGGAGTATGTGAATTCTTCGTCGGTGATGACCAGGTTGAAGTGCTTGGCCATGTTGTAGGTACCGACGATTTTCCCGACCTTCACCCCGATCTTGCCGGCGTCCTTGAGCCTGCCTGCCTCCACCGCTTTCTTGATGGTTTCGAGCTTCTCTTCCGTGGCTTCGAGCAGGCTGGTGCGCTTGCGGGAGCGCTTGGTGGCCAGGGCGGGGTTGCGGCAGGCGATCAGCCGTTCGTGCGGGTATTTCGGGTGGCTGATTTCGGCGAGGTTCTGTTCGTCGAACAGGGTCATCTGCAGGGGCCCGTTGTCCTCGGCGAGCATCTGGATGTCGGTGTTGCGCAGCGCGGTGACCCACCGGAAGTCGGTGTCTTTTTTGAGGTCCTCGATGCGGGCATTGGTGATCATCCCGCGGTCCCCGACCATGACCAGTTCCTGGACACCGGAGAGGCCCTGGACCTCGGAGGCGATCTGGATGAAGGCGGCCGGGTCGGCGGTGTTGCCGGGGAAGACGCGCACGGCGATGGGCAGTCCGGCGCGGGTGGCGAGCATGCCGTATTCGATCTGCTCGCAGCCGCGCTTTCGGTCCCTCGAGTACCCGAATTTGGCCAGGGGGTTGTGGGTGCCGGTGACCCAGGAGGAGGACAGGTCGAACAGGGCCAGGCCCTCGGGGTTGTGTTCGGGGCCCAGGTGGGTGCGGGCGAGCTGCTTTTCGATGCGGGGCTGCTGTTCCAGCAGCCAGTCCATCGCGGCGTAGAGGTCATCGGAGGAGACCGGGCCCAGGTCGGGGCCCAAAGTGGTGTCGGCGAACCAGTTCAGGGTGGCAAGCTTGGAGGTCGACTTACAGATGAGGGCGGCGAGCAGGGCCATGACCAGGTCGCGGTTCCGGCAGGCGTGGCCCAGCAGGGATTCGAAGCGCAGCCCGCGGGCCATGGCGTAGATCGCGTCGAGGTGTCCGTGGGGCAGGGAGCGCAGGATCTGCATCCGGGTCTCGGCGTCCACCATGATCTTGCCGTTCAGGGAGGCCTTCAGGTCCATGATCGCGTGGTCGGGGAGGAAGGAAATGTTGCACAGGGTCTCGTGCTTGACCTTGCCGCCCTGGCGGTAGGTCCGGCGCACCAGGGCGGACCGGTATTCGACTTCGACGCCGGCCTTATTGGTCCGGCGGGAGGTGTTGATGGCTACGTGCATGGCCTTGGTGCCCTGTTCCATAGCAACAAACTACGCCCGTGAGACTTGAGTTGGAAGACTTTTGACGAAATTTTTAGTGGCTACAGTTTTCGGCCCGAAACACGAGAATGCCCCGGAACCATTCGGTTCCGGGGCAAATCCCTAACGACTCTTCAGCCTAATTAGGGATAAAAAGGTTAAGCGCCAAGCTTAGCCTAGCCAACATCTGCCGTGTTGGATTACTTATACCCGGTGGACCCGCGTCAGCGGGGGCCACCGGATAGAGATTTCGCGTTCTACCACTCGGCAGGTGCGGCCCAACCTTCGGCAAGTGACTTGGTCAGCTTGGCCCGCATTATCTTGCCCGTGGCCGTCGTCGGCAGCTCATTAATCATGATGAGCCGTTCCGGCCACTTGTATTTCGCCAGCCCTCGGCTTTCAAGATGTGCGGTGATCTCCTCCAACGTGACCCTTTGGCCCTCGCGGACCACGACCACTGCGACCGCGCGTTGACCCAGCCGGTCATCATCAACCGGAATGATCGCGATCTGTTCAAGTTTCGATATCTCGGACAACAAATTTTCGACTTCACCCACGCTGAACTTCAGACCGCCGCGGTTGATGAACTCTGTCATTCGTCCCTGGTAGTAGACGTAGCCGTCGTCGTCAAGATAGGCCAGATCCCCGGTATGCAGCCAACCCTCGGCATCGATTGCCTGCGACGTCCGTTCCGAGTCCCCCAGATACTCGCGCATCATGGTCTGGGCGCGGTAGACCAGCTCTCCAACCTGACCGGCCGGAACGGGGCTCCCGGCTGGATTGAAAATGGCAACGTCGGCGCCGCCCTGAGCTCGCCCAATCGTCTGTGTGATGCGCTCTTCCGAATCGCCCGGCCGTGAGTACGTTCCGCCGCCGACCTCTGTCATTCCCCACTGCACGATGACATCCGCCCCGACGACTGATTTAACGGAACGTACCAGTTCCGCAGCTGCCGGGGATCCGCCGGTTCTGACCCTCCTCAGATTGAGCTCGCCTGGTTTCAGGCTACGGATTAGGTCGCGAAGCTGTGCCGGAACCGCAAAGACCTCTGTCGCAGCACTGGCCTTGGCTATTTCGGCAAGGACTTCGGGATTCCACACGGGCAGCGTCGCCTGCCTGAGTCCGAACCGAATAGCCATGTAGATGACCGAAATGCCGAAGGCATTGCTGAAGGGGCTTGCGCTGATCAGAACGTCCTTCGTCGACAGGCCGGTTTCGGCTGCACAGATCGACGAACCGCCAATCTGCCCGCCATGGGTGTGGACGCAGATCTTCGGCCGGGTCGACGAAGTGCCGCTGGAAGCCAGATAAGTCAGAGGTGTATCGGGACCGATCGCCACTGGCGCCAACGGCAAGTCCCCCCCGGATTGGATCAGATCGGACCATGCAACGAGCCCGGGCCCTTGCGGTTCAGGATGCGATGCGGTCGACACAGCGATCAACTTTGCATCAGACGCGAGGTCATCCAGCACACTGCGTGCGGTTCCGCTGCGGTCCTGGCCCTTGTATGTGGCCGGAACTATGAGCGCGGCTAGGTCCACGCGCGAGAGCAGGTGCTGTAGCTCGAATGCCCCGTAAGGCATATGGATGGGAAAAGTCACGGCACCGATCATCGCAGCCGCAGCATGTGCCACGAGGAACTCCCAAGAGTTCGGCAGCTGGAGCGCCACCACTCTGCCCGGTCCGACGCCAAGTTTCTGAAGGGCCGCGGCCATGGACCTGCTTTGGCTGCCCCAGTCCGCCCAGGTGGACCAGCGGCCGTCGTGGTAGACAGCCGGGGCATCGCCCTTCAATTTCAGGATCGACTTAAATTCTTCGCCGAACGTGAAATCGACGGATGGCAGCTTAGACTGAGTCGTCATTATTTTTCCTTCCGGATTTACAGTACGGATCGCATCAGTATCGGTAAATGGACTCGGCGGCCGGAACCCCTCGAGGACCGTAGGGTGCCTTTTCCAACCAGGTGCTGGCGGTTTGGTCATGCGGCGCAATTTCGGCAGCGGCCCGGATCTTCGTCAGTGTTTCCTCATCGGGACGCAAATGTGCGAGGGCCTCCCCTGCCGCATTGCGATTGAACGTTGCTGCGGAACGGCGATTGCCTGCAAACGCCTCGACCGCAGCACGGCCCACGGCCCGGTTGGTACCACTCAGCCCGAGGGCGACTGCCCATGCCGCTGACTCCGCATCCGGGATGCCAGAGTTCAGGCCGCGTGCGCCGAAGGGAGCGAAAAGGTGTGCCGCCTCCCCGGCCAGCATCACGCGGCGGTGCTCATCCGCGAAATCGTGGGCTACGAGTTGCATGAACTGATAGGTCGAGATCCAGGTGATACGGTCTGCGTACTTGCTGCCGAGAACCTTGGCCACCCATTCCTTAACGCCTGCTTCACTGCCGAACTTTTCGGGCGAATCGTCCGGCTTAAGTTGCAGATCAAGTCGCCAGCCTCCGGCAAACGGAACCGCCAGTACGTTACGGCCGCCAGCGGCGGGGGATTCGTAGTGGAAGATCCGTTCGAAGGGCAGAGGATCGTCTTCGTCCTCCGTCAGGTCCACGACCACATACCATCCCTCGTCCCGGCTGCCTTCCATCGTGGCGCCGATCTGCTTTCGGACCTTGGATCGTGAGCCATCCGCGGCGATCACATAACGGGCGTTGTAACAACTTCCGTCTGTGGTGGTGATATCTACCGAATCCTCGTCGGATACCACCGTTTGAACCTCGCGGTTCCATTCGAACTTGACGCCGGCTTCCTGACAAGCCTCGAAGAGGAAGCGTTCGATGTGGACCTGTGGAAGAGAGGTGAAATGGGGATAGGTGCCGGGTTTCGGTGCGGGGTATGTCGTGGTGTAGACCTCTTTGCCGCCGAAGAATGTCCGCTGGGTAGCCCAGTAGATTCCGTATTCACTGAGGGCAAAGCCCAGCCCGGGGCGGATGCGGTCCAGAATCCTCAAGCTTTCGCTATGGGTAAAGATCGCACGGCTGCCGGGTCGCTGCCGGTCGAATGGTTCCGCCTCGAGGACGGTCGCTTGGACGCCGACAGAATGGAGTGCAAGCGCGGCTGTCATGCCGACAGGTCCGGCTCCGACGACGATCGCGTCATGGGAATTGCTCATGGTTGCAAGGCCTTTCTAGTGCTGGAGTTCGCAGATAATCAGTGCGTCGAGGACGATGGATCCCTCTGCGGTGATCCGTACGGGGTTGAGATCCACTTCGGTGATGTCCGAGTAGGTCATCAGCAGCTCGCTGACGGCCAGCAGGATGTCGGCTACGGCTTCAGGATCGATGGGCGGGGACCCGCGGTGGCCGGCCAATAGCGCCGGCGGCAACCCCAGTACCATGTCAATCGCTGCGGGTCGGCTCAAGGGGGCGACCCGCAGCTGGGGAGAAACGTTCGAGATTTCGACATCGGTGCCGCCGAGGCTGAGCGCCACCACGGGGCCGAATGCCGCGTCGCGAACACCGCCGACGATGAGCTCGACACCGTAGCCCGCTTGCCGTTCCAGCAGGTACCGTCCGGATGAACGGTTCGGTATCCGGTCGATCACATCCAAGGCCACGTCCAGCTGGTCGGGGGTTCGGATATTGGTGTGGACACCGCCGACATCGGCTTTATGCAGGATTGCCGCGTCCAAAACCTTAACGACGAGGGGTCCGCCCAAATCCTCCAGCGCCGCATGGGCTTCTTGCCGGTTCGCGGCGGTCCGGCCTGCTGGTATTTGCACCCCGGCCTCGGCTATGAGCCGTTTGCCCTCGCTTTCGTCAAGGGTTGAACCCAGTATGGCACCCCTGCCAAAGGCCGGGCGGACCGGCCACTGGCTGGCGGCGAACTGTAGCTGCGCATCCTTCACGACGGCGGCCACACCGTGGGCCAATGCGTCGGGGGAATGGAACATCGGGATTCTCAATTCGCGCAGCCGCTCACGCTGCTGGATGAGCACATTCTTGGGGCCGCCGGAGGCGAACATGACGTGCCCGGACAACGGGCCCAGTGCGGCTACGGGATCGAACGCGCCCGGCTCGTCGAGCGCATACACAGCGGTCAGCGCAATCGAGGGGTCTTCGGAAACCGCGCGTGCCACCGCCGGGAAACTTCCCCCCGGACGGCCCGTGTCCACGGGGTTCCTTTGATAGGTCAGAGCAGGGAGCAGCTGTTGGAGCTGCGCGGTTGTCTCGCTGTGGAGGGCTGGCATCGGCACTCCGGCTTCGGCGAGGGCATCCGCCAGGATGAGGCCGGGACCGGCCTGGCCGGTGATGACGGCGGCTCCGGGGCCGGGGTGGGGCTGCAGCCGGATCGTGCTCAAGGCGGTGACGGCATCGACTAGCTCGGCCAGGCTGTCCACCACGACGGCGCCGGCTTGGGACAGTGCGGCGCGGGTGACCTCGTAGGAACCGGTGAGGGCTCCTGTGTGGGACTTGGCGAAATCACCGACGTCGTTCTTCCCGACCTTGATGGCGATAACCGGTTTACGGGTGGAAACCCTTAGGACCGCGTCCATCAGCGCCGCCCCGTCGGCGACTCCCTCCACATGAAGTGCCACGGCGGTCGTCTCTGGATCGTTGGCCAAGTGGTCGAGAACCTCTACGAACCCGACATCTGCGCCGTTGCCCAAGCCGACGCTCAGGCTTGTCCCGATTCCGGCATGGTCCAGCATGAAGGCGAGGGCTAAGTTCACACCGCCGCTTTGGGCCACGACAGCGACGGGGCCTGGACTGAGAGTGGTAACCGAGGGCATGAAATTGGCGAACAGCCCGAGCCTTGGATTCATGAACCCTGAAGTGTTGGGGCCAAGCAACCGGATGCCGTGGGTGGTGGCCACATGTACCGCTTGCTGCTGAAGGGCGGATCCCTCGTCGCCACTCTCGCTGAATCCGCCTGCGCAGATAACGGCGGCGGTGACTCCGGCCTCTCCGCACTGTTCAAGGGCCTCGGGCACCATCTGGGCCGGCACCGTCAGAACGGCAAGATCGACTTGTCCTTTCAATTCGGCCACCGATGCTTTGGTTTCCAGATTAAGGATGCTCTCTCCCACAGCTGCCGCCCGGGGATTAATGGCGTACACCGGTCCGGGGAAGTTAGCGAGCGACGAAACCATGGCGTATCCGGCCTTGCCTGCATTTCCGGACGCGCCCATAACGGCAACACTCCGCGGGTTGAAAAGACAGTCCAGCCCTGAGCGGGTAGCGGTTGCCACCTCAGCGCACCGTATCTGCGGCAAGGCGCGGACCCGGGCGGTCCGCGTAGTTAATGGCTGTTCCGGCGCTGACAACCACGGCAAGACGGCCGAGCTTCTCGATCTCCAGGATCACATCATCACCGTCGGCCAGCGGTCCCACGCCGGCAGGGGTTCCGCTGGCGATTATGTCACCAGGTTCCAGATCCATGACATGGCTGGCATAGGAGATCACCTCGGCGATCGAGAAGATGAGTTCCCGTGTGTTGACCTGTTGGCGCAGTTCGCCTCCCACCCAGCATTTGAGTTGCAGATCATCCGGGTCACCGACTTCATCGGCCGTGACGACATAGGGGCCGGTGGGTGTGAAGGTGCGGAAGGACTTCCTTGTTGAACGGTCCTCCCCGGACCTGACGGTGATGTCCAGCACCGGCATATAGCCGAAGACATAATCCAGCGCCTGGTCGACGGAAACGTTGCGGGCCAGTTTGCCGATGACGACTCCCAGTTCACCTTCCTGGTCCGTGCGCTTGTCGAGATATGGCAGCTGGATAGACTCGCCCGGGCCGATTACCGAGGAAGGGGACTTGAGAAACACCCCATACTCACCAATGGTTTTCTGCTCCGACATTTCGATCTGATGATCGATGTAATTGACCGGGGCTCCGATGACCTTGTGCGGGCGGGGAAGCGGGGCGCTGATCGTCGCCTCGGTAAGTGGAATCCGGGGAGCGGCGGAGAAGTCCATGGCGGCGAGGTCCTGAACGGTTTTTCCGGCCTCGAGCAGTGCCAGCAGGGGCCCGCCTTTGCCGGAGTCAGCGACGCCTGCCAAATCAGTTATGTCAGTCAACTCGTCGTTGTCCACGATGCCGAGTCGTGCGCCGTTAAAAGTTGCCAGTCTCATGGGTTACCTCTTCGTCGATGTGCTAGACATTGATAAATGCGGACGCATTTCTAGATGTCATCCATTATGCATGACTGCCCTGATGGAATCAATGGTTGACATACGTTGCCACGATCGTGGAGTCTTGTGTCACACGAATAGTTGTTCGTGGCAGAGACGGCCCATCTGGAACGTCTTTCACTGGGGGTCCGAGAACTTCCAATCTGCACCTAACACACGGCTTGTTGCCGTCGATCTCCGCTTGCGCACATACGGACCAAACCAAGGAAACGGGCAATGCAGCCTTTGACACCCATTTTTGACCGACATAGTGACAGACCGCTGGCCGACGAGAAATCTAGCGGGCCCCTTCCTTTGCCCCGTTCCTTCCCTGGAGGGGAAAAGCCTCGTCCGGGAAAGATGAGACGGTCGAAGAAGCAGTTGCCCGGGCTTGCGGGCATTATTGGGTTCCTGCTGCTGTGGGAGTTGATTCCACGCGTGGGCGTCGTTGAGCCGCGGTTCTTGCCACCTGCCAGTGAGGTCATCGCGGCACTGATCACCGATTTCAGTTTGACGGCGTTCTGGGTTGCGGTGGGCGAGACCATGCTGGCTTGGGCGATCGGCCTGATGATGGCGATCGTGCTGGCCGTGGTGCTGGGGTTCATCACGGGTTCGTCGATGGTCCTGCGAAAGTTCACGAACTCGACGGTGGAGTTCCTCCGCCCGATCCCTTCGGTGGCGCTGATCCCGCTGGCCGTGCTGCTGTTCGGCGTGAAGATCGAATCAACCCTGATGCTGGTGGTCTACGCGTCTTTCTGGCAGGTTTTCATCCAGGTGCTCTACGGGGTGGCCGATGTGGACAACGTGGCGATGCAGACCGCCAAGTCCTACGGGCTCGGCACCATGGCCCGGGTCCGCCACGTGGTGTTCCCGACGGCGCTGCCGTACCTGATGACCGGCATCCGTCTGGCCGCTTCCGTGGCGCTGATCCTGGCGATCACCGCCGAACTGGTGATCGGTTCCCCCGGGCTGGGCCGCGAGATTGCTCTGGCCCAGTCTGGCGGCGCGATCTCAGGGATGTACGCGCTGGTACTCGCGACGGGCCTGATCGGCGTCGTCATCAACCTGGTCATGCGTTTCATTGAGCGCAAGACCTTGTCCTGGCATTCCTCGATCCGTTCGGAGGCGATCGTATGAGGTTCTTGAAGACTCTTGGATACGTGCTGGCGTTGCCTCTGATCCTGGTTGCGATCTGGTGGGTCTCGACGCTGGGGGAGACGAACTTCTTCGTGCCTACCCCGGCGCTGCTGGCCGAGGCGTTCGCCGAGACGTGGCTCGGGGATCGCATCCTCTCGGACGTGCTGCCCAGCATCGGGCGCCTGGTGGTCGGGGTTTCCTCGGCGATCATCTTCGGCATTGTCACGGGCCTGTTGATCGGTTCGGTCAAGTGGCTGCGGGACCTGACGGAACCGGTGCTTGAATTCTTCCGTGCCATTCCGCCGCCGGTCCTTGTGCCGGTCCTGATGCTGCTGATGGGTATCTCCGATTCCATGAAGGTGGTTGTGATCATCTCCGGCTGTATCTGGCCGGTGCTGTTGAACACCATCGAAGGTGTCCGCGCCATCGACGGGGTGCTCTCAGACTCGGCCCACACCTACGGAATCCAGGGCTGGGCGCGGGTTAAGTACCTGGTGCTTCCGTCCGCCGGTCCGCAGATTATGGCCGGAATCCGCCAGTGCCTGTCGATCGGTTTGATCCTGATGGTCATTTCCGAAATGTTCGCCTCATCCTCTGGACTTGGCTTCGCCATTGTCCAGTTCCAGCGGTCCTTCGCCATTCCGGAAATGTGGTCCGGCATTGTGATCCTGGGCCTGATCGGCGTGGCAATGTCATTCATCTTCCAGTGGACCGAGCGGCGTGTGCTGCGCTGGTACCACGGCCTGCGAGAGGTAGAAAATGCAATCTGAAACCACCCCGGCTCCGGCCGGTAAGACCCTGCCCGGGAACGAGGCCATGCTCTCGGTCCGCAACATGAAGAAGGTCTACAAGACCGACGGCGGCGACATCGAGGCCGTGCGGAACCTGACCTTCGACCTGAAGGCCGGCGAGCTGGCCTGCCTGGTCGGCCCCTCCGGTTCCGGCAAGACCACGCTCCTGAAGTGCATTGCCGGGCTGATGGCCCCGACCGAGGGCGAGGTCCTGCTCGACGGCGTGAAAGTCTCCGGCCCGCCAAAGAAGATGGCTGTGGTGTTCCAAGAATACGGCCGTTCACTCTTTCCCTGGATGCGGGTGCGGGAGAACGTGGAGCTGCCGCTGAAGAACCAGGGTGTGCCCAAGGCTGAACGCGACAGGCTCGTCGACGACGCGCTGGAGGCCGTGGGCTTGGCCCACGTTCCGCAGTCCTACCCCTGGCAGCTTTCCGGCGGCATGCAGCAGCGCGTGGCCATCGCCCGCGCCGTGGCCTATCAGCCCGAGGTGCTGCTGATGGACGAACCGTTTGCGGCCGTGGACGCACAGACCCGCGCGGACCTGGAGGACCTGATCCGCACCGTTTGGCGCAAACTCGGCGTGACCGTCCTGTTCGTCACCCACGATATCGACGAGTCCGTCTATCTGGGTGAACGTGTGATCATCCTCTCCAGCTCGCCGACGGTGATTCAGGAGGATCTGACCATCGATCTGCCCGACGAGCGGGACCAACTCAACACCCGCTCGCTGCCGCGGTTCACCGAACTGCGCCACCACGTCTACGAACAGATCCAGCTCGCCAAGGCAGGGCACCGCCCCACCGCCGCGGCGCAGGCCGGCCATTAATGCCGGTCGAATTCGGAAGGTGTATTAATGGTTGCCCGACATGATTTGGTCACTGACCCGGATCTCAGGCTCGCCCTGCTGCTCGCCCGCCGGGGCACCTCCCACTTCGGCAGGAAACTCAACGAACTCCGGGATGTGGATTTGGACGGACCCTCCCGAATTTCAGGCTGGAGCCGCCGCCACGTCGTGGCGCATGCCGCCTACCAAGCGAGGGCGCTCGTTCGGCTGGCCGAGGCGGCGGGGGTCGAATCACGTATGTACCCGCCTCCGGCGGCCCAGGATGAGCTTATTGCCTTCGGAGCGACGCTTGCGCCGCAGGCACTTCGAAACCTTTTCGCCCACTCTGCGGTGCACCTAGATGTTCAGTGGCGCGACACGACGCCGGAGACCTGGCGGAATACGTTGGTGCTGCCGGACGGCGGTGAGTTGCCGCTGGCGGACACCGTTTGGTTTCGGGCCCATGAAGTTTGGATCCACGCGGTCGATCTTGACAATGGAGCGCGATTCGAGGAGCTCCCCGGGCAGATTGCTGAGTACTGCCCGCCAGGCGGCCGCCGAATCCTGGCCTGCACCGATAACGGACCTGCGCCAATGGCGCGACCATAACCACTGCCTGGGTTGGGTCACGTTCCGAAAAAATGGTTGACGTTACTATAGACGATCGATATCTTGTATATATTCTATCCGCAATGACGCGGTGAACCTTTGGGAGTTGCCATGAAGAAATTAGCAGTTGCAATCCTTGCAGCGACCCTCCTGTCCCTGACGGCCTGCGGGGGAACCTCCCCAGCCGCCAAGACGGCCGGGGAGGGCGGTCTGACACCGATCAAGGTCGGGGTCATCACAATCACCGATGCCGCGGCCGCATACGTAGGCGTGGACCAGGGATTCTTTGAGGAGGAGGGCCTCAAAGCGGAACTGGTTCCGGCCCAGGGCGGCGCGGCGATCGTTCCGCTGGTGGTCAGTGGCGGCGCCGACTTTGGGTTCAGCAACGTCACGTCGCTGATCATCGGACGGTCCAAGGGGCTGCCCCTCCAAATCGTGTCCGCCGGCAACGCCACCACCGGCATAGAAGGCAAGGACTTCGCCGACGTGCTGGTCAAGGACGACAGCGGCATTGAGGACGCCGGAGACCTTGTACACAAAAAGATAGCCGTCAACACCCTGAACAATATTAGTGACACCACTGTCCGCGCCGCCATCGAAGCCGCCGGAGCTGATGGGTCCAATGTGACCTTCGTCGAGATGCCGTTCCCCGACATGCGGGCCGCGCTGGCAAAAGGAAACGTCGATGCGGTGGCCACCGTGGAGCCGTTCCGCTCCATGATCCTGGAGGACAAGACTCATTCGGCGGTCTCGAATTACGCCGCCCCGCTGACCGACCTGATGGTAACGGCATATTTTACTTCGGAACAGATGGCAGCCCAAAAGCCGGAAGTGGTGGAAGCGTTCAAGCGGGCCATGTCCAAGTCCCTCAAGTACTCCGATGAGCATCCCGACGCCGTGCGGAAGATTCTGCCGGAGTTCACCGCCATGGACGACGACCTGGTGAACAGGATCGTTCTTCCGCGCTTCCCATCCCAGGTCAACCGTGATTCCGTCAACGAAGTTGCCGAACTTGCGCTGAAAAACGGTTTGATCGACAAACTGCCCGATATGGAGAAGTTCGTCCCCTAGCCGACTCGTACAGACCGATGTCCGCCGTGTGCGGAGGCCCGCATGGCTGATTCTCCACAGATCCTTGAAGAAAGCGGCGATTATGTCCGATAACTTGACCACTAAGATTCTCCGGGCCCACTTCGCTTCGGGCGAGCTGTCCCCCGGACGGGATGTGACGGTTTCGGTCGACCAGGTGCTCCTGGAAGACGCAACCGGCACCATGACGGCCATGCAGTTTGAGATGTTGGGAGTGGATTCCGTCGCCGTCCCTCTGGCGGTGACCTACGTCGACCACAATGTGCTGCAGATTGACGACAAGAACATGCAGGACCACCAGTACCTGAGGACGTTTTCGGCCCGGTACGGCCTGCATTACTCCCCGGCCGGCCACGGTATTTCGCACTACATCCACCTAGAGAAGTATGCCCGGCCCGGCGGTGTGCTGGTGGGCGCGGACTCTCACTCCTCGATGGCGGGAGCTGTAGGGATGTTCGCAGCAGGTGCCGGCGGACTTGAGGTGGCCGTCGCGATGGCCGGATTCGGCTTTGACTTCGTCTGCCCGGAGGTGGTGGGCGTCGAATTACGCGGCCGGCTCGTGGGAGCAGCGTCGGCGAAGGACATTGTGCTGGAACTCCTGCGCCGGCACGATGTGCGAGGTGGCAGGGGGAAGGTGTTCGAGTTTTTCGGGGACGCAGTGGCCGGCCTGAGCACCTCGGCACGGGGCACCATCTGCAACATGATTGTTGAAACCGGAGCCACCACGGCGATCTTTCCCTCCGATAGTGAGACGCGACGCTGGCTCGTTGAGCAGGGGCGCGAGGCCGATTTCCAAGAGCTCACCGCTGACGACGGGGCAGCATATAACTCCGTGGAATCGATCGAACTGGGTGCGCTGGTTCCGTTGATCGCAATCCCGCACTCGCCAGGCAATGTTAAGACTGTCGCGGAAACGTCCGGTGTTGAACTGTCGCAGGTCTGCGTCGGCTCGTCGGTAAACAGTTCCTACGAGGATCTGGCCACGGTAGCGGCGATCCTCAAGGGGCAACAGATCCACCCGCGCATCCAGTTGACGGTGACTCCCGGATCGCGGCAAATCCTGCAGACCATTATTGCCTCGGGAGTGTATGACGACCTGCTACAAGCCGGAGCGAGAATGTTGGAACCCATCTGCGGGCCTTGCGTGGGAATCGGCCAGGCCCCGTTAGGCAACGAAGCCTCGCTGAGGACTTTCAACCGGAATTTCCCGGGACGCAGCGGCACCGCAGAGGATATGGTCTACCTGTGTTCGCCCGCAACCGCTGCAGCCAGTGCGCTGACCGGTGTCATTACCGATCCGAGCGCTGTGGGCATTCAGTCACTGCGTCCGGCGGTACATGCCGGCATGGACATCCACTCGATTCACATTTCCGCACCGCTTCCGGAGGCCAGACGCACGGCAATTGAAATTATCCGTGGCTCGAACCTTGTACCGCCGCCGGTGCCCGGCCCGTTGCCGCCGACGATTGATGCCCGCGTACTGACCGTAGTTGGTGACGACGTTTCCACCGGTGACATGGCGCCCGACGGCGCGATCGCCATGTCCGTCTGGTCAAACATCAAGGCCTGCGCAGCCTTCATGTTCCGCCGTGTGGACCCCGGTTTCCACGACCGGGCACGGGAATGGGACGGGGGCGTCATTGTCGGCGGTGAAAACTACGGCCAGGGCTCGTCCCGCGAGCACGCGGCACTGGTCCCGCTCTACCTCGGTATCCGAGTCATCGCAGCGCGCAGCTATGCGCGCATCCATCGGCGGAACCTCATTGCCGTAGGCATCGTGCCTTTGCTGATACCACCTTCCGCCCGGAGCACGCCGGGGGAGCACTGGGTCATCGAGGGCCTGGCTGACGCCATCACCTCCAGTGCCACCGAGGTAACTGCACTAGTGGGCGGAGGTGGGAGCCTGCAGCTGGGACTGGATCTTTCACCCAGTGAACGATCGGTCTTGGCTTCCGGCGGACTGCTCGCACATATACTCAACGGCGCGCGCCCCGGCGTCGCTTCCGCTCACCCCGCCGAATTGACTGAAGCTAGCTGATCGTCACGCCGGACAGCCCTGAATACCGAGAAAAATCAGAGGATACCGATAGACCATGAATGAAGAACAGATTGCACCGCTGGCCGGCATCCGCGTCCTGGAGCTGGGAAACTACATCGCGGCACCGACGGCCGGGCGGCTGCTGGCGGATTTCGGCGCAGAGGTGATCAAGGTCGAGCGACCTGGCACCGGAGATGAACTCCGCAACTGGAGACTGCACAAGGGAACGACGTCGATGCTGTTTCGGACCATCAACCGGAACAAAAAATCGGTGGTGTTGGATCTGCGGACCGATGCCGGCCGCGCCGCGGTGATTGAACTCGTCGCGCACTGCGACATCCTGGTGGAGAACTTCCGGCCGGGCACCCTGGAGCGGTGGGGCTTGGGACCTGAGGTGCTCAACGAAGCGAATCCTGAGCTGGTGATCAGCCGGATCTCGGCCTTCGGACAGACCGGTCCGCTTGCGAGCCGGCCGGGTTTTGCGGCAGTGGCTGAAGCTTACGGCGGCCTGCGCGAACTCGTCGGCGACTCCGATCGGGCGCCGGTGCGGGTCGGGGTTTCGATCGGCGACTCCATTGCCGGGATTTATGCTGCGTTTGGCGCCGTCATGGCCCTCTTCCAGCGGGAGTCACGGCGCGGGAAGCGGCTGCCCGGCTCGGCCCTGGAACACCGTGTCATCGACGTTGCCCTGCATGAGGCCATTTTCTCGATCATGGAATCCCTCGTGCCGGACTATGAGGCCTACGGTGTAATCCGCGAACGTGTGGGGGGCCGCGTCGAGGGGATCGCACCGTCCAACGCTTACATCTGCCAAGACGGTGCGAGCATTGTCGTCGCCGGAAACGGAGACTCCATTTTCCAGCGCTACATGGGAGTCGTCGGCCGCCCCGACCTTGCTGCCGATCCGGATCTGCGGTCCAATGCTGGCCGGTGGGCGCGCCGCGACGAGCTAGACTCTGCCATTGGCGCGTGGGCCGCAGGCCGCAGCAGCCTCGAGGCGCTGGCAGAACTAGACGCCTCAGGCGTCCCGGCCGGCCCCATCTATACAGCCGCGGACATAGCTACCGATGAACAATATATTGCCCGCAACATGATTCAGCGCGTCACCGTCTCGACGGGCGAAGAGGAACTCGAAAACATCGGCTTTCCGGGTATTGTTCCCGTGATCGGCAACGAGTCGCTGCCCGTGCGCAGCCTGGGTCCCGACCTTGGTGCGCACACGGAGGAGATTCTGAGCGGCCTGCTCAACCTGACACCGGATCAAATCCTTCAGGCTTGCGGTGGCGAGGAGATGGTGCCGCGATGAGACACCCCGCCACACAATTTGAATTCACACCTTCCGCCGTCCTGCGCGATGTGACGCTGCGCGACGGGCTTCAGCTGACGGGAAAGCTCCTGTCCGTCGAGAGAAAAGTCGAGCTGGTCAGGTCGCTGATCGATTTGGGGGTCAGCGAAATCGAAATCGGGTCGATGGCCCAGCCCGATCTCGTGCCGCCCATGGCTAACACTTTGGAGGTCGTGCAGGCCCTGACCCCGGAGGAATTAGCGAAGTGCTGGATCTGGGTGGCAACGCCCAAGCACGTTGCGAGGGCGGCCGCACTCGGGGTCACCCGGTTTCAATATTGCCTCTCCGCCTCGGAAGCACATAATCAGGCGAATCTTGGTCGTTCCGTGGAAGCCAGCCTGGACGCGCTGCCGCAGGCCATCGCCTGCGCGGATCAGGTCGGCGGACAGGTCCAGCTGTGCATTGCGACATCGTTCACTTGCCCCTTTGAGGGAATGATCCCTCCTCAGCGGATTATCGACATTGCCAACGATCCAAGGACCGCAGGAACAGTGGACATCGTCATCTGCGACACGCTTGGTCAGGCTGTGCCAGCGCAAGTCTCCGGCCTGATCGGCCGAGTCCTCCACGAGACACCCGAACGGCGTATTGTCTTTCACGGCCACGACACGTGGGGCCTCGGCGTGGCGAACACTCTCGCTGCAATCCAGGCGGGGGCAACCATGGTGGACGGTGCCCTCGGCGGACTCGGGGGCTGCCCGTTTGCCCCCGGCGCGAGTGGTAACAGCTCGAGCGAGGATATCCTCTTCGCCACACGCCCGGCATGGCTGACACCGGGGAAGTTCGGAGCACTCGTCGCCCTCACCGAGCTCTTACTCGCGGATCTCGGCGAGGCAAACCGATCCAAGGCCGCCCAGGGCGCACGTTCAAAGACTGCCGCCTTCGAATGGGTCCTAGAGGTCGCACCCTAGCCATGCCGAACGGGTCCCTGCTCTTTACGGGTTTTTCCAGGTTTCCCGATCGCCACCGTTGTCTCACGGCCACATCCCGTTATTCGTATGGCGGAACCAGGGCTGCGAATTACCGCCGAAATCACAGGACAAAATCAAGGCGGTCCTCGGCAGACAATGATGCCGCGGTACGTACCGAAGACACCATCTCGGCCCTAGATGCCGTTATTGGACGGAACGGATGATTGGAAGTTCCTTCCTCCGACGAACCGCATTTTTATAGACAATCAAAAGTGCGATCGATATTCTAAAAGTAATGTGTCGCTCCCTGGCGGAGTCCACATCCCGCAGCGGACACAGCCTGCCGCACGGTGCACGAATGCCAACTACAAAGGAGTGGAAATGAGCAACGATCCATCAACTGACAGCATGACCGCGGAGTCAACCGTCTCACTGGACGCCATGAACCGGCCAGAGCCCAGCCCGGAACTCGATAGACTATATGCGGACTACGCACGTATTAGTACATCCCCTCTCTGGACCCAGCTCGATGATCTGATGCCGATCGTGCCGTCGCCAAAAGCAATCCCGTATGTCTGGCGCTGGCACGACCTACTGGACATTGCGCGACGTTCGGGTGATCTGGTGCCGGTAGGCCGTGGCGGGGAACGCAGGGCAATCGGACTGGCCAACCCCGGACTGGCTCCGACCGCGTACGCAACCCCGACGCTGTGGTGTGCCATCCAGTACCTCGGTCCGCACGAGACAGCGCCCGAGCATCGTCACGCACAAAATGCTTTCCGATTCGTCGTTGAGGGCGAAGGCGTCTGGACGGTGGTTAATGGTGATCCGGTCGCTATGCGGCGCGGGGACCTACTCATGACCCCGGGGTGGGCTTTCCACGGCCACCACAACGACACGGATCAGCCGATGGCCTGGATAGACGGGCTTGATGTCCCGTTTGTCCACGACATGGATTTCGGCTTCTTTGAATTCGGCTCGGAGCGGGTCACCGACGAAGCGTCACCCAGCGTCTCGCGGTCCGAACGCCTCTGGGCGCACCCCGGCCTCACGCCCCTGTCCGCACAGGACTCACAGTCCAGCACGCCCATTGCCGCCTATCGGTGGGAGTTCACGGATCAGGCACTGCGCGAGCAACTGAAGCTGGAAGACGAGGGGCATCCGGCCACACTGGAGCCGGGGCATGCAGCCATTAAATACACCAACCCCACGAACGGTGGTGACGTACTCCCCACCATGAGGGCCGAATTCCACCGACTGCGCGCGGGGGCAAAAACCGCCGTCCGCCACGAGGTTGGTTCGTCGGTATGGCAAGTCTTCGAAGGCTCGGGCGCCATCGTGCTGAATGGCGATCGGCGGGAGTTGACAAAGGGTGACCTATTCGTCGTCCCGTCGTGGATTCCATGGTCACTCGAAGCTGGCACGGAATTTGACCTGTTCCGGTTCAGCGATGCTCCCATCGTGGAGCGTCTGAACTTCCAGCGCGTCTATCTGCCGGAATCGAATCGATACCTTCCGGGCGGCCGGGGCTGACGGGCAGGACGGGGCAGGTCCAGCGTGGATCTCACATTCCCTCCGGACGTTTCCGGCCGGACCCGCTGGCGGCTCGCCCCTCCAGGGAGCAACTCGGAAAGCCTCTGCGGTTCGGGTCCGGCTGAGCGTCCAGTAGTTGTCGCCCCGTCGTGCCGCTCGTAGGTGAGGACATCGACGGCGGCCCTTGCCACGGCGAGGCCGCGGCCGACGTCCGCGAAAGAGCCAACTAGATGATTAAGTCCTATTCATTTCAGTGGTCGTAGGCGGTCAGGGACCGTTTTCGGGGCTCGTTGGCTTTCCAGTTGTGCCAGATTCCGGCCGCGAGGGCCAACAGTTTTGAGGCGACGCGGGCATAAAGCCCGTCGAGGGTCCGAGCACCGTGATATTCCAGCCCAAGCTGGCCCTTGAGGGTGTCAAAGACGGACTCGATCCACTGGCGGATGCCGCCGAACTTCCTGAACCGGGGTTTTTCGTCCTTGCGGTCCGGCCGCACCAGGTTGGCACCGAGGTCCTCGGCGATGAACCGCTCGAAGTCCTTTCCGGCGAAGCCCTTGTCGGCGAGGATGACCTGCCCGTCGCGGACCAGGTGGTGGTCGCGGCGCAGCAGGGCCTCGGTGACCTCGCGTTCCCCGAGCTTGGGGTTGGCCAGTCCCCAGATCACCGGCATGCCCTCCGGGGTGCTGATCAGGTACAGGCGGAAGCCCCAGAAGTAGCGCGAGTGCGAGGCGCAGTACCCGTAGCCGGCGTGCCCGGCCAGGTCCGAGCGCTTGACGGTTTCGCGGCTGGTGCCGCACGGCACCGGGGTGGAATCGAGCAGGCGGAGGATTTCGTGCCAGGATTCGGTGTCCCGGGCCAGGGCGGTGATCACCGCTGAGATCAGGGTTCCGGCGGCGCGTACGCGTTTGTTGTAGCCGGATTGCTGCGGGATGCCGGGGAACCGTTCCCGCAGGTGGGTGCGGGCGTAGCGCACCCACCGCGACTCGGAGGAATGCCCGTGCAAGAGGTGTTGGGCCACGACCAGGCACAGCAGCTCGGCGTCGCTAAGCGCGGCCTTGCGGCCGGGTTTGCTCGAGCGGTCGTATCCCAAATCCGGCAAGATACGGTCGGTGAGTAGGACGTAGAGTGTGGTCAGGAGGGTGTTGAGTTTTGGGTTCACATACGAGGCTTAACACTCTCCGTGTGATGTCTCGACTCATCGGTGACACTTCTGCATCAGCACTTCGGTGACACTCGATGTGTCAAGACATCGGTAGCGGTTCGGCCCGGTTGCGGGGCGTTTTCTACGTTTTCACGGCTCGCTGAAAAGACGTTCGGGCGGATTTGATTCCAACATGCTTGGTTCCCGGTGCCGGCCAGCCGAATTCCGCAATGATCTCGCCTTCCATGGTGACGAAGATGATCGCCTCGGGGTCCCACGTGATGGTCACCTGCCGGTGGGCCTGTCGGGTGGTCAGCGAATAGACGACATCCTTGAAACGAATCGTGCCGTTGGAGTAGACCTTCAGCGTCCGGTCTCCGCTCGGTTCAGTGGTGTTGAAGCTGCCGCTGACCCGGGCAGGGCTGGCAGAGACCTCGACCAAGGGTGTTTCCGGTTCCGTGGCCAGCAGCGGCTCGGACGGCTCGGGCCCTTGGGGCGAAGGCCCTGCGGGCTCGGCGCCGCCGCCCTGCGTTGATTTGGTAACGTCCGGGCGTGGCGCCTCGGCAATTTCTGTGGCATCCTAGGCTTGCTGAGGGGTGATGCGTCCGGGCAGTGCCTGGTGCGGCCGTTGGGTGTTGTAGATGACGTCGAACCGATCCACCTGTGCTTGCAGCTCGGCCAACGACTCGGCTATGGGCTGCTTGTCCAGGTAGCGGAACAGGGTCTGGTGAAACCTCTCGTTCTTGCCCTGGGTCGTGGGCTTGTACGGCTTGCCCGTGATCATGCTGACGCCCAGGGACGTCATGTAGGTGACCAGTTGGCCGACCGCTCCGCGCCGGGTCGGATTAAGAGCCATGCCGTTGTCCGTGAGCAGGCGTTGGGGTACCCCGTGTGCCGCGATGCCCTTCTTCACCACGGCGATGGCCGCTTCGCTGGTTTCCCCGGACGCGGCCAACGTGGCCACTGCCAGCCTGGAGTGGTCATCCTGCAGCTGGAAGACCACGCACTTGCGTCCGCCGGTCAGGACGTATTCGGTGGCGTCCAGTTGCCAACACGCATTCGGTGCCGGGTAGACGAAGCGGCGCCACGCTGCACGTGGCTTCTTCTGTGGCTCGTTGCGGGCAACGTCCCGTTCGCGGAAGATCCTGGCCAGCGCAGCGGTGGACGGTGCGTCCATGCCGAGGGACTTCATTTTGTCGTGCACGCTGATGGTCCCGTGGTCCAGGCCCGATGACTCCATTGCGGCGCGGACCTTGACAGCTTGGTCCTTTACCGATTCGCTCAGGGCGGTGGGAGAGGTTTTCGGCCGGCGTGAGCGCGGTTCGAGGGCCGCAGCCTGGCCTTCGTTGCGGGCAACGGCGCGGATCTTGTAAAACGTCTTGCGGCTGATGCCGTGGGCCTGGCAGAAAGTCGTCACCGCGCCACGGGGAGCATCGTCGGGCCATTGGGCAATGTCTAGCCGGAGTCGGGCATCGACGGGTTCGTTGGATTTCACATCCGATCAGTTCACCCCATGGATTCATGGATTAACAAATCAAGAAGTGTCACCACCAAGAGTGCTTGTTTTGTCACCGATGTGTTGATGCAGAACTGTCACCGATGTCC
>NZ_AOCK01000013.1 GCF_000348945.1 Paeniglutamicibacter gangotriensis Lz1y | reverse complement strand
GTCCAGGCCGCGATTCGTGCAGGCCGGGGGTGAGGCCGAAAGTTATCCACAACTCCTGTGGACAACGATTCATTGCGGTCGATAAGGCAACGGCATTCCCCTGACTGCGAGAAACGGGATGCGGACCGACCGGTGTTGGCCCCACGAACAGCGGCACGGAGTTCATGTGCGGAGGAAGTTAGGCGCCTGGACGCACCGTGCAGGTTTTTGCAGAAGCACTGAGCAGGGCAGCACGGTCCCAATCGCCCACAAGCCGAAGCGCCCACTTGCCCAGATGCGCCCTTACTGCCGCGAAGCTCGACCCCGCGGTGCGACATCATTTCACCCGCGGAATAACCGTGAGGGAATTGTGTCAAGTTCTTGCTTCATACGCGTACAGTGTGTGTTTGAGACGTATAACACGATGTGCATCGCCGCCCGTATTTTGCCATCCCGCTTTCCCGTGTCAGCCCCGGGGACAGATGTGCAGATGCGCGATAACTGTTGCATGCGTACGGATGAATGGAGAGAACCACAATGAGCACCGATTCGTCAGTTGCAACCAACGCCGAGCAACCAGAACTCAGCACGAGCCACCGAGATGAAGGTACACGTCCGCAGGACGATCTGTACCGCCACGCAAACGGTGCTTGGCTGAACAGTGCGCAGATTCCGGCCGACCAGGGCAGCTACGGCTCCTTCATGGCGTTGCGGGACGACTCAGAGTCCTCGGTGCACGCCATTATCGAATCCGCCCAGGCAGAGCTTGAGGCGGCCGGCGGAGAAATCGATGCCCGTAAGGAACGCATTGCCAACCTCTACGCCAGTTTCATGGACGAAGAACGTATTGAATCCAACGGTGTCGAGCCCATTCGCGCGGACCTTGACGCCATCTACGCCACTACCAGTATTGCGGAGCTGATCAGCCTCAGCGGATCGTTCTACCGCCGTGGGGTCTCCGGCTTCATCCAGGCAGGCGCCAGCTCAGATGCAGGGTCCCCGGAACGCAACCTTTTGACCCTGATACAGGGCGGTCTCGGACTGCCAGACGAATCCTATTACCGTGAAGAGCAGTTCGTAGAGCTTCTTGGTGAGTATCAGGCACACCTGAGCCGGTTGCTTACCTTGGGCGAACGCAGCGACACCGAGACAGCGGCTCAAGCTGTCATTGCACTTGAAACGGCGCTGGCCTCCCACCACTGGGACCGGGTCAAGTGCCGCGACGCTCAAGCCCGCTACAACCTCATGGATGCCGCAACGCTGCTTGAGCACATTCCTTCCCTCGCCGGCTGGTTTGCCGGGGCCGGCATCGAAGAGAAATACTTTGCCGAGGTCGACGTCTGGCAGCCCAGCTACCTCAAGGGGCTGGAAGAAGTCTTGGGCAGCGAGCCACTGGCATCCTGGCAGCACTGGCTGGCGGTGCAGCTGATTCGCTCGAACGCGCCCTACCTATCTAGCGCATTCGTCAACGAGAACTTTTCCTTTTACTCCGCGAAACTCTCCGGAGTTAAGGAGCTACGTGAGCGTTGGAAGCGTGGCGTAGCATTCACCGAAGGTGCGGTCGGCGAGGACATCGGCCAGATATACGTGGCCAAGCACTTCCCCCAGCGCAGCAAGGACGAAATGGATGCGCTGGTTGCCAACCTCATTGACGCGTACCGCCTATCCATCGGTGAACTGGAATGGATGAGTCCGGAAACCAAGGACAAGGCACTCGAAAAACTCTCGATGTTCCGTCCCAAGATCGGCTACCCGAATGAGTGGATCGACTACTCAAGCATGTCAACGGTCGCCGACAACGTCATCTCCAATACGGCCGCGGCCAACGAATTCGAATTCCTTCGTGAACTCAAAAAGATCGATGACGGGGTGGATCGAGAACTATGGTTCATGTACCCACAGACGGTCAACGCCTACTACCATCCCTTGCTCAATGAAATTGCGTTCCCGGCGGCCATCCTGCGCTCACCGTTCTTTGACGCCGACCGCGATGCTGCCTCGAACTACGGGGCTATCGGGGCAGTGATCGGCCATGAAATCGGGCACGGTTTCGATGACCAAGGATCGCAGTTCGATGGAACTGGAGAGTTGAAGAACTGGTGGACCGACGAGGACCGGACGGCATTTGAAAAGCTCACCGGGAAACTCGTTGACCAATACGATGCGCTGGTGCCCCCGGAGGCTCCGGAGCACCACGTCAATGGCAAACTGACCCTCGGAGAGAACATCGGGGACCTAGGCGGTCTGGGCATCGCCTACACCGCCTACAAGCTGGACTTGGCCGCCCGTGGAGTGGAGTCAGATGAAATCATCGACGGCTTGAATGGGGACCAGCGCTTCTTCTACTCGTGGGCTGAGTGCTGGAGGACCCTGATGCGACCGGAAACCATGGTCACCCGCATCACCACCGACCCGCACTCGCCTGGCGAGTTCCGCTGTAACCAGGTGCCAAAGAACATGGATGCATTCCATGAAGCCTTCGGCACCAAGCCCGGAGACGGCATGTGGTTGGATCCAGAGGACCGCGTCAAGATCTGGTGATTTGCCGTTAATGCTGCTTTCGTCCTTCATTTCTCGGGAAGGACGAAAGCAGCATTGTCATTTTTCGGGCTTTTTGCCGGAGAAGTAGTCGCCAATTTCATCGAGTAAATCCTTGAAATCGGCCGGAGCCGAGCCGTGGATGCCCTTGGGCGTCTCGGCGAAAGTCGAGCCCTTCACCACCTCATGCAGTGTGCGTGCCGTCGACCGGAAATAAGCGGCGCTTTTAGCCCCCGCCATGAAGTGTGTGTTTTTTGGCAGAATTGAGAAATTTTGGGCCGGCACTGATTCTTCAAGTGCTGCACTCAACTCACCGACACCGCTTGGCAACAAAGTGCGGGCCAATTTTCCCGCCTTCGTCCGCGAAGTCCCTGCCAAGAGGGCTGCGAGGATCGGCTGAGGGACCTTGCTCAGGGTGGGCGAGAAGTTCATGCCCCGTTGCATACGTGCCAACGCCCGGCTATTTCGTCCGGCCGCCACATCGTCTGAGAAAGCGTTGAACCAAGCCATGTCGATCGATGCATCGAGATTGATTGCAGGGTCATAAACTGCCAGGCGCGTAGGAATTGGCGCGTCCCACGGCTCCTGTGGATCGAGGAAGCTACGCACCGCATTGAGCACCACGGCGCCGCCCAAGGAGTGCCCGAAGAGGTTCTTCGCACCGGTGTACTCAAGTGCCAGCTTCACATCATCAATCTCAGTGTCCATGGAATAGTCATCGGGCTGTTCGCTCGAATTTCCCCGTCCTCGACGATCGTAGACATCCACCGTCCAATCGTCACCCAGCCGGGCCCCGAGCGCGGCAGCGAAGGGACGATAGATCATGGCGGTCAGAAACGCTCCGCCCACCACGAGGATACGACGTTCCCCGGGAGCGTGGGGATCACCATATGTGTAGAGCGCTAGGGATCCACCATCGGCGGTTCGCAAAATCTTTTCTTCCATGATTCACCATCCTATTCGTCGTTTGATATGCGCGCGGGGTGGCGCTAAACACCTCTCAGCCCGCACTCAGAATATTCGGACTAGAATTGCATATTGTGACTGCCGAAAATACTGCCCCAGAAGCCAATCCCACCGTGACCAACGACCTGCGCCAGGTGCGCATGGACAAGCGTGCCGCTTTGTTGGCCCGTGGCGAAGAAGCCTATCCAGTAGGCGTCGCACGGACTCACTCGCTGCATGAGATCCGGGAACAGTTCCCCGATCTTGCCGCTGATACCACTACGGGCATGACCGTGGGCATCACGGGCCGCATCGTTTTCATGCGCAATACCGGCAAGCTCTGCTTTGCCACCCTGCAGGAGGGCGGCCCGGAAGGTTCCGGGACGCGGCTGCAGGCCATGCTGTCCCTTGCCAACATCGGTGAGGAGAAGCTCGCGAACTGGAAGGCCCTTGTCGATCTGGGTGACCACGTGCTAATCACCGGTGAGGTCATTGCCTCGCGTCGTGGTGAGCTGTCCGTCATGGCGACAGACTGGCAGATGGCCTCCAAGGCTTTGCGCCCGCTGCCGGTGCTGCACGCCGACCTCAACGAGGAAACGCGTGTGCGCCAGCGCTACGCAGACCTCATTGTGCGGGACGAAGCCCGAGAAATGGTCTACAAGCGAGCTGCAATCACTCGGTCCGTGCGTGACACCCTGCATGCCCGCGAATACGTCGAGGTGGAGACCCCGATGCTTCAGCTGGTTCACGGCGGCGCCTCTGCACGCCCGTTCGAGACGCACCTGAATGCCTTCGACCAGCCCATGACGCTTCGCATTGCCCTTGAGCTCTACCTCAAGCGCGCCGTGGTCGGCGGGATTGACCGGGTCTTTGAGATGGGGCGGATCTTCCGCAATGAAGGCGTAGATTCCACGCACTCCCCAGAATTCACGATGCTGGAATGCTATGAGGCATACGCGGATCAGTTCGTGATGGCCGACCGGATGAAGGAAATCATCCTCAACGCGGCCGATGCCGTGGGAGCCGGCCGCCAGATCGAAACTTCCAAGGGTGCCATCGACCTTGACGGTGAATGGGCATGGCTGGGAGTCTATCCAGGACTTTCTGCCGAAGTGGGCCAGGAAATTACCCCGGAAACCTCTGCTGAAACGCTTCGTGAAATCGCTGATAAGCACCACGTGAAAATTGATCCGAATTGGAATGCCGAGAAGCTCGTCATTGAGATGTTTGGTGAAATCGTCGAACCGACCCTGATCAATCCGACGTTCGTCTACGATTACCCGCCGGCGGCACAGCCGCTCGCCCGCCAGCACCGCAGCAAGCCGGACCTCATCGAGGCCTGGGACCTGATCATTGGTGGCATGGAACGTGGAACAGCATTCTCTGAACTGATCGACCCGGTGATCCAGCGTGAACGTTTGACCGAGCAGTCCCTGATGGCTGCCGGCGGCGACGAAGAGGCCATGCAGCTCGATGAAGACTTCTTGCGCGCGTTGGAGTACGGTGCCCCGCCAATGGGCGGCATCGGACTCGGCATTGACCGGTTGGTCATGCTCTTTGTTAACACCGGAATTCGCGAAACCATTCTGTTCCCAGTGCTCAAGCCGGAGGCCTGAAATGCCGTACGTAGAGGCTCTTCTTCCCACAATTGTTGTTGCGCTGGTCTTTTGGTTTGTCATGCGCGCGGTATCCAACGTGGATCGCAGCGAGCGTGCCGCAAAAGCCAAAGTGGACCAAGAAAACAAATGGACAACAGGGCGAAATGACAACGAAACCCCAAAAGCTGATAATTAGCCTGTTATCTTCATTTCTACTTGCTGGATGATGCATACTTGTGTTTATGATATTGGTGCAAGCATGGACTAATACCGTTAAACGGTTCATGTGAATTCCCACCACAGCAAGGAGACGGTAATGGCACGTCAGGTCCAAATCGCATTGATTGACGATATCGATGGTTCCGAGGCAACGGAGTCCATCGTATTCGGCATCGGCGGACAGCATTATGAAATTGATCTCAACGAGAAGAATGCTGAAGCTTTCCACGCAGCATTTAAGCCGTACATTAAAGTTGCTCGCACTTCCAAGCAGTTCACGCCGAAGGAAGCCCCGGCTATTCGTAGCTGGGCCAAGGAGAACAACATCAAGGTCAACGCTCGCGGTCGCCTGCAGGCGGACGTAATCTCCGCTTATCACGCAGCCATGGCGAAGAAGTCGCGCTCAAAGTCGAAGTAGCGTCGACCGGCACCTGTTATTTTCTGGGAGCCAAGGGCTCCTGACCGCTGTGGGGCACACGAATTCACGTCGGGGGATTGAATCCATGGAAATGGGTACAATCCCCCGACGTTGTTTAATCTGAAGCTGAACGCCGAGGGTGAACAATGTTATCCCTTCGGCGAACATGCAACACTTGCCCGTATTTGATGCGTAGCATCGAAATACGTGTTAGCTAGGAGTGTGCCGCATGTTTGAGAGATTTACCGACCGTGCCCGTCGCGTTGTCGTGCTTGCCCAAGAAGAGGCGCGCATGCTCAACCACAACTACATCGGAACCGAGCACGTATTGCTCGGCCTCATCCATGAAGGCGAGGGAGTAGCGGCCAAGGCCCTTGAGTCGCTGAACATCTCCCTTGGCGCCGTGCGTGAGCAGGTCCAAGAGATTATCGGTCAGGGGCAGCAAGCCCCTTCCGGTCATATCCCCTTTACCCCCCGGGCCAAGAAGGTGCTGGAGCTCTCGCTACGCGAGGCGCTGCAGCTTGGCCACAACTACATCGGAACAGAGCACATCCTGCTCGGCCTCATCCGTGAGGGCGAAGGGGTCGCTGCCCAGGTTCTGGTGAAGCTCGGAGCCGATCTTTCCCGTGTGCGCCAGCAGGTCATCCAGCTGCTGTCCGGATACCAAGGTGGCAAGGAAACCGCAGGCGCAGGAGTCAGCTCCGGAGGGCAAGCCGAAGGCACCCCAGCTGGCTCGGCAGTGCTCGACCAGTTCGGTCGCAACCTGACCGCTGCCGCCCGTGAAGGCAAACTCGACCCGGTCATCGGGCGCGAGTTCGAGATGGAACGCGTCATGCAGGTCCTCTCCCGCCGCACCAAGAACAACCCCGTACTCATCGGTGAGCCAGGCGTCGGCAAGACTGCGGTCGTCGAGGGCTTGGCCCAGGCGATTATCCGCGGCGATGTCCCAGAGACCATCAAGGACAAGCAGCTCTACACCCTTGACCTTGGTTCCCTGGTTGCCGGTTCCCGCTACCGCGGTGACTTCGAAGAGCGCCTGAAGAAGGTGCTCAAGGAAATTCGCACCCGTGGCGACATCATCTTGTTCATCGACGAGATCCACACCCTGGTGGGTGCAGGTGCCGCCGAGGGCGCGATTGATGCCGCTTCGATCCTCAAGCCGATGCTTGCCCGTGGCGAACTTCAGACCATTGGCGCGACCACGCTTGATGAGTACCGTAAGCACATCGAAAAGGATGCGGCCCTCGAACGTCGTTTCCAGCCGATCCAGGTCAAGGAACCATCGGTTGAGCACACCACGCAGATCCTGCGTGGGCTGCGCGACCGCTACGAAGCGCACCACCGCGTGTCCATCACCGACGGCGCCCTGGTGGCTGCCGCGGAGCTGGCGCACCGCTACGTTTCGGACCGTTTCCTGCCGGACAAGGCGATCGACCTGATTGATGAGGCAGGCGCACGCCTGCGCATCCGCCGCATGACCGCCCCTCCGGCACTCAAGGTCATGGATGAGGAAATCGCCACGGTTCGCCTGGAAAAGGAAGCCGCGATCGACGCGCAGGACTTCGAGGGAGCTGCCTCGCTGCGCGACAAGGAAGGCAAGCTGCAAGAAGCCCGCGGCGAGAAGGAAAAGGCCTGGAAGAACGGTGAGCTCGACGAGATCGCCGAGGTCGACGCCGATCTGATCGCAGAGGTCTTGGCCAACTCCACCGGCATCCCGGTCATCAAGCTGACCGAGGAAGAGTCGACGCGACTGCTGAACATGGAAGATGAGCTGCACAAGCGGGTCATCGGCCAGAACGAAGCAATCAAGGCGATTAGCCAGGCCATCCGCCGCACCCGTGCCGGACTGAAGGACCCGAACCGCCCCGGTGGTTCGTTCATCTTCGCCGGCCCGACCGGTGTCGGCAAGACCGAGCTGGCCAAGGCCTTGGCGGAATTCCTCTTTGGTGAGGAAGACGCCCTGATCACCTTGGACATGTCCGAATACTCGGAAAAGCACACGGTTTCACGTCTGTTCGGTGCCCCTCCGGGCTACGTCGGATACGAGGAAGGTGGCCAGCTAACCGAGAAGGTCCGCCGTCGCCCGTTCTCCGTGGTGCTCTTCGACGAAGTTGAAAAGGCCCACGCGGACCTCTTCAACTCGTTGCTGCAGATCCTGGAAGACGGTCGGTTGACCGACTCCCAGGGCCGCGTCGTGGACTTCAAGAACACGATCATCATCATGACCACGAACCTTGGTACCCGCGACATCTCCAAGGGTGTGATGACCGGTTTCCAGTCGGCAACCGATACCAAAACCGGGTACAACCGGATGCAGGCCAAGGTTCAGGAAGAGCTGCGCCAGCACTTCCGTCCCGAGTTCCTGAACCGTGTCGACGACGTCGTGGTCTTCCCGCAGCTGACCCAGGACGAGATTGTGGAGATCGTGGACCTGTTCCTCGGCCGCCTGCAGAAGCGTCTGGACGACCGCAACATGACCATCGAGCTGTCCCCGGCCGCCCGCATCCTGCTGGCGACCCGCGGCTACGATCCGGCCATGGGTGCTCGTCCGCTGCGCCGCACCATGCAGCGCGACATCGAGGACCAGCTCTCCGAGAAGATTCTCTTCGGTGAGTTGGTTGCCGGCCAGCACATCAAGGTCGACGTCGATGGCGAAGGCGACGAAGCCACGTTCACCTTCCACGGTGAAGGCGGGACCCCGCAGATCGAAGGCGAACCGGCACCGGTGGCCATCGAAGGCTAGTCCGACCGATCGTCAACAACGCCCTGGGGGCGGCATCCGCAAGGATGTCACCCCCAGGGCGTTGTGCGTGGAGCGCCGGCACCTTGGGGCAGCTACACAATTCACGCGCGGCCCCGGTGCCGGGCATAGGATGTTTAGATGAATTCCTTTAGCATCAGACGTGCCAAGACCAGCGATGTTAAGAGCATCCGGACCCTTGTCCGGCCGCTGGCCGAGGAGCGCGTCCTGCTGGAAAAGGAAGCCGTCGCCTACTACGAGAACTTGCAGGAATTCATCGTCGCCGAAGACTCCGAGGGCAACATCATCGGGTGTGGCGGTCTGCACGTGATCTGGGAGGACATCGCCGAGGTCCGCACCTTGGCCACCGACGCCCGATGGAGGGGCCATGGAGTGGGGCACCGATTGCTGCAGAAGTTACTCGTGGAGGCCCGTGAACTCGGTGTCTCACGCGTATTTTGTCTGACCTTTGAGGTCGATTTCTTTACGCGCAACGGATTCTCCGTGATGGCCGAGCAGTCCGCGGTGGATCCGGAAGTCTATTCCGAGCTTTTGCGCTCGACCGATGAGGGCGTGGCGGAGTTCCTGGATCTGGCGCGGGTCAAGCCCAATACGCTGGGCAACACCCGCATGATCGTCAACTTCTGATCCGCTGACGCACCGTTGCATCCAGCGAGGCTAGCCAGGAAGGCTGATGCCCAGCGAAGTTTGCTGCGCCAGCCCGTCTGAGAACAGCGAGTCAAGGGCGCGCTCGCGCTGCTCGGCCAGGGCCGGGAGCGCATGCAGGGTGATCCACGCTTCATGGGCAGGGTCTCCCTGCCGTGCGGAGCGAAGGATCCGGGGATTGCTTGCCGCGATGGCCAGGTCCGGGACCATGAGCAGTTCGTCGCGGTCCACCGGGGCAGACGAATGGCGCAGCACCGCCATCATGGCGCCACGCACCTGCCTGTCGGTGCCGTGCCACGGCTGCCCCTTGGGCTTGTAGTGCGGCTCTGGACGTCCCGCAGCGGTCCAGGCGCACTGTGCAGCAACGGGGCATTCCTCGCAGCGCGGGGAGCGTGCGGTGCAGACCAGTGCACCGAGTTCCATCACCGCGATGTTCCAGCTGTTGGCCAAGGTGGTGCCGTCGTCTCCCTTGCTGGAAGATTCTGGAAGCAGCTCTGTAGCAAGCGCGAGTTCGGCGGCGTTCTGGTTCTGCTCCGGCAGGGCCTTGCCGCTGATAAGCCGGGCATGGACCCGGCGGATGTTGGTGTCCACCACCACCGTGGGGACCTTGAAGGCAAAGCAGGCAATGGCGGCCGCGGTGTACGTGCCGACCCCGGGAAGTGCCAGCAGCTCTTCTGGGCTGCCGGGGACCTGGCCGTCGTGTTCCTCGGTGATTACGATTGCGGCGGCATGTAGGCGCAGTGCACGGCGCGGGTAGCCCAGCCTGCCCCAGGCCTTCACCGCCTCGGCGACCGGTTCTGCGGCCAGTGCGGCAGGGGTGGGCCAGCGCTCCATCCAGGCTTCCCAGACGGGCAACACCCGCACCACAGGGGTCTGCTGCAACATGAATTCCGAGACCATGATCGCCCACGGTCCGGCGGACTCGATGCGCCACGGTAGGGCACGTGCGTGCGTGCGGTACCAGGCGGTGATTTCACGGTGGATCCGGGACAGCTCTGGATGGGGCACGGTAAAGGGGAAATCCTTTGGCTTGGAGGGAAACGCCGACGATATCACTCTAGCTGGCGGCGTGGGAGTCGGCCGGAAAACGAATGTTTTCGTAGCCTTGAGGCATGGCACAAAAGCAGGTCCGCTCCACCCCCTCCTCCGCACGGGTGTACCGGCGTCGTCGACTCGCGGTGCTCATTGCCCTGCTGGTGGCGATCGGACTTTTGGTATGGGCCGGATTCGGCATTGCCTCCGTGCTGCGTCCCGCAGATCCCGGTGCCACGGAGCAGGGAACCGGCGCGGTCGCCGGGGGCACCGGGAGTGCTTCGCCGCAGCCGAGCCAGGAAAACACGAACGAACCGACACCGGAACCCACCAGTTGCTTGGACGGCGATGTCTCGCTGCGCGCATCCACGGCGCAGGGCACGCACGGGCCGGCAGAAAACCCGGTATTGGTGATGACGATTACCAACGAGGGGAAGTTCGACTGTTCGGTCAATGTGGGCACCAGCCAACAGGATTTTTCCGTGACGAGCGGATCGGACCGGATTTTTTCCACCTCGGACTGCGTACAAGACCCGACGGACACGGAGATCACCATCAAGCCCGGCGCCAGTGAAACCGCGCGTTTCACCTGGACTCGGGTACGCAGTGCCCCGGGTTGCAAGGTCATCAACGCGAAGCCCCGGCCGGGCTGGTACGGATTTACCGCAAAACTTGGCGACCTGACCAGTGAGAACGCGAAATTTGAGCTGAAGTAGAAGCTTCCTACAAGAAGCGGTCGAGCAGCGAAGACTCGGCGACGCGGGAGAGGCCCTCACGCACGGTGCGAGCACGTTGTTCGCCGATCCCGTCCACGGCCATGAGGTCCTCGATGTTTGCGGCCATCAGGCGTTGCAGCCCACCAAAATTGTTGACCAGACGGTCGGCCACGGCACGTGGCACCGATTTGATGCCGGCTAGCAGCCGGTGGCCCTTGGGGGCCACGACGGCTTCCAACGAATCGATGCCCGGGCTGATGCCCAAAATGGCGGCGAACTTTCCCAGATCGATCAAATCGGTACTATCCAGCGCCCGCAGCTTCTTCAGCGCGGCCTCGATGTCTAGTTCCTCGCGGCCCAGGTTCGAGTAGTCCTTGAGTAAAAGATCGGAGCCCGGGCCCAACCCGGCGGAAAGCTCATCGAGCTGCAGCGCCAGCAACCGGCCATCGGCACCTAGCTCGAGCACGTACTGGGCTATTTCCTCGGAAATGCGGCGCACCATTTCTTGGCGCTGTAACATCGCCGCGACGTCGCGAACCGTGACCACTGCTTCGATCTCCGCGGCCGAGAGTGCGCTGGTGACCTGGTCGAGGCGCGAGCGGTACCGTTCCAGAGTGGCCAGCGCCTGGTTGCCACGGGCCAATACCGGCTCGGAGCCCTCCAGCAGGTAGCGGATCCCCTGAACGTAGAGCGCAATGATGTGCATCGACTGCGAGACCGAGACGACGGGGAAACCCGTCTGGATGGCTACGCGTTCGGCGGTGCGGTGCCGGGTGCCGGACTCCTGGGTGGCAATGGTGTGGTCGGGGACCAACTGCACGCCTGCCCGCAGGATGTTTGAACCGTCCCTGTCGCAGACGATCGCCCCGTCCATCTTGGCCAGTTCGCGTAACCGGGTGGGGGAGAAAGCGATGTTGATGTCGAAGCCGCCGGAGCAGATGGAGTCCACGACCTTGTCCTGACCCAGGACGATCAGCGCACCGGTGCGGCCGCGAAGGATCCGCTCGAGGCCGTCGCGCAGCTCCGTGCCGGGGGCAACGCGGGCCAGGGTGGCGCGTAAGGCGCCTTCGGGGCTCTTCGACATGGACCAGTTCCTTCCAAGGGGTGACTACCTACCCATGGTATGGCCATGGTGGTGCGCCGCAGCGCGCTTTAGGGCGTACGGGGCGGTGTTCGGTATCCCTTTGTTATCAGGGACACTCCTATGACTCGGTCTTAACCCGCTGCTGGAATGCAATGTCCAGGGCCTCGTGGACCGATGAGACGGTGAAGACCCTGATGGAATCGGGAATATTCTTGGGTGGGTGTGGGGAAGCGGGGACCATCGCGTAGCGGAATCCGAGCCTTTCGGCCTCGATGATGCGCCGACCGATTTCCGGAACCGGGCGGACCTCTCCGGCCAACCCGACCTCGCCAAAGGCCACGAATTGTGGGGGCAGCGGATGATTGTGCATGGAGGAAGCCAGCGCCAAGGCCGTGGCCAGGTCCGTTGCGGGTTCGCTGAGCTTGACCCCGCCCACGGTGGCCACGTAGGAGTCCAGGCCGCCAAGCTCCATCCGGGCTCGGGACTGCAGGACCGCTAGGATCATCGCGGTACGCGCGGCGTCCAGTCCGCTGGTGGCACGGCGCGGGATGGCGCTGGCCGCACGCGAGAGCAGGGTCTGGACCTCCGCCACCAGGGGCCGGCGACCCTCGAGGGTGACGGTGATGCAGGTTCCGGAGACCGGGTCCTTGGTGCGGGTGACAAAGAGCCCCGAGGGGTCGGCGAGGCCCTCGATGCCGCCCTCGGTCAAGTCGAAGCAGCCGACCTCGTCGGTGGGGCCGTAGCGGTTCTTCAGCGCGCGCAGCAGGCGCAGGCGGGAGTGGCGCTCGCCGTCGAATTGGCACACCACATCAACCAGGTGCTCGAGAGTTCGTGGCCCGGCGATCGCACCGTCCTTGGTCACGTGGCCGACGAGGATGGTGGTCATGTTCCGCCGTTTGGCCGCATTGATCAGGGAGGCGGCAACCTCCTTGACCTGGGAGATGCCACCGGCGGCCCCGTCGACCTCGGACGAGGCCAGGGTCTGCACGGAGTCGATGACCAGTAGTTCGGGGTCGATTTTTTCTACCTGGCCCAACGCGATGCCCAGGTCGGTCTCGGCGGTGAGGTACAGGGTGTCGGCCAGAGCGTCGATCCGTTCGGCACGGACCTTGACCTGCGCCGCGGATTCTTCCCCGGTGATGTACAGGACCTTGCGGTTGGTGCGTGCGGCGCGGGCCGCGACGTCGAGCAGCAGCGTGGACTTCCCGACCCCGGGTTCGCCCGCCAGCAGGATCACCGCCCCTGGCACGAGCCCGCCGCCAAGCACCCGGTCCAGTTCGTCCACGCCGGAGGGGCGATACGAGGCGGCCGTGGCATCGACCTCGCCGATGGGCTGGGCCGGTGTGGCGATCGTGGTCGCCACGGTGGTCTTGGCGGTTACCGCGCCCATCTCTTCTACGGTGCCCCAGGCCTGGCATTCGCCGCAGCGGCCGATCCATTTCACCGCGGTCCACCCGCATTCCGCGCAGCGGTATGAAGGAGTGGACTTGGTGCGGGTGCTTTTTGCCATGTGCTTGATGCTAGCGCCCACCGCGGACCGTTTGGTTCCGGCGGGGCGGGTTTTCGCTATAGGCGCGGCAGCAAGGCCACGGCGTCATCGTGGCTGGCGCCGGTGGCTTCGAGCAGGTCGACGACCAGCGGGCGCAGCAGCAACACCATGCCTTCGCCCTGCAGGCCGCTGACCTGGAGAGTCTTTGGGTCCAGCTGGGATGCACAGTCGGCGAGCTCGTGCTTAGCCCGGCCCACTGCCCTCCGGTACCCGGAATCGCTGGTTTCCAGTACTGCGTAGCCCAGAGCGTCGACGGCCTCGGCCAACTCAGACAGCAGGCTTGCCACGGCCTCGACCCCGTGGTCCGTCAGGGCTCCATGGTTGATCACCGTGGTGAGTCGCCGTGCTAGGACCCGGGAGTTGCGCACCGCCAGGTCGGTCTTGTCCGCCGTGACCTTCAGCCGGCCCAAGTCGCCTCGGCGATGGCGATGGGCAGGGGACAGGGTGGCTACCTCGCGGCCCATGTTCAGGGCTGCGGGCAACGAATCCAAAAGTTTCTGCGTGCCGCGCGCACGGACCAGGGCATGGAAGGCCAGGGTTGCGTCGGAGGAACTCACTGCGCGTGAGCACTCCTGGAGGATTGCGGAGAGTTCGCCCAGCAGCTTGCCCAGCTCGAGGACGGGGGTGCGGCGCGGATCACGGGGGAAAATCATCATGATCAACAAACCACACAGGGAACCGACCACCGCATCAAGGGAACGGCTGAACGGGCCGGCGGCATCGGCTATCGGCAACAGGACCACGAGCACCGACTGCAGGCCCAACTGGGTGGTGAAGATGGGGCCCGAATCCAGGAATCTGGCGATCGTCAGGGAGAGCAGCAGTACCAATCCCGCCTGCCAGAGGCCGCTTCCCAGTATGGTCAGCAGCAAATCGCCGACCGCCACGCCCAAGGTGCAACCGATGGCCACCTCGAGGGAACGGCGTAACGTGGTCGCCGTGCCGAAGCCCAGCACCAGCAGGCCGCTGGTTGCCGCGAAGATCGGGTCTACGTGCCCCAGCAGCTGCTCTGCGATCCAAAACGCGAGCACCGCGGAGAGGGTCATCTGGATGATCTTGGGGAAAGAGGTTCCCACGCGGCGCGCACCAACGCGGTTGCGGCGCTTGAGGAACCTCCAGGCTCCACTTGTCGATGATCCGATACCCATGAGCACCAGTCTGTCACGGTACGAGCGGAGCACCGACAAGTGTTAAAGGTGACGCGAAACACGGGGATGAATGAGCCGTGTTCACCTTCCGTTTACCTTCGGAGCAGCAGCTGGTTACCTCGGAGGTTTAACTTCAATAGGGAAGCGATGCAGAGAAGTACGCATCCTTGGGAACACACTCAGGACGACATGGTTCGTCAATGACAGGCATTTGAAAGAGGATAACTCGTGAAGCTTCATCGCATCGGCAGCGCGGCTGCAGTTCTTACCGTTGCCGCCTTGGCCCTCACAGCCTGCGGTTCGGACACCCCGGCCGCCTCGGCTGGCACGGATTCCTCGGCCAGCGGATCGGCAAGCGGCTCTGCTGTCACCGGCACGCTGACCGGTAGCGGCGCGTCCTCGCAGAAGGCCGGCATGGAAGCTTGGAAGGCCGGCTACGAAGCTGCTAACCCCGGTGCGATGGTTCAGTACTCCCCGGATGGTTCAGGAGCGGGCCGCAAGGCATTCCTGGCCGGCGGTGCACAGTTCGCCGGCTCGGACGCTTACCTGAAGGATGAGGAGATCGAGTCCTCGAAGGAGATCTGCGGTCCCGAGGGCGCCTTCAACATTCCTGCCTACGTTTCGCCGATCGCGGTTGCCTTCAACCTGCCGGGCGTTGAGACCCTGAACCTTGATGCGGCAACCATTGCCAAGATCTTCAAGCTGGAAATCACCAAGTGGAACGATCCGGCCATCGCCGCAGCCAACGAGGGTGTGGAACTCCCGGACACCGCCATCACCGTGGTGCACCGCAACGATGAGTCGGGCACGACCGAGAACTTCGTCGACTACCTCGCGGCCGCCGCCAAGGACGTCTGGAGCTACGACGTCTCCGGTGACTGGCCCTCGGACCTCGCCAGCGAGAACGCCAAGGGCACCTCGGGTGTCGTATCAACCACCACCGCCACCGAAGGTGCAATCACCTACGCCGACTTCTCGGCCGTGGGCAATCTCGGCACCGTGAACGTGAAGGTCGGCGACGACTTCACGGAGATCTCCGCCGAGGCTGCAGCCAAGGGCGTCGAGGCCGCCACCCCGGTCGAAGGCCGCGGCGAGAACGACATGTCCCTGGACCTGAAGCGCGACACCACCGAATCGGGTTCGTACCCGATCATCTTGGTCTCCTACCACGTGTTCTGCTCCAGCTACAAGGACCAGGAAACCGTTGACCTGGTCAAGAGCTTCGGCAACTACGTGGTCTCCGAGGAAGGGCAGAAGCAGGCCGAAGATTCCGCCGGCAACGCCCCGCTCTCCTCCACGATGAGCGAAAAGGCCACCAAGGCCATCGAATCAATCAAGGTTGCTTCCTAGCTAACACTTACCCGGTGGGGAATGCCGATGTCTTACATCGATATTCCCCACCGGGCGCAGTAGCATCTGATTGAACCCCTCCACACATCCCAGCACAAACGGTCGCTAGATCCCCTTACCCGTTTGCGCAGATCCCCAAAGGCTTACCCATATGACTACCAACGCGCTGCGGCGCAACGGATCCAAGGGACAAGCCGGAGACAAGATATTCTCCGGTGCCGCGCTTGGCGCGGGCATCCTGATCCTGGCAACACTCTTGGCTGTAGCGGTCTTCCTGCTGATCCAGGCGCTGCCGACGTTCATGGCCGACCCGACCCTCATCAGTGGCGGTGCAGGCTTCTTCAGCTACATCTACCCGATCGTCATCGGCACGGTGATCGCCGCAGCCATCGCGCTGCTGATCGCGACCCCTGTCGGTATCGCCGTGGCGCTGTTCATCTCGCACTACGCACCACGCCGTCTGGCCTCCGGACTGGGCTACGTCATCGACCTGCTCGCCGCGATCCCCTCGGTCATCTACGGTGCCTGGGGGTACCTGGTGCTGGCCCCGGCGCTGGTCCCCACCTTCCAGTGGCTGAGTGAAAACCTCGGATTCATCCCGATCTTTGCTGGCCCGGCATCGCAGACCGGAAAGACCATCCTCACCGCCGGCATCGTGCTGGCCGTGATGGTGCTTCCCATCATCACCTCGTTGAGCCGAGAAATTTTCCTGCAGACGCCCAAGCTGCATGAGGAAGCATCCCTCGCACTGGGCGCTACGCGCTGGGAAATGATCACCATGTCGGTGCTGCCCTTCGCCCGGCCCGGAATCATTTCCGCGGTCATGCTCGGCCTGGGCCGCGCACTGGGCGAGACCATGGCGGTGGCCCTGGTGCTCTCCACCGGCGGGCTGATCCCGTCGCTGGTCAAGTCCGGTAACCAGACGATTGCCGCAGAGATCGCCCTGAACTTCCCCGAGGCCTTCGGCCTGCGCCTCTCCGAGCTGATTGCAGCCGGCCTGGTGCTGTTCGTGATCACCTTGGTGGTCAACTTGATCGCCCGGGCCATCATCGCCCGCCACAAGGAATTCTCGGGAGCCAACTGATGAACACGCTGACCACCAACAAACTCCCCAAGAACCCGCGCCAGCAGCCGGGTCGGCCGCCGGTCGCCCGTAAGCGCAATGCCCTGTCCAAGGGCCATCTGCCGCGCTGGGCCCTCCCGGGCATCGCCGTTGGGTCGTTGATCCTGGGCGCCGCCGGATCGACCCTCGGAGGATTCTCCGTAGTCACCTTCGCCATCTACACCGCGATCATCTTCGTGGTGGCTTCGAGCACCATCACCACCTTGGTAGAGGGCGCGCGGCGCGGAAAGAACGCCCTGGCCACCCACCTGGTCTACGCTGCGTTCCTGCTCGCGCTCATCCCGCTGGCCTCGGTGCTGTACACCGTGCTGGAGAAGGGGCTGCCAGGTATCAACACCCACTTCCTGTTCCACTCCATGAACGGGATCACCGGCGCCACCGACAATGCCAGTGTAGAGGACGGCACCCCCGTCCTGGGCGGGGCCTACCACGCGGTCATCGGCACCCTGCTGATCACCCTGTGGTCCTCGCTGATCTCCGTTCCGGTGGGCATGCTCACGGCCATCTACCTGGTCGAATACGGCAAGAACGGCCCGCTGGCGCGCGGCATCACCTTCTTCGTCGACGTGATGACCGGCATCCCCTCGATCGTCGCGGGCCTCTTCGCCACGGCGCTCTTCGCGGTGCTCATGGGCCCCACGGCCCGCATGGGCATCGTCGCAGCTGTGGCCTTGAGCGTGCTGATGATCCCCACGGTGGTCCGCTCCACAGAGGAAATGCTCAAGATCGTCCCGAACGAGCTGCGTGAGGCAGCCTACGCACTGGGCGTGCGCAAGTGGCGCACCATCGCCAAGGTCGTCATCCCCACGGCCATCTCGGGTATCGCCTCGGGTGTCACCCTGGCCATTGCTCGAGTCATCGGTGAGACGGCGCCGATCCTGGTCACCGCCGGTCTGGCGAACAACATCAACGTGAATGTCTTTGGCAACTGGATGGCCACGCTTCCCACGTTCATCTACTACCAGATCCTCACCCCGACCTCGCCGACCAACGTGGATCCCTCGATCCAGCGAGCCTGGGCCGCGGCACTGCTGCTGATCGTCATGGTCATGGTGCTCAACCTCGGTGCACGCCTGATCGCCAGCTTGTTCGCCCCCAAGAAGGGCCGTTGAGCCGATCGGCTCCGGACCCTGAAAACACACAAACTTCCTAAGGAAAAAGCACATGTCTAAGCGCATCGACGTCAAAGACCTCAACGTCTACTACACCAACTTCTTGGCCGTGGAAGATGTCAACATCGAAATCGAAGCCAAGAGTGTGACGGCCTTCATCGGCCCCTCCGGCTGTGGCAAGTCCACCTTCCTGCGCACGCTGAACCGTATGCACGAGGTCATCCCCGGCGGCCGCGTCGAGGGTGAGGTGCTCCTGGACGGGGATAACCTCTACGAGTCGGGCGTCGACCCGGTGACCGTGCGCAGCCAGATCGGCATGGTCTTCCAGCGACCCAACCCCTTCCCGACGATGTCCATCAAGGACAACGTGCTCGCCGGGGTGAAGCTGAACAACAAGAAGATTTCCCGCTCGGATGCCGATGCCCTGGTGGAGAAGTCGCTGCGCGGCGCTAACCTCTGGAACGAGGTCAAGGACCGTCTGGACAAGCCGGGCTCCGGCCTTTCCGGCGGCCAGCAGCAGCGCCTGTGCATCGCCCGCACCATTGCGGTGAAGCCCCAGGTCATCTTGATGGACGAGCCCTGCTCGGCTCTGGACCCGATCTCCACCCTCGCGATCGAGGATCTGATCAACGAGCTCAAGAACGAGTTCACCGTGGTGATCGTGACCCACAATATGCAGCAGGCAGCGCGGGTGAGTGACAAGACCGCGTTCTTCAACATCGCCGGCACCGGCAAGCCGGGCAAGCTGATCGAATATGCCGAGACGGCCACGATCTTCTCGAACCCAGGGGTCAAGGCCACCGAGGACTACGTCTCGGGTCGCTTCGGATAACACCTTCGCAAGAGGGGCACTACGCAAGACAAGAATTCGTCGTCGCGGCCGAATAGGCCGAGGCGACGGTACCGGAAGGGGGATCTTCCGGGGATCCCTGGAGGGGGATCGCAACGGCGGTACCGGGCGCATGAGTGCCCCTGGTACCGCCGTTGCTGCGTTTAAGGGTGGCTTGGGGTCGGGTGCTGTGTGGACACGCCGGTGCTTCAATATGCACACTACTGTGCAAAGCGTAATACTGTGGTGTGTGGTGTGTGGAGAAGGGGGTTCCTGATGGATACCACGCAATTGCTCAAGGGAGTGCTGGACGTCGCGGTGCTGGCCGTCCTGCGCGACGAGGACGGCTATGGCTACGACATCGTCAGGCGGCTGCGCGCCGCCGGAATCACCGAGGTCGGCGACGCCTCGGTCTACGGCACGCTGCGCAGGCTGTACGCTGCCGGAGCCCTGTCCACCTACGTGGTGCCCTCGGAGGGTGGCCCGAACCGCAAATACTATGCCCTGAAAGACGAGGGCGCGGCGATGCTCGAAAGCCAACGCGCGACCTGGAACGGTTTTGCCGCCATCTTCTCCACCCTGATCAACACCCCAACACCCGATGCTGCCAAGAACCAAGCGAACGGATCCGAAGCACCATGAACAACAACATTGATGCCGTGCGCGGATTTGCCGCAGCGGTCCGCGCCCAACTGGGTGACCTGCCACCGGCCGAGGTAGAAGACCTCACCGAAGGCCTAGAAGCAGACCTCGCCGAACGGCTCGCCGAGGACGGCTCGGAACTGGGCGACCCGGCGGCCTACGCCGAGGAACTACGCGAGTCCGCCGGACTGGGCCCGGGCGCCAGGGAAGCAAAAAGTACCCCCGTGCGTCGAAGCCCGTCCGAATTTTTCACCGCCGAATTGGCGCAGTTCCGTTCACATCGAACCGGAGCCTCGATCGTGGACTTTGCGCTGGCCGTGCGCCCTGCCTGGTGGATTCTGCGCGGCGCGGTAGCCTTCACGCTGCTGATCCAGGTGTTCTCCGGCGAGTTCCTGCTACTGCCCCGCAACACCCTGGAGTTCCTGGCCTGGGCCGCCCTGTTGGTGGCCAGCGTCCAGTGGGGCCGCAAGCGCTGGCAAGGCGGGCCGGTGGGGCGCAAAATCGTGCTGGGGACCAGCACGCTGATGGCGGTGCTGGCCATCCCCTTCATGGGCGGCTGGGCGGCCATGATCCTTGATTCCACGGGGAAGCCGGCCTACGCCGCCGATGTGGAGGCGACCCAGGGCCTGGTTCTGGACGGCTCCGGGGTCTCAAACATCTTTCCCTACGACTGCAGTGGCGCACCGATGACCAACGTGCAGCTCTTTGATCAAGAGGGCAACAAGATCGCCGTCGGCACCCAGTACGACCACTACATCTCCGATCTGGCTCCCTCGGCCGACGCCGGCCTGTACCTGCTCCCGAGCCAATTCCTCTCCACGAGTGCCGGCTGGAACATTTTCCCGCTGGAGGCGATTGACGCCGATCCCGAGCTGGACATCACCGAACAGCTCGAGGACCCCGTCCGCATGGGCGCACCGCTGCCGTTCCCCCATGTGCAGCCGCTGCTGGATCAATGCACGCCCGCGGCGCAAGCCCCAGAGCCGGTGGATTCCCCAGTCGCTCCGGCCAGCGAGACCCCGGCGCCGAGCGGAACATCGACGATACCGAACACACCTGACGAATCGTCACCTGCCAGCTCAGCCCCGTCTTCGGGATCTTAACCGGGAAGGGACCATTGCCTCGCTGTGTGAACTTGGCGAGGGAACAAATACCCGCGGCGTAGGTAGGGTGGGAAGCCATTGAGTGCCGAATACAGAAGGATGTCACGTGAGCCAAGACCCAGGTGTTGCCAGACTTTCAAGCAGGTCCGAAGAGCTGCACGGATTCGTTCACCGGGCCATGATCGCGGTGGGGGCCAATGAGGCCGATGCCGCCTACATGGCCGATCAGCTGATCGACTCCGAGCTGGCCAACCACCCCTCGCACGGCATGCGTCGGCTTCCCGAGTACGTGGACCGGGCCCTGAACGGATTCGCCCAGCCCGGGGCACAGACCATGATCGAGCACGATGCCGGTTCCCTGGTGCGGATGAACGGCAACGGGACCTACGGGCACTTTGCGCTGCGCGATGCCACGGCCCTGGCCGTTGAACGTGCCAAGGCGAACGGGATCGCCGCCGTCACGGTGCGCAATAGCGAATACGCCGGGCGGCTGGCCCCCTTTTGCGAGGAAGCCGCCAGTGCCGGGGTCGCCACCTTACTCTTCGGGAACAACAACGGTGCCGGGCAAGTCGTGGTGCCACCGGGCGGGACCCAGGCACGGCTGTCCACCAACCCGATTGCCGCGGGAGTACCGCGGCGCAGCGCCCCGCACCTGGTCATCGACTTCGCCACCAGCACCGTCGCCGGCGGGCGGCTGGCGGAGGAACGCGACCGCGGCACCGTGCTGCCCGAGGAATGGGTCAACCAGTCGGGGCTACTCAAACCCTTTGGCGGATTCAAGGGATTCGGTCTGGGCCTGCTCGTCGAGGCACTGGGTGGGGCACTGTCAGGATCCGAGACAGTCTCGGCGCGGAAGACCGCCGACCACCAGGGCACGCTGATCATCGCCATCGATGTGGCGCAGCTGCGGGAGCTGGACGACTTCACCGCGCAGGTCGAGGAATTTATCACCCACGTGAAATCCGGCGATCCGGAAGATGGCAGCGGCCCGCTGCGGGTTCCGGGAGAAGCATCCGTCGCCGGGGACGCCGATCAGCAGTCCCGGAGCGTGGAAGTCAACGCCAAGACCTGGGCGGAACTAGGCCGTATCGCCGCTGCGCTGGAGCTGACGATGCCCGAAGCCCTCCGCGAGCCGTAGCCGCACGGCCGGCGCTCGCTGATCAGCTGATCAGCGGGTGCACGGCCAGACACAGGATCCCGCCGACTGCGGCGCAGACTAACGGGGTGGCCACCCAATGCCGCAGCACGCGTTTGACTTGGTTCCAGGTGACCGACTCGAATCGTTGGTTGCATCCGGCCCCGACGATCGAGCTGGTGACCGCCTGGGTGGTGGAGATCGGCAGGTGGATCAGCATGGCACCGAGGAAAAGCATGGCCGCGGAGACGCTCTGGGCCACCATGCCGCGCATGGGGTCCAGGGTGACCAGTCGGTAGGCGATGGTGTGGGCAATGCGCCAGCCGCCGAACAGGACCCCTGCGGCCAGGCAGGTGGCCCCGAGCAGCTGGGGGCCGAGCATAATGGCTCCGGGCTGCGCGGCGCCGGCGGTCACCAGGGCCAGGGTCAACATGGCGCCGGTGCGCTGCCCATCCTGCAGCCCGTTGCCCAAGGCCACGGCGCACGCGGCAACCGCCTGCCCGGCACGCGAGACCCCATTGACGTCCGAGGCGGTGGAATGGCGCACCAGCCAGGTGACGGGGATGACCAAGACATAGGAGACGATGAAGGCCAATATCGGGGTGAACACCAGGGGAAGCAGCACCCCACCGGCCAGCATTCGCCAGGCATCATGCACTCCGTCGTCACCGAGCAACGCCGCGGCACCGGATGCCCCGGCCAGCGCCGAGACCAACGCGTGCGTGGAAGAAATCGGCAGGCCTCGCCACCAGCACAGTAAACCCCAGGCGCCGGCGGATAACAGTGCCGAAAGCAGTAGGGCCATGCCCGGGACACCGGTGGGGACGTTCAGTTCCACAGCGGAAATCAGGTACACGCCGAAGCTGGTGGAGAGCATGGTGCCCACGAACGTGAAGAATGCCGCGACCAGCACAGCATAGGTGGGGGTCAGGGCCCGGTTGCGCACTGCCACGGCAATCGAGTTCGGGGCATCGCGGAAGCCATTGAGGAACGCGAAAGCGCAGGTGCACAACAGCACCAGGACCATCATGAAGGACTCGCCGTTCACCACGCCGGGCTCAGGATTCCTTGACCAAGACGCGTCCCAGGTGATCGGCCACGGCTCGCAGCGACTGCGCGGCGACCAGGAACTGCTCGGCGACCGAGCGGTGGCGGATGATGGTGCCAGCCTTGCTCAGTTCCCCGATTTCCCCGATCCAGGTCCGGTGGGTCCGGTGGGCGCGCTTGGAAATGCGCACCAAGTCGAGCCAGAGATCTTCGAGGTCGTCCAGGCGCTGGAGCTGGCCCAGGGCCTGGGTAGTGAGTTCGGCCTGACGGCCGATGAGTTCAAGTTGTTCCGCGGCCCGGTGTGAGAGCTGGCGGTTGCCCAGATGGCCGATGAGAACTCCGGCGCCGCTGAGCTGCTCGACAGCCTCGTGCAGCAACCTAGAGAAGGTGTACACGTCCTCGCGTGGCAACGGGTTGACGTAGCTGGTGCGCAAATGGGTGAGCACCGCGTAATGCAGGTCGGTGGTCTTGACCTCCGAGGCGTTGAGCGCCTCGAGGTGCAAATCACGGTCCTCATCGGATCCGAGCATTTCGGAAAGCACGCCGACGCATTGATGCACTTCGGTAGCCAGATCACGCAGCAGCTCGAGGCCGCGCGTATCCGAAGGGAACAATCTAAACTTCACGAAGATACCACCGGATAGGAAGGAGGATGCGGGTCGATGCCCAGTTTACGCATTGAAGGTGAACAACTCCGCCCAAGGCGGCGTGAAGTGTGTCCCCCGTACATTCGGGGGGGAAGTTGGCGGTGCCGAACCGGGAGCGCCTCTCGGCGGAAGGCCGCTCGTAGCGGCTGAAAGTTGGAGCCCGGGGCTGCCGCGGTCCGGCACCGTGACTCCAGTTTTCTAGGTAAGAGACCATTCTGTCAACACGGCGGAGCCAGATACGCGTTGAGCGTGAGGAATTCTCAGTCCAGTTCCCCGCGCCTCCAGGCGGCGGCCGCTGATTCCAAATCCTCGGCGGTCTTGAGCAGCGCATGGGCGCGTGTGGTCATCAAGGTGGCACGTTCCGGGTGGGAGAGCTCGGACGCGTCCGCCTGTTCGGCCTGGCCCAGGGCGATGACCCGGCAATAGGCGGCAGTGCGTTCCAGGGCCACGTCGAATTCGCCGTCAAAGGCGCCGGTGAGAATGGACCCGGTCATGGTGCACAGCTCCTGTGCCCCCGGTGGTTCCGCGGCGCCGGCGACCACGCGTTCGACCTGCGCACGGATGGCTCCTGCGGCAAAGAATGAGGCCATCGTCTCGGGATTGTTCATCGTGGCCGCGCGGATGGCATATAGCCGCCACAGCGCTCCGGGAAGCGATCGCGCCGGGGCCTTGGACCAGAGCCCGGCAATGACTTCTAAGCCCTCGTCCTCGGCGAGCCGCACGAGCCGTTCTCGGACCTCGGGATCGTCATTGAGTTGTCCCGCCCGCACCAGGGCTTGGGCGGAGAGATGCGCGGCCTCCGAAACGCGGGCTGGATCGGCCCCGCCCTCGAAGGGGTCGAAGTCCATGGGCGCAAACGGTTTGGGCTTGTGGTGGCGAAACGTGGTTGCCGGGGGAGTCAATGCTGGGTGGCCCTTCATGGCCTTGAGGATACTCTGCCCGGCTGGATTTTTACCCATTGCCGAGAAGCCGGGCCGAGCCTGCGGCGACTTGCCTGGTCACTGTTCCGCCCAGGGCCAAGCCAGCAAGGATCACCAGATTGGTGGGCGTGGTTGGGTTGAAGTTGGGGATCAGCGCCTCGCTCAAGTTGTACGGCACCGACTCCACGCCGAGCAAAAGCATAGTGATGGCGGCCAATTGGATTCCGGTCCGCAGGGCGACCTCCACGAGAAGGCAACCGCGCCTGTATGCCCGCCTGTGTGAGGAGGCTCGCGGCCAGCAAGGCCAGGGCCATGACGACTGCTGCACACGGCACGTATTCAAGCGCCCGTTGAATCTCGCAAGGGTGTCCGAAGGATGCTGAGTTATCCGCTAATATGGATGATGGCTAAGTGCCAATGCGCCTTTAGCTCAGTTGGTAGAGCACTGGACTTTTAATCCATTGGTCGCGGGTTCGAGCCCCGCAGGGCGCACAGACCGATCCCCGTTCTCATTCTGAGGGCGGGGATCTGCTGTTTCCTGAACGACTCGGCTGGCGGAACCGCAAGCGCCGCTGTCGGCCGATGGCAGGCCATGGCCGCGCGGATTGGCCGCCGGGCTTGGGCTCGATGCTGCTGTTTGTGTAAGCGTTCGGCGGCTCCATTGACACCGAGTTCGGAGAAATTCTGGGTCAACTACGGACTCCCGGGCATCTTGCTGATCGGCCTATCGACTGTTCTTGAGCCTGCAGGGCGCGGTTCTGGAAGAGTTCGCGTCCATGTCGATCGTGTTTTATGACGATCTTTGCCGTGATTCACCAACACCTGGGTGCGTGGCATCCCGCTCCTTGCCGAGGGGTCGGAATTGCCGGTACCGTTGGAAGCTTCGCAAGTGCGCTGCCGCAGCGGCGACGTAATGTTGCGCAGGACACAGTGGCGCAGATATTGTTGTCAGGTCAGGCGGAACGTTTTGTGACGTTCCGGCCGTCGCTCTAAAAATGGGCGAAATCCGGGCTCGTTGCCCGAAGACGAATATGGCCATATTTCTTTTTGCTGCATTCGAAAGTCACACACCATGCCTACAGTTTCTACCGCTGTTTCCCGCGCCCTTTTAACCTGCACCTCGGAAATCTTCGGGGTCATGGGGAACGGCAATGCCCACTTCCTGGACGCCGCTGTGCGCAGCGATTTCCGCTTCACCGCCGTCCGCCACGAATCGGCGGCGGTCACGGCCGCCGACGCCTACTTCCGGATCACCGGGAAGCTGGCCATCGCCACCACCACCTATGGGGCGGGGTTCAGCAACGCGATCACCCCGCTGGCCGAGGCCGCCAAGGCCCGAATCCCGATGGTGCTGCTCACCGGAGACCAGCCCTCGACCGGGCCCCGCCCCTGGGACATTGACCAAACCGCGATCAACCGGGCCGTGGGCGCCACGACCTTCGTCGTCGATGCCCAGCGACCGATGGCCATTGCCTTCGAGGCCGTAGCCCACGCGCTGCGTGAGCGCACTGCGGTGGTACTGGCTATTCCCTACGACCTTGTCGCCGACGAAGCCGCCGCGGAAGCGGAGTTGAGCCTGGCGGACTTCACGCTGGATCCCGGCTACCCGTCCGCCGCACCCGAACTCCTGAAGCAGGCTGCCACGGCCCTGAGCGGTGCCAAGCGACCGCTGCTGCTCTATGGCCGCGGGGCGCGCCTGGCCGATGCCGCACCGGCCATCACCGCGCTCGCCGACACCCTGGGGGCCCTGAGCTCGAGCACCGTGCTGGCACCGAACCTGCTGGCCGACCGTCACGGGGACCTGGGGATCACCGGAGGATTCTCCTCCCCGGAAACCGCAGCCCTGATCCAAGAAGCGGATGCGGTGTTGGTGCTCGGAGCCAGCCTGAACCAATTCACCACCCGCTTCGGGGACCTGTTCAACGACGGCGCCCACGTAATCCAGGTCGATGTGGCACAGGCCGCGACCAACCCTCGGGTGGATGCGTTCATCCGAGCGGATGCCGGGGAAGCGGCCGAGGCCCTGCTGCCGCTAGTGACGCCCCGACGGGACGGCTCGCGTTGGGTCCAGCAGGTCCAGGATCGACTGGAAAAGACCGGGGACCAGGAGCCGGGGGAGGATGCCGCACCGGACGGATTACTCGACCCGCGCGCCGTGGCACGTACCTTGGACACGATCATCCCGAAGAACCGTGTGGTGGTGCAGGACGGCGGACACTTCATCGGCTGGGGCCCCATGTACTGGGGAGTCCCGGGCCCACACGCGCTGAACCTGGTGGGCACCGCCTATCAAAGCATCGGCCTGGGACTGGCCTCCGCCGTGGGGGCGGGGGCCGCGGCCCCGGAATCGACGATCGTGCTGGCCAGCGGCGACGGCGGGTTCCTCATGGGCCTGGCGGATCTTGAATCGGTCATCCGCTCGGTGCGTAGCGGAATCATCGTGATCTACAACGATGCTGCCTATGGAGCAGAGATCCACCAGTACGGCTCCATCGGGCTGCACGAGGGACCCATGCTGATACCCGACGTCGACTTCGCCGCGGTGGCACGCGGGCTAGGCGCCCAGGCCGCCAAGGTCCGCACGTTGGAGGACCTGGGCGGGCTGCGGGACTGGGTCTCGCAGGGATCGAACGGGGTATTTCTGGTGGACTGCCGCATCTCCCCGGAGGTGCGTGCCCCTTATATGTCAGAGGTGCTGGAGGCCAACCGCAAGGCAGCGGCGGTACGCGGCTAGGTTCCGGGGTGCCACCGCCGAGAGGCGCAGAGTTCGCCAGAAGAAAAACCTCTGAGTGGATAAAATAATGACCTACCGTAAAGTAGGTTCGCCACCTAGGGTGGAGTGGTGCGCAAATTGATCCGTACGGCCGCGGCCGCTGCAACAGTCGCCGCGTTGGCGCTGGCTGGCGCCGTCCCTGCCCTGGCCCATCCCGTGATCGAAGCGAGGCACAGCACCGTGCAGCCGAATCGTGCAGCCCCCATGCCATACGCCCAAGGGGTCGATTCCGTGGGCCCGAGCCTACGCGTGGCGACCTTCAACGCCTCGCTCAACCGCCCGCAGGCCGGTCAGCTGGCCGCAGACCTCGCCTCGCCGCTCGATGCGCAGGCGCAGGCAGTGGCCGAGATCGTGCAGCGCAATGCCCCCGACGTACTGCTACTCAACGAATTCGACTACGACGCGGACGCCGCCGCCGCGGAAAGCTTCAGGGACAACTATCTGGCCCGCTCCCAGGGCGGCCAGAGCCCGGTCGACTACCCCTACATGTATGTGGCACCGTCCAACACCGGGATCCCCAGCGGTGCCGACCTGGACGGGGACGGCATCGTCGGCGGACCCGCCGACGCACTGGGTTATGGCGACTTCGAAGGCCAATACGGGATGGTGCTGTACTCCAAGCACCCCATCGACACCGCAAACGTACGGACCTTCCAGAATTTCTTGTGGAAAGACATGCCCGACTCGCAGCTGCCCACCGAGCACTACGACAAACTGGTCCGCGGAGTATTGCGTCTGCCCAGTAAATCCCTGTGGGACGTGCCGGTCACGGTCGGCGGCAAAACCATCCACGTGATCGCCGCGCACCCGACCCCGCCGGTCTTCGACGGCCCGGAAAAACGCAACCGGGCACGCAACCACGACGAGATCCGCATGATCAACGACTACCTCGGCGCCGACGGCGCAGGGGACTACATCTACGACGACGAGGGAAAGACCGGGGCGCTGGAAGCCGGAAGCGACTTCGTGGTCCTCGGGGACCTGAACGCCGACGCGGACGCCGGGGATTCCAGCCCGGAGGCGATTACCGCGCTGCGTGAGAACCCGCTGCTTCAAGATCCGCTGCCCGCCGCGCAACAAGGTGCCAACCACCCCCGACGCGGGGTCGCCGGAATCAACAACAACGGGTTGGGCACCGCAGACTTTGGCCGCGGAAGCTCCGGGGTGCTGCGCGTGGATTATGTGCTGCCCTCAGTGACCCTGCCGGTGCGCAACGCCGGGGTGTATTGGCCCGAAGCCGGACAGGACGGTGCCGAACTGGTCTCTGGCTGGCCCCCTGCCAGCAGTGATCACCGCCTGGTCTGGGTCGATCTCAAGCCCTGAGTCGGTCTCTCCGTACTCACGGCACAAAGCCCACCGCTAGAGAGTCCAACGGCCGCAAACCCCCTAAGGGGGCTTGCGGCCGTTGGTCTGTGCCGGGTCGACGCTTTTAGGACACTCGGTCCGAGGTTCGTGATGCGTCGGCCGACGCGCTATTGGTATCTTCGGGGTCGGATCCTGCCAGGCGCCGGGCACGGCGCTGGGCCAAGGCGTTGAGTACTCCGATGGCCACGGTGAGGCACGAGGTGGCGATCAACTGGGTGCGGCTGGCGGGGTCGAAGAGTGCCAGTACCACGATGCCCGCCAGCATCACCAGCGCCAGGATCGAGAGGTACGGGAAGAGTGGCATACGCACCGGCAAATGGATCGAGGGGTCCCGGTCGGCACGTACGCGCAGGATCAGCTGCGAGAGGGCAATGAATCCCCAGGTGACCAGCAGCGTGGAACCCACGGCGTTGAGCAGCATCGGCATGACCAGATCCGGGGCCACATAGTTCATCACCACGGCCACCGAGCACAGGATCACCGAGGCCGCCACCGCGATGTACGGGGTGTTGTTGCGGTTGCGCACCTGGATCACCCGCGGGGCGATCTTGCGCTCGGAGAGCGAAAGCAACATGCGCGACGCTGCGTAGATGTTGGCGTTCATGGCCGAAAGCAGCGCGATGACCACCACCAGGGCCATGATCGAATCGATCCACGGGATGTGTGCGAAAGTAAGTACCGCGACGAACGGGGAGGCGGCCAGCTCCGGCGAATACCAAGGCAGTACCGAGACCATCACCAGGGCGGAGCCCACGTAAAAGACCAGCACGCGGACCAGCACCCCGCGCACGGCCTTGCGGATGGAGGTGCGCGGGTCATCGCTCTCGGCTGCAGCAATTGCCACGATCTCAATGCCGCCGAAGGCGAAGATGACCATCAGCAGCCCGGCGCACAAGCCCACCACGCCGTTGGGCAGGAAGCCGTCGTGGGCGACGAGGTTGGACAGGCCGGTGGCCTCCACGCCCGGCACCAGCCCGAAGATGATGGCCACGCCGATGCCCAGGAAGGCCACGATCGCGGCGACCTTCAGGAAGGAGAACCAGTATTCGAACTGGCCGAAGCGTGCCACGTTGGCCAGGTTCACCGCGGTCAGCAGCACCACGAAGAGCAGCGACCAAGTGCCTTGGGAAACCCCGGGCAGCCAGCCGCCAATGATGGCCGCGGCGCCCGTGGCCTCCGCGGCAATGACGATGACGCCCTGGATCCAGTAAAGCCAGCCGATGATCGCCCCGGCATTGGGCCCCATGGCCTTGGCGGCATAGACGGAAAAGGAACCCGAGGAGGGGTTGGCTGCGGCCATTTCGCCGAGCATGTTCATGATCAAGATGACCAGGAATCCGGCCAGAGCGAAGGCCACGATGACTGCGGGCCCCGCCACCGACACCGCTTGACCGGATCCGATGAACAATCCGGCACCGATGGCGCCACCGATGCCCATCATGGTGATCTGGCGGGTGTTCATGCTGGTTGAGGTGGGTGACATTGCAGCCTTAGACATGCGCGGGTGCTTCCGCCAAGACGGAGGTGAGCGTCGCGGCAATAATCGCGTTGGCCTCGGCGGAGCCGATGGAGACGCGGATCCCGTCCCCGGGGAAAGGGCGCGCCCAGATGCCGGCCTCACGCAGGGCGGCATCGACCCGCATGGTGTCCTCTCCGGTTGAAAGCCAGATGAAGTTGGCCTGGGACTCGGTGGTTGCGATGCCGTTGGCGCGCAGCGTGCCCAGCAGGGCTTCGCGGGCTGCCACCAACTCATCGATGCGCGTCTGGAGCTCGGCCTCGTGTTCCAGGGAGAGCAGTGCGGCACGCTGGGCCAGCGCGCTGACACCGAAGGGGACGGCGGTCTTGCGCAGGTTGGCGGCGACCGCGGCTGGAGCGACGGCGTAGCCGATGCGCATCCCGGCCAGACCGTAGGCCTTGGAGAAGGTGTGCAGCACCGCGATGTTGGGGTAGCGGCGGAAGAAGTCCATGCCGATGGCGGTGTCAGCGGAGGTATTGAAGTGCAGGTACGCCTCGTCGATGACCACCAGTACGTGGGCCGGGACCCTGGCCATGAATGCGTCCACCGCGGCGGTGTCAACGATGGTGCCCGTGGGGTTATTGGGATTGCAGATGAAGACCAGCGAGGTGCGCTCGGTGATGGCCTCGGCCATGGCCTCTAGGTCGTGGGCGCCGGCGGAGTCCAGCGGGACCATAACCGGGGTTGCCCCGGCCACGTGGGTGAGGATCGGGTAGGCCTCGAAGGAGCGCCAAGCGAAGAGCACTTCGTCGCCCGGGTTGGTGGTGGCGTGGATCAGCTGCCCTGCGACCTCCACCGAGCCTGCGCCCAAGGCGATGGTCTCCGGCTCTACGCCCAAGCGTTCGGCCAGTACGCCCACCAGTTCGGGGGCCGCGGCGTTGGGGTATTGGTTGATGGTGCCCAGCTCGGCGGCAATTCCGGCGGTGACCGAGGCCAGCGGCGGGAAGGGGTTTTCGTTGGAGGAAAGCTTGAACGCCTTCTCATCGGTTCCCGGTGTTGCGCCCTGCTTGTAAGCGGGGATCGCTTGCAGGGAACTGCGCTGGACAATGCTCATGGTGGGGTGCCTCCGTGAAAATAGCTGCTCGCACGCCTTTGAGTGATGCGACTCACATAAGCTATGAAAGTCGTCGCATACGGGTCAACCGCGGCGTGAAACACCACGCAGGATGTACAGAAAGTTCAGCGCGTGAGGTGAATCACTGAACATTGTGTCCAGTATTTTTTCGAGCCGGAATCAGCCTACCGCCATTGCGGGCGGCGGCGCTTCGGGACGCCGCGACGTGCTCCGGCGGGGTCTCGGGGTTCAGCAGTGCCGCCTCGCGAGCCAGCGGAATGATGCGGTTCTCGAAATGCGTGGCAAGCACGATCGAGGACGACGAGCGGCCCATTCCCTCGGTGGAGGAAATCGCATCGAGCACCCGTTGTAGGTCGGCGGTGGAAGTGGCCACGATCTTCACCAGGAAGTCGCTGGAGCCCGAGACCGTATGCAGCTCGAGGACTTCGGGAATCTGAGCCAGCTTCTCGGCCATGCCGTCCTGGCCGAGGTTCTGTTGGATCTGCAGTGAGCAGAACGCCGTGACCGGGTAGCCCATGGCCGTGGCGTCAATGTGCGGGGCGATGCGGGTGATCACCCCGGATTCGTGCAGCCGGTTCAGCCGGTTCTGCACGGTTCCACGGGCCACGCCCAGTCGCTTGGAGCATTCCATGACCCCGATGCCCGGAAAGTCGGTGAAAAGCTCGATCAGCGACACGTCCAACGAATCGATTCTCATGCGCCCCAGTATGCGACGCGGCTCACCTTGTGCGCGAATCGAGCTCCGTTCGGCCGACGCCCAAAATATGGCTCAGATGCTCGTTGAGCATGGTTCCCTGTGGGTCAGCGGCCGCGCGCTGGGCCAGAAAATCGGCGAAATGAGGGTAGGCGGAAACGAAGAACGATGCGTCCCGGGTGTGCAGCTTTCCCCAGTGCGGGCGCCCGGCAAATCCCTTGAAAACCTGCTCGACGCCCGCCAAAAATGGTCCTGCCGGTTCTCGGGCGTAACGGTGCACGGCAATGTATGCGGTGTCCCGGCCTGACGCAGTGCCCAGCCAGGTGTTATCGGCGGCTGCCGCGCGGACCTCGAGAGGGAAAGAGATCTTCTGTGGGTAAGCCTCCACCGACTTGCGCACCTCGGCGAAAGCCTCGGGCAGTGTTTCTAAGGGAATGGCGTATTCCATCTCGCGGAAACGGACCCGGCGCGGGGCGGTGAATACTCGTTCTGACTGGTCGGTGTAGCTCCTGGCGGCCAGCGTCCCGGCGGCAAAACGGTTCAGTCCCGGAACCATCGCGGGGAAACTGGATCCGAGGCGGCACGTCAGCCCGAAGGCCCCGTTGCCCAGCAGCTCGTCGTCGATGATTCGAGCATGCAGCGGCAGCGGATGGGCAGGCGAGGAGTCGTCAAGCCGCACATTGGTCTTGGCCAGGGCCACTTCGGTGTGCGGGAACCAGTAGAACTCGAGGTGGTCGGTGCTAGCGCAACGTTCCACAAAGGATTCGAGCATGCCGGCTAAAGACTCGGGGGCCTCGAGGGCGCGCAGCTTGAAGCGCGGGACGCATTGGATGGTGACCTCGGTGAGCACGCCCAGGGCGCCGAGACCTACCCGTGCGGCCTGGAACAAGTCCGGGTTCGAGTCGGCGGAGCACTCCCGGGCCGTGCCGTCGGGCAGCACCAGTCGCAGCGCGGTGACCATGCCGGAGAATCCCGTCAAGCCCAGCCCGGTCCCGTGCGTGGAGGTACTGATGGCTCCGGCCAAGGACTGATGGTCAATGTCCCCCATATTGGCCAGCGCCAACCCATAGGGCTGCAAGAGTGCCGCGACATCGCGCAGCCGGGTGCCGGCCCGGAAGCGCACCCTGCGGCTGGCCGTCTCGACGTGGATGATCCCGGTGTACCCGTCCAGGTTCAGCAGCATGCCATCGGTGGCCGCCAGGGGCGTGAAGGAATGCCCTCCACCAACGACCTTCAACCCCGTTCCCGCCTCGTTGGCGGCAACCAGCCGTGCGGTGATCTCATCCTCGCTGCGCGGGGCTGCGGTGGCCCCGGGCCGCGAAATAGCACTGGCCGCCCAGTTGCGCCACACCCCAGTGCCATCCAGCCCCGGAAAGCGCCCCCGGGTCACAGGAACGCCTTGCCTTCCCCGCGGTAGGTGGCCCACTGCCCCACAATGCTTCCCCGGGAATACACGGCAACCGCATTGAGGTGTTCGGCCGGTTCTCCGGCCTTGGCATGGCGGAAGTAGACCGTATCGCCCAGTCGCATCGACGCCGCGGCGGCTCCGAGAAGTGGTGTCTGGACCTCGCCGGGGCCTTCGGAGCCGCGGTACTTCAGTCCCTGTGGCCAGGCGACGATCGGTAGCCGATCCGTTCCGGCCGGTCCCGAGGCGATCCAGCCGCCACCGTGCACCGTGACGGTCCGCGGATCGGGCCGGCGCACTACTTGCAGACCAAAATGCAGGGCGGGACGCGGCATAAATTTTCGGTATCCGTCAAAGAGTCCGGGGCCGATGAGGCCCGAGCCCGCGGCCACCTCCGTCACGGCCGGCTCTGCCGCGGTGGATTCCAGCGATCCGGTGCCTCCGCCGTTGACGAAGCGCAGCTCTGCCATGGTGCCCAACGCCTCAACGGCAAGGGCCCGGCGCTCGGCGATGTCCGCCGCAGAGGCCCGCTGCATGGCCCGGACCACTGCCCCGCGCAGGCCCGGACCCGCGTTCGGCACACCGGCGATCTGACCCTCGTAAGCCATCATGCCGACCAGCGAGAGGTTGGGTCGGTGCACAATTGCCGCCCCGAGGGCAGCAATCTGCGCCGCGGTGCGCAGCGGGGAGCGCGCCGCCCCGATGCCCACCCCGCACATGGGTCGGTAGGCTGCGTCCAGCTCCACGGCAATCTGCAGCGGCGGATGACCGGGGGCCGCGGCCGCCAGGGCATCAAGCTGGGCGGTGTCATCAACCATCAAGGTGACCTGCTCGCGGGCCTGCTCATGGCCGGCCAGCGCCCGCAACGCCACGGGGTCGGTGCACGGGTAACCCATGACCACGTCCTGGATCCCTGACTCGGCAAGCCAGATGGCCTCCGGCAGACTGAAGGCCAGCACCCCGGCAAACCCGGGCAGCTGCAAGGCGCGTTGCACCGCCGAGCGTATACGCAGCGACTTGGACGCCACCCTGATCGGTTTGGGCTCGGCTCGCCTCCGGAGGTCCGCGGCGTTGGCATCAAAGTCATCCAGATCGAGGATGCCCACGGGCCGGGAGTCCATTCCCGCCTGTTCCAGTGCGCGCTCATAGGCGGCGAAACGTTCTCCGGCATCGCGAGGGCTGGTGGGTGGGGCATTATCTGTGGTCGGCACGGGGCTCCTGGGGCACGGCAACAACGGGCGGAGTGAGGTGCGCCACTCCCGGTTGGCATCAATCTACAACACCGCTCACGCAAAGCTCCGTGTTAGCCAGTGCGACCCATTACGGTAGATGGATGGATGAGGGAATCTACTCCCGGCCCGAGGGCCAGCGCCGCGGCACCGACCTGGTCATGATGCTGCACGGTTACGGCTCTAACCCCGAACGGATGACCGGCTGGTTCGAGGAGCTTCCGGAACACGCCACGGGGGTCGCGTTGCGCGGGCCCATGGAGGTGGGAGGGGATCGCGGCTGGTTCCTGCTCGACTACTTCTTGACCAACGACTTCGCCCAGGTGGTTGCCGCCGCCCAGCAGGTCCTCGATTGGCAGGACCGCCATGCCCGGGGCTATCGCTCGATCAGCGTGTTGGGCCATTCCCAGGGGATGGCCATGGCTACTACCTTGCACCGGTTGCGCCCCGGGACCTACCGGAGCGTCGTGGGGCTTAGTGGCTTTGTGCTCTCCAACGAGCTGTTGAATCTCACGGACGTGGCCCCCGCCCCTGGGGCGGCGGTCCCGTTTTTCTGGGGTCGGGACCCGCAGGACGTGGTGATCAACTCGGACGCTATCTCGCACACGGAGCAATGGCTTGCGGAAAACACCGCATTGACGGTGCGTACCTACCCAAGCATGGGGCACGGGTTTGGTGCGGATGAGCACCGCGATGTACGCAGCTTCCTCAAGCACTACCTGCCGCCAACACCCGCCAGGTGATTTCCGTGGGTATCCGCGCCTAATCAACCGGATGGTTGATTCGCCGGGGAGCGGAACCGGGCAATGTTGTTGGTAGGACGAGGCAAGGTCCAGTGCCCGAGGGCCCTGCCAAGATAACCATCACTCGCTCGGGCACCGCCGAAAGGAACCACAACGCCATGATGCGCTTGATGTACACCGCCTTTGCCTTTGGAGTTACCGGGGTACTCTCGGGCCTTTACTACCGCGAGCTGACGAAAGCCAACGACTTCATTGATCGGTCCGCTTCCCAACTGCCGCTGGTCCACACCCACCTGCTGGTGCTCGGATTCGTGTTCCTGCTCATCGTGTTGGCACTCGAGAAACTCTTTGCCATCTCGTCCGCTGCACCGCGCACCTTCAGCTGGTTTTACTGGCTCTGGACTCTCGGCGTCGCTGTAACCGGAGGAATGATGCTCGTCAAGGGCACCCTAGTGGTGTTGGGCAACGATGCGAGCTCCGCGGCCTTCGCCGGAATCGCCGGAATGGGACATATCTCCCTGACCGCCGCAGTGATCGTGCTTTTCGTGGCACTGCGTGCCGCACTGAAAAAGGTTGACGCCGCCGGAACCTCGGCACCCGCGCTCGCCGACCGCTAAACGAGGCAGGCGATAACGCCGATGCCCCCAGTTTTGAGGGGCATCGGCGTTATGCCAGGGCCTTGGCCTTAAGCATAGAAAATTCGGCCTCGGTAATCGTTCCGGAATCCAGCAGCTCCTTGGCCTCGGATATCTGACGCGCAGGCCCGGGCGCTCCGGCCACGGAACGAAGGTAGTCCTCGGTGCTGGTCACGGCTTCCTGGGCACGTGCCTCCTGGCGCAATGCCATTCCGCGGCCTCGCAGCACCAGATACACGAGTGCGCTCAACACGGGAACAACGATGAGCAGCAAGATCCACAGGGCCTTCAGTCCGCCGCCGAGTTCGGAATCTCGGAAAAGATCGGCGACGATCTGGAACATCACCACGAGGTATGACAAATACAGAAAAATGACGATCAACGACCAAAGCGTTTCTGCGAAATTCATGATGAGCCCACTTCTTGAGAACGGACGATCTTGGTGGTTTCTGCCAGTAGTTTTAGGATAGCCGGAAACCTGTGCTTTGAAAGGGTTTGATAGCCGTGGAAACGAATCGTCGATCCCGCAAGATCATTGTGTGCTTATGCCCAGCGAAAATATGTTTACAACGACGGGGTCGGTGCCCATAGAGTGGGAACAGGATGAAAAAGAACCCGATTACTTCCAGTGTCATTGGTCCGGACGGCAAACCCAAGCCGGGGGTGCAGAGCGCCCTGATGAAGGCAGTCAGTGTGCAGCGGCCCCTGGTCTTGGCTTATTTGCGGCGCATGCGCCGCAAGCAGCCGGAGCGCACCGCAGCGGAACTGGCCAAGATGGTCGAGCGCGACTACCTGCTCACGATTACCGGATCCGGTGCTGCAGTCGGTGCCACGGCTGCCATTCCCGGCGTCGGCACCGTGGCTGCCCTGGGGTTCTCGGCGGCGGCAACTGTTGGCTTTCTGGAAGCCAGTGCCCTCTACGCCCAGTCGCTGGCGGAACTCCACGGAATCACCACCGAGGACCCGGACAAGGCCCGGATCCTAGTCATGGCGATCCTGCTGGGTGACGAGGGAAGCTCGATGATTTCCGCGCTGACACACCAGGCCGCAGGTCGCGGTACAGGACCTGTCAAGGGCTGGGCAGCAATGTTCGGGAGCAACAAGCCCTCCAGCCTGTGGGCGACGCTGCAAGGCACCATGCAACGGACGTTCCTGAAAAAGATGTTCGCCACCCAAGGCGCCTCGATGCTCGGGCGGATGGTGCCCTTCGGCATCGGTGCGGCAGTCGGGGGATTCGGCAACCGTTTCCTGGGTAAGAAGGTCATCGAGGCAGCTTCACTGGCCTTTGGAACCCTGCCCACCACCATCCCCGGGCAGCTGGTCAGCGAGGGAGAGCGCAAAGAAGCCATGGCGGAGGTCGAAGCCGGTATCGAAGCCGAACGGCTCCGGCGTGGGACAGTCCTAGAATCCGGCGCGGAGCACTAACGCAGCAGGGCGTTGGCCACCGTGAAAATCACCAGTCCAGCCAGCGACCCCACGACCGTTCCATTAATGCGAATGAACTGCAGGTCCCGGCCGACCTGCAACTCGATCTTCTCGCTGGTTTCCTTGCCGTCCCAGCGCGCCACGGTGTCGGTGATCAACGAGGTGATCTGGCCACGATAGTTTTCCACGACGTAGCGAACCGCAGTTGATACCCACCCGTTGACCTTCGATGCGAGTTGAACGTCGTCGCGAAGCCGTCCACCGAGCTCGATGATCGCAGCAATCATCGACTTGCGCAGTTCCGATTCCGGGTTTTCCATAGCATCGATGAGGGCGGCCTTGATCGAGGACCAGCTGGTCGCGGCCAGGTCCCGCAACTGTGCATCGCCAAGCAACGAATGCTTCAAGGCCTCGACCTTGGCAATCATTTCCTCGTCCGATTGCATGTCGGTGGCGAACTTTTCCAGCCACACATCGATGCTCAGCCGCATTGAATGGTGCGGGTTTTCCCGCACCGCCCGAACAAACTTCTGCATTTCGCGATGCAGCTTTTCGCCCAGCAGCGTGTCGACCACCGCGGGAACCCACGAGGGCGAGCGTTCAGCGACCAGGGACACGATCATCTGCCGGTTGGCGTCCACCCACTGACCTGCACGTTCGGCCAACAGATCCACTGCGGGTTTGTGATGCCCATCGATCACCACGCGGTGCATGATCCGACCCAACGTCGATGACCATTCTGGAGCCAACATGTGTTTTTTCGCCAAGGATTCCAACAGGGCCAAGATGTCCCGGTCGTCCAAGACCTCCAACACCGCCCGGGCAACCGTCGACACTTCTTGGACCACACGAGTAGCGGATGCTTCCTTGGCCAGCCACGTGCCGACGCCACGGGAGACATCGAGTTCGCGCAGTTTGGTGTCCACGACGTCCCCGGACAGGAAGTTTTCTTGGACGAACTGGCCCAGGCTTTCGCCGATCTGGTCCTTCTTGCGCGGGATGATCGCCGTGTGCGGGATCTTCAGCCCCATGGGGTGCTTGAACAAGGCCGTGACGGCGAACCAATCGGCCAGGGCCCCGACCATGCCACCCTCGGCCGCGGCCCTCACATACTCCAACCACGGGTAGCTGTGTTGCAGGGCGAAAGCCACGGCAAAGATCGCGGCAAAGAGCACCAGCAGGGACGTGGCCAGGCGTTTCATCCTGCGCAGGGCGACGGCCTTCGCTGCATCATTGACGGCGGCGAGACCTAATCCTGTTGATGTCATGGGCAATGGCTCCCTTGGCCTCGGCATGCGGGTTGAACAGGATCCAACGATAGTTCACCAAACCACGGGCGCGGCAAGCGGCACGGGTGCCGATCCCGGCGGTAGCGTGAAAGGCATGAGAACCCTTGTCTTTGCCCACCGCGGTTCATCGAAGGCCTATGCGGAAAACACCCGTGCAGCCTATATGCAAGCGTTGGCTGACGGCGCGGACGGCATCGAATGCGACATCCACCTCAGTGCCGACGGATTTGTGGTGTGCCACCACGACCCGACGGTCGATAGGACCTCAAATTCCAGTGGCCGGATCGGAGAGAAAACTCTGGAAGAGCTGAAATCCCTTGATTTTTCTTCCTGGCGGAACCCGGAGATCCCCGCAGCCTACGGCCAGCTCCATGACCAGTTCCTGACGCTGGGTGAACTCATAGAACTGATGAAGGACGCAGGTCCCGGCGTGGGCCTGGCCGTGGAGATCAAACATCCCAGTCCGTTCGGCAGGCAGCTGGAAGAAGCAATGTTCACGGAGCTCGAGTCCTTGGGCTGGAATTCCGGTACGTCGATGCTGGGCGACATCCAGGTTTCATTCATGAGCTTCGACCCGGGGTCGGTGCGTTTCATGATGGATCGAGTCTCCGCGGAACATATCTGTCAATTGGTCACCGAAGTCGATGAGCAATGGATCGAAGAATTGTGCGAGGCGGGGGAGACCGACAAGGCGGGTGTCGCTGCGGTGCTGGCCCAGGCCATGACGGAGGGGGCAGAGCTGCTCAGCTCCGGAGAGCCGCAGCTTGCCGGACCCGGCGTGGCCTATATGCGCAAACATCCACGCCTGACCGATCAATGGCTCGCCCGCGGTGCAACGTTCCGGGTCTGGACCGTCGATGACCCTCGCGACGCCACCTACCTCGTGGAACGCGGAGTGGCCCAGCTGACCAGTAACGTCCCGGCCCTCATCAAAGAGCACCTCGGCATCGCCTGAAAGATCTGGAGACAGTGCCCTCTTACCGGGGTGCGCGGGGCGTAGAATCGCTTCGATGGAGCAACAAACAAACGCATACTTCGCCGATACTTACCTCTTCGAAGCCGAAGCTACCGTCATAGCATCCGGCCTGGATGCGGACGACGAACCGTGGATCGCGGTCAGCCCGAACATCTTCCATCCTCGGGGCGGCGGGCAGATGGAAGACACCGGAACCGTTGACGGTACCGAGGTCGCGGTAGCCCGCCACGACAATGGGCTGGTCATCCTGACCGGCGCCGCGGAACACGAAGTAGGGTCCACGGTGCGCACGGCGATTGACCCGCAGAAACGCCGCCTTCATGCCGCCCTGCACACCGCCGGTCACCTGGTCGGCTTCCTCGGCGAGAAGCGCGGCTGGCAACACAGCAGGCACAGCCATTTCCCGGGTCAGGCGCGGTTGGACTTCGACCCCGCATCGGTTGCTGACGACTTGGGCACCCCGGCCTCGCGGATGACCGTCGTCCAGGAGATTCAAGCGCAGGTGGAAGCGTTGATCGATACCCGGGTGGAGGTCACCAGCAGCATTGATACGCAGGGGATCCGCACGGTGAGAATTGCCGGGGTCAACGCCGAACCCTGCGGCGGCACCCACGTTGGCGATCTGGGAGCTTTGCGTGATGCACGGGTCCTTGAAGCCAAGGTCAAGCGCGGATCGCTGAAGGTCCGTTACGAGGCAACCCACAACTAAACCCGGCTCAGCACCGCTCCAGCACCGCTCCAGCGCCGCGCAGCGACACGAAGCCCCTCGGTGCTCAAAACGATAGCTAAGCTTGGTTCTGTGCCAGCCCAAATGACCCCAGCAACCAAGATTGGTCTCTCCATTGCCGTTGCGACGGGACTGTATGCCATTTCCTATGGCGCGCTGGGCGTCGCCGCCGGACTCAGTCTCTGGCAGGTCATGGCCCTGAGCCTGCTCATGTTCACTGGCGGATCGCAATTCGCCTTCATTGGAGTGCTCTCCGGTGGCGGAACGCCCGGGGCGGCCTTCGGCGCGGCCACGCTGCTCGGAGTGAGAAATGCCGTCTATGGCATGCAAGTCAAGGCCATGCTCAAGCCGCGCGGGTGGAAAAAGCTGGTTGCCGCACAGGTGACCATCGATGAATCCACTGCCACCGCTGCCGGACAGCAGGACCCTGAAGAGCAGAAGCGCGGTTTCTGGGTCGCCGGAATCGGTGTATACGTCTTATGGAATATCTTTACCGTGGTGGGGGCGCTGCTTGGCGACGCCCTGGGGGACCCCAAGGCGTGGGGCCTCGACGGTGCAGCGGTGGCAGCGTTCCTGGGGTTGTTGTGGCCGCGGTTGAAGGGCGGCGAGTCGATCGCCATCGCCAGTGTTTGTGCGCTGGCGACGGTATTGGCGATCCCCATGGTTCCGCCGGGTGTCCCGATCCTGGTGGCAGCACTGATCGCCGGAGTGTGGGGATACTTTGGCAAGGGGCCGGCGACCGAAGGGCTTGAGCCCGACATCGAGCCGCACACATCACGGGAGGACCACTCATGAGTGCACTGTGGTGGTGGGTTCTGGCCGGCTGCGCGGCGGCGTACGGAATCAAACTGCTGGGCTATCTGGTTCCGGAACGGATCCTTGAAAACGAGAAGATGACTCGTGCCGCGGGGGCGCTGACCATTGGATTGCTGGCGTCATTGACCATTGTCAACACGGTGGCCAGTGGGAGCGAGGTCTCCTTCGATGCCAGATTTGCGGCCTTGGTGGCCGCAGCGATTGCTTTGCTGCTGCGCGCACCTTTCCTCGTGGTGGTCATCGTTGGCGCCGTGGCTGCGGCCTTGGTGCGGTTCCTGGGCTGGGGTTAATCCTCCGGCTCGGATTCGGCGGTGTACACCAGCGTTGAATAGGAATTACCGGGCTCCAAGGTAATGGTCACGGTGTCGGAGCGCGCACCGGGGCCGGACACGATGTCGGTGGAGATAACCTTGCTATCGCATGGAACGACCAATCCGTCGTCATGTTCTAGTTCGAGGTGCAGCGTTCCCGGGCCACCGCACACGGCCACCATCGTCAGCGCCGTGCCCGGGTGGGCTTCCAACCTCGCAATGGCACTGACCCCGGCCTGTTCGACGGATCCCATGCCCATGAGGATCTGGGCCCCGCCGGGGACCCGATCCATGAGATTCTCCAGGCTGACCGAGGATGCATCGGCGGTTGGCGGGTCCGCGGAAATCGCGGAGCATCCGCCCAGCACAAATAACAAGCCCAGGGCCGCACCGCCCTGCATGAGTCGCCCCACAATTACCGTCTCCCAAGTATTCCCCTGCTTTGTTTGAGCCTTGCAGAGCTCGTGGGTGTTGGCAAGGGAAATGCGTCAATGGCGCCCAGCATGACGTATTCCGCGCCACGGCAAGTGACATGTCGGGACCGCGGTGGCACAGTGGGAGCATGATTGTAGCTTTTTCAGTTGCCCCCAGCACAGAGAATTCCGACGGATCGGTGCACGACGCAGTCGCCGCCGCCGTGCAGATCGTCAGGGAATCGGGTCTGCCCCACTCGACCTCTTCCATGTTCACCGAGTTGGAAGGCGAATGGGACGAGGTCATGGATGTCGTCAAGCGGGCAACCGAGGCGGTATCCGCTTACGGGTCCCGAGTTTCTCTGGTCCTCAAGGCCGATATCCGGCCGGGCTACACCGGGGAACTGACCGGGAAGCTCGAGCGTCTGGAACAAGCGATCGAGACGCGGAAGTAGCGACCATGAGCACCCCAGCGGAACCCGCCAATCCGACCGACGTTGATGCGTACCTGACCGAGAGGCTGCTCGCGCCGGAGCCTGAGATGGAGGCTGCCAGGGCCCGTGCCCACGAAGCCGGGCTGCCGAGCATTGAGGTCAGCGAGACGCAAGGCAAGTTCCTGATGTTGCTGGCACAGATTGCCGGGGCCAGGCGAGTCTTGGAAATCGGCACCCTCGGCGGATACTCCACGACCTGGCTGGCACGCGGGGTCGGACCCGACGGACAAGTGACCACCTGCGAATTCGAGCCTCTGCATGCACGGGTTGCCTCCGACAACCTTGCCGCTTGTGGAGTCGCGGAACGGGTGGATATCCGCATCGGCCCCGCGTTGGATACCCTCGATGCGCTGCTGGCCGAAGGGCGGGAGCCTTTCGACATGATCTTCATCGACGCGGACAAGGAAAACAACGGCCACTACATTGAGCTGGCCATCGCCCTTGGCCGTCCGGGCACCGTGATCGTGGTGGATAACGTGGTCCGCGAAGGCGCGGTGCTGCAGGCCGGGGACCCGCTCTCGGAAGCCGGACGGATGATCAACGGTGTCAGGCAAGGAATCGACGTGCTCGGCAGCAACCCGCGGCTTGATGCCACGGCACTGCAGACCGTCGGGTCCAAGGGGTGGGACGGGTTGGCACTGGCGCTGATCCGCTGACACCTTCTCCCCGGGGGCCGGTCGGCAGCCCGGGGCCGATGCGCTGATGCGTTCGCGCGCGGCCGCGGAATGCGCATAGGCTTGCGGCTGTGAATACCAATCTTTACACCCTCCGCCTGGCCACGCCCGAAGACATTCCCGCAGCCCTCGAGATGAAGCTGGCCGCCTGGGAAGAGACCTACGCGGACCAGCGTCCGGGCTCCTTCTTCGACAACGCCCACGCGGCGCTTGAACAGCAGAGCGACTGGTGGGCTCGCGGTCTGGCGCAGGGCGCGGAGCTCTGGATCGCCACCGATGTCGACTCAAGAATTGTCGGTGTCGCCGGCGGCGGCCCGAGTGCTGATGACGACGCCGACACCGGGATCGGCATTGAGCTGCAGATCCTCTATGTCTTGGCGGAGCACCACGGCACCGGTCTGGGCAAGAGGCTGATGGACACCGTGCTGGGGAACCGCGACGCGCTGCTGTGGGTCCTGGAACATAACCCGCGTGCCCGCAGGTTCTACGCCAAGCACGGATTTGTCGCCGATGGCCGCATCGAAGCGTTGGCCGATGACTGGGCCGGACTCAAAGAAATCCGCATGCTCCGCCGCGGGGCCAACCGTGGCTAAGGGCAGGAACAAACGCACCAAGAGCAATGCCCCGCTAGATTCCGTGGTCTCTGCGGATCCGCAGGACGGGCCGCTGGAAGGCATCTACCCCATCGACACCGGCGCCGCCGAGCTGGAACGCGACCCGTATTCGCCCACCGGCTGGCTGCTGCGCATCAACGACGTGCCGTCCTCGCACGTGGACCTGGCCGACCCCGGGCATCTGGACTTTGAGTACATGCGTTGGATCGCGGCGTTGATCCGTGCGCGCTTCGCCCCGGCCGACATCCAGGCAGCGGAGCACAAGCTCCGCATCCTGCATCTGGGCGGCGGAGCCTGCTCGATGGCCCGCTGGGCCTCGGTGACCTATCCCAACGCCCGCCAGGTTGTGGTGGAGCTCGACGGCAAGCTCGCGGCACTGGTGCGTGCCTGGTTCGACCTGCCGCGCGCCCCGCTGCTGCGCATCCGCGTGGGAGAAGCTGGGGAAGTGCTGAGCACGCTCACCGACGCGACCCGCGACCTACTCATCCGCGACGTGTTCGCCGGGGACCAGACCCCGCGGGATCTGACCACCTTGGCCTTCACCGCGCAGGCTGCCCGGGTGCTGGATGCCGGGGGACTGTACATCGTCAATTGCGGGGATACCCCCGCACTGGAGAACGCTAGGCGGGAGGCGGCCACCATCTCGGCGGTCTTCAAGTACGTGGCCATCGTCGCTGACCCGACCATGCTCAAGGGCCGGCGCCACGGCAACGTCATCATTGCCGGATCCGATGCCCCGATCCCGGCCGGGGCAGGATTCATCCGTGAGCTGCTCGGCGGCGGGGTGCCGGCCCAGCACTGGGACGATGCCAGGGTGCGCGCCTTTGCGCGCCACTCCGCCGCAGTCTGAGAATCGCACGCCTATAAGCTGGGGGTCCACAACGGATCCTCGGCAAACAGCAGACTTCAGTGCACCACCCCACCCCACCGAGCAGGAGCGCAAGCACCGCGATGAATACCCCGGCAACGATTTCCTTCACCCGGCAGGGACTCGACGAGAGCGCCCGCTTCTCCTCGGCCCATGCCGCGACCCCGCCCAAGCGCGTGGTGGTCATCGACGACGCCATGACCGCGGACGAGGCCTACCGTCTGGCCGTGGCCGGCACCGGGATGCTGTATACCGGCGATTACCACAATGCCCGCCAGCTGCTGGGAGCGATCGCCCGCAGGATCCCTGCCGGTTCCAAGCCCAAGCGCACCGCGGCGGTCCCCACCACTGCCGAACGTTTCTACAAGTACCGCCAGGGGCGCACACAGCGCGCAAAGATACTCTCGATGCTGCTGGTCCCAATCGATCCGGGCCCGGTGGTCTCGCTGCGCCGCGCCCCAGACATCACCGAGGCCTGGACCAACGCCTTCGGCGAGATTTCGGTACCCACGGTGGTGTCCCTGCAGGAACTGCTCGGGGCCATCGGTGCCCAGCAATGGCGTGCCAACGGTTTGCACGTCGCAGCACTGGATGCCACGATCCATCCGCACTATGGCACCTTTGCACCGGTGCGCGGAGAATATCTAGAACTAGTCGCCCGGGCGGAACTGCCCGCGGCCCGACGGGCCTTCGACATCGGCACCGGCACCGGGGTGCTTGCCGCAATTCTGGCCCGGCGCGGGGTTAGCGAGGTCATCGGCACCGACTCCCAGGACCGGGCCGTGGCCTGCGCGAACGCGACATTCACCGATCTGGGGCTGGAACAAAGCGCCAGCGCGGTGCTGCAGGACATGTTCCCTGAAGGGAGGGCGGACGTGGTGGTGTGCAACCCGCCGTGGCTCCCGGGGACCCCCTCGACACTGCTCGACTACGCGGTTTACGACCCGAAGTCCGCTATGCTGCGCGCCTTCCTGACCGGGCTGCCCGAGCACCTGAGTGCCGGCGGCCAGGGCTGGCTCATCATCTCCGACCTGGCCGAACGCCTGGGACTGCGCAGCCGTGAGGAACTGTTGGGCTGGATCGAAGAAGCAGGGCTGGTGGTGCTGGGGCGCGATGACACGACCCCGTCACACGGCCGGGCCGCGGATGCCACCGATCCTTTCCACGCCGAGCGCTCCGGCGAAGTGACATCGCTGTGGAAGCTGGCATCACGGTAGCTTCCACCGAAGAGAGCTCTTGAGGGAACGCAAAAAGGGAGTAGGCCGGGCGGAACAATTCTCCGTCCGTCCCGCTCCCTCGCTGCTGAAAAATCTCGGGGATCTCAGGGGCTAGATGCCCGCGATCGACTCGATCACGCCGATGCCGAAGAACAGCACGAAGGCCCCTGCAACCACCCACATCAGCGGGTGTACCTCGCGGGCGCGGCCCTGGATGGCGCGGATGAACACGAAGGTCACGAAGCCGGCACCGATGCCGTTGGCGATCGAGTAGGTGAACGGCATCAACACGAAGGTCAGGAACGCGGGGATGGCCACGCCCCAGTCGTTCCAGTCGATCTTGGAGACGTGGGAGATCATCATGAACCCGACGACCACCAGGGCCGGGGCGACGGCCTCGAACGGCACCAGGTGGATCAACGGGGTCAGGAACATTGCCGCTAGGAACAATACGCCGGTGACGATGGAGGCCAGCCCGGTGCGTGCACCCTCGCCGATACCCGCCCCGGACTCCACGTAGATCTGGCTGGAGGACGCCGAAGCGCCGCCGCCGACCACGGCACCCAAGGCATCAACCAAGAGCACCTTGTCCACATCGGGGATGTTCCCGTCCTTATCGACGGAGCCGGCCTCGTTGGCCAGGCCCACCATGGTGCCCATGGCGTCGAAGAAGATCGAGAGCAGAATGACAAAGGCCAGCAGCAGGGCAGCGGTGACACCCATGTTCTGGAACGCGCCAAACACGTTGGCCTGGCCGATCAGTGAGAGGTCGGGCAGTGCCCAGTCCGGCATCGAGGGGGCCACCAGCGACCAGCCCTGCGGATTCGGGGTACCTGTCGCGGCATCGAAGGACGGGCCGATGTCGAAGACGGCCTCGAGGATGTTGGCGAGCACCGCGGAGACTACGATGCCGATGAGGATGGCGCCCTTGGTCTTGCGCACCACCAGGGCGACGGTCAGCAACAGTCCCACAATGAACACCAGGATGGGCCAGCCGTTCAGCGTTCCTTCAAAACCCAGCCCTACCGGGACAGTGGTTCCGGCGGCATCGGGGATGCGGCGGACGAAGCCGGCATTGACCAGCCCGATCAGTGCAATGAACATGCCGATTCCGACCACGATTGCGGTCTTGAGGCTGGAGGGCACGGCATTAAACACCGCTGTTCGGAACCCGGTGAGGACCAGCACCAGCATGGTCACACCGGAAATAATCACCAGACCCATAACATCGGGCCAAGTCAGACCCGGGTTGGCTGCCACGGTTACGGCGATGAAGGCATTGACGCCAAGGCCGGCGGCCATCGCAAAGGGGTGCCTGGCCCAGGCGCCCATCAAAATGGTCATGATGCCGGCGACCAGCGCCGTCACGGCCGCGACGCGGGTCGCTCCAAGTTCCGCGCCGGTGGAATCCGCACCAGCAAGGATCAAGGGGTTAAGGACCACGATGTAGCTCATGGCAAAGAACGTGGCAAAGCCGCCACGAATTTCTCGGGCGTAGTTGGATCCGCGTTCGGTGACCTTGAAGTATCGGTCCAGACGCGAAATTTTGGATTTTTCGAGCAGGGAGTTTTCCGGTGAGGGCATGGGGGAATTATAGTTCGTCTTTACGCCACGAGGCGAAAAACCGGGGGAGAAATGCGCCACGCTCGAGCATAGATAGACCCACGTCACACTGTGGTGAACAATGGGAACACGGGACCTCGAACGGGGGAAGCCCGGGAGGACTCAGACCGTAAGACGTAGGAGTGAAGACGATGAGCGAAAACAACAGGCCCCAAGACGACACCGAAGTCATCGAAGGAATCGTTGTCGGTGTGGATGGTTCGGATCAGGGCCTCTGCGCCCTGAAATGGGCAGCGCAGGAAGCCAAACGGCGCGGCAGCGTCCTGAACATTGTGACGGCCTACACGATCCCGGTTTTCGCCGCCTCGTCCATGGACGCGGGATACGCCACCCTGGATGACCAATTGATCCGCAATGGTGCGGAGGAGGTCGTGCGCCAGGCCCGCGCCACGCTGACCGACACAGACATCATGGTTCGTACCTACATAGAATCCGGGGATCCGGCCGGGGTCCTGCTGGACCTCAGCCGCCAAGCCGAGCTCATCGTGGTGGGAACCCGGGGCCGCGGCGGCTTTGTGGGGAGGTTGCTTGGATCGGTTTCCAGCGCACTTCCAGCACACGCCAAGTGCCCTACGGTCGTGGTGCCGCTCTGCGTCGCCAAGCGGGACGAAGACGATGCAAAGGTCGCCGACCGTGTCGTGGTCGGCGTGGATGGGTCCGACCGGGCCCGCCTCGCGGTGTTGGTGGCAGCGGAGCTGGCCGCCACCCGCGGCCTGACCCTGCGCGTAGTCTGTGCCCTGACCCCGATCAGTGGGGCTCTGGCCTGGATGCCGGCTACTGTCGACCAGGAAGCCGTCACCGCCGATGTTCGCCACCAGATGGGCATCGGCAAGGCCTGGTTGCAGAGCCTGTTCTCGAACCTCACCATCGAAACCGACGTGATTGACGGGGCTCCGGTGGAGATCTTGATCCGCGAATCCCAAACCGCCAAGCTGCTGGTCACCGGCTCACGGGGCCGCGGTGGCTTTGCGGGGATGTTGCTGGGTTCGACCAGCCAAGGCGTCCTGCACCACTCCAAGGGGCCGGTGATGGTGGTCCCCGACGGCGATGACCCGCGCTTGGCATCCCGCCAGGAATTCGAAGACCAGGCCAACGGCCTGTAAACCAGCGTCTTAGCAAATGAGTGAGGGCCGCAGACAACGAAAGTTGTCTGCGGCCCTCACTGCTTTGTTCGTGGGAACGTCCCGTGCTGCCTAGTAGCGTCCCGCGGAGGAGTGCAGGTTATTGACCCAGCTCAAGGGGGTCACGGAGATCCCGCTCGAGGGGTTACGTGCGTGCAGTACCTGCCCGCCGCCCAAGTAGATGGCTACGTGGTAGAACGATCTTCCGCCGTTGGACGAGGAGAACACCAAGTCCCCGCGACGCAGCTGGCTCAGCGGGACCTTGGTCGGTGCCGCAGCGTATTGCGCAGAAGAGGTCCGTGGCAGGCTGATGCCCGATTTGGAATAGGCCGCCTGGGTAAAGGACGAGCAGTCGTAGTTGCTGGGACCATTCGCGCCGTAGATGTAGCCCTTAGAGTTGTCATTGGCGATCTGATGGGCCCAAGAAATGGCCGCGTTGTAGCTTCGCGAAGACTGCGGCTTCACTGATTCAGGAGCCGGTTTAGGCTTCGGCTTGGGCGTTTGCTTCGGGGGCTTGGGAGCCACCGGCTTCGGCTTCGGGGTCGCCTTGGGCTTGACCGTTTCCTTCGGTTTCGGCTTGACCGTTTCCTTCGGTTTCGGCTTGGCCGTTTCCTTCGGTGCTTCCGGCTTGGGAGTGACCTCGGGCTTTGCGGATTCCCTGGGGGCTTCCGGCTTGGGAGTGACCTTAGGCTTCTCCGGGGCGGGCTTTGGCTTCGGCGCCGACTCTGGTTCCTTGGAAGGGCTCTCGACCGTTATCTGAGGTGGCTTGGGTGTGGAGGCCTTCGGAACAAGGCTCTGGCTCTGTGGCTGCTCCTCCGGAACCTTCGGTGGAGCTGCCAGCGGCTGGATCTTCGGGGCCTCACTGACCTCGATTTCGAGCGGTTTGGCCTCGGCAGCGTTATCGATCAGTTCCTGAAGGTTCGCAGCCTCGATTTCAGCTTCCTTGGCGGCAATGCGCTCAGCTTCCTCGGCAGCGTCCACCTCGTTCAGGTAAGCGAGCTGGCCGATGAGCTGTGAACGGAGTTCTTCCTGTGGTGCTACCGATTCCTGGTAGCTAGTGAGACTCTGAGTGGCTTCTTCGGCCGCGGTGCGCTGTGCGGCAGTGGCTTCGTCGGCGGCGGTTGCGGCCGCTGCAGCGTAATCCTGCCAAGCAGTCCATAGCGCGGAGGCGTCCTCAGCGTTGCTCACTGTCATGGTGCGGTTGGCGCTCAACGCGTCCATGGTTGAGGCCTTGTAAAGGACGTCGTTGTCCTTGGTGTCCTCTAGCAGGGTCACCACGCCGGGGTTGATACCCCCGTTGCGGTACAGATCCGAAGCGAGCGCGCCAACGTCCTTCTTGCTGGAGAGCAAGAACTCGGTGGCCTTGTCTGCTTCGGTGCGTGCTTCATCTGCGGCTTCAGTGCGTTCGGCAAGCAGTTCGTCGGCGGCCAACAAGTTGTCTTGGGCGTCCAATGCCGCGGCTTCGGCGGTGATGATGCCTTGACGGCCTGCTTCGATCTGGGACTCAAGGCTGTCAACGAGAGCATTGAGCGCCTCGGGATCAGACTTGGCTGCTTCCAGCTGCACTTGGGAGGGCAGCACGTTACCCGAGCTGTTGGGCTGTGCCGCAACGCCAATGGCGCCCGATGCCGGGAGGGGAGCTGCCTGTGCGGGGAGTGCTCCCGTGAGGCAAGCGGCTGCCAATGCAATTGAGCAGGCTGCAACGCCCAAAGTTTCCCTGATTGCCATGCCGTGTTGATCCTTACCGCGGCGATCGGTGTGCATTCCTCGCTTAACCGATGCGAGAAATGCGGCCTGAACGGATCGGCCTGATCGCTGCTTCCTATAGCACCCTATGGGATACCTATTCACACTGGCAACAGCCGTCACATAAAAAACTTCAATTACAACGGTGTAACTATTCCGTAATTTGCTCGTGATTCGGGATTTGAAACCAAAAGAACGTACTTGTGCCCGCGTCATATCACTACAGGTCAGCGTAGGGGTGTCTTCGATAAATGTCGGAAAGCGGGGCGTCGAAACAACCTGTCGGTGTGTGTCCAATGTGTGCTCTGGCACGCTTTTTCTTGGGAACTTATATAACGGCCCAGTAATGACGTCTCTCGAGGAGAGAAGGGGCGCTCGTGGGTCGCCGGCGACGGAAGGAGTGCCGGCCGTCCCCCGACCAGGAGCTCAGGACTACGCTCGGAAACGCTGCAGGTAGGGAGCGTGTCAGTAGGCGGCCCCAGTAGTTACGGAGCAAATCCCTTGTAACCCCGCGCTTTTCGGTTCATGTGGCCAGAACGTCCGGGCAGTAGATCCGGCCATGTGTATATCGAACTAGCGCGCGGCGTGATTCGGTCGGCCCCGTTTCGTGAAACCGATATTCAACGTACTGGGCGCCCAGGAGATCCCGGGCCTCGCTTCCTTGGCCCCATTCGTGAAGGGTGCCCCAGTAAGTGAAGGGATGATTGAAATCAAGAAGTCATAACGATGCGGAAGAGTTTCGGGTGCGCTTTCGGGCCTAAATGTGACAGTCCGACACTAGAGAGGAAATTCCGTGACCGTCGCGTAGCGGTGGCTGCCCTTGGGACGCGAAGACCGACATGACTCTGTTGGGCCCTTACCCCCAGCCGAGATCATGCAATCGCTCGTCATCGATGCCGAAGTGATGGGCAATCTCGTGGACGATCGTGATGCCGACTTCCTCCACGACCTGCTTCTCCGAGGTACAGATTTCCAGGATTGCGTCCTTGAAGATCGTGATGCGATCCGGCATGGCCCCGGCGCCCCATCCCGAATCCCTATCGGTCAGCGCGGTGCCTTCATAGAGGCCCAAAAGCTTGGTTCGCGGATCCTCGCCGGGCTGCGGTCGGTAGGCGTCCTCGATGAAGATCGCAACATTTTCCATCATGGCCAGCAGTGCCTGCGGAATTTCGTCCAGGGCCCGCTCGGCCACAACCTCAAATTCGTCGTCGGTCATTTGGAATCCCATGCAGTGCACTCTACCGGCCGCCCGCAGTTGGCCGCGGGGACGTTTGGTCAGGTGACGGAGGGGATTGGGTGTGAAGTAGGTCTCTTTTCGCGATTTAGGGCGTCTCGTTTTGCGTGACTGGAAATTTACCTCTATAGTTGTTTGAGTCCACTGCTGCGGAGTTATCCGCGGCGGAGGTTCCTGGCCCCCATCGTCTAGCGGCCTAGGACACTGCCCTTTCACGGCGGCGGCACGGGTTCGAATCCCGTTGGGGGTACGCATGAAATATGGATTGTACTTGAGTGAAATTCTCTGGTAGAGTTCTTGTCTTGTGAGCGAGGGAGACTTCGCAAATAAGGCCCTGTAGCGCAGTTGGTTAGCGCGCCGCCCTGTCACGGCGGAGGTCGCGGGTTCAAGTCCCGTCAGGGTCGCTTTGGTTTTCTGGTTCGCCGGGAGATCGGGTGATCATCTTGCCTGATGATGCCAGGCTCTGTAGCTCAGTTGGTAGAGCGTTCGACTGAAAATCGAAAGGTCACCGGATCGACGCCGGTCGGAGCCACCATCTAAAACCCTCTTGGAAACAAGGGGGTTTTTGCTTTAACCAAAATCGCCGGGATTCTCGTTCCTCCCTAAACCCGGTCCTCGGGAGCGGCTCCCGACCCTCACTCGTTCATCAAACACTTGCAACCAAGTCTCCGCCCTCACCTGTCGGTTCTTGCGGTATCGGTCACAATCGGTTGTAGGCTGGAAGTCCACGCCAAGGTATTGGATGGCGCGCACAGAAGAGGAGCTGACCCATGGATCATGATCAGCCGGTGCACGATCTGCCCGAAACGGCAGCCAGTGGGACCACAAAAATCACGGACCTTGCCGTCGCAAAGGTCGTTGCCGCCGCCGCCCGCTCCATTCCGGGCGTGTATTCCACGGGTTTGGGGACTTCTCGCGCACTGGGAGCCATCCGTGGCGCGGTGGGATCTTCGCAGGAACCAGCACACGGCGTCAGCGTCCAAGTAGGCACCCGTCAAGTCGCCATCGATCTCATGCTGACGGCCACATACGGAGTCCGTCTCCACGCCCTCGCCGCCACAGTGCGCGAGGCAGTCTTCAACGCCGTCCAGGACCTCACCGACTTCGAAGTCATCGAGATCAATATCGAAATCGGCGACGTCCATATTCCGGGTCCCGGTGCACCTCTCGGGAACCGGCCCCACGAGGCGATGGAAGGAACATCATGAAACCAACACTGATTGGTGCGCTCATTGGGGCCATTCTGGCGTGGGCCGCACTGGCCTACGGACTCGGCGGCTTCCTACTGATGGCCTTGTTCATGACCGTTGGAGCGCTGATTGCACGGATCATCGGCGGCCATGTCGACGTGCGTGCGATCTTGGATTCCCTGACCGGGCGACGCTCCTCCTCATGAGCTCGACACCTGTTGACGTTGACCCGAAGCCCTCGGCTCCGCCATGTGCGGGATACACCCGCGTCAGCGCGCAGGCTCTGACCGGCACCGCGCGTGCGGCGGCCGCGCAAGCATTCGCCGTGGATCCAAGCTTGGTGCGTGCATTCCTGCGCGATGACTCGGGCTACCTGGCTCTCGATATCCATCTTCCGGTGTCCCTTTCCGCTGCCGATAGTGCCTTCCGCGGCACGGTGCTGGACCAAGTTCGTCAGAAGAGAGCGCAAATCGGAGAGCGTTTCACGGCGCTGACAGGTTCCTTGGTCAGCCGCGTGGACGTACGGGTCACCGGCATCGTTGACCCGGCCACTGGACGGAGACGCTGATGCCGGAGCAAGCAAAAGACATCCAAGAGCGCGAACTGACCAGTGGACGCTCCCCGGCAGCCATCACCGTGGCCGCACTGATCATTGTGCTGTGCCTCTACGCTTTGTTCGAAGCGGCACTCAAGGCGCTGGGACAATTACCCTTGGTAGCCGCCCCAGGGACCTGGTGGCACTGGATCGCTGCACTGCCCGGAGAACTCGACCCTGCATGGCTGGGTGCCATGGGTGCGGGGTTGGTCCTGCTTGGCGTGGTGCTGCTGGTTCAGGGGCTGCGCCGCGGGCGGCGTGCACGACACTTACTGGCCTGTGAGGACGGGATCCTCATGGTCGATGACCAGGTCCTGGCCGCATCCCTGGCCCACCGTGCCCGGGCCGAGGCCGGAGTCGGCCCCGGCCAAGTGCTTGTCACTGTGGTCCGTGAGCGGGTCGATGTACAGCTCAGCCCGACCTCCGGTACGCCGGTCAACCCCGAAGCGATCATGGCCGGGCTGGAGGACGAACTGCGGGTCAATCTGGTCGAGCCTCTGCCCCAGGTCCATGTCAGGGTCGCCGAACGCGGGGTGATCGGCCAGTGAACCGGACTCCCAGAATGCTCAACCGGGTCATCCTCGTGGTGCTTGGTGTGCTGCTGCTGGCGTGCGGCCTGAACCTGCTGCTGGTTGCCGTCTCTGCCGACTATGCTCAAGGCTGGAGAAATACCGCGGCGAATGTTGGCACCTGGTTCGATGCGGTGCTGGCCCAGACGACCTTGCCGGGGCAGTCGGACTCCTGGCTGTGGATCGTGGTGGCCGCGTTGCTGATCTGCCTGATCCTGCTGATGCTGTGGTGGATTGCGGTTCAGGGTCGGGGCAGGGGCGGAGACTATGTCTCGGTCTTCCTGCCCGAGGGTCCGGTGCCGGGGCGAGTGGAAATTTCCCAAAGCACGGTGGAGCAGGCGCTGCGGCACTACCTCGGCAAACGCCGTGACGTCCTATCCATCAATGTCAGTGTGTGGTCGCTGGATCCCGAGGCCGGACTGCGGATCAAGGTCCAACCTCGTAAGGGCACCGCCCCCGGGGCGTTGGGACGGGACGTGGCCAGGGCCGCGCGGCTCACCCAGGACGCGCTGGGAGTCGGCGGTCCGGTGGTCATCTACCTGGTGGCTGGGGCTCGCTCACGCTTCGCCAGAACCGAACGGGTGTTGTGATCCGGGCGCCTCAGGCCTGATTGGCGAGTACAGCCATCACCAACACCGCGGTAAAACCCATGAACGGCAGGAACAAGAGGATGTGGAGCCACTTGTGCTCCACCAGCACTGCCACGTATTCACGGAGGAAGGCGCTGGGCAGATAATACTTGGCGGTGGGTGAACCAACCACCTCGGCGTCGATCTTCAGCTGGCGGGCCAGCAGCGCAGCACGCAACACATGGTAGTTGTTGGTCACGGCCAGCAGTGGGCCGCTGCGCCCCGAAGCGGCAAACACCCTTTCGGAGAGTCTGAGGTTTTCCTCGGTGTTCACCGCCTGATCCTCCACCGCGACGTCCGCCGGGTCAGCGCCGGCAGCCAGCAGATAATCGCCCATGGCAACCCCCTCAGGGTGCGGCTCGTCGTGCCCCTGCCCGCCGGACGGAATCAACAGCGGGCGGGGCTCGGTGTCGCGGTAGATCTCCAAGGCCTTGTCCAAGCGGCTACGCAGCAGTGGGGGTACCTCGCCATTGATCAGCCGGGAACCTAGCACCACGATTCCCTGCGGTGCCTCGCGGAACGGCATGCGCCCGTAGGCAATCGCATAGGCGAGGAACACCACGAAAACCACGCCGAAGTAACTGCACAGGAAAAAGAGCAAGGCTGCCAGCCCGATGGCCACGGCATTGGTGGTGAGCACCAGTGCCAGCGCCAGAATCGGCAGTGCGATCAGCAGTAACCCCAACAGCAGTGAAACCATGTTCGCCAGCCGCCGGCCTTCGTTCCTTTTCATCACGAGACCGTTGTGGATCAGCACGGCGGCCAGCGCCAAGATGGCCAGCGGCGCCAAGGCCAGTACTGCCAAGAACACATAAGAGGCACCCGGCACCCAGCGCGCGAATAGGTTCCCGAGCTCAATTAACAGCATGTAGCACGCGGCCACGAGCACCACTCCATTGCGCAGCATCCGGCGGTCGCGGTGGCGCAGGTAGAAGTACAGGGCGAAGAGCAGCAATGCGGGAATGAAGATCACAACCGTCAGACTATCAACGTCGAGAATCGCCAGTGCTCAACTCATTGCGCTCACACTGCAGGTGCGGCCGGGGGCCGAGGCCGAATCAGTTGGCCCGTGCGAGCTGACGGATGGCCAACCAGCGGTTCGAGAGCCGGCGATAGGAGGCCGCGGCCCCGGTCATGTCCGATTCGGCCAACGACTCGATGCCCAGGCGCAGGTCGTGGGGCGACTCATCGGGCCACACCAGTGCGGCGATGCGTCCGTAGTCGAGCTCGATCACCGATTCCTTGTCAAAGAGCTGCAACCATTCGCTCAGTGTTGCCAGCTCATCGAGCAGATCCATCTCAGGGGCGTGGATCGCCAGGGTTGCCGCAGCATACCTGGCCCGGTCCAAGGCTTGGTGCAAGGGAGTGTAGATCCTGCTGGCCAGCAGTTCCTCCCCGTCCTCGACGATCTCGACCTCGTCGTCCTCGTGCACCAGGATCAACCACCCAAAGGGGATTCCCCAGGTGGAGGTCCGGGTGTGCAGATGGGCCAGATCTTCGGTGAACTGGTCCTTGTCCACGCGCAATGCATTGGCTTCCCGCGCGGCACTGGGGACTAACAGCTCCAGCAGCTGCGGGCGCATCGACCCGTCGAGTTGCTCCGAGGCCAGGATGGTCCGGGTGGCCAGCTGGTCCGGGCAATACAGGGTATGGATTGATCCGTCCCAGGTCGTGGTGACCAATTTGCGGAAACTCTCCCGGTGTTGGTGCGGGAAGGGGTCGGACAACGGCCGGGTCAGCCGTTTGATCGCCGCTGCGGCCGTTGAGTCTTCCAATACCTCGCGGCCGACTCGGCCGGTGGACACCGCCACCGCCTGGTCCTGGTCCGAAAAGGCCCTCAGGGGTTCAAAAACGCGCAGATAGGAGGTCGGGGGCAGGGCCCGCCGGTTGGCACCACTGATCTGCACCATGGCCTAATCCAGCTCAACGATCACCGGCGTGTGGTCCGAGGCGCCCGTGCCCTTGCGCTCCTCGCGATCGATGCTTGCGCCGGTGACCCGGGCCGCCAGCGCCGGGGAGGCCAGGGTGAAGTCGATGCGCATGCCCTGGTTCTTCGGGAAGCGCAGCTGGGTGTAGTCCCAGTAGGTGTAAGTCTTGGGTGTGTCGGTGTAGGGGCGCACCACATCGGTGAAGCCGGTCTCGGCGAATGCTTCGAAGGCACGGCGTTCCGGGGCGGAAACGTGGGTCATGTTGTTGTCTCGGAAAAAATCGATGTCCCAGACGTCCTCGTCGCGCGGGGCGATGTTGAAGTCGCCCATCAGTGCCACCTGCGCCTCGGGGTCCTGCGCGAGCCAGCCGGCCGCCTGCTGGTTCAGGGTGTCCAGCCAGGAGAGCTTGTAGGGCATGTGCTCGTCTTCAAGAGCGCGGCCGTTGGGCACGTAGAGGCTCCAGATGCGCACGCCGCCACAGGTTGCGGCGATGGCGCGGGCTTCTTGTACCGGGTCATTGCCGCCCTTGCCAAAGGCCGGCTGGTCACCAAAGGTGCGTTCGACGTCGTCGAGGCCCACGCGCGAAGCGATGGCCACGCCATTCCACTGGCTGAAGCCAAAGTGCGCCACCTCGTAGCCGTTGTTCTCAAACAATTCCCACGGGAAATTCTCGTCCTTGCACTTGGTTTCCTGGATGGCCAGGACATCAATATCAGAGCGGCGTAGCCAGTCCTCGACGCGGTCGGCACGGGCACGGAGGGAGTTCACATTCCAAGTAGCAATCTTCACTCTTCCAACCTATCAACTTCGCTCCACGCGGTCAGGTTAGGGAACACGAAAGCAACAGGGTGCGGCGGCCCTAGCAATTTAGTAGGAAGTCCGAGTATATTTTTGAGTAACAGGCGTGGCGCGCATCACAGGACGTTGCCGCGTTTTTCGCGAACTTTGCAAGGAGCATCAATCACATGACTCGTGAACTGTCCCATTACGTGGGCGGCACCCATGCCGCGGGAACTTCCGGACGTTTCGCCGATGTGTACAACCCGTCCACCGGGGCCGTGCAGTCAAGGCTCCCGCTGGCCTCGGTCGACGAGGTCCGCGCCGCGATCGATGTGGCCGAGGCCGCCCAGATCCAGTGGGCAGCGACGAATCCCCAGCGCCGGGCCCGGATCCTGAACAAGTTCGTTGACCTGGTCTATGCGAACATGGATGAACTCGCCGCGCTGCTGACCCTCGAGCATGGCAAGACCTTCCCCGATTCCAAGGGCGACATCCAGCGCGGGCTTGAGGTCATCGAGTTCTGTGCCGCAGCCCCGCACATGCTCAAGGGCGAATTCTCCGACAGTGCCGGCACCGGCATCGACGTCCACTCGATGCGCCAGCCTCTCGGTGTGGTCGCCGGCATCACCCCGTTCAACTTCCCGGCCATGATCCCGCTGTGGAAGGCCGGACCGGCCCTGGCCTCGGGCAACTCCTACATTCTCAAGCCCTCCGAACGCGACCCCTCGGTCCCGCTGCGCCTGGCCGAGCTGTTCACCGAGGCGGGCCTGCCCGACGGCGTGTTCAACGTGGTCAACGGGGACAAGGAAGCCGTCGATGCGCTGCTGGAGGACCCGCGGGTGCAGGCCATCGGCTTTGTCGGCTCCACCCCCATCGCGCAGAGCATCTACGCCACGGCGGCAGCGAATGGCAAGCGTGCCCAGTGCTTCGGTGGGGCTAAGAACCACATGGTGATCATGCCCGACGCGGATTTGGACATGGTCGCCGATGCCCTGATGGGTGCCGGCTACGGGTCGGCCGGAGAACGCTGCATGGCCATCTCGGTGGCCATCCCGGTCGGCGAGGAAACGGCCGATGTGCTGGTGGCCAAGCTGACCGAACGCATCGGCAAGCTCCGGGTCGGCGACGGCATGGACGAATCCTCCGACTTCGGCCCGGTGGTCGCCCAAAGCGCCAAGGAACGCATCGAAAACTACATCCAGGTCGGCGTGGACGAGGGCGCTTCGCTGCTCATCGACGGCCGCGGGTTGGTCGTGCCCGGCCATGAGGACGGGTTCTGGGTCGGCCCCACACTCTTTGACCATGTCACCGAATCCATGCGGATCTACAAGGAAGAGATCTTCGGTCCGGTGCTGTGCATCATCCGAGCCAAGGACTACGAGGAGGCCCTGCGGCTTCCCTCCGAACACGAGTTCGGCAACGGCGTGTCGATCTTCACCCGCGACGGGGACACCGCACGGAACTTCACCTCCCGGGTGCAGGTGGGCATGGTCGGTGTGAACGTGCCGATCCCGGTTCCGATCGCCTACTACACCTTCGGCGGGTGGAAGGCCTCGGGCTTCGGGGACCTGAACCAGCACGGTGCCGACGGATTCCGGTTCTACACCAAGACCAAGACCGTCACCACGCGTTGGCCCTCGGGGATACGCGAGGGTACCAGCTTCGTGATGCCGGAAGGCAGCTGATCCCATGACCGAATCCGAAGTCCTTTTTGAAGTGCGTGGCACCCTGGGCGTGATCACGCTGAACCGGCCCCGTGCGGTCAATGCGTTGACCGGGTCGATGGCCTCGGCCATGCTCGACACGCTTCGCGCGTGGGCCGATGACCCGGCCATTGACCAGGTATTGGTGCGCGGGGCCGGGGAACGGGGACTGTGTGCCGGCGGGGACATCGTGGCGATCCACCGCGACATCGCCGCCGGCGGTACCCAAACCGAGGAATTCTGGGCTACCGAATACCGGCTCAATTCCTTGATCAATGCCTACCCCAAGCCCTATATCGCCTATATGGACGGGCTGGTGTTAGGCGGGGGAGTCGGGATCTCGGCCCACGGAAGCCACCGGCTGGTCACCACCCGGACGCGCAGCGGCATGCCGGAAACCACCATCGGCTTCGTCCCCGATGTCGGTGGAACCTTCCTGCTCTCGCGGTCCCCGGGAGAAAGCGGCACCCACGCCGCGCTGACCGGGGAACACCTAGGCGCCGCCGAGGTGCTCTACCTGGGTCTGGCCGACCACCTGATCGACTTCAACCGTGCCGAAGAGCTGTTCACTGCACTTCAGACGCAACCAGTGAACGAGGTGCTGGCGGACTTCGTCTTGGCCCCACCCACCTCTCAGCTCGAAGCCTGGCAGGGCTGGCTTGATGCTGCCTATGCCGGCACCGAAGTTGAAGATATCGTCTCGGCACTAGAAGTCTTGGCGGCCGAAGGCAATCAGGAGGCCAAGACTGCGGTGGAGACCTTGGCTAAAAAATCCCCGACGGCTCTGAAGCTCACGCTCGCCTCGCTGCGCCGTGCCAAGGGCATGACCACCCTCGAAGAGGTCTTGGAGCAGGAATACCGGGTGGGGCTGCGGGCCCTGGATTCCAGCGATTTCCCCGAGGGCATTCGGGCCCAGGTCATCGACAAGGACTACGCCCCGGCGTGGAACCCCGCCACCCTGGGCGAGGTGGACGCTTCGGTGTTGGAGGCAAGCTTCGCCTCGCTGGGGGAACGCGAACTCAAACTCAACCCACGCGCTCTCAGCGACGCGGCCGAATAGGACTGGAGGAAGAACATGACCGAGAAATCACCCGTCTCCGCGGGCCGGATAGCGTTCCTGGGGCTTGGACACATGGGCGAACCCATGGCGGTGAACCTCATCAAAGCGGGCTTCGACGTGGTGGGCTTCGACGTGGTTCCCGCGGCGATGGCCGCAGCCACCGAGGCCGGAGTGCCTTGTGCCACGAGCGCTGCGGAGGCCGTGACCGGGGCATCGGTCGTGCTGACGATGTTCCCCTCCGGGGCCATCCTGCTAGATGCCTACCGTGGTGCCGGCGAACCCGGGCTGCTCGAGGTCGCACCGCCAAACACCCTGTTTCTGGACTGCTCCACCATCGATGTGGCTCAGGCCCGTGAAGCAGCAGAGCTGACGGTGGCCGCCGGACACCGCTCCGCCGACGCACCTGTCTCCGGCGGGGTGGTCGGCGCCGAGGCCGGAACCCTGACCTTCATGATCGGGGCCGAAGAATCGGAGATTGAACAGCTCACTGCGCTGCTGGAAGTCATGGGAAAGAAGCTGGTGCACTGCGGTGGACACGGGGCTGGCCAGGCGGCGAAGATCTGCAACAACATGTTGCTGGGCATCTCCATGATCGGTGCGGCGGAAGCCTTCGTGCTGGGCGAAAAGTTGGGCCTGAGCCACCAAGCTCTCTACGACGTGATCTCCACGGCCTCGGGCCAATGCTGGGCGGTCACCACCAACTGTCCGGTCCCCGGTCCGGTGCCGGCTTCCCCGGCGAACCGGGACTATGTCCCCGGTTTTGCCGGGGCCTTGATGGCCAAGGACCTGGGGCTGGCGCTGAATGCGCTCGAAGATGCCGGGGTTGCCGCGCAGCTGGGCCCGCTGGCCGCGCAGATCTACCGCAAGTTCGCCGACGAGGGCGGGGCTGGCCGCGATTTCTCCGGCATCATCACCGATATCAGGGACGGCTCGCAAGCCTAGCGTCGACCCATCGATGGAAAGGGGACGATGATCCCGGAGAAGAGACCAGCGCTAAACGTCTTTGCTCCGGGGCCACCGTCCCAGACCGTGGGTGCCTTTTGTATCAAACGGCCACGACTCGACACCTATCTCCGGGGGTACTTCGATGACGATCTTCAGCTGCTCCACCTGCGCCATCGAGCATTCCGAGGCGCCGATCCCGCCGGCGTGCTGCGCGATCTGCCAGGACGAACGCCAGTGGGTTCCCGCCTCCGGGCAGTCCTGGACCACGCGTGAGGAACTCGCGTCCCAGGGCACCACGCTGGTCATCAACGAACTTGAGCCCGGCCTCCACGCCATCACCTCCACACCGCGACTGGGCATCGGACAACGCGGGCTGTTGATCAGCACGCCCGGCGGCAATCTACTCTTCGAACCGCCCGGATTCATCGACGACGCCGGGGCACAGCGCATCAATGAGCTCGGCGGGGTTGCCGCCATTGCCTCCAGCCACCCGCACCTGACCGGATCCTCGATCCAGTACAGTCACCGTTTCGGCCATGTGCCCGTCTACGTCGCGGCGGCCGACGTCCAGTGGATCCAACGTCCCGACCCGGTCATCAGACTCTGGGAAGGGAAAACTGAACTGCTCCCCGGGCTTTGGATGTACCCATGCGGTGGACACTTTGCCGGGAGTTCCGTGGTGCACTGGCCGGCCGGGAACCGCGGTGCAGGGGTGCTGATCACCGGGGACACCATCGCCGTGGGCGGGGACAGGAAATCGGCAAATGCCATGCGCAGCTACGTGAATAACATCCCCTTGCCGGCCACCACCATCGAACGGATCCTTGAGACCGTGCTGCCGTTGGAGTTCACTCGGATGTATAGCGCATTTGCCGTGTTGGAGGATGACGCACACGCCATCGTCGAGGAAACCCTGAAGCGCTATATTTCGTGGGTCCGCGGAGAAATGCCCGAATAGGGTCGGGTGCAACTATCGACCGAATGGTCGATGTGCAACGCCGGGGGAAATTGGAGGATAGAGATAAGAACGGGGACATTGCCGGTGGCAAGAGCCTCGAACCCTCCACTGAAAGAGAACCTCCTACCGTGTTTCTTGCAATCCGCGACATCCGCTTCGCCAAGGGCCGCTTCGCCCTCATGGGTTCGGTGGTCGCCCTCATCACGCTGCTGCTGGTTATGCTCTCGGGGCTCACCGCGGGGTTGGGCGACCAATCCACCTCGGCGCTGAAAAACCTCGGCTCGGCCACCACACCCGTCGACTCCATCGCCTTTGGTGCCGCCAGCGGCAACGAACCCAAGGCATCCTTCACCGAAAGCCAGGTCTCGGCGGAGCAGGTCGAGGCCTGGTCCACGAGCCCCGGCGTCGCCTCGGCCGAGGCCATCGGCATCACCCAGACCCGCCTGACCGGATCCGCAGCAGGGTCCGAGACCAGCTCTGGAACCACCAACGTTGCGGTCTTCGGTGTTCCAGCGGGAAGTTCCCTAGCACCGGCGCCGGTCGAAGAGGGCAAGGTCGTCATCGGTGAATCGGTGGCCAAGGACCTCGCCCTGGAACAGGGCGACACCATTTCCATGGCCGGGGTCGACCTGGTCGTGGGCGGGATCGAGGCCGACAACTGGTACTCGCACACCTCGGTCCTCTACACGGATCTGGGCTCGTGGGCCAAGCTGGCCCACCTCGGTGATACCAGCCAGGCCGGAACCGTCATTGCCATCACCAACCAGGACGGGGCCACCGTTGACACCGAGGCCGCAAACGCGGCAGCGGAAACGCTCAGCACCACCCGCACCGGATCGTATGCGGCACTGGGCTCCTACAAGAGCGAGAACGGCTCGTTGCTGATGATGCAGGGATTCCTCTACGGAATTTCGGCCCTGGTGATTCTGGCCTTCCTCACGGTCTGGACCGTGCAGCGCACCCGTGACATCGCGGTGCTCAAGGCCCTGGGTGGCTCCGGCAGCTACGTCTTGAAGGACGCGATCACGCAGGCCAGCATCGTGTTGCTGCTCGGCGCGGGAATCGGCGGAGGCATCGGCATTATCGGTGGCTTCTTCGCCGCCAACGCCGCACCCTTCCTCGTCAGCCCCGCCACCACGGTGTTGCCCATCGTCGGGGTCGTCGTGCTCGGGCTGGCCGGTGCGGCGCTCGCCGTCTCCCGTGTCACCAAGGTCGATGCGCTCATCGCCCTCGGCGGCAACTAGCACCCCCCCCGCACCTCTCCCCGTTTCGCCCCAGACTTCTGTGCAAAGGAACCCCCATGAACACCCCCACCACCACACAGTACGCAGCATCCGCCGCCATGCCCCTGCAACTGATTGACCTGACCCTGGAATACCCCGACGGGGAGGGCACCATCAAGGCACTGGACTCGGTGAACCTCAGCGTCGGTGCGGGGCAAGTGCTGTCATTGATCGGCCCCTCGGGGTCAGGCAAGTCCTCGTTGCTGGCCGCGGCTGCCACCCTGATCCGTCCGACCCATGGATTGGTGATCATCGACGGGACCACCGCCAGCGACCTGAACGATGCCCAGATGACCACCCTGCGCCGCGAGAAGATCGGCATCATCTTCCAGCAGCCCAACCTGTTGGCCTCACTGACCGCCGTCGAGCAGCTGATGATCTCCGACCACCTGCGCGGCAAGCCGTTGAAGGCCGCCAAGGTCCGTGCCTTGGAATTGCTGGAGATCGTGGGGCTTCAGGACAGTGCCAAGAAGCGCCCGCACCAGCTCTCCGGCGGTCAGCGCCAGCGCGTGAACATCGCCCGGGCCCTGATGGGGCAGCCCAAGGTGCTGTTGGTCGATGAGCCTACCGCCGCGCTAGACAATGCGCGCAGCGAATCGATCGTGAAGCTGCTGGCCCAGGTGACCAAGGAATTCTCGGTCGCCACGGTCATGGTCACGCACGACACCGAATTCATTTCTCTCACCGACTCGGTCGCCACCATGCGTGACGGAGCCCTGGGAGCCTCCGAGCTCGTCGGAGTCTAGGAAGAACACCCCCCCCGGGGGACATGCCAGAGTAGGGGATCGGGGGCATCTCCGGCACTACGAGTCGATGGAATCCTCTGCGGCGAAGTCCCCGGCCTCCTTACGGAACTTGGAAAAGATCCGGATCAACGTGGAGATGTCCCGATCCGAGAAACCGGAGTCGGCAAAGACCTGGGCGTTTAATTCGAGCGTGGCGTCGGCAGCCAAATCACGACCCTGCGTGGACAAAGCGATGAGGGTGGTTCGCTTGTCGGTCGGATGCTTGGTGCGGGCCACCAGTCCGGCACGCTCCAAGCGGTCCACGACGTTGGTCACCGAGGTGGCATGGACCTGGAGTAGTGCGCTGGCCCTGTTCATGGCCAGCGCACCGTCGCGGGTGAAGCTGAGCAGTGCGAGCATCTCGTAGCGGGCGAAGGTCAGGCCGAAGGGCTTGAGCACCGTTTCCGCGCGCTGCAAGAGGATCTGTTGCGTGCGCATCAGGGCGGTGATCGCGGCCATGGGCTCGGCGACATCCTCCCACCCGTGGCGTTCCCAATTGCGTTGCGCTTCCAGGATCGGGTCGCGCGATAATGGCTGGCTCAATTTTCCCTCCGGTTAGAACTCGTGCCCCAGCATATCCAAGCCCGCACGGCGATCAGGATTTCAGCGACGGGAAGTCGTCATCGCGGTATTCAATGCCTTGGCCTTCGGCTGCCGCGGCGCCTTCGTGGCGTGCGGCTTCGTTGCGCCGCAGTTCCACCCGACGAATTTTCCCGGAGATGGTTTTGGGAAGGTCAGCGAATTCCAGCCGGCGGATCCGTTTGAAGGGAGCCAGATTTTCCCTGCAGTACCGCAGGATGCTCTCGGCCAGCTCCGCCGAGGCCTGGTACCCGTCGGCGGTGACCACGAAGGCCTTGGGGACCGAGAGTTTCAGGGCATCGGGGGAGGGGACCACCGCTGCCTCGGCCACCGCGGGATGCTCGATCAGTACAGACTCCAATTCAAAGGGGCTCAACCTGTAGTCGCTGGATTTGAAGACGTCATCGCCGCGCCCCACATAGGTGATGACCCCCTGCTCGTCCATTTCAGCCATGTCCCCGGTGTGGTAAACACCGTCGCGGAAGGCCTCGTCGGTTTTTTCCTGATCCCCGTAGTAGGACTTCATCAACCCGAGCGGGCGAGGGTCCAGCCGTAGGCAGATTTCCCCTTCGCGCCCCGCCTGGCCGGTGGCCGGATCGATCAGGACCACGTCATAGCCGGGCATTGGGCGGCCCATGGCGCCGATCTTGATCGGAAGCCCCGGCGGGTTGGCGATCTGCACGGTGGTTTCGGTTTGCCCGAATCCGTCACGGATCGTTTGGCCCCAGGCCTGGTTGACCTGGTCGATGACTTCCGCGTTCAGCGGCTCGCCGGCAGAGACCAGCTTGGCCGGCGGTGTCTTCAGCGCGGTGAGGTCGGCTTGGATCAGCAGGCGCCACACCGTGGGCGGTGCACAGAAGCTGGTGACGGACTCGGCGTCCATCTGCCCCATGAGTGCCTTGGCATCAAACCGATCGTAGTTGTAGAGGAAGACCGTGGCCTCGGCGATCCAGGGAGCAAAAAAGTTGCTCCAGGCATGCTTGGCCCACCCGGGCGAGGCGACATTTAGGTGCACGTCGCCTGGTTCCAGCCCGATCCAGAACATCGTGCTCAAATGGCCCGCCGGATACGAGGTGTGGGTGTGCTCCACCAGCTTGGCCTTGGACGTGGTCCCGGAGGTGAAATACAACAGCAAGGTCTCGTCGGCCTTGGTGGGGACCTCGGGAACGAAATCCGTGGGGTGCCCACTGCTCTGGGTGTAGTCCAGGGCGCCGTCCGGGACATCGCCGTCGACGTGGATGACCGTGCACTCGCCGGTGACCTTGTCGAACTTGCCGGTATCGCCGGATCCCGCCAGCGCCCAGCGGGCGCCTCCGCGATCAACCCGATCCTGCAGGTCTAGATGGTTCATTTGGGTGGTGGTGGGGATCATGACCATGCCCAGCTTGATGCCGGCGAGCATGATTTCCCAGAGTTCCACCCTGTTGCCCAACATCACGATCATCTTTTCGCCGCGCTTCATGCCGATTGAGCGCATCCAGTTGGCAACCTGGTTGGATCGGGCCGAGAGGCCAGCCCAGGTGCAGCGGGTGGCGGAACCATTCTTCTCGACAATGACCAGAGCGTTGGTGTTGGCGCGCGCCGGGTCCTTGGCGACAGCATCGAACCAGTCGAGAGCGAAATTAAACTCGGTGAACTCGGGCCATCGGAATTCCGCCATCGCCCCTGCATAGTTGGTGCGCAATTCGAGGAGTCGGTTGCGTGCTGTACGGAATTCTTCGGTAACGGTCATTGTCGTCCTGTCGCTTCGATCCCTAATTAGTAGGAAGCCCTAGTGATTTGAGTCACTTGCAAATATACTTTGATATCCAAGGGTTTGGAAGGGTTGACCACCACCGAGCCAAATATTTCATCGACAGGAGACACCCCCTCTCATGCCACTGAGCGAATCCCCGACACCAGCCACCCCCAAGAGTCGGACCTCCAGCACCCCGGAACCTGCATTTATGGACGTTGACCTCATGCACGTATGGCAGCTCCTAGATCCGGCCGAGCACCAACGACTGCTCGAGATCCGAACCTTCTTACAGGAACGGTTGCGCCCGGAGTCCATCGACTACTGGAACCGCGAGGAGTTCCCGCACCACCTCCTACCCGAGATGGCCGCCCACGGTTTGGGCAACCTCCAGATTGACGGCAGTAGCGACCTGTTCAAGGGGCTGGTCTACGTCGAGGCCGCACGCGCCGATGTCTCGCTCTCCGCCATGGTCGGGATCCACAACGAGCTCATCGTCGGGATGATCCACCAACTCGGATCCAAGGAACAAAAGGAAAAGTGGTTGCCCGCACTGGGCAACTTCACCGCGCTCGGGGCATTCGCCCTGACCGAACCGGACCACGGATCCGACATCGCCGGAGGGCTCGCCACCACCGCCACCCGCGAAGGAGATGAATGGGTCATCAACGGTGCTAAGCGTTGGATTGGGGCGGCCACCATGGCCGACTTCTCCCTGGTGTGGGCCAGAGACACCTCGGACGGAGAAATCAAGGCCTTCATCGTGGAATCCGACCGGCCAGGTTTCACCGCGACAAAGATCTCCCACAAGATCGGCCTGCGGATCATGCAGAATGCCGACATCGACCTCGAGGCAGTCAGGGTGCCCGAAAGCAACCGACTTCCCGGGGTCAAGAACTTTGCCGCCGCGAACGAACTGCTTAAGCATTCGCGTGCTTGGGTGGGCTGGCAGGCGGCCGGGGTCCAATTGGGGATCTTTGACATTGCGCGGGACTACGCGCTGGAGCGATCGCAGTTCGGCACAGCTCTCGCCGGATTCCAGTTGGTGCAACTGCCGTTGGCCGAGATCCTGGGCAACGCCATGGCCAGCCTTTCCCTGATGACCGACCTAGCTAGGATCCAGAGTTCCGGGGACCTTGAAATGGTCCAGGCGGCCATGGCGAAGTCGACGACCACGCGTCTGGCGCGTGAATCCGCGGCCAAGGGCCGCGCCCTGCTGGGAGGCAATGGCATCACCACCGACCATGAGATGGCCAAGCTATTCGGCGATGTGGAAGTCCTCTATACCTACGAGGGAACGTACGAGATCAACTCGCTGATCGTCGGAAGGGCCATGACCGGGATCTCCGCCTTCGTCAGTGGACACTGACAAACGCGGTCGCCGAGCCGGGTGTGATTTCGGTGCGCCCGGCATCGTGGATCAACGGACCACTGGCGGTGCGCGCGTTCTTCGTGAACATCTTGGAATCCGCGCGTTCGATCGACAGCGCGCAGCCGCCGGAGCGCCAGGCTTCAAGCTCCGCCGGCTTTCCCTCTAGGACCCAGGCGAACAAGGCATGGGCCGCCTGGGCGGCGGCCTTGCCCGTACTCATCCCCAGCGAATCGTTCAGCACGATGCGAACCGGGGTCGAATCCATGGGATCGCCGGGTGGCAGGGTGGTCCCGGAGACTTGGAGCTTGGCCAGACGTTTGGCCAGGGAGTCGGCCTGTATTGGGGCAAACCCCAATGCCTTGGCGGTACCGATCTCGGCCAGTACGTGGTCCGGGAACTCGGCGGCGACCTTCGCGAACATTTTGGCATCAGCCCGGCGGACGCTCTTGGCAAACGCGCCCTGTGCCCAAGGCCGCCAATAGGGGTGGCGCGGATTGGCCAGCAGCGCGCTCACCGATGCCAGGGCGGCCACGGCAATGCCGGATTCCTCCGGGCAGGGTTCTTCGCGGTCCACCAGCAAGATGATCGGCTGAACCAGCTCGCCGGTCGGCTCCGGGAACTCCTCGACACTGGTCTCGGCGGTGGTCTCTGGGATTGGGTCGTTTTCGGTGGCTTCCACAACGTCCACCCTATTTGATTAGCCCCGGCATCGCGGCGAGCCAAACCCGGTCCCATCCTTCGGGCCTTCCAGAAACAGCAGGGCGACGCGGTTCTTGGGTGGCTTCGTCAACGCCGCGCGGCCCGTGGCTGCGAGAACAACGCGTTCTAGGACCGCCACCATGAATCGAAAATGGTGACCGGGGTGGTGCGCTTGTGGCGTGAGCGCAAGAACTTCGTTTCGAGGATCTTTGCAGCATCCTCCGGGATCTGGCGTCCCTCAAGGTAGTCATCGATCTGGTCGTAGGTGATGCCTAGCTCGTCCTCGTCGGTGCGCAGCGGCTGGCCATCCAATAGGTCCGCGGTGGGAACCTTTTCCCAGAGCAACCGTGGCGAGCCCAAATACTGCAGCAGTTCACGGTTCTGGCGCTTGTCCAGCCCAAAGAGGGGCAGGATGTCCGCACCACCGTCGCCGAACTTGGTGAAGAAGCCGGTGACCGATTCGGCGCCGTGGTCGGTCCCAATGACCAACAGATTATCCTCGCCGGCCAGCGTGTATTGGGCGATCATCCGCATGCGGGCCTTGACGTTGCCCTTGTTGAAATCGGAGATCGGTCCGCCGGTGGCCAACCTGAATGCTTCTTCGAGCCCCTCGACACCGGCACGCACATTCAGCGTGCGTTCCACATCGGCGGAAACGAAGTCCATGGCAGCCTTCGCATCGGCCTCATCGAGCTGTTCCCCATGGGGCAACCGAACGGCCACGAATGAGGCTTCGGTGCCTTCGGCACGCAGCTCCTCGGCGGCAAGCTGCGCCAATCGGCCCGCCAGCGTGGAGTCGAGGCCTCCGGAGATGCCTAAGACGAAGCCGTTGGTGTGTGTGGCACGGATGTAGTCCTTGAGGAAATCGATGCGGGCACGGACCTCCGCGGCGGGATCGATCCGGGGCTTGACACCCATTTCCTTGATGATGACGGCCTGTAGTTCGCGCATGAACCAAGACTAGCCCGTCTCCGGGACTGGCCTGGAACCAGCGGGGACTTAGAGGTCGGCAGGTGGCCTGTTGGGATCCCAGCCAAGGTTGGCCGCCATTTTCTTCAGCGACTTCACGGTGGTGGAATACTCCTCCGAGGTGATCCCGGCGCTGGATTCCTCACGCATCTCATCGACGATCTCGGTCAGCCGGTCCAAAGAGACAGCGCCGCGCTCGGTGAGCGTAAAGGTTTGCCCTTCCTCGGCGACCCAACCGGATTCAACGAGCTCCGATAAATGCTCGGAGGGGCTGGAGGGCTCGTCCTCGGCCTGTGCCTCCCCGAAGAACGGGGCCAGAGCCGCGGTGAGTTCACCGCCGGAGGCGGGACCAACGGATAAGACATTGAGCAATTGCCATTGTCGGCGCGTAACGCCGTGCTCTTCGAGGGAGTTGGCGAACTGCTCGGAAATGAGCGAGTCAACCAATTTAAGCCAGTAACCCAATGGGCGAGAATCGGTCATGTCCCTACCCTAACCCGGGGACCACCTGCCTGTCTGTAGCGAGTTTGGTCCCCTGTCCGGGGGCAGCAGGTCGTGGGCCGAAGACGGCTTTTCGGTGACACATAGCGGCTGCGATCGCGAGTGGCCCAGCGACCAATCTAGAATTATGACCATGACCAACACTGCCGCGCGCACCCGCCTGCTCGAACTCATCAAGGAACTCGCCGTGGTCCACGGCAAGGTCATCCTTTCCTCCGGCAAGGAGGCCGATTACTACATCGACCTTCGCCGCATCACCCTGCACCACGAGGCAGCACCACTGGTTGGCTCCGTCATGCTGGAAATGCTTGATACGGCCGGCATCGACTTCACCAACGCCGGCGGCCTGACCATGGGCGCCGACCCGGTGGGCACCGCGCTGATGCACTCCGCCGGCCATGCGGGACGGGCGATTGACGCATTTGTGGTGCGCAAGGCCCAGAAGTCCTATGGCATGGGCCGCCAGGTCGAAGGCCCCTCGGTCGAAGGACGCAACGTCGTGGTCCTGGAAGACACCTCCACCACCGGTGGATCGGCACTGGCCGCCGTCGAGGGAGTGCGCAAGGCCGGTGGCAACGTCGTGGCCGTGGCAGTGATCGTCGACCGCGACACCGGGTCGAAGGAGCGCATCGAGGCCGAGGCCGGGGTACCGTACCTCTACGCCTTCGGCAAAGACGAACTGGGTCTGTAAACGTCCGAAAAATTGTCAACAAAAACCTGCGTGTCCCGCGGTTCCATCACCAATGGAAACCGTGGGACATCGTGGTTTAAGCGGCGCCCAAGGGCTCTGGAAGCCGCCTGTGAAGTACTACGGTTCCGCAGGGTTAACGTGCCAGTGAAAGTGGCGCATTTACCCGGTTTGATCTGCTACTGTGGCCTTATCCACGGACCTCCCGGCGTAGTATTTCGCCGGTTGTAGATAACGGGTGGCGCATTGTTTTTACTGCTGTTGAGAACTGGAGCCCATAGATGCATCTGACCCCGCGTGAGCACGAAAAACTCATGATTGTCGTGGCTGCCGATCTGGCGCGTAGACGCCAAGCCCGCGGATTGCTGCTCAACCACCCCGAGTCCGTGGCCATCATTACCTACGAACTCATCGAAGGCGCCCGGGACGGGCGCACCGTGGCGGATTTAATGAGCTACGGAACCACCATCCTGACCCGCGAACAGGTCATGGAGGGCGTCGCCGACATGATCTCCGACGTCCAGGTCGAAGCGACGTTCCCGGACGGAACCAAGCTCATCACCGTCCACACCCCGATTCGCTAGGCAAGGGAGAAAACAGCATGAAACCGGGAGAATACATCCTGCGTGACGAGCCAGTGCTCTGCAACGCGGAACTCGAAACCCGAATCCTGAACCTGGTCAACCGCGGGGACCGCCCCGTCCAGGTTGGATCGCATTACCACTTCGCCGAAGTCAACCCGCAGCTCGACCTTGACCGGGTCGCAGCCCGCGGCTTCCGGCTCGATATCCCCGCGGGAACCGCGGTGCGCTTCGAACCGGGGGACGCACGCACCGTGCACCTGGTCGAATTCGCCGGCCGTCGGCATGTCTACGGCTTCCAGGACCGGGTGAACGGGCCGCTGGGCGAGACCATCCCCGCCAAAGAAACCGAGGCCATCGGCGGTTCCGCAGGCATCAACCCGGTGACAGAAGCCGAGCTTGTCTCCGACTACGACATCGACCTGCCCAACCTTGGCCGCGAATCCAAGGGCTTCCACACCGATTACGGTGTGGACCCGGTGGATGAAACCCTGCCGCCGCACCCCGATGAGGTCCGGCGCGCCACCGAGAAAAATGCCGCGAAGAACCCGACCCAGGAGGAGGACCAAGCATGAGCTTCGAAATGAGCCGCAAACACTATGCGGAAATGTACGGGCCAACCACCGGGGACGCCGTTCGTCTGGCCGATACCGAGCTGCTGGCCGAGATCGAGCACGATTACACCAACTACGGCGACGAAGTGGTCTTCGGCGGCGGCAAAGTCATCCGCGACGGCATGGGCCAAAACGGCCAACTGACCCGCGATCAGGACATCCCCGACACCGTCATCACCAACGTGGTGGTGCTGGACTACACCGGTATCTACAAGGCCGATGTGGCCCTGCGTGACGGGCACATCTTCAAGATCGGCAAGGCAGGAAACCCCGACATCACCGACGGGGTGAACATCACCATCGGCGCCGCCACCGACATCATCGCCGGGGAACACAAGATCCTTACCGCCGGTGCCATCGACACCCACGTGCACTTCGTGAGCCCCGACCAGGTCCCCGTGGCATTGGCCTCCGGAGTCACCACCATGATCGGCGGTGGCGCCGGACCTTCCGATGCCTCCAAGGCAACGACCGTGACGCCCGGGCCCTGGCATATCGCCCGGATGCTACAGGCAGTGGAAAATCTGCCGATTAACATCGGGTTCCTGGGCAAAGGCCACGCCAGTGCGCGTGGGCCGATGGCCGAGCAGATCCGTGCCGGTGCCATCGGCCTGAAGATCCACGAGGACTGGGGAGCAACACATTCCTCGATCAACGAGTCACTGAAGATCGCCGACGAATTCGATATTCAGGTCGCCATCCACGCAGACACCCTCAACGAGTGCGGCTTTGTGGAGGACACCATTGCCGCCATCGATGGACGGGTCATCCACACCTTCCACACCGAAGGGGCAGGTGGCGGGCACGCCCCGGACATCATCCGCATGGCGGGCCTGCCCAACGTGCTCCCGGCCTCCACCAACCCCACGCTGCCCTATACCAACAACACCGTGGACGAGCACTTGGACATGCTCATGGTGGCCCACCACCTCAACGCCGATATTCCCGAGGACGTGGCCTTCGCCGATTCGCGCATCCGCTCGGAGACCATCGCCGCCGAGGACGTCCTGCACGACATGGGCGTCTTCTCCATCACTTCCTCGGACTCCCAGGCCATGGGCCGAGTCGGTGAGACGGTGCTGCGCACCTGGCAGGTCGCCGACGCCATGAAACGCCAACGCGGGAAGCTGCCGCAGGACCTGGAGGTGGGGGACAACTTCCGGATCAAGCGCTACGTCGCGAAGTACACCATCAACCCGGCCATTGCCCACGGCATCGCCGATTCCATCGGCAGCATCGAGGAAGGCAAGTTCGCCGACCTGGTGCTGTGGGATCCGGCGTTCTTCGGCGTCAAACCGGAGATGGTGATCAAGGGAGGGCTGATCGTGCAGTCGCTGATGGGGGATTCGAACGGCTCGATCCCCACCCCGCAGCCGCGCACGCTGCGCGCGAACTTCGGTGCGCTGGGCACCGCGGTGCACTCCTCCTCCATTACCTTCCTGTCCCAGGCAGCCATCGAGGAGGGCGTGCCCGAACGCCTGCGGCTGCGCAAGGTCATCCGACCGGTGTCCGGAATCCGGACACTGAAAAAGGCTGACCTGAAGTTCAACGGGGAAACCCCCGACATCAAGGTCGACCCGGAAACCTACCAGGTCACCGTCGATGGGGTACTGGCCACCTGCGAGCCTTCCAGCGTGCTGCCCATGGCCCAGCGCTACTTCCTCTTTTAGACCGACGGCGAGAACCACAAGGAGTTTCATGATCATCGAGCGGCTCACGGGGAACAAGAAAGACGTTCCCGCGGCCGAGCTGGCGAAGCTGCACGAAGAAAAAGTCGTGCTGCCTTCCTCGGCTCTGGTCAAGCGCATTCAGCGCGTCACCACGGACCACGGTCGGGAGCTGGGCATCCGTCTGGCCCCCGGCGCCGACCTGGAAGATGGGGACATCTTATTCCGCAACGAGGAGGAGATCATCACGATCTCGGTGCTGCCCACCGACGTGTTGGTCATTGCCCCGGAATCCATCTTCGAAATGGGCCAGGTCGCCCACGCGCTGGGCAACCGGCACCTACAGGCCCAGTTCTTCGACGCGGATTCCGATTACGCCGCGGCGGTGATGGTGGTGCAATACGACCACACCGTGGAGGACTTCCTCAAGCACCACCACACGCCCTATCAGCGCCAGGAACGCGTGATGCCGGTGCCGTTCCGCCATGCCGAACACACCCACTAGCCCGGCGGCGGGGCACCTGCTCACGCTGCTGCAACTCTCCGACTCGGCGCTGCCCACCGGGTCGTTCAGCCACTCGCTGGGCCTGGAAAGCTACCTGTCCACCGAGGCGGTGCACGACGAGGCCAGCTTCACGCTGTGGCTTGAAAAGTTCCTGTCCCAGTCGCTGGCCTACACCGACGGGCTCACCGTGCGGCTGGCCTACGAGGCGGCCGGCGGAGCAGAGCTGGCACGCATCGATGCGCTGGTGACTGCCGCGGCGGTGCCACGGCAGATCCGTGAGGCCGGGGTGAAGATGGGTGCGCGCATGTTGCACGTGGCCACCAACGTCTTCCCCACGCCCGAGCTGGAGGAGTACCGCCTGCAGGTTCAGTCCGGGGCATGCTCCGGGCACCCGGGCATTGCCTTTGCGCTGGGCGCCCGCGGTGCAGGTGCCCCGTGCGCCGATACCGTGGCCGCCTACCTGTTCTCCACCATCACCTCGCTGACACAGAATGCGATCCGTGGGATCCCCATCGGGCAGAACGCCGGGCAGCGGGTCCTGCGGGCCATGCACGCACCGGTCCTGCAAACCGTGGACATGATCTTCGGGCTTGAGGTCCAAGATCTGGGTGCTGCGGCACCGGGCCTGGAAATAGCGCAGATGCGCCACGAACACTTACGCGCCCGCATGTTCATGTCCTAATAGGACAGGGACAGGTGGGCACGAGTTACCTAGAGAAGAAGGAAGTGCATGATGGAACCGATTTGTATTGGCATCGGAGGACCCGTGGGAGCGGGCAAGACCCAGCTCATCGAGCGGATCACCCGGCGGCTGAACGACGAGGTGTCGATGGCGGCAATCACCAACGACATCTACACCATCGAAGACGCCAAGATCCTGGCCGCCAACGGCGTGCTGCCACTGGATCGGATCGTCGGTATCGAGACCGGCGGCTGCCCGCACACCGCTATCCGCGAGGACACCTCGATGAACTCCGCGGCGATCGAGGAACTAAAGGCCAAACACCCCGATTTGCAGATCATCTTCGTCGAATCCGGGGGAGATAACCTCTCTGCGACGTTCTCCCCGGAACTCGTCGACTTCTCGATCTACATCATTGACGTGGCCCAGGGGGAGAAGATTCCGCGCAAGGCCGGCCAGGGCATGATCAAGTCGGACCTGTTTGTCATCAACAAGATGGACCTGGCCCCTTACGTGGGCGCTGACCTGTCGGTGATGGAACGAGATTCCAAGGAATTCCGTGGTGAGAAGCCATTCTGCTTCACCAACCTCAAAACCGACGAGGGCCTGGACACCGTGATCGACTGGCTCAAGCACGAGGTGCTGATGCTGGATTTGGGCTAGGCGAGGATGAGCGCAATCATGGCCGAGCCACCGGCGATCCGAGAGCTGGGCCCCTCGCCCTTTGCCGGAACCAAGCTCGTTGGCGAGCTGCGCCTGCAGGTGGGCACGCGCGCCGGCAAGGGAATCGCCACCCGGCAATACCATGCCGGTGCCCTAAGGATCCTGCGCCCGCACTACCTCGATGACACCGCACAGGTCTGCTACACCATCGTGAACCCCGGCGGCGGGTACCTGGGCGGAGATAACTACGGCATTGAGGTCTCGGTAGACGCCGATACCTCGCTGCTGCTGACCACCCAGTCGGCGACCAAGGTCTACAAGACCCCCGGCACCTTTGTCCGACAGGACATGGTGGTGAGCCTGGGCCCTGGGGCTGTGCTCGAGTACGTGCCCGACCAGCTCATCGCGTACAGGGGTGCCAGTTACCGGCAATTCACGCACGTGGACATGCAACAGGATTCCAGCCTGCTTTTCTGCGAGGTGCTGACCCCGGGCTGGAGCCCGGACGGGAAACTTTTCCGCTACGACGAGGTGCGGATGCGCACCGAGGTATCGGTGGACGGGCGCTTGGTGGTGCTGGACAACCTGTTGGTGAAGCCGGGGGCGGATTCGCTGGACTCGTTGCTCTTTTTGCAGGACTACACGCACGTGGGCATGTTGTTGGCCATCGATGCGAACATTGGTGCCGGGGACGTCGAGCGCATGCGGGAATTGGCTTACAAGATCGGCGAGGCCCAGCGCACAGAGGTGCACCTAGGCATCAGCCAGGTGCCGGGTCCCGGTATCGCGGTGCGGGCACTGTCGAACTCCACCGAGGCCATCAACGCGGTCCTGATGGCAGTGATCGACGCGCTGCGCCACCACCTGCGGGGCCAAAAGCCACTGAACCTGCGCAAATATTAGGGCGCTCTCCCCATTCTGCACTCCGATGGCCCAGCCCGGGTCCTGTGGATGGCCTGCAGGGGATAATTTTGGCCGTGCTGTCCCGCCGCGGACGTCGCTCGGAGGGAAGACCGTCATCCTTGTGCTCGGCACGCCCCCAAGTTTGGTCGCGCCGAGTACAAGGATGACGGTCCTGGAACCGACAGGGTCTTTGCTTGGTGCAGCACGGCACCGTACTGGTATCAAACTCCAAATGAGGAATATAGCCAGGGCCCGAGCGTTCAAGCATCCCGCGGCCACCGCTAGCCAATACGGAAAGTTCAAGATGCAGGACTTTTGCGCGTTGCATGCCACCTAAATATCAAGATAGCCCACACAGCAAGCGAAAATACCTGAACTGTCGGTATCCGAACAACCCCGAACAACGCCGGATGTTCCCAACGATTCGTCGCAACGTTCAAAGTGACGCTAGCCGGGCCTAAGATTGCAGATAATGCATCGCGCGGGATTCGCGCGGTCGCGGCCAAAGGGGATCAACTGACTGACGAGCCGCGCGTAGTGGAAGCCCCGGCGGGCTTGTATGACGAAATCGCGCAGGACCTGCAGCAAATGCGCTTCGCCGCAGGCGACGTACCCTACGCCGAGATCGTTCGACGTATCGCGGTCCGCCGTGAACGCAACGGCGTGCAAGCAGGTCATGCCCGCCCCGCCCGAACTACCGTTTACGACGTCTTCAGGATCGGACGGACTCGGGTCAATCCGCATCTTGTCGGCGAAATCGCCGGCGCACTCGGGGCCTCGGACCTTGAAGTAGCGCAGTGGGAGGCGCGTTGCCTTCTCGCCAGAAAGAACCCTCCGGCGGCACCAATCGCCGTGCCCGAACCGGACCCGCCGACACCTCAGCCAGCAGTGGTCGAAACACAGACTCCGGCGAAAAGCCGCAAACTTATGCTGATCCTGGCATGTATCGGATTGAACGTTTTGGGGTTCACTGTCGTGGCGATGTTGGGGCTTCCGCTCTATTTCGACATGATAGGGACCGCCGTTGCAGCAATCGCGCTTGGCCCTTGGGCGGGCGTGGCCGTGGGGCTGTCAACAAACGCCATTGGATTGGCAATCACCGACTCTTCGTCGATTGCCTTCGGGCTGGTGAATATCGTCGGCGCCCTGGTGTGGGGATACGGGGCACGTCGCCTCCGGCTGTGCCAAACCCTCCCGAGATACCTGTTGCTGAATGTCTTGGTTGCGCTCAGCTGTTCGGTGATCGCATCCACCCTGCTGGTCCTGTTGTTCAACGGAGGAACCGGCCACGCATCCGAGTCCACTACCCGGAACCTCACGGCGATGGGAAACCCCCTGTCCGTGGCCGTACTGGGATCGAATGTGTTTCATTCGCTGGCCGATAAACTGCTCACCGGCTTCGTTGCCCTGGGGGTGCTGAGCGCCGTGCGCCGAGGCATGGAGGTCCCGTTCTACGACACCCTGAGCGCCGACACGATGCTCCATTTGAAGGCCGCCGGCAGCCCTCTTCTCGATGCCGGGCACGATTCCCGCCCAGCGCCCGCCCGACTGAAGGTCCGGACTGCACGGCTCTTGCCCAGGAAAGGCCGCCCGAAACCTGTCGCCGAGTTGCCATGAATCGACTCACTGCACGGGCCTGCTCGCCGGGCCGCATGCGTGCCTGAGGAGCAAGAGTCGAGCGAGGATGCCTCGTGCGCACTCACTGCCCGATGCGGCTCTGAAACTTATTCAGAAGTCGACTGCGGCATCTAGGTGAGGTTGACGCGCATCCTCAATTACTAGCAGCTAGTACTCGTGTGGGTAGGACGCCGAAGCTCGCTGGCACTCCGACGCCAATCCGGGGTCGGAGTGCCAGGGAGCCGTAGATACGGCCACCTCATCAGAAGGCGTGGAGAATTTCGTCAGCAGCCCGGCGGCCGGAGCGGATGGCGCCACCCATATAGCCATTCCAGATCGAGGAGGGTGCCGCGCTTCCCAAGAGCGACTTGGGCACCTCCGCCGTCCAGGGCCGGGCCGCCTTCGCGCCGGTCGGCTGATCATTTCGCTTCCCCATCCTGAGTCGGGGGCTGTACCTAGATATCCGGATACAGCCCCCGACTTCTTTGGAGATGGATTGAAGGAATCCGTAGCTGGAATCCGTGAAACACCTGGCTGCGGTCACGCACCGGAAATCGGTGTTCAGGCGGAGCTCGCATGGTTGATCTGCGACAGGTCCACCATGGTGTCGGCAACCCTGGACAGCGCCGCACGGTCGTGCGAAGCGATCAGGACCGCAGCCCCCGCAGCGGCGCAATCGGCCAGCACACCCAGGATTGCCGCGGTGGTCTCTGCATCAAGCTGGGCCGTAGGCTCGTCGCAGATCAGCACGTCCGGATCAAGAGCGAGCGCGCGGGCCACCATGGCCCGCTGAAGCTGCCCATCGGAGACCTCATGCGGATAGCGGTGCAGGAGCGCCGCATCCAACTGGGCCAGCTCGGTAAGTTCGGCGAGGCGCTCGGCATGATGCCGCGGGCGCGGACGCAGCGCACCATCGCGGAAGTCCAACGGAGCACAGACCAAGGCATCTAGACGCAACCTCGGATCCGCCGCAGCACGTGGGGACTGGAACACCATGCCCACGGACTGGCGCACCGCACGCGGCACCGTGGCCCCGGAGGCAAATCCCCGCCCGTTAATGAGCACGGTTCCCGAATCCGCGGGAACCATCAAGGCAGCCAAACGCAGCAATGTCGACTTACCGGCACCTGACGGGGCACTGAGCCCCGTGACTTCCCCGGAACCCACGCTCAGGTCCACCCCATCAAGCAGTCTCCCGGCGGCCGGATCGGCCCCGCGATGGGTGAAGGAGACACCTCTGAGTTCCAGGCTCATAGAGGCACTCCCAACCGCACGCCGGTCGCCGGCGGCGCGGGGTCGCCCAGCACGTCGGTCGCGGTGCCAGATTCAATGACCCGCCCCTCCTGGAGCACCGTTACGTAATCAGCGATGCGCCGGGCCAGCTCGAGATCGTGGGTGATCATGATGATGGTTACTCCTGCCGCGGCGCGGGCCAGCAGCAGCGTTTCCATGCGGCCGATCGTCTGGGCATCCAACGCGCTGGTGGGTTCGTCCACCAACAGGATCCGTGAACCCACGGCAACGCCCAGCCCGAGGGCCACCCGCTGGGCCTGCCCGCCGGATAATTCATGGGGGTAGCGGTGCGCCAGCGATTCGTCGATGGCCACGTCCCTCAGCGCCTGGAGGACGTCGGCCCGGGAGGCAGGCCGCCTTGCAACCTTGAGCGTTTGCCGCATTTGCGCGGCAACGGTGCGCACCGGGTTCAGCGCGGTGCCTGCCGATCCCGGGACCAGAACTGTTTCTGGCCCCCGTGCTTCAGCCAGCCCTGCTGTGTCGCGGGAACGTCCGTTGATGCTGATGTTTCCCGTGAAGCCGGCGCCGAGAGGCAGCAACCCGGTCAGCGTACGCAGCAGCAGCGACTTGCCGGCCCCCGAGGCCCCGAGGATGACGTTGATAGCCCCTGCCTCGGCCCGATAATCGACCCCGCGCAGGAGGCGCGAAGGTGTGTCGGTGCCCGTGGTCGAAGGGAGGAAAACGTCTAGGTTGCTGCTCTGGATCGCCGCGGGGGCAGGGGACTGGCGCACCGATGGATCGACCCTGGCGGCACCGGCTGCTGGGAGCGGGCCGCGGCCCTTGGTGAAGAGCCCGGACAACAGTCGGGGTATCGGGCCGCGCCTACGCCCAGGCCCCGCGGTATCCACCATCGACGCAGTGGACCAGCTGACTAACACCAGCAGCCCGGCGGGGAACACCAACAGCCACCATGCCCCGGCCAGTAGCCCGCCACGGGCATCCTCCAGCAGTAGGCCCAGTGACGCGGATTCGGGCGGCAGGCCAACCCCGAGGAACGACAGGGCGCTTTCGTGCCAAATGGCGTGGGGCAACTGCAGCACCAGCGCAATGGCTGCTTGTGGCGCGACAGCCGGAATTAAGTGGGTGCACCAGATGGCGGCCGTCGGGGCCCCCGAAGCCCGGGCCAGCTGCACGTAGTCCGCGGTGCGCTCGGCCAGCAACCGCGAGCGCACGATCCGTGCCACCTGGGTCCAGTGCGTCAAGGCTATGGACAACACGATCGCCCACCATTGTCCGCGCCACAGGGCCACGATCACTACCGCCAGCAAGAGGTGCGGCAAGGCGTTGGTGACATCCACCAGGCGCATGGCAATTCTGTCCACGGTCCCTCCGCGCCAGGCTGCCAGCAACCCCACCCCCACACCCAAGACGGTGGAAAAGACCGAGGCTAACAACGCCAGCAGCAGGGACATGCGCAAGCCCTGGGCGGAGCGGATCCATACGTCGCGGCCCAATTGGTCGGTGCCAAAGAAATGGTCGGTCGAGGGGACTTGCAGCACCGCGGACAGGTCCACGGCACGCGGATCCAGGGGTTGCAGCCATGGAACCAGCACGGCGTAGGCGAGGGCCAGGCCCAGCAGCACCAAGGGCACCAGGCGAGGCTTAAACATCGCTCACCCGTGGATCAAGGACCAGGTAGCAGGCGTCCGCCAAAGCGGACCCGGCAAAGACCGCCGCGCAGGTCAGCGCGGTCACCGCGGCAAGCAACGGAAAATCCCCGGCCGTTGCCGAAGACACCGTCGCCGAGGCTAGGCCGGGCCAGGAGAACACCGCCTCGACGAGCAGCGCCCCGGTGACCAGTTCGCCCAGCCGGGAACCGAGCACCGTGATGAACGGCAACAACGCCACCGGAAGCACGTGGGTACGCAGCACCGTGAACTCGCCCAACCCGCGTCCGCGCGCTGCCAGCACCGCATCGGACTCCAATGCCTCGAGCATCGAGGCCCGTAGATTCAGTACCAACCATGGCAGTAGGGTCACGGCCAGCACGCCCACGGGCAGCACCAGATGCAGGGCAAGGCCGCCGATGGTGGGGTCCAAGCCTCCCGAGGAAGCGCCTCCGGCCGGCAAACCCAGACCGATCGCGAAGACGGCAATGGCCACCAAACCCAACACAAAGGGCGGGATCGCCTGGGCCAGGTGCACCAGGCCCAAGGCCACCGCGTCGATCAGCGAGCCGGGACGCCGGGCAGCACCCACCGCCAGCAGCACCGAGAGTGCAATGGCCACCAGCAGTCCGAGCCCCACCAACAACGCGGTGTAGGGCAGGCGTTCGGTGAGCACCTGGGCCACGGGTTGCCCAAAGACCCTGGATGTTCCCCAGTCTCCGCGCACCACCGAGCCGATCCAACGGCCCCAGATCGCATACCAAGCGTCATTGAGCCCCAGCTGTACGGCCAGCGCCTCGCGTTGAGCCGGCGTCGCATGTTCGTATTGCGTGCCCAAGTATTGGGCCAGCGGGTTGAACGGGGCCAATGATGCGAGCCAGAAGACCGCGGCGGTGATCCCGGCGGTGGCCGGAACCCCCACCAGTGCCCGGCGACCGAGCAGGGAGAAGACCTCGCGTGTACGCGAACGCCGCGATGCCGGACTCAGTGCCGGGACTCGGGCGTTCATGGTTTCGGGACCCAGTCGCCGATCTTGGCCCACGGACCCCAGGCGGTGCCGTGGTCGTGGGGTTCGAGTAATGTTCCGGTGCCCTGCCAGGTCTCGGAGACCGAGGCTCGCTGGATGTAGGTGTGATCGATGAAGGCCAGCAGGACCATGGACGGGTCCTTGACGTAGCGGCGTTGGACCTCGCGGTAGGCTGCGGCACGCTTGGCGGGATCCAGGGAGGTGCGCCCGGCTTCCAAGGCCTTGTCCATGGCGGGGTCCGCGAACCTGCTGGGGTTGTCGTAGTAGGCACCGGTGGCCGGGTAGGTGGAATGCAGCATCTTGTACAGCTGGGTGTCCACGTCGTACGGGGTGTCGCCCCCGCCGAGCATGATCGCGTCGGTGCCTGCCCGTGGCTCGGCGGTCTCGAACGTCGCCGCCTCGACGGACACATCGATGCCCAGCTGCTGCATCTGCGCCGAGAAGGCTAGGGACAGGTCGCGGCGCATCGCATCGCCGGGGTTGTACATGAGCGTAAATGCCGCCGGGGTCCCGTTCTTCGAGCGCATCGAGTCGCTCCCGGCCACCCAGCCGGCCTCATCGAGCAGCGCTGCGGCGCGCTGCGGATCGTGGGCAAAGACGGCGGAGGGATCAAACGCCTCCCCGTACTCTGCCGGCACAAAGGTATGTGCCGGGCGCCCAGCACCGGCCAGCACCCCGTCGATCAGTACCTGCCGGTCCACCGCGAGGTTCAGTGCCAGCCGAACCTGCGCATCGCCAGTGAGCGGATTGTCGGCAGGAAGTGAGAGCCCGCGCCAGTCAGCGGAGGTGGCCACCACTTCATCGAATTCCGGATTCGTGGCGAAGCTCTGGGCCAGTCGCGGGGGCAGGACTGTGCCATCGAAATCGCCGGCCATCATGCGTTGGGCGCGGGCGTTGTCGTCCGGTGCTGCCTCATAGGTGACGCGTTTGACTGCGGCCTCCCCGTCGCGGAAATCCGGGTTGGCCACCAGGACCAAGCGTGCGGGGCCGATGGAATCTACCCGGTAGGGGCCGGTGCCCACCGGTGCGCGATTAAGCACCGATTCCTCCACGCGTTGGCCGGAAATCACGGCCTCGGACGGAGCGATGCCGATGAGTAGGGCGGTTTTGAAGGAAACTTGGGATTCGCGCAAGGTGAATTCAACGGTGTGTGCGTCAAGGGCCTTCACTTCCGCGAGGTTGGTCAGGGTGCCAAGAATGGGTGAAGCGCTCGCCGGATCCATGATGGTCTGGTAGCTGGCGACCACGTCGGACGCTTCAAAGGTGGTTCCGTCGCTGAATGAGGCATCCGTGCGCAGCGAAATGGTCCAGGTGCGGGCATCGGACGAAATTTTCGGCTCGTCCGCGGCTAGCAGGGGTACGATCTGCGGCAGCTGATTGGGCGATCCCTCGAGGGTGTACAGCGATTCGTTGATCTTGCCCGTACCGTTGTTGTCGAATCCCGCCAGTGGATTCAGCGTCTCGGGCAGTGCCGGGGTCAACAGGGCCAACGAAGTGTTCTGCCCCGTGGCGTCGCCGTTGCCCGGGGCCGAGAGTGCACAACCGGTGGTGACCAATAGAATGGTGCCAAGAACTGCCCATGGCGTCAGTGATGTGAGTTTGCGCATGTTGCGGGCTCTGGCCTTTCGCGTCGGTCACCGGGGCGTGTGTGAGGGGAGCTTTCCCCCACCTTACATCTGTGTGAGCAGACAGATGAGGGGTTGAGGAATAGACACCGGTGAGTTCACGCACCAACAAACGAATTTCGACCTAGAGAGGGGGATCACCAGATGCCGGAAACGGAACACGGCAGGATCGGGGCGGACGCGGTGGCCGCATCCGAAGACAGCATGCCCGACTGGATCGACGTTTTTGCCCTCTGTGCGGATGCCACCAGAATGAAGATCCTCATTGCCATGCATGCGGCCCCGGATTCCTCGGTCAGCCAGCTGGCAGCCGCCACGTCCTTGGGCGCCAACACCGTCACCCAGGCACTGGCCACCTTGTATAAGGCCGGGGTGGTGGATGTGCGGGCCGATGGCCGCTACCGCCGCTGGATTCTGACCCATCCGGACGTGCATCGGCTGTTGCACCAGATGCAGGCACCGCACTCGGCCTTGCATCCCGAGCACCACGAACCCTAGAAACTTTCTTGAGCTAAATCCGGCTTCATTGCAAGCACTTGTAGTCCTAGGAGAATGAGATTCTCGACGGTTGTGGGACGGCCGCCGACCGTACGAGGTCGTCGTGTCCGAAGATTCAGACCACAAGTGCAAAAGTCCGCGGTTTTCATGCGACCTCACTGCCACAGTCATGAATAGCAATGAAAATCGCCTTTGCGGCAGCTAAGGCTGCCACAAAGGCGATCAATTTACAGTTTGAGCGAGGACTACTTTTTCGGCGGCTGCCCTTGTACGAAGACGGCCTTGCGCAAACTTAACCTGGATTTCCGCTACAGATCGAAATCCGGATCTTTTCGCAGTTCTTTGGTCAGCGAAATTCCCAGCAGCGCAACGATGATCGTGAATGGCAACGCGGACAGCATCGCGGCCTGTTGCAAGGCTGCCAGCCCGCCGACAAGAAGAAGAAGCACTGCGCAGAGGCCGGTAAGGAAACCCCAAAGAGTCAATACCGGCCGGGTCGGCGACAAATGTCCCTGGCTGGACATCATGCTCAGAACATAGGTGTTCGCATCGGCGCCTGAGATGAAGAACAGGGCTACAAGAATCATGGTGATCACGGACGTGAGCGGAACCAGCGGTAGCTCGTTGAGCATTGCGAAGAAGGCCGAATTCAAGTTCTCCGCCGTTTGAGCAGCGATGGTGGCTCCCTCCATCTCAAACTTAATGGCGGTTCCGCCAAAGATGGAGAACCATGCGAAGAAAGCCAAGCTGGGGACACAGAGGACACCGGCGACGAATTGGCGGATCGTTCGGCCCTTCGATATTTTCGCCAAGAAAACTCCGACGAACGCTCCCCAGCTGAGCCACCAGGCCATCATGAAGTAAGTCCACCCCTGCATCCACTGCAGGTCATCGGGGGTGGAAGGAGTGAGTAGAGAAACCTGGAAGAAATCGTTGGCATACTGGCCGACGGACCGGAAGAAGATATTTCCGACGAAGCTGGTCGGGCCGAAAAGCAGCACAAAAAGTGCGAGCCCGGCCGATAGCGCCATCGTGACCTGACTGATGTACTTGATGCCACGGTTAACTCCCGACAATGCCGAAAGCGTGAACAACACGGTGATGATGGCGATGATGATGACTTGAACACCGATGCCGGTAGGCAGCCCGAAAACCCGATTGAGTCCTTCTTCGATCTGAGCCGCACCCAAGCCAAGGGACGTTGTGGTGCCAAACAGTGTGGCAAGGATGGCAAATACATCAATGAGCTTTCCGAACCATCCATCCACCAAGCGCCCCAACACGGGGCGCAACATGGGGGACACCAACCCCGGACGACCCTTGCGATGAGTCGAATATCCGATGGCAAGACCGAAGACGCCGAATACCGCCCACGCATGGGGGCCCCAATCGAAGAAGCTGAATTGCAGCGCTCGCACAGCGGCCGCCATTGTTTCTGGCTCTTCTAGAGCATGCGGGGGAGCCATGAAATGCGAGATTGGTTCTGCGACGCCGTAGCTGATCAAGCCAATTCCCATCACGGCGGAAAGGATCATTGCCAGCCATGCCCACGTGGAGAATTCAGGTCTGTCGTCGTTCGAACCGAGTCGAATTTTGCCGAAACGGCTGGCGCCCAAATAGACCATCAGGCCGATACACCCCAGCGTCACCAGCAGATAGCTCCAGCCGACAGACCGCGCAATCCAATCCATGCTGCTCGTCATGAGTTCACCCAAGCTACTTGGGGAGATGCTGGCCCAAAGCAGGAACGCAGCAAGCACGATCAATGACGCCCAGAACACGGCACCAATTCGGGCCTTTTGGTCGTTCTGTGGCGCTGGGCCTCGTTGAGTCGCACCAAGACTCGATTTCTTGGCAAGTGTCTTCTCGACCATAACGGTCTCCTACATTAATGTGCATGGTCCGCCTGAACAGCCGGGCGGCTTAGTGTGTGGTGCTCTAGCGGGAATTTCCCGGCTATTTCGTTCTTGTTCGGTCGACTAGGGGAAAGCTTTCTGTGATTCCGGGCCATTCGAGGGCTCGATAAGAATCAAGAATGTATGACTAAAAGTAAGATTTGGCCTGATATCTAGGCATGATTCCAATATTCGGTGTGGCCTGGGGCGGCTCGAGGGGTTTAGAAAGACGTGTGTTTTCCGCCGCGGACAGTGAAATACAACTGAGCCAGCTTCACGATTACATGGTTATGGGTCCCATCATCCAAATCTGGCTTCAAGAGCACCAAGGCGCGTTAAGTCGCGCGGAAACCGAAGTGAAAAATGATATCAGTAATGTAAGGGCACTGTCTCATCGTCCCTATCGAGGAACTCCCGATGGCCGTCCCTCTCGAGAGACTCGAGGTTAGCCCCGTTGTAGAAGCGTCCGGCCTTGTAGACCATCGGCCCGATGTCGGTGACCTCAGCATGGCGAACACGGCAGAAAAGGATCGTGTGGGTCTTGGCCCGAAATCGTTCGCGAAATTCCGCTTCGATCATGGCCGAGAAATAATCTACCAATGGGCTGCCCTCTGGACCTTGAAGCCACGCGATCTCCGCGAACTTGTTTGGCCTGCTTGAATTCCAGCTGGCAACGCTCGAACCGTTGGGCCGGGTCGAGGCCGCCGTGGTGCTGGACATCGCTGCCACGCCGGAGCAATTGGCCAGCCGGGCAGCGGCCTGGCGGCAAAAGCGTGCCTAGCGTCAGAGAGCTCCGGGTGCGGTGCCGGAATGGGATCCCGTCCGACATCGCACCCTTTGCCGTATCCGGGGCGGGGTGCAGCGTTCCCCCAGGGAACGGACTCGACAGCCCGGGCGCACAACGTGTTCGGTCGACATCCGGGACTCCCTCCGTCGCCAGGCTGGGCGCGGTACCAAGATCGATGGCGCCCACGCAGGGACGATCGCAGCCATGGGGATGGGCAGCTGTCCCGTACGCTGTGGCATGTGAACACGAATCGAGCCCACAACAAGCTGCCGGTGCCGTTCCGTTGGCTGTGGGCAGGTGCCTCCGTGAGCAACCTCGGGGACGGAATGCTGCTGGCCGCGGGCCCGCTCCTGGTCACCACCATCACCCGCGACCCGTTGGCCGTGGCTCTGGCGCTTTTTGCCCAACAGGTCCCGTGGGTGCTCTTCGGGCTGTTGGCCGGTGCCGTCGTGGACAGGGTGGATCGGCGCAAGCTGATGATTCTGGTCAACTTCCTGCGGATGCTGGTTATGGCAGCCCTGGCTGTGGTCATATTCTCTGGTGCCTTGGGTCTTCCGGTGCTTTACGGGGCGCTGTTCCTGTTGGGCACCGCGGAGACCTTTGCCGATAACGCCTCCACCTCTTTGATCCCCGCACTGGTGCCCAGCAGCCAGTTGGGCCTAGCGAATTCACGACTCTTTGGCACCATCACGGTGAGCAACCAATTGGCCGGACCACCGCTGGGTGCCTTGCTCTTTGCCATGTCCCACGCCCTCCCCTACGCGGGATTCGCCGTGCTGCTGACGCTGGCCGTAGTGCTCTATTCAAAGGTTGCGGTGCCATTGCCGGCACCTGGGAGCACCGGCCCCGCCGGCACGTCGATGCTATTGGAGGTCCGGGAGGGGCTGGGCTGGATGCGCAGACACTTTGCCGTGCGCGCCCTGGCCATCTTGATCACCAGCTTCAACATCACCTTCGGGGCCACCTTCGCGATGCTGGTGCTCTATGCGACGGGGCAGCTGGGGCTCGGCGATGTGGGCTACGGCCTGCTGATCAGCGCCAGCGCCGTGGGCGGCATCATCGGATCCATCCTTTTCCCGTGTTTGGAGCGTAAGTTCAGCTATGCTTCGCTGCTGCGCACCGGACTGGTCCTAGAAACCCTGACGCATGTGGTGCTGGTACTCACCCACCAGGCCTGGCTGGCGATGAGCGTCCTCTTCCTCTTCGGAGTCCATACGCTGGTCTGGAGTTCGGTCTCCTCCACCGTTCGCCAACGGGCGGTCCCCGAGAGGCTGCGCGGCCGGGTGAACTCGGTTTACATGCTCGGCGGCGTGGGCGGCATCGCCGCCGGGGCCCTGCTCGGCGGGGTGCTGGGCCAGCTCTTCGACTATCGTGCACCGTTCTGGTTCGGTTTTGTCGGATCCTTCATCGTGCTGCTGCTGGTCTGGAAGCCCATGACCCACATCGCGATGGCAGGCAGTACCGGGGACGAGGGCCGGCCCGGAGCTTAACGCGCGGTGGCCGTGCCCTTGTCAGGGCACAGCCACCAAGGCTCGGGCGGGGCTCAGTCTTCGTGCGGACCCGAGGAAATACCTACTTCGAGGCCGTCGCGCTCGTGAAGCTCGGCCAGGATGTCGGCCACCGAATCATGTTCCAGATCCGGGCGGAACGGGAACGAAGCCACATCGCCGGGCTTGGTGATCCCGGTATGCACCAGGATGGTCAGCAGCCCGGCTTCCATGCCCGCAATGATGTCTGTGTCCATGCGGTCACCGATCATCGCGGTGGTTTCCGAATGTGCGTCAATTCGGTTCAAGGCGGAGCGGAACATCATCGGGTTCGGCTTGCCCACCACGTACGGCGCGCGACTGGTGGCCTGGGTGATCAACGCGGCCACCGAACCGGTGGCCGGCAACAGGCCTTCGGGCGACGGACCCGTGGCGTCCGGGTTGGTGGTGATGAACCGGGCGCCTGCGGCGATCAACCGGATGGCCTTGGTGATGGCCTCGAACGAATAGGTGCGGGTCTCACCGAGCACCACGTATTCCGGATCCTGGTCTGTCAGGATGAATCCCGCATCGTGCAGCGCGGTGGTCAGTCCGGCCTCGCCGATCACGAATGCGCGTCCGCCCGGACGCTGACGGCGCAAGAACTCCGCCGTGGCCATGGCCGAGGTCCAAATGTTTTCCTCCGGGACATCAAGGCCGGAGGACAGCAGTCGGGCGCGCAGGTCGCGCGGGGTGTAGATGGAGTTATTAGTCAGCACCAAGAAACGCTTGCCGGTTTCAACCCAGTGCGAGATCATCTCCGCGGCTCCGGGGATAGCCTCGTTTTCGTGGATCAGCACCCCATCCATGTCCGTGAGCCAACTTTCGATGTCGTGGACGTTACGTGGTTCATGCGTTGACACGAGGGGGGTGTTCCTTTCGAGAGAAAACCTGCTGCAACTGCCAGTCTTTCAGGTTCCGGCCTTGCGCGTGAAGTGAGGAACGGATTACAACCAATTGTTCTTCTTGAAAATGGCATAGAGGCCCCCGGCAAGCACCAGCATCAAACCGATTGCGGCAGGATAACCAAAACTAAATTCCAGTTCCGGCATGTTGCTGAAATTCATGCCGTAGATGCCGGTGACCAGACTCGGCGCAAAAATGATCGCGGCCCAGGAGGAGATCTTTTTCATTTGCTCGTTCTGGGCCAAACCGGCTTCGGTGGCCCTTTGTGATGCCAGCGTCGAAGAGAGCGAGAGCGCGTTGGCTAGAAGCGCCCGAAACGAGGTGATGCGCTCGGTGAGTCGGATCGCGTGGTCCTGAACGTCAATGAGCTTGCGGTCCAGTTCCAGGGCGTCGTCCTCGGAAATGTTGCTGAGCCTGAAGTCCCGGCGGAGATCACCTAGTACAGCCTCCAACGGGGCCAGGGCACGCTGGAACTCGATGACTTCGCGTGAGAGCTCGTAGATGCGACGCGAGACGTGTGCTGCACCGGAAAAGAGCTGATCCTCGATTTCATCGATGTCATTGCCCAACCCGACTAAGACCGGCTCATACTCATCGACGACCTGGTCAAGCACCGCATAAACCACGGCAGCCGGACCGATGGACAACAAGTCGGGTTCATGTTCGAGGCGTTTTCGTACGGCCGCGACCTGGGGAGACTCGGCATGGCGGACGGTGACCACGAAGTCGGTCCCGACGTAGATATGCAGTTCCCCGAACTCGACTTTTTCAGACTCGTCGATGTAGCGGGCCGGGCGCAGCACCACAAAGAGATGGTCGCCGTAGTGCTCCAGCTTGGGACGCTGATGGCCGGCAAGCGTATCTTCCACGGCCAGCGCGTGTAGGCCCAGTTCCTCGGCGACCTCTTTCATCTCCGCTTGGTCCGGGCGATACAGGCCCAACCAGGCCATGCCGCCACATTCCTTCAACGATTCGAAAGTACTGCTGAGATCGGGCGGGTGGATCACGCGCTTTCCGGCAACATAGATTGCATTGTCAACGATGGGCATGGCGGCCTCCTTGCGCGTCGGGCCGGAGAAATATCCGGCGGGCCAATGGATCTTTAGCCAAGTTTGCCATCAAGCGGTCCCCAAGGCAGCCCGGACACAGCGGATCCGGTCGGGAGGCAATCCTCGAGAACGGTGTTCGGGTAATGGCGACTACCCTTGGAGGGTGACTTCCGCCGTTGATTCCCCCGCATCAGAACCCGTCGAATACGACCCCGTCCATGAGGAGCGCCCCGAAGTGGGCGTTGGCCCATGGGAAGGCGAGTGGCCAGAAGGTGAGCATTATGATCCCGACCTGCTGGAGAACGGTGACCGACGCAATGTAGCGGACAAATATCGCTACTGGTCGATGGAAGCCGTCGTCGCCGACCTCGATACGCGCCGCCATGATTTCCACATTGCCATCGAGAACTGGCAGCACGACATGAACATCGGCACCGTGGTGCGTACCGCCAACGCGTTCCTGGCCAAAGAGGTGCATATCATCGGGCGCCGCCGGTGGAATAAGCGTGGGGCCATGGTCACCGACCGCTACCAGCACGTGCGCCATCATCCAACGGTCGAGGATTTTGTTTCCTGGGCACAGGGCGAGGGGCTGGCGATCATCGGGATCGACATCTTCCCGGATTCCCAGAAACTGGAAACCTACGACCTGCCACGCAACTGTGTGCTGGTCTTCGGGCAGGAGGGGCCCGGGCTGAGCGAAGAGGTCCACCAGGTCGCCGAAACGACCCTCTCGATCGAACAATTCGGTTCTACCCGCTCCATCAATGCCGCCTCGGCAGCTGGGATCGCCATGCACGCCTGGATCCGCCGGCACGTTTTCAGCCAGTCGGTGTAGTCGCGACTGGCCGTATGGCTAGAAAGCCAAACGTTTAGCGAATACCCTTTCATTCCCTGTGCAGCGTGGGTTAGCCTGAATCTTGGACGTTCAATCCAGTGCACCGTGCAGGCGAGGCAGCCGGACCGGTGAACGGCAAGTCGGTCCGTGCCGGTCGTCGGACGAGGTCTCAGGCTACGGGAATGGAGCACTCAGCTGGTGAAGAAGCATCAAGTCAATCACTCACCTCAGCTGCCCAAACGATGGCAACTGCGCCGTCGGCCCAAGCTCTCCCGCGCGGCCGCGGTAGGTACCGCGGTACTGGCAACTCTTGCGCTGTCGGTCTCCCCGGTCCTCGAAGGTCGCCAGGTGGATGCTTCCCCACTGGGCCTGGGTGCCGTTGATGCCCAAGCAGCTTCCTTTGCCCAACCCGTCGAGGTATCACTGCTCAGCGGAGTCGACGCGATCCGTTGGGAGTCTGAAAACATCACCAGCGCCGCGGCCGGCGCCCAAGTCGCAGATGCCTCCGACCCCGGAGCCGTGATCGGCGTTGCCGGGGCGACCGCCCAGTTGGTCGGACAAAACGTGGGCCCGCTCGGAGTGCTCCCCGCAGGGATCCGGATGATGCACCCGGTATCTTCCAGACACATCACCAGCCCCTATGGGTGGCGCAGCAACCCCACGGGTGCTGGAACACAAATCCACATCGGCCAGGACTACGCCATCGGCTGCGGATCTCCGGTGTATGCCAGCTCCTCCGGGACAGTGGTCCAGTCCGCCTGGGCAGGGCATTCGGGCATGCGTGTGACCATCGACCACGGGTCCTCGGTGCGGACGGGTTACAGCCACAACTCCAAGCTCATCGCGGCCGTTGGGCAACACGTGGAACAAGGCCAGCTGATTGCGCTGAGCGGAACCACCGGAAACTCGACCGGCTGCCACGTGCACTTTGAAATCATCATCAACGGACGATGGAACGACCCGCGCAACTTCCTGCCTGCCATTCCCGGTCAGCCCAACCCCATGATCGATTCGCGTCGCACGACCATCGCAGCCGACCCGATCCGCAATGGTGCCGCCCCGAAGTCCGAAAATAGCAACGGGCACGACATCGATGCCAAACTGCCCGATCCGCCTAAAGCTCAGCCGCCGTCCAAGACTCCTGAACAGAACCAAGGCTCGCCGACGCCGGGGGAAAACACCAAGCCGAAGCCCAAGCCGAAGCCGGATCCTTCGGAGTCTGAGAAGCCCGGGACCACGCCGCCGGGAACCACCACGCCTTTGCCAACAGACACCGGCAAGCCGGATCCCAGCCCGACGGACGTACTTAGTCCGGACCCGACGGACTCGGGCCCCGCAGCACCGACGACGGTGCCGCCCAAGGAAACCGAACCCAAGCCCGAGAAGCCAACCTCAAGTGCCCCCGGCTCGGAATCGAGCAAGGGCGGCGGAGGCCAGACCGAAACCACGCAAGGTTCCCCATCAGGAGCCACGACGGAATCCTCCACGACGAAATCCTCGTAGCCACTACCCAGGCTGCCCGGACTCGCGGCACCGCTCACCGCTGTCCAAAAGCCTGATCATTTTGGCCCGCCACCTCCGCGTTGGTCTCTGTCGTCGCTGGCCGCGGTGGATTCCCGCCCGCTTTTAGCCTGGGCAGCGAAGCGCTGTCGCCAGAGAATTATTGGGACAATTTACGTTGCGGCAGCAAAACCCCTTTGTTCCGCGCGCACGGTGGGTTAAGGTGGGCGCTAAGTGTTCAGTTGCTTGGGGGCGACACGAATAATCCGCTGGCTTGGGGCCAGGATCCGGCCCTCATGTGGCTGCGCAAGATCTTCAGGGTGACGCAACAGGGGGTTGTTACCGTTGAACAAGCATCAGGTGAATCGGGGCCGGTCTCCCCGACGAACCGGTGCCCGCAAATTCAAGATCCCCCGACTTACGGCGCTGTGCCTGGCAGTGGCGGCAGCGGTGGCTGTTTCCGGAGCCCCGGGTTTGGGAGTGGTACCGGACCAACGGGCAGCGCATCCCGCCGAAACCCCCGGCTACCAAGCGATCGCCTATCTGGAGCCGGTCAGCGTTTCGCTGCTCAGTGGGGTGGACGCGATCAATTTCCAAGCCCCCGACATCACCAGCAGCGCAGCGGGTCCCGGAACTGCGGGCGGGACCGCCCAGAGCCCTTCCGTCTACCCGGGACAGGGCACCGGGGCCGAACAGGCAGCAGCACCATTCAACGGCGACACGACCATAGTGGGTCAAAGCGTCGGAGTGCTGGGGGCGTTGCCGGGCGCGATCCAGCTGATGCATCCGGTCTCCTCCCGACACATCACCAGCCCCTACGGCTGGCGAAACAACCCCACCGGAGCTGGAACGCAGATTCACATTGGCCAGGATTACGCGATTGCCTGCGGCTCCCCGGTGTATGCCTCAGCGGACGGGGTGGTCATCCAATCTGCATGGGCCGGACACTCGGGGATGCGGGTGACCCTCGATCACGGCTCGTCGGTACGCACGGGCTACAGCCACAACTCGCGGCTCATTGCCCGGGTGGGGGACAGCGTCAAACAGGGCCAGATCATTGCCTTGAGCGGCACCACGGGAAACTCCACCGGCTGCCACGTGCACTTCGAAGTGATCATCAACGGTCGTTGGAACGACCCGCGTAACTTCCTGCCGCCGATCTCCGGCCAGCGTAATGCCATGATTGATTCGCGCCGGACCACCGTTGGGGCCCCGCCGATTCGCTACGCCGGCACTCCTCGGACCCCGGTAGCAGGGGCCCATGATTTCCCGGAGCTCACCGACTCCGCGCCGCGCGGCTCGAAGCCTGAGCCGGTTGTCCAGCAGGGGCCGACCGCGACACCGAAGCCGCGGGCCAAGCCCGATGACAAAGCTCGGCCCGAACCCGCGCCAAAGCCAAAACCAAAGTCGGATACTAAACCCGAGCCCACGCCGAAGGCTGACCCGAAGCCAGCGCCAAGCCCCAAGCCCACGCCGAAGGCCGAACCGAAGCCAGCCCCAAGCCCCAAGCAGACGCCGAAGGCCGACCCGAAGCCAGCGCCAAGCCCCAGGCCCACGCCACCAGTATCGCCCGCGCCGACACCGAAGGCTGAACCGAAGCCATCGCCAAGCCCCAAGCCCACGCCGCCAGCACCGGAAACCACGAGCCCAGAAACGACGGCACCGGCACCGACCGCCGAGCCGCCGGAAACCGAGGCCCCTGCTCCGGAAGCCGAGGCACCGACCACCGCTAATCCGAAGCCCGGCAAGACGCTACCTCCGGTGAAAGATGTTCCCCTACTCGAGGTTCCGGCACCCCCTTCGGATGACCCGAGCCAACCATCCGATGTCCCCGGGGCCACCACTGCACCCCCGGTGGCGAAAAAAGGTCCCAAATCGGCCACACCCCAGACGACGGAGCCCGTCCCGGAACCGCCCCTAGCGGAATCCGGGCAGCAACCCGCACCTTTAGAGAAGGCCCCGAAGTGTGAAGCAGTCTCCGCCGATGACCAAGAGCAATTAGACGAACCCGGCCCAGACCACGCCACAGACGAACCCTGTGTAGACCTCGACGGAGTCCTCCGCCTTGCCGGGCACCTCGGGGATCTCCGGGACGAAGACACGCACTGAGGGAAAGCTCCGCTGCGGACCCCCATGACCCTCTTCGGGGTCTCCGCCTTCGACGCCGGCGTCATGCCGTGAGCTATCTCGCACACAAGTAGATAGGATGGGAACAGCCAACGAGGTCTACTCCCCACACATTCCTTATCTACATAGGAGTCAGTATGCCCATCGCAACACCGGAACAGTACAACGCCATGATCGATTCCGCGAAGGCCGGCGGATACGCCTACCCCGCGGTCAACGTGACGTCGTCGCAGACCTTGAACGCCGCCATCCGCGGTTTCGCCGAAGCCGGATCCGACGGAATCATCCAGGTGTCCACCGGCGGTGCAGCCTACTGGTCGGGATCCTCGGTCAAGAACATGGTCACCGGTTCACTGGCCTTCGCCGCTTTCGCCCGCGAAGTCGCTAAGAGCTACGACGTGAACATCGCGCTGCACACCGACCACTGCCCGGCCGACAAGCTCAATGACTTTGTCCTGCCGCTGCTGGCCGCCTCCGAGGCCGAGGTCGCCGCGGGCCGCAATCCGTTCTTCAACTCCCACATGTGGGACGGCTCCGCCGAGAGCCTTGAAGAGAACCTGCGCATCGCTGCGGAACTGCTGCCGCGCACCGCTGCGGCCAAGCAGATTCTCGAGGTCGAGATCGGTGCTGTCGGCGGCGAGGAAGATGGCGTGGAAAACGCCATCAACGAAAAGCTTTACACCACCGTCGATGACGCCCTGGCCACCATCGCTGCTCTGGGCACCGGTGAGCAAGGCCGCTACATCACCGCGCTGACCTTCGGCAACGTCCACGGCATCTACAAGCCGGGCAACGTCAAGCTGCGCCCCGAGCTGCTCAAGGACATCCAAGCGCAGGTCGGCGCCAAGCTCGGTAAGACCAACCCGTTCGACCTGGTCTTCCACGGCGGTTCCGGCTCCTCGGAAAAGGAAATCGCCGACGCGGTCTCCTACGGCGTCATCAAAATGAACATCGACACCGACACCCAGTACGCCTTCACCCGCCCGGTCGTTGGACACATGTTCTCCAACTACGACGGTGTGCTGAAGGTTGACGGCGAGGTTGGCAACAAGAAGGCTTACGATCCGCGCGTCTGGGGTGCCAAGGCCGAGGAATCCATGGCCGCCCGCATCGTCGAGGCTGCCCAGCAGCTCGGTTCTGCAGGAAAGGCTCTGAAGTAAAAATGGCAGCAATAGGAGCGAACCTGCTCGGCATCCCGGCAACCACCTTGCCCGAGGAAACCGAGGTCAACGCGCGCGTGGACGCCGGAGATGAGGCAGTAGACATTGCCGCAGCCTTCCCGTCATCCTCGATCGGATGGGCGTTGCTGGCCAATGAGGCGCATGCGGAGGGCCACATCATCGAGTCCTACGCCTATGCCCGCGTGGGCTACCACCGTGGGCTTGACGCCCTGCGCAAGGCCGGTTGGCGTGGCCAGGGGCCGGTGCCGTGGGCGCACGTTCCCAACCGCGGCTTCCTGCGCTCGCTGTACGCCTTGCTGCGCGCTGCAGCTGCCATCGGCGAGAGTGAGGAAGTCGAACGCATCGGCCGTTTCCTCAACGACTCCGACCCGTTGGCGGTTGCGGCTCTCGAAGCCGAGTAGCTTCGGGCTTATCGTGGATTCATGACTGGTGTTCGCACCGGCCCCAATTGGGGCTGGAGCGGACACCAGTCGTTTAAGCGTTTCATTTTGGTACGCGGCGTGGCACGATTCGGTTATGGCACAGTTTCAGGCTTTGGATACCCAAGAGCTGATTCACCTCTCGGTGGCACGGGTGTGGGAGCTTCTCACCGATTGGGTTGCTGCTCCACGTTGGATGCCCGGCGTCGATTCAATGGAAGCCGAGCAACTCACGGGACTTGGCGCGGTGCTCGACTATCGTTCGGGGACCCATGAACGCCAGCTGGCCATCATCGAACTATCCGAGGAGCAGTCGATCACGCTGTCTTCTGGTGGAGGCGATGTCAGTGTGCACTACTGCTATGACCTCGCGGAGGACTCCGGGCATACCCGGGTCAGGCTGCGGGTGGTCATTGATGCCTCTGAGTTGTTGGCCGATGAGGTGGGCGAGTTGCGCGCCGCGGTGGCCTCGGCGGAAGCCGGAACGTTGAGGGCGCTTCGGGCCTATGCGGAGTCGGCGCCCTGAGGGCTTTGGATGGTGGTTTTCCACGCCCAGTATCCCTACGCAGTGGGGGAGAGGTGCTCGAAGACCAGATTGGTCTGCGTCGCAGAGAACGTCGTTTTTGCTCCGAGGTTCCTGGCCACGAAGTCGCGCAAGGCCTCAACCGAGGTGCAGATGACGTGGATAAGGATGTCGGGCGTTCCGCCGAGGACAAATACGTCTTGTACTTCCGGCAGGGACTGCAGCATGCGGGCGGAATTCAACATCTCGTGCCGGAAGTCGGGTCGCACCATCACGGAGATCATGGCGGAGACGTGCAATCCGAGCAGCTGTGGGTCGATGTCGGCGTGGAACCCCCTGATGACCCCCGCATCCTGAAGCGCGCGAACGCGACCCAGGCATGTCGACGGCGCTATCCCCGCACGGGAAGCCAGCAAATTGTTCGGTGTCCGGGCATCCTTGCTGAGCTCCCGAAGAATGATCAGATCGGCGTCGTCGAGCCGAACTGTATTCAGCTGTTGGTGATGATTTCCGATCGATTCTGAACTCAGCACGAGATTCCCCCTTGGATCTGATCAGTTATTCAGCATGCTATCAATTGAGTGACGAATAATTCTAGGATGGTCTTTGAGCATCGATCCAGCATGACTATCGTCGCTGACTCTCAATATTCTACGAAGGACCAGCATCTCATGAGCACTCCAGCCCTGCGTACCAGCCGCACAGATCTTCAAGAAGCGGACAAGAACGATGCCTTGGCACCGTTCCGCGAGCGGTTCTCCCTTCCCGAGGACCTGATCTACCTTGACGGAAACTCGTTGGGGCCCCACCCCGTGGGTGCTGCCGAACGCGCGGCACAGGTCATCAACGAGGAATGGTCCAATGGACTGATCCGCTCATGGAACGATGCTGGCTGGTTTGACATGCCATCCCGTCTGGGAGACAAGCTTTCGAAGCTCATCGGCGGGAACGCCGGTGAAACCGTTGTCACCGACACCACCAGCCTGAATCTCTTCAAGGCCATTGCCTCCGCCGTTCGCATTCAACAGCAGGACGCCCCGGAACGTCGGGTGATCCTGACCGAACGCGACAACTTTCCGACCGACATCTACATTGCCGAGGGCATCAGCGACTTCCTGAACTCCGTCAACGCCGAAACCAATGAGCACTATGAAGTGCGGCTGATCGACGAGGACCTGTCGCTGGAGCAGGCCCTGGATGATTCGGTGGCGGTGCTGGCCCTCTCTCATGTCAATTACCGCACCGGTGCCATGTGGGACATGGACGCAGTGACCGCTGCCGCACACACGGCCGGCGCGCTGGTCATCTGGGACCTCGCCCATGCGGCAGGCGCCGTCCCGGTGGACCTGAACGGTGCCAACGCCGACTACGCGGTGGGATGCACCTACAAATACCTTAACGGTGGTCCCGGCTCACCGGCATTCATCTGGGTCAACGCCCGCCACCAGGGCCGCTTCTGGCAGCCGCTGACCGGTTGGTGGTCGCACGCGGCCCCGTTCGAGATGGCAGATAGTTACACCGCTGCCAACGATGTCCGCCGGTTCCTCTGCGGTACCCAGCCCATCACCTCCATGGCAATGGTCGAATGTGGGCTCGACGTGGCATTAGACGCAGACATGGGCACGGTACGGGACAAGTCGCTGGCGCTCACCGACCTGTTCATCACACTGGTCGACGAGCGCTGTGGCGAGTTCGGGCTCGAACTGATCACCCCCACAAACCATGCAGAACGTGGAAGCCACGTCAGCTTCCGTCATCCCGAGGGCTACGCCATTATCCAAGCGCTGATCGGCCGCGGCGTCATTGGCGACTACCGCGAGCCAGAAGTACTGCGCTTTGGCATCACCCCGCTCTACCTCTCCTACACCGATATCTGGGACGCGGTGGAGATCCTGCGCGACATCCTTGAAACCCGGGCCTGGGATGTTCCGGCCTACAGGAATCGCAACGCCGTCACCTAGTCCCGCTGGCGACCGCAACAACACACCTCAGCGGTTGGGCACGGGAGAAATCTGCCCGGTACCCCATCGCGGGAATCGTCATACCCAAAAACTCCCGTCGCAGCACCCCCTCCACATCATTCGAGGTCTCCCATGAGTTCGTCACTGGATCACATCAAAAAAGAGAGGCCGGGCTTTCCCGGCAGCTGACATCCCCGCAATTGAGCATGATTGCTCAGGGCGGGGCCATCGGCACGGGCCTGTTCCTGGGCAGCAAGTTCGCGATCTCTTTCGCGGGCCCCGCGTCATCATCAGCTACGTCATCGGCGGGCTCATTGCGGTGCTCTGCTGATGGCTGCTCTGCTATTCACCACGCTGTTCACCGAGAAATTCACCATGACGCTGATCTTCGGGGTTCCCTTTGCCGCGGCCGTCTCGGTGTTTTACTTCGTGATGCGTAAGTGCATGGTCCCGGCGGACGACGCTGCAGAGGAATCGAGCGGTGAGGGGAATCCCGACGGTGATACCGAGCTGATCGACGAATCGGTGTAGCCGCCGAACCATCGCTAGTGGATCGTCCCCTGGGTGGGGCCCGGTGTTGTAGGAACGAGTAATTGGGTGTTCGGGCAACACCGGGCCCCTTCGCGCCATCGCATAGAATCGTCCACTGGGTCCAAATCGAAAGGAACGATGTGGCGAAGCTGTATTTCCGTTATGGCGCGATGAATTCCGGCAAGTCCACTGGACTGCTCCAGGCCGCGTTCAATTATGAGGAGCGTGGGCAGCGAGTCCTGCTGGCGAAGCCTGGTGCGGACACGAAGGGTGATTCCGGTATTGTGTCGCGGCTGGGCATGAGCCGCGACGTGGATTTCCTGATCCCTCCGACGGCCAATGTCAGGGAATTATTTGCCCAACAAGCGTCCGGGGACGATCCGGACGCGCTACTGCAGCACGTGGATGCGCCGCCGGTGGCGTGCCTATTGATCGATGAGGCCCAATTCCTGAGTCCTGAACAGGTCGATGACTTGTTTCGTGTCGCAATCCTCGACAACGTCCCGGTGCTTGCCTACGGGATCCGGTCGGATTTCCGGACCCACGCCTTTCCCGGTTCACGGCGCCTGTTGGAAATCGCGCACACCCTGGAGGAACTCAAGACCATTTGCCGCTGCGGCCGGAAAGCGGTCTTCAACACCCGGCGCCTCGGCAACAAGATTGTTTTCGACGGAGACCAGGTGGCTATTGACGGAGACGAGGTCTGGTACGAATCGCTATGCGGATCCTGCTACCTGGAAGCCTCGCACGGCCGACTGGGAAGCTAAATGGTTGCCGGGTGCTCCGCGGAGATCCCTTGCAGGATCACCCGCACCCCGTAGTCAAAGGCTGAGTCTTCCCACTCGGCCAAAATCTGAGAAGACTCCTGGCCTGCGGCAAGTGCCACTGCTTCCTGGTGCGCAGCGATCGAGCCCAACAAGTGGTTGACCAGCACGTGGCGAGCAAATCCGGCCTCGGGATCGGGGAGCCCTGCGATCTTCAAGAAATCCAGAAGCCAACCCAACGGATCAAGCGATTCCGGGCGCATTGACAGGGCCAGCTGCACCACCTCTGCAGAGTCCGGAACCGTGATCAAGGCATTGCGCAGGTGGCGCAACAGAACGGCAACCGCCATCGGGGCCAGGCCAGGAGTGGGAGTCTCGGGCCGCGGTACTGAATCCAGAAGCTTCGAGGCGACATCCACGAGAAGTTCCTGTTTGGACTTCACATGCCAATACAACGCGCCCACCTGGACGTCGAGTTCCCTAGCCAGACGGCGCATCGACAGGTCGGCCAGACCAAATTCCGAAAGCACGCCCACAGCAGCATCGATAAGTTGTCCACGAGTCAGGGCCATGGATCCAGTCTAGGCGGCATAGCCAGGTGGGGACTCCGTCCCCACCTGGCTATGCCGAGTAAGTTGCTGGCCGTACACTCGGGGCTATGATCCGCTTCCTGATCAGACTCGCTATCTTTGTGGTCTCATCGGCCCTTGGGCTCATCGTGACCAGTTGGCTTCTGGAGAACTTCAAGATCCAAGTGTCCGGATTCATCGTTGCCGTGCTCGTGTTCACCGTGGTGCAGGGGATCATCACCCCGTTTGTTGCGACCATGGCCAAACGTTACGCCTCGGCATTCCTGGGCGGAGTCGGATTGCTGGCGACCGCATTAGCACTGTTCATCGCCCAGCTTTTCCCCGGCGGGCTGGAGATCAGGGGTGGCAGCACCTGGGTGCTGGGGGCTCTTCTGGTCTGGCTTGTCAGCGCCTTGGGTACCTTCCTGCTCCCGTTCTGGTGGCTGAGGGAAAAACGCAACCGGCGCAAGGAAGCAAAGGAAGCCTAGACGTTTTGGCATTCGCTCGAAAACTTTGTGGCTCACCTCTCGACGCGAGGGGCAGTAGCGAGGTTTGATGGGGGCATGAGCATGCAATTTCCTACCCCAGAGGCAATGGGCGAGTTCCAGAGGATCGCCCGGGCCACGCTCGGCGAAGGAATCGTCGAGGGAAAGATGTTTGGCAAGGACGCCCTGAAATATGAGTCGAAGGCAATCGCCTGTCTGCTCGAGGACGTCATGGGGTTCAAGGTGGGCCGTGGCAGCGAAGCAATGCGGACCGCCATGGGATACCCCGGGGCAGAACTCTTTGACCCCTCGGGCCAGGGTCGGCCCTTCCGGGACTGGGTCGGTGTCCCCGAGAGTTCAATGTCCCACTGGGAAACTTTGTTGCGGGCAGCATTAACCGCGGCGCACGCGGCGGATGACGAGCCCTAGGAACCATAAATCCACCCATTGATGCTTCATCGGGTAAACTCGTGCCGTAAGAGCCCCTTACTGTTCTTCCTGATCCATGCTTGGGCCATTCGAAGAGCGAGGGGCATTTCTGCGCCCGGCACCGCCGGGACCCGGTATATTTGCCGGCCGCGCTGAATCGATGCAAGGGGGAGGATCCCATGCCAGCAATCGTGATCGTCGGAGCCCAGTGGGGCGACGAAGGCAAGGGTAAGGCCACAGACCTTTTGGGTGGTCATGTCGACTACGTTGTGAAGCCAAATGGCGGCAACAACGCAGGGCATACAGTCGTCGTTGGCGGTGAAAAGTATGAGCTCAAGCTCCTTCCCGCCGGTATTCTTTCACCCAACGCCATCCCAATCATCGGCAACGGCTGCGTCGTGAACCTCGAGGCACTCTTCGAGGAAATCGACGGGTTGGAAGCTCGCGGCGCCGATACCTCGAAGCTGCGCGTCTCGGCGAACGCCCACCTGGTGGCCCCGTACCACCAGACCATGGACAAGGTCACCGAACGTTTCCTGGGCAAGCGTGCCATCGGAACCACCGGCCGCGGTATCGGTCCGGCCTACATGGACAAGATCGGACGCCTCGGCATCCGAGTTCAGGACGTCTTTGACGAGTCAATCCTGCGCCAAAAGGTCGAAGGTGCGTTGCGCCAGAAGAACGAGCTGCTGGTCAAGGTGTACAACCGCCGCGACGTCGAGGTCGAGGAAATTGTCGAATACTTCCTCTCCTACGTCGACCGCCTGCGTCCGCTGGTGATCGACGCGACCCTTGAGCTGAACAATGCCTTGGATGCAGGGAAAGTCGTGCTCATGGAGGGCGGCCAGGCCACCTTCTTGGACGTTGACCACGGCACCTACCCGTTCGTGACCTCGTCGAACCCCACCGCAGGCGGCGCCTCGGTCGGTTCGGGAATTGGTCCGACCCGTATCAGCCGTTCGATCGGCATCATCAAGGCCTACACCACCCGTGTGGGAGCCGGTCCGTTCCCGACCGAACTGTTTGACGACATGGGCGAATACCTGCAGAAGACCGGAGGCGAGTTCGGTGTGAACACCGGCCGCCCACGTCGCTGCGGGTGGTACGACGCAGTCATGGCCCGCCAGGCCTCGCGTGTGAACGGCTTCACCGACTACTTCGTGACCAAGCTTGACGTGCTGAGCAACATCGAGAAGATCCCGGTGTGCGTCGCCTACGATGTCGACGGGGTGCGCCACGACGAAATGCCGATGACGCAGACCGAGTTCCACCACGCGAAGCCGATCTTCGAGTACTTCGATGGTTGGACCGAGGACATCACCACCGCGCGCACACTGGAAGACCTGCCGGAAAACGCGCGCAAGTACGTGTTGGCGCTCGAGGCCATGAGCGGTACCCGGATCTCCGCGATCGGCGTCGGGCCGGATCGTGAGCAGACCATCGTCCGCCACGATCTCATCAACGACTAGGTTCCACCAGCACCAGGGGCGTGGCGCGGACACCAACAGGAAATCATCCTGGCGGCGTCCGCGCCACGCCCCTTGGCGTTTTCTCAGGGTGCGCTCGGCGGTAACGGTGTCTTGTGCTGTGCCGCCCTGCTGAGCAGTAGGGATCCGATCCACCCCACCATCAAGCAGATCCCGGCGGTGCCCATGGCGGCCTCCACACCGCTGGTGAAGGCATCGGACATAAGCCCCGCGACCTGGGCGGCATGTTCCCCGAAAGCGGCGCCGGCATGGGTATGTAGTACCAGCGGGATCAAGCCGCCGGCAGAATCGCTGAGTTTTTGGGCCCATTCCGCGGCGTTGATCCCGGGCAGTGACAGCGCCTCCAGCTTGGTCGTTGCCGCGTGCGTGGTGACCACTGCCAGCACGCTGCCCGCAATTGCGGTGCCGAACCCGGACCCCAGCTGCCGCACGGTGCTCTGAGTGGCCGAGCCCTGCCCCGAGGCGGCAGTAGGAATGTCACGCAGCACGGTGCTGGTCAACTGTGCGGAGGCCAACCCCAATCCCAGCCCGTAGAGCACCAAGAACCCCACCAGCGCCGGCATCGGTGCCCCGACACGCAGTACCAACACGAGGGCGGCGACTCCCAGAATTTCTAGCCCGAGCCCCAGCACCACCACCCGGTCTGCGCCCATGCGCGCGGCCAGACGCCGGGCCAGGGCGCCGGAAAGGAAGGCCCCGGCGGCCATGCCGGCCAGGATCAGCCCAGCACCCATGGGGTCGGCTCCCCACACATTGATCAGGTACAACGGGAGCACGAGCAGCAGTCCGAACTCGCCCATTGCCACCATGGCCGCCGTGGCGTTGCCCCAGGTAAACGTCGAATATGAGAAGAGTGAAAGGTCAAGCAGGGTGCTCTGCTTGTGCCGGGACCGGCGCAGCTCCCAACCAATGAATGCGGCCAGGGCCAGCAGAGACACGGCACCGAGGACGGGAATCGGTGACACCACGGCCTCTGCTGGCCACTGCCATGGGCCGATGTCCACCGTCCGGCGAGGGCTCAGCCAGCCCCAGCTGGGTCCCTCGATGAGTACGAAGACCAGCAATCCGAATCCCAGTGCGCTGAACAAGACCCCCAGCACATCAAAGCCGCCCCGGGTGTTTGCGGTGGTAGTTTCCGGGACGAAACGACGGATTCCGAACAGGACCAACAATCCCAAGGGAAGATTAACCCAAAAAATCCAACGCCAGTCCAAGTAGGTGGTGAATGCGCCTCCGGCCAACGGCCCGATGGCCGCAGCCCCGGACATGACGGCGCCCCACACACCAAATGCAGCGGCGCGTTCCCTGCCGCGGAAGATCGCGTTCATGCTCGAGAGGGTGGAAGGCAGCACGGCTGCCCCGCCGATGCCCTGCACCGCACGAGCGGCGATCAGCATGCCAGCACCGGTGGACAGTGCTGCGGCCAAGCTTCCCAGCACGAAGAGCCCCACACCGCAGGCCAGCAGCTTTCGGCGGCCCACCCGATCCCCGAGTCGCCCCGAAGTCATCAGCAGCGCCGCCATCACCACGGCATACAGGGAGTTCACCCACTGGCCTTGGGTCAGGTCCATGCCCAAATCCTGGATCATCGCCGGAAGCGAAACCCCGACGATCGTGCCATCGAGCACGATCATGGCCAAGGATCCCGCCAGCACCGCCAGCGTCAGCCATTTGTTGTCATGTTTTCTCGTCACAATACCGAGGCTAAGACTAAAACTCTCGAAGCGGATCCACCGGATGGGTGATTGTCGTTAGGGTGGAGGATAAGCACACAGCGACGAAGGGAATCGCCATGAAGGTCAGTGTTGGTCAGTTCGCCCCCACGGGGTCCGTCACCGAGAACCTGGAAACCATCCAGGGATTGGTTGCCAAGGCGAAGGCCGAGGGCGCCGAGCTGGTGCTGTTCCCTGAGGAAGCCATGCTTGCCGTTTCAAAGATTTCCGGCCCTTTGACCGCTGCGGTCGAGGGAGGCTGGAGCACCTTTGTTCAGCAGCTGTCATTTATTGCCGCCGAGAACGGCGTGGCGATCGTGGCGGGCGGCTACGAGCAAAGCGGTGAGGACCGCCCCTACAACACTCTGGTGGTCTTGGATGCGGAGGGCACGATCCGTGGCACCTACCGCAAGATCCACCTCTACGACGCCTTCTCCTATCAGGAATCGAAATCTATCAAAGCCGGGGACGTTGACCAGGTCCCGATCTTCGAGTTCGGTGGCCTGAAGGTCGGCGTCTTGACCTGTTACGACCTGCGCTTCCCGGAGGTCGCTCGACGACTGGTCAACGAGGGTGCGGAGCTTTTGTTGGTTCCTGCCGCTTGGTTCAAGGGCGAGCACAAGATCGAGCACTGGGAAACCTTGTTGCGGGCCCGCGCCATCGAGAACACGGTCTGGGTCGCGGCCGCCGGCACCAGTTCCGCACACACCATTGGGCACTCTGCAATTCTCGATCCCATGGGCGTGCCGATCGAATATCTCGGTGACGATGCCGAAGCCGTGGTGACCACCGATGTGTCCCGGCGTCGCATCGACGAGGTCCGTGAATTTCTGCCGGTGTTGGTGAACCGCCGGCTCTAAGCAAGAGACAGTATGAAGCGGTCCCGGCGGGTCAAAGTAGGTATCCGCTCGGGCCGTCTCTTCTGTTGACAGGGGATCCTGCGACCCAGTACTCAGCAGACTCGGGCAGACCCGACGAACTTCACATTTTCGGCATGTACGCCCCGGGCGCTGCGCACTACTATTGATGCTCGACGCAACTCCGATTAGGCAGGACAACGCAGTGGGTACTACGGATTCTCAAATGAACGAAGCGATCATCGAAGAATGGGCCGAAGCCACCGCCCAGGCCTACAACGACTCGTTGACCGGGCTTAACATGGCCCGGGTGCCGAAGGCTGTTCGTGCCTTCATCGAACTCTATGAGCAGAGCAAGAACCTGACGTTTAGCTCGGAACATTCCCCCGTAGACTATTTTGAAGAGCACCCGGCTGCGGCCATCGGCGCCATCCTTGACACGCCCGGCGCGTTGGAGCTGCTGGAGGACGACGAGGAAGAGGCGCTCGAAGACATCCTCGGGTTTGCTGAAGCCTGGGCGGAATTCGATGCGAACCAACAGCCACACCTCGGGATTTCCGAGGCCGATGACGATGATGAGTCCGGTTGGTAGATCGCGTTAGGAGTCAACGCCTAGGGTGCCTCGAGGGCGGCGTCGTCCCGGGCGTGGGCAGCTGCGTGCTCCGCCCAGTTCGCTTGGTTAGGCAGGGTGCGTAACGGTCGGTTTGCCACGGCCAATGCGGTGGCGAAGACCGTGATCCCCGCGCAAAACCACAGCAGCCCGGCCCAACCCATACCGGATAGCCGAAACCTGCGATCAACGGAGCCAGAGGCAAGGCCGCCGGCCGCAAAGACAGCAGGCGGTGGCCCGAACCCGAGGGTCCGGCCACCGCCTGCCGATGCCAGTAGTGCGTGGTTACGCGAGCAACTGGCGCTTGGAAGAAATGACTCCGGTGTTGAAACCGGCCAGACGCAGTCCGCCATGGAATCGGGCATGTTCGATCTTCACGCAACGGTCCATCACCACGTTCAGCCCGTTGGCTTCGGCCCGGGCCGCGACCTCCTCGTGCCAGGTACCCAGCTGCAGCCATAAGGTCTTGGCGCCTGCGGCGAGCGTCTCCTCCAGCACCCCGGGTAGATCGTCGTGCTTACGGAAAACCTCGACCAGGTCGGGAGCCTCGGGCAGATCGGCAAGGGACTTGTAGACAGGCTGGCCCAGGATCTCATCTAGCACGGGGTTCACGAAGTAGACCTTGTACTTGGACGATGAGAGCAGGTAAGTGGCCACGAAGTAACTGGCCCTCGAAGGCTTGTTGGAGGCGCCCACGATCGCAATCGACTTGGTGTTGCGCAGGATTTCTAGACGTTCGGCGGCGTTCGGTCCGACCCAGCTGCGGATGGCTGTTGCGGTCATTACTTGGCTCCTGTCACGGCGGCGCGGGCCGCATCCACGGAGCAGGCCGCCCCGTCATAGCTTTCCTCGGCCGGGGCCGAAGCCGCTTGCTGGGAAGCGGTCAAGGCCTGGTCCAAGTCCCAGAGGATGTCGTCGAGATCCTCCAAGCCTACGGAGAGGCGGATCAGATCCTCCGGGACGCCTGCTGCGGCCAGTTGGTCGGCGGAAAGCTGCTGGTGGGTGGTGGAGGCCGGGTGCAGCACCAGGGTGCGCACATCGCCGATGTTGGCCAGGTGGCTGGCCAACTGCAACGCCTCGATGAAGGTGGACCCTGCGGCACGCCCACCCTTGACGCCGAAGCTGAACACCGAGCCGACGCCCAGGGGCAGTAGCTCCTTGGCGCGTTCGTAATGCGGGTGGGACGGGAGCCCGGCGAAGTTCACGTAGCTGACGCGATCATCGGCTTCGAGCCAGTTGGCCACGGCAATGGCATTGGACAGGTGCGAGTCCATGCGCTGGGGCAAGGTCTCGACGCCCTGCAGCAGTTGGAACGCGGACTGTGCCGGCAGAGCGGGCCCGATGTCACGCAGCTGTTCGGAGCGCAGCTTGGTCAGGAAGCCGTATTCGCCGAAGTTGTCCCACCACGAGACATTCCCGTAGGAGGCCACCGGCTCGGTCATGGACGGGAACTTGCCGTTGCCCCAGTTGAAGGTGCCCGATTCAACGACAACCCCGCCCAGGGTGGTGCCGTGCCCGCCGAGGAACTTGGTGGCGGAGTGGATCACGATGTCAGCACCGTGTTCGATGGGCCGCAACAGGTACGGGGGAGTCATCGTCGAGTCGACCACCAGCGGGATGCCGGCTTCACGGGCGACCGTGGCCAGGCCCTTGAGGTCGGCGATCTCTCCGGAAGGGTTGGCAACGATCTCGGTGTAGATCGCTTTGGTGTTCTCCCGGATGGCGGCGGCGAATTCGGCCGGATCCGTGGAGTCGATGAAGGTGGTTTCTACGCCGAAGCGGCGCAGGGTCACATCCAACTGGGTGATGGTGCCGCCGTAGAGCTTGGAGGAGGCCACGATGTGGTCCCCGGCGCCGGTCAGCGCCGCGAAGGTGATGAACTCGGCCGACATGCCCGACGCGGTGGCCACCGCGCCGATTCCTCCTTCGAGCGAAGCGATGCGCTCCTCGAAGGCGGCGACCGTCGGGTTGCCGATCCGCGAGTAGATGTTGCCGTACTTTTGCAGCGCAAAGAGGTTCGCGGCATCGTCGGAATCCTTGAAGACAAACGAGGTGGTCTGATAGATCGGCACGGCGCGTGAGCCGTGCTCGGCGTCGGGCGTGCCGCCGGCGTGCAGTGCGCGCGTACGGAATCCAAATTGATGTTCGGCCATGATCGGTGGCTGACTCCTTGCATGTGCGGGTGCGGCGTTCCACTGTCAGTGGACTGCCGTGCCCTGAGGTGTGGGGCTGTATGGCGGATCTTCCCGGGAACAATGCCTGCCGCCGGTTCCATGGGTCACATGGACCCCGTGGGGCGGTCGGCACCAAAGATTGCTTGCGCGCTCTCCATCGTTTCTGGCGGTAGCACCTTGTCCACCGGAGTGTGGAAGGTTGCTGCGGCGTCGGTGAGCCAGATCTCTCGGCCGCTCGGGATGGTGGTCTGCGATCCATTGTGGCAAGAAAATGGTCCATGGCCAAAGAATGTGAGCTTAGGTTGCGTGGTGGGATCGACAAATCGAAGATCCTGCATCAATGTGGGACGCCATTCCCGCCCGGTAAGCTTGTGGGTATGGGTGCAACATTGGTTTTGGTTAGGCACGGCGAGACTGCGTGGAACGCGGAAGGCCGCTTGCAGGGGCAAACGGATATTCCGCTCAACGACTTGGGCCGGGAACAGGCCCGCGCAGCCGGCCTGGAACTTGGCGCGGATTCGTGGGACGTTTTGGTCTCTTCCTCGCTGGGGCGGGCCATTGAGACGGCCGAACTGATCGGACGGAAGCTTGATCTGGCTCTCACCGAAAAATTCGAGGACCTGAAGGAACGCCATTATGGCGACGCCGAGGGAAAAGTGGTGCGTGATCTTCCACGCCCGCGGATCGATGAACTGCTGCGCTCCGCCGAGCCCGAGGAAGTCGTGGCAAGCCGTGGGTTGGCAGTTCTTCACGAACTCGTCCAGCGCCACGAAGGCCGGCGCATCGTGGCTGTGGCACACGGAACGCTGATCCGCTTGGCCTTGGACACCATCACCGGTGGGACCCGGAGCACGATCCTGCGCAACGGCGAAAGCGTCCACGTGGACGTCGCGAAACTACGGGAATACTTCGGCACACCCGTGCACTAGAAAACGGCATTCCCAAAGCGCACCATGTTGGCATGGACGAAACCTTTTTTGGGGATCCGGAGTATTACGCCCGTTGGGCGAAGGCCTACGACGCGATGGTCGGCTCAGCTCTGTACAACAGGATCTTCTGGGGAACCAACCCCCGGCACTATGCCCAGTTTGCTGCCCGGGCCATCGGGTCCAGGCGGGGGCCGCTGCTCGAAGTCGCCGTCGGTACGGCGCAGGCCACCGCGACACTTCATGTCGCCAGCTCGCGTGAGACGACATTGGTGGACATGAGCGCGCCGATGCTGGCATTGGCCGGACGGTCCATTGCCCGGGCAGCCGGGGGTACGCTGCCGGACAGGATCTCCCTGGAATGCCGGGACATGCTCGCCGCGACCGGAAACAAACGCTATGACACGATCCTTGGTCTCGGTCTGCTGCATCTGGTGCCGGATGTGCCAGCGGTGGTGGCAGCACTGGGACAGCAGCTGGCTCCCAACGGAACCATGTATCTGGGCTCCTTGGTCGAGGCCTCCAGTTGGTCAAATGCGTATCTGGGCCTGCTGAAGAACCATGGTGACATTGCCGCCGCACGTACCGGAGCCGAACTCTTTGACCAAGCGCGGGCCGCCGAACTCGGCCCGGTCCGCCTCACTCGCCGCGGGGCCATGGCGTACCTCGAAATCGGGGGCTGAAACCTCAGGCGTCGCAGATCTCCTTGATCTGTGCGATACACGGTTCGTTCTGCAGGCTGGTGGTGTCACCCAGGGTGCTTCCCTCGAAGAGCTGGGTCAGCAGCCGGCGCATGATCTTTCCAGAGCGGGTCTTGGGTACGTCGGGCACGAAAACGATTTCTCGTGGCTTGGCGATGGGCCCGATCTGGGTTGCCACGTGGTTGCGCAGTTCGGCGACCAGGGCCTGTTGCTTTTCCAGCGCTTTGCCACTCAAGTCCGTTCCCACCACGGATTTGTCGAACGGCACAACAAACGCCGTTGCAGCATGCCCGGTCTTCGCATCGCTGATGGGGCATACCCCGGCCTCGACCACGGCCGGGTGGGTGACCAAAGCCGATTCGATCTCGATGGTGGAGAGGCGATGCCCGGAAATGTTGATGACATCGTCGGTGCGACCCAAGATCCAGATGTCCCCGTCTTCGTCGAAGCGTGCGCCGTCGCCGGCCAGGAACCAGCCCTGCTGCGCGTACTTCTCCCAGTAGCTGGTGAAGTAGCGCTCGGGGTTCCCCCAGACAGTGCGGGCCATGGCGGGCCCGGTCTTGGTCACCACGATGTAGCCCTGCAGGTTCTTTTCCACGGTTTGAGCGGCATCGTCGACAATGTCTACCTCCACCCCCGGGAGGGCACGGGTACCGCAACCCGGCTTGAACGCGGTGTCGTCCTGACGCGGGGAGAGGATGGTGGCGCCGGTTTCGGACTGCCACCAGGTGTCGACCATCGGGATGCCGGCCGCGGTGTCGCGCCCGACCTGGCTACGCAGCCAGCGCCATGCTTCCGGGTTTACTGCCTCGCCGACGGTGCCGGACAAGCGGATCGAGGAGAGGTCGTATGCGGCGGGGACGCCGTCGGGGAACCAGCCCATCAGTGAGCGCACCAGGGTGGGCGCGGTGTAGTAGCTGGTTACGCCGTAACGCTGGATGATCTCGAAGTGTCGGCCTGGGTGCGGAGCATTGGGCACGCCCTCGTAGATGACTTGGGTGACGCCGTTGGATAGGGGGCCGTAGATCTCATAGGTGTGGGCGGTGACCCAAGCCAGGTCCGCGGTGCACCAGTGGACATCGTTCTCGCGTTGCGAGGCATCCGGATTTGAGAAGAGGAACTCGTGGCTCCACGAGGTCTGGGTCAGGTAGCCGCCGGTGGTGTGGACCAGCCCCTTGGGCTGGCCGGTGGTCCCAGAGGTATACATAATGAACAAGGGAGTCTCTGCGTCGAAGGCCTCGGGCACATGTTTGGTGCTTGCCGTGTCGACCGCCTCGTGCCACCACACATCCCGACCCTCGGTCCAAGCGATCTCCGACCCGGTGCGGCGCAGAACCAGCACATGCTCGATGCTGTTCTCCCCGGAGACCGCGGCATCGGCATTGTCCTTGACCGGAACGGCGCTCCCGCGGCGGAACTGTCCGTCGGTGGTGACCAGGAGCTTCGCACCGGTGTCCTCGACGCGGAACTTCAGCGCCTCGGCGGAGAACCCGCCGAAGACCAGCGAATGCACCGCGCCGATGCGGGCGCAGGCCAGGGTGATGACAATGGTCTCGATGAGCACCGGCAGGTAGACGACCACGCGGTCCCCTTTGGTGATGCCCAGGGCCAGCAGCGCATTGGCCGCCTGGGAGACTCGGTCCTGCAGGTCCTGGTAGGTGACGGTGGTCCTGTCGCCGGGCTCGCCCTCGAAGTGCAGGGCGACCTTGTCGCCGCGGCCGGCCTCCACATGGCGGTCCACGCAGTTGTAGGCGGCATTGAGCTTGCCGCCCTCGAACCAGCGCAGCTCGGGGCCTCGGCGCGCCGCGGCGTCGACGCCGGTGCTGGTGTGGGTAGTGTGCCAGTGATCGGACCAGCTCAGGCGCCGCGCCGCGGCGTCCCAGAACGCGAGGCGTTCGTCTTCGGTCCAAGTTTCATCGTCGGCTATGCCGGCTGCGGGGGACAGAGTTTCAGTCATTTTTTATCCTTTTCTCCTGGCAGTGGCACCGGCCTCGACAAGGTGGTTGCTGCGGCGTCATCAAGCCAGAACTCTCGGCCGCTCGAAATGGGTGGTTGGTTGGCTTTAGGCCCAGCGCTTGACGGCCCAGCGTTCGGCCAGACCCACCAGTGCATCGGTGGCCTTGCCGATCACAGCCAGCAGGATGATTGCCAGAATCAGTCTGTCGATCCGGCCGTTGTTCTGTGAATCGGTGAGCAGGAAGCCAAGTCCCATGGAAGACGCGATCAGTTCCGCGGCCACCAGGAAAAGCCATGCCTGTGCCAGGGCGAGCCGGAGGCCGGAGAATATTGCAGGAACCACGGCGGGAAGCTGGATGGTGGTCAGCAACTTGATCCCCTTGAGGCCAAAGGCACGTCCGGCTTCGATCAGGTTCTTGTCCACATGGCGCAGCGCCAGGTACACGGTGGTGAACACCGGGAAGAAGGCACCGATGGCAATCAGCGTGATTTTCGAGTCCTCACCGATCTTCATCCACAGGATCAGCAGGGGAACCCAAGCCAACGACGGCACCGCACGGAAGGCCCCGATGGTCGGGCCAAGCAAGGCGTCGGCTAGCCGCGAGAGCCCGACCAAGGCGCCAAAACCAAGCCCAAGCACCGCACCGATGGCGAAGCCCACCAAGACGCGTTGGGTGGAGATGCCGATGTGCGTGGCAAGTTCCCCGCGCTCGATCAGGTCCACTGCGGCCGAATACACCGAAGCCGGGGATGGGAGCTGTGCGGAGGTGACCCAGCCGAGGGAGGTGGCGCTTTGCCACAGGGCGAGGACAAGCAGCGGCACCAGTGCGCCGAGCCCGATGCGGCCCAGGGCGGAGCCTGGGATCCGCGACCCGGAGGTGCTGGTCGGCGTCGCTTCCCTGGTGTCGAGGGACGAGTCTGTCGACATTACGAACCCTTGACCTTCGAGGCGTCGGCCTTCTTGGCGAAGGAATCATCGATGAGCGAACCCAAGGCCTTGTCGACCTTGGCCTGGTTGGTGACATCGCCGGTCTCGACAAAGATCGGTCCCACGACAGCCAAGACGTCGACCAGCTTTTGGCCGGGCACCGCGGAGACATCAAGGTTGGAACGCTCGAGGATCACCTTGTCGGCAACCGGTGTTTCCAGCCCCGCCACGTCGGCGAGGACCGTGGCGGTTTCCTTCGGGTTCTCGGCCGCCCATTCGCGGGCCTTTTCGTAGGAGTCCACCACGACCTGGGCGATTTCCGGCGAATCCTTCAGGAAGGATTCCGTCGCGTTCAAGGCACCATAGGTGTTGAAATCCAGGTTGCGGTAGATCAAGGTGGCGCCATTCTCCTCCGCGCCGGCCATGATCGGGTCCAATCCGCTCCAGGCATCCACGGAACCGTTCTCCAGGGCGGCGCGGCCATCGGCGTGCTGGAGGTTCTCCACGGTCACATCGTCCGGGCCAAGGCCTGCCTGTTCCAGGGCCTGCAGCAAGAAGAAGTAAGGATCCGTGCCCTTGGTGGCGGCGACCGACTTGCCCTTGAGCTCGCTCACTTCCTTGATGGGTGAGTCCTTGGCAACGGCCAAGGCAGCCCATTCTGGCTGCGAATAGATGTCGATGGTCTTGATCGAGGAACCGTTGGACCGGGCCAGCAAGGCGGCGGATCCCGCGGTGGATCCCACGTCGATTGCCCCCGCGCGAAGCGCTTCGTTGGCCTTGTTCGAACCGGCCGACTGCACCCAGTTGACGGTGACGCCCTGGTCCGTCAGCGAGGCTTCCAACCATCCCTTTTCCTTGAGCACCAGGGACAACGGGTTGTAGGTGGCGAAGTCGATGTTGAGGGTCGTGGCTGCCTCGGCGCTGGCGGCGCCGGAGCCTTCGCCGGCGCAACCGGTCAGCAACGCGGTTGCAGCCGCCAGTGCGGTGGTGGCAATGAGGGTGCGGCGTGTGAAGAAGTTTCGGTTCATGGGTGAATTCCTTGAGTGGGTGAACGCATGCCAAGAATGACGGCCGTTCAAGAGATGCGAGGGATGTGAAGCGAAATGGCTGTGCCTGGGTGCCGGATCAGTGGCGGTGTGCGTCGACGCCCAGCGATGCAAGAAGCGAGCTGCGCATTCGGCCCAGGGCTTCGTCGTTGCGGATTCGCGGACGTGCCCCCTGGACCGTGAGCAGCTGGGTGACGGTTGCTGCCGTGGCATCGTCCGGACGCCCCAGCACCACGATGCGGTCGGCCAGCTGGAGTGCCTCGTCAACATCGTGGGTGACCAGCAAGACAGTGGTCGGGTACGCGCCGTGGATATCCAGCAGGAGATCCTGCATCTTCAAACGGGTCAATGCATCCAGGGCACCGAACGGTTCATCCAGGAGCAGGACGCCGGGGCGTCGGGCCAGGGCCCGGGCGAGCGAGGTGCGCTGGGCCATGCCGCCGGAGATTTCCCTCGGGCGCAAATCTCTGTGCGCGTCGAGCTCAACAAGTTCAAGGAGTTCGGCCACTCGAGCGGATCCGCTTGCCCGGTCGGTTCCCCGGGGAAGGCCCAAGGAAACGTTCCGCGCCACGGATTGCCATGGCAGCAGGCGCGGCTCCTGGAAGGCCACCGCACAGCGGGTGTCCAGTCCGTTGACGGCGGTACCGTCGATCAGTACCCGCCCCGCGGAAGGCTGGTCCAGCCCGGACACGGATCGGAGCAAAGTGGACTTGCCGCAGCCGCTGGGGCCGAGGATTGCCACGACTTCTCCGGGGGTAACCTCGAGGTCGACGTCGCGCAGTACCTCGCGACCGTCGAAGCTGCGGCCAACACCCTGGAATGTCACGCGAAGCGCGGTGCTGGAAACGCTTGTCGGTGCGACAAGCGTGGGGTGGTCAAGCGTGGAAGTCATGATCTCTCCATCGGACCTGGCGGTAGCACCGGCCTCAAAAAGGTGGTTGCTGCGGCGTCATAGAGCCAGATCTCTCGGCCGCTCGGGATGGCTTATGACCCCTATCAAAGTCGATGTGGCGCCATTGGAGCAAACCCGTCGTAATATGACGGAATGTTCGACAAGAAGGAAATTAACAATCCTGTGTCGAATGATCTGCGGAAAATCGTGGATCATTCGTTCAATCAGATTGTGGGACTTTGAGAGAGACAGGCAGCGGATGCCGTACTCGGGATCGTCGGCATAGACCCCGGGAACTCGTGCACAGCGGGCCGGTGGCATACGGGGCCTCTGGTGCAGGGGTCTCCAACATTGCTCCCGCCGCCATCGAACGAACGGCTGGCGGAATGCCGGTGCGCCGGTGCTCCTCCCTTGCCTCGACGGCCCGGGAATCGCGTTTTGTCCTGTGACGCACCCTTCAAGTGTGACGAACCGGGTTGTCACCGCCGCGCCGGGCCGTGTAGAAATATGACCAACAACCATCCAGAGCGGCCGAGAGATCTGGCTCGATGACGCCGCAGCAACCCCTCCCCTTCATTGGGCGGTAGGTGCTCACGCCAGAACCGATGGAGAGAATTTATGGCTGTTGAGTCGTACGCCGAGGCACACCTGGTCGAAACAGACCCGAACATTTTTGGGGGCGTCACCCTTGATGCCTTCACCAGCAGCACGCCTGCGCGCCATCTGCTCAAGCTCACACCCGGGGTGCCCCGGGACGGGCACTATGATGAGCTGGCCGCGATATTCCGTCCGGTCTTCGCCAAGATCGCGGAGGGCGCCAGCGAACGCGATGCCGGCAGGATTCTTCCCTTCGAACCCGTCGGATGGCTGAATCGTGTGCGCTTCGGTGCCCTGCGCATCCCGGAAAGCGAGGGCGGCTACGGAGCCAGTCTGTTGGATCTGTTCCGCCTGCTCATCGAGCTCGGCGAAGCCGACTCGCAGGTGGCTCACCTGTGGCGTTCGCACATAGGTTTCGTGGAATCGGTGCTTCAGCTCCAGGACGAAGCCGTCCGGCATCGCTGGATCGAACGCATCGTGGCCGGGCAGATCGTCGGCAACGCCTATACCGAGCGCGGCGGCAACCAGTTGGGGACCCTGAACACCACCATCACCCGGTCCGGAGAGCGCTGGATTCTCAACGGGGAAAAGTATTATTGCACCGGCACGATCTACGCCGATTGGGTCGCCGTGGCTGTGGCCCACCCGGCACGGGCCGGACGGCAGATCGCCGTGGTCTCCACGCAGCATTCCGGGGTCAAGATCTTCGATGACTGGGACGGTTTCGGCCAGCAGCTCACCGGTACGGGCTCGACCACCTTCGAGAACGTTCCTGTCGACACGATCCTGCCCGACGAACAGCAGATCAATGATCCGGAATCCTCGATCTTCCAGCTGGTGCTCCTCGGGGTCCAGGCCGGAATCGCCCGTGCGGTGCTCAACGACGTGCGCTCCTCGGTCCAGGCCCGGACCCGGTCCTTCAGTACCGGTACGGGTGTCCCGGTGCGCGAGGAGCCCCAAGTGCTGCAGCTGGTGGGTGAAATCTCCGGAACGGCGTTTGCCGTGGACTCGATCGTGCTGGCCTCCGTGGCAGAGATCGAAGTTGCGTTGGCTGATGCGTTGCTGAGCCCGGCCGAACGGTTCGCGGTGTGTGAGCTCGCCGCCGACAGAGCCCAGGCCGTTGTCCAACCGTTGGTGCTCTCGGCGGCTACCAAGCTCTTCGACGGACTTGGCGCATCGGCTACGGCCAGGGGCTGCAACCTGGACCGTCATTGGCGCAATGCGCGCACCGTGGCAACCCACAACCCTGCCATCTACAAGTCCCGCATCATCGGTGACTACGAAGTCAACGGGACGGCACCGCAACAACTCAATGCCATTGGCGATGTGGGTGCGACCCCACCAACCGGCGTCCCGTAAAACTTCGACCACCCGAACCAAAAACTTGATCCGCGCATCACCGGATCCGTTAATACCCAACACTCCGCGAAGGACAAAAATGAGTACGAATCCCGCCCCCCGCCAAATCCGCTTCAATGCCTTCGACATGAACTGCGTCGGACACCAGTCCCCAGGGCTATGGAAGCACCCCAAGGACCAGTCCGCGCGCTACAAGGACCTGTCCTACTGGACCGATCTGGCCAAGACCCTGGAAAAGGGCAAGTTCGACGGCATCTTCATCGCCGATGTGTTGGGCACCTACGACGTCTTCGGCGGATCCAACGAGGTTCCGCTGCGCACCGGCGCCCAGGTCCCGGTCAACGACCCGCTCATGCTTGTCTCCGCGATGGCCGCTGTGACCGAGAACCTCGGCTTCGGCGTCACCGCCAGCACCTCCTACGAACACCCGTACCCTTTCTCCCGCCGCTTGGCGACCCTTGACCACCTGACCAAGGGCCGCATCGGCTGGAACGTCGTGACCGGCTACCTGCCCTCCGCTGCCCGGAACATGGGCCAGGAAGACCAGCTCGAGCACGACGAGCGCTACAACCATGCCGACGAGTACCTCGAGGTCGTCTACAAGCTGCTCGAGGGTTCCTGGGAAGAAGACGCGGTGGTGAAGGACGTCGAGCGCGGCATCTTCACCGACTCGTCCAAGGTCCATGACATCAACCACGAGGGCAAGTACTTCAAGGTCCCGGGCATCGCCATCACCGAGCCCAGCCCGCAGCGCACCCCGGTGATCTTCCAGGCTGGAACCTCCTCGCGCGGCATGAAGTTCGCCGCGGCCAATGCCGAGGCGGTCTTCGTCACCTGCCCCACCAAGGACATGCTCAAGGCGACTGTCACCAAGATCCGCGACGCCGCCGAGGCCGCCGGCCGTGGACGCCACGACGTGCGCATCTACGCCATGCAGACGATCATCACCGATGTGGACTCCGCCGCCGCGCAGGCCAAGTTCGAGGACTACAAGTCCTATGCCGACATCGACGGGGCGCTGGCACTGATCTCGGGTTGGATGGGCGTCGACCTGTCCACCTATGGGCCGGACGACGTCATCGGTGCCAACGTGAAGTCCAACGCCATCCAGTCGTCCGTTGAGATGTTCCAGCAGGCCAGCGGAGACGACGGCAACCCCTGGACCATTCGCCAGCTGGCCGAATGGGTAGGTGTTGGCGGCTTCGGCCCGATCACCGTGGGCTCGCCGACCGAGGTCGCCGACAAACTCATCGATTGGGTCCAGGAAACGGATGTGGACGGGTTCAACCTGGCCTACGCCATCACCCCGGGCACCTTCGAGGACATCGTCGAGTTCATCGTTCCCGAGCTGCAAGCCCGCGGTGCTTACCCGGCCGATTACGTCGAGGGAACGCTGCGCAACAAGCTCTTCGGCAAGGGTGACCGCGTCCAAGACTCGCACCGTGCGGCGAACTACCGGTTCGTCAACGCCGGGGTGAAGTAGCTTGGCGTAATTACGGCCAGTAGTTTTGGGTGGTGGCGCTGCTTGGGGGAGCGCCACCACCCGAGGCGTTTAAGCGGCCAGGCTGACGACCAGGTTGATGGTCGTGGCCAGGATGCCTGTGCCAAAGAGGAACGCCAGCAGGCTGTGGCGCAAAACGGCCGAGCGCATCTCACGGGTGGTGATATCGGTGTCCGAGACCTGATAGGTCATCCCGACGCTGAAGGCCATGTAGGCGATATCCGTATACTGCGGAGGTTCGTTCTGGTTGAAGCTGATGCCACCGGGAACCGCGCCATAATAAATCGTGGCGTAGCGCAGCGTATAGAGCGTGTGAACCATCAGCCACGACATCGCCGTGCACATCAGGGCAAACAATGCCAGTAGCAGCCTGGCCGATCCCGCCACATCCTTGCTTCCGGCGATAACCAGCACAACCGCCGCCAACGAACCGACGGCGGCCAAGATGATCAGCAGGTCGGTGGTCTGCAATCCGGGGTCCTCTTCCTGGGCGTGGTCGGCTGTTCGCACATGGTCCATGGGTGCGATGCTCAGCCACACCGTGACGTTGTAGATCAGGGCCGCGATGGTCCAGCCCACTGCCGGCGCATAGAGCCACTGGCCCAGTGCAGCGGTCAGGCCGGCGGCGGCAATGCCGGCACCGAGCATTCCCAGGACGCGCAGCCTGCGGTGCAACGAACGCCGTCATCGTGTGCTTTTCATGAGTTGATCCTGCCACGCATTGTTCCCCGGCGCAGAGGTGTGCTCCTGTGGTTGGGAGACCGGATTCCGAGAGTGGGGAGGTGCTCGATCCAAAACCCCCGGGGCCCCCAGCCAATCCTGGCAACGGACGACCCTTGGCCACCGCGCCGGGGTTCCGGCGCCATGCCTTGCACCAGGAAGCATGGCCCCTGCATTATCACTATGACGCGGCGATGACGCAAGCCGTTGGTGATTCGTGCTTCACAATCCGTCTTGTGACGTTTCGTGAAGCAATCCCGGGCCAAAATCCACCCTGTGCGTCGGAATGTTTCATTCGGAGGGCTTTTTGGTTGGTCGTATCGAAGATCCTGCGACACACTTGAGCTGTTCGAGGTTGGCAAACCAGCCATCTTGCGCACACACCATCCAGAGCGGCTGAGAGACCTGGCTCGTTGACGCCGCAGCAACCACTCCCGTCATGGGAAGCCGGTGCTACCGCCAGGACCGATGGAGATAGCCAAACTCTGCGCGGTCCGCCGAATACCCCGATGCTTTCGTAGGGTGTTCGAATGATCGGCCGTGTCGCGGCGTTCCTCGGGTGAACCGAGAGGAAATACTCATGGGAAACACCAACCCACCGGCGAAGCGGCGCGATCGCGCCAGCCTCGGCGTCAAGCTCCTTACCGTCCTTTCCGTTGCCACCCTCGCGCTGAGCGCCTGCGGTTCGGGCGGGCAGGCCGCGGGCAATGCCGCGGGCCCGGTCAGCACCGAACCAGTCCAGGGTGGCACCTTCGTATATGCAGAGGTCACCCCGATCAACAACTGGCAGACCCAGGCAGCGCGCTTCTATGAGAAATCCAACGTACTGAACAGCGTGCTGGACCGCCTGACCTACTTCAATACTGAAACGGGGAAGCTCGAGGGCTGGATTGCCTCGGAATTCGGCGCCAACAAGGACCAGACCGAATTCACCTTCACGATTCGTGATGGCGTGACTTTCTCCGACGGCACAGCACTTGATGCCGCAGCGGTGAAGGGGAACCTTGACGCCCTGGGGCTGGGCATCAAGAACGCACAGGTTGCACCCAACGTCGACTTCACTGCCTACAAATCCGCCGAAGTCGTGGGAAAGAACAAGGTCAAGGTCACGCTCAAGGATCCGGACGCCAACTTCCTTCGTGCCACGTCGTCCGTCACCGCGGGCCTCGTTTCCCCGGCCACCCTGAAGCTGGATAACGCCGGCCAGTCGGCGATCGCCAAGATCGTTGGCTCCGGCCCGTTTGTCTTCGAATCCGAGAAGACCGATGAGGAGGTCACGTTCGCCAAGCGTGCCGACTACAAGTGGGCCCCGGAAACGGCCGCCAACCAGGGAGCCGCATACCTGGACAAGCTCGTGGTGAAGTACCTGCCCGAGGTGGCCCACCGGGCGGGTGCGGTGCAAACCGGCCAGGTCGACCTGGTCCGCGGACTCCAGCCCGTGGACGAGCAAGCGCTCAAGGGCAGCGGCGACCAGGTTCTTCCCGCCCAAGGCGTTGACTTGACCACCAACATGGCAGCAGTTCGTATCGGCAGCGGCACGCTCGCAGATGCCAAAGTACGCCAGGCGCTCCAGGCCGGAATCGATCGCCAGTCCATCAAGGACACGGTGCTATCAGACAGCTACGTCATTGCCGACTCGGTCCTGAACCATGCGGCACCCGGATTCATCGACCTGTCCGCGGACCTGGCCTACAACCCCGAAAAGTCCAAGGCCCTGCTTGACGAGGCGGGCTGGGCCGTGGGAGCCGACGGCGTCCGCGAGAAGGACGGCAAGAAGCTGGAACTCACCATCACCAGCTCGAACAACTCCGTTGTCATCAAGCCCGCCTTCGAATTGATCGAACAACAGTGGCGCGAAATCGGCGTCAAACTCATCAACCGCGCCGCCGACAACACCTTCCTGGCCACGGCCATGATCGACAAGAACATCGAGTTCTTCGGAACCCGCCAGTTTGCCTACGGCGGACTGGGCCCGGTCTTCGGGCCGGCCAACAACACCCAGACGCTGAACGCCGACACCGAGCTCAACGCGCTGTTCGCCAAGGAACGCGCCGCCACCAGCGACGCGGAGCACAAGGAACTTGTCGCCGAGGAACAGCGCCAGCTGGTCACCGAAAAGGCCCTGTCCCTCGTCTTGTGGGACGAAGTCCAGGTCTACGGCGGCAATTCGGATGCGCACATTGAATTCACCTCCGGCACCGCCCCGATTTTCCAGGGCGCCTGGAAGACCGGAAAGTAGCCAACCATGGCCGCATACATCGCGCGACGCATCGGACAAGCATTACTGGTCATTTGGCTTGCCTACACCCTGGTCTTCCTGGCCGTGCAGCTGCTGCCCAATGACCCGGTAACGATCTTCCTTTCAGCCGATGCTGCGGCCGACCCGGCCACCATTGCCGCCATGAAGGCGCAGTACGGCTACGACCAGCCGTTGCTCGTGCAGTACTTCAGCCAACTGGCCGGCCTCTTCACCGGGGACTTCGGCTACTCGCTGGCCTCGGGCCAGCCGGTCGCCGAACGCATCGGCGCCGTGGTCGGCTCGACGCTGGTGCTGGCCTCCAGCGCCTTCGTCACCGCGGTGCTGTTCGCGGTGCTGTTGGTCGCTGCTGCCACGTTGGCCCGCCACGCGTGGCTGAAGCGGTTGATCATCAACCTGCCGCCGCTTTTCGCTGCGGTCCCGGTGTTCTGGCTTGGACTGGTGCTCCTGCAGGTGTTGTCCATCCAGCTCGGTGTCATGTCGCTCTTCCCGGACGGATCCTTCGCCTCGATCGCCGTTCCGGTGTTGGTCCTGGCAATCCATGTCTCGGCCCCGATCGCGCAGGTGCTGCTCAAGAGCGTGGACAACGTATACACACAACCGTTCGTGGATGTGTTGCGGGCCAAGGGCGCCTCGCCGTCCTGGATCTTCTTCCGACACGTCCTGAAAAACGCTGCGGCGCCGGCCATGACCATCAGCGGCATCACCGTCGGAACCCTGTTGGCCGGTTCGGTCATCACCGAGACGGTGTTTGCCCGCGCCGGCCTCGGCCAGGTGGTGCTGCAGGCCGTCACCGCGCAGGACGTGGCCCTGGTTCAGGGGCTCGTGCTGCTGACGGCCACGGCATTCGTTGTGGTGAACCTGGCCGTTGATCTGCTGTACCCGTTATTGGATCCACGGATCCTCAAGAGTGGAACGCACGGGGCACCGCGCGCGCTCGTGGCCTAGGAACGAACGGAGAAAAACATGAGCATCAAGCTGGAAGAACCATTGACTCGGGCCGCCGTGGTTGCACCCTTCGACGTTGAAGTCATCGCCGCGCCGAAGAAGGAAGCGCGCGCCCTGCGTTCCCCCATGTTCTGGCTCACCTGCGCTCCACTTGTCATGGTCCTGGGGTGGGCACTGTTCCCGTCGTTGTTCAGCGGATTCGACCCCATCAGTGGCGTCCCCGCCGAGAAATTCCAGGCACCCGGGGCGGGCCACTGGTTCGGTACCGACCACCTCGGACGGGACGTTTTTAGCCGGGTGGTCCATGGAACCAGCCAGACACTGCTCACTGCGGGACTGGCCGTTTCCATCGGGCTTGTAGTGGGGACCGGCCTTGGACTGATTGCCGCGACGGCCGGACGGGCCGCCGATGCGGTCACCATGCGTCTGATTGATGTGCTGCTGGCAGTCCCGGGATTCCTGATCTCACTGATCATCGTTACGGCATTTGCCCCCGGACCGATTTCCTTGGGCGTGGGCGTCGGTATTGCCTCAATCGCCTCGTTTGCCCGTGTCGTCCGTTCCGAAGTCCTGCGTGTTCGAAGCCTGGACTACGTGGAAGCGGCGTTCATGAACGGCGGAACCTACTGGTCAGTGGTCTTCAAGCACATCCTGCCCAACTCCTGCGGTCCGGTCCTGGCACTTCTTGCCGTGGATCTCGGGGTGGCCATCCTGGCGATCTCGGGGCTCGGGTTCCTGGGCTTCGGTTCCCCGCCGCCGACCCCCGAATGGGGCCTGCTCATTGCCGAGGGACGCCAGTACCTCGCTTCGGCCTGGTGGCTTACGACGCTTCCGGGCGTGGTCATCGTCGCGGTGGTCATCCTGCTGGCGGGCCTGGGGCGCCAACTTCACAAGATCTTCCGTTTGTAGTCAGGGGAACAGCATGAGCACCAACACCTCAACACCCACATTGCTGGATATCCGTGGGCTTAGCATCACATACGGCACCGGGAAAGACGCTGTCATTGCCGCGGACCACCTCGACCTTGAACTCAAGGCCGGGCAGATCGTTGCCCTGGTCGGGGAGTCGGGTTCCGGCAAGACCACCCTCGCCAAGGCCATCATCGGGTTGCTTCCAGACTCGGCACACATTGCCGGCGGTGCCGTCGAACTGGCGGGAGAGAACCTGCTGGCACACACCAACAAACAGATGCAGGAAGTGCGCGGACGACGTATCGGAATGGTTCCGCAGGATCCGGGTGCCTCCTTGGACCCGGTGAAGACCATCGGCTCACAGATTGCCGAAGTCTTCCGCCTGCATCCCCAAGGACACAAGCGCTCCAAGGCCCAGTTGCGCACGGAAGTCATCCGATTGCTGGAGCTGGTCGGCATCGATACCCCGGAACAGCGCATTGGCCAGTACCCGCACGAGCTTTCAGGCGGGCTCAAGCAGCGGGTCCTCATCGCCATCGCCTTCGCCTTGGAACCCGAGCTGCTGATTGCCGACGAGCCCACCTCCGCCCTGGACGTCACGGTGCAACTGACGGTCCTGGAAGTCTTCACCAAACTCGCCCGCGAACTCGGCACCGCTGTCATCTTCGTGACCCACGATCTGGCCGTGGCCACCGACATTGCCGACCGGATCGTGGTCATGCAGCACGGAAGGATCAGGGAAGACAATACCGTGCGGGAGATCCTGCGGGCGCCGGAAGATCCATACACTCGGATGCTGCTCGACGAGGCCACCCCGGCAGATTTCCGGGCCCGGACTGGGGAACGCGCGGGAGCCCCCGAAGTTCCAGCCATCGAGGTGGTGGGCCTGACGAAGGTCTACGGCCACGGCAAAACCCGGCGTGCAGCAGTCGACGAGGTCTCGTTCGTGGTGCGCCCCGGCACGACATTTTCCTTGGTGGGGGAATCGGGTTCCGGGAAATCCACTACCGCACGGATGGTCATGCGGTTGCTGGAACCCACTGCCGGCGCGGTGAAGATCCACGGGCAGGATGTCACAAACGTGCAGGGGGCAGCCAAGCGAGACCTGTGGCGCAGCCTGCAGCTGGTTTACCAAAACCCCGATTCGGCGCTTGACCCGCGCTACTCGGTCTCCCGGATCATCAGCGAACCGTTGGAGAACTACAACATCGGAAGCAAGGCAGAACGGCGGACCCGGGTTGCGGAACTTCTTGACGCTGTGAACCTCCCCAGCCGTATGGCAGAGCTGAGGGCCAAGGAACTCTCCGGCGGCCAACGCCAGCGGGTAGCCATCGCCAGGGCCTTGGCCCTGGGCGCCAAGACGCTGGTGCTTGACGAAGCCTTGTCGGCACTCGACGTCCTGACCCAGGCCCAGATCCTGAGGTTGCTCGAAGACTTGCAGGTCAACCAGGGACTGTCGTACCTGTTCATCTCCCACGACCTACACGTTGTCGAACGCATTTCCCACGACGTGGGAGTGATGCGGAGCGGCCAACTGGTCGAGGTCGGGACCACGGAACAGGTGTTTGGCAACCCTGCCAGCCAGTACACCAGATTGCTCTTGGATTCGAACCCCGGGGCACTGCTGCGCGAGATGGCCAACAACTGAATTTGACTAGTGATTCTTTGAAACTTATTGATGCAAAGGAAGACAAATGAGTACAACGCAGGTCCATGAACGAAGCGCAGAAGCCCGCTACGCCGAATTGAGCGCGCGCTTCACCCCGGTGTTCGCGCGCATCGCGGAAGGCGCTGTCGAACGGGAAAACAACCACGTATTGCCCTTCGAACCAGTGAAATGGTTGAAGGCCGCTGGTTTTACGACGCTGCGGGTCCCGGCCACGCATGGCGGGGACCCGGTTAGCCACGAACATCTTTTCCGACTGATAGTTGAACTTTCCGCGGCCGACTCCAACGTGGGTCATCTGCTGCGCTCACACTTTTCCTTTGTCGAAACCATCGCCCTCCAGCCGGAGGAGTTCCAGCTTCGCTGGTTCCCGCGCGTTCTCGCCGGGGAGATCTTCGGCAACGCCGCCACCGAAAAGGGCGGCAACGCGCTGGGCACCACAAATACAAAGCTGCGCGAAGCGGCCGGCAGTTGGTTGCTCAGCGGTGAAAAGTACTACACCACCGGATCCATCTTTGCCGACTGGGTGGTCGTCATGGCCAGCACCGAGGGTGTCGAGGGGCGCCAGTATGCGATCGTCCGTGCGGATGCCGCGGGCGTGCGGATCATTGATGACTGGGACGGCTTCGGACAGCCGTTGACCGGCACCGGCACCGCGATCTTCGATGGTGTCGTAGTGGAATTCGACGACATCATCCAGCGCAAGGTCTCCTCCACGCTCGAACCTGCCTTCTTCCAGCTCGCGCTCTTGAGCGTGCTTGCCGGCATTGGCCGCGCGGCGCTGCAGGATGCGGCGGACCTGGTGCGCAACCGCACCCGGACATTCAACACCGGTTCCGGCGACCTGTTCCGCAACGATCCGCTGATCCAGGAAAAGGTCGGCAGGATTGCTGCAGCAGTCTACGCCGCGGACTCGATCGTCTTTGCCGCGGCCCGTGATCTGGATGCCGCAGTTGACCGGTCGCTGGGGCTGGACCCGACCGCGGCGTTCATCCGCGCCGAAATTGCCGTGCAACAGGCCCATGTTGCCGTTCCGAAGCTCGTCCTGGATGCCACCAGCGAACTCTTCGACGTCACCGGGGCATCTTCGGTGTCGCGTGGAAAGTCCCTGGACCGCCATTGGCGCAACGCCCGGACGGTGGCGACACACAATCCCGTGGCTTTCAAGGCCCGTTCGGTGGGCGACCACTACATCAATGGCACGATCCCGACCGGGCTGCACTCCATCGGTGAAGCTAAAGACTCGAAATCGGAGAGCAAGTAAATGGGTACTTTCAACGCACGGCCCCGGCTGCTGCTCAGCGCATTCCTCATGAACACCTCAAGCCACATTCTGGGTGGCCAATGGCGCCATCCGGAGGCCCAGCAACACCGCTTCAACGAGCTGAAGCTGTGGACCGATCTAGCCAAGCAACTCGAAGACGCCAAGTTCGACAACCTGTTCTTTGCCGACGTCGTGGGCCTATACGGCGATCACGAGGGAGGCTGGGCCTCCATGGTCCGCAAGGGCATGCAGGTTCCCTCGCACGACCCAATGGTGCTGCTTTCGGCGCTTGCCGCGACGACCAGCGACATCGGCCTGGCCATGACCAGCTCCGTGGTGCAGGCGTCCCCCTTCCAGTTCGCCCGCCAGCTGTCCACCCTCGACCACATCTCCAACGGCCGGGTGGCATGGAACATCGTGACAAGCGTGCTGGAGAACTCGCATCGAAACTTCGGTGCGGCAGGGCTGGCAGCCCACGACGACCGCTACGACTGGGCCGAGGAATACGTGGAGGCCACCTACAAATTGTGGGAGGGTTCCTGGGAAGACGACGCGCTGCTGGCCGACAAGGAATCGGGTATCTTCGCCGACCCGGCCAAGGTCAACAAGATCCACCACCAGGGCAAGCGCTACTCCATCGAGGGCCCGCACCTGGCCCTGCCGAGTCCCCAGCGCACCCCGTTCCTGTTCCAGGCGGGTTCCTCTACTCGAGGCAAGCAGTTCGCAGCCGAACACGCGGAGGCAACCTTCCTCTTCGCCCCGCACCCGGAGTACGTTGCCAAGCAGGTGGGCAAGATCCGTGAGCTCGAGGCAGCGGCGGGACGTGCCACGGGGGATGTCAAGATCTTTGCGGGACTGTCCTTCGTGGTGGGCAGCACCGAGGAAGAAGCCAAACGCAAGGAAGCCGAGTACGACGAATACCTCGACCTGCATGCGATTGTCGCCCACATTGGCGGGGGCATCGGTGCTGACCTGGGCGGACTGGACCTTGACACCCCGCTGGGCGACATCGAGACCGAGGGCGCCCGCGGTGTTCTCGAGGCGGCCATCGCCTCGGTGCCCGGCGGCAAGCCGACCATTGGCGACCTGGCACGCTACCGCGCCAAGGCACAGCAAATATCCGGAACCCCGGAGCAGATCGTGGACGAAATCGAGCGCTGGCAGGATGCGGGCATGGACGGGTTGAACATCATGAACCAGATCCTGCCCGGCTCCTACACCGACTTCATCGACGGGATCCTGCCCGAGCTGCACAAGCGCGGCCTCGCGCAGACCGAGTACGCGCCAGGCACCTTGCGCGAGAAGGTGTTTGGCCGTGGGGCCCGACTTGAGGAGTCACATCCGGCGGCGCGTTTCCGCGGGGTCTTCGGGGAATACTCCGCCGCGAATACGGAGCAGACCCTAGAGCGTGCGCACTAGCTGTCTGCTCAATGTATGAAGGCGATGGGCGGGTCGACAAGCTCTGACGAGCTTCCCTGCTCGCCCATCGCTGCAAATATTGGGCCTTGGCCAGGCCCCGGGAAACGGATCATGGATGTAGCGTGGGTGTCATGAATAGTGAGGCTGGCCGGCGCCACGTCAATGATCCAGCCGTGATTCGTCGGCTCCTGAAAACCCCTGCACGCTGGGCGGTGGTCGGACTGACCAATAATCCCCGCCGCGTGGCGCCCGAGGTCTCACGCTTCCTACAAGATCAACTGGGCATGGAAATCATCCCCGTTTCCCTGAGCGGCGAGGATGTCACGGGCAACGTTGGATACAAGCGGCTGAGCGAAGTCCCAGGCCACATCAATGTCGTGGACTGTTTTGTGAACTCGCAAAAAGTCGGCCACATCGTCGACCAGGCCATTGCCATCGGTGCCGACGCCGTCTGGCTGCAACTCGGTGTGGTTGATGAAGCCGCCGTGCAGCGCGCGAGGGCAGCAGGGATGGACGTTGTCATGGACACCTGTCCCATGATCGAAGTACGAAACCTCTAGCTGGCCAGCGGTCCGGCCCCTTTGAAACTCACGATTTTGATTCCCTGGCAGTGTGTGGTTGGCTATGCGAAGCGTAAAAAACATAATCTGGGTGCTGGGGACCTAAGTAAATATCGGGTGTAGTTCAGACTTGGGGTTTGAACTAAACCAACGGGCCGGCTTGCGCTGGGCCATAAACGGTGTTTACGGTGTGGTTGCCGCGCCCCTTGGGGTAATTGGGGTACTTGAACGTGTTCGGCAAATCTGGGGATAAAGCTGCACGGAACTGTGGAAGTCATCGCGCATCGCAGCGCGAGTCACTTCTGCGCGCACTTTGGACAAACGACGTTGTCCGTTCCGTCGTTGGCGCCGGCGCCACGACAGCGCTTATAGCCACCATGATGTTCGGCAGCGGTGGTTTCAATCCCGCCAGCGCGTCACCAGCCGGAGAAAGCAACCCAATTGTTGAACAAACATTGGACAGCGCCGTGGCGGACCCCTCAACTATCGGGCCTGCGGACGAAACCATTCCAGTGGCTTCCGAGGAACCCAAGCAATCACTGATGCCGAAGGTACCCACATCGGACGACAACGAGGCCGACGACAGCAAATCGCCCGGGGGCCCTGCGGAAGGAACCACCGCGACCCCCGATTCCGCAAGCCGAGAATCCGGTGTAGCCGGAAAAAGCTCCGACGCGACAGTGGAACAAGAGGGGGCCACTGCTGCTCCCGATGACGAGGCCGTGGAGGACCCCGCCGCCCCCAAGAACCGGGCACTGGCCTTGGCAGCGCGCTTGGCAAACCCTCAGCTGCCCGCAAAGTGCGGCCTATCAGTGGCAATAGTCTTGGACTTGTCGAACTCTTTGAAAGACGAGCACGTAGTTGCCTCGAAAAAGGCCGCGACGGGCGTCGTTGATAGCTTGCGCGGGACTCCGTCAGCAATCGGCGTCTATACTTTTGCCACCTTTGCTCCTGACAGAACCAACACCGCGGTGTCCAAGACATCGGTGTCCACGACGGCAGGGGCAAACTCGGTAACAAGTGCCATCGCTGGCATCAAGCGGGTACCAAGTGACGTGGGCGGTACGAACTGGGATGCAGCATTGCGGCAGATTCCGGTGGGCCAATACGACATCGTTCTATTTGTAACAGATGGAAACCCCACGGCCTATGGCACGCCCCACACCAACAGTTGGCAAGCCATTCCACAGGGCAATACGGATTTTGGTACCAAGTCTGACGCCATCGACCTGTCGCGTGCGGTCACGGCCTCCGACGCACTCAAAGGAAGCGGGGCCTTCGTCATGGGCCTCGCAGTTGGAAATGATGTGAACCTCGCCAACATCAGTGCGATTACAGGTACACGATCCGGGACTGACTATTACCAGATCAGTGACTACAACCAGCTGGCGACAGCACTGGCTGAAATTGCCTTGAAGAACTGCCAGGGAACCGTGAGCATCGTGAAGCAGGTGCGTGATCTGGATGGCAACCTCGCACCGTCGGCTGGCTGGGCCTTCAACGCTCGGTCGGGAGACAACATCACGCCAGGAAATGCCGTGACCCAGAGTGATGGCACCGTGAACTTCAAGGTCAACGACCTGGTTTCGGATACCCGCACCGTACAGTTCACCGAAACGCAGCAGCCCGGGTACGCGCTGGAGACCCAGGGTGCAAAGAATGCCAAGTGCGTGAACAACGCCACCGGTCAGAATGTTCCGGTAACCAACTCAGGTGATCTCGGATTCACTGTTGTCATCAAGCGCCAGGACGCAGTCAGCTGCGAAGTCATCAACAAGATGCTCCCGCCGGTCCCGATCATCACGAAGATCTCCGACCCTAAATCGGGCACGGAAGTGAAACCGGGCGACACTATTAAGTACACCCTGTCGTTCAAGAACGAGGGATTCTTCCCGATCTCGATCGACCACGTCGATCACCTAACCGACGTGCTGGACGACGCCGACTTCAACAACGACATCGTGGTCACCGGCAAAGGACTCCAGGCGGTCCGTGATGGCGAGGGCATCCGGATCGCCGGGGAGGTGCAGCCTGGCGGGACTGTCACAGTCACCTACTCGGTGAAGGTCAAGACCAAGAGCTTCGGCAATGGCATCGCCCGCAACTTCCTCGTTCCGAAGGGGGAGAAACCGGTCTGCAACCCGAAGAAAGATAATTGCACCGAGCACCCGATCCCGGGCGCCCTGGATCTGAAGAAGTCCTCCGACCCGGAATCCGGGAGCCTTGTGGCACCGGGCAGCACCGTGAAGTACACGCTGGAGTTCAAGAACACCGGCGCTTCGCGCATCGACGTTGAGCACGTCGACCACCTCACGGATGTGCTTGACGATGCGGTGTTCAACTCAGGGTTCGCGTACGACGGCACGGGTCTCACCGCTGTCCGCGACGGAAACGAAATCCGGATCACCGGTTCCGTTGCGGCTGAGAGAACCGTCAAGGTGACCTACTCGGTGACGGTGAAGGAAACGGGCTTCGGCAACGGCATCGCCCGCAACTTCCTGCTGCCGAAGGGGGAGAACCCTCCGGAGGAATGCGACCCGGAAATCGAGAACTGCACCGAGCACCCGATCTTCGGCTCGCTGTCTTGGGAAAAGGTTGACGGCCTGGGTAACGCCTTGGCCGGTGCCGAGTGGGAACTGACAGGACCGGGCGAAACCGATCCGCTGTCCATCAAGGACTGCATCGCCGACAGCGCCGCCGGATGCTCCGGGCCCGACCGAGATCCGTCCGCCGGGGGATTTGAGCTGCGGAACCTCGACTGGGGCACCTACACGCTCGTGGAGACCCGCGCCCCGGCTGGCTACCTGCTTGATGCGACAGTGCACGACGTCGTCATCGGCGAAGGCTCACCGATCCAACTTGCGGTTCTCCTGGATCCGATCGTCAATGAGCAGCAGCCGGCACTTGCGCTGCCCTTGACCGGCGGGCTGGGATCACAATCCTTCCTCTTCGGTGGAGGGGCCACCCTGCTGGTGGCCCTCGCCCTGGTCGGTTGGCGCCGCCGGAAGGGAGCGTCCTTGTGAGACCACGATGAGCGCGCGGGAACGACTAAAAACAACAACACGATTTTTCAGGATTTTACATGGGCACCGCTGGGGATGCGGCGCCACAAACCGAAAGGAACAACAGCTGACATGGCTGATTCAAAAGCTACTTGGGGAAAACGAGCGCTTGCCGGAATGGGAGCACTCACGCTGGCGGCCGCCGGCTTGATCGGTGGCAGTGCCGCGGCATCCGCGGCAACGGACTACGGAAACATCAATCACGATGCCACCGGCAGCATCAACATCCACAAGCACAAACACCAGAACGGTACCGACGCGGTCCAGAACCCAGATGGAAGCGGCACAGCAATTCCCTCCGATCCGATTGCCGGCGTCACGTTCACCGCACGTAAGATCACCAGCATCAACCTGTCCGACTCGGCGGCGTGGGGCCAGCTGAAGGACCTGAAGCCGGGTGCGGATTGCTCGTTGCCGGGCCAGACCTTCGGTCCTGAGGCATCGGATGTGACCAATGCTGCCGGCTTGGCTACGCTCGGGGGACTCTCCGTTGGCGCCTACCTCGTATGCGAAACAGATGCCCCGGCGAAGGTTGTCGACCGGGCGTTGCCTTTCATCGTCACGATCCCGCTCCCGCACGATCAGGGTTGGATCTACGATGTCAATGTGTACCCGAAGAACGGTACCTCCGGCATTGAGAAGAGCATCTCCCCGCAGGAGGGGCTGATTCTGGGAAGCCTCGTCAAGTTCCCTGTCACCACCGACGTCCCGACGTTCGGCAAGGATTCCAAACTGGCGAACTACATCATCACCGATACCTTGGACTCCCGTCTGGGCTCGGCGGGTGTCGAATCCGTCAAGCTTGATGGCATCGATGTTCCTGCTGCCTACTACGCGGTATCGGCCGTCGGCCAGAAGGCCACCGTCGAGTTCACCGCCGAGGGCCTGGCATGGTTGAAGACCAAGGGCGGGAAGCAGATCGTCACCACGTTCCAGGGCACCGTGACCAAAATCGGTGACGGCGCGATCACCAACGAGGCAACCGTCTTCGTGAACGACCCCAAGAACAAAAACGGACTGACGTCCGATCCTGTCACCACCAACTGGGGTGACGTGAAGATCCTGAAGACCGACGAGTCCAAGCCTGCCAAGGGCCTGGAAGGTGCCGAGTTCGAGGTCTACGCAGCCGCGAATCCGTACGCAGCGACCTGCGGCAAGGAAATCACGGGTGCCGCATTGAGCATCAACGGCAGCCCGGTATTCACCTCCGGCACCGATGGCAGCATCAACATCGCCGGCTTGTTCATCAGCGACAGCGTCAACGAGTCGATCAACGCCGAAGCCCGCTGCTACGTGCTGAAGGAAACCAAGGCACCTTCCGGGTTCGTCACCCCGGCAGGCGACAAGGCCCTGACCGCAGTCAGCGTCACCAAGGGCCTCACCAACGGGTTCGACGTGACCATCACGAACACCCAGCAGGAGGTTCCTGAGCTGCCGCTCACCGGCGCCAACGGCCAGATGGTCATGATTGTCGGGGGCACCGCGGTCCTGCTGATCGCCGGTGGCCTCGTGGCGCTGAACCGCCGCCGTGCAACAAGCCAGAAGTAACAGCTAGCTGTTAGCGCCACGGCCCGACGCTGGCGGGGGAACACCGTTCCCCCGCCAGCATCGGCCCTGAGCGCAACACCACGCCCTCATCGGCGCCCGCGGGTACTCCCGCAACCAAGGAATTGCCCAGACAGGTATGAAGATGTCCACCGCACCCAGCCCGGCACCGGTCGCGGTCGTCCCCGACGCCGACGACATGCAGCCTCTCACCACCAAGCGACGGTGGCGTCCAGGGGCGCTGACCATTGTCAGTGCGCTGTTGGCGGTGATCGGTCTGAGCATCGTGATCTATCCTTCAGGGTCGAGCTGGCTCTCGTCCTACAACCAGTCGCAACTCATCAGGGATCTTTCGGAACAGATCGAGAACGCCAGTCCGGGCGGCATGGAGCAATTGCAGGCGGCATACCACTACAACGATGCGTTGAGCTCGGGGGTGCGGCTGGATGCCAACACCAATGTGCCCACCGGGGCCGGCAGCACCAGCAATGACACCTTGATCTACAACAACATCCTTTCCACGAGCGGCTCCGACGTGATGGCCAGGGTGCGGATCCCGGCCATCGATGTGGACCTGCCGATCTACCATGGCACCAGCGACGAGGTGCTGCTCAAGGGCGTGGGCCACCTGGAAGGATCCCATCTGCCCGTAGGCGGGTCCGATACCCACTCGGTGCTCACCGCCCACCGCGGTTTGGCCCAATCCACCATGTTTTCCAACCTCGACCGGGTCGCTGTCGGTGATACGTTCACCGTGGAGGTATTCGGTGAAGTACTGACCTACCAGGTGCGTGAAACCAAGGTTGTTGAACCAGAGGACACCGACACCCTGCTGACCGTCGCGGGCAAGGACATGGTCACGTTGGTGACCTGCACCCCGTTGGGCATCAACTCCCACCGGATTCTGGTGACTGGTGAACGCGTCACTCCCACCCCTATCCAGGACATCCGCGAGGCCGGGGCGGACCCGACGATTCCCGGATTTCCGTGGTGGGCACTTGCCTACTTGAGCGGCCTATTGCTGATCGGTGCCTACGTGTGGCGCTCGGGTTACTCCGATGCCAAGCGCGCCGCGGCGGTGCGGCGCAGGGCCCGGCGCCGGGCCTAGGCACGCAGTGCCTCGCTGATTTCTTCGCGGCCTATAGGACTCGAACCTGCAGGCGGCGAACCCCAGACCGGCCGGTCCGGTGTCTCTTTCCCCCAGGAGACGGCGGACCGGCCTTATTAGGATTGTTCCACGCAGGAGAGTTTCGCGGGACTAGGATGGGCACTGTGGATTACGAATCATGGCGCTCAGTGCTTCTGTCCATGCCCGGCGCATTCGAGGACTTCCCCTTCGGCCCCGAGTGGGCGGTGTTCAAGATTTCCCGCAGGGACAACAAGAAGGCCAAGATGTTCGGCCTGATGGTTCACCGAAACGGTGTGGTGAACCTGAACCTGAAGTGCGACCCGACCCTGGCCGAGCAGCTGCGGGCGGCAAACCCGCAAATCACCCCGGGTTACCACATGAGCAAAAAGCACTGGAACACCGTGGCTCCGGGCCTGGATGCGGAAACCATGCTGGCGATGATCGAGGATTCCTATGACCTGGTTGTCGCCTCACTGCCCGCCGCCGAACGCGCGGCCCTGGGCTGGAAGGGCCTAGTTGAGCGCGGCTGATGGTGAATCGGTAGGCTGGGGAATATGTACTTCATCGTCGTGAAATTCCAGACCAAGCCCGACTACACCGAACAGTTCATCGATCTGGTGACCCCGTTCACCACCGCCACCCGCGCCGAGCCCGGGAACCTCTGGTTCGACTGGTCCCGTAGCGTCGAAGACCCCGCCGAATTCGTCCTCGTGGAGGCCTTCCTTGACGACGAAGCCGCCGGAACCCACGTGAATTCCGCACACTTCAAGGCAGGACTCGAGGCCATGCGCCCAGCACTGGTCTCCACCCCGAAGATCGTCTCGCGCAAGGTGGAAGGCGATTCCTGGGGCGAAATGGGCGAATTGCAGATCGGGAAGTAACCCCCACCATGTTCTCCGCACTCCGGCTCAAACTACACCAGACATTTTCCGCCCAGGAAAGCTACGACCCCGTCTGGGAGCGTGCGCTGGATGCGGGGGACGATGCCGGGTACTTCGCCCACGACTCCGCCGTCTGGACGGTGCACGGCGGGATGAGCCCGATTGCCGCAGGCATTCGGGCGCTGCTGACCCAGGCGCTGCACCCCGGGGCCCTGGCCGGAGTCGCCGAACACTCCAACTACCAGGTGGACCCGCTGGCCAGGCTGGCCGGTACCATCCGCTGGATCTTCACCCTGACCTATGGGGACACCGCCGCTGCCGATGCCGCCTGCGACTGGGTCAAGCACCTCCACACCCCGGTCACCGGTCGGTACGTTTCGGGCGTCGGGGTGCGTGAGGACTATTCCGCCAACGACCCGGGCCTTTCGGCCTGGGTGCACATTGCCTTCGCCGACGCTTTTTTGCGCAGCCACGAGATCTTCACCGGACCCGTCCCGCAAGGGGCCGACGCGTATGTGCGCGAATGGGCCACAGCAGGCGAACTCATGGGCGTGGCCAACCCGCCGCGCAGCGACGCCGAGCTCAAGGCAGCTATCGCCGGGTACGAGTCCCGCGGCGAGCTGGCCGGTGGACCGCGCGTTGCCGAGGTCGTCTCCTTCCTGAAGAACCCGCCGCTGGATCCAGCGGTGTTGCCCGGCTACCGGCTGCTCTTTGCCGCGGTCGTGGCGACTCTTCCGGAAAACCATCGCACGCTCCTGGGGCTCGAGCCGGCGGCACTGGGCCCGGTTCCACTTCCGGGCAGACTGGGAGGCAAGACGGTCCTGGGGATGGCGGGCTTGCTGCTCGGTAAGCGCGGACCGGCCGAGATGGCCGCCCGACGACGGCTATACCGTCTCGGGGTACTCACTGACCTGAGCTACCCGGCACTTGCCATCAGCGCCGGCGGCACTGCGCCGGCCGGTTACAAGTCCCTGCACGTGCGCGAATACGTGGGCCACGGGCCGGCGGCCTTCGAGGCCCTGGCTGCGGGCATCGCGGGGTGGAAGCTGCACGAGGGCGCCGGGTTGGACGTCAGGGCGGACACCCCCGAGGCACGGATTGGCAGCCACGTCGCGTTGGGAATCGGGCTGGGCCCGGCGCGCATCACCGCGCCCTGCAGGGTCGTGAGGCTGATCTCCTCGGAGACCCGGCGCGGCTTCGCCTATGGGACGCTGGCCGGGCATCCCGAATCCGGTGAGGAATCCTTCGAAGCGGTGCTTGAAGCCGACGGGTCGGTGTATGTGGAAATCAACGCGGTGTCTCGCCATGGAAACCGGTTCTACCGGTGGGTGGCCCCGTTCACCGAAGCCACCCAGCGCGTGGTCACCGGGCGCTATGTCGCTGCCGCCCGCCGGCTGGCCGGCAGCAGCTGAACCGCGGCGTTACCGACAGGTGTTGGTCGGGGGCCCCATGCCTAACGCTCTAAACATTCTGCCGTACGGCATTGGTGTGCGGGGCATTCGTCTCCCGGCTGCGAAACACCGTTGTTCCGCGGGGTGGACTCCGTAGACTTGACCAAGAACATACACCGGGAGGATGGCATGTCTGAGATGACAATGGCAGAGGTGATGGCCGAGCTGGCCGCGCTCGATGATCCGAAGGTTCGCGAGGCGAATCTCAAGCGCGGGGATGACCACGGGGTGAACCTGACCAAGCTGCGGGCCGTGGCCAAAAAGGTGAAGACCAACCATGGATTGGCCCGTGGACTGTGGGCCACCAATGACACCGCCGCGCGACTGCTGGCCCTGTTGATCTGCCGGCCCAAGGAATTTACGCCCCGGGAACTGGACACCATGTTGCGCGAGGCGCGCTCACCCAAGGTGCACGACTGGCTGGTGAACTACGTGGTCAAGAAGTCCAAGCACGCCGAAGAATTGCGGATGGCTTGGAGCGCGGATACCGATGCTGTGGTTGCCAGCGCGGGGTGGGCGCTGACCAGCGAACGGATCGCGAAGAAGCCCGAGGGGCTGAATCTGCCCGCCCTATTGGATGTCATCGAGGCCCGGATGAAGGATGAGCCCGATCGGCTGCAGTGGGCCATGAACCAGGCCCTTGCCACCATTGGCATCGAACACGCCGAGCACCGTGCCCGGGCGCTGGACATCGGCGAACGCCTGGAGGTCCTCAAGGATTATCCGACGCCACCGAACTGCACCTCCCCGTTCGCGCCGATCTGGATCAACGCAATGGTGGATCGAAAAAGCTGATCATAGTGGCCCGTCCGTGGCGCCTCGGTGCGATGCGGTAGCTTGGAAGAATAAGCGGCCCGCGCACCGGCGCCGGGCCCGGAAGGAGCACAAATGTCCATCGTTGTCATCAACGCGCTCAAGGTCCCCGTCGAGGCCGGATCCGAATTGGAGGCGCGCTTCGCAGCACGCAAACACTCGGTGGATGGTTCCCCGGGTTTCGAGGGGTTTAAGCTTTTGCGCCCCGTGGCAGGCGAAGACCGCTACTTCGTCTATACCCAGTGGGCCACCCGCGAGGACTTCGAGAACTGGCGTGCCAACCGGGCCGGGCACGACCACTCGGCTCAGGCACCGGTAGCCAGCGGCATGGAATTGCTCGAGTTCGAGGTCGTCGACCTGGGATAGTTCCGGTGCCGCACAGCTATGAGGCGGGGTCCGCAGCGAATCGCTGCGGACCCCGCCTCATGCCTAGGCCATGGCCCTGGTGGGCCGGGTTCTTGGATTATTAGTACTTGTAAGACTGGCCGCCGTCGATCGGAATGACTGCGGCGTTGATGAAGCCAGCATCTCCGGAAAGCAAGAATGCGACCAGTTGGCCAACTTCCTCGGGCTTGCCGAAGCGCTTCATCGGGTTGGGCTCGACGAATGACTCGCCGACCTTTTCCCAGTTCTGAGGATCGATCTGCTTGAGTGAGCCCTCGACCATGGGGGTCATGATGGCACCGGGTGCGATGGCGTTGATTTGGATGCCGTACTGGCCGTATTCGATGGCGGAGTTGCGTGTCAGGCCCACCACGCCGTGCTTGGCCGCGGCGTAGCCGGACTGGTTGCCCACCCCTCGAATTCCGCCGACGGACGCGGTGTTCACCACGGCGCCGGAGCCCTGGGCGCGCATGATTTTCAGGACATGCTTGAGCCCGTAGAAGACACCGTTGAGGTTGATGTCGACGACCTTGCTGAACTCGTCCGAGCCGAAGTCCTCGGTCAGGTTCTGCTTGCCTTCGATGCCGGCGTTGTTGAAGAAACCATCGATGCGGCCGAAGCGCTTGACGGTTTCAGCGACGTATTCCTCGACCTCCGACTCATTTGCGACGTTGGTTCTCAGCGACAGGATTTCCGCGTTCGGGACAAGTTCGCGGATGGCCGTTTCGGTTTCCTTCAGCCCGGCGGGGTTCAGGTCGACCAGCGCCAAATTGCCCTTTTCCTTGGCGATCTGGATGGCCGCTGCGCGGCCCAGGCCGGAACCGGCGCCGCTGATGATGATGGTCTTGTCTTCGAACCTCTGCATGTGTGGAATTCCCTTCGATCAGTTCAGCGGGGATGATCACCGCTATATATGCAAACACATGTATCTTTTGAAATATTCCTGGGTGACCTGCGGCGAGGCGGCCTTGTTGGGTCTTTATTGGTGGTGCCGACCGTGCTCGGGCGGTGCTTCCCGGGCGCTCTTGAGGGTGCTTGCACAAAAAAGTGTAGTGCCCGCGGCAGGAGCCGCGGGCACTACATTGCCGATCCGCGTCTGCGGGTCGACTGTTCAAAAAGACTGAATCAGGCGGTGGCCTTCTTGGGCAGTTCCGCGTGAATCTGCGCAAAGAATTCGGCAAGTTCGTCGGTGGCACTCAGCGGCAGGACGTTAGCAACGTACTGGTCCGGACGCACCACGACCATGACGCCGTCGCGGGAGAGTCCGCGCACGTCGAAGATGTCATTGTCTTCAACGACACCGTAGACCTTCTCGTATTCGGTGAGCTTGAACGGGCCAACCTCCGGCTTGAAGACCGAGGGGACCGCATTGATGTCGATGTCTTCGTGCTTCTGCTGGTAAATGACCTTCACATCGAACCAAGCATCGAGGTCCATGCCCTGAGGTGTCGCAGCCAGCGGAGACTCGGTGGAAGTGGCCAGCCACTGGGCCAGCTCGGCCACCGGGGACTCGGCGCCGGGGGCAGCCGGGTCGGCGAAGACATAGATGCGCCAGCGGCCATCGGCAGTTGCGTGGTGGCCCAGGTGCATCGGGTTGGTGTCGCAGACTCGCGAGGTCATGGCGGACTTGAAGCGCTTGCCCAGTGGGAAGCCGGTGGCCAGCTCCTGGTGCGTCGGGGTGCCGGTGAGCATGGAGGGCGCGTATTCGGTCATGAACCCGGCCGGGAACTCGGCGGTGCGCACGTAGAAGTCCTCGAGATCCGAGGGGTTCTCGAATTCCTCGGGCTTCTTGGCCATCAACGTCGACCATTCCTTGTCGAAGTCGATAAGGTTCTTGGCCACGATCTGGCGCTCGGCCGAATAGGTGGCCAGCAAGGATTCGGGGCTGCGGCCTTCCAACACGTGGGCGAGCTTCCAGCCGATATTGAAACCGTCCTGCATGGAGACATTCATGCCCTGGCCGGCCTTGGCACTGTGCGTGTGGCAGGCGTCCCCGGTGATGAATACGCGGGGATTGCGGGTGCCGATGTCTTCCGGGAGCACATCGTCGAACCTGTCGGTGAGGCGGTGGCCGACCTCGTAGACGCTGCTCCAGGCGACATTGCGCACCTCGAGCTTGTACGGGTGGATGATCTGGTTGGCCTGCTCGGTGATCTGCTCGATGCTGGTCTTGCGCACCGCGCCGTTGTCACCCTCGGGCACCACGCCCAAGTCGACGTACATGCGGAAGAGGTGGCCGCCCTCGCGCGGGATCAGCAGGATGGAGCCGCCGTCGTGGGACTGGATGGCGCACTTGAGGCGGATGTCCGGGAAATCGGTGGATGCCAGCACGTCCATGACGCCCCAGGCGTGGTTGGCCTGGTCTCCGGCCATGGTGCAGCCGATCGCGGAGCGGACCTTGGAGCGTGCTCCGTCGGCGCCGACCACGTACTTGGCGTGCACGATGCGTGTAGTGCCCGTATCCTCACCGGCGCTGCGCACCAGGGTGACCTTGACGGGGTACTCGCCTTCCTCTGTGACCTCGAGGTTTTGGAATTCCCAGCCGAAGTCAGGGGTCAGGCGGGTGGGGGAGTTGGCTGCAACTTCGGCGAAGTAGTCGAGCACGCGAGCCTGGTTCACGATCAGGTGCGGGAATTCGCTGATGCCCACGGTGTCATCCAGGGCGCGGCCTCCTCGGACGATGTTCTGCGGGTTCTCGGTGTCGGGGCGCCAGAAGGCCATCTCGGTGATCCGGTAGGCCTCCGCGGTGATGGCCTCGGCGAATCCGAAGGCCTGGAAGGTCTCGACGCTGCGTGCCTGGATACCATCGGCCTGGCCGATTTCCAGCCGTCCGCCGCGGCGTTCCACGATGCGGGTGGTGATGTCCGGGAACTGGGACAGTTGGGCGGCGGTGAGCATGCCGGCGGGGCCGGAGCCGACGATGAGTACGTCGACTTCCTCGGGGAGTTCCTCCGGGCGGTTGATGCCGACTCCGGCGGCTGGCTTGATACGCGGGTCACCGGATACGTAACCGTGGTGGTGGAACTGCACGGGATTTCCTCTTTTCGCTGCTATTGAGTCCGGACCATCGTCTCAGTGTGTTCGATATTAGAACACCGAGTTCGATAGTAGAACTTGGTCTGTGATACAGAACTCTACTGTATCGGAGAGGTGGCTCACAAGTGGCTGTAGTCAACGCGAGAATGCATTGGGCGCACTGGACCCTGCGGGGCGGGCGGAACCCCAAATTAACTCCAACTCCAAATCCAAATTTGGAGCTAATTTGGAGTTCTTAGGAATTGGGAGTGAGCTTGACTGCCAGGGATTCGGTGGCCTTCCAGATGAAGGCGCGACCCTTGCGGTGCTTCACTAGGTAGCCACGTTTCGTCAGGGCGTCCAGATCTGCTCTGGCGGTTTGGTCAGTGACCCTATATCTATGCGCAAACGACAGCGCTGAGGTGGATTCTTCCTCTTGACGCGCCAACTTCTCCAATAGGTCGGCTTGCCTGAAGTTGAGTTCGATTCCAGCGTCGGCAAGTGCGGCACGCACGGCCGCTGATTCCTTCCCCTTGGCGTTCAGGTAGGAATCCAGATCGGTGAGAGCGCGGACGAACACATCGAGTTGGTAGTGGATGAAATAGGTGAGGTCTCCGTCGTCGTCCTCGGTGAACAGGTAGGCGGCACCGTATTTTGAGGGGGCCTTCTTGAGGAGCCTCGAGATCGTCACGTATTCGCTCACCCAATATCCCTCCCGGAGCATTGACCAATAGAACAAGGTCCGGGCATTGCGGCCGTTCCCGTCAGCAAAGTAGTGGTCAAACCCCATCATGAAGTGAATGATGATCGCGCGCACCACTGGGGGGATGTAGGCGGCTTCTGCGTCGCTGGCGTTCGCAAAGTCGCACAATTGTGCCAACCGTCGAGGTAGTTCTTCCGCTGGAGGTGGGGCGTGGACCTCGGTTTCGTTGTCCCAGACGGAAACGCGATCGTGGTCCGGCGTTTCAAGTCTGCCCGCATCGTTTGGGTCGTCGAGGGTTCCCTCGGTCAGGATTCCATGGAGTTCCAGCACGAAGTCCGGTGACAACGGTGATTTTGTCGATTCCTTGACGTGCTGCATCGCGACATAGTTGTTGACGATCATCATCTCGGACTTGTCTTGGGGGGCGCGCCCGGAATCCAGAAGCTCCACGGCGACCTTTCGTGATGTGGAGGCTCCTTCCAACTGGCTCGAGGTCACAGCTTCCTCTACGAGGGAGCGAACGATGTAGCTCTCGCGGTTCTTGGCTCCGAGGATTTGGTCGCGATTGGCAATGCTTGCACCTGCTCGGCGGGCGACTTCTTCGCTGAGGCGAAGCAGTCGATCTGTCATCGAGAACCAAAAACGATTGCCTTCCTTGTCGAAAAGCTCGACTTGGCGACGTTGTTGGTTTCGGCGCAACTTAAGTGCGAGCCACCATTCCTCGTGGGTTAGTCCCGCCGGTGGTGTCTTGTATCGAAGCTGGTCCCAGTGAAGGTAGGCGCTGTCGTCAAACTGCGTGAGGAGGAGCTCGTTGAGTTTCTTCGGGTTCTCTTTCAGCGTTACGTTCAGTAGGTGCGTCCAGTCCGGGGCTGGCATGGGAAGCTTCATGGGGAACCTTCTTACTCAAAGTCAAAGTAGATGCTTGGATTTGGAGTAATTCTAACCTGAGTCACCCGGGCGCGAGACCTCCAACTCCAAATTAACTCCAAATACTAATTTTGATTTGGAGTCGGTGCCGCAGGCGGCCGGATCGATCCGGATGCCTCCCAAAACGGAAAGCAGCAGGCAGCAGAGGTCCTGTCCCGGTGAGCTCTGCTGGCTTGCCGTCGATGGATCAGGCCCGTTGCCCCCGAACACGTCTTAAACGCCTGCGGGGCGTAGGGGAAAATCCCCTACGCCCCGCAGCCTGTTGTTGTGCGTGCTTAGCCGAAGTACTTCGGCAGCGTGGCCTCGTGGGCCTCGCGCAGTTCGGCCAGGTCCAAATCGAACTGGCCCTGGACCTCCAGCGAGGTGCTCGCGGCATCAACCACGCCCAGGCGGACCACCGGGAACTGGCGGGCCGTGGCCATGTCGTTGAAGCGGACCTCTTCCGAACGCGGAACCGCGACGACGGCGCGGGCCTGCGACTCGGAGAACAGCGCGGTGAAAGCATCCACACCGTCGCGCTCGCACAGATCATCGAGAGCCACGCGGGCACCGACGCCGTAGCGCAGCGCCATCTCGCCCAGTGCGGCGCCCAGGCCGCCCTCGGAGAGGTCGTGGGCCGAGTCGATCATGCCATCGCGCGAGGCGTTGATCAGGATCGCACCCAGGGTCTTCTCCGCCGCAAGGTCGACCTTCGGCGGCATGCCACCGAGGTGCCCGCGGATGTTCGCGAATTCCGACCCATCGAGCTCATCGAACGTGGTGCCCAGCAGGTAGATGGCCTGTCCGTCGGCATCCGCGCGCCAGCCCGAGGGGGTGCGGCGTGCGATGTCGTCGAACTTGCCCAGCATCGCCACGACCGGGGTCGGGTGGATGGCGGTGGTACCGGTCTGGTTGTACAGCGACACGTTGCCGCCGGTGACCGGGACGCCGAGCTCCATGCAGGCATCCGAGAGGCCGCGAATGGCCTCTGCCAGCTGCCACATGACATCCGGGTCCTCGGGGGAACCGAAGTTCAAGCAGTCCGAGACCGCCAGCGGGATCGCACCGGAGGTCGCCACGTTGCGGTAGGACTCGGACAGGGCCAGCTGCGCGCCGTGGTACGGGTCCAGGTAGGTGTAGCGGCCGTTGGCGTCGGTGGCCAGGGCCACGCCCATGCCGGTTTCCTCATCGACGCGGATCACTCCGGCGTCATCCGGGGTGGCCAGCGCGGTGTTGCCGCCGACGTAACGGTCGTACTGGTTGGTGACCCAGTCCTTGGAGCACATGTTCGGCGAAGCCATGAGCTCCACCAGTGCTGCCCGGAGCTCTGCGCCGGTGGCCGGCAGGTTCTGCCCGGCCGCGGAGGCCTTGAATGTGTCCGCCTGCAGCGCATCCTGCCACTGGGGGCGAGCGTACGGGCGGTCGTAGACCGGTCCGTCATGTGCCACGGTGCGCGGATCGACATCCACGATGACTTCGCCATCCCACTTGATGACCAAGCGGTTGGTGTCGGTGACCTCGCCGAGCCAGGAGTATTCCACGGCCCACTTGTCCATGACCGCTTCGAAGGCCGCCACGTTCTGGGGGGAGACGACGGCCATCATGCGTTCCTGCGACTCGGACATCAGGATTTCGCCCGGGGTCAGCGAAGGATCGCGCAGCAGCACGGACGTCAGCTCGATATCCATGCCGCCGTCGCCATTGGAAGCCAGCTCGGAGGTGGCGCAGGAGATGCCCGCGGCGCCGAGGTCCTGGATGCCTTCTACGAGGGAGCCCTTGAACAGCTCGAGGCAGCACTCGATGAGCACCTTCTCGGCAAACGGGTCACCCACCTGGACGGCCGGACGCTTGGAGGGCTTGGTGTCGTCGAAGGACTCCGAGGACAGGATCGAGGCGCCACCGATGCCGTCGCCACCGGTGCGGGCACCGAAAAGCACGACCTTGTTGCCCAGTCCCGACGCGTTGGCCAGGCGGATGTCCTCGTGGCGCATGATGCCCACTGCCAAAGCGTTGACCAACGGGTTGCCCTGGTAGACGGAGTCGAAGACGACCTCGCCGCCGATGTTCGGCAGACCCAGCGAGTTGCCGTAGCCGCCGATGCCTGCAACGGCGCCGTGGATCACCCGCGCGGTATCCGGGTGGTCGATGGCCCCGAAACGCAACGGGTCCATCACTGCCACCGGGCGTGCACCCATGGAGATGATGTCGCGCACGATGCCACCGATGCCGGTGGCCGCACCCTGGTACGGCTCGATCATGGTGGGGGAGTTGTGTGATTCGATCTTGAAGGTCACGGCCCAGCCGTCGCCCAGGTTGGTGACGCCGGCGTTTTCGCCGATGCCCACGAGCATGTCCTTCTTCATCTCCTCGGTGACCTTGTCGCCGAACTGGCGCAGGTGGTTCTTCGAGGATTTGTAAGAGCAGTGCTCGGACCACATGACCGAGTACATGGCCAGTTCCGCCGCGGTGGGGCGGCGGCCCAGGACCTTGACGACTTCCTCGAATTCGTTGTGCTTCAGGCCGAGTTCGGCCCAGGGAAGTTCGGTCTGCGGAGTGGCCGCGGCGTTGGCCACGGTGTCCATGTTGAACTTCTTCTGCTCTGCAGTTTGCTCCGCGGCGCTCACTTCTGGCCTCCAACAAGGTGGGTCAGGACGGAAGCGAAGACTCCCAGTCCGTCGGTTCCGGTGTGGTCCGGGCCGAACCCGGCCTCCACTGCGTGCTCCGGGTGCGGCATGAGGCCCACCACGTTGCCTGCGGCATTGGTGATGCCCGCGATGTTGCGGCGGGACCCATTGGGGTTCCAGCCCACGTAGCTGAAGGCCACGCGACCTTCGGCCTCAAGGGCGTCAAGGGTCTTTTCGTCGGCCACGTACTGGCCGTCCTGGTTCTTCAGTACGACGGTGATTTCCTCACCCTGGGCGTACTGGTTGGTCCAGGCCGTGCTGTTGTTATCCACGCGCAACACCTGGTCGCGGCAGAGGAACTTCAGGTGGTCGTTCTTGATCATCGAGCCAGGCAACAGGTGCGACTCGGTCAGGATCTGGAAGCCGTTGCAAATGCCCAGGACCGGGAGCTTGGCATCCGAGTTCGCCGCGTCGATGATCTTGTCCATCATCGGGGCGAAGCGGGAGATCGCGCCGGCGCGCAGGTAGTCGCCGTAGGAGAAGCCTCCGGGGATGACCACTGCATCGACGTCGGCCAGGTCGGAATCGGCGTGCCACAAGGACACTGCCTCGGCACCGGCCAGGCCGACTGCACGGGCAGCGTCACGGTCATCGAGGGTACCGGGGAAGGTGACGACGCCGATGCGGGCGCCGGACAGTGCGGTGACGGGCGTTGAATAGTCGCCGATCAGGGGAAGTTCAGTTGCACTCATTAGTCTGCGACAACCTCGACGTTGACCACGTCTTCGATGACCGGGTTCGAGAGCAACCGCTCGGCCGCGGTGCGGGCCTGAGCCAGAATTTCCTCGGTGACCTCACCATCTACGGTCAGTTCAAAGCGCTTGCCCTGGCGGACCTGGCTGAAAGCGGTGAATCCGAGGCGGGGAAGTGCGCCAACAATGGCCTTGCCCTGCGGGTCAAGGATTTCGGGCTTGGGCATAACATCAACAACGATCCGGGGCATCCGGGTTCTCCTGTGCGCGAGGGGTGGTTAATCGCCTGCGGAGGTGCCGTCTCACGCCTAGTGGGGGGCGCTCCGCGAGCTTGCTTGCTCAGTCTACCGGCCCGGGGTCGTTCCGCTGATTTTGTGTCCGGGCACTCAGCCCCACACCCGGGGACCATCGAGTGGTTTTTTGTGCTTCCTGCTGCCCTTAAGCTTGTCCAATGGAAAAAGACGCACGCTGCCCCTGCAATTCCGGGGAACCCTACGGGTCCTGCTGTGGTGGATATCACCAAGGTTTCAATGACTCACAGGCCCCGACGTGGCCGGGAACCGCCGTGGCGCTGATGCGCTCACGCTTTAGCGCCTTCGCCGTGAATCTGCCCGAATACCTGCTGGCGACTTGGCATGCAAAAACCCGCCCGACGGACTTGGTGGTCGACGAAGCCATGATCTGGCACCGGTTGGACATCATCCGCACCGAGTCCGGTGGCCCCTTCGATAGCCGCGGCGTCGTCGAGTTCGAGGCCCACTACAGCTTGCTGAACCATTCAAGCTCCCAGCACGAGATCAGCGAGTTCGTCCGCGAAGACGGTCGCTGGTACTACGTCGACGGCGAAGACTAAGCGGGAAGAACCGCCAGCTGACGCCGGCTACTCCCACCATGGTGCGAGTAGCCGGCGTCAGTCGTTAACGGATGCGGCGTGCTCAGGCCCCGGCCAGCACGCTCTCGATCGACACGTGCTCCAGACCCAAGGCCTCAGCCGCAGGCCCGAAGACCAACGAGCCCTCATGCACCATCAGACCGTTGGCGAGGCCCGCATCCTGGGCCATCGCCTGCTTCCAGCCCTTGTCGGCAATGCGCAGCGCGTATGGCAGGGTGGCGTTGGTCAACGCTGCGGTCGAAGTCTGTGGGACGGCGCCGGGCATATTGGCCACGCAGTAGTACAGGGCGTCGTGCACCGTGAACGTCGGTGCCGCGTGCGTGGTGGGGTGCGAGCCCTCGAAGCAGCCGCCTTGGTCGATGGCGATGTCCACCAGCACCGAGCCCGGACGCATTTTCTGAACCATCTCCAGAGTGACCAGTTTCGGTGCCGCGGCCCCGGGGATCAGCACCGAGCCAATGACCAGGTCGGCATCGGCGACCTCGAGGGCAATGGCGTGGGTGGAGGAGGCTAAAGTCTTGATCCGGCCGTTGTGCGTGGTGTCAATTTCCTTCAGGCGGGCCAGGTTCACATCGACGATGGTGACCTCGGCACCGAGTCCTGCGGAAGCTGCCGCGGCATTTTCCCCGGCGACACCGCCGCCGATCACCAGGACCTTGGCCGGGCGGGTCCCGGGAACACCGCCCATCAGGATCCCCGAACCTCCCGCGGGCTGCAGCAGGGTGTAGGCGCCGATCTGTGCGGCCAGCCGGCCGGCGACCTCGCTCATCGGGGCCAACAGGGGCAGGGTCCGGCCCCTGGTCACGGTCTCATAGGCGATGGCGGTGCTTCCTGCGGCGAGCAGCGCATCGGTGCACTCGCGGGAGGCCGCCAGATGCAGGTACGTGAACAGGATCTGTCCGGCACGCAGCAAGCCGTATTCCTCGTTGATGGGCTCCTTGACCTTGAGCACCATGTCCCCTGCTGCCCACGTGGCCTGCGCGTCGTCGGCGATCCGTGCTCCGGCCTCGAGGTAGTGGGCGTCCTCGATGCCCGAGCCGATTCCGGCACCAGCCTGGACGACGACCTGGTGGCCGTGCGCCACGAACTCCGAAACACCGGCCGGGGTGATGGCCACACGCAATTCGTTGTCCTTGGTTTCCTTGGGCACGGCAACGATCATGGGAAAATTCTCCTGAGGTTTAGGGCAGCCCCCATCCGGGGCGATGGTGATGAGTCTAGGCCTCGGGCGCGGTAAAGGCCCGGAATCGCGGGTTTATGTCAAGGTGCTGGTGTTGCTACAGCACGGCAACCGGGCTGGCCGGCGCCACGATGCGCCGGGCCGGAAGCGGGCGCACACCAGGGCGCAGGCCCGCGAAGCAACGCGAATAATGGGAGAAGTCCTGGGTCGGGCCGTCGTATCTGATCCCGTGCCGATGTCGTTGCCCACAGGGGTGAGGAAACCACGAATAATTTCGGCCCGGGCGTGGTTGTCCATGGGGAGACCGGCCAACCCGGAAACGAAAGCAGGAAAAACCATGAATGAGCAAACGATGAAGGCCATGGCGTATGCGAGCTACGGTGGCGTGGAGAAACTGGAGCAGCTCGAACTTCCGCTGCCGAAGGTCGGACCGGGAACGGTGCGGATCAAGATCAAGGCGGCAGGAGTGAACCCGGTGGACTGGAAGGTCATGGCCGGATACCTCGACCCGATCATGGCGGTGGACTTCCCGGCAGTTCCCGGCTGGGATGTTGCAGGCGTGGTGGATGCCGTCGGTTTTGACACCCCCGAGTTCAATATCGGCGACGAGGTTCACGCCTACGGCCGGCGCGACACCGTGGGGATCGGTTCCTTCGCCGAATACCTCACGCTGCCCGCCGGGGCCGTGGCGCACAAGCCAACGCAGCTCTCCTTCGAAGAGGCCGCAGCGCTGCCGTTGACCGGCGGGACCGCGCTGCGCGCCCTTGATGCGCTTCAGCTGGCCCCCGGACAGAGCCTGCTGATCCACAACGGCGCCGGAGGTGTGGGACAGGCGGCGATCCAGATCGCCCATCAGGCCGGGGTTCGGGTGCTGGCCACCGCCTCGGAAAAGAACCACGACCTGCTCGCCGGATTGGGCGCCGAACCGCTCACCTATGGTTCGGGTCTGGTTGCTGCGGTGCGTGCGCTGGTTCCCGAGGGAGTCGACGCGGTGGCGGACTTCCACGGTGAGGCGCTCGAGGACACCCTGGCGGTGCTGAAGGAATCGGGGAAGCACGTGTCGATCGCCGATGGATCCGTGGGCGAGCACGGCGGACGCTACATCTGGGTGCGGCCCGATGGGCGGGAACTGGCCCGGCTCAACGAGTTGGTTGAGGCCGGCACACTCGGCGTCCACGTCGTCTCCAGCTACCCGATGCAGGAGGCCGCCGCGGCAATCACCGAAAGCATGGGCGGGCACGCCGGAGGCAAAATCGTGCTGACCGGCTTCACGGACTGACGTTCGACGGGCTCCGTCGGTCGCCTGCAGCCAATAGGTGCTCCGACGAGGTGCTACGCGGCCCCGATTCCCCGGGAAACACGGGGAGTCGGGGCCGCTTTTGTTGTTCCGCACGCACAGGTTCCGTCGGTGCGCGCCGCCAGGGTCCGCGGAGAAGATGAGGCGGCGATTTACCCGGGATTTCATGGAGTGTTCAATTTCGGTCCATGCCTCGGCCTCTCGGCATCCGTAGGTTGTGTCAGTGGGCCATCCGATCCAAGGATGCTGAACGTAGTCGCGTCAGTCATGCCCTTTAATGGTTTGTGAATTCTTGGGGGAAGGAACCTCTTACATGAAGCGTCGTTCTTTGCTGGCCGTTTCGGTCGTGCTTGCGCTGTCCACCACACTTGCCGCCTGTGGTTCGGGGGGTGGGTCCACCGCATCCGTCGACGGTATCGACGCGGCCACCGCCGTCAGCGCCGCGGACTTCGGCGGCATCGAGAAGCTGGTCGAGGCAGCCGAACTGGAAGGCGAGTTGAACGTCATCGCACTTCCGGAAGACTGGGCCAACTACGGCGCAGTCATCACCGGGTTTGAGGAAAAATACGATATCGAGGTGAACTCGGCCAACCCGAATGCCTCCTCGGCGGAGGAGATCCAGGCGGCAGTCAACCAGAAGGGCCAGGACACTGCGCCCGACGTCTTTGACCTCGGGGCGGCAGTCGCCCTGACAAACACCGACAAATTCGCCCCGTACAAGGTCGAGACCTGGGACTCGATTCCCGAGGCCAACAAACACCCCGAAGGATTGTGGGTCAACAACTACACCGGGATCATGTCGGTGGGCTACGACTCGTCCAACGTCCCGGAGCCCAAGGACCTAGAGGGGCTGCTGGGCGAGGACTATAAGGGCGCAGTGGCCCTGAATGGGGACCCGACGCAGGCGGGGGCCGCTTTCGCGGCCATGGGTACCATCTCTGAGTTGGCCGGCGGAAGCGTGGCTGACTTCGGCCCGGGCATCGACTGGATGCTCAAGCTCAAGGACGCAGGAAACTTCCTGACCGTCGATCCGACGCCGGCGACCATCGCCTCGGGCGAGACCCCGGTAGTCTTCGACTGGTCCTTCAACAACGCCGCCGCCACCGCGGGAAACCCCGATTTCAAGGCAACCATCCTGCCGGGCGCAGCATATGTCTCGTTCTACAACGAGGCGATCAACGCCGACGCGCCGCACCCCGCCGCCGCCCGCCTGTGGCAGGAATGGATCTTCTCCGACGAGGTACAACTGCTCTTCATGGAAGGCAACTCGGTGCCGGTGAGAGTCGATGCCTTGAAGGAATCCGGCACCGTCGATGAGGCGCTGCTGCAGAGCACGACCTTCGGCACCACCTCGGCGGACTGGGTCTCGCCCAGCGAAGCCGAAACCAAGGCGGCAAACACGCTGCTGGGCGAGCGCTGGTCGGAACTCACCCAGTAATTTTTATCCTCGCAGATCCGCCGGGCGGGGCGTGCCGCAGTGGCAGCCCCGCCCGGACCCACCGAGTATTCCAAGGAGCGCTGGTTTCCCCTGAAGCGCAAGCTTTCGTGGCTGGGACTTCTTCCCTTCACGCTTTACATCCTCGCTTTCCTGGGGGTGCCGACGCTGCTGGCCATCGGCAGCGGCTTTGTTGATGCCGACGGCAGCTTCACCCTGGGTAACTTCTCCGTCTACGAGAACCCCGTCATCTGGAAGACCTTCGGCTCCTCGAGCCTCATCGGCCTTCTCACCGCACTCATCGGGGCGGTGCTCGGTGCCCTGGTGTGCTGGGCCTTGACCGGGGTGCGAAGCGACGGTCCGCTGCGCCGCTCTATGGACGCAGCTGCCTCGGTGCTCGCCCAATTCGGCGGCGTGATGCTGGCCTTCGCCTTCATCGCGACCATGGGAGCGCAAAGCATCCTGCGGGTGTGGTTGCGCGACACCTGGGGCATCGACATCTATGGCGAAGGAGTCTGGCTCTACCAGCTGCCGGGATTGATCCTTCCCTACCTGTACTTCCAGATCCCGCTGATGGTGATCACCTTCCTGCCAGCGATCGAGCGTCTGCGCCCGCAGTGGGTCGAATCCAGCGCCACGCTCGGTGCCAACCGCTGGCAATACTGGCGGCACATCGGCTTCCCCGTGCTTGCCCCCTCGTTCTTGGGAGCCCTGTTGCTGCTCTTTGCCAACTCCTTCTCCTCCTATGCCACGGCAGCTGCCTTGATCAGCCAGGGGGCGCAGATCGTCCCGCTGCAGATCCGTGCAGCACTGATCGGCGAGACGGGGGCTTCGGTGGCCAACACCGCCGGGGTGCTGGCGCTAGGCATGATCCTGGTGATGGCCGTGGTCATGGTCCTGTACAGCCTGCTGATGCGTAGGGCAGCACGGTGGCAGCAATGAGCCAGGTCTCCACGCCGCCAAGTCCGGCCCTGCGCCGCACCATCCTCTTGGTCATCTCGGTGCTCTTCCTGCTGCCACTGGCGGCCATGGCCGAGTTCACGCTGCGCAGCACCACCGGCGGCTACGGCTTCGAACATTGGGCGGGCCTCGGTGAATTGCAGGACAGTCGCCAGTACCGGGCACTGACCCGGGGACTGGGCAACTCGTTGGTGCTCTCGGCACTGTCGCTGGGCCTGGTGCTGTGCGTGTTCGCCCCGACGATCATCTGGGTGCACCTGCGCTTTGCGCGGCTGCAGCGGATGCTTGATTTGTTGACGGTGCTGCCCATCGCGATCCCCGCCATCGCCCTGGTGGTCGGGTTCGCCCCCATCTACCGGATCCTGGGCCGCACCCTGGGCTCCGGGGAATGGACGCTGTTCCTCGCCTACGGCGTGCTGGTGCTGCCCTTTGCCTATCGCGCGATCGCCGCGGACCTGCACGGCATGGACGCCCGAGTGCTCAGCGAGGCGGCCCGCTCGCTGGGCGCCGGATGGCCGGCGGTGTTCATCAAGGTGCTCATCCCCGGGCTGCGCCGCGGGTTGCTCTCGGCCTCGCTGCTCACCGTGGCCATCGTCATGGGTGAATTCACGGTGTCCTCGCTGTTGAGCCGTGACACCTTCCAGACCGGGTTGCTGCAGATCTCGCAGACCGATCCCTACCTCGCCGTGCTGGTTTCTCTGCTGTCCCTGTTGATCATGTTTGTCCTGTTGGCGTTGGTCTCCGGCATGGGAAGCACCCGCGGCAGGATGGCGCCTGCACGCACCCCGAAGCAAAAGAAGGTTTCACATGCCACATGATCCAGTTACCGGCGGCACCACTGCAGTCGTCCCCGAAGGCACGGGGATCGCGCTGCGGCAGGTGAGCAAGAACTACGGCTCCAACACCGTGCTGCACGGCATCGACCTGGAGCTCAAGCCGGGGGAACTGGTGTGCCTGCTGGGCCCCTCGGGTTGCGGAAAGACCACCGCGCTGCGCGTCCTGGCCGGGCTTGAGGAAGTCACCAGCGGTGAGGTGTTCATCGACGGGAGGGACGTCTCCGGTGTTCCGGTCAACCGCCGCGACATCGGTATGGTCTTTCAGGCCTACTCGCTGTTCCCGCACCTGAGCGTGGCGAAAAACGTGGAGTTCGGACTCAGTATGCGCAAGGTTCCGCACGCCGAACGCGTCCGGCGGGTCGCCGAGGCGCTGGAGTCAGTGGGGCTGGCCGATTACGGGGACCGCTATGCGCACCAGCTCTCCGGCGGCCAGCAGCAGCGCGTGGCCCTGGCCCGCGCACTTGTCACACGGCCCCGGGCGCTGCTGCTTGATGAGCCGCTCTCGGCACTGGATGCCAAGGTCCGCATCCGATTGCGCGAACAGATCCGCGCCATTGTCACGGAGCTGGGCATCACCACGGTGTTCGTGACTCACGACCAGGAGGAGGCCCTGGCGATCTCCGATAGGGTCGCGGTGATGAATGCCGGGCGCATCGAACAGTTTGATACCCCCGAGGGGCTCTACCATCGCCCGGCAACCCCCTTTGTTGCCGAGTTCGTGGGGATCTCCAACCAGATCACCGGCAGCTTCGAGGACGGGCGGTTCACGATCCACGGACAGCAGCTTCCCGTGGCCTCGGAGAACGGGGCGGTACCCGGGCAGCCGGCGATCGCCTACGTGCGCCCCGAGCACATTCGGATCTTCACGGCGGAGGACCCCGGGGCCGGCGGGCTGCCAGGCACGATCGTCTCCTCGGGGTTCCTGGGCTCGATGCGCCGCACCGTGGTCGCGGTCCAGGACCACGCCGGAGAAACATCCGTTGCCGTCCAGCACGATGCCCACACCGCCTACACGGCGGGCCAGCGTGTGGAACTGGGATTCGACCCAGTGCCGGTGGCACTGCAGGGGATCAAGCACTGAGGGCGCAGAGGCGGGTTTTTCCGGGGCTGCCGGCTAGTGATCCAGGGTGACGGTGCGCAGATCCAGCCGGCGCAGCACCCGGTCCACCAGCTCCGGGTCGTTGCCCGGCTCATTGCGGGCCTTGAGCATTTCGCCGCGGGCAGCATCGAGAGCCTCGCGCTGCACCTCGTCCATGACGGTGAGGATCGCCTTGAGCTGAAGCATCTTCTGAGGGTCCTGCTCCAGGTCCGACTCGAGGATGGTGTGCAGCGAAGACATGCGTCGGGCCAGCGCCTCGCGACGCTTTTGCGGCAGCGCCGAGGCCGCTGTGGAACGCTTCATGGTTTCCAGGGCGACCTTCTCCGCGCGGCGGGCCAGCGCCCGCTGGGTGCGTTCTTCCACCGCATGATCGTTGGGCAGCTTCAGCGCGCGCATCAACGCCGGCAGCGTGAGCCCGGGCAGGACCAGCGTGGTGATGAGCACCGCGCAGGCTGTGGCCACCACGAAGTTACGGCCCTCCAACGGCTCACCGCTGGACATCGTGGCCGGAAGCGCCAGGGCCAGGGCCAGGGTGGCCAGTCCGCGCATACCGCACCAGGAGAGCACCAGTACCTCCTTGAGCGAACCGGGGGTCTTGTTCTTCTTCTCGGTGCCGCCGATCTTGTACATCGCCATCATCCAGGCGAAGCGCACCAACACTACCGCGGCGCAGATGGCCACGATCCCGGGAATGAAGGAGAGCAGGTTCGCGCCCTCGTCTTCGATGATATAGCGCATCTCGATGCCGACCAGGCCGAAGGCCACCCCGGTGGTTAGCAGCTCCACCACGTCCCAGAAGGCGGTGCGGGTCAGTCGCTCTTCGGAGTCCTGCGGGCGGGCGCGCCGGCCCAATTCCAGCGCCGTGACCACCACCGCGACCACACCAGAGAAATGCACTTCTTCGGCGATCAAATAGATGGCATAGGGGGCCACCAGCGTGGTGGCCGAGCGGGCGACCAGGTCCGGAACGAAGCGGTTCAGCGTGCCGACCAGCCAGGCCATGGCCAGACCCAGCACGATCGCCCCGGCCGCGCCGATCAGGAACCGGGGAACCAGATCCCAGCCGACCTCGCCGCCGCTGAGCGCGGCGGTGACAGCAACCTGGAAGATCACGATGGCCATGGCATCGTTGAACAGGCCTTCGGTCTGCAGCACCGTGATCAGCTTGCGGCGCATCTTGACCTTGCCGGCGACAGATTCCACTGCCACCGGGTCCGGCGGGGCAACGATGGCGCCCAGCGCGATCGCCGCCGGCAGGGCCATGGCCGGGATCATCAGCCAGGCCACCGAGGCCACCACGGCGGTGGTCGCCACCACCAGCAGCACCGCCAACAGCACCAGCGAACGCCAGCGCAACCTGAAGATCGACCAGGAGCTGCGCTGCGCGGCGGCGTAGAGCAGCGGCGGCAAAAAGAGCGGAAGGATCAGTTCCGGCTTGATGTGGACCTCGGGGATGAAGGGCAGGAACGCGGCACCGGCGGAGAACATCAGCATCAAGATCGGGTAGGGAAGTCGGATCCGTTCGCCGAGCCCCACCACCAGCACCGTGCCGAAGAGCAGGCCGATGAGCAACAGCAGGAATTCCATGGGTGTTTCCCCTCAAGATGTGTGCCCCCAGTTTTTCACATCTCGGTGGGCCCTGCTGACGCGCGGGCCCAAACGCCAGCAGGCGGGGAGCCAAGGCTCCCCGCCTGCTGCGGTGTGGTGCGGTGTTGCTTAGCCGATGCCGATGGCGCCGGTGAGCACACCGACGGCGAGCATCACGAGTGCGACGATCGCGGCACGCCAGAGGACCTTCTTGTGGTGATCGCCCAAATCGACCTTGGACATCGAGACCAGCAGCAGGATCGCGGGGACCAAGGGGGATTGCATGTGTACCGGCTGGCCCGTGATCGAGGCGCGGGCCATATCCACGGCACCGATGCCGTAGTGGGCGCCGGCCTCGGTGAGCACCGGCAGGATGCCGAAGTAGAACGCGTCGTTGCTCATGAAGAACGTGGCGGGGATGGAGATGATGCCGGTGAGGATAGCCAGGTAGGGGCCCATCGTCGTGGGGATCACGTCGACCAGCCAGGTGCTCATCGCATCGACCATGCCGGTGCCCGAGAGCACGCCGGTGAGTACCGCGGCGGCCAGCACCATGGAAACCACCGCGATCACCGAGGAAGCGTGGGAGGAGATCATCTTCGCCTGGTCCGAAATCTTCGGGAAGTTCACCAGCAGGGCCACGGCGGTGCCGATCATGAACAGGTAGGACAGTGGCAGCACATCGGCGATCAGCAGCACGAAGATGGCCACGGTCATCGAGAGGTTGAACCAGAACAGCTTCGGGCGCAGGGTCGGACGGGTCGGGTCCAGCACGGTGCCGTCCATGGTGGCGGACTCGGTGCCGTCGCCGCGGACAGCAACCTTGTCCAGCAGGGCGACGCCGCGGCCACCGGCCGGGGTCTTGCCGGAGCCGGAAGTTCCACCGGTTCCGCCGGTGCCTTCGGTCATGACCGAACCCGGGCCCCAGCGCAGCGGGTCCTCACGCTGCAGGCGCTTGCGTTCGGAGACGCCCATGGTCCAGGCGAAGCCGAAGACCACGATCAGGCCCACGGCTAGCGCGGGGATCATCGGGACGAAGATCTCCGAGGCATCCACGTGCAGGGCCGCGGCGGCACGGGCGGTCGGGCCTCCCCACGGGACGATGTTCAGCGTGCCGTTGGTCAAGCCGGCAACACAGGTCAGCACCACCGGGCTCATGCCCAGACGGTGGTAGATCGGCAGCAGCGCGGCGGTGACCACAATGAAGGTGGTGGATCCGTCGCCGTCCAGCGAGATCAGTCCGGTGAGCACCGCGGTGCCCATGACGACCTTGGCCGGGTCGTTGCCGACCAGCTTCAGGATGCCGTCGACGAGCTTGTCGAAGAGCCCCACGTCGATCATGATGCCGAAGTACATGATGGCGAACATCAACAGGGCCGCGGTTCCGGACATGGACTTCACGGCGTCCATGACCATATCGCCCAGTCCCAGGCCGGCGCCGGCGAACAGGCCGAAGACGGTCGGGACGATGATCAGCGCCAGCAACGGGGTCATGCGCTTGGTCATGATGAGCGCCATGAAGGTGGCGACCATCAGGAACCCGAGTGCTACCAGCATGGGGGGTCTCCTTCGAAAAGTGGTGCGTGTAAACGCAGATGATGGGAGTCGGCGACGCGGAAGAGGAAACGAGAACCGGTCCGTGCGCCGTGATGCATAACGCTACGTGTTCCCGATCACGCCGATGTGGTTGTGCGCACAAAGCCCCGTTCTTCCCCTAAAACCTTTTTTGCTCATAAAGCCCACCGCGGGTTCTACACTGGTTGCATGCCTCACGAGCCCAAGCCCGGGCGCGGCTTCGCCGCCCGCATCATGACCCTGCAGTTTGTGGTGGTCGGGCTGATGATTCTGGCGGCCGCGGCCGGCGCCCTGTGGGTGACCGTCGAGCGCGTCAACGACCAGGCGCAGGGACGGGCCCTGGCCATCGCCCGCACACTGGCAGCCGACCCGGAACTCCAAACGCAGGTGAAGCGCTACGCCGACGCGCAGGATCTGGATTCGGCAGCGCTGCGCGCCGGGCCGGTGCAGGAGGCGGCCGAGGCCGTGCGGCTGCGCACCGGCGCGTTTTTTGTGGTGGTTACCGAGGACCGCGGGATCCGCCTGGCACATCCGACACCCGCCTTGATCGGGCAGAAGGTTTCCACCCACCCGGCGGCGCTGTCCGGAAGCGAATCGGTCTCCCGCGAGCACGGCACCCTGGGCGAATCGGTGCGCGCCAAGGTCCCGGTGTTCGCCCCGGGCACCGGCACGGTGGTGGGCGAGGTCAGCGTCGGGGTCGGGGTCCAGGAACTTGCCGTGCGGCTGCGCACCGCCACCGCCTGGGTGCTGGGTCTGGGGCTGGGAGCGTTGCTCCTGTCCGCGGTCTCCACCCGCTGGTTGGTGCGTCGGCTCAAATCCCAGACCTTGGGCTTGGAGCCGGCCGAGATGGCACAGCTGCTGCGCGATCGCGACGCGGTGCTCTACGGAGTGGCCGACGGCGTCATCGGCATCGGACCGGACGGAAGGATTTCGGTGCGCAACAAGGCCGCCCGGATCATGCTTGGCCTGCCGCACCGCCACGAATCGGACGACATCATCGGCTTGCCCTATGCCCAAGCGAAGCTGCCCGCGCCGTTGGTTGCTGCCATCGCCGAGGGCACCGGGGCCACACTGCGCCTGGAAACCGAGCAGGCTGCACTGGTCGCCACCGTGCACCAGGTGACCCGCGACGGCTCCGACCTGGGCCAGGTGGTGCTCTTGCGTGATGTCACGACCATCGAGACCCTCGGTGAGCGGTTGGATGCGGTGGAGACCATGGCCGGCGCGCTGCGCGCCCAACGCCACGAGTTCGCCAACCGGCTGCACACCATCTCCGGGTTGCTGCACCACGGGGACGTGGCCGAAGCCCGCGACTATCTGGGCGAAGTCATCGATTCTGGGCCGGTGCGCGAACCGGTGCAGAACCTTGCGGCCATCGAGGACACCTACCTGCGCGCCTTCCTCGGGGCCAAGGGCGTCCAGGCGTACGAACGCGGCGTGGTGCTGCGGGTCGGAGAGGCCAGCGCGCTCTATGGGCGGCTGAACGACGCGCAGGACGCCACCGCGGTGCTGGGCAACCTGATCGACAATGCGCTGCGTGCCGCGGTGCAAGGCCCGACGCCGCGCTGGGTCGAGGTGGACCTGCTCTCCGAGGGCAGCACCTTGCACCTGGCCGTGGCCGACTCCGGGACGGGGGTCGAACCGGGGCTTGAGGTCTTCGCCGAAGGCGTCAGTACCGGGACGCTGCCCGAATCAGAGGAACACGGCCAGGGCGTGGGACTGCCGCTGATCCGCCGACTGGCCCGCACCCGCGGCGGGGACGTCTGGATCGCCGATCCCGGATCGGAGCTCGAGGGCCGCGGCGACGAACACACCGGAGCGGTCTTTGCCGCCAGACTTCCCGGGGTGCTGTCCTCAGGGCAGGGCACGGCGGCACACGGAACCTTCGAAGGGAAGAAGTGAAGATGAGCGAGAACACCGACTACAAGGTCCTGGTCGTCGACGACGATTTCCGGGTCGCGGCGCTGCACGCCGGCTACGTCGACGCAGTGCCGGGCTTCCGCGCCCTGGCTCCGGTGCACGATGCCCGGATGGTGCCCCGTGCTGTCGCCGAGGGAAGCCCCGATTTGCTGCTGCTGGATGTGTACCTACCGCAGGGGTCCGGGTTGGATTTGCTGGCGACCTTGGATGTGGACGCGTTTGTGCTTTCCGCGGCCACCGAGGTCGATGCGGTGCGCACCGCCATCAGGCGCGGCGCGCTGGGATACCTGGTGAAGCCCTTCGACCCGAAGGTGCTCGCCTCACGGCTGCGCGGCTACGCCCGCTACCGCCGGCAGCTGGAAGGTTCCGCGGGACTTGACCAGCAGGGCATCGACAGGGCGCAGCGCGCGCTGCTTTCCGGCGAGGAGGCCGGGGTGGCCGCGGCGACCCCCACCGAGGCTGCCGTACTGGCAGCGGTGGCAGCGGCGGGGGAGCCTGCCACCGTGATGGAGGTGGTCACCGCCGTAGGGATCTCCCGCGCCACCGCGCAACGCTACCTAGCCAACCTGGTCCAAGCAGGGTCGCTGCGTCTCGAGCTGGTCTATGGCAGCAGGGGCCGGCCCGAGCATCGCTACCTGGTCCAAGACTGAGCCCACCGCACCGGGATCATTGCAGGGAGGGCATCTCGACCAACAGCGGCACGGCCGCATCCCAGTCCGAGATACCGCAGCCGTCGCGCACGTTGAATTCGCGGTTCACCACCCGCCCGTCCAGCGTCCCGCTGACCACGCCCACCGCCGGTCCACCGTATTGCATGGTGCAGGCGTCGTTGACGCCGGGTTTGGGGCTGGCCAGCAGGGCCGGGGTGGCCTGAACCAGTTCACAGGCCTTTGCCGCGTTGGGGTGTTGGCTTTCGGGCAGTGGCGCGTCTCCGTCGCAGACCAGACGGTAGTGCGCACTCTCGACGGCGCCATCGGCCCTGATCGAGACCTGCAGATCGGTCAGGGGCGCTTCAACGGAGGAACCCGTGGATGAGGGCGAAGCGGGGCTCTGGCTGCTTCCGCCATCGTCCGCGCACCCGGCCAGCAGTGCGGCGGCACCCAACAACAGCCCGGCTAACAACAAAGTCATCGTGCGCTGCATGGTGCGGCCCTCCAGCCTGACGCCGGCCGGGAACGTTGGCCAGCTCCCTTAAGTCTGTGGCAAGGGCAATGATTGGGCAACGGCCAGCAGACGGGCGCGCAACTCTTGGGCCCGGTCGGCGAAGTCCTTCTGCAGGCGTACATACTCGGACTTGCCCGCCGGTGTCTCGATGCGGATGGGTTCCTGTCCCCAATCGGACAGGTCGTAGGGGGAGGCCTGCATGTCCATGCTGCGAATGTCCCAGGCCAGTTCGAAGCAGTCCATTACGAGGTCGCTAGGTACCGCCGGGGTCAGCTTGTAGGCCCATTTGTACAGGTCCATGTTGGCATGCAGACATCCGGGCTGCTCCAGGTCGCGCTGGGTCTCGCGGGTGGGCTGCAGTGCGTTCAAAGGAACGGCCTCGGGTGTGTAGAAGCGAAAGGCATCAAAATGCGTGCAGCGGATCCGGTGTTCCTCGACCACCGCGTCGGTCCCCTCGGCACCCAGACGCAACGGCAAGTATTCGTGCCGGATCCCGTTTCCCGCGGATTTGTAGACCATCGCCCACTCGTGCAGCCCGAAGCAAGCAAAGTTCCCGGGGCGGGTGACGGCACCGGCCAGGATGACGTTGGCAAAACGAATGGCATCGGTGCGGGTGTGTGCGAAGGACTCGAGGTCAACGGTGTAGCCGCGCTCGCCGGTTTCGGGATGCACAACCTCGAGATAGAACTTCCAGTTCGCGCGTTCCTCGGCCCCGGCTCCGGCGAGCACCACACCGGGGCCCGGATGCCAGCGGTAGAGCTGGCCGGGCTTCTGTGTGTAATAGGTGAAGAGGAAATCTTCGACGGGGTGTTTTTGTCGCTTCATTCGACGCTCGGTGAAAGGCTCGCCAAATCGTGTGGCTCGTGCCCGGTGGGCGTCGGCCGCGGATCGCCACTGCTCTTCGGGCAGCCAGGTGAGCGTGGAGGGAAGCATCTATTCATTATCGCTTGGAGTAGTTGTCAGGCTCAATTTCGATTTTTTGGCGCTCCGGGGATGCCCGGTTTGTCAAGGGTCTACCGTCGTACTGTGGATAACCAAAATCAACACCTGACATGAGACTTTAGCGAATCCCAAGAAAGAGTTACCTCTTCAAATCGTCGGTTCCCAAGCGTAGAATGGAGGTATGTTCGAAGAAAAGAATCAAACAGGTTCGCGAGGCGAACCTCCAGACGAAACCGTTGGATCCGGACACCCCACACCCCGGATCATTCCCGCCCCACCGCGCCCGGGCAGGAGCCACACCGAAGACCTCGCCTACCTCGAAACCATCCGCAACGGACTAGCGCAACTATTCCCCGGCGGCACCGCCGCAGAGCAATACGAAATCATGGAAAGGATCGAACGGATCAAAGGCACCGCCTGCGGAGCCCAAGTCGTTGCAGCATCCATGATGGAAAAAGGCCTGGTGGAGATCCGTGTCGAATCCGGAACCCACGAAAACAATCCCGCCTACGGCATCGGAGTCCAAGCAGGCCAAGCCCGCCGCGAATCCTCGGCCAAGGGCCGGGCCTTCATGGCCTACTGCGCCCGCATGATCGCCGACCTGCCCCTGACCTTCGCAGCCCTACTGGCCGGGGACATCAACGAAACCCAGGCCATGATCATCGACAAGGAATCCGCGCACCTGCTGGCGGCAGACCGCCAACAGCTCGACGCAGACCTGCTCCGTTCCCCCGGTGCCCTGGAAGGTATGGGAGAGCGCATGCTCACCGACCAAGTCCGCCGCCTGGCCTACACCTACGACT
>NZ_AOCK01000012.1 GCF_000348945.1 Paeniglutamicibacter gangotriensis Lz1y | reverse complement strand
ACCAAGAAAGCTGCCGCCTCCTAAGCCGCCCGCTGCCACGCGCCAAGTCGATCCGCTCATCCGCCTCGGAGTTGAAAATACTTCCAAAAATCAGCACCGACAAGGCGGCACGAGCGGCTAATGTTGTCTCAAACCTGCCGACGATCCACGGCACGCTTCACGGGGCACACCCACTACTACGCCGCACGCCAAGGAATCGCCGACGGACTCCAGAGAGTTCAACACCTTGCAACAGCGGAAAGGCCGACACTGTGAGTGGAGACGAACGCAGGCGACAGCTTGGGGACAACGATGCCCCTGTCGAAGAGGAAATCGAGGAGTCCTTCAACCGAATTGTCGAGGAGGGCGCCCAACGTCTGGCCCGGAACTGGACCACGATATTGGTGACCGGGACGTTCGGCGGGATGGAAGTCGGCATAGGCGTGATGGCCTATCTGGCGGTCATGCACGAGACCCATAACCACCTGTTGGCGGGGTTGGCTTTCGGCATTGGACTCGTTGCCCTGCTGCTGGCCAAGAGCGAACTATTCACCGAGGACTTCCTGGTCCCTATCGCCGCGGTCGCAGCCAAGGAAGCCGGCGGAGGGCAGCTCGCCAAGCTTTGGGGAGGCACGCTGCTGACGAACTTGGTCGGCGGCTGGGTCTTCATGTGGATCGTGGTGCAGGCGTTCCCGCAGTGGACGCCCGAACTGGAAACCGCGGCCCGGCACTTCGTGGAGGCCGGATTCAGCTGGCAGTCTCTCTGCCTGGCAGTGCTGGGCGGCAGCACCATCACGCTGATGACTCGCATGCAGCAGGGCACGGAATCGGATCTTGCAAAAATGGTGGTGGCCGTGGCTTGTGGATTCCTACTTGCCGGGCTGCAGCTGTTCCACTCCATCCTGGATTCACTGCTGATATTCGGGGCCATCCATGCCGGGGTCCCGGTGGACTACCTGGACTGGCTGGGCTGGTTCGGCTATACGCTGCTGTTCAATATTATTGGCGGCCTGCTGCTGGTCACTTCGCTACGTTTACTGCGCAACAAGGAGCTGATTCGCGAGCGGCGTGACGACGCACCGGAGGACCCGGACGCCGCTCGGTGAACGAGATATAGGCTGCTTGCGCAAAATGTGGGAAGGTATCAAAAATCGCTGGTGGACGACTTCCGGAAGTCAGATCCCACTGCAACCCGGTGGTGGCGCATGCCCTCGCAGCGAGTCCTGAGTCTCTCATTGACTGCCGGAAGGTGCGAGCCAATAATAGCCACATGGGAAACGCCGAGCTCGCAATCTTCCAGACACTGCTCGACCAGTGGGCCGAAGCCATTGTGGCCAACAATGCAGTACGGATCGGGTCCTTTGCCGAACCGGACTGGATTATGGTCACGCCCGAAGGTGGACCCGGAAAACGGGAGGGGTTCCTCGCTTCCGTTGAATCAGGAAACCTGACACACTCCGAAATGGCCTTCGAAGTCCTCGAGGCAAGAATCTATGACGATGTGGCTGTGGTGCTGGCGCACGGCACCAACAAGGGCAGGTGGAAGGGCACGGCGTTTGCGGCCGACGAATGGGTCACCGAAGCCTTCATCCGCCGAGAAACCGGCTGGAGTTGCGCCTTCTCGGCGTTGACCCCAAATTTTGTCGCCTCGACGGGGACGGCCGCTACAAACGCAGTCATTCCCTAGCTTGCAGCCGGGTACGGGGCGCCGGCGCCAAGATCACCACAAAATCAAAGGCGCGGTGCCTGCAGCTTCACCTCGGACGATCCCGAAGATCAGCCTCGGACACACGCGTAATTATGGCGCGAGGTTCCTGCCAAGAATCCACGAGCCTGGGTCACGGCCCGAGACCCATAAAACAGGCCAGGGCGGTGGTTTCCTGGTGGAAACTACCGCCCTGGCCGAACGCCGAGTGGTTCTGGACTTAGAAGTCCCAGTCCTCGTCTTCGGTGTTCACGGCCTTGCCGATCACGTAGGAAGAGCCGGAGCCGGAGAAGAAGTCGTGGTTCTCATCCGAGTTCGGGCTCAACGCCGAAAGGATTGCCGGGTTAACATCGGTAACCGATGCCGGGAACATGGCTTCGTACCCCAGGTTCATCAGCGCCTTGTTGGCGTTGTAGTGCAGGAACTTCTTGACGTCCTCGGCCAGGCCGACACTGTCGTAAAGATCGTGCGTGTACTGGACCTCGTTCTCGTAGAGCTCGAAGAGCAGCTCGAAGGTGTAGTCCTTCAGCTCCTGCTTGCGCTCTTCGCTGACCCCCTCGAGCTCAAGGCCCTTCTGGTACTTGTAGCCGATGTAGTAGCCGTGCACGGCCTCGTCGCGGATGATCAAGCGAATCATGTCGGCCGTGTTGGTCAGCTTGGCCCGTGAGGACCAGTACATCGGCAGGTAGAAGCCCGAGTAGAAGAGGAACGACTCGAGCAGCGTCGAAGCGATCTTGCGCTTGAGCGGATCTTCGCCGTAGTAGTAGCCCTCAATGATCTGGGCCTTCTTCTGCAGGTTTACGTTCTCCGTGGACCAGCGGAATGCCTCGTCGATTTCCTTGGTGGAGGCCAAGGTCGAGAAGATCGAAGAGTAGCTCTTGGCGTGAACCGATTCCATGAAGGCAATGTTGGTGTACACAGCCTCTTCGTGCGGGGTCAGTGCGTCCGGGATCAGCGAGACGGCGCCAACGGTGCCCTGCAGGGTGTCCAACAGGGTCAGGCCGGTGAAGACGCGCATGGTCAGCAGCTTCTCGGCCTCGGTCAACGTTCCCCACGACTGGACATCGTTGGACAGCGGAATCTTCTCCGGCAGCCAGAAGTTGTTGACCAGCCGGTTCCAAACCTCGACGTCCTTGTCATCCTGGATGCGGTTCCAGTTGATCGCTTCGACGTGGCTGGCCAGCTTCAGCTTCTCAGTCATTTCCGTCCCTCTTCTTACTAAAGTTTTTGGGTTTTGCGGGTGCGTGTACGACGGCGGGTGGTTACCCGCCGTCGTACACATTCGATTGTCACGCTATCGCTAACTGACAACCGGTGGTAAATCAGCAGCTCTTAGAGTGCGCAGGAAACGCAGCCCTCAACCTCGGTACCTTCGAGAGCCATCTGACGCAGACGGATGTAGTAGAGCGTCTTGATGCCCTTGCGCCATGCGTAGATCTGAGCCTTGTTGATGTCACGCGTGGTGGCGGTGTCCTTGAAGAACAAGGTCAGGGACAGACCCTGATCAACGTGCTGCGTGGCGACCGCGTAGGTGTCGATGACCTTCTCGTAACCGATTTCGTACGCATCCTGGTAGTACTCCAGGTTGTCGTTGGTCAGGTACGGAGCCGGGTAGTACACGCGGCCGATCTTGCCTTCCTTGCGGATCTCGATCTTCGCTGCCACCGGGTGGATCGAGGAGGTCGAGTTGTTAATGTAGGAGATCGAGCCGGTCGGCGGGACAGCCTGCAGGTTCTGGTTGTAGATGCCGTGCTCCATTATGGAAGCCTTCAGCGCACGCCAGTCGTCCTGGGTAGGGATGTCGATGCCGGTGAAGAGTTCACGTACACGCTCGGTGGCGGGAACCCATTCCTGATCGGTGTACTTGTCGAAGAACTCGCCCGAGGCATACTTCGAGTCAGCGAAGCCCTCGAAGGTTTCGTTCTTCTCGATGGCCAGCAGGTTCGAAGCACGCAGCGCGTGGAAGACCACGGTGTAGAAGTAGATGTTGGTGAAGTCCAACCCCTCTTCCGAACCGTAGTAGACGCGTTCGCGAGCCAGGTAGCCGTGCAGGTTCATCTGCCCCAGGCCAATGGCGTGGGTCTTGGCGTTGCCCTGGGCAATCGAAGGCACCGAGTTGATGTACGACATGTCGGACACTGCCGACAGGGCGCGGATGGCGGTCTCGATGGAACCAGCGAGGTTCTTGCCGTCCATCGCCTTGGCGATGTTCATCGAACCGAGGTTGCAAGAGATGTCCTTGCCCACGGTTTCGTAGCTCAGGTCCTCGTTGTATTCCGAGGCAGTCGAGACCTGCAGGATCTCCGAGCACAGGTTGCTCATCGAGATCTTGCCCTTGATCGGGTTCTCGCGGTTTACGGTGTCCTCGAACATGATGTACGGGTAACCGGATTCGAACTGAATCTCTGCCAAGGTCTGGAAGAATTCGCGCGCGTTGATCTTGGTCTTCTTGATGCGGGCATCATCGACCATCTCGTAGTACTTCTCGGTAACGAAGATGTCGCTGAACGGCACCCCGTAAACCTTCTGGACGTCGTAAGGCGAGAACAGATACATGTCCTCATTCTTACGGGCCAAGTCGAAGGTGATGTCAGGAACCACAACACCCAATGACAGGGTCTTGATGCGGATCTTTTCATCGGCGTTCTCACGCTTGGTATCCAGGAAACGCAGGATGTCCGGGTGGTGGGCGTTGAGGTACACCGCGCCAGCACCCTGGCGTGCGCCAAGCTGGTTGGCATAGGAGAAGCTGTCTTCGAGAAGCTTCATCACGGGGATGACGCCGGAAGACTGGTTCTCGATCTGCTTGATCGGAGCGCCGTGTTCGCGGACGTTGGTCAGCGAAAGGGCAACACCGCCACCGCGCTTGGACAGCTGCAGCGAGGAGTTGATGCCGCGGGAAATTGATTCCATGTTGTCTTCGATGCGAAGCAGGAAGCAGGAAACGAGCTCGCCACGCTGGGCCTTGCCAGCGTTCAGGAACGTCGGGGTTGCCGGCTGGAAGCGGCCTTCAATGATCTCGTCGACCAGGGCGACGGCCATCTCTTCGTTGCCGCGAGCTAGATGCAAGGCAACCATGCAGACGCGGTCTTCGTAGCGCTCCAAGTAACGCTTGCCGTCAAAGGTCTTCAAGGTGTACGAGGTATAGAACTTGAAGGCACCGAGGAAGGTCTCGAAGCGGAACTTCTTCGCGTAGGCGCCGCGGTAGAGATCGCGGATGAAGTTCCGGGTGTACTGGTCGAGAGTTTCGCTCTCGTAGTACTCGTGCTTGACCAAGTATTCGAGCTTCTCGTCAAGATCGTGGAAGAACACGGTGTTGTTGTTGACGTGTTCCAAGAAGTACTGACGTGCCGCGGCACGGTCGGCCTCAAACTGGATTCGCCCTTCAGAATCGTAAAGATTCAGCATGGCGTTCAGCTCATGGTAACCCAGGCCCTGAAAAGCGGCCGGCAATTCCTTCGAATCCTGCTTCATTTCAGGTTCTGCGACTTTCGTGTCCAAAAGACTTCCAATCCTTCGCGAACGCGGGTCACATCTTCTGGAGTGCCCATCAGTTCGAATTTATACAGAAGCGGAACATTGCATTTGGCTGCAATCTTGATTGCCGCCAAGCAATATGTGGTTCCAAAATTAGTGTTTCCTGCGCCTACGACGCCCTGCAGCAGGTTCCGGTTGCGTGCATCGTTAAGGAATCTGACAACTTGGGGCGGGACCGAACGCTCTCCCTTTTCCCCACCATAGGTGGGAAGGAGAAGAACAAACGGGCTGTCTGCCACCAAGCCAGGGTCGCGGGGACGCAACGGGATGCGCTCGCAATCAAGATCCAGTTTCTCGACGAACCGGTGTGTATACCCGGAAGCCGAGGAGAAATAGATCAAGTTGCTGTTGGTATGTACCTCCGCCGGAACGGCATGATCATGCATTGGTGGTGTGGCCAACGCTGAACTCGGCATTTTTGATCGCCTCGAATTGCTGGAGTTGGTAAAACTGGGGGGCGGATTACGCCACGGATGAAGCCAAGCCCTGGGCTAGCTCCTCGATTTTGTCCGGACGGAAGCCGGACCAATGATCGGCCTCGGTGATCACTACAGGGGCCTGCATGTAACCCAGGGCACGAACGCGCTCCAAGGCAGCAGGATCCTGCGAAATGTCAACACTCTGGTAGACGATGCCCTTCTTATCAAGAGCTCGGTACGTTGCATTGCACTGTACGCATGCTGGCTTCGTGTAAACCGTGACGGTCATATCCGTAAATCCCCTCGTGCAAAAATCCGTGTATGTGATGTAGCTGGTTCCCTATGCTTGCTCCCCTAGAGAGGCGCATATGAACGTTTGTGGTCCGGCGGCTAGAAGCCTTCGAAAGGTGAAGATTAGCGTTTTTCTCTGTACTCGAGATTCACAAGCACTAGGCCTCACCAGCTGATTCAATACTACATCTAGTGGGGCCTTGGGGGTTAGACCCCAACATGATGTATTACACCCCTGTTATTCGACGGACGCGAAGTCCACAAGGCCTGTGGATAAATCGTGCCGCTTAAACCCCGTGAATCCAACGAAACCGAGAACCTATCCACAACCTGTGGAGTAGTAAGTCTCAGAATAAATGGTTGGCGTGTCGTTCTTCACGGCGTGTCGAGCTTCCCGCACAGGACCACAACATATGGAGGATGTCGATAGACGCTAACACTACCCATAGTGTTCGGCGCGGCCCGACACTGCGCTTCCCCCCCCACAAAATCCACAGTCCTACCGGACCACGCAAAAGACCCTCGAACAAGTCCCGACCAGCCTCCCAAAACGCGGCCGTCCGTCCCGAGTAAACCATCCAATGGCCACAGTTTGGTGTCCGACCCGCACCGGTGCGGATCTGAGCATCGACCAGCCTCCCCCGGTACCAAGCCGGGCTCACGCACAACTCCCCTGGCTCACTGCTCTTGGATCCCCGCAGATCGCTCCGGACGCCCTCCCATAGGTCCCAGCCAGGCACCTAGTTCCGCCCGGACCGATGCTTCTGATGTGCCGGGACTACGGTTGGCCCACCGATAGGCTATATTATTTTGCTTGCGTCCTAGGACTGAACCACGGATCCTGCCCTGCCAAAGCCGTTGCGGTCTCTCCGGCGGCACCGGCGATCGCGTCTGTCAATGCACTACCGCTAAGCAGCGCTCCCACGATAGTGCCCACAAAGAAGTCGCCTGCCCCTTTTGCTCGGCTTTCGATGAACGGAGTCTTCACCCGAAAAGTTTCTTCGCGTGTGGCCACGAACGTATGAACGTTAGAATCATTCGCCTCGTGGTGCGCCGCGCTCGTCACCGCCACCCATTCAAGATCCGGCGTCAGCAGTGAGCGGGCTTTTTCCTCGACGGACGTGTGGGTCTGGCCTTCGGTCAACAGGTCAAGTTCGAAGTTGTTGGGTGTGAGTGCGTTGGCCAGTGGAAGCAGGTGCTGGATATAGCCATTAACCACTTCCAGAGACGTGTAGAGACCGACGTCCTGATCCCCCATGGCCGGATCGACAAGCAGCCGGACCCCGGGGTTGGTCTGGCGCAATTTCGCGAACCATTCCCCAACGATTTGTGCCTGACCAGCATGGGCCAGGTATCCGACGCAGACGAAGGATGCGTCTCTGAGCACATCGCGTGCCAAGAGATCATCCAGGATGCCAACCAGCCACGAGTCCAGCAGCGGCCCCCCGGCCAGCGTCGGGTAGTGAGGTAAATTACTGAACACGACGGTCGGTACACAGACTGCCCGGTGCCCGGCCCGTTCAATCAACCGCGCGATGACATTGTTTCCGACCGAGCCGTAGGCCAGCTGGGAACTGATGACGACGGCGGCAATCGGGCGTTGGTCCAGTTCGTATGGAAGCTCCTGGCGCATCTGGTTTGGCGCCCTACTCCGCGGCGGGTTTATCGCCGGCGAATCCCGGCCAGTAGTGGCTGTCTGGCAGCGCACGGGCACCGAAAATGCCTTGTCCGACCCGGACAACCGTAGCCCCTTCGGCGATGGCGAGTTCGAAGTCGCCGCTCATGCCCATCGACAGCTCTTCGATGACCATGCCTTCCGGAGCGGTCGTGCGCAACAGGTCTCGCAGTTCCCGCAGCCGCACGAAGCATGCCCGCACGGCTTCCTTGTCATCGCTGAAAAGCGCCAGTGTCATCAGACCTTTGACATGCAACCGGTCGAACTGCGGCAGCTGATCCACGAATTCCTGAACGGCTTCCGGCGGCAAACCAAACTTGCTTTCTTCGGCCGAGGTGTTGACTTGGACGAAAACATCAAGCTGACGGTCCTCGGCCTCGAGTCGACGCTGCAGTGCCGCGGCTTGTCGCACATTGTCGAGTGCCTGGAATTCGTGGGCAAACTTGGCCACGAACTTGGCCTTGTTAGTTTGTAGGTTCCCGATCACTGAGAACTTCAGTTCCGGAATGTCGGCCAGGGCCTCTGCCTTACGCGACGCTTCCTGGACCTTGTTCTCCCCCAGGAAGTCCATTCCCGCTTCCACTGCCAACCGCAAGCGCTCCTCGGGGACGGTCTTGGAGACCGGCAATAGTCGGACCGATTCCGGGTCTCGACCCGCCTTACGGGCAGCGGCCTCGATGCGAGCCTTGATGGAGGCGAGGTTGTGCTTAAAATCCTCGACGGTCTCGGCATGGGCGGCGGCGGGTTCTGGGCTATGTGCGGGCAATGTCATGGCGGGAAGAATCTTTCACGATTAAGTAACTTCGAGTGCGTCGGCACATCGAGCAGAATGGTCGATGAACCACGGCCAACATAGCACGTCGTTATCCGAGGCCTAGTCACAGACTATTACTGTCCAGCGAGCAGGCTCGCGTCGCTTGGCTGCGACTGCGGGCCACCAATTCCCCGATTGCCATCGCTTAGGTGCCTTGGGAATGGTTTTCCAACGTCAACGTCCGCACGCACCGATCAGTCTGGTCCTCACCGATACAACGGCCGTGGATCTATAGCTCCGCAGTTTGGCGCGATACTACGGGACACTCAACACCTCGAGGGGGGGCCTTGCGCTGTCCACCCGGCGCGGGAATCGAGGAAAACCGTAAAGCGGGCCAGCCGGCGACAAAGGCCCGGTGGCATTGATCTGGAACTCCATATGTCCCCGGGCATACCGCTTTCTGCTGGTCTGATGCGGATGGACTGGCGTTCGTTATGCCCATTGGTGTCGCACGGTGCTGGGGTGGCGCCTTCACCTCAGCACCTCCCGATGATGGTGCCCTGACGCCCAAAACGCCACTCTCCAAAGGAGCCTGGCGTCTAGATGCCGCTGAAAACGCGGTGGGCTTAGACCTTCTTGACGACGGAGGACTTCAGGTGCATCGGCCCGAAACCGTCCACCTTGCAAGAGATGTCATGTCCGTCGATGGGGTCGACCAGACGAATGTTGCGCACCTTGGTGCCAACCTTGATGGCTTGGGCTTGGCCTTTGACCTTCAGGTCCTTGATCACGGTGACGGTGTCGCCGTCGGCCAGCACGTTGCCAACCGAGTCCTTGATGGCCGTATCCTGCGGCTCTTCAGCGGATTCAACCTCCGCCGACCACTCATGGGCGCACTCGGGGCAGACCAGCAAGGCTCCCATTTCGTAGGTATAAGGGCCTGAACACTGTGGGCACGATGGCAAAACGTCACTCATGGCACCCATTCTAGGCGGTGGGCACAAATCAGGGGCGGGAGCTGGAAGCCTCGCGGCTTTCCGACGCGCTGCGGCAGGCGCGGCACGGACCGCTAAACCGGCGGTACCCAGGCCCAAGATGAGCATGGACACGATCTCGCTCAGGAAGTATTGGCTGAAGGGAAGCAGTACCCGGGGTATCTGCTCGGGCAGGGTGTCGATCGCCTACAGGTTTTGCAGCGGGAGGCGCAGACCCGTGACCAGCCACGGCAGCAGTCCGATGGCAACAGCACCGATCCCGACCAATAAATACCACCAGACCCGGTGGGTGTTGCCCGGGCCATTCACTGCGTGTGAGTGCTGCGTCGAGATCATGTGGTGAACTCTTCCTGGGTTGCGCAGCGGTCTGGGCCACCCCTCGGGGGTAAGGGAAGATGATCAGCTGCCGATCAGCAGTCCGACGCCCACCGCGGCACAGGCCCACAGGACGCTGACAAAGGTGCCGAGGATGAATTGTTCGGCCGCCGCGTGCTGCTTGAGTTCCGAAAACCTGCCCAGCCCCTTGACGGCCAAGACGATGGCCAGCCCCTCGGGCCATCCGACCCACAGGGTGGAGGCGATGGCGGCACGTTCCAACAGCCCGATCCACATGCCTCCACGCAAGGGCGCGGACTCGGCCACTTCGGCGGTGGAAGGTTCCTCGGAGCCCCGTTTGAAGGCGGCCAGTCGGAAGACCGCCTCGGTGACTGGCCCGCCGCCCAAGGTGGCTGCGGCAACGCTGGCGATGACCACCAGCTCACCGGGAACGGTACTGCTACCGGGGAGGTGGTTGCCGACCGCTGCCAGGATTCCCGCCACGGACAGCAGGGCCACCAGCAGGGCGCTGGACAGTGTTTGGCTCAGGGGCCAGCGCCAACCCGAGGCGGCGAAGTATCTCGGGGCACCGAGAGGGATGACGGCAAGAAGCAGCGCCCACGCGATCCAATTCATCGGCCTCAGCCCTCTTCCATGTATATCGAGTAGCGGTGCAGCGCCGCGCCGGCAAGCTCCGTCAGCCGGCCGGCCTCGTACCAGAGGCCCGAGGACAGTCGCGCCGAGACCGCTTGCTGCGAGATGTCCAGGCGGGTGGCAACTTGCTGCTGAGTTAACCCCTGTGAGACCAGCATGCCAGCTTCGGCCGACGATTCGGTGCGACGAGCGTTGACCAAGGCGACCAATTGCAATTCGGCTTCGAGCCGTTCGGCTTCCATCCCGGTACCTGCCAGCGCCAAGGACCCACTGGAGCTCTTCGCCCGTTCGACTGCCACTCGGGCGTGTTCAAATGCCGGCCCTCTCCCGGCGCGGGTCTGGGCAGGCATCGGGGTCTGCACGGCACCCACCCCGATCCCGACGCTCCATTCTCCGGTACCGGCGACATCCAGGGCCAGCGCGACTGCTACGGCACCGTCGCTCAGGACGCCTTGGATTTCATCTCCAGCGGTTCGCTCGAAGCCGCGCTCGGTGCTGTAGTGCTCGACGAGGTGGCGCAGGAGCGTCTCGACCTTATCTGGGCCCGAACGGGAACGGCGCTGGTCAATGGTAATTACGATCATGATACAAACTTACAGACTTGTATCTACTTGCACAATGCCTAGGGCTTGTTGATCACTTTACAAGGGGCCACGGTTGCGGCAACCCCCCAGGAATGCGCAGCTCCGCGTTGTACTGCAGCACCTGGCTGCATCTTCTCAAGGCAACCTGGCATTGCTTATGCGGGCATCACGATGATGACCTTGCCCTTCGCTCGCCGGGATTCAAGGCGCTCGAAGGCGCTGGCAAAGTCTTCCAAGAGGTAGGTGCTATCGATGCTGAGCTTCAGCTTCCCCGCCTCGACCAACCCACCAAGCTCTGCCAACCCGGAGGCATCGGATTCCATGAAGAAGAAGTCGCACGTGGCACCGGCCGCGCGGGCCGCCTTCTTGGCCTTGCGGCTCATGGCTGCGGCCGCCGGGCGTATCAGCACCCGGCGCAGCCCCGCGACCTCTTCGGGGATCCCCGCCGGTGTCAGCGGTCCGCTGAGCGATACAACCTTTCCGCCCGGTCGCACACAGCTGAACACGTCACGATCGGTTTCCAGGCCCACCAGGTCCAGCACTTTGTCGAATAGCTCCGCGACATCGGAACTATTGTGTTCGCGGTAGTTGATGCTCAGATCCGCACCGGCCTGCTCAACAAGCTGGCGGCCCTGCGCAGATGCGGTGGCGCTCACGTGTGCACCGGCCAGCTTGGCCAGCTGGATTGCCAGCAGACCGACTCCCCCGGCGCCACCGGTTACCAGCAACCGCTCCCCCTCTTGGACGTCGAGGTGTCCAGGGCCCAACGCCTGCTGGGCCGCGAGCCCGGCCAACGGAAGCGCCGCCGCATTGACCAACGCCACAGACCGCGGCGCCATGGCCACCAAATCCTGCTCAAGGACCACCAGCTCTGCCAGCGTCCCGGACACATGGTTCTGCACATGGGCCACCACCGCATCGCCGAGCACAAAACGCGAAACGTCCCGGCCGACCCCCACCACCACGCCGCTGAGCTCATTGCCGGCGATCTGCGGAAAGCGGAGAGGATGCAACATTTTCATCCGCCCCTGCCGCTGCATGGCATCAACCGGGTTCAGCCCCACCGCGACGACCTTGATCAGCACCTGATGGTGGGTTGGAATCGGTTCCGGAAGCTCGAGGACCTCCATGACGTCCGGTCCACCGTACGTGGAGTAGGCAATGGCTTTCATGCGTGTTCCTTCACTGATCTCGCGTGATTCACGGAGCATTGACGCCGACACCGAAGAAGCGACCCGACGACGTTCCATGCTACGCGGGTCCCTGCCGCCGCGTCATCGGCCCGAGGCGGGCCACCGTCGTGCGATCTGCCGCAGCATGCGACCCGACCGCCATCGAGGCCGTCCTTCCCGGACACAAAGAAGGTCTCCGACCTGGATCGGAGACCTTCTTTAGTTTACTAACTGGTGGAGGTAAGGGGATTCGAACCCCTGACCTTCTGCATGCCATGCAGACGCGCTACCAACTGCGCCATACCCCCAAATGAGAGCCGCCCTTTCGGGCAACTCAACCATCATAGGCCACACAAATCATGTGGCGCAAATCGGGCTCCCCCTAGAGGGAATCCGGCAGCGTTTCGATGTGCGACATGTCGGTTGCGGGCTCACCGGTGGTCGGCAGCTCAATGACCGGGCAGTCGCCCCAGAGGCGTTCGAGTGCGTAGAAGACACGGTCTTCGTTGTGCTGAACGTGGATCACGACGTCTGCGTAGTCCAACAGCACCCAGCGCCCTGCACCGCGACCTTCACGGCGCACCGGGCGGATGTCGAACTTCTCGGCAAGCTTGTCTTCGACCTCGTCGACGATGGCGTTGACCTGGCGCTCGGAGGCTGCCGAGGCAATCAAGAACGCGTCGGTGACACCCAGGCGTTCGGAAACGTCGAGGGCGATCAGGTTTTCGGCCTGCTTCTCTGCTGCGGCCAGGGCCGCGGTTTTGATCAGGTCGATGGAGTGTTCGTGTGCGCTCATAAGGGGGATCTCCTTGAGAAGTCGGTGGCTCCGCAAAAGCGGGCTAATTGGAGTTCAGGAACATGATGAGGCCGGCCACCAGAGCCGCGCCTCCAACGGACAGTGCCGCGATGACCATCACATACATGTTGTTGGCACGACGCATTCCGGCGGTCTGCACGTCCAGGGGTTCGAGCCCCTGAGCACGCACGGCACGCACCGGCGGGTGGGCACTTGTCGTTCCTGTGGTTCCGGCCTCGGCGGAAGCGGGCCCGGGGGCCGCCGCCTTGGTCGGTGCTGCTGCGGCAGCTTGTTTCGCGGCGGGTGGCTTGGTGCCGCCCGCCGGTGCCTGGGCCGGAGTAGCAGCCTTTGGCTTTTGCGCAGGTTTGGCCGCCGGGGCTTTCGCAGCCGGGGCCTGCGGCTTGGGCGCCAGGGGCGCCGAAGCCGGAGTCTTGGCCGCGGGTGCCGCGGCGGGGTCTGCACCATCAACGATGGTGCCCTGTTCTGTCATGGCGAGGTTGTATCCGCGCGTCAACGGGCCGCTGATGCCGGTGTTGACCAGCTTCTTTTCGACCTCGTCGTCGACCAGGTTGTTCATGGCCCCGGTGAAGGGGTCCGAGCGGCGCGCGTCGGCACGCTGGGTGTTGGCTTCCTGCATGCGTAGGCGTTCGGCGGCACGGCGGGAAATGATCGCTGCACGTGCGGCTAGCTCACGCTGCTGGGCCAGGACCTCCAGGTCCACATCTGCCAGGTCCTCTTCGGGAGCAATCAGCAGCGGCTCCTCGGGTGCGCCACCACCGGAACGCCGACGCAGCGCGAGGGCAGCTTCGACGGTCATTTGCGGCTTGGCGGTGGGCTTCGCCTTGCCAGCTGCTGGCGCCTTCGCAGCAGGAGTCTTCGCTGCTGGGGACTTCGCGGGGGCCAGTTTCGCCGCAGCGGGCTTGGCCGCCGGTTTCTTGGGCTCGCCCGGCTTAGAGGCAGCGGGCCTCGGGGAGGCAGGAGCGGTTGCGGCAGGGCTGGCTTCTTCGGCCGCGGCACCGGGATTCGCAGCCGAAGCCGCCTTGAGTGCCTGCAGGCGCATTTGCTTGCGCGTCAGCGGTGCCGGGTCATCGCCGGGTGAAACAGTTTTGGGAGAAAGCTCGGAAACTTCCTGTTCCAGCTTGCGGCGGGTACGCAGGGCCTCGCGGTCGCGGGCACGCTGCAACGAGGTGCGTTCGGCACGCTCGGGCACTGCGTCAACTTCGCCGTCGGTGGCGCGGCGGCTGCGTGCAGGCACTGCCGTCGGCTCCGGTTTGGCTGCGGGAGCTGGCGCTGCAGGATTTGCTGCCGGAGCTTGCTTCGGCACCGGCTTAGCTGCCGACTTGTCAACGGGTTTGGCAACCGTCGGCGACTCGGCGGCCGTCTGCTTCGGCGCGGTTGCTGCTTCAGCGCCTGCGTCGGCCGCTTCCTCCTGGGCAAGCAGCGCTTCGGCCTCGGCGCGTCGCGCTTCCCGCAGGGCTCGCCTGCTGGGCGCGGGCCAGGTCTCGTCGCTCATCTTGTCCATTTCCCGGCCGACTCTAGATCTGGCCGTTGTTTACTGCGTTGCTCTTGTCGTTGTACAGCTTGTACTTGGCGATGTACTGCACCACGCCATCCGGAACCAAATACCACACCGGGTGTCCGGTCCGCACGCGCTCGCGGCAATCAGTCGAGGATATCGCCATCGCCGGAACTTCCATCAGCGACACGTCGTTGCGATCAAGCACCGGCAGTTCGTGGCCTGGTCTGGTGACCCCCACGAAATGCGCCAATTCCCATAGCTCCTCGGCGTTCTTCCACCCCAGGATCTGCTCCATGGCATCGGCACCTGTGATGAAGAACAACTCGGCCTCTGGCCGCTGAGCGGCCAAATCCCGGAGCGTGTCGATGGTGTACGTCGGACCGGGACGGTCGATGTCCACGCGGCTGACCGTGAACCGGGGGTTCGCCGCGGTGGCGATCACCGTCATCAGGTAACGGTGCTCGGCCGGGGCCACCTCGCGGTCAGACTTCTGCCAGGGTTCCCCGGTGGGTACGAACACGACTTCGTCGAGGTCGAAGACCGAGGCAACTTCACTGGCGGCCACCAAGTGGCCATGGTGAATCGGATCGAAGGTCCCGCCCATGACGCCGAGGCGAAATGGGCGGTCGGTTCGTTCGGCCGTCAGACGACTACTGATGGCCGTGCTTGTTGGCGTGTGTCCGGTGCACATCCTCTGGCTCCGGCTTGATCTGGTGACGCCGTCCCACATTGGAGTAGGACATGGTGACCAGCAGCATCACCATAAAAGCCAGGAAGATTCCGCCGCCGACAAGCAGCGCCTGGGTCTGGGTGGACATTCCACCGGTGGACTCGGCGGCAAGGATTGCCGCGTTCAGGGACTGGGTAAACATGTTTCTCCAGGGTCTTATGTGCCACCGCCGCGGCAGCGGCCGGGGCACGGTCTTGCAACTAGTATGTCTCGTTAGCTTCTATCGTACCCACCTTGACACGTAGCTACGAACGCACATGCCCATCGCCTTGCACAATCCACTTGGTCGTGGTCAGCTCGCGCAGTCCCATGGGACCGCGCGCATGCATCTTCTGCGTCGAAATGCCCACTTCTGCGCCCAGACCCAACTGCCCGCCGTCGGTGAAACGCGTCGAGGCGTTGACGATGACGGCCGCCGAATCAACCTCCGCGATGAAGCGCTCGGCATGGGCCAGATCGTTGGTCAGAATCGCTTCGGTGTGCCCGGTGCTGTGAGCCCGGATATGGCGCATGGCTCCATCAAGGTCATCTACCACCGCCACCGAGAGATCCAGGTCCATGTACTCGGTGTCCCAATCGGACTCCACCGCATCGATGGTGGGAGTCTGCCCGGCCATCGCCTTGGCCCGCGCATCAACGTGCAGGCGCACCCCCGCCCGATGCAACGCCGCCAGGACCTCCGTGGCGGCGGTGGCATTGGCGTGCAGCAGCAGGGTCTCGACGGTGTTGCACACGCTGGGGCGCTGGGTCTTGGCGTTGAGCAGGATCGGCACGGCCATTTTCGCGCTGGCCGACTCGTCCAGGTAGATGTGCACGTTGCCCTCGCCGGTCTCGATGACCGGGACACTGGCGGTGCTGACGACCCGCTGGATCAATTCGCGGCCGCCACGCGGGATCAGCACGTCGATCTCACCGCGGGCACCCATCATCGCATCGGCACCATCACGTCCCCAGTCGTCCACCGAGGCCACGGCGTCGGCAGGCAGACCCACCGATTCCAGGGCGTCACGGATCAGCGCGAGCAGGGCCAGGTTTGAGTGGGAGGCGGCGCTCCCGCCGCGCAGCAACACCGCGTTGCCGCTTTTCAGGGCCAACCCGGCGATGTCGACGGTAACGTTGGGGCGGGCCTCGTAGATCGCGCCGATCACTCCCATGGGGACGTAGATCTGGCGCAACCGCAGCCCGTTGGGCAGGGTCTGGCCGCGCAGTACGGTGCCGACGGGGTCCGGCAGCCCGGCCAGTTCCTGAAGTGCGGAGATCAGCCCGTCGACGCGCTCGTCGGTGAGCTTGAGCCGGTCCAGCAGGGCCTCGGTGGTGCCCTTGGCGCGGCCGGCCTCGAGGTCCTTGGCGTTGGCCTTGATCACCGCGGCGCGGTTGGCATCAAGGGACGCGGCGATGGCCAGCAGCCCGCGATCCTTCCAGTTCCGATCGGCACGCGCCAGCACGCGTGACGCGGCTCTAGCCTTCTGGGCCAGCCGCGAAACCGCTGTTGCGGCGTCCGCTACTGCGGAGGATCCTTCGGCTGAATCGGTCAAAGTGTGCGCTGCATCGGTGTTCTGGCTCATGATTCACCATTCTACGGTGGATGCACCGCGGCCCACCCCTAATGTTAAGCAGCCCCCAGGCGCACACTACCTCGAGGCTAGACGAGCACCAGATCGTCCACGTGCACCACGGCGCGTTCGAACGAGCCGCCCAGATCCTCGCCCAGGTCGCGGGTGGAGCGGCCCAACATCTGCGGCAACTCCGCCGAGGAGAAGTTCACCAGGCCGCGGGCGATGACAGTTCCGGCGGCGTCACAGATCTCCACCGCGTCCCCGGCCTCGAAGGATCCGCTCAGAGCGATGATCCCGGCCGGCAACAGCGAGGCGATGCCCGATGACACGGCGCGCACGGCCCCGGGATCCAGCAGCACTCGGCCCTGGGTGGAGGCCAGGTGCGCCAACCACAGCATGCGGGTAGAGCGTCGTCCGCCACGGGCGGAGAACCAGGTCCCCACATCCGCCCCGGCCAGCGCCGCGGCGGCGTTGGCCGTGGAGGTGACCAGCGCAGGAATACCAGAATCGGCGCTCATGGTCGCGGCCTCGACCTTGGTGGCCATCCCCCCGGTGCCCAGCCCGGCCGAACCGGTGGAACCGATATCCAGCTTGGCTAGGTCCTCGGCGCACGCGATGGACCCCACGCGCACTCCCCCGGCGTTCGGCGGTGCGTCATAGACGGCATCGATATCCGAGAGCAGCAGCAAGACATCGGCCTTGACCAGGTGCGCCACTAGGGCGGCGAGTCGATCGTTGTCACCGAAGCGGATCTCGTGGGTGGCCACGGTGTCGTTTTCGTTCACGATCGGCACCACACCCAAGGCCAGCAACCGGTTCAGCGCACGGAACGCATTGGCGTATTGCTGGCGGCGGATCAGGTCATCCGCGGTGAGCAGGACCTGGCCGACGGTGACCCCATGGGCCGAGAACGCCTGGGTGTATTTGGCCATCAGCAGCCCCTGACCCACCGAGGCCGCGGCCTGCTGGGTGGCCAAATCACGCGGGCGGCGCCCCAAATCGAGGGGTGCCAGGCCTGCGGCAATCGCTCCGGAGGAGACCAAGATGATTTCGGTCCCCGCCGTGTTGACCGCCGCCAGGCGGTCAACCAGGGAACTCAGGGCTTCCTCGGAAATGCCGCCGGACAGCGTGGTCAGGGACGAAGAACCGACCTTGACCACGATCCGACTGGCGCGGGGCAGATCCGCACGTTGAGCAATGCCCGAAGGCTGGTGTGTGGCGCGCACGTGACTCGACTACTCCCCGGACTTGGGCAGCTGGTGCTTGTAGTTGACCGACTCCGTCCAGATTCCGGCCTTGCGCTCGGCTTCCAGATCTTCGCGCGCTGCAGCCTTGGCACCCTTGCGTGCCTCGTGTGCAGCCTTCTTCTCGTCGCGGGACGGACGTGCACCGTACTCGGCCAGGCGCTCGTCCTGGCCACGGCGCGAGCCCAGCAGCTCGGCACCGGCGGCCATCGTCGGCTCCCAGTCAAAGACCACGGCGTCGACCTCGGAGCCGATGACCACCGCATCCCCGGGCCTGGCACCGAGCTTGAACAGCTGGTTTTCGACCCCGAGCTTGGCCAGGCGGTCGGCAAGGTAGCCCACGGCCTCGTCGTTGCGGAAATCGGTCTGCTGGATCCAGCGCTCGGGCTTTTCGCCCATGACGCGGTAGAGCACCTCGAGGTTGTGCTCCTCCTCGCGGATCACGAACCCTGCCTTGCTGGCCTTGGTGGCACGGGGGCGCACCACGTCGACGGCAACCGGCAGCGGTGCTGCTTCGATCTTCGCCCGTGCCTCGGTCACCAGGTCTGCCATCGCAAAGGAGAGCTCGCGCAGTCCCTCGCGGGTCATGGCCGAAACCTCGAAGACACGGTAGCCGCGCTTTTCCAGTTCCGGGCGCACGAATTCGGCCATGTCGCGTCCGTCAGGCATATCGACCTTGTTCAGGGCGATCAGTCGCGGACGTTCGTTCAGCGGGATGATCTGGCCATCGGCGCCGGCGAATGAGGAGTCGACCTCATAGGCGTCGAGTTCTCCCTGGATGATGTCCAGGTCGGTGACCGGGTCTCGGTCCGCTTCCAGGGCGGCGCAGTCAAGCACGTGCACCAGGGCGGCGCAGCGCTCGACGTGACGCAGGAATTCCAGACCCAGGCCGCGGCCCTCGGAGGCTCCCGGGATCAGGCCAGGAACATCTGCCACGGTGTAGCGGACCTCTCCGGCCTGCACCACACCGAGGTTCGGGACCAGGGTGGTGAAGGGGTAGTCGGCGATCTTGGGACGTGCTGCGGAGAGCGCGGCGATCAGCGATGACTTGCCGGCCGAGGGATAACCCACCAGGGCTACGTCGGCGACGGACTTGAGTTCAAGGACTACTTCGGCCGCTTCGCCGGGGGTGCCCAGCAATGCGAAGCCGGGGGCCTTGCGTCGTTGGCTGGCCAGCCCCGCGTTGCCCAGACCGCCGAAGCCGCCTGCGGCAATGATGTATTCGGTGCCGTCGCCAATCAGGTCGGCAAGGATTTCTCCGGACCGGGTCTTGACCACGGTTCCCTCGGGAACCGGAAGGGTGAGGGTCTCGCCGTTCTTGCCCGGGCGCAGGTCACCCTTGCCGCCTTCGCCGTTGCCGGCGTGACGGTGCGGTGAGTGGTGGTAGGAGAGCAAGGTCGTGGTCTGGGCGTCAACGCGCAGGATCACATCCCCGCCGCTGCCACCGGAGCCGCCGTCGGGTCCGCCGAGGGGCTTAAACTTTTCGCGTTTGATGGAGACACAGCCGTGTCCGCCGGTACCACCGGAGACATGGAGGACCACTCGGTCGATGAAGGCTGCCACGGTTGAAAGCTCCTAGTACAAAAAAGGTGGCGTCTTACGCCCGTCGGCCCAAGGCCGAGGTGCTGTAAAACACTGGGGTTTTGAAAAAACACATAGAGGGTGAGCCGTGCGGCCCACCCTCTATTGTGCAATGAATGCGGTTACGCGCCTAGTTAGACCGTAACGATGTTCACGACTTTACGACCGCGGCGTGTGCCGAATTCGACAGCCCCGGCTTCAAGTGCGAACAGGGTGTCGTCCTTGCCGATTCCAACGCCGGCGCCCGGGTGGAAGCGGGTGCCCCGCTGGCGAACGATGATTTCACCGGCGGAAACAACCTGACCACCAAAGCGCTTGACGCCCAGGTACTGGGGGTTGGAGTCGCGACCGTTGCGAGTAGAACTCGCGCCCTTCTTACTTGCCATTGAATGTGCCTACCTTCAGGTAATGAGAATTCTTGGAAACAACCGCAATTAAGCGATCGAGGTGACCTTGACCTTGGTCAGCGAAGCGCGGAAACCCTGGCGCTTCTTGTAACCGGTCTTGTTCTTGTACTTCTGGATGACAATCTTCTGGCCGCGAAGGTTCTCAACGACCTCAGCGGTCACCGTGACCTTGGCAAGCTCGTCGGCTGCAGAAGTTACCTTCTCGCCGTCGACCAGCAACAGGGCCGGCAGTTCAATGGAGGCGCCGGGGGCAGCCTTCAAGCGGTCAAGGGTTACGAGGTCTCCAACAGAAACCTTTTCCTGGCGGCCGCCAGCGCGGACAATTGCGTACACCACGTGGGTACTCACTTCTACTCGACGTTCAATCTGTCTTGCTGCGCATCACTACCTCGAAACGAGTTCAAGGATTGCGCTGTGCTGGCACGCCGAGCGGAAGAATCCGATAGCTGGCGTTCGCACCGAGGATCTAGACTACGCTAAAAAGCGTTGCGGGGGCAAATAGAACCTGCCCCCGCGCGTCGCCTAGACCCCTACTCTTTTAGCTCGTTGACCGGCACTCCGACGCCCAGCATAACCGGCGCTTTCGCGGCTTTTAGCGGCTTTTGGGTCGAAGTTGGTTCAGCGAGCGAAGCAACATGGGTTTTGCCCGATGCTGCAGGCGTGTCCGATGCCACAGTAACTGCGGTGTCGGATCCACCCTGCGGGCTCATGGCACGGCGGCTGCGCTTGACGCGAGCCTCCGGCACAATGCCCGAAGTCTTCTTGGTTGCCGTTGCGGCAGGCCCTTCGGTCGCCGCATCGGAGGAGGCCTGGCCTGCCACGCCCGAGAGCACCGGTGCTGCCGGGGCAGCAGCTGCTTCCGCCGGGGCGGTTGCGGGCTCGGTGACCTTCGCACGGGCCTTGCGGCGGGTGCGGGTGCGTGCCGGACGGGAATTATCCGATTCTTCGCCGTCACCGGTAGAAGCCTGCTCGGCTTCCTCGGTGCTCGAGGTGTGACCCGGCAGGGCGGCTTCCAAGTTTTCCAGCGTCAGCTTGGCCGAGGACTCGGCCGAACCTGCCCGGCGGTTGCGCCGTGCAGCGGGAACCGCCACCGACTCCCCCGCAACGGTCAGCGTGGCTTCCTCGTCGGTGGATTCCGCGGCATCGGCATCGTGCGCGGCGTGGGCCGCAGCGGCGATGTTAGCGAAGGCTGTGCGCGTGGCGTTGGCCTTGGCAGCGTTCTCCGGTTCCTTGGCCTCGGTGGCGGCAGGTGCGGCGGATGCTGCTGCCTGCTCGGTGTGCGAGTCGGTGTCCGTATCGCGGCTGTTGCGGCGGCGGCGTTCGGCCCGTGAGGGCTTCTGGTCGCCACGGTTCGCCGAAGTGTGAAGTTCCCCGGCCGAGTTGAAAGCACGGCGGTGCTCAACAGGCTCATCGTGGGTGATCACACCGCGGCCGTTGCAAGCCTCGCAGTCTTCACCGAAGACCTCCAGCAGACCGGTTCCCATGCGCTTGCGCGTCATCTGGATCAGTCCCAGGCTGGTGACCTCGGCCACCTGGTGCTTGGTGCGGTCGCGGCCCAGGCATTCGACCAGGCGACGGAGCACCAGGTCGCGGTTCGATTCGAGCACCATGTCGATGAAGTCGATGACGATGATGCCGCCGATGTCACGCAGGCGCAGCTGGCGCACGACCTCTTCGGCAGCCTCCAAGTTGTTCTTGGTGACGGTTTCCTCGAGGTTTCCGCCCGAACCGGTGTACTTGCCGGTGTTCACGTCGACCACGGTCATGGCCTCGGTGCGGTCAATGACCAGCGAGCCACCCGAAGGCAGGAAGACCTTGCGGTCCAGGGCCTTGTGGATCTGCTCGTCCAGACGGTAGTGCCCGAAGATGTCCTCGTCGGACTCCCACTTTTCCAGGCGCGAGACCAGATCCGGGGCCACATAGGTCACGTAGGCCTCGATGGTGTCCCAGGCGTCCTCGCCGGAGACAATCAGCTTGGTGAAGTCCTCGTTGAAGACATCACGGACGACCTTGATGGTCAAATCCGGTTCGGCGTAAAGCAGCTCAGGTGCCAGCGTCTTGGTGGAGGTCGCGGCGGCGTCGATGCCTTCCCACTGGGCGCGCAGGCGGTTGATGTCATGCATCAACTCTTCCTCGGAAGCGCCCTCGGCGGCGGTGCGCACGATCACGCCAGCATTTTCCGGCAGGTGATCCTTGAGGATCTTCTTCAGGCGGTTGCGCTCCACATCCGGGAGCTTGCGCGAGATACCGGTCATCGAGCCACCCGGTACGTAGACCAGGTAGCGGCCCGGCAAGGAGATCTGTGAGGTCAGGCGGGCGCCCTTGTGGCCGACCGGGTCCTTGGTGACCTGCACCAGGACACTGTCCCCGGACTTCAGGGCGTGTTCGATGCGGCGCGGCTGACCGTCAAGGCCAGCGGCGTCCCAGTTGACCTCGCCGGCGTAGAGCACGGCGTTGCGTCCGCGTCCGATGTCGATGAAGGCTGCCTCCATCGAGGGCAGAACGTTCTGCACCTTACCGACGTAGACGTTGCCGATCAGCGAATCCTGCTGAGTCTTGGAGACGAAGTGCTCGGCCATGATGCCGTCTTCCAGGACGCCGATCTGGATCCGGTCCTCGCGCTGACGCACGATCATCTGGCGGTCCACGGATTCACGGCGGGCCAGGAACTCGGCCTCGGTGATGACCTGGCGGCGGCGGCCTGACTCGCGCGAATCGCGGCGGCGCTGACGCTTGGCTTCCAGACGGGTGGAACCGCGCACTGCGGTGACCTTGTTGGAGACCACCGGTTCCAGGGTGGCGCGCGGGGCACGGACCCGGGTGATGGTGTTCGGCGGGTCGTTCTCCGAGCCACCGGTCAGTTCGAGGTCTGCATCCCCGCGGCGACGGCGACGACGACGACGGGACACGACGCTTGAGTCGTCTCCGTCATCTTCGTGCGATTCGTGCTGGGCACGGGACCCTGACTCTTCATGGTCCGTTTCGCCGGCCTCGGGAATCGAGGGGGCCCGGAAAATCAGCGACAGCGCTGATTCCGGGATGGCGAACGGATCGGTGATGGCCACGGGCTCGCCATCTGCATCCTTCTCGGTATCAAGCACTGCGTCAGCGGAAGCTGCCGGTGCCTTGGCCTCGGTTGCCTCGACGCTTTGGCTGGCGCGAGAGCCGCGGGCCGGACGGCGACGGGTGGTCTTGGCCGGCTCGGCATCCTGCGAGGATTCCTCGGCGGCCGGGGCAACGGCTTCGGCGGCGGGAGCCGGTTCCTCGGCTGCTACCTCGGTGTTGCTGGCAGCGGAGCTGGCCCGGCGGCTACGACCACGGGCCGGCCGCGTGGTGGCGGTGTCCTCGGTGTCCTTCACGGCTGCCGGTGCGGCAACTGCTTCGGTGGCGCTTTCAAAGGTCTTGGATTCGGCTTCGGCCTGTGCCGCGGGAGCAGCAATCACGGCCGGGGCCTCGGTCGCTGCGGAGGACGGGGAGGTGACCCCGGAGGTTGCACGGCGCGGACCACGACGGGTCGGTGCCTTTGCGGGGGCCTGGACCGGAGCCTGCTGCTCGGTCTTGGCCGGTGCTGCCGCACGCTTCTGGCCGGTGGCCTCGGCGACGACCGACTCGACCGTGGCATCCTGGGCGGTCTTCGCCCGTGCGTTGGACCTGGAGGGGGCAGCATTCCTGGCCGGGCTGCGGCGTGTGCTGGCACCACGCGGGGAAACCGACTGGCGCAGCTTGCCTCCGGGGGAAGCAGCGGCGTCGTTGAGGTCAGCCAGGGTCATGGCCCGGCGCGGCGGCGGCGGTGAGGGTTCGTTGAAGTTGCCGCGTGGTGCGCGGCTGGTGCGGGTGCTGCGGGCCTTGGGTCCCTGCCCCATCGCTGCCTTTGATTCGTCGCGATTCAGTGCCATGTTAAAAGAGTGCTCCTCGGCGGGTCGATGGCTCCCACAGATAGCTCGTCTTCCCTGGTTGGTTCGCTGGACCGGGCCGTGTGGCCGCGTGTCCCAGCGGAAGTCCTTTGATATGTCCGCACTCGGGTGCGCCAACCGTGTCAGGGGCGCGGCATCCATGCGGGACCAACGGCGCTTTTCCAAGCAAGCCGCTTTTTGTTGCGGCGACCATATCGCGGTATTCGCTTCGACCTTCGTATAGGCGGTCTCTTGGCAGCAGATGCATCGCAATCGGGCTTGAAAGCCTGTCGTTGGGTTGAAAGCAGACTGTGGATCCACGAACAACCACTGCAATTGTCTCATACCGACACGCCGATGGACGCCGCGGTCCTGAATCGAGCTTCACGTACACGGCTTCACGGGAGTATTGCACCGCTGGTTGTCCCGGCCTCGGCGCGGGGTCGGGAAGCCGATGGGCGCCGGCGATTAGACTTTTGTTCAGGCGGGCCACCTTGTCGGTGCCCGCATGATGCCTGCATCGACCACCGCCACCAGGGAGCGCACCACCATGAGCACGTCCGACACCTCTATGCAGCCACGCGACGAGGCCACGGCGCCCCGCATGGTCAGGGCCAGGGGCTTCGGCCTACTCCTGGTGCTCACCGGCGCGGTGGCCTGGATCGCTTCGGGCATCTTGGTGCTCGAACGTATCGCCCTCTACAAGAACCCCGACTACGTCACCTCCTGCGACTTCAACCCGTGGGTCTCTTGCGGCACCGTCATGAAGTCCACCCAGGCCGCGTTGCTGGGCTTCCCCAACCCGTTTTTGGGCGTCGTGGGGTTCGGCATCGTGATCACCATTGGCATGGCGTTGCTCGCCGGGGCCCGATTCGCCCGCTGGTACTGGATCGGCGTGCAGATCGGGGTTTCCCTGGCGATGGTGTTCATTATCTGGCTCTGGTCGCAGGCCCTGTATGAGATCAACGCGCTGTGCCTGTACTGCATGATCGTGTGGGCGATGATGATCCCGATGTTCCTCTACACCACCGCGCGCAACATCGCCCATGGCGTGATCCCCGCCTCCGCTGCGGTGCGCCGGGCCGTCGCCGAGTGGACCTGGGTGGCCACAACCGTGCTGCTGGTGCTCACCGCGGCCAGCATCGTGCTGCGCTTCCCCGGTGCCTTCTTTGGCGCCTGAGCCGTTGGCCGGTTCAGCGCCCTTATCGGAGCAACTCCGGTCTCCCGCCGCCACCGCGCATCGGCGCCGCCTGGGTGCTGTCGCCTGTGTGCTACCGGTCATCGCCTTGGGCCTGGGCGCCAGGTTCCTGGGCTCCGGGCTGGCCGCAGATCTGTCCGGCGGGGTCATCTACGCGGTGCTGATCTATGTGTTGGCAACACTGCTGCGCCCCCGCGCGGGGCAGGCGGCAAACGCGGTGGCGGCGTTGGTGTTCTGCGTGCTCATCGAGCTGCTGCAACTCACCGCGTTTCCAACGAGCCTCGCCGCGGTGTTCCCGCCGGTGCGGCTGGTGCTGGGCACGACCTTCGTCCCGCTGGACTTGCTGGCCTACGCCATCGGCAGTGCACTGGCACTTGGTCTGGATCTGTTGGCCGGAGGATTGCTGCGCGCCCGCCGCGCCCGCACCGCGACGGACTGAGCCTCGAGAGGGCACCTACGGCCGGATGGCGCTCCAGCTGGTTTCCCCTGCGGCGCCGGGCGAGGGTCTGAATCCCAGCTCTGTTTCGGGCAGGATGCCGGCTCCGGCGGCATCGTCCGTGGAGCAAAAGTCCAGTGCGCTCCGCTCTGCCAGCATAATGGCTGCGACCTTGGTGTCCCGGGCCAGTAACAGTGCTCCGCGCGCCTCGTTATCCAGCGGCAGTGCGTCCGTTCCGTCCCAGGCGAAGCCCAGTGCCAGATCGACGTCATCGGTGTCCATGTAGGGGCAGATGGCCACTGCGCGGTCAAAATCGTGCACCTGCCCGTAGATTTCACCGAGGGACACGTGGCCGGTGGCGGAATCCTTCAGGGCATCTTGAAGCAGCCGCGGGTCCGCTTGCGGGGTTTGGGACAGGGCGGCCTGCGCGCCGCATCCTGCCAGCAGCAACGCGCCGGTGCTCAACATTCCGAGCAGCAGCGCCCCGCGGGCCATCGCCCCGTGCCCCTGCTTGACTGCCGTGTTCTTTGTCGGCATGTTCCGGGAACTCCTCATCGGTCTTAAGGCATCGCGGTTTCCCTGATACCCCTGATCATCAAATACGAACGCGGCCACCAAGGGGTTCGCGCACAGGCAAAAGGTCCGGCCCGCAACTTTCCTTGGAATGCTGCGGGCCGGACCCGTGGTGAGGACTTGCTGGGGCACCGCGGGCGGTGCCTGAAGCGTTAGGCGAACCAGATACCGATTTCACGTGCTGCGGATTCTTCCGAGTCCGAACCGTGGACCAGGTTCTGCTGGACCTTCAGGCCCCAGTCGCGGCCCAGGTCACCGCGGATGGTGCCCGGAGCTGCGGTGGTCGGGTCGGTGGTGCCGGCCAGCGAGCGGAAGCCGGGTATCACGTTCTGGCCCTCGGCGATGATCGCCACGAGCGGGCCCGAGGCCATGAACTCGACCAGCGGCTCGTAGAACGGCTTGCCCACGTGCTCCTCGTAGTGTGCCTCGAGCTGTTCGCGGGTCGCCGAAACCTGCTTGAGTTCGGCGATCTCGTAGCCCTTGGCTTCGATGCGGGACAGGATCTGACCGGTCAGCTGACGCTTGACGCCATCGGGCTTGATCAGGATCAGGGTGCGTTCAATGGCCATGGAGGCGGCTCCTTCGTTTTGAGTGGTGCTTGATGTCGTTTGGCTTAATTCTACGGTTGGGCGTCGCCGGCGTCGGGATCATCCTGCGGGTGTGCCGCATCCCAGGCAGCCTGTTCACGGGCTCGACGTGCCGTCTCCACGTCCATGGTCCGCCCCTTGGTGATCGCGTACCACCAGGTGGCGGCGAACGCCGCGCCGATGAAGAACATCGAGGTCAGCAGGAACCCGGAGAAGATGAACAGCAGCTGCAGGGCCCATCCAATGGCGTATCCCAGCGGTTTTTTCAGCAGCGCGCAGGTGAAAATGCATACCAGCGCGACCACCGCGCCGGCGCCCAGGATCAGCCCGGGAGCCAGCTCATCGCGTTTGAGCCCGAAGAGTGCCAGCGCCACGAAGATGGCCAGGAAAGCCTCGAGCGTGAGCACGGTGGAGGCGAACATCACACGGGTCGAGCGCGGTTTCTTCGGCGTCCCGGGGCGCCATTCGCGTTGCGCCTTCGTCATTTTTGCCATGCTTATTCCCCTCCCAGCAACATCCGGGCCTCGCCCACCAGGGTGATCGAGCCGGTGACCAACACGCCGCCGCCGAAGTCCTCGGAGGCTTCGGCGCGTCCCACGGCCCATTCCAGGGCGTCGTCCAGGCGCTCGGTCACGTAGATGTCTCCCTCGTCAAACCCGGCATCCAATGCCATGCGTGCCAGTTCTCCGGCAGGGATGGACCGCGGGGAATTGGACTGGGTGATGGCGATGTCCTCGGTGAGATCCAGGTAGGCCTCGCGCAGTTCGGCGAGCATTCCTTCGGCGTCCTTCTCGGCCAGAATGCCGATGACCAGCACCAGTTTGGAGAACCCGAAGGACTCCTTCACTGCCGCCGCGGAGGCACGGATCCCGTCGGGGTTGTGCCCCGCGTCCAGCAGCACGGTGGGGGCCTTGCGAATCACCTCGAGGCGACCGGGGCTGGTGGCGGCACCGAAGCCCTCCATGACCAGGTCGTGGTTCAGCTCGGTTTCCCCTCCCCCGATGAAGGCCTCGACCGCGGCCAGGGCCACGGCGGCGTTCTGCCCCTGGTGCTCCCCATGTAAGGGCAACAGGATCCCGGGGTAGCTTCCGGCCAGGCCCTTGAGGTCAAGCTGTTGTCCGCCGACGGCGACCGTGCGGTTCTCGATGCCGAACTCGACGCCCTCGAACCGGTAGGGAACCGCGGTTTCCCGGGCCTTCTCCAGCAACACCTGGGCGGCGGCTGCCGGTTGCGCGGAGGAGATCAGGAACCCGCCGGGCTTGATGATCCCGGACTTCTCCTCCGCGATCAGCTCCACGGTGTCCCCGAGCAGGTCGGTGTGATCCAGCGAGATCGGGGTAACCACCGAAACCTGCCCATCTCCGACGTTGGTCGCGTCGGTGATCCCGCCCAGTCCCACCTCGATGATCGCCACATCCACCGGGGTGTCGGCGAAGACCGCGAAGGCCAGGATGGTCACGGCCTCGAAATAGGTCAGCCGGTTCTCGCCGTTGGCCAGCAGCTCGTCGTCGACAATCTGCAGGTAGGGGCGGATCTCGTCCCAGATCCGCACAAAGGTCTCATCGTCCACGGACTCCCCGTCGATCGCGATGCGTTCGGTGACCGAGACCAGGTGCGGGGAGGAGTAGCGCCCGGTGCGCAGATCGTGGGCGCGCAGCAAGGATTCGATCATCCGCGCGGTGGAGGTTTTCCCGTTGGTGCCGGTGACATGGATGATCGGGAAGGCATGGTTCGGCTCCCCCAGGATCTCCATGGCCCGGCGCATCGGTTCCATGCGCGGTTCGATCTTGTTCTCCGGGGCGCGTGCCAAAAGCTCGGCGTACACGCTCTGCACCGAGAACTTATCAAAGGTGTTGCTCATGTGTTCGGTCCCATTTCCTTGTCGGCTGCTTCGGCCTGGGCCACGGTTTCGACGCTGATAACCGGCGCCGTCCCCGTCGCCCCGGTGACCAGGACCAGCCCGGTGCTGAGCGTTTCGCCCTTGATCAGTTCGGTGTTGGCTCCCAACGCCTCCACGGTGGCGGCGTCGGCGGTGATCTGGGTGCGGATCCTATCCGAGACTTGCAGGTCGGCGTCCTTGCGGGCCGACTGGATGGCGCGGATCATATCCCGTGCCGTGCCTTCGGCCGCGAGTTCCTCGGTGACCTGCGTGTCAAGGACCAGGAAGCCGCCGCCGGGCAACACTGCTGCGGCGATGGAATCCTCGCCCGCGGCGGCCGAGACCACCGTTTCGAGCGTGTATTCGTGGGATTCGAGTTCCAGTCCCCCGGCGGTCACGATGCCTGCATCGTCCACCGACCAGTCACCTGACTTCGCGCCCTTGATCGCCAGCTGCACGTTTTTGCCCAACCGCGGGCCGGCGGCCCGGGCGTTGACGACCAGCGCCTGGCTGATGCCGTATTCGGCGGCGTTGGCCTCTGCGGCGTCGATCAGCGTGAGGCTGCGCAGGTTCAGTTCGTCCTTGATGATGGAGGCGAAGGTGCCTTCAAGTGCCGCGGCGTTGGGCACCGCGACGGACATGCCGGCCAGCGGCAGGCGCACCCGCAGGTTCGCTGCCTTGCGCAGCGAGGAACCGACCGAGGCGATCTTTCGGGTGGTTTCCATGGCGGCGACCAAATCGTCGTTGCGCCCGAACATCTCGGCCGTCGGCCAGGGAGCCAGGTGCACCGAGCGTTCCCCGGTGAGGCCGCGCCAGATTTCTTCGGCGGCCAAGGGCAGCAGCGGGGCGGCGACCCGCGTCAGGGTCTCCAGCGCGGTGTAGAGCGTGTCGAAGGCGCTGGTGTCCTCGTCGAAGAAGCGCTGGCGGCTCCGGCGCACGTACCAGTTGGTCAGCGTGTCCATGTAGGCGCGGATGGTTTCGGCGGCATCGGAGATGTCATAGGCGTCGAACTTCGCGGTGGTCTCGCGGACCAGGTCCCCGGTGGCTGCCAGCATGTAGGCATCCAGCGGGTCGCTGGCACTGTGCACCAGCTTCGCCTGGTAGCCGGCGCCGTGGTTCGCGGCGTTGGTGTACAGGCAGAAGAAGTGCCAGACGTTCCACATCGGCAGCAACACCTGGCGCACGCCCTCGCGGATGCCCTGCTCGGTGACCACCAGGTTGCCGCCGCGCAGGATCGGGGAGGAGAGCAGGAACCAGCGCATCGCATCGGAGCCGTCGCGGTCCAGCACCTCGTTGACATCGGGGTAGTTCTTCAGCGACTTGGACATTTTCTGTCCGTCGGAGCCCAGCACGATGCCGTGGCTGATCACGTTCTTGTACGCGGGGCGGTCAAAGAGCGCGGTGGAGAGCACGTGCATGGTGTAGAACCAGCCGCGGGTCTGTCCGATGTACTCGACGATGAAGTCCGCCGGGTGGTGGGTGTCGAACCATTCCTTGTTCTCGAACGGGTAGTGCGCCTGGGCGTAGGGCATCGACCCGGAATCAAACCAGACATCGAGCACATCCTCCACGCGGTACATGGTCCCTTGCTCCGCGCAACCCTCATGGGCTTTGGTGAGCTCATCGATGAACGGGCGGTGCAGGTCAGGCTGCCCCTCGTGGTTGCGCGGCAGGCGGCCGAAACCCTCCTGCAGCTGCGCCAGCGATCCGTAGACTTCGCGGTGGGTGCACTCGGCGCCGTCGCATTCCCACACCGGGATCGGCGATCCCCAGTACCTGTTGCGTGAGATCGACCAGTCCCGGGCGTTGGCCAGCCACTTGCCGAACTGCCCGTCCTTCACGTTCTCCGGGATCCAGTTGATCTGCTGGTTCAATTCCAGCATGCGGTCCTTGACCTTGGTGACCTCGACATACCAGGAGGAAATCGCCCGGTAGATCAGCGGGGTGCGGCAGCGCCAGCAGTGTGGGTAGGAGTGCTCGAAGGAGGCCTGCTTGATCAGCTGGCCCGCGTCCTTGAGCACGGTGGTGATGATCTTGTTGGCCTCAAAGACCTGGACCCCGACGATTGTCTCCAGCTCGCCACCGGCAAAGACCGGCAGGAACTTCGCGCCCTCGTCAATGGACAGGATCACCGGGATCCCTGCGGCCTCACAGATCTTCTGGTCTTCCTCACCGTAGGCCGGGGCCTGGTGGACGATGCCGGTGCCGTCGGTGGTGGTGACGTAGTCGGCGACCAGCAGCTGGAAGGCGTGTGCGGTGTTCCAGTTTTCGGTGTCGGTGAAGGTGTCCCAGAGCGGCGCGTAGCGCAGTCCGGCCAGCTGATTGCCGGTGTACCGTGCGGTGATCGCGTCGTGGGCGGCGGCCGAATCGGCGTAGCCCAGGTCCTTGGCGTAGGCGCCGAGCAGGTCTTGAGCAAGCATGAACTCGCCGGTGGCGTTCGAAGCCTTGATCCCGTGTTCTCCGGCGGGCAGCACCACGTAGCTGACCTGGGGTCCCACGGCCAGGGCCAGGTTGGTCGGCAGGGTCCAGGGGGTGGTGGTCCAGGCCAGGGCCTGGACTCCGGCCAGCTGCTTGGAGATTTCCGATTCTCCGGCGAGCAGCTTGAAGCCAACGGTGACGGTCTGGTCCTGACGGTCCTTGTACACGTCGTCGTCCATGCGCAGCTCATGGTTGGACAGCGGAGTCTCGTCCTTCCAGCAGTACGGCAGCACTCGGAAGCCCTGGTAGGTCAGTCCCTTGTCGGACAGCTCCTTGAAGGCCCAGATGACCGATTCCATGTATTCGACGTTCAGCGTCTTGTAGTCGTTCTCGAAGTCGACCCAGCGCGCCTGGCGGGTGACGTAGGCCTGCCATTCGTCGGCGTACTTCATCACCGAGGTGCGGCAGGCGTCGTTGAACTTGTCGATGCCCATCGTCTCGATCTGCACCTTGTCGGTCATGCCCAGCTGCTTCATGGCCTCCAGCTCGGCCGGCAGTCCGTGGGTGTCCCAGCCGAAGCGACGCTCGACGCGGTGACCGCGCTGGGTCTGGTACCTGGCGACCAGGTCCTTGACGTACCCGGTGAGCAGGTGCCCGTAGTGCGGCAGGCCGTTGGCGAAGGGAGGCCCATCGTAGAAGACGAACTCGTTGGCACCGTCGATGCCGGCATCGCGGGCATCAATGGAGGCCTGGAAAGTCGAGTCGTCCTTCCAGTAGGAAAGAACCCGCTCCTCAATCTCCGGGAAACGGGGAGAGGACGGCGTGGTGCCGTGCGGGTCGGTCGAGGCCTTGGGGTAGCTGGTCATCTGCGGCAGTCCTGGTGATCGAAGGCGCGTGTGCGCTTAGGCGTTCTCCAACACAGGGACGATTCCCAGTGATTGGTCACTGGGCCTCGCGGTACCACCCCGCTTGCCGTTTCTGCACCGGAAGATTCCCTCCGGCCGGATTGGGCCGCTCGTTAACTGCTGTGACGGGCTTACCCGCTTGGTTCTACTTGGTTTCTCTCGCGCGTGGGCGAAGTGACCGTTCCTCCAAGGACTCGCCGGTGATTGCCGGGTCGACGTCGTATGGGTACCAGTCTAGCGCCACCACCGGCGCACCGGAGAATCCGCAGGTATCCGCTAGGGCCCACCTCACAAAATACTTATCCACAGATTCGTCGCCGCCGCCCCATGGCGCGCCCCGGCGATGCATGCTTGTTCCATGACCACCCTGCCGGCACTCGTTGCAGCCGGGCTCCAGACGCTCACGGCGCTCCTGCCCCGCCCAGCATCCACACCCTCGTCCCAGCCCCCCAAGGCCGGGACCGGGGTCGATGCGCTGCGTGTGCTCGCGGTCCTGATTCCGCTGCTGCGCGAGGTCCTGGATCGGGCAGCGGCCGAGGTCACCACCTCCCCGGTTCGGGCCGCGGCACTGCTGCAGCTCACCGAGTCGCTGTACCGGCAGGCCGGCTACGGCCAGCTGCTCGCGGCTTCCCACGGCGCCGACGCGCAGCTGCACACCATCACCGAGGAGCCGTTGGCGGAACTCAACGAGCTACTTCGGGATCCCGTTGCCTTCGCCGACGGGGCCGCGCTGCCGGCCGATGCCACCACGAAGCCCGGCTGCAAACCGCTGTACCGCGACACCACAGATTTTTTGGCCGACGCGTTAAACCTCACGCACTTCCAGGCACAACACCGGGCGCAGAGCGCCGAAAACCTGTTGCCACACACCGGGTTCAACGGGCGAACCATCGCACCAAAGTTCCCGCTGCTGGGCCAGGTGCTCAGCGACGGCGCCGCGGATCCCAAGGCCCTGGCCACGCTGGCCACCAAGTTCGAGAACCTCTCCCCGGAGGGCACCGGCTCACCCGAGGCTCTGAGCAAAGCCCGCGAGTTGGAGACAGAACTGGCCGAGGCAGCCCGCACCCGAAATGCCCAGGGCACCACCAAATTGCTCAAGGACCAGGCCCGGCGGCTCGATGAAGAGGCCTCGGCAAACCGGCAGGAAACGCAAGACCTGTTCGTCGGGGCCTACTTTCTGGGCCACACCCGCAAGGGCTACGAGTACAAGGTCATCACCACCGCGGAGGGCCACGAATTGCTCGCCACGGCCGCCGACATCCTCAACAGCCCCCGGACCCAGGCAGGAACCACCCCCGATTCCTCCGGCCCGGACGCCGCACCTGAACCGGCCCCGATTCCCGAGTGGGCAGTGGACCCCGGCACGCCCCTCGAGCAGCGCCCCGTCGCCGGGTTCACCGACCTGGGGCAGCCCGTGGAACTTGATCCTTCCGTCGAACTTCGCCCCGGAGAGGGGATCGAGCAGGCCTTGAGCCGTCAGCGGGCCCGCCGTTTGCACCAGCTCATCCTCGATTCGGTGCGGATCACCACCAGCCCCGCCGAGCCAGGAGCCGATGAGGGGTACGGGCTCGATGAGCAGCTACCGCTGGCACCGAACGTCACCCTGAATGTCACCATCGATCTGGAGACCTTCCTCGGACAGCTCGGGGCCTCCGGAATCAGCGACCGCGGCGAGGATATTTCGGCGGCCAGTTGCCGACGGTTGGCCTGCAATGCGGGAATCATCCCGATTGTCCTGGGCGGCACCGGGGTCCCGCTGGAACTTGGGCGCAGTCGAAGATACTTCAATCGGGCCCAGCGCCGGGCCATCGCGGTTCGCGACAAGGGATGTATCAACCCCGGGTGCACCATGAGGATCGGCCGATGCGAGGCGCACCATCTCGACGAGTGGAACGGCGGAGGTCTGACCAATGTCTCACGTGGCTGCTTGCTCTGTCCGATGTGCCATCAGGGGTATCACAGCGGAAAATTTCGGATCGTGATGGTCAACGGGCACCCGCACGTGATCCTGCCCAGATCCAGGGATCCGCTCCAGCTGCCGCGACGCAATTGGATCTTCCATCCCAACTCCATTCCCGCCGAGGCCGCTTAGCCCTCGCGGCTTTGGCCGCGCCGCCCGCAGGCATGTGTCCGGCCCCCGATGAGTATCCAGCGTGCTGACCTATCCTTGGGGCATGGAGATTTCACGGTGGATCGGGATGGTGCTCAGCGTCGCGTTCCCCGCATGGCTGCTCTTTTGGGCGGTCGTCCGCTTCCACCAGCGCAAGAAGAGCCCGTCTATGAACGCCGCGAGACTCGATGGTGGCATGTACCAGCCCAACGCCGTGGCCGCACCGGTCACCTAGCAGCAGGCTGGCCGCATCGCACAGGTACCGATCACCTTGGACATCGATGCCGACGGCCGCGCCCCAGCAGCTACCGGGCAGCCGGCGGACCAGGCAGAGCAGACCGCAAAGCTTCAGAAACCCGACACCGAGAGCTGACTCTCCCGGCTTTTTGGCCCCGTCAGGTCGTTAGGCAAGCACCGTGTGCTCGACCTTCCAGGCCGTCAGGCGCGGGTACACCCAGAAGCTGTAGATGCCTAGGGTGATGATGCACAGCAGGAACCATTTGATCCACAAACCGAAGATGCCCCATCCCGTACCGGTGAATTGCAGCGGACGCCCGAGCAGGAACGTGTTGTTGGCGCGCCAGCGTTCCACCAACACCACGGCAAACGGGTAGCAGAACCCCAACGTCAAAACCGTGATGAGTACCCCGAGTAGTTGGGTGCCGAACCAGTTCGCAGCCCCACCACGGAAGACGAAGATCGGGACGCCCGGAGGGATGCTGCCCAACGGCGTGAGCGCTTGGCCCGGCTGCTGGTTTCCACTGACATACATGCTCACGATGATTCCCCTTGGTTGATGTACGGCTGCTGACCGGATGCCGGAAGTGCCGTCCTAGTCCTTGAAACATACCTGGGCACACCCACGCGTTGCCGACAGGTCGGCTCCGTGCCGGGAGGACTACTCCCAGATGGGGTCGTGGGTGTCGATCGTTTCAAGGACCGCCTGGATGGAGGCAAGCTGGGCGTCGCTACGTCCGTGTCCGGGCAACACCTGCGCCCAGCCGTCGAGCGCTACGTCCCCGAAGTTGTGCCCGTGGCTCGGCGGGACGGCCTCGCTGACAAGCATGTCGGTGACCAGGTGCAGGAACGTCACCCCGGGAATCCAGCGCATCGCATCGCTCACATCCGACCCACGGCCACCCTCTACCGCGGGCCCCGCCAGCCATTCGGGACGCTGGTAGATCACCGAGGCATCAAGCCAGGTGATCGGGTCGGTGGCGTGCTGGAGGTAGCCGACGCGCGGCTGGTTCCACGTTCCCGCGAGGTTCGCGAAGTCCCCAGGCTTGGATTGCCATCGAACCGAGGCACCACCCCGGTAGGTCGGTTGCCAGATCGGTGTGTCGGGGTCTCGTGCCGCCTGCAGGGTGCGCCACGGCTGGGAGTTTGATGGTGGCCCGGTGAACAGCGCAGCATCGGTGCGATCGAGCAAGTCCCCAAGATCGGCGAAGTGCCCCTGCATGCCTTGGGCGCCAAGACTCAGCCCGTAGACGGCAAGCTTCGGCCGATCGCTGGCAGGAAGCTGCTTCCAGCGGGCATGGACGGCATCGAAGAGCGCGCTGCTGGACTGCGTGGACAGTTCGGGCGCGAAGAGGAACGAGACCCAGCTGGGCTGGAACGAGTATTGCATCGAAGCCGTCGCTGTGTCACCTGCGTAAAGGTATTCAAGTGCGGCGATGGCCTGCGGTTCGAGCCAGCCGGAGCCGGTGGGCGTGGCAACCAACAGCACCTCTCGTTCGAATGCTCCGGTGCGCTCGAGCTCGCCGACCACCAATTCGGCACGCTCCGCCAGATCGACGCCCTGACCCAACCCCGCATACACGCGGATCGGTTCCGTGGCGTCGCTGGCACCGACCCGGGCAATGGCTGCCGCGCTTGGGCCGCCACCGACGAAGGCACGACCCTGGCGCCCCAACCTGTCCCAGGCCAGTATGGAGTCCGGCGAACCAGAACGGAGGGGGAGCTCCGGACGGCGGCTGCCCTCCAGCGTTTGTGCATCGCGTGCGGCATAGATTGATCCCACGGCACCCAGGCCCGCGCCGACAAGCCCCGCCACCAGCACAAAACTGGCAAGCAGACCGGCGAGCAGTCCCATGGCGCGGGCCCGTCCAGGTCCGGAACCCCTGCGCCGAGCCCACCGGGCTGCCATCACACGCAGGGCACCGATACCGCGGAAAATCCAGTAGCACAGCGACATGGTGACGACCATGGCGATTAAGAAACGCAGATGGCCAGCACCGTCGACCGGGCCCATCTCCACCAGCGCACGAACCTCGTTCTGCCAGGAAACCACCAACCCCGAATAAATGACGACGTACAGCACCAGCAACATCGTCGCCAGCACCAGTAGGCCGGTGCGACTGGCGGAGTGCAGCGGACGCGATGCGGGGAACCACCGTCGAGTCCGGATCCTGCCGAGCAGCCAGGAACCCACGCGGTGCACCGGCGTGCCCAGACCATAGCCGATCATGAACCACAATCCGGACAGGAATCCTTGGAATACGGTGGGGCGAGGGACCAAAGATGGGGTCAAAGCCAACGACGCCAGCAGCAGCCCGCAGACAACCCCGGTCAGAGGTATGCCACTGATGGCGGGCGGCTCACTCCTCATGGTTAGGCCACTAGTCCTGGGTGCGTACCAGTTTGTGTGCCGCGGCCTGCGCCACCGGCCGAACCACGATTTCGTCAAGGTTGATGTGGTGCGGCAGGTTCACCGCATAGGAGATGATATCGGCGATGTCGGAGGCGGTCAGCGGTTTTTCCACGCCGCTGTAGACGGCTTCTGCCGCCTCGGCGTTCCCGCCGGTGCGGCGCAGGGCAAATTCCTCGGTGTGCACCAGCCCGGGCAGCACCTCAATGACCCGCAGGTTGTTGGTGACTTCCTCAAGCCGCAGGGCCTGGGTCAGCGCCCGCTGTGCGGCCTTGGCGGCGTTGTATCCGGCGCCGCCTTCGTAGCTGACCAGTCCTGCGGTCGATGTCAGGTTGAGCACCGTCCCCTCACCATGGGCGCGCAGCATCGGCAAAAAAGCGCGGGTGGTTTTCATGGTGCCCATGACATTGGCCTGAAGCATGAAGTCCCAGTCCTCGTTCTTGGCCTCGGCGAGGTACGAGGTGCCGCGGGCTCCGCCGGCAACGTTGATCAGGGTGTCGATGCCACCGGCTGCTTCCACCGTCGCAAGCAACGCCGCTACCTGCGCATCGTCGGTCACATCCGCTGTGATCGGAATGGCTCCGGTTTCATCGGCAAGCTCCTGGAGCCGGTCCGCGCGCCGGGCCACGGCGAAGACCTTCCACCCGGCTTGGGACAGGGCCCGGGCGGTTGCCTGCCCGATTCCACTCGAGGCTCCGGTGACTACTGCTGCGTGCTGGGTGCGTGAATTCGTTGGTGACATGACTAAATCCTATCCAGCGGCCCCAACCGTGCCCAACTGGGATGTCGATTCATTCCGCGTTTCTTCCCTGGGTTACTTCCCCGTTCAGCCCTCGGGGTTCCCGCCACCGGGTGCTAGGCCGCCTGCTGCGCCTTGATGAGGAAATCGATGAGCACCACCGCGTGGTTGTGTACCGTGTCCCGAGCCGCATAGACAAGCACCACGTCCTCATGCTCGTCGGCCAGTCCCAACAGCCGCTCGGCGCCGTCGGCCGCGGATCCGATCTCCAGCTCCTGACGGTAGTGGTCGGTGAATTCGGTGAACCTCTCGGCCTTGTGGCTGAAGGCCACCCGCAATGGGGTCGAGGGAGCCGCATCCTTGGCCCAGTCGTCGATCGCTGCACGCTCCTTGCTCAGTCCGCGCGGCCAGAGACGATCCACCAAGATCCGATAGCCGCCATCGGCAGGTTCGTAGGCGCGCAACAAGCGAAAGGTTCCCATAAGCATATTTTAGGCCTGTTTTGGTACTTCATCCAGTGGAACGCCCCCGTGGCGAGGTGTCGAGCGCTTGCGTTCCGAGCCGCTGGGAAGCTGCGGATATGCCGGTGATCAGCATCACCTCGACGCATACTTGAAGCACCGCAGCACTCAATACTCTGAGAGGATCCCCCCGACCCATGGACCGCCAGCTTTCCCCGACGCGCCCGGCAGCCGAGCCCGAGACCCGCAATAATGCCGATTGGTGGCGTCAGGCCGCCGTGTACCAGATTTACCCGCGCAGCTTCGCCGACGCCAACCATGACGGACTCGGGGATCTGCCCGGGGTCACCTCGCGCATCGGCTACCTCAAGGAGCTGGGCATCGACGCCATCTGGCTCTCCCCGTTCTATCCCTCGGCGCTGGCCGATGGCGGGTACGACGTCGATGACTACCGCAACGTCGATGCCCGGCTGGGCACGCTGGCGGACTTCGATACCATGGTCGCCGCCGCCCACGAGGCAGGACTGAAGGTCATCGTCGATGTGGTGCCCAACCACAGCTCCAACCGGCACCGGTGGTTCAGCGAAGCGCTGGCCTCCGCCCCCGGTTCCCCTGAACGCGCCAGGTACCACTTTCACGAGGGGCTCGGTGAACAGGGGGAGTTGCCGCCCTCGGATTGGCCTTCACACTTCGGCGGCCCCGCGTGGACCCGCGTCACCGAAAGCACCGGGGCCAACGCCGGGGATCCGGGCCAGTGGTACCTGCACCTTTTTGCCTCCGAACAGCCGGATTTGAACTGGGAGAACCCCGAAGTACGCGAGGACTTCCACACGACGCTGCGCTTCTGGGCCGATCGCGGCGTGGACGGATTCCGCGTCGATGTCGCCCACGCCCTGGCCAAGGACATGTCCCTCCCGCTTCGTTCCAAACCCTCGCTTCAGATCCTGCTTGACGACGGGACCGACCCGCTCTTTGACCGCGACGAGGTTCACGAGATCTTCGCCGGTTGGCGGCAGGTGCTCAACGAGTACGACCCACCACGCGCCGCGGTGGCCGAGGCCTGGGTCCCCTTCACCCACCGCCGCCTGAAATACGCCCAACCCACTGGCCTGGGGCAGGCCTTCAACTTCGATTTATTGCAGGCTCCTTTCGATGCCGGCGAGTTCCGCGGCATCGTGGCCAGCTGCCTGGCGGAGGCAGCGGCCTCCGGCGCGTCTTCCACCTGGGTGTTTTCCAACCACGATGTCATTCGCCACCCCTCACGCTATGCACTGCCCGACGGCACCGATGCCCAGGCGCTGGACGCGTGGCTGCTCAACGGCGGCACCCACCCACAGCCGGATCCGGCCCGCGGGTTACGGCGGGCCCGGGCGGCAACGCTGTTCATGCTGGGACTGCCCGGGTCCGCCTACCTGTACCAGGGTGAGGAACTAGGACTCTTCGAGGTCGCAGACCTACCCCTCGATGCACTCGAGGACCCCACCTGGTTCCGCACCGGAAACCGGATCAAGGGCCGCGACGGCTGCCGGGTGCCGCTGCCGTGGGATGCGGGCCAAGAAAACCACGGTTTCGGCGGCACCCCCTGGCTGCCCCAGCCTGCCTGGTTCGCTGCACACGCCGTCACGGAACAGGACGGGGTACCCGGTTCCACCTTGGAGCTCTACCGCGATGCCTTGGCCTGGCGCAGGAAGTTGCAGGCCGCCGAATCATTGGAGTGGCTCTCTGCCTCCGGGGATCCGCTGTTGCACTACCGGCGCCCCAACGGCTGGGAAGTGCTCACAAACTTCGGTACCGAGCCGGCACCCTTGCCCGTTAGTGCTGAAGCTTCACGCATCGTGCTGGCCAGCGGCCCCGTCGCCCGTCCCCCTCAGCAGATCCCGGGCGAGACAACACTCTGGTTGGCCCCATAAGCCCGCTTCCGTCAGCAGAACCCCGTTGAGGCCCGCGGCACCCCCCATGCGGTGCCGCGGCCATCACACCCGCACCAATGCCCGAACCCGTCCGGGACATGGAAGAATGGACGCCATGGCAGAAGATACCTTGGGCACAGACACGCCCGTCACAGTTTCAGTTCCGGACAAGCCCGTTTTGGAGGGCCTGGAGGAACGCCTTGGCGCGCGTTGGCGCGAACAAGGCACCTACAAGTTCAACCCCGAGACCACGCGCGAGCAGGTCTACTCGATCGACACTCCCCCGCCGACGGCTTCCGGGTCGCTGCATGTGGGGCACATGTTCTCCTACACACAGACCGACGTGCTGGCCCGCTACCAGCGGATGACCGGCAAGAACGTGTTCTACCCGATGGGCTGGGACGACAACGGCCTGCCCACCGAGCGCCGCGTACAGAACTTCTATGGTGTGCGTTGCGACCCGACCTACTCCTACGTCGAGGGCTACAAGCCTCCGGCGACCCCGGCGAAGAACCAGCGCGACTGGGACGTGGTGAGCCGCAAGAACTTCATCGAGTTGTGCGAAGTGCTCGCCGTCGAGGACGAGTTGGTCTTCGAGCAACTCTTTAGCACCCTGGGATTGTCGGTCGACTGGGACTTGACCTACCGCACCATCGACGACGTCTCGCGCGCCGTCTCGCAGCGCGGCTTCCTGGCCAACTTGAACGCCGGCGACGCGTACATGGCCGAAGCCCCCACCCTGTGGGACGTCACCTTCCGCACCGCGGTGGCCCAGGCCGAGCTCGAGGACCGGGAGGTGCCCGGCGCCTACTACCGCTACCCGTTCACCGCCGAAGATGGCATCCAGATCTTCATCGAGACCACCCGCCCCGAGCTTCTGGCCGCGTGTGCAGGTTTGGTCGCGAACCCAGATGACGAGCGCTACAAGCCGCTCTTCGGCAAGACCGTCACTTCCCCGCTCTTCGATGTGCCGGTCACCGTCTACCCGCACTCGCTGGCCAAGGCCGACAAGGGCTCGGGAATCGCGATGGTGTGTACCTTCGGAGACCTGACCGACGTAACCTGGTGGCGCGAGCTGCAACTGCCCACCCGCGCCATCATCGGCCGCGACGGTCGCGTCATCGCCGACACCCCGGAATGGATCACCACACCGGCCGGGATCGAAGCCTACGAGTCGATCGCCGGAAAGACTGTCTTCTCCGCCAAGGAGGGCGTCATTGCCCTGCTCAACGCCGCCAATCTGCTGGATGGTGAGCCGAAGAAGATTTCCCACCCGGTGAACTTCTTCGAAAAGGGCGACAAGCCCCTGGAGATCGTTTCCTCACGCCAGTGGTACATCCGCAACGGCGGTCGCGACGAGGAACGCCGAGCACGCCTGATCAAGCGCGGCGAGCAAATCGAATTCCATCCCGCGTTCATGCGCTCGCGCTACGAGAACTGGATCTCCGGGCTCAACGGCGACTGGCTGGTTTCCCGTCAGCGCTTCTTCGGAGTGCCGGTTCCGGTCTGGTACCCGCTCGATGCTTCGGGCGAGCCCGACTACGAGCACCCGATCCTGCCCACGGACCAGATGCTTCCGGTTGATCCGGCCGCGGACACCGCACCGGGCTACGAGGAATCGGCCCGCAACACCGCCGGCGGGTTTGTCGGCGACGCCGATGTGCTCGACACCTGGGCGACCAGCTCGATGACCCCGCAGATCGTGGGCCGCTGGAGCCGCGACGAAGACTTCTTCAACAAGGTCTTCCCGTTCGACCTGCGTCCGCAGGGTCATGACATCATCCGCACCTGGCTCTTCTCCACCGCGGTTCGTTCCGACGCGCTGCATGATGTTGCCCCGTGGAAGCACGCGGCGATCTCCGGTTGGATCTTGGACCCGGACCGCAAGAAGATGTCCAAGTCCAAGGGCAACGTGGTGGTCCCCACCGACGTACTGGCCGATTACGGCTCCGACGCGGTGCGCTACTGGGCCGCCAGCGCCAAGCTGGGCGCGGATACCGCGTATGAGATCAACCAGATGAAGATCGGCCGCCGCCTGGCGATCAAGATCCTCAACGCCTCCAAGTTCGTGCTCAATCTGGGTGCCACGCAGGACAACGTCATCGTCAATGACGCCTCGGTGGTCACCAACGGGCTGGACAAGTCGGTGCTGGCTCGCCTGTCGCAGGTCATTGATGACGCCACGCGCGCCTTCGATGCTTACGACTATGCCCGTGCACTGAACATCACCGAGTCGTTCTTCTGGTCGTTCACCGACGACTATGTCGAACTGATCAAGGACCGTGCCTATGGTGCCCGCGGCGAGGCCGAGCAGGCCAGCGTCCTGACCACCCTGGCCACCACACTGGATGCGGTGTTGCGTCTCTTTGCCCCGTTCCTGCCCTTCGCTACCGAAGAGGTCTGGGGCTGGTGGCGCGCCGATTCGGTACACACGGCGCCATGGCCGGGATCGGCCCACCTGGCCGAGGCCATCGTCGGAGCAAATACCGCAGTACTCCCGGTTGTCGGCGAGGCCCTTTCGGGCATCCGCAAGGCCAAGTCCGAAGCGAAGGTCAAGCAACGCACCGAGGTGCTCTCCGGTGTCATTTCCGCACCGGAGGCAACTCTTGAGCTGTTGCGGGCCGGCCTGGGCGACCTATTGGCCGCGGGCAACGCGCACGACGTGACGCTAGTTGCTGCCGACGGTGATTTGACCGTCTCGGATGTGGTTCTGGCCCCGGCCGAGGACACAGTCCAAGCCTAGCTACGCAGGGTTACCGCACCGCGGGGGCCCCAGCAACGAGGGCGCTGCGCCTCTCCCCTAGAGGGATGGGCACAGCGCCCTCGTCGTCTTGCCGTCGAAGCAACACTTCCCCTACGTTGAGTCACGCCACCTGATGGCGGACAGAGGGGAAGCCCCTTCGGCTGACAAACCAATGTCGGAGGGGCTTCGACTCGGTGGTGATCCTCGTACAGCGTTGACTTGGAGAACCGAACAAAACCCTTGTTGCGTGGGTCTTGCTGCTTCGCTGCTGCAGCCGAACTAGAAGAGATTCCAATAGCTCGTCACCACGAATTTGGTTCTTGTTCAGCACCACTCCGGCAGTGGTGCATATCTCTTTTATACGCGCGTGCCCATTAACGGGCAAGGGACCCGGGCAAACCTTGTGGTTCGCCTAGGCCCCTGCCCGCGTTTATTGGCCTATTCAGCCATTGACAGCGGAATTGGACGGGTTCGACTCGAGATTAAACTGCGGGTCCTCGGTGCGGGAGCGTTTGATCTCGAAGAAGTACGGGAACGAGGCCAAGGTGACCGAGGCATCAAAGAGCTTCCCGGCTTCCTCTCCGACGGGAACCCGGGTGATGACCGGTCCGAAGAAAGCAGTGCCGTTAAGCGCCAGGACCGGAGTGCCGACGTCCTGGCCCACTCGGGCGATCCCGTTGTTGTGGCTGGCTTTCAGCGCCTCGTCGTACCTGGTCGACTCGGCGGCTTCGGCAAGCTCGGGCTCGAGGCCGGCGGTAGCCAAGGCGCGGGTGATGACCTCGGTGTAGTCCTTGACTTCTTCATAGTGCAGTAGCTCGCCCATGGCGGTGTAGAGATCACCCAACACCGCATCGCCGTGTTTCTGTGCGGCGGCGATCAGCACGCGGACCGGGCCCCAGCCCTTGGCCACGTTTTCGCGATAGGAATCGCTCAGCCCTTCACGGCCGTCGTTGAGCACCGAGAGCGACATGACGTGCCAGGACACTTCGATGTCGCGGACCTTCTCGACCTCGAGGATCCAGCGTGAAGTGGCCCAGGCAAACGGGCAGGTCGGATCGAACCAAAAATCAACGTGTGTTTTATCGGACAACGCACTGCTCCTTCAATCAAATTCCATGGACCCATGGGGCCCGACGACAGTGCGGAAGTGCACTGCAAGATTGGCTGCACGGGGAATTGCTACGCCGACTTCTTCCCGCGCTTGTCGGCGACCTGCTCGGAGATCAGGACCGGTTCGGCCCCATTGAGGACCACATCGCTGGTGATGCGGACCTCTGCGACATCGTCACGGCTGGGCAACTCGAACATGATGGCGCTGAGCGTCTCCTCGAGGATGGCGCGCAGGCCACGAGCACCGGTGCCCCGGTCCAGGGCCAGATCGGCGATGGCCTCCAGGGCGCTGTCTTCGAAGGTCAGCTCGACCCCGTCCATCCGGAACATCTTCTGGTACTGCTTGACCAAGGCGTTCTTCGGTTCCGAAAGGATTTTGATCAGGGCCGGGCGGTCAAGCTTTTCCACGGTACTGATCACCGGCAAGCGCCCGATGAATTCGGGGATCAACCCGAATTTGAGCAGGTCCTCGGGACGCACATCCGAGTAGGATGCTTCCTCGGACTTCAGCGCCGAGAGCGGGGCACCGAAGCCGATACCTTTGCGTCCGGCGCGGGAGGAGATGATCTCCTCGAGTCCGGCGAAGGCCCCGGCAACGATGAACAGCACGTTGGTGGTGTCCAACTGGATGAATTCCTGGTGCGGGTGCTTGCGTCCACCCTGCGGCGGAACGGCCGCGACGGTACCTTCGAGAATCTTCAGCAGTGCCTGCTGCACGCCCTCGCCCGAGACGTCCCGGGTGATCGAGGGGTTCTCGGACTTGCGTGAGATCTTGTCGATCTCGTCAATATAGATGATGCCCTGCTCGGCCTTCTTGACGTCGTAGTCCGCCGCCTGGATCAGCTTGAGCAAGATGTTCTCGACGTCTTCGCCCACATAACCGGCCTCGGTCAGCGAGGTGGCGTCGGCGACGGCAAAGGGGACGTTCAGCCGGCGGGCCAAGGTCTGGGCCAGGTAGGTCTTACCGCAGCCGGTGGGCCCGATCAACAGAATATTGGACTTGGAGACCTCAACCTCATCGAGAGAGGAGGCATCGCTCAGCGGCGAGACGGCCTTGGCCGCGGCACCGCCTTGGATGCGCTTGTAGTGGTTGTACACCGCCACGGAGAGTGAGCGTTTGGCGCCCTCCTGGCCGATGACGTACTCCTGCAGAGAATCGAAGATCTCTTTCGGCTTGGGCAGCTCGAAGTCGGTGCCTTCCTCGACCTCGGCCAGCTCTTCTTCGATAATCTCGTTGCAGAGCTCAATGCATTCGGTGCAGATGTAGACCCCGTGGCCTGCAATCAGCTTGCGAACCTGCTTCTGGCTCTTGCCGCAGAAGGAACACTTGAGTAGATCAGACCCTTCACCCATGCGTGCCATCGTGTTGGTCCCCTTTTCTGGTACCGGTAGGACCGGCCCGAGGGACCGGAAATGCTGAACTGTCTTAACTCTATGACAGAGCGCCGACGGAATGGGCGAACGGGCGGCACGTGGTGCGCATGTTTCGCGCGGCCACGTGCCACCCGTTCCACAAGGCCCGCACCGTTTAGCGGGTGATGATGGCCTGCGGCTTGATCTTGCGCGGGGACAGGACCTCGTCGATCAGGCCGTATTCCTTGGCCTCGGCGGCCGTCATGTACAGATCGCGTTCGATGTCGTTGCCGACTTCTTCCGGGGTTTTGTTGCTGTGCCCGGCCAGCGTGTTCTCCAACCATGCGCGCATGCGCATGACCTCCTCGGCCTGGATCTGCAGGTCCGAGGCGGTGCCGCGTTCCCCGCCACCCATCGCCGGCTGGTGGATCAGCACGCGTGCGTTGGGAAGCGCCAGGCGCTTGCCCGGGGTGCCGCCGGCCAGCAGCACCGCTGCGGCGCTGGCTGCCTGGCCCAGACACACGGTCTGAACCTCGGGACGGATGAACTGCATCGTGTCGTAAATGGCGGTCATCGCGGTGAACGAGCCACCGGGCGAGTTGATGTACAAGGTGATGTCGCGTTCCGGGTCCATCGACTCGAGAACCAACAGCTGGGCCATGACATCGTCGGCCGAAGCGTCATCGACCTGGGTGCCCAGGAAGATGATGCGGTCTTCGAAAAGCTTCGCGTACGGGTCCTGGCGCTTGAACCCGTAAGGGGTGCGCTCCTCGAACTGCGGAAGGATGTAGCGCGCCGACGGCATTTCGCCGGAGGTGGCATGCGGTGTGTTATTCATCGTTTCTCCTGGGGAAATCAATTAGGTCTGCCGGGTGCCGTCGCGTTACTTCGCGACCCCGCCGCCACCGGAGACGATGCCGGAGGACTGGGCGATGTGGTCAAAGAAACCGTACTCGAGGGCTTCGGTGGCAGTGAACCACTTGTCGCGCTCGTTGTCCTTGAGGATGGTCTCGAGGCTCTGACCGGTCTGGGTCGCCGTCAGCTCGCTCATGACCTTCTTCATATGCAGGATCAGTTCCGCCTGGATACGAATGTCCGAAGCGGTACCGCCGATGCCGCCGGACGGCTGGTGCATCAGGATGCGCGCGTTCGGGGTGGCGTAGCGCTTGCCCGGGGTGCCGGAAGAGAGCAGGAACTGCCCCATCGAGGCGGCCAAGCCGGTAGCGACGGTGACAACATCGTTGGGGATGTAGTTCATGGTGTCGTAGATGGCCATGCCGGCGGTGATCGAACCACCTGGGGAGTTGATGTACAGCCAGATGTCTTTGTCCGGGTCTTCGGCGGAGAGCAGCAGCAGCTGGGAGCAGATGGCGTTTGCGTTCGCATCGCTCACCTCGGTGCCCAACCAAATGATGCGCTCCTTGAGGAGCCGATTGTAGATGTAGTCCTCACGTGCGGCCGGATCTACCGAAGCCATCGTGGGAGTGCGGGAGTCACTGGACATGTTCTGATACCTCTCCGTGATGCCGTGCCCCGATGTTCTGTCCGTCGGGGCGCTGGCTCTTTACTTCCTTGAACATTACTGCCTTGGTCAGCGACTTTGGCAGTGCAGGGGCAAGTTTTCGCTGTCGGCGCATGGTCGGGTGCGGACGCATCGCTTTTGGCTTAAAACCGCGACTTAAACCGAAAGCGCGGAGCCACCCGGTGAGGGGCAACTCCGCGCTTGGAGGTTTTTGCCGCGTTCAGCGGCGCCGCATTACTTGGCGGATGCTGCCGATGCCGACGACGCCGAGGAGGCCGACGAAGCGGAGGAGGCCGACGATGCCGACTCGCCCTCTTCTTCACCTTCCGGGCGGACGAAGGAGGACAGGTCAACGACGTTGCCGTTGGTGTCGGTGACGACTGCCAGCTCAAGGACCTTAGCAAGGGCCTTGCGGCGACGAACTTCGCCCACCAGCATCGGGACCTGGCCGGCACCGTCGAGCATCTGCGCGAACTGGTTCGGGTCCATGCCGTACTGGCCGGCGGTCTGGACGATGTAGTCGATCAGTTCGGACTGGGCAACGCCAATCTTCTCTGCCTCGGCCACGGCGTCAAGCACGATCTCGTTCTTGAAGGCCTTGGCGGTGTTCTCGCTGACCTCGGCACGGTGCTCTTCGGTGTCGTGCTCTTCGCCCTCGTTGTGGGCGCCCTGCTCGAAGTGCTGCTCAACCTGCTCGGTGATGACCGATTCGGGAACCGGAACCTCGACGAGCTCCATGAGCTTGTCCAGGACCAGATCGCGGGCGGCAACGCCCTGCTCGACAACCTTTGACTCGGCTGCGTCCTTCACGAGGGATTCGCGCAGCTCATCCATGGTGTCGAACTCGGATGCCAGCTGAGCGAAGTCGTCGTTGGCCTCGGGGAGCTCGCGCTCCTTGACGGCGGTGACGGTGACCTTGACCTGCGCGTCGGCACCTGCGTGCTCGCCGCCGGCCAGCTTGGTCTCAAAGGTGGCGTCTTCGCCTGCGGACAGGCCGGTGACTGCCTCGTCCATGCCCTCGAGCATGGTGCCGGAGCCAACCTGGTAGGACAGGCCGGTGGCCGAGTCGACCTCTTCGCCGTCGACCGATGCGGTCATGTCCAAGGTGATGAAGTCGGCGTCAGCGGCCGGGCGCTCGATGGACTTGAGCGTGCCGAAGCGGCCGCGCAGGTCATCCAGTGCCTTCGCAACGTCAGCTTCGTCGGCCTCGCTGGCATCGACGGTGACCTCCAGACCCTTGTATTCCGGCAGTTCGATGCTCGGGCGGATGTCGATCTCAACCTGGAAGGCCAGCTGGCCTTCGCCCTCAACCTCAGCGGAAGGCTGCTCGGTGATTTCGACCTCGGGACGCGACAGCGGAACGATCTCGTTCTCGGTGACGGCCTGCTGGTAGTAAGTGTTCATGCCTTCGTTGATGGCAGTCTCCAGGACGTAGCCACGGCCGACGCGCTGATCAATCATGCGGGACGGGACCTTGCCGGCGCGGAAGCCGGGAACCTGGATCTGCTTGGCGATGGTCTTGTAGGCCTCAGCAATACGCGGCTTCAGCTCATCATAAGGAACTTCAACAGTGAGCTTGACCCGGGTGGGGGTGAGGGTTTCGACGGCGCTCTTCACAGCGGTGTACTCCTGGTGTGTTGTTTGGTCTGACTGGACTTCAACCCCGTAACGGAATCCGTTACGGGGTTGAATACAGAGTCGGGGTGACAGGATTCGAACCTGCGACCTCACGCTCCCAAAGCGCGCGCTCTAGCCAAGCTGAGCTACACCCCGATTAGTGCAGAAACAGTCTATGCGGAATAAACAATTTTCTACTAATCGGCCCGTCAACCAGAAGTTTGGAATTCGTCGACGGCGCGGAATAACCATACAAGCATTCGTGGGAAAACAAAATTCGTGTTCCCGTACATCAAAAAATCTGGATATTCCGCATGTTCCCGCGGGCACCGGGCCGCTGACACCGCCTGCGAAGGCACGCCATGCGCACAAACTTCGAACCAATGAGACGCGGCTCACGGGAGGGGCCGGGTTGCGCGGCAAAGTCTGAGGCAAAGGCGATGTGCACGGTGGCTCCCTGAGGGATCACAACGGTTTTGGGTGGAGCGGACGCTCGGGTCCATGTCCTCCCCGGCTCCGACCAGGCTCACCATCGCCTCAGGAGGGTGACTGGATGCGACCGTGACCAGCGCCGGGCCCTGTTGAGCCCGCATGTCGCGAAACATCAAGAAGGAAGGCACCTGCTTGCGCTCTTGAGTGGCCGCGGCGCCGATGCGGCCGCGAAATCACCTGGCAAGTTTGGTAGTCGGCACCGGGGATGGACGGTCCAGAACGAACTGGGCATCACAACCTAGGGCTTACCGACCCATCAAGAGCCACCACAGAGCATTGATGCACCTTCGAGGATGCCGAGCACGCCAGCGCCGAGAGAATGAGCCGCGGATGCCGGAAGACTGCCGGAAGAAACAGAAAAGCTCCAGCACTCGTGAGAGCTGGAGCTTTTCTATTTATTTGGAGGGGATGACGGGAATCGAACCCGCGTCATCAGTTTGGAAAACTGAGGCTTTACCATTAAGCTACATCCCCGCATTTGCTTCACCTCTAGGTGGGCAACGGGTAAAACCTTAGCACCCATTTTATGTACCGCGCAAATCGGCCCTGTGACATGTCTCGATCCTTGTCATCGCGGAAGTCCCACCTCCGGCGCTCCGGCCGTGCCCGGACCGCTCCACGCGGCCGAAAACGTTCACCGGGATCTGTCGAGCGACCACCGCTAAGGCTTGGGTACCCCGTGTGGGGTCGGAGGCCGCTGGCAGCCCGGACACCAGTAAAGCTTGCGTCCAGCAACTTCGGCCAACAAGATCTTCGAGCTGCACAACCGGCATCCACGACCCTGGCGTTGGTAGGTGTAGTAGGCATTGTCCGGCCAGAGCGGACCGGCATCGCGATGTGCGGGGCTGGTGGTGATGATTTTTCCATCCCGGACACCGTCGGTCATGATCTCCACGATGTCGTCCCAGAGCATCCCGGCCTTCCGCGCGGAGATCTGCCCGGAAGGGAGATAAGGATCCAGCCGGGTGCGGAAGAGCGTTTCTGCGCGATAGATGTTCCCCACCCCGGCCAGAATCCCCTGGTCCATCAGCGCGGTGCCGATGGGGGTCCTCCTGCCGTCCAGTCGGGAGACGAAGTCCCTGCGTGCGGCGCGAGCTGCCGCTAGGTGTTCCTCAGCGGTACCGCGGCCCTTGGATAACTCGAACTCCCCCGCTGCGATGGTGAGCGGGTCGGGGCCGAGCTTGGCACGCACGGCGTACGCCTCTTCGGGCGTGAGCACCTCGCAGGCGCTGGGCCCACGCAGATCCGCCCAACCATGGGCGGAGACCAGCCGGGCGCGGACCTGACCGACGGGTTCGGGTGGCCCGTCATAGGGGCCTGAGCCTTCCGCTGGGCCTTGTTCGGTTTCTCCGACCTTGCGCGGGGCGCCGATGGAGGAGGCCCCGGTGAAGTGTTCGTCTCCTCCGAAGCTCCACGCCCCGTAGAGTCCCAGGTGCACGCGCAGCACCAAGTCGTTCGCAAATCCCAGGTAGAGCTGCTTGCCGTGGGCGCGGGAAGTGAGCAATTGCTGCCCATCGATCAGCGTGGCCGCCGCCGCGAAGCGTCCCTGTGGCGAAGAGACCGCCAGGACTTGCCCGCCAAAGACGTCGTCAAATTGGCGGGCTAGCCGGTGTACGGAGTGACCTTCGGGCATATGTTGTTCCTATTTGCTTGCGGCGGCGAGGTGCTGGAGGGGCGCTTAAGCCACTACCTCGCCGGTGGTTTCGTAGGTAGCGATCTTGCCGATCCGGCGAATGTGGCGCTCGACGTTGGAGAAGGGCTCGGCCAGGAACGCCTCGATGATGGAGGTGGCTTCTTCCAGCGAATGCTGGCGTCCGCCCACAGCCACGACGTTGGCGTCGTTGTGCTCGCGGGCCAGCCGCGCGGTGTCCAGGTTCCAGGCCAGGGCGGCACGGATGCCGACGACCTTGTTGGCGGCGATCTGCTCGCCGTTGCCCGAACCGCCCAGCACAATGCCCAGCGAGTCTTGGCCCTGGGCACGGTCGGCGACCACGGCCAGGGCGGCGTTGATGCAGAAGGACGGGTAGTCGTCCTCGGCGTCATAGGCGGTGGGCCCGTGATCGACCATCTCGAAGCCTTGGGCCGTGAGGTGCTCGATCAGGTGGGCGCTGAGCTCGAGGCCAGCGTGGTCTGTGGCAATGTGAACGCGCATGTGGTGTGTCCTTGCAAGGTGGTGGCGGAGGGATGCAGGATCCAGCCTAGCGGGGCCCGGCACGGGTCGCTAAGTTGATGAACCGGCCCCCTGGTTGATGGCCAGTGAGTTGAGCAACCCGGCGATCACCGCGGCATCCTCGGTGGTGGCGACCGAGTAGATCCTTGCTCCTCCGCGGGTGCGGTTCACGATGACCCCGGGACCCGTGCCGATGATGAAGGCGACGCCGACACCGCTGACGCGCAACCCCCACCCGCCGAACTCGGCCGGGGTGATCTCCCGACCCTCGGCAACGGCGATGTCCTCGGGGCGCACGTGCAGCATCTTGAAGAACCCGCCTCCGTAAACGCGGATACCCTGCTCGTCGGCCACCACTCTGCCGGCCAGGCAGGTAACCCCGGCTACGACCAGGATCACCAGGCCCGGCACCATCGACCAGAAAACTGCGGGATTATCGCGCCCGGCGGTGAAGGCAAGCACCGGCATGGCCAGTGTCAGAACACCGATCAGCGCCAGCAGCCAGGCCGGTCCGCGCACGGTGGATGAAATCACGGTGCCGGGTGCAACCCCGGTGGCTCCGGCGCCAGCGTATGGCGCGGCGGTCTCCGGGTTCAGGCTTCGGGCGGGAAGGGCTGCGCGCACCAGGTAGGCCGAGGCCAGTCCCCAGCACAGGGCCATGATGAGTCCTCCGATCAGCACCCAGCCCTCCATGCGGGTCCCCAGCGCCTGTTCTGCGTCCAGCTGTCCGACGAGTCCGGAGATGAACATCGCGCCCAGCCCCACCACGAGCCCGTTGCCGAATCCGGCCAGCAGCGGGACACCGCTGCGGTTCCCGGCGCCCGAGACGGTGCCGGCTGACACCGGGATGAGGATGCCGATCAGCACGATCGTGAAGGCACCTAGCAACACGTGGGTGGTCAAACTCCCGGTGCCGTCGGCCACTCCGGAACCGCCCCAGTGGGTGGCCACCGGATCGGGCAGCCGCCCGCGCCACAGCAGCGTGGTGCCCAGGTGCAGTGCCAGCACGATTCCTGTGGTGGCCAGCGAGAGCGGCCAGAGCCGAGGAGCCCGGGTCCGGGTCGGCGCCGGCGGCGGATTCGACGATGCGTTCATGCTGCAGTTTTCCCCTTGGGCTTGGACTACTTGTGCCGTGAGACCCAGCTTATCCAAAACACCACATGGTATTGACGGTGCCGGGCGTGGGTTGCTAAATGAAGTGCGGGCCGACCCCTGCCAGACGCAGCACCCCGGAGGCGATGGCGCGGGCGGTCAAGGCACTGCTGGCGGGATTGGCCGGATCGGGGAAGTTTCGGAGCTTGAATCGGTGGTTACCGGTTTCGCCGCGCACCGTGATGGTGTGGGACGTCAGGGTCGCTGTCGGATCGGCGGTGATCGAGACCCGCACCACGGACAGGTCCCCTGCAGCCAGTCCCAGGGCGGCGGCGACGTTGATGTTGGAGGGGAAGCCTGCCACTGCGTCTGAGACCGATCCGCTAAAGACGAGCACGGGACTGCCGGTGGCTTGGGCACGTTCGATGTCTTCACGTTGTGCGCCAGAGAGCCCGGGATGTAGCAAGGCGGCGGGCAATTTCACGGTTTCCAGCTCGATGGCCTCGAGGGTGCCCGCCGCTGCCCGGATCAGGTCAAGTCCCCCGATGGCCCCGGTGGACAGGTGGCAGCGGCCGGGACCTGCATGCAATTGGGCGCCGAGCCGTGCGTCGACCAGCGCCCCCAGCGAGGCCACCAGCAGGTCGGTATCGGCAGCGATGATCTCCGGGCCATGGGCGCGCACCGCGGAGGGAGAGGCGCATTCGATGACCAGGTCGGCTCGTTTGATGGCGGTCGGCAGATCCAGCACCGGAACCCGCGCCTCGGGGGGTCCGGCACTGCGCCGCGGTGGCTTCGGGCCCTCCTTGGCCAGCGCGGCACGATCCAGCACTCCGAGCACCCGCACGCGCTGAGGATGCTGCGCCAACAGCAGGTGCACCGATCGTCCGATTGCTCCGTACCCCAGTATTGCCACATCGATTCCCATGTCATCCATCCAACCAGCACCGCGCGCACTTGCGGCACCGTGGGGTGTTGGTGAGAGAATGGGCACACTGTTCAAGGCTTGTTTCACAACCTGTGTCGTTGCGCCCCACCCGGGGCACGGCCCAGCACCGCTGCGGGCATCTGCCACAGTCCCTGTGGATCCCAGTTCGGCAACCATCGAAAGGCGCGTCAACGACCATGCCAGGAATGAACCTCACCCGCGAAGAGGCCCGCACCCGGGCCGAATTGATCACCGTGCACTCCTACGACGTCGAACTGGATTTGACCGGATCCGACACCGTCTTTTCCTCCCGCACCACGGTGCGCTTCTCCGCAGCCCCCGGGGCCTCCAGCTTCATCGACGCCGTGATGCCCACCGTCCGCTCGGTGAATCTGAACGGAACCGAGCTGGATACGGCGCAGGTCGCCGACGGTGTGCGCATCGCGCTGCCGTCCCTGGCGGCGGAAAACACCGTGGTCATCGACGCCGACGCGCTCTACATGAACACCGGAGAGGGTCTGCACCGGTTCGTGGACCCGGTGGACCAAGAGGTCTACCTCTACTCGCAGTTCGAGGTCCCGGACTCCCGACGGATGTTCGCCGTCTTCGAGCAGCCCGATCTGAAGGCCAGCTTCACCTTCACCGTGACGGCCCCGGAGCACTGGGACGTGATCTCCAACTCCGCGACCCCCGCACCGGTGCCCGCCCACGCCGGCGCCAAGACTTGGTCCTTCGCACCGACCGAGCGTATTTCCTCCTACATCACCGCGCTGGTTGCCGGCCCGTACCAGTGTGTGCGCTCCGAACTGACAAGCAGCGACGGCCGCATCATCCCGCTGGGCGTCTTTGCCCGCGCCTCGCTGATGGAGCACCTGGATGCGGAGAACATCTTCACCCTCACCCGGCAGGGCTTCGAATTCTTCGAGGAACAGTTCGGCACCCCCTACCCCTTTACGAAGTACGACCAGCTCTTCGTGCCGGAGTTCAACGCCGGGGCCATGGAGAACGCCGGGGCCGTGACGTTCCTGGAGTCCTACGTCTTCCGCTCCCGGCCCACCGACGCCATGGTTGAACGACGGGCCATCACGATCCTGCACGAACTGGCACACATGTGGTTCGGCGACCTGGTCACCATGCGCTGGTGGAACGATTTGTGGCTCAACGAGTCCTTCGCCGAGTTCATGGCGGCGCTGGCCGCCGCGCAGAACACGCAGTTCACCTCCTCGTGGACCACCTTCAACATCATGGAAAAGAACTGGGCCTACCGCCAGGACCAGCTGCCCTCCACGCACCCGATCAAGGCAGAGATCAACGATCTCGAAGACGTGCTGGTGAACTTCGATGGCATCACCTACGCCAAGGGTGCCTCGGTACTGCGCCAGCTGGTCGCCTGGGTCGGCCAGGAACAGTTCATGGCCGGGGTGCGCAGTTACTTCGACAAGCACGCCTGGAAGAACACCGAGCTGCCGGATCTGATCCGCGAGCTTGAGGCAGCGTCCGGCCGCGACCTGGGGCCGTGGTCCGAGGCCTGGTTGGAAACCGCAGGGGTCAACACGCTGCGCGCAGCCATCGAAACCGATGATGCCGGCACCATCACCTCCTTCGTCATCAACCAAAGCGCCATCGCCGCCTACCCCACGATCCGCCCGCACCGCTTGGCCGTGGGCTTCTACGATTTGAACGAGGCTGGCGCGCTGGTGCGCGTGCACCGCGAGGAACTCGACGTCGCCGGCACCACCACAGAAGTCCCGGCCCTCGTGGGACGCCAGCGCCCGGCATTGGTGCTGGTCAACGACGACGATCTGGCCTACGCCAAGATCCGCCTCGACGAGCTGTCGCTGGCCACCGCAACCAAGCACCTGAAGGACTTCGAGCAGTCGCTGCCGCGCACCCTGGTGTGGGGAGCGACCTGGGATGCGGTGCGTGATGCCGAGGCTCCGGCCCGCGCCTATATCGACGTGGTGCTGGGGAACATCGGCCACGAATCGGACTCCTCGGTGGTCATGGTGCTGCTGCGCCAGCTGAACACCGCCCTGGACTTCTACGTCGACCGTTCCGTCGCCGCCGAAGCCTCCGCCAGCGCCGCAGATGCCTTGTGGGAGCTGGCCCGGTCGGCCGCGGCCGGATCGGACTCGCAATTGCAGTTCACCAGGGCCTTCGCCCAGCGCGCCGGCTCCCCCGCGCAGCTCGATGCGGTCGAGGCGCTGCTCTCCGGGGATCTGGTCCTTCAGGGCCTGAGCGTGGACACCGACCTGCGCTGGGACCTGCTGACCTCCCTGGCCGCGGGGTCCCGCGCCTCCGTGGAGACCATCGAGCAGGAGCTGGCCCGCGATAACACGGCCAACGGTTCGCTGGCCGCGCACACTGCCCGGGCCGCAGTCCCCACAGCAGAAGCCAAGGCAGCTGCCTGGGAAGGGATCCTGGGCGGGGAACTGTCCAACCTGGAACAGCGCGCCGCCATCACCGGGTTCAACCGCGTCCACGATCTCGAGTTGATCTCCGGATACGTGCCGGCCTACTTCGAGGCCGCACGCACCGTCTGGGAGACCAAAAGCCACGAGATCGCCCAGCAGGTCATCGTCGGTCTGTACCCCGCGGTGCAGACCAACCAGGCGACGCTGGATGCCACCGATGAGTTCATCTCCTCCCTCGGGGAGGACTCCCGGGCGCTGCGCCGCCTAGTGATCGAGGCCCGCGACGGCGTGGTCCGTGCCCTGGCCGCCCAGGGCGCCGACGTGTAGACGCGGCCCAAACCCCGACCGGGTGTGGTGGGCGGGTGCGCCCGTCACCACACCCGGCACCACACCATGCATCAGAGGGACCATTCTCGCGATGCACCATGGTGGAGAATGGAAAACATGAACCTGGCATTGCATGAGTATCACGTCGAGATTTCTTGGACCGGCAACCGCGGGCAGGGCACGTCCGGCTATCGCAGCTATGGGCGAGATCACATCATCCGTGCCGCGGGACTGCCGGATTTGCCCGGCACCGCCGATCCGTCGTTCCATGGGGACCGGGACCGCTGGAACCCCGAACAGCTGCTGCTCGCCGCACTCTCCCAATGTCACATGCTCTCCTACCTGCACGTCGCGGTGCGCCACGGGCTTCTGGTCACCGGCTACACCGATGCAGCCACCGGCACGCTGCGGCTGAATCGTGATGGCAGCGGCGAGTTCCTTGAAGCCACCTTGGCCCCATGCGTCGAGCTGGCCGACGAATCCGTTCGCGCGCTGGCCGACTCGCTCCATGCCGAAGCCAACGCGACGTGCTTCATCGCCCGGAGTGTGAACTTCCCGGTGCACCACCTCCCCCTCGCCCCCGGAGCGTGAGCCCCACGCCCGCCTCGCGGGCCCCCATCGACAGGCTCACCACGATGTTGCTGCCCGGGATCAAAGAGGGGCGGGCAGCGAGCGCGCAGGCATATATGAAGACCAGCCAACCGTTCCTGGGTGTACCGATGCCCGTGCTGCGTGCCACCACCCGCGAATTCGTGCGCATCCTCGGGGCGGTTTCCGCCTCCGAGAGATTGGAACTGGCCACGGGAATCTGGGATGAGGCCACGCACCGGGAGCACTGGTACGCGGCACAGGAGATCTGCGCGGCGGCCAGCTGCTGTGGGCGGCTCGAATTCCTGCCGCTATACGAGCGCATGATCCTCGAGGGCGCCTGGTGGGACATCGTCGACGGCTGCGTCAAGAACTACGGCAAGCTGTTGCTGGCACACCCCGGAGTTGTTGGCCTGTTGATGCGTCAGTGGTCGGACGACGGCTTCATGTGGAAGCGCCGCCAGTCAATGATCTGCCAGCTGCACCTGGCGGACGCGACCGACACCACGCTGCTCGATGCGACGTTGCTGGCCAATCTCGACGATCCGGAGTTCTTCATCCGCAAGGCCGTGGGGTGGGCGCTGCGCCAGTACGGGCGGACCGACCCTGCGTGGGTGCGCGCCTGGGTGCACGCGCACCGGGGCCAGCTGAGCCCGCTGTCACTGCGCGAGGCACTCAAGCACCTCGGCGAGACCCACCGCTGAACCCGCGCCTTGTTCTCACGCCCTGCGCGAAAGGCTCCCGCAATCGGGGCCCGAGACTGGATAATGGGGCCAAGAGGCCGCCCCGGCCACAGCCGGGTTCTGAAAGGACACCACCACATCGTGAACGAGCAACACCCAGCATCTGAGCCCACCTCGCCCGAACCTGCTCCGCAGCAGGTCAGCACGCGCTTCGGCGAGAACGTCGGCCAGTTGCGCCCCTTCGGCGCCGAACCAGGAACCCTGCGACCGGTGGGTGAATCGCTCAAGAGCAACCTGCCCGCCGGGCCACTGACCCCGGGCGATAACCACGACCCCGCCGCCTACGAGGGCACCTTCTATGCACAGGTCGGCGGCCGAGAAACCTTCAGGAAGCTCGCGGAGGCCTTCTACGAGTCCGTCGGTGCCGATATGGAATTCCGGGCCATGTACCCGGAGCAGGACCTGCGTCCGGCCACCATGCGCCTGCAGCTGTTCCTGGAGCAGTACTGGGGCGGGCCCAAAACCTACTCGGAGCGCCGCGGCCACCCGCGCCTGCGCATGCGACATGTGCCGTACACCATCAACTCGCATAACCGCGACGTCTGGCTCAAGCACATGCGCATCGCCGTGGACTCCTTAGAGCTGCCGCCGTTGCTCGAGGAAACTCTGTGGGATTACTTCGATCGGGCAGCCCACTCGTTGATGAACGCCCCGGATTAGCAATCCGGCGCGGCTCAGCCCAGGATGCCGCCCTGGCGTGCCACCATGTGACCGCCGGTGCTGCTGAGCCGAAGCCAGCCAGCCGAGCTGAACAGCTCCGAGGACTGCCCCTCGCGCAGGAATCCGAGTGCCTGGGCACCAAAGGCCATGGCCAATGGCATGGCGGTGTCCACCCCTTCAACGGGCGAGGACCAGATGCGTGCGCGGATGTTTCGCAGCACCGGTGCTCCGGCATTTTCCGGCAGCGCCTGCGCCACCACGGACATCCCCCGCGTCGCCTCGGACAACAACAAGTCGTCGGCCAGCGTCTGTGTCTGTGTCCAGCCGCCGCGCGGCACCTGCTGACCCGCCCAGGTCGCGTTGACCTCCGCGGGCGGAATCGCCAGCTCCAGCGCGTCGGCACCCATCCGCGCCAGCCGATCGGTGAGCGCGGAAATCGCGTAGACGCCCCTGACGCTGGCCGGAGCCGCAAGCCGTGCGGCGCGCATCCCCAGCACCGTGGGGACCGGATCGCCCAAGAACTCCGGGTACAGCACCGGGACGTACATCCCCAACGCATTGCCTGCTGCCTGCAACATCAGTGCCCCGTCGTTGATCGCACGCGCACGGGACAGGAAGGTCGTCAGGTCCGCAACGGTTTCCTGATCCTCAAATAGAACTGTTTCACTAGCCATACACCAATCCTTTCATGGCAGCCCGTCACCGGCTCAATGCGTCCTTTGCGCCGACAAGCGCCGCTTCTGCCCAAGGTCAGCAGCGGTCCTGCCGAGATGTCAGTCGACGCGGTACGGCCTCGGGGCCAATACGGCAAAGCACGCACCGGGGCGATAGTGTCTAACCAGATCCATTTTCTCCCCTCCAAGGAGCAGACACGTGAGCACCAACGACACCACGACGCCGCAACTGATAGACCTGCTGGAGCTCAGCGGCGATCCAGAGGCCCGTACCGACGAAGACATCTTCATCGGCCACACCCCGCCACAGGCCAGAAACAGGGTCTTCGGCGGCCAGGTTCTCGGCCAGTCGGTGATGGCGGCCTCGAAGACCATCGCCCCGGACCGTCCGATCCATTCGATGCACGGCTATTTCCTGCGCGCCGGGGATGCACGACTACCAATCACCTTCGGGGTGCAGCGACTGCGCGACGGGCGCTCATTCTCCGCCCGCCGCGTCCATGCCTACCAGGACGGGGTGCCGATCCTGTCGATGATCGCCTCGTTCCAAACGGATTCGGAGGGACTTGACCACCAGGACCCCATGCCGGTGGACGTCCCGGATCCCGAATCATTGCCCAGCACCGCGGATCTGATCGGCAACATCGACCATCCGGTCGCCAAGGAATTCGCCTTCCAGCGGCCCTTCGACATCCGCTACATCAGCGAGCCGTTGTTCCTCAAGGGGCCGGGCGAACGCACCGCCACCAATGCCGTGTGGATGAAGACCAACTCGCCCATGCCGGACGACGATGCCCTGCACCGCGCCGCACTGGCCTACGCGAGCGACTACACGTTGCTAGAACCGATATTGCGCCGCCACGGGCTGAGCTGGATCACCCCGGGCATGTCGGTGGCCAGCCTGGACCATGCCATGTGGTGGCACCGACCGTTCCGGGTCGATGAATGGCTGCTCTACGTCCAGCAGTCCCCCAGCGCCTCCGGGGCACGCGGGCTGGCCTCCGGGCGGGTCTTCAATCGCGCAGGACAGCTGGTGGCCACCGTCGCCCAGGAAGGTATGCTCCGCCTGCCCGACGAGGACTAACCCCTGAGCCACACGCAAAAGACCCGGATCCGCAAGGAATTTCTTCCATTGCGGGTCCGGGTCTTCTTGGTGCTATGAGCCCTACCGGGGGCTAAAGGCTCCTAGTCGCGGGTCAGGCGGCGGTGGGTGACACGGTGCGGCTTGGCAGCCTCCGGGCCCATACGCTCAATCTTGTTAGCTTCGTAGGAATCGAAGTTGCCCTCGAACCAGTACCACTTTGCCGGGTCCTCATCGGTGCCTTCGTAGGCCAGGATGTGGGTTGACACACGGTCCAGGAACCAACGGTCGTGCGAGACGACCACGGCGCAACCGGGGAACTCGAGCAACGCGTTTTCCAAGCTGGAAAGCGTTTCAACATCAAGGTCGTTAGTCGGTTCGTCAAGGAGCAGCAAGTTGCCGCCCTGCTTGAGGGTCAGTGCCAGGTTCAAGCGGTTGCGCTCACCACCGGAGAGCACACCTGCCTTCTTCTGCTGGTCCGGGCCCTTGAAACCGAAGGCGGAGACGTAGGCGCGCGAGGGAACCTCGACCTGGCCAACGTGCATGTAGTCGTTGCCCTCGGAAACAACTTCCCACAGCGACTTTTCCGGGTCGATGCCGCCACGGTTCTGGTCGACGTAGGAGATCTTGACCGATTCACCGATTGTCAGCTCCCCGCCGTCGATCGGTTCCATGCCGACGATCGTCTTGAACAAGGTCGACTTGCCCACGCCGTTCGGGCCGATGACACCGACGATGCCGTTTCGCGGCAGCGTGAAGGACAGGTTGTCGATCAACACGCGGTCGCCGTAGCCCTTCTTCAGGTTCTTGGCTTCGATGACCAAGGAACCCAGTCGCGGCCCGGCAGGGATCTGGATTTCTTCGAAGTCCAGTTTGCGGGTGCGCTCCGCTTCGGACGCCATTTCCTCGTAGCGTGCCAGACGCGCCTTGGACTTGGTCTGACGGCCCTTGGCGTTGGAACGAACCCATGCGAGTTCTTCGGTCAGACGCTTAGCAAGCTTCTGATCCTTCTTGCCCTGGACCTCGAGGCGCTCGCGCTTCTTTTCCAGGTAGGTGGAGTAGTTGCCTTCGTACGGGATCAAGCGCCCGCGGTCGACCTCGGCAATCCACTGGGCCACATGGTCCAGGAAGTACCTATCGTGAGTCACGGCAAGGACTGCACCGTGGTAAGCCTGCAGGTGCTGTTCGAGCCACGACACGGACTCGGCGTCCAAGTGGTTAGTGGGCTCATCAAGGAGCAACAGGTCCGGCTTCTGCAGGAGAAGCTTGCACAACGCCACACGGCGGCGCTCGCCACCGGAGAGGTGCGACACCGCAGAGTCGCCCGGTGGGCACTGCAGAGCATCCATGGCTTGTTCGAGCTGGGAGTCGATGTCCCATGCGTCGGCCGTGTCGATGGCTTCCTGCAGATGTCCCATTTCTTCGAGCAGCACATCAAAATCTGCGCCGTCCTTGGACATCTCCTCGGAGATCTCATTGAATCGGGTGATCTTTTCGTAGATCTCCCCGACGCCTTCCTGGACGTTGCCCAGAACGGTCTTTTCTTCGTTCAGCGGCGGCTCCTGCAACAGGATCCCAACGCTGTATCCCGGGCTGAGGCGTGCCTCGCCGTTGGAGGGGATGTCCAGTCCCGCCATGATCTTCAGGATTGTAGACTTGCCTGCACCGTTCGGTCCAACCACGCCAATTTTTGCGCCTGGATAGAACGACATGCTGACATCGTCGAGAATGACTTTGTCGCCAACGGCCTTGCGAGCCTTGGTCATCGTGTAAATGAATTCCGCCATGCCCTCAAGGCTAGTGCCTTGGGCTGACTTCCTCACAATTTCCGCAGCCGATTTTTGCCAAGGGGACATGTTCCTGCACACAATGGGCGGCCACGGCATCTACTGCCGTGGCCGCCCACACATTTCCTTGCGGTTTGCCTTCTGGTTCGGTTCAAGCCGCTTCGGTGTCGGGTTCGACCTGGGGCCAGTCGGTCTCCGGCACGTTCTCGCCCGATTCCTCCCGACCATGCGCGGTCTCCCCGTGGCGCGTACGGCGTTCGGTGGCGGATTCCGCGTTCCGCACCCGTTCGAAGCGGCTGATCCCAAAGCGCACGTCGTGGCCCAGTGCCATGGCCTCGATATCCACGCTGAAGCCGCGGGTCCCGTCTTTGCGGTCGTACTCGCGGACCTGCATCTTCCCGTAGACCACCACGTGGTCGCCCTGGTGGATGCTGTCCAGCAAGTTGGAGGCCATGGCACGGAAGCACGAAACCGTGTACCAGTTGCTGTGGACATCGGCCCACTGGCCGGTCTCCGGGTCCTGTCGCCGCTCGTTGCTGACCATCCGGAACTTGGCGACAAGCGTGCCGCTGCCTTCCCCGCTCCGCCGGGGTTCGGTTCCGGCGACACCGCGCAACGTTATGTGGTCCGTCATGGTGCACTCCAATGTTCGGATGTAGGCAGGTATTTCCTGCCGCATCCCCTTCAGTGTCCTTCCGAGGCGGCCAACCCGGACGACACCAGATTCGCGTCTGTGGAGGAACCCGGTGTTACCGATCCGAGGCAGGGGCTTCGGCCGACTCCTGTGAGGGTAACTGTGGGGCCGCAGCGTGGCGGAACTGTTTGGTGGCCACCAGCACCACGACCAGCACCAGCGGAACGATCCAGCCTGACCAGCCCAGGATGGTGCCGTGGGTCGTGTTGACCGGGGCTCCCGCAGAGGCAAAGACCAGGTGAAAGCCGGCCGCGGCATTAAATGCCCCGTGCGCCAGTGCTGCGGGCCACACCGATTGAGAGCGCAACCGCAGCCAGCCGAAAACTGCGCCGACGAGCGTGCACATGCCGATCATCAGCAGCACTCCCAGCCAGCCAGGAGCCATCGGGTAGTTATATCCCAGCAGCACCAGCGGGGCATGCCACGCACCCCAGATCACCCCGGAAATCACGATGGCTTTCACGGGGCCGTAGACCATCAGTCGTGGAAGCATCCAGCCTCGCCACCCCAGCTCCTCCCCCAAGGCCGGTACCAGGTTGATGAACGCACCTATGAGCACGTTCACGAATTGCAAGGCCACCAACGTTTCGATCGGCAGCGGCAGCTCGACTTGCCCGGCAGCAAGCAACTGCCCGTTGAGGATCATCCTGAATGCGGAGAACGTCTTGAAGTCACCCGGGTAGACACCAAGCACATCACCAACGGGCAATGCCACCAAGACCAGCGCCACCGGAACAACTAGCCCGAGACCCAGGTACACGAATAACCGGCCGACCGGCCGCAGTGGCCACAACCCTAGGGCCCGGGCCTTGCCCTGGGGACGTTCGATGATGAAGACCATCAGCAGCGCTGCCATCGCGGGGGTAGACATCACCGCCAGCGCGACGGTGCCAAAACGTGCGTCAAATAGCCCGTCACCGAGCCACAGTGGCAGCGCCACCAGCCAGGCGAGCCCGAAAGCGATGGCCACAAAACACACGATTCCCCGGACCTTGCGATCTGCGAGCATTATTGCCTTCCCATCGTGGGTGGATGATGCGATCTGTGAGTGGTGCAGCGGCTTCTCGAAATTCCTTCTAACACTGCCACGTCCGTGTCGCGGCACACCTCATTCTTTGTGCGGATCTTCTCCGCCAGCCCCGCCGCCCGTTGTTTCCGAGCCTGCAACGAGACACCCCCCTCTATCGGTAATCAGGTAGGTGCCATAGCATGGCCAAATGTCAGATAACTACGCATCGGTCCCCTTACGTGAACTCAACAACGGCGCTTTCATCCCATCCATTGGCTTTGGAACGTGGCCTCTGGACGACATCCAAGCCGGAGCCGCAGTGGCGCATGCGCTGGATGCCGGGTACCGCCTAATCGATACGGCGGAGAACTACCGCAATGAGGAAGGCATCGGCGAGGGCATCGGGTCCACGTCGGTACCTCGCGAGGAATTGTTCATCACCTCAAAGTTTAATGTGGAGTGGCATTCTCTTCAGGGCGTTCAAAATGCATGGGAGAACAGCTGCACGCGACTCGGCGTTGAATACCTGGACCTTTTCCTGATCCACTGGCCCAACCCGAAGGAAGGCAACTACGTCCAGGCGTGGGAAGGCCTGGTGAAGCTGCTCAAGCGCGGGCGGGTGCGGGCCATCGGCACCTCAAACTTCACGGTTGACCAGCTGCAAGAACTTATCGATGCCACAGGAGTGGTTCCCGACGTCAACCAGATCCAGCACTCACCGCTATGGATCGACGACGCACGGTTGGCCTTCCACGCCGAGTACGGAATCTTGACGGAGGCGTGGGCGCCGCTGGGGCGCGGCAAGCATGGTTTGTTGGAAAGCGAGCCCATACTCAAGGCCGCGGCGACCCATAAGGTGACCCCGGCGCAGGTGGCCCTGCGTTGGCAGATGGAGCGCGGCGTGATCCCGATTCCCAAGACGTCGAGCCCCGAGCGGATGGCGGAAAATCTGGACATCTTTACCTTCAACCTCACCCCGGACGAGGTGTTGGCCATCGATGGTTTGGATGGCACAGCGGACGAACCAGTCGATCCGATGCAATTCGGTCACTAGTCGATGCGTTCGGGCAGCGACCGCTTTGTCTGCCCGCCGGTGGCCTTGGGAGTGATCAGCAACGTCAGCAAGAGGACCGCTGCAACCAGAATGAAGGCTCTCAGGACGCCGAAGTGCTCGCCCAAAAATCCCAACACCGGTGGGCCGACGAGCATCGAGGAATAACCGAAGACCGCTACGATGCCCACCCGCCGAGGACCGTCGGTAGGGTGGGCTGCGGCAACGCTCATCCCGACTGGGAAGCCAAGTGATCCGCCCAACCCCCACAGCACTGCTCCGGCAAAGACGGCCCATGGTGCTTGCGCCAGAATGAACAGCGCGATTCCGGCCAACCCGAGCAGCCCCATGGCCACCAGCACTCGCTTGTGACCCATGCGGTCGATGAGCGGTCCGCCAAAGATCCGGCCGATGGTCATGGCCGCGACGAACGCCCCAAAGACCAGCGCTCCATTGGCTTCGCTGAAGCCATGGTCGTCCACCGAAGCGATCGTGAGCCAGTCATTGGCTGTTCCTTCGGCGAATGCAAGTCCCGCCACCATCAGCCCGATCAGCATCAGGTGCCCGTCGTGGAAGATCCCGGAGAAGCGCTTCCACCAAGAGTCAGCCGGGAGGTCGGGCTCCATGCCTTCGGTGGCCGGTGGTTCGAGACCGGAGACGTTGCGGGCGAAATAGATGCCTAGGACCATGATCAGCACACCGACGATGGTGAAGTTCCACAGCACATCGATTTGGTAACTCGCGGCCGCTGCCCCCATAACAGCGCCGATGATGGTGCCGAAGCTGAAAAATGCGTGCATCAACGGCAGGACCGTCTTGCCAAGCGCGCGTTCCACGGCGGCTCCGTCTACGTTCATCATGACATCGGTGGCGCTGAATACGAAGCCGTATATGACCAACACCGTCATGGCGCCCACGGTGCTGCCAAGCAACTCTGTCACTAGTCCGAGGACACCCAATACAGCGCCCAGACTGAGCAGACCCCACGAGATCCCGCGACGGATTCCAAGTCTCGTCAGGATCCCCGGTGCGAAAGCCAGTCCGCCAATCGACCCGATCGCCAGGGAAAATAGCAGGATCCCGACGTCGGAAGTGGACAGGTCCAATTGGACACGTACAGCCGGAAGCCTGGCAACCCAAGTGGCAAACGCGAAGCCGCACAAGAAGAAGATACCGAAAATGGAATTGCGCCATGCTCCGTTGGACCGCGTCGATGTCATATTGATGGGTGCTGGGGTCCTACTTGGCACGGCTCCCTTTCGACATTGGAGAAGCGGTTTTCGGTTGGATAGCTCAACGGCAAACCTAGATGATTGACACGTTCATCATACCGCCGTAGTTATTGTTTCTCACGATTAAAAACGCTCAGACGACCCTGTATCGCCATGGGTGAAATATGAGGGCACCGTAAGTTTGAGCTATGATTCTTGTGCTTGCCTCCGTAGCTCAGATGGATAGAGCAAGAGCCTTCTAATCTCTAGGTCACGCGTTCGAGTCGCGTCGGGGGCACAGAGACAAAAGCGGCATCCAACAGGGACTCCCTGCTGGATGCCGCTTTTCATATGCCTGCAAGCTGATGAAGTGGACGAAGCCCGGACAAGGTAATTGACCCGAAAGCTCGCCGTCTGCGGAGAATCCGCAGAAAACTACGCATGATGGATCCCTCCGACACGTTTGGCCTCGTCCCAAATCATTTCCCGTGGACCCTCCACCGTTCCGGCAGGCTCCTTAGCTAGGTACCGTGCCCGTACGCGTCCTTCGTATGGAAGCTCCTGAGGCAGCGACTCCACCATGACCGGTTCCGGCCAGTCAGTGACGGTCAGTTGTCGGCCGTCGAACGGCCCTCCGCGCAACACCACGAGAACACTGTTCATCTTCGGACGCCGGGGGTTAGCACAGTTGTGCGTACGTTCATTTGAGTGGACCTCATCTCCAGTTGGTGCCCGAGACATCAAGTTGGCTCGGCTTCCCAAGCATCACGCGGCTAGACCGGATCCGCAAGGGCTAACGACGCCCGTCCGCCGGTTGGCTACAGCGGCAGGCGCCCGCCGGTCTTCACGTGCTTCATGACGATGGTGCTGGTGAGTTTTTCGACCCCGGGCAGGCCCACCAGAACATCATCATAGAAGCGTTGATAAGCGGGCAGATCCTCGGCCATGACCCTCAACAAGAAATCCGGTTCCCCAAAAAGTCGCTGGGCATCTATGACTTGTCCGATCCCGGCAACCTCTTGTTCAAAACCCTTCAGATTTGAGCGATCCTTAAGGGTCACGAACACCAGCGCCTCGAAGCCAAGCCCTACCTTGGCAGGATCGACCTCCACGCGGTAGCCACGAATTACGCCGTTGCTTTCCATTTCGCGTAGCCGCCGGTGGCAGGGCGCCAAGGTGAGGCCCACATCATGGGCCAACGCCGTGGCCGTCATTCGTCCGTCATCCTGCAACCGGCGGAGCATTGCACGGTCAATTCCATCCATGTTCGGTCCTCTTTCAGCAATTTTCCACCGCACTAGAACCACACTCAGCGAGAATCTAGCTCAAACTTCATAATAACAAACTAAAACTTGCGTCAATCCTATGATTCTCGCCGGAACACGCAAGCACCTCTCGACGATTTGTTCATAAACTTGCGCATACCAACAACACGGGGAAAGAGATCACTCATGGACATCGCAACCATTCTTGGATTTCTTGGGGTGTCGTTCGCTCTCGCCATGACTCCCGGCGCCGACTGGGCCTATGCGATTTCTGCTGGCCTTGGGCGGCACAAGGTCACTTCCGCCGTTGCTGGATTGTGCAGTGGATACATTTTCCATACAACCCTCATCGTCGCCGGCATGGCCACCCTGGTGGCGAGCAACCCCCGGTTGCTGTCCTGGATCACGCTGGCAGGTGCGGCTTACCTGCTCTGGTTGGGTATCAGCACGGCACGGTCCTGGCGCGGCGCAGGATTCAGCGCCGACTCAGGCATGCTGTCGGCGGTACAAAGTGAAACACCGACGCAAGGCTCCTACACAGGCGAACACGGTGGCGTAGACACGGCAGTTCGCACGATCGTACGGTCCGCTGCGCCCGCAGCGACGAAGGAGCGCTTCTTCGGGCCCGCGTTTCTTCGCGGTCTGGGTACCAGTGGGACCAACCCCAAGGCATTGCTGCTCTACTTGGCACTGATCCCACAGTTCATTCATGCAGATGCTGCGTTCCCAGTGCCGGTACAGACGGCTTTGCTGGGCATCAGCCACATGATCCTGTCCATTTTCATCTACTCGGGCGTGGCATTGGGTGCGCGGGTGTTGCTGCGCCAGCGTCCAACAGCGGCACGGTTCATTACCTTGTTCAGCGGGCTGATCATGATCGTATTGGGGCTTCTTCTCGTCGCTGAACAAGCTCCAGTTCTCGCCGACTCTCTCAGAACTTTACTGTTCTTTTTGGGTAAGTAGACCTGGCCCAGCAACCCGGAATCGATCGATTGGTCTAATCCAGCTAGGGTTCTAAAGAAGACTGCAATCGACGAACGGCAATATTCATGCGAAAGCTTCTCTCCATCCTTGCCCTGGGCGCACTGTTTTTGATCGGCGGCGCTCCCGCGGCAAGTGCCTCCCAAGCAACCGACATTGTCATCGAGGACACGGCCGGCACCCTTGATGCGAACACCCTGCTCCCGGCCATCGAAAAGATCAAGTTCAACGAGCCGACCAAGGTCGCCATCTACACGCGGGCGGGGAACGAAAGCGACAACCTCAATGAGGAAGTGCTGCGTTTTGCGCGCGAAAAGCATCCCGAATGGTTAAGCAGCGACAGGCAAAAGTGGGCCGACTCGCTATTCGTCTTTGCGCTGGACCCCGCAGGCCGACAGGTCGGGACATATTTCGGAGAGGATCGAAAGGTTTCTCCCGGCCAACGAGATGACATCCAGAACGCCACCAAGGATCTGTTCAAAGAAGCCCAATGGACTGACGGAAGCATCGCCGGCGTCGAGCGGGCAGCACAGTTGATGAACCGTCCCTGGTACAAGTCCCCGAAGCTTTATGCGTGGAGCGGCGGAATCCTGGTGGTCGGCGGGATCAGCGTCGGCAGCACGTTGTATGTGCGCAAGACCTACCGGACCCGTTCCGAAAAGGCGCTGGAGATTGGCAACGCCAGCTACTCGAACGTCAGCCTGGATCTCGAAGCCACCGAGCTGAATGCGAAGACCATCAACGGCGATTCGCGTTATGGCAGCCTCGTGCTAGAGAAATACCGCGGATTCATGGCCGCCTACAACGACCTGGCCGAACAGGGCAACAAGGCAAATGATATGGATACGAAGTTGCACCAGCGCAAGGAAACAGCCTTGTTCATGGAGAAGTACGCGGGCAAGGCCACGGAGCTGGACCGGCTCGATGACGTGATCGCAGATACCAACATGCTGTTGAACATGGGATCGGGGTGGGCCGCGGCATGGGAGCGGCAGCTGGCTCCGCTGCGTGAGGACCTCGCCGAAATCGACCCGCTGGTCACCGGCAAACATGCCGTTCCCGATGCCCCGGCAGCCATTGCGCTCACGCGCTTCAAGACCATGACCGCTGACGAGGTGGAAAAGTGGGGTGCGGCCCTGCAATCCCGGCAGCTTTCCCCCGAGGACGGGCTCGACAAGATTGCTGCGGCTCGCGAGGAGTTGACCGAGGTGCTCAAGGAGTACTCCGAGGCAGTGATCGCGAAGTTTGCCAAGGACAAGGAAGAAGAGAAGATGATGCGCGCCGCCATGCGTACCCCCGAGGCCAGCGGCACGAGCCATTCCTCGAACCACAGCATCCTTGGCACCGTCTACCCTTCCAACAGGTTCTGGTCGGTCGTGGGCTTCAGCGTCGGCTACCGTTCAGGACGTTCAAGCGTCCAGGAAAGCCGTAGCGCGAGCTCGTCGACGGGCGGCAGCACTGGATACGGTTCCAGTGGCGGGAGCTTCTCCGGTTCGGGTTCCTCCTCCCGCTTCTGATCGGCCAGCCTGCCCGAGGGACAAACGCACAGGGGGCGGACCTCGCCTCGGACTAAAAACCGAAGCAAGGCCCGCCCCTTGCGTTGAGCTCGGGTGTGTTACTTGCCCGGGACGATCAACTGCGCCGCACCAGCACGGGCAGCCTCGAAGCGAGCCGACACATCAGCCCAGTTCACGATGTTCCAAAAAGCCTTCACGTAATCGGCCTTAACATTCACGTAATCCAGGTAGAAAGCGTGCTCCCACATGTCCAGCATCAACAACGGAGTCGTTGCCACCGGCACGTTGCCCTGCTGATCGTAAAGCTGCTCGATGACCAACTGGGAACCCAGGCCCTCAAAGCCCAGCAATGCCCAACCCGAACCCTGCAAGCTCATCGCCGCAGCAGTGAAGTGCGCACGGAAAGCGTCAAACGAACCAAACGCATCATCAATCGCGGCAGCCAATTCACCCTCTGGCTTGTCTCCACCTTCCGGGGACAGGTTGTTCCAGAAGATCGAGTGGTTGGTGTGACCACCCAAGTGGAACGCCAGATCCTTGGAAAGCTTCGGCACATTGCCGAATTCGCCCTTCTCGCGGGCCTCCGCCAACTGCTCCCACGCCGAATTCGCGCCGGCAACATACGCGGCATGGTGCTTGGAGTGGTGCAACTCCATGATCCGCGCCGAAATGTTCGGCTCCAACGCCGCGTAATCGTACTGCAGCTCAGGCAAGGTATAAATAGCCAAAATTGACTCCTCATTCTCGTGTTTTATGGGATCCAGCGCCCGGTTCCTCCGGGAGTCCGGTCAATCGGTGAGTCGCGTGTGCTCACCAATGCTGTGGTAGCCGCGCCGGTGGTAGACCAGTGGCGCGGCACTTGCTTGGCCCTCGAAGATCTCGAGGACTTCTGCTACGACGACTGTTGCCGGCCCCGCCGGGACCCGGGACTCGATCGAGCAACGCATGGCGGCACCCAATCCATGGATCAGGGGTTCTCCGCCGGGCAAGGCCTCCCAGTGCGGCACGTTGGTGAAGCGATTTTCTCCGGGACCAGCAAACAACGCGGCAATGTCTGCGTTGCCTGCCGTAAGCAGGTGCACCACGACAGTTTCCGCCTCCAGGATTGCCCGGGCGGCCCCGGAACTCCTAGCAATGTTGAAAGCTAGATACGCCGGGTCCGCCGAAACCGAAATCAACGACGAAGCGGTGATGCCTACCGGTCCGCGTGCGCCGGAAGCCGTTACGACGGCCACTCCGGCGGGGTGGTTGCCGAAGGCGGCACGGAACTGCTCCGTGATGACTGCTGGCGGAAGTTGGGTGTGCACGGCTGGTGGAAGTTCCTCTCATCAGGATCCGTGGCCCCTGGGCCCGGAATTATCCTTATCTGCTACCCCAACGCTAGAACCTCAACCTTGGTTGAGGTCAAATCACAGGCTATCGCGAAACAGCTTTGCCCCTCCACGTTCGTCGGCCAGCTGGTCATTGGGGTTAACAAACCCGCATTCGGCCAAGGAGAGGCAGCCGCAACCAATGCAGCCGCCGAGCCCGTCACGTAGTGATTGCAGCTGGTGGATCCGCTCCTGCAGGTCATCGCGCCAGGCTGCGGAAACAGCCTGCCAGTCTTCCTTGAGCGGGGTCTGGTCGTCGGGTAACCCGGCAAAGATCTCCGCGATGGAGGCCAAGGGGATTCCGGCGCGCTGGGCCGCCCTGATCACAGCCACGCGCCGCAGCACGCTGCGATCAAAGCGACGCTGATTGCCAGAGGTGCGCCACGAGGAAATCAGCCCCTCACGCTCGTAGTAGTGCAGCGCCGAGACGGCAACGCCCGATCTGGCAGCGACCTGTCCCACGCTCAGGTCCTGCGCGGCCGTCTCACCCATGTCCATGGGTTCCATTCTGCCTCCTCTTCGCGTCTAGGGCGCTCCATGGACGGTGTGATGGCATGATCTTCTACAAGCGGCAGCGGAGAAAAGGTGCGTACTTCATGAAACCAACGTTCAGGTCAGGGTTTGTTGTAACGCTCGGGGTGCTGGTCGCGCTCGGGCTGGGTGCGGCAGTCGTTTCGTTGACCTACGTGCTGACGCTGGTGTTCGTGGCGCTATTTGTGGCGCTGGGACTGGATCCGGTGGTCAGCAGGCTCGAACGCCTGGGACTTAGCCGGGTCAAGGCGGTACTGTGCGTCATTGCCGCACTTCTGGTCTTCTCCGCACTGGTGCTGGCCCTGGTCATTCCGCTGTTGGTCACCGAAGGCCGAAAGCTGTTGATATCGCTTCCCTCAAGCCTTGAAGGAATCGAATCCCAGGTGTGGTTCAGCGAACTCAATGAAACCCTAGGCGGCGCCCTGGTGCCGGGCCTTGAATGGCTGCAGCGCACCGTTGCTGACCCGTCGGTGTGGCTCACCGTGGGCAACGGTGCCTTAAAGGCCGGCTTCGGGTTCGCCAACGGCGTCTTTGCGGTGCTCTTCGTGACGATGCTGACCATGTACTTTGTCATTGGTCTGGAATCGATGAAAAACGGCTTCTACGATCTGGTCCCGGCCTCGAAACGGGTGCGGGTGCGCGAGCTGGGCGAGGAGATCGCAGCCTCGGTCGGCAGCTACCTCAGCGGAATGGCCATCCTTGCAGCCATCAACGCGACCTTCACCTTCATCCTCCTGACCGTGCTGCAGGTACCCTTCGCCGCGGTACTTGGAGTCCTGGCCCTGCCGCTCACCATGATCCCGCTGATCGGGTCGGTCATCAGCACCAGCATCGTCACCGTCGTGGCGCTCTTCCACTCCCCCGGCACCGCGCTGGTAGTGCTCGTGGTCATGGTCGCCTACATGCAGATCGAGGCCTACGTGCTCACTCCGAAAGTGGTCGGCAAGGCCATCCGCATCCCCGCCTCGATGGTGTTGATCGGGGCGCTTGCAGGCGGCACCCTGGCCGGTCTGCTCGGCGCGCTGGTGGCCTGCCCGACCTCGGCGGCGATCCTGCTGATCCTCAAGAAGGTCGTTGTCCCGGCGCAGGCCGCGCGATGAGCCGCGAGGGACTGAGAGCATGAGCGATTTCGACTGGTGGGCTCTGGCCTTGGGCGCCGGGCATGTGGCCCTTGGACTGCTGGCCACGATCCTGGTCTCGCGCAATCGCAAGCCCGCCGAGGCCATCGCCTGGGTCATGGCCATCGTATTCATCCCGTTCCTGGGTGCCTTGACCTTCCTGCTGATCGGCTTCGGCCGCCTTCCCGCACACCGCCGCGCCAAGCAACGCGAGGTCAACACGCTGATGCTCGAGCGCACGGCCGGCCCCTGGCGCACCAGCCACGAACCGGACTGGCCACGTTGGCTGGGCCCGGCCACCGAATTGAACAGGAACCTCGGGGCGCTACCCATGGTCGGCGGGAACGACATCACGCTCAACGACGACTATCTGGGAACGATCGCGCAAATGGCAGACGCCATCGATGCTGCACAACACAGGGTGCACGTGCAGTTCTACATCGGGGTGCTCGATCAGGCCACCGAACCATTCTTCCAAGCCCTCGCCAGGGCCACCGCTCGCGGAGTCAACGTCCGGGTGCTGCTGGACCATGTTGCGGCGCAGATGTACCCGCGGCGCCGCGAGACCGCAGCGTTCCTGGAATCGATCGGGGCGCATCTTCACCATATGCTCCCGCTGCGGCCCTGGCGCGGACAATGGCAGCGCCCCGATCTGCGCAACCACCGCAAGCTGCTGATCATCGACTCCTCGGTGGGCTTCACCGGTTCGATGAATCTCATCGAACCGCGCTATCACAAGGCCAAGAACATCAAGCGGGGCCTGTCGTGGCACGAACTGATGATCCGCGTCCAAGGCCCGGCAGTGCGCGAACTCGACGCGGTATTCATCACCGATTGGTACAGCGAAACGGGTGAACGGTTGGCCCTGGACACCTCCCCCATCGAGCTGGAGGCCGTCAACGGGGACATCGACGCGCAGGTGCTGCCCAGCGGGCCAAGCTTCGAGAACGACAACAGCCTCAAGCTCTTCACCATGATGATCCACCAGGCCACCACGCGGGTCTCGATCACCAGCCCCTACTTCGTGCCCGATGAATCGATCCTGCTGGCAATCCTCACCACCGCCGCACGCGGGGTCCCGGTGGAGCTATTCGTCTCGGAAATCGGAGACCAGGCCATGGTCCACCACGCGCAGCGCTCCTACTACGAGGTCCTGTTGCGGGCCGGGGTGCGGATCTACCTGTATCGGGCTCCGCGGGTGCTTCACGCCAAGCATTTCTCCATCGACAATGAGGTTGCCGTCATTGGTTCCTCGAACATGGACATGCGTTCGTTCTCCTTGAACATGGAGATCTCGGTGCTGCTGCACGGCCCGGCACTGCTTGCGGATCTGTTGGCGGTCGAGGACCTGTACCGTGGAAACTCGCGCGAGCTAAAGCTTGACCAGTGGCTGGCCCGCCCGCTGCGCGAGCGTGCGCTGGATAATTTGGCGCGACTGACCTCGATGTTGCAATGAGCCCTCGGGTGCGCCAAGGCTGCACCCGCATGTGGCAAAAGTCACTTATTGAACAGTGATCAAGACTTTTGAACGGCGTTCAAGTATTGTTTTCGGTAGCGCATCTGCCCGACCATTTAACGGCGCCGCCCGCACCATAGACGAACCGACAGGAACACCAAGCCATGAGCACCACCAGCCATCATCTCGAGGGACACACCCCCACCAAGATCGGCGCCCGCGACCTCGCCTTGGTCTCCGTCTTCGCCGCACTTATCGCAGTACTGACCCTGGTCCCGGCGGTCCCGGTAGGTGCATTGGGTGTCCCCATCACCTTGCAGACCATGGGGATCGGAATCGCCGCGCTCACCCTGGGTTCGTTGCGCGGCGGCTCCGCTGTGGGCCTATACGTGCTGGTCGGATTGGCCGGTGTACCGATTTTCGCCAAGTTCTCCGGCGGGCTGGGTTCGCTCGCCGCCCCCAGCGCCGGCTACCTGTTGGCCTTCCCCATCGCTGCACTGCTCACCGGCGCTTTGGCCACTCTGGTACTGCGCAAAGTGGCACGACGCCGCCGCTTCCTCTGGCTGTTCTTGGCCGCCATGGCCGGCTCGATCTTCGTGACCCACCCGCTGGGCATCCTGGGTATGAGCTTGAACGCCCAGATCCCGCTGAGTCAGGCTTTCATCCTGGACATGGCCTACTGGCCCGGCGACGTGGTGAAAAACTTGCTGGCTGCCGCCATCGCCGTCAGCGTTTTCAAAGCCTTCCCCGGTTTCGCCCGCCGCCGTTTTCAAGGCTGAGTCGCGGCCGATTCCCCCAGTCATTCGCTCCACACCAGCAGCAGGGAATACCGTTAAGCGTGATCCGATTCAATAGCGCCGGGCTGGTTCTGCCCGCCGAAACCCCCGAGCAGGAACCTCGTACCGTCCTGGCCCCCTGTACCCTAGCCCTCGGCGAGAGACGTATCGCCGTGATCGGCGCCAACGGCTCGGGCAAATCGACACTGCTGCGTATGATCAACGGGCTGGTCTCGCCCTCGACGGGCACCGTTCAGGTGCACGGATTCGACACCGCGCGCCAAGCCAAAGAGGTCCGCAGTCGCGTCGGCTTCCTGTTCACCGACCCGCTCTCCCAACTGGTGATGCCGGTGGTCTGCGAGGACATCGAACTGTCCTTGAAGACCAGCCACAAGAACCGCGACGCACGCTCAGCCGCGGCGCTTGCAGCCTTGGCTCGGCTTGGCCTGGAACACCTAGCGGAGCGCAGCATCTACGATCTCTCCGGAGGTGAACGGCAGTTGGTGGCACTGTGCAGCGTGCTGGCCGCCGGTCAAGACATCCTCGTCGCCGATGAACCCACCACACTGCTGGATCTGGCCAACAACGAACTGCTGCAAGACACGCTCGATGCCCTGGACCAGCAGGTCATCTACGCCACGCACGATCTGGACTTCGCCGCACGCGCCGACCGTGCGCTGCTGGTCTCCGGTGGCCACATTGTTTTCGACGGGCCGGCTGCCGAGGCCGTTGCCGCTTACCGCCGGCTGGTCAAATACGGGAGCGTTACGGCATGAGCGCCTCGCACCAGATGCTGTTGGGCCACTACCTGTCTGGAAACAGCGTGGTGCACCGCACGCCATTAGCCCTCAAGTACCTGATCGTGCTGCTGGTCGGCGCCGCGGTGCTGCTGTGGCGCATCCCCGCGGTCGGTCTGGGAGCCTTGGCCCTGAGCGTGGGGCTGTTTGCGCTGGCCGGTCCGCGGGTGCTGCGCGCCTGGGCGGCACCGCTACGTCATTTGTGGTGGGTCTTCGTGATCCTGGGGATATACCAGTCGATCCTGAACACCCCACTGTTCGCCGTGACCCTGGTCAGCGGCATGCTGGCGGCGGTCCAATGCGGGCGGCTGGTGCTGCTGACCACCACCCAGGCCGCGCTGCTGGACGGGCTGGAGCGCGCCGCGTCGCCGGTGCGTCTGGTGGGCGGCAATCCGGCGACCATCGCCCTGGCCGTGGCGCTGATGTTGCGCAGCATCCCGGCGATCGCAACCTCGGTACAAGAGGTCTCCGATGCGGCCAAGGCCCGCGGGATCCAACGCAATCCCGCCACCCTGGCGGCCCCGGTAGTAATCAACACCGTGGCCTACGCCCAGCGGACCTCCGACGCGCTGGCGGCTCGCGGCATCATGGAACGCAGCTGAAATTTTCTGCGGCGGGGCGCAAGCTGCCGCCAAAAACCGCTAGACCGTCGTATTGTATGAATCATGAGCTTCAACGACGACGCAAAACTTGATTCCTCACGCATCCGGGATTCCCGTGGCCGCGGCCGCGGCGGCAAGATCGCCGCCGGTGGCGGCGGGATCATCGTGGTGCTATTGGCCGCCGTCCTAGGCATCAACCCCGAGATGCTCTCCGGGCTGGGCCTCGGCTCGCAGCCGGGCGTCGAACAGGGGCCCGGGGATGGTGCGGCACCGGCCATCAGCGAGTGCAAGACCGGATCCGATGCCAATGAGCGCACCGACTGTCGGATCCTGGCCACCACCGAATCGCTGGACGGCTTCTGGCTCGACTACCTGCCCCAGTACGATGTCGCGGTCCAAAAGCCCGGGGTGGAGATCTTCGGCGGACAGGTCGACACCGCCTGTGGCGCGGCTTCCAGCGCGGTGGGGCCGTTCTACTGCCCCGCGGACCAGGTCGCCTACTTTGACACCGGATTCTTCGCCGACCTGCATACCAATTACGGGGCCGACGGCGGGGCGCTGGCCGAAGAGTACGTCGTCGCCCACGAGTACGGGCACCATATCCAGAACACCATCGGCACCCTGTCGGCCTCCCAGCAGGGCGGCACCGGGGCCACCTCCGGTTCGGTGCGTGTGGAACTGCAGGCCGACTGCTTTGCGGGCATGTGGGCGGCGCATGCAGCCAACACCAAGGACGCCTCCGGCACCACGTTCATGGAACCGTTCAGCAAGAGGGATCTGGCCTCGGCACTTTCGGCAGCCTCCGCGGTGGGCGACGACAGGATCCAGGAAGCTGCCACCGGGCAGGTGAATCCCGAGGGCTGGACTCATGGGTCCTCGGCCCAACGCCAGGCCTGGTTTATGCAGGGCTACTCCACCGGGGACATCAACACCTGCGATACGCTCTCGGCAGGAAACCTGGACAAGCCCGGCGCGTGAACCGCCGAACACGAAAAAGCGAGGCGCGATCTCCCCGACCAAGGAGAAATCGCACCTCGCTTTTTACTGTCCGTACGAACTAGATGTTGAAGCCCAAGGCCCGCATCTGGTCGCGACCGTCGTCGGTGATCCGTTCCGGACCCCATGGCGGCATCCAGACCCAGTTCAACCGGTAGGAATCAACAACTGATTCCATGGCCTGTCCGACCTGCTCCTCGATAACATCGGTGAGCGGGCAGGCCGCGGTGGTCAGGGTCATATCGATCAGCAGTGCGCCATCGTCGGCGTACTTGAGCCCGTAGAGCAGCCCCAGGTCGACGATGTTGACACCCAGCTCGGGGTCAATGACATCCTTGAGCGCCTCTTCGACGTCCTCAAGTGCGGTCTCGGCCGATCCGCTTGCCGTTTCGTTGGATACGCTCATGACTAGGCCGGTACGTTCTGGAAGCGGTCGTAGCCCTCGTCTTCAAGGCGGTCTGCAAGCTCCGCGCCACCCTGTTCGGCGATCTTGCCGTCAACGAAGACGTGCACGAAGTCGGGCTTGATGTAGCGCAGGATGCGGGTGTAGTGCGTGATGAGCAAGGTGCCCATCTCGTTTTCGTCCTGAGCGCGGTTAACACCCTCGGAGACGACCTTCAGTGCATCGACGTCCAAACCCGAGTCGGTCTCGTCCAAGATGGCGAACTTCGGCTTGAAGAGTTCCAGCTGCAGGATCTCCACGCGCTTCTTCTCGCCGCCGGAGAAGCCCTCGTTGACGTTGCGCGAGGCGAACTCGGCATCGATCTTGAGGGCTTCCATGGCCGTCTTGACGTCCTTGGTCCAGGTGCGCAGCTTCGGAGCGGTGCCATCGATGGCCGTCTTGGCGGTACGCAAGAAGTTGGTCATCGAAACACCCGGCACCTCGACCGGGTACTGCATGGCCAAGAACAGGCCTGCGCGGGCACGCTCGTCAACACTCATCGCCAGCACGTCTTCACCATCAAGGGTGATCGTGCCGGAGGTGACTTTGTAGCGCGGGTGTCCGGCAATGGTCGAGGCCAAGGTGGACTTGCCCGAACCGTTGGGGCCCATAATGGCGTGGGTTTCACCGGTCTTGATGGTGAGGGAAACACCCTTGAGGATTTCCTTGTCGCCCTGCTCGGTCTCGATGGAGACGTGCAGGTCCTTAATTTCCAGAGTAGACATGCCTTGAGTCCGTTCTCTTTCCGTGATGTCGATACGTTGATCGACGAAGTTTGTGTTGTTGGGGGAAGACTTAGCTGTCCGTGGCGGCGAGCTCGCGCTCGATCGTCTCGGCCAGGCGTTCTTCGATCTCCGGAACCCGGATCTGCTGGACGATCTCGTTCAGGAAGCCGCGCACCACCAGACGGCGTGCGGTCTTCTCGTCGATGCCGCGGCTCATCAGGTAGAAGAGGTGCTCATCGTCAAAGCGTCCGGTCGTCGATGCGTGTCCGGCACCGTCGATCAGGCCGGTCTCGATCTCCAGGTTCGGTACCGAGTCGGCGCGTGCGCCCTCGGTCAGTACCAGGTTGCGGTTGGCCTCGTAGGAGTTGGTCCCCTTGGCTTCCTTGCGAATCAGCACGTCGCCGACCCACACGGTGTGCGCGTCCTTGCCCTGCAGTGCGCCCTTGTACAGGACGTTGGACTTGCAGTTCTCGGTGGCGTGGTCAACGAACAAGCGGTGTTCCAGGTGCTGTCCGGCATCGGCGAAGTACAGCCCGAAGAGCTCTACTTCTCCACCCTCGCCCTCAAAGTGAGCCGAGGGAGTCAAGCGCACGAGGTCACCGCCGTAGGTCACGGCGATGTGCTTCAGGTGCGCGGCCTTGCCGACCTTGGCCAGGTGGGAGGCTGCGTGGATGGCATGCTCGTCCCAGGCCTGCAACGAGATCACTGTCAGCTTGGCGCCTTCGCGGACATCGATTTCGATGTTCTGGGCCAGCACCGCGGATCCGACGTGGTCAATGACCACGACTGACTCGGAGTTGGCTTCGGCAATCAAGACCAAGTGGCTAGCGGCAGCCTCGGTGGAGGTGCCGGTGTAGGTCAAGGTGACCTGTTCGCCGGTGGAGTTCGCCGGGATGGTGACGACCTTGGCCTCGGCTGCATGCTTCCAGGCGTTAGCCGAGATGCGGTCCTCCGGGGTACCTGCCGAACCGACGCGGGCGTCGGTCATGGCCACGGTTTCCAAGGTGGAGACGTTGGCGTCAGTGACGACCAGCTCGGGGGCGACCCCGACCAGCTCATTCTTGTGCAGGCCACCCATGCGCTTAAGCGGGGTGAAACGGAAGTCCTCTTCACGACCGGTCAGCACCGGGAAATCATCGACGTTGTAGCTGGTCAGACGACCAGCACGCGAGGAATCAGGGATGCCGGCTCCGCCACCGTGGCTGTGCGCCTTGGAGGCCGCACCGCCGATCGGTGATGCTGCTTCGTTCATTGGCGAAAGGTTTTCGCCTTCCTCGGTGAACCCCGAAATGCTCGGGGCACCGATGCGGGCCTTTTCGCCCGTTGTGTGAGTTGCGGTATCAGTCATGATTAACCGACGGATCCTTCCATCTGCAGTTCAATGAGGCGGTTGAGTTCCATGGCGTACTCCATCGGAAGCTCGCGGGCAATCGGCTCGACGAAGCCGCGCACGATCATGCCCATGGCTTCTTCTTCGGTCATGCCGCGGCTCATCAGGTAGAACAGCTGCTCCTCGGAGACACGCGAAACGGTTGCCTCGTGGCCCATGGTCACGTCGTCCTCGCGGACGTCGATGTACGGGTAGGTGTCCGAGCGCGAGATCTGGTCAACCAGCAGCGCGTCACACTCGACCGAGTTGCGTGCACCCTTGGCGCCTTCGCGGACCTGGACCAGGCCACGGTAGGCCGAGCGCCCGCCGTTGCGAGCCACCGACTTCGAGACGATCTTCGAGGAGGTGTTCGGGGCGATGTGGACCATCTTCGACCCGGTGTCCTGGTGCTGTCCGGCACCGGCGAAAGCGATCGACAGGGTCTCACCCTTGGCGTGCTCGCCGACCAGGTACACGGCCGGGTACTTCATGGTGACCTTGGAACCGATGTTGCCATCGACCCACTCCATGGTGGCGCCCTCTTCACAGACGGCGCGCTTGGTCACCAAGTTGTACACGTTGTTCGACCAGTTCTGGATCGTGGTGTAGCGGACGCGGGCGCCCTTCTTCACAATGATTTCCACAACTGCCGAGTGCAGCGAATCCGAGGTGTAGATCGGGGCGGTGCAACCCTCGATGTAGTGCACGTAGGAATCCTCATCGGCAATGATGAGGGTGCGCTCGAACTGGCCCATATTTTCCGTGTTGATGCGGAAGTAAGCCTGCAGCGGGATGTCCACGTGGACGCCCTTGGGGACGTATACGAAGGAACCGCCGGACCAGGTCGCGGTGTTCAGTGAGGCGAACTTGTTGTCGCCCACCGGGATGATGGTGCCGAAGTACTCCTTGAAGATGTCTTCGTGTTCCTTCAACGCGGTATCCGTGTCGAGGAAGATGACACCCTGCTTCTCAAGGTCTTCACGCAGCTGGTGGTAGACGACCTCGGACTCGTACTGAGCGGCGACACCGGAAACCAGGCGCTGCTTTTCGGCCTCGGGGATGCCGAGCTTGTCGTATGTGTTCTTGATGTCGTCCGGCAGGTCCTCCCAGCTGGTGGCCTGCTTCTCGGTGGAACGCACGAAGTACTTGATGTTGTCGAAGTCGATGCCCGAGAGGTCTGCACCCCAGGTTGGCATGGGCTTGCGATCGAAGTACTTCAGGCCCTTCAGACGCATGTCCAGCATCCACTGCGGCTCACTCTTGAGCTCAGAGATGTTGCGGACAACGTCCTCGTTGATGCCGCGGCGCGCATTGGCACCGGCATCGTTCTTGTCGCTCCAGCCGTACTCGTAATTACCGATTCCTTGGAGTTCGGGGTTCTTCTCCAGAATCTCGGTAATCACACCGGCGTCAGTGGAGTCCTGTGCAATCTGATCCGTCATCGCGGCCTCTCTTGCTTCGTCATCTTGATTCGAGTTCTCTTCTCAGCTGGCTGAGGAGTTTGGTTCCGACCCACGGGGACGTGGGTCGTACACACATGCCCGCCGCTGGCAAGTGTCGAGAGCCTTCGCACATCGACACCCAGCAGACGGGAAAAGGTCTGGGTTTCCATCTCGCAAAAGACGGGAAATTCCCTGGCCAATTCTTGGATGGGGCAGTGCCCCTGGCACAGCTGGACGCTGGCCATGGTTGCTGTCGGCGAACCTGCGCCGACCTTCCGGGTGGATCCGACAAAACCGTCCTCGGTGAGTGCCTCGCTCAATGCGTCGGCCCGTTCTTCGAGTTCGTCGAGGCCATCCATCAAGGGGCGGTAGCGCCGTTCCATCTCGGCAAATCGCCGGGCGGCGAAGGCTTCGACGGCGGCGGGTCCCGCGGCGCGACCGAGTTCGGTCAGCGCATCGGCGGCAATATCAAGGTAGTCGTTGCCCATCCGGGTTTGGCCGCGGTGCGAAAGCACGTAGCGGCGTGAGGGCCGACCGGCGCCGCTGCGCTGGTTGGCCACGAGTTTGACCTCGACGAGCCCTTGCTTGGAGAGCGCATCAAGGTGGCGACGGACAGCTGCAGGGGTGAAACCCAGGCGCTCGCCCATTTCGGCGGCACTGACCGGGCCATCTTCCAATACTGCATGTAAAACCCGGTCGCGGGTGCGTTCCTCGGCTTCCCCTGTAGCGGGAGCGTTGCGTGCTGGCGCGTCGCCGGCCTGCACGGTCTGTTTCGGTGAATACACAACACAAGCATGCGCTAATCCCCGCGCCGCGTCTAGTAAGGCATTACTTACTTCGCCACCGGTGGAACCGCGCGGGCTTTGGGGGACGGGCCAAAGGAGACCGACGCCACAACAGCGCCTGTCCAAGTTCTACGTGTCCTAGAATAGCTGAGTGTCCAATGTGTCTCCAAGCCTCGTGATCGAGGACTTGCTTAAAGATTTCGGCCCCGTGCCAGCCCTCGACGGCCGGATGGTGCGTGTACTCCACGGCATCAGTCTCAAGGCCGAGCCCGGAAACGTCACGACCCTGCTCGGCGCAAACGGCGCCGGAAAGTCCACGACGCTGGCCTGCGCCCAGGGCCTGGTCCCGGCCAACGGCGGCACCGTCCGCTTGCTGGGTGAGGATCCCTACGGAGCCAGCCCGGCCCTGCGTTCCCGTGTAGGTGTCATGCTGCAAGACGGCGGCCTGCCGCCCTCGATGCGCCCCATTCCACTACTACGGCACGTCGCTTCCTTCTTCCAGCGCCCCGGTGACATCGATGGACTCATCGAACGCTTGGGCATCAACGAATTTGCCACCACCTCCATCCGCCGGCTTTCCGGGGGTCAGAAGCAGCGTGTGGCGCTTGCCGCAGCGCTTGCCGGGAACCCCGAGGTCGTCTTCCTCGACGAACCCAGCGCCGGACTCGATCCGCAGTCGCGCCAGGTGGTCTTCGATTTGATCAACGAATTGCGTGATGCGGGGTTGTGCATCGTGCTCACCACGCATCTGATGGAAGATGCGCAAAGGCTCTCGGATTACGTGTACATCATCAACGACGGACACAACATCGCCCAGGGCACCGTCGCCGAACTGACCGCACACGCAGCGACCGAGACACCGGTTCAGGCGGTGACCTTCAACGCCGCAACGTCGCTGGTGCTGCCAGCATTGCCCGAACACCTGCACCTGGCCGAGTCGACACCCGGGCATTACCGCTTGGATGGTGTGCGCACCGCCGCCGACCTCGCTGCGCTGACCGGTTGGTGGAGCCGCGAAGACATCCTGCCCCACGCGCTGACCATGCAGCCTCGAACACTTGAAGACGTGTTCCTGGAGATTGCCGAGAAGGGTAACCATGCCAATTAGCACGCAGAGCGCCCCCGTTGCCTCCAATGCGCACGGAACACTCAAACGCATCATGTTGCAGGGCCGCTATGAGACTCTGGCCATGCTCGGCAACGGCGAGCAGCTCATCGTTGCCGCGGTGTTGCCGCTGCTGGCCCTGATCGGACTGGTCTTCACCGGCCTGCTCGACGACGTGGCCGAATCGCCCATCGATGCCGCGGCCCCCGGCGTGCTGGCCCTGTGCGTGATATCTACGGCCTTCACCGGGCAGGGAATCGCCACGGGCTTCGATCGCCGGTACGGGGTCCTGCGCTTCTTGTCCACCACGCCGCTGGGACGCGCCGGGCTGATCTACGGCAAGGTCGTGGCCGTCTTGACGGTGTTGGTGCTGCAGGTCATCGTCATCGGCGGGATTTCCCTGCTGATGGGCTGGCGGCCTGCCGTGGCAGGAATCCCGGCGGGCATCGCGCTGCTGGTCCTGGGGGCGGCGGCATTCACCGCCCTGGGTCTCCTGGTGGCGGGCACCGTGCGCCCCGAGGCCACCTTGGCCATCACCAACCTCGCCTGGGTGCTGCTGGCGGCCGTCGGCGGCATCTTGTTCCCGAGCAACCGAGCGCCGGACTACCTGCAGCCCTTCGTCGACCTGCTGCCCTCGGCCGCCTTGGGTGATTCCCTCAGGTCGGCACTTATTTCCGGGAGCACCTCGGTCTCCGGGATCCTGATTCTGCTGGCATGGACAATCATTGCCGGTTTCGCCGCAACCCGCTGGTTCAAATGGAACTAGCATCCTGGAGCACAACACCATGAGCACCGCCACCCCCGCCACCCACAGCTGGACGGACAAGTTGCCGACGGCCGTGAACACCACGGTCCACCGCTTGGCCATCGCTTCCCTCGCCTCGCAGATCGGCATCATCATCACCGGTGGTGCAGTGCGCCTGACCAAGTCGGGTCTGGGTTGCTCGCAGTGGCCGAACTGCGTACCCGGTTCCATGACCCCTGTTGCGGAGGCGGGCATCCATGGGCTGATCGAATTCGGCAACCGCCTGCTCACCTTCATCCTGGCAGCCATCGCGGTGGCCATGATCGTGTCCATCTGGAAGATGCGCGCCGAGCACAAGACCGTCTTCCGGCTCTCGGTCGCCCTGCTTGCCGTCATTCCGGCGCAGGCACTGATCGGCGGCATCACGGTGTGGACCCGCTTGAACCCGTGGGTCGTCTCCCTGCACTTCCTGGTCTCAGCCGCCCTGGTCATGGCCGCTGCGCTGCTGGTGAACCGCACCGGGGCGCTGCTGCGCGGCCAGGACTCGTTGGGCGCACCGGCCGGTGCGACCCAACGCTTCCTGGGCTGGACCATCCTGATCACCTCGGCGCTGGCCTTGGTGCTGGGCACCATCGTCACGGGCACCGGCCCGCACGCCGGGGACGCCGATGCCCCGCGGCACCTGTTCGATCCCTACATCGTGACCCGCATCCATGTGGTTCCGGTGTACCTGCTGGTTTTTGCCACCGTCGTGGCCCTGGTGTTGGCGCTGCGCCACACGACCGATGCGAAGCTGCGCACCCCGTTATGGCTGCTGGCGGCAGTAGTGGTGCTCCAGGGTGTCATCGGCTACGTCCAGCACTTCACCGGCCTGCCGGTCCCCCTGGTCTTGCTGCACATGCTCGGGTCCTCGCTGCTGGCCGCCGCAGCGGTGAACCTCTGGGACCGGGCCACCGCGAAGTTCCCGTTCTAGGCCTGTCGTAACACCAGTACTTTTGACAGAGGCCCTGCCGCGCTAAAAGCGTGTCAGGGCCTCTTTCAGCATCCGGTGGCCCTGCGCTTCGAAAGGCGCATCGCCCACCGCGTGTGCCCACACCGAGGTGCCGATGGCCTCGCGCAGCAGCTCGACGGCCCAGCATCCCGGATCCCGGGATCGGCCCCGTAACCGGTGAGGAAACCTGCTTCCAGTTCCGGATGCGTGTCCCACTGCTGCACGGTCAGTCGGCAGAGGTCGGTAGCGGCGGGGCGGAAGCCGAAACGGCCGAAGTCGATCACGCGCAATGTGCCGTGGTTGCTGAGCCAGTTCCGCGGCTGCCAGTCTCCGTGCGTGGGCACCACGGTGACAGGGTGCGCACCGTGTTCGGCAAGCCGTTGGCGGGCTGCTGCCTCGCTGGCCGCATCAATCCGATGCGACGCGTCGAGCCAACGCAGGGCACGCGCCGTGGCGGCGGCCTCGTGCTCGGTGTCCCGGCGCCCCTCGGTGCGGTGCAGCAGCAAGAGCGCCGCACCGGCCTGCGCGTGGATGTCCGCGCAGTACTCGCCTGCGGTGCCCTCGACCAACGCTCCGGGTTGGTATTCCAGGAGCAACAGGCTCGCCTCTCGGCGCCAGTGCAGCAGTCTCCCGACCAATCCGGCGGCGATCAGCTTCCCGGTGTGCCCCCGGTGCGCGGTGAGCTCGCGTCCGATGTGGTGGTTCGCTCCCCCGGCACCCTTGACGATGAACTCGCGGTTTCCTGCCCGCACATGCAGAACTTTGGTGTCCAGCTGGCCCCATGAGAGATCCGCCAACAGCACCGGGTCCCCGAGCCACCTCCGAACGAGCCCCGATTGCCTGACCGAAAGCAGCCTGCTGTCCCGTCTCGCCATGGTTCCAGAGACTTCCAGCGGACCCACCGGCGCTCGGTGAGTATGGTTGGTTTCATGACAGCCACCCGGATCCGCGCCCCGCGTCCGCAAGACGCCGAGGCCCTGGCCGAACTCCATCTGGAAACGTGGGCCGAGACCTACTGCGGGGTGTTCCCCGATTCCGCCTGGGGCCAGGAGGCACGACGCGGTCGAATTCGGATGTGGAGTTCGATCTGTTCGGCGCCGCGCCCCGGTGATTGCTTTGCGGTGGCCGAACGCGATGGCAGGCTCATCGGTCTGGCCGGGGCCGGTGCCAGCCAGGACAGCCCTGCCCCGCGGGAGAAACAATTGTTCTTCATCTACGTGCTGGCCTCAGAGCACGGAACCGGCGCGGGCCAGGAATTGGCCGATGCGGTACTCAGCCAGGGCCCGGCGAGCCTGTGGGTGCTCGGCACCAGCTCCCGGGCCATGGCTTTCTACTCCCGCAATGGATTTGTTCCCGACGGGACCCGGCGCCCCTGCGCGTATGAGGGTGCGGGCGACGAGATCCGCATGGTGCGCTGAGTCGTTTCTTCCGCGGCGCTCAGCCTCGGGGGAAGCTGATGACCGACAACAAAGCGGCCCCCGGAAAATCCGGGAGCCGAGTGCAAAAGCTGACGAGGGGACCTAGCCGAAGAGCGGGCCGCCCACGAACGGGTCGATGGCCAGCGCCACGAAGATCAGCGTCAGGTAGGTGATGGAGATGTGGAAGACCTTCATGGCCTTCTTGTTCATCTCGGCCGGCTCGTGGTCGCGCTGTGCCTCGCGGTAGAGCACGTGGCACTCGTAGACGAACCAGAGGCCCGAGACACCGGTGACGACGGTGTAGACGATGCCTGCGTAGCCCATCGGCACCAGCAGCAGCGAGCATGCCAGCGTCGCCCAGGCGTAGAGCACTACCTGTACCGAGACGCGGCGTGCGGAGGAGATGGCACCGAACATCGGCACGTGTGCGGCGTTGTAGTCATCGGCATACTTCATGGACAGCGGCCAGTAGTGCGGCGGGGTCCACAAGAAGATGATCAGGAACAAGATGATCGCCGGCCACTCGACCTTGTTGGTCACCGCGGCCCAAGCGATCAGCACCGGCATGCAACCGGCGATCCCGCCCCAGACGATGTTCTGCGAGGTGCGGCGCTTAAGGATCAGCGTGTACAGCACCACGTAGAAGAGGATCGCCGCCAGCCCCAGCGCGGTGGTCAGCGGATTGGTGCCGAACCACAACACGGCCAGCGAGGCAATGGCCAGCACCCAGGAGAAGATCAGCGCCTCGCGCTCGGTGACCTCACCGGTGACCAGCGGACGGCCCTTGGTTCGCTTCATGACCCGGTCCATGTCCCGATCGATGTAACAGTTGAAGGCGCCCGAAGCGCCGGCGGCCATGGCGCCGCCCAGCAAGGTGGCAACCACCAGGGAAATCGAGGGGAACCCGCGTTCGGCAAACATCATGGTCGGCAACGTGGTCACCAGCAGCAGTTCGATCACACGCGGTTTGGTCAACGCCACGTAGGCCTTGGTCTTTCGCGAGACGAATTCGCCGGCCGATTCGTTCAGCTGCCGAGCTGCGCGAGCCCTGGTTGCGGAGTCAACGGACACGGTCTTCACAGACATCTACTCAGTTCTACGGGGGCAATAAGGACAATCACCGTCCATCATACCCTTTTTACGACACGTAGAAATAGGCGGTGTTCCTAGCGCGCTATCCGCCCGTAGATGTGTGCGCCCGGTCGATAGTTTTCGCCATGCCTCAACAAGTGGTCGCAAAAGGATGAAACGGCGGCCAATGGCGCTAAGCTGGGAGTGTTGCGCCGCCGCCGAAACCGTCTAGTGAACCATTGGATGGATGATGGCGGCGTTGTGCTTGCAGGGCCTAACGCCGACGCAACCAACTGACTTTTACATGCACACCGTACAGGGAGGACCCACACCGTGGCGCCAGTAGCAGACAACAGCGAATTCTCTTGGACCGATCTTGACCAGAAAGCCGTCGACACCGCCCGCGTGTTAGCCGCAGACGCCGTCGAGAAGGTCGGCAACGGCCACCCCGGCACCGCGATCTCGCTGGCCCCGGCCGCATACATGCTCTTCCAGCAGCACCTGCGCCACGATCCGTCCGACCCGACGTGGATCGGACGCGACAGGTTTGTGCTCTCACCGGGCCACACCTCGTTGACCCTCTACCTGCAGCTTTTCCTCTCCGGCTACGGCTTGGAAATGGAAGACCTTCAGGCGCTGCGCACCTGGGGTGCCAAGACCCCCGGCCACCCGGAACACGGTCACACCGCCGGTGTGGAAATCACCACCGGTCCGCTGGGCCAGGGCCTGGCCTCGGCCGTGGGCTTCGCCTACGGCCAGCGCCGGATGCGCGGCATGATGGACCCGACCGCAGCGCCCGATACGTCCCCGTTCGACCACACCGTGTGGGTCATCGCCTCCGATGGAGATCTGCAGGAGGGCATCACCTCCGAGGCTTCCTCGCTGGCCGGTCACCAGGAACTGGGCAATCTTGTCGTCATTTACGATGAGAACCACATCTCCATCGAAGACGACACAGACGTCGCGTTCACCGAGAACGTGCTGGGCCGTTACGACGCCTACGGCTGGCACACCCAGCGCGTGGACTGGACCAAGACCGGGAACTACGTTGAGGACCTCGCGGAACTGGACGCCGCTCTGCGCGCCGCCAAGGCCGAGACCTCCCGCCCCTCGATCATTTCGTTGCGCACCGTCATCGGCTTCCCGTCCCCGACCAAGTCCGACACCGGGTCCATCCACGGCTCCAAGCTGGGTACCGACGAGGTCGCAGGACTGAAAAAAGCTTTGGGCTTCGACCCGGAGCAGTCCTTCGCCATCGACTCCGAGGTACTGCAGCACGCCCGCGAGGTCCAGACCCGCGGCAGCGCGGCCCGCGCCAGCTGGCAGGAAGGCTTCGATGCCTGGTCCGCCGCGAACCCGGAAAACGCCGCACTGCTGAACCGTCTGGAATCCGGAGAACTGCCGGCCGGCTGGGATGAGAACCTCCCGGTCTTCGAACCCGGCAAGGACGTCGCCACCCGCTCGGCCTCCGGCAAGGTCATCAACGCCGTCGCCTCCGTGCTGCCCGAGCTCTGGGGCGGCTCGGCCGACCTGGCCGGCTCGAACAACACCACCATCGAGGGCGCTCCTTCGTTCATCCCGGAATCACGCTCCACCGATTCCTGGACCGGCAACCCGTACGGACGGGTGCTGCACTTCGGCATCCGCGAGCACGCAGCTGCAGCCATCGTCAACGGCATCACCCTGGCCTCCCCGACGCGCGCTTTCTCGGGTACCTTCCTGATCTTCTCCGACTACCAGCGCCCGGCCATCCGCCTTTCGGCGTTGATGGGCGTGCCCTCGATCTACGTGTGGACGCACGACTCCATCGGCCTGGGCGAAGATGGGCCGACGCACCAGCCCGTTGAGCAGCTCGCCTCCTTGCGCGCCATCCCGAACCTTGATGTGGTCCGCCCGGCGGATGCCAACGAGGTCTCCTACGCGTGGAAGAAGATTCTGGAAACCACCTCGAACCCGGCCGGCATCGTCCTGTCGCGGCAGAACCTGCCGGTCTACGACCGCAGCCAGCTAGGCTTCGGCTCGGCCGAAGGCGTGGCCAAGGGCGCCTACGTGCTGGCCGACGCCACCGCCAACGGCCAGGTCGTCACCCCGCAGGTACTGCTACTGGGCACCGGCTCCGAGGTCTCCTTGGCCATCGAGGCCCGCGAGGCATTGGCAGCACAGGGCGTAGCAGCCCGCGTCGTGTCCATCCCCTGCCTGGAATGGTTCAATCAGCAGGACGCCGCCTACCGCGAATCGGTGCTGCCGGCAGCTGTGAAGGCCCGTGTCTCGGTCGAAGCCGGCGTGGCCATGGGCTGGCGCGAGCTGGTCGGAGATGCCGGACGGATCATCTCCCTGGACCACTACGGGGCGTCGGCTGACTACAAGCGCCTGTTCACCGAGTTCGGGATCACCGCCGAGGCCGTCGCCGCCGCGGCACTCGAGTCCCTCGCGGCCGCCAAGTAACCCGCTTCCCACTACCCAAAGGACTTTCATCGTGAGCAACAAAAACACCCAGGCCCTTTCCGATGCCGGCGTCTCGATCTGGCTTGATGACCTCTCCCGCGAACGGTTGACCTCCCGCTCGCTGGTGAAGCTGATCAACGAGAAGAACGTCGTCGGGGTCACCACCAACCCCTCGATCTTCCACGCCGCGCTGTCCAACGGGCAGTCCTACGCCTCTCAGGTCGCCGAGCTCGCCGCGGCGGGCATGGACGCCGAGGAAGCGGTCTTCAAGATCACTTCCGACGACGTCGCTGCCGCCTGCGACCTGTTCGCACCGATCTACGCCGCATCCAACGGCGCCGACGGACGGGTCTCCATCGAGGTCGATCCACGGCTGGCCCGCAATACCGCCGAGACCATCGCCGAGGCCAAGGTCCTGCATGAGTTGGTCGCCCGCGAGAACGTGCTGATCAAGATTCCTGCCACCGTCGAAGGCCTTGAGGCTATCGCCGAAACCCTGGCCGCTGGCATCTCGGTGAACGTCACCCTGATCTTCTCGCTCGAGCGCTACCGTGCGGTCATCAACGCGTTCCTCACCGGTTTGGAGGCAGCCAAGGCCAACGGCCACGACCTGACCAAGATCCACTCGGTGGCTTCCTTCTTCGTCTCCCGCGTGGACACCGAGATCGACGCGCGCCTCAACGCCATCGGCACCGAGGCCGCCCTCGCCGCCCGCGGCAAGGCAGGGGTCGCCAACGCCGCCCTGGCCTACCAGGTCTACGAGGAGTCCTTCACCTCGGAACGCTGGAACCTGTTGGCATCAGCCGGCGCCCACGCACAGCGCCCGCTGTGGGCCTCGACCGGCGTGAAGGACCCGGCCCTGCCGGACACCTTGTACGTCACCGAATTGTGCGCACCGAACACCGTGAACACCATGCCGGAGAAAACCCTCGAGGCCACCGCCGACCACGCACAAATCACCGGCGACACGGTCTCGGGCACCTACGAGGACGCCAACGCCGTGCTCGATACGCTCGCAGCCCTGGGCGTGAGCTACAACGAGGTCGTGGACAAGCTCGAGGTCGAGGGCCTTCAGAAGTTCGAGGCAGCCTGGAACGAGTTGCTCACCGACCTGGCCGCCTCACTGCAGAAGGCAGGCAAGTAACATGGGCTCCCTGGGTTTCATCGCCACCGGAGCCGCGCAAGCGGCCATCGAAGCGCATGTTCCAGCCCTGGTGGCCGATCGGGTCGCCAGCCGCATCGCGGCCAAGGATCCCAGCGTCTGGGTCGAATCAGCGCGCGCCGAGGCAGAAGTCCGCCTCGGCTGGGTGGACGCGATGACCACCTCGCTGCCCCTGGTGCCCCAGATCTTGGCCCTGCGCGATGAACTGCGCGCCGAAGGCGTGGACCGCATTGTGCTCGCCGGCATGGGCGGCTCCTCGCTGGCCCCCGAGGTCATCTGTGCCACCAACGACGTCGAATTGGTCGTCTGCGATTCCACCGACCCGGAAATGGTCGCCGGGGTGCTGACCGACAGGTTGGCGACCACCGCCCTGGTGGTCTCCTCCAAATCAGGTTCCACCGTGGAAACCGACTCGCAGCGCCGCGTCTTCGAGCAGGCGTTCAACGACGCCGGGCTTGATGCGCCATCGCGCATCATCGTGGTCACCGATCCCGGGTCCCCGATGGATGAGGCCAGCCGGAAGGCCGGCTACCGTGCGGTGTTCAACGCCGATCCGACCGTCGGCGGGCGCTACTCCGCGCTGACCGCCTTCGGACTGGTTCCCTCCGGTTTGGCCGGGGTGGACATCGAAGCGTTCCTGGCCGAGGCCGAGGCCACCATCGAGTTCCTGGCCGAGGACGACGAGGACAACATCGCCCTGGCCCTGGGTGCGGCGATCGCCGGCACTCTGCCCTTGCGCGACAAGCTCATCTTCGCCGACGAGGGCTCGGGACTGGCCGGCTTCGCCGACTGGGCCGAACAGCTCATCGCCGAATCCACCGGCAAGCAGGAAACCGGACTGCTTCCGGTCGTCGTGGAGGACGGGGCCCCGGAAACTTCCGGAGCGCCTGACTACCTGCAGGTCCGTCTGGTGGCCGACACCGGGCTGCTCACCGATGCCGATGTGGACGTGGACGCCGCCTCGGTGGCGCTCTCCGGAACCCTGGGCGCGCAGATGCTGCTCTGGGAGTACGCCACGGTCATCGCCGGACGCCTGCTGGGCATCGACCCCTTTGACCAGCCCGATGTGGAGGCCGCCAAGGTCGCCGCCCGCTCGCTGCTCGACTCCACCCCGGAGCCGGTTCAGGCACAGCTGAGCGAGGGTGCCATCGAAGTGCGGGCCTCCGCGGGCCTGCTCGAGGGCGTCGACACCCTCGCCGGTGCGCTGGCGGCATTGCTGGCCGCCCTGCCATCCAACGGGTACCTCTCGGTCCAGGCCTACCTGGACCGGCATGCCGATGGGCAGCTCGAGGCCCTGCGCCCCGTGCTCGCCGCGGCCACCGGCCGCCCGGTGACCTTCGGTTGGGGACCACGGTTCCTGCACTCCACCGGACAGTTCCACAAGGGCGGCCCCCGGGTGGGCGCCTACCTGCAGGTCAGCGCGGATTCGGCGATGGATCTTTCGATCCCGACCCGCCCGTTCACCTTCGGTGAACTGATCGCCGCGCAGGCCTCCGGAGATGCGGTGGTGCTGGCCGATCTGGGTCGCCCGGTGCTGCGCCTGCATCTGCGGGACAAGGAAGCGGGCCTGGCCCAATTGGATCAGCTCATCCGGGATCTGGCCCAGGCCTGACCCGAGAGCCGCTTCCACCCCTTCGGTGTACCGGGCGTCCACCCCGACGCCCGGTACACCTTCCACCGGTTCGACCCAACAGTTGAAGGCCCACTGCCGCATGATGCACGATTCGACCCGGCGCCCCGCGCCCGGCACCCCCAATCCCCTGCGCGACCGCCGGGACCGCCGGCTGGAGAAGATCGCCGGCCCCTCGGCCCTGGTGTTTTTCGGTATCACCGGGGACCTGGCCCGCAAGAAGCTCATGCCGGCCGTCTACGACCTGGCCAACCGCGGCCTGCTGCCGCCGAATTTCGCCGTCGTCGGCTTCGGTCGCCGGCCCTGGAGCGCCGAACAATTCGCTGACGAAGCCAAAACCTGGGTGCAGGACCACGCTCGCACCCCCTTCAACCAGACGGTCTGGGACCAGCTGGCCAGCGGCTTCAGGTTCATCTCCGGCGGCTTCGACGACGACGCGGCCTTCGTGAACCTGCGTGAGACCCTCGATGATCTGGCGGCCCGCCGCGGAACCTCGAAGAACCACGCGTTTTACCTCTCGATCCCGCCGAACTCCTTCGAAACGGTCTGCGAGCAGCTCTCCAAGCACGGGCTGGCCAACGACGACTCCCCCGATGCCGGGTGGTCACGGGTGGTCATCGAAAAACCGTTCGGCCACGACCTGGCCAGTGCCCGCGAGCTGAACGAAATCGTCGAATCGGTTTTCCCGCAGGACGCGGTCTTCCGCATCGACCACTATCTGGGCAAGGAGACGGTGCAGAACCTGCTGGCGCTACGCTTCGCCAACCAGCTCTTTGAACCGCTGTGGAACGCCAAATACGTGGACCATGTGCAGATCACCATGGCCGAGGACATCGGCATCGGCGGACGCGCCGGCTACTACGACGGGGTCGGTGCCGCACGCGACGTCATCCAGAACCACCTGTTGCAGCTGCTGGCCCTGACCGCGATGGAGGAGCCGATCAGCTTCGACGCCGAGCACCTGCGGGCCGAAAAGGAGAAGGTCCTCACCGCCGTGCGCCTGCCCGAGGACCTGGCAGCCGCCAGCGCCCGCGGCCAGTACACCTCCGGGTGGCAGGGCGGGGAGAAGGTCACCGGTTTCCTCGACGAGGAGGGCTTCAACCCGGCCTCCAAGACCGAGACCTATGCGGCGATCAAGCTGGAAATCAACACCCGTCGCTGGGCCGGAGCACCATTCTACCTGCGCGCCGGCAAACGCCTGGGCCGCCGGGTCACCGAGATCGCGGTGGTTTTCAAGCGCGCTCCCAACCTGCTGTTCACCGACCACCAGGACGACGAGTTCGGGCAGAACGCCATCGTCATCCGGGTCCAGCCCGACGAGGGCGTGACCATCCGCTTCGGATCCAAGGTCCCGGGCACACAGATGGAGGTGCGCGATGTGACCATGGACTTCGGCTACGGGCACGCGTTCACCGAGTCCTCCCCCGAGGCCTACGAACGGCTGATCCTCGACGTGCTGCTGGGCGAACCGCCCTTGTTCCCCCGGCATGAGGAGGTCGAGCAGTCCTGGCGCATCCTGGACCCGTTCGAGGAGCACTGGGCGGCACTGCCCGAGCAGCCGGAACCCTACGCCCCGGGCTCCTGGGGACCAACTGCCGCCGATGAATTGATGGCCCGCGACGGAAGGACATGGCGCCGCCCATGATTGTCGAACTGCAGGACACCACCACCTCGAAGATCTCCAAGGAACTGGTCACCATGCGCCGGGCCGGCGGCTCCGCCGCGCTCTCCCGGGTGCTGACGCTGCTGGTGATCACCAGTGCCGGATACGAGGAGGACGCGATCGCCGCGGCCTCCCTGTCCAGCCGCGAACACCCCTGCCGCATCGTGGTCGTGGTCAAGGGCGCGCTGACCGGGGAGACTCGGCTGGACGCGCAGATCCGCCTGGGCGGGGACGCCGGCGCCGCGGAGGTCATCGTGCTACGCACCTTCGGCCCCGACGCGCACGTGGATGAATCCCTGGTCTCCGGGCTGTTGCTGCCAGACGCCCCGATCGTGGCCTGGTGGCCGCACGGGGTCCCGAAGAACGCCGCCGAGACCCCGCTGGGGCGCATCGCGCACCGCCGCATCACCGATTCCGGTGCCGAGGCCGACCCGCGGGCGGCCCTGTTTGTCCTGGCGGATTCCTACCGGGCCGGGGACACCGACCTGGCCTGGACCCGGCTCACGCTCTGGCGTGCGCAACTGGCCTCGGTGCTGGACCAGCTCGATCCGGCCGGCCTGCGCGCTGTCACCGTCACCGGTGCGGTGGATTCGCCCTCCACGGTGCTGCTGGCCGCATGGTTGCGACTGTGCCTGAAGATCCCCGTCACCCTGGCCTCCTCCCCGGAGGGCACCGGGGTGCGTTCGGTACGTTTTTCCCGTGACGAAGGAGACGTCGAGCTGTCCCGCCCCAGCGGGGACGTCGCCGAGCTGTACCAGCCGGGCCAGAAGGCCCAGCGGATTTCATTGCCGCAGCGCCCCGTGTCCGATTGCCTGTCCGAGGAGATGCGCCGGCTCGACCCGGACGAAGTCTTCGGCGAGGTCGTGCGCGAGGGCCTGAAACTCACCAACCTCAGGAGCATCCGTGCCAGCCAACGCTAAACGCCACCTTGTGATCCACCCCGACCTTCCGGCCACAGCCGCGGCCATCGCCGCCCGGCTGCTCACCGCGGTGCTCGACGCGCAGGCAGCACGCGGCGAAGCGACCATCGTGCTTACCGGCGGCACCCTGGGTATCGCTTCGCTCAAGGCCGTGGCCGACTCCCCCGCAGTGGGCGCCGTGGACTGGTCACGAGTCAACATCTACTGGGGCGACGAGCGCTTTGTCGCCGCCGACTCCGCTGACCGCAACGCGGTGGCCGCCGAGGTGCTGTTGGGCGTGCTCGATGCCCATGGGCTGGATCGCGGCCGCGTGCACCCGATGGGCTCGGCCGACGGCTTCGCCACCCCCGAGGATGCGGCAGCCGCCTATGCCCAGGTCTTGGTCGACGAAGCGGATGCCGAGGGCACCGAGGGCGCACTGCCGATCTTCGACGTGCTGATGTTGGGCATGGGCCCCGATTCACACGTGGCCTCTCTCTTCCCCGACCATGCTGGCGCCGCAACCACCGGGGCCACGGTCATCGGTGTGCATGACTCTCCGAAGCCACCGCCGTTGCGCGTGTCGTTGAGCTTCGAGGCCATCAACACCGCACGCGCTCTGTGGCTAGTGGTCGCCGGGGCCGACAAGGCACCTGCAGCCGGGATCGTGCTGGGCGCCGACCCCGTCACCCGCGAACGCGTCCCGGCATCAGGAGTCTCGGGAACCGGTGGCACCTGGTGGCTTATGGATGCCGCCGCCGCGGAATTGATCTAAGGTTCCCCGACGCCTCACCGGGATATCAAAGCGCGGCCCGTCCCTTTTCAGGGACGGGCCGCGCTTTTGCGTCTCTAGGCTAGGACTCGATGCTGAAGCGCATGACCAGGCCCAGACCGATGATGACCGCTGCCCAGATGAGGCCCAGCACGACGGTCACACGGTTGAGGTTGCGCTCGGCAACACCCGAGGAGCCCAGCGAGGTGGTCATGCCACCGCCGAACATGTCGGACATGCCTCCGCCGCGACCCTTGTGCAGCAGGATCAGCATCGTGAGCAACAGGCTCGTGATGCCCAGCAAAATCTGCAGTACCAACTTGATGACGTCCACTATTGCCCTTCAATCTGCTCAATGGCGATTAGTCGGTCACCAAATGGTGCTCGAACCTAACAATGTTAGCAAATTCCGCCGCGTCCAACGAAGCCCCGCCCACCAACACGCCGTCAACGTCGCGCTGGGCCAGGATAGAGGCAGCATTTGCGGCCTTCACCGAGCCACCGTACAGGATCCGGACCTTGGCCGCAGTCTCGTCACCGAAGAGCTGAGCCAGCTCGGTGCGGATGGCCGCACAGAGTTCCTGAGCATCCTCGGGACCGGCGACTTCACCGGTGCCGATGGCCCAGACCGGCTCATAGGCCACGACCAACGTCGCCGCCTGCTCGGCGGTGATTCCCTCCAGGGAGCCGCGAAGCTGCTCGAGGGTGTATTCCACGTGGGTGCCGGCCTGGCGGATTTCCAGGCCTTCGCCGACGCAGAGCACCGGGGTGATCGAGTGGCGGAACGCCGCGGCAACCTTGGTGGCCAGCAGCGCATCGGACTCATGATGCAGGGCACGGCGTTCGCTGTGGCCTACCAGCACGTAGCTGCAGCCCAGGCGGGAGAGGAACTGCCCGGAAATTTCTCCGGTGTACGCCCCCGAGTCCTGGGCGGAGAGGTCCTGGGCACCGTAGTGCACCGGCAGGTCATCTCCCATGGTCAGCGTCTGCACGCCGCGCAGGTCGGTGAACGGTGGGAAGACCGCGACCTCGACCCGGGAAAAGTCATGCTCCGCGTCGGCCAGCGTCCAGGCCAGCTTCTGCAGCAGCGTGATGCCCTGGACGTGGTCCATGTTCATCTTCCAGTTGCCGGCAATCAGCGGCTTCCTGTCGAATTTCCCATTCGTGGATGTGGTCACTTGCGTGCCTCCAAGGCAGTCAGGCCGGGCAGTTCCTTGCCCTCGAGGTATTCGAGAGAGGCACCGCCGCCGGTGGAAATATGTCCAAATTCGTCGTCATGGAAGCCCAGTGTGCGCACCGCGGCGGCGGAGTCGCCACCGCCGACGACGCTGAACGCCTCGGACTCGGCCAGAGCCCCGGCAACAGCACGGGTTCCCTCGGCAAACGCCGGGATCTCGAAGACGCCCATCGGGCCGTTCCAGAACACGGTATTGGCGCTGCGGATGTAGCTGGCGAACTTCTCCCCGGAGTCCGGGCCGATGTCCAGGCCCAGGCCGGTGGCACCGAACGAGCCACCTTCAATGTCGCTGGCGGTGCGCACCTCGTGCTCGGCGTCGGCCCCGAACTTGGAGGCAACCACCACGTCGGTGGGCAGCACGATGTCGCAGCCCAGTTCCTTGGCGCGCTTCAGGTAGCCGCGGCAGGTCTCGAGCTGGTCAACTTCCAGCAGTGAGCCGCCAACTTCGTGGCCCTGGGCCTTGAGGAAGGTGAAGGCCATGCCGCCGCCGATCAGCAGGTGGTCGGCGCGGCCCAGCAGGTTGTCGATGACGGCCAGCTTGTCCGAGACCTTCGAACCGCCCAGCACCACCACGTAGGGTCGCTTGGGAGCCTCGGTGAGGGTCTTGAGGACCCGCATCTCGGTGGCGACCAGGTCGCCCTGGTAGGCCGGAAGCAGTGCGGCGATGTCGAACACGGAGGCGTGCTTGCGGTGTACGGCGCCGAAGGCATCGTTCACGTAGGCGCCGTTCTGCCCGGTCAACGCGGCCAGTTCGGCGGCGAATGCGGCACGTTCGGCGTCGTCTTTGGAGGTCTCTCGTGCGTCGAAACGCACGTTTTCCAAGATCAGCACGGCGCCGTCGGTGAGTTCGGCGGCCAACGCAACGGCCGAGGGCCCGGTGACGTCAGAGGCCGTGCGCACATCGAGTCCGGAGAGCTCGGCGAGGCGGGTTGCCGCCGGGGAGATGGAGTATTGGGGGTCGGGCTCGCCCTGGGGGCGGCCGAGGTGAGCCATGACAATGACGCGGGCGCCGGCATCGGCCAGCTTCTGCACCACGGGAATGGAGGCGCGTATACGCCCATCGTCGGTGACGGTGAAGCCATCAAGCGGCACGTTCAGGTCGCTGCGGACCAGAACGTGCCGCCCAAGGACACCATCGGCGATCAGTTCGTCGAGAGTGTGGAAAGTCATGTGTCTAGGCTATCGGAGTCCGAGGGACTATCCGAGCCGGACGCCGACGTATTCGGTCAGGTCAACGAGGCGGGTGGAGTAAGCCCATTCGTTGTCGTACCAGGCCACAACCTTCGCGGTGGTGCCAATGACGGAGGTGAGGCCTGCGTCGAAGACCGCGGAGTGCGGATCGTGGACGATGTCGGTGGACACCAACGGATCCTCGGAGTACTTCAGGAAGCCCTTGAGCGGGCCCTCTTCGGCAGCCTTCTTGAATGCCGCGTTGATCTCCTCGACGGAGGCCTCGCGGGCCAGGTTCACGGTCAGGTCGGTGGCGGATCCGGTGGGAACCGGCACGCGCATGGCGTAGCCGTTGAGCTTGCCCTTGAGCTCCGGGAGGACCAGGCCAATAGCCTTGGCAGCACCGGTGGAGGTCGGGATCATGTTCAGTGCTGCGGCGCGGGCACGGCGCGGGTCCTTCTTGTGCGGGGAATCCTGCAGGTGCTGGTCGGCGGTGTACGCGTGGATGGTGGTCATCAAGCCGTCAACGATGCCGAACTGGTCGTTGAGGACCTTGGCGACCGGGCCCAAGCAGTTGGTGGTGCAGGAGGCGTTGGAAATGATGTGGTGCTTGTTGGCCTCGTACTTCTCGTGGTTGACACCCATGACGATGGTGATGTCTTCCTTGGAGGCGGGGGCGGAGATGATGACCTTCTTGGCGCCGGCCTGCAGGTGCTTCTCGGCGTCTGCTGCCTTGGTGAACAGTCCGGTGGATTCGATGACAACGTCCACACCCAATTCGCCCCAGCCGAGGTGGGCGGGATCCTTCTGCGAGAGGACCTTGATGCGCTTTTCACCGATGACGATGTAGGCGCCGTCAACGCTTACGTCTTCGGCCAGTCGGCCCATGATCGAGTCGTACTTGACCAGCATGGCCAAATCGTTGATTGATCCGAGGTCGTTTACTGCTACAACTTCGATGTCTGCGCCGTTTTCCAGGGCTGCTCGCAGGAAGTTGCGTCCGATGCGTCCGAAACCGTTAATGCCAACACGGGTAGTCACGTGTATTTCTCCTTGACAGAGTGGTGTTGCCACTGCCGCGAAGAAAGGGCCCCGAGATTGGGACACAGAAACGGAGTGGCTTGGAAAAGATTGGACACTCCGTTGTGTCGTCAGCTGGATTGCTGACCGGTAATTGTGTGTCTTGCGGTTGAACCGCAAGACACACAACACACGATGTTTTCATTCTACGCCACTTGGGCGTCGAATGTGAGGAGGCTTACGCCACCATTTCGGGTGTGTTACTTGCCCGGGACGATCAACTGCGCCGCACCAGCACGGGCAGCCTCGAAGCGAGCCGACACATCAGCCCAGTTCACGATGTTCCAGAAAGCCTTCACGTAATCGGCCTTAACATTCACGTAATCCAGGTAGAAAGCGTGCTCCCACATGTCCAGCATCAACAACGGAGTCGTTGCCACCGGCACGTTGCCCTGCTGATCGTAAAGCTGCTCGATGACCAACTGGGAACCCAGACCCTCGAAGCCGAGCAACGCCCAGCCCGAACCCTGCAAGCTCATCGCTGCAGCGGTGAAGTGCGCACGGAAAGCGTCGAACGAACCAAACGCATCATCAATCGCGGCAGCCAATTCACCCTCTGGCTTGTCTCCACCTTCCGGCGACAGGTTGTTCCAGAAGATCGAGTGGTTGGTGTGACCACCCAGGTGGAACGCCAGATCCTTGGAAAGCTTCGGCACATTGCCGAACTCGCCCTTCTCGCGGGCCTCCGCCAACTGCTCCAACGCCGAATTCGCGCCAGCAACATACGTGGCGTGGTGCTTGGAGTGGTGCAACTCCATGATCCGCGCCGAAATGTGCGGCTCCAGGGCCGCGTAATCGTACTGCAGCTCAGGCAAGGTATAAATAGCCAAAATGACTCCTCATTCTCGTGGGCATCTGTGAGTGGATGCCCTCTTCTTCGTTACTGCATCTCCGCCAATGCGCGGAAAAACTTGGGGTGTGCTCAGTTTTCGAGCACATCTAGTGGAACGCTTTCCTCGGTGCCAGGTATTCCCAGCTCAGAGGCACGTTTGTCGGCCATGGCCAGCAAACGGCGGATCCGACCGGCGATCGCATCCTTGGTCATCGGCGGTTCGGCCATGCGGCCGAGCTCGTCCAGGGACGCTTGTTTGTGCGCCACGCGCAGCTCGCCGGCGTACTTAAGGTGCTCGGGGACCTCTTCGCCCAGGATTTCTAGGGCGCGTTCCACGCGGGCACCTGCGGCAACGGCAGCCTGGGCCGAACGGCGCAGGTTCGCGTCGTCGAAGTTCGCCAGGCGGTTGGCAGTGGCCCGTACTTCCTTGCGCATCCTGCGCTCTTCCCAGACCATCAGTGCGTCGTGGGCGCCCATGCGGGTGAGCAGTTGTGCGATGGCCTCGCCGTCGCGGATGACCACACGGTCCACGCCGCGGACTTCGCGGGCCTTGGCCACCAGTCCCAGGCGCCGGGCGGCGCCAACCAGTGCGAGCGCCGATTCGGGGCCGGGGCAGGTGATTTCCAAGGCGGAGGACCGCCCGGGCTCGGTCAGCGAGCCGTGGGAGAGGAAAGCCCCGCGCCACACGGCCTCGGCATCGGCGGTGGAGCCGTTGACGATGACCGAGGGCAGCCCGCGGACCGGTCGTCCGCGCCCGTCAAGCAGGCCCGTCTGTCGGGCCAGCGCTTCGCCGTCTCGAACCACGCGGACCACGTAGCGGTTGCCGCGGCGCAATCCTCCACCGGAAACCACCACGATCTCGGAGGCGTGGCCGTAGACCTCGGCGATGGCGGCGCGGAGCCGCCGGGCGGTGGAGGCGAGATCTACCTCTGCCTCGATGACAATGCGTCCGGAGATGATGTGTAGGCCGCCGCAAAAGCGCAGCATGGTCGAAACTTCTGCCTTGCGCTCGGAGGACCTACGGATTTCAAGCCGGGACAGCTCGTCCTTGACGGAAGCCGTCAGTGCCATGGATTGTTTCCTAACTGCTGGGCTCGTCTGTGCTGAACGTGGTGAAGACGTCGTGGTATGCGGCGGCAAGTCTCAAGGGGTCGTGGACTGCTCGTCCGGCACCAACCCCTACTTTACCGAAAAAGGTGCGGGCGCCTAGCCGGGCGGCCGCGTGGGTGAATGCTTCATGGTCCGCGATCGTCGTCGGATCAGCCAAAACCGCATCCAATCGCAGGTCCGGTGCGTAGCGTGCGATGACCTCGAGGTGCGCAGCCGCGTCCATCCCGCCGGTCTCGGCGGTGTCCGTGGACAGGTTCATGGTCAGCAGCCGGCGGGCCGGCGTTTGCTGGAGTCCCTCGCGCATTTCGGGCAGCAACAGGTGCGGGAGCACGGAGGTGTACCAGGAGCCGGGGCCCAGCACGACCCAGTCGGCCAATTCGATGGCGTCCAAGGCCTCGGTGCAGGCCGTAGCGTCGGCCGGTTCCAGGCGCACGTTGGAGACCAGTGCACTCTCCCCCGCCTCGGCGAGCTTCGCCTGGCCCCAAATGCGGCGGCGGACCAACCCGGTGCTGGGATCTTCCTGGAGCACATCTCCGGTGATGGTCAGCGGAGTGATGCTCATGGGCAGCACCTGGCCGCGGGCGCCCAGCAGGGCACCTGCCCAGCGCAAGCCCGCGACGGGATCCTTGAGCAGCTCCCAGAGGGCGACGATCAGCAGGTTGCCCACCGCATGCTGGTCCAAGGCGGCGCTGGAACCGGGTTTCGAGGTGAACCGGTGCTGCATCACATCGCGCCAGGTCCTCCCCCAATCGGTGTCGTCACAGAGCGCTGCCAGGGCCATGCGCAGGTCTCCGGGGGGCAGCACGTCGAGTTCCGCGCGCAGTCGTCCCGAGGAGCCACCGTCGTCGGCCACCGTGACAATCGCCGTCAGGTCGGTCGTAAGCCGCCGCAGCGCCGAGAGCGAGGCGGATAACCCATGGCCGCCGCCGAGGGCAACGACGCGCACCGAGGAGCTGTCGTCGGCCGCTCGTGAGGGAGGCTGGATGGGGATGGGGCCGGTGAAGAAGGCCATCGGGGACTACTCGCGTCCCAAATCGCGGTGGGAAACATTCACGCGCACGCTGGGCAGCTGCGCCAGCCTGCGGCCGATCTCCTCGGCCGTGGCCACGGAGCGGTGCTTGCCGCCGGTGCAACCGATGGCAATGGTGGCGTAGTGCTTATTTTCGCGGCGGTAGCCTTCGAACACCGGCTCCAAGGCGGAGATGTAACGTTCGATGAACTCGGCAGCGCCCTTGGCAGCGAGCACGTAGTCGGAGACCTGTTGGTCCTTACCGGTGTGCGGGCGCAGCTCCGGGACCCAGTGCGGGTTGGGGATGAAGCGGACGTCTGCAACGTAGTTGGCGTCGGTGGGGACCCCGTATTTGAATCCGAAGCTCATCACGGTCAAGCGCAGCACGATCGGACCGGACTCGGAGAATAGTTCGGTGATGGTGCGGGCCAGGTCGTGCACCGACATCTCGGTGGTGTCCACGACGATTTCCGCGGATTCCTTCAGCTCATGGAGCACATCGCGTTCGCGGTTGATGCCGTCGCTGATCCGGTCGTCTTCCTGCAACGGGTGTGGCCTGCGGCCCTGTTCGAAGCGGCGCACCAAAAGATCGTCGGCGGCGTCCAGGAAGAGCACCCGGTAGGCGATTCCGGCGCTAGTCAGCGCGTGTAGGTTCTCGCGCAGCTGCGGGAAGAGCGATTTGGAGCGCACGTCCATGACCACTGCAAGCTTCGGGATCGATCCGCCGGAGTGGGCGACGATCTCGGTGAGCATGCCCAGCAGTGTGGGGGGAAGGTTTTCTACCACGTACCAGCCGTGGTCTTCCAGGGCATGGGCGGCGGTGGTGCGTCCGGCGCCCGACATGCCGGTAATCACTAGCAGTTCGGACTCTGGTGGTTTCACGGGGGCAAGCTCGGAAGTCATGTTCCCTAGCCTAGTCGCCCGGAGCCAACCTCCGGGTCAGTCCAGCACTTCGCCGGTGGTCATGTTCACTGCTGGCGCACCTGAACCGCTGGCTGCCAGTGCCGTGGCGAGGTTCTGGGCCAGTGCCGGGCCGATCCCCGGGACGGCTAAGAGCTCCTCGGTGCTGGCCGCGCGCATCTTCTTGACCGACCCGAAATGCTTGTGCAGCGCCTCACGCTTGGCCGGACCCAATCCGGGGACCGAATCGAGCACCGAGAGCGTCATCGAAGCGGAGCGTTTCTTGCGGTGGAAGGTGATGGCAAAACGGTGGGCCTCGTCGCGGACCCGTTGGACCAGGTACAGCGCGTGGGAGGCTCGCGGCAGGATCACCGGGAACTCGTCGTCCGGCAGCCAGAGCTCCTCCAGCCGCTTGGCGAGCCCGACCACATAGATGTCGTCGATGCCCAGATCCGCCAGCGCACGGCTGGCGGCGGCGACCTGCGGCGGGCCGCCGTCGACGATCACCAGCGAGGGTGGGTAGGCGAAACGACGGGCAGGCGCCTTGGCCGCGGCGTCGGAGATATCGATCTCCCCGGAGACCATCGGGACCATGTTCTCCGATTCCTCCAGGTAGTTCTTGAAGCGGCGGGAGATCACGTCGTACATCGAGGCGGTGTCATCGCGTGCGGCGTCCCCGGTGATGGAGAACTTGCGGTAGTCGGATTTCTTGGGCAGCCCGTCCTCGAACACCACCATGGATGCGACCACGTTGGTGCCCTGGGTGTGCGAGGCGTCGTAACATTCGATGCGCAGCAGCGGGGAGGGCAGCCCGAGGGACTCCTGCAGCTCCAGCAGCGAGGCCGAACGCGTGGTCAGGTCCCCGGCACGGCGTGACTTGTGCAGGCGCAGCGATTGTTCGGCGTTTTCCCGCACCGTCTCGGCCAGCGTGGCCTTGTCCCCGCGCATGGCCACGCGCAGCGAAACCGCCGAACCGCGGCGCTCGTGCAGCCAGGCGGTGACATCTGCGGTGTTCTCGGGGAGCACCGGGACCAGCACCTCGCGCGGGATCCTATCGTCCCCGGCCGCCTCACCGTAGACCTGGGTGAGCAGGTGCTCGATGAATTGCTCGGGGGTGGAATCCTCGACCTTTTCCACGACCCAGCCGCGCTGGCCGCGGATGCGCCCATTGCGCACGTGGAAGACCTGCACGGCAGCCTCGAGTTCATCCTCGTGCACGGCGAAGATATCCGCCTCGGTGTTTTCGGCCAATACCACCGCATTGCGCTCGAAGACCCGACGCAGCGCGGCGATGTCATCGCGGTAGCGGGCCGCCTGCTCGTATTCGAGGGTGGAGACCGATTCGGCCATCTTCCCTTCGAGTTCCTTGATGAACTTGGTGCTTTCCCCGCCCATGAATTGGCACAGGTCCATGGCCAGTTTTTTGTGGTCTTCCGGGCTGATCCGTCCCACGCACGGGGCCGCGCATTTGTCGATGTAGCCCAGCAGGCAGGGCCGGCCGGAGGATTGGGCGCGGTTGAACACCCCGGCCGAGCAGCTGCGCACCGGGAAGACGCGCAGCAAGGTGTCGAGGGTTTCGCGGATGGCTTTGGCCGGATAGAACGGGCCGAAGTATTTGGTGCCCTTGCGCTTGTCCCCGCGCATCACCTGGGCCCGTGGGTACTTCTCCCCCAGGGTCACCGCGAGGTACGGGTAGGACTTGTCGTCGCGAAAGACGATGTTGAAGCGCGGGTTGTACTCCTTGATCCAGGTGTACTCCAACTGCAGGGCCTCGAGTTCGGAGCCCACGACCGTCCACTCCACCGACACGGCGGTATGCACCATGGCATGGGTTTTGGGGGTCAGTCCCGCGGGGTTGGCGAAGTAGGAATTTAGCCGCTGGCGCAGCACCTTGGCCTTGCCGACATAGATGACCCGCCCGACTTCATCGCGGAACCTATAGACCCCCGGATTGACCGGGATGTCCCCGCTCGCAGGGCGGTAGCTCTTCGGATCTGCCACTTCGTGCTCCGTCTACTCTTCGATGGCCGGTGACTGGTTGTACGCGTTCACGCGTTCCTGCCCGGTCAGCTCCGCGATGGCGTCGACGATCGTGTCGGTGGCGGCGCGGCGCTGCGGCAACGGGTGTTTGCGCCCCAGATGTTCAAATTGCAGCGGTTTACCGAAGGCCAGGGTGAAGTGGTGCGGTTTGATCGCGTTCCGCCCGGCCGGCTGCAGATTTTCGGTGCCCACCAGTCCCACCGGGACTACCGGTGCCCCGGTGGAGAGGGCCAGCCAGCCCACTCCGGTACGCCCGCGGTAGAGCTTGCCATCGCGTGAGCGGGTGCCCTCGGGATAGATGCCAATGCCGCCCTTTGCTTCCAAGATGTCCACCAGGGATTCCAGTGCCGCGACAGAAGCTGCCTGTTCCCCGCGTTGGACGGGGATGGATCCGACGGATTCGAAGAAGGTCTTCATCGCCTTCCCCTTGAGCCCGGGGGTGGTGAAGTACTCGGCCTTGGCGAAGAAGGCCACGTCGCGGGGCGTCAGCGCCTGGATGATGATCGAATCCAGGAAGGAGAGGTGGTTGGAGGCGATGATGACCGGCCCCGTGCGCGGCACGTTTTCCAACCCGGTGACGGTGGGGCGGCACATCCCTTTTAACAGCCCGCGGATCGAGGAGCGTGTCATGGTGTACAGACTCATTTAGGCGTCGGCCCCCATCAAAATGGCAGCGGGCAGGGATTCTTCGGCCGTTTCGCCCAGCAGCAGCCCGGCAAGTTCGGGCACATCTGCGGCGTGTGCCCCGGCCCCGGCGGCCGCCAGTTCGCCTTCCTCGGCGAAGCCCCAGCCGACGCCGATGGAGCCCATGTTGTTCTCGTGCGCGGCTTCGATGTCGTAGAGCCGGTCGCCGACCATGACACAACGTGCCGGGTCCAGGGAGTGTTCGCGGATGGCTTCGGCCAGAATATGGGTTTTGGACGAGGACTGTCCGTCGCCCTCGTCCTCGTTTCCGAAGACTCCGTCCACTAGGGGCGTGAGGCCCTGGACCTCGAGCAGCGCCCGAGCGATAGGCGTGGGCTTGGCCGTGGCAACCAACACCGCGGTGCCGACCTCGCGCAGCGCCTTAAGAAGTGCAGCCACACCGGGGTAGGGGCGGGAGGCCGCCATTCCCGATTGCGCATATTCTGCCCGATAGGAAGCGATCAAGGTATCGATGATCCCGGGGGTCACCCCGTCGATCGTTGCCAGCCCGATGGCGAGCGGGGGCCCAATGAGGGAGCGGAGTTTTTCCTCCCCGGGGTCGGCGATCTGTGCGCTGAGCAGCGCATGTCGGATACCCGAGGTTATGGCCCCGGCAGGATCCACGAGGGTTCCATCGAGGTCAAGAAGCACGGCGGAGGGAGCAATCATCACTGTCGTATTCTCGCATGGACTGGGGACTTGTGCCGTACATGCATGCCGCTGCCGGCATGCATGTACGGTGTTGGGCGTCTAGCTCAGCACCGGGGCGAGGAACTTTCCGGTGTAGCTGCCGGGCACCTTGGCAACTTGTTCGGGGGTACCGACGGCGATGATCTCGCCGCCGCCGGAGCCGCCCTCGGGGCCCATGTCGATGACCCAGTCCGCGGACTTGATCACGTCGAGGTTGTGCTCGATGGTGATCACGGTGTTGCCCTTGTCCACAAGTCCCTGCAGGACCAGCAGGAGCTTGCGGATGTCTTCGAAGTGCAAGCCGGTGGTGGGTTCGTCGAGCACGTAGACGGAGCGGCCGTTGGAGCGTTTCTGCAGTTCCGCGGCCAGCTTCACGCGTTGCGCCTCTCCGCCGGAGAGCGTGGTGGAGGCCTGACCCAGTCGGACGTAGCCCAGTCCTACATCCACCAGCGTGCGCAGGTGGCGGGCGATCGGGGTGAACGCGGCAAAGAATTCCGCGCCCTCCTCGATGGGCATGTTCAGCACATCGGCGATGGATTTGCCTTTGTACTGGACCTCCAGGGTCTCGCGGTTGTACCGCGCACCATGGCAAACCTCACACGGAACGTAGACGTCGGGCAGGAAGTTCATTTCGATCTTCAGCGTGCCGTCGCCCGAGCAGGATTCGCAGCGCCCGCCCTTGACGTTGAAGGAGAAACGTCCCGGCAGGTAGCCCCGGACCTTGGCTTCGTTGGTCTCTGCGAAGAGCTTGCGCACGTGGTCGAAGACCCCAGTGTAGGTCGCTGGGTTGGAGCGCGGGGTGCGGCCAATGGGCGACTGGTCCACGTGGATGACCTTGTCCAGGTGTTCGAGCCCCTCGACGCGCGTGTGGCGTCCGGGGACCTGCTTGGCACCGTTGAGTCTGTTGGCCAGCACCTTGTAGAGCACGTCGTTGACTAATGTCGATTTGCCCGAACCGGAGACTCCCGTGATTGCGGTCAGCACGCCCAGCGGGAAGCGCGCGGTGACATCCGCGAGGTTGTTCTCGCGGGCACCGATGACCTTGACTTCGCGCTTCTTGTCGATTTTGCGGCGTTTGGCAGGCACCTCGATCCTCCTGCGTCCGGAGAGGTAGTCGCCGGTGATGGATCGGGTGTTGGCTTTCAGTCCTTCCAGGGAGCCGGAGTGCACGACCTCGCCGCCGTGTTCGCCGGCGCCGGGGCCGATGTCCACGATCCAGTCGGCCTCGGCAATGGTGTCCTCGTCATGTTCGACGACGATCAGCGTGTTGCCCAGGGAGCGCAGCCGGGTCAGGGTCTCGATGAGCCGGCGATTGTCGCGCTGGTGCAGGCCGATCGAGGGCTCGTCAAGCACGTAGAGCACCCCGACCAGGCCGGAGCCGATCTGCGTGGCCAGACGGATGCGTTGGGCCTCGCCGCCGGAGAGCGAGCCTGCCGGACGTTCCAGGTTCAGGTATTCCAGTCCGACGTCCAGCAGGAAGCGCAGGCGTGCCTGAATTTCCTTAAGTACCTGGTTGGCGATCTGCGCCTCGCGGCCGGTGAGAACCAGGTTCTCCAGGAAAGCGGAGCATTCACGCATCGGCATGGCGGAGACAGCTGCAATGGATTTTCCGTTGATCAGCACCGAGAGTGAAGCGGAGTTCAGCCGTGCGCCGCCGCACTCCGGGCAGGGGATTTGCCGCATGTACTCTTCGTACCTGTCGCGGGCGTGGTCGGATTCGGTTTCCAGGTGCTTGCGGTGGATGTACTGCACCACGCCCTCGAAACCGGTGGAGTACTTGCGCTCGCGGCCGAAGCGGTTCTTGTACTGCACCACGACCTTGTGGTCTTTGCCATGCAGGATCGCCTGGCGGGCCACGGCGGGCAGCTTGGCCCAGGGGGTCTCAAGTGTGAACCCGAGTTCATCCCCCAGTCCCCCGAGCAACCTGTTCCAGTATTCAGAGGTGGCTACGCCAAGGGACCACGGTGCGATGGCGCCCTGTCCCAGCGGCATGTCCACGTCGGGGATGATCAGGTCCTCGTCGACCTCAAGTCGGGTGCCGATGCCACTGCAGGCGGGGCAGGCGCCGAAGGGGTTGTTGAAAGAGAAAGACCGCGGTTCGATTTCATCGATGGCCAGAGGGTGTTCATTCGGGCAAGACAGGTGCTCGGAGAACGCCCGGACACGTCCGTCGTCTTCCGGGTCGAGGTCCACGAAGTCGATCAGCACCCGCCCCTCGGCCAGATTCAACGCCGTCTCGATGGAATCGGTGAGGCGTTGGCGCACGGTGTCGTTGATGGCCAGGCGGTCCACGACGACCTCGATGGTGTGCTTGAACTGTTTGCCTAGCTTCGGCGGATCGCTGAGCTGGATCGTTTCGCCGTCGACGCGGGCACGGGAGTAGCCTTTGGCTCCCAGTTCCTTGAACAGGTCAACGAATTCGCCCTTGCGGCCGCGCACGACCGGGGCCAGGACCTGGAATCGGGTTTTGGGGGCGAGTTCAAGGAGTTGGTCCACGATCTGCTGTGGGGTCTGTTTGACGACAGCCTCGCCGCAGACCGGGCAGAAGGGTCGGCCGACGCGGGCCCAAAGCAGGCGCATGTAGTCGTAGATCTCGGTGATCGTACCCACCGTGGAGCGGGGGTTTTTCGAGGTCGACTTCTGGTCGATCGACACCGCCGGCGAGAGCCCCTCAATGAAGTCGACATCGGGTTTGTCGACCTGGCCCAGGAACTGGCGGGCATAAGCGGAGAGGGATTCGACGTAGCGTCGTTGCCCCTCGGCAAAGATCGTATCGAAGGCCAGCGACGATTTTCCGGAGCCGGACAGGCCGGTGAACACGATCATCGCGTCACGGGGCAGATCAAGGTCGACGTTGCGCAGGTTGTGCTCGCGCGCGCCCTTGACCACCAAACGGGTCAGATCGTGCGGACGGGGGGTTTCAAGGGAGCGAGAAGTAGCCACCAGAACATGCTAATCGAAAACTGGTTCGAATGGTGCGTAGTTGTGAGCAACAAGACCCGGCCCTAGCCAACTTGTGAACTGAATGCCGCTTTCAGGTAACCGACTGCGGCTTTTTCGGAGATTCCCCACCGTGTCGCGACCGCGGCAAGCTCGGACGCTGCATCTGCGACGGCTACAGAGCCTTCGTCCCCGGTGGCCTGGACGATGGTTCCGTGGCGGCCCCGGGTCACGACGACGCCGTTGGCTTCCAGTTCCTTGTATACCTTGGCCGCGGTGTTGACGGCGAGTCCCAACTGGTCGGCGAGCGCTCGGACTGAGGGCAGCTTGGTTCCTGCTTTGAGCCGCCCCTTGGAAATGGCCTCAAGGATCTGTTGTCTGACCTGCTGGTAGGGAGCGGTCTTGCCGGTGCTATCGAGGGAAATGAATGACAGTGGGTTGCTGTCCAATGTGTGCCGTCCTTCGTGGGTACTCGGTGCAGAGCCAATGTTTTAGCCTAGCGCGTGCACGTCGCCCGTCCACGTAAGGTGTTGCTATGAGCGAATTCTTCCTTGATCTCACGGATGCGACCATCCGTTCCATCAGCGTTTCCGATATGTCCAACAACGTCTATCTGGTGACCTCCAAGAAGGACGGCGCACAGTTGTTGATCGACGCCGCCGACGATGCTCCTGCGATTGACGAGCTGGTTGCCTCGGCATCCGCCGATGCGGGGGCCCCTACGAAACTGGCGGGCATTGCCACGACCCATCAGCACTGGGACCACATCAGGGCACTGAATGAATATGTGCACAAGACCGGTGTCAGGACGTATGCCGGTGCAGATGACGTTGCGGGTATTGCCTCGGGAGCCGATGTAGCAATCGACGTTCCCTTGCAACATGGGGACTCGGTGCCGGTGGGCGAGGTCGTCTTGGAGTGTGTGCATCTGCGTGGCCACACCCCCGGCTCTATGGCCTACGTGCTGCGTGACAGCTCGGGTGCCACCGTGATTTTCAGTGGCGACTCTTTGTTCCCCGGGGGCGTTGGCAACACTGGCGATGATCCCCAGCGTTTCAGCTCGTTGATCGATGACGTCACGGAACGACTGTTCGACGGGTATCCGGAGGATGCCTTGGTACTTCCGGGCCATGGAACCAACACAACGTTGGGTACTGAGCGCCCCAGTTTGGCTGGATGGCGGCTCAGGGGCTGGTGAGCTCGCTGCCTTCAGTGGGTCCCGGCGGCGATTCCGGGGTCCCTGGCAGGGGCGGAGCTGTGCCTCGATACATCTGACCGCCCGGAGTGGTGATCAATATGGAATGTCTCATCCCCTGTATAACGGTTTCCTCCCAGCCGGAGGTTTCCTTGGTCTGGTTGCACCAGGCACAACGTCCGTCAAGGTTAACCTCTGTGGTTTCTCCGCCCTTGGCCGCTTGGTAAACGTGGTCGATATGGCGGATGGGGGCGTCGCAGTAGGGGGTTCGGCAGAATTGGTCGCGCACTTCGATGAGTTCCTTGAGCTTCCCGGGAACGATGCGCGCTTCCGAGTCCATGGCGATAAGCTCGCCGCTCGTTGGCGCCGTATAGACGCGGCGAACCCATGTTTCCACCTCGTTGTCTTCTTCCCACGAGTGCTGGTCCCCCACGATGAGCCATCTGGCGAGGGCTGCGGAGATGGTTCCGTAGCCCTTAAGCTGCGCGGGTTCACTGTCCCCGACCAGCAGGGTCCGGTCCGTCATGGTGAGGTTCACCAGTAGGGGTGGTCGTAGCGCGTTTTTTTGCCCGGTGATCCGCTGCACAAGCGTGTCAGCCATGACGTGGTCATCGGTGCGTGGGTCATCGGCGGCGCGGCGCTTGGATGCCGCCGTACGCAGCGCCTGCTTCATCGCGATGCCCTGCGGCACGGTCAGCCATGCGGTGAGTCGCATCATCCCGTCCGCCGTAGGGGACAAGGTCACGCGGCGCTTGTTCATGGCATCGGCGTGTTTGTTCAATTCGGGCCGGCTGTCGTAGGCCAACACCTCTTTGTCCATCCGCGCCGCGAGTTGCTTGGTGCCCACGCCTTCCAGGGCCCCGCGTTCTCCAGCCATATGCCGGTCTATTTGTCTGCGGATGTCGATGTGCACGTCGTGGGTTTTGTTCACCATGAGCATTGCGCGTTCCTCGGTGAGTTCACCGCGCGCCAGCGCATCGAAAGTATATGGCATCTGTTCAATCAGTCCCCGAGAATAATTAATGAAGCGCGGGCCCCGGTGTTGGGCCTCCTTGCGGGCCAACGCCACTTCGGCGCCAGCCCCACGGGCCGGATTGTCTTTATAGATCCCTTCGGCGCGATGCCGGGCAATGATGTCCTGCTCCATCGCATAGGCTTCCTTCGCCTGTGCCGCGCAGATCGCTGCCTTGACGCGTTCCATGGCCGAAATCCGTGCTGCCCGAACTTGCTCGCCCACGGTTTGGGGCAGTTGGGCAACTGCCACCGACATGGTGTCGAGGAAGTCTACGAAACCGTCACCGGGGCCTTCGGCCGCTGAGCGTTCCTCGGAGGGCCGAGCAAGATCCATGGGGATATGTCGATGGCCAAGGAGCATTTCCCCGGCTTCCTCAACAGTGAGGGGTCTCGAGGTTAATTCACGCCCCTGCGAACCTTCGAACATATTTACTATTATACGCGTCCCGCCCCTCCCTGGGAAGGGTTCGGCGAGCGCAGGAGCACGCAAAACTACTAGTCAGACAAGGACAAGAAAATACTTTCGAATCACTCGTAGAAACACGATGGTTACTTGGACTTGATGCCGTGCCTTTCGCACGAGTCCGTCCGTGGCGACACGGGCCCCGCCGACACATCCGGCTGCTGTGTACCCGCTGCCGAAGTGAAGACACACGGTGTTGCCCATGTCTTATTTCTTTCGGAAGTCCTCGGCAGATGGTGCGGCGCAGGCCGTGCACGCCAACGCCGTCACAGCAGGGGGCATGGCAGGGTATCTTCACACCCCCGGATGCGGGAACATCTCTTCCTGTTTCAGCACACCTAGCGCTTGCGTCCAACCATGAATATGCGGCGGAACGGGAACAGCGTCTGGCGCTCTCCACGGGCATCGGCAAAGGCCGGGTAGGCCTGCGCGACCAATCCTGAGTATTCCTCTTCGAATTCCAGGGCATCGGCGGCGGAGAGCTTCGACAGGATCGGGCGCAGCGCAGTGCCGCGCACCCACTCGAGGACCGGATGCTCCCCCGTGAGGACCTGCCCGTAAGTGGTTTCCCAGACATCTGGTTCGAACCCAGCATCCACCATGATCTTCAGGTAGTCGGCCGGCTCCCCCACAGCATCATCGTGACGCAAGACCCCGGCAAGCTGCGGCGCCCAGCGTGCAGAGGCTGCCAGCTGGCGCATCAACGCGTGCGAGGGCGAGCCGAAGTTCCCCGGCACCTGCGCGGCAAACCAGGCCCCGGGCGTCAACGCTTCAAGCCACGTGGCCAAGAGTTCGCGGTGCTCCGGGATCCACTGCAACATCGCGTTGGAAACTAGGACGTCGGTGTCCGCCTCCGGCATCCACTGGGTCGCGTCGGCACTCTGGAAGGAAAGGTTCGGTGATTGTTGTGTGCTGCGAGCCTGCTCGATCATCTCTTGCGAGGAATCTAGGCCGATCACCCGTGCGTCGGGCCAGCGCTCCGCCAGCGAGTGGGCCAAAGGGCCGGGACCACAGCCAAGGTCAACGACCAGCCGCGGCGCTGCAGCGGTGATACGAGCCGTGAGTTCGTAAAATGGACGGTCTCGGTGGTCGGCAAACTGCACGTACTTGCTGGGGTCCCATTTCATCAACCCATCGTAAACGGAAAGCCGTGTGCCAAACGATAGGCTGGACACATCATGAAACTTACCGAGTTGCTGCCCAATACCCCTCCGCGCGGAGCCACCGCCGAATCGACCTACGAAGCCTTCGTCAAATGGGTGGAGGACCGCGGCATCGGGCTCTACCCGGCACAGGACGAAGCCGTGATGGAATTCGTGGGAGGGAACAACGTCATCTTGGCTACCCCCACCGGCTCGGGCAAGTCGCTGGTGGCCGTGGCCGCGCACTTCCACGCGCTGGCCCGTGGGGAACGCAGCTACTACACCGCACCGATCAAGGCACTGGTCTCGGAGAAGTTTTTCGACCTGTGCAAGATCTTCGGTGCGGAGAACGTCGGCATGGTCACCGGGGATTCCTCGGTGAACCAGGATGCTCCTATTATTTGCTGCACCGCCGAGATCCTGGCCAACATCGCCCTGCGCGAGGGCAAGAACGCGGATCTGGGCCCCGTGGTGATGGACGAGTTCCACTTCTACTCGGACCCGCAACGCGGCTGGGCCTGGCAGGTTCCGCTGCTGGAGCTTCCACAGGCCCAGTTCTTGATCATGAGCGCCACCTTGGGCGAGGTGGACAGGTTCGAAGATGAGCTCACGCTGCGTACCGGACGCGAAACCACCACCGTGGCGCACGCCGAACGCCCCATCCCGCTGCACTACTACTACTCGCAGGACCCGGTGCAGGAAACCATCGAGGAACTGCTCTCCACCAAGCAGGTGCCGATCTATGTGGTGCACTTCAGCCAGCTCGAGGCCATCGACAGGGCCAGCGGGCTGATGAGCATCAATGTGTGTACCCGCGAGGAAAAGGATCGGATCGGAGAGCTGGTCGCCGGATTCAGGTTCGCCCCGGGCTTCGGCAAGACCTTGAACCGACTGGTGCGCCACGGCATCGGCGTGCACCACGCCGGGATGCTGCCCAAGTACCGCCGGTTGGTCGAACAGCTGGCCCAGGCCGGCCTGCTCAAGGTCATTTGCGGCACCGACACCCTGGGCGTGGGCATCAACGTGCCCATCCGCACGGTGCTGATCACCGCGCTGTCCAAATACGACGGGGTGCGCACGCGCATCCTCAATGCCCGCGAATTCCACCAGATCGCCGGACGCGCGGGCCGCGCAGGCTTCGACACCGCCGGGACCGTGGTGGTGCAGGCGCCGGAGCATTCCATCGAAAACAAGAAGAACATGGAAAAGGCGCTGGCGAAGTTCGGCGAAGACTCCAAGAAAATACGCCAGGTGACCAAGAAAAAGCCGCCCCAAGGATTCGTGTCCTGGGGTGAGAAGACCTACGACCGGATCATTGCCGCCACCCCCGAGACGCTGAACTCCTCCTTTGCGGTGACCCACTCGATCCTGCTGAACCTGCTGGCCCGTGAGGGCGATTCCTTCGCCGCGGCCCGCCGGCTGCTCACCGAGAACCATGAGCCCCCGATCCGCCAGCGCGCCCTGCAGCGCAAGGCCCTAGGCATCCTGCGCGAGCTGTTGGCCACCGGCGTCGTCGAACGCCTCGAACACCCCGACAAACACGGCAACACCCTGGCGCTCACGGTCGACCTGCAGGAGAACTTCGCGCTGAACCAGCCGCTGTCCCCCTTCGCTCTGGCGGCCCTGGAGCTCTTCGACAACGAGTCCCCGTCCTATGCACTGGACGTGGTCTCCGTCATCGAAGCCACGCTGGAAAAACCCCGCCAGGTGCTCGCTGCCCAGCAGAAGAAGGCCCGCGGCGAGGCGATTGCCGCAATGAAGGCCGAGGGCATGGAGTACAGCGACCGGATGGCGGCGCTCGAGGAGGTCAGCTACCCGCAGCCGTTGGCCGAGGTGCTGGGTAACGCGTTTGAGCAATACCGTGCCGGCGCCCCGTGGCTGGGCGACTTCGAGGTCGCACCCAAGTCCGTGGTCCGCGACATGTACGAACGGGCCATGAGCTTCAGTGAATACGTCGCGTTCTACTCGCTGGCCCGTTCCGAGGGCGTGCTGCTGCGCTACCTCACCGACGCCTTCAAGGCACTGCGCCAAACCGTCCCGCAGGATGCCTTGCGCGAGGACCTCGAGGACCTGATCGAATGGCTCGGCGAACTGATCCGGCAGATCGACTCCTCGTTGCTGGACGAATGGGAAGAACTGGCCAACGGGGTGCTGCACGAGCCCGACGCGGAGATCGTCCCGCCGGCCCCCGAGCGCCTGACCTCCAACGAACGAGCCTTCCGGGTGATGGTCCGCAATGAAATGTTCCGTCGCGTCAAGCTTTTTGCCGACGAACAGGACGCCGCGCTGGCCGAGCTGGACGGGCACAACGGCTTCAACGCCGAGGCCTGGGCAGAGGCCATGGACGGGTACTTCGAGGAGCACGAGGACATCGATGATGGTCCCGGCGGCCGCGGCCCCAACCTGCTGCTGATCACCACCTCCAAGGAGTCATGGAAGGTGCGCCAGGTCTTCGCCGACCCGGCGGAGCACCACGACTGGGGCATCGACGCGACCATCAACCTGGCCGATTCCGACGAGGCCGGCTACCCGGTCATCACCGTCACCGCCGTGGGCCGGCAGGACTAGCCCAACGGTTTGAGTCTGCTCCAAAAAAACAGTGCGCCCACCGGAGATTCTCCGGTGGGCGCACTGTGGTGTTGGCCTTGGTGGCCCGGGGTCTAGAAACCCAGGAGCTTGGTCAGCGGTTGGACCTGGTTGCGGGCCAGCACCACGATCGGCACCACCAGCCCGGCCACCGCGTAGATGGACACCGGGACGCAGAGCAACCATTCACGCACCGACCCCGCACGACCCAGCACCGGGATGGCGATCCGCCCGCCGGGCTTCCAGATGTCCTTGAGCAACGGGATCCGGCGGATCAAGCGCGGGGATCGGATGCGGATGGGCCAGAGCAGGTTGCATCCCCCGACCGTGAGCATGTCCCCGGCGATGTGCACCGCGCAACCCACGGCCACGGCCAGCACCAACCAGTTCCGTTCATCCGGAGAGTACACCGCCACAAAGATCCCGGCGGGCACCGCGACCAGCCAGGGCAGCTTGGCCATGGTGTCGGGAATGAACTTCAGCGCCTTGAGCGCGAAGGAGACCAGCAGCACCGCCAGCAGCCCGGCCCCGGGGAACACCAGCCCGAAGCGCGTGCTCTCCAAGGTCCAGAGCCCCAGCACCCAGGCCATGACCGTGAACGCGGCGATGCCCAGCAGCGAATGTGTGCCGTTGCGGTGCCCGCCAGAGACCTCTCCGATGCCGGCACAGATCGCGTTTGATACCGGCGGCAGCGAATGCGCGATGGTGGCCCGGCGGTGGTCGGCGTCCGGCAGCAATGCCGCACCGGCGCAGACCATCGCCCCAGCCACCCCGGCCAGGGGAGATTGTTCCAACAGGCCGAAGCCCAGCGGAATGGCCTCGGGTAGCCAGCTCAAGCGTTCGGGCAGGTTCCCGGTGGGTAGTGCGAAGTTGGTGGTCAATGCGATCCAGGCTGCTGCGCCCGTGGCCGCGTGGTGGCCGCCCATCATATGGGTGTCCCCCTTCAATCTTTTGTCTAGCGAGTTCGATCGCCACCAACCCTAGGGGTAGGGGCCCACGCGTTGGATTCACGGCACACAACACCCACCGGTAGGCTTGGTCACATGTCTTTGATTCGCCCCGCACAGCCCCACGATGCCGCAGCGATCCTGCGGCTCATCCACGAGTTGGCGCTCTTCGAACGCGAGCCCGACGCGGTGAAAAACACCGAGGCCGAGCTCTCCGCCCACCTCTTCGGACCCGAACCGCGGGTCCACGCGCACGTTCTCGAGCAGGACGGTGAGGTGCTCGGTTTCGCCCTGTGGTTCCTGACGTATTCCACCTGGGAGGGCACCCACGGGATCCACCTCGAGGACCTCTACGTGCGTCAGAGCGCGCGCGGCGCCGGACACGGCAAGGCGCTGCTGAGCACGCTGGCGCAGATCGCGGTGGAACGCGGCTACAAGCGGGTGGAGTGGAGCGTGCTGGACTGGAATACCCCGGCCATCGGCTTTTACGACTCCCTGGGCGCCGGAACCATGGACGGTTGGAGCGTGCGCCGACTCGAAGGCTCGGCGCTAGCAGCATTGGGAGCCACAGCATGAACACCACCCATGTTTTCCGGTCGATGCGCAGCACCGAGCATTACTTTCAGCTGCCACTGGACCACGAAATCCCGGACGGCGAGGCCATCACGGTGTTCGCCCGCGAGATCTCCTCCACCGAACACGCGGATCCCTCGACGCTGCCCTGGTTGCTGTACCTGCAGGGCGGGCCCGGAGGCCAGTCCCCACGCCCGGCCTCGCTGACCGGCTGGCTGGCCGAGGCCGCCAAGACCTTTAGGATCCTGCTGCTGGACCAGCGCGGGACCGGGCTGAGCACCCCGGCAAACCGGCAGTCGTTGCCCGTGCGCGGGGACGGTGCGGCGCAGGCCGCCTACCTCACGCATTTCCGCGCCGACTCGATCGTGCGCGACGCCGAAGCCATCCGCGAGGCCCTGGGCATCACCTCGTGGTCCACCTTCGGACAGAGCTACGGCGGCTTCTGCACGCTGACCTATCTCTCACTGGCCCCTCAGGCGCTGGATCGCTGCCTCGTCACCGGTGGGCTGGCCTCCATCACCGCTGACGCCGACACCGTGTACCGGGCGACTTATGAGCGGATGGCCGAGCGCAACACCGAATATTTCGACTGGTACCCGCGTGACCGTGAGATCCTCGGTGAAATCGTCGCACATCTGGCCCACACGCAGGAACATCTTCCCGATGGCCGGGCCCTGACCGTGCCGCTGGTGCAGATGCTGGGCATGTTCCTGGGCGGCAACACCCGGGTGCATGCGCTGCACTACGTCTTTGAGGGTGCTTTCATCAACACCCCGGGCGGCAAGCGGCTCTCGGACACCTTCCTGTCCGCTATCGCCGAGCAGGCGGATCGCACCACCAACCCGCTCTACGCGCTGCTGCACGAATCGATCTACGCGCAGGGGGCCGCCACCAACTGGTCCGCGCAGCGTGTGCTCGATGAGTTCCCGGCGTTCTCCCCCGATGCGGCGGTCCCGCTGCTGACCGGGGAAATGGTGTTCAGCTGGTACTTCGAAGACGATGCGGTGCTGCGTCCACTGGAGGAAACCGCCCGCGTCCTGGCCGAGCACGAGGGCTGGGGCCAGCTCTACGATCTCTCGGTGCTGGCCGCCAACACGGTACCGGTGGCGGCAGCAGTCTACGCGCACGATGTGTATGTGGATAAGGAGCTGTCGCTCCAGACCGCCGCAGCGGTAGGCAACATGCGAGTCTGGGAAACCGATGAGTTCCACCACGATGGGATCGGCGACGACGGGTCGGGGATCTTTGCCCGGCTGCTAAAAATGAGCTACGAGACGCGCTAGGCGCCGGACCCGAGCTCGACCAGCAGCACCCCGCCGACGATCAGCAGGATTCCGGCGGTCATCAGCAACGTGAGTGGTTCCTTAAAGATCCACTTGCCCAGCACCGCGGTGATCGCCACTCCCGCGGCCGCCCAGATCCCGTACGCCACCCCGATGCCCATGCCCGCGCTCAGCGCCATCGACAGCATCGTGAAGGCCAACAGGTAGCCGGCGGCCACCAGGAGGTACCAAAGTCGGGAGCCGGTGAGCGTCGCGCGCAGCGACATCGTCCCGCCGACCTCGGCCACGATCGCTGTTGAGAGGAAAAACCACATCATGAGATCCGCTCCCGCTTCCCCATCTCTTGACGCCTTTTGGCGTGCTGCGAGCCGAATTCGACCAGGACGACCCCGGCGATGATGACCACCAGGCCCAGGATCATCACGCCGGTGAGTGGTTCGGCAAAGATCAGCATCCCCAACACCGCGGTCAGCGCCACCCCGAGCGCACCCCAGATCCCGTAGGCGACCCCGAGTCCCAGGCCCGCACGCATGGCCAGCGACAGGCCGGTGAACGCGCCGGCATAGCCCAGCACCACCACCACGTACCACCAGGGTTCTTCAAGCGCCGCCTTCAGCGAGAGCGTCGCGGCGACCTCGGTGACGATGGCCATCGAGAGCAGGAACCACTTCTTCACTTGAGTTCACGCGCGCAGAAGAAGGCGACGATGAGGATGAAGACCAGGCACAGATAGCCCAGCCCGGCGAAACCCAGCCAGGCCAGCAGCACCCCGGAGCCGGCAGCGCCCAGCGCACCGGCGGCACCCATGAGGGTGTCCGAGACCCCCTGGACCAGCACCCGGCGGCGACGTTCGACGCGTTCGGCCAGGAACGCGGAGCCGGCAACCGTCGACATCGACCAGCCCGCGCCCAACAGCACCAGCCCCACGGTGACGGCGCTGCGCGACTGCGCTCCGACGCCCGCCACCAGCACCGCTGCCACCAGCACCAGCATCCCGGCCAGCATCATCCGTGGCTGCCCGATCTTGTCCGCCAGCGAGCCGATGAACGGGGACAGCGCATACATCCCGGCGATGTGCAGCGAGATCACGAAGCCGACGATGATCAGGATGTCGGTGCTGCCACCATGCATCGAATGTCCGGGGGTCGCGGCCAGATCCTTGAGGTGCACCGGGGTCATCGACATCACCCCGACCATCACCAGGTGGGCGACGACGATCGTGGAGATGCCCAGGGTTGCGCCTTTCGAGGCCCGCACCGCCGATAGCCCGGTGGCCAGTGAGCCGCGGCGCCGGCCGGTCGCGACGGGGTGCGGGGCCACGCCGTCGGCCGCATCCCAGGCGCGGGCCAGGGTGATCGGGTCCGGGCGCAGGCCGATGTTCAGCACCAGGATGGCCAGCAGCATGCCGGCCAGGGAGAAGAGGAAGGGGCCACTCATCGGTGGCAGGCCGAATTGTTCCCCGAGCGCGGAGCCCGGGCCGATCAGGTTTGGTCCGGCGACCGCCCCGATGGTGATGGCCCAGACCACCAGGCCGAGGTCGCGCCCGCGTGTGGCGTCGGCGGCCAGGTCGGTGGCGGCGAAGCGGGCCTGCAGGTTGGCAGCTGCTCCCACGCCCAGCAGTGCTGCACCGAGCAGCAGCACGGCAAAGGATTCAAATACCGGTGCCAGCATCATGCCGATGGCACCGAATGCCGCTAGCAGGTAGCCGAAGGACAGCGCTGCGCGGCGCCCGCGTTTGACAGCCAGGGCGGCCAGCGGCAGCGCGGCCAGTGCCCCGGCCACGGAGATTGCTGTGGTCGCCGCCCCGGCGAAGGCGTTGGAGCCGGTGAGCTCCACGGCCATCAGCGATCCGATGGCCAACCCGGCACCGTTGCCCACACCGCTCAGCAGCTGGGCGGCCGAGAGTGTTGCCACGGTGCGGCGTTGGGCCCGGGCACGTTCGGGCAGCACGGACAGAGAGCCGGCGGCCGGGGAGATATTCACCGCTCCAGCCTAGCAATGCCTCGGCGCTTAACGAGCGTCGGGGTCCGACCTCCCGCAACTGCGAAAAAGTCGGACCCCGATGCGGGGGACACGAAGTTTTACTCGGTGTCGGTGGTGTTGTCTTGTTTCGCTGCCTCGGAAGCGGCCGCGGCCTTCTTGCCCCACGGGGACCAGAGGCTCAGCACCGTGGTGAGCACGATGGTGCCCAGGATGACGAACAGTGAGAGGTTGGTGGAGATTTCCGGGGCCCATTCGATCGGCTTGCCGCCGTTGAGGAACGGCAGTTCGTTCACGTGCATGGCGTGGAAGACCAGCTTGACGCCGATGAATGCGAGGATGATCGAGAGACCGTGCTGCAAGAACACCAGACGGTTCATCAGCCCGCCGAGCAGGAAGTAGAGCTGGCGCAGGCCCATCAGCGCAAAGATGTTTGCGGTGAAGACGATGAACGCGCTTTGCGTCAGGCCGAAGATCGCCGGGATCGAGTCAACGGCGAAGAGCAGGTCGGTCATGCCGATGGTGATGAAAACCAGCACCATCGGGGTGAACAGGCGCTTGCCATCAACTGTGGTGCGAAGCTTGTTCCCGTCGTACTCCTTGGAGATCGGCAGGTTCTTGGTCAGCTTGTAAACGAAGCCGCTGTTGGCGTCCGGGCCTTCGTCCTCGTCGTTCTTCTCGAAGGCCTGCTTCCAGGCGGTGTAGAGCAGGAAGGCGCCGAAGATGTAAAAGACCCACGAGTAGTTCTCGATGACCGCGGCGCCGAGCATGATGAAGATGCCGCGCAGGATCAACGCGATAATGATGCCGAACATCAGCACTTCTTGCTGGTACTTACGCGGAACCGCAAAGCGGGCCATGATGATGATGAACACGAACAAGTTGTCCACGCTCAGCGAGTATTCGGTGATCCAACCGGCCATGAACTGCTGGCCATATTCGGGGCCGGCCTGCCAGAAGAGGAGTCCGCCGAAGGCGATGGCCAGGGTGACGTAGAACCCGACCCAGAGGCCGGCTTCCTTCATCGAGGGTTCGTGCGGGCGCTTGACCACGTAGAGCAGGTCGAAGAGCAGGATGGCTCCGAGGACCGCGAAGGAAATGATTTCAAATTGCAGCGACAGTGTCGGTGCGCCTGTCTGCAGAGGCAGGATCAACGATGACAAGGATGGACCTTTCAAGGGGTATGCGAATTTCCGCAAGTCTCTCCGCCGCCTTGAATCAAGGTCGGCCGCTGCGCCCGGCCAGGCAACGATGCCTGGCGTGTTGACGATCACAGCACTTCGGGATACTCCCCTACGCTGACTTCATTCTACCCCACGGCCCGGCGCCGCACACAGCTCGGGCCTCGTGCGCGCCGCAAAAAGTTGGCCTGGTGCCTACGCGTGGCCGGCGTTCTTCATCTGCCGCAGTTCCTTCTTCAGCTCCGAGACCTCATCACGCAATCGTGCAGCCACTTCGAAGTGCAGCTCCGCGGCGGCCGCGTGCATCTGCTCGGTCATCTGGCTGATCATGTCCACCAGGTTCTCGGCCGGGGCCGCGGCCAGACCATCGGACCGCACCGATTCGTGCGCCTTCCGAGTGCCGGCGCTCGAACGCTTGGCGTCCTTAGCCAGCCGCTGGTTGTTCAGCAGTTCCTGGGTGTCGGCGTCCTCGCGGGCCAGCGAGTCGGTGATGTCGGCGATCTTTTTGCGCAGCGGCTGCGGATCCACCCCGTGGTCCGAGTTATATTTCTGCTGCACCTCGCGGCGCCGGTTGGTCTCGTCGATGGCCTGGGCCATCGCATCGGTGATCTTGTCCCCGTACATGTGCACCTGCCCGTCCACGTTGCGGGCGGCACGGCCGATGGTCTGAATCAGCGAGGTCGCCGAACGCAGGAAGCCTTGCTTGTCCGCATCCAGGATCGCCACCAGCGAGACCTCGGGAAGGTCCAGGCCCTCACGGAGCAGGTTGATGCCCACCAGCACATCGAACAGGCCCATGCGCAACTCTCGCAACAGCTCGACGCGACGCAGCGTGTCAACATCGGAGTGCAGGTATTGGACCCTGACCCCGTGCTCGGTGAAGTAGTCGGTGAGGTCCTCGGCCATGCGCTTGGTCAGCGTGGTGACCAAGATGCGCTCGTTGCGCTCGACCCGCACCCGGATCTCGTCGAGCAGGTCATCGATCTGCCCCTTGGTGGGCTTGACGATGATTTCCGGGTCGATCAGGCCCGTGGGGCGGATGATCTGCTGCACCACCCCGTCGGCCTTGCCCAGCTCGTACTTGCCCGGGGTCGCCGAGAGGTACACCGTCTGGCCGATGCGCTCGAGGAACTCGTCCCACTTCAGCGGCCGGTTGTCCATCGCACTGGGCAGCCGGAAACCATGCTCCACCAGGGTCCGCTTGCGGGACATGTCGCCCTCGTACATGGCGCCGATCTGCGGGACCGTGACGTGGGATTCGTCGATGACCAGCAGAAAATCGTCGGGGAAGTAGTCGATCAGACAGTGCGGGGATGTCCCCGACTCGCGGCCGTCCATATGCCGCGAGTAGTTCTCGATGCCGTTGCAGAACCCCATCTGCTCCATCATCTCCAGGTCGTAGGTGGTGCGCATGCGCAACCGCTGGGCCTCCACCAGTTTGTTCTGCGACTCCAGCACGGCCAGCCGATCGCGCAGCTCATCCTCGATGTCGGTGATGGCCCGGTTCATCCGGTCGGGACTCGCCACATAGTGGCTGGCGGGGAAGACATACATCTCATTTTCCTCGCGGATGACCTCGCCGGTGACCGGGTGCAGGGTGTGCAGCGATTCGATCTCGTCGCCGAAAAACTCGATGCGCAGCGCCTGCTCTTCGTACATCGGGATGATCTCCACGGTGTCCCCACGCACGCGGAAGGTGCCGCGGTGGAAGTCCATGTCGTTGCGGGCGTATTGCATGGAGACGAACTTGCGCAACAGGTCGTCACGGTTCAGCTCCATGCCCTTTTCCAGGGTGACCATGCCCGCGACGTATTCCTCGGGGGTGCCCAGTCCGTAGATGCAGGAGACGGTGGCGACCACGATGACATCGCGTCGGGTCAGCAGCGCGTTGGTGGCGGAGTGGCGCAGCCGCTCGACCTCCTCGTTGATGGAGGAGTCCTTCTCGATGAAGGTATCGGTCTGCGGGACGTAGGCCTCGGGCTGGTAGTAGTCGTAGTAGGAGACGAAGTACTCGACAGCGTTGTTGGGCAGCAGCTCGCGGAATTCGTTGGCCAGCTGCGCGGCCAGGGTCTTGTTCTGCACCATCACCAGGGTGGGGCGCTGCACCTGCTCGATGAGCCAGGCGGTGGTCGCTGACTTACCGGTGCCGGTGGCGCCGAGCAGCACCACGTCCTTTTCCCCCGCGTTAACACGGCTGGTCAGATCCTTGATGGCCGCGGGTTGGTCACCGGCAGGACTGAACTCGCTGATGACCTCGAAGGGGGCGACGACGCGGTTGATTTGCTGCGCAAGACTCATGTACCAAGGCTACGCCCTGCCACCGATGCTTTGGGGTCCTGCTCGCCTCAGGCGAAAAGACCTGCCGCCTGTGCGCTGGCACGCAACCGCCCGATGCGTGTCGCCGCGGCACCGTCAACCTCCGGCGCGAAGCCGAAGTACGCCTGCGCCCCGTCCAGGATGCCTCCGATAAGCTCAGCTGGATCCACCAGGTGCTTGATCTTCCCGGCGGTGAACCTGGTGAGCTTCCCGGTGCTCTCAAGCACGATTTCCGTCTCGAGGGTGGGGAAGGCAACCGTGGCACTACCCATGGCCAGGAAACCTTCGACGGCCTCGAGCAGTGCGTGCCAGATGCCGGGCAGGTCATCGACCAGCTCAACGGGCAGCAGGTGCAGGGAGTGATAGCGCAGCTGGACCGCGCCGCGGGTGCCCGGCAGCGTCGCGGTACGTTGGGCATCGCGTTGGATGCTGACCAGCTGGGCCGCGGTGCCATCTGCGGGGTCCAGGGCGATGAAAGATTCGGCGACCAGCGCGGTATTCACTTCCTGACCTGTTTCTGCACGATATTGCCCAGCGCGTCGCGCATCAACCGGATCATGAACAGCACCGTCGCGGCAGTGGCGGACAAGAGTCCGGCCAGTGCCAGCCAGGCCGGCAGCAGCACCGTGGAATCGTAGCCGGTGGAACGCGAGATGTACTGCTCCCGTCCGCCGTAGCCGACCCAGAGCACCACGGAGATCAGCAGCGTTACCCCCGCCAGCACCCAGATCAGCCGGATGATGAGCATCTCTTGGCGGGCCTTGGCCGTTTCGGTTTGAAGCTGCGCGGTAAGTTCGGCCTTCGCCGCTTCGCGATCAGTGGGCATGGTTAATGGCTGGGGCAATGTGCGCCTCCCAGATCTCGTTGACACTCTGGCGCAGCTCTTCGAGCGTGCCGAAATTCTTGATCACCACGTCGGCGACCGCCGCGCGTTCCTTGTCGCTGGCCTGCGCGGCAATCCGAGCCCGGGCATCGGCCAGGGTCATCGACCGGTCCGTCACCAGGCGCCGCAACCGTTCCTCCAGGGGTGCGGCGACCACCAGCACCAGATCAAAGTCCTTGACCTGCCCGGTCTCCACCAGCAGCGGGATGTCTTGGACGACCACCGCGTCTGCCGGTGCCGCGGCACGGCGTCGGTTAGCCTCGGCACGCACCAGCGGGTGCACGATGGAGTTCAGTTCCTCGCGCAAGGACGCATCGGCGAACACCAGCGCGCCCAGCGCGGGACGGTCAAGGGCGCCGTCGGCGTCCAGCACCGAGGGGCCGAAAGCGGCGGTGATGGCCTCCAACCCTGGGGTTGAAGGTTCCACCACCTCGCGTGCGATCGCGTCGGCGTCAATGAGCACCGCACCGCGTTCGACCAATAAACGTGCAACCGCGGATTTCCCTGCGGCAATTCCGCCTGTCAGACCAACATTAAGCATGCGCCTAGCTTACAGCCGCGGGCACGATGTTCTGGTTGTGACTGAACAGATTCGCCGGGTCGTACTGCGCCTTGATGCGGGCCAGCCGCTCATAGTTGTGCAGGTAGGAGGCGCGGATCCGATCGTTTCCCTCATCCATCATGAAGTTCACGTACGCCCCGCCGGCCGTGGTGGGGTGCAGCTGATCATGGTACGACTTGGTCCAATCGGTGATCAGTTCCGCATTGGCCGGATCCGGGTCGACACCCACAATCACCCCCGCCCAGCCACCGTCCCGGTAGGCGAAGGCCGTGGCATCTGGGGGCACCCGGGCCGCTGCCCCGTCGATCGGATACAGGTGCAAGGAGGAGTGCCCGGTGGGCAGGGTGGCCCCGAACCTGGCGTGCACCTCGATGGCCGCATCGGAGATCTCGGTGGCGATCTCCCGGCTGCGTAACCATGCGGCCACCGGCGCCAGCGGGATGCTGCCGACCAAATCCACGCACCCCGCCCGGGCGACCACCGCACCGGTGGATCCGACCAGGTCTCCCCAGCGCCGCGGCCAGGTGCGTTTTGCCCACGCCCGGACCTCCGGTGAGTACCAGTAGCCCGCTTCCGCCGGCGCGTGCCTCCTGCCAGCAGTGGCGCAGCACCCCCATCTCTCTTCGCCGTCCGATCGGCGTGCGTCCGCCATCGGGACCGGTGTTCCCGGTGGGAAACCGCACCGCCGGCGGCGCGGGTCCCGAACCCACGAGCCGTCCGGTCTCGGCCGCGGACGCCACACCCAGCTCGCGTTCGAGCAGCTCGGTGCAGCGATGGAAGGCCTGCAGTGCGCCGGGCCGATCTCCCAGGGCCAGGTGGGCGCGGATCAGGGAGCGGTGTCCCGGTTCTTCCAGCGGCGCGATGGCTACCCGGCGTCCGGCCACCTCCAAGGCTGCTTGTCCCTGGCCCTGCGCGGTCAAAACGGAGGCGAGCTGGTCGCAGAGGTCCGTGCATTCGCGCAGCAGCCGCTGGCGGTGCCCCGGCACCCAGTCGGAGTAGTTCCCCGGCATCAGCTCCCCCCGGTATTGATGCAGTGCCGCCCGTGCGTGGACCAGGAAACCGTCCGGGTCATCTGCCGCGGTGGCCTCCAGCGCCGCGGTGCGCTCGGCGCTAAAAAGTTGCACGTCCACGCCTAACCCGGCGCGCGGGATAGCCCCGATGGCACCGTCGGACACCTCCAAGACCGCAACATCGCCCAGCAGCCGGCGCAGGTTGTACAGCTCGCGGCGCAGGTTGGTCATGGCCTGGGGCTGGGAGGTCTCGGGCCAGAAGGTCCCGGCCAGCACGGCCCGCGGCACCCTGATCCCCGGGTGCAACACCAGGTAGGCCAGCAGCTCCACGACGCGCGACCCACCCGCCGCCAGGTCCGCGCCCCGGCGACTCAGTCGTTGCTCCCCCAGCAAACTCAGTCGCAGCACCCTTGCCCCGCCCCGTTTCACGTAGGTGTCCCCGCCCCCGATTCTTCCACCGCGCACCGGCACCGACAATGCTCCGGCGCCCATTGACTAGACTGGATCGGTAATGAACAACGATTCCGTGGCGACGGCCTATACGACGGTGGACGGCCAATACGTCCACGAGCTGGAGATCAAGCGCTCGCGCTTCATCACCTACCTACGACGGGTCGAGTCCGAGGGGCAGGCCCGCGCCCTGGTGGCCGAACTGCGCAAGAAGCACTTCGACGCCCGGCACCACTGCAGCGCCTTCATCCTGGGAGCCGACCGCACCGCGATGCGCAGCAACGACGACGGTGAGCCCTCGGGCACCGCCGGCATCCCGATGCTCGACGCGCTGGCCAAACGCGAGACCGCCTCCGGCTCCGCCGATCTCTCCGACATCGCCGCGGTGGTCGTGCGCTATTTCGGTGGGATCCTGCTGGGTGCAGGAGGGCTGGTGCGCGCCTACTCCGAGTCGGTATCCAGCACCCTGGAGGCGGCCCCGCTGCTGCGCCGCGAACGCCTGCGAATCCTGGGTGTCGAGGCAGACTACGCCGCGGCAGGGCGGCTAGAAAATGATCTGCGCTCCGCCGGAGTGCAGGTGCTGGGCACCGATTACGGGGACTCGGCAGCAACGCTGCGAGTGGCGTTGAACGATGATGCCACGATCCTGACGGGCTTTAACGATCGGTTGGCCACGCTCACGGCCGGGGCCTCGCATGCCGAAGACTTGGGAACCGAATGGGTGGATGTGCGATGAGCCTTAATTTTGATGATTTGCGCCGTTGGCCCGACGTCGAAGCAGAGAACCTGCACGCCGTCGATGCCGCGGACCGGCTACTGCTCGAGCTGGCGGCGGAGGCAGGCTGGCCCACCGAACCCGGACGCGGGGTCATCCTGGGCGACCACTACGGCGCGCTGACTCTCGGTGCCCTCGATGCCGGCCTGCGCGGGCTGCGCGTGCACCAGGATGCACTCTCCGGGGCCCGTGCCACCGATGCCAACGCCGCGGCTCTGCTGCCCGAACGCACCGGGGACTACCGCCAGCTGCCGCTGGGCGCCGAACTGCTCACCGGTGCGCAGCTGGTGCTGCTGGCGCTCCCCAGGTCGCTCGATGCCCTGGAGGAGCTGCTCGGATTCGTGGCGGAGCATGCCGACGAGCAGGTGGTGGTGCTGGCCGCCGGGCGCATCAAGCACATGAACCACACCATGAATGAGGTGCTGGGACGCTACTTCGGCACCGTCACCGCTTCGCTGGGCCGGCAGAAGTCCCGGGTGCTCACCGCGAGGCGGCTGCGCCAGCCCGCCGATCGGCCGGTCTCCCGATTCCCATTGCATGCCTCCCACGAGCTGGGGCTGCAGGCCCCGCTGCACTTGCGCGCCTACGCGCAGACCTTTGGCGGGGCCAAACTGGATCCCGGCACCCGGTTCCTGCTCGAGTATCTGCAGCTTCCCGCAGGCGTCGAGCGCGCCGTGGATTTGGGCTGCGGCAACGGGACCATCGCCACGTTCCTGGCCGTGAAATACCCGCAACTCTCGGTCTATGCCTGCGATCAGTCGGCCTCCGCTGTGGCTTCCACCCGGGCCACCGCCGCGGCCAACTCCGTGGCACAACGTCTCACGGCCGTCCAAGACGACGCCTTAGGTTCGCTGCCCGGTGGCTCCGAATCCCTGGTGGTGCTGAACCCGCCGTTCCACATGGGCAACACGGTGCATGCGGGGATCGCGTTGAAGCTTTTCGCCGATGCCGCACGCGTGTTGGCTCCCGGTGGGGAACTCTGGTGCGTCTGGAATTCGCATTTGGGCTACCGGGCGCAGTTGGAGAAGTTGGTTGGCCCCACCCGCCAGGTCGCCCGGAACCCGAAGTTCACCGTGACGGTGTCGACGAAGTCCTAGGCTCCGGCCGCGGGAGGTGCCTGGGCATCAGCGGCGCCGGCTGGGTTTCGAAGCGCGGTCGCACACCGTTACGGCGCACCGCGAACCCGCGTATCCCGGCCGCGTCGAGTTGGATGCTGTCCCGGACCGCCTCGACGCCGGGCAGTGGGTCCACCGGGATTACTTCGGAGTCCTTGGTGTCGCGCCACCGGATGGTGCGCTTGGAGCGGTTGAAGACCTCGGCGGTGCGCCACGGGCGGTAGCCGGTGTGTGTCGGTGCCGCGGGGCTTTTCCCCGGCAGTGGGGCCTCGGCCACCAGGGGCCGGCTCCCCCAACCATGCAGCCCGATGATCACCATGCGTTCGTGCTCAGCCACCGGCAGCAGCGCGGCATTCTGGCCCCATACCCAGGGTTCACGGGCGACCCGGAGGAACTGACCGGGTTCCAGGGCGTTGACGGCCTCGATGCCGTGCAGCGGGCATTCGTCGTCTAATTCGAGGACCTGCGGCAGCTCGCCGTTCGTTGCCCGATCCTTGGCCCCACAGCTGCAGCCGGCACGCCGTGCCTCGGCCTGTGGCACCGAATTCGCCACCCGAGCCAGACGCAGCGGCCCTGCAGCAGGGGCCACCGGGACATCCAGGACCACGTCCCCCGCCACCCGTTCCACGATCCAGGCCGCCAGGAAGGACATCAGCCAGAAGGACAGCCCCAGCACGGGAACCATCACACTGGAGTCCCCCGGGGTGATCGCTCCTGGCAGCTCGCGCAGCTCGGTTGCCGGTTCGCGCACCAGCACCACCGCCATCTGCAGCACGGCAAAAACGAGTGCCGCCACAGCGAAGGCCCGGACGCGGCCGCCGGCCTTGCCCAACGCCCCGGTTTTTTTGAGCATGACCCGCCGAACCTCCCTCGGGCCATCGGGATGAAGCCGCCACCGGCGCACGGCCAGCGCCAGCCGGATCCCACTGGCCCCGGCGACCAGTCCGAGTCCCAGGAACCATGCCGCACCCAGCCACAGCACCGCTAAGAACCACCCCTCGGGATCCGCGACCACTAGCAGTGCCAGGGTCCCGGTTGCCGCCAGCCAGGGGGTTAGCCTAGCGGAGAAGACCGTGAAGAAACCCCAGAAGATGAGTACGACGATCAACGCCGGCGGTGAGTCGATGATGATCCACACAGCCAGCAGCACGTAGTAGGGCAGGATCGATCCCCAGCGCAGCAGGCGGTCGGGCACGGTGCGGGCCACCGCCGCCCAATCCTCGGCCGAGACGGTGCGCCGCGGCAGCGTGATGGCTTCTGCTTCCAGGGCCTTGGCTCCCACGTTTTCCTCCTTGACTGGTGTTTTTACCAGCGTAGGGGGAACCTTGCGGCCCGGCCATCATCATTGGGGATGATTGCCGGTGCCCGTGAGGATGATTCTTTCCCGGGGCGCCCCCAGGAGCGCAGCAACGGTGTGCGGCTCACCCGTGGGGGCGGATCCTGCGGTGTGCTTCGGCAACAAAACAGGACGCGGCATCCCGCCACGGGCGCGTTCGGACCCCGCGACCGTGCAAGAGTGCCATACTGCTGACATGGACGAACATCTCGAAGGCTCAAAAACCGCATTGATCATCGTCAATATGCAACAGGGCGTGCTGGATCATTGCGTACATCCCAAGAAGGTACTCACCCGCATCGCCGACCTCGTCTCCAGGGCCCGGGATACCGGGACGCCCATCTACTGGGTGCAGGACGATCGCGAGTTCGAGCGGCATTCGGCCGGCTGGCGGCTTGCCGCGGGGCTCGAAGCACAGGACGATGAACACCGGATCTTCAAGTCATACCGGGATGCCTTCACCGGCACCGGCCTGCACGCCTCGCTGATCGCCGAGGACGTGGGGCATCTGGTGGTCTGTGGCGCGCAATCGGACTACGCGTTGCGCACCGCCGCCGGACGTGCCGCATCGATGGGCTACGACGTCACGGTGGTGCGCGACGCCCACACCACCGGCGCCGAGACCTTCGAAGGGCAAACCCTGACCGGGGATCAGATCATCGCGCACACCAACGCGTATTTCGCCACCCTTGACTACCCCAACCAGGACTTCTTGCTCAAGCACACCCACGAGGTCGTTTTCCAGCCGGTGTCGGTACACGACTAGAGGCGCGAGACCGGTTCCAGTCACCGGCCTATGTAGGGCCAGGGAACGGTGAAACGCGGGCAGGGCACCAAAGCCTTGACCAACATGGCATCGGCCAGCACGATCCCGTGTGCGGAGACCTCCCCGATCGAGAGGTCTCCGTGCACGGCCGCTGTGCCCCGATCCAGCTGCCAGGGTCCTGCCAGCTCGCCGATGCCGCGCTCCAGCAGGGCCTCTTCGGCCGCCATGTAGTCGACGGGGCCGCCGAGCGCGTGACCCAGCACCGAACGTGCCTGCACCGTGTCGAATCCCGAATCCAGCGGCTGGATCCAACCGACGGTTTCTCCGTCCTCTCGGGTGACTGCCACCCACTGCGCAATGTCCACGTGGGCACCTGCGCCCAGTGCCTGCTTCATCTGGCTCCACCAGCTCATTCGTTTGTCCGGTGTGCTCATCCGCCTGAGGATCGAGCTTAGAGTGTCCTACTTCCAGGAGACCAGAGATCTGCCTGCGGGCAGAAAAGCCTTGCCCCTTACCCCGCCCGGCACCGTGGGGGTAGCATGCAAGATACTCGACAGCCAGCCATCGTTGCCCCAGGGAGCCCGGTTTTCCGCCACGGCAACGTCCCGACTCAGGAGCCAGCGATGTTCGATCCAACCCAGCCGTTCTCGATAACCGAGGCAACACCTGTCCCCGGCCGCTTCGTGGTGGTCTTCGACTCCACCGGACCCGCCGAACCCGGCCGGCTCGGCACCAGGGCCCTGCAAGATACTGTTCCGGACGTGCTAGAGGAACAAGGCTTTGGGCTGGAAAACTACTTCCCCCGGCTCGGCGTGGCGGTCGTGGACGGGGATTCCCCGCAGCTGGGCGAATTACGTGCCCGCTGCAACGCCGAGGGCATGCCCATGCACATCGTCCCGGAGATGATCTACCGGATCCTGCCGGCCATGCACGACTTCACCCGCGGCACACCCGACGCGGACAAGCCCGCAGTCACACCGGCCTTCGCCGACACCGGGGAGCTGACCTGGGGCGTGCAGGCGGTGCTCGCGGCTGAATCCGGGTACACCGGGGCAGGGATCAGGGTCGCGGTACTGGACACCGGCTTCGACGCCACACACCCGGATTTCATCGGGCGCGATGTCACCACCGCCTCCTTCATCGACGGCGAGGATTCGCACGACGGGCACGGCCACGGCACGCACTGCATCGGCACCTCGTGCGGTCCGCGCGCTCTCGAGGGTTCCCGCGGCTACGGGGTCGCCCCGGGCGCCTCCATCTTTGCCGGAAAGGTCCTGAGCAACGCGGGGTCGGGTTCCGACACCGGCATCCTGGCCGGGATCGATTGGGCCCTGCAAAACGACTGCCACATCATCTCGATGTCGCTCGGAGCCGACGTGCGCGAGGTCCACCCGCCCTATGTCGCGGCCGGCCGTCGGGCGCTGGAGCGCGGCACGCTGATCATCGCAGCGGCGGGAAACAATGCGCGGCGTTCGGCCGGGGACCCCGGCTTTGTCGGGGCTCCGGCCAACAGCCCGTACATCTTCTCGGTCGGAGCCCTGGATTCGAGCCTGGCTGTCGCCGACTTCTCTGCACGCACCCTGCCGGGACGCGGCGGGCAGGTCGATATCGCCGGACCCGGCGTGGCGGTCTATTCCTCCTGGCCGATGCCTCAGCGCTACAACACCATCAGCGGCACCTCGATGGCCACCCCGCACGTCGCAGGGGTCGCGGCCCTATTATCCGAGGCCACGGGATTGCGTGGCCGGGAGCTCTGGGCCGAACTTGCCCAGGAGGCCCAACGCCTCGAGCGGCCCTCGGTCGATGTTGCTGCGGGTCTGGCCCAGTCCCCACCGCCGGCCGAGGCGCGCCCCGAGACACCACCACCGGCTCCGGGGCCCGAGGAACCCATGCCGGATGATGAATCACCGGAAAGCTACTACGGCCATGGATGAGACCCGGGGCACGACCCCAGCGCAGAGCGTCACCTTCATCGTCACTCTCCAGGAACACTATCTGGGCCGCGTTCAGGAGGTCACCGAGGGCCTGGAGGCAGCAGGCCTAACCATCGATAAGGTGCTCGGAACCCTCGGCCAGGTGGTGGGGCACGGCGATGATTCCGGACGCGCCCGCATGGCCGGGGTGCTGGGCGTGGAATCCGTGGTGGCCGAGCGCCGCTTCGGGATCGCTCCCCCGGACTCCGGTATCCAGTAGCCGCTGACCCCAGAGCAGCCGCGCCGAGCGCCGTAAGCCGCGTTCACGACTGGAGTCGAGCCAAAACACCGGTTGATCGCCCCACGTAAGAAGGGCCCCCGTTCCATTGCTGGAACGGGGGCCCTTCTTAGGGTTACTTCGGGTGGATCAGAGATCCATCAAAAGTGTGCTGACTAGGAGCCGGCAAGCTTCTCGCGCAGTGCTGCGAGAGCCTCGTCGGAAGCCAGGGTGCCTGCCTCGTTTACCGGAGCATCCGAGGAGTAGGACGAAGAAGCGGACTCGGCCGGAGCCGACTCTGCTGCCACGTCATCGGCGTAGTGCTGAGCAACCTGCTTCTTGTGAGCTTCCCAGCGAGTCTGGGCGTCAGCGTACTGCTGCTCCCACACTGCGCGCTGGGACTCGAAGCCTTCGAGCCACTCGTTGGTCTCCGGATCGAAGCCCTCCGGGTACTTGTAGTTGCCTTCTTCGTCGTACTCTGCGGTCATGCCGTAGAGTGCCGGATCGAATTCGGCGCCTTCCGGATCGACGCCCTCGTTGGCCTGCTTGAGGGACAGCGAGATGCGGCGACGCTCGAGGTCGATGTCGATGACCTTGACGAACAGCTCGTCTCCCACGGAGACAACCTGCTCGGCCAGCTCCACGTGGCGCACGGCCAGCTCGGAGATGTGCACGAGGCCTTCGATTCCGTCTTCGACGCGCACGAATGCACCGAACGGAACCAGCTTGGTGACCTTACCCGGCACAACCTGCCCGAGGGCGTGGGTGCGGGCGAAGGTCTGCCACGGATCTTCCTGGGTGGCCTTGAGCGAAAGCGAAACACGCTCGCGGTCCAGATCCACTTCGAGAACCTCGACGGTGACTTCCTGGCCAACCTCGACAACCTCGGACGGGTGGTCGATGTGCTTCCAGGACAGCTCGGAAACGTGGACGAGGCCGTCTACGCCGCCAAGGTCCACGAATGCACCGAAGTTGACGATGGAGGAAACGACGCCCGGACGAACCTGGCCCTTTTCCAGCTTGTTGAGGAACGTGGAACGAACCTCGGACTGAGTCTGCTCGAGCCATGCACGGCGGGAAAGCACCACGTTGTTGCGGTTCTTGTCCAGCTCGATGATCTTGGCTTCGATTTCCTGGCCGATGTACGGAGCCAGATCGCGCACACGGCGCATTTCGACAAGCGATGCGGGCAAGAAGCCGCGCAGGCCGATATCCAGGATGAGGCCGCCCTTGACCACCTCGATGACGGTGCCGGTAACGACTCCGTCTTCTTCCTTGATCTTTTCGATGTCGCCCCAGGCACGCTCGTACTGAGCACGCTTCTTGGACAGGATCAAACGACCTTCCTTGTCCTCCTTGGTGAGGACCAGAGCCTCGACGTTGTCACCGACGGCGACTACGTCGCCCGGGTCAACATCGTGCTTGATGGAAAGTTCGCGGGAAGGGATGACACCTTCGGTCTTGTAACCGATGTCGAGCAGAACTTCGTCGCGGTCGACCTTAACGACGACGCCCTCGACGAGGTCTCCATCGTTGAAGTACTTGATGGTGGCGTCGACGGCAGCGAGGAAGTCCTCAGCGGAGCCAATGTCGTTAATTGCAACGACAGGAGCGCTGGTCTTCTCGTTGGAGGTGATGGTCATGTAGTAGGGACTCCGATGTGGATAGTCTGATTGAGTCGGGCAGCCGGAAGCCCCGGCATTTTCCGAATTTAGCTTGGGTGCGGGCACGGCTATAGCCGGAACACGCTCACCTAGTCTAATCCCCCGCACCCCGCCGGGTCAAAACGACAAACCTGCTTCTTGTCAAGCCGACGGGATGGACTTCGAATCCAACCCGAAGGCCTCAGAGAGCGTGTACAGGCGCTGGTCATTGGCCTCAAGGGCCTCCAAGAGCCCGGGCAGCGCCGCGGCCACCCCGGCAGCAGTCCCGGCGGCCGGACGGTTGAAGTGCCCAATCCCCACATCCCGGACCCCCAGCCTGGCGGTCTGTGCCGAGACGGTGGAGGCGCCGAATGTGGCACCGGCATCCAGGTTGACACTGAAGTTCATCGGCACCAGCCCCACCTGTCTGCACATTGCGGCCCCAAGTTCGTCTAGGTGAGCGGTGCCCGAACGGAAGAACCGGGCCTGGATCCCAAAGGTATCGGCCAGATAATGCTGGTTTCCCATGACCTCGTCGTAGGCGGCACCCAAGTCTGCGGTGCCGGGGATACCGTAGGCCACCTGCCCGCGGCTAGCCAACGGTGCGTGGGTGGTGCCGTGGTTAGCGATTTCGAAGAGCGGATCCGCGGCCAGCTCCCGCACCAAGGCGGTGTTTACCTGGGCCCAGCGGCGGTTGATGAACAGCGTGGCCGGGGCCCGGTGCGTGCGCAGCGCCTCGATCAGCACCGCGTCGTAGCCTTCGCCGTTCGGGCCTCCACAGGCGTCGAAGGTCAGGGCCGCTCCGTGCGCCGAGGCAGGAAGACGCAGTGACACGCCCTTGACCTCGAGCCCGAAGGATCCTGCGGGCCTCCCTGCCATCTCGGCGAGCAGCTGTGCACGTGTCGGGACCACAGCGGCGCTCGGGCTCGGTGCCGGAGTATTCGAGGGTGTGGCCGTGGACGCGCTCGCAGCTGCTGTGCTCGGAGGAACCCGCGGCGAGGCAGGGTCAGCGACACAGGAGCTCAGCAGTGCCGCCCCGGTCCCGAGCAGGGCACCTAAGACGGTGCGGCGTGCGGCCAGGGGGAATCGTTCAGTGTGCTGGGGCATGGTCCTAGAAATCCGCTTGGCAGTAAGGGACGAAGTCGGTGGCGAACAGGGCGTCAAGGGTGGCGACGGCCCTGGGCGTATGGGCCTGCAACACGCCGGCCTGGGCCAGATGCTCCGCGCTGAAGCCGCCCAAGTAGAGGGATCCGAGGTCGCGGACATCGAGTGTGGCATCGGGTTCGCTGTCTTCCGGGGCCCGGCGCACCTGCGCCGTACCGTCGTGGACCTCCAGCTCCCAATGCCCGTCGGCCAGTCCCAGGGCATCAAGCACCCGCAGGCGCACGATCCCCTCCCCGCGGTAGCTGCGGGCGGCCAGAGCGGTGCGCACATCCAGGATGCGCAGCCACAGGTGATCCCCGGCGCCGGTGACCTTGTAGGCACGGGCGTTTTCCAGCGCACTGGGCAGCACGTCGTCCAGCGGTCCGCGGCCGGTGACCACTTCGATGAGGTCGTGGTCGGCCAGGTAGGCGATTAGCTCGCGGCGGGCCGCCCCGTCCACGGTGCACATCTGCCCGATGTTCAGGGTGGGGGCAGAGCCCTTCCCCCCGGCGAACAGGTAGCTCACGAACCCGTCGGGTTTGCCCTCGGCATCCAGGTGCAGGGCCGAACGCAGGTTCTCCACCGGCTTGAGCGAGTCGTAGTCTTCCCACCGACCCGCTGCCTGCCCCACATCGAACCCCGTGGCGCTGACGGATCCGGGGGTGCGGGCATGGGCGGCGGCGAAGATCGCCGGGGCGTATTTCATCAACTCTGCCGGGGCGACGGCCAGGACCGTGCCTCCGCTGGCGCCGCGCATCGGTGCCCCGTGCCGGGTGTCGAGGGTAAAGCGGACACGTCCGGTGGCCTTACCGAAGCCGAAGCGTCCGTAAATGGTGGCTTCCGAGGCGGTCAGCGCGGCGAACACCATCCCTGTCTCGCGGGCACCGGTCAGGTCTTCGGTGATCATCCGGCGCAGCAGCCCGCGGCGGCGGTGCGTGGGGCTGACGGTGACCGAGGTGATCTGGTGGACGGGCATCAGATTCCCTCCCCCGATGTTCAACGTCCCGCCGAACGCCGCATAGGTGGCCACCGGGGATTCGGTGTGCAGCGAGGGCTGCACGGAGGATTCGTCATGGACGGCCGTATAGGTGCTGTTGTCCTCCAGGTCCAAGCGTGCCAGCGTGGCCACGTCCCCCGCATCCAGTGAGCCCTCATGGAAACCGCGACTGATGGCCTTCAGGAATGCGACGGTGCGGTCGTTGGGGACACCGTCGATGAGTTCTGGTTCAAACCGTTCAATGCGAATCGTGGTGTCTTCACTCATGAGCAGCGGGTGCACTTTCTTGACGGCGATAGGGCGGAAGGCAAAAAGCAGCTGGTGAAAGTCTAGGCCTAGAAGCCGTTGATGGCGTGCGGCAGACCCGGAAGATCCAGCAAGGAACCCAGGGTGGCGGACGCTGCCGGGCTGGCCGGTTTCAGCAATCCGGCCACGACCAAGTCCCTCACGGTGCAGGCACCCAGCAACAGCGGCCCCAGCGCCGTGACCTCGCAGCTGGCATCGGCAGGTTCCGGATTCTCCAGCAGACCGATGGAGGCGGTGCCCTCGGTGAGGGTGAATCGGTAGGTCCCGGCGACCAGCGACAGCGGGTCCTGAACCTGCAGGGTGAAGGTTCCGCTGCCACGGTATTCCCTGGCCTCGAAGGCCGCTACAACATCGAGGACCCGCACCCAGAGTCCGTGTTGGCGCTGGGTGTAGGAGATCCGTGACGGGTCTACCAAGGCCCAGGTGAGCGGATCGTTGGCCGCGACCATGGGCACCGTGACTCGTTCAACCAGGTCCAGGTTGGCCAGGAAGCGGAGCAGTTCCCGGCGCGCCTGGGCGGTGGCTGCCACCAGGTCGCGGACCTTGAGGGTGGGCGGGGTGCTCTCCCAGCCGGCGAACGCATGGGTCACGTAGCCCTGGATCACGCCGTGGGCATCCAGGTACACCGCGGCGCGCAACTTCGGATCCGGTTCCGGCTGCTCATCGCCCCACGCCCCGGTGGCCATGCGTGTATAGGATTCCTGCCGGCCGATGGAGCCGCGCTGGGATTCGTGGAAGCGGGCAAAGAGTTCCGGGGCAATGTCGGCCAGTTTGGCCGGCACCAGCTGCACGACCGAGCCCGTCGCGGCGGCGTGGAAGTCCACTGCCCCACGCACATCGAGCTCCAGCACCTGCTGCTCGGTGGCCCGGCCGAAGCCAAAACGCCCGTAGATGGTCGCCTCGGTGGCGGTCAGCACCGCCAGAGCGAAGCCTGCATCCTTCGCTTCGGAGAGATCGGTGCTCAGCAGTTTGCGCAGGATCCCACGGCGCCGGTGCGTGGGGCGCACCGTGACCATGGTGATCAGGTGCGCCGGCAGCAGCTTCGCGCCGAGGTTCATCGTCCGGGTGAAGCTGGCGTAGGTGGCCACGGGCGTGAGCGCGTCCACGAGGTCCGTGGGCCGCGAATCGTCGAAGACTCCGGTCAGCACCCGCCCGTCGCATACCTCGGCTTGCAACAGCTGCTCGAGCTGTTCCGCGGTGGCAGGTTTCTCGTGGAAGCCTTCCCACGCGGTGTCGACCCAGGCGGCATAGGCAGCCGAAGGCGCCCCGGTGGCGGGGTTGCGCTCCAGGGGAACCTCGGCAAAGCGCAGCTGCTGCACCGGCATTAGTGCGCCGCGTCCTGCCAGGAGGTACCGGCGCCCACGTGCACGTCCAACGGGACCGACAGCTCGGCCGCCGCACCCATTTTCTCGCGCACGATCTGCTCCACCGTTTCCAGTTCCCCGGTGGCAACTTCTAGGACGAGTTCGTCATGGACCTGCAGCAGCATGCGGGACTTCAGCCCGGCGTCGGCCAAGCCCTTCTCCACCCCGAGCATGGCGCGCTTGATGATGTCGGCGGCCGATCCTTGGATGGGGGCATTCAGCGCCGCACGTTCGGCGATGTCGCGCAGTTGGCGGTTGTCGCTGGCCAGCTCGGGCAGGTAGCGGCGGCGGCCGAAGATGGTCTCGGTGTAGCCGTCCTTGCGGGCCTGGTCCACGACGGCGCGCAAGTAGTCGCGCACCGCGCCGAAGCGGGCGAAGTAGTCCTTCATCAGCGTGCGGGCCTCGTCGACGGAGATCTTCAGCTGCTTGGAGAGCCCGAAGGAGCTCAGCCCGTAGGCCAGGCCGTAGCTCATGGCCTTGACCTTGGAACGCATCTCGTTGGTGACCTCGGCCGGTTCGACGCCGAAGACGTGCGAGCCGACAAAGCGGTGCAGGTCCTCGCCCTCTTCGTATGCCTGGATCAGTCCCTCGTCGCCGGAGAGGTGCGCCATGATGCGCATTTCGATCTGCGAGTAGTCGGCGGTCAGCAGGGTTTGAAAGCCGTCGCCCACGACGAAGACTTCGCGGATGCGTCGGCCTTCCTCGGAGCGGACCGGGATGTTCTGCAGGTTCGGGTTCAGGCTCGAAAGCCGGCCGGTGGCCGCGACGGTTTGCGCGTAGGTGGTGTGGATGCGCCCGTCGGAGGCGACGGCCTTGCGCAGGCCCTCGACGGTCTGGCGCAGCTTGGTCGCGTCGCGGTAGGCCATCAGCGCGACCAGGAACGGGTGCCCGGTCTTGACCAGGAGGTCCGCCAGCGACTCGGCGTCGGTGGTGAAACCGGTTTTGATCTTCTTGGTCTTGGGCAGGTCAAGGGTTTCGAACAGCACCACCTGCAGCTGCTTGGGGCTGGAGAGGTTCACTTCCTGCCCGTCGATGGCCGCGAAGGCCTCTTCGGTGGCGCGGTTGATGGTGGTGGTGAAGTCGTCGTAGAGCTCGTCGAGGCGTGCGGTGTCGATGGCGATGCCCGACATTTCCATGTGCGCCAGGATCAGCGACAGCGGCATCTCCAGGTTCTTGAGCAGGTCGGTGCCGCCGCGTTCGAGCAGCATCGGGGCCAGGTGCAGGCTCAGGGCGCGGACCACGTGGGCTGCGCGGACCGCCGGGGTGGCCAGGTCGGGGCCTTCCAAATCCAGGGCCAGCTGGCCATTGGCCGCGGCCTTGGTTTCATCCAGGGAGATCCGCAGGTGTTGCTGGGCGATGTCCGGCAGTTCGTGGCTGCGGCGATCCGGCTGGATCAGGTATGCGGAGATCATGGTGTCGTCGTGGACCCCCGCCAGCTCAAACCCACGGTTCTTCAGCAGCTTGTAGGTGCGCTTGAAGTCGTGCACGGTCTTGGTGTGGCTCTCCGAGGACAGCACCTGTGCCAGTGCCTTTTCGGTCTCCTCGTCGATTTCTTCAAGCGAGATGAACGCGGTGGCATCGTTCGAGGCGAAGGCCAGGCCCACCACGTCGGTGGCGCCGGCCGAGGTGACGGTGGCCGCGTGCAGGCCCAACAATTGGGCACCGTGCGCACCGATCCAGGTTTCCAGGCCGGCTGCGTCCTGGAGCAGTTCGTGGGCGGGGATCGGTTCTTCCTCGGCGGCTTCCACGGGGTCGTCCCCGAAGAGGTCGAAGAGGCGTTTGCGCAGCGTGTTGAACTGCAAGGCGTCAAAGAGTTCTTCGACTGCTTCGCGGTCTGGCCGGTCCAGCACCATGGCCTCGAATCCGACGGGAAGTTCCAGATCGGTCAGCAGGTGGTTCAGGCGGCGGTTGCGTGTCACGTTATCCACGTGTTCGCGCAGCGATTCGCCGACCTTGCCCTTGATGTTGTCGATGTTCTCCAGGATCCCGGGCAGGCCCCCGTAGAGGTTGATCCACTTCGCGGCGGTCTTCGGGCCGACGCCGGGGACTCCCGGGAGATTATCGGCGGTCTCGCCGACCAGTGCGGCAAGGTCCGAGTACTGCTCGGGGCGCACGAAGTACTTGGCCTCCACGGCATCGCCGTCCATCGGCGGGATGTCGGAGATGCCCTTCTTGGGGTAAAGCACCAGGGTCTTTTCGGTGATCATCTGGAAGGCGTCGCGGTCCCCGGAAACCACCAGCACCTCGAAGCCCGCGGCTTCGCCCTTGGCTGCCAGGGTGGCCAGGATGTCGTCGGCCTCGAACCCGTCCATGGAGATGGAGGGGATGTTCATGGCTTCCATGACCTTGCGGATCAAGTCGATCTGGCCGTGAAATTCCTCGGGCGTCTTGTTGCGCCCGGCCTTGTATTCGGTGTACTCCAGTGAGCGGAAGGTGGGGGTGTCCAAGTCAAAGGCCACCGCCACGTGGGTGGGCTTCTGCTGCCGGATCATGGTCAACAACATCGACACGAATCCGTGCACGGCGTTGGTGTGCTGCCCGGTATCGGTTGCAAAGTTTTCCGCCGGCAATGCATAGAAGGCGCGGAAGGCCATGGAATGCCCGTCAATGACGAGTAGACGCTGGGGATCGGTTGCCACAAGTTTGGTTGATTCGCTCACAGGTGCCAGCCTAGTTGGCATGGGCAATAATTTCACTGTAGACAACACACCGACCGTCGAGACCTCTGGCACCTTTGCCTCCAATGGGGCAATGAAAGCCAACCCCTATGCTTCCCAGCTGGCGGCGCACGGGGTACCCGAGACGATGTGGCCGATGCTGGCCGCGCACGGAGTCGGGACCCTGGTGGAGAAATTGGGCATCAAGTTCCTGGAGATCACCCGCGACCGCGTGGTGGCGACCATGCCGGTGGAAGGCAACGGGCAGGTGGCAGGAATCTTGCACGGCGGGGCCTCGGTCGCGCTGGCCGAAACCTTGGGTTCCTTTGCCGCTGCGGTGCACGGTGCCGGGGCGAAGAAGCCGGTGGGCGTGGACATCTCGGCGACCCACCACCGCGCTGGGGTCTCAGGCCTGGTGACCGGGGTCTGCACCCCGATCCACTTGGGACGGACCTTGACCACCCACGAGATCGTCATCAGCGATGAGTCGGGCCGGCGTGTATGCACCTCGAGGATCACCAACATGTTGCTCGAGGGATAGGTGGAGCCGGGGCAAGATATCCGGAAGGTCTTGTGCCTGGGCGTGACCGGTAGCGGGAAGTCGACACTGGCCGGTGAGCTCGGGAGAATCCTGGGACTTCCCGTGCACTACGTCGACGAGGAGATCGGTTGGCTTCCGGGCTGGAGAAGCCGCCCCGCCGGAGAACAACGGGAGCTGGCGCTACGGATCGCGGACGAACCTGCGTGGGTCTTTGATTCGGTGTATGGGTATTATCGGCACGACGTTCTCGAGCGTGCCGAGCTGATCCTCTGTCTGGACTACCCGCGGTTCGTCTCACTGGGACGGTTGCTGTTGCGCACGGTGCGCCGTGTCTCGACGGGGCAAGAGAGCTGCAACGGGAACCGGGAGACGTGGGCCAGGGTGCTGGGCAAGGATTCGATCATCCGTTGGCATTTCAGCACTTTCGCGTCCAGGCGACGGCTGATGCGCGACTTTGAACAAACGCTGGGCTCCGACCGGGTTAGGCGGTTCGCCTCGCCGAGGGAAACACGCAGGTGGCTTGCTTCCCTCGAGGCCAACCGGCTGGGCTCGAATTCCTAGTATTCGTGGTCCTGGCCCGGCGCTTTGTTCACGGTGTAGCGGGTTTCACGCACGCCCTTGACGTAGTCACGCGAATACGTCGGGGTCAGTGAGGCCCGGCCACGCATGGCGAAGAGCGGACGTCCACCACCCAGTAGCACCGGCATCGTGTAGAGCAGGAGCTCATCCAGCAAGCCCTCGTCAACGAATTGCCCGGCCAGCGACCCGCCGCCGAGCACCCAGACATCCTTGCCGTTGGCGCTGCGCGCAACGTCCCCGGCCCACTCGTTGACGTCCCCGCGCACATAAGTGACGTCCACCCCAGGGATCGCAGCGAGTTCCCGGTGAGTGAATACCCAAACGGGTAGGTCCCCGTAGGGCCAGACCTCGGGCATGTTGTTCAGCAGCCACGAGTAGGTGTCTGCCCCCATCGCCACCGCACCGATCTGCGCCACGAATTCCGCGTAGCTTTCCGCTTGGCCTTCGAACCCGTCAAAGTCCATGAGCCAGTCGAGTCGATCGTTTTCGTCGGCAATGTAGCCGTCGGCCGAGGCCGCCACGAAATACCTGAATTGCGTCATGGAGCCCATCTTATCCACGAGCTGCGCCCCAAAGCAGGTTTGAGTCGAAAGTTATCCTTCCCGAAAGGAACCAGTCAGCGTCGTTAAGCAGCTTTCGCCCGTCGTGATCCGGGAGGGAGAACGACGGGCGAAAGCACAGTGTCGCTGCGGCTATTAGCTGCCGAGGATTCTTTCGCTGAGCGCCGGCACAATCAGCACGATGCCGAAGAGCACCACGATCCCGCACATCGCGAAGCAGCCGTAAGCGGCAAGCCTGGACGGCAGCGCCGAGCTCTTGGCGTCCTCACCGACGGCGAGCATACGCACGCCCAACGAATAGGCTCCCACGATGAACAGTGCCGCGACCCACGTGACGACCGCGACGATCAGGAATGCATCCCACTCGATAGTCATTTTTTGGTCTCCTGCTCTGCCTTGGCGCGTGCCGACTTGCGGCGCTGCTTCTTGGTCGGGATGTTGACGGCTGCACCCGAGACATCAACGTCGCTGATGGCGTTGCTGTGGCCGACGATTTCGCGGCGCGAGAGGACCCAGATGACCAGCAGGGCGCCGATGCCCAGGATGCTGACAATCGCCAGTCCGCCGTTGCCGTAGTGTGCCAGGCCTGCGGCTGCGGCGCCGATGAGTCCGGCTGCCGGGAGGGTGAAGAGCCAGCCGACGGCGATCTTGCCGGCAGTCCCCCATCGAACCACGGCGCCCTTGCGGCCGAGCCCCGATCCGATCACCGAACCGGAGGCGACCTGCGTGGTCGACAGGGCGAAGCCCAGGTGCGAGGAGGCGAGGATGGCTGCGGCAGTGGAGGTTTCCGCGGCGAAGCCCTGTGCGGGTTTGACGTCGGTGAGACCCGATCCCATGGTGCGGATGATGCGCCATCCACCCATGTAGGTGCCCAGCGCAATGGCCAGGGCACAGGCGGCAATAACCCAGAAGTGCGGTCCGGTGCCTACATCCTGCAGGCCCGAGGCGACCAGGGTCAGGGTGATGACGCCCATGGTCTTCTGGGCATCGTTGGTGCCATGCGCCAGGGCGACGAGCGAGGAGGAGAAGATCTGTCCGTAACGGAATCCGCCGCGCTTCGGGGAGGCCAGACCGGATTGGCGCTTGGTCACCGTGTAGGCGAGTTTGGTGCATAGATACGCTGAGGTGCCGGCTATCACCGGGGCCACCAACGCCGGGAGCAGGACCTTTGACATCAACACGTTGTAGTCGATGGCGCCGAACCCGGCTCCGACGATCGCCGCACCGATCAGTCCACCGAAGAGTGCGTGCGAGGAACTCGAGGGCAACCCGAGCAGCCAGGTGAGCATATTCCAGATCACGGCACCCATCAGACCGGCGAAGATCATCGCCGGCATGATTTGCACGCCGGTGTCCCCGCCCTCCTTGATGATGCCGCCGGAAATGGTCTTGGCGACTTCTGTTGAGAGGAATGCACCGACGAGGTTCAGGACCGCGGCTAGCGCGACTGCCGTCTTCGGCTTGATGGCACCGGTGGCGATGGGCGTGGCCATCGCATTGGCGGTGTCATGGAAGCCATTGGTGAAATCAAAGAACAGGGCAAGTGCAATGACCAGGACGACGATAAGCGTCAGATCCATGTAAAAACCAATCGTGGGGTTACGGGCGAGGGCCGATTCGCGTTCGGTGAGACTGTTCCACCCCCATTGTTTACCTAATGTTTGGGGTGTGTTCACCTAAGTCGCAGATTCATCATATGGCCTGCTCCGCGCTAGTCAATTCTGTCCCAGCTCCTTTCTAGGCGTTCCCCGCACACGTATGGGAGCACACGCTTGACCAACGTGAGCGACTTCACCCGGGTTCTGGGGCCACCAACGACGCGAGTAGATCAATCAGCAGTTGCGCCGAAATGTCCCGGGGCAGCGCCTCAACCAAGCCCAGCAGCGGCGCCATTTCCCGAGGTAAAGCACCGCGCTCGCCCGATACACCCAGGGCGCCGAGCACCTGCTGCAAGGCACCTGGCTCCGGTACCCCGGCGAAGTCGATGCCCAGTGCGGATAGGACTTGCTCTGAGTCCGGTGTATGACTTCCGCGCACCGAATCGGCGCATCGTTCCAGCGCCGTGCACAACTCAGGGAGCACCGATTCGGTGACCGGGGTGATGGTCAGGTGAGTGGTTCTTTCCAACCAGCTTCCATCCGGTTGCCTGTAACCGGGCTGCATCTGCACATGCCACCCGGCAGCAGCCAAGGCATCGGCCCAAAGGTGCGGATCGACCCCGGAATCAGCGTCGACTTCGGGGTCCCTGACCACTGCCAGCAACGGTCCGATCGGGCGACCGAGCACCCGCAGCCCCTCGATCCCATTGATCTGCTCAATCAAGACGGACGTGGCACGCTTGCAGGGTTCGGCGAGCGCGGCATAACCCTCGGTGCCCAAGTATTTGGTGATCGCCCAGGCTGCGGCCAGTGGAGCGGCCGACTTGGAACCTAACAGCGTGGGGTTCACCACGGGATAGCCGGGCCAGTTGGTGGTGGCGAAGAATTGGCCGCGTTGCCGCTGCTTGTTCTTCGTCAGCAGCACGGAGATGCCCTTGGGTGCGTAGCCGTACTTGTGCAGGTCAGCGGAGAGGCTGGTGACTCCGGGGACCGCCAGGTCCCAGGGTGGCAATCCCTCCCAGAACGGAAGGATCCACCCGCCGAAGCAGGCATCGACGTGGCAGTCTATGCCCCGCTCCAACGCGGCGGCGGCAACCTGCTGGATCGGGTCGAGTGCCCCGTGCGGGTAGGAGGGTGCGGAGAGGACGACCAGTGCGGTGTCGGGGCCCATCCGCTCGATGAGGCGCTCGGGATCAAGTTCTCCGTCGTGCCCCACCGGGACCAGGTCAAGGGCCAAGCCGAAGTAGTCGGCGGCCTTGTGGAAGGCGGCGTGGATGCTGGTCGGGGCCAGGATCCGCGCCGGACCTGCACCCCGGTGGTTGGCCCGGGCTGTCTTGACGGCCAACAGACAGCTTTCCGTGCCCCCGCTGGTCGCAGTTCCCGTGACGGTGTGGTCTCCGCCGAGCAGCTCGCGGGCGAAGGTGAGCAGTTCGCGTTCCATGTGGGCGACCGAGCCGAACATAGTGGGATCCAGCCCGTTGACCGGTTGCACCAGCTCCATCGCACGTGCGGCCAGGGAATCGAGGTCCGTGCGTCCGGAGTCGTAGACGTAGGACATCACGTGTCCGCCGTGTGTGGGCGCGTCCTGCGCCCGCAGGGCCTTGAGCGTCTCCAGGATGTGTTGTGCGTCGTGGTCCATGCCCGCTCATTCCTCGTGGCCTGTGGAGGCTTCGTGCGGTTGGTTGAAGTTCGATTCGCGCAGTGGGTATCTTTTGAAGACCCATAGGCTGGCCGCGATGACCACGGCAGGGAGCACGCTGAAGGCCAGGATGATGCCGGTGATCGCGCTTGGCTGCTGGGTGACGGCGGCACCCGCCACAGATTCGGCATACCCGCTTGCCGCCAGCACCACGGTCAGAATGGCAGCGCCGGCGGCCATCCCGGTGGTCTCCCCGGCAGTCCATACCCCGCCGAAGATCCCGGCGTTCCCTGGCCCATGAGTGAGCCCGTCGTGGGTGATGACGTCGGGAAGCATCGACATCGGTAAGGCCTGCATCCCCGCATACCCTGCCCCGGCCAGGGCCACCGGCAGATATACCCAGGGGCCCGGGTTGATGAGCATCCCCGTCAGGCCCAGTGCCGCAATGCCGAAGAGCACACTGGAGTAGACAAAACCGCGTTCCTTGCCCACGCGTTGGGCCACGGCCCTCCAGACCGGTGCAAAGAGTAGTGCCGGTCCGATCAGCGCGATGAACAAGAACGTCACTGCGGCCTCGTCGTGCAACACCCAGGTCGCAACATATTGGGCGCCTGCCAACATGGCACCGGTGGCCAGCCCCTGCAGGGCGAAGGCCAGCAATAGTACTCGGAACGGGTGGCTGCGCCGCAGCACGTCAAGCCCTTGTTTGTAGCCTTGCCGCAGCCCTGCCTGCGGCATAGTGCGCCTGACACCTCGTGGTGCGACTCGCGCGCTGGCCAGCATGCTTGCGCCGATGAGTAACCCGGCAACCACCGCCATGAGAAAGTAGCCGAGCCACTGGTTCTCCCCACCCAGGGAGCGCAGCGCAGGTCCTCCCGCACCGAAGAGCAAGATGGCCACGGAGAGGACGAGCACGCGGATCGAGAGCAACCTGGTGCGCTGGTCGTAGCTGGTGGTGAGTTCGGCAGGCAACGCCATATAAGGAACCTGGAAGAGGCTGAAAGCCGTGGCGGTGGCGGTAAAGGCAACGAGCACCCACAGACCCCCGGCTACCTGTCCCAGCTGGAGCGGAACGGCGAAGGTCAGGATGAAAAAGAGCGGGAGCAGGAGGCTGCCTGCCACCATGAAGCGCTTCCGCGATCCCGTCACGGCAAGGTCCCTGTCGCTGCGAATACCGATGACCGGGTCGATGAGCACGTCCCAGATCTTCGCTAAGGCCAGCAGCAGGCCGGCCCAGAGCGCCGCGATACCCAAGGTATCGGTCAGGTAGTAGATCAGCACGAGGCCCGGAAGCGTGGCGAACCCACCGGTGCCCATGGATCCCAGCGCATAGGTACCAATGACCCTGCGCGGAAGCACACCGTCCCCTGTAGTCCCCATGGCTTGGAGTCTACGCAGCCAAAGCGGCCTGCGACCAGAGCACACAGAGGCAGTCAGTCCGCAGGCCCTTTAGCGAAAATTGGGTGCACGAAACGCCGCGGAGCCGTAAGCTCGTGAAATGGCTAGATTCTTTGATGTACACCCCGATAACCCACAGCCGCGCGCGATCGCCCAAGCCGTGGAGATGATCCGAAATGGCGGGCTCATCGCCTACCCCACCGATTCTTGCTACGCCCTGGGCGCACAGATAGGAAACCGCGAGGCGTTGGATCGGATCCGTTCCATCCGCCAGGTCGATGACAAGCACCACTTCACGCTGGTCTGCAAGGACTTTGCCCAGTTGGGCCAGTACGTGGAGGTCAACAACAAGATCTTCCGCAACATCAAGGCGGTAACCCCTGGCAGCTACACGTTCATCCTGCCGGCGACCAAGGAAGTCCCACGGCGCCTGATGCAGGCCAAGAAGAAAACCATTGGCGTGCGGATCCCCGAGAACGCGGTAGTTCGAGCCCTGCTGGAGGAACTGGGCGAACCGATCCTCTCCAGCACCCTGTTACTGCCTGGAGAGGAAGATCCGATGACCATGGGCTGGGAGATCAAGGAAGCCCTGGACAACGTGATCGAGGGAGTTATCGATTCCGGGGAATGCGGCACCGAACCGACCACCGTCATTGACTATTCCTCCGGCGAAGCAGTGATTACCCGGGTAGGCCTGGGCGACCCGTCACGCTTCGAGGATTAACCTCAGCTGGCGCGGGGGCCTTCTTCCGGCGTTGCCTCGGTCTCGGTGAGGTTGTAGACCAGTTGCCAGAGATGGCCGTCGGGATCGGCGAACGTGCCGATGTATTGCGCCCTGCCGCTGACGTGGACGATGCGGTGGGCGGGGAAGCTCCTACCCGCCGATTCCGCCACTGCGGCAAGGATCCGGTCGATCTCCTCGATGCTGGCGATGGCACAGCTGAGGATCGCATCGGTGGCAGGTACCGGTAGCAACGGGGCTCGCTTGGCTTCGCGCGAGTATTTGGTAAACGCCTCGACATCGGCCAGGAACACCGTCATCCCCTGCAGTTCCAGGCATACCGTGCCCAGATTCATCGTGGCCCGCTCGATGCCCACGACGTCTCGGTAGAATTCCAGCGAGCGCTCGGCGTCCGTGACGGCCAGGCTGAGCACAACACCTTGGGTTTTCATCGGGTCCCGCTTTCGATCTATGGGTGGGTTGGAAGTTTTTTACCGGTCAGCGGCCGGGCCTGGCTCATGGGTGATCCCCCACGAAGTTTCCCATGTTTCGCCCGGAGCCAGCCACCGCAGCCCCCACCCATTGTTGAAGGCGTTCGCGGCGGCGGTCATCGGCTCTAAGGCCACGGCGTGCACCGGCCCCGACGGACCCTTGAACTTCTGTGTGGTGTACGCCTGGATAAAGCCGTAGTTCTCGTCCATGTGCAGTACCACCCGGCTCCCGTCCGGCCCCTGGAGCCAGTGCCGTGAACCGCCCTCGGGATCCCGGTCAATCTCCGTCCACGCGTCGTCAAGCACCTCGTCGTTGAGCAGCTTGCCGTCCCGATAGTCGTACGCCGACCCGGATACGTCGCACCCGGTTCCGGTCGGGATCATCGCCGCGTCGAGAACCAGATGCCTTCGGGCATTGATGACCAGGCTCAGCTCGCCGACCGGGGTCTGCCCGAGGCGCAAATAGGGGTGCGCGCCGATGGCCACCGGTGCCGCGTTGCCCCCACGGTTTCGGATCCGGTGGATGACGCGTAGCCCGTCGGCGACCAGCTCATAGTGCACGCTGGTGCCCAGCTCGAAGGGGTAGCCCGGGGCAGGGTCGACGGTGGCCGCGAGGACCACACTCCCCTCGCTGCGCTGAACTTGGGTGTAACTGCTGTGGCGCAGCAGCCCGTGGATGGCGTTGCCGCGGTCAGGTTCGGTGAGGACGAGTTGTTCCGGCTGCCCTTGGTGGGTCCAGTTGCCGCCGGCCACCCTGTTGGGCCAGGGCACCAGCACCACTCCGGCACATGAGGGTGCCGGCATTTGTTGCGGGTAATCCTGGACCAGTTCCGTCCCGTCCACGACCAATCTCCGCAGCGCGGCACCGACCTGGTTGACCACCGCATGTTGGCTGTGGCCGCCAATGCTCGCGTTGAGTTCAAATAACTCACCCATGGGCGATTCGGGGCTGGGCACGGTGGGCCTTTCGTTGCTGTTGCCTGCGCGGGTTCTTCTGCTACGCGAATCTTATCGAGCCACCGCCCGCTACGCACTGTTCATAACACGCAGAGGGGGCCGCCGGAAGCCACCAGGGGGGGGGTGGTTTCCTGCGGCCCCCTCGAGGGTGTTGGTGAAGCGTGGTTACTTAACCTGGTCGATCACGGTCTCGGCCACTTCGCGCATGGACAGTCGGCGGTCCATTGACGTCTTCTGGATCCAGCGGAAGGCTTCGGGCTCGGTCAGCCCCATCTTGGTGGTCAGCAGGCTCTTGGCGCGCTCGACAAGCTTGCGCGTGGCGAACTGCTCGGTGAGGTCCCCGACTTCCTTTTCCAGGGCCCGAATCTCCTCGTACCGGGAAATCGCGATCTCGATGGCGGGGACGAGGTCCGCGGGGGTGAAGGGCTTCACGACATAGGCCATGGCACCGGCCTCGCGAGCGCGCTCCACCAGTTCCTTTTGGCTGAAGGCAGTGAGCAGCACCACCGGGGCGATACGTTCCTTGACGATGGACTCGGCGGCAGTGATCCCGTCCATGACGGGCATTTTCACGTCCATCAGCACCAGGTCCGGTTTGAGCTCGCGGGCCAGCTCGATGGCTTTTTCACCGTTGTCCGCCTCGCCGACCACGTCGTATCCCTCACCGCGAAGGATCTCGACGATGTCCAGGCGGATCAGGGTTTCGTCCTCGGCAACAATAACGCGGCGTGGCTCACCGGTGGCTGGCTCGGCCTCGATTCGTGTTATTTCGGGCAGCTCGCTCATGGGCACTCCTTCATTCCCGGGGTGACCGGGGGCGTCATCAATACTCGGTTTCACGCTTAAGCCTATCTGCATGTACAGTTGTTTACCGCAAGGACGCGAGGATTTCAGCGCTCAACAATCATGAGTTATGCTTATTCTCGCTGCATTGAATTGTGCCCGCCCGAGTGGCGGAATGGTAGACGCGCTGCACTCAAAATGCAGTATCGAGAGATGTGTGGGTTCGAGTCCCACCTCGGGCACAAATCGGCCCCGATCCCCTGTTTTACAAGGGATCGGGGCCTTTTTCATTTCATTAATAGCCGTTCTTGGGCTTCGCTGCCGGCATTCCAGCGGCCAGCCAATTACCTCGTGGTCAACCCTGGGTCCGATGCGGAAACGGACGTGTGCGGAAGGCGACAATTTCCGGTGCTGAGCACGACGCGACTCCGCACACCGACCACGGGCTCTCCTCCCCCGGGCTTCCGGCCCTGGCCTGTGCAAGACGACGCTGCAGCGACCTCAATAGCCTCCCGGATGGCCACACCCTTGTATCGTGTGAGGCAACTCATCCCCGGCTCACGAAGGACCACCATGCCCTCGGCAGTCTCACTTATCCGCTCCCCCAAGCTCAGTTCCACGGCGCAATATGCGTATGCCGCCACGGCTCCTGCCCATGCACGGCTGATCTTCCTAGCCGGGTCCTGTCCGCTCGAACTCGACGGGAGCGTCTCAGGCCTCGGAAACCATGCGGCACAGGCCCAGAAGTGCCTCCAGAACCTGCAGATCGCCTTGGAGGCCGCGGGCGCGAACCTGAACGATGTCATTTCCACCCGCGTACTGGTCGCGTCCACCGCGAGGGAGGACCTGGTCTCGGCGTGGAACGTGGTTCGGGCCGCGTTTGGCGACCACGAGGTCCCCAGCACCCTGCTCGGCGTGAGCGTGCTTGGTTACGCCGGCCAGCTCGTGGAGATCGAGGCGGTCGCCGCAGTGCTGGACTAAGCGTCAGACAAACACCAAGACCGGTCTTCCTCCCACATTCCCGAAAGGGGATGAGGTGAGGAAAACCGGTCTTCAGCGTGCGTGGTGCGTCCTAGATGGTGTGCGTGCCTTCGCCCGCAACCTTGTCCGAATCCCACGGGCCAACCTTTTCGCGGGCAGGCATCGGCTTGCCGTCCGTGAGCTGGCCGGCATCCGCAAGGTCGCCGACCTTGTGAATGCGCAGCGAGTTGGTGGAACCGGCCTGGCCTGGAGGTGAACCGGCGGCGATGCAGACGATGTCGTTGAGCTCGGCCAGTCCCTCCTGAAGCAATGCGCGGTCGACCTGGGCGGTCATCTTGTCCGTGTGGTCCGCGTACTCGACCAGGCGGGGCTGGATGCCCCACATCAGGGTCATGATGTTGTAGGTCTGCGGCAACGGGGTGAATGCCAGCACCGGGCGCTTCGGGCGCAGACGCGACAGGCGTCGGGCCGAATCGCCGGACTGGGTGAAGGCCACAATGTACTTGGCATCCAGCTGATCCGCGATCTCCACCGCCGCGCGGGTGATCGCCCCACCACGGGTCTTGGGCTTGGAGCCCAAACGCGGGATACGATCCAGTCCGTGCTTTTCCGTGGAGGAAATGATCCGTGCCATGGTCTCGACGGTCTCGATGGGGTATGCGCCCACCGAGGTTTCGCCGGAAAGCATGACTGCATCGGCACCGTCTAGGACGGCGTTGGCGCAGTCCGAGGCCTCGGCGCGGGTCGGCGTCGGGGATTCGATCATGGATTCGAGCACTTGGGTGGCGACGATGACCGGCTTCGCCCAGCGACGGGCCAATTCGATGGCGCGCTTCTGCACCAACGGGACCTCTTCGAGCGGCAATTCAACACCCAGATCGCCACGGGCGACCATGATGGAGTCGAACGCGTCGATGATTTCCTCGAGGGCGTCGACAGCCTGCGGCTTCTCGACCTTCGCGATCACCGGCAGGCGGCGACCTTCCTCGTCCATGATCTCGTGCACACGACCGATGTCGGCGGCGTTACGCACGAAGGACAGGGCGACCATGTCGACGCCGGCGCGGATGGCCCAACGCAGGTCTTCCTCGTCCTTGATGCTCAGTGCCGGGACGTTGACTGCCACACCGGGAAGGTTGATGCCCTTGTTGTTGGACACCTCCCCGCCCACGATGACCTCGGTGACGACCTTTTCATCGTCCACCGCGGTGGCGCGCAGGGCGACCTTACCGTCGTTGATCAGTAGCACATCTCCCGGGTTGACGTCCTGTGGAAGACCCTTGAAAGTGGTCGAGCAGAAGGTGGCATCGCCCAGCACATCGGCGATCACGATGGTGAAGGTATCCCCCACCTTCAACATGTGCTTGGCGTCGTCAGTGAAGCGACCCAAACGGATCTTGGGTCCCTGCAGGTCGGCGAAGATGCCGACCGGGCGACCCAGTTCTAGTGCGGCAGCCCGCACGTTGCCGAGGTTCTCGGCATGCGTCGAGTGGTCGCCGTGGCTCATGTTCAGCCGGGCGACGTCGACGCCCGCCTTGATCACTGCCAGCGTCTTGTCGTAGGTTCCGATCGCAGGGCCCCAGGTGGCCACGATTTTTGCGCGTCTCATAACGGTCAGCTTATCTGCCTTTCCATTTCTCAGGTCGGGAAACACCGTAAAGGTGCATCCGTCTCACAACATGCTGATGGCCCTATCCGTCGGTGCAACGGGGGCCGGAAGGCGGGTTTCGCCCATCAGGTATTTGTCCACCGCCGCGGCACAGGATCGTCCCTCGGCAATGGCCCACACGATCAGGGATTGTCCGCGTCCGGCATCGCCGGCAGCGTACACCCCAGGGGTGTTGGTTTTGTAGTAACCATCGCGGGCGACGCTGCCCCGGTCATCAAACTCGGTGTTGGCCTGTTCCATGAGACCGGCCCGCTCGGGTCCAGTGAACCCCAGGGCCAGGAAGACGAGGTCCGCGGGAATGACCCGTTCGGTGCCCGGCTTCGGAAGGCGCTGACCGTTTGTGAATTCGGTCTCTGCAACCGTAACACCCATCACCCTTTCGTGCGTACCTGTGAAGTTGACCGTGGCGGCCAAATAGGTGCGCTCCCCGCCCTCCTCATGTGCGGATTGCACCTCAAAAAGGGTGGGCGACATGGGCCAGGGTTGGTGCCCCGGACGCTCGGTGGGCGGCTGGGCACCGATGGCCAAGGTGGTGACACTGGCCGCGCCCTGACGGATCGCGGTGCCCAGGCAATCGGCACCGGTATCGCCGCCACCGAGGATCACCACGTGCTTTCCTGCCGCATCGATGCGCAGCGCCTCGCGTTCACCGGCGATGACCTGGTTGGATTCCACCAGGTACTCCATGGCGAAATGCACCCCGGAAAGGTCGCGGCCGGGGACCGGCAAATCGCGCGGCACGGTGGCTCCAGTGGCCACGATCACCGCATCATAGAGCCGGTTCAACGCCGCGAACTCGATGTCGGTGCCCACCGATACACCGGTGCGGAACACCGTGCCCTCGGCCTCCATCTGCGCCAGCCGGGTGTCCAACACGTCCTTGCCCATTTTGAAGTCCGGGATGCCGTAGCGCAGCAGCCCACCGGGTTTCGCGTCGCGTTCGTAAACCGCAACGGTGTGCCCGGCACGGGTCAGCTGCTGGGCGGCTGCCAGTCCCGCGGGGCCCGAGCCGATCACCGCGATGCGCTTGTCGGTGTGGCGCACCGCCAACACCGGTTCGAGCCCGCCGGAGGCAATCAGGGTGTCGGCGATTTCCACCTCGACCTGTTTGATTGTGACGGCCGGCTGGTTGATGCCCAGCACGCAGGAGGACTCGCAGGGCGCCGGGCAGAGCCGCCCGGTGAATTCCGGGAAGTTGTTCGTTGCATGCAGGCGTTCGGCGGCCTCCTCCATCCTCCCCTGGTGGACCAGCGAGTTCCATTCCGGGATGAGGTTGCCCAGCGGGCAGCCGTTGTGGCAGAAAGGTACGCCACAGTCCATACAGCGTCCGGCCTGCTTTTTCAGCACGCCGGCGTCTTGCCTCTGGGCGACCTCCTTGTAGTCCATGATGCGCACCGAGACGGGGCGCTTGGGGACGGTGACGCGTTCGCGCACCTCCAGGAATCCACGTGGATCAGCCACGGGTCACCTCCAAAATCCGGTTCCAGACAGTTGCTGAATCGGGGTCGAATCCTTCTTGGGTGGCACTGTTGCGTGCCTGGGATACTGCTGCGAAGTCGCGCGGCAACACCTTGGTGATGCGTGCCGCTGCAACCGGCCAATCGGCGAGCAGGCTGGCGGCAAGCGCCGAGCCGGTGTGTTCCAGGTGCCGGGTCAGCAGCTCCAAGATGAGCGTGCAATCTGCCGCGTCCGGGCCGGTGAGTAACAGGTCCTCGTTGGCCACGGCCAGCGGGTTCAGGACCGCTGCGTCAAGGTCCAGGACGTAGGCGGTGCCCCCGGACATGCCGGCGGCAAAGTTGCGTCCGGTGGCGCCCAAGACCAGGACCGTTCCCCCGGTCATGTACTCGCAGCCGTGATCGCCGATGCCCTCGACCACCGCACTTGCCCCGGAGTTGCGCACCGCGAAGCGTTCGCCGACTAATCCGGCGATGAATAGTTCCCCGCCGGTGGCGCCGTAGCCGATGACATTTCCGGCGATGACCTCGGCGGCCGGGTCGAATCCGCTGCGCGGATCGGCCCGCACACTGATCCGTCCGCCGGACAGCCCCTTGCCGATGTAGTCGTTGGCGTCCCCGATGAGGTCCAGGGTGATGCCGGCGGGCAGGAAGGCGCCCAGGGATTGGCCGGCATGGCCGCGCAACGTGATGGAGATGGTCCCGGTCTCCAGTTCCTGCACCCCGAAGGTGCGGGTGACGTGGTGGCCGAGCATGGTGCCCACCGAGCGGTCGGTGTTCTTGATGGGGAGGTCAAGCACGACCTTTTCGCGGCGTTCCAGGGCGGGTGCCGCGGCGGTGATCAGCGCCATATCGAAGTGGGTGCCCAGCCCGTGGTCCTGGGCCCGGGTGCGCGAGCGCGCCGCGCCGGGTGTGGATCCTGCGGTGTTGAAAATCCTTTCCAGGTGCAGGCCTTGGGTTTTCCAGTGGCCTACTGCCGCGCGGATGTCCAGCAGTTCGGCCTGGCCGATGGCTTCCTCCAGGGTGGCGAAACCGAGTTGGGCCAGCAGTTCGCGGACCTCTTGGGCCAGGAACTCGAAGAAGTTCACCACGTGGTCCACCTGGCCGGTGAAGCGGGCGCGCAATTCCGGGTTCTGCGTGGCCACACCCACCGGGCAGGTATCCAGGTGGCAGACGCGCATCATGATGCAGCCGGCGACCACCAACGGTGCGGTGGCGAAGCCGAATTCCTCGGCACCGAGCAGCGCGGCGATGAGCACGTCGCGGCCGGTCTTCAACTGCCCGTCGACCTGCACGGTGACGCGATCGCGCAGCCCGTTGAGCATCAGCGTCTGCTGGGTCTCGGCCAGGCCGAGCTCCCAGGGCACCCCTGCGTGCTTGAGCGAGTTCAGTGGGGAGGCTCCGGTGCCGCCGTCGTGCCCGGATACCAGCACCACGTCGGCCTTGGCCTTGGTGACTCCTGCCGCGACGGTGCCGATGCCGACCTCGGAGACCAGCTTCACGTGGACGCGGGCGGAAGGGTTGGAGCATTTGGCGTCGTGGATCAGCTGGGCCAGGTCTTCAATCGAGTAGATGTCGTGGTGCGGCGGCGGGGAGATCAGCCCGACCCCTGGGGTCGAGTGCCGGGTGCGGGCCACCCACGGGTAGACCTTGTTGGCCATCAGCTGGCCGCCCTCGCCGGGCTTGGCACCCTGGGCCATCTTGATCTGGATGTCGTCGGCGTGGGTGAGGTACATGCTGGTGACCCCGAAACGGCCCGAGGCGATCTGCTTGACCGCGGAGCGGCGCTCGGGATCCAGCAGGCGCTCCACGTCCTCGCCGCCCTCGCCGGTGTTGGATTTGCCGCCCAGCCGATTCATGGCCCTGGCCAGGGTCTCGTGGGCCTCGGCGGAGATCGAGCCGTAGCTCATGGCGCCGGTGGCGAATCGCTTCACGATTTCCGAGACCGGTTCGACACGCTCGATATCAATGGGTGTGCGCTCCGCGAACTTGAAGTCCAGCAGGCCACGCAACGTCATCAGGCCCTTGGCCTGGTCATCCACGCCCTGAGTGTATTTCTTGAAGATGTCATAACGACGTTCACGGGTGGCATGTTGCAGCCTGAAGACCGTTTCCGGGTTGAACAGGTGCGGTGGACCCTCGCGGCGCCACTGGTATTCGCCACCAGTTTCCAGCACGCGGTGCGCGTCGGGGTTCAGGTCCGAGGGGTAGGCGCCGGCATGACGCATCGCGGTTTCACTCGCGACAATGTCCAGGCCCACCCCGCCGAGCTGGGAAGAGGTGCCGGTGAAGTACTGGTCGACCACGCGCTGGGACAGGCCCAGGGCCTCGAAGGTCTGCGCCCCGCAATAGGAGGCCACGGTGGAGATGCCCATCTTGGACATGATCTTCAGCAGTCCCTTGCCCAGCGCCTTGATCAGGTTGGTCTGGGCTTGGGCGGGGGTGACCGCGCCCAGTTCGCCCTGCACGGCCATTTCTTCGACAGATTCCAGGGCCAGGTAGGGGTTGATGGCCGAGGCGCCGTATCCCACGAGCACCGCCACATGATGCACTTCGCGCACGTCCCCGGCCTCGATGACTAGGGAGGTCTTGGTGCGGTTGGCGCTCTTGAGCAGGTGGTGGTGCACCGCACTGGTGAGCAGCAGCGACGGGATCGGCGCCCACTGGGCATTGGAATCCCGGTCCGAGAGCACAATGAACTTCACGCCGCGGTTCACCGCGGCGGAGACCTTTTCGCAGATCTCTTGGAGTCGGGCGCGCAGCTCCGTTTCTCCGCCCTCCGGGCGGTAGAGTCCGCGGACCTTCAAGGTGACCTTGGCGCCGTTGTCATCACGCAGGTTGGCGATCTTGGCAGTGTCGTCGTTGGTGATCACCGGGTAGTCGAGGGACACCTGCGCCACGTCGACCTTGCCGGTGGCCAAAAGGTTCCCGTCCGGGCCAATGCTGATCCCCAGGGAGGTGACCAGTTCCTCGCGGATGGAATCCAGCGGCGGGTTAGTCACCTGGGCGAAGGACTGGGTGAAGTAGTCGAAGAGCAGCCGGGGGCGCTCGGAGAGCACCGCGACCGGGGTGTCGGAGCCCATAGCCCCGAGTGGCTCAGCACCGTGGGCGGCCATCGGGGCCAGCAGGATGCGCAGCTCCTCGGTGGTGTAGCCGAAGGTGCGCTGGCGGATCTGCACGGAGGCGGAATTGTGCTTAACGTGTTCCAGGTCCGGCAGCTCGGTCAGGCGGATCTTGTTGGCGGCGACCCAGTCCGCCCAGGGGGCCGAGGCAGCAACCTGCGCCTTGACTTCATCGTCGCTGATGATCCGTCCGGCGGCGGTGTCCACCAGAAACATCTTGCCCGGGGCCACCCGGCCCTTGGAAGCGATCTGCTCGGCGGGCAGGTCGATGACCCCGACCTCGGAGGCCAGCACGACCAGTCCCTCGGTGGTGATCCAGTAGCGGGCCGGGCGCAGCCCGTTGCGGTCCAACACGGCACCGACCTGGGTGCCGTCGGTGAAGGAGACCGCCGCGGGCCCGTCCCAGGGTTCCATGAGCATGGAGTTGTATTCGTAGAAGGCCCGGCGGTCCGCGTCCATGGTGGCGTGGTTTTCCCAGGCCTCGGGGATCATCATCATGATCGCTTGGGAGATGGGGCGCCCGGAGAGCATCAGCAGTTCGGCGACCTCGTCGAACGATGCCGAATCGGAGGCGCCGGGGCTGCAGATCGGAAAGAGTTCCTCGGGTACCTCGCCGAGCAGCGCGGAGGCCAGCTGTGATTGCCGGGCTCGCATCCAGTTTCGGTTGCCCTTCACCGTGTTGATCTCACCGTTGTGGGCGATGGTGCGGAAGGGCTGGGCCAGCGGCCAGGAGGGGAAAGTGTTGGTGGAGAAGCGCGAGTGCACGATGCCGAAGCGCGAGGCGAAGCGTTCGTCGCTCAAATCCGGGTAGAACCCGGTGAGTTGCTCGGTGGAGAGCATGCCCTTATAGACCATGGTGGTGGTCGAGAATGAGGGGAAGTAGACCCCGAATTTGTTCTGCGCGCGCTTACGGATGCGGAAGGCGCGGGCGTCCATCGCTGTCTCGTCGTCGGTGCCGGCGCCCAGGAAGAGTTGGGAGAAGTGCGGCATGCAGCCTAGGGCGGTGGCGCCGATGACTTCGGTGTTTACCGGGACGTCGCGCCAGCCGAGCACGATCAAGGATTCCTCGGCTGCCAGTTCCGCCAGGGCGGTGACGACGGCGGCGCGTTCGGCCGCATCCTGTGGGAGGAAGGCGGTGCCGGCCACGTAGCGACCGGGGGCCGGAAGGGTGAAGCCGGTGACGGCGCGGAAGAATGCGTCGGGGATCTGGGTGAGGATCCCTGCCCCGTCACCGGTGCCGGCGTCTGCACCGACCGCGCCACGGTGTTCGAGGCGGCGCAGCGCCTCGAGGGCTTGTTCCACGATCTCGTGGGTGGCAACTTGTTTCAGCGTGGCGATGAGCGCCAGGCCGCATGCGTCTTTTTCGTTGGCCGGGTCGTAGAGCCCCTGGGCGGTGGGGATCTCGGCAAACTTGGTGAAGGGCGAGGAAACGTCCTCGCCACAATGCGGTGAGGCATTGAACTGAACTCCGGTCATGCTCATGAGTTGTCCCTTCTCGGTGTGTTATCGGGTGGTGGTTGTTCTTCGGGCGACGTTGGCCGAGAGATTTTGGGCTTCACGAAACGGCCTCCCTGGTGTATCAAAGAGGCCTGTCGTGGGGGTGGTGCGAGTGCGGCGGCATCGATCCGTGCGTGGCCGCCGTGCGGGTCCGCGGCGTGTGCGGTGCGCAAGAAGCCGTGCTTCCACGTCATTGTGGTTGCCGGCAGCTGGCGGTACGCATGGCGGGTTTCGACGCGTTTTCCGTGGTGCTGCCGTGGTGAAAAAAGATTAGCACCGAGATGTTTCGGTTTTATACGCCCCCATGTTTCCAACAGTTTTCGCGACTATCTCAGATGCGTTGCTGACTAGGTACTTTTGAGTTTCCTGAAAGTTTCGTCGCATAACGACACGACCCCCGTCATGATTCCCCTCAACGGAGGGGTCATGACGGGGGTCGTAATGGCTGCAGGTGGGCTCAGATCAGCTGGCCGGCGGGGCCTTGCCGTCGGTCGGTGTGCCGTTTTCCGGCTTAGCGTCCTCCGGTTTGTTCTCGAGCTTGGTCTCGGCTGCGCCGGCATCGCCCGCAGTGGTTGCTGCGGCGACCTCGGGCTGGGGTTCGCGGCCCTTGAGGTACACCCCGGGGTCCGGAAGCGGTCGCAAGCGGGTGAGCACAAAGACCATGCCAATGATGCCCATGATGATCATGGCAATGGCCAGCCACATGTGCACGCGCAACCCGATGCCCAAGATGGTGATGGTGTCGGCCGCATCGATGCGCATGGTTTCCATGATGGTCCGCCCGATGCCGTACCAGGTGATGTAGGCCCAGAACATCGCACCGCGGCGCAGTTTGAACTTGCGGTCCAGGGCCAGCAGCAAGAACACCCCGGCGACGTTCCACAGTGATTCGTAGAGGAAGGTGGGCTGGAACAGGGTTCCGGCCGGAAGCCCCGGAGGGAAGTTGTAGCTGTTCGCATCGATTTCCAGGCCCCACGGCAAGGTGGTGGGCGCCCCGAAGAGTTCCTGGTTGAACCAGTTGCCCCAGCGGCCGAAGGCCTGGGCCAGTAGTACGCCCGGGACCGCTGCATCAAGGAAGGCCGAGAGGCGCACTCCGGCGCGACGACAGGCTATCCAGGCACCCAGGGAGCCGAGCGAAATGGCGCCCATGATGCCCAGTCCGCCGGCCCAGATCTGGGGGATCTCGGCCCAATGGGCCGACTGACCGCCGAGCCCGAAGTAGTACTCGGGGTCGGTGACCAGCACATGGTAGAGGCGCCCACCGATGATGCCGAAGGGGATCGCCCAGATGCAGATGTCCCAGACCACGTCCTCGGGGCCGCCCTTGGCACGCCAGCGGCGCGCGGTCATCCACATCGCGGAGACGATGCCGATCATGATGCAGATGGCGTAGGCGTGGATGGTCAGCGGGCCGATGGAGAACTTCGAGAATTCTGGTGGTGGGCTCGGAATCGAGGCCAGGACGTGGGTTCCGGCAACGGCCAGCTGCATCATACTTTCGCTGCCCGCCCGCTGAGTTCGGCCGTCAGCCGACCAACGGCTTCGACTCCCCCGTCGCGCAATGCGGCCACCAGTGCGGTGCCCACGATCACGCCGTCGGAGTAGGCGCCGATTTCTTCTACGTGCTTGCGCGCCGAGACACCCAATCCGACGCAGGCGTTCTCGGCGCCGGCGGCGTGTGCCGCGGCAACCACTGCGGCGGCGGCGTCGGAGACGGTGTCTCGGGCGCCGGTGACGCCCATGATCGAGACGCAGTACACGAAGCCGCGGCTGGCGGCCACGGTGGCCTTCATGCGGGCCTCGGTGGAGGAGGGTGCGACCAGGAAGACGCGGTCGAGCCCGTACTTGTCGGAGGCCTCAAACCATTCGGCGGCTTCATCGGGGACCAGGTCCGGGGTGATCAGTCCGGCGCCGCCGGCCTCGGCCAGGCGGCGGGCGAACTCGTCCACGCCCATGCGCAATACCGGGTTCCAGTAGGTCATGATCATCACCGTGGCGCTGCAGCGCTCCGTGATGCCCTTGACGATGTCGAAGACCTGGGCGACCTTGAAGCCCTGGACCAGCGACTGCACGGTGGCGGCCTGGATGACCGATCCGTCCATGACCGGGTCCGAGTACGGGATGCCGACTTCGATGATGTCTGCGCCGTTCTCTGCCATCGCCACGGCTGCATCGATGGTGCCCTGCACGTCGGGGAATCCGGCGGGCAGGTAACAGATCAGCGCCGGGCGGCCTTCGGCACGGGCTGCGGCAATTGCTGCGCCGCTTTTCGATACGGGGCTCACTTGGCGTCCTTCTGTGCGTTGTCGATGAGGTTGAACCACTCGGCGGCGGTGCCGACGTCCTTGTCGCCGCGGCCCGAGAGGTTCGCGACAATGATGGTCTCTTCCGGAACGACTCCGGCGGCGATCTTGCGTTCGGCGATCTTCAGGACACCGGCCAGCGCGTGCGAGGATTCGATGGCCGGAATGATGCCTTCGGTGCGGCAGAGCAGCGAGAAGGCGTCCATGGCCTCGGTGTCGGTGATCGGCTCGTAGTTCACCCGGCCGATGTCGGCCAGGTAGGCGTGCTCGGGTCCGACGCCCGGGTAGTCCAGGCCGGCGGAGATCGAGTGCGACTCGATGGTCTGCCCGTCGTCGTCCTGCATCAGGTAGCTCTTGGCCCCATGCAGTACTCCGGGTTTGCCCAGGGTGATGGTGGCGGCGTGGCGGTCGGTGCCCACGCCGTCTCCCCCGGCCTCGAAGCCATAGAGCTCGACCTCGGCGTCGTCGAGGAAGCCGTGGAAGATGCCGATGGCGTTGGAGCCGCCGCCGATGCAGGCTGCCACGGCGTCGGGCAGCCTTCCGGTCTGGGCGATGATCTGTTCGCGGGCTTCCTCGCCGATGACTTCGTGGAAGTAGCGCACCATGGCCGGGAACGGGTGTCCGCCGGCGGCAGTGCCCAGCAGGTAGTGGGTGTTGCCCACGTTGGCTACCCAGTCTCGCAGGGCCTCGTTGATGGCGTCCTTGAGTGTCTGTGATCCGGCGGTCACCGGGATCACGGTGGCACCAAGCAGCTGCATGCGTGCCACGTTCAGCGACTGCCGCCGAGTGTCTTCGGCGCCCATGTAGACCACGCATTCCAGGCCCATCAGTGCCGCTGCGGTGGCCGAGGCGACCCCGTGCTGGCCGGCCCCGGTTTCGGCGATGATCCGGGTCTTGCCCATGCGCTTGGCCAGCAGTGCCTGGCCCAGCACGTTGTTGATCTTGTGGCTGCCCGTGTGGTTGAGGTCCTCGCGCTTGAGGAAGACGCGCACCCCACCTGCCGCCGCACCAAAGCGCTTGGCCTCGGTGAGCAGCGAGGGACGGCCCGAGTAGTTCTTGTTCAGTTCCTTGACCTCGGCGATGAACGACGGGTCGGCCTTGGCCGCCTCGAAGGTCTCGGTGAGCTCGTCCATGGCCGCGATGAGCGACTCAGGCATCCAGCGTCCGCCGTAGTCCCCGAAGTAGGGGCCCGCGGCGTGCCGCAGCGAAGAGGCTTCAGCGGGGGTTGGCTGGTTTCCGCCCATATCTGGGTCACCGGTCTTCGGGGTCATCTGGCGCATCCTTTTCTAGCTCAGGAATTCTTCGAGGGGTGTTGCAGGTGGTGGCTTAGCCGGCGCGTTGCGGTTTGGCCGCGGTTCCGGCGGCACCAAAGTTTTTGACGGCGGTGCGCGGGTCGTTGTCTTTGACCAAGGCCTCGCCGACCAAGATAGCGTCGGCACCGTGCTGTGCATAGTGCTCGACATCGGCGACGCCACGGACGCCGGATTCGGCGATGATCACCACATCCGAGGGGATCCCCGACGCAAGCCGGGCGAAGTTGCCGCGGTCCACGTCAAGGGTCTTGAGGTTGCGTACGTTCACGCCGATGATCTTGGCACCCACGGCGACCGCGCGGGCGATCTCTTCGGCGGTATGCGTCTCGACCAAGGCGTTCATGCCCAGTGCGTGTGTGAGGTCCAGGAACCCGCGCAGCTGCGCATCGTCGAGTGCTGCGACAATCAACAGCACCAGGTCCGCACCGTGGGCGCGGGCCTCATAGATCTGGTACTCCTCGACGGTGAAGTCCTTGCGCAGCAGCGGGATTTTCACCGCGGCGCGGACCGCATCGAAATCGGCCAAGGAACCGCCGAAGCGGCGTTCCTCGGTCAGCACGGAGATCACCGAGGCACCACCGGCCTCGTAGGCCACGGCAAGATCCTCGGGTCGGCCGATCTCGGCCAACGCACCCTTGGACGGAGACTTGCGTTTCACTTCGGAGATCACATGAAGCGTGTGATCCCGCTGGGCGGGGTCGGTGTGACCGCCCAGAGCGGCATAGGCATCGAGTGCCGGGACCGCGGCAGCGGCAGCAGCCTCGATTTCCGCTTGGCCGAGGATGGACCGACGGGCGTCCAGATCAATCCGAACGCCCGCGATGATTTCAGTTAGTACGCTCACGACTAGTGTGTGAAACCAGACTTGGGGCCACCGACGCCGAAACCGGCCTTCTTCATGATCCAGCCGACGATCAGGCCGAGGATGACGATCCCGACCGACGCGTAGACCACAACGTGGTTGTGCGCGGCGAAGGCGATGCCGCCAATGACGAAACCGACCATCATGATGCCGTACATGGACCATGCGGCACGCGAATTGCCGTGTCCGATTTCTTCGGAGTGCATGGGATCGATCTGGGGGTTGGCGTTAGCCATGGTGGGATACTCCTTCTCACCTCGTGCGAATCGGGATTCCTCCCGAGAAGATTCTCGCTTCTATTCTGCCATTCTTTAAGACGATGGCATGCCATGTTGCGTTGTGTGTGCGGTTCAGCCGGTGGGATCATCTCCCCGGGAGAGCGAGTCCCAACCGGTGATTTCATCGATTCGCCCCTCGGAGGCCTGGCCGCCGGACGCCGGGGCACCGGCTGCGGCGTCCCTGGTGTACTTGCGCGAACTCTTCCAATGCCGACCGGTGATGGCCAGCAGCAGTGCCGCGGCCACGAGCAGCAACCCGGCCAAGATCGAGAACCAGGGCCAGATGCCCACGTGGTAGACGCCATCTGAAGCATTCAACCCGGTGGCCTCGCCGACCTTCGTGGCGGCCGCGGCCACCGGGTCGGACAGCACCACGATGCCGGACCCGGCGATGCCGCCGCCGGCCAGCAACAAGATCACCGCAATGATCCAGCGTGCGATCTTCCCGGCGATCATGGCGGCCAACGATCCGGCCAGCGCGACCACGGCCAAGGCCGCCACCGCCGTTGCCGCATCCGATCCGGCGACTTCGATCAGCGGGATCTTCACGGTGCCCACCGCGGGCTGGACGGTGATCCAGGTGCGGGTGCTGATGCCCAGCGCTACGAGCGCTCCGAGCAGGCCCAGCAGCATCACCCGGCGCTTGTAGTTACTGCGCGGCTTCTTCACTGTGCTCATGATTGGTCTTGCTCCACTCGTGCCCCGGCCATGGTCCCGGCGGCCCAGACGGCGCGCAGCGGTGCAGCCGACTTGTTGATGGTTTCTAACGCCTCGGCGTCCAGGTCCGAGTCGGCGACGATGCCTCCACCGGCCTGCACGTAGGCGCGGTTGTTCTTGATCAGTGCCGAGCGGATCGCGATGGCCATGTCCATGTCCCCGGTGAAGTCCAGGTAACCGACCACCCCGCCATAGATGCCGCGGCGGTAGGGCTCGTATTCGTCCAGCAGTTGCAGCGCGCGCGGCTTGGGTGCCCCGGAGAGGGTTCCGGCCGGGAAGGTTGCTGCCAGCACGTCGTAGCCGTCATGTCCGGGCGCCAGCTTGCCGACCACGTTGGAGACCAGGTGCATGATGTGGCTGAAGCGTTCGACCTCCATGAACTGGGTGACCTCGACCGAGCCCGGGACGCAGACCTTGGAGAGGTCGTTGCGCGAGAGATCGACCAGCATCAGGTGCTCGGCGCGTTCCTTTTCATCGTTCAGCAGGTTCTTCTCGTGCTGCACGTCGTCCTCGTAGGTGACCCCGCGCGGGCGTGAGCCGGCGATCGGGTGGGTGACTACGTGGTCGTCGTTGACGGTGACCAGGGCCTCGGGTGAGGACCCGACGATCGAGTAGTCCTTGCCGTGCGCGTCTTGCAGGCTGTACAGGTACATGTACGGGCTGGGGTTGGTGCCGCGCAGGATTCGGTAGACATCCAGCGGGTCGGCATGGGTTTCCAGTTCGAAGCGGCGCGAGACGACCACCTGGAAGACTTCGCCCTCCACGATGGCTTCCTTGCCGCGCAGTACTGCTTGGCGGTAGGAGTCTTCGTCCCAGGAGTGGGTGACGGCGTTCATCAGTTCGTCGGCCGGGACGTTGGTGCCCGAGAGCACCGAGACGGGGTTTTCGGCAGCTTCGCCGAGCGTGTCAAGCATGGTTTTGAGGCGGGAGACCGCGTGGTCGTAGGCCCCGTCGACGCCCTCGGTGGTGCCGTTGAAGTTGATGGCGTTAGCGATCAGCGTCAGGGTGCCATCGGTGTTGTCATGCACGGCCATATCGCCGACCAGGTTCATGGCGAGCTCCGGCAGGTGCAGATCGTCCACCGGCGGGTTGGGCAGCTTCTCCCAGTGCCTCACCGCTTCCCAGCCGATGAAGCCGACCATGCCGCTGGTCAGCGGCGGCAGTCCTTCCAACGGTTCGGTACGCAGCGCACGGACCGTGTCGCGCAGCACCTCGACAGGGTTGCCATCGCAGGGCATCCCGTCCGGTGGGGTGCCCAGCCAGTGGGCCTTGCCGTCGAGGGTGGTCAGCGTCGCAGGCGAGTTCACGCCGATAAAGGAGTAGCGTGACCAGACTCCCCCGGCCGCAGCCGATTCCAGCAGAAATGTTCCGGGCCGCCCGTTGGCTAGCCTGCGGTAGACCGAGATGGGTGTCAGCTCATCGGCCAGCACCCTCATGGTGACGGGGATGACGCGGCGTTCGGCGGCCAAGGCGCGGAACTGCTCGCGGGTGGGCGAAAGTGCGCCGAGAGGTTGCATGGGGGAAAGGATCCTTGCGTGTTGCGGATAAAGAAAAGTGGTCTGCGTTAGGAAACGCGGCGGCCGACGGTTGCCGGCAGTTCGCGTCCGTCAAAGCAGGTGTGTGCCCCGGTGTGGCAGGCCGCACCGATCTGGTCGACGATCACCAGCAGTGCGTCGCCGTCGCAGTCCAAGGCCACGGAACGGACCAGCTGGGAGTGCCCGGAGGTGTCACCCTTGCGCCAGTATTCGTTGCGCGAGCGGGACCAGAAGGTGACCCGCCCGGTGGTGAGGGTGCGGCGCAGCGCTTCATCATCCATCCAACCAAGCATCAGGACCTCTCCGGATCCGTGCTGCTGGATGATGGCGGCCACCAGTCCGGCGTCGTCCTTTTTCAGGGCGGCGGCAATCTGCGGGGAAAGCTTGCCCCCGACGGTGGCGGGAGCGGCGAAGGCAGGGTTCTGTGACATCCCCACCAGTCTAGTGCCCCGGTGGGCAGATCAGGGCCTAAAACACCTGTGTGGGAGTCCCGGTGACGTTTTGGTCACATACCCCGTGGCGGCGTCGCGACATAGGGGCGCTAAGCGCCCCCGAACGTGTTAGTTTCGAAGTGATGCATTTCGTACCAGCCTCGCGTGAAGTAATGGCCGAAGTCCTGCTGGCGGCAGGGCCAACGGCCCCCACGTTGTGCGCAGGATGGGAGGCGCGGCATTTGGCCGCGCACCTAGTGTTGCGCGAGCAATCACTGCTGGCGGCAGGTTTGTTGTTCAAGCCCCTGGCACAGCGTATGGAAACCGAATTGAATCGCCGTGCCGAAGCCGCCAGTAACCGCACCGCGTTCAGAGCCCTCATCAACGAGTTCCGCCGTGGCGCACCCAGAATTTCGCCGTTATCACTGCCGCGCATGGACCATTCGGCGAACCTCTCGGAATTTTTCATCCATACCGAGGATGTCCGCCGAGCGACCGACCGTTGGGTCCCGCGAGCCTTGGACGCAAAGTACGAGGAGCTGCTCTGGAAGGACTTGGTGCGTCGAGCCGGGCTCTATTACCGGGGCGTGGATGTGGGCATCATTTTGGTCCGTCCCGACGGGCAGCGTCATGTGGTGCGCAATGCCGCCATCTCGGTGGCCATCACCGGGCGGCCCGGAGAGCTGATGCTCCACGCCTCGGGCCGTCGGGCCGAGGCCCTGGTGACCTTTGAGGGCGAACCCAAGGCCGTCGCCCTGCTGTCGGTCTAGATCTTCCCTGGTGCCCCTGGGCACGGTGATGGAGGGAATCCCGAAGTGCCCCACCAGGCCGTTGCCATGGGATAAGAACGCACCGTTTTCCTATCTCTTGTCGGCCGAAGAAACACCGGGTCAGGACGCTGTCTTCGGCTGCACACGGTAGTGGTAGCGGGAGACTGTTTCGAAGCCCAGGGATTCGTAGAGCCTTCGGGCCATCTCGTTCGATTCGACGACCTGAAGCCAAAGCCCCTCGAGGCCCCTTTGCACGGATTCGGCAAGCAGGGCCCGGAGAACTGCACGGCCATGTCCGCGCGAACGGGAGTTCTCCCGGGTGGCGACCGCGTAGATCCCACCCAATTTCCCAACCAGCGAAAGTCGGGCAACGGCTTCGTTTTTTCCGTCGACCACCAAGGAAGCATAGATGGATGGTGTGCGGGTCAGGATCCTTTGGCTGAGGGCTTGCTGCTCCGGTGTATGCGGGCCTTCGACGTCCCAGAAGGTTTCAAGCCACCCGTAGCTTGGCTCATCCGACATCATGATTCTCGGATCGTGAGCTGCGATTGCTCTCTTTTCGCCGTCACCAAGTGCTAGATATTGGACCAGAGTGGGCGAATCCAGCAGGTAGCCGCGCTCGGCCAACAGTGCATCCAGATCCGTGGGCAAGGAGCCTGGGCTGATCTGGAACACCGCCGGCAGCCCGCGCCCTGCATAACGCTCCTCGATCGCGGAGATTGCCGTTGCAACCTCGCGCGGTTCTTCCAGCGGCAGCACCGAGTTCGCACGCTTGGTCACGCCACCGGAAAACCGGGCGGTCCAGCCGTCGACAAGTTTTTCTTCGAGTGCCTGCCAGCCCCTGGACATGGTTTCGTCCAGGGACAATGGGTCAGCGGACCGGGAAACCGGCTTCACGGATGGCGTCCTTGACCTGCTTGATCATGTCGTCCGGTCCGAAGTGGAAGATCGAAGCCGCTAGGACCGCGTCGGCGCCTGCAGCAATGGCCGGCGGGAAGTGCTCCGGTCCGCCGGCACCGCCGGAAGCGATCAGCGGAACGGTGACCTCCGCACGCACAGCACGGATCATTTCCAGGTCGAACCCGTCCTTGGTGCCATCGGCGTCGATCGAGTTCAACAGGATCTCCCCCACGCCACGCTGTGCAGCTTCCTTGGCCCAAGCCACGGCGCACCGGCCGGTGCCGGTGCGACCACCGTGGGTAGTCACCTCGAAGCCCGAGGCGACCTCGGGGTTGTCAGTGCGGCGGGCATCCAGGGAAAGCACTAGCACCTGGGAACCAAAGCGCTGGGTAATTTCGTTGATGACCTCGGGACGGTCGACGGCTGCGGTGTTGATCGAGGCCTTGTCGGCCCCGGCCCGCAGCAGGCGGTCTACGTCCTCGACGGCGCGCACGCCACCACCAACGGTCAGCGGGATGAAGATTTCCTCGGCGGTCTTGGCAACCACGTCATAGGTGGTCTCCCGGTTACCCGAGGACGCGGTGACGTCGAGGAAGGTGATTTCGTCGGCACCTGCGGCGTTGTAGCGCTTGGCCAGTTCCACCGGGTCCCCGGCATCGCGCAGCCCCTCAAAGTTCACTCCCTTAACGACTCGGCCGTTGTCCACGTCGAGGCATGGGATCACACGGATCGCAACAGTCATGAACGATCAACTCCTGGAAAGTTAGTAAAGAAGCGGTTCTTCGAGGGGTACTGCGGCCGGGCTAGATACGGCAGGCGTGGATGTTGGTGACAAGAATGGCGCGGGCACCGATGTTGTACAGCTCATCCATGATGTTGTTGGTCTGGTTTTTCTTGACCATGGAACGCACCGCAACCCAGTCCGAGTCCTGCAACGGGGAAACCGTGGGTGATTCCAGCCCCGGGGTGAGTCGGGTGGCCTCGTCGACCAGGTCGCGACGCACGTCGTAGTCGAGCATGACGTAGCGGCGGGCCACTAGCACGCCCATCAGCCGGCGCTTGAGGACCTCGAGCCCGGCCGGGTTGGTGCCAGCGCGGCCGATGAGCACGGCCTCGGACTTCAGAATGGGGTCCCCGAAGATTTCCATGCCGGCGGCCTTGAGCGTGTTCCCTGTTTCCACGACGTCGGCGATGGCGTCGGCCACACCCAGGCGGACCGAGGACTCCACGGCACCATCGAGGCGGACCACGTCGGCCACGATGTTGTTGGTCTTCAGGTATGCACGCAGCAGGGCGTCGTAGCTGGTGGCAATGCGCTTGCCGTTGAGCTCGTTCTGGTGGGTGAAGGAACCGGCGGGGCCGGCGAAGCGGAAGGATGCGTTGCCGATGCCCAGCGGCAGCACCTCGTCTACATGATCGTCGACCTCGGCGTCGAGGTACAGGTCGCGTCCGGTGATTCCGACGTCAAGGATCCCGCCGCCGACGTACACGGCGATGTCACGGGGACGGAGATAGAAGAATTCCACGTCATTGTCCGGGTCGACCATGACCAATTCGCGGTTGTCGCGGCGCTGGACGTATCCGGCCTCCAACAACATGGTCGAGGCGATTTCGGAAAGGGCTCCCTTGTTGGGAAGTGCTACTCGCAACATGATGCGTTTCTCGTTTCAGGCTCTGGGGGTATTACGGCATGAGGACAACAAATGGGCGTTTGTTGGCCGCCGCGGCACGGGAAAAGAAGCTATCCCGAAAGCGGCGGCTAGAGATGCTTGTAAACGTCCTGCAGAGTCAGGCCCTTGGCGATCATCATCACCTGCAGGTGATAAAACAGCTGGGAGATCTCTTCGGCGGTGGCCTCGTCGGACTCGTATTCGGCAGCCATCCACACTTCGGCGGCTTCCTCCACGATTTTCTTTCCGATGCCATGCACGCCGGAATCCAGTTCGGCGATGGTTCGCGAACCTTCGGGGCGGGTCTTGGCCTTCTCAGAGAGTTCGGCGAAGAGGGTGTCAAAAGTTTTCACATCGTCAGGATATCTTGGCCTGTTGAAAGCATTCACAACCGCACCCCTTATGTGACGAAGGACTCTCCTGGTCGGCCCAACATGACGCGGCCGTGACCTGGGATATGAATTCGATCCTCCAACCGGCCCCTGAGCACGGGTTATGCTCTCGTTCATGGATGACCAATGTGTTTTTTGCGAGATTGTTTCAGGCGGCGCTGCAGGGCATGTGGTGGCCTCGAATGCTCATTGCGTGGCCTTCCTTGACGCGGCGCCCATCAATGCCGGTCATACCCTGGTGGTCCCCCGGGAGCATGTGCGTGACATCCACGGTCTAGATGAAGTGACCTCCGCAGCGATGTTCGATCTCGCCCGCCGCGTGGCTAATTCCCTGCGCGAATCCCCGCTGCCGTGCGACGGCATCAACCTGTTGATGTCCAATGGAAAGATCGCCGCGCAGTCGGTGTTCCACGCACACCTGCATGTCGTACCTCGCGTGGAGAACGACGGGTTCGGATTCGTCGAGGCAGCCAAAACCGGGCCCACCGCGGACGAGCTGGCCGCCACCGCGAGGTTGTTGCGACCCGGCGGGTAAACACCCCGGCGAGATACTACGTCAGCGATCCAGTTCAGTGACGTGGCTTGGCGCCGCGCCCACTGTCCATGAAGAGCCTCGCGGCGCCTGCGAGCAACCCGCCGACAAATCCCAACAGTGCCGCCGGGATGCCCACCTCAAGCACCGCAGCCCAAGCCGTGGGTGGATAGACACTGAGTCCGATGAGCAACCCGACTACACCTCCCAGCAGCCCGCACCACATGCCGGCCAGAAGGGCGTAGGCCATTGGCTTTGGCAGGTTCGGTGACGCCTTGAACAGTCCCATAACTCCAGCATGCGCCCGTCGACGACCGCACACAATGGATGCCAAGCGTACGAGGCATCACTATCCGACAGAGGCTGAGATTACCCCTCCCCTGAGCAATATTGTGGGGCTATGCTCGAACTAGAAAGAGGAGGAGGCCATGCCCGATTTTGGCGCGCCATCGCACATCGACTTGTCGGTATCCGATGCCGAGCCCAGTGCCCGATGGTATTGCGAGGTGCTTGGACTGCGGCGCGTGCGCCGCGCGGACTTCGAAAACCGCATCATGATCGTGCTGGTGCACCGGGCAACCGGGCTGGTGGTCGGGCTGAACCAGCACACCACGGTGCCCGTTGCCAGGTTCGACGACCGAAACGTCGGGCTGGACCACATCGGGTTCAGCGTGGCCGAACGGACCGATCTGGATGCGTGGGAAGAACAGCTCACCGCGCTGGGCGTGGTCCACTCACCCGTTCAGGATTCTGCCAATGGCGCGGCCTTGGTATTCCGCGACCCTGATAACATCCAGCTGGAGTTCTGGTGGACGCGGCCGCGCCGAACCTCCTGAGCCTTTCGGTGACGGGCCACAACGGCGGCAGGCAGCCTCATCACTTTCTTCCAAGGCGCTTGTACTGAAAGTATTCGTCCGCGCGGGGGGAAACCCACACCGGGCCAACAGAAGTGCTTGAAACGCGGACCAACCTGCGGGAACCTAACGTTCGTAGACATTACGGCGGTGACCGAGCGTGATCACCGCGACAACGAGAAAGTTGTCATCGACCGTGTAAATGATGCGATAGTCTCCAATGCGAACACGGAGACCGGGCCGCCCTTGGAGTGCTTTGGCACTAGGCGGCCGCGGCTCCTCACCCAGGAGTGCGATCGCACCACGAATGCGGTCGCGATCCTGATGGTCGATTCGCTTCAACGCACGAGCTGCGGCAGGACGCAGCTCGATTAGGTAGGTCACGTCCAGCCCAGATCGGCCTTCACTTGAGCCCAGGGAACGTTGGGGCCTTCCTCTGACATCGCATCATCGAACGCGGCCACATCTTCAGCGTCTTCCAGCGCTTCGAGCATCCGCTCGTAGTACGAGGGACTGATAACTACCGCGGCACGTTGACCGCGACGCTCGATGAACACCGCCTCGGTCTGGGAACGAGCGATCACGTCTGAAAAGTTGTTACGCGCATCTGCAACACTTACACTCGTCATGAAATTAGTGTACAACCCGAATCATGAGATGTACATGAAGCCCTCTCCCTGGCGGGTAAACTTCGCATCATGAAGGATTCGGAAAAGAATTGATCGAGAGCATGCCCCAGGTATCCCCGCTGGATTCGCAGCTGTCCGCAACGCACGACACGTTTGTGGCCGAGCGGCCATCGGGAGCGGATGAAGATGTGCACATGGTCGTATCGATCGTGGACCACATCATTGAACGGTGCAGCAAACCAGGCGACCTGGTCTTCGACCCGTTTGCGGGTTTCGGCACCACCCTCATACGTGCGATCGCGCTGGGGCGGGAAGCCCTCGGCATCGAGCTATTACCTGAGCGAGTGGACTACCTCCATGAACGGGTGCCCAACGCCCACATTATCGAGGGTGACTCAAGAGAACTGCTGAAGCTGGTCCGCGGCCCCGAGGCTCCCCTGCCCGACGCAGCTATTAAACTCATCGTCGCCTCTCCGCCCTTCATGACGGCGGAAAACCATGAACCCGACCCGCTGACGGCCTACGAGAAGAATGACGGAGACTACGACCGCTACCTCTCAGAGCTCAGTCTCATCGCGGCCCAATGCGCGCGGGTCATTGCGCCAGATGGCTTCGTGGTGTGGAATCTTGCAGACATCCACCACATGGACCTCACCACTTACTTGATTCGCGATTGCAAGCGCGCGCTTGGACGTCACCTCACCCTCGTGGGGGAAACCGAGATCCTCTGGGATAAGTACCCCCACGATCTGATCGCCGACGCCTTGCTCGTTTTCCAACGGCCTGCTGTCGAACACCGGTAGATCGCGCCGCACCGACATCCACCCCTGATCGACGAACGGCTGGATGTCCGTACGGTGAAGTGAACGTTGTTGAGGACATTTGGGATCCCTCATGACAACTTGAATTGTCGTTTCCCGCTCTATAGCAGAATCACACACCACAAATTTCAGCACGCGCGACTCCGCAGTCCTGCTGCCCAGCTGTCTGAGCGCCGGTGCAGGTCTTCCCTCGGCTCGCTACCCGACGCTCCCCTGTCGCGTCAGGTCAATACCTTCGGGAAGGTCGATACGATGCGTCAGAAAGACACCTCCGCGTAGTTCGACTCCTTGACCACGGCATCAGCCCGCCATACCGTCAGACATAGCTCGTCACCACACAAATGGAGTTGGTCGCATGTCTACGCAGGTCTTGGTTCTGGGTGCTGGCTTCGGCGGACTTGAGGTTGCGGCGGGACTTTCGGAACGCCTAGGTACCGACATCGACGTCACTCTCATCGACCGCAACGAGCATTTCATGTTCGGTTTCTCGAAGCTTGACGTCCTGTTCGGCAGGCTCACGGAGGCCGAAGCCAGTCACCCCTACAGCCAGCTCGACAAACCCGGGGTGAACCATGTGCGCGCCACTATTTTATCGATCGACCCGGTGGCCAAGCGCGTGGAGACGGATGCAGGTTCCTTCGCCGCGGATTATTTGGTGGTGGCCCTAGGCGCGGACCTCGACCCGTCGGCGACGCCCGGGCTAGTGGAATGCGGCCATGAGTTTTACAGCATCCCGGGCGCCTTGGCAGCGCGCGAGGCGCTAAACGAATTCGATGGCGGCCGGGTGGTCATCGGCGTCGCCTCGACGCCGTTCAAGTGCCCGCCAGCGCCCAGCGAGGCGGCACTGCTGGTGCATGACCTTCTGGTCTCCCGGGGACTTCGGGAGCGTTCGGAAATTTCCTTGGTTATGCCGCTACGCACTCCAGTGCCGCCGGTGCCGGCGGCCTCCGAGGCGATACTTGCTGCTTTTGCCGAGCATGGCATCGACTGGCATCCGCAGAAGGTGATCCAACGTCTAGAACCGGCGAGCAAGGAGCTAGTGATGGACGACGGAACGACCATGCCCTTTGACCTATTCCTCGGGGTGCCTCAGCATGTGGTGCCGAAGGTGGTTGCCGCATCGGGAATGACACTCGAAGGCTGGATCCCCGTGGACCCGCTGACCTTAGAAACGTCCTACCCGGATGTCTTTGCCATCGGGGATGTCACCAGTGTCGGAACCCCCAAGGCCGGGATCTTCGCCGAGGGGCAAGGCGCCGTGGTGGTGGATGCGATTGCCGCACGCATCCATGGCTCCGCCGGCACGCTGAGCTACGACGGCGTCGGAGTTTGCTACGTAGCCTTCGGCCCGCATCGTGCGGCCCGTCTGAATATCACCTTTGCCGCCGGGGTCCGTCCCCACGGCAGCTACGATGCGGCAAGCGAAACAATCGCGAACGAGAAGACTGACTATGGGGTATCGCGCCTGCGCCGCTGGCTCGGCGAAGACTGAACCTTTCCGGGATGCCACCGACCCCCGACACGCCGCCGCCCGCTCCCCCGGCGATAGTGATCCCGTCGTGCGGGTACCGGTGGAGCAGGCGGCGGCGCCAAACAATCTGTTTTAGCGGCGGGCCAACACCAAGGCGGTCTGCAGCCCGGCACTCATGGCCTCATAGCCTTTGTCCTCGACGGAGCCTTCGAGGCCCGCGCGGGCGATGGCCTGCTCCTCGGTGTCGCAGGTCAGCACCCCGAACCCGACCGGGACCCCGGTGCGCACGGAAACGTCGGTCAGGCCCATGGTGGCACCCTGGCAGACGAAGTCGAAGTGCGGGGTGCCGCCACGGATGACCACGCCCAGAGCGATGACGGTGTCGAAGGAGTGCGCCAGACGCGACGCGGCAACCGGGAGCTCGAAGGTCCCAGGCACCCGGATGACTTCGGGGGTCTTGATCCCTGCGTCTGCTGCGGCCCTCAGCGCGCCGTCCACCAGCCCGTCCATGATCTGGGTGTGCCAGCTGGCCGCGACGATGACAGCCCTGACACCTGCCTCGCCGGCTGCCGCAAGTTCGTTGGCCCCGACGAGGGGGGCTCCGTGTCCGCTCATGATTTTGCTCCTGGGTTGGTGTTTTCGGTGGATGGCAATTGCAGCGTGTGATGCAGCAGCTCTTGCTTGGTGCGTAGGTATTCAAGGTTCTCGGGACGGGCTGCGACCAGGGTGGGGACGCGCTCGGAGACCGCGATCCCTGCGTTCTCCAGCCATTCTTCCTTCAACGGGTTGTTGGTGATCAACCGGATCCGGCGAATCTCCATGGCGTTGAGGATCGCTGCCGCCGCGTCGTAGTTCCGGGCGTCCACAGGAAGTCCCAGCTGTTCGTTGGCCGCGACGGTGTTGGCTCCGCCGTCCTGTAGCGCGTAGGCGCGGATCTTGTTGGCCAGCCCGATGCCGCGGCCCTCGTGGCCGCGTAGGTAGACCAGCACCCCGCCGTATTCGTTGATGGCAGCCAGTCCAGCTTCGAGCTGCTCGCCGCAGTCGCAGCGGTAGGACCCGAAGACGTCGCCGGTGAGGCACTCGGAGTGCACGCGCACCAGCGGCTCACGGGGCATCGTGCCGTCGGGGCCAGCGGCGCTGAGGGAGAGGTGCTCGGTGCCATTGCCGCGTTCGCGCCAGGCGCGGACCATGAATTCCCCGTGCGGGGTGGGGACCTTGACCTCCGGACCACCCTGCACCGCGGCGGCGCTGGTGCCTACAGCAGGCTCGGCATCGGAGGTGGCGCGCCAGGCGGCCAGGTCCTCGATGCTCACCAACGGGATGTTCCACAGATCGGCGAACTCGCGCAGTGCCGGAAGGCGCATCATCGATCCGTCGTCATGCACCAGCTCGGCGATGACGCCCACGGGTTCCAGCCCTGCGGCCTGGCACAAATCGACGCTGGCCTCGGTGTGGCCGCGGCGCACCAGCACCCCGCCGTCGACGGCACGCAGCGGGAAGATGTGCCCGGGGCGGTTGATCAGCTCGGGGCCGGAGGCAGGGTCTGCCAGGATACGTGAGGTCAGGGCGCGGTCCGCGGCGCTGATGCCGGTGGAGGTGCCGTGGGCCGCGTCGCAGGAGACCGTGTAAGCGGTGCCCTTGGCGTCTTGGTTGTTCTCCACCATCGGTGGCAAGCCCATCGCGTCGGCACGCTCACCAGTCATCGGGGTGCAGACCACGCCCGAGGAGTGCCGGATGGTCCAGCCCATCAGTTCCGGGGTGGCGAATTCTGCGGCGAAGATGATGTCGCCCTCGTTCTCGCGGTCGGCGTCGTCAACCACCACGACGGCCTGCCCGGCGGCGATGGCACTGATCGCAGCCTCGATGGAATCAAGGCGAATGGGATCGTGGCTCATGATGCGCTGCTTTCGGTGGAGGTGAAGGAGACCAGACGTTCGGCGTACTTGGCCATGACGTCGACTTCGAGGTTGACCGCGGATCCTAGTACGCGCTGGCCTAGGGTCGTTTCGCGCAGCGTGGTGGGGATGATCCCGACCTCGAACCATTGGTCTTTTGTGCTGGCCGGTGAGACCTCGGTGACGGTCAGGGAGATCCCATCGATGGCTATGGACCCCTTCTTGGCCACATATTTGGCCAGTTCGAAGGGGATCGCAAAGCGGAAGCGGTCCCAGGCGCCTAATGATTCGTGCTCGATGAGCTCTCCGACGCCGTCGACGTGCCCCTGGACCACATGTCCGTCGAGTCGGCCGCCGGCCTTCACACAGCGTTCAAGGTTGATGGCTTCGCCCACTTCCAGCGCACCGATGGTGGTGTGGCGCAAGGTTTCGCCCATGACGTCCAGGGACAGGGTGTCCCCGGCGATGGAGGTGGCGGTCAGGCAGACGCCGTTGATGGCGATGGACCCGCCCAGGTCAAGATTCTCGGTATGGTTCGGGGCCAGGATGCGCAGGATGACCGAGTCGGTCTCCGGGGTGGCGTCGATGGCCTCGATGCGGCCCATGCCGCTAATGATTCCGGTGAACATGTGTTGTGTCCTTAGGGTGTGCCGGTCTCGGCCGGCAGAGGTTCAAGATGAGTGAGGATGTCGGGGCCCAGCAGTCGCACCGCTTCGCCGTCGATGGGATCGAGCCGGAAACGGCGGGCCGCAGCAAGGGTCTCCACGCCGAGGTCGCCCACGCTGTTGCGGCCGGCACCCAGCAGTAGGGGTGCCTGGTAGAGGAAGATCTCATCGACCAGGTCCGCGGCGAGGAATGCGGTGGCAATGGAGGCCCCGCCCTCAATCAGCACGTGTCCGATGTCCCGTGCGGAAATAAGCGCCAGCACCTCGTACGGGTCGCGGGTGCGAACCTGCTCCCAGTTACTGTCGGCTTTCAGCGCCGCGTCGGCTGGGATGTCGCGCAGACCCATGACGATGCGGCGCGGTTGGGTGGAGAAGGGTTCCCCGTGTTCGTTGCGGGCGTTCAGCCGCGGGTCATCGGCGAACACGGTACCGGTGCCCACCACGATCGCCCCGACCGATGCGCGCACCTGATGGGCATGCAGCAACGATCTCGGGGAGGTAATCCATTGGCTGGTGCCATCCTTGGCGGCAATACGGCCGTCAAGGGTTTGGGCCAGGTGCAAGGTGGTGAATGGGCGGTGATGGGCTCGGGCGGTGAACCACCGGTGGTTCAGGTCTCGAGCTTCTGCCTCGAGCAAGCCGTGGTCAACGTTGAGGCCTGCCGACCGCAAGGCTTCGCCTCCCCCACCCGAGGTTTTTCCTCCGTCCGAGACCGCGAAGACAACGTTTCCGATGCCAGCATCGATGATGGCGCGTGAGCACGGGCCGGTCCGGCCGCTGTGGTTGCACGGCTCCAGCGAGACGACCATGGTGGCTGCTTGGGCAGCGGCAGGGTCGAGGGTGCCGAGACGGCTCAGAGCATCGGCCTCGGCATGCGGGGTTCCTGCGCCGCGATGGTAACCGGTGGCAAGAATCGTGCCTTCGGCGTCCATGATGACCGCGCCGACCAGGGGGTTGACGCCGCGGGTTCCACGGCGCGCCAGTTCAAGGGCAAGGCGCATGGCGGCGGTGGTGCGTGAGGTGTCCATCAGGTCCTCGCCTTCACCGTGGGATCGGGCATCTCGGTTTCAACGCTGGGCTTGGAGTCGTTCTTGGCTTTCCACCAGATGAAGAACCCGGCCAGAGTGAAGCAGCCGTAGAAGAGATACATGAAGGCGCTGGCGTAGTAGCCGGCACTGAAGAGCAGCGGCACCCCGACCACGTCGACAAGAACCCAGATCAACCAGAATTCGACCAGGCCCTTGGCCATGCCGTAGGTGGCCAACAACGACCCGACGAACGTCCAGGCATCGGCCCACACCGGTTCGTAGGAGCCCAAAGCCCCAAAAATGGGGGTCAGGACAACGGTGCCGACGACCATAACCACGGCCAATGAAAGGCGTTCGGTGCCGGTGGCCCAGCGCGGGGTGACCGCGCTTCCGCCGGATTCTCGGCTGGCCTTCCAGCGTTGCCAACCCCAGAAGGACACGGCAATGAACATGATTTGGCGCCCGGCCTGGCCCAGCAGGTTTGCCGTCTGGTCGTGGCCGAAAATGCTGCCCAGGAATACCGTCAGCAGCAGAATGTTCCCCACGATGCCGACGGGCCAGGCCCAGACCTTGCGGCGAATGCCGCCTAGGGCAGAGGCAAGTCCAAAGACGTTGCCCACCACTTCGCGAACAAGCAGCGCGCTGCTGCCCACCGTAATGTAAGAATTGAAAGCTTCAATGAGCCACCGCAGAAAATCCATCGTCCTCCTGTCAAGCCGCGATGACTCCGGGGGTTCGATACGACGGTTCCACCGTATGGGCCTGCAGGTGTGGCAGGATTTACGGTTTTCGAAGGAGATCCTTACGGATTCTTCGTAATCCTATCCATGCACACTAGCGAGAGCGCTGGTGTTGCGTGTACGTGCTTCTCCCATCCAGACTTTAACTGTCGGTACCGGAATTTCACCAGTTCAACCAAGTTTCGGAAATTCCAAGGAATTCCCTGACGCTTGGGTCGCGGACTATAACCGCCGGTTCGGACTTACACCGACCCCGGAGCACGTTGTGTAGTTGTAGCTAACAGTATTACATGGAAACCGGGGTGGCGGCGGCAAGATTTCTTAATGTGACCACGGCCTCAGCTGGATCTTCGGTTCCGTACACCGAGGAGCCCGCCACAAAGACATCGGCCCCGGCCTCAGCCGCACGCAGGATCGTCTCGCGGGTGACCCCGCCATCGACCTGCAGCGCGATCGGCAGCCCCGAACCATCGATGGCCGCCCGAGCCCGACGGATCTTGGGCAGAACCACATCGAGGAATGCTTGTCCCCCAAATCCCGGCTCCACCGTCATTAACAGCACCATGTCCAGCTCCGGGAGCATGTCCAGGTACGGCTCAATAGGCGTAGCCGGGCGCAAGGCCATGGAGGCCCGGGCTCCTGCAGCCCGCAGGTCCCGCGCCAACTTGATCGGAGCGGCCGAGGCCTCCGCATGGAAACTCACCGATGCGGCTCCCGCCTCGGCATACCCGGGACCCCAGCGGTCGACGTCACTGATCATTAGGTGTACATCCAGCGGCAGCGCACTGACCTCGCCGAGCCGTTTCACCACCGGCAACCCGAGGGTCAGGTTGGGCACGAAGTGATTGTCCATGACATCGACGTGGACCGCATCGGCCGTGTGGATGCGGCTGAGTTCACGCTCGAGGTTGGTGAAATCCGCAGAAAGGATCGACGGGTTGATCTGGCAAGTGCGCATGGTGTTTTTCTGGCTCCTGGCTGGGGAACGGCGGTCTTATGCGGTACGGGTGAACAACGCCATGAACATGGCATCGGTGCTGTGGATGTGCGGCCACAGCTGGATGGTGCTGCCCTCACCCAAGGGACGGGCAGCGGAGGCCAGGCCCGGCAACGCTGCAGCCTCAAGGGCGGCCCCGGTGTCCATCAAGCGGACATTTTTGTTTCTGGCCAACAGGTCATCGACTACCGCCACGGTTTCGGCAGGGTGCGGCGAGCAGGTCATGTAGGCGACCACGCCGCCCACGCGCACCGCGGAAAGTGCCGCGTCAAGCAATTCACCCTGCAGGATGGTCAGCTCCGCTACATCGCGTGGTGTCTTGCGCCAGCGAGATTCCGGGCGACGACGCAGCGCGCCCAAGCCCGAGCAGGGGGCATCGACCATGACACGGTCGTAGCCACCGGAGTACTCGGATTCTCCGTACTCGCGTCCGTCACGCACCGAAATCATCCACGTTTCCGGGTCAACCGCCATCAGGGCTTTGGACACAAGTTCGGCCCGGTGCTGGGTCGGTTCATTGGCAGTGAGCTTGGCGCCGTGCTGATCAGCAAGGGCTGCGAGCAGTGCTGCCTTACCGCCGGGGCCTGCGCACAGATCCAACCAGTAGGTGTCTTCTCCGCCGTCAGGCAGCGGCACCTGTGCCAATGCCCGAGCCACCAGCTGGGAACCTGCGTCTTGGACTCGGGTGCTGCCTTCGCGCACCGAGGCCAACCGGGCGATGTCCCCGCCCTGGTAGTAAGCCGAGTCGGCGACCAAGGTACCTGGCTCGGCTCCTTGATCAAGGGCCTCATCCAGTGACCCGATGCCGGGCAGCGCCACGAGGTTCACCACGGGGGCAACGTTGTCGGCGATGAGCAGCTCAGTGATTTCGGAGGCGTCGCGGCCGTGGGCCACCAGCGCCTGACGCAGCGCACGGACAATCCACTCGGGGTGCGAATGGACCAGCGCCGCAGCGGCGTTCTCATCGGTGATCCCAGCGACAAGTTCCTCGCTCCAGGTCTCAAGATCTTTCAGCGAGACCTTGCGCAGCACCGCGTTGATCAGGCCCGAGGCCCCGGCGCCGATGACCATGCGGGCCAGCGACACCATCTCGTCCAATGCCGCGTGGTTGGGTACGCGCATGGCCAACAGCTGGTGGGCGCCCAGACGCAAGGCGTCCAGCACGGCCGGGTCCAACTGATCCAGCGGGCGGTCCACACAGCGGGCTAGGATCGCGTCGTAGAGCCCCTGTCCACGCAGCGCACCATAGGTGAGCTCGGTGGCGAAGCCCGCGTCGCGGCGGTCCAAGTGATGTTCGCGGATCCGAGCAGGAAGCACCAGGTTGGCGTAGGCGTCGTTTTCGGCGACGGCGCGCAGCACCTCGAAGGCCGTCAACCGCGCCTGGTCGGCACGACGGTTTCGGGCCGAAGGCGCCGAGGAGCTGAATTGGCGTGGACCGGCTCCCCCACGGTTGCGGGTGCGCCCTGCGTCGTCGCGTCGCTCCTGGCCTCCGCCGCGGTTCGGTTCGCTGCGTCGCGGACGATCTGAGCGTCCCTGTCCGAATTCGCTCATGCGAATTTCACCTTTTCCACGGTTCCGGAGGCGAGAATCCCTCGCGCCCAATCTGCTGCGTTCATCATTTTTTTGCCCGGTGGCTGCACCTGGACAAGTTCCACACCGTGCGAGCCGGTGCCCACGACGACGCGTGGCTGCTTGCCCGCGGTGATTTCCACCTGGCCGGGGGCCAAACCATCGACATCTGTGGCGGGGAGCAGCGGACCAATCTTGAACCGTTGCCCCTCAAGTTCGGTCCAGGCCCCTGGGTCAGGGGTGGTTCCATTGATTTTCCGACGGATGGCCAGCGCCGGAGCGTTCCAATCGATCTTGCCGTCGACCAGCGTCAGCTTGTGCGCGTAGCTGCCCTCCCCCTGCTGCGGGATGCCCCTCAGGGCGCCGGTGTCCAGACCCGAAAGTGTCTGGGACAACAGCACCGAACCGGAGACGGCCAGCCGGCCTAACAGCTCCCCTGCGGTGTCGGCAGGGTCGATGGCCTCGGTCAAGGTACCGAAGACCGGACCGGTGTCCAGACCCTTTTCCAGTTGGAAAGTCACTGCCCCGGTGACATCGTCCCCGGACATGATCGAGTGCTGTACCGGCGCGGCACCACGCCAGGCCGGAAGCAGCGAGAAGTGTAAATTGACCCAACCGAGCCGCGGGATGCCCAGCGCTTTTTCGGGGACCAGACCGCCGTAGGCGACAATCGCAGCGATATCTGCCGACAGCGCGGCGATTCGTTCTTGGGTGACCTCGTCAATGCGGTTGGCATGGATGATCTCGATGCCCAGCTCCGCGGCGCGGGCCGCCACCGGGGAGGGGGTCATGACCCGTTTGCGTCCGATCGGCGCGTCTTCGCGGGTGAGCACTGCCACGACGTCGAATCCATCGTTGACGAGTTGGTCAAGAGATGCCACGGCGACCTGCGGGGTGCCAGCGAACAGGACCCTCATCCTTGGTGCCCGAAGCTCGCGCCGGCACCGAAACTGGAACCCAGGGCCGAGCTGCGCTGGGTCACGGTGCTGGCAGCGACGCGGTTGTAGTTGGCATCACGGAGTTTGCGGAAGGCATCCTTTTTCATCTCGCCCTCGAGCCTGTCGATGTAGAGAATGCCATCGAGGTGGTCGGTCTCGTGTTGCAGGCAGCGGGCCAGGAATCCTTCGCCCTCCACGACCACAGGGTTTCCATCCACGTCCATGCCCGAGGCGCGGGTCCATTGGCGGCGGCGCACCGGGTATCCCAAACCGGGGATGGACAGGCAGCCTTCGGTCACGTCGTCCTGTTCTTCGTCGCCGAGCTCGAGCACGGGATTGATCAGGTGTCCGCGTTTGCCGGCGATCTGGTAGGTGAAGACTCGAAGCGACACCCCGACCTGAGGTGCGGCCAGACCAGCACCCTCAACGTTCTCCATGGTTTCGTCCATGTCGGAGACGAGCTTGCGTAGTTCGGGCCCGAACTCGGTGACTTCGTCCGCGCGTGTTCGCAGGATCGGGTCGCCAACAATGCGAATGCCTAATACGGCCATGCGGTCCGCATCTCCCTTCGGCCGGAGTGCTTCCGGCAATGTGCTGTGGATGGACGGGGACGCCGGTGCAGCACCGTGAATTCCGACCTGACGCCTATCTGCAGTGTCCCAGTGAACAGTCTACCGACCGGATTGGGCGGTCGCGGGCGGCGGGGGGCCTACCTCGCGCAGCGCCGGGCCAGCCCCATTGACGCGCTGCGTGGCTCCCCAGAGCTGGCGCAGCGACCAAAACTTCGACCAGTACGCGGGCAGGACGTCCGGATTGGCCATCACGGTTTGTACTTCGGTTTCACCGATGGCCACCCCCAGAAGCATGGGGTCTTGTGAGTATTTCCACGGTTCCCAAGTCCCGGCCGCGGCATCGAGGACCATTTCCTCGGCTTTGGCACCGGCCGCCAGCTGCATGATCACCTTTGGATCCAGCGACTTGACCCGCCCGTCACGCCCGGTTCCGCGGGTCTTATAGTCGATCAGGCAGAGGCGCCCACCGAGGGTCGCCACCAGGTCAAGGGTTCCCGCGTATCCAACACTGGCGTTCCATACCGTGACCTCGGCGGCGAGCGGCTGCACCTGGTAGGTGTCCCACCAGTCATCGAAGTGGCCGGCGAAGGCTTCCTCGCCGTTGGCTGCCAGTGCCTCCCGGGCCTGTGCCGCCTGGTGCGGTTTGCCCATCGCCCGAAGGGCAATTTCTTCGCAGTATTGGTGGACGCGATCCCCTCGAGCAGCTGCGCTGTCGCGGTATTGGACGGCAGCACTGGAGGCTTGCCGAGCCAGGGCCTTGAGCTTGGCGGGGTTCCCAACTGCCTCCCCCAGCCGAGGATCCTGCACGACAGCTGTGGCGGCCATGTGACCTATCCAACCGTCCAAGTCCATCTTTTCTTGCCCGATCACCGTGGTGATCGACGGAACCTCCGGAAGTTCGCCTATTTTTCTGGCATACATGCGCCCAAAATCTGTCTGCTGGGCCAGCGCTGGAGAAGTCATGAGAACGATTTTTCCATGTTCCGGCGACGTTTTGTGGTTTCCGGGTTTTACTCTGCAATCCGGAAACCCCGTGATCACACGGATATTTGTCAAAAACGACTCCCAGAATCCGCCGATTTGGAACTTTGGTGAATGTTCGTATAGAGTTTTTACTCGTTGGAACGCAGCTAAACGGAACGGAAACATTCCAGGCGGATTGCACTTCTTACATGTGGACATAGCTCAGCTGGTAGAGCGCGACCTTGCCAAGGTCGAGGTCGCGAGTTCGAACCTCGTTGTCCACTCGCATTAGATTCACCGGATCGGCTTGCCGATCATTCCAAGAGGTTTATTCAACTTGGTTATGGTGGGGTGGCCGAGAGGCGAGGCAACGGCCTGCAAAGCCGTTTACGCGGGTTCGAATCCCGTCCCCACCTCGTAGTAAAACATGCAGCAGCATGGGCGATTGGCGCAGCGGTAGCGCGCTTCCCTGACACGGAAGAGGTCACTGGTTCGATCCCAGTATCGCCCACGAAGAACCGTCATCTAGG
>NZ_AOCK01000011.1 GCF_000348945.1 Paeniglutamicibacter gangotriensis Lz1y | reverse complement strand
CACCATCAACCCATCCCGCATGCCTTACGCGCAGCAAAAAGGGCCCGCGGCACCGGGAGACAATCGTTCTTGTCTGCCTTCGGTACCGCGAACCCCGAGGTTGTTGAAAATGCGCTGGTTTAGCGCCCGGTGCCGCCGTAAACAGTGGCCTCGTCATCGGTGTCTAAATCGAATGCGGCATGGATGGCACGAACCGCATCGTCGAGCTTGTCGGCATCTGTGACGATGGAGATGCGGATTTCCGAGGTGGAAATCATGTTCACGTTCACGCCTGCTTGGTGCAGCGCCTCGAAGAAGGTGAAGGATACGCCCGGGTTGGACCGCATGCCCGCACCAATAAGCGAAAGCTTGCCGACGTTTTCGTTGTAGGAGATCTCTTGGAAGCCGATTTCCTCCTGGGAGGATCGCAGCGCTTCCTTGACAGCCTCGCCATCGACCATTGGCAGCGTGAACGAAATGTCAGTGCGGCCGGTATCGGACCTGGAGACGTTCTGCACGATCATGTCGATGTTGGCGTGGGCGCCGGCAATGACGCGGAAGATGTGGGCCGCCTTGCCAGGGATGTCGGGCACGCCGACAACCGTGACTTTGGCTTCGGAGCGATCGTGGGCGACGCCGGAGATGATGGGCTGTTCCAAGGGTTCTCCCTCTTGAATTTTGATCTGGTCATCGGGGCTGGGTAGGACCCATGTCCCCTCATTGGTGCTGAACGAGGACCGTACGTGAAGCGGAACCCCGAAGCGACGCGCGTACTCAACGCAGCGTAGGTGAAGAATCTTGGCGCCGGAGGCTGCCATTTCAAGCATTTCCTCACTGGAAATGGTGTCGATCTTCCGAGCGGTCGGAACCACGCGGGGGTCGGCGGTGTAAATGCCATCGACATCGGTGTAGATCTCGCAGACATCGGCGCCCAATGCGGCAGCCATGGCGACCGCGGTGGTGTCGGAACCGCCACGGCCCATGGTGGTGATGTCTCTGGATTCCTTGCTCATGCCTTGGAAACCGGCAACGATTGCAACGAAACCGCGGTCGATGGCCCGGCGGACGCGCTTCGGGGAAACTTCGATGACCCGCGCCTTGCCGTGAATGGCGTCTGTCATCATGCCGGCCTGTGAGCCGGTGAAGGATGCGGCCTTGGCTCCCAGTCCATCGATGGCCATGGCCAGCAGGGCCATGGAGATTCGTTCGCCGGCAGACAGCAGCATGTCCATCTCGCGAGCGGGGGCTTTTTTGGTGGTCAGTTGACCGGCGAGGTCGAGCAATTCATCGGTGGTGTCGCCCATAGCGGAAACCACTACGACAACATCGTGGCCGGCGGACTTGGTGTCAATAATCCGACGGGCAACACGTTTGATGCCTTCGGCATCTGAAACGGAAGATCCGCCAAATTTCTGGACAATCAGGCTCATGCGTCAGCACACTCCATGGGGTGGGACTAGAGGGACTTCTAACGGTGCGTTTTTTACAAACACCTGCCTATGTTAGCCAATGTGACGCACCGAACCCCCATCGCGTGACCGTTACAGGTCATAAAGCCGGGTGAAGCTGGTCTGATTGCTCGATCAAATGTCGACCAGATCGCCTTCGACGACATGGCATAAAAGAACGTTTGCTCGGTTACTTCTATTTGGTAACGAGTTGGATAAACACGTGACTTGCTAGGTCAAAGTGCGTAGCTTTGAAATATTGGTCTCGGGGGAGCCACGGAACACATCACAGGATAGGGGCTCCCATGAAAACCACGGGAATGAGCCGCGAGATCGAGCAACACCGATTTTTCGACCAGGGGATTACCGCCACTGGTCTGGCTCGGTCTTTTGGATCGGTTAAAGCGGTCGAGAACATCGATTTTCATGCGGAACCGGGGCGAGTCACCGCACTGATCGGCCCCAACGGATCGGGGAAGACCACGCTGTTGTTAATGCTGGCGTCCCTGTTGCGCCCCGACGCCGGAACGATTCGAGTCAACGGCCTCGATCCGCTTGCCGAGCCTCGAGCGGTGCGCTCCATGCTGGGGTGGATGCCCGACACCCTGGGTTTCTGGGAAGCCTTGACCAGCCGTGAAATTCTGACCACCGTCGCGGCCCTTTACGGAATCGACAAAGCACGGGCCAAGGTTCGGGCCAACGAACTGTTGGACGTGGTGGGCCTCGGAGAACTGGCCGATACCCCGGCCAGGGTTCTTTCACGTGGGCAGGCCCAACGACTCTCGATGGCCCGGGCCTTGATCAACGACCCCGCGGTGCTACTCCTTGATGAACCTGCCAGCGGATTGGACCCAGGCGCCCGCGTTCAATTGCGCACCATGGTGCGGGGCCTTGCCGACAGCGGCAAGACCGTCGTGATCAGCTCCCATGTGTTGGTGGAGCTCGACGAAATGGCTGACGCGGCGGTATTCCTTTCCAAAGGGAAAACGGTCCGCAGCCAGTCATTGGCCGAAGCCGGAGCACAGGATCGCCGCTACACCATCGCCTCCCTGGACTTGGCCGCATTGCGCGCCGGATTGGAATCCAACAACCTCCAAGCCAGCTACCTGGGGAATCTGGAAAACCGCGGAGGAAGCGCCAAGCTCAAGCTTCCCGGTGAAAACCGGGCAGCCCAACTGCTGGGCGCCCTGGTTGGTGCCGGCATCCCGATCACTGCATTTGCCCCGTCGTCGGGTCTCCTCGAGGAGACCTACTTGAGTCTTGAGGATGAAATGCCATGAGCATCTCCACGCCCCCGCGGACGGCGGTCCCTGCATCGAAGCTGGGATATCTTTCGGGCATCGGCACGGTGTTCGGCTTGGAAATCCGTCAGCGCGTACGCAACCGCGGCTGGTACATCATGCTGGGCATCTGGTTCGTGGTGGTCGCTGCGGTCGTGGGCCTTGCAGCACTGAGCGTTGGCTTGGAAGAAGTGGGCCCCGGGCAGATGATGTTCGAGCTCGTCATCGCTTTCGTGTTGTTTTTCGGCATGCTCATTGCCCCTGCGCTGAGCGCCAACTCGATCACCGGGGATCGCGCCAACGGAACACTGGCAATACTGCAGAACACGCTTTTAACCCCCGGACAATTGCTGTGGGGCAAATGGCTGGCGTCGTGGGCGGCGTCGCTGGGCTTCTTGGTGGTCACGATCCCGTTGATCGGATGGGCCATGACCTACGGGGACGTGTATCTGCCGGCGGCCCCGGTGCTTGTGGGCATGCTGGCGGTGGAGCTCGGCATCGTCTGCGCGTTGGGGGTCGGAATCTCGGCCCTGGCAAACCGCACCCTCTTTGCCGTGATGGTGACCTACCTGCTGGTGGCCCTGCTCGGGTTGGGGACGCTGATCGCCTATGGGCTGAGCATGCAGCTGGTCAAGGTCGAGGTGCAAGTTTCGGAGCAAGTCTGGCCCGAGGAATACCAGTCCGGCGAATTCTACGGAACGTGGGACGAAGAGAACTACACCTGCGGAACTCGGCTGTACCCAGAGCAGAGCTTCGCCACCGAACGCATCACGTGGTTGCTGGCCGCGAACCCCTTTGTTGTGGTTGCCGACGCAGTTCCCCAGGCTCCCGCCCCGGCCGATGAGCAGATGTTCAACGCCGCAGGGCCCATGGGCGCCATCAGCGAGGGAGTGCGTTATTCGCAGGCCGGACCCAAATCGCAAATCCCCTGTTTGAACGGCGTCAAGAGCGTCGACCCGCCTCAGGCGCAGAACCCCGGTCCGCTATGGCCCCTGGGCCTAGGCATCCAGCTGTTGCTAGCCGCCGGAATCCTCGTGGCGGGGCGCAACAAGCTCAAGACCCCGGCGGGAAAGCTCGCTTCCGGAACACGGATCGCCTAGCCCGGCGCCCGAAACACCCGGGCGCCCGGGGATCAGGAAGAGGAAGTCGGTTCCGTGGCCGGCAACGGGGTTCTGACCAGGGGTGCGGCAGGTGCCGACGGTGCGGTGTTGCGCCGGCCCTCGATGGCGCGGGCCAGGGTCACCTCGTCGGCATACTCCAGGTCTCCGCCCACCGGCAGCCCGGAGGCCAAACGGCTGATCTTGATGCCCAGCGGACGCAGCGTGCGCACCAGGTAGGTCGCGGTGGCCTCGCCCTCCAAGTTGGGGTCGGTGGCCAGGATGATTTCGGTGATGCGCTCATCGCCCAGCCGGGCAATGAGCTCACGCACGTGCAGCTGTTCGGGACCGATGCCGTTGATCGGGTTGATGGCCCCGCCCAGCACGTGGTACCTGCCAGAGAATGCCCGTGAGCGCTCGATGGCCACCACGTCCTTGGACTCCTCCACGACGCAGATGATCTCGTCGCTGCGGCGTTCGTCGCGGCAAAGCGTGCACGTCTCGGACTCGGAGACATTGAAGCAGATGGTGCAGTACTTCACCCGTTCCTTCACCACGGAGATGGCTTGGGCCAGCCGCACCATGTCCTGCGGATCGGCCTCGAGGATGTGGAAGGCAATGCGCTGCGCCGACTTGGGACCGATGCCCGGAAGCCTGCCCAACTCGTCAATCAGTTCTTGTACTGCGCCTTCGTACACTTGGTTTCACACTGCCTAATCTGCTGTTCGCTGCATCTGGGGTTTGCGTGCACCAGAGACTACATGCCGCCCCCGACGCTTGCGCGCGGGGTTTCTCACCGGGGCCGGTTGGGCCTTTCGATCACGTTGCCCTGCGCATCGCGTTCCTCGATGATGCGACCGTTGAGGATGCGTTCGATGGCCGGGACCCCGATCAGCGAGGAATCCTCGATCTCGATGTCGTCGTCGCTGGGGACGAATTCCGTCTCATCCGATTCTACCGGGGTTGGCCGTGCACCCGCTGGTGGTGGACCGGGATCGCCGGCCGGCCGTGGACGGGCAAAATCCGGTGCGTCGTCGGGGTTACCCCAGGCGCCGGCCGCCGGGTCGGTGGTGATCGGGGCGTGCACGGGCGCCGGAGTGGAATCGGTGATGCCTGCGGCACGGTTCATTAGCCGCTGGTAGCGGCTGAGCTTTGCGCCATTGGCCGGTGCAGACGCACCGGTGGTTGGAGCGGCTGTTGGCTCGGGGGCGGGAACCGGCATGCCCCAGGTCGCTGCGGAGGCACCCGGCGGCGGTGCCACGGGACGGCCGGCGTCGCCCAGCGACGGGGCAGGAGCTACGTAGCCCTCGGGTCTCGCCGGGGCCGGGACCGCTGGACGCGATGCTCCGGCAGGAGCATACCTGGAGTCATCGACCCTCGCTTCGGGGGCAGGCGTGCCCGGATCTGATTCCCAGTCGGGCACCGGAACGGAAGCTGCGTCCCAGTCGCCGCCGCCGTCGTCCCACGGTTCGGAATCCCATGTCGGTTCCGGTCCGAAACCTGGATCCTCATCAGATGCTGTCCAGGCGGAAGGCGCGGATGGTGCAGAGGACGCGGATGGTTCGGGTGCCGGATCTGGCTGCGGCTGGCTAACGACCGGCTGCGCGACAGGCTGCGGTGCGGCAGGGGCCATCGAAGGCACGGGTGCCGTCGGCTTTTCAGCTTCCGCGGGGTGCCGCGGTGACGGAGAGGAAGGGCGGGGCTCTGCGGCGTCCCGGTCCTGTTGGCTGGCAGCGGGCGCACCGGAGTTGGCTGCGGCAGTGCGCTGGAATGATGCGGATTCAGCTGGACCGTTGGTCACCGCCGGCTCGGGCCGGCGATCAACTTTTGGGCCGGCACCACCCGCAGGTGCGGAGCCTCCCTCTGCGATGACCAACTCAATGTTCACGCCGAGCACCTTCTGGATGCATTGGCCCAGGATCGCCACGTTGTCGTGCCGCCCGGTGAATGCCGTCATGGCCCCGGAGTGTGCGAAGCTCACGGTCAGCGTGCGACCGTCGAATCCGGTGATGGAGGCGTTTGGGGCCACCATCGCCCAGACGAACTTCTTGTTATTCTTCAGTTCTTCCAGGATGTCAGGCCAGGCACGACGGAACATTTCCACCGATCCGGTGCCGCCGGAAGCGGCTCCGGATCCTTGGCTCTGCTGCTGCGCGGCAGGAGGTTGTTGCTGCTGCCCCTGTTGCTGCTGAGGTGGCATCTGCCCCTGGCCTGCTGCGGGGTTCTGTGGCTGCTGGTTTTGTTGGGGTGGCATCTGGCGCTGCTGCTGCTGTCCCTGTTGCTGCTGAGGAGGCATCTGCCCCTGGCCTGCTGCGGGGTTCCGTGGCTGCTGGTTTTGTTGGGGTGGAATCTGGCGTTGCTGCTGTTGCCCCTGCTGCTGGGCGGCCCGTTGTTCGGCAGCTGCCTTTTCCTGGGCAGCACGTTCTGCGGCGGCGCGCTGCTCGGCCGCCGCTTTTTCCTGCGCGGCCTGCTCGGCGGCTGCACGTTCGGCAGCGACGCGTTCGCGCTCAGCCTGCTCGGCCTTGGCTTTCTTGGTGAAGTCCGCCATCGCCTGGTTTTGCTGGATGGGTGCGGGCTCCGGGGCCGGCGCCACGGGCTCCCCGGCGGGGACGTCCTCGGCAGCCCGGTCGGGAAGAATGCTGAACGGCGGCACATTGGCCGGCGGGTGCACCGTGGAGCCATGCGCGGCTGAGACCGGTTCGGTAACCGGGTTGATCGGGCCCTCGGGAACGGGGCCCCACGTGCCGCCCCAATCGGCGGGGTTCGCGGTGGGTTCCTCGGGTTGATCTGGCTGCGCGGGGGCAGGCGCCGCGAACTGCGGCTCCGGAGCCTGAGAAGTTGTCGGCCGAACAGGCTCGACGGACACCGGTGCGGACTCGGCCTCCGGTGCCGGAGCAGGTTCCTCGGAAACAGGTGCTTCCGGGACTGGCTCGACGGGGGCGCTAGCCTCCGGAGCAACCGTTGCGGCAGGAGCCTCAGAGTTGCCCGCTTCCTTTTGCGCGCGGGCTGCACGCAGCGCCTCACGTACAGCTGCGGCACCCTGGCCCGAGGACTCGCCCTCGTAGCCGCCGGATCCGCTTGAGGAACCGATGCCCCCGGTGTCGCTGGACGGTGCTGGGGGAAGCTCGTCGCCCGCGAAGGCCAGCCGTCGCTCCACCCGGTCCATGCGTGCGTTGAAACCGCGCTCGGTGGCATCGGAGGCAGGCAGCAGCAATCGGGCGCAAAGCAGCTCGAGGTGCAGGCGCGGGGACGTCGCACCGGTCATCTCGGTCAGCCCCGCATTGGTTACATCCGCCCAACGGCTGAGCTCGGACTGGCCGAGTCCGGCGGCCTGAGCCTGCATCCGGTGCAGCTGGTCCTCGGGCAACCCACGAATGATCTGGGCGGCGTTTTCGGGAACTGCACGCACGATGATGAGGTCACGGAAGCGTTCGAGCAGATCTTCGACGAACCGTCGCGGGTCGTGCCCGGTCTGCACCACGCGGTCCACGGCGCCAAAGACGGTTTTTGCGTCGCCGGCACCCAGCGCATCGACCACGTCGTCAAGCAATGAAGCATGGGTGTAGCCGAGCAGCGATACCGCCAGCTCGTAGTCCAGGCCATGGGGCCCGGCACCGGCAATCAGCTGGTCAAGGACGGAGAGCGAGTCGCGCACCGAACCGCCGCCGGCCCGGATGACCAGAGAGAGCACCCCTGGTGCCACCTCGACGCCCTCGGCGGTGCACAGGTACTCGAGGTACTTGATCAGAGGCTCGGGCGGCACCAGCCGGAACGGGTAGTGGTGCGTGCGCGAGCGGATGGTGCCAATGACCTTGTCAGGTTCGGTTGTGGCAAAGATGAACTTGATGTGCTCTGGCGGTTCTTCGACGATCTTCAGCAGCGCGTTGAAGCCCGCCGAGGTGACCATGTGGGCCTCGTCGATGATGAAAATCTTGTACTTGTCGCGGACCGGGGCGAAGGTGGCACGTTCGCGCAGGTCGCGGGCGTCGTCGACGCCGCCGTGGGAGGCCGCGTCAATCTCGATCACGTCGAGGGAGCCCGGGCCGCCGCTGGCCAATTCGACACAGCTGGGGCAGGTGCCGCACGGGGTTGGCGTCGGGCCCTGGGCACAATTCAGGCAGCGGGCAAGGATGCGGGCGGACGTGGTCTTGCCACAACCGCGCGGACCCGAGAAGAGATAGGCATGGTTGACCCGGTTCTTTTCAAGGGCCGTCATCAGCGGCGTGGTGACATGTTCCTGCCCGATCACGTCCGCAAAAGTGTCTGGACGGTAGCGACGGTAAAGAGCTGTACTCACGAGGGCCACCCTATCGGTTTTCCGGTGCCAAGCGCATTCGGATCGGTTGTGAACACCCACGGATGCGTGGGCAGGAGCGTCGGATCAAAGGCGTCGAGCGCCGCGTCCAGCGAGGAGGTCGGCAGTCCCAACGAGGCAAGGATCATGGTGCGGGCCGCCTCGGGCGAGGTGCCATGCTGTGCCAGCTGGCCTAGGGTTACCGAGCCGTCGCGTTTTGCCAGGCGCCTGCCCTCCCCGTTTAGCGCCAACTGGACGTGGGCATAGGTCGGAACTCGGTAGCCCAGCAGCTGCGCGAGGTAGGCCTGCCGGGGTGCCGAAGTGAGCAGATCGTCCCCGCGAACCACTTGGTCGATGCCCTGGATTCCGTCATCGACGACCACCGCCAGATTGTATGCAGGGACCGAGTCGTTGCGCAGCACCACAAAGTCGTCGACGATGCCCGTGAATCGGCCGTGGAGTACATCGGTGATGGCGAATTCGTGAGTATCACTGCGCAACCGCAGTGCCGCGGGACGCACCGCCCGTTTTGCTTCCCGCTCCGAAGCGCTCAGATCACGGCAGGTTCCCGGGTAGGTTCCCGGTGCGGCATGGGGAGCGCTGGAGGCCTCGGTGATATCGCGCCGGGTGCAGAAGCACTCGAAGAGCAGATCGCGTGAGCGCAGTTCTTCGATCGCCGCGGTGTACAACTCGGTGCGCTCGGTCTGCCGGACGGTGGGGCCGTCCCACTCCAGTCCGATGGCTCGAAGATCGGCCAGCTGAAGTTCTTCGGCGCCCGCGCGGGCCCGGTCTAGGTCTTCGATTCGCAGGAGAAAACGACGGTTCGTGGAGCGGGCGAAGAGCCAGGCGAGGATCGCGGTGCGTAGGTTGCCCAGGTGGAGCTCGCCAGAAGGGCTAGGGGCGAATCGTCCGGCACCCATGGATCCACTCCCTCTCGACACCCGGCGTCGAGGCGGTGGGAACCGGCGCTCGGAAGCGGGGAAATAGTAAAGGCCCCTCATGCACCTGCCAGAGCCCATCTACCCTTGCTACCTTCCGGTCCTGGGGGAGTTCAACAGGATGACACCACATGAGGGGCCGTCAAATAGTCTACCCGAAACAGGGCCCCGGCCCGAAATCCATGGGAGGTTGGGCCGCACGCCCCCAGGGTCACCGATTCTCGGGGCCGGCGTCCGGGATACGCGGAACTTGATCGGAGTCGTCCCAGCCCAGCAACCGTTTGGCGGGTGCATCGATGGTCGTTCCCGGAAGCATCAGCTGCAGCGCAGGCATCTTGGGCCCCAGAGGGCGGGGATAGAGCAGCCCATCGGGCAATTCCACTGTGGTGGTGCCGTGCGGGGTGCGCCATTGCAACGACCCGTTGCCCAGGTGCACCGCCTGCCAGCCGAGGACATGCTTGTAGATTTGGTGTCGCTTACACAGCAATTGGGCATTGGCCACCGAGGTTCCTCCTCCAGCGGCCCAGTCCTCGATGTGGTCGAACTCGGAAAACTCTGGGGCACGCCGACACCCCGGGAAGCGGCAGTGTTCGTCGCGCACTCGCAGGAAATCACGCAGCGCCTTCGATGGTTTGTAGCGTTTGCGACCCAAATCCAGGACCGAACCGGTCCACGGGTCGGTGAGGATGGCTCGCATTGACGGTGCGTCCGCGGCCAGTCGCACCGCGATCCCCAGAGGGATCGGCCCGTACCCTTCCAGATTCGCTGTCCCGCGTTCCGGGTTGGCCAATAATTCCAAGGCCGGGATCGTTAACCCCACAAAGGGAGGGGGCTTCTTAGGCCCGGCGCCGGGCCAGCCATCGATCAGCGAATCCCGGAACACATCGGCCCGCAGATGCCCCAACGAACGCATCTCCTCGCCGGCGAGTAGGAGGTTCGAATGCGCTGACACGGTGTTGTAGATTGCCAGCACGTCCTCGGCAGGGAGATAAGCCTGCAGCACCGCCATTCCGTCTTCTTCGGGCCACCACATCAACGACCGTCCCGCTTCCGCCCGTGAACGGCGGTCGGCCGCTGGTTCCGGATGCATCCGTTCCCGCGCGCGCTTGATGCGCAGGGCCATGGCGGCATCCGAGGCGTTTGCTGCGGTGGGCAGCAGGATCGCCTCGATCTGTTTGGCCGTGGCGAGCGGAATGTCTCGGGTCTGCTTGACCAAGGCCGCCGCAGTGCGTGCGGTGATGGTGCCGTTGTGCAGGGCGGAAAGTGAATCCTCGTGGATGTTGCGTAGGCCTTCGGCGGTGGCCAACCGGTTGAATGTGGAGCGTTCCGAGGTTCGAGTCGCCAGGGAGGCTTCGGCCACGAACGAGGAGCGGTTCAGATCGGCATCCATGCGGGTGAGCGGATAACCGTGTTCCTCGAGCTCGCGTTTGTAATCAAAGAGTGTGGGATTCTCCTCCGACAGTGGGGTGGGCATACCGCGCTGCACCATTTCGCAGGTATCGGCCAACAGTGTGGATTCCAATCCGTCGATCATGGCCCTGATGTGGCCGAGCTGGCGCAACTGCTCCAGCCCTTGCCCGGGGGTGCGCGGGCAGGGGCTGGATGTGAGCTTCGCTACCGCCTGGGCCAAGGGCGAGTGTTGAAGATGTCCTTCGACCACGAGGCTCCAGGCGCCGTCCAGACCGGCATAGTAGCGTGACCCGGCGGCGGGTATGCCGGGGACTTCTGGTCCTTGAATGCTCTGGTGAGCCGCAAACTTTCCCATGTTCTAGTTCAACCCGGAGCTCGAGGGCCGGTGGCCCTTCGGCATCCGGCCGTGGATTGCTGGGTTCTTGGTCGCGGGTGTGCGGGATAGTGGACGAAAGCTGCCTCAGTGCGGTCCGGGAACCGAGGACCAAGGATCGATTAGTTGTCACCGAAAATGTCCGCTATGCTGGAACCTGCTCTTTGGAGCAAGCTGGAGGATTCGCCTAGCGGCCTATGGCGCACGCCTGGAACGCGTGTTGGGTTCACGCCCTCGGGGGTTCAAATCCCCCATCCTCCGCGGATACGAAATCGGTCTTGACCTGAGAAATCAGGTCAGGGCCTTTTTCGTTTAGGCTCCACCACCAAGCCCTAGTCGTTAGACTAACGACTAGGGCTTGGCTCGAGACCGCTGATGCCCAGCATACGTAGTTGAAGGGCGGACTTGGTGATCGAACGACGCATTGCCGTGGTCGTGGAAGACGACGCGGACATCCGGGGACTGCTGGAGGTGGTCCTGCAGCAATCGGGATTCGACGTCCTATCCACCGATTCCGGAGTAGCAGGCGTGAAAATGGCGGAAAAACATCGACCGGACCTAGTCACGTTGGACATCGGACTCCCCGACATTGACGGGTTTGAAACCGCCCGACGGATCCGCCGCGTTTCCGATGCCCACATTCTGATGCTCACCGCACGCTCCGACGAGATCGACACCGTCCTTGGCCTCGAGTCGGGCGCCGACGAGTACGTCACCAAGCCATTCCGGCCACGGGAGCTGCGCGCCCGGGTGGATGCAATCATGCGTCGTCGCGCTTCCACTGAAGGAGTCCAGCGCGGAGACTCTCCTACCGAAGGGCAGCCGGCGGTGCAGGCAGTTGATGACTCGGTCACCGAAGTCGCCTTCGATACAGCCCATTTGCGCGCGCTCAATGGGTTGGTGGTCGATGTGGCAATGTATTCGGTCCACGTCGATGGGCAGCCCACGATCGTTACGCCCACGGAATTCACTTTGCTTGAAGCACTGGTCGGCGCCCGCGGCCATATCCGTACCAAGACCGATCTCGTCAGGCGATTGCGTGACGAAGAACTTGACGCGGGGACCTACGTCTCTGCCGCGGATGAACGTTCGGTGGAGGTCCATGTGGGGAACCTGAGGCGCAAGCTGGGCGATTCGGTCCAAAAGCCGCGCTGGATCGAAACAGTACGCGGGGTTGGATACCGGACGGTGGCTAAGCGCTGACGGATTCGCGGTAGGTACGCAGCGCCCGTTCAGTGAATCCGGGTGTCTCCAACACTCTCAGCACCATCTTTCCGGAATATTCGATGCTGCGGACCAGCTCGGTCCGTGCCCCCACGGTGCCCTCCCGGAATGCCTGTTGGAGTTGCAATGCGAGGCCAGCCAACTCGTAGGCCCCGGCCATGGTGGCCGAGGAGCGTAGGGACAGTGCTGCGTCTTCCCCCATATCTCGATCGTTGGAAGACAACGCATCTCGCAAGCGCGCCACGCGCGAGGGCCACAGCGACTTGAACATTAAGATGTATTCGTCGACGGAATCCGGGCCAAGTTCCTCGCACAGTTTTCCCAGTGTCCGCATACACATCTCGGCGCCGGGGTCTGGTTGCAGGGACTTCATGGACCAATCATCAACCGTCAACCTCACGAACTGCCCCCAAATTAGCGAAAGTTAAGCTCAAGGTAGACGCCCGGAATCTTGAGCTTAACTTGAGCCAATTTTGTCCACGATTGGACGAAAACTTGATGTTGGTAGGGAATAGTGTTTTTTATCGGAAGGCGCGGCTCACTCGTGAGGACCGATGTAAGGGGAACGTGATGAGTCCCTGATACAAAATCGAGGTTCGTCACTCACGTCTTGGGGGCTTGAGTGCAGAGCAGTGAACCTGGGCATTGCGTGGGATCCGGGATTACCCGGGGCCCACGCAATGCCGTTTAACTTGCTTATATGATTCCGCTGCGGATGGTCGGCAGCCCCAAGGGCTGGACACCGAACGCGCCGCCGGCGGGATGCCTGCGCGGCAGCACCATGGTCATGCGCGTTCCTTCGCCCACGGTGCTTTCGGCGGTGATTTTCCCCCCATGGGCAACGACCAGCTCCTGGCTGATCGCCAGTCCGAGCCCGACACCGGGCAGCCCGGAGCGGCGCGCCGATTCGGTGCGGAAAAATCGGGTGAACAGGCCGTTCAAATCGTCCTCGGCGATCCCCTGCCCGGTGTCACTGACTTGCAGCGAGATCTCTTGGTTGGTGCAGTTCATGGCGATGGTCACCGTGCCGCCGACCTCGGTGTACTTGATGGCGTTGGAGACCAGATTGTCCAGTACCTGTCCGAGGCGCAGTGCGTCACCCAATACCGTTTCGTGGCACATTCGACCCTCGATGAGTGTGATGCCTGCTGCGACGGCCCTGGGATGTAATGATTCAAGCTGCCGGTGGATTACCTCGCCCAAATCGATCGCGGCGATTTTGACCTCGTGCTGACCTGCAGCGGCAGTCAGCAGGTCGGTGACCATGAGCAGCATTCTCTCTGCGTTCCGCGAGATCACATCCACAGATTTTCGCTGGGCCGCGTCCAGCTCCCCATTTTCCTGAAGTAGTTCCACATACCCAAGGATCGAGGTCAGCGGGGTACGCAGTTCGTGGCTCACGTTTGCAAGGAAACGGTCCCGTGTCTTGGACGCCTCCAAGAGCGGGGTGATGTTCTTGAACATGGTCACCGCACCGTCGTACTGTCTGTCTTCGTCAAAAAACGAACGTCCAGAAACAGACAGGTACATCGGGTCATCCAACGGGCCCAGCGCAAAGAGCTCGTCGGTGAACTCCTCCTGGCGGATTGATCGCACCACTGGACGGCGCTCGGGCGGTAGGAGCTCGGGGTTGGGTTCATAAGTGGGGGAGACCTCACGCACCAGCAATTCTGCTTCGGTAGGATCCGGATGCCCGCTGGGGGAGGCATGGTGATGTTGGAAGCGCTGGACGTCGTTCATGAACACATCGTTCCCCTCCCGGTCCACCACCACGACGCCGACGTTTGCGGCGTTGAGGACTGCGTTCAGCAGATGTTCCTGGCGCCGAGAAGCAGCCAGGGTGTCGCGGAGCTGCCGTTCACCGAGTGTGGCATTGTGTGCGGCGATCACCGTGGTGGTTGCCAAGGCCCAGATCGCCAAGGGAATCAGCATCGGTCTGATCATGGCATCGGAGGTCATGGGGATGTCACGGTTCCATAGCTGTAGCCAGATGGTGGCCAGCGGCAGCATAAAGGACAGCAGCAGTGTCAGCCGTGGGAAGAAGTCCGACCAAGCGAACCAGAAGACCGGAAAAGCCAGCAGCAGGGAAACCCCAGAGAGCCACGGGTAGGCACCCACGCCCATGAGTACCGCCGCCACCATGGCCAATGACGGGATGGCGAGGTAGGCCTGGGGTGCCTTGAACGAATCCCAGGGAATGGTCCACGCCAGGATCTGGCATAGCACCGTCAGCAGGACGCCGGAGACGAAAAGCGCATCGCCGAAGATTTCCTGCGGGGAGGTCACCAGGGCCAAAAGGCAGGATATACCGACTGCCAGCATCATCGGTGTTTGGGACCAGCCGGCCTTGTGGCGAAGCGGCAGTTCGGAAAAGGGAACTCCCTTGGTGACGATCCGGGAGATCAGCGATTGCAAACCATGGCCGGCGAGGCGCTGCGTTCCGGCGTGTGTGGCACTCATGGATACAGCATATGTTCCGGCCCCGGTTTCCCACTGCAACGGCAGCGGCGGACTGGAATGCGAATGACCAAGTCATCCATGTTCCGGCCCGCCGTCGACGGAGTCAGTCCAGTCCCTTTGGTGTTACTTCAACAAGGAGGGGTAGTGCTTCTGCGCGGTCTGCGGGTGGGCACGCAGCCAGCCCTTGAGGACATTGGCACCGTAGGAGGCCAACATCGGATTCTCTGGATCGTCGGAGACGCCTCGGGCATCGGCCGCAAGCTTGGCCGGAAGCGGCACGGGGCTGATCACCGAGTCCAATCGTGGCGAGTAAAAGAATGGAACCGAGTAGCGGTCCACGCCGGCCGGGGGAGCGGTGACCCGGTGGATGGTGGCCATCAGGTAACCGTTGGTGGCGACTTCGAGCATCTCTCCGATGTTCACCACTAGTGCGCCTTCTATCGGTGCCACTTCGATCCATTCGTCCTGGCCGTAGGGCTGGACTTGTAGGCCGCCGACGGAATCCTGCAGCAGCAGCGTGATGAAGCCGTAATCGGCGTGAGCGCCAACGCCCTGGGTGCCGGCTTCCGGGACGATCCCGCCGCCGACGTAGTGGACCAGCTTGCCCATCCATGCCGGGGCATGGTCGAAGGGTTCTGCGAAGTATTCCTGCGGCAGGCCCAAGCCAACCGCAAGTGCGGAGAGCAGTTCGGAGCCCACCTGGTTCATCAGCGTTGCCCAGTCCATGGCCACGTTTTCAAGCTGTGGGAACTCGGCGGGCCACTGGTTCGGTCCCTGGAGGTTCAGGTAGGGGGCATCGGCGGGGATTTCGGAGAGGACCTCGCGTTCGGGTCCGTAGTCGATCTGTTCGCGTGAGTCGGCCCGGCCACGGGTGATCTCGGCGCCAAGTCGGGTGTAACCGCGGAATTGTGCCGAGCTGCGGTTGTCTAGTTTCAGCTTTTGCTCTACTGGCAGCGCAAAGAAATCGGCCAGGGTCTTGAGCAGGTTCTGCGTCGTGCCATCTGGAGCACCGAATCCGGTGATCTGGAAGAAGCCCACGCGGTGGGCAGCATCTCGCAGTGCCGTAATGAAGTCTTCATCAAAAGAGCCATCGGCGTTGCGTGCGGTAGACATATCTAGGACCGGAACGGTGGTGAGGACTGTACTCATAGTTCAACAATGCACCCGCACGGGTGGTTTGTGACAGCACAAGTTACTTCACGTTCCGTACTGTGAATCCATGCGTCGTGACCCTTGACGCGGACTCTGAAACAGCTTAGAGGAACCGCGACTCGCACAGAATCCGGCGATTCGTTCCATTTGTCGCCGGAAGTTTCCTAAGCTGGTCAAGTGATCTTCAAATCTGTCGGCGATTCGCGCCCGTATCCGGAACATGGATACGTCACCCCCAAGGACTGGGCCGCCGTTGCGCCCATGCAGGTTCGCCTCGATGAGTTGGTGACCACCAAGAGCACCTTGGACCTCGCCGCGTTGTTGGCTGAGGACTCCACGTTCTTCGGCGACCTGTTTCCCCACGTTGTGCAGTGGAAGGGAACCCGTTACCTCGAAGACGGGCTGCATCGGGCGGTTCGCACAGCTCTGCACCAACGCTCGATTCTGCACGCCCGCGTGCTGCTTTTGGAAGGCTGAAGGGGGAACAGTCATGGCGCGCGACAAGGACCCGAAGGATTGGCACGGCCACCGCATCATCACCGAGGATGAGTTGGCGAGCCCCGAATTCACCACCGATGCCCGGCTTAAGCGCCGACGCGCCATCCGCCACGGGATCATCTTGACCCTGGTGGTTCTGGTCCTGGCTGCGGCCATGGTGATGGCCTACCTGATTAATACGCGTGCCATTGTTATCGATGCTCTGGAACCCCAACAGACTGTGGAATCCTCTGTAGCGTTTAACGAGGCCTGCCCCACCACGGAGTTCAGCTACATCGAGCCAGGCAAGATGAAGGTCAACGTCATGAATGCCACCCAGATCTCGGGGCTTGCAGGTGCCACGGCGACCAAACTACGCAAACGCGGGTTCAAGGTCGTGGATGTGGGCAACGCCCGGCTTTCCCCCGTCGAGGTGGTTGGCGCTGTGAGATCCGGCCCCGACGGTTACGCCCAGGCGATGACGGTGCAACGCAACATCAAGGGCCTGACGTACGTCTACGATGCAAAGCGCCCCGGTAGCACCGTGGACGTGGTGATCGGCACCAAGTACAAGGACCTGGTCAAGGAGAAATCGGTCAACACGAAGGCCGGTAAGCTCGGCTGCACCGCGCCGAAACCCAAGGACGAAGCCAAGGAAACGAAGGCTCCGGCCAAGTCCGCGCCGTCGAAGGACAAGTAGGACGCTGCCGCCGCTAGTTGCACCCTTCCGGCCCGCAGGTCTCACCGTCGGTCGAGGGTGTTCCGAGCATCTGCAGCGAGTCGCCGCCGATTTCTTGCCAGACCTGTCCCAGTGCCTGTTCAAAGACCTCGGAGGGCTGGGCACCGGAAATTCCGTACTTGTTCTCCAGAACGAAGAACGGCACCCCCGTCACACCCAGCTCGCGGGCCCGCACGCTGTCTGCGCGCACCTCGTCGGTGTACTTGTCGCCGGCCAGCACCTGCGCGGATTCGGCCGGGTCCAGGCCCACCGTGTCGGCGATCTGCTGGAGCGCTTCAACGCTGCCGGTGTTGATGCCTTGCTCGAAATGCGCCGAAAGCAGCGCTTCCTTCATCTGGTCGCCCAGCTCCCGTTCCTTGGCCAGGGCCAGCAGGCGCAGCGCGGTGAAGGAATTGGCGACGTGGAGGGAGTCGAAGTCGTAGTCCAGTCCCTCAGCGGCTGCCTGGGTGGTGACGTGTTCGAGCATGCCGGCAACCTGGTCGGCGGGCATGCCCTTGGCCTGGACCAGATAGTCGATTTCGCTTCCCTCATAGTGCTCCGGAAGCGCGGGATCCAGCTGGAACGCATGCCATTTGACGTCCACCTTGTCGCCAAAGGGCAGGGCAGAGACGGCCTTCTCGAAGCGGCGTTTGCCGATGTAGCACCACGGGCAGGCAATGTCGGAATAGATGTCAACGCTCAAGCGAGTTTCAGTCATGTCTTGGGCAACACCGGCTTCCGTCCGCCTATTCCCTAGCGAAGCGGGGGAACAGCGCTAATCGATGGAGACGTAATCGCGTCCGGTCTCGTCCTCGAGTTCGGCCCTTTCATGGCCCTTGCCGCGGACCCACACCTTGTAGGCGATGAAGAGGAACCCGATCCATACGACACCCACCAGCAGAGCCACTCGGGTGCCGGGCATGATGCCCAGCAGCACGATCACAAAGCCCATGAAGGCCAGGGCAAGGTAGGAACCTACGGGCCACAACGGCGAGGGGAACTCGGAGGCGGGCAGATTCTCCCGGGCAATCGAGCGCTTCATGGCGATGTGCGAGAGCAGGATCATCAACCACACCCACACGGTGGCGAACGTGGCGATCGAGGCAATGAGCAGGAAGAGCGATTCGGGCATGACCGCATTGAGCCACACACCCACGAGCAGCACAGCTCCCATGACCAGCACGGTCATCCAGGGCACGCCATTGCGGGAGATCTTGCCGAAGGAGGCCGGGGCGTGGCCCTGCTGAGCCAGGCCGAACATCATCCGTCCGGCGCCGAAGATATCCGAGTTGATCGCGGAGATCGCGGCGGTGATCACGACGGCGTTGAGAATGTGTGCGGCTGCAGGGATGCCCAGGTTGTCGAAAATCTGCACAAATGGGCTGCCCTCGGTGCCGATTTCGTTCCAGGGGTAGATCATCATCAAGATGCCCAGCGTGCACACGTAGAACAGCAAGATACGTACCGGCACGGTGTTGATCGCCTTGGGCACCACGGATTTGGGGTTCTCCGCCTCGCCGGCGGTGATGCCGATGGTTTCGATGCCGCCAAAGGCGAACATCACGATGGAGAAGGACGCCAGCAGGCCCCAGAACCCGTTGGGGAAGAACCCTCCGGCGCCCAGCAAGGTCGCGATCCCGGGGTTCGCCTCGGCAGGTAGACCGAAACCGAAGACCACGATCAGGACGCCGCCGGCAATCATGGCGATGATCGCGGAGACCTTGATCAACGAGAGCCAGAATTCGGTCTCGCCGAAGACCCTGACCTTCATGGTGTTCAGTGCGGCAATGATGAAGATGATGGCCAGAATCCAGATCCAGCGTGGCACGTCGGGGAACCAGAACCCCATGTAGATGCCGAACGCCGTGACATCCGCGATGGCCACGATCGCCATTTCGAACGCAAACGTCCATCCGGTGATGAACCCCGCGAAGGGACCCAGGTACTTGGAGGCGTACTGTCCGAAGGACCCGGACACGGGGTGGCGCACGGCCATCTCTCCCAGTGCGCGCATCACCATGAAGACTGCTGCGCCGCCGATCATGTATGCCAGCAGCACCGCCGGTCCGGCGGCCTGGATGGCGGAGGCGGAGCCGTAGAACAATCCGGTGCCGATGGCCGAGCCTAGGGCCATGAATCGGACGTGGCGGACGTTCAGGCCGCGGGCAAGCGCCTGGGCGAATTGTGGCACGGAGAAACCTTTGCTCGGAAAGGGGGACGTATCCAATGGTAAGTCGGAGGCCCGGATCGGAGATGATTCGGTGGCGCGGATCACTCCCGGAACTCTGTGGCCTTTGGTGGCAAGGGAGCAAAGCCATTCTGGGCTTTGCATGTGCCGCGGCGGTGCGAATTGCGCATAACAATAGACTGGTGTGGGACCGGAAGCGCGTTGCGCTGGTGGCGGTCCGAAAACTTATGGAGCCCTGTGGCCTTGCATCGTTGCTGGTCGGGGCCCGGACGAGGAGAACACACGTGGCGCGGTCGTTGGGATGGCGGGGCATCGCCTATGCCAGTGGGCTTACCGCAATAGCCGGTTTCGTCGATGGGGTGGCCTTCATCCACTTCGGCGGGTATTTCGTCTCGTTCATGAGCGGTAACTCGACCCGCTCCAGCGCGGGCCTCGCCGAAGGCAACGTCTTTGAGTGGGCCATTGCCATCGGGCTGGTGCTCAGCTTCGTATTGGGCGTGGCCGCGGCGACCGTGGCCAGCCAGGTGCCCTCCGTGCATCGGCGCGGGGCAGTGCTCTCGGTATCCTCGATCTTCCTCCTGGCCTCGGCGCTGACCACACTGGGCACCGCGCGAGGCATCTGGACGGCGGTCCTCATGGCCATGTCGATGGGTGCCATCAACGCAACTTACACGCGCCGAGGGGAAGTCACTGTGGGATTGACCTACATGACAGGGGCCCTGGTGAAGATGGGGCAGCATCTGGCCGGTGCCCTGCTGGGCGGACCGAAAGGGGCTTGGCTGCCCTATGGTGCGCTCTGGGGCATGATCACCCTCGGGTCCTTCGTCGGTGCTTTCCTCTACCTGCAGGTGGGGTTGTTGATCCTGTGGGTGGCCGCGCTGGCACTGGTGGGGTGGACGATCGTCGCGTTCGTGCGGGACAGCCCGCGCTGGTGGAACCGCGAGAGCTCCAGCTAAGCCGTACGACCTACGGAGGCACGAGGGTGGCGCCCGTGCACCTGGAAGTACAAGGCAATGCCCAGCACCGAAAGCACCGTCAATACCGCGAACATGCCGGTGTATCCCAGATGCGGGATCAGCAGGCCCAAGGCCACCGGACCGAATCCGATCCCCACGTCAAGCATCAGGAAGAAGGTCGAGGTTGCGACACCCAACTCCGCGGCGGGAACCGCATTCACGGCAATCGCCTGCGCACAGGGCATCAGCGCACCGAACCCGAACCCCGTCAGCGCCGCAGCTGCGGCGATGGTCAGGTTGGACGGGGTGAACGCCAGTGCGGCCATGCCCAGGGCAAAGACCAGCAGCAGGGGATACATGATGGCGTTGTCTCCGCGCCGGTCTTGGATGCGTCCGGCAAAGAGTCTGGACAAGAGCACCGTGACGGCATAGATCAGGAAGAACCAGCTGGCGGCCTCGGCCATGGAACGGGAAATCAGGAACGGGGCCAGAAATGAAATGATCCCCGAGTAGGCGATGCCGCACACCAGCAGCACCAGGGAGATGGGTAGCGCGGCGGGGCTGATAATCGAACGGATGAATCCGCCAGGTCGAGCCCCGGAGGAGTTCCTGACGCTGGCACGTGGTGGCTCGGGCATGCGGATCAGCAGGCCCACGGTCAGTGCCACCGCCGAGGAAATGGCGCAGAAGACGAAGACCGAGGTGTAATTGCCTCCCGCTGCCAACAGGACCGCCAGGAATGGGCCGGCGGCGGTGGACAAGGTGGTGGAGAGCCCGAAGTATCCGGTCCCCTCGCTGCGCCGCGCCGGCGGAATGATCGACTGCACCGCGGTGGCGATCGCGGTGTTGCCCGCGCCGAAGGCCATGCCGTGGACGAAACGGACGAGCAACAACAGCCACAAGGTGTAACTGGCCATGTAGAGCACCGAAGCCAGGACGAAGACGCACAGGGAGATGACCATCAGTCGTTTGCGCCCCAGCACGAGCAACAGTCTGCCGGCGAAGAGCCTGGCGGTCACCGAGCCGATGATGAATACGCTCGAGGCCAGGCCGGCGGCGCTGTCGGAGGCTTGGAACCTGTCTACGGCGTAGAGCGCCATTGAAGTCATCAGCAGGTAGAAGACCATGGAGATGAAAAGATTTGCGACGGCGGCAAGCAGGAAGTCCCGAGTGAAGAGTTTTGTTGGCGGATCGTGTGGCTGGCTCACCGGGCTCCTTAGGCTAATTCACAGTTTTGGCCCCGATCAGGAGCCACCTCCAATTATCGGCCAGCGCATCTAGGTAAGGGAGCCTTTCGTGACGCATCCGGTGGTGTCGTTGCCAACAGGCGCCTGATAAATGTGTCGCGTTTTGACAAGCCTGCTCGTGTAAAAGCTTGCTATCGACCCAAGTGCCAAGAATATGTGGCTTCGTCCCAATTCATGGTGGAGGTAAAGACATAACCACTTTCTGTCTTGTCTTTATTGGTCTCGTTCACCGCTATGCATTCGAAGGTCGTGGTGAGGCTCGTAAGGTCGTCGAGAGAGCCACCGCCAGTCGGTGTGCAGGAAACGCGCTTGATCGGACCGGTGAGTGTTCCCTGCTTCACGCGGGCCTTCGCGTCCTTTTCAATGCTGGCCTCAAGTTCCGAAACGTAGACGTTGCGGACCGCCCGCTCCGTCTCTTCGGATGCGGCGGCCGCCGAAGCAGCCGCGACTACCTCTGCGGATGCTGCGGCTCCCGCAGCGGATGAACTTGCGGCTGCTGAAGAAGCCGCTGCGACTTGCGAAGCGTGAGCGTCGTCCGCGGCCCTTTTGGTGGCTTCTTGTTGAGTAAAGAAGACGATGGCAAGTACTCCCAGGACCACAACCACAGCAGTAATCACGGTCCACAGAATTTTGGGGGAAGGTGCAGTCTTTTTTCCGAAGGGCTTCCCGCAGTTCGGACAGAAGCTACCTGAAGCCGTCGACTGGACACTGCAATACCGACAGACACGGTTCAGGACCGGTTCGTCGACCGAATCATCGGCATTCTTCTCGTTCATGTTGACCCCCAAGTTTTGCTGTGCAGCGAATAGAATCGCTCGTCTCTAAACCACCAGTTTCCATCATGTTAGTTCACAGGGACCACGCATTGAGTTTGGTGATGATCAGTAGCCAACGCAGGGCTTAAATCCAGACAGAAAACGATCGTCCCCGCCATGGGCAGCTCTGCCGGTGGGGACGATCGAAGTCTATTCAGTTGTTGCTTGGTGACGGGGACCAAGGGGTATTCGCGTCGTTGCGCTTGCCCCCTGCCCCCGCCACCACAGCGGGTCTATGCTGCCGGTTCGAGTGCCTTGGCCTCGCGCAGGTAGCGGTTGTACGCCTGGACGGTGAGGAAGGTCGGGAAATCCTCACGCAGGGCACAAGCCTCGAAGATCTCGCGGGCGTCGTCGAAACGGTCGCCCTCAAAGCGCGAAAGCTTCTCGAATTCCTCTTCGGTCAGGTCCTCGACCCAGGCCCGGGACACCAGCTCACCTTCGTCGGTGATGGCGGACTGCTGGATCCACTGCCAGATCTGCGAACGCGAGATCTCCGCGGTGGCCGCATCCTCCATGAGGTTGTGGATGGCCACCGCTCCGTTGCCGCGCAGCCAGGCTTCCATGTAGCGGATGCCTACCTCGATGTTGTTGCGGATGCCGCCCTCGGTGATCTTGCCCTCGGTGCCGGCGATGTTCAGCAGCTCCTTGTCATCCGGGGTGACGTCCTCACGGGTGCGCTCGCGTTGGTTTGGCTTGTCGCCAAGCACCGAGTCGAAGACCTCGCGGGCCACCGGAACCAGGTCCGGGTGGGCCACCCAGGAACCATCGAAGCCGTCGTTGGCCTCGCGGGTCTTATCGGCACGGACCTTCTCGAAGGCCAAAGTGTTGATGGTTTCGTCCTTGCGGTTGGGGATGAAGGCGGCCATGCCTCCGATGGCCATGGCACCGCGGCGGTGGCAGGCCCGCACCAGCTGCTCGGTGTAGGAGCGCATGAACGGGGCCGTCATGGTCACCATGGAACGGTCCGGGAGCACGAAGCGCGGGCCGCGGGAACGGAAGTTCTTGATGATGGAGAAGATGTAGTCCCAACGCCCGGCGTTCAATCCGGCGGAATGCTCGCGCAGCTCGTAGAGGATCTCCTCCATCTCGAAAGCTGCGGTGATGGTTTCGATCAGGACCGTGGCGCGGATGGTGCCCTGCGGGATCCCGATGAGGTCCTGAGCCAGCACGAAGACATCGTTCCAGAGGCGGGCCTCGAGGTGGTTCTCGATTTTCGGCAGGTAGAAGTATGGGCCGCGGCCCTGGGAAATCAGGCGCTGCGCATTGTGGAAAAAGTACAGGCCGAAGTCGACCAAGGCGCCGGAAACGGGCTTGCCGGCCACCAGCAGGTTCTTTTCGGGCAAGTGCCAGCCGCGAGGGCGGACCACGATGGTGGGCAGGTCGGCGAGGGTTTCACCGGAGAGCTTGTATTCCTTGCCCTCCGGCGAGGTGAAGTCGATGTTGCGGTCCAACACGCTGCGCAGGTTCAGCTGCCCGTTGATGACGTTGGACCAGGTGGGGGTCGAGGAGTCCTCGAGGTCCGCCAGCCAGACCTTGGCGCCGGAGTTCAGTGCGTTGATGGCCATCTTGCGGTCGGTGGGGCCGGTGATCTCCACGCGGCGGTCCTCCAGGCCGGGGGCGATGGGAGCAACCTGCCAGGTCGCATCGTCGCGGATGGACTTGGTCTCAGGGCGGAACTTCGGGTCCGAGCCATTGGCGATCCGGGCGCGATTCAGCTGGCGCGTCTGCATGAGTTCTGCACGGCGCCCGTCGAATGCCTTGTGGAGCTGGGCCAAGAAATCCAGCGCCTGGGGTGTGAGGATCTCTTCCTGCCGGCGAACCGGGGCAGCGACCAGAGTAATACCGTTCAGGGTGATTGGATCGTTCATGGCTGTGACTCCTTCGTCAATCAAATGTCTGTGGGTGGCGGTGTGCCGGGGAAGCTGAGGGAAATACGGGTATTCAGGCGGGGCCGGTGATCGTGCACCGGCCCCACCTGAACCGCGGCGGCAACCGCCGTGGTGTGTTTAGTGGAACTGGCCGGCTTCGGTCGATCCCGCAAGCGCCAGGGTTGAGGCGTTCGGGTTCAGGACCGTGGCAATATCGTCGAAGTAGCCGGTGCCCACTTCGCGCTGGTGCTTGGTGGCGGTGTAGCCGTCTACCTCGGAGGCGAATTCCGCTTCCTGGAGCTCGACATAGGCGCTCATGCCGTCACGGGCGTAGCCGTGGGCCAAGTTGAACATCGAGTGGTTCAGGGCGTGGAAGCCAGCGAGGGTGATGAACTGGAAGGTGAAGCCCATGGCGCCGAGTTCGCGCTGGAACTTGGCGATGGTTGCATCGTCCAGGTGCTTCTTCCAGTTGAAGGAAGGTGAGCAGTTGTAGGAAAGCATCTGATCCGGGAAGTCGGCCTTGACTGCCTCGGCGAACTTGCGGGCCAGTTCCAGGTCCGGGGTGCCGGTCTCCATCCAGATGAGGTCGGAATACGGTGCGTAGGCCTTGGCACGGGCAATGCAGGGTTCGATGCCGTTGGTGACCTTGTAGAAGCCTTCTGCGGTGCGCTCGCCGGTGACGAACTGCTTGTCACGGTCATCAACATCCGAGGTGATCAGGGTTGCTGCCTCGGCGTCGGTGCGGGCAATGACGACCGACGGGGTGCCGGCGACGTCTGCTGCCAGGCGGGCTGCGTTCAGCGTGCGAACGTGCTGCTGGGTCGGGATGAGGACCTTGCCACCGAGGTGGCCACACTTCTTCTCGGAAGCGAGCTGGTCTTCCCAGTGGACGCCCGAGGCACCGGAAGTGATCATCGACTTCATCAGTTCGTAGGCGTTCAGCGGGCCACCGAAGCCGGCTTCGGCGTCGGCAACGATCGGCACGAGCCAGTCCTCAACGGTCTTGATGCCTTCTGCATGCTCGATCTGATCGGCGCGAAGCAGTGCGTTGTTGATGCGGCGGACCACCTGCGGAACCGAGTTGGCCGGGTACAGCGACTGGTCCGGGTAGGTTTGGCCGGCGAGGTTGGCATCTGCGGCGACCTGCCAACCGGAAAGATAGATGGCACGGAGGCCGGCCTTGACCTGCTGTACGGCCTGGTTGCCGGTCAGGGCGCCCAGCGCGTTGGTGTAGCCGCCGGTCGGGGCTTCCTCGGTGAGCTGCTTCCAGAGCTTTTCGGAGCCGCGACGGGCCAGGGTGTGCTCTTCCTGCACGGAGCCCTGCAGCTTGACTACTTCTGCTGCAGAGTAATCACGAGTGGTGCCGGTCCAGCGGGGGTTGCTCGCCCAATCCTCTTCGATTGCTGCGATACGGTTCTCTGTCGAGTTCTGCTCGGTCATTGCCTTCTCCTTGCTGGATTGCCGGTGCCGGTTCGGGATCGTCTTCATTGGTGATCTCGGTAGGTTGTTCCGGCGTTCTTTCTGCGTAGGAACTACATTTCCGTACTAATCCAGCCCCGGCTAGAGGGTTCTAGCGGAAAGATTCGCACTTCTTCTCATAATCTAAAAATGTAGTCCTCCGCACATCGATCCGTGCTGGAAACTCGAAAAGTGGTGGTTCCGCTCGGGAATCGGCCGAAAAAGTCCCGGACTTACTGCAAGCTGAAGAAGAGCTCAATCATTGCCGCGCACGTCGGCGCATCAACCGCGGCATTGGGCCGAGACCGACGAGGGGAATACTGTCGTCCCAAACCTTGGGGGACGCGGCCGACAAGACCGTGAGTGCTACCTGGGGTGGGGTCCCGGACCCGTCGATGATGTGCCAGCCCTTGGCTCGCGCGATTTTCAAGTAGGCCTTGCGCGATGATTCCAAGTACGCGAGTGTCTCGCTGTCTTCCCCGCGCAAGAGAATCCGCGCGTGGGCGATGTCGGCAGGGACATCGATCAAGATGATGGCCTCGGGGCGTGGCAGCCGGGCCAGCAGCCAGGGAAGCAAGACACCTTGGGGCTGGCCGCGAACGGATCGCAGGACCAGCTGGCACGCCACATGGCGATCCATGATGGTGGTTCCGGGGAATCCGGACGCCCGGGCATGGGCGAGCAACACGTTGATGCACCGCACGATCGATTCGAATAGGTTGGCCCATGCTGGAGTCGGCGCCGTTCCGAACCAAGCTGCCACACGTGACATCCAGCGGCGCCCACCCGGATTGCGCAGCAACTGGGCGCGGATCCCGGAAGCGCGCATGGACGCCATCAGCGCAGTTGCGGTTGTGGTCTTGCCGGCTCCATCGATCCCCAGCAATACCACGGTCCGGCGGTGCGACAAGTCTTCCTGATGGGCATACTTGGGCCGTGCTTCCGGTGGGTTGGAAGGCATGGTCGAAGTGGGTGCGCGGAATAAAAGCAAAGGGCTCCAGTGGTTGAATCGGTGGTCCTACACCTTGTTCCAACGAATCAAAGGCTAGGGTCGATGCCGGAAACTGGCTGGGCGTTTCCCGTGAATCGAGCAGACTCCGCCGCCGCTAGGAGCAAATTGCGTTACAGGACGTAGGAGGCGATCAGCTGCGAGAGTGCCCGAACGTCGACTTTTCCTTTGAATTCGAGTCGGACTTTGCCCAGGCCGCTGAACCACATATCAAGCTCGGCGTCGAGATCGAAGGTCCCGGCGGTCTCCACCGAGAAGGCCTGGATCTTGGAATACGGCAACGACGTGTAGTCCCTCTTCTTGCCCGTGAGGCCCTGGATGTTTACCGCGATGAGTCTCTTGCTGGTGAAGACCACATAGTCACGTGCGCCCTTGAACGAGGCGAGTAGTTCCTCGTCCTGCACAAAGAGCGGAGAAACCTCGCCCGCGACGTCGTTTGGGTTGCAGGGGCTGAGTTTGAATACGGAAGCATTGTTGAAATCAATCATGTCTCGAGGCTACCCAGCCGGGCCGACCGCCCCCGGCTCGGAAGCCACTCGCGTCAACGTGAGGTGCGTCATGTAAGGGCGAGGTGTTGACTGGATCACGTTCGAGACATATCGTTCATTGGCAATTGATATATCAGGATGCGACATGCCTTCAATGGCGTCGTGGAGAACCACGGGAGAAACCAGCACCATGCCACAGAAAGCCCCCACTCGGGCGCACCTTCGTACCGTCGAGAAGACGAGTTTCCTGCGGATCCTCACCTACGCGGGTGCGATCATTGCGTTCCTCATCGGTTCCGGTTTCGCCACCGGGCAGGAGATCCTCCAGTACTTCACCTCATACGGCTACTGGGGTGTTTTCGGCACCGGGGCACTGGTCCTAGTGCTCATGACCTATGTCGCCGTCGAATTCTTCGTGGTCGGCCAGGCCAAGAAGTTCGACCGGCCGTCGCGGATCTTCCATTACTATTGCGGCAAGTACCTGGGGACGTTCTTCGACTATTTCTCCATCATCTTCGTCTTCCTGAGCTTCACCGTGATGGTCGCCGGGGCCGGCGCCGTCTTCGAGGAGCACTATGGGCTCTCGCGCTACGCCGGAGGCATCGGCCTGGCCGTGGTCGTCGGGATCAGCGTCTGGTTTGGCCTGAAGTCCCTGGTTGACGTCATCGGCAAGATCGGTCCGGTCATCGTCGTGGTCGCCATTGCGCTGGGCCTGCTAGGGATATTCCGCAGCCCGGGCGGGATTGCCGAGGGCAGCGCCTTGCTGCCGACCCTGGACCTGACCCAGGCCTCCACCAACTGGTTCATGGCGGGGCTGTCCTACGTCGGCTTCTGTATGTTGTGGTTGGCGGCCTTCCTGACCGCCCTCGGAAAGACGGCGCGCAGCCGCAAGGAGGCGGCCGCCGGCGGCATGGTTGGATCGATTGCCTTCTCGGTGGCCTGCATCATTGTCGGCCTGGGCCTGCTCGCGAATGTCGTACAGGTCGGCGGATCCCAGATTCCGATGCTTGTGCTGGCCAGGGATGTGAGCCCGGTGCTGGCCGCGGGGATCTCGGTCATGATTCTCGCCGGAATCTACACGACGGCGGTGCCGTTGCTGTGGACGGTCTCCTCGCGGTTCTTCGCCGACAAGACGCCCCGCTTCAAGTACCTGACCATCGGCCTGGCGGTCCTCGGCACCGCGATCGGCTTGGTTCTGCCGTTTTCCCAGATGGTCAACATCGTTTATGTGATCAACGGCTACGTGGGCATCCTGCTGTTGGTGCTGATGCTGGTCAAGACAGGCACCCGGTTGGTCCGTCGCCAGCCGTTGTGACCCCGTGCGGAACTCCAATGCGTGGGAGGGCTGCGGCCCTGGTCCCAGGCCTGCGCCGCGGCCGGTTTGCGCGGGTTGGGCTGGTGGCCAAGGGCCTAGTTGCAACGGCCGCGGAGGGCGACGCTCCCAAGGGCTTCGCAAAGCTCTCCCGGACCAAGGTTCCGCGCAACGCACTGCTGTTCTCCTGCATGTTCCTGCTCGCCGGCGTGGCGGCGGCGCTCACCTGGGTCACCACCATCTCGGCTCCGTGCTTCATATTCGTCTGGTCGATCGTCTTGGTGAGCTACCTGGTCTACCGCGAGCGCCGCCCGCAACTGCACGCGGGCAGCAAGTTCAAGATACCCGGCGGAACGTTCATGCCCTACGTGGTCCTGGCCTTTTCGGCTTCATCTTCTGGGCGCTGACCACGCAGGTCGACACCCTGTCGGCGCTGTTCTTGACCCCGATCTGGTTTGTGGCACTGGGGATCGGCTTCGTGATCCTGCGAAGCACGCCGAGCTGCGGGCCTTGCATCAGGCCAAGAATTCCCAGGAGCGCATGATCGTCGCCGCGTTCAACACCGGTCCGGTCGTCGATCTGGCGGTGACGAAAGAGCCCGCCGCGAAGAAGCATCCTGACCCGCGCAGGGGTCGTTTCCCCTGGTGGCAGCCCTTGCCTCATGCGGGTGTGTGTCTGCCCGGCGCGGTGCCCGGGGCAGGGCCCGGATTCCAAGTTCTTCGGGCCTCGAGATACCAGAAGTACAAAAAGAGTGCGATCTCGTACCACTCGATGAAGAAGACCGCCTGACTGACTCCGAGAGCGGCCAGCACACCCCAAGCCACCACTCCCAGCGCCATCAGGATCAGCAGCCCCGCGTAGTGGGTTGCCCGCCCGCCGCTGGTGTCGGTATCACCAAGACTGCCGCTGCCTAAGTGGCTGGCGATCGCGATGCCCATGCTGATAAGTAGGAGCAAGGCTGCGGACAGGTGGACACCGGCGAAATCCTTGCCCTCGAGCGTCCTCCACAGCAACAGCACTAGGAAACCCGCCACCAGCAGCGTGCTTGCCGCGGCCAGCCAACGCGATCCCGTGCGCCGCAGCAGGGAGCTCGGAGACCAGCTGCGGGTCTTGAACTCCAGCCATGCGAACGCCACCGCAACCACCAACACCGCCACCACGGAGACCTGGATCGAGCGGATGAGCTCACGTTCCGCCGTGGGGTCCAAGGTGCTCAGAGTCTGGCCTAGTCCGGCCGGGACGAAGGCCACGAACATCGCGTAGAAGCCGGCAAGGTTCAGCGCCTGGTCCTCCAGTGGCGGCCCCTTGTAGATGACCAGCAGTACACCGGTGGAGACCATCATCGCCACGAACAGGTTCCGGGCCGGGCCGAGGTAGTAGGAGCTGATCGAGTCCCCGATGCGTCCGGTCCACCAGGTGTACAGGGCGATGGCCACCAGGAGCAGGAGCGGAATGACCAAGAGCATCAAGCGCAGGTAGCGCAGCGTGTCCCGGCCCTGGTTCTCGTCATCAGGAGTATGCATGCCTGATTGTGCAACAGCAAATAGACCGTTGGCTAGGGCCGGGAGGTGCCGGCGCGGCGTTGAACCAGCAAGGTTCCGCCCGCCGGCGGCGGGATTAGCGCCAGCCTAGTAGCGGTGCCACGTGAGTGAGGATCGATTCGATCACGTGGGAGTTGTACTCGACACCGAGCTGGTTCGGGACCGTGAGCAGCAGGGTGTCGGCAGCGGCGATGGCCTGATCCTGTTCCAGCATCTTGGCCAGCTCGTCGGGTTCCCCGGCGTAGGATTTGCCAAAGACCGCGCGCGTCTTTGCGTCGATGTTCCCGATCTGGTCAGAACTGTGGCGGTCGCGGCCAAAGTACTGCCAGTCCCGGTCTTCGGTCAAGGCGAAGATGCTGCGGCTGACCGAGACGCGCGGTTCACGCCTATGCCCCGCATCCTTCCACGCCTGCCGGTACAGCTCGATCTGTTCGGCCTGCTGAACATGGAAGGGTTTGCCGGATTCATCGTCCTTGAGCGTGGAGCTTTGCAGATTCATGCCCAGCTTCGCGGCCCACACGGCCGTCGCATTGGATCCCGAACCCCACCAGATGCGCTCGCGCAGACCTTCCGAATGCGGCTCCACGCGCAGCAGACCCGGAGGGTTGGGGAACATTGGATTCGGGCTCGGCTCCGCGAAACCCTCGCCCGTGAGAACCTTCAGCAGGCGTTCGGTATGTCGCCGACCCATGTCCGCGTCCGACTCGCCCGCGGCGGGGGAGAAGCCGAAGTGGCGCCAGCCGTCGATGACTTGCTCGGGTGAACCACGGCTGATGCCCAGCTGCAGCCGGCCGCCGGAGATCAGGTCGGCAGCGCCGGCATCCTCGGCCATGTAGAGCGGGTTCTCGTAGCGCATATCGATCACGCCGGTGCCGATCTCGATGCGGCTGGTTTTCGCCCCGATCGCTGCGAGCAGCGGGAACGGGGAGGAATGCTGTTGGGCGAAGTGGTGGACGCGGAAGTGAGCGCCGTCAGCGCCGAGTTCCTCGGCCGCGACCGCCAGCTCGATGGCCTGCAGCAATGCGTCAGACGCGCTGCGCGTGGCGGATGACGGGTGGTCGGTCCAGTGGCCGAATGACAGGAATCCGATGTTCTTCACAACGTAGGCCAACACGGCGTCCACCTGCTCTATTCCCGGTAGGGCACGGTGCCGGCTCAACGTCGGTCGGTCAGGCGCACCGCAAGTAGGGATCCGATGCTAAAGGAGAGGGTGGCTGCAAGGATCAGCAGCAGCGGTGCGTTCCAGGCCCCGGTGATGCTGTTCAGCCAGCCGGCCAGTGGCGGGGCGCAGGTGGCCGCGAGGTAGCCGCCGGCCTGGATGCGGGCGGAGGCGCTGGCTGTGTCGGCGTTGTTGTGGGCGACACGGGGAATGATCGAGAAGATCGCCGTAAATCCGCCACCCTGGGCGATGCCGCCGATGATCGCCCACAGCACGAAGGCCTCGGGGGCAACGATCAGTCCGATCGGCAGGGTGACCCAGAACAGCGCGATGACGGCGGTGGCGATCCACAGCTTTGTCCGTGCGGCCAACAGCGGGACCCCGAACGCCCCGATGACCGCCGCGATCTGGAACAGCGAGGCCGTCGCGCCGGAGGATGCTTGGGCCAGCCCCCGGGTGTCGGATAGCAGCAGGGGCAACCACGCGGTCGTTGCGTAATACGCGGCGGACTGCCCACAGAAGGCGAAGACCAGCAGCCCGACGACCCGGCGGAAACGGGTTCGCTCCGCGGGGGTGCGTGTGCTTGCGGCGGTCGCCTCGGAACCCTCGGGCAGCGCCGGGTCCACCGGGGCGAGTGCGGCAGCGGATTCGCGGGGCGTGGGGGCAAAGCGGCCGCGCCGTTGCCGCAGCAGCCAATAGGCCAGTCCTGCGGCAGTCACCACGCCCCAGGCAGCGATGGCCCAGCGCCAACCGACGAGTCCGGCCAGCGGCGCGGTGCCCAGCAGTGTGGCCATGGAACCCACGTTCATGGTGGCCGAGTAGGCGCCGGTGACAGCGGGGATCTTGTTCCACGGAACATCCCTGCGGATCAACACCGGTACCGCGATGTTCCCCAGGGTCATCGCCGCACCTATCAGTACGGTTCCGGCCAGCACCACCGAAGAGGGGCCCGTCGAGCGGATGACGGTTCCGGCCAGCACTCCTGCCAGACACAGGATGATGGTGGCCTCCGGGCCGAAACGGCGGATGCTGCGCGTGGCCAGCGGGGTGGCCAGTGCGAACAGCAATACCGGCAGGCCCGTCAACAGGCCTGCGCCCACGGCCGAGAGTCCCGTGCCGGCTTGGATATCGCCGATCACTGCGGTGGGGGCGATGATCGGTGCCCGCAGGCTCAAGGCCACGACCACGATGCCCGCGATGACCCACGGCAAGGCGGTGCGTGGGGACGGGTGGCGGTGCGTGGCGGTGCTCCTTCGGATTTTTCGGTGATGACGGGAGCGGCTGAGCGTGCAAAGAAGGGATCGTGCTGTCAGCTTATCGGAGGGTGTCCGGGCCGCCGTGTGGCGCTATGCGACGCACGAAATTCGACGTAACAAACGTCAGACGTCTAATGTTTAGTGGTGAGTTCAGAGACAACCAGAAATCCGCCCCACCCGCTGCAACCCGCCGAAGTTCTTGCCGAAGCGACAACCGAAGTGGAAGCCATGGTGGCGGCCCCGGCAGCTGTTCCGTTGCCGGCGACCCGAAGCAGTTGGACCACCGGGGCGCTGATGATTGCCGCGGTGGTGCTGGTTGGACTGAACCTGCGTGCCGGGATCGCGTCCGCTGCACCGCTCTTCCACGACCTGGAAAACCTGCTGGGCTATGGCACCCTCGTGGCCTCGTTGTTGCCCACCATCCCGGTGCTTTGCTTCGCCTTTGCCGGGGCGGGAACCGCCTGGCTGGTCAAGCACACCGGACTGGAACGTGCCATCGGGATCGCCTTGTTGCTGCTCACCCTGGGGCTGGCGGTCCGCGCCTTCGAATCCACCTGGCTGCTGTTGGCCGGCACCGTGCTGGGGATGTGCGGGCTGGCCATCTGCAACGTGGCCATGCCCTCGTTCATCCGTGAGCACCACCCGCAACGCACCGCCTCGATGACCGCCACCTACACCGTGACCATGTCGGTGGGTGCCACCAGCGCCGCGGCACTGAGCGTGCCGGTCGCTGCGAGCCTGGGCTCGCCCACGCTCGGGCTGGCCGCCTGGGCCATCCCGGCGGCCCTGGCCCTGCTGGTCTTCCTGCCGCTGGCCATTGCGGGAAGCCGCAAGACGGGCCCCGCGGGACCACACGTCTCCCCGTGGCCCATGCTGGCCACCCGCAAGGGACTGCTTTTCACTTCGATGTTCGGCGTGCAGGCGCTACTGGTCTACTCGCTGCTGAGCTGGTTGCCGCACATTCTGATTTCGCGCGGATCGGACCCTGCCACCGCGGGCTTCATGCTCGGTCTGGTTCAAGCGATCAGTATCCCCACCGTGCTGCTCTTGCTGTGGATGGCCTCGAAGCCGCGGTTGCTGCGCCCGGCGTTCATGCTGACTTGTGGGGCCGCAGTTGCGGGGTTCCTGGCCCTGTTGCTGCTCCCGGTCGAATTCTCGGTAGTTCCTTCGGTGCTCACCGGATTGGGGCTGGGCATCTTCCCGCTGCTGATGCTGATGATCAGCCGCAGCGGCAACAACGCCGCAGAGACCACGGCGCTTTCGACGCTCGCCCAGTCCGTCGGTTACCTGATCGCCGCGCTGGGTCCGTTCGGGCTCGGGCTGCTGCAGGGCGTGCTTGGTTCCTGGACCGTTCCCCTGGTGATCCTTGTGGGTGTCACGCTGCTCCAAATATTCCTCGGCTACCGGATCAGCGGTTCCGGGCGTCCGCCATCCGAGCCCCTTGATCCGGAAACGGTAGGTCCACGATGAGCGTCCCGGGTCTGCGTCCGCCATTGGCCGTCGAAGTGGTCGCCCGGCTGCGTGAGGCAGTCGCCTCCGGGCGTTGGGTGGTGGGGGAGAAGATCCCACCCGAAACCGAACTGGTGGCCGAGCTCGGCGTCTCGCGCGGCACGCTGCGCGAGGCGGTGAAGGCGCTGGCGCATGCCGGATTATTTGAGGTCCTTCGCGGGGACGGCACCTACGTCCGGGCCACCAGCGAGATCAGCGGCACTGCGCAACGGGTCTACCGGGAGCACACAGACGAGGACGTGCTGCAGGTGCGCTTTGCCTTGGACACCCAGGCCGCCCGGCTCGCCGCCGCCTCGGCCACTCAGGGCATCGTGGCCGAGCTGCGGGACTTGCTGGAGCGTCGGCGCGATAGCTGGGCCGCCGAGGACTACGCGGCCTGGTCCGCAGCCGACTGGGCCTTCCACCTGCGGGTGGCCGAGGCCTCCGGCAATGCGCTGCTGCACGAGCTTTATGACAGTTTCGGGGACGTTTTCCACGGGACGAAAATGGTCCAGCGGCTCGAAGCGGGTTTCGATGGCGCCCTGACCACTGGCCACGAGGAACTTCTCGAGGCGATCGAGGCGGGGGACGGGGACGCCGCGGTTGCCACCGTCATTGCGAACCTTGACTACTGCATGGGTTGGATGCCGGGGCGTTAGATATACGAACGGCGGCGGTGCGCCGCAGCCCGAATGCCGCCGGATTAGACTGAAGCATGCCGATTCTGAACAAAGACATGACACTCTGTATTTCGTTGGCTGCGCGCCCCAGCAACAACGGGACACTGTTCCACAACCACCTGTACGACCAGCTGGGCCTGAATTGGATCTACAAGGCCTTCGCCCCCACAGACCTGGCCCAAGCCATCTCCGGCGTCCGCGGGCTGGGCATCCGAGGAACCGCCGTTTCCATGCCCTATAAGGAAGCGGTGATCCCGCTCGTTGACCATCTGGCCCCGTCCGCCGCGGCCATCGAGTCGGTGAACACCATTGTTAACGACAACGGCGTGCTCACTGCCCACAACACCGACTACACGGCGGTGGTTGAACTGCTGCGGACCCACGAGGTTTCTCCTGCACTGCGAACCGTGGTCCGGGGCTCCGGTGGCATGGCCAAGGCAGTGGTGGCAGCGCTGCGGGACTCCGGGTTTGGCGACGTCGTGGTGGTGGCCCGCAACGAATCAGCCGGGCGAAAGTTGGCCGAGGCCTATGGGTTTGAGTGGGCACAAGAAACCGTCGACGGCGCAGAACTGCTGATCAACGTCACCCCTATCGGCATGGCCGGTGGCCAGGACGCGGATCGGATGCTCTTTACACCGGAGCAGGTCGCCGCGGCCCAGATGGTGTTCGATGTGGTCGCCATGCCGGCTGAGACCCCTCTCATCCGTACCGCGCGCGACGCGGGGAAGCCGGTGGTGACAGGTGCCGATGTTGCAACGCTGCAGGCCGTGGAACAGTTCGTTCTCTACACCGGTCTGACGCCTACCCCGGAGCAGGTGCACGCTGCACGTGACTTCATGCTGGTGCAGACACAACACTCCTGACATCGAGCATGGGAACTGCAACCGGGCACGGTCGCGGGGCCGCCGAACAAGCAGCGGCGGTGCGCCGCGACCCGAAGGCCGCGACGCACCGCTGGCGTGTGTGAACGTGTGAAGCAGGGAGTTACTTGGTGACTTCGAAAACCAACGTCTCGGTGAACTTTCGGCCATGCACATCGGTCGAGGTGACCTTGGCGGTGTGCTCTCCGACCTCAAGATCGGCGGGCAGGGCCAAGCGCCACAGGTGCATGGAGCGATCGGCAAGTCCACCACCGTGGACGAATTGCTCCATGATGGCCACGGGGTCCGAATACTCGGCGCCGATGAGCGGGTCCTCCCCGCGCAGCTGCTGGGTCCGTGATGCAACAACCGGGCCGCCCCCGTCTATCGCAGCCTCAACCGTGGAGCCGGTGGAACCCATCCAGAAATTCGTGGTCAGCCACGCCTGTTCGGCCAGTTCGTCTCGCGACACCTCCAACGGGTTTTCCAGCTCGTCAGCCGAACTCCGGGGTTTAGTGATGTTCTCGGCGTACCAGGCCCTGTACTTCGAGGTGTTCAGGCTCAGCACCATCTGATCCGAACCGTCGCCCCCGCGCGTAGTGAACCGCTCCGTGACCAACATGTTCTTGATGTCTAGGGTCAGCACCCCGGGCAGTCACCGTGCCGGGCCGTTGAGCATGGAAGTCAGCTCGCGGGTCTGGGTGAAGACCGAAAGGTCGTCCCCGACCAGGTCGCCGATGAAGAGTGCGCCGCAACCGGCGTAGTCCTGGCGTGCGGCGAGGTCCGCGAACACTCCGTTGCGGGCGAACTCGACCTCTTTCTGATTGCAGGACTGGATATCGGCGCCGATGGCGCAATGCTGCCCGGGCGACTGGGTCAGCTTGCTCGCGGCCAGCGGGAAGTTCACTGCCTGCGGCAGCTGGCCGGTGGGTGCGATCCCGCCGTACGTCAGCTGTGGGGATCCTTCGGGCAGGTGGTTGTAGAAGAATTGGGCGACGTTGTTCTCGTCGACCGGAACCTGGTAGCCACGCGGCTGGGTGACGAAGACGGTCATGTTTCCAAAAGCCTGCAGCTCGTAGCGGTCCTTCGCATCGGTCGTGGCGATTTTGCGTCCGTTGGACACTTCCACGCCGTTTAGGCCCCGTTGATTGCCGTCAAGAACGGAATTTTTGTTTGTATCGTCGAAAACGACGTCTTCGAGGGAATCTTGGTTGTTGGCGCCCTTGGATTCAACCGCGTCGACGGCTCCGCGGTAGGCGCCAGCCTCCCAGTCATCCTGGGCGGGGGGCTGCCCCGGCGGAGGCGGAAAGCATCGTGCCCGCGGCGAGCACCGGGCCACCGCTTCCTGGAAGACCGTGGTGGCGGTGTCCGGACCAGACATGGCGTCGTGGGCCTGTGTAGCTTGCTACGTCGCGGTGGCGGGTTCGCTGTGCCGGCGCTTCCACAGCGAATGCGCGATGGTCGCGGCCACGGTGAGCACCGAGCTCACCAGTAGCCCATGGCCAAAGGTGTGGCATACGCCCCTGTCTCGGCCAAGGAAGCCGTGGAGAAGTTGCCCAAGGAGCCACCCAGGAACAGCGATGCCGCGAACAAGGACAACGTTGTGGCACGGACTTCGAGCGCATCATCCGTCGCCCAGCCCTGCAAGGACGAGTGCATAACGGCGTTTCCAGGGCACCTTCGGTGCATTCATCTACGGTGTCGCTGGGTTCCTGCTGAAACGCTATCCGCCGCAACATCGACGGATGTTTCGATTTTTGTTGTTGCTTGATCGTTGGAGGACAGCCCGGCAAGAGGAAAGAAACGAGTCTCGACTCCGAGGGACTTCTGGTTCAGCGGTTCCGCAGGCGATGAGGAATCTTGCCGCCCGGAGAGGTGCCCAGCAGCCCAGCAACTTGCTGATGAATCCACCGATTGGGCCGGAATTCCCCAGGTGGCCCTTGAACTCCCATAGATCTGCTGTTGCGTCAGTTAACCGTCCGCCTTCGCCATAGAGGACGTGCCGGGTTCCCGGCCGGGAATCTGGGCGTCGGCGAGGTTGGGTATTCCAGGGCTCCAAGCCGATCCATGCAGGACGGTTGAGCCCAGCCGCGTGGTGTCCCTTGCCGGGTCCGCAGAATGTCCTGGGGGCGTGATGCATGGTGATCGCCCGTTCCCTTTCAGTACTTCAATTCCAGATTCCCGCACCCCGAATGAGCCCCGGAATCTTCTACTCGTTCAAGCGGCCGAGGGGCGGAACATCAGCGGGACCAGTTGTATGGCGTCGTTGTCGACACCTTCACCAAGCCGGAGCGTTCCAGGATGGGTCGCGAGTATTCAGTTGAGTCGCTGTGGGCCAGTGTTTTGCCTTGGGTGAGTGCCGACTGTGCACGCGCCGCGGTCAGCGCGCGGTAGATGCCGCGCCCACGGTATGGCTCCAAGACGGCACCGCCCCAGATGCCGGCGAAACCGGTTCCGGGCACCGGCTCGAGTCGGCCGGCACCCACCATGCGACCAGCCGTCTCGGCCACCCACAGCTCCATGCCGTCGTTGCGTGCGAGACGGGCAAGAAGCGCGTCGGCCTGACGGGTGCTGGCCGGGTCGCCAAACGCCTCGTCAACCATTTCACTCATGGCGCGCACCTCGGCGTCCCTCGTGACTTGCCGCAGGTGGACCCCGTCGGGCGTTGGCGCATCGGAACACAAAGCCTCAAGCGGACCGATCATGATCGACTCGGGCTCATTCGGGGTAAAGCCATGGGCCAGCAGGGCCTCGTGCAGCCCCGGAGCATGGTCGTGGCCCCTTGCTTTTCCATTCGATAGTGGTGATCTCCGGGTCCCGGCGGAAATGCTCCAGCGACCGCCGACGAGTGCGCTGATTCCGTCTTCGTTCTAGGAGCCCAGATCCCGGTAGGTGATGAAGCCGCGTCCACCGGCAAACGTCGCCAGACGCAGGACATCCAGCTTCTCCACCTGGATGGCACTGGGAGTCTCGGCGTCGGTGCGCAGCTGATCGTTGTAGGCCTTGAGGTATTTATTGGGCTCTGCCATCGGGTTCATGCTTGCAGGGCCGCGCCTCCGGGACAATCCCCTGCTGGGAGGAGGCTCCCGGATCGGCGAATCCTTGGGCGAAAGCCATGAGCGGGGGGCAAAACATGGTGAAAGCCCCCGGGCACGGCACACTGTCGATCCAGGGGAAGAAATTGCTGAAGACGTGCATTTGGTGCTTCCTGAACGATGCCGCTGGGTGAAGCGACGGGAAGATCTCCGATTCTTCGCGTACCCTGAAAACGTGAGCACCCCCACATGGAACCGGCCCGCGATGCCGGAGAAGCACATCCTGTCCCCGGAAGACACCGAGGAACTGGACATCATTTCCCTCGGCAGGCGGATACGCCACCTGCGCAAGGCCAAGGCGATGACCCTCGATGACCTCTCCGAGGCCGTGGGCACCGCGCCAAGCCAGCTTTCATTGATGGAAAACGGCAAGCGCGAGCCCAAACTAAGCATGCTCAAAACCCTGGCGGGGATCTTCGGCGTCGGGCTGGATGAGCTCCTGGGCTCCGAACCGCCCACCCGGCGGGCGGCCCTGGAAATCGAGCTGGAGCGCGCCCAGCGGGGCCCGCTCTACCAGGCACTTGATCTGCCCAAGGTGCGGATATCCGCCCGGCTGCCCATGGATGTGCTCGAGTCCCTGGTCGGGCTGCAGGGAGAGCTGGAGCGCCGGCTCAACGAGCAATCGGCAACGCCGGAGGAAGCCCGCCGAGCAAATGCCGAGCTTCGCGGCGAGATGAAGGAACGGAACAACTACTTCCCGGAGATTGAGAAGGAATCTGCCAGGCTACTCAAGGCCATCGGGCATGCGGCCGGCCCACTGTCGCACCACCAGGTCGCGGACATCGCCACGCACCTGGGTTTTTCGCTGCACAACGTCTCGGACCTGCCGCACTCCACCCGATCGGTGACGGACCTGAAAAACATGCGCATCTACCTCACGCAGTCCCAGCGCTCGGAACATTCCACCCGCTCGGTGCTGCTGCAGGCCTTTGGCCACCACGTCCTGGGGCATAGGACTCCGGGCGACTACGCCGAGTTCCTGCGTCAACGGGTGGCCACCAACTACTTCGCTGCCTCCCTGATGATGCCGGAAAAGGCCACGGTCGACTTTTTGCAGCGCGCCAAGAGTGCCCGGGAACTTGCCGTCGAGGACATCCGCGATGCCTTTGCCGTCTCCTACGAGACCGCAGCCCACCGCTTCACCAACCTGGCGACCGAACACCTGGGCATCACGGTGCACTTCCAGAAGGTCCACGAATCGGGCATCATCCACAAGGCCTACGAGAACGACGGGGTGAACTTCCCGATGGACCACACCGGTTCCATCGAGGGCCAGACGGTGTGCAGGCATTGGACCAGCCGCGAGGTCTTCGACGTGGCCGACCAATTCAGTGCCTACAACCAGTACACCGATACCACGGTGGGCACCTTCTGGTGCACCGCGCGCACCGAACGGTCCAATGCAGGGAAGTTTTCGCTGAGCATCGGGGTGCCGTATGTGCATGTGAAGTGGTTCCGCGGGCGCGACACCACCGAACGATCCACCTCAACCTGCCCCGACGATTCGTGCTGCCGCCGTCCGCCGTTGGCACTGCAGCAGCAATGGGCGGGGCAGGCTTGGCCCAGCGCCAGGGCACAGACGCATCTGCTGGCCGCCATGCCGCAAGGTGCCTTCCCCGGGGTGGATGAGACCGAGGTATATTCTTTTCTGGCCCAGCACTCGGGTGACCGATAGTGACTCTCGTCATATGCCAGTCATTCTTTCCGCAGCGCGACGCGAACTGGTAGGCATGAGGGGATTACCCAAACCGACTCCCAATGAAGAGGAACGCACGCCATGAGGTATGTCGTTGGATGCACCGAGGACAAACGCGGACGCGAGGCGATTTCCCTGGCGTTGGCGCTTTCCCGATCCCTAGCCGAGCCCACGAACGCCGAGCTCGAGCTGGTCCACATCATCCCGGGCGTTCCGCCGGCGGAGGCGGCCACCCGCAATGAGCGCGTGTATCAGGAATTCCTGCAGCAGGGCGCCCAGAAATGGATGGACCGCGCGCTGGCTCTTGTGCCCTCCAGCATGAGCGCGCGTACCCACATACGCTTTGCGGCGTCGATGGCCGAGGGGCTGCTCGAAGCCGTAGCCGTGTTCAGAGCGAACCTTGTGGTGGTGGGCGCGGCCAGTAGTGGGCCCCTGCGCCGGTTCACGGTCGGCTCAGTGGCCAATGCCCTGCTGCACTCATCTCCGGTTCCGGTGGCGTTGGCGCCCTCGGGATACCTCCCGCCCCGGGAAATTACCCGCATCACGTGCGCGCTGGGCACCCGTGCCGGTGCAGACTCGGTGCTGGAGGCCGCCGTGGATGCGGCCGCCGTCCGCCACGTTCCGCTGAGGTTGGTCTCCCTGGTGGCCATGGATGGCGAGAAATACCGCGGCGACCGGATTGATGCGGCACGCGTCCACGCACGGAAGACCCTCGAAACCGCCATCGCGGGCGTGCGGAACCGAACAATCGTCACAGCCGACGTTGCCCAGGGCCGCTCGACCGAAGCCGCCGTTGAAGCCCTTGACTGGGACGAATCCGAGATCGTCCTGCTTGGTTCGAGCCGCTTGGCGGAGCGGAGCAGGATTTTCCTAGGATCCACCGCGAACAAGATGTTGCGCGCACTTCCGGTTCCCATCGTGGTTGTCCCGCGCTTCTATGTCCTCGTCCCGGCGGACGCCCACCATGGATATATCTAGGGACCGGCGTCTCCCGGGCCCGGACGCCCAGCGGCAACCAGCGGAAGCATGCGATGGGGTCAGGGCGCCCATTGCGGTATCCACGGAATCCGCTGAGCCGCTCTATCGGCAACTGCGTCAGGCGCTCGAGCACCAGATATTCTCCGGTTCGCTCGTGCCGAACCAGCCGTTGCCGTCCTCCCGGGAGCTGGCGCGCGAGCTCGGCCTCTCGCGAAACACTGTCAACGCTGCCTATCAAGAAATGCTGGCGTCGGGCATCATCGAGTCGCACTCGAGGCGCGGCTACTTCATCAACACCGAAATGCTGCGCAAAGCCGTTCCGGCAGGGCGCCCGGCACCGATGGATGCTTCGGCGATCGACTGGTCCCGGCACATCCGGCCCCGAGAGGACGCGGGCATGCCGGAAATCACCAAGGTGCGCGATTGGTCGGCCTACCCGTATCCATTCGTGGCGGGTCAGGTCGATGTGCGCGACTTCCCACGCCTGGCCTGGTCGCGGGCGTTGCGAGACTCACTGGATCCACCGCATCTGTTCTACTCACTGCGTGACTCGGTGGACGAAGACGACCCGTTCCTGATCGAGGAACTGTGCAAGCGGGTACTGCCGGCCCGCGGCATCATCGTGCAGCCGGAGAACATTCTGATCACCGCCGGCTCCCAGCAGGGCCTGGACCTGTTGGCGCAGACCATGATGGGACGGGAAACCGTGGTGGGAGTGGAAAATCCCGGCTACGTCGACGCCCGGCACACCTTTGCCCGCACCGGGGCCACTTTGCGCCCGCTGGCCGTGGACGAGCACGGACTGGTGCCGCCGGATTCGTTGGGCGAACTGGACCTGCTGTATCTGACCCCAAGCCACCACAGCCCCACCAATGTCACGCTCTCGGGAAGCCGGCGGCGGCAAATCCTGACCGGCACACGGCAGGCAGGGGCGCTGGTCATCGAAGACGACTACGATTCCGAGTTCCGCTACCGTGGCAAGCCCACCCCGGCGCTCAAGGCGCTGCCCGACTCCGAACACGTCATCTATCTCGGATCGTTCACCAAATTCCTTGCGCCCGGCCTGCGCATGGGCTATCTGGTGGCCGAATCGGAGCTGATCACCGAGCTGCGGAACCAGCGGCGCTACAAAATTCGGCATATTCCCGGACACCCCCAGCGGGCCATGGCCCTGCTGATCGAATCCGGACAGTACCACCGCACCATTTCCCGGCGGCGCACCCAGTTGCAGCGCAAGTGGCAGGTGCTCACCGAAGCGCTGGAGGACTTCTTGCCGTGGAAGATCACCGCGCCTCCGGGAGGGGTGAGCATCTGGATCCAGGGACCAGCGGACCTGGACTGCGTGGCGCTGGCCGCCGCGGCACTTCGGGCCGGGATTGTGATCGAGCGAGGGGACGTGTTCTTCGACGACCCGGCGGCAAACCGCAACCACTTCCGTCTGGGGTTCGCCGCGATTCAGCTGGAGGCCATCCGTCCCGGCATCGAGGAACTGGGCCGGGTCATCGCTGAGCTCGACGCGCAGTAGCGTCCCGCCGCGGCCCGTTGGACCCATGGAAGCACCCCCGATCTGGATCTGGGCCAGCGGCCATCGGTGAAGAAGAGTTGAATCCAACAACGCTAAAGTGCATCCAGGACGAAGGAGTCCACGCTATGAACCGGTCCAGCACGCTCGAAAACACCACCGCATCCGCGTACCGCAACGCCGAGGGGTTCGTCCCGCAACGCGCCGCCTACATCGAGACCGCCGCAATCACGGCCAACGTCCGTGCCCTGCGCAGAGCTGCGACGGGGTCCAAGCTCATGGCGGTACTTAAGGCCGACGGCTACGGGCACGGCATCGTGCCCGCGGCACTGGCTGCCCTGGAAGGCGGCGCCGATTACCTCGGTACGGCGGTGCTCGAAGAGGCCTTCGCGGTGCGCGCCGCCGGAATCACTGCCCCGTTGTTCTCCTGGCTCTGCGCGCCCGGGGCGCCATACGCCCGAGCCATCAGCGAGGACATCGAACTTGCCGCCTACTCGCTGGGCCAGCTGCGGGATATCGCCGACGCCGGTGCGCTGGCCGGAATGGTCCCGAGGATCCACCTGAAGATCGACACCGGGATGTGGCGCGGCGGGGCCGCGCCCTCAGACTGGCCGCAGCTGTGTGCCGCGGCCCGAGAGCTTGAAATCGACGGCAGAATCCGGGTGCTGGGCGTCTGGTCCCATCTGGCCTGTGCCGACGAGCCGGGCAACGTCTCCGTCCCCGCGCAGTTGGAGGTCTTCCGGGTGGCGATCGCCACCGCCCGGGCGTTGGGGCTGGAGCCACAGCTGTGCCACATCGCCAACTCCGCCGCGACCCTGGCGAGCCCCGAAGCGCACTTCGACATGGTCCGCCCCGGGTTGGCCGTCTACGGGGTGAATCCGCTGGCCGAGGAAGACCGCGGAAGCTGCCCGGCCCTGCGTCCGGCCATGACCCTTGGTGCCGCGGTCGTGCAGACCAAGCGCGCCCCGGCCGGGGCCGGGGTGTCCTACGGGCACACCGAAACCACCGCGCGGGAGACCACGCTGGCGGTGGTGCCGCTGGGCTACGCCGACGGCGTCTTCCGAGGTGCCAGCTCCGCGGGCCCGGTGCGGATCGGGTCCCAGGACTACCGGGTGCTGGGCAGGGTCTGCATGGACCAGTTCGTCATCGATGTGGGAGACGACGCAGTTGCTGCGGGGGACGCGGCGCTGCTCTTCGGACCGGGGGATTCCGGGGAGCCGCATGTGGAGGCGTGGGCCCGGGCCGCGGGGACCATTCCCTACGAGGTGCTGACGCGCATCGGGTCCAGGGTGCCACGGATCTACTTGTAGGCAGCTAACTGGTACCTAAAAAGGGAAGCCAATTTGGGTCTGGGAAAGGACCCAGCATGCGGGCAGAGTGATATGCACCACAGCAAGACATGGGTGGCGAGGACCGAAGCGAGGTTGCTTCGGGTCCTGTCAGGAAAACTTTGAATGGAGGGGTCCCGTGACCAACTCAGATATCCGCAATCGTGCCCAGCGGCATCTTTACCCGCACTTCACCACCGGCCAGGTGTGGAACGACCCGAACCTGCCGATCATCACGCGGGGCGAGGGAAGCTACCTTTTCGATGAATCCGGCAATAAGTTCCTGGACGGGTTGGCCGGACTCTTCTGCGCCAACATCGGCCACGGACGCCAGGACATCCCGAAGGCCGCGTACGAGCAGATGTCGAAGTTGGCCTTCTGGACCAACTGGGGCTCGGCACACCCGGCCGCCGTCAACGCGGCCACCGCGATCGCGGATTTGGCCCCCGGTGACCTGGACGTTGTCTTCTTCGTGAACTCCGGCTCCGAGGCCGTCGAATCCGCCATCAAGTTCGCCCGCCAGTACCACCGCAGCCAGGGTGAACCCGAGCGCACCAAGATCATCGCCCGCGACATGGCCTACCACGGCACCACCCTCGGCGCCCTGGCGGTCACAGGTATCCCCGCCTACAAGGAGGCCTTCGGCACGCTGATGCCCGGGGTCTTCCACGTACCCCATACGCTCGGCGAGGTCGTTCCGGAAGGCGGCTCCGCCGCGGACCTTCCCTCCGTCCAAGCCATCCGCGAGGTCATCGCCCGCGAAGGGGCGCACACCATCGCCGCGCTCTTCGCCGAGCCGGTGCAGAACTCCCGCGGCGCGCTGGTCCCGCCGGCCGGTTACTGGCAGGAACTGCGCTCCATCTGCGACGAACACGGCATCCTGCTGGTCGCCGACGAAGTCATCACCGGATTCGGCCGACTCGGCGAGTGGTTCGGCAGCATCAAATACGGCGTAGTCCCGGACATGATCACCTTCGCCAAGGGCTCGACCTCCGGCTACGCACCGCTGGGCGGGGTGATCATCCGCAAGCCATTGGCCGACGGCATGCTTGCTTCCCCTTTGGCAGGGATCTTTAGCCATGGGGCCACCTGGGGAGGGCACCCGGTGGCTACGGCCACCGCCGTCGCCAACCTGACGGCACTTAAGGAAGAAAACGTCGTGGGAAACGTGCGCAGCCTCGAACCGTACTTCCAAAACGGACTGGATGCGATCGTTGCCGCTCACAGCAGCATCAGGGAATACCGCGGGGCCGGATTCTTCTACGCCATCGAGCTCATGGGCAACCGGGAAACCGGTCGCGAGCTCACTGCCGAAGAATCCAAGGCCGTCCTCACCCAGGTGATGCCACAGGCCATGCGCGAGGTCAATCTCATCACGCGCCCGGACAACCGCGGTGCCACGATGCTGGTGCTCTCCCCGCCGCTGGTCGCCGATCAGGACGTCCTTGACGACCTGTTGAACAAGGTTGATCACGTCATGGGCGCAGTGGACAGCTACCTCAAGGCCCCTGCCGCCCTGGCCTCCGTCTAGGACCGAAGGCAACAAGGAAACCAGAGTAGATGACCATTTCACCGGTGCGGCCCCAGGGGGTCGACGAAATCATGCTGGCCCGCTTCATGTCCGGCCACACGGCCGGCGCCTCGGGCCGCATCATCCTGGCCGACGGGCACGACGCGCGGGCCATCACCGCAGCGGGGGTGCTCAACGAGATCGGCATGGAAGTCATCCTGGTCGGTGAGCGCGAGGACATTGAAGCCCTCGCGTTCACCGGGGGTGTCACGCTCACCGAGGCCACCACCATCATGAACACTGCCGAACTGCGTGAAGGGGCCGCCGGAGCCCACCTGACGGGAATCGTCGCGAAGCTCGGTGAGGCCAAGACCGCCGGGTGGATGGACGATCCGTTGTCCCTGGCCGTCGCCGCTGTTCCGGCGGGGCTGGCGGTGGCCGCTGTCGCCGGGGCCACCCGGCCGACCTCCGACGTTTTGCGCGCAGCCCTGAGGATCGTGGGAACCCACGAGAAAGGGGGCACCATCTCTTCCTCGTTCCTCATGCGGCTGAACGACGGACGCTACGTGGGCTACGGCGATTGCGCCGTGATCCCCACCCCGAATTCCACCCAACTGGCGCAGATCGCCACCTCTACAGCCCATACATTCGCCACTCTCACCGGTGAAGAACCGGCGGTCGCCATGCTCTCCTTCTCCACTGCCGGCTCTGCGGAACACGAGAGCATTTCCGCCGTCCGCGCGGCCACGACGTTGGCACGTGTTGCAGAACCGACGTTGCAGATCGATGGGGAACTGCAATTCGATGCGGCACTGCTTGAATCGGTGGCTGTCTCCAAAGCCCCAGCGTCATCGGTGGCAGGCCACGCCAACGTTTTCATCTTTCCCAACTTGGCCGCCGGAAACATTGGGTACAAAATCACCCAACGCCTCGCCGGCGCCCAAGCCTACGGCCCGATCCTGCAGGGATTGGCCGCACCGATCAACGACTTGTCCCGCGGCGCAACAGTGGCCGACATCGTGAACGTTTCACTGATCAGCATGATGCAATCCCAGAAATCTTGACCCCGACAGGTCCGCCCGCCAGGGCGAACCGACAAACCCCTATGGTGACGCAGGCGTCGCCGTGCAGAACGAGGTTAAAATGAAAGCCACAACAGATAAGACGGTGGTAACTCCCATGGCTTCGGCTTCGCCAGGTCCGGACGACGGCCAGCCGGAGCGCTTGGCAAAAACGCTCAAGGCCCACTGGGTCTGGGCCATTGCCCTGGGTTCCGCCGTGGGCTGGGGTGCGTTCATCCTGCCCACCGACTGGCTGGCCATGGGTGGGCCGCTCGGGGCGATCTCCGGCTTCCTGATTGGCGGTGCGCTGATGGTGCTCATCGCCGTCAGCTACGGATTCCTGATCAAGTCGTTCCCCGTCTCCGGCGGCGAACTGGCCTTCGCGCTGGTCGGCTTCGGCCGCACCCACGCCTTCTTCTGCGGCTGGTTCCTGACCCTGGGATACACCTGCATCGTGGCGCTGAACGCCTCGGCGCTGGCGTTGCTCTTCCGCAAGCTCATGCCGGATGTGGTGCAGCAGGGCTACCTCTACACGGTGGCCGGCTGGGATGTGTACCTGGTGGAAATCCTCATCTCGATGACTGCCCTGGCGGTATTTGCGTACCTGAACATCCGCGGCACCGCGTTGTCCGGGCGCATCCAGTTCATTGCCTGCGTCATCATGCTCATCGCCGTGGTCTGCATCCTGGCGGCCGTCATCGCCAGCCCGCAGGTCATCTTCGCCAATGCGGTGCCCGCGTTTCCCGAGGGCGTGAACCCGATTGCCGCGATTGCCGCAATCGTGGCAATCGCACCGTGGGCCTTCATTGGTTTTGACAACGTGCCGCAGGCCGCAGAAGAATTCGATTTTCCGCCGGCCAAGGCCATGAAGCTGATCGTGCTGGCGCTACTGGCCGCAGCGCTGCTCTACGCGGCCATGATCGCCGCGGTTGCCATGTCCGCACCCTGGGAGGCCCTCGTGGCTGGCGACTCCGCATGGGGCACCGCCGACGCGTTGACAGGTGTCCTGGGTGGATCCGGAATGTTGCTGCTGACCATTGGCATCACCATGGGCGTGAGCACCGGCCTGAACGGCTTTTACGTTTCGGCCAGCCGCATCCTGCTGGGCATGGGCCGGGCACAGATGGTTCCCAAGATGTTTGCCCGCCTGCACCCCAAGTACAAGACCCCCTACGTCGGAGTCATCTTCGTCGGAGCTGTCTGCTTGATCAGCCCGTGGTTCGGCCGTGCGGCACTGACCTGGGTCGTGGACATGTCCGCGGTCGGAGTGACCGTCGCCTACCTCTACACCTGTCTGTGCGCGTTCAAGATCTTCCGTCCAACCAACTCCATTGAACGGCCCGGTGATCTCGAAGGCACCCGTTCGACCTCCAAGAAGGTGCTCAGCGCCATGGGTGCCGTCACGGCACTGGTCTTCATGGCCCTGCTGCTGATCCCGGGATCCCCGGGGGTGCTGGGCAAGGAATCCATGACGGCGTTGGCCGTCTGGACCCTGCTGGGCGTCGTGTTCTTCATGGTGCGCCGCAAGCACAACAAGACCCTGTCCGATGAACAGGTCGACGTCCTGGTGCTGGGCGCTCCGCGTCCGGAAGGCACCAAGTTCAAGGCCTCGGCCGCCGGCGGAAAACTGACATCCGGGTGAGCCTCGGGGCACACTGGTAACCATAACCAATGCGTGGTTCGTGGTGCGGCCACAGGCCGCACCACGACCGCGCCTCTTTTCCAAGGAGCTTCCCCCTCATGGCCAACCAAACACATGAACCGGTGGTGCAGTCCAAGGGTCCAGGTTCCTCCCCCGCGGGCAAGGCCCGCTCCTGGACTGTGAAGCACTGGGCCGGACTGGCCGCCTGTGCCTTGGCCGTTCCGCTGTCCTTCGCTGTGCACTTGCTGGTCCCCTCCATTCCGGTGATGACCACCGCGGTGGTGCTCGGTGTGCTTTCGGCCAACATCCCGGGCCTGTCCGGACTGGTGTCGGGACCCTGGAAGGCCGGGCTGGGGTTCGCGGGCAAGAAGCTCATGCGCGCCGGCATCGTGCTGCTGGGCCTGAAGCTGAGCATCGTCGACGTCCTGGAACTGGGCTGGGCAACCTTCGCGGTGGTTGTGGCGATCGTGCTGCTGGCCTTTGGCGGAACCTACCTGCTGGGGAAGGCGTTCCGACTGCCGGGGGACCAGCCGCTGCTGATCGCCACGGGCTTCTCCATCTGCGGCGCCTCGGCCATCGGCGCAATGAGCGCGGTGCGCCGGTCCAAGGAGAAGGACACCGTGATCCCGGTAGCGCTGGTGACCCTGTGCGGGACCCTTGCCATTGCCGTGCTGCCGTTGCTGATGGTTCCGCTGGGCCTGGGCCCGGAGGCCTTCGGCACCTGGGTCGGAGCGTCGGTGCACGATGTCGGCCAGGTGGTGGCCACCGCGCAGACCGCGGGGGGTTCTGCCCTGGCCATCGCCATCATCGTCAAGCTCACCCGCGTGCTGACCCTGGCGCCGATGGTTGCCGCCGCGGGCATCATCAGCCGCCGCACCAACCACGGAGCTGGCTCGGAAAGTGAGGGGCTGAAGCTGCCTCCGATCATTCCCGGGTTCATCATCGGGTTCGTGGCACTGGTGGCCGTGCGCTCGATCTTCGACGTCCCAGCCGAACTGCTGGATGCCGCCACCATCGTGCAGGACATCGTGCTGGCCGCCGCGCTCTTCGGGCTGGGTTCCGCGGTGCGGATCAGCCAACTCTTCGCCTCAAAGGGCGCCTCGATCCTGATGGCGCTGTGCTCCTGGGCGCTGATCGCGGGCCTGGGCTACGCGGGGGTCCTGCTGCTGCAGCTCTAGGGCAGGGGTTGCAAGAACCGAGCCGAAGGGCTCGTCTGCCGGGATGGTTTCCGGCGGAGGAGCCCTTCCCTGCTTTTCGGTATGGTGATGCGCCGGAGGTCAGGGGGCGTCTTCGACGCCGTGGCAGTTGCCTGCTTCCGTCTTTCCCCGCGGACCGCACCATATCGAAGGTACGCTTGAAAGATGAGTGTCGACGCACAATCCACCGTCTTCCTGGACGGCCAATTTGCCCGTGAACTTCCCGAACTGGCCGTTCCCTGGCAGGCGGAACAGGCTCCGGATCCGCGACTGGTCGTGCTCAACGAGCCGCTGGCCGCCGAGCTGGGCCTCGACCCCGAGTCCCTGGGCAACGCCGAGGGCCTGGGGTTGCTGATCGGTACCGCGCTGCCCCATGGTGCCACTCCGGTGGCGCAGGGCTATGCCGGCCACCAGTTCGGCTCCTACTCGCCGCGCCTGGGCGACGGCCGGGCGCTGCTGCTCGGCGAGATTGCCGATGCCGAGGGCCGCCTGCGGGACCTCCACCTCAAGGGCTCGGGGCGCACGCCTTTTGCCCGTCGTGGTGACGGGCTCGCCACGCTCGGCCCGATGCTCCGTGAATACGTGATCAGCGAGGCGATGCACGCCCTGGGCATTCCCACCACGCGCTCCCTGGCCGTGGTGGCGACGGGACGGCCGGTGAGCCGCGAGAGCATGCTGCCCGGAGCGGTGCTGACCCGGGTGGCCAGCAGCCACCTGAGGGTGGGAAGCTTCCAATATGCCCGGGCCATGGACAATCAGGACCTGTTGCGCCGCCTGGCCGACCATGCGATCGCGCGCCACCATCCCGGAACGGCGGAGGGCCAGAACCCCTATCTCGCCCTGTTCGCAGCGGTGGTCGCAGCCCAGGCGTCGCTGGTGGCGCAATGGATGCTGGTGGGTTTCATCCACGGCGTCATGAACACCGACAACATGACCATCTCGGGGGAGGGCATCGACTACGGGCCGTGCGCCTTCATGGACGTTTTCGATCCGGCCACGGTCTACAGCTCGATCGACGAAGCCGGGCGCTATGCCTACGGCAACCAGCCCCTGGTGGCCCAGTGGAACCTCGCCCGGCTCGCGGAGGCCCTCCTGCCACTCTTCCACGAGGACCAGGAGCGGGCCGTTGCCCTGGCCCAGGAATCCCTGGGCGCCTTTCACACCCGGTACAGCGCCGCGTGGCTGGCCGGAATGAAAACCAAGCTCGGCCTGGCCGACGGTCTCGACGATGAATCAGCGACGTCACTCACCGGGGAATTGTTCACCCTCCTGCAGGAGGCCCGCGTGGACTACACGTCCTTCTTCCGTGCCCTGGGCACGGCCGCGCGGGGTGAGGCTGAGTCCGCGCGCTCCATGTTCCCCGTCCCTGCCGCGTTCGACGCCTGGCTGGAACGCTGGCGGGCCCTGGAACCGGACGCTGACCTGATGGACCGGACCAACCCCGTCTACATCCCGCGGAACCACCTCGTCGAGGAGGCGCTCGCCGCCGCCGTCGACGGCGACCAGGAGCCGCTCTCGCGGCTATTGGCTGCGCTGAGCACACCTTTCCAAGAGCGTCCCGGCCTCGAGCGGTTCGCCGTCGCGGCCCCGGAAGGCTTCGGCCCCTACCGGACCTTCTGCGGAACCTGAGCCTGAAGACGGGCCATGCAGATCCTGCCCCGCCACGACTCACTGCCGTGGCGTCAGGCATTCCGCGGCGGATCCTGTTCTACGCCGGTTCCACCAGCGAGACCGGCGCGGACGCGCCGTGGCCGCACCGCGCGTCCGCGCCAAAGCCCAATCGCGCCGGCGGCACACCGTCGAGCCTGGCGTTTGCGAACCTGGCGGTTTCCCGGGTGTCGAAGCGGACCAACACAATGTGCAGCGGCCAGCCAGACCGGGGGGAGGCCAAACCGGCTTGGACGGGAACAACAAAGGCAACGGGGACTTATGCACCCAGATTGCGGGTAGGCCCACGCGCATGGCGGGGCCACGCACCGGCTGCCCGTGAACAGTTCCGGTACTGAACGAGGCGGCCAACATGGCGTTCACCTTCACGACGTCCGAATGTCGCGGGCCAAGCTGCCGTCCCCGCGTTATTTCGATCGTGCCACCTCCGCGGCTGTTCGAGAACGTGCGGTGTTCAGCGCCCCGGCGACATCGTCTCGGCGAGCGAGTGCACCAGCAATTCGCGCAGCGCGCTGCGGTCCACCCCGCTCAAGCGGGTGAGGTACAGGCAGGCCTTGGACGCGCGGTGCGGCCCGAGCCGGTCCAGTAGCTCCGGCCAGCGTTGGGAGAAATCGTTGACGAGGTAGATCGTGTGCTTTGTCGGTCCCGGCGCGAAGGCGAGCAAGGGGGAGCGTCCCGAGTGCCCGCTCGTGTAGCGGTACTCGTAGTCTCCGAAGCCGATGATGCGCCCGGCCCACACGACCGGCGTCTCGCCGCTGATCCCGCCGAGCATCGCGAGCAGTTCCTCGGCTTCGGCGCGCCGTGGCCCCGTGGCCCGGTCCAGCACCTGGGCAACCGGCAGGTCGGACGGCGACATTGCGGGCAGTTTCGCGGCCATGGTTCTCCTTGCGATGGTGCTGGGGAACCCAGCGTACCCCCGGTCCGGTGAAGCCCCCGCGGGGCACCGTGCGGCAGGGGCAGCGAAGCACGCGTTGCGGCGGCGCCGGATCAGCGCCCGGGACGCAGCGAGCGCTCGAGCAGGCCCAGCAGGTCGCGCACTGACTCGGAGCCGCCGAGCCGCCCGGCATCCAGGATGGTGCTGCGGCGAAAGTACTCGCTCATGTCCAGCCCCAGGCCCAGGCCCAGGATGGTCGTGGAGCCGGCGGCCTCGGCCCCGCGCAGCACCGCGGCCAAATCCTGCTGCAGGTAGTTTTCGTCATTGGCGTTTGCCGTGGCGCCGTCCGCCGGGCTGCCGTCGGAAATGACCACCAGGATCCGGCGTTCCTGGCCTTGGGTTTCGAGCCGGCTCAGTGCCCAGCGCACGGCTTCCCCGTCGATGCCCTCGCGATACAGCGTGGACTTGAGCATCGCCGCCAGCCCCGGGCGCCCGGTGCGCCACGGGGTCGCGGCGTCCTTGAAGACCAGGTGGCTCAGCTCGTTGAGCCGCCCGGGATTTTCCGGGGTGCCGGCGCGGCGCCAGTCCTTCAGCGCGCGCCCGCCGTTCCATGCCCCGGTGGTGTAGCCCAGGACCTCGCAGGGCACGTCGATGCGTTCCAGCGCCCGGACCAGCACGTCCAGGAACGCGGCAAGCCCCTCGGCGTGCTGCTTCATCGACCCGGAGCAGTCGACCAGGAAGGTGATGGTTGCGGCGGCCACCGGCTCGAAGCGTTCGGTCTTGAACAGCCTGGACTCGGTGGGGGAGGCAATCAATTGGCCCAGCCGGGAAGCATCGAGCAGGCCTTCCTCCGCGCCGGAATCCTGCCCGGAGCGCTCCGGGACGCAGAGCAGCCCCTGGAGCTTCTTGGCCAGCAGTGTCGTGTTCACCGCCTCGGTGTGCACCCGGGCGGCAATGCGTTCGCGGTAGCCGCGCAACAGGTCCTCCCGGACCAGGCCCCGGGCCGCCGATTCCTCGTCATAGGCGCGGGTGAAGACCATGTAGCCGGCTGCCGCGGCCTCCAGCGTGCCGCTGGTTCCGGTGCCGGTTCTCCCGATCAGCGCGGCCTCCCGCTCGACGTCCACGAGCAGGGAAAACGCCGCCGCCTTGGACTCCTTCGCCTTCGGCGCCTTGCGGGCAGATGCTCGGGATTCCAGGGCCTGGACGGCGTCGGCGACAAGACGTGCGATCTCCAACGCGGGCGGGGCGAAGGCGGCCTGGCTGAGCTTGTTCCGGCGCAGGGCGGGAAGCAGCGGGCCCAGCACCGGGGACAGGTTCGCGCGGGTCGCCTCGATCATGTCCTCGGATTCGGCGACCACCGGTTCGGCGGTGATCCGCGAGCGGGTGACCTGCAGGATCGTGTACAGCAGCATGCCCAGCGAGGTTTCGGCCAGGCCGGAGGCCAGGTATTCCTTGGACCAGGCCTCGTGCCGGGCCCGCAGGTTGGAAACGACCCCGGGCAGGGTGGCCAGGGATTCGCAACGGAATTGCTCGAGCACCTCGAAGACCATTCGGGCGCTGGGGTTCTTGGGGAGCAGGGCCAGGTGCGCAGGGGTGTCCGAATGCAGGGTGCGCAGCGCCATCCCGTCGCTGGCGCCGCGGAAGGACTCGAACGCCGTGCCGGGGGAGGGCGGGTAGAGGTGCGGCGCGTTGAAAGGCAGCACCGTGTTGCCCCGGTAGGGCCGGGAGCCAAGCAGCTCCAGGCGCGGGTCGGCGCCGAGCGCGCGCAGGGATGCGGCGCACAGCTGGCGGATTTCCTGGGCGCGGCGTTCGGCGATTCCCGTGCTGTCCATGGCGTTGCGGCCGGCGTCCGCTAGGCCCCGGCAGGAACGAGCGCGTAGGACTCGTCGAGCTCGGTGGCCATGGCGCGCTGGTAGTACTCGGAGATGATGAAGCGTTCGGCCTCGTCGCACTTGTTGATGAACGAGAGCCGGAAGGCCAGTTCGGGATCGCGGAAAATGGAGATGTTTTCCGCCCAGGTGATCACGGTGCGCGGGGACATCAGGGTGGAGATGTCCCCGGCGGCAAAGCCGTCCCGGGTGAGGTTGGCGACCTGCACCATGGAGTGGATCAGTTCCATCCCGGAAGGTTTCTGCGCCAGGTCAGGGACGCGGGCGGCAACGATGTCCACCTCGTCGGCCACCGGCAGGTAGTCCAGGGCCGCAACGATGTTCCAGCGGTCCAGCTGGGCGTGGTTCAGCCTCTGCACCCCGTGATAGAGGCCGTTGAGGTTGCCCAGCCCGACGGTATTGGCGGTGGCGAAGAGCCGGAAATGCGGGTGCGGGCGGATGACTCGGTTTTGGTCCGGCAGCGTGAAGCCGCCGTCGCGCTCCAGCAGCCGCTGGATGACGAACATGACATCAGGGCGCCCGGCATCGTACTCGTCGAAGACCAGGGCCATCGGTTGGACCATCGCCCAGGGAACCACACCCTCCTGGAAGAGGGTGGCCGGTGCGCCGTCCCGGATCACGACGATGTCCTTGCCGACCAGATCCAGGCGGCTGATGTGCCCGTCCAGGTTCACGCGCATCAGCGGCCAGTTCAGCCGGGCGGCGACCTGCTCGATGTGGGTGGATTTCCCGGTGCCGTGCAACCCCTGGATCATCACCCGGCTGTTGTGGGTGAACCCGGCAAGGATCGCCAGGGTGACATCGGGATTGAACCGGTAGGCCGGGTCAATGGACGGCACATGTTCGGAGGTTTCGGTGAATTTGGGGACTCGCAGGTCGCTGTCGATGCCGAAGGTTTCGCGGACGCGGACTGTTTCCTGCTGCGGAATAACGGGTGCTTGCTGGTTCATCTCCCTTACCACCCCGCCGCTACCGACTCGGCCTCGGGGGACCCCAGATCCGCATGGTCCTCGATCCGGGAAATGCTTTCGGCCGCCCGGCGCAGGGCGGGCAGCAGCGTAATCAGGTCCGCGGAGCTCTTGCGCATCAGGGGTGCCTGCACCGCGACGCAGAGGTTGGAGCGGCCAGAAGGGTTGGGGACCAGTACGGCCAGGCAGACCAGACCGTCCAGGAATTCTTGGCGGTCCTCGGCGAATCCATTGAGTCGGATCTGGTTCAGTTCGGTCTCGAGCTCGTCCATTTGAGTGAGTGTGTGTGTCGTGAAGCGCTGCAGGGCACCGGTGGCCAGCACGCGTTCGCGCTGTGTGGGGCCGAACTGGGCGAGGATCAGCTTGCCGCTGGCCGAACAGTGCACCGGCACCCGCGAACCCGGTCCCAGGTGCACGCGGAGCGGTTCGTTGGTTTCCACCCGGTCCAGGTAGATGACTTCGTTTCCGGACAGCGCGGTGATGTTGCAGCTTTCACCGATTTCATCCACCAATCCGCGCAGGATCGCGTGCCGGGTGCCGTGCCGGCTGTCGTTGAGCAGTACATCCTCGGCCATGCGGCGCATGCGCGCACCGGTGCCGTAGTGTCGGCCGTCGGACTGCCGGGTCAGGAGGTTCGCACCTTCGAGCTGCTGCAGCATGCGGTGCAGGGTGGGCTTGGGCAAACCGGTCTGGTCCACCAGCGACTGCAGGGTGAAGAGTTGGTCCCGCGTGGTGATCAGCTCAAGGAGTGCAAAGAGGCGCAGGGCCGGTGTTTCCCCTTGGACAGCGCCCGCGGGCCCGAGATCCGGTTCCGTGAGGTTTTCCATGATTGATCCAATCTGCCGATGAGTGAAGTTTCATTAAATCGTATCAGTATGAAGAAAAAATGGAATAGGGGCTTGACGGATGTGAGCTGGATCGCATAGCTTTGTCATTAATCCCGTTTTTGGGAGCAAATCGAATCATTTTTTGAGACATTGCGTGATTGCGGCGTCTTGATCCACGAAGGAGACTTGTAATGACTGAAAAGGCCACATCCCGCGAGGTCGTCAAGGGTGCGCAGAAGATGACGTCATCGGAAGCCTTCGTTGAGACGCTGGTGTCCAACGACGTCACCGATATCTTCGGCATCATGGGCTCCGCCTTCATGGATGCCATGGACATCTTCGCACCAGCCGGCATCCGCTTGGTACCCGTCGTGCACGAGCAGGGAGCGGCACACATGGCCGACGGTTATGCACGCGCCTCTGGCCGCCATGGCGTGGTTATCGGCCAGAACGGCCCGGGCATCTCCAACTGCGTTACCGGAATCGCCGCCGCCTACTGGGCCCACAGCCCGGTCGTGATCGTCACACCGGAAGCCGGAACCAACACCATCGGTCTGGGAGGTTTCCAGGAAACCAACCAACTGCCGATGTTCCAGGAGTTCACCAAGTACCAGGGACACGTCACCCACCCGAACCGCATGGCGGAGTATACCGCACGCTGCTTCGACCGGGCCATGAGCGAAAACGGCCCGACCCAGCTGAACATCCCCCGCGACTACTTCTACGGCGAGTCCATCACCGAGATCCCGGAACCGCGCCGCGTGGACCGCGGTGCCGGCGGCACCAGATCCCTCGACGACGCTGTCGAGTTGCTCAAGACGGCCAAGCGCCCGGTCATCGTCTCCGGTGGCGGCGTGGTCATGGCCGACGGCGTTGAGGAATGCAAGGCACTGGCCGAGCGCCTCGGGGCACCAGTGGTCAACAGCTACCAGCACAACGATTCCTTCCCCGCCAGCCACCCGCTTTGGGCCGGCCCGCTGGGTTACCAGGGCTCAAAGGCCGGCATGAAGCTGATCTCCGAGGCCGACGTCGTGATCGCGCTGGGTACCCGCCTCGGCCCGTTCGGCACCCTGCCACAGTACGGCCAGGCCTACTGGCCCACCGAGGCCAAGATCATCCAGATCGACGCGGACCACACCAAGCTCGGACTGGTCAAAAAGATCTCCGTAGGCATCACCGGCGATGCCAAAGCCGTGGCCATTGAACTGTCCAAGCGCCTCGAGGGCACCGAACTGGCGTCGGACGCCACCAAGGCCGCACGTGCTGCGAACATCAAGGCCGAAAAGAACGCTTGGGAGCAGGAGCTCTCCGAATGGACGCACGAGAAGGACGAGTATTCCCTCGACGTGATCGAGGAAGCCAAGGGCGAGGAAGGCAATTGGCTGCACCCGCGCCAGGTGCTGCGCGAGTTGGAGAATGCCATGCCGGAGGACGTCATGATCTCCACCGACATCGGCAACATCAACTCGGTGGCGCACAGCTACCTGCGCTTCGAGAAGCCACGCAGCTTCTTCGCCCCGATGTCCTTTGGTAACTGCGGCTACGCGTTGCCGACCATCATCGGCGCCAAAGCAGCGGCCCCGCACCGCCCGGCGGTTGCTTATGCCGGCGACGGAGCCTGGGCCATGAGCATGGGCGAGGTCCTCACGGCGGTCCGTCACGACCTACCGGTCACTGCGGTCGTCTTCCGCAACCGCCAATGGGGCGCGGAGAAGAAGAACCAGGTCGAGTTCTACAACCGCCGCTTCATCGCCGGCGAGCTGGACAACGGCGAGTCCTTCGCAGAGATGGCCCGCAGCATGGGTGCGGAGGGCATCGTGGTGGACAAGCTGGAAAACGTCGGCGCGGCCCTCAAGGAAGCGCTGAATGCCCAGATGACCGACGGCAAGACCACTGTCATCGAGGTCATGTGCACCCGCGAACTGGGAGACCCGTTCCGCCGCGATGCGCTGTCCACCCCGGTCCGCCACCTGGAGAAGTACAAGGATTACGTCTAAACCGTAAATCCGACCGCAAGACCCCGTGGCTGGGAGAGACACAGCCGGAAGGCGCATGCACCTTCCGGCGCACTCCCGGCCACGCACCCCGAACCTTGAACATCGGCAATTCGGCCTGGCCTGGCCTGGACAGCGACGTCCCGGAACCCGCCTGGCGAGCAAGAGAGTGGAGCGTGAAATGAGCACAACGAATCCGGAACACGTGGTCGTCATAGGTGCAGGCATGGTCGGACTTGCCACCGCCTGGTATCTCCAGGAACGCGGTGTCAAGGTGACCGTGATGGACCGCGACGGCGTCGCCGCAGGGTCTTCATGGGGCAACGCAGGGTGGCTCACCCCGGCGTTGACGCTCCCGCTGAGCGAGCCCTCGGTGCTCACCTACGGCCTGAAAACCATGTTCGATCCGGCCTCCCCGCTCTACATTCCATTCTCGGCCAAGCCCTCGCTGATCCGATTCCTGCTCGGCTTTGCCCGGCACTGCACGCCCGGAAAGTGGCGCGAGGCCATGGCCGTTTTCAGCGAGATCGGCGCCACCGGGCTTGATGCCTTCGACGAGATCACCGAGGGAAGCACCGTCACCCGGTCTGCCAAGGACCATGCCTCCGTTGGTGGCGGATCCTCCGGAAACAACGGAAGCACCAGCACCCTGGGGACGGGCGTCGTGGAGCCCAGCAAGCCGGCCGAACCGTTCCTGACAGGTTTCAAAAGCCTCAAAGACCGCGACGGGCTGCTGCACGAGTTCGAGGGCATCCGCGCCGCCGGCGGGCAGGTCGAATTTGATTTGATGAGCGCCGAGGAAATCCGTGCCATGGAACCCACCCTCGGTGATGGTGTCCAAGCAGGGGTGCAGATCCACAACCAGCGCTTCATCAACCCGCCCAAGTTCATGGACTCGCTGGCCGATTCCGTGATTGCCCGCGGCGGGGAAATCATCTCCGGCTTCGAGGTCTCCGACATCCGCGAACATGCCCGCGGGGTCGAAGTCGTCGACGCGCAAGGACGTACGCATGGCGCCGACACAGTGGTCATCGCCACCGGTGCTTGGCTGGGCAAGCTGGCGCGGAAGTTCGGTGTCAAGCGCGTGGTACAGGCCGGTCGCGGCTATTCCTTCACCGTGGTCCCCGAGGTCATGCCGACCCATCCGATCTACTTCCCCGCCCAGCGTGTGGCCTGCACCCCGATGGGGGACAGGTTCCGGGTTGCCGGGACCATGGAGTTCCGGGACGCCGACCACCGGCTGGAGCCCAAGCGCATTGAAGCCATCGTCGCCGCGGCCTCCCCGCTTTTCACCGGCATCAACTGGCAGGACCGCCAGGAGGAATGGGTCGGTTCCCGGCCCTGCACCACCGACGGCCTGCCACTGATTGGTGCCACTCGTTCTTCGCGCGTGCACGTGGCCGGGGGCCACGGCATGTGGGGCGTGGCACTGGGCCCCCTGACGGGCAAGATGCTGGCCGCCTCGATCACCGGGGATTCGACTCCGGCGGTGATGCGGCACTTCAACCCGTTGCGCTAGATCGCCGTCTGGCGCAACGGCGGCAGCGTGGCATCCATCCCTTGGTGTCGGGGCGGAAAGCCACGCTGCCTACCTATTTAATGCAGATGCCTGGGCCGGACGCTGGGGGTGAACCCCCAGACCCCTGTGCGACGGCGAGCGTTCCTCGTAGGCACGGGCAATGACCGGTGAGGGGGCTTCGACGTCGTCGTGCGCCGTGGCTGTGCCCGGGCCGAGATCCGCGAGCGACTCGGCGCCGGGGCAACAGCGGCTTCACCATCCAGGGGAAGCTCGGTTTGGACCGGGTCGCGGTGTGTGGGGCTCACAGCACCATTGTGCCCCGAGGCCCGGCCAAATACCGGGTCATCGGGGCACCGCGGGGCTTCAGGAGGTGTGGTGCGTTTCGGCCAGCGCGTACACCGGGGTCTCGATGCCCTCGAAGCGGGCCTTGAGCTGCAGCGCCAGGTACTTGGAATAGTGCCGGGACTGGTGCAGGTTCCCGCCGTGGAACCAGAGGTTTTCCTGCCGGGTCGGCTTCCACATGTTGCGCAGCTCGCCCTGCCACGGTCCGGGGTCCTTGGTGGTCTCCGACCCCAGCCCCCAGCACTTGCCCACCGCGTCGGCAACATCCTGGGAGATCAGCTTCGCCGCCCAGCCGTTCATGGACCCGTACCCGGTGGCATAGACGACGGCATCGGCCGGCAGCACCGTGCCGTCGCTGAGCACCACCGAATCCTCGGTCAGGTGCGCCACGTCGCCGTTGGCCAGCGCGATGGATCCGTCGGCGACCAGCTCGGAGGCACCGATGTTGATGTAGTAGCCCGAGCCGCGGCGCAGGTATTTGAGGAACAACCCGGAGTCGTCGTCGCCGAAGTCCAAATCGAACCCCGCGTCGGTGAGTCCCTGGTAGAAATCCGCGTCGTCGGCGCGGATCTTTTCGAAGGCGGGTCGGTGGAAGTCGGGCAGGACCTTGTAGGGGATGGAGGCGAAGATCAGGTCGGCGGTGTCGGTGTCGATGCCGTTGGCCAGTGCCTCCTCGGAATACAGCGGGCCCAGCACCGTGTCCATCAGCGACTCGGAACGCACGATGTGGGTGCTGGAGCGCTGCACCATCACCGGCTTGGCGCCGTTTTGGTGCAGGTCCGCGCAAATGTCGTGGGCGGAGTTGTTCGCCCCGATGACCACGACGTTCTTGCCCCGGTAGGCGTCGCCGCCGGCATGGGTGGAGGAGTGGTTCTGTTCACCGGCAAAAACGTCTTGGCCCTGGAACGAGGGGACGTTGGGGATCCCGGACATTCCGGTGGCGATGACCACGTGGGTGGGGGTCAGCGTGTGCCGCTGGCCCTCGCGGACCACCTGGACGCTCCAGCTGCCGGTGTCCGGGTCGTGGATGGCGGAGGTGGCCTCGGTGTTGGACCAGTAGTCCAGTTCCATCAGCCGCGTGTAGCTTTCGAGCCAGTCGCCCATCTTGTCCTTGGGGGTGAACACCGGCCAATGGTCGGGGAAGGGGATGTAGGGCATGTGGTCGTACCAGACCGGGTCGTGCAGGGCCAGGGAATGGTAGCGCGAACGCCATTGGTCGCCCGGGCGCGGGTGCTTGTCGATGATCAGGGCCGGGACGCCCAGTCGTTTGAGCCGTGCGCCGAGCCCGATGCCGCCCTGGCCGCCGCCGATGACCAGTACGTAGGGTTGCTCGGTGATGCCGAATTCGTATTCGCGCTGGGTGCGGCGGTCCAACCAGTTTTCGCTGGACATCTGGGTGCCATGGTCCGCCCCGCGTTCGCGCAGCGCTCCGGCGGGCTCGGGGAATTCGCGCAGCCCCTGTGCCGTGGTCAGCAAGGTCCAGCATTTCCCGTCGCGCAGGCGCAGCAGACCCTTGCCATCGATCGCCTTGTTGGTGAAGGTGTACCAGGCTTCGATCACGCCCTCGGCGTCGGTGGCCGAGGCCAGGGCCAGGTCCCGCGGCCAGGCGTCGGGCCCGACCCCGTCCAGCATGGCCTTGATCTCCCCGGCCCCCTCGGAGGTGTGCAGGTTCCAGGTCAGGGCGGAGAGATCCCGCCAGTAGGATTCCGTGCCGAAGAGGGCCGCCGCCGCCTCGGTGTTTCCCGCCTCAAGTGCCTGCCCCAGCTCCGCGAGCCATTGGCCCGCCGTGGCGGCAGCGTTCAATTCCATCATGTCCGTCTCCTTGTCAAAGCAGGGTGCAATGAAGACGATGCTATGAGCCGGGTCACATGCCCGCGAGAGTTGCAAGAGGTTGCAAGGCCGGGATCACGGGAGGATGGCGGCGGGAATGGACAGGCGATAGGGGCGGGACTCGATGATGCCGCCAAGCTTGGCACGCAGCCGCGACAACTCGGCCCGCACCGTGACGGGGGTGCCCGCGTGGGAAAGCCTCTCCATGATCTGGTGCGCATCCAGTCCGCCGGGACTGGCGATCAGCAGCGCCAGGATTTCCCCGTGCCGCGGGCTGAGCCGGATCTCGGTGCGTAGCCCGGCCTGGACGATGACGGCGACGGGAGCGGGCGACCAGCGAAGTTCCAGCGATGCCGTGGAGGCGACACCGGTGCCGCGCAGCAGCCATCCTCCGGAGAGGGGTTCTGCGACCACCGCCCCAAGCCCGGGCAGCCAACAGGCTCCTGCCACCAGGTTTCCAGGAAGCCGCAGGCGGGCTCCGGTGCCAAAGCCCTCGGACGCTGCAACCCAGCCCTGGGCGTCGACCAGCACATACCGGCCGGCGGGCGTGGGTGCGCTGAGCGCCAGGGCGTGCAGTTCCCGGTCGTGCCTGGCCGCCAGCAACCCCGCTGCCTCCCTGGCGGTGGCGCTGACAAGTGCCAGGGTGTGGGGGTGTGCGGTGCGGTAGGAACCCGAGAGCGTGATGGCGCCGACGGGTTCTCCGGTGCGTTCCTCGATGATCGGGGCGCTGGTGCACACCCAGGTGTGCTGCTCCTCGCGGGCGTGCTCGGGCCCGAAGATCTGCACCGGGGTGCGTTCGGCCATCGCGGCGCCCAGCCCGTTGGTGCCGACATCGGTTTCCCGCCAACGGGCTCCTGCCACAAAGCCGATGTCCTCGCTGCGCCGGCGGATGGGGGAGGGCCCCGCCACCCAGAGGACGTAGCCCTCGTCGTCGCTGATGACCAACTCGTTGCCGGCGTCCGCGGCCAACTGCAGCAGGCGATCCTCAAGCATCGGAACCAGCGAGGTCAGCACGGCCGCGCGTTCCCTGCGGTCTGTGATCCCTTGGGTACCCAAGGGGGAAAGGGCAGGGTTCTTCAGCGACTGGCGCTGCCACGACCGAGCGACCACCGCACGGACGGGGGAGGGGATGGCCGCGGTGTCGGCCCAGGCGCGGTGCAGCGGCACCAGGGACCTGGCCTTGGCGGCCGGATCCTCAAATGCCGCCAGGGCTGCCTCCATCCGATGTGGCCTCATGTCTCCCACCTCTCAACCCTTAGAGGATCGCACGGAACCCGATCCTTGGACAGGGGGTGGGATGGGACGGGTGTGCCTGTCGGCGGTTCAACCTAGGCCTCCGGTTAGGTGACGCTGAGGTCTTCAAAGGTCTCGACGGCACCGGGTCGGCAAATTTATGTCGCCCGAATCGGAACACGGTGCCTAACGCGGGAGAATGGATACATGAAACTTGGATTCATTCGACATGGACAGACCAATTGGAACGCGGAAGGACGCCTGCAGGGTTCCAGCGACATCCCCTTGAACGACGTGGGGAGGCAGCAGGCCAACGACGCAGTATCGGTTCTCGGCGCAGGTAGCTGGGATGCCATCGTCAGTTCCCCGCTGTCCCGGGCACGCGAGACCGCCAGCATCATTGCCGCCGGGCTGGGCATCGAACTGGGTCGCAGCTATGAGGAACTCATCGAGCGGGACTATGGCCAAGCCGAGGGAATGAAGGACCCGGAATGGGAAAAGCTGTGGCCCAACAAGAACGGTGGCGGGATCGAGAAGTTGGACTCCGTGGTGGAGCGCGGACGCGCGGCGATCGAACAGATTGCGGCGGATTTCCCTGGTAAGAATGTTGCAGTGGTGTGCCACGGGACGATCATCCGCTACACGCTTTCGGCGCTCGCCGACCGCGAATTCGACAGCATTCTCAACGGATCGGTCTCGATGCTCGACAATGACGAAGGTGCTTGGGCGGTGCGGAGCGTCAACGGCGCTGAGATCGCTTCCCCGCTGGCCGGCTGACCCTTCCGCGGGTGCCTGCAACCTCCGCGCGGGCCTACGCCGAAGACTTCGCGACCAACAACATTGGACTCGAGGCCTGAGGCCTGCCGGTGCTTTCGGTTTCAGGTATTGGGACGGCCAGGCGGATCGGATGCTTCTTCGGCAGGATCCGCAAACCTGTACGCAACTTCGGAGCCCCCTGCAAGTTCAAGGACCAGGGGTCTGAGCAATACCGGCGGGATGGAAAGCCTGGAACCGATCGTGACCAGGCCTTCGTCGCGCAACCGTTCCAGTCTTCGCCATGCGCGCTCGATGGTGTTCCGATCCGAGCGTGGATCGTCATCGTCCAGGCCACGAACCGGGTGCCTGAGCACTTCTATGCTGATCGGCTCCACCGCGGCTTCCAGCAGGAAGTACCGGGTCAGATAGCCCGTCTCCATGGCATCGTAGTTGTCGTCGATTTCCACGGAGAACGCACGATACATTTTGCTGGCGACGATTCGCACGACTTCGACGAGCTTGGCGTTCGGGTCCTTCAAGAATTCCAGGGCTTCGCGTGTTGGATACGCCCGTGTTGTGCTTAGTTCGATCAGGCCCGCAGCCACCAAAGCGTCCCAGTAAAACGACAGCACTCCGATATTCGAAGCGCTCTTGAACAGGACGGGCCCGGTCTTGGGAGGCCCTCCGACGGGCGTTGCACCGGTGAGCGGAAGGGCATCGATTCCGAGAGAAGCGGCAGCTTCCTTGACGTGTTTCTTGTTCAGGATCCGACGACTGGTGATTTCGCGTTTTGGGCCGAACCACTGCAGGAACGAGATTATTTGTCTGGTTGCCGGCAGCTTTTGGATTTCCTCGAAGGCATTTTGCTCCGTGATTTTCGGAACGGTGATGATGGCCGCTTGCAGCTCGGTGACCGGTGAATAATCGGGCTCGAATTCAGGCAACCTGACGCACTGAAAATAGTGGTGGACCTGTTCGTATTCCTCGTGGGTTCCTGTCCATCTGCCGGTGGCGTGAATGAACTCGAGATACGCTCCGAAAACGTGTGTCATCTCCAGGAACTCGTTGGTCCCACCGACGAACATCAAATCATTAAGTGTTGCCGCGAAGGCAGGAACATTCAGGAACGTTATTTCATCATTTCCGTTAATCCGGGCGTAGTGGGCCAGAAAAGTGGTGATTCGGGAGCGGAGCTTTTCGCCACCGACATCGAAATTGGTGTCCACGCACCAGGTCTCGAAGTCAGGGATGACAAGGAGCAGATGCCGGCGGATGCGGTGCACGTCGATGTCGACGACGATCGGGCCGGGCGCCGCCGTGCCTGGTTCCGAGTCGTCCCTGGGCGTTGATTTGGGGCCGTCGTGAGACATGATCATTCCGCATAAGTTGGGGCTGCCGGCCGTGTCCGATGGAACGGCACCGCCGCTGATCCTTTGAGCATACTAGCGCGCAACCACGCTTTGAACAGCGCCCGGTATCCCCGGATTAGTGTTGGAGGTCGGAAGCTCGCAGTACCTGTTTCCAGAGGTACTCCTCGCCGACGACAGGGATACCGTACTGTCGCGCTTTGCGGGCCTTGCCCGAAATGCTGTCCGGGTCCGCTGCCACAAGAAGTTTCACCTTCTTGGTCACCGCCCCGTGCGGTTTGAACCCTGCGGATTCAAGATCGGCTTCGATGGCACTTCGTGGCCGTGTCATGTCCCCAGTCAGTACGACCATGTCGCCGGACTGCAGGAAAAAACCAGAACTGGCGTCCACGTGTTGGGGCTGCATAGGAAACGTCGGATGTGCCAGTGTCGCAGCGTCGAGTAGTTCCGTAGGGAGCCCGAGAAGCGCGGAGATCGTGGCCAGATCGCTGAGTTCTTCAACGCTCAGGACCCCGTCCGCCCATGCAGTATCTGCAATGGACAGAAAGTAGCGCGAATGAAGATCCATGACGGTGCTGCGGTCGATGCCCAGGTCGGATGCCGTCGACACCAACATGGATTGTTCATGGGCGGATAGATAGCGGTCTAGCAGGGCGCGATCAAGCAGTGCCAGGTATTCCTGGTGTGCAGCGGCTCCGGGGATTTCTGGGAGGTGAACGACGATCCGGTCAATGAAATGTGTTTCCTCGGAATCCGCCGATGAACGAAGGGCCGGGATGAGCCGGGCTGTCGGGGGAGAGTCATTCCACGAGGTGGCCGCGGCCTCGTTGAGCAAGTAGTCCCAGTCGTCGAGATCCGGATCGAGTTCCATATATCGGGAGAGAAGCACTGCTGTGGCTTCGGCATCGTCGCCGGCACTGTGGGCGTGGCGCAATTCGATGCTGAATGAATCGCAGCAGTCTTGGAGGGAACGGCCTGCCCCGGGCAGGTATTCGCGTGCCATCTGCATGGTGCACAGACCGCGCGGGAGGTAAAAATCGGGCAAGGCACGTCCCGCTCGCTGGAACTCCGCAAGCAGGAACCTGGCATCGAATCCGAGATTATGGGCAACGATTGTGGTGCCGGACAACCTCCAGTCCAATTCTTCGGCAATATCAGCGAATCGAGGGGCCTCGAGGATGTCTTTAGCCCGAATCCCGTGGATGGCCTGCTTCCCGAGGTCCCGTTCGGGATTGACCAGCGTCTCCCATCTGTCAACGACAGTGCCGGAACGGTCCAGAGTGACCACGGCAATTTCTGCGATGCGATCGTGGTTTCCCGGGAACAGCCCCGTGGTTTCCGTATCGATGACGGCAAAATATCCCTGGCCCATGGAAGTCCCCCGGTTGCAACCTGAAAGCAATGATGTCATCTGATACTAGACGCACGGCCGCGCCCCGAGGTAAGGCGCATGGAGGCAAGACAGGCCACGGTGCCATGGTGGTCAACCTGGTCCCGCGGTTCCTCGGCACACGGGCACGGTGACTGGCAATCAATGGCGCCCGAACCTGCATCCACCTACCGTTAACCTCAGCCGAGTAGACATGAAGGATGCGCAATTTGGACAAGGACGAAGTGGAACCGGGCCTTCAACGTCGATTGTGCACCTCAGACGCCGTCGTGATCGGCCTGGGTGCCATGATCGGCGCGGGCCTCTTTTCCGCATTCACACCCGCGGCTTCCGCTGCAGGATCCGCACTCCTGGTGTCTCTTGTCCTCGCCGCCGCCATTGCCTACGTGAACGCGCGATCCAGTGCCCAACTGGCTGCCCGTTATCCGACCTCGGGCGGCACCTACGCCTACGGGCGCGAAGTATTGGGTCCATGGGCGGGATTCATCGCAGGGTGGGGGTTCGTCATCGGCAAGATCGCCTCGGCCGCTGTCATGGCCCTGACATTTGCCACGTACACGGTCCCCGAGGGGTGGGTGAAGCCGGTTGCGGCACTGGCCGTGGCAGTCTTGGTGGGCGTCAACTGCCTGGGTGTCACCCGTACTGCAGCAGCGGCGAGGATCATTGTGGCGACCGTCCTGGTGCTCCTGGGTGTGGTCGTGGCCGTCATCCTCGGCGGCGATCAGGATCCACCGCTGCACATCGCCGGCCCCGGCAATGGCGTGTTTGGTGTCTTGCAAGGCGCCGGGCTGCTGTTCTTTGCCTTTGCCGGCTACGCGCGGATCGCGACTCTGGGTGAGGAAGTGCGCAATCCTGCCAGGAGCATTCCGCGAGCCATCGGCATCGGTCTTGGAATCATCGTGGTGCTGTATGCAGCGGTCGCGGTGGTGCTGCTCAATGTTCTGGGCGCCGGTGGCATTGCCCAAAGTGCCAAGCCGTTGGCTGTCGCGCTGGGCAACTCCTGGGCTCTTCCGCTGGTCCAGGCAGCTGCGGCGCTGGCTTCCCTCGGTGCCCTGTTGGCATTGATAGCAGGGATCGGGCGGACCTCCATGGCCATGGCACGCGAGCACGACCTTCCGCACTATTTTTCCCGCATCCATCCCCGCTTTTCCACGCCCTATCGTGCGGAGCTGGCAGTCGGTGCCATCGTCATCGTGCTGGTCGCATTCCTCGATTTGCGCACTGCCATTGGTTTTTCGTCTTTTGGCGTGCTCGTTTACTACCTGATCGCCAACATCGCGGCCTCCAAGCAACCCGCCGGTGAACGCTTGGGACCGGCATGGCTGGGAGTTGCCGGGGCAATGGGTTGCGTTTTGCTCGTGGCGACGTTGCCGTTCGGCGCTGTCGCCGGCGGTCTGGCCATGTTCGCTGTGGGGATCGGGTACCGGGCCGCTCGGCTTTGGTTCACCTCCCGATGAAGAGCCGCCGGGTAACGGGTTGAGAGGGGGCGAGGGGACCGTCGGCTGGTCCTGGCAGCTGGCGACGATTTGGAGACTCTCGCGACCTAGTAACCTGATGAAAAGTGGAGGATGGTGGAAAGGACCGCACCCTTCTTAGCGCAGAAACCTCGTGGGCCGTTTGTTGGACGGCAATGGCCAGTCTCAGCTACCAGACCCACCGGTTTGGGAAACCGTGAGATGAAAAATGGCAACGTATGAGTACGCGACGAATGAACTGGCTCCCACGCAGCCACGCGTAGTCCCCATCCGCAAAGGCCAATTGATTGTCGGCTGGCTGACCACTACCGATCACAAAACAATCGGGTACATGTACCTGATCACTTCGTTCGTCTTCTTCTGCCTTGCCGGAGTAATGGCGATGCTGATGCGTGCGGAGCTGTTCCAACCCGGCATGCAGATCATGCAAACCAAGGAGCAATACAACCAGCTGTTCACCATGCACGGCACCATGATGCTGTTGATGTTTGCAACGCCGCTCTTTGCTGGGTTCGCCAACGTGATGATGCCGTTGCAGATCGGCGCGCCGGATGTGGCGTTCCCACGTCTGAACGCACTGGCCTTCTGGTTCTTCTCTTTCGGTTCGACCGTCGCATTGGCTGGCTACCTCACCCCGCAGGGCGCGGCGGCCTTTGGCTGGACCGGGTATGCGCCCTTGGCGAATACGACCTTTAGCCCCGGTGTGGGCGGAGATCTGTGGGTCTTCGGACTGGCGCTGTCGGGATTCGGCACCATTCTCGGCGCCGTCAACTTCATCACCACCATCCTCTGTCTGCGCGCACCGGGCATGACCATGTGGCGCATGCCCATTTTCACGTGGAACACGCTGATCACGGCCATCATGATCCTGATGGCCTTCCCGCCGCTGGCTGCCGCGTTGTTCGCACTCGGCGCTGACAGACGATTCGGTGCCCACGTTTTCGACCCGGAAGCCGGTGGACCGATGTTGTGGCAGCATCTGTTCTGGTTCTTCGGGCACCCCGAGGTCTACATCATTGCCCTGCCGTTCTTCGGCATCGTCACCGAGATCTTCCCGGTGTTTTCCCGCAAGCCGATCTTCGGCTACAAGGGCCTGGTCTTCGCCACCATCTCGATTGCTGCACTGTCCGTCTCGGTGTGGGCACACCACATGTATGCAACGGGTCAGGTCATGCTGCCGTTTTTCGCCTTCATGACCATGTTGATCGCGGTGCCCACCGGAGTGAAGTTCTTCAACTGGATCGGCACCCTCTGGCGGGGGTCGGTCACGTTCGAAACCCCGATGCTCTGGAGTATCGGTTTTTTGGTGACGTTTCTCTTCGGGGGACTCACCGGCATCGTTTTATCGGCTCCGGGACTCAACTTCCAGGTGACCGATACCTACTTCGTGGTCGCGCACTTCCACTACGTGGTCTTCGGAACCGTCGTCTTTGCGATGTTCGCGGGCTTCTACTTCTGGTGGCCAAAATGGACTGGCCACATGCTTAACGAGCGTCTGGGCAAGATCCACTTCTGGATGCTGTTCGTGGGCTTCCACGGCACGTTCCTGATCCAGCACTGGTTGGGTGTCATGGGGATGCCGCGTCGCTACGCGGACTACCTGCCCGAAGACGGGTTCACCACCATGAACCAGTTCTCGAGCGTATTTTCTTTCATTCTGGGCGCGTCAATGATCCCGTTCTTCTGGAATGTCTGGACCACACATCGTCACGGCAAGAAGATCGTCGTGGATGACCCATGGGGTTTTGGGGCATCGTTGGAATGGGCGACCTCTTGTCCGCCGCCGCGCCACAACTTTCATTCGATTCCACGGATCCGTTCGGAACGACCCGCGGTGGATTTGCACCACCCCGAGCTCAGCGCGCGAACAACCCCGCAAGGGCCCGCGGCAACGATGTTCGGGCCTGCACCACAACAGGATACAGACCAACCGGATTGACCGGCTAAGTCTGCGAGACCGTGACTACCCATTTTCAACGGCAAGAGATTTGCCCTCCCCGAATTCGGGGAGGGCAAACCAATGATCTATCTCAATATGGGCTGGAAGCGGCTAGTTGCTGTCCGCGGGCGGCCGTCCGGTTGCTCCACCATTGGAATCCGGCTCGCCGATATTTCCAGCGGGGTGCGAGGTAAGCAGCGTCAGCGGCACTGCACGATCTGCATCTGGGTCCTTGGGAACCGCCCGGCGCAGTCGCGCGGTCAACCTATGAAGATTGAGGAGCTGTGAATCGCTGTTCGGCCCCTCGACTTCCAAGCCGTAGAAATCACCGATGTGGTCCACGAAGGCCATGCGGCGGGCCTTCTCATAAACCTTCACTTCACGGGAGAAGGCTAGATAGGTGGACCAACAGATCATGATCAGCACGATACTGAACGGAAGCGCAATGATGATCGCTGCGGTCTTAAGTGCTTCCAAACCACCGGACAGTAGAAGTGAAGCGGCCAGAAGGGACGTGGCGAGCGTGAAGAAGATGCGAATCCAGTTCTTCGGTTCCGCTTCACCGCCGGTGGCGATCATGCCCATCACCAGAGCCCCAGAGTCGGCGGAGGTAACGAAGAAAATGACAATCATGATGATCGCGCCAATGGTGAGCAAGGCACCTGCAGGCATGGCATCAAGCATGGCGAACAATGAACCTTCAGTGTCGATCGAACCATCCGAACCCACCAGATTGCCGGTGCCCTGCAGCTGGCCGTAGAGCGCGGTTCCACCCAGAACGGAGAACCAAAGCATCGTGACAACCGTGGGAACGAGAATGACGCCGCCAACAAACTGGCGCACGGTGCGGCCCTTGGAGATTCGGGCAATGAAGATGCCGACGAACGGGGCCCAGGAGATCCACCAGCCCCAGTAGAACGTGGTCCACACGCCCTGCCAGGCCTCGCCTTCGGCGCCGGTGAAGGCACTGACATTGAAGGACATAGCGAGGAAGTTTTGCAGGTAGTTGCCGACCGATTGAACGAAGTTTCTCAGCAGGAACTGCGTCGGACCCATGATCAACAGGAAGGAGACGAAGACGCCAGCAAGGATCAGGTTGGTATTGGAAAGCCATTTCATCCCCTTGCCAACTCCCGACAGCACGGATAGGAGTACCATCCCGGTGACGACGGCAATGATGATGATGTTGATGAATTCGGACGCCTTGATGAGTCCGGCACTTTCCAGGCCTGCACTGATCTGCAAGACGCCTAGGCCCAGCGAGGTGGCTACACCGAATATCGTGCCAACCAGGGCAACAACGTCGATGACATTACCCAAGCCACCATGGACCTTGCGCCCCAACAACGGTTCGAGTGTCCATCGAATCGAGATGGGGCGCCCGCGGCGGTGGATCGCGTAGGCAAGGGCCAAACCGATGACCACGTAGATTGACCACGCGTGGACTCCCCAGTGCAGGAAAGTTTGGGCTTGTGCCTGTTGGGCAAGATCGGAGGGGGAACCCGAAGCTCCGGGTTTGGGCGATGCAAAGTGACTTAGTGGTTCGGAGACGCCGTAGAAGACGAGTCCGATTCCCATTCCCGCAGCGAAGAGCAATGCGAACCATGACCCGAGAGAGAACTCAGGCTCATCTTCGTCTTTGCCAAGCTTGATTTCGCCAAACTTTCCGAAGCCCAGCCAAAGGCTGAAAACGACGAAGCCTGTTGCGATCAGTACGTAATACCAATTGAAATAGCCGATGATCTTGGACTGCACCGACAAGAAGAACGTCTCAGCCGTGCCAGGCATGGTCATGGCGAAAGTGGCAAAAACTATGGTGATGATGGCCGCTGGCCAAAACACCCACCGGTGTACCGGTGGCGAAGAGCTCACCTTTTTCTGTTCAGTTGTCATTTTTTGAGCTTATGCGATTGCAGTGGGTGACCTCCAAAAACGTGGCTTATCCCACCCGATTTGGATAATCCTAAGATGCTGTGAATTCAGCACGGCTTCGGAAATACCGATTTGGTTTCCTGGCCAAGCTGAGGAACGTCGAGGACCATTGAAGCGAACGTCGTCGGCGATCACGCTTGTGGGTTTGGTTGAACCATGGAGTTTTGGATTAGGTCAAGAACTATGGTGCCCGCTCTAGTCCATGTGCAGTTCAACCAGCCCGTATTGGGCAGCCCGGATCAATGCCTGCACCCTGTCCCTGACGCCAAGTTTTGCGAGGATACGGCTGAGATGAGCCTTGACGGTGGCTTCCGAAACGTGCATTTCGGCGGCCATTTCGGGGTTGTTTCTGCCGCGCGCCAACAACTGCAGTACTTCGTGCTCGCGATCAGATAGCGCTATGGGGATCTGTCCCAGTGTGCTGTTCGGCTTCACTTCGTGTGCATCACGGATGGCAAGAATGAGATCTTGCGACACAGACGCAGAGATCGCTGCATTTCCATCGTGCACGGCCTGAATGGCCGTAAGGATCTCGGTGGGCTCCGCGTCCTTGACTAGGTATCCAGCGGCTCCGGCGCGGAGTGCCGGAACGAGGTATTCCTCGGAGGAGAACGCAGTGATGGCGAGGACACCGACGTCGGGATAGTTCGTGGTGATGATTCTTGTTGCTTCGACGCCGTCCATGCGCGGCATCTGCATGTCCATGAGGATTACATCAGGATTGTTTCCAGCGCAAAAGTCGACGGCTTCGATTCCATTGGTTGCTTCCCCCAACCATTGGAATCCGGGCGCTGCTTCAAGGATGATCTTGAGGGCCTGGCGCATGAGTGGTTCATTATCAACAACGAGAACTTGGATGACAGTCACGGAAGAGAGTCTAGTGAAACTTTTGCTCGGCAATGTGAGCCAAGTGCTCGTGTAGCACGAATAATCGATAAATACCTGTTGACTTCACAGAATTAGTGCAAGAATAAGCATCATGACTCGCAAAACTCGCATCTTCGCTGCTGTAACAATGTCCGTGGCCCTACTTCTGCCGGCCGCAGTGCCTGCACAGGCCGCAGTCGCCCAAGGACCCGCGTCCCAGGGCTTCTCCCTTCCGATGGCTTCACCCGCCGGCGCGTCTGACGCGTTCAATGACTGGGTTTGCCGCAACCTCGGAGCACTGTGTGGCCGTTAAGTATTCTTGATGGTCGGGGTTCACTATCGTGAGCCCCGACTCCAGGAGCAATAGTTACATGATTAGCTCGATGACAGAACAAGCTACCAACCTTCGATCAGCGACTCCCTTGGGACGCACGATCCTTCTCATCTCAAGCGGAATTGTTGCTCTGTTACTCGTCACCGATATTGTCACTTTAGTGGGTGAGGGAGACCCCGCCAGATTCCGTGAACGTGCTGCCGCAACAGTCGTCAGTATCACTTTTACTTTGGCACTTGGGCTTCTATGGTTCAACGCCAAATCCGCCGTAATGGTTTCCGTTATTCCTATGATTTTGGCGCTTATTACTGGCCACTATCTCTTTTCTCTTCTCGTAGTGCCTTTGTTGCTCGGGCTTGTCACTCTGACCCAAACACGCAAGTTTTCCTTCCGGTATCTCGGCGTCACGCTTCTATGGGCAACTTCGATCGTGGTCATACGTACCTACGACGTTGGTTTCTTGATTCTTCTGGTTCCTCTCATTGGAATCGCCTACTTCGTGGCACTTTTCGCCAGAAAGTATCAAGAACAACGTGAATCTGACCGAAGGCGCATCGAAGAGCTTCGGCGCAAGCAAAAAGAAGCCGTAGAAGCAGAACGCAAGGCCATTGCTAGGGACCTTCACGACATTGTTGCCCATGACATCACGGTGATTTCCATGCAGGCCAAGGCCGCTGGTTTCTCCGGTGACCCCGCCGTGGCCCAAGCCGCACTCAAGGTCATAGGAGTCACGTCGAAGGAGGCTCTGCAGGATCTGCGGGTCATGCTTAATGTACTGCGGTCCGATGGGCCCGCTACTCGGGTGGATGGCTCACTGGTTGACTCCGCAGGCAATGCCGCAAGCAGTCTCGAAATACTCATTGGTGTTGAAATTTTTGCCGAACGACTGATTGACCTTGGGCATCCAACGAAGATGACCGTCGACCCCAGGCTAGCAGCGTTGCCTCAATCAGCGCAGGCGGCGCTGTATCGGGTCTTGCAAGAGTCCACGACCAACATTGTGAAGCACGCTGAGCAGAACGCGGCCTGCCGTATCGAGGCTATTGTGGTTGCGGATCGAGTGTTGCTGGAAGTCGCGAACGCGTTGCCCCGCCAAGCGGTGAACCAAGGGGGCGAAGTTGGAGGGCCCAGTTCCGGGATCGTCGGAATGTCTGACCGAATGGCAGCCTTCGGAGGAACGCTCTCGGCGAAGCGCGTTCGCGGGGACTGGGTCGTCCGCGCTGAACTGCCGGCCGCCTCTATCGATAGGGCCAGAAAAGAAGCAGATCAAGATACTGGACCGGCAGTGAAGTCCTGAGGTTACCTCATCAACTATGGCCAAAGGTCTAATGTGCTAGCCCTGGCGCCGCGGATATGCTTGTAACTACATCGGCGCTTTAGCCGATCGATGGGAACCAAGAGTGTTTTGCGAGTGGCATTCTTGGACTCCATTTCCAGCACGCCAGACGACGCCAAAATGTGGAACATGCCCCCAAGTTGTTCCGCACTTAGGAATCGCGTCAAATGCTTTCCCCCAAGGAGCATTTGGCATTGAAGATTCCTCGGTAGCCACTACCCCAAGAGTGGCCACCAACGGCGTCGTCGGGCGTGCTGATGTTTAACCTTGAAAACGGCTCAACTCTTGCCGGCAACTTCGCGGCGTGACGCGCATTACCGCTGTCTTTGGAATACTTTGGCATACAGTTCTGGTTCTTCTCAGCGGCAACTACCGCAGAACCGCAAGGAGCACACCCCTCACATGAGCGTTGAAACCGCCGCTACTGTCTATGACCAGCTGTCGATCGACGCTGAGACTGCCGACAAACTTTTCCTCGAAGCCCGTACCGCCAACACCTTTTCCCAGGATGCGGTATCCGAAGAAACCCTCGAAGCCATTTATGAGCTAACCAAAATGGGTCCGACCATGATGAACAACCAGCCGTTGCGCATCACTTGGGTCAAGAGCCAGGAAGCTCGCGAGGCTGTTGTGGCAAAGATGATGGAAGGCAACCGCGCCAAGTCCTTGACGGCGCCGGCCCTTGCGGTGCTGAGCTACGACGCCAACTGGCACGAGCAATTCCCGGTGTTCTTCCCGCACGCGCCGGAGCGCAAGGCCATGTTCGATGAAGATGCCACCTCGCGGGCCGAAATCGCCAAGAACAATGCGTGGATGCAGGCGGGCTACTTCATCATGGCAGTCCGCGCCGCCGGTCTTCATGCCGGACCCATGGGTGGCTTTGACGCAGCAGGCGTGGACTCAGTCATCAATGAGGGAACCTCCAACCATTCCTTCCTGATCGTCAATGTCGGGACCCCGGGCGATAACCCGTGGTTCGACCGTTTGCCGCGTCTGGACAACGACGCTGCGACAACCAGCATCTGACACACTGTCATAGCAACGCCGCGGGGCGGTGAAGATGCACTGCATCTTCACCGCCCCGCGGCGTTAAGGCTGGTTATTGACCCAAGACTTCCTCGGCTACTCGAGTCAGCGCGCGTTCGAGTGGGGCGCGCAGTACGCGCGGCACCCTGATGTGCTTGCCCAGCCGGACCATCCCCTCCGCTTCGAGGGCCCGCAGCAGCGCCTCAGCCGCGGGAATGGTCTGGGCAAACAACGGTTGCAGGTGTTCTTGTTCCGGTTCCAGCTCACCGGGCGCCGGAATGGCCAGAGCCAGCTCAGTGCGTGGTGGATTGGCAGATCCAGCCTTGGCCAGCAAGGCCGCGGTCATCTGTGTAACAGTGTGGTCGCCTTCGGGGCCTACCGCATGGAGCAGGACGTGGGCGTAGAGGCCCTCGGCAATCAGGTCCTTCGCGCCACGGGCGCTGAATCCCTGCTCGCCTTCCAACGCCTCGGCCACCACAGGGTTAGGGACAACCTTGTCTGTCTGGAAGCTCAAGACGCCGGCGCGCAGCAGCGCATCCCAGTAGGAGCCCAGCTTGGGGAGTTGAGCCAGCGAAGAGACACCGGAGCCGGCCGCAGGAAGCCAGCGGGCCGGCACCTGCCCCGCCCCGGGGTCGTAGCGTACGTCGAGGCCCACCGCTGCGGCAGCGGAAGCAAGATCCGCGTCCAGCAGCAACCCGTCACCATCCACCTCGCGGCCCTCGCCCACCCATGCCAGCAGGGCCCGTGCCACAGAAACGATGGGCAGCTTTGCCCATCGTTCATCCGCGCTGGCTTCGTCCAGTTCGGGGACAACCACGGGGGATTCTCCACCTTGGACTGACAACAGGTCGAACACCATCTTGAATTCTTCGACCGATCCTGACCAGCGACCGCTTTCGGCCAGGAAAAGCATGAACTCGCGCAGCATGCTGGCGCAGGCCTGGGCTACCTCGTCACCGATTTCCCGCAGGTCCTTGAACTGGATGGCCAGTGCTTCATGCTCCAGTTCCGCGACAGCAACCTTGTTGCGGAGCCTGGCGTGTACGGTCAGCAGCGTGACAAGCCCTTCGACACCCGCATCGGAATCTGCGGGTGAATGGCGCTGGTTGAAGAAGGCGCGCAGCTCGGCGAGGTAGGGAACCATTGCGGCGCGGACCTGGTCCTCAAACTTGGACGCTCCTGCCCTCGGATTGCGGCCAGGATGTCCGGCGCGGGCCTTTTTGGCCGATTTCGATTTCGACATGTCGGTGTCGTTCCCCCTCTGATTCTCGGAAAGTCCTGGTGGATCGGTAAATGCCGATGCTTAGTCGGAAAAGAGCGCTCGCACGTCATCGGCGCTGATCGCGGAGGCGAATGCCGCGTCGTCATCAAGCACCGCGGTGAACAGCTTGGCCTTCTTATCCTTCAACGCCATGACCTTTTCCTCGATGGTGTCCTTGGAAATCATCCGGTAGACCATGACGTTGCGCTTCTGCCCGATGCGGTGCGCTCGGTCGACGGCCTGGTTCTCCGAGGCCGGATTCCACCACGGGTCCATCAGGAAGCAGTAGTCCGCCTGGGTGAGGTTCAGCCCGAATCCGCCGGCCTTCAGCGAAATCAGGAACACCTTGACCTTGCCCGAGGTGAAGGACTCGATGACGTTGGCGCGCTTGGTGGTCGAGCCGTCCAGATAAGCATGCTCGATCCCGGCTGCTTTGAGCCTGTCGCTGGCCTTGGACAGGAACGAAGTGAATTGGCTGAAGACCAGCGCGTTGTGGCCCTCTGCGGTGAGGTCCTCGAGCTGCTCGAGGAGGGCATCGAGCTTGCTGCTGGGAACCTCGGCGTATTCTTCGTCGATGAGCGAGGCGTCCAAGGACAGCTGGCGCAGCTTGGTGAGGGAAGAAAAGACCGCGAAGCGGTTCTTGTCCATATCCTCGAGCATGCCCAGCACCTTTTGGCGTTCGCGCTGCAGGTGACGTTGGTATATGACTCGGTGCTTGGGACTCAATTCGAGTTCCAGGACTTGTTCCTGTTTCTCCGGCAGGTCCGTGGCGACCAGTTCCTTGGTGCGCCGAAGCATCAAGGGGCGGATGCGGCGGCGCAGTCGCTTCAAAGCCTCGTTGTCGCCCTCCTTCTCAATGGGCTTGCGGTACGTCTCATCGAAGCGCTTGAGCGTGGGGAAGATCCCCGGAGCAGCAACGGCAAACATTGACCACAGCTCGGAGAGGTTGTTCTCCATCGGGGTGCCGGTGATGGCCAGCTTGAACGGGGCTGGAAAGTCCCGGGCCTGTTTGGCCGCCTGGGTCGCAGGGTTCTTCACGAATTGTGCCTCGTCCAAGATGAGCCCGGAGAACTTCGTAGCGGCGTATTCGTCCTGATCGATGCGGAACAAGCCGTAGGAGGTGATGATGATGTCGACATCTTCGGCCATCTGCTGGGTCGTGACCCCTCCGCGGCGTACGGTCTCGGTGATGTAGATACTGCGGAGTTCCGGGGCGAAGCGCTTGGTTTCCGCCTCCCAGTTGGACACCACGGAGGTGGGCGCCACCACCAGGAACGGTGGCATCTTCCCTTCGGCACTGTTGTGGTTGTCCTTGGCATGCTGGATCAGCGCCAGCGTCTGCAGCGTCTTTCCCAACCCCATGTCATCGGCGAGCACCCCGCCCAACCCGTTGTCGTACAGGAATGAAAGCCATTCGAAACCCTCGCGCTGGTACGGACGCAAGGTGGCATTGATGGAGGCAGGCAGCGGGGCCTGGGCCACCTCGAGGATGTTGTTAAGCCCTTCCATGGAACGGGTCCAAGTTTCCGACGCCTCGACGTTGGTGGCAATTTCCTGAAGATCTGCCCACAACGATGCCTGGTGCTTGGAAATCCGGATGCTTCCGTCGATGGTGGAATCCGAGAGCGCCTTGGCTTCCTCGATGAGTCGGCGCAATTGCTCGAATTCGGGTCGGGCGAGGGCAAAGTACTTGCCGTCGGGGAGCATCAGGTACTCGTCTCCCCGCGCCAGGGCCGTGAAAAGCTCGGTGAAGGGGATCTTGGTGCCGTCGATGGCGACCTCGACCCCAAGATCGAACCAGTCGCTGGTTTCAGTGTTTTCAGCCTTGACGGTGATCAACGGGTCGGCGGTGAGCTCCTCATATTCCGGCTCTTCGCCCTCGACGAGCACTTCGAGGTTTTCCAGCTGTCGGAGGACGGGCAGCGCATCGGTGACGAATCGCGCCGCGGCCACACCTTTGAGCGAAGGATTCCACAGGCCCGCCGGACGGTTGCGCGCTTGGATGGCGAAGACCTCGGCGAAGGACTCGGGGAAACCGGGGATGGCTGCAGCAACTTCGCGTTGCAGGGCCAGCTCGGCCTTGGGATTGCGTTCGGTGAGGCCCAGCTCCTGGTTCAGTGGAACCAATTGTTGGCCGTAGGCGAAGCCCCAGTGGAGCACGATACTCGGCACCGGTGCGGAGGCCTTCAGCTGTTTGGCTGTCATCCCTTCGTCGCCGGTGCGGTGCTGGATACGAAGAACCATGTGAGGCTCCAACGACGTGGGAACCTCGATCGACTGATCGATGGAGGAAAGCTCGGAGGCTTTGGCCAGCTTGGGCAGGTATTCCTGTTCGAAAGCATCCCGTCCGTTAGCGGGAATGGTGACCTTTTTGTCGGTGTTTAACAGACCGGTGACCAATGCTGGCAACTTGGCCCGTGATGGTGCCAGATGCAGATTCACATGTTTCATTCCTTCGGTGGCATCCCACCAGAAGACTCCGTGGTCCGCAACGGCCCCGAGGAAGTCGCTATCGAAATCCGTAGGCAGCACGTCCAGGGAAGGGCGGACCCGAAGTTTCTTTGCTTCGGAAGAGATATCGGTGCGCACCGCGACGGGGCTGTGAAGCGTCACGGTAGACTTCGCCGATTGCCCGCGCAGCTCGATGCCCAAAGCGGCGGCCCGAGCCAAATGTTCCCAGATCATGGGCGAGAGGAAATCGCTGGTCGAAAGGTGGGTTCCATTCCACGCGACAAAAGCATTCAACTGCAATAGCGTGCAGAACCAAGCGACCTGATCCTGGTCATAGGCGTAGTCGAACGGCAGCACCGGGATTCCGCCGGTCCGGGTGTAGCGAAAATGCTGCCACGCCAGGTTGCCTGAGACCCAGCGGCCCTTCTCGTTGAGCTGTACCGGACGAATCTGTAGATCAAGTTTCGAGGTGTGGGGGATGGCCCCGGCCTTGATCTTTTGCAGTGCCGAAGCTTGGTAGCGGGCCAGGGTCTTGGGGCGCAGTTCGAACTGGATGCCGAGAGCACGTTCCTCGATGTCGCCAGTCCCTGGTTTGCCCTCGCCGATGAGTGAATCCAGGGTGCGTTCCCAGGGAGCTCGCGGGTCGGGGTCCTCGTAGTTCGTTTCGTCCCACATGTAGGCGAACAAGGCTGCGGCCGCATGCTTGCAATTTGTTCCCACCGGGCAGGTGCAAGTTCCCAGTTGCGGCATAAGTTCACCGTTGCGCACTTGGGAGTGCACTGCCGTGATGTATTTTTTGCCGCCGCTGCCCAATACGCTGGCGCGAACGAAGCCCATCGCAGGCACCCAGTTGACGTCCAATACCCGTCCCTGCGACGCATAAGTAGCTCCGCGGTCCATGCTCAGGGCACCGACGAGGTCGCGAATCGATGTGGTGGAATTGAGGAGCGGGGATCCTGAAAGCATGTAACAAGTCTAAAGGCGGGCACCGACACAGTGGTGCTAAAACCGTTGCACTGCGACTGAGGGCTGAATCCGAGGCGATGGCCGACCGGGGCAAGGGCGACCCCCGATTCAAGTGCCTTGACCATCTTTTATCGGCGACTGCGCGATGGTGGCTGGGCGGGCCGTCCTGCAGCAGTTCCGCGGCCCACCACCCTCGGGGGAGTGGAGAGGTGCAAGGTGCTGTTTGGGAGAGTTGAGTATCGGGGAAGCGGCCGGCTGGTGTCCTCCATCCGTAGTTCCGCCGGCTCGGTGGGGTGCGTGCGAGTGCTGCATCGAGCTGCTCCATGGCCACGCCACGCTTCCCGTCGAGGCAGGTGCATTGGCCGTAATGGTCGAAGCTTCACAGATGTTGTCGGCGACGGGGCCAGAAGCGGGCTCGTGTCTGTGGCGAGGAAGGCGAGCTAAACGCTACTTGGCGGGTCAGAAGACGGGCTCTCCGAGTAGTAGCCGTATTAACAGCGATCTAAGAAAAAATAACCGTATTTTATGCAAACGACACGGTTCTGTGTGATGCGTCACCGGCGAAAAGCTAGGTGCCGTTGATTCCCGGCACGATTCCCGCCAAGGTTGAGACTAAGTGTTTGCAAAATCTTGAATGGAGCGTGAACCATGGCCAGCGTTACGACACCTGAGCATGTAGTCATCGTCGGCGCCGGATTCGTCGGCCTGTCCGCCGCCTGGTACCTGCAGCAGGAGGGCGTCAAAGTCACTGTGGTCGACCGCGGTGGCGTGGCTTCGGGAGCATCCTGGGGCAACGCCGGCTGGCTGACCCCGGCCCTGACCCTTCCGATCGCCGAGCCTTCCATTTTCTCCAGCGGACTGAAGATGATGCTGGATCCGGCCTCGCCGCTGTACATCCCCTTGAAGGCCGACGCGAAACTGCTTCGTTTCCTGATCGGGTTCACCTGGCACAGCACTCCCAAGAAGTGGCAGGAGGCCATGCGCATCTACTCCGAGCTTGGCACCACCGGGCTCGACGCGTTCGACGAGCTCGCCGCGGGCACCAGTGCCGGACCGGGCGTGGTTGAGAAGACCAAGAATGCTGAGCCGTTCCTGACCGGTTTCAATTCGCTGAAGGACCGTGAGGGACTCATTCGCGAATTCGACATGATCCGGAAAACCGGCGGTACCGTCGAATACGACCTGCTGACCGGTGACGAGCTGCGAGCCATCGAACCGACCCTGTCGGACGATGTGGCAGCCGGCGTGGCCATCAAGAACCAGCGCTTCCTGAATCCGCCGAAGTACATGGAATCGCTGGCCGAATCCGTGATCGCCCGCGGCGGCGACATCATCGGTTCCTACAACGTCACCGACATCCGCGACAACGGTGGATCGGTGACGATCATCGGCTCCGAGGGCCGCTCGATCACCGCCGATCATGTGGTTATGGCCACCGGCGCCTGGTTGAACGACCTGACCAAGAAATTTGGCGTAAACGTCGCGGTGCAGGCAGGCCGAGGGTACTCCTTCACGGTCCAGCCCGAGGTCATGCCGACCCACCCGATCTACTTCCCGGCCCAACGCGTTGCCTGCACCCCGCTCGGGGATCGCTTCCGCATCGCCGGAACCATGGAGTTCCGCGACGCCAACCACCCGTTGGAGCCCAAGCGTATTGAGGCAATCGTGGCTGCTGCCGCCCCGGTATACACGGGCATCAACTGGGAAAACCGCAAGGAAGAATGGGTTGGCGGTCGCCCCTGCACCGCCGATGGCATGCCGTTGGTCGGCGTGACCCGCTCGCCACGGGTACACGTTGGAGGCGGACACGGTATGTGGGGGGTGGCCCTGGGTCCGCTGTCCGGCAAGATGATCGCCGCAGGCATCCTCGGCAAGGAAAAGCCGTCCGTGGCCCGTCACTTCAACCCGCTGCGCAAGGGCTTCTAAGCTCCCATAAGAAGAACCATCGGGACCCCGGTGATCAGTGCGGACCGAGTTCGCGCGCTGATCAACCGGGGTCCCGCACGTTAACCAGCAACTCGAGGACCATGTAAAAACAGTACATAGCAATGGTTTTTGCTTTCTGTGTACTTCCCGCTGTTGGTGAACGCGTCCAGCAGGTGCGGGCTTTGGGGCGTAGCGTAGGCAGCACAGGGCAGGCCCAACAGGAATGAGCCCGGGGCAAAACGCCCCGGCCGTCCGCGGCCCCCGGGAAAGGCCAGCTTCCATGAGAACATACGTCGTCACGGGATCCGCATCGGGCATCGGTGCAGCAACCTCCCAATTGCTGCGCGAACGCGGCCATCAGGTGATCGGCGTGGATCTGCGCGACGCCGAAGTGAACGCGGACCTCTCCACGGCGGCGGGACGCGCGGCCGCGATCTCCGAAACTCTGGCCGCGGCCGGGGGACGGGTCGATGCGATCATCGCGGCTGCCGGGGTATCGGCGCCCAAGGCCTTCACCCTCGCGGTCAACTTCTTCGGGGTGACCGCGTTCCTTGAGGGGCTGTTGCCGGCATTGTCGCAGTCCTCGGCTCCGCGCGTGGCAGTGGTTTCCTCCATGGCGTCCCTGCAAGCGAACTCCGAGGCGTTGGTCGAGGCCATGCTGTCGGGCGACGAGGCGGAGGCGCTGCGCCTAGGTGCGGCACTGGAGGAGCAGGGCCCTCGAGCGGGATACCTTAATTACTCCTCATCCAAACGCGCAATCTCCCGCTGGGTGCGCCGCGAATGCATCACCGCGGCCTGGGCCGGTGCCGGCATCCCGCTAAATGCCGTGGCCCCCGGAACCGTCATCACCAATATGACCCGCGAGATGCTCGCCACCGAAGAAGGCCGCAAACTGGCCGATGACAATGTCCCGATGCCCTTGAACCACCACTCCGAAGCGGTGGACATCGCCCGTCTCTTGGCCTGGCTGACCAGCGAGGAAAACTCACACGTCACAGGCCAGACGATCTACATTGATGGCGGTGCGGACGCTACGCTGCGTGGCGACGACATTTGGTCCAAGTAGAACCTCGTTAACCGGCGACGGCCGCTCTAACCGTGGTGGTTGCTCCGGCGCCTCGCTAGCGCAGGGGGGGGATCAGGGGTGGCGGACGCCGTCGCCGGCCAACACGCTGGCATAACCTTCCCGATAGCTCGGGAAGGTGAACGTGAAGCCAGTGGAGAGCAGGCGCGCATTGGACAACCGTCTGTCGCCTCCCCGGCTCACCGCAGTTTCGCCCGGCATTGGCGCGGCGACCCCGAGCTGCTCGGCGAGAAACCCCTGAACCTCGGCGAGGTCCGCGGGTTCGTGGTCAACACCGAGGTAGAGCGGCTCGGGAGCAGCGTCCATGGTACAGAGGTGCACGATGGCAGCGGCCGCGTCGTCACGGTGAATCCGGTTGGTCCAGGTGGTCCGCTCGGGTCTGCGCGCGGTTCCGTTTTTCAGCTGGTTCACCAGGTGGTTGCGACCGGGGCCGTAAATGCCCGACAAGCGCAGCACCACGGCGTGGTTCAGGGTTTCGCGGACCAATGTTTCGGTCTCGGCCAGAATTTTCGCTGTAGGGGTTTGCGGAGATACGGGATCACCTTCAGAAATCCATCCGCCCCCGGCATCGCCGTACACGGCGGTGGAGGACACCAGCAGAACACGCCTCGGAGCAACGCCGTCGCGTACCAATGTCTGAGCGAGGCGACGGACCGCTTGCAGATAGGTACGGCGGTACGCCGATTCGCTACGCTCGGGCGCAGCGGGAGTGAAAACCACGGTGTCGGTCTCGGCGTCGATACGCGGCCAGTCGGCAGCGGGATCGCCCAGATCGACCCGTTGGGCGGCGAAAGTCGCAGGAAGTAATTCGGTGCGCCTGCGCCAGGCCGTGACCTGGTGGCCGGCCGCCACGAAGCGGAGCCCCGCCTCGGTGCCGAGGTCCCCGGCACCGAGAATCAGGATTTTCACTTAACGGCTGGACGCAATCCGGCTCGTGCCATGGCATCGGTGTAAGCCGCGACCATTTCATCGAACCAGGCCTGCTGCTTTTCGGCAGAACCTAGGAATGCTCGGTCAGCGGTGGACCGAACCTCATAGATCTTGATGCCGCGTTTGTTGATGACCTGGTCACCGCCGGCCTTGATCCACGCTTGAACCAGACGTTTGGCCTCGGTCCCATGAGCCACGATTGCCGACGTGCGGTACGCGATGTTCATGAGCTGCTTCAGCGGACGGATACCTGCCTTGACCTGATCCGGGGTCAGCTTGGTGCCACCTTCAGGCAGTTCCCACGGAAACACATTCCACGGGATACCAAAACGCGGCTCCAGCCCGGCAGCCTCATAGACTGCAGCAAGCCGTGCCGCGGTGGGATCATCGTTGCGCAAAGAAAGGAAACCTGATGAGGTTCCCGGACCTGGCGCGATTTGCAGGGAAATAACCCTGGCCTCATCAACGTCGTGGACCGGATCGATGAGCGGGACCCGGGAACCGGGCTGTTGGTCTTGCAGCTTGCGGCACAGTGCCGTGAGTTCGGCGACGGAATCGTCCTCCACCTTGCTCAGCTGTTCTTCGAAGTACTCGGATTGGCTCATTGTTCACCTTTCGGCCTCCCCTTGAGCCTACGCCGAATATGGAATCGACGCATTTCTCGCATCTCGGCGGCCGGGGACTGAACCCGGTTTAGGCCTCGATGCGTGATTCTCGGGCACTCCGGGGGAGGGGCTCGTGTACCGGATCGGCGACCTGCTACTCGCCGGGTGAGCAAGATTCCAAGCGGGTGACGGCGCGTGGTTCCGGACGTGGGGTGTCTGGCCGCAACATAACGACCGGAACCCAGTTCCTGATTGTGATACCGAGTTCCAGGCCTTAGTGTGGAATTTGGCAAGTGTCGCCGACGTCACATGGCGCCTGCGGAAGTCGGAAGAAGTAACATCCCCTTGAGCACCGGAATGAGGACCACATGGGAATCCAACCATTGGCCAACCACTCTGAATTGACGCCGCTGCGTTTCCTGCAGCGCTCGGTGGAGGTATACCCCTCCAAGGATGCTGTCATCCATGGGGCGCGGACCTACAGCTATGCGCAATTCGGTGCCGAGGTGCAACAATTCGCCAAGGCCCTGGCCGCCCGCATCAAGCCCGGGGACCGGGTGGCGGTGCTGGCCCCGAACATCCCCGAGATGCTGTTCGCGCATTACGCCGTTCCGCTGGCCGGCGGCGTGCTGGTGGCACTGAATACCAGACTGTCCGCCCGGGAACTGATGTACATCATGGAGCACTCGGAAACCAAGGTGCTGTTCGCCGATTCCGAGCTGTTGGAGGCCACCGTGGGGCTGCGCGCCCAGGTGTCAACGCTCGAAGCCCTGATCGAGATCCAGGACTCGGAATCCACCGGTTCCCGCCCCGACGCCGAAGTCGATGGAACCTACGCCGACTTCATCGCCGGGGGCACAGGCGCCGACCTTGATTACGCGATTGCCGATGAACGCGCGGCCATCGCGCTGAACTACACCTCCGGGACCACCGGCAAGCCCAAGGGCGTGCTCTACTCGCACCGTGGCAGCTACCTGAACTCCATGGGCGAGGCCTTCCATCAGGGCTTCGATGCCCACAGTCGGTACCTGTGGACCTTGCCGATGTTCCACTGCAATGGTTGGTGCACACCGTGGGCCGTCACCGCGGCCGGAGGAACACACCTGTGCCTGCGCGCGGTGCGTGACGAGCCGGTCTGGGGTGCCATCGATAACCTCGGCGCCACCCACCTCTGTGGAGCCCCGACGGTCTGCTCAATCATCGCGGACTCGCCCCGGGCCCATGCCCTGGATCGGGCCATCAAGATCACCACCGCCGGCGCTCCGCCCTCACCGGCGATCATCGCCAAGCTGCAAAAGCTGGGTATCGAGGTCGTGCACGTCTACGGCCTCACCGAGGTTTACGGTCCCTACACGATCTGCGAATACCAGGATGAGTGGAACGTCTTGAATGCCGAGGATCGGGCCCAAAAGGTTGCCCGCCAGGGCGTGGGCATGGTCCAGGCCGAGTCGGCGCGCATCGTGGACATGGACATGAACGACGTGCCCGCCGATGGGGAAACGATGGGGGAGATCGTGCTGCGCGGCAACAACGTGATGATGGGCTATTACAAGGACGACGAAGCCACCGCCGCCGCGTTTGCCGGAGGCTGGTTCCACACCGGGGACCTGGGCGTCATGCACGCCGACGGGTACATCCAGTTGCGCGACCGGGCCAAGGACATCATCATCTCCGGTGGCGAGAACATCTCCACCATCGAGGTGGAGCAGGCGCTCGCCAGCCACCCCGAGGTGCTGGATGTGGCGGTCATCGGCGTTCCGCACGAGAAATGGGGCGAAACTCCTGTCGCCTACGTGATCCGGGCCAGCGGCTCGACGGTCGACGCGGCGGCGTTGCAGGCCCACGCCCGCAAGTACCTGGCGGGGTTCAAGGTCCCCCGAACCATCCACTTCCCGCAGGACCTGCCCCGGACCTCCACCGGCAAGGTGCAAAAGAACGTGTTGCGGGAGAACGCCTAGCGTCATCCGGTGTAAGGCTCGGAAGAGCTAACTGGCCCTGCGCCAGCGCAGACACCGGAAAACGGGCCCGACTTGAGCGGCGCCGATGGCATCAAGCCCGTGACATCGGCGACACCGGGCCCCTAGGGTGTAGGCACACGAGTGCTTGTCCGGCCGGAGTTGTTGCAAGACGGCCAATTCCGTGGTTGAAGAAGTTACCGCATGAACCAGCCCCAACGTCTCTCCCTACGGATCGCCGCGGCGACGTTCAGTGCATCGATGGCCGTGGCGGTGCTGCCGGCCGCCGTCACTGCGGCGCCCGCACCGGTCACCGTGGATACGCTCAAGCCCCGCGGCATGCAACTGCCCCGCATCCCCACAGTCCCCGCAGCACCAAAAACCGCGGTCATCCAGACCACAAAGAATTTGAACCTGCGCAAGGACCCCGGCGCCCACTTTGATTCGTTGGCCGTGTTGGCCAAGGGGACGGCCGTGACCCGGACGGCGAAAGCCTCCGGGGTGTGGTGGAAGTGAAAGCCGGTACACGCACCGGCTGGGTGAGCTCGGTCTACCTGGCCACAACCAACGCGCCGGAACCGGCACCCCGGAAGGGTACCGGTCATCAAACCACGGAAAACCTGAACCTGCGCAAGGACCCGGGCGCCCACTTCGCGTCCTTGGCCGTCCTTGCCAAAGGCACCGCAGTCACCCGGACGGGGAAGACCTCCGGGGTGTGGTGGGAAGTGAAGGCCGGTTCACGCACCGGCTGGGTCAGCTCGGTCTACCTCGAGGCCGCGGCAAGCGAAGCGCCAGCGCCTCGGCAGGAGAACGACGCGAGCCGCTGGGTCGACGGCACCCAACCGATCTACGCCAAGGCCTCGCTGTCTTCCAAACGGCTCGCGGTGCAAACCGGAGGAACCAAGGTCCACGTAATCAAGAACTCCGGCAAGTGGGCCTATGTCCAAACGCCGACAGGCACCGGCTGGATCCCCAGTTCGTCGCTGGCCACCAGCGAGCCCGGAAATAATTCCACCTCGAACCGCTGGACCGCGCACGCCGCCAACGTACGTACCGGAGCATCAACGTCCTTCAGCACCCTGGGTGTCATCCCCGCGAACCAGAAATTGACGTACCTGAAGTCCTCCGCGGGCTGGTCGCAAGTCAAGACCCCGAAGGGAACCGGCTGGATCAAGAACCCGCTGCTGACCAGCGTCGAATACCGTGAACCGAAGCCGCTGCAGCCCACAACCCGCTCCATGATCGGCGATGTGCAGGAGCACTTCGGGGCGGGCATCAGCAGCGTCGGTGGATCGCGCGCCGGCTCCATCGGACACAGCTCGGGGCTGGCCGCCGACTTCATGATCAAGGATTACGCCTCGGATGCTGGCATCGAGGCAGGAGATCGGATTGCTCAATACCTGGTGGAAAACCACAAACGGCTGGGAATCAGCTATCTGATCTGGCGGGACAAGCTGTGGCTTGCCCAGGACGGCCAATGGGGGAAGTATTCAACCGGTGGTTGGGGCAAGCACCTAGAATCCTCGCGCGGATGGCAAGCACCTAGAATCCTCGCGCGGAGGGAATGACGCCACCCGGCATATGGACCACATCCACGCGGAGATCTTCGCCGAACGCGCGAACAAATGATGTCCCGAAGGTCGTATGCGCCCAGCGCACTGACCTGACCCAAGACCCGATAACGGCCGGCGGACACGTCGAGGACCAGAATTCGCCTTGCGGAGAGCCCTTAGGTACGTTTTAGGTGGGAACGTCCCAAGGTCATCTTCGGTGACCGGCTTGGCCGGTTGCACAGGGGGATGTCACCACGTCTGAAGGAACCTGTGTCCCAATCCATGCCCGAAACCCCCGCCGCACCCGCCAAGCCACGTTTCCCCTGGTTTTGGATCCTTCCGATCCCCGTGGCCCTGGGGCTAGGAATTGTCATCGGCATGCAAATCGCAGCACCGGGCGGGCTCGGGCCGGCGGTGACGCAGGAAAGCCAAGAGCCGAGTGCCGCAACGCAGTCGGAAACCGCGCAGCGCATCGAGGTCGAGCGACATGACGCAAACGATCCCACGGCGGTCGGGGCTCTCGATGCGCCGGTGGTCATGGTCACCTACTCCGACTACCAGTGCGGCTATTGCGCGAAGTGGGCCAACGAAGCCCTGCCGAGCCTGTTGACGTCGTACGTGGAGTCAGGCCAACTGCGCATTGAATACCGAGACATCATGTTCTTCGGCGAAAACTCCCGCCAGAGCGCGGAACTTGCCGTCGCTGCCGGGAAACAAGGCAAATACCAAGAATTCCACGACGCGATCTTCGCCAAGGGTGCCACCGCGAAGGACGCCGACTACTCCGAGGCGGGCCTCAAGGACCTGGCCGAACACATCGACGTCGACGCCAAACAGTTCATCGAGGATGCGAAGCACACCGATACGGTGTCCCTGGTCCAGCAGAACCACGACGAGGCCAACGCGCTGGGTGTCACCGGAACCCCGACCTTCGTCATCAACGGCCGCCCGATTGTCGGGGCCCAGCCGCTGGAGGCGTTTGTGCAGGTCATCGACAAGGAACTGGGCCGCTAGGTCACCGTGGAACTAGGATTCGCTTACGCGTTGATCGGTGGCATGCTCGGGGTGCTCAGCCCCTGCAACGCCCTGTTGCTCCCGGCGTTTTTCGCCAACATTGCCACCTCGCGCGCCAAGCTGCTGAGCCTGGGGTCCGTCTTTCTGGTCGGCCTGCTGGCCACTTTGGTACCGCTCGGCCTCGGGTTGGGCTGGCTGGGTGGCAGCTTCACCCTGGACCGCGGGCTGCTGCTCGGCGTTGCCGGCTGGGTCCTGATCGCGCTGGGCCTATTCACGGCACTGGGTGGCGGGATGGACTTTTCCCGGCTCATACCCGGCCGGGCGCACCGGAATTCCGGTTCGCTGGCGGCCACCTTCGCCCTGGGCGCAGTCTCGGGAGTGGCTGGCTTCTGCACCGGCCCGGTGCTGGGTGCGATCCTCACCCTGGCGCTGACCTCCGCCTCCCCGGTGCGCGGCGGAACGCTGTTGGGGCTCTACGGGGTGGGCATGGTGCTGCCGATCATGCTCATCGCCGTGCTGATCCGCACGCTCGGTCACCGCTCAGTCTCCTGGCTGCGGGGACGGAGGTTCGGCATCGGTAGGCTGCGCCTGCACACCACCTCGCTGCTGATGGGCGCGATCACCGTCTTGGTGGGCTGGCTGATGATCTTCACCAACGGCATGGCTGCGGTACCCGAGTTGCTTCCTACCGGTTTTGTTGCCGCTTTAGAGGACCTGGGCAGGGGGCTGGATGCTGTGATCCTCTCCTGGGTCTGGACCGCGTTGATTGGCGCATTGTTGTTGCTTTGGTGGGTGCGGGCAGCCATTAGTAGGACGAACGCAACGGCCACCACCGGTGCACTGGATGGCCAGGCCGTGCATGAGTCGACCGACGGTGAGACGACCCCGAAAAATTAGTAGCCGTGCTCTCGTGGAACGCTTCCGCTGATAAGCTGGGAGTCGAAACTATGTTCTAGGAGAGGTGCGGTTCATGTTTGGGATGGGCCTTCCACAGCCACCACCGCCCGAGGCCGGTTCCCAGGGCCCTGTGGGCTCCGTCGAAGCTATGGGATTCCCTTCCCCGGCCCGCGACTACTACAACGGCGGCATCGACCTGAATCGGTTGCTCATCCGTGACCGCACCTCCACGTTCCTGATGCGCGTCTCGGGAAACTCCATGGCTTCGTCCGGCATCAGTCACGGCGACGAAGTCATCGTCGATCGTGCCCTGGCCCCACGGGAGGGCTCGGTGGTCATCGCCATCCACGACGGTGAACTGGTTATCCGCCGGCTGGTGTCCCGCCACGGCACGATGATCCTCTCGAGCGACGAGCAGCCTCTGGGGCAGGCCGAAGCCGTGGCCGAGGAAACCACCATCTGGGGAGTGGTGACCAGGTGCTTGCACCACGTTTAGCGCGCGCGTCAGCGCATGATCGTTCCTCCACGGTGCTCCGATGAGCGAGAGAATCGCGCTGGTGGACGTGAACAACTTCTACGTTTCCTGCGAGCGGGTCTTCGACCCGAAACTCGTGGGTCGCCCCGTGGTCGTCCTTTCCAACAATGACGGCTGCGTGGTGGCGCGTTCGCAAGAGGCCAAGGATCTGGGGATCACCACCGGGGCACCATTCTTCAAGGTCAAAAGATTCGTCGACAGCCACGGCATGATCGTGCGCTCGAGTAACTACGAACTCTATGGCGACCTGAGCGCCCGCGTGATGGAGGTACTCTCGCGCTTCGGCAGCTGGCAGGAGGTCTACTCCATCGACGAGTCCTTCATTGGCATCCAGGGCAGCCCCGGCCAGCTGGGCGAGCTGGCCACACGCATCCGTGCCGCAGTGGCTCGCAGCGTCGGGGTCCCGGTATGTGTGGGTGTGGCCCCGACCAAGACCCTGGCCAAGTTCGCCAACCACGTGGCCAAGCACAACGCGCATTTGGAAGGCGTGTGCTCCATGGATTCGATGGACGCCGGGCTTATTGACCACATTCAATCCCTGGTCCCGGTCACCGACCTATGGGGAGTCGGGGCGCGCACCGGCACCAGGCTTTCGGGCATGGGCATCAGCACTATTGCGGATCTGAAGTCCGCAGACGTCACCGAGATCCGCAAGAAGTTCTCCGTGGTCCTGCAGCGCACGGTGCTGGAACTCAACGGAACACCGTGCATTCCCCACAACGAGGAACGCGCGGACAAACAACAGATCATGTACTCACGGTCCTTCTCCAGCCCGGTGACCACCATCGAGGACATGGTCGAGGTGATGTCCATCTACGCCCAGCGCGGAGCCTCCCGACTCATGGAGGACGGGTTGTGGGCCACGCTGCTCACCGTCACCGCGGGAACCAGCCGTTTCGCCTCGGGGGAAGCCTCTTTTCCCGCGGTGACGCTCAAATTGCCCGCACCCACCCAAGACCCCATCCTGCTCACCCGGCTGGCGGTCGGTGCCATGCGCGAGATCATGGTCCAGGGAATCTCATACGTCCGCGGGGGCGTGGTGCTTTCCGGTTTGCAGCCGGCCCCCGGCCAAGAAACCTTCGGGATCTTTGCCGAGGAAACCACCGAGACCCACGTCGGGGACGTGCTCGGTGCGGTCAAGGCCAAATTTGGGAACAAGTCGATTGGGCTCGGTTCCGGCGGCCTGGCCGTGGAACCTGGGTGGTCGATGAAACGGGAGTACTCCTCACCGAAGTTCACCACCGACTGGGCGCAGATTCCGGTGGTGAAGGCCTAGTCCCTGCCGTCGGTGGTCGGGTCGCAGATTTCCTCCGGGCATCCTTGCCAGGTCTTGGAAAAGTAGGCCACGATTTCCATACCGCGTTCAAAACCGTAGCGCGGGGCCGGCCCGCCGTTAACGACACTCGCCGAGCGCCCGATGGCCAGCAGAAAAAACCTGCACACAGAAATATATTTCCAGAGATCCATAGCAGTGTCGATGACTTCATCGTGGGTCATCCATGCCTGATCGTCCACCAGATCCCGGGCGAATCCCAGGACGATGTCACGGTCCAGCTCGTGGTGCTGCCCGCAATCGCACCACTCCATGCCCCGCGAAGGCATAGTCCAGACATCGGGAACCGCCGCGGTCTCCCACGGTTCTTCGGCAGCAGGAAAACCCGGAGCACACATCAATGTGGATGCCGTGGAAGCCTCGGAATACTGAAAACCATCCGGCCACATGGCAGATACCTCCTTGAATGGTGATGTGCCCAGCATAGGCTCGCCCGCCGACACGTTCCGGCACCGGCAAGAAAAGTCGGCCGGACATGGACGGCAGCCAAAGCAACATGACCATTCACGCTCCAATGGCTTCTCGCGGCGCGGTTCTCTGGCACGCTTGAAGGGGGTTGAGAAAAGAGGCTGGGCATCATGAACACCACGCACGTACAAACGACAGGTCGCTACAAGGTCCTTCCGCTGCTGTTGCTTCCCGCCATGATCCTGGCCGGATGTACCTCGGGACCCCCGCCGGCAGCACCAAGCAGCTCGGCCACCACCAGCGGACCGGCCGCATCGAACACCACGGCTGTACCGCCGGCCAGCTCCGCACCAGCCTCTGCCCCCGCGCAATCGGCGACGCAGAGCCAGAAGCCTAGCCGGACGCCGGCAACTCAACCAACACCATCGGCCCAGCCAAGCACCGCCGAAAAAACCCTGGCGTCCATGACCCTGGAGGAGCGCATCGGGCAGGTCCTGATGGTCGGGATACCGGCGACCGGCAGCACCGCGGCCGACCGATCCACGATTGCCTCCCACGAGCTGGGAAACGTCTTCCTCAAGGGCAGAAGCAGCGCCGGGACCGCGGGGACGGCAGCGGTGGTCAAACGGGTTGAGGCCACCATTTCGGGGGCCCTGGAGACGGAAGTCGAAGCGTTTGTCGCCACCGACCAAGAAGGTGGTTATGTCCAGGTCCTGAAAGGAAGCGGGTTCTCCACCCTGCCAACGGCCTTGACCCAGGGCAGTTGGGACGCCGCAACGCTGCGTGATCGCGCCACGACCTGGGGCAACGAGTTGGCCAAGGCCGGAATCAACGTCAACCTCGCACCGGTGGCCGATACCGTTCCCTCCGCTGCGTTCGCACCCTCGAACGGGCCCATCGGCTACTGGAAACGTGAATTCGGGTACGACACAGGAACAGTTTCCGCAGCGACCCAGGCTTTCTCCGCGGGCATGCTGGCCGCCGGCGTGGACCCGGTCATCAAACACTTCCCGGGCCTCGGGCGGGTCACGAAGAACACCGACACCGCCAAGAACGTCACGGACACCAAAACCACCCGGAACGATCCCTACCTCAAGCCGTTCGCCGAGGGCATTGCCGCAGGCAACGACTGGGTGATGGTTTCCAACGCTTACTACTCGAAGATCGACGCGAAGAACATTGCCCCGTTCTCCTCGACTATCATGCGTTCGATGCTTCGCGATGACCTGGGATTCGAAGGAATCATCATCTCCGATGACATGTGCGCTGCCGCGCAGCTGGGCCCATGGGCCGGCGGCACCCGTGCGCAACGCTTTTTCGAGGCCGGCGGCACCATGCTGCTGTGCGTCGACGCGGTGGATGTACCTGGCATGGCCGAGGCCCTGCGTAGTAAAGCGACAAGCGACCCGGAATTCGCCGAAACCATCAACGACGCGGCGTTGCGTGTCTTGGAGGTCAAGGAAAAGAAGTTCTGATTCTCCTGCCCTACTCCCAGTGCCCGAGTAAGGGGACCAGGACCTCTTCGGGGATGAATCCGCTCTCCTCGGGGACGATGGCCGCGACGGCGGCGCCGGTGTCCCAGGAAGTGAACACCGCACTGCGGTGGCCGGGACCTGAACCTCCGTGGCCCCAGAGCCGCAGCTTCGTATCGATCATGACCCCGGCGCCGTAGCGAGGGTCCCGCCAAGGCGCCGGCGCATCCACCGGGACGGATTGACTGAAGGCACGGCGCATGGCGGGGGATACCGCCGCTGGAGAGGGCGGGTCGGTGTCAGTGACCAGCGACTCGAAACACAGCAGGTCCTCGGGAGTGGAGAACGCGGCACCGGCAGGTCCGGCCCACAGGGTCGAATATCCCGAGGCGGTCAGCGCGGTTTCGAGCTCGGGATAGCGGGTTGAACCCATATCTGCCGGTTCGAAGACTTCGCGGTGCAGGTATTGGCCCAGCCCCATGTCGGAGACTTCCTCGAGCATCGCTCCCAGATACCAATACCCGGTATTGGAATACACGAAGATCCCCGGTTCGCCCTGGCGGCTTGCTGCGGCAATCGAGTCCAGCGACCAGGGATCGGAGGGATGTTCGCGGACCGCTGTGAGGTACTCCGGGTTGGTGCTGTAGTCGCCCAGTCCGGCGGTATGGGTGAGAACCTGTGCGATCGAGCAACCCGACGGGGCGCCGGGCGAGCGTGAGGCCAACGAATCGGAAAGCCGCAAGGCCCCGGCATCAACGGCCCGCAAGACCCCTGCGGCAACAAACATCTTGGTCACGCTGAATACCGGCTGCGGTTCGGAAGAACCGAAGATCCGGGTCTCGGATCCGAAGCCGGCGCGACAAGCCGCTGCCGACCCCGAGGGTAGCGCGCGTTCGAGTGCCTGGGCCAGCGACGAATCGTCCATAGGTCCCAGCTTAACTGTGAGGTCAAGGCGTTAGCTGCTAGGAGAACACCTGGCAGATACGCGATGTTGAGGTGCTGCGTGCCCGTGCGTGCCCCACTATTTGGCTCGGATACGGAAATGGCGCGGCCCGAAGGACTAAACAAGACAAACCGTGCCTTGTCGTCCTCCGGGCCGCGCCGCTACCGGCAATCAACGCCAGCTAGGTGCGCTTTTAGCCGTGGTGCTTTCCACCCTTGCCCTGGTGCAGCTTCACGTCCACTACCTGGGCGCGGTCGCCCGAGGAGTTGTGCAGGTGCAGGAACAAGGCCTTGACCTTGGTATCCTGCGAAGCAACAGAGGCCGTCAGCGTGCTCTTGTTCAGATCGGCAAACACCGTGCCGGCGCCCGCGAAGGACAGCTCCGGGGTGACAGCGTTGAACTTGACCCAATCGGTCGAATCCACCGGAACATTAGCACCGGTCTCATCGGTGTTGTACTGCGAGTAGGTGCTGACCTTGTAGGAGATCGGGTCGCTGGAATCCTTCAGTCCCAGAGCCGCCAATGAGACCGGGAAGGTCGCCACATTGGTGTCGAAGGTATTGGAATCGATATCTCCGCCCACTCCGTTGAGGAACTGCAGATCAACTTGTTCCCCGGTGCGCAGATCGAAGGTTGCCGCCAAATCAGCATCCAACTCATCGAAGTTGCTGTTGAAGGTCACGAAGTCGGCCACCCCGTCACCGGTGGTGTCGATTTCGATGTTGACCTCGGTTCCACCGGCCAAGTGGGCCCAGTTCCCCCAGGTGCTGACGCCGAAGTTCAACAGTCCGTCGGCAACTCCTGTGGTGGGTGCGGTGGAAGCCGCGCCGACATGCTTCAGGTCCATGGAGCGAGCCCCGGGAATCTGGTCGGCGGACTTAGGCAGGGCACCCGACGAGGTTCCGTACTGGAACGCGGATACCAGCGAGAGAACCTGGGTGTCCCCGGAACCGGCCCGGATGTCATCACCCTTCAGCTCGACGTTGCCGGTCGTGGCACCCTTGTCGATCTTGATCTTCTTGGCACCCATGTCGGACACGAGCTTCGGAGCCGCATGGACGGGAACGCGCAGGGTCGGAGCGGTGGAGCTGGTCAGTTCCACACGGCCCGAGACATCGGCGGCCCAGGCGCGTGGCAGGCCTTGCTGCGCACGGTCCATGGTCGGATCGAGGGTCTTAGCGTATTTGCGCGCGTCGATGTTGAGGGTGACGTTGACCTTGGTGCTGGCACCGGCCTTGAGCGTGACCTTCTTTGTGCCCAGGGAGTAGCTCGCCCCGGGGATTTCGGTGGACGGGAGGTACTTCACGTTGTAGGTCTGAGTCTTGTCGGACTGGTTGACCACGGTGATGGACTTGGTGTCCTTGTACTTCTTCTTGTCGAGCTCGATGACGCCGAAGACCACGGAGACCAGTGAGGGGTCCTGGGTGGCGTAGGCGTAGGCGGGTGAATTGATGGCCGCATCGGCAATGACACGTCCGGAGCCGACACGTGCCGGGCCGTAGGCCTTGCCGTTGGCCGCCAGGATGTCGACCGTGGCGGTGTTCATCACCAGCGACTTGACCTGCAGGGCCGTGTAGTCGCCACTGCCTGCCACCAGGGCGGCGATGCCGGCGGTGTGCGGGGTGGCCATGGAGGTACCGGACATGACGGCCGGGCCGTTGCCCGTGCCCACGCCAACCGAACCGATCAGGGTTCCGGGTGCTGCGACGTCTGGCTTGACGATGCCCTCGGAGCCGTGAACACCGCGTGAGGATGAGGAATTCAGCGTGTCGCCGAGTCCCGACTCGGCCGAGGCCGTCCCGACCAGGGCCGGATCCAGGGTGACGTTCAAGGTGCCTGCCTCAGCTGCGGAGCGCAACTTATCGGAGAAAGCCTTGGTGAACTGTGCCCCGGGGATGTTTGCGTTGCCGGCGATGCCGGCCTCGAAGACTGCGACCTCGGAGTCGAGGATGACACCTGCGGCCCCACCTGCCTCGGCATTATTGAAGCGGGCGCCCGAGCCACAAGGGAACTCGAGGTTCTCGCTCCACTGCAGCCAGACCCACTTGCCGTCCAGCGAACCGGCGTCGAAGGCGTCGCAACCGAACGCGTTATCGGCCGGCGCCATGACCACGTCCCCGCTGAGAATGGCGGGGTCGGCGGCGGTGTAGTTGAAGTTGGCCGAGTACTGGCCGGCAGCGACACCTTCGGACTCTGCCGGGGCGTTGACCTTGATGCCATCGAGGGTGACCTTGGAGCCCACGGAGTTGGCCACGGTCAGCGAGGAGCGAGCGTTGCCCGGTGAACCGCCGACGTCGGTGACGTCCCCGGCGTTGCCGGAGGCCACCACGGAGAGGATGCCCAGCTTGGTCAGGGCATCAACGATGTCGTTCTCCGGGTCTTCGACCGGGGAGTGGTCCGAGCCCAGGGACATGTTCACAATCTGGGCGCGGTCATCGAAGTTGCCGTCGTTGTTGGGGTCCAGCACATAGTCAAGTGCCTGCCCGACCACGGAGGATGAACCCTCGCAGCCAAAGACGCGGATGCCGACCAGCGAGGCCTCCGGGGCGGAGCCCGGACCGATGAGCATGGAACCGACGGTGTCGGCGGTGAGCTTGGTGTAGTCACCGGTGAAGGTGGTGCCATCCTCGTTCACACCGAATCCGGCGGCGGAGCCCGAAACGTGGGTACCGTGCCCGGCCGAGGCGCAATCAAGCGGGTTGGAGTCCGGCTTGGGAATCGGCTGGTAGGTCGGGTCGGTCGGGTTGGCGTTGTAGTCGTCGCCCACCAGATCCCAGCCACCAATGAACTTCTCCGGGTCATAGAGTCCCGAGTCCTGGGACGGCAGGTCCTTGGAATCCTGCGCGGTCTTGTAGGCCTCAACGGTTCCTGGGCCACCGAATCCTGCGTGCGTGTAGTCGATGCCGGTGTCCAGCACCGCAATGGTGATTCCGTCGCCGGTTTCGCTCAGGGTGTTCCAAGCGCTCAAGGCACGGGTGTCGAGGACTGAACCCTTGTTTTCAGGGGATTTAGGGACGATCGCGGTGATTTTCTTGACGTCGGGGCGGGAAGCCAGTGCGCGCAGTGCGTCGGCGTCTCCGCGGAGGGCCACACCGGGAAGCGAGTTGGTGGTCGTGTAGATGACATCTGCCTTGGCGGCCTTGGCCGCGGACTTGCCCTTGGCCTTGATATCCGAGCGGATCTGCTTGACCTTGTTGGGGTTCTTCACGGACTTGCCGCGCGGAGATGCTGCGCTCTCGGGCTGGGTGGCAGCGAAGGCGCCTTCGCCTTCGAACTGGACGTAGACCGAAACGTCGCCCTTGGCTTGGGCCAGGGGGCCCGAGACCTTCAGGTTCTTCAACGCCTTGGGTGCGAGGCCGCCCAGGGATGGCGCCTCACCACCCGGGGAGGGGTCGATGGTTGGTGGGGCAGCAAGAGAAGGAACGGACATGGTCACGGCCAGGGCAAGCCCCGTGGCCGATGCCAGGATCGTGCGCGCAAGTCTGTGACGACGCGGGTTGGACATGGTTCTCCTTGAATCCGGTGGGAGTAATGCGGAACGGTGAGCCGTGATCATGTGGTGGCAACCGCCCCACGCCACATACTATGTGAGCAGGAGCACATATCAAGGGGTTGTTTGATATCTTTTGGAAAATAACATCGCGCGGCACGGCGGCCGGGACGGCAAATGAGCGGACAGCATGCGGATTCTTGAGGAATTCATCGCTCCGAAGCAAAATGTCGGAGCGTGTCGATACCCTTCAGTGAAGTCGGTGGCGCTCCCTTGGGGGGAAAGTGCCACCGCACACCACGGGTGCCAGGCCCTGCGGGGCTGAGGATCGGTATCGGGCAAGGACACCGGTCCTACATGAACCGGAGGCCCGCCGCCCGTGGTGACACGCGTTTCCTTGGGGGAGACGCAAAAAACGCTGGCCCCGGAATCGGGGCCAGCGTTTTCTCTTCAGCAGTGGATGGTTCGCACTAGCGAGCCCCGCCCTGCCACAGGGCATCGAACGGTGCTGCGGAAGCTACCCGGTTCTTGATGCCCGCGGTGACAAACGCTTTGGCATTGCGTGCGGCCTGGAGCGGGGTTTCGCCCTTGGCCAGCTCCGCGGTGACGGCGGCCGCCAACGAACATCCGGCACCCGACACCGCGACCTCGCCGACCTTGGGTGCGGAAAGCACCTCGAGGACCTCGCCGTCGTAGAACACGTCTACCGCTTCGTCGCCGGCCAGACGGACCCCACCCTTGGCCAAAACGGCGGCACCGGAGAGGGCATGGATTTTCTTGGCGGCCTCGGCCAGATCCTCGACGTTGTTGATCGTGATCCCTGACAGCGATTCAGCTTCGAAGTGGTTGGGCGTCACAAAGGTGGCCAGCGGCAGCAGAGTGGACTTGAGGGCCTCGTCGGTGTCCAGAGCATGGCCCGGTTCCTGGCCCTTGCAGATCAACACCGGGTCCAGGACGATGTTCTCCCACTCTTGGTTCCCCAGCGCGGCTGCCACGGTATTGATAGTGGTCGGAGAGCCCATCATGCCAAGCTTGACGGTCTTGAGGTCAGCGGCGTAGCAGGTCTGGATGGCCTCGAGCTGGTCGGTGATGACCTGTGGTTCGACCGGAACGAAGCGGTGGTTCCAGTTGTCCTTCGGGTTGAAGGACACAATGCAGGTCAGAGCGACCACGCCATAGGTGCCCAGTTCCTGGAAAGTCTTCAGGTCGGCCTGGGCGCCGGCACCTCCGGTTGCTTCGGAGCCGGCAATGGTCAGGGTGATGGCGGGACGGGTCCCGGTGGTGGCAGAAGTCATGATTCCATTTTAGGACGGTTTTCACCCGCGAGCGTCCGGCCGCCGGGAACCGCCGGCGCCGCGGCCCCAGAGCAGGGTGCCGCTAGGCGTTCAGGCCCTAGTGAAGGTGGTCAGCCGGGTTGCGTTTGACCAGCCGGGTGCGCGTTTGGCGTGGGTTCCGGTGGTGGGATCGGCGTCGGTGACCATGAAGAGCAGCGGTAGGCCCTGGCGTGCGGCTGCTGCGGCAAGGTTGGCCACGATTGCGGTGCGGAACACCTCGACGTGAGAATCGACCAAGATGCTCGGGTCCGCGAGCAAGGCAAAGGTGTCGGAAAAACGGATCCGTCCGCGTCCGGCCGGCGCATCGAAGTCGGTGACTTCAACGACGTCATAATCGTCCATGGGGGCTTCGAAGAGTGTCGAGGTCTCCGGCAGGGAGACCAATTGCTCCACATCGCCGGCCATCGCGGCCAACAGCACCTGGGATTCGGTCTCTTGCCAGCCCTTCGCCACTAATTCGGTGGCGACCGCGGCGTCAGGTGCACCCAGGAACGTTATTCGGGATGTTCCCCGGTGGCTGGTCAGGTCAGGGTCGCCCAGGAGCGCTGCGAGGTGGCTGGCTGCGGGCCAGCGGCAGGCAACTTCGTAGTCGCTTCCGTCGCCGGCGATACTGTGAAGCTGATTCGATTCCTCGCGGTTCACCGTGCGATCACGCAGCAGGGCGAAGTCGTAGACCCAGCGGGGAAGTGCTGTGGACTCGGATGGCATGTGGCGGCTCCTGTTCCTGGAAGGGCAACGAAAACGATGCGGACACGCGGGGCACACCTGCCGTTACAGGGCCAGGTGCTGGTGTCCTCTGCCGCGAAGGCTTCATCATCGACTCTACGCCCGCGGCGGGTGATCCCTGGACCGGATGGGCCGGGGCGCTGAGGGCGAGCAGTCAGGCGGCGTTGCGGACCAAGGACAGGACATCATCAAGGATGCTTCGGACCACGGGCATGCGTGAGAGCACCACCAGGCGCGCCGTCACAGGTGCGACGTTCTTGATGAGCCGGTGGCTGCGCGCTGCTCCAGGGGAGGAATCGTAGGCCCAGAATAGGAAGACGCCGCGCTGGATCAACCACAGCAGTTTGGGAAGGTCGTTACGGATGGCCAGTGGCGGCAGTGGTCTGCTCGTGGCAACCACCTGACGCCACAATCCGAATTCGAGAGCGCGGTGTACATCGCTGAGATCGCTGTGCGCCCCGGCAAAGGCTGTTCGGATAAACGCAGGTCCGAACTCGTGGAACGGAGCCATCGTTTCCAGGGTTTTGTCGAGTGCCACGCGCAGGTTTGTCTCAAGGTTGTTTCCCTGGACCAATAGGGGCCAGGTGGCCGCGCGGTGCTTCTCGAGCAGGTCACGGAAAAGTTCGTGGACGATCGCGTCCTTGGACTCGAAATAATAGTAGGCGTTCCCCAAGGAAAGCCCGGATTCCTCGGCAATGACGCGCATGGTGGTCCCGGCGAAGCCCCTCGTGGCGAAGAGCTCGAGGGCCGTGTCGAGCAGTAACTGGCGGGTTTTGGTGCTCTTTTCGGTTGGAGTCTTCATGCCATTTCCTTCTGCTGTGGTCCTAGCCACCATTCTATCAGTTTTGAACGCGTTCAAAACTGTTCTTTCCGCGACTTCGTGGGGAAATACGATACCGGAACGTCGAGGGGCACCCCCAAAGTGGCGGAGGATACAAAATGCCCCGGGGGGCGGCATGGGATACTTATAGCTCAAGTGTTAATATAGCGAGCGGTCCCACCGCTTTGATTACCCGGAATACCTTGATGGATAAGGGCGGGAATCGCATGGTCCGGGATTGGCTTGGCGAACCACTTCTTCGATTGGGTATAACCATGGGCGATCAAGACGCCTCCATTTCACGACGTCAACAAGCTTCGCGGGCCATCTTTGCGTCCGCCGGAAGCCCCTATTTTTCCACCGTGCTGGCCCTGATGGCGGTAGTGGTCATTCTGTCCAACGTCGGTGCCGCCAAGGGAGTCACCTTCGGCCCCATCGTCACCGATGGCGGATTCTTCCTTTTCCCGCTCGCCTATATCCTGGGCGACGTGATCTCCGAGGTCTACGGGTTCAAGGCCGCCCGCCGCGCCATCATCACCACCTTTGCGCTGGCAGCCTTCTCCACCCTGTGTTTCTGGATCATGATTGAGCTGCCCGCTGCCGCATGGTACGACGGGCAGGAGGCCCTTGAACGGGCTCTCGGCCCGGTCTGGCTCATCGTGTTGGCCTCGCTGCTCGGCTTCCTGGTCGGGCAGACCCTGAATTCCTGGGTGCTGGTGAAAATGAAGGATCGCTTCGGCGAACGTGGCCTGGTGGGCCGGTTGATGGGCTCCACCGGTGTCGGCGAATTCGCCGACACCTTGATCTTCTGCTCGATCGCGGCCACGGTCATCGGCATCACCAACCTGCCAACGTTCATCAACTACGTGGTGGTCGGATTCCTTTACAAGACGGCCGTGGAAGTCCTCTTTGTTCCGTTGACCACCTTGGTCATCCGCTGGTTCAAGCGACGCGAACCCAGCTACGGGGCGGCCAACAAGCCGACCGGCACGGATCGGTAGAAGCGACACTCACGCACCACCGCCCTAGCTGAACCGAGCAGGGTATGGAGCCGGGCCCGAAATCATCCGCATTGCTGAGGCGTGGACAGCGGATGGCTTGGTAACGTCAAATTATGGACACCACGCACCGGGAATTGCTCAGGGCCAACGGATTGGTCGCAGGCTACGGCGGCCAGGACGTCTGCGGGCCGCTGGACCTCGTGGTGGAACCCGGGCAGTCCTTGGGGATCGTTGGATTCAACGCCGCAGGAAAATCCACGCTGCTGCGCACACTGGTCGGTTACCAGGAGCCGGTGGCCGGCGAATCGGTCATCCTGGGATCCTTCACCGATGACTCGAGCTTCATCTACCGCAAGGCCGTATCAGTGGTCTTCGACGAAGACGCGTTCTTCCCCTCGCTCAGCGTCGAGGAGCATCTTCAGCTCATTGCCGGCGGACACGGGATGAGCCAGCCGCAAGCAGCAGTGGAGAAGGAACTGGTCTTTTTCGATCTGGAAGCGGCCCGGACCGCGTACCCGCGGCGGCTCTCCTCCGGGCAGCGCCGACGCTTGCTGCTTGCCGCTGCCTTGCTGCGCCCCAGCAACCTGCTGGTCCTCGACGAACCGGAACAACGCCTGGACCCGGTCATGCGTGCCGCCTTGGCCGCACGGTTGCGCGAGGTGGCCAACACCGGAACCGCGCTCCTGGTGGTCACCCATGACCCCGACTTTCTTGCCTCCTTCGCGGATTCTGTGCTGTTGGTTTCCGACGGGCAGATCAGCCACGTTGGGGTCGGAGAAGGGGCTGCAGCAATTGCTCGCGGCTGACCCGTCAGAGGAACTGGCGAACGTTCCGGTCGACTTTGATCCCTGGGCGAGAAACCGTGTCGCTGAAAAGAGTGTCAGGCGCGAGGACTTTTGGGACCGCATGGGCGATGCCTATATTTCCCTGCTGACCGCGGCCCTGGTCTTCGCCTACGCTGCCGGGCTGGCCCTGGCGTTCTTCGACCAGATGCGTGGCGATCCGGAATCGGGTGTCGTGCGTTTCGGCTTGGGTGTGGTTCCCGGGGCTTCGGCGGCCTCGGCGCTGGTGATGCTCGGGATGCTCGGTGCCTTGGCGCTGGTCTCCAAGCTCGGTCCGACGGCAGTGGACCGGGCCCAGGGATTCTGGTGGCTGGGTCTACCGGTGAAAAGAACCGGCTTCCTGTCCCGCCTCCTGCGCCAACGACTGGTCAGCACCTTCTTTTTCGGGGCTTTTTTGTGGTTGCCGATTGGCTACGGCAGCGTGCTCGGCGGGGTGGTCGAAGGTTCGGCGCTGGGCGTGTGGTTGGGCGCGGCCACCTTGGGGTTGCTGTTTGTGATGCTCTCGTTGCTGGCCGCCTGGGCCCAGACCCGCGAGGCCGGGGGTAACTTCCGAGCCGTGCTGAATCTCGCGATGCTGGCGGTGCTGCTGGCCTATCTGCTCGATGTGTTGTTGCGCAGCACCGGGACGGGAAATCTCGCCGCCTTCTGGGCACTGTTGCCCGCGACGCTTCCGGCACTGGCCCAAGCCGGAGCGTGGTGGGTCCCGGTGGTCCTTGCGCTGCTCTGCCTGGGCGGTTTCGCCGCGTTGGCGGGGCAGCTCCAACGTATTCCGAGCAGGGAATTAATCGCCCGCGGAGCCGCTAGCGAACATGCAGGTGCGGCGCTGGCGCTGATGGACGACAAGGCGCTGGGCAGTGCCTATGACGGCGCGGGTGCCCGAGAAGGGAAGCGAGAGGAGGCCAAGCGGGAGCGCACCAGGGTGCGCGGGGCGGATTCTTTTGCGCGCATGCTTCCGGCCCACTGGGTTCGCGGGCCCTACACCGCGCTGGTGCGTGCGGAACTGTTGGTGCTGCTGCGCACCGGCGCGACATGGCGCGGGTTGCTGGCCGGGTGGGGTGTTCCGGCGGCCGGGGTCTTCGCCGTCCAGGGCGGGCACCCCCTGGTCTTGGCGATGCTGGTGCTCGTCGGTGCGGTGTTGGCCGCCCGGGCGGCCTCGAAGGCCGCGGTGCAGGCGGCGAACGTGCCCTCGCTGGAGGCGATCATCCCGCTGGGACGCAGCGGAGTGAGGCAAACCCATGCACTGGTGGCGGCACTGTTGCTGGTCCGCTGGGGCATCGGTCTGGCGGCGTTCCTGAGCTGGGCCGTCGGCGCCGACCCCGCGGGAACCACGGTATTGCTGGGACTTGGTCTGCTGACCGGATTCGGGCTGGCCGCCGGGGCCGTGCGTATGGCCTTCCGTCCGGCGCTCGACTGGGGATCGGTGATGCTGATGGCCGCCATGGGAAAGGCCACGGGTCCGTTGATCCAGCACTTCACCTACGGGTACGAGGTGATGGTGGTATCTGCCATCGCACTGGTTGCCGGGCTTTTGCTCGATCCGGTCCCGCTAGGGTTGCTGGGGCTTGGCGTGGTGGTCGCGGTGATCGCCTGGTCCGTCGGCACCTCGAACACCAACAGATCAAACGCGCACCGCGCGCTGCAGTCGCAGCGGTCACGGCCTATCCTTAGGGATGGACCGTGACCAGGTCCCGGGCGAAAAGCAAGGATTCTTTCGGGCGAGCTTAATTGCGCATGGTGATCCCGAATTTCTTGCCCGTGGTCTCAACGGTGCAGATCAAATCGTCCTGTTCAACGTAGGCGCCGTCCTCGTCCATGGTGTAGCAGCCGCCGTGGCCCACAAGTTCGAATCCGCCGGCCCCGCCGCCTCCCTCATCGTGGATCTTCTGCACGAAGCCCTTGGCTTCGGTGCAGCTCATGCCGGAGTCCTTGAGATCGTAGCTGTAGCTGGCTCCCAGGCACTGAACGGGTTCGGTGTTGGCTGGCGCGGCCAGTCCGGCCTTCGGGGCGAGTTGCCGAAGGGATACCAGCATGGCTTTCAGATCCTGGTATTGGGTTGTCTTCATATAGGCAGTGAACTTGGCATCGCCGGTCAGTGCCTTGTCCACATCGGTCAGGGCATCGGTCGGTTCGATGAAGTGACCGAAGTAGAGTCCCTCGGCACCGTTGACGGCAGAGGGGGCCAGATATTGGAGTGAATCCTTCGGCTCGGCTAGGGGCATCCCCAAGGCAACGGATCCCTGGATTTCGGCCCCCTTGCCCAGAGTTTCCAACATAAATGTATTGGGGCTGTGGGTCTCCGCAAGTGAGTGTTCCAGGGAGGTTTTTTCCTGATCGCGGATCTTGTACGGGAGCATCGGGGCATCGGGGACGTATTCATAGTGCAAAACGGCGCCCATGCCGGTACTCAGGGATGCCACCGTCGTGCCGGTGGCATCCCTGACCTCGATATTGACTGTTGTCGGTCCCGGGGTCTGGTGGCTCTCGAGCGGCTGGTCCTGCAGCGTCCATTCCACCGGCGATTCGAAGCTCAAGGTTCCATCGGCGACGAGGTGCCTCTTGAGCTCCGGGATGGCCGGCGCCGTGGTGGGATCGGGCTGGCTCTGGCTCGTTGCAGGTGCTGCGGAAACACTGGATTCGGCAGCGGCATCATCGGAGGTGCATCCGGTTAGCAATGCCGCGGCGATCAGTAATGAAAACGCTGCGATAGGCATCCGCAGCTGGGCCCGGACGGGGAAAAGAGCAGTCAAGAGAACCCCAAGGAGTCTAGAAGGCTGGGCCGTTCGCAAAGCACTTGGTCAGCGGCGGTATTTGATTTTTTCCAGCATAACTAAGGTTCCGTTCGAGGGATGTATCTGGGGCAATGTATGTCGCGGTCCGCACCGGCAAGCTGAAGCGCGGCAACGGGGGCAAGGAGTGGATCGGGATAGTTTCCGGAAGAAGGCACCGGCCCAAGCGCGTCGGGACGGTGTCCTAGCACCCCTGCCCCGAGCTTAAACCGTGGCGGTGACCAGGCCCTGCGGATCCGGGACGCCGGCGTAGTACTCGCGCATGACGCGTTCCTTCATTTCGTAAAATGTGCCGTCCTCGATGGCCAGGCGCGCGTCATCAACCATCTTCACCACGAAGCGTTCGTTGTGGATGGAGATTAGCGTATGGCTGATCAGTTCCTTGGCCTTGAACATGTGGTGGATGTAGGCGCGAGTGTAGTGCTGGCAGGTGTAGCAGTCGCAGCCCTCGGCCAGGGGCGTGAAATCGCGCTTGTAGCGCTGGCCCGAAAGGTTGAAGCGACCGTGCGGGGTGTAGAACGCGGAGTTGCGGGCCACCCGGGTGGGGGAGACGCAGTCGAAGGTGTCGGCCCCGTTCTCGATGGAAGTGAAGATGTCATCGGGTTCGGAGATCCCCAGCAGGTGCCGTGGCTTGTTTTCCGGCAGTTCCTGCGAGCACCAGCCCACAATCGTGCCTAGGTTTTCTTTTTCCAGTGCCCCGCCGATGCCGAAGCCGTCAAAGGCCATCGCACCCAGATCCTTACAGGCCTGACGGCGCAGGTCCTCGTACTGGGCGCCCTGGATCACGCCGAAGAGCGCCTGATATTCCTTGCCCACCCGGGAGTCGGTGAGGTCGAAGTGTTCGGCCACGCAGCGTTGCGCCCACAACCTGGTGCGCTCGAGGGATTCGACCTGGTAGCCGCGGGAGTTTTGCAAGGTGGTCAGCTCATCGAAGGCAAACATGATGTCCGCGCCGATTTCGTGCTGGACCCGCATGGAGATCTCCGGGGAGAAGCGGTGCTTGGACCCGTCGATGTGGCTCTTGAACCACACGCCGTCGTCGTCCACGTTGGCCAGGCGTTCCTTGCCCGGTGCCACGGCATCGTCGGGACCGGACTGGTCCACCGACTTCATGTCGATGACCTTCTTGAACCCCGAACCCAGGCTCATCACCTGGAATCCGCCCGAGTCGGTGAACGTGGGACCCTGCCAGTTCATGAACTTGCCCAGCCCGCCGGCGGCGTCAAGGATATCGGAACCCGGCTGCAAATACAGGTGGTAGGCGTTGGCCAGCACCGCCTGGGCGCCGAGCTGAGCCACCGATTCGGGCAGCACTGCCTTGACCGTGGCTTTGGTGCCCACTGCAATGAACGCGGGGGTCTTGATCTGTCCGTGTGGGGTGCTGATCACTCCGGTGCGGCCGTTGGAGACCGAACCGTCGGGATTATTCAGCCGGGTGCCGACCTCAAAGGAAAAGTCGGACTGGCGTGGATGGGACGCCGTGGCGTCAAAAGAATTGTTGGGCACCTATCCAGTGTGCCGCATGCCCCCGGTTTGACGGCAAAACCTCCGCGTGGGATGGCTCATAAGATCAGGGCCGCCGGGGCCCGAAAGAGTAGCGTGTAGCACTGGGCGAAGGCGCGAAACATGCCGGGCGGGCCGTCGAATTCAAAAAATCCATGACGTGAGGAGCCCGAAGCCATGAGTAACAAGTTTGGAAGCGTCTACGGTTCCCTGTCACTCCCTGACACCGGGGCATCGGGAGTGTTTCCTTTGGTACGGGGCTGAACAACGTGCTGCTCTACGACCGGATGCTCGAAACCATGATCGGGGCACTTATCGGGATGCTGGTGGTACTACTCGGTGCCGCCTACGGAGCCTGGCTGCGGCGCAAGCTGATGCCCGAAAAGCCCTGACGGTATTTTTGGTGCCTTCGAGGTCAGTCAGACGCAGGGCAGGATGGCCCGGTTGAACGGCGCGTGCCCGGTTCCCAGGCGAGTATCAGAGGCTCGGGGACCCGATGCCACCTAGCCGATGTACCCGACGTGCGCCAGGGCCTGACGGACCAAGTTTTCCCGACCACCGGCGAACTCCTCCTGGATGTTCGGGCTCAACGCCTCTTCGGGCGTCAGCCAGGTCAGCTCCAGTGCGTCCTGTCGTGGCGAGCATTCCCCGCGCACCGGCACGATGTAGGCCAGTGCCACGGCATGCTGGCGTTCGTCGGTCAACCCGGTCTCCGAAGGAGAAGGGAAATACTCGGCAACGGTGAAAGGCGCAGGGCACGGAGGCAGCTGCGGCATCGCCAGGGGGCCCAGGTCCTTCTCGATGTGACGGGTCAAGGCCGCACGGATGGTCTCCCGATACATCACCCGGCCCGAGACGAAGGTGCGCAGCATCCGTCCTTCAGGATCGGCAGTGAGCAGTAGACCGATCTCCGTGACATAGCCGAGCGGATCCAGGCGTACCGGGATGGCTTCGATGTAGAGCATGGGCAATCGGGCGCGGGCCTCATAGAGGTCTTCCTCGGACAGCCAGCCTGGATACGGATCGGGAGTGCGAACGTTCATGTTCCCATCTTCGCCCATAGGTGCCTCGCCGAGCCACGTGGGCGACCGTGTTGTGCAATCGGCGACAAGTTTCTGATTTCGGGAATCAATCGAGAGCCCCCGACGCTAGAATGAAATGTTCAGTAGCACCCATCCCCACTTTTCATGGAAGAGGCCACTACCCGTGACCGGGACCAGCACCAAACTCAACCCCAAGGACCTGGCCACCATCGCAGTGCTGATCGTATCGGCGTTCGTAGTCATCCTGAATGAAACCATCATGAATGTGGCGCTGCCCGTGCTCATGGACGAGTTCATGGTCAGCGAGGAAGCCATCCAGTGGCTCTCGACGATCTTCATGCTCACGATGGCAGTTGTCATTCCAGCCACTGGCTTCCTCCTCCAACGTTTCAGCACCCGCGCGGTGTTCACGCTGGCCATGAGCCTGTTCTCATTGGGCACCTTGCTGGCTGCTGCCGCACCCGGTTTCGAAATGCTGCTAGCCGCACGCGTCATTCAGGCCTCGGGCACAGCGATCATGCTGCCGCTGCTGATGACCACGGTCCTTGACCTGGTGCCGGCCCACCGGCGTGGGGTGATCATGGGCAACGTGTCGATCGTCATTTCCGTGGCACCGGCCATCGGCCCCACCATCTCCGGGCTGATCCTGCATTCGTTGTCGTGGCGCTTTATGTTCCTGATCGTGGCGCCCATCGCCCTGGCCGCGCTGTTCATCGGTGCCCCGCGACTGAACAAGGTCGCCGAGGCCTCCACCATTCCGTTGTCGATTCCGTCGGTGATCCTCTCCGTCCCGGCCTTCGGTGGGTTGGTCTTCGGACTCAGCCGGCTCTCGGCTAACGGACTGGATGCACAGACGCTGGTCATCCTCGTCATTGCCGTACTGGCACTGGTAGCTTTCACCATGCTGCAGCTTCGCCTGCAGAAGAAAAACCACGCACTGCTGGACCTGCGTACCTTCACCTACCGCCCGTTCACGCTGTCACTTTCGCTGATGGTGCTGGCCATGGTGGCGCTCTTCGGTGTCATTATTCTGCTGCCGATGTACCTGCAAAACGTGCGTGGTCTCGACACCCTGGCTACCGGGCTGATACTGCTGCCCGGCGGGCTGCTCATGGGTTTGCTGGCACCGTTTGTCGGCAGGCTCTTTGACAAGGTCGGTCCGCGGCCGCTGATGATTCCCGGCGCAGTGATCCTGACCGTGGTGCTCTTTGGCTACTCGCGTCTGCTCGGTGCGGAAACGGCCATCGGCGTGATCGTCGGGTTGCACCTGGCCATGTCGCTGGCGCTCGCGCTGATCTTCACCCCGGCCTTCACCACCGCGCTGAACCCGTTGCCGCACTCCCTGCATTCGCACGGTTCCGCGGTGCTCTCCACCCTGCAGCAGCTTGGCGGCGCGGCCGGAACGGCATTGCTTGTCGGCGTCCTGGCCTCGCGCATCGGCGCAGGTGCCGTGGCGGGCACGGACCCGATCCAAGCCCAGATCGACGGATTCTCCGCCGGCTTCACCGTGGCCTCGATCTGCGCGGTCGGCATGGTGGTCATTGCCGCGTTCCTGACCAAGGCCGAGGAACCTGTCCAAGCAGAGGTACACGCGCACTAGTACCTTCCAGTCCACTGGCCGACAGAACGATTCCCTCGTTTCTTCCCCCACTTTCGGGGGAGGAAACGAGGGAGCTTCTCCGGTTCGTCACGTTTTTCGTGGGGCATACCAAAGTAGTCCGGGTCGGTGTTTTCGACTCGGACTACTTTGTTTAGGATCTCTGGGCGGGTTCGGCCGGCGGCGGCCATTTCTTTTCCAGCAGTGTCGTAAATGCTTCCGTCGCGCGGGGGACACAATGCCTACCAACACACGGGGTGGGGTATCCGAGTTTTCTCGGATGCCCCACCCCGTGGTGCTTGACAGGCCATTGCCGCCCGTCGGGCCCTTTACCAGTGGGCGCGCCAGTACTGCGCGGCGAAGGGGATATCGTCCCGGGACGCGCCCAGCTCGGAGGCGGCGACGGCAGGCCAATTCGGGTTCTTCAGTGCGGCCCTGCCGATCGAGACCCCGTCCGCGGAACCGGTGACCAGCACCTGTTCGGCCTGCGAGGGATCGTTGATCATGCCCACCGCTGTCACAAACGCGTCGGGGACCGCCTGCTTCACGGCCGCGGCCAACGGTACCTGAAAGCCCGGGCCCGAGGGCCCGTGGTACTTGCCAATCCCGGCGCTGGAGAGATCGAAGGCGCTGACCCCCAGTTCGAAGGCCTCGGCGGCGAAGCGCACGGTGTCGGCGATCCGCCAGCCGCCCTCGACCCAGTCGTCCCCGGAAAAGCGGATGGCCAGCGGCTTGTGCGCCGGCCATGCCGCACGCACCGCGGTGATGACCTCGCGGGCATAGCGGGTGCGGTTTTCGAAGCTACCCCCGTAGGCGTCGGTCCGGGTGTTGGTCAGCGGCGAGAGGAACTGGTGGACCAGGTACCCGTGGGCGGCATGGATTTGAGCGACATCAAACCCGGCAGCATCGGCACGCAGTGCCGCATCGGCCCAGTCTTGGACGGAGGCGGCGATCTGCTCGAGGGTCATGGACCAGGGGGAGGTAAGGCCGAAAATCTCGGTTTCGGCGGGGCCCAGGGTTTCCCAGCCGCCGTCCGTGGCGCTGATGCTGCCGATCTTGTGCTCGGCGACCTGCTGCGGAAGCCACGCATAGGTTGAGGCCTTGCCCCCGGCGTGTGCCAACTGGATGCCGGCGGCCGCGCCCTGGGAATGGATGAAATCGACGATTGGGGACCATGCTCGCCCCTGGGCATCGTTCCAAATTCCTGCGTCCTGGTCGCTGATGCGTCCCTGCGCGGTGATGGCAGCGGCCTCGGTGAAGACCAACCCGAACCCGCCGGCGGCCCGCGCACCCAGATGCGCCAGGTGCCAAGCATGCGGAACCCCGTCCAGTGTGGTGACCGAATATTGGCACATGGGAGCCAGTACCGTGCGGTTTCGCAAGGTCAGGCCGGGTCCTTCGGGGACTGCCAGATGGACCGGTGTGAAGAGTTTGCTCATGTGTGGTGCCAACGGGGTCGGGTCCGGGCCTATTCCCGCAGCACGGCCGGAGCCAGACGGAGGTGCTGCTCAGTGGCGGGCGTATCCATAGAGATCTAGCTGGCGTTCGTTGACCCAGAGTTGTCCGCCGTCGGGATGATCCACCAGCAGTGTGCGCCCGTAGGACTCGTCAACCAGGCTCGAGACAATGCCTGCGGCGGCCACCAGGGTTTCCAGCGCTTCGAGGTTTCCGGCGTATTCGAGGGACAATTCGATTCGTGGTTCGTCCCCGGAGTGCGCGGCAATGTATCCCCCGTGTTTGGCTCGGTATTGGGCCCAGGCACCGCTTTGGGAAATGGTGTCGGGTTTCGCGCCGATGTTTGCCAAGGTGGCTTCTGCCCCCGGAACATCCGGGGTGTACCAGAGGGCCAATACCGCTTGTTGCCCGTCGGGGAGCCCTGCCGATGCGGCAGGATCCTGTGGCGTTCCCGCGGTGTCCGCGGAATCGACGGCCAGAGCGGTGAAGGTCAACCCATCCGGGGCCGTGATACGTCCGGAGGCCGGAGTGCCGTTGTTGCTCTCACCGGGGTGCAGGTCCACGGGTGTTCCATCACCGCTGGTCCACGACGCAAACTTTTCCAGATCACGGACCTCCAGAAATAACTCGGTGCCGAATTCGGTCGCATGCTGCAACAAGATTCGACCGGAATCGGCGGCAAAACAACGCTGCTGCGCCCCGACGGAGGAGATAGCAGCGGGAAGAGGGCTCATTTCTTTAAGTCCGAGTGCCGTGAGTAGTTCTGCCCATGCGGTGACATGAGGTGTGTGTAGCGTGGGGCGGACGCGCAGCATCAGTGATCCTCCAGATAGGTTTCAAGGGCTTTTTCTACGAAGGCGGACAGACTTGCCTCGTCGTCGATGGCAGCGTGTTTCACCCGACGCACCAGGGACGCGGGCAGATAGATGTTAAATTGGATTTTTGGATGTTTTTCGTCCATATTCGTTGCCATACGAGGGATGCTAGCAAAATAGCATTCATTTGGATAGAGCTTCCCATCGCGATTTCCCGAAAGACGTACCGCTCCATCACTGGTGCGTCAGCCACTGGCCGTGATGGGATTGATGCCATGGCAATTCTCTTGGACGAGCTACTGCTCCCCGACGCCGCGGCGTGGCGCCAGTGGCTCGCCGAACACCACATCGATCATCGCGGGGTGCGTCTGGTGTTGCACAAGAAGGGCGGGATCACCACCGAGCTCACTTATGCGCAGGCGGTTGACGAGGCGCTGTGCTTTGGCTGGATCGATGGACAGGTTGGTCGGCGCGACGACCACACTTACTGCGTCCGTTTCACGCCGCGCACCGCCCGCAGTAAATGGTCGGCCAAGAACGTGGCCAATGTCGAGCGGCTCGCCGGGTCGGGACTCATGGACCCGGCGGGGGATGCGGCCGTCCGGGCAGCAAAAACCGATGGCCGCTGGGATGCGGCCTATGCGGGGCAGGCCGCCGCGGAACTACCACAGGACTTCCTTGACGCGCTCGCCGGGCACCCGCTGGCGCAGGAAAAACTTGGAACGCTCGGTGCCACTGAGCGCTACGCCATCTACTACCGGCTGCACGCAGTCAAGGGGGCCGAGACCCGGCGCAAGAAGATCGCCGAGTATGTGGCCCGACTCGATGCCGGGGCGGGGATCTTTTAGCTTCCAGTCCCGTAGCGCTGCACAAAGTTGCGCAAGACCAGTGCTGGCCACTCCACGTGGGAAGCCAGCGCTCGCTCGCTCAGGCGTTCGGCTTCCCGTGGCGGAAAATAACCGGCATCACGGTAGATCAGGATGCGCTGGGCCAATCCCTGCGGATCGAGCTCAGGATGGAATTGCGTGGCATAGAGATTGTTCTTGATCCTGAACATCTGCACCGGGCAGGGTGCCGAACCGGCCAACAAAACCGCCGAGTCCGGCAGCACCGAGACCGCCTCCTTGTGGCCTACAAAAGCATCGAATTCCTCCGGTAGCCCGGCCAGCAGCGGATCGGCGAGTCCCTGGTCGGTGAGGCGGATCCTGGAGGTGCCCACGGGCTCCCCGAATCGCGTATCGATCGTTCCGCCCTGGTGGAGTCCCAAGGTGCCCACTCCGTAGCAAGCGCCGAGGAACGGGAAGTCCAGCGCCACCAGCACATCGAGCAGCCCGGACAGATCCGCCTCGCAGCGCTGCTGTACAGCGGATTTTCCGGACGGGTGATCCGAGGCATTGAAGGGGCTCCCACCCAAGATGATGCCCGGGCAGTCTTCCAGTCCTAGGTCCTCGATCGGGCCCAGTGGCCCCTGCTCGAGCCTGATGACCCGCAGTCGATCGCCGGAGAGCCCGCTGGCAGCAAGGACACCGCGGACCTCGTCGGCTGCGGCGCCGTCGTGCTCGCGTGTGGAAAACAAGATGAATGGCCCCATGAAAGCAGTCTACGGCCGGCTTGCGCCGGTGAAGAGCGCGGTAAACCCTTCTGTCTTGCCGGATCCCGGTCTAGGCTGGGATGAGTTAATGGCCGCTAACCCAAATTGCGGCCCGGAGAAGCACCAAGGAAGGGAAACGCGCCATGCTCATCACCGACTCAGTCGCACTGGTCACCGGGGGAGCCTCCGGGCTCGGGGCCGCCACCGCGCGGGTGCTCTACGAAGCGGGCGCCCACGTGGTGCTGGTTGACCTACCCTCGTCGAAAGGCGAAGAAGCAGCCAAGGAGCTGGGAGCACGGGCACGCTTCGTAGCCGCCGACGTCACCAACGAAGATCAGGTCAAGGCGGCCATTGCCGTGGCCGGAGAACTGGGAAACCTGCGCATCGCCGTCAATTGTGCGGGCGTTGCCACCCCGGGCAAGGTCCTGGGTCGTGAGGGCGTGTTGGCGCTTTCCTCCTTTGAAAAGGTCATTTCCATCAACCTCACCGGCACCTTCAACGTGGTGCGTCTGGTGGCCGAGGCCATGGCAGCCACTGACCCACTGATCGACCCCGTCACCGGCACCGCCGAACGCGGTGTCATCATCAACACCGCCTCCGTCGCAGCCTTCGACGGGCAAATCGGGCAGCCTGCTTACGCCGCTTCCAAGGGTGCTGTGGCCGCGATGACGCTGCCGTTGGCCCGTGAATTGGCCCGACACTACATCCGAGTCATGACCATTGCGCCGGGGATTTTTGAGACGCCGATGATGGCTTCGCTCTCCGCCGAGGCTCAGGCCTCCCTGGGAGCCCAGGTTCCGCACCCTGCACGTCTGGGCAAACCCGCCGAATACGCGGCCCTGGTCGAACACATCCTGGCCAACCAGATGCTCAACGGGGAAACCATCCGCCTGGATGGCGCCATCCGCATGGGACCAAAGTAGACGGCCCGCCGCGTTTAGTGAGGCAGCAGTTCCCCGGCCCGCACCGCGGTCTCCAGATGATTGCCGGGCACCGGGGCGGGGCACACCGCATGGGGTGAGAACGCCATGGGATAGTTCAGTGTGCGGTTGAAATCAATGGTCACGGACCCATCGGGCCCGGGCGCCTTGACGGTGACAAAACGCCACGGTGCAGTCTGCACCCCGTTGGTAGCATCCCGGAAGTTCAGGGTGAGCGAACCATCGGGGCTTTGGGTGGCGGCAAGCACCGCCCGGTGTCCGGCCAGCTCGAACTCGACCTCACCGACCAGCTCTGCTCGCAGCGTGGTGTCGGCCCGGAAGGTATCGATCGGTACTTCCTTCGGGGTATCGAAGGCGATGAATTTTCCGGGGACGATAAATTCGGGATCGTAGTCGAAGACCGGTACGCCGGTGAAGGCCTTGACCCTCGGGTGATTGCGCTCCCGAGTGCGAATCATGTATCGGCCATCGCGAACCCCCAGCTCGACCAGGGTGTCGCCGTGACGGACGAAATGCATCGATTCGCCCTCTAGCAAGGACCGGGACAGGGTGCCGGAAATCGGCTCGCCGTCCGTGGTCTCCACCCCGTCGGAGGCCTCGAAGGTGGCCCGGGCTCCGTCGGCGTCAGCGCTCCATTGCCCCGGAAGCAGCTCGAGCGCCCCGGGATCCGCGGGCAGCCACTGATAGCTGCTCAGCGAAAGCCATCCGAACTCGGTGGCCAGTCCTTCGTCGCGCATTCGGCGCCATTGCGTGAATTCCGTTGCTGCACTCATGAGACTAGTCTTCCACTCTTTGCCCGGCCTCGAAGCTGTGGGGCTGGCGCCAAGGGCACACTAGGCTTGTGCGTATGCCTTCCTATCGCGCGCAATTGAACATCATGGGACTTCGGCCCGGGAACGCCCCCGAGTCGGTCATGGAATCCGCGGTGGCAGCGTTGGCGACCGGGCACCACGTGGATGCCAATCAGCTCGATATTGTGGCGGGGACTCCGCGGATCACGGTGCGATACACCGTGGAAGACGACGGTAACCCCGATATTCAGGCCTTGTCATCGGCCGCGCTGATGCGCGCCGCGGTGGAGAGCGTGGCCTTGAGCGAAAAGCTGGTGGTGCTGCGCCGCACCAAGGGACGTTGGATCGTGCTGCGCCGCTAGAAGACCGTCGCCCTCCGGCCAGGTCAGGCGAAGTCGGTTGACTTTCCGCGGGCGGCCCGGTGTTCGGCATGGTGAATCTGGTAGCGGCGATTTTCGGTGGCCAGTAGGACTACGAAACCGGCCATGCCCGCCAGGATGGCAATCCAGATCGAGTTATTGGTGCCCAGCACTCGCGGGATCAGCAGCCAGAACATGCCCCAACCGACGCCGATTGCCAGGATGATGCGTCCGCGTTCGGTCATGGCCAGCGCCGTGGATGCATAAGCCACGACCGGCACCAGAACCGTCGCAACCCAGATGCCCGCGCCTCCGGCGCCCCAGGACGTCAACAGGTTGGTGAACGTGGAGGCCAGCACCACCAGGCTGAAACCTGTCATCAGACTGATCGGCGCGTCGGTGAGCATGCGCTCAAGCGTGGTGCGGGCGGTATGCCTGTTCAGGGTGCGCATCGCGGTGTATAGGAACCAGCAACTTGCCGCCGAAGCGAAGAGAGCCAGCAGCAACCACGAGTTCAGTGCCGCGACCATCCACAGGATTGCTGCTGCGCAGGACAGTGCGAAGGGAATGCCTACCGCTCGCTGGCGAACGGCCGAACGCTGCCCAGGGACCCATGAGAACGCGGCACCGAGCAGCGCCCAGATGAAGATCACCGGCCAGATCAGGTGCGCCGTGGGGGTCAGAGACATCATCGAATAGTTGGAACCGAGCGACTCGACACTGCCGGAGACCAAGGTGTCCAAGATGGCCAGCGACACCGCGGCGCCAGCCACTGCTGCAAGGGATCCAAGGATCCGCCGTCGCAGGTCCGATGGCTGCTCCACCGGGTTCGGAGAAAAATCAGGGAGTTCATAGGGGGCCACGTACACCGGCTCGACAGCGGACTGTTGGTGGTCGATGGCCGCCTTGGCGCTGGCGACAAGGCGGGCCAGATCTTCGGGGCCGGTGGTTTTGCGTGGTGCCGGTGCGGTCCGGCTCGGGGTGGTGTTGGCAGCCTGCGCGGCGGTGGCCGGATCGGCATTCGGGCGGGTGTTGGCCTTGGTCTGTTGCGCGGGGGCCTTGAGTCGAGCGGTTTCTGCGGCCACGAAGCGGGCCTCGGTCTCGGCTCGCGACTGAGCTGCACGTTGTGCCTCCGCTAGCTCGCGGGCTTCGGTCTGTGCCTGCGCCTGTGCCTGAGCTTCGCGCTGTGTCTCTGCGGCATCGCGAGCTTCGGCTTCGGCTCGCGCCTGAGCTGCGCGCTGTGCCTCTGCGGCGTCGCGGGCCGCGGCATCGAGTGCGGCCTGGTGGGCCAGACGGGTAGCTGCGCGCTTTTCGGCCTCTGCCTGGGCTTCGGCGCGGGCGACCTCTACGAGGCGCTCCTGTTCCTTGAGCTCGGCGGCTTTGGCCCGCTCGATCCGCCGTTGGTGCCATTTGGCCTTTATGGTGGCCGGCGCGGCAAAGATCTTGTCTCCCAAGCGTTCCAAATCAGGGTCGGGCATGGAATCGAGCCAGTTGTTGATCCCGGAAAAACCGCCCGAAACGCTCTTCGTATCCAGTGCCTGGGGATTCCCTGCAAGGGAGGGCGGGGAGTCCTTTGCTACTGGTGAGTTCACCGTGGGGGCTGGTTTTTCCGCGGGGCCGATGAAGTCGGTGGGGCCTGAGTCTGTGGCCGTGGTGGCTTCGCTTGCGGAGGGGGTGGGTGCCGAGTCTTTTTTCTCGGATCCGGGTTCGCCGTCGGGTTGTGGCGCTGCTTTTGACGCGGCGGAGGTTCTGGTGTCGGAATTGCTCATTTTCAGCCCCTTCATCGCCACGCTGACCTTGGTGCGCCGCCTCATTGGATGGTTTCCAGCGTACCGAACATCCGTAGCCGGGTTGTTGTCCCACACACCTCGGACCGCGGCCCCGCTGGTGAGCTTGGCCATGGCAGTGTGGAGAGCCCCGAGTGTAGGGGGTCGTGCCTGCGGCGATGTTTAGGCGGGAGATTCAGCCAATTCCAGCTCTGAGGTGTAACTGGCCGGTGTCCCGGAGAGCGGGTCGATGAAGGAAATGCTGCGGGCGAGCAGCTGCAGGGGACGGGCATAATCATCGGGGGCCAGATCCAGCAGCGTGGGGTAGAACGGGTCGCCCAGGATCCCCAGTCCCAGTGCGGCCAGATGCACACGCAGCTGGTGGGTTTTGCCCGAATGCGGACTGAGCTTGAACCGTGCGACGTTCAGGCCGGCAAAGTATCCGGACGAGATGCCGGTGCCCAGCAGCTCGATGCGGGATTCGGCGTTTGGTTCGCCCTCCTCGAGCAGCGAGCGCAGCTGCCCCTTGATCTTGCTCATCCGGTTCCGGTAGACCAAAGGCTCGTGCGCCAGAGACTCGACCCGGGCCCGCAGCTCGTCTGGGGTGAGCAGATGGTTCCCCGGTCCGGGCAGGCCATCCACGGCATTGCCACTGCGGTCCTCGGCGCTTCCGCCCAGGCCACCTGAGCCCAACACTTCGCCGGCCGGTCGGCCGGCCACGGGCTCAAGGGCGGAAACTGCCTCATAGGTCTTGGAGATCTCCCGGCGTTCAAAGAGCGTCTGGTAGGCGCCTCGGGTGGCCGGGTTGGTGGAGAAAAGCAAGATTCCGGCAGTGGCCCGGTCCAGGCGGTGCATGGGGATCAGCTCGGGGTTCCCCGTGCGGTTGCGCAACCGCACCAGAGCCGATTCCTGGATGAACCTCCCGCCGGGGGTGGTGGGCAGGAAATGCGGCTTGTCGATGACCAGCAGGTTCTCATCCTGGAACAAGATCGTTTCGGTGAAAGGGATCGGTTCCTCAACCGGAAGGCTCCGGTAATACCAAATGAACTCGTGGCATCCCAGCGTGGTGTGTTCATCCAACGTCGTCCCGTTCAGCCCGACAATCTCACCGTTTTGGAAGCGACGGATGATGCCCGCCGCGTCGACGTGTCCGAAGCGGTGCAGCATGTAGGCGCACACCGTTGCCCAGGGGCCCTCGGCGGGCACCCGCAGACGGGTTGCATTGACGCCGTTGCGCACGGGAAGCGGAGAGATCATGGCCATGGGCACCAGTCTTTCACGGGTGCCCATGGTGCCGCTGGCCGGAATCTGTTAGTGCACACCTTCGGTGCTGGGCACCTGGGCGGCCTGGCAGGAGCCGCAGAAGTACACATTGCGTTCTGCGCCGCGCGTGGATTCGGCCAGCGACTCCATTTTTAGGTTGCCGCCACAGCGCAGGCACGCCTGCCCTTCACGGCCATAGACCCAGTACCGGTTCATTCCATCGGCGCCGGTGGTCACCCGGCGGGCCCGGTCCTTGTTGGCGTTGAGTAGCCGGTGCGCCAGATCCACCAGGTGAGCCAGATCCTCGACCTCGCCGACCGGCGTACGTGGGTGCACCCGGGCAACAAAGAGCAGCTCCGAACGATAGATGTTGCCCAGCCCGCAGATCAGTCGCTGGTCAAGCAATGCCAGGCCGATGGGCCGTTGCGGGGCAAATAGCAGTCGGCGCACGGCCTCGGCGGGATCCCAGGAATGGCCCAGCGGGTCGGGTCCCAGATGCCCGATGACCTCGACCTCGTCGGTGGTGCGCAGCACGTGAAGAAACCCGAGCTCGAAGCCCACCGCGGTGAAAGCAGGGTTGCCCAGCACGGCGCGGGCCTTGAACGCCGGAGATCGCCAGCGCTCGCCGGTGGCGTACACGTCCCAGTGGCCCTCCATCAGCAGATGCGAGTGGATGCTTAACGGTGGGGCGGATACCTTGGCCGGGGGCCGGGTGCGGATCATCAGGTGTTTGCCGCGTGAGACGACGGACTCGACCATCCAATCAACCAACGACAATGTTGCGTGGGCCGGAACGCGGAAATCACTCATGCTCAAGGCCTTGCCACCCAGTGCCGCCTCCAGCCGCCGGGCCGTGCGAAAAACTGTGTCCCCTTCGGGCATCGCCAAAACCACCAATCTTCCTAGAGTGGGTTCACCTGCCCTCAAGTTTTCAGGTGACCCTGATCACCTAGCCTAGCCGGTGTGCGTGGATCGTGGGCGACAACGACGAAGGTTACCGTCCTCTAAACCGTAAGCCACTAGGAGTTGAATAAAACCCGGCGCGATGAAGTGCGGCGCCGAGCAAGGTGTCGTTGACTGGCTCCCCGTTGATTTTCTCGATGGCGAGCTTCGCGGTACCCGCGCGGCGCAGCACCGCGACAAGTTCCACCGCGAGGGCGTCAAGCAATGAAATTTCCGGGCCTTCGGGGCTGGGTACTTGGACCGCGATGCCAAAGCTCAGCACGGTCTTACCGCCGCGCTCCACATACAGCGCAAGGGCACCATCCAGCAGCACCACTAGGGCCCCGGCCTTGCGTCCCGGACGGTGGCCACCGGGCGGATCCGGCCAGCTAAGTGCCGCACCGTAGGGATTGGCAGGGTCAGTGGCTGCCAACCCCAGTGCCACCGGTGGCTGTCCGTTCCCCGGTTCGCGCACCAGCGTGCGCAGCCTGTCGATGGTCGTGGAGGTGGAGAACTGGGCGGCACCTAATTTTTCCACGAAGTAGCCCCGTCTGGTGTGCCCGGCCTCCTCGAGGCGCCCGAGCACCCGATAGAGCTGGCCGAAGCCGCCGGGAACTGACTCGGCGGCGACCGACCCCCGTGTCAGCACCCCGTAGCGTTCAAGCAGGAACTCCGCGGCGGCGTGCGCGCGGATGGTCGGGTCGGCCAACGGCGCCGGCAGGGCCGCCCAACGCCCGGATGCCGTCTCGGGGGCGGCCCTGCGCCCGGAGAGCACGGGAGAGCCGCCGGCACGCAGCGCGGCCATGCGTCCCAGTGTGGCGGTCCGTGCCCTCGGCGTGCGCGACTGTATCCGGTGTGCGCCCTGGCCGCCGGCCAGCAGCTGGCGCAACGGCGCCAAGGTATCCGGAGCCACGGCGGATGCCCAGAACAGTTCCCACAGGGCCTCGAGCACCGCGGCATCGGTGGGTTCTGCTGCCCCGTCTGTCCCCAGGAATCCCGAGAGCTGCGGGACGAAGTAGGCCCCGGAGAAGCCGAGCCTCTGGTGCAGTCTGCCCGCCAGATCGCCCAACGCGGTGGTATCGGGCATCGGCAGGCTCAACGCGGCGTTCTCCGCGGTGTGCACCGCGATCCATCCGTCGGTTCCGGCCAACGCCCCGGCCCCGGAAACCAGCACCTCTCCGGCGCTCATCAACTCGTCGAGCATCCACGGCGCGTAGTCACGCACTCGGGCGGGAAGCACATGGGATTCCAGTGCGGAGGCGGGAACCGGCACCCCGGCCAGTTGTTCGACCACGGCCAGCACCCCGTCGATGCCGTGCAACCCCGCACCGATGCCTTGCCAGGCGGGCAGGAATCGACCGAAGGTGTTCTGGTCCACCGGTTCGACTTCGGCCCGCAGCGCGGCCAGCGATCGGGTGCGGATCATCCGCAGCACCGTGGCATCGCAATACTCGGTGGTGTTGGCGGCGGTGAGCTGCGCCTCGGTGAGCATTTCGGCGGGACGGAAGGCCCCGACCATGACCCGGGTATCTGCCACGAGGCGCTCCAGCACGGACATGACCACCGCGACCCCCAGGCCTAGTGCGGCGGCGACATCGCCGGCGGTGAAGGGACCATGGGTGCGGGCAAAGCGGGAGACTAAATCGCCCACCGGGTCTGCGACAGGGTCGATGAAGGCCAGCGGGACCCCGTGCGGCAGCGGGACCCCGAGCCCGTCGCGCAGCCGTGGGGCGTCCTCGATGGCCGCGAACACTTTCCGCCCGCCCAGACGCACCTCCAGGGCCCGGTTGGCGCGCACCAGCGAGGCCAGGTGCCCGGCCGCGGACTCGAGGGCCTCGGCCGCGGTTACGTCTTCGGTTTCGGGGTGCAGCCTGGCTGCGACCTGGTTCTCATCCAACGGGCCGAGCATCCGCAGCAAATCGGCGGTGCCCTCGATCCCGGTGAGCTTGCGGTCCGGTGCGGTGCGCTGCAACTGGTCCTGGGTGCGCGCGATGACCTCGGCGTCGAGCAATTCGCGCAATTCGGTGCGGCCCAGCAGCTCGCCGAGCAACCCCGGGTCCAGGGACAGTGCCGCGGCCCGGCGTTCGGCCAGCGGGGAGTCGCCCTCGTAGAGGAACTGGGCGACGTAGCCAAAGAGCAGCGACTGGGCGAAGGGGGACGGGACGGGGGTTTGGACCTCGCGCAGCGCGATGGAACGGGCGGAGATATCGTGCAGCAGTGACTTAAGTGAGGGCAGGTCGTAGACGTCGTTGAGGCACTCGCGGACGGTTTCTAAGATGATCGGAAAATCCGGGTATTTGCGTGCCACGTCCAGTAATTGGGCGCTGCGTTGGCGCTGCTGCCACAGGGGGGTGCGTTTGCCCGGGCTGGTGCGCGGCAGCAGCAAGGCGCGGGCCGCGCACTCGCGGAAACGCGAGGCAAAAAGTGCGGAGTTGCCCACCTGTGCGGTGACGAGGTCCTCGATCTCGTCGGCCTCGAAGGCGAAGAGTTCGGCCCCCGGTGGTTCATCGTCCATGGCCGGGACACGCAGCACGATCCCGTCGTCGGCGGCCATCGCCGAGCCGTCCAGCCCGTAGCGCTCGTGCAGCCGCGCGCCCACGGCCAACGCCCAGGGGGCGTGCACCGGCAGCCCGAAGGGCGAATGCAGGATCACTCGCCAGTCTCCGAGTTCGTCGGTGAAGCGCTCGATGAGAAGGACCTTGTCCCCGGGCACCACCGCAGTGGCCTGCGATTGGGCCTCGAGGTAGTTGCGCAGGTTGCCCGCGGCAAAGGAATCCAGGCCAATGGCGGCCAGTTCGTCGCGGGCCTGTTGTTCCGGGGCGTTGGCCAGATGCGTGGTGAAGGCGCCCAGGGCGGCCCCGAGTTCCACGGGCCGGCCCTGGGAATCGCCCTTCCAGAACGGCAGCTTGCCCGGTTGGCCGAAGGCGGGTGAGACCAGTACTCGGTCGTGGGTGATGTCCTGGATCTTCCAGCTGGTCGCACCCAGGGCAAAGACATCCCCGACGCGGGACTCGTAGACCATTTCCTCATCGAGCTCGCCAACCCGGCGCCCGCCCTTGGATCCGGAGCCGTCGTCTCCGGCGGCCAGATACACGCCGAAGAGTCCGCGGTCCGGGATGGTGCCGCCGCTGATCACTGCCAGTCGTTGGGCGCCGGGACGGCCGGTCAGCGATCCTAAGTCCCGGTCCCAGACGATGCGTGGGCGCAGCTGCGCGAATTCGTCCGAGGGGTACTTGCCCGCCAGCATCTCCAAGGTGGCGGTGAACGCGGAGCGTGGCAGTGCGGCATAGGGTGCGGCACGGCGGACGGTCTCGAACCAGTCCTCGAGGTCGAGTTCTTCCAACGCGCAGGCCGCCAGAGTCTGCTGGGCCAGCACATCCAGTGGGTTCGCCGGGATATGTAGCTTTTCGATCTTCCCCTCGCGCATCCGTGAGACGGTCAGGGCGGTGGCCAGCAGATCGGCACGATGTTTGGGGAAGAATGCGCCGATGGAGGTCTGGCCGACCTGGTGCCCGGCCCTGCCCACGCGCTGCAGCCCGGAGGCCACCGAGGGCGGGGATTCGACCTGGATGACCAAATCAACCAGCCCCATGTCGATGCCTAGTTCCAGAGAGCTGGTGGCCACCACGGCGCGCAGCACCCCGGTCTTCAGATCGTCCTCAATGGTGGCCCGGGTGTCCTTGGACACCGAGCCGTGGTGTGCCCGGGCCAGCGGTGGCACGGCCCCTGAAGCGGTTTCCGGGGTGCTGGTGGCGGTGGTCCCGGCCTGGGCCATCATGGCCGCGGGCATGGAGGTGCCCGGCTGTACCGGGGCGCCGGTGGAACCGAGGGGATTCGGGGCGAATCCGGCTGCGGGTTCGTTTCCGCCGAGTCGGGTTTCGTGGATTTCATTGAGTCGGCCGGTGAGCCGCTCAGCCAATCGGCGCGAGTTGGCAAAGACGATGGTGGAGCGGTTCGCCTCGATCAGATCAACGATCTGTTCCTCGACGTGCGGCCAGATGCTGGCCTGCGGGGCCAGTCCGGAGCCGGGCTCCAGATCGTGGGCCGCTGCGGCGGCGGGCAGATCGGTCATGTCCTCGACCGGAACCCGCACGCTCAAGTCCCAGGTCTTGGTGATGGGCGGGGCGATGATGCTCACCGGGGCGCGCCCACCCAGGAAACGGGCGACCTCGTCGCGCGGCTCGACGGTGGCCGAGAGCCCGATGCGTTGGGCGGGGGCGGCCAGCAGGTTATCGAGGCGTTCCAGGGAGAGCGCCAGGTGGGCGCCGCGCTTGGAGCCTGCCACCGCGTGCACCTCGTCGATGATCACGGTGTGCACACCGGCCAAGGATTCCCGGGCCTTGGAGGTGAGCATCAGGTACAGCGACTCGGGGGTGGTGATGAGGATGTCCGGCGGGTTGGTCACCAGCTTGCGGCGGTCATTGGCCGGGGTGTCCCCGGAACGGACCCCGACCGACACTTGTGGAACCGCGAGTCCCAGGTGAGCGGCGGTGGCCTTGATACCCACCAAGGGGGCACGTAAATTGCGCTCCACATCCACGCCCAGGGCCTTCAACGGCGAAATATAAAGCACCTTGGTGCCACCGGATGTTGTTTTCGAGGCTTTGGCGGCAGAAATCTGGGGTGACAAAAGCGCCTCTACGCCCGGGATCGCGGGGTCCAAGATCTCGGTGGCGGCACGGGCAAAGGAATCCAGGGCCCAGAGGAAAGCCGACAGCGTCTTGCCGGATCCGGTGGGGGCCACGACTAGGGCATGTTGGCCGGTGGAGATAGCGTCCCAAGCACCGATCTGGGCTGGTGTCGGCGCGGCAAAGGCCCCCTCGAACCAGGCTCGTGTCGCGGGGGTGAACCGTTCAAGGACGTGTGCCGCATCAAGATTCTTACCCATCGATCCCAGCCTAAACGTTCGTGGCGTCAATTCGCCGACGACAGACGGTGCCAGCAAGGCGGGCCGCTCCGTGGGAATCGAAGCGATGACGTGGACGGCGAGCAAGGTGCCACAACATGCCACAGGTCAGCCGGGTGCTGCGTCGCGGGAAACGCGTGTGGCGCGGCGCGCGCCTGAGGGCCAGCCCCACCAGGAGCATCAGCAGGGTCATGCCCGCGATCGTGGGTATCGCCAAGGATATTCCCAGCTTCCGGGCTTCCGGGTACACATCATGGAGCAGCAAGGCCCAGATGAAAGCGGGAATGATTCCGGAAGTCAACGACATCAGCGATAACAGGAGGATGACGGTTCGTGACCGCGTCCCCCGGGAAACCCACAACGCTATGGCCGCGCAGATGAACCAGGGAACCAAGGGGAACGCCAACGCAATCCAGAGTCCTGACTCATTAAGCGTCCACCATGGCGCCCCGGCCAGTGCGGGATCCACCACGGCGACAACCACGAACATCAAGAGCGCGCAGGCCGCCGGCAGGTAACGCCAGAATCTATTCACCACCCATTGATGATCTCGCAGGTATCGGAAATTGGGGGGGTGGCTGACACGGGGGTCAGACGTGGTGGTACTTCCCGCCGCCGGCGATTTCTTGGGCGCGGTAGAGCTGCTCGGTGAGAATCAACCGCACCAGCTGATGCGGGAAGACCAGCTTGGACAGGCTCCAGGTGAAATCGGCGCGAGAATGCACCGAGGCGTCGACTCCGTAGGCGCCGCCGATCACCACGGTGATGTTCCGTGAGGTGTCCAAGGGCCGCTGCAGCGTCGCGGCCAGGGCTGGGGAATCGATGTTCTTCCCGCGTTCGTCCAACAGCACCAGAAAGTCCCGGGAGTCGATCTTGGCCAGGATCCGCTCGGATTCCTCGGTGCGGGCAGCATCCCCCTCGCGAGCCGAATGCGGCAGCAGCTGCCACTTGAGGTCGAAGGGTTTCTTCATACGCTTCTCGTAGCGCTCGATACCTTCGCTCACCCAAGATTCATGTTTCTTGCCGACGGCCAGCACGCGAATTGTCATGGTTCCATCTTCGCGCATCCCCGACGGGCCGGTGGCACGAGGATAGGCTTTCAGGCATGCACACACCACGCCGTTCCGGGAGGAACAGCCAGCGCACCAGATCGATCCTGGTGTTCTCCCTCGCCATCCTGTTCGGGCTCTTCGCCGTGGCCCGTCGACTGTGGATAGCGGTGCGGGTCGGTGGGGTGCCCGATGCCTGGGACATCCCCGTACTCGAATGGTTCGAGGCCCACCGCACTGCCGCGGCAACGGCCATCGCCTGGTTCTTCACCATCGCCGGGGACACCCTGGGGATGAGCCTGATTTCTTTGGTCCTCATTGGCTTGTTCTCTTGGCGGACCAAGAGTGCCGGTTCCGGGGTGCTCATCGCGGTGACGGCGGCCGGGTCGGTCGCGCTCACGCTGCTGCTGAAAACTTCCTTGGGCAGGGCGCGGCCACCCCTGGATGACGCACTGCCGCCGGTGCCACCATCATTTTCATTCCCCAGCGGGCATACGCTCAATTCCGTGGCAATCCTCGGCGTCGTGGGTTATCTGGCGCTGAGGGTGCTGCAGCACCGGCTGGCGCGCATCGTGGCCATGTGTGCGTTGGGCATATTTATCATCGGGGTGGCCGTAAGCAGGCTGTACCTGGGTCATCACTGGCTCAGCGATGTGTTCGGCGGCCTACTCATCGGTGGCTGCTGGGCAGCCGTGGTGATCGTGTTGCACCACTTCGTGCTGGTCAAGAACGGGCGCTGGAGCCGCTGGCTGCGCACCTAAGCGCTTCCTGGTTGCCCCAGACCGACCTGGGGGTCAAGGCGTAAGCTGAATCACATGAAGATCATCGTTCTTGGCGGTAGCGGAAACATGGGCAGGCGGGTTGTTGGCCTGCTGCTGGGCACCGGACACGAGGTGGTGGCCGCCAGCCGAACCTCGGGGGTTGATGCCTACACCGGGTCCGGCCTGGCGGAGGTTTTCCACGGGGCCGACGCGGTGGTGGATTGTCTGAACCTGGTCAGCGTCAGCGCGGCAACATGCATTGATTTCTATGACACCACGGCCAAGAACATCATTAACACCGCCGAGCAGGAAGCGGTGGGGCACTTGGTATGCGTCTCGATCATCAACGCCCGCAATCCCGAGATCAATAAACGCATGGGGTACTACCGGGGCAAGGCCGCGCAGGAAGCCCGATACCAAAACACGAAGGTCCCCACCACCATCGTGCGCTCCACCCAGTGGTTCGAACTGGCCGAAACCCTGCTGCAGCAGATGAAATTCGGGCCGATCTCGGTGGTTCCCCGCATGCAAACCCAGCCCGTGGCCGCAGATGCCGTGGCACGTCTAGTAGCTTCGAGCGTCGAATCCGGGAAGAGTGCGGCGGCGGGTGTTGAGCTTGCCGGTCCCGAACCCCGCGATATGGCCCAGTTGGCACGCCTGGTCTCCAAAAACAATGCTGCCACCGGAAGCCGCGGGCCACACTCACGAGTGATCGGTGTGCCGGTTCCCGGCATGAAGGTGCTCAACGGCGGGCTGTTGCCCTCGGGCGCGGTGCGGCGGGATCCGACGACCTTTGAGCAATGGTTGGGCAACGGACGCAAGGCCTGAGGATCGCATCATCCCAAGGGTCGGAAGAAACCGCTTCGGACAGCATTGCCCGCGCCAGGTGAGCCGAGTGCCGGTCAAGGGCAGTAGGTGCGGTGAACTACGGGCCGGTAAAACCGTTTTCTGCCGGATGTTTTTGGCAAAGCAAAAGACCCCAGCTTCCCTATGATGCTCAGGAAGCTGGGGCCTTTATGGCTGGCGGAGACGGTGGGATTTGAACCCACGGTACGGGGTTACCGTACACAACATTTCGAGTGTTGCACCTTCGGCCGCTCGGACACATCTCCAGACCTGAATACTATACCGGGAAAACGCCCCACAACAAAAACGTGGGGTACTTCGGGGCAGAATGTAGCCATGACGACAAAGGCGGCCGTGCCGCAGATCCCGCAAGAGCAGTTGACCCCGGAGTTGTTGCGGGTCTGGTCGTGGCACCGTCAGGGCCTTGGAGGGACACTCGCGGGGGCCGACCCGGCCACGGTTCTGGACCGGGCGGGCTGGGCCCGGTCGGTCGGCGGCGCGAATGCCTACCTGACACTTTTTGCCCGGGCCGGCATCCGCCGCCCCGAGGCCGATGCGGCACTCGCCGCGCAGCACATCCACGAGCTACCCGCCGCACGGGGTTGCACGTATGTCTTGCCTGCCACGGACTACGCCTGGGGGCTGCAGCTGGGACATGCCTCGGCCGAGGCCTCCGTGAAGGTGCTGCAACGCCTCGGGGTGGAGCGGAGAGAAATTGAGGATCTCGCCGCTGAGGTGCTGCGAGTGCTGCTCGGTGTCCGCGGCACCGAAACCGAGGCCCTGGACCCGCGCGGGATCAAGCAGGTCCTGGGGGACAAGGTCCGCAGTCTGGGCGAGGAAGGAAAGAAAAAAGGCGCATCCACCACGTTGCCCGCCGCGTTGGGGCTGTTGCAGGCCGATGGGCGGATCCGACGGGTGCCGGTGAACGGTCGGCTGGACCAGCAACGCTACTCCTACGTCGCCTGGCAGCTGGAAGATAGTGGCCAAGACGACGAGGCGGTCAGGGTCCGGATGTTGGAGCGGTTTCTGTGCTGGACCGGGGGAGCCACGCTGGGCCAGATCCGCTGGTTCAGCGCCTTCACCGTGGCCCAGTCCAAGAAAGCGCTGGCGGCAACCGGCGCCGTGGAAGTTCCCACCGCTGCCGGCCACGTGCTGTGGATGCTGCCGGGGGATGTTGACGAGCTGGCAGGGTTCGAGGCACCGAAGGCCGCAGATATCCAGCTGCTTTCGGGCTCAGACTCGCTGGTGCTGCTGCGGAGGAACTCTGCCGATCTGTTTGATGAAACCGGCGCCGAAGCGGTGGCGGGGATGAGCGGGTCGGCGCTGGCCGCCGACCTGTCGGACCATCCGATCGTGGACCGGGGCCGGATCATCGGGTTGTGGCAATACGATCCGGACAACGCCAGGATTGCGTGGTGGACGTTTGAGCCCGCCAGCGACGGCGTGCTGGTGCGCGTTGCACAGATCGAACAATGGATCACCGAGGATCTGGGGGACTGCAGGTCCTTTTCCCTGGACTCGCCCAAGTCGCGGGCCACAACCATTGCCAGGCTGGATGCCCTGCGTCAACGCTGATGCGTCGGGGAAACTTATTTCTGTCGGCGTGCCCGGAAGAACTCGGAGAGCAGACGTCCGCACTCTTCCTCGCGCACCCCGGGATAAACCTCGACCCAGTGGTTCAGTCGCGGTTCGCGCAGGATGTCGAATACCGATCCCACGGCACCGGCCTTCTCATCCCAGGCTCCGAAAACAACGCGCGGGATGCGCGAGAGCACGATCGCCCCGGCGCACATGGCACACGGTTCCAGAGTGACCACCAGCGTGCAGTCCTCCAGCCGCCACCCGTCGTCTGTTCCTGCCTCACGCAACGCCCGGGCCGCCGATCGGATGGCCACGAGTTCGGCATGGGCCGTGGGATCGCCGTGGGCCTCGCGCTCATTGCGTCCGGTGGCCAGCACGCTTCCATCGGGGCCGGTGATTACCGCGCCGATGGGCACATCCCCGGTGGAAAGGGCAGCCCGGGCCTCGTCGAGGGCCAGGTCCATGAGCGTCAGGTGGGAAGAATCAGTCATTGTGCATCCCATGCTAGCTTTGTCGGCCGAGTGCCCGGGTACAGCCCCCATGGTGGGAATCACCAGAGTGCCAAATGCGAAAACCGGGAATTGGGGGCGTTTGGCTGGTAGATTTTGGTGCATGCGCGTACAGGTAGTTGACCACCCGTTGGTGGCACACAAGGTATCTGTCCTTCGGGACAAAAACACCCCCTCCCCGGTTTTCCGGCAATTGACCGACGAGTTGGTGACCCTGCTGGCCTATGAAGCCACGCGCGACGTCAAGACCGTTGAGATCCAGGTCCAGACTCCGGTGGCCACGACCAAGGGCATTGCCTTTGCCAAGCCGACCCCGTTGGTGGTCCCGATCCTGCGCGCAGGCCTGGGCATGCTCGAAGGCATGACACGCCTGGTCCCGACCGCAGAGGTCGGTTTCCTGGGCATGGCACGCAACGAGGAAACCCTCGACATCATCACCTATGCAGAGCGTCTTCCCGCGGATCTGACCGGACGCCAGGTCTTCGTGCTTGACCCGATGCTTGCCACCGGCGGCACGCTGATCGAATCGATCAAGTTCCTCTTTGCCCGTGGGGCAGCCGACGTCACCTGCATCTGCCTGATTGCCGCACCCGAGGGCCTGGCCCGACTGGAAGAGGCCTACGGCGACAATGACAAGGTCCACCTGATCCTGGGCGCCCTGGACGAAAAGCTTGACGAAAATTCCTACATCGTTCCCGGACTGGGCGACGCCGGCGACCGCCTCTACGGGGTTGCCCACTAGGGATTCGGGACAGACCCGCAGCAACGAAGCGGCGTCGGAACGGCACCAGGAACAGTGATTCGCGGTGCCGCTCGGGCGTCGCTTTTTTGTGTCAGGGCCGGATACCTCGGGCGTTAGGCCGTGGCGGGTCTGCGGGCTTGGGTAGCACCTGCACCGGCAGCGGCAGCCGGACTTCGAAGACCGTGTTCCCCGGGACCGAGGTGACATCGATGCTTCCGTGGTGCGACTCGACGATGGCTTTGGCGATGGGTAGGCCCAGCCCGGTGGTGCCGTCCGCTCCCGAACGCGCGGCATCGGCGCGGGTGAAGCGCTTGAAGACCTGCGGCAGGAACCCTGGTGCGATTCCCTCGCCGGTATCGGCCACCCGCAGGATCGCCTGGTGAGCATTGGAATCCTCGGTGACCGACACCGTGACGGTGTTGCCCTCGGAGGTGTGTTTTCGGGCGTTGGCCAACAGGTTGGTGATGACCCGGCGCAGTGCCGCGGCATCGCCGGAGACGACCAGAGGGCTGGCCGGAATGTCGTTTTCCCAGTGGTGGTCGGGGGTGGTGATCCGGAAATCCTCGGTGATCTCGGCGGCCAGTTTCCCCAGGTCCACCGGGGTCGTCTTCACGTGGTGTTTTTCATCGAGGCGGGCCAGTAGCAGCAGGTTTTCCACCAGCGTACTCATCCGCGTGCTTTGTTCAAGCACCCGGTCCAGCGAGCGCTGCCCGTCGTCGGAGAAGTGCTCGGTGGCGCTGATCAGCTCGGTGTATCCGCGGATGGCCGACAGTGGAGTGCGCAGCTCGTGCGAAGCGTCGGCAACAAATTGGCGCATTTGGGCTTCTGATTCCTCGCGCGCAGCGAAGGCGGTGCCCACATTGTCCAGCAATGCGTTTAGCGCCCTGCCCACCTCCCCGGATTCGGTGCCGGGGATCGAGTCCGCGGGGGTGACCCTGGCCTCCAGCGCCGCGGTCCCGGATTTCAGTTCGGCACTGGCCACCGAGGAGGCCACCGCCGAGACCCGTTGCAGAGGAGCCAGTGACCGACGGATGATCAAGGACCCAATCAGTCCGATGGCGATGACCCCGGCCAGGGAGATGGTCAGCGTCAGGACGCCCAGGGCGGCCAGGGTGCGCTCGTTGGGTGCCGTGGGTAGCCCGGTGATCAGGATGCCGCCGGAACCGGGGTCTTCTTGCGCCGAGAGCAGGTAGTCCCCGACGCTCAATTCCTTGACCACGGGGGCGGCATCGACCGTCACCGTGGAGAGCAACTGTGCATCGGTGCCCGTGATGTCTTTGCGCTCGCCGGTCTTTGAGTCCAGCACACCGCCGGAAAACAGGTATCCGGAGAGGATTCTGGCATTCAGCGTGCCCGAGGCCTGGCCGGGGGCGAAGATCGATCCCTGGGGTGCGTCGCGGCCATTTTGTGCCGTGTAGGAGGCTGTCCGTTCTGAGGCAAAATTCAATTGTTCGTGCAATTGCGTGGCCATCGATTGGCGCATACCGGTATTCAACAGCAGTCCGATGACCGTACAGATCAGCGCGAGCGAACCAATCAGCGCCAGCAAGAGCTTGCGTTGCAAGGTGAGCTGACCGAGGCGATTGCGCAGCCGGGCCTGCAACGGAGCGTGGCCGCGCGCGTCCCTGGGGCCGCCGTTCGGAGGAGGCCCGGGGGGCTGGGTATCGGCAGCGGCCGGAGTGGCAGACTCGGGGGATCGCGGGCTCAGGGGCTCGGAGGGCAAGGCGGGGCGTGCGTTGTGGCTCATGACGCGGGCTTGAGCATGTACCCGGCCCCACGCACGGTGTGGATCATCGCGGGGCCGTCGGCCTCGATCTTCTTACGCAGGTAGGAAATGTAGAGCTCAACGATATTGGCCTGGCCGCCGAAGTCGTAGTGCCAGACGTTGTCCAGGATCTGCGTCTTGGAGACCACGCGGCGGGCGTTGACCATCAGGTAGGACAGCAACTCGAATTCGGTGGCGGTGAGGTTGATCGGGGCCCCCGCCCGGGTGACGTCATGGGAGTCGGAGTTCAGTACCAGGTCGCCCACGACCAGTTCCGCGCCGTCCGCGGCCGTGGCGCCGGAGCGTTCCACCAGTTTGTGCAGGCGCAAGAGGACTTCCTCGAGGCTGAAGGGCTTGGCCACGTAATCGTCGGCACCGATGCCCAGTCCCTCGATCCGGTCTTCCACCGCGTCCTTGGCGGTCAGGAAAAGCACTGGAACCTCGGGAAGGAAGGTGCGGACCTTGCGCAACACCTCCGGGCCTTCAAAGCCCGGCAGCATCCAGTCGAGCACCAAGACGTCGGGTGTCGATTTGCGTGCAGCTTCCACCGCGGAGGGACCATCGTGGGCAACACTGGCCTCCCAGCCCAACATACGGGTGCCCATGGAGACCAACTCGGCCAGCGAGGGTTCGTCATCGACGACGAGCACCTTGATGGCGGTGCCGTCCGGGTGGGTGAGGCGGGGTAATTGCGTGGGAGAAAAGCGGGAGCTTGGCATGATGTTAACTTTCCCTCCGAGGTGTAGGCCAGCTCTGTGGTCCGGCTGTGTGTGGGCTGTGAGGCCTGCTGGTTCCAGCTTAGGGCTCACTGGCCGGGCCGGAGCTGTTGGTCGAGGCAATGTTGGGTCGCTCGTTGCCTGCAGAGGGCTCTGGGTGTAGTTCGGTCCGTTGAAACGATGTTTTCTTGGCGAATTGATCAGATTGCTTGCACTTTACAAAATCGCAGCGCATACCGCCTTGTCCGAAGTCTCATCGTTACATATCTGCACAGTGTGATGATTGCCACATAAAGCGCTTGACGTCTCACATTGTGGACAGTATCTAAGTTTGTTACTTGCGGGTTCCTAATATTACGAGGAAACTAGTGATTGTGAATAGCGCAGCAACAACACAGAGCAGCCTTTTTGTAGGCGTGGCGATGACCTATCGCCAGTGTTGTTGTCGAATGCCCAGCTGAGCGTCGAAACTACTTTGACGCTCAGTGACACTCGCATCGTTTCCGTTCCTCGCACCGGCGAGATCAACGGGGCTCCTAAGCATTCGCGCCATTCCGTGGCATTCACACGAGTTAGAGGTAAAGAAGCATGTCGGTAACTTCCGGATACGTCCATGTCTCAATCCGCAACGCCCAGTCACGCGCGGCGGCAGCGCAGCGCAACACTGTGCCCGGCAGCTATGCTCCGGCCGGCTACCGCCAGCTCCACGCGGTGCCAACGGCCCATGACCCCCAGCCGATGACGGCTCCAACCCCGGTGGTGGCACCCAGTGGTACCTCGGGCCCGCAGCCGGTAACGGGGGACACCACCGCACGCGGCTTCGTGCTTTATGTCGGCCTCGACGAGTCGGTAGCCCAGGCGCAGGGAACCTCGCTGGGCAAACTGGCCACGCAGGTCCGCGCATTCTTGGCCACACTGTCTCCCGAAGCACAGACCCACGCCGCCGTAGCGCTGGCCCCGGCGAGCGCGCAGGGTGAGAACATCGACGTGGTGCGTCAGGCGCTGGGCGACCCCACCGTCAACCGCCGCCCGCGTGTGGATGCCCGGCCTGCTGCGCCGCGTCCCTCCGGCGTGCTGATCGATCTGTCCCGCCGTGAGGTGCACCTGGATGGCGAGACCCTGAACCTCACGTTCAAGGAATTCGAACTGCTGAACTACCTGGTGGAGAACGGCACCCGCACGGTGGGCCGCGACGAGCTGCTGACCAACCTGTGGCGCAACGCCGAAGAGGTCCCCAACGAACGCACCATCGACGTGCACATCCGTCGCCTGCGCTCCAAGCTGGGCCGCCTGGCCAACACCGTGCGCACCGTACGCGGCCAGGGCTACCGTTTTTACGAGCACCCCGAGGTCGTCGTCTGGGCCGCCCCGGAATACACCATCTAGATCCACACCTTGTTCCCCGTGGGAGCCAGCATCCAACGATGCGGCTCCCACGGGCGTTTAACCACACGCGCCGCCTAAGCTTGGGTGTATGAGTAAACATCACCTCAAGCGACTCGTGTTGCTGCGTCACGCGAAGGCCGACTATCCCTTGGGCATGAGTGATCACGAGAGGCCGCTTGCGGCCCGCGGAAACCGGGAGGCTCCGGCCGCCGGAGCATGGCTGCGCGAGAACGACGTGGTGCCTGACTACATCGTGCTTTCGGATGCCCATCGGACCCGGGCCACCTGTGCCTGGGTGATCAGCGAACTGGGGGAGAAAGCGCCAACACCCTATTTGGATTCCCGCATCTACGGCGCCTCGAGCTCCAAGCTCTGCTCCATCATTAACGAGACTCCCGAAACGGTCACCACGCTGCTGGTCATCGGGCACCAGCCGGTGCTCCAGGAACTGGCCATGGCCCTGGCCGCGGTGGATTCCGAGGAAGAGGCCGTCTACGAGTTGGCCATGAACTACCCGACGCTGGGAATGACGGTGCTGGAGACCGACAAGCCCTGGGCGGAAATCGATGGGCGCGACATGACGGTGACGAACTTCGTGGTGCCTCGCTGATCCTGATTCAATCAGCTGGCGGCATGGCCACCAGAACCAATGCATGAGGGTGCGCCCTCCGGGGTAAAAATCTCGATGAGAGTTTCCTAGGGGCAACGACACCGGCTTTCCGCGGCCGCGCTCGGCGATTATGAGAGCAACTGTGGGATTTATGAGAGCTCACTCATCGGGTGTTTACCCGTTGCTTGCTTTCGAGGCTTTGACTAGGGGCAACACGAGGCACAGGTCGTGCCGCCGCAGCGGTGCGGCGTGTGTTTCAGCCCAGCGAAAAGGACTCCCCGATGAGCATCAGCACCAGCCTTGAACCCGAATTCTTCGACGCCGCAGCCGCGGATGAAGGATGCGAGCGCCACCTTCCGATTGAAGCCCGACGGGCACTGGGCATCCGTGCCGCCTACGCCACCCGTTTTGTGGCAACCGAATTTTCCAAGCGGCCAGAGGACTTCCACCTGATCGCCGGAGCCGAGGTGGCACCGCGGCCCGGAGATGTGGTCATCGCCCGGGTGGCGGAAATCGGCAAGCATACCCGCCTCGAATCCCCGGTTTCCCGCCGCCAGCTGATGTTCGTAGGCCAGGAGATCATGGTCGCCTACGGCAATCGCTACGCACCGGACCAGTTCCTGGCCCACGTGCCAGAGACCTTGGAGCCCTGCCATCTGGTGGCGGGTGGCGGCCTGGCCGGTTATGTCACCGAAATGCATGCATCCATCGACGCGGCCACCGCCATCGAACCGATCGGCCTGCTGGCCACCGCTGACGGCGTGGTCAACCTGCGCGGCTTCGCGCCGTTGCAGGTAGGTAACCCGTCGCTGGCCGCGGTCCGCGCCGTCGGCACCTTGCGCCCGCCGGTCATTGCGGTGCTGGGCACCTCGATGAACTCGGGCAAGTCCACCACCCTGGGCTGCCTGGTCAACGGACTGTCCAACGCCGGGCTCAACGTCGCGGCCGGCAAGGCCACCGGCACCGGGGCCGGCAACGACCCGAACCTGTTCATCGACGCCGGAGCATTCCCGGTCTGCGACTTCACCGACTTCGGCTACCCCACCACCTTCAAGCTCGCCTACGAAGAGGTCCGCGATCTGCTGGCCGCAATGATCGATGAACAGGCAGCCTCCGGCGCCGATGTGGTGGTCATCGAGATCGCCGACGGCCTCTACCAAGGCGAGACCGCCAGGCTGCTGCGCGATCCGCTCTTCACCGCCTACGTCGACACCGTGGTGTTCTCCGCCCAGGACGCACTGGGAGCCCGCGCCGGACTGGACGTGCTGCAGGACGCGGCGGTGCCGGTCGCCGCAATCTCCGGGGTACTCACCGCTTCCCCGCTGGCCACCGCCGAGGCCTCCGCCAAGCTGGAGGTTCAGGTCATCGACACCTACGCCCTGTGCCTCCCCGAGGTCGCCACCGCCCTGATCCCGGTGCGCGCAGCATCGCTGTGAGCCGCCTCGAGGGCCTGATGGACGGAGCACCGGAACCGGCCACCGAACCCTGGGATCCCACCGCTGCCACACCCGCGGAACCAGAACCACGACTGCCACGCCTGGTCACCGGCGGACGCCGGACCCTCTTCGCCGGACTGCTGGGCATCGCCACCTTCTGCGGTGGCCTCGGTGTGCTCATTGCCCTGCTGGTCGGTGCGCTGGTGGGCGGCGGCGCGGTGGCCCCGATCGCCGCAGGCATCGCGGCGCTGATGGTGGCGCTGGGCTGCGGCCGCTATCTGGAACGGGTGCTGGCGGAAAAGCTGGGCCAACACTATGTTGCCCAGCTGCGGATCTCGCTCATCTCGCACTCGCTGCTGGCGAGCAAGGTCCCCTCGGTGGGAATTACCGTGGCCCGGGCCAGCAACGACCTGTCCTCGGTGCGCAACTGGGTGGCCCAAGGTATCGCCCCGCTGTTGGCCGGCATCCCACTGGTCCTGATCTCCATGGCCGGGCTCTGGACGATCCACCCCGCACTGGCCTTGGCCCTGGGGCTACCGGTATTGGCGCTGGCCGGCACGCTGTTTCTGCTGGCCGGGCCGGCGTACCAGCGGGCCAGGGTCCTGCGTCGGCACCGTGGCAACCTTGCCGCACGTATCGCCGACACGGTGGCCGCCTCGTCGGCCGTGGTGGCATCCGGTGGGGTGGCGCGCGAGCTGGCCCGGGTGCGGGACAGCGGCCAAAAGGTCATGGACGCTGCGGTGCACCGGGCCCGGATGGCCGCGGTGCTGCGTGCCTGCTCGCTGGGCATGCCGGTGCTTGCCACCGCGGCGGTGGTGCTCGTGTCCCGTAACGCGGCGCTTGATGCCGGCGCGATCGCCGCGGCCCTGACCCTGCTGGGATTGTGTGCGGCACCCGTGGGGGAATGGGGGCGCATTGTGGAATACCGGCAGAACTACCGGGCGGCACGGCGCATCATAGCCCCGCTGCTGGTGGAGGAAGCCAGGCTCGCCGCCGGTCCGGAGCTGGTGCCCGAGGCCCCGCAAGCCGCGGCGCGGCTCCAGGCCGAGCGCGTGGCGGGGGTGTGGCTGCGCGGCCTCATCCTCGGATCGACCCGGATTCCGGAACTGCGTGCGGAACCGGGGGACAGGATCAGGATGGTCGGCGGGGACGCGGCACTGCGCGCGGAACTTTTCGGTGTGCTGGCCACGGCGCGCACGCCGGCCGGCCCGATCCTGGGGACCCTGGGCCGGGAGCTGTCCGGCCGCGAGCCAGGTTACGTGGTGGCCGGAAAAATTCCGGGCGCGGTGGGCGAGAAGAAGCGGCGCCGGCTTATCGGCGCGGCCTTCTCCTCGATGGTGCCCGAGCGCGGCACGCTGCTGCGTGCCCTGCGCTACCGGCGTCCCGAGGCGGACGCCGGCAAGGCCTTGGCCCTGGCCGCGCGGTTGGGGCTGCGCACCGAAACGCTGGAACGCGGGCAAAACACCGTGCTGCGCCGCGGCGGGCTGCCGCTGGATGAACGGCAACGGGCCGGGCTCATGGTGGCCCGGGCGATGCTCGGTTCCCCGGCCCTGCTACTGCTCAACGACATCGACGGACACCTCGAGGAGAAGGCCCTCACCCAACTCGAGACCATGCTGCAGAATTACCGCGGCGTGGTGGTCGTGGCCTCCGAAGCGGAATGGTGTGCAGGCTACCGGGAATGGGACCTGGAGGCCGCAGATTCTGTGCCAGAGAGGAGCCAGGCGCTCAGCGCAGGGGCGCGGTAAAGGCCATGGCGGCACCGACACAGTCGGCGATGCTGCGTTCGGGATGGAACACCTGCCGGTCCCGGCCCAGGATGAGCGTCGCGCCGAACAACGCGGTGGCCAGGGCATCCAGGTCAGGCAACGCATCCGCTGGAGGGTTCGGTCGCGTCTCGGCCAGGCGCTGCAGCGCGCCGCGGACCACACCAATGACGTCGTGGCGGGTCTGTTCCAGCGCGCCGGCCCAGTGGCTGTCGGATTGCCATTGCTCGGAAATCCATAGTTGGGAGAAGGCCGGGTATTCGGCGATGAATTCCAAGGATTCGCTGACCATCAGCCGCAGGCCGGTATCCGGGTCCGGGGCCGTGGTGCCGGCCTCGAGGCGTTCGAAGAGAATGGCGATGCCGTAGTTCAGGAGCTCACCGATGAGATCGTTTTTTGATCCGAAGTTGTAATAGACGGTGCCCTTGGAAACCCCTGCGGCCCTGGCGATCTCATCAACGCTGACATCCTGGTGTCCGCGGGCACCGATCAACTCCATGGAGGCAGTAAAAAGCCGGTGCTTGGAATCGGTGGCCCGCAACCGGGTGCGCGGGGCACTTGCCTCACTCATGCGCTCAGCTCCGGATGCAGGGACTTCAGGGACCATGTCTTGTGCAATCGTACCGCCACGGTGCTGGCCACCAGTCCCAGCACCGTGTAGCCGATCAGCCCGGCCACAATAGGACCGAGCACCGTCAAGTCCGCCCCGTACATCAGGTGGCGTAGACCGGTGACGACGTGCCCCATGGGCAGCCAACGGTGTGCCACATGCAGGATTGACGGCGTGGTTTCCCAGGGGAAGGTGCCTCCGGAGGAGACCAATTGCAGCACCATGAGCACCAACACCACCATCTTGCCCGGGGTCCCGGCCAGGGCACAGATGCCCTGGATCATCGCGGTGAAGGCCATGGAAGCCATCAGGAACAGGCCCCAGGTCGCCCACGGGTGCGCGGTGTTCAACCCCAGGCCGAAGAGCACTACGGCGTAGAGGATCGTTCCCTGGATCATGGAGATGCCCAGGAATGGGAGCCAGCCGCCGATCGCGATTTTCCAGTTCGCGGCGTTGGAAGCCAACGCACGCTTGGTGATGGGCCGCATGATCTGCACCAGAATGAAGGCGCCGATCCAGATGGCCAGGGTCATGAAGAACGGGGCCAGCCCTTCGCCATAGACCGCGGCCTTGGCCTGTTCGATGGTTTGGATGCTCACCGGGTCCCCGATGACCGACGAGACCTGTTTGCGGTCGGTGTCATCGGGGTTTGGAACCTCGTCGGTGCCATCGGCCAGTTTGGTGGAGAGCTCTGAGGAACCATCGCTCAATTCGGTGGCGCCGTCACCGAGCTCACCCACGCCGTCGCCCAGGTCTCCGACTCCCGCCAGCAGCGATCCGGTGCCGGTGTGCAGGGTGTCGGCGCCGGTGGCGAGCTTTCCGGCTCCGGTATCGAGCTTCTTGGCTCCGGCTAGTGCATCTTGCTGCCCGTCGGCCAGGGTGGATGCGCCGTCGGACAGGGACTTTGCGCCGGTATCGAGCTTGGCCGATCCGCCGGCGGCATCCGAGATGCCGGTTTTCAGTGCCGGCATGGCTCCGGCGAGCTGGTGAGTGCCATCGGCCAGGGTGGATAGGCCGCCGGATAGCTCCTTGGCACCGGCGGAGACTTGCGCCGAACCATCAGACAGCGCGGAGATCTGTGATTGGGCCCCGGCCAGCTGCTTTTTGGTGTCCGCCACCTGTTGGGCAACGCCGCTGGAGGCGGCCGCGTCCTTCACCTCGCTGCGCAGCCTCTGGGCTTGGGCTTCGGTGACGACCCCGTCCTTCACCAATTTATCGAGCCGGGCATCCAAGGCCTCGGTAGCCGAGTCGATGCGTGATTCGGCGTCGTTTTCCAGCGCCTTGATGGTCTCGGCCGCCTGGGTCACCTTGTCATCCAGGGCCTTGTTTCCGGCGGCGACCTCCGCGGCACCGGCGGCAAGCTTGGTGGAGGCGGCGGCGGCCGTTTGTGCCCCGTCATCAAGCTGCTTGGTTTTGGCAGGGAGGGCGGAGGTCTTGGATTTCAGTTCCGTGAGCCCGGCGTTCAGTTCCGTGGTGCCATCGGCCAGGGTGTCGGCGCCGGTTGCGAGCTTCCGGGCCCCGGTGGCAAGTTTTTGTTGGCCGTCCACCAGGGATCCGGTGCCATCGGCCAGGGTGCCGGCTCCGTCTGACAAATCGGAGGCGCCGGTGTTGAGCTTTCCCGCGCCGTCGGCCAGCGTGGTGACCCCGTCGGTCAGGGTGGTGACTCCGTCGGAAAGCTTCACCGTTCCGGTGTGGAGTTCCCCTGCACCATCGGCGGCCTTGGACATGGAGGAGTGGATGTCGGAGAAACCCGTCAGCAGGGCGTCGGCGGTCTGTGTGCCGACCTCCTTGGCCACGGTGTTGTGGACCTGTCCGGCGAGCTTGTCGGCAAAGGTACCGACCATGTAGTTGTTGGCGTCGTTGGTGGTGATCTTCAAGATGCCCTGCTTGGCCTTTTCGAAGTCACCGGGGGAGGCGAGGTTTGCGGAAAAATCTTTCGGGATCGTCAGTGCGAAGGAGAAATCCCCGGAGGCGACCCCCGCGTCGGCCTCGGCCTCGGAGGTGACCACTTCCCAGCCAAAGGTGCCGTCTTCGATCAGCTCCGCGGTGACATCGTCGCCGACCTGGAGTTCCTTGCCGTCCTTGGTGGAGCCGGTATCTAGGTTGACTATCGCTGCTTTGACGTTGTGCAGGTGTGCGTAGGGGTCCCAGTTGGCGTAGAGGTACAGGGCGCCGTAGAGCAGTGGAACCAGGGCCATGGCGATGATGGCGATCCGGGGCAGGGTTCCGGAGGTCATGCGCTTGAGTTCGGACAGGGCCAGACGCAAAGTGGTCATGGGAGGTCCTTTGTTGCGTGGGGGTCAGTGGTGGGCGCGGCCGGTTCGCCGCTTTCGGGGTCATCCGCGGCTGCTGCCGGCTCCGTGGTCGGGACCGCCGACGTGGGGGCATCTTCGGTTCGTGGGTCCGCCTGATTCGTGGCCGGTGCCGCACCGGGCGAATCCTCGTCGAGGGGTTCAGGGATTTGGCCGGGCTCTTCGAGGCACGTCCCGGATTCGGGGTCGGTACTCTCGGGTGCGGCGCCGTCAAGGGTCTGCCTAGTGTCGAGTTTTTCCTGGATTTCTCCGGCATAGGCCGTCGAACCGGACCAGTTTTCCGGGATGCGCTGGACGATGCCGATGACGGCCGGGGCGCGACGTCCTGCCGCCACGGTGTGAAGGTGGTTGCACCAATCGTCTTCCGGGATGCCATGGCGGTCGGGGGTATCGAAGACCAGCAGCTCGACGTTGCGGTCCTCGAGAGCCAGGTGGGTTAGCACCGTCAGTCGCTCCAGTGGGTCGACTGCGTCGAGCCACTGCTCGGCCAGGTCCTCCAGGTGGTGCCGCTTGAGCCAGGCGTCGATGCCGCTACGCCGCCAGATGGGCCCCGGCAGCAGGGCCAGGTCCTCGGCCACCAGGTCGCGCACCTTCAGGTGGGCCTCCGGCTCGTTGATCTCGGGGGAGTCGACCAGGGTGCTGATCCGTCGGACTGCCTTCAGTGAGGTGCTGCCCGACCAGGCCACTGTGCCTTGGCTGGGGCGCATCCGGGCGCTGGCCCCGAGGGCCAGCGCGGTGCGGGTCGGCTGGGGTTCGGCCGCGATGAGCAGCAGTTCGCCGCGCGCAACGGCGAAACTGGTGGACTCCAGCAGGGGCAGGTGGCGGCCGTCAATGGCCAGGTTATCGGCTATAAGCACCTACCCAGCATAAAGCAAACTGACCGGTCAGTTCAAATAGTCAGGTTGTCTGCTTCGCCACGCTCCGAATGTCCGACGTCGCTGCGGCCACGACACGATTGGGCATCGATTCCTTGCCACGCATCATCTGGCTCGCCAGACGGGCAGGATGGGAGACATGGAAAAAAGGTTTTGGGTCGGCGGCTATTCGCCCGATGGCGGCGGAACGAGCTTAGGCATCCGGGCCATGGGTTACACCCAGGGAGTGCTCACCGACCTGGGTCTGGCCCACGCCGCCGAGTCGCCCTCGTGGCTGGCCACGCATCCGCGCTTGCCGGTGCTGTACGCCGCGCTCGAACATCGCGGAGAAGTTGCCGCCTACCGAATCCTGGGCCACAACAAGCTGGAACCGCTGGGCAAGCCGAAGCCAGCCGGTGCGCTGCTCTGCCACCTGGTAGTCGCCGAGGCCGCCGGAGCGTTGGTCGCCAGCTGCTACGGGGATGGGAAAATGCTGGCCTATCCCATGGATGCCGACGGGACCCTGTCCGACCCGGTCCCGGCCGCTGAATCGATCGACCCCTTTGCGGTGCCGGGCCACCCGGAGCGTGCCTCGCACTCCCACCAAGCCACGGTGCTGCGCTCGGGGGTCATTGCCACCACGGATCTGGGCCACGATGCCGTGCGTTTCTGGGATTTGGTGCAAGGACAATGGAAATTGCGCCAACAACTCGGGCTGCGCAAGGGCGATGGGCCACGCCACCTGGTGGAACACCCCTCGGGGTTCATCTATGTCGTCACCGAGCACGGCGCCGAGGTCATTACCCTCCGGGCGGATGCGGCAGGGGTGTACCGGGAGCTCTGCCGCACCGGATTAGGGGAGAAGGTCCTGGCCGGGTCGGATTTTCCCGCGGAGATCTCCTTGGATACCAACAACGACAGGCTCTACATCGGGGTTCGGGGTGCCGGGATCGTTGCGGTATTGAACTTGGTTTCGGGTCGGCCCGTGTTGCGGGGCAGCGGATCCTGCGCCGGAGCGTGGCCGCGCCACCACGTGCAGGTCGGAAATTCACTGCTGGTGGCCAACCAGCTTTCAAACACCATCGAGGCCATCGGGCTGGAGGGGGCGGACGGATTGCCACAAGTCTCCTTGAGCTCGCTGCCCATGGAAAGCCCCACCTGCATTGCCGCCCAGGTGACCGTGTAGCGTGGCCGCATGAGGCGTTGGAAGCACGCGTGGTGGTGGCTGCTTGACTATCTCCATGCCGGTTGGGTCCAGACCTGCTCGGTGTTTCGGCGGCGGCCGCCGAAGGACTACGCCGCGGGGGATCTAACCCGACCTGCCATCGTATTGCTGCCTGGTGTCTATGAAACCTGGTTGTTCCTCGAACCCGCCGCAGGGCGCCTGAACAAGGCGGGGCACCGCATCTTCACAGTTCCCGAGCTGGGATTCAACCAGCTCTCGGTGCCCGATTCCGCCGCCCGGGTGCAGCGGCGTCTGGCCGAGCTTCGACAAACCCATGGTGTGGAGCACTGCGTGTTGCTGGCACACAGCAAGGGCGGGTTGATCGGCAAATACACCATGCTCGAGGCCTTGCTGCCGGTGGAGCCGTCGGCGGCGGAACCCGAGATCCTGGGGATGGTGACGCTCAATACTCCCTTTGCCGGATCCGTCTACGCCAAGTATCTTTTTCCCCGGGCCCTGCGCCAGTTTTCACCTGCCGACGCGGTCCTACTGTCCCTGCAGGCCCAAGAGGAAGCGAACGAGCGGATCATTTCCATTTTCCCCGACTTCGATCCGCATATCCCGGGCGGAAGTGCGCTCGCCGGGGCAACCAATATCAGGCTTGAGGCGGCAGGCCATTTCCGTATCGTGGCGGATCCCCTGGTGTTGGGTGTCATCGAGGACGCTGTGGGTTCACTGGGGGACTAGTGAACCTTAGCCGAATCGTAGCTGTACAAAAACGACGAGACCACACCATGCACGACGGCTGCTGATCGATGAGTGTTCCCGCACCGGAGCACGAGCGGAGTTCTCCTGAACGGGTGGAATTCTTCGATCGGTCAGGCTAAGCGGCGCGCTCCTGTCACGATTGGTGGTCGCTCGGGGACACCCCGTTTCTGCTTTTCGGCAAGGTGAAGAGTTGTGGTCCGAAGAATCACTTCGCAACCCTGCTCACGCCTTGCAGACTCGGGTCTCACTGTTGTGCTTGGCTCTGCCCACGCTGGACCTCGAGCTGACCAATGGCGGGTACCGACTTGAGACAAGAAGGATCTACACCGACACATCTACACTGACACCATTCGTTTTGAAAAGCTTCGGGAAGAAAGGGGCTGGCTCCTGGCCGATGGCGCTTTAGTGGAGGCGACCGAACGGCTGAACGAGGCACTCGAACTGTGGCGCGGATCGGAAGCCGCGGCCATGCTCACGGGGAACAGAAAAGCCACGATTTCTCGTGGCTTTTCATTGTGGTGCGCCCAAAGGGATTTGAACCCCTGACCTCCTGTTCCGTAGACAGGCGCTCTATCCAGCTGAGCTATGGGCGCATATGTAATTATTTGTCCAGCCTTACGACTTGACCTCGAACAACTATACATAGCTTTTGCATGGTGGTCGATCGGCTGAGTTGATTCGTGCCCGATCTCACGCTTTATCCGCACTCTGCGTTGAGGCGGCGCACTGTTCGGGCACGGTTGTGCGCGGGGATGGGCCATTGACAATTGGGCGAGGGCATGGAATCTTGTATCTAGAAAGAACGTGAGAGCGCTCACATCGCGATTTGAGAGCGCTCTCACCATCGGACGAATCCCCGGTCATGTTTGCGAAGGGTGCTCGTCAACACAAAATGAGAGCGCTCTCATTTTTGATCCATCTCCATGCATTCGCAGCACCACCAACGCACTCAAAGGAGTGAACGTGAAGTTCTCACGCCACACTAGAACCGCCACGGCCGTCGCCGGGGCCGCGGCCTTCGCACTCTTGGCCGTCGGTTGTTCCTCCGGGGCCAGCTCCGCCGAGCCCGCCTCGTCGGATAATCCCGTCACCCTGACTGTCACCACCTTCAATACCATGGGTTTTGACGACCTCTACAAGCAGTACGAGTCCGAGCACCCGGGCATCACCATCAATGCCACCAACATCGACACCGGCGGAAACGCGCTGACCGACTGGAAGACCAAGCAAGCAGCTGGCGCCGGGCTTCCCGATGTCCAGGCCGTCGAGGAAGGCTGGCTCGGTCAGGTCATGGCCGTTTCGGACTCCTTCACCGACCTCGGAGAATATGGTGCTGCCGACATCAAGGACCGTTGGATTCCTTGGAAGATGGATCAGGCCACCGACGCCGAAGGCCGGGTCATCGGCTTCGGAACCGACATCGGACCAGTTGGCCTTTGCTACAACAAGGACCTGTTCGAGAAAGCAGGGCTGCCCAGCGACCGGACCGAAGTCGCCGAGCTGCTCGGCGGAGAAAACTCGACCTGGGCGGACTACTTTGAGACCGGCAAAAAATACCAGAAGGCCACAGGTAAGGCCTGGTACGACCAGTCGGGCTTCGTTTGGAACTCCATGGTCAACCAGCTGCCAGAGGGATACTACAAGGCAGACGGATCACTGAGCATCGAGGGCAACACCGCGCTGTCCGAACGCTGGGGCGAACTTGCCGATGGCGCCGCGGCAGGGCTTTCCTCGGCCCAGACCCAATGGGACTGGGGCAAGGGCCAGGCCTTCCTCGATGGCTCCTTTGCCACTATGGTGTGCCCGGGTTGGTTACTCGGTAACCTCAAGGGCGGCATCGAGGCTGCGGGCGGCGACGGCGATTCCGGTTGGGATTTTGCCGACGTGTTCCCCGGTGGGCCCACCAACTGGGGCGGAACATTCTTGACCGTGCCTACCACCTCCAAGCACCCGGCCGAGGCCGCTGAACTAGCCAAATGGCTCACCAGTGCCAAATCTCAGGTGGAGGCCTTCCAGTCGGCCGGAACCTTCCCGAGCGTGTTGGAAGCCCAAACCGATCCCGGGGTCACCGGCAGTAACGAGATGAGCGAGTTCCTCAACGACGCTCCGGTCGGAGAAATCCTGGCCTCACGAGCCCAGGGAATCAAGGCCCAGTTCAAGGGGTCTAATGACTCGGTCATCCAGGAACAGGTCTTCGGGCCGGCGACCATCGCCCTGGACAAGGGAACCGACGGAAAAACAGCGTGGAACGACGCGCTGACCACCCTGAAGAACCTCGACCTCAAATAATCCACTGAGACGTACGGGGGCCCGGCCTGGGCACCAGATTGGGCCCCCGTACCCCTGGGAGAAGAATCCAATGACCAGCACCATCAGCCCGCCCTCGGGGCCGGCGCAACAGAATGGCCGGCGCGACCCGGAATCCCCTGGCGGACGCGGGACCGGGCCAGTCACGCGCCCCCGACGCGAATGGCGCAGCAAGCTGGGCGCCCTCGATGTCAAGGCATCGCCCTACCTGTACATTGCCCCGTTTTTCATCCTGTTCGCCTTGGTCGGACTCTTCCCGCTGGTCTACACCTTCGTGGTCTCGATCAACGATTGGGACCTGCTCTCGGGCGCGGGGGAATGGGTCGGTCTCCAGAACTACGCGATCGAGCTCAAGGACCCGTATTTCTGGAATTCCCTGTTCAATACCTTCAGCATCTTCATGCTTTCGGCCATTCCGCAATTGATCGCAGCGACGTTCATAGCCGCCATCCTTGATCAGAACCTGCGCGGGAAGACCTTCTGGCGCATGGGCGTCCTGCTTCCCTACGTGGTCACCCCCGTGGCGGTGACGCTGATTTTCTCCAGCGCCTTCGACGAAAAATACGGGCTGATCAACAACCTGCTGCAGATGCTCAACCTCGACGCCATCGGGTGGAAATCCGAGGTCTTTCCCTCCCACATAGCCATCGCCTCCATGGTGAACTGGCGGTGGACCGGATACAACGCGCTTATCCTGCTGGCCGCCATGCAGGCAGTGCCCCGGGACCTGCACGAGTCCGCATCCTTGGACGGTGCCGGATCCTTCCGACGCTTCTTCTCGATCACGCTGCCCAGCATCCGTCCGACCATGATCTTCGTGATCATCACCGCAACGGTGGGTGGCCTGCAGATCTTCACCGAACCCAAGCTCTTCAACCCCAGCAGTTCGACTCTCGGTGGGCCAAACCGCGAATACCAGACCACCGTCCTCTACCTCTGGGACTTGGCCTTCAACCGCGGGGACTTCGGCAAGGCCTCGGCAGTGGCCTGGCTGCTGTTCATAATCATCATCGGCGTGGGGCTGATCAACTTCTTCATTTCCCGGTCGATCGCCTCCGCCGGCGCGACGAGCCCCGGGAAAACCGCTAGGGCCGCCCGACGGGCTGCCAACAAAAACATTCAGCGGAGCGGCCATTCACCGGCCGCGCACGATTCGAAGGAGCATCGGAGATGAGCCTCAAGACCGCGCCCACCCCACAGACCCAGACCACGCAGGTGTCGGCCAAACGAACGCGCAAGCGTTCCCTGGGCATCGATAAGCGCCCGGGCTTCCTCACTTACGGGCTGCTCATCGCCTTCTTCCTCGGCGGGGCCTACCCGTTGTGGTGGTCCTTCGTCACCGGCTCCGCCTCAACTGGTGCATTTGCCGGCCCGCTGCCGCCGATCTTCCCCGGCGAGGCCTTCCTCTCCAACGTGGCAGAAGTCTTCTCCACGATCGACTTCTGGGCGGCACTGGGCAACAGCATCGCCGTTTCGGGTGTCATCACCATCTCGGTAGTCGGATTCTCCACGTTGGCCGGATATTCCTTCGCGAAGCTGCGTTTCCGTGGCAAACAAGGATTGCTGGTCTTTGTCATTGCGACCTTGGCGGTACCCACTCAGCTGGGCATCATCCCGCTGTTCATGATGATGAAGGAATTTGGCTGGACGGGTTCGATCGGGGCCATCATGGTCCCTACCCTGGTCACGGCATTCGGGGTGTTCTTCATGCGCCAATACCTGGTTGATGTTATTCCCGACGAGCTGATTGAGGCCGCCCGGGTCGACGGGGCCTCAATGATCAAGACCTTTTGGCATGTGGGAGTACCCGCAGCACGCCCCGCCATGGCGATCCTCGGGCTGTTCACCTTCATGACAGCCTGGACCGACTACATGTGGCCCCTGCTGGTCTCACCGCAAAACCCCACCTTGCAAGTGGCCTTGAGCCAACTGCAATCGGCCAAATACGTGGACCACACCATTGTCATGGCCGGAGCCGTTATGGCAACCATCCCGCTGCTGTTGCTCTTTGTGCTGGCTGGGAAACAACTTGTATCAGGAATTATGGCAGGAGCAGTAAAAGGCTAATGGATATCAATAAACTTCACGACTTTTCCTGGCCCCGGGGCTTCCTGTGGGGATCGGCTACGGCCGCCGCACAGATCGAAGGGGCAGCGCACCTCGATGGCAAGGAGGATTCCATCTGGGATGCCTTCGCCCGGGTGCCCGGAGCCATCGCCGGCGGCGATGACCTGGAAGTGGCGGTAGACCACTACCACCGCTACGCCCAGGACGTTGGCATCATGCGCGAACTGGGACTGGACTCCTACAGGTTCTCCACCTCGTGGGCCCGGGTGGTCCCCGGCGGACGCACGGTCAACGCCAAGGGCCTGGACTTCTACAGCCGGCTGGTTGATGAACTGCTTGAGGCAGACATCCTGCCCTGGCTGACCCTCTACCACTGGGATCTGCCCCAGGAGCTGGAAGAGCGCGGCGGCTGGACCAACCGCGACACTGCCCACAGGTTCCTCGACTACACCGAGGCGGTGCACTCCGTGCTCGGGGACCGAGTCACGCACTGGACCACCTTCAACGAGCCGTTGTGTTCCTCGCTGATCGGCTATGCCGCCGGTGAGCATGCGCCGGGGCGCCAAGAGCCCAACGCCGCACTGGCGGCCGTGCACCACCAGCATCTGGCCCACGGCATGGCCACCTCCTGGTTGCGCGAGGCCGGAGTCGAACAGATCGGCATCACGCTGAACCTGACCAACGCGGTGCCCAACGACCCGGAGGATCCGGTGGACCTCGATGCTGCCCGGCGCCTCGATGCCCTGTGGAATCGGATGTACCTGGATCCGATCCTGCGCGGCTCTTACCCCGCGGACCTGATGGAGGACCTCAAGAACCATTCCCTGGCGGAATTGATCTTGCCCGGCGACCTGGAACTCATCTCCCAGCCCATTGATTTCTTTGGGGTGAACCATTATCACGATGACAACGTCAGTGGACACCCTGCCGATCCCGACGCAGCACCCGCGGTGGTACCCACCAACAGCCCCAAGAGCTCACCCTTTGTCGGCAGCGAACACCTCTCCTTCCCGGCCAGGGACCTGCCGTTGACTGCCATGGGCTGGGAAGTGAACCCCGGCGGGCTGCGCACGTTGTTGAACCGGCTCACCGCCGACTACCCCAACCTGCCGCCGCTGTACATCACGGAAAACGGTGCGGCCTACGAGGACCTGGTGGAAGAGGGCGGAAGCGTGGCAGATACCCAGCGCTCCGACTACATCAAGGACCATATTGCCGCTGTAGCCGAGGCCATCACCGACGGGGCCGATGTGCGCGGCTACTTTGTGTGGTCGCTGTTGGATAACTTCGAATGGGCCTGGGGGTACGAGAAGCGGTTTGGCATTGTCCGGGTCGATTACGATACCCAGGAGAGGACCATCAAGGACAGCGGGCTTGCCTACGCGAAGCTGATCACAGCGAGCCGTACACTGGCATAAGTCAGGTGCCGCGCAACGCGTAGCGTTCCGCGGCACCTTCAGGTGGTGGCCCAGCGGGTCGGGAACCGCAGAGCTAGAGGGAAAGTGGGCACAGCAATGGCAGAGCCAAGCAAGCCGCAGCCGACCCTTGAACTTGTTGCGGCCCGGGCCGGGGTCTCACGTGCCACCGTCTCACGCGTGGTCAACGGTTCCACCAAGGTCAAGGCCGAGGTCGTCGAACAGGTCAATCGGGCCATTGCCGAACTTAAGTACGTTCCCAACCGGGCCGCACGTTCTCTGGCCAACGGGCGCACCAATTCCATTGCCCTGGTCATTCCGGAAAACGCTGCAAAATTCTTTGCCGATCCCTACTTCGCCACCGTCATTCAGGGCGCTGCCGTGTATTTGGCCGACACCGAATTTACGCTCACCTTGCTCATCGCCACCGAAGCTGACCCCGCCAAGACTGCACGGTACCTGCGCGGCGGAAACGTTGATGGCGCGTTGATCCTTTCCCACCACAGCGACGATCGCTCCTATGTGGAGCTGGCCGGATCGCTGCCGATGGTCTTCGGTGGCCGGCCGATGAGCAATGAGAGCGGTGAGCTGCACGTAGTTGACGTGGACAACGTCGCCGCGGCCGCCACGGCAACACGGACCATCTTAGAATCGGGCAGGCGCCGGCTTGCCACGATAGCCGGGCCGCAAAACATGGGTGCGGGGCAGGACCGCCTGCGCGGTTGGCGCGAGGAACTCGATGCCGCGGGACTGGAAACGGACCTCATTGAATACGGCGACTTCACCCCACCCGGGGGAGAAGCAGCCATGTCGGCGCTGCTGGAGCGCGGGGAACCCATGGATGGGATCTTTATCGCCAGTGCGCAGATGGCCTTCGGTGCTCTGAAGGTACTGCATGAGCGCGGCATCAGGGTTCCGCAGGATATGTCGGTCACCACCGTTGACAACGACTCCTATGCACAAAGCGCTACCCCTCCGCTGACCACCATCGCGCAGCCCGCCGAACGCCAGGGCGCGACCATGGCCAGGCTGCTGGTGGAACTGATCGGCGGCGGCGAGGTCCCCGAGCGGACCATCATCGCCACCGAGCTGATCAAGCGCGCCTCTCACTAGCGCTACCCCTCGCCCGGTTGGCTCCCCGATTCTCGAGCACTCTCGGATTTCGTCCTGTACTGGTCCCGATCGGAGCATTGGACCATGGCCGAGGCCTATCCGGATGTGGTGTGGATACTCAACCGGCAACCGGCCAGCACGTACCAGAGCGCCCTTCCCCGCAGAAACGAGGCACCTTGAGCAACATGCTGATGGAACGCGAAATCACCGACCCGGTCGCACTGCTTGACGCCCACGGCAAACTGAATCCGGAGGCGGTGGGCTACAGCCGCACCCCGCTGCACGACACCTCCGGGATTGGTGCCGGTACCCGCGCCTGAGGCAGGAACAAACGCTGGGAATACTGGGCCGTGACAACGCCCGAACATATCCTTGCGCTGACGGTGTCGTCACTGGACTATGCGGCGGTGCACTCCATTCTTGTGTATGAACGCAAGACCGGCCGGGTGCTGTACCCCTCGGTGGCCAGCCGATCTATCTGCGTCTGGAGATCATCGACTTCGAATGACAAACTGCGCAGACCAAGCTCATTGGCCATGGCGGCTGGCGATCCATGCTCGGAGTCGGGCCGCACGAAGCTGGAAAGCTCCACCCCCGTCCCTCCGTCAGGCGTTCGCAGCATCACGATCTCTGTGCGGGAATCGGGGAGCGCTGTGACAGTGTCAAGGAACTCGCCTTCCACGAATGTCCGGCCCTCGACTTCGAGACCGAGCCCGACGAAAAATGCCCTCACGTGGTCGAGGTTCCGAACGGTGACACCGACGTGGTCAAACCGAATGATTCGCGACCTGTGCACTTCCCCCAGATGTTCTCGGGCCCCAGCCTACGGCTGATTCCGCGGGTGAGGAAGACTCCAACCCCGGCCGGGGCCGGACGTGGCCCCCGAAGCAAAGGCCGCCAAAGTGGGAGCAAGGCGGGAAACAGCATGCCTGCGTATAGCAACGCCTTTCAGTAGGCCGCAAACCTGGACGACGGCAATTTCTGGCCGAGTTCCAGAAGGAATCCATCTGGGAGCCTGGGAACTGATGCCACCGCGCGGATCGGGCGAACCGAGGCCAACAATCTTGGCTGGGGAAGGAACATGCCCGGAAATGCAAAAAGCCACGATTTCTCGTGGCTTTTCTTCTTGGTGCGCCCAAAGGGATTCGAACCCCTGACCTCCTGTTCCGTAGACAGGCGCTCTATCCAGCTGAGCTATGGGCGCATTTTCAGTTATCGGCCTCGCCTCACGGCTTGACCTCGAATAACTATACAGACGAATGCCGTGTGCGCAAAATCCGCTCACTCGACCCGCCGCGTGACCAGAGGCAACGAAGCGTGAAGTGTACCGGTCTACGTGACCTTCCTCACTTTAGTCGTATAGTGGAACAACATGAACCCTGAAATGCCGGGGTTTTCGTCGAAACTAAACCAGATAAGGGCATTTTAGGCGATCCAGGTCACATGGGGGTGCAAGAGTGGCCCCATAGCATCGAATTATTGCAAATTCAGCCCAATGGAGGGAATGGACATGAGCGAGAGCTCGGACCAGAAGGTCATCGACGCAGCACCGACCACGCACGCAAAGCTAGCCGCTTGGGTGCAGGAGGTAGCGGAACTGACGAAGCCTGACCATGTCTATTGGGTAGATGGCACGCAGGAGGAGAACGATCGCCTGACCGCCGAGCTCGTTGAGGCCGGCACGCTCAAGAAGCTGACCGATCCGTCGTTCCCGAATTCCTTCGCGGCCTTCTCCGACCCCAAGGACGTGGCACGAGTCGAAGAGCGTACCTTCATCTGTTCCGCAGAAGAGAAGGACGCAGGCTTCACCAACAACTGGGAAGACCCGGTAAAGATGAAGTCGATGCTCAACGGGGTATTCGACGGCGCCATGCGTGGCCGCACCATGTACGTCATCCCCTTTGTTATGGGCCCGCTGGATGCAGAGCAGCCACAGTACGGTGTTGAGATCACCGACTCCGCCTACGTGGTCGCTTCGATGCGCATCATGGCGCGCATCGGCAATGACGTCCTGCGCAAGATGGAAGCCACGGATGAGTTCTTCGTCCCCGCACTGCACTCTGTCGGCGCTCCGCTGGAGCAAGGGCAGGAAGACGTTGCATGGCCATGCAACGAGGAAAAATGGATTGTGCACTTCCCCGAAGAGCGCTCCATCTGGTCCTACGGGTCGGGCTACGGCGGAAACGCCCTGCTGGGCAAGAAGTGCTACGCGCTGCGCATCGCTTCGGTGATGGCCCGCGACGAGGGCTGGCTGGCCGAGCACATGCTCATCCTCAAGCTCACCAGCCCGGAAGGCAAGAGCTACAACATCGCCGGCGCCTTCCCGTCAGCCTGCGGCAAGACCAACCTGGCGCTGCTGGAGCCGACCATCGAAGGATGGAAGGCCGAAACCCTGGGCGATGACATCAACTGGATGCGCATCGGCAAGGACGGCGAGCTTCGCGGCGTCAACCCCGAATACGGCCTGTTCGGCGTGGCACCGGGCACCGGGTGGTCAAACAACCCCAACGCCATGAACGCCATCACCAAGGGCAACTCGATCTTCACCAATGTTGCGCTCACCGACGAAGGTGGCGTGTGGTGGGAAGGTATGACCGACGAAACCCCGGCACACCTGACCGACTGGTTGGGCGAGTCCTGGACCCCGGACTCCGGCCGCAAGGCTGCACACCCGAACTCCCGCTTCTGCACCCCGATCGACCAGGTCGACATGCTCTCGCAGGAGTACTACAGCCCGGATGGTGTGGAAATCCACGCGATTCTCTTCGGTGGCCGCCGCAAGACCACGATCCCGTTGGTCACCCAGTCCCGCAGCTGGGCCCATGGGATCTTCATGGGTTCAACGCTGTCCTCGGAAACCACCGCGGCGGCATCCGGCGCGGTCGGTGTGGTTCGTCGCGACCCGATGGCCATGCTTCCGTTCATCGGCTACAACGCCGGAGACTACCTGAAGCACTGGGACTCGATCGAGTCCAAGGCCAACCCGGAACGCCTGCCGAAGATCTTCTTGGTGAACTGGTTCCGCCGCAACTCCGAGGGCGGCTTCTCCTGGCCTGGCTTCGGGGACAACTCCCGCGTGCTGAAGTGGGCCATCGAGCGCATTGAAGGTAAGGCCGAGGCGGTGGAGACCCCGATCGGCTTCGTGCCGACCGGCGATTCGATCGATCTGACCGGCCTGGACATGACCCCGGCCGATGTCGAAGAGACTGTTGCTATCGACAAGGACGAATGGGCCGCCGAGCTGACCAGCATCGAAGAATGGTACGCAAAGTTCGGTGACGCGCTTCCGGATTCGCTGCGCGCCGAGCTCGATGGCTTGAAGGAACGTCTGGAAGCCTAGGCTCCCCAGACGCGTAGCCACGGCTCTGAGCCCCGCCGCCATCGCCCTTGTTCCCGTTCGCGGAGACGATCAGGGTGATGGTCGCGGGGCTCGTTCCGTTTGGCAGGGATTTGGGATCATCAGCGCCCGGGGAGACAGTGGTCCGGCTCCGAACTGAACGCAAAAAGCGTGGCTGGCAGAACAATCCCCTAGGGGATGTGTCAGGATGAAAGCATGATTCTTGCGCGTTTGATCCTCGGGCTGTTGAGTTTGGCGCCCATGACCGGGTATGAACTGAAGAAGCACTTCGATTCGTCCATCAATCATTTCTGGAACGCCGACAAGGCGCAGATCTACCGCACGCTGGCCCAATTGGTGAAGGACGGGCACGCCACCGTCACCACCATCGCCCAGGACAACTACCCGGACCGCCAGGAACACCACATCACCGATTCCGGCCGCGAAGCACTGGTGGAATGGCTGGGCGGAGAAGTCAACGCACACACTCCCCGGGAACCCTTCCTGGCCCGCGTGTTCTTTGCCGCGGAACTCGAGAGGGAATCCGTGCTCGAACTGATCCAGGCCCGGCGCGAGGCAACCCGCGAAGTACTCGAGGACTACCTCTCGCAGCGCGAGGATATTGACATGCGGGCGGCAGCGGACCGCCGCAGCTTCCTGATGGCTGCGACACTCGACAACGGGATCCGGCACGCGGCAGCGGAACTTGAATGGCTAGATGCCGTCACGGAGCACCTGCCATGAGCCGGCACGACGATGCCGGCGGGTCGGACGCCGGAACCGACGAAGAATTCGTGGATCACTCCTTCGAGGAGCACGGCACCGACGGATCGCCCGCCAAGGCCGCCAAGCCCCGAGGGCAAGCCAAGGCACCGGGTGCCCCGCGTGCGCCCAAGGGCTCCCGGCCCCAGGCCGAAACGGTCGCGAGGGGCAAGCCCCGTCCCGACCCGGTCCCCTCGACCCCGGAGCCAGCCCGCGACGGTGCCCAGCCGGAGCTTCCTGCGGGGCAGAGCAAGTCAAGTAGTGCCGAACAGCCCGCGGGAAAGCAGCGGAACCCCGCCGAAGCGCGAGGTCCCAAGGACAAGCCAGCGCGCCCGGCCAAAGACGCCAAACAATCCACGAAGCCTGCTCCCGAGGCGGCTTCCACGCCGAAACCCTCGAGCGAACCGGTCGAGGCGAAGCCTGCCAGCGCCCAGCCGGCCGGAGACAGGGATCCGGGTGGATACCCGGAATTCCATGCGCCCACCAGGGCGCGTAAGGACGGCAAGCGCGCGCAGACCATCGTGTTCCTCCACGGAGGGAACGTCGCGAACTGGAGTTGGGACCCGCAGGTGCGGGCCTTTGGCGATTATGAGGTGCTCACGCCGCACCTTCCGGGCTTCGGGGCCCGAGCCCAGGAAGACTGGGCTGGCTTGGACAGCGCGGCCGACGATGTGGCAGCGGTGATTGCCGATGAGGTGTCCAACGGAGGAGCCCACCTGGTGGGGTTGTCCTTGGGCGGGGTCATCGCCCTGCGGGTGTTGTCCAGACACCCGGAACTGGTTGAATCCCTGATGATCTCCGGTGTCCCGGCCGCCGGGGTCTCGGCCTCGATGCGCACCATGAGCCGGATGCAGCTGCGCCTCTTCGGCAGCGAATGGTACTGGCGTTTCCAAGCCGGAGCCTACGGCATGGTCGCAGATGAAAAGGACCTTTTCGCCGAGCACGGCACCCACCTGCGTGCCGATAACATGCGGGCGATCATGGATGAGGTGGACCCCGGAGGGGTCCCGGCCAAGCTCGGGGACTATAAAGGCCCCGCTTTGGTGGTCGCCGGCGGCAAGGAACCCAAACTGGTGGCTAAGGCCTTCCCGGCGTTGGCCAGGGCGCTTCCCCAAGCCCTGTTCCGCATGGCTCCGGGCATGCACCACCAGTGGAACATCGAAGACCCGCTGCTCTTCAACGCCACGGTGCGCGCATGGGTTGAAAAGGGCACCGCGCATCCGCGGCTCCAGGAGCCCGCGGCACAGAAATAGCTGACACTCCGACGGTGCCCTAGGCCTCGTGAGTTTAGCCCGAAGGCCGCCACCGAATACTCGGTGGCGGCCTTCGCCCCCCAAACAGGCTCCGCAGATATGCCTATCGATGCGGAACCCGGGTCAGGTGATCGTTAGGCTGCGAGCCACAGGTCGGGGCCGAAGACCTCGTAGTGGATGTTCGCGGCCGGGATGCCCGCGTCGATGGCCTGTGAGCGGACCGCGCGCATGAACGGCAGCGGGCCGCACAGGTACAGGCGGGCGTCGGCCGGCAGCTCGAGGTTGGCCAGGCTCATGTAGCCCTCGGTCGCTACGGTGTCTGCCGCCTTGGCCTCGATGTCTTCGAGCCACAGCTTCAGTTCGGCGTTGGGCAGGGACTCGATGGATTCGCGCATCTGTTCCTTCAATGCCCAGGCTTCCTCGGTGGCCTCCGCGTGTAGGACCAGGACCTGGCGGTCGGAGCCTGCTGCGGCCAGTGTGGCTAGTGCCGAAGCGCTCGGGGTGCAGCCAATGCCCGCGGTGGCCAGCACGATCGGGGCGCCGGTGGTATCGATGACCAGATCGCCATAGGGGTTGGAGAGCTCGATGATGTCCCCGACGTTCAGGTGCTGGTGCATGAACGGGGAGACTTCGCCGCCGCCGTCGAACTTGGTGGTGATCACGCGTTCGGTGGTAGAGGTGACGGCATCGCTGAGCGTGTATTGGCGGCACTGGCGTAGTCCATCGAGCAGCGGGACGCGGACCGAGACGAACTGGCCGGCCTTCGCCACGGTGACAGGGTTGTCATCGGCAGGGACAAAGCGGAAGGTGACAGATCCGGTTCCGGCCGCTTCCTTGGCCACGAGCTTCCAGTCGGTCCAGATCTTGTCATTGGCCTGCTGCTTGTAAAGTCCCTTTTCGATCTTGACCAGTGCATCGGCCATCAGCCAGTAGACCTCGGACCAGGCCTCGGCGACCTCGGGGGTCACTGCCTCGCCCAGGTCGTCGACGATGGCCGCGAAGAGGTGCTCGTACACGATGGCGTACTGCTCCTCGACGATGCCCAGCGAGGTGTGCTTGTGGGCGATGCGTGAAAGAACGGCCTCGGGCAGGGTGCCCGGGTTGTTGACGAGGTGGGTGGCGAAGGCTGCAATGGAGCCGGCCAGCGCCTGCTGCTGCGCGCCGTTCTTCTGGTTGGCGCGGGAGAAGAGGCCGTCAAGGAGTTCCGGGCGGGCCGTAAACATCCGGTCGTAGAACTTCGGGGTGATGTGTGAAATCCGCTCACCGATGAGGGGGAGGGTGGCTTCAATGACCGGGCGGGACTTCTCGGAAAGCATCTGGTGGCTCCTTGACGAGGGGTGTGATCTTATCTTGTATCTTCGATGCAAGATTGATACTTCATTTCTACCTGACGTAGAAGTGGGATGCAAATTGGTTGGTCGTGATGCCGTAACGCTGCATCGTCCGGAACCGGCGAGGACCGCTCCGCGCCACGGAGGATCTCGGGGAGAATCGGCGAAAAATCCTTAAACCACAGGCCGGAAATGGTTACGGAATGGTCGGGAAGGGCAGCAGGGTCCTGACTGAACCGGTGGTGAGATCCTCGACACTCAGTAGATCGAGCTCGGCATAAAACGCCTCGCGGGCGCGCCGCAGGGCGCTGCGCAGCGCACAGGCCGCAAGCAGGGGGCAGGGAACTCCTGCATCGGAAACGCAATCGACGACGTCTTCGCGGACATCGAGATCGCGCATCAAGGTCCCGACGCGCAGCTGGAGCCCGGCGCCGGTGATCTGCGAGCCGCCGTAGCGTCCTCGCGCCACATCTAGGGCACCGCGGTTGCGCAACTCCACAATGGCCTTGGCCACGTGGTTGTAAGGCACGCCGATTTGCTCGGCGATGTCCTTGGTCGTGACCTGTTGGTCGCGACGGGAGCCGAGAAACATCAAGGTGCGCAGACAAACATCCGCAAAGGCGCTGAGCTTCACGTCTTCCATTCTCGCAGGTTCCGGAACCGGGCGCAGTGCCCTGCATCGCACTGCATGCGCGAACGCCGTCACAGGAAAAACCTGTGGCCCGGAACCTCTTGATAGGTCCCGGGCCACAGGCCTGGATGAAATGGGGAGGTGTCTAGCCCCAGACCTGGATCTGGCCTGCCTCGGCACTGGGCTCGGAGAACTCCCAGACCCCGGTTTCCGGATCCGGTGCTGTGTAGGGCTGCACGATGGCAACCGAGCCGCCATCGCGGTGTTCGGCCATCACATGCACGGCGTCCTTGTTGTCATCCAACAGCGTCACGTCGGAGACGAAGGCCACCGCGTTGAAGGAGTCGCGCTGGGACTGCAACAGCTCCACGAGCTCGTTCATCATGATCTCCGCGTCGATGTCGGCTTCGGGATCGTCGAGTTCCTCGGTCGGCTGGACTGCCAGCAGGCGCAGTTCGGGCTCCGCGTTTTCCTCGGTGGCGGGCTCCACAGCGATGGCGAAGGGCAGGAAAACGCCCTGTTCCTCCAGCTGCTCGCGTGCCACGCCCAGGGCGGTGCCCAGGACCTTGTTCAGCTCCACCTGTGCGGCTTCGTCGAGTTCGGCGATCTTGTTTTCTGGGGTGCTCATGCGTTGCTCCTGACGATTGAGAGGACCTGGTTACGGATGGATTCCATGGTGTTAGTGTCTTTTGCTTCCCCGTTGTAGCGCAGGAAGGGTTCGGTGTTCGATGGACGCAGGTTGAACCAGTACGACCCGTCGGTGGCGGCCACCGTGGTTCCGTCCATGTGACCGATTTCCACCGGCGAGCCGGCGAACTCGGCCAGCACGCGGGCCACAGCCCCGGCCTTGTCCTCAACCTCGGAGTTGATCTCTCCGGAGGAAACATAAGGCTCGTACTCGGCAGCGAAGTCGCTCAGCGGCGTCTCCTGCTGGCCCAGCGCCGCCAGCACGTGCATGGCGGCAAGCATACCGGTGTCAGCGTTGTAGAAGTCGCGGAAGTAGTAGTGAGCGGAGTGCTCCCCGCCGAAGACCGCACCTTCCTCGGCCATGACGGCCTTGATGAAGGAGTGTCCCACGCGGGTAACCACCGGGCGTCCGCCGGCGGCAACCACTGCCTCGGGCACTGCCCGGGAGGTGATCAAGTTGTGGATGATCACCGGGGTGTCCTCGCCGGAGGCCTGGGCCCGGGCGATCTCACGCACCGCAACCAGCGCGGTGACAGCGGAAGGGGAGACCGGATCGCCCTTTTCATCAATCACAAAGCAACGGTCAGCATCTCCGTCGAAGGCCAGGCCGATGTCGGCGCCGTGCTCGATGACAGCGGCCTGTAAATCGCGCAGGTTTTCTGGTTCCAGCGGGTTGGCCGGGTGGTTCGGGAAAGTGCCGTCGAGTTCGAAGTACATCTCGACGATTTCCAGCGGCAGACCGGGCAACAGGGTGGCGCCCAGAACGGCCGGAGTGGTCAGCCCGCCCATGCCGTTACCGGCATCAACGACGACCTTCAACGGGCGGATGCCCGAAAGATCCACGAGCGAGCGCAGGTAGGCCGCGTAATCGGCCAGCACGTCGAGCTCGGCGATGTTCCCCTCGGGAGCCTCGGTGGATACCGGCAGCCCCTCATCCAGGTAGTTCTGGGCCAGGTCACGGATGTCGAAGAGCCCAGTGGCCGAGGACACCGGCACGGCACCGGCCTTGGCCATCTTGATGCCGTTGTAGGCGGCAGGGTTGTGACTGGCGGTGAACACCACGCCGGCGCAATCCAGCGAACCGGCAGCAAAATACAGTTCGTCGGTGGAGATTAGCCCCAACATTCTGGGATTGGCCCCGCGGTAGGCCGCTCCACGGGCAAAGGCCGCACAGAACTCGGGGGAGGATGCACGCATGTCCCCGCCGACGAGCACATCCTGGCCCGTCAGGCCCAAGACGTCGACGAACGCGGCGCCAATGGCTTCGACCGCTTCGGCGGTAATGGTGGCCCCGACGATGCCGCGCACATCGTAGGCCTTGAAGGACTCAGAAAGATCGATTTCCACACTCACACCCACGAGCTTATCCGGTTGCTTCGTTGCCCCGGGGATTTGGTGCTTCGAAGGTGAGTAGTGCCATAAGCGAACCCGTGCTCCGTTTGGGTCAGGAAACAGGCAAGTGTCGGTGGACACTGGAATACTGGGGCCATGGACGCCTTCACACCCAGCATTGATTCGGACTTGCGCTCCGATGCCACGTCGATCCTGCGTTCCCTGGTGGGACGGGACGACGCCGAATTCCATGACGGTCAGTTCGAAGCGATCGAGGCCTTGGTCGCCGGGGGCCGCCGTGCCCTGGTGGTCCAGCGCACCGGCTGGGGAAAATCGGCCGTGTACTTCGTGGCTTCGTTGTTGCTGCGCGCCCGCGGAGCCGGGCCGACGCTGATCGTTTCCCCGCTGCTGGCGCTAATGCGCGACCAAGTCGCCGCCGCCTCCCGCGCCGGGGTGCGCGCCGAAGCCATCAACTCCGCCAATGCCCTGGACTGGGAGACCATTGCGCAGAAGTTGGCCAACGATGAGCTCGACGTGCTGCTGGTTTCCCCGGAACGACTGAATAACCCGGTCTTCCGTGACACCCAGCTGCCTGCCCTGGTGGAGCGGATGGGCCTGCTGGTGATTGACGAGGCACACTGCATCTCGGACTGGGGACATGACTTCCGTCCCGACTACCGCCGCATCAAGGACTTGATCAACGAGCTGCCCACAAATGTCCCGGTGCTGGCCACCACCGCCACGGCCAACGAGCGTGTTGTCGAGGACGTGGCCGAACAGCTGGCCGTCGGCGGCGCCGAGGTCTTCACGCTGCGCGGCGCGCTGGCCCGCGATTCCCTGCGACTGGGTGTCCTGCGACTGTCCTCGCCGCGCTCGCAATTCGCCTGGCTGCTCACGCACCTGAATGACTTCCACGGCTCGGGCATCATCTATACGCTGACCGTCTCCGCGGCCGAAGACATTACCCGGCTATTGGCCGAGGCCGGCCACCAGGTGCTGGCGTATTCGGGGCGCACCGACACCGAAGAACGCCAACGTGCCGAAACCGCGCTGAAGAACAATGAGGTCAAGGCGCTGGTTGCTACCAGTGCGCTGGGCATGGGCTTCGACAAGCCGGACTTGGGCTTCGTCATCCACGTCGGGGCACCAAGCTCCCCGGTGGCCTACTACCAGCAAGTGGGCCGTGCCGGCCGTGGCAGCATCAACGCCGATGTGTTGCTGCTGCCAGGCCCGGAGGATCGCGAGATCTGGCGTTACTTCGCCACCAGCTCCATGCCCGACGAGCAAAAAGCCCACGCGGTGCTGCAGGAACTCGGTGCAAGCACAGGTCCGATCTCCGTGCCCGCGCTCGAGGCGCGAGTCAACATCAAGCGCACGCCGTTGGAGCTGCTGCTCAAGGTGCTGGCCGTGGATGGCGCCGTCCAGCGTGTCTCCGGAGGCTGGATCCGCACCGGCGCCCAATGGTTCTATGACGCCGAACGCTACACCCGGGTGGCCGCCGCCCGAGTCCAGGAACAGAACGCGATGCTCGACTACGAGAACCTCAAGGGCTGCCGCATGGAGTTCCTCTCCCGCGCGTTGGACGATCCGGCGGCTGCACCCTGCGGGCGCTGCGACAACTGTGCCGGGGTCTGGTTCAGCGATGACATCCAAGCCTCGGCCAAGGACTCGGCGCAGACCGCTCTGGGCCGAGTCGGTGCGTTGGTGGAGGCACGGCGGATGTATCCCGGCGGCATGGAAAAGTTGGGTGTTCCGCTCAAGGGAAAAATCAAACCTGAATTCCAAGCCGAGGACGGGCGCGCACTGGCCCGACTCACGGACCTTGGGTGGGGCGGGCGCTTACGCACCTTATTGGAGAGTGCGGACGAACCGGATGCGCCGATTCCCCAGACCATGCTCGATGCCTGCGTGAAGGTGCTCAGCGAATGGAAGTGGTCGACCCGGCCCGTCGCGGTGGTCTCCATGCCCTCGCGCTCCCGGCCCCAGCTGGTCGGCTCTTTTGCCCAAGGCATCTCGACCATCGGCAGGCTGCCGTACCTGGGTCAGCTGGAATACCGGGACCATGGACCGCGAGGGGGCTCGGGCGGCAACTCCGCCTTCAGGCTTGCCGCGGTCTGGGACCAGTTTGTGGTCCCGGCGGAAATGGCACAGAAGCTGGCCGGCGCCCCGGGACCGGTCCTGTTGCTCGACGACCTGGCCGACAGCCGATGGACGATGACCGAGGCTGCACGGATCCTGCGTGAGGCGGGCGCACCCGGAGTGCTTCCCTTTGTGCTCGGCGTGGCTGGCTGACGGAGGGCGGCAACGCACGGACTAGAGCAGGAAGACCGGAGAGCGGACCGATCTTCGACCTCTCCTCCAGACATTCTTGCGCCCATATAGCTTCCAACATGGGGAGATACATGGGAAGTGCCCGAAGGCCAGGACTGGGCGAATCCTGTGGCTACCGAGTTAAGCATTGGCCCCCGCGTGGCCGTAGGCTAGTGATATGGAAACTCTGCTCTGGGTCGTCGTCCCGCTGCTCATTATTGGACTTGCGTGGATCGGCATCCGGCGGCTGCGCATCAAGAACTCGGCCGAGGTTTCCGCGTCGCTCACCCAGAAAACGGCGCAGGCCGCCGCCGCACGGCTGACCGGGGAAGGGCACCGTGCCGTCTACAAGTCCCTAGCCCAAGGTGATTTCATGGCTGCCGTGCAGAATTACAAGGCCATGACCGGAGAAGGCTACAAGGCCAGCATCATTTCCGTTCGCAGCCTCGAACGCTTCCCCCAGGTTCGCCAGGAGCCGGTCACGGGCCCCACAATTTCCCAGCAGCTGGCCGCGGAGCGCGAGTCGGACCCGGTGACCGATGCCAGCGCCGCCGAACCACAAGCAGCAGGTGCTGCTGCCGAGGTGCCAGTACAGCCTGCAGCTGCCCCCGATGCTGATGACCGGTGGGTGGTGCCCACCGAATGGGCACAGGAATTCGGCAGCGAGGCGGAACGGACCTCCACACAGTTCAAGGTCTCCTACCTGGTCGACGGCGAATCGCGCGAGTTCGCCAGCGAGGACCTGCCGCCTGCCGAATACGACCAGTTCCTCGCCTTGGTGCGCGATGACGACCTGCCGGGCGCCGCGTCACTGATAGCCAAGCACTCCGGACTTGAACAGGTCGAGATCCTGCGGATGCTGGCCGCATCACCGCTGGGCGGAAACAAAACCGCAACAGAAAACATTGCCGATTTCAGCTTTGAAGGCCAAGGCCCCGAAGGCCCGGTAACGTTCAGCATCAATGACCTGGTTGAGCCCGAGCGCACCGCGTTGCTTGACCACTTGCGCCTAGGCGAACTGGATGAAGCGACCAACATCGTCGTCCGCCACACCGGTCTGCCCGACGAAATGGTGCGCACCCTGCTCAACGCCTTCGGCGACGGAGACAAATAACTTCCCATCGTCTACCGCGTGTAGCTGGTTCCCTCCCAAGGGATCGGTTCCGCGCGGTTTTGCGGTTTAAAGAGGGATTTTTTGTCCGTGGCTAGACAGTGGTTAAACGAAAATAGCCCCGAATAATCGAGGCTATTTCAGCGGACACGGGGGGATTTGAACCCCCGGTCGAGTTTAACCCCGACACTTCATTAGCAGTGAAGCCCATTCGGCCGCTCTGGCACGTATCCATATTGCTGTTTCCAGCTCCCCTAGACTACCCAAAGCAGGCGCGGCATACAAAACGAGGGCCAAGGGAATGCAATACCCGCCCAAGACAGGCGGAATTCCGCGGACGTCTTGCGGCCTAGAAGGATATCGTGGGCACATGAGAAGAGCCATCAGCCTGGTCACCATCGCAGATCTCGACTACAACTCGTCCGATAAAAACCGTGTATCGGTCTCGGCGCGACTTAGCCTGCTGCTGGAAAGTGGAAACAGTCTGCTGCTACTTGACGACCGGGGGTTCTCCACCACGCAGCGCTGGTCGGAAGCGGCAGTAGATGAGATCAAAGCAGATGCGTTGAGTGTCGTGGGTCCGGATGATGCGCTCGAGGACCAGAGCGATGACGAGGCGGCCGAGGAGTATTGGGAATACCTGAGCGAAATCCTTGAACGGCAGGATTTTGATATTGAGCCGGCCGGACTGCGCGAGTTGCCCCACGAAGTCCGGCTAAGTCAACGGCTGATCAAGCGCCTCAACGCTGCAACCCCCCAGCAGGGAGGGCGTACGCCCTAAGCAGTGAATTATCTGGCGACGTGCCGCCAGAGGAACTCGTAACTGGTGGCCAGCATGGTTGCGGTGGCGCCGTTGTCGCTGGCTCCTGCATGACCCCCGTCAAGGGACTCGTGGTAGCGGACCTCCGGTACCCCCATATCCATCATTTTCGCGGCCATTTTGCGGGCCTGCACCGGACCGACCCGATCATCACTCGTCGCGCTCCAGATCAGTGAGGCCGGATACTCGACACCTTCGTCCAAGGCATCGTCGAGGCGGTGGTAGGGGGAGAACGTCTGCACGAACTCCCAATCGGAGGGCACATCAGGATCTCCATATTCGGCGATCCAAGAGTGTCCCGCGGCCAGCCGGGTGTATCGGCGCATGTCCAACAACGGAACACCGCAGGAGATCGCCCCGAAGAGTTCCGGGTAGCCGGTGATCATGTTGCCCATCAACAGCCCGCCGTTGGAACGACCGGTCGCAGCCAAGTGCTCGCGCGATGTGACCCGGCGCGAAACGAGATCACGGGCAATGGCCGCGAAGTCTTCGTAGGCGCGGTGACGGTTCTCCCGCAGAGCCGCACGATGCCAGTTCGGCCCGTATTCGCCGCCGCCGCGAATGTTCGCCACCACATAGGTGCCGCGCCTGCCGTCGGTGGAGCGGCGGGTCAGCCAGCCAGGTCCCATCGCGCCGAGGTAGCTGGGGGTCAGGCTGGCTTGGAAGCCGCCGTACCCGTTCATCAGCACCGGGTTCTGCCCGTCGAGCCGCAGCCCGCGTTCGGATACCTGGAAATAGGGGACCAACGTCCCGTCGTCCGAGCGGGCAAAGTGCTGGGAGACCTCGAAGTCGGCAGCGTCGAAGCGCGCCGGGGTGCTCTTGATAGCCTGCGGGGTGGCAGTGGCAGCGACGCTTCCGCGCGCAAGCGTGGTGGGGGTGAGGAATCCGGTCGAGGTCAGCCAGAAGTCGTCTCCGCATTCCGGGTCTTGGTCGTCTACCGCGGAGATACCGAAGCTGTGCAACGGAGAACCGATGTCCATGGCTCGCAGTTCAAAGTCCCGGGCCGGATCGCAGATGACGATCTGCGAGGAGACATCCTGCAGAACATTGAGCAGGATGTAGTTTGCCGTGAAATCGATGGACTGCAACGAGGTGCTTGGTGTGGGAACGAAGATTTCATGAAGGGTTGCGGTTCCGGCCAGGAACTCTTCGAGGTCGGCGAGCACCAGGGAGCCTGGGACGTACGTGACACCCTCACGTGTCCAGGGTGTCTGCGGGGAGAACAATACCCAGCCGCGGTGCAGCGAAACCCCGACATCTGTCGGAACCTCGATGTACACCCACTGGTTATCGCGGAGCAGGAAGGTCTTGGAGTTGTAGAAGTCGATGACATCGTGGGCCACATCGCGTTCAAACCCCGGAGTCGGATCGTGGGAGACATAGGCCAAGACATGCGATTCGTCGATGGCGAAGATCTCCGGTGCCGCATCCAGCGGCGTTCCGCGCTGAAGCCGGCGCACGGTTCGTGCGTAGGAAGATCGGGTGAGGGATCCTTCACCGACGTCCGTCGCCACGAACAAGGTGTCTGGGCCGGCCCAAGAAACATTGGTCTTGGCCACGGGCATATCAAAACCACCGGGGACGAAGCCGCCCGCCGACAAATCGAATTCGCGGATGCGGACCTGGTCTCCACCATCGGGCGAAAGCTTGAGTAGGGCACGCGTGTAGGGCTCTCCCGGTGTTGGACGAAGCATCTGCGCACCGGAGAAGACCCAGTCGAGGCCTTCGGCTTTGGCCAGTGCATCGATGTCCAACAGGATTTCCCATTCGGGATCCTCTTGCAGGTACGACTCCCACGACGTGCGGCGCCACAGGCCCTTGGGATTCTGCGAATCACGCCAAAAATTGTAGTAGTGCTCCCCACGCTTGGTGACCATCGGGATCTTGTCGGTGGCATCCAAGACCGTCAAGATGGATTCTCTCGTGGTGTTGAACCCGTCGTCGAAGAGCTCCGATTCGGTGCGGGCGTTCTGCTTCATGACCCAGTCCATAGCGCGTTCGGAGTCCAGTTCCTCCAACCACAGGAAAAGGTCTTCGGGTGTTTCTCCGGTCTTCGAATCGATATCGGAGGCGGGCGCCCCGGCTGCCGCGTTCCCCATGTCCACGTCGTTCGACGCCTGTGTATCGGACGTATTGATCAGGGGAGGGTAAGGGTAAGAATGGCTCATGGGCACAGTCTCTCATGCAGCGAATGAAAAACAGGTGGGCGTCGGGCCCTGCCCAAGGTGCCGGTGCGACTAGGCTGAAACAGTGAGTGATGCGCAGAATCCCGGTCGGGAACCCTATGTCATAGCCGTAGTGGGGGCTGGCCCCCGAGGCACCTCGGTCCTCGAACGTCTGGCGGCCGAATTAGGGAGTATCCAAAACCCTTCGCGCCAGATCCGCGTGGTGGTCTTCGATGTTCACGATCCGGGCCCCGGTCATGTCTGGGCAACGACGCAGTCACGGCTTTTTTTGATGAACACTCCTGCGGGGTTCCCCACCGTTGCCCCCGAACGAACCGTTCCCGGCGAACCTGGACTCAGCTTTGATCAATGGCGGCTTGCCGCCGGTGATGGAGCGGTGCTCAGCAGCGTCGAAACCCAAGAGCTGGAGTCCTTAGACAGGGGGTCCTACCCGCCGCGCGCGCTCTACGGCAGGTACCTTCGCCACGTCTTCGAAAATTCTGTGGCTGCTCTGCGCGCCCACGAGGCCGTGGCCGAGGTACGCATCGAACGCGCGGAAATCACCGAGCTACACCGCGGGGATGCAGACTACCTGCTGAAAGGCCACCACGTAGGGGAAAGCAAGAGCTATTCCAGCGGTGTTAGAGAAGAAGTTGAGCTGCGTGCCCAGGCGGTGGTGCTGGCGCTAGGCCACGTCCCGGCACGGTTGAACCCGACCCAGGAAGCCATGGCCCAAGCCGCGGACGACGCCGGGCTACGCTACATCGGCCCCAACATCCCGACAGATGTGCACTGGGACGACGTCCCCGCCGGGGACACGGTGCTGGTCCGCGGCCTTGGTCTGAACTTTTTTGATGTGATGATTGCGTTGACGGCCGGCCGCGGCGGACAATTCAACCAGCTCAACGGCGGTCCGGGTCGGGCTCTGGAGTACTGGCCCTCGGGCCGCGAGCCCCGGATCGTGGCTGCCTCGCGGCGCGGCACCCCCTACCGGGCCAAATCTTGCATCGATGAATTCATTCCCGCCTCCGTGGGATTGCGTTACCTCGACCTGGAAGTGATTGTGCAGCAGGTTGCCGAGGCCAGGGTGTTGAACCCCGAGGCAACGGTCCGCTTCGACGCCCATGTGTGGCCGCTGCTGCACCGCGACGTCCTCCTGGCCTACTACCGCACCGCGGCCACGCGTCATCCTTCGCGCTTCAAAATCGACCCAGACGACTTCGTGGAACAGCTCACCGCGGTGCTCGATGCCGAGCACCAGGCTGGATCGCAGGTGTGGTTGCAGGTGGCTCGCCGACTGATCGGGAAGCTGGCCCCGGAGCTGGGGTTCCTTGACTTTCCCGGGTTGGGGCACCCGTTCGACCAGCGGGGGTTCGGCACGCTGAAGGAATACCAGAAGGCCGTCATGAAGTACCTGGAGTACGACGCGATCTCCTCGGACGAAGGGGAGAAGGACCCACTGAAGATGGCCATCGCCACGCTGAATGCCGGGCGCATGGTCGTGAAACAAATGATCACCGAAGGCCTGATCTCCGATGAATCCCGGCTCTTGGAAGTCCAAGGATGGTTCGAGCCGCTGGTCGAAGGGCTGGCCTCCGGCCCGCCGCTGCAACGCATCGAGGAACTTGCCGCGCTGGCCCGCGCCAACGTGGTGGAGTTCATCGGCCCTGATCCGGAGTTCGGCATCGACGGGCCCTCCGCCATGTTCACCGCGTCCTCACCCTGGGTCGATGCGCCGGCATACACCGCCAATACCCTCATCGAGGCGATGATGCCGGCCAACAGGGTGTTGCAGAGTGCATCTCCGTTGCTGCGCCAGCTGCTCAATGACGGGCTGGCCGCGGCGCATCCCATGCGCAACGACCAAGGCGAGCCGCTCCCCGGGCAGGGACTGTCGGTCGCAGGGGAACCCTACCGGATGGTCGACGCCAGAGGTGTGGCGCACCGGGCCGTGTTCGTGCTCGGGCTGCAGCTCTCCACGGCACAGTGGGGGACGGCGATTGCCGCCCAGGCCGGTGAACCTCTTGATGGGGCAGCACGGACCTTGGGCGACGCCCAGGAGATTGCCCGAGAACTGATGCGGCTGAGCCAGGTCCAGAATCTCAACCAGCCGCATTGAGCCGGAACCGGACCATCCGGTGCCAATAAAAACGAAAAGCTGAAGGCGGTTCCCCCCCACGGGGGAACCGCCTTCAGCATATTGAGCGGATGGTAAGAGATTTGAACTCTTGGTGCGGGGTTACCGCACACTGGTTTTCAAGACCAGCTCCTTAGGCCGCTCGGACAACCATCCAGACCAAAAAAGTATACTCCAGAGTCAGGTCTTTGGCTGACAGCGGCACTTCGAAATGTGACTGTGGGGGCGTTGTCCCGCCGCTGTAGAGTGGGCCCAACAAGGCCTTAGACATGTTGCGAGGGGCCAACGCCAGTGGACTGGCGGGCCCTGGCCGGGAGCAGGACGAGGCAAGAAAAGAGGAAAGTATGACAACGATGCGTGCCTATGAATATCAGGGTGCAGGCGGACCCGAAGTACTGGCGGAGGTCGAACGGCCCAAGCCAACGGCTGGGCCGGGTGAGGTGCTGATCAAGGTTTCCGCTTTCGGACTGAACCGCGCCGACGTGCAACAGCGACGCGGCGTCTACCCGCCGCCGCCCGGAGCCAGCGACATTCCGGGACTGGAAATTTCCGGCACCATCGAGGCGGTAGGGGAGGGTGCTGCGGGATTCGCGGTCGGGCAGCGCGTCTGCGCCCTGCTAGCCGGAGGCGGTTATGCCCAGTTCGTTGCGGTGAACGCGGGCTTGGTCCTGGAGGTCCCGAAGAACATTGACGTCATCGACGCCGCCGGGTTCATGGAGGTTGCCGGCACGGTGGTCTCCAATCTCTTCCTGGAAGCGGGCCTCACCGAAGGGGAGACGGTGCTTCTGCACGGTGGGGCGGGCGGCATCGGGTCCATGGCCATCCAGCTCGCCGCGGCAGCCGGTGCGAAGGTTCTGGTCACGGCATCAAGTCAGGAAAAGATCGAGCACTGCCTGGCGCTTGGCGCGAGCGCCGGCATCAACTACCGCGACGAGGACTTCGTCGAAAGAGTTGCGGAGCTGACCGGCGGAAACGGAGTCGATGTGATCCTCGATGTGGTCGGAGCCAAATACCTGGCCCAAAACGTCAAGGCTCTGGCCAACGACGGCCGCCTGATTATCATCGGCTTGCAGGGCGGGGCCAAGGCGGAACTGAACCTCGGCGTCTTGATGGGCAAGCGGGCCAGGGTCATTGGCACCACACTGCGGGCCAGGCCACTGGAGCAGAAAGCCGAGATCGTTGCGGCAGTGAAAACCCATGCGCTGCCTTTATTGGCAGCGGGCACGCTCGAGTTGTCGATTGACCGTCGTTTCTCCTTCACGGAAGCCCGTTTGGCGCACGAATACTTCGATTCAGGGATGCACATGGGGAAAATCATCGTAAAGAACTGATTCTGCTTTTCCCACGGACTACGGTGGATCACAACGGGAGGGTGCCGCAGGACACATGAGTCCAGAGGCACCCTCCCCAGGGATCACTCGCACCCACCGACCCAGTAGTCACGTGAGAGGAAAACATGAGCACGTCACAACCAACAGCCCCGGGGCTTCCCCCGGCAGGTGTGGACCCGCAGGTTGCGGACGCCGAGGAAAGAAAATGGACACCGGCGAAGATCGCGCTGTGGGTGGCGATTTCGCTGCTCGGTGGTGTCGCGTGGGCGATCCTGGCCTTCTCCCGCGGTGAGACCATCAACGCTATCTGGTTTGTCTTCGCTGCGGTGTGCACCTATTTGGTGGCCTACCGTTTCTACTCCAAGTTCATTGAACGCAAGATCGCCAAGCCCAACGATTTCAGGGCGACCCCGGCCGAATACAACAACAACGGCCGCGATTTCATGCCGACCGACCGCCGGGTGCTCTTCGGACACCACTTCGCCGCGATCGCCGGTGCCGGCCCGCTGGTCGGTCCGATCCTCGCCGCGCAGATGGGCTATCTTCCGGGAACCATCTGGATCATCATCGGCGTGGTGCTGGCCGGAGCCGTCCAGGACTACCTGGTGATGTTCTTCTCGATGCGCCGGGGAGGACGTTCGCTGGGCCAGATGGCCCGCGAGGAACTCGGTGTCATTGGCGGCACCGCCGCGTTGATCGCAACCCTGGCCATCATGATCATCATCGTGGCGATCCTGGCCCTCGTGGTGGTCAACGCGCTGGGTGAATCGGCTTGGGGCGTGTACTCGGTCGGCCTGACCATCCCGATCGCCCTGTTCATGGGCGTCTACCTGCGCTTCATCCGCCCGGGCAAGATCATGGAAATCTCCGTGATCGGCTTCGTGCTGCTGATGTTCGCCATCATCTCCGGGCGCTGGGTCGCCGAGTCGGCATGGGGAGCCGAACTCTTCCACATGGACCGGACCACGCTGGCCTGGTTCATCATCATCTACGGCTTCATCGCCGCGGTGCTTCCAGTGTGGCTGCTGCTGGCCCCGCGCGACTACCTCTCCACCTTCATGAAGATCGGTGTCATCGGGTTGCTCGCGGTGGCCATCCTGGTGGTCCGCCCGGAAATCAGTGTTCCGGCGATCTCCGAGTTCGCGGGAACCGACAAGGGACCCGTGGTCGCCGGGCACCTCTTCCCGTTCCTCTTTGTCACCATTGCCTGTGGCGCCCTCTCCGGGTTCCACGCCTTGATCGCCTCCGGCACCACCCCGAAGATGGTGGAAAAGGAAAAGCAGACCCGCTTCCTGGGCTACGGGGGCATGCTCATGGAATCCTTCGTGGCCATCATGGCGTTGGTTGCTGCGATTTCCATTGATCGTGGCATCTACTTTGCGATGAATTCCTCGGCCGCCGCAACCGGCGGCACCGTTGAAGGTGCAGTGGCGTTTGTGAACTCGCTGGGCCTGACCGGCGTGAACCTGACTCCGAGCATGCTCACCGATCTTGCTGCAGGCGTGGGCGAGGAATCGGTGGTATCGCGCACCGGCGGTGCCCCGACCTTGGCCGTGGGCATCGCCCACATCATGCAGCAGTGGTTTGGCGGGGCCGCCATGATGAGTTTTTGGTACCACTTCGCCATCATGTTCGAGGCGCTGTTCATCCTCACCGCCGTCGACGCGGGAACCCGCGTGGCTCGTTTCATGCTGCAGGACACCATCGGCAACTTCATTCCCAAGTTCAAGGACACCTCTTGGCGTCCCGGGGCGTGGGTCTGTACCGCCATCATGGTCGCCGGATGGGGGTACATCCTGCTCCTAGGGGTCACAGACCCGTTGGGCGGCATCAACACCTTCTTCCCGCTCTTCGGCATTGCCAACCAACTGCTGGCCGCCATCGCCCTGGCCGTCATCATGACCATTGTGGCCAAACGCGGGAACTTCAAGTACCTGTGGATCGTGGTGCTGCCGCTGGCCTTCGCCACGGTGGTCACCGTGTACGCCTCGTTCCTGAAGATCTTCTCCACGGTCCCGGCCGTGGGCTACTTCGCCCAGCATAATGCGCACAAGGGTGCGCTGGAGCGCGGCGAGACCAGCTTCGGATCTGCCAAGAACGTCGAAGCCATGGAGGCCGTGGTGCGCAACACCGGGGTACAGGGCTGGCTCTCGGTGATCTTCTTGGTGCTTTCGCTGATCGTGATCATCACCGCGATCATCGCGACCATCCGCGCCTACCCCCATGGCGGGGGCAAGGACACCGAGGACCCGGAGCTGCCTTCCCGGATGTACGCACCCAGCGGGATTGTGTCATCCCCGGCGGAAAAGGAACTCGAGGCGGCCTGGAAGCAGGTTCCGCCCGAGCACCAGACAACGCGCGGGGGACACTGAGAATGGAAGCTGCAAGCACCTCGATGACTCTGCGGGCCCTGCGCTCGGTGGGGTCGGGGGCTCGTGCGCTGACACGCTATCTCGAGGGGGTGTTGGGCGCGGACAAATACCGCATCTACCTGGAGCACCAAGCCCGCACGCACCCCGGAGAGGCACCCATGGGCGAACGTGAGTTCTGGCGCGACTACACCGACTGGCAGGAAAAGAACCCCCAGGGCCGCTGCTGCTGAGTCACTGACGCTGCGGGAGTACCGGTGACAACGGGGAGGGCGTGCATGGGCCGAATGAATGAATCTGATCTGCACACCTTCCCCTTGTGGTGTCCGAGTGTGGGCACGAGCCACCTGGAACGGGGACGTTCCGCCGGGGCTCTGCGGTGCTGACCCTTGGGGGTTCTGTAACAATGGGTGGGAGAGTCATACCGTGCCCGATCATGCACCAGGAGCTTGCCATGTATTCACGTTTCCCCGTTCTGTTCGAGGCCCTGATGTGGATGCTGGCCGCGGCCTGCCTCATTGGGGCGCTGTTTATCGCCCCGATGCGGGATCAGTCGGCGCTGCTTTTTTGGATGTTGACGGCGTTTACTGGCTGGCAGGGCCTTGAAATGCGGTCTCTGCGGATCGCAAAATCCGGTGGGGACGCTGCGGAGGCCGCCGGCTCCCGGTAGCAACGCGGCCAGCGCGCTCCACGACCGGCACCAGTTAGCCGCGGATTCAATGTGGCCGCGCATTTTCCCGTGCCCTTGTTCGTGCGGCGCACCCTTGGTGGTTCACCGACAACGAAGTGGTCCAGACGGGCCGGGGATCTGCATGGCAAGATGGGGTCATGAGCGAGCACAGTGAACAGAACCCCGATCCCCGCGTCGCACCAAGCACCTCGGCGCCCCGCCCCGAACAACAATCCGCATCCTCGTCGGGCACCGGCGCGGTACAGGTCACGAGCATCGGCGAGCCGGGCAAACTCATGCGCATCGGCGGGATGATCAAGCAGCTGCTCGACGAGGTGCGCTCCGCCCCGCTGGATGCGCAGGCCCGCGCCCGGATGGCCAACATCCACGAACGCTCGGTCCAGGAGCTGGAGACCGGACTGTCCCCGGAACTGGCCGAGGAACTGCACCGCATCCGGTTGCCGTTTGCCGACGGGGAAACCCCCTCGGCCCCGGAACTGCGCGTCGCTCAGGCCCAGCTGGTGGGCTGGCTGGAAGGCGTCTTCCATGGCTTGCAAGCAGCGATGGCCGCCCAGCAACTGGCAAACCAACAGCTGGCCCAGCAGATGGCCATGCGCCAGCTTCCCCCGGGCACGCAGGTGGCCCCGGGCATCGTCATCAACGAGCAGGGCGAACCCGAGCGCGTGGGCGCACCCGGCCAGACTCCTGGCCCCGGGCCGCAGTCGCCGACGCAGGGCCAGAGGCCCGGGGGCGACGGCGGATTCGGGCAATACCTCTAGACTGGAATGGCGCGAGGGAACGGATCCCACGGCACGAACGAAGGCGTAGACAGTAGATGGGGTTGTTCTCCGCAGCGCGCGGCGCACGCCGCGACAACAAGGAACTCGGCGACGGGGTCTGGCGTCGGGCCTATGACAGGTTCGGCCGCTCGCTGGACCGGGTGCACCAGGTCCTGGAAGGGATCGAAGACGATGACCTGCACAACGCACTGATCCTGATCGCCAACCATCTAGCGGATCTCCAGGCCCGGGTGCGGGTGGTGTGTGTCGCCGCCCAGGCCACGTGCCCCAGCAGCGGCGATGACATTCCCAACGAGCTTCACGCGGTGCACCGGTTGCTTTCCAAGGCAGCCAACGATCTGGCCGCCGCGGCCCAAGTTGCGGCGATGGCCCGAATGGATGGCGAACGCTGGGGTTACGCCTCTGCGGGTCTGGAAAACGTCGCCATGCGCGCGGATCTGGTCGCCGACGGCATCAGCGCGGCCGAGGCCGAACTCGCAAGGCACTAGGGGAGCAACGCCAGCTAAGCAGCTACTGAGCAAGTGCCTCGAACTGGACGACCTCCCCGGAATATCCTCCGCAGGTTCCCATCGTTGCGGTGGGGAATCCGGTGAAAGTCGCCTGGGGTGTCCCTGCCGTGTCCAACAAGAACATCGAGTCGTCTCCCGCATCATCGAACCACCCGTCGAGCGGCATGATCCGCAGCGGGTAGTCGGCGACGGGCTCATCAAGGTCGGTTGGCTCGGCAATCGATACGGAAGCCGTGGCACCTTCGGGAAAGGCCAGGATCTTCTCCCCGGATCCCGTGGAAGCCGTGATGCAGGAGAGGGCCTCCGAATTGGTATGGGAATGGAACGCCGTGGCGTTGAACCGCCGGGCTGGTCTCGGCGGGACGGCGGTGTAGGAATAGGTCATCTCAAAGGTCGCGAATTGGGCCAGCACGGTCCCGTTGTAATTCCCGTCGGGTTCCCTGAGGTGGACCCCGTCCGGCGTCATCAGGCTCCTGGCATCGGACACCGACCCCGTGGCAAGCCGCTTCGCATCGGTGAACATGATGCCGTAGGGTCCGGGCACCGGGGTGATGGACTCCAAGTTGCCATCGGTGGTGGCGACCACCGCCAGAATCCCACCTTGGCCGGTGCTGTCCAGCAGGGAGGTGTCACGCGAGCCCAGGTCGATCGGAACCCAAGGGTCTTGGGCCTGGGACCAGACCTCGCCAGAACCGGCCACGGCGATGGTGTTGAACAGCCAGCCGGTGCGGTGCAAAGCCGGGGGATCAGTGGGCAGCGCCGAACGGAGCCAGCCGGTGACACGCTTGCCGCCGGCCTCGGCGAACTCGTTCATTCGGCCGTCGTCGTCGGGGTTGAATTCGAGGGAGGCGGGGGAGGGCACCACCGGCGGCGGTGCGGCCGGCTGCGGCTGCCCGCCCCACGGCCCAAGCGCGGCCACACCGGCAATAACGGCGCCGACCGCGGCCAAGGCCAGGATCGCGGCCCAACCCCTGCCCGCATTCCGCTTTGCTGCTGCGTATGCGGGCATGAGAGCCGCTGCGGGGTTCAACCGTTGGGAGATCACCGGCAGATAGGCGCCGTCGGGGATATCGGCGGTGTGGGCACGGCTACGGGCCATGGCGCGCTCATGCTCCGCGTCGCAGGGGTCGGAGCCGCGCAGTAATGCCGCCAGAGACGGATCGAGTTCGTCGTTGGCTGGTGGAGTTGGAATGGTGTTCATGGCCGTGCCGCCTTTCCCAGGGGACCGCGCTGGGTGGATTCCGATTCGAGGGCCGCCGCAAAGGATTTGCGTGCCCGATGCAGGCGCACCCGGATGGCACCGGGGCTCGTGCCAAAGATGACGGCGATTTCCTCGGAGGTGAAGGAATCCCAATAGGTGAGCAGCAACAGCTCGCGCTCGGCTTCCTTCAGTGCCGCCAGTCCCAGGGCCACCTCCGGGTCGTGGATTGCGGGGCGTTGCTGTGTCAGTGCCAGCGCCGCGCGCAGCCTTGAGGCCTTCGCCGAGGCCCGATAGGCGTTGCGCAGCAGGTTACGCGCGATGGCCACCACATAGGGCACCTCCAGGTGTGCACCATCGAGCACCTTTGACCAGACGATCACGAAGACCTCGCCGGTCAGGTCCTCGGCCAGATGCGCCGGAATGATCCGGCGGGCCAAATATCTATACACGGTGTCGTGGCATGCCGTATGCACGGCTGCGAATCGTTCCTCGGCGCTTGGCGCCGGTCGCGGTAGTGTCTTCACCTCGTCCATACTTCCCTTATGTCCGCAGGTGGGCACAGTGTTACACGGCTTTTGAAAATTCCTTGTTTCGCCCAACGCTGATCGGTCGGCTTTGCCGCGCGGCGGAACAACACGCGGTGGCAGGATGGGGGACATGACCAACCTTGTACCCCCAGAACTTTCATTCCATGACGGCAACACCATTCCCCAGCTTGGCTACGGGGTCTGGAAGGTCGAGGACGACGTGGCAGCAGATGTAGTCCAGCAGGCCTTTGCCGCAGGATACCGCCACATCGACACGGCCAAGATCTACGGCAACGAAGAGGGCGTGGGACGCGCCATCGAGGCGGCCGAGGTGCCGCGCGAAGACATGTTCATCACCACCAAGGTCTGGAACGCCGACCAGGGCTTCGCCGAAACACTGGCCGCCTTTGATGCGTCGATGGACCGTCTGGGCCTGGAATACCTCGACCTGTACCTGATCCACTGGCTGCAGCCCAAGCAGGGCAAGTACGTGGACACTTGGAAGGCCCTGATCGAGCTTCAGCGTGCCGGCCGCGTGAAGTCCATCGGCGTCTGCAACTTCACCGCCGAGGCGCTCGCCGAACTCGAAGAGGCCACCGGGGTGCTGCCGGTGATCAACCAGGTTGAGACCCACCCGTACTTCCCACAGACCGAGCTTCGCGCATTTGAGGCCTCCAAGGGCATCTTGCACCAGTCGTGGTCGCCGTTGGGCCAGGGCAGCGACTTGTTGGCTGATCCCGCATTGGTAGCTATCGCGCAGAAGCACGACGCCACTGTGGCCCAGGTGGTCATCGCCTGGCACCTCGCCTTGGGCAACGTGGTCATCCCGAAGTCGGTGACCCCCTCGCGCATCGTGGAAAACTATGCGGGCCTCGGCGTGAGTCTGGATGAGGGCGACCTCGCGGCGATCAATGCGCTGGACAAGGGCGCCGAAGGCCGCATCGCTGCCGATCCGGCAACCAGCGATTTCGCCTAAATCCTAAACTCCTCGCGCAGCTGCACGGGCCAGAACAAAGCAGTGGTGGGAGTCCTGTGGGGCTCCCACCACTGCTTTAACCGGCCTGTGGGCCCGCTGGTCCGTTGAGGGCCGGCCAGGGCTGTTCGCTGCGGTCGTCGGTGGCCAACAGCCCGGCTCCCCAGTCGTCTTCGAGTCCGTCCCTGCCCACCGCCGCAAGACGAGAGATGCCCTCAAACCGGAATCCGAGTCTTTGGGCGACCCTGGCCGACCCGTGGTTCCCGGCGTAGGCGTTCCAACCGATCCGTTTCAGGCCGAGTCCCTCGGGATCCGGTGCGAATCCATAGTCCAAGACGGCACGGCAGGCCTCGGTGATGATGCCGCGGCCACGGAATGCGGGAACCATCCAGAAACCGAGATCGGCGGCACCATGGCCGATCCGGTGCAGGCCCACATTCCCGGCCATTTTATCCCCGAGCCTGATGGTCCAGATTGCCGCATGGCCCTCGGCCCAGGCAGCGTCGCATCCGGTGGTGGCGTACTCGAGGCCGTCGGTGAGCGTGTACGGGACAGGGATGGGTACCCACCGTTGGATCTGCGGGTCCTGGCAGGCAGCGGTCAAGGCTTCGGCATCTGCTGCACAGGGAGGAACCAGCTCCAGATTGGGGGTGGCCAGGGACAGTTTTTCCATGAAGAAAGACTATTCGCTGGCGATGGTGAAGTAGTTGCGCTGCCAGTCCCACGTCCTGCTGGCGGTCGCGTTTAGATTCTTGTCCCACGGGGTGTAAATCCGAAAACCTCGTTTGCCGGGCCGTGTGACGCCGGAGAGGATGCCGTTCTCCGCCAGAGCTCCGGCGGGGAAGCGGAAGTATCCGCAGCCGGCCGCCGTAGCGGTCCAGACGATGAAGGTTTCGACGTCGTCGCTGAGAGCGTAGGGCCGCGTCTCACCGTCCGCGCCGCGTTGCCATAAGGTCACGAAGAGTCCCGCCTTGGTGGGGGTCACTTTTGCGGCGCGGAAAACAGTTCGGGTGCTGAGCCCGTCTGGACCTGTCAGCACGTAGCTGCAGCCGGAATATGCGCGGGCTTCGGGGTTCGAATCGGGAGTGAAAGCGGAGATCCGGTGGGTTGCCAAGATGTTGCTGCAGGCCAGGAACCGGTCCAACGCAGGGGTGGAAACAGGGACATCGGCCGATGTGGCTGGCATGGGGCCTCCCGGAGTGCCGCAGTGGTTAACGTTCAAGGGTCCGACACCTTGCGGTGTCGGACCCTTGAAGTGAAGCTACGAGCCCCCTGCCAGAATCGAACTGGCGACCTTTTCATTACGAGTGAAACGCTCTACCAACTGAGCTAAGGAGGCACCGCGGTGCGCATGCACCACAAGTGATCACTTTATAGGAGTCTGTCCTCAGCGGTCAAAACGGGGCGATGACATGGTCGGTCAGCAGGTCAAACCGTCGGCGGGAACCGTGCCGTCAAGGAAATAGGATTCCACGGCGTTGGAGATGCAACCGTTGGAACGGCCATAGGCGGTGTGTCCGTGGCCCTCGAAGGTGACCAGCGAAGCCGACTCAAGTTGCTTGGCAAGCGACTGGCTCCAGGCATGCGGAGTGGCTGGATCACCGGTGGTGCCGATGACCATGATCGGGGCCGCGCCCTTCGCCGTCAGTTCTCCAGGTTTCCCGGTGGCTGGGAACTCCCAGTCTTGGCAACCCACCGCACCGTAGGCGAGGTATTCGCCAATGGTCGGTGCCTTCTCGGTTAGGGTCTTGGCGCCGGCGCGCATGGTGGGTATGTCGGCGTCAACGGGGTAGTCCAAGCAGTTGATGGCGGTGAAGGCTGCTGCCCCGTTGCCGCTGTAGCTGCCATCGGTTTCTCGCCCGGCGTTGAGATCGGCAAAGTACAAAATGTCATCGACGTTCCCAGCGATGGCGTTGCGCAGCCCCTCGGTGAGCATCGGCCAAGTGGAGTTGTCGTACAGCGGGATGATGAACCCATTGACGAAGTCGATGATCGGGACCTTGCGTCCATCGCTGCCAACCATCGGGGTGGCCTTGACCGAGTCAAAGAGATCGTGGAGCTGGGTTAGTGCCTCGTCAAGGGTGCCGGTAAACGGGCAGTCTGCGGACTCGAGGCAATCCTGCATATAAGACCGGATTTCGTTCTCGAACCCCACGGCTTGTCCCAAGGTGATTTCATCGTCACCCAGCGTCGGGTCCAACGCCCCATCGAGTACGAGCTTGCCCACGTTGCTCGGGAATAGCTCCGCATAGTGGGCTCCCAATGAGGTGCCGTAGGAGTATCCGAGGTAGTTCAATTGCTCATCGCCCAGAGCCGCTCGCATCACGTCCATGTCCCGCGCCGCGGACACCGTGTCCACGAAACCCAAGGACTCCCCGGTGCGCTCGGCACACTGCTTGGCGTAGGCGGCGCTGGCCTTGCGCATGTCCGCTAGTCCGGCGTCGGTGCTTGGATCGAATTGCTCTTCGCGTGAGGCATCTTGTTCGGTGGGAGTCTGGCACTTCACCGGTGTTGAGGAACCGACACCGCGCGGATCAAAACCAATGACGTCGTAGCCGCGTTGTAACTTTTGTCCGAACATCGTGGGAACCGCATCTGCCACTATTTCAAGTCCCGAGGCGCCAGGGCCGCCCGGATTCACCAACAACGATCCGATGGTCTTCTTGCCGCCGGGGCGTTTGTTCAGCGCCAGCGTCATGGTTTCGCCCTCCGGCTTCGCATAGTCCATCGGGACCTCGATTTCCGTGCATTGCAGCGCGCCGCCGCAGGGGGCCCAGTCCAGTTCCTGTGAATAGAACTTCTCCAGTCCCGCGGGCACCTTGGCCGCCGGGGCCGGCGCCGAATCGATGGAAGGTGCGGGGGTTGCTGAACAGGAGCCCAGCAGCAGGGACAGCGAACCCAGGATGGCCATGATGAACAGGGGACGACTGCGGGAGGCTCTCATGCGGGTTTCGGGCTCCTTGTGGGGATAGGGGAAAAGCGGGCGAGAAAATTGCTATTTGGCCGGACGCAGCGAGACCGCCATGGCCTCGATGGTCAACAGGGGGTTGCCCGGGGTCCAGATACGTTTCCGGGCCTCGGCGATGGCATCGATCTTCGCGATCGTTTGCTCGGAGCGTGAGGCGTTGGCATAAGCGTGCAATGGATCCGCGAGGTAGTCGTTGACCAGCTCGCTGCCGCTGCGCAGCTGCAGCACCAACACATCGCGGAAGAACGTGGTCAGGTCGATCAGCGAACGGTCCAAAGCATCGGTGGTGGCGCGCCGGGCACGACGCTTCGCATTCTCCTCCAGCGCCTTGAACGCGCTGCGTTGCTGGGGCGGGATCGGTGAATCCGCGTCAAGGCCCAACGAAGTGCGCAAGGAAGAGGCTTCGGTTTCGGCCCGTTCAGTCGACGAGGCAGTGGCCTCAGCGGTGGACAGCTCCACGAGTTCGGCCGCGGCCATCACCGCATCGGACACCGACCTGATGCGCAGCGGCAGGCGCACGGTGGTATCGCGGCGGCGCCGTGCTTGCTCGTCGCGGGCCAGCCGACGGGCCACCCCGATGTGCGACTGGGAGACACGGGCGGCGAAGTCGGCCTGCTCGGTAGTCAGTCCGTCACGACGCACCAGTAGCTCGGCGACGGACTGGCGGGTGGGCACAGCTAAGGACACCGAACGGCAGCGCGATCTGATGGTCACCAGGACGTCGGCAGGGGAGGGTGCGCACAGCATCCATACGGTGTGCGGTGGTGGCTCCTCGATGGACTTGAGTAGCACGTTGGTGGTGCGCTCGGTCATCCGGTCCGCGTCCTCGACAATGATCACGCGCCAGGGCGCGGTGGAGGGCCGGTCCTGTGCCTTGGTGATCAGTGTCCGGACGTCCTCGATCTGGTAGTTGACCTTCTCGGTGCTGATCAGCGCGACATCGGGGTGAGTGCCGGCCAGCACCGTGATGCAGGCCTTGCAGGTCCCGCAGCCCCGCTGTTCGGGGTCGGGCACCTGGCATTGCAGGGCCGCGGCGAAGGCGCGGGCGGCGTTCGACCGGCCCGAGCCAGGGGGGCCGGTGAACAGCCACGCGTGTGCAGGGTTGCCCTCGGCGACCGCGCGGCGCAGCGCGGTGATGGCTTTTTCCTGTCCCGGCAGGTCTCCCCAGACGTCCATGGTTAGGCTCCGGGTCCTGCGGGCAGTGCCGCGACGGCCTCGGCTATTGCCGAGGCCAAGATATCGACGCCGGTGGCGGCATCCAGCACCAGGTAGCGTTCCGGTTCGCGGGCGGCAAAGTCCACGAAGGCATCGCGGATGCGGGAATGGAACTCGTCGGGTTCGGATTCCAGACGGTCCTCGGTTACCGGCTGGCCATCGGGGCCCACGGTGCGCCGCGAGCGACCGTCGGCCGGTGAAACATCTAGTAATACGGTCAGATCCGGTGCCAAGCCGCCGGTGGCAAACTCGTTGATCGAGCGCACCTTGTCCTCACCCAAACCTCGGCCGATGCCCTGGTAGGCCAGAGATGAATCGACGAACCTGTCACAAATGACCATGGTGCCGGCCGCCAGGGCAGGACGGATGACCTGTTCGACGTGGGCGGCGCGGGCCGCGGCATACATTAACGCTTCGGTGCGGGCGTCCACGGTGCCCTGTCCGTGGTCGAGGACCAGGGAGCGCAACTTCTCGCCGATGGGGGTTCCGCCGGGCTCGCGGGTGTGCAGCACGGTGTGGCCCTTTTGGCCCAGGGCCTGGACCAGCAGTGCTGCCTGCGTGGATTTTCCGGCGCCGTCACCGCCTTCGAAGACGATGAAACGGCCTGCATTGACGGGGTTTGGTTGCGCGTTGCTCACGCCTTCCAGCCTATCGCCACCCGGGCCATGTCGGTTCATCTGCCCTGCGCCCGTGCGCGTCACGTGCTGGGGCGCGGACGGGCGCAGGGAGTAACCTCAAAGTCATGACCCGCCCTGAATCCGCGCCTTGGGCCCCGGACACCCTCGTGGTGGCCGCAGGACGCCCGCCGCATGAAGCTGACCAGCCCGTGAACCCGCCGATAGTGCTTTCCTCCACCTTCCATTCGTTGGGGACCCCGGGAGCCGGGGAAAAGGTCTACGGGCGCTTCACCAACCCCACCTGGGATCCGTTGGAAGAAACCATTGCCCAACTTGAGGATTGCGATCTGCCGGCCTTGGCCTATGCCTCCGGCATGGCCGCCGTGGCCGCTGCCCTGTCGCTGCTTCCTGCCGGCGGAACCATCGTGATGCCGTCCCACGCCTACAACGGGTCGCTCTCGCTGGTCGCCGAGCTTGAGGCCAACCTCGGGCTCACGGTGCGCCGCGTCGATTTGGCCGACACCGACGCGGCAATCGCTGCCTTCAACGGTGCCGACATGGCCTGGCTGGAATCGCCCACCAATCCGATGCTCGAGGTCGCGGACCTGCCTGTGCTGTTGGCCGCCGCGCGCGGGGCAGGGGCGCTGTCGGTGGTGGATAACACCTTCTCCACCCCGTTGCGCCAGCGCCCCCTGCAACAGGGTGCCGACGTGGTGGTGCATTCGGCCACCAAGTACATGGGAGGGCACTCGGATGTGGTCCTCGGGGCCGTGGTGACCCGGCATCCCGAGCTGCGTACCCGCCTGCACACCATGCGGACCTTGCATGGGGCAATCCCCGGACCCTTCGAGGCCTGGCTGACGCTGCGCGGCATCCGGACCATGGCCCTGCGCCTGGACAAGGCCGAGGCCAACGCCATGGAACTGGCCAAGCGCCTGGCCGATCACCCGGGGATCTCCAAGGTGCGCTACCCCGGCCTGCCGCAGGACCCCGGGCACCAACGAGCTGCAGCCCAGCTGGAGGGCTTCGGGGCCATCGTGGGAATCGAGATCGCCGGCGGCGCAGAGGTGGCCGATGCGATGCTCGCGGCCCTGAAACTGTGGACCCCGGCCACCTCCCTGGGCGGGGTCGAATCGCTGGCCGAGCGGCGCCGGCGCCACCCCGGGGAACCTGGCACTGTCCCGGAAAATCTGGTGCGGCTCAGTGTCGGTATCGAAAATGTTGAGGACTTGCACGCCGACCTCAGCGCCGCACTGGATGAAACCCGGCTAAGCTGAAACACATGGTTTACGCGCACTTGTTCGAGATGTATCTGCTGTTCGCACTCAGTGTCCTCGCCGCGGTGCTTGCCATCGTGGCCCTCGTGGACGCGGTGCGGCGCCCCGCAGCCAACTACCTGCGCGAGAACAAGCGCAGCAAGCCGTTCTGGATGGGACTGACTGCTGCAGCGACCCTCGTGTGTGGGCTCTCGGCCTATACCGGGTTTGCGAACATCGCTGCCGGGGCCATTGGTGGCGGCGGCGGCGGGATCTTCCAGCTCATCGGCGCCTGCATCGCCTGCGTGTACCTCGCAGACGTCAAGCCCGCCGTGTCCGGCAAGGGCGGCTACTACCCGTACTAGGCCCGGCGGCGGGTCTCGGCCGCCAGCTCGATGACCTCGAGGCTGTCCTCGGGGCCTGCCAGTAGGAGGACGCGCTCTGCCTCGACGCCTTCAAGAACTCGGAAGAGTTGCGCGGGGCCCGGCGTCCCGCCCGGTGCGTGCTGGCGCCGCAGTATCGTGACAGTGGCGCCGGTGTGGTCGCGGATCGCGGATGCGAGCTCTTCTGCATCCGCACCGGCCACCAGCACCACCTCCCTGATACCGCGTTTGCGTTCGGTCCCGGATGCAGCTTCCGCCTCGGGGACCGGCGCCGATACGCGGGCATGCCGCCAGAGTGCGAAGTGGTACCCTGCCACCAACCCGGTGGCCACCAGCAGGCCCAGGGGCGCGCGGACGCGTTCGAGCAGGCCCGAACCGGCGGCATCCCCCAGCATGAATTCAAAGAGCCGGAAGCCGATCACCAGCAGCGTCACCAGGGCAACCACCGCGCTGATCCCGAAGATCAGGACTAGGTAGATCCTCCTGCCCTGCGGGTCCGAGGGCCGGGTCGGATGCCAGGTGAACCACCACAGCGGCCCGCCGATGGCCAGCGAACTGAGGCCGGCCAGTAGAAGCTCCCTAGCGTCTGTGCCGCCCAACTGCGTGGTACCCGTGGCAAGGGCCGCGTTGACGACGACTCCGATGCCCGAGGCAGCAGCGGCCAGGACGATCCCGGAAATTGCCAATCCGGCCGCGGCAGGGACCGGCGCCGGCCGCCCCCGGGCGATCCGGGCGTGGTACAGCCAGGACAGTGTGCCGAGCAGTGCGGCGGCCAGGGCTTCGGGTGCCGGCTCCAACAGCACCGGCACCGGGTCGGTGCGGTCAAGTGCCAGGCGCAGCAGTACGAACAGCAGGACGCCTGCCCCGCCCAGGGCCAGGATTGCGGACCCGCCGATGCCGATCACCACCAGGGAAACCCCGGACAGCGTGGTGTGCAGCTTGCGGGTGCCCTCGCGGACCCAGTGCCACCACCAGATCAGGATCCCGCCTACGGCCCAGACCAGCAGCCCGAGGCTGGCGCGCCACCAGGGCACCCCGATGACTGCCAGCTCCCCGCCCGTCCCGATCGCCCGTTCGAAGAGCATGCCCAGCGCGGTGGTGCTTGAGCCCAAACCGATCACCAACCCCACGGCGGTGCCCAGCACCTGCGGGACCTTCGCCAACGCCAACGGGCCACGCGTTCGGTGGCCCAGAATCCACCGATGCCACACCCAGACCCCGGCCCAGGCTAGGCCGGTGGCCAGAGGGGACATCCAAGAACCTGTGTCCCCGCCGGCCAGGGAAGCCACGGCAGCAATGCCGAAGCTGGCCGCGGTGAGAAGTGAAGTAATGCACATGGCCGAGACATAGATGCCCCAGGCCGTGGCGCGGCGCTCGGCCGGATGGGCCAGCAGCCGCCACGAGGCCCAGAACACCACGGCACCCAGCGGGCCGCCGACCAGGGTCAGTGCCAGGTCAAGCGCCAGTGACGAGGAATCGTTGAACGCGATCACGTCCGGCGTGGTGAACAACCTGCCCAACAGTCCGCTCACGCCGGAAGCGGTGAGGGCCACCAAGGCGAACAAGAGCACGTAGAGAATGATGCGGCGAAGCGTGCCCAATGCGGGGGCCGTCGTGCGGCCCCCGGCAGCGTCGGGGGCGCTCATGGCGCAAATTCCTGGCCCGGGCAGACGAGCAACGGCCACGGCGCTTTGGAGATCAACCACTGTCCCTCAACGAGGGACAGGTCGAAGGATTCCTCGCTTGCGTATTCGGGGCTACCGAAGGGCCCGCCGACATTCATGTAGGAAATGGAAACCACGACGTCTGCAGTGGTTTCGCGCTGGGTCGTGGATACCAGTGCGACCCGGATGTTTCGCTCGGGGGCCACCGATTCGAACTCCTTGCACCGGGTGTCCTGCCCGGGTTCGAGGAAGCGGGCGGCGGCGTCCTCATCGCCGCCGATGACTGCGGTGACATAGCCCTGCACCACCCCGGCAGGGGTGGAGGGATCAAGCGGTTTCGGTGTGCCCCGCGTGAGCACAACGACCAGTGACGCGAGCACGAGGGCGGCAATCACACAGAGTAGCAGGACCAGTGGTCTCCCGGGCCGTCCAATACCTTTGACCATGGATCAAGTATGGTCTCGCACCGGGGAAATTGCACATCCTTCAGGGCGGGCAAAATCCGGTGATGGCTAGTTGGGTTCCGCCAGGGCCAACGCTCCGCTGCGCGGGGCCACGGCCTCCCACTTCACCGTCACCTCGCCCAGTCTCCAACGCGAGGCCGAATCACAGATCGGCCAGCCCGACTCGCGCAGTGCACGGCACATGGACACCCAACGTTGCTTGTTGCCGAAGGTGGCCAGGGGTGCGGCGCTGAGCCATGCGGCATCGGCGGCGGTGAGAAAATCATGGATGCGTTCACCGGAAATATTGCGGTGGATCAGCGCCTTGGGCAGCCGTTCGGCCACATCCGAGGGTCGGGTAAAGGCGCCGAAGCGCAGGGAAATGCTCAAGGTTTGTGGGCCGCCCTTGGTGAGCGTGACCCAGGAACTGCGCCGGCCGATCTCATCGCAGGTGCCCTCGATGATCATCCCGTGCTCCGTCAGTCGACCGGCCATCGTTTCCCAGATGCCCGGCACATCGGATTCGTCGTATTGCCGCAGCACATTGAAGGCGCGGATCACCGTGGCGTCCGATTCAATGGGGATCTCGAACCCACCCAGACGGAAATCAAGGCCCTCCAAGTGCAGGGCGACACCGCGGGCGACACGTTCGGGTTCAATCTCAATGCCGAAGACGCGTGCGGTGGGGCTGATGGCGCGCACCCGCTCGTAGAATTCGACGGCGGTGGCAGGAGACGCGCCGAACCCTAGGTCGACGGCTATGGGTGGTGCGCCGGTGGTCTCGGGGCGAAGACGCCAGCCCTGGGAGCCGGTCATCCAGCGGTCCACGCGGCGCATGCGGTTGGGATTTGTGGTCCCACGGGTCGTATTGCCCAGTGGGCGACCGGTCCGTGACCGTCCGCCGAGCCGAGTCGCTTTCTGAACCATTGCTTTAAGAGTAAAGTGTCGGCCACGTCCCGAATGCACGTAACGGAATAAAGTAAGGCACTTCACGCGTCCTAGAATGGTTTCTATGACCTACACCTTGATCCTGCTGCGCCACGGGCAAAGCGAGTGGAACGAAAAAAACCTGTTCACCGGTTGGTACGATGTACCGCTCACCGAGAAGGGCCGTGCCGAGGCAACCCGCAGCGGCACGCTGCTGACCGAGGCCGGGCTGGCCCCTGCCGTCCTGCACACCTCGCTGCTCAAGCGCGCCATCATCACTGCCAACCTCGCCCTTGAATCAGCGGATCTGTCGTGGATCCCGGTCAAGCGCAACTGGCGTTTGAACGAGCGCCACTACGGTGCGCTGCAGGGTAAGGACAAGGCCGCTACCCTGGCCGAATACGGCGAAGAGCAGTTCATGGAATGGCGCCGTAGCTACGACACCCCTCCGCCGGTGTTGGCCGACGACTCGGAGTTCAGCCAGATCAACGATCCGCGCTATGCGGACCTGGGTGACGACGCGCCACGCACCGAATGCCTCAAAGACGTTCTGGTCCGCATGCTCCCGTACTGGGAGGACGAGATCAAGCCCGACCTCGCGGCTCACCAGACGGTGCTTGTCACCGCGCACGGCAACTCGCTGCGCGCCTTGGTCAAGCACCTCGATGGCATCAGCGACGAGGATATCGCCGGATTGAACATTCCCACCGGCATTCCGTTGGTCTACGAACTGAATGAGGACTTCACTCCGGTCACCCGTGGTGGGCAGTACCTGGATGCCGACGCCGCGGCGGATGCCATCAAGGCAGTAGCCAACCAGGGCCGCTAAGCCGGTTCGTTCCTCGCATCAGGGGGACTCTTCGGGGTCGTGGTCAATGTCCATCGCGGGCATTGACCACGACCCCGTTTTGCGCGGTGGCAGGCCACGCAATAATGGGTGTCTCGGCGGGGTTCCTCGGCAGTGGCGGTGCTCCTGACCATAGGGATGTCGTACCCTAGGGCTCCGCCGACATGTCGTTGGTCACAAGACGCCCTGTGGGGGAGCGAAAAATCGGGTTTAGGCTTGCGCGCTCGGTTTCATGCTGTACTGTGTCGTCTCGACGTACCCCTGATTCACGTAAGGACTGCATTTAATGGCAACTGATTATGATGAGGTCCGGCCGGACGTAGCCGAGGCCCGTAAGGCCTCCCTAGACGCGGTCCAGTCCGCAAACGCCCCGGACGCGCGCAGCGTGTCCCGGGATCTGGATGAGGCAGACACCTCTGATGGTGTCGAACTCGGTGGTGCCGACCTGTCCAACGAGGAACTATCCGTCACGGTGATCCCGCAGACGGAAGAAGAGTTCCTGTGTGGTTCATGCTTCCTGATCCGCCACCGCACGCTGCTGGCGCGCGAGTCCAAGGGCGTGGCATACTGCCGCGACTGCGAAAGCTAAAAGCCCGAGCCACGAAGACACCCTGCCGCTGCACCATAGGCCCTGTCGGATCACACGCAAAGCGTGTTCCCCGAGAGGGCAAGGCGCAGCGTTTCGATATTTAAGCAGGTCCACTACGGCACAAAAAATGCGGGTGGGCCAACGCTTTGGCTGGCCCACCCGCATTCTTGGTGCGTAGTGCGGGGATTAGAAAACGGTGATGTCCGGATCCCATTCGCCGGTCACCAAGTAAGAGACCTTGCGAGCCACCGATACCCCGTGGTCGCCGAAGCGCTCAAGGTAGCGGCTGGTCAGGGTGACATCGGCGGTCATCGGCCCGGAGTGTGACCACTCGGGGGAAGCGACGGCCTTGAAGATTGAGACGTGCAGTTCATCAATCTTGGTATTCAACTCGATGATCTCCCGGGCAACAGCCAAATCCCGGCTGTCCAGCAGTTCGCCGACCTTGCCGGCGATCGCGATGTCCAGTTCGGCCATGGCCTGGAAAGTCGGGGCGATAGAGTCGGGGACCACCTGCTGCGGGAAACGCAGGCGGGCCAGCTGGGCCACGTGGCGGGCCAGGTCTCCCATGCGCTCCAGCGACGCGCTCATGCGCAGGGACCCGACGATCATGCGCAGGTCCGAGGCCACGGGGCCCTGGAGGGCGAGGACATCGATGGCGCGCTCATCAAGCTGGTTCTGCAGGAAATCGATTTTCGCGTCCTCGCCGATGACTTCCTGGGCCAACTCGATATCCGCGTTCGCAAATGACTCATAGGCCCGCTCCATGGCCGTGGCCACCAAACGCGACATCTCAATGAGTTCTTCTCCGATTTGCTGCAGATCGGCCTGGAAAACCTTACGCACGCGGGCGTCCTTTCACTACGGTGGCACCGCGTCCGACGCGGACCACGGAACTGTTCATGTCTATTCTTACAGCACCGGGTGAACCAACGTGACGCACAAGGTGAACGTTTAGTGAATGAGTCGCCGCGCGGCACGCTTTGGCAGGGGTGTGGCGGTGAACCCCGGCTAGGCTAGGAAACGTGAATGATGTCTTGCTATCCGTGGTTGCGGGCCTCGTCGGGTTGGCCCTGGGCATTGTGGGCATCATGGCGTACCGCGGCTCCTTACTGACCCGCGGCGGGCTGCCCGTGGTGGGCGAACCGACGCTGCCCGAAGGTTCCGCCGAGGTGCTCTCGGTCATTGGCCGTGCCTTCGTGATCCTCGATGAGGTCGACGGGGTGGTGCGGGCCAATCCCGCTTCCTATGCCTATGGGCTCGTCCGCGGTCATACGCTGATCCACGAGGAGTTGCGTGACTTGGCCCGCAAGGTCCGAGCCGACGGGGTGATCGCCGAGCGGGAATTCGAGCTGCAGCGCGGCACCATGGGTGTGGCCAGCATGTTCGTCCACGTGCGCGTCGCCCCGTTGGGCGAGGAATACATCCTGCTGCTGGCAGATGACCGCACCGAACTGACTCGCACCGCAGCGGTGCGCAACGACTTCGTTGCCAACGTCTCCCACGAACTCAAGACCCCCGTCGGGGCGATCTCCCTGTTGGCCGAGGCCATCGACGGGGCCGCCGACGACGAGGTTGCGGTGCGCCGCTTCACCACCCGTCTGCACAAGGAATCGGCGCGTCTGGCCGCACTGGTGCAAGACATCATCGAACTTTCCCGGCTGCAGGGCACCGACGTGGTGCTCGCCGGAGAGGCCATCGACCTCAACGAGGTCTTGGCCGAGGCGGTGGACCGCAACAAGCTTCCCGCGGAGGAAAAACGCATCAAGATCTCGATGGGCGGAAGCATCGAAGCGGGGGTGTTGGGGGATCGGGACCTGTTGATGACCGCATTGCGCAACCTCATCGACAACGCCATCCGCTATTCCCCGGAAGACACCACTGTGGGGGTAGGGCTGCGGGAACGTGATGGATTGATCCAAATCTCCGTCACCGACCAAGGTCCGGGCATCGCCCCGGATGAGCAAGACCGGATCTTTGAACGCTTCTACCGCATCGACGCCGCACGCTCCCGCCACACCGGGGGTACCGGTCTGGGGCTGAGCATCGTGAAGCACGTGGTGGCCAATCACGGCGGAGAGATCACCCTGTGGTCGCAACCCGGACAGGGTTCGACCTTCACCGTGCGCCTGCCCATGTTGGAAGAACGCGGCGACAACGACAAATCGCTTCCCTAACGTGGAACGAATAAACACAACATGGTCGGCGTCCCTGCGGGGCACCGATCTGAAGGAGGGACGGGGATGACCCGTATTTTGCTGGTTGAGGACGAGGAATCGCTCTCGGACCCGTTGACGTACCTGCTGGAAAAAGAGGGCTTCGAGGTTCGTGTGGCCGAGAACGGCCTGGACGCGGTCACGGAGTTCGAGCGCCACGGCGCCGATCTGGTGCTGCTCGATCTGATGCTTCCGGGCCAACCCGGTACCGAAGTATTCCGCCAGATCCGTACGACTTCCCAAGTCCCCGTGATCATGCTGACAGCCAAGGACTCCGAGATCGACAAGGTCGTGGGCCTGGAGCTGGGCGCCGACGACTACGTCACCAAGCCCTATTCCTCGCGTGAATTGGTGGCCCGCATCCGCGCGGTGCTGCGCCGCCAGGGCGAGGGCGACGAGCTGGTGACCAACGTTGTCGCTGCCGGTCCGGTGCGTATGGACGTCGAACGCCACGTGGTCTCGGTGCGCAACGACGAAGTCTCGATGCCGCTGAAGGAGTTCGAGCTGCTGGAGATGCTGCTGCGCAATGCCGGGCGCGTGCTGACCCGCGGGCAGCTGATCGACCGCGTCTGGGGTTCGGACTACGTCGGAGACACCAAAACGCTTGATGTGCACGTGAAGAGGTTGCGTTCAAAGATTGAGCCCGAACCCGCGGTACCGGTGCACCTGGTGACAGTGCGCGGCCTGGGCTACAAGTTTGAGGCGTAGTAGAGCGTAGATCGCCCCGGGAAAGCATCGGCCAGAGACGCGAGTGGAGCCCGATGGATCTTTCCATCGGGCCCCACTCATATGCTTCTTGACGGCCTAGGCGCCGCGGCCGACTTAGTGTCCGGCGGGCTTCGGTGACGGAGTCAAGTGCGCCAGATCGCTCGGCTCGAACCCGCCCGGGACATACTCACGGTATTCCTCGAGTGTTCCATCGATAACCGGGATGCTGGGGCTGGCGGAGTTCACGCCCACTGTCAAGGTCGCGGGTACATGGGCTCCAGGAGCCACACCGGTGGATGATAACAGGGTCTTGTTCTCGTCTTCTTCAAATTCCACGACGCTCTTGGCCGGGACCTTGACGGTGACGCTGTCGGTATCGAGCTTCAGCTCGAAGGTCTCGTCTTTGTCGGTGTTGTTAACGAGGGAGCCGAGTACGCGGGCCTCGTCGGTGGCACTCTTGGTGACGAGCATCAGGTTGCGGACATCAAGATCTCCGACGTTAAGTACGATTCCGTCGGAAGCGGCGTACTGGTAGGTCGTCGCCTGCTCGTTGATGGCACCACAGCTGGTAACACCAAGGGTCAACATGGCCAATGCGGCTGCTGCAACGACGCGGCGTCCACGGTTCTTCTGTGCGGTCATCACGGCACAAACTCCTCAATCAGGTTCGAGTTCGGGTGAGCTCGTGGGCACACGGGTTGCACCCGAGGGAGCCACTCTCGTGTCCTAGCCTAAGGGGTTTCCCCCCAAATGTATGATTCGGCTCCCGGCGGAAGCGTCATCAATGTACTGATGATCAGCACTAAACGACCCGAAATGACCCCTTTGCATAGCACTAGATTGCCGACTTGGGAAGAGGCAAAACCGCGCCATTACTAGGGAGTAGAGGAGGCCCCCGAATCGTTTTGGGCATTTATCGTGATAAACTGGTAATTGGGAAAGGGGTTTATCCACATGGTTTTTGAGGTTGGCGAGACAGTTGTCTACCCGCACCACGGTGCAGCAATGATCGAAGAGATCAAGATGCGCACCATCAAGGGCGAAGAGAAGATGTATCTCAAGCTTAAGGTTGCCCAGGGTGATTTGACCATCGAGGTTCCGGCAGAAAATGTCGATCTCGTTGGCGTGCGCGATGTAGTTGGTCAGGAGGGCTTGGATGAAGTCTTCGACGTTCTCCGTGCCGAGTTTACTGAAGAGCCTACCAACTGGTCGCGTCGATACAAGGCGAACCTGGAGAAGCTTGCTTCCGGTGACGTCATCAAGGTGGCAGAGGTCGTTCGCGATCTGTGGCGCCGAGACAATGACCGCGGGCTTTCCGCAGGCGAAAAGCGCATGCTTGCAAAGGCACGCCAGATCCTGATCAGTGAACTTGCGCTGGCCAAGAAGCTTGACGAGGAAAAAGCAGAGACTGTCCTCGACGAAGTTCTGGCCTCGTAAGAACTTTTTGAACCGTAAGAGATTTGTTCCCCGGTGGGGGTCCTCGAGCATCCGCAAGGATGTTCGCGGACCCCCACCGGCATTTAACCCGCAGTTACTTGCCCCGCCGACGTAGCCCGGACCAACACGACTAGGCTGTAACCCGTGAGTGCACCCATGTCGCTAAGCGACCAAAACATCGAACATACCGCGATCATTGTGGTTGCGGCAGGCTCTGGAACCCGGCTCGGTTACGGGATCCCGAAGGCCTTGGTGCCGTTGGCAGGACGGTCCCTGCTCGAACACGCACTCGACGGCATCCTGCAGGCGAACTGCGCCGCCCAGATCATCGCCGTGCTGCCCGCCGGTGACGCCCCATTGGCCGCCCTGGCGGGGAACCACCCTTCGCGCCCCACCTGCGTCGAGGGGGGAGCCACCCGCAGCGACTCGGTCCGCTCCGGCCTCGCGGCGCTGAAGCCTGGGACCGAACGGGTACTGATCCACGATGCTGCCCGCGCGCTAACCCCGCCGGAGGTCTTCCGCGAGGTGACACTCGCACTCGTCCGCGGCGCCCACGCCGTGATCCCGGTGTTGCCGGTGGTTGACACCATCAAGCAAGTCGCTAACGACGGTAGCGGAACTTCACCGCACGTCACCGGCACCCCTGCCCGTGAATCTTTACGCGCGGTGCAGACCCCGCAAGGGTTCCACGCACCGACGTTGTTGGAGGCCCACGAACGTGCCGCCGGATGGACACCTGCCGAAGCCGCCGCCATCACCGACGATGCCATGCTCATGGAAATGCTCGGAGAACGTGTGGACACGGTGCCCGGGGCAGCTGCGGCGCTGAAAATCACCACCAAGCCCGATCTCACGCTGGCCAGCTCCATGCTGCAGGAGCGCAAGCCTGGGAAATCCGCTGACGAGCTGCAGCCGGCCAGGGACACCCCCCTGTTGATCCCACGTACCGGCATCGGGATCGATGTGCACGCCGTCGCAGACTCCGCCGAGCCCCGGCCGATGTGGCTTGCCGGACTGCACTTCCCGGAGGACCAAGGCCTGTCCGGGCATTCCGACGGGGATGCCGTCGCACATGCGGCCTGCGATGCGCTCTTCTCGGCCGCTGGCATCGGAGACCTGGGCACGCACTTCGGGACCGACCGCCCCGAGTATGCGGGAGCGGCCGGCACCACGCTGTTGGCCGAGGCGGCCAGGCTGGTGCGTGAGGCGGGATTCGAGATCGGCAACGTGGCGGTCCAGTTCGTGGGTCGTCGCCCGAAGTTCTCCGCCCGCCGGCTGGAAGCCGATGCCGTGCTCAGCGCGGCGGCGGGTGCTCCGGTCACCGTCACCGCCACGACGTCGGACGGACTGGGTTATGAAGGTACGGGGGAGGGACTGACTGCGTACGCCACCGCCCTGGTGTATTCTCTCCGTCGCTAAGGCGCCCGTCGGATCCGGTTGACGACCTCGGATAACCTTGAGGGGTGACTATCCGTTTTTATGACACCAAGCAGGCAACGACCCGGGACTTCGTCCCCCTGAACGAGGGCAAGGTCGGGCTGTACTACTGCGGTGCGACAGTCCAGGGGATGCCGCACGTGGGCCACGTGCGCAGCGCCATCGCTTTCGACATCCTCACTCGCTGGTTGGAAAACCGCGGGTTCGAGGTCACGGTGGTCCGCAACGTCACGGACATCGACGACAAGATCCTAGAAAAGTCCGCGGCCTCTTTCGCCGAAGACTTCGAGGCGGACGATGACTACATTGCCGGCGAACAGTGGTTCGCCTTGGCTTACCGCTTCGAGCAGGAATTCGCCTCCGCCTACGACACCCTCGGGGTGCGCCGTCCCACCTATGAACCGCGCGCGACCGGACACATCACCGAGATGCACCAGCTCATCGCCCGACTCATCGAGGAGGGGCACGCCTACCCGGCGTTGGATGACTCCTCAGATGTCTACTTCGACGTTCGTTCCTTCCCCGCCTACGGCACCCTGACCCATCAAAAAGTCGACGACATGCAGGGCGCCCCGGATGCCGATCCACGTGGCAAGAAGGATCCCCGGGACTTCGCGCTGTGGAAGGGCCGCAAGGCCACCGACCCGGCCACCGCCTCCTGGCCCAGTCCCTGGGGCACCGGTCGCCCGGGCTGGCACCTGGAATGCTCCGCCATGGTCACCAAATACCTGGGCACCGCATTCGACATCCATGGCGGCGGACTTGACCTGCGCTTCCCGCACCATGAGAACGAGATGGCACAGTCAATGGCCGCCGGCCACGACTTCGCCAACTTCTGGATGCACAATGGCATGGTCACCTACGAGGGTGAAAAGATGTCCAAGTCCATTGGAAACACCATCTCCCCGGCCCAAATGCTGGAAGTGGCCACCCCGAGGGTCGTTCGTTATTTCCTGGGCCAAGCCCACTACCGATCCCAGTTGGACTACCGGCCCGATTCGCTCACCGAGGCCGCCTCTGCCATCGAGCGGATCGACACCTTTATCGCCAACGCACTGTCCCGCATCCACGGGGTTGGTCCGAGCGAGGACTTCTCCATCGACATGCACCACTTCGTGGTCACCGAGGCTTTCGCCTCGGCCATGAACGACGATTTGAACGTGCCCATGGCATTGGCCGCGCTGCATGAGACGGTGCGCCGCGGCAACACTGCCTTGGCCGCCGGCGACATGGAAGCCGCCGACCAAGCCCTGCAGCAGGTGATGGCCATGACCTACACGCTGGGCTTGGACGACACCATCGAGGCCGGCGGTGCCGCCGACGCGGCGCAGTCCGCGGCCCTTGACGTGCTGGTTGCCGCGCAACTTGCGGACCGGGCAGCAGCCCGGAGCGCCAAGGACTGGGCCCGTTCCGATGCCATCCGGGACACCTTGGCCGCGGCCGGAATCCTTGTCGAGGATTCCGCCGACGGAGCCAGTTGGAGCCTGAAAGCGTAAGTTGCCCCACAAAGAACAAGGGATCGAGGTTCCTTGTCGCTAAAATGGGCGGGACGGTGAGTGAAATCGCCGTGCCGTCCGCCCCGATCCTAGGAATACACCATCATGTCTGCTGCACCAAGGCGTTCCAGCGCCACAAGCAAGAACAAGAAGGGCCCCTCCGTCGGAACCGGCGGATACGGCCGCAAGGCACTCGAAGGCAAGGGACCCACGCCCAAGGCCGAAGACCGCCCGTACCACAAGGCCTTTAAGAGCAAGGAGCTCGCCGAGCGCTCCGCCGCCAAGCGCACTCCGTCCAGGGGCGGCTCCGCACCCCGCGGCCGCAGCACCGGTGGACGCTCGAAGAACAGCGAAGAGCTGGTGACCGGCCGCAACTCGGTAGTTGAGGCACTGCGCGCCGGCATCCCGGTCAAGGCGCTGCACCTGGCCATCCGCATCGACGTGGACGAGCGTGTGCGCGAGACCATGAAGATCGCTGCCGAGCGTGGCATCCCGGTGATGGAATCCAGCAAGAGCGAACTGGATCGGATGACTGACGAAGCAATCCACCAGGGCCTGGTCCTGCAGGTACCGCCGTACGACTACGCCGATGCGCTGGAGACCGTCAAGGCCACCATCTCCAAGCACAAGAAGGGCTACATCAAGAACGCCCCGCTCTTCATCGCCCTGGACGGCATCACCGACCCGCGCAACCTCGGTGCCATCATCCGTTCGGCATCCGCGTTCAACGCCCACGCGGTGATCGTGCCAGAACGCCGCTCGGTGGGCATGACCGCCTCGGCTTGGAAGACCAGTGCCGGTGCGGCGGTGCGTGTGCCCGTCACCCGCGCCCCCAACCTGACTGCCACGCTCAAAGGCATGAAGGAAGCCGGAGTGTTCGTCGTTGGCCTGGACGGCGAGGGCGATGTCTCGCTTCCGGACCTTGACCTGGCCACCGACCCGCTGTGCATCGTTGTCGGCTCCGAGGGCAAGGGACTCTCTCGCCTGGTGCGGGAGAACTGCGACTTGATCCTTTCGATCCCGATCAACTCGTCCATGGAGTCCTTGAATGCGTCGATGGCAGTAGGCATCACGCTCTATGAGGTTTCGCGCAAACGCAGCGCCTGATCCATAACTTCCACGGCTCCGAGCCGTGGCCGAAAGTGGTTCGACGTTTCCGAAAGGATTCGTCGGACCACTTTTTCGTTTTCCGAAGCAATGTGCCACGGCGGCACGGTGTGGGGCTATTCCCAAGCCCATGGATTATCGATAGCGTGAGAGTCAACGGCAAACGCGGCTCAGAAACGGGCCGGCAACCGCATTCTTAAGTTGCTACATGAGGGACGGGAGCCACGTATATGGGTTCAACGCGGCTGGACGCCGAAGATTACGCGCCGCATCGGCTCGAGGACTCGTTGGGGGCGCCGTTACATGTGCGTCCCGAGATCCTTGAAGCGGTAGAGCGCGGCGAGGACAAGTCCCCGCATGCTGTCCTGGGCCCCCACCTGAACTTGTTGGGCCACGTAAGTGTCAGGACCCTGCAACGTGATGTCTTGGCTATCAATATCCTCACCGCCACCGATACCGTGCCGCTGACCCGAGAACATGGTGACATCTGGGTGGGCCTGCTCGAAGCCCTGGAGATTGGGCGGGTGCCCGACTACCGGATCCAACGGATCGAGTCCGATGGGGTTCGGATCATTGATGATCCGTATCGGCACACCCCGAGACTCGGAGAGTTGGAACTGCACCGGATCAGGACCGGGGGCATGGACACGCTTGAACTGCTTCTTGGCGCTCACCCACAGCATTACTCCTCACCCATGGGCGAGGTTGAAGGCACCGGATTCGTGGTCAGCCAGGCAGAAGCCCTCGCTGTGCGCGTCTGCGGGGATTTTAATATCTGGAACGGTTCCTCACATGCAATGCGGCGGCTGGGCCTGAGCGGGATCTGGGAGATCTTCATCCCCGGTGTACCCACCGGGGCCAAGTACCGGTTTGAGTACTTAGAGCCGACTGGCACGTGGGTCGAGTATGCCGATCCCGTGGGGCACTATTCGACCGAGGATCCAGACTCCATTTGCGTGGTTCAACCAGAAGGGTTCGAAGCTTAGGCCTTCGTGCCTCAAGCGAGGCCCAAATCGTTCTTGGAACGATGGGGAACTTCCTGTGCTTCAGTTCACAAGCCTCGAAATCGGGCTAATCTCCTGTTTCAAGCGGTCTAAAGCGTGAAACACCACGTGTTTCCGGGACTTTGGTGTCGTATCCCGGCTAGGAGCAGGCGGTTTGGACATTCCGGCCCGTTGCGCGTAGAGTTG
>NZ_AOCK01000010.1 GCF_000348945.1 Paeniglutamicibacter gangotriensis Lz1y | reverse complement strand
TCCCGGTTCGGCATCCGTGCGATCAATTGATCAGTCGGTGTTTCTTCCGGGGTGATATGTAGTAATCTAATACATGTTCTTCGCGATGTCAAATCGGCTTTTCGCTGATTCGATTTGCGATAAACAAATGTTTTTCTAACTGCGATTAATCGTGGTTAGAAGAATGATTATATCGTTCGCGGCTGGAAGCTTTTCGCTTGCCTTGGCCGCGGCGACTTAGAAAACAATACACACCTTTTACGGGCACGGCAAATCGTAGGTTTCTACAGGAAACAGGTCTTCATTGCCCGAATTCAAGCGGATCCCAAGGATACCTGGGCCCTAAATGCAGAAAACCGGGGCGGGGGCCTTGCCGTGATTCACAGCACTCCCCCACCCCGGTTTATTTTCTACAAATAAATACCGGATCGATCCCGCCAGTTAAGCGACTTCGACTACCGCCAAGTTCTTCTTCCCGCGCCGTACAAGAAGGTAACGACCATGCAGCAGATCATCGCGGCTAACTACTGCATCAAGGTCCGAGTACTTCACGTTGTTGATGTAGGCGCCACCTTCACCGACGGTACGGCGGGCCTCGGACTTCGACTTGGACAACCCCGAGGCAACAAGTACCGAGACGATATCCAGGTCCAGTCCATCTACCTTGGTGCTGTGCAGCTCTTCGGTCGCAGCACGAAGCGTCGCTTCGTCCAGGTCGGAGAGTTCGCCCTGTCCAAAAAGGGCTGCCGATGCGGCAATGACCTTTTCGGTTGCGTCCACCCCGTGCACCAGGGAGGTCACGAGGTACGCCAGTTCCTTCTGGCCCTTGCGGGCAAAGGGACGATCGGCCGTTTCTTGTTCGAGCTTTTCGATTTCCTCGCGAGAGAGGAACGTGAAGATCTTCAAACGGGCAGCAACATCGGCATCGGCGGTGTTCAGCCAGAACTGGTAGAAAGTGTACGGGCTGCACATCTCCGCATCCAGCCAGATTGCATTGCCCTCGGACTTGCCGAACTTGGTTCCGTCCGAGTTGGTGATCAACGGGGTGCCGTAGGCGTAAGCGCTCTTGCCCTCGACCTTTCGGATCAAATCGGTGCCACTGGTGAGGTTGCCCCACTGGTCCGAGCCACCGGTCTGCAGCGTACAGCCGTACAGCTTGTGCAGCTGCAGGTAGTCGTAGCCCTGCAATACCTGGTAGCTGAACTCTGTGTAGCTGATGCCCTCGTCCGAGTTCAGTCGCGCGGCGACAGTTTCCTTCTTGATCATGGTGCCCACGCGGAAGTACTTGCCGACCTCGCGCAGGAAGTCGATGGCGCTCAGGTTGGCGGTCCAGTCAAGGTTGTTGACCATCCGTGCGGCGTTCTCGCCCTCGAAGGACAGGAATCGGGACACCTGGGCCTGAAGCTTGCCAACCCACTCGGCCACCGTCTCCTTGGTGTTCAAGATGCGTTCGGCGGTCTGGCGCGGGTCACCGATCAAACCGGTGGAACCGCCCACCAAGCCCAGCGGCTTGTGGCCGGCCAGCTGCAAACGCCGCATGTTCAGCAGCTGCACCAGGTTGCCCAGGTGCAACGACGGGGCGGTGGGGTCGAAACCGCAGTAATAGGTAATGGACTGCTCGGAGAGAACTTTTTCCAGCTCGGCTTCATCGGTGGACACGTGGACCAGGCCACGCCACTTCAGTTCCTGCCAGACGTTTTCAAAGGACGGATCATTACTTTGTCCCGACAGCGCGGGATTCTGCTCAATTTCAGACACCCTACTAAATTAGCAGTCTCCGCCCGGAATTACTCTTCCGTGTCGATGCCTGCCGGAATTTCGCCCTCAGCCATGATGCGCAGCCGCTGCGTGGTGCGAGTCATCGCCACGTAGAGGTCACCGACGCTTCCCTCGACTTCGTCGATCATTTCCTGGGGCTCGATGACCACGACCACGTCGAATTCCAGGCCCTTGGCCTCGCGGGCTCCGAGCACCACGATGTCTTGGCTCAGTCCCCCGGAGCCGCTACCCACGCGTCGACCGAACTGCCCTTGGACCGCAGCGCGCACCTGGGTCAGGCGCGACTCCGGGACGATGACGGCCAACAGACCGCCATCGGCGATGGCCACTTCCCCGGGCATCACCTCGTGCAGCTTGGACAGCAGCTCCCCCGGTGCCAACCGGTCCACCAGCGGCGGCCATTGGCCCTCGCGCACGGCCTTCGGCGTGGAAATCGTCAATCCGGCGGCGTGCGCGACACGGGTCGCAGCTTCGGCAATCTGCATCGGGGTGCGGTAGTTGACCGTCAACTCCTCCAAGGTGAAGCGCTCGGCCACAAACGGTTTCATGGCCTGCGCCCAGCTACTCGCCCCGGAGGCCGACGAGGTCTGGGCGATGTCGCCGACCACGGTGAAGGACTTCAACGGGCAACGGCGCATCAACAGGCGCCACTGCATCGGGGACAGTTCCTGGGCCTCGTCGACCACCACATGCCCGTAGGCCCAGTTCCTGTCGGCCACCGCGCGCTCGGCGGCGGTTTGCCGCGCGGCGGTCTCCTGGTTCATGGCGGCCAGGTCCTCGGCCTCGACCAGACCGTCGATGCCGGCGTTGAACAGCATTTCTTCGACGTTTTGCAGGGTCGCCTCGGCGTTTTCGAGGTCTCGTTTCAGCTGCGCCTCGGCACCGCCGTCCTTGTTGCCAACTGCCTTGAAGTCGCCCAGCAGCTCGGCTGCTTCGTCGAGCAGCGGAACATCGGACTCGGTCCAGGGCGAACCCGGGGACCGGTGCAGGGCAGCCAGCTCGCGGGAATTCAGCTGCGGTGCGGCGGCAGCGAGCAGGTGCTCTTTGGCATAGAGCTCTTCCAACAGCGACTGCGGGGTCATCGGCATCCAGCAGAGGTTCAAGGCGATCCGCACATCGCGGGACTCGCGCACCTCTTGGACGAGGTAGCTGCGGTCAACGGCATTGCCGTTGCCCGCGGAGTCCTCGAGCACCTGTTGCAGCTGTTCGGCCAGCTCGCGCACCAGAGTCTTGGTGAACACCTCGCGGGCCTCGTTATGCGGCTTGCGGGAGGCCCGGGCTTTCTCGCGGGCATGACGCACCGCACCGCGGGTCAGCACCAGACGGGTTCCTTCGACCACGACGCGGCGGTCCTCGGCCAATAGCCGTTGGCGGTTGGACACGGCCTTGGCCATGACCTTGGCCATGAAGGCCTTGCCCTTGATGCGTGCACTCTCACGGTTCTGCTCGGGTACCGCGATGATTCCGGGATAGAGCTCGCCCACCGAGGCCATCACCACGCCGGTCTCGCCCAGGGACGGTAGGACGCGTTCGATGTAGCGCATGAAGGAGTTCGAGGGGCCGACCAGCAGCACCCCGGCGCTGTTAAGGCGTTCGCGGTGTTCATAAAGCAGGAAGGCGGCACGGTGCAGTGCCACGGCGGTCTTGCCGGTGCCAGGTCCACCCTGGACCACCAGTACCCCAGCCAGCGGGGAGCGGATGATTGCATCCTGCTCGGATTGGATGGTGCCCACGATGTCGCCCATGCGCCCGGTGCGCTTCTGCGTCAGGGCCGCCATCAACGCGCCTTCGCCCTGCAGGTGCTCGGTATCGTTCTCGGAAAAAAGATCGGTGTCCAGGACCTCATCATCGAGGCCCAGCACCGTGCGACCACGCAGCATCAGGTGCCGGCGCCGGCGCACGCCCTGCCGGTGCAAGGCGGTGGCCTGGTAGAAGGCAGCGGCCTCCGGGGCACGCCAGTCCACCATGAGACGTCGCAATTCGTCATCGGTCATGCCAATGCGCCCAATGTAGCGCGGGGCGCCGGCTTCTTCGCCGTCACGGTTAACGTCGTCGTCCAGGTCCAACCGCCCGAAGACCAGTTTGTCTTCCACGGCGTTGAGCTGGGCCAGACGGTCCTCGTAGAGTGCGGCGAAGGAGTCGCGTTCGGACACGTTCTGGATGGAGCCCTGGGGACCGGTGCGCCGGGTTCGGGTCAATTGCTCGACCTTTTCGGCGCGCAATTCATCAAGCCGAGCATAAAGCGTCGTAACGTAGTTGCGTTCGGCTTCGAGCTCCGGTTGAACGGTCGTGGACTCTGGCATTGCGCGCTCCGATGCTGGGACGAAAACGTGGACAGACCAGTTTACGCGCTGCGGCAGGAGAAGATTGACCGTGCCGGTTGCGCGGCTGGTGGGAAGGGTTAGACGAGCTGGAGCGAATGGACGTTGAGGCCGGCTAGCTGCTTGCGGCCCGCCAGTGCCTCGAGTTCCAAGACCACGCCGACGCCGATGACGTCGGCACCTGCCATGGCCAGCAACCGGACCGAGGATCCGACCGTGCCCCCGGTGGCCAGCACGTCATCTAAGACCAGCACCCGGGTGCCCGGGGTGATGTCGTCGCGGTGCAGTTCCAGGGTGCCGGTGCCGTATTCGAGGCTGTATTCGTCGCGGTGCACCGGGCGCGGAAGCTTTCCCGCCTTGCGCACCGTGATCATGCCGGTGCCCGATGCGTAGGCCGCGGCGGCCGCCAGCACAAAGCCGCGGGCTTCGAGCCCGGCAACAACATCGAATTGACCGGCGAAGGGTTCGATGACCTCGTCCACGATGCGGCGCAAGCCGAGCGGATCGGCAAACACCGGGGTCAGGTCCTTGAAGGAAACGCCTTCCACGGGGTAATCGGGGACGATTGCGCTCAGTCGGTCAAGGAGGTCGCTAATGCTTTCAGGTGCTGGAATCACCCCACAAGTCTAGTCTGTTCGGACCCGTGGCTTGCGCAGTGCCGCTTTGCGGTAGGTGGAGACGCTGGGTTCGCCCGGAAGCCAGAACCTCCACGGGAATTCATCGCTGCCACCTCGACCGGAAACCCCGGTGCGCGGTCCGCGTTGGTGGTCCAACGGATCCTCGGCTAGACCCTCCAACCCCAGTGATGGTCCCGGCGGTTGCGCAGTGCCCTCGCGGAAGGTGGAGAGGTTGTTGGCCAGCGTGAGTCCGAGCCCCTGGGCCAGACGTGCCGGCCCGCTGAGCAGCTTGGATTCCGCAGTACGTGGGTGTCCGCGCCGTTCCAAGACCGCTTCGCGACCGGAGATGACTTCCCCGGCCCGCAGCAGTACCGCCGATGCTGCACCGTCGGCGCCACACACCACATTCAGGCAAAAGTGCATGCCGTAGGTGAAGTACACGTAGGCGGTGCCGGGGGCACCGAAGAGTCCGGAGTTTCGTGCGGTCCGTCCACGATAGGCGTGGGATCCGGGATCCGATGATCCGTCGTAGGCCTCGACCTCTGTCACCCGGACAATCACCAGCTGCCCGTCAATGTGGCTGGAGACCCGCGCCCCGAGTAGATGCGCGGCGAGATCCACCGAGCGCAGGGACAGCAGCCCCTCATGGTTCGAATCGGTCATGCTGCCACCTTCCTGGGTTTGGCTGCTCGGAACTATTTTCCGTTCTTCACACCGGAGGGCCAGGGGCCAAGCTCGGGCAGTGCGGTGCCATCGGCGTCAGCCGTCGCTTGTACCGGGCCCAGGGGCTCGCGTCCGGCCAGCCAAGCAGCCAGGTCGAAGGCGGTGCCGCTGAGCACCGTGGTTTCTTCCCCGTGGCCCAGGGTAATGCGCTGGGCTCCATGCGGCTGAAGGATGTAGCGCCGGGACTCGGGCACCCTAGCGGCGAGCTCGACAAAGAGGTGGGCACAGAATTCCGGTTCCCAGTTGGCAACAGATCCTCCCGAGGCGAAGTCGGAGGTGTGGATGACAGATTCGCGCCAGATGGCGTAGAAGAGGTCTTCGAGGCTGCCCGAGCCGCGGAACCCGGTGTTGAGGGCCCAGTGCTCGGGGCCGGTGGTGCGGATGCCGGATTCTAGGGCCTGCACGGCCTCGGTGGCCCGGCCCACCAGCGCGTCGGCATGCATCAGCGCCGTCATCTGAATGTCTGCGTCGCGGCCCTCGGGCCCGTCGTCATACATCGGAAAGGTTTCTGGGGCACCGGCGTTTTCCAGCTGGCGCGTCGCGGCCCGGGCGAATCCGTCGATATGGGCCAGCAGGTGGGCGCGGTTCCAACCGGGCAGCGCACTGGGTTCGGCGGCGGCTGCCGCATCCACCGTGGCCATGGTTTCGCGAAGGGTTTCCAGTGCTGTGAGGATCCGTTGGGTCAGTTCCTGTTGTGTGAGCTCACTCATGCTCTTCACCCTATCTGCACCGGCACCCGGAAATCGTGAAGGCGGGACCCACCCATGGTGGATCCCGCCTTCACGAGGTTGTTAGGTCTTCCCTAGCCTGCGTAGCTGCGCATCGGTTCCAGCGCCGACTTCAGTGCAGTGAGCTGGGCTGCGACGGCCGCGGGTGCGGTGCCGCCCTGGGCGCTGCGCGAATTCAGCGAACCTTCGGTGGAAAGCACCGTGCGCACCTCGGGGGTCAGGTGCTCGGAGATGCCGGCGTATTCGGCGTCGGACAGATCCCAGAGCTCCACGCCCTTGGACTCGGCCAGCTTCACCGCTGCACCGGAGAGCTCGTGGGCATCACGGAACGGCACGCCCTGGCGTACCAGCCATTCGGCGATGTCGGTGGCCAGGGCAAAGCCCAACGGGGCGAGCTCGGCCATGCGCTCGGTGTTGAATTTCAGGGTAGCGATCATCCCCGAGACGGCAGGGAGCAGGAGTTCGAGGGTGTCGGTGGCGTCGAAAACCGGTTCCTTGTCTTCCTGCAGGTCGCGGTTGTAGGCCAGCGGCAGCGCCTTGAGCGTGGCCATCAGGCCAGTCAGGTTGCCGATCAACCGGCCGGCCTTGCCACGGGCGAGCTCCGCCACATCGGGGTTCTTCTTCTGCGGCATGATCGAGGAGCCGGTGGAGTAGGAATCGTCGAGTGTGACGAAGGAAAATTCCTTGGTGGCCCAGAAGATGATCTCCTCGGAGATGCGCGAGAGGTCAACACCGATCATGGCAGCAACCCAGGCGTATTCGGCGAACACGTCGCGTGCCGCGGTGCCATCGATCGAGTTCCATACCGCGGAGTCGAAGCCGAGGTCGGCGGCCACCGCGTTGGGGTCCAAGCCGAGGGAGGAGCCGGCCAGGGCGCCGGAGCCGTAAGGGGAAACCCCTGCGCGCTTGTCCCAGTCGGCCAGGCGCTGCACGTCCCGCTGCATCGCCCAGGCGTGCGCCAGCAGGTGATGCGAAAGCAGGATCGGCTGTGCGTGCTGCAGGTGGGTGCGCCCGGGCATCGCCGCGTTCGGGTGCGCCTCGGCCTGGGCGATCAGTGCGTCAATGGTGGCCAACAGGCCGCGGGCGATGACGCGGGCGTGGTCACGCAGGAACATGCGTCCCAGGGTGGCGATCTGGTCGTTGCGCGAGCGACCGGCGCGAAGTTTGCCACCCAGGGCTGCGCCGGCGCGTTCGATGAGCCCGCGTTCCAAGGAACCATGGACGTCCTCGTCGGCGTCGGAGGCCACGTAGGCGCCGGAGACGACATCTGCCTCAAGGGAGTCCAGTGCGGTGATCATGCCGGCCAGTTCATCCGCATCCAACAGCCCGGCGGTGTGCAGCACGCGGGCATGGGCACGGGAGCCAGCAATGTCGTAGCGGGCCAATCGCCAGTCAAAGTGTGTGGACTTGCTCAGTGCCGCCAGCGCGTCCGCCGGGCCGCCGGCAAAACGCCCACCCCAGAGTGCACCTTCGTTTGTTGCCGATCCCATGTTCATCCTTCCGTGCGCCGTGTCGCGGCGCCGGTTCGCGAGGTGTCCAAAATCCACTGCCCATCCTAGTGCAGGGCCGCCTACTGGTCCCGAAGGAAACGCCTTCGATCTAATACTTATTCACTAGTTTACATAAATATTCACCAGCGGTGTCTCTCGCCTGCCACAAGGGTGCCAGCCGGTACGATTTGGGTATGACTGATTCGAACGCAACGAACTCACTAAACGACGAGGAGATTGCGTTTCTGCACTCCATTTTTGATCTGGCCCGCGAAGGGAGCACCGAGAAACTGATGCTCCTGATCGACCAGGGAATCCCCGCGGATCTCACCGATCCCAAGGGCGACACCCTGTTGATTCTCGCCGCCTACAACGGCCATAACGACACTGTCGCAGGACTTCTGGAACAGGGCGCGGACATCAACCGGCTCAACGACAAGGACCAGGGCGCTCTGACGTGCGCGGTGTTCCGGCAGAACGAAGCACTGACACGTCTGCTGCTTTCCAAGGGTGCGGACCCGCATCTGGGTGCGCAGAACGCCGTCGCCGTGGCCAAGATGTTTGAGCTTCCCGAACTTGCCGCAGTGATCGAGGAATACCTCTAGACAACCTTGCAAGCGTGAGGCCCGCCCCAGACCGCGGCGGGCACTTTACGCCCCCTGGGGACGCCCTGTCAGCACCCCACAAATAACGGTGCAAAACCGTAACCATCCAGCTCCCCGGCACTCCTGGATCACGACTCCAGCCCCTGTCACACACCGGCCCCGAGCCCCGTAATTTGGCCCCCTTTCCCGCTTTCCGCTGGTCACGTCCGAGAATCCCCTGCACGACCCTCCACAACGTCAAGACCGACGCGTATCGTGGTGTTTACAAGGTGTTTTGGATCACTGACAGGAGCCAAAAAAATGCATATCGACATCGTTCGTGGAAACATCACCGAACAAAAGGTTGATGCGATCGTCAATGCCGCAAACCCTTCTCTGCTTGGCGGCGGCGGCGTCGACGATGCCATTCACGCCGCAGCGGGCCCTGCGCTGCTGGCCGAATGCCGAAAATTGAGGGCCACCACCCACCCCGATGGGTTGGCTTCCGGACTTGCGCTGGCCACCGGAGCCGGAGATCTTCCCGCGCGCTGGGTTATCCACTCACCGGGCCCTAATCGTCATGTGGGGCAGACCAATCCCAAGACCCTGGCTAAGTGCTTCACGAACTCTCTATATGTGGCATCGCGGCTGGGTGCCACAAGCATTGCGTTTCCCGCCATAGGCGCGGGGTCCTACGGCTGGGATCCGGAAGATGTGGCTTCCATTGCGTCCCACGCCATCAGTGAGTGGTTTGAGATGTACTCGCACTCGACTTCGATCCACCGGGTCGTGCTGGTCGCCTACAACGACAAGGTGGAGGCGGCACTGCGCAAGGCCTTTGACACCCCGCGTTCCGAGAGCCAGTTGGTCCACGGGGCCTGATCGGCACCGCCGCGTCATTCTGCAGCAGGTTCGTGATCGTGTGCCCTGGGCATATTCAACACCCAGGGCACGCCAGCCGCTCCCCCGGCACGCTCAGGCACCCGGGCGACAAAAGCCCGATGCCGCCGATCGACCTCTTTGCCTTAGTCGATCAATCCCCCATGACCGGTTCAAGGCTCTTGATGTAGGTCGTTGCCGTATCCAGTCCGTGCGCGACCAGCTCAAAGACGATTTCACGACCGTTACGACGACGTCGGGCCAGCCCCGCGTCAACCAGGATCAAGAGATGCTTGGCCACCGCCTGCCGGCTGATCCCCAGCGGCGAGCTGAGCCGTGAGGCACTAGAAGCATTCTCACCTAGTAGCTTGAGCATGCGGCGCCTTGTGGTGTCGGAAAGGGCCGCGAAAATCAGCTGTTCCCGCACGGCGTCCGTGGGCCCATTCATTTACCGCTCAAATGACGCTGCGCCGCAAGCATCTCGGCATCCCATGCTTGGGTGTTGGTGTTGATGACCCTTGCATGGTCTTCCTCGGAGAATGCGGCAAAACCGCTTTCCGCGACCCGTAACCTGATGGCTCCGCTGTGCGTGTCTTCCACCCAGAACTCGACCAGCGTGTTGGGAATCGGATCGTCCCATTCGTCCCCGCCCAGCGAGCGGAACGCGGCGTAGCGCGGTGCGTCAAGGGTGACAGTCTCGAATTCAAAGGTGCCGTAAATGGCGTCATGGACAGTGGAAAAGGCACCGTTCGTTTCGATGCGGTGCGTGGTGATGGCGCCGCCGTTGATGAACCAGCCCGGCTCGCTGACCAGCTTCCAGACGGCTTCTGCCGTGGCATCAATGTCGATGGTTGCCTCGATGGCATCCTGTTTGCCGGTGTCCATGTGCTTCCCCTCAAACGCAATGTCCTTGTGCAACAAAAGGGTTGCACAAGGACATTGGAATCACAAGGGTCGCGCGGGCTTAACCGCCCAAGGGAAGCTGCATGCCATAGCTTTCTGGCACCGCGGCGCCGCTGAGCATGCCGGTGGAACCGATGACGATGCCCGCACCGATCACCAGCAGGACCAGGGCCAACAAGATAGCCCCGAGGATCGCTGCTTTCTTCGTTGGTTCCATGGTTATCTCCTGGAGTTAAGGATCAGGGACGGTTACTGCGGGTCGGCCAGCGCTAGGAAACGGGCTGCCACCTCGGCACCACCATCAACCTCGCGCGTGACCATCATGACGGTGTCGTCCCCGGCAATGCAGCCCAGGATTTGCGGCATGGTGGAATGGTCGATGGACAGTGCCAGGAAGTTCGCGGCCCCCGGAGGAGTCCGCAGCACCACGATGTTTCCCGAGGCTTCGGCGGTGATCAGTAGTTCAGCGCATTGCTTTGCCAGCTTGGCATCGTGGATTTCCTGGCTGACTCCTGCCCGTGGGCTCCGGTCACCGCCTTCCTGGCGCACCGCGTAGACCAGTCCTCCATCAACTCCGCGCACACGCACGGCTCCAAGCTCCACGAGGTCGCGGGAGAGTGTTGCCTGGGTGACGGCCATGCCTTCCTCCGTCAGCAAGGCGACGAGCTCGGCTTGCGAGCGCACGGTTTGGGTGGACAGAATGGCGGTCACCCGCGCCTGGCGGGCGATTTTCGTTGTTGGCTGGAATGCTGCGGGTGTGCTCATCGTTCCTGGCTCACTCCAGCAACGTCGGCCAGCCCTGATTTGGCCAACAGCCACCCCATGATGGCCTTCTGCGCATGCACGCGGTTCTCGGCCTCGTCGAAGACCACCGACTGCGGTCCGTCGATGACGTCGGCGGAGATTTCGTATCCGCGGTAGGCCGGAAGGCAGTGCAGCACGACGGCATCTTTGTCGGCCTGTGCCATGGCCGGGGCATCGACCGCGTAGGCACGGAACAGTTCGAGGCGTTCGGCCTTCTCGTCTTCCTGTCCCATGGAGACCCAGGTGTCGGTGGCGACCACGTCGGCGCCGGCCAGTGCCGCTGCCGCATCGGTGGTGACCAGCACCGAGCCGCCGGTTTCGGCGGCACGTGCCTCGGCGGCGGCGATGATGTCAGCGGCGGGCAGGTAGCCTTCCGGACCGGCGATGCGCACGTGCATTCCGGCGGTGACGCCCGCCAACAGGTAGGAGTTGGCCATGTTGTTGGCCGCGTCTCCCAGGTAAGCCATGGACAATCCCGCCAGGGAGCCCTTGTGTTCGCGCACCGTGAGCAGGTCCGCCAGCAGCTGGCAGGGGTGGTAATCGTCCGAGAGCGCGTTGATCACCGGTACCGAGGAGTTCTCCGCCATTTCTTCGAGCCCCGACTGCGCGTAGGTGCGCCACACGATGGTGGAGACCATGCGCGCCAGGACCTTGGCGGAATCTGAGATCGATTCCTTGTGGCCCAGCTGCGATTCGGCGGAGTTGATGATCAGCGTGGCACCGCCGAGCTCGGCGATGCCGGCAGCGAAGGAGACCCGGGTGCGGGTGGAGGTCTTGTCAAAGAAGACCGCCACCGTCTGGGGGCCGGCATACGGCTTGTAACCGTATTTGTCTTTCTTCATGGCCTCGGCGAGGTCAAGGACCTCGGCCTGTTCGGCCTGGGTCAGGTCCAGGTCGGTGAGGAAATGGCGAACTGTGGTGGTCATGGTCGCAGGTGTCCTATTCCTTGGTGGCTGCAACTGCGGCGGCGTAGAGCGCCGGCAGTGCTGCGGTGAACGTATCGAGTTGTTCGGTGGTGATAATCAACGGCGGGGCAAATCGCAGCGTATTCGGTCCCGGGGCATTGATGATGAACCCGGCATCGAGCGCGGCGCTGACTACTGCCGGTGCCACCGCGGCCTTCAGGTCAAGGCCGATCAGCAACCCGCGGCCGCGCACCTCGGTGACGAAGTCCAGTGCCGCAAGGGTCCTCCGCAAGGTTTCGCCCACGGTGTTGACGTGCTGCAGGAGCTGTTGGGTCTCGATGACGTGCAGGGTCGCCAACGCTGCGGCGGTGGCGACGGGGTTGCCGCCGAAGGTGGTCCCGTGTTGACCGGGGCTCAGCAGTGCGGTGGCTTCTGTGCCAAAGACGATCATCGCACCGATGGGGAATCCGCCGCCCAGCCCCTTGGCCAGGGTCATGGCGTCGGGGATGACTCCTGCGGAGGCAAACCATTGTCCGGTGCGGCCGATACCTGTCTGCACCTCGTCGAAGACCAACAGGGCCCCGGCCTCCGCGGTGATCTCGCGTGCTGCAGCCAGGTAGCCGGGGGCGAATTCAATGACCCCTGCCTCACCCTGGATCGGTTCGATGAAGACTGCTGCAGTGGTCTCGTCCACCGCTGCGCGCAGCGCCTCGGTGTCACCGGCCGGCACCCATTGGACCCCTCCGGGCAGTGGTTCGAAAGGCTCTCGGTAGGCCTGCTTCCAGGTCAACGCGAGTGCGCCCATGGTGCGGCCGTGGAAGCCATTCTCCATGGCGATGATCTTGGTGCGCGGGGCCTGCCGGGTGCCCGCGTTGCGGCGGGCGAGCTTGAAGGCAGCCTCGTTGGCCTCGGTACCGGAGTTGGTGAAGAACACCTTGGAACCGTCCGGCGCCTGACTGATTTCGAGTAGTTTTTCGGCCAGCGCGATTTGGGTGGGGCTGGTGAAGAAGTTGGAGATGTGGCCCAGCGTTGCCAGCTGGGAGGAGATCACGGAGGTGACCAACGGGTGGGCATGGCCCAAGGCGTTGACCGCGATGCCCGAGAGCAGGTCGAGGTATTCCTTGCCATCTGCGTCCCACACGTAGCAGCCGGCCCCGCGGACCAGGACGCGCTGCGGGGATCCGAAGACGCCCAACAGCGAGTGGTTGTAGCGGGCGAGAAGTTCGCTGCCCGCCAGTTCGTTCAGCGCACCGGTTTCCTGATTAATGATTTCGTTCATGCCGCATCCTTGGGAATGACTTGGGTTCCGACACCTGCGGAGGTGAAGACCTCCAGCAGCATGGAATGTGGTTGGCGGCCATCGACGATGTGGGCCTGGCCCACTCCTTCGTCCACGGCTTTGAGGCAGGCGGCCATCTTGGGGATCATCCCCGATTCAAGCGAGGGCATCAAGGCGCGCAGCTGATCGGTGTCCAGCGAAGAGATCAGCGAGGATTTGTCGGGCCAGGCCGCATACAGCCCCTCAACATCGGTGAGAATCACCATCTTGGAGGCACCCAGGGCGCTGGCCAGCGCCGCGGCTGCGGTGTCTGCGTTGACGTTGAGCACCTGCCCGGTGGGGTTGTCGTGTTCGTCGACCTCCGGGGCCACGGTGGAGATGACCGGAATCTTTCCGGCCGCGAGCAGGTCCAGGATCTGGTCCGGCTTCACCCCCGTCACCTCACCCACGAGTCCCAGGTCCACATGTTGGCCAGCGATGTAGGCACCGGTGCGCACGGCCCGCAACAGGGCACCGTCTTCGCCGGAGAGCCCCACGGCATAGGGGCCGTGGGAGTTGATCAGCCCGATCAGCTCGCGTTGGACCTGTCCGGTGAGCACCATGCGCACCACGTCCATGGCTTCGGGTGTGGTCACCCGCAGCCCACCCTTGAACTCGGATTCAATGCCCAGGCGGGACAGCATGGAGTTGATCTGAGGGCCTCCCCCATGCACCACGACGGTGTTGATGCCCGCGTGGCGCAGGAAGACGATGTCTTCCGCGAAGGCACGGCGCAGGTCCTCGTTGACCATGGCGTTGCCACCATATTTGACGACCATGGTGGTGCCGGCGAAACGCTGGATCCAGGGCAGCGCCTCGATCAGGGCCTCGGCCTTGCGTTGGGCCACGTCCATGGGCGTGGGTTTGTGCTTAGACATACTCTGGGGGTGTTCCTCACTGAGTCGTTGGTGCCCGGTGGCCGGGCTAGGTGGCGAGGGCGGGATCGAATCCCGCGATCCCCGCCGGAGTCGGGCTGTCGGTTAGCTGCTGTAGGCCGAGTTCTCGTGGACGTAGTCGTGGGTCAGGTCATTGGTCCAGAGGCTGGCTTCGTCGGTGCCGGCGTTCAGGTCGATTTCCACCAGGACGTTGCGCCCGGTCAGGTCCACCAGGTTCCTGTCCTCGCCCACCCCGCCGTTGCGGCAGACCTGCACGCCATTGATGGACACGTTCAGATCGTCAGGTTCGAAGGCCGCCTGGGTCGTCCCCACGGCGGAGAGCACGCGTCCCCAGTTGGGATCTTGGCCGAAGATTGCGGTCTTGAACAGATTGGAGCGAGCCACGGTGCGCGAGACCTCGACGGCCTCATCCTCGGTGGCCGCATTGAAGGTGCGGATGGTGATCTCGTGAGCTGCGCCTTCGGCATCGGAGATCAGCGCCTTGGCCAGCTCGATGCAAATTTCTGCGAGTCCGGCTGCGAATTCGCTGCTATCCGGTGTGGTGCCGCTGGCTCCGGAAGCGAGCAGGATGACGGTGTCATTGGTGGACATGCAGCCATCGGAGTCGGCACGGTCGAAGCTGACGCGGGTGGCTTCGCGCAGCGCGGCATCGAGTTCTTCCGGGGACAGGACAGCGTCGGTGGTGATGACCACGAGCATGGTGGCCAGGCCGGGGGCGAGCATGCCCGCACCCTTGGCCATGGCCCCGATGCGGTAGCCGGAGCCGGTGAAATTTGCTTGCTTACTCACGGTATCGGTGGTCATGATGGCGGTGGCCGCCGCCGCTCCCCCGTCGAACTCGTTTCCGGTGTCGAGGGCTGCTGCTGCGGCGTCAATCCCCGGCAGGATCTTGTCCATGGGCAGCTGTTCGCCGATCAGCCCGGTGGAGCAGACCAGCACGTCCCCGCTGGAGACTCCCAGCACCTTGGCCACGTGCTCGGCGGTGGTATGGGTGTTGGTGAAGCCCTCGGCGCCGGTGCAGGCGTTGGCGCCACCGGAGTTCAGTACCACGGCGTCGGCGCGGCCATCGGAAATGACCTGACGGGACCAATGCACCGGGGCTGCCGCCACACGATTGGATGTGAATACGGCTGCCGCATCAAAGCGTGGTCCGTTGTTGCGCACCAGTGCGAGGTCGGGTGTTCCCGAAGCTTTGAGTCCGGCGGTGATGCCCGAGGCGCTGAACCCCTCCGGGTAAGTGATTCCGGTGGTTTCGCTGCTCACGGTGCTACTCCTTCGAGTGTCAGCCCGGCGTTTTCGCTCAGGCCCAGGGCGATGTTCATGGATTGGACGGCGCCACCTGCGGTGCCCTTGGTGAGGTTGTCAATGACCGCCGAGACGATCACGCGGCCCGCATGCGGGTCGAAGGCCAACTGGATCTGGGCGTGGTTCGAGCCCATGACCGAGGACGTTGCCGGCCACTGCCCCTCGGGAAGCAGGTGCACAAACGGCTCGTTCTTGTAGGCAGAGGCCCAAGCCTGACGCAGCGTGGCCTCGTCGATGCCGGGCTTGACCTTGGCCGTCGCGGTGGTGAGGATGCCTCGCGACATCGGGGCCAGAGTTGGAGTGAAGGAGACTGTCACCGGCACGCCGGCCGCAGCGGAGAGCCCCTGTTCCATTTCCGGGGTGTGACGGTGGGACCCACCCACGCCGTAAGGACTCATCGAGCCCATGACCTCGGAGCCAATGAGGTTGATCTTCGCGCTTTTGCCTGCCCCGGAGGTACCGGTGGCAGCAACCACTACGACATCGTCGGGCTCCAGCAGCCCCGCGGTGAAACCAGGGACCAGTGCCAGCTGGACAGAGGTCGGGTAGCAGCCGGGCACCGCGACGCGTTTGGCGCCCACGAGCTTGGCGCGGGCCCCTGGCAACTCGGGCAGACCATAAGGCCAGCTTCCTGCATGAGGGGACCCATAGAACTTTTCCCAGGCTTCCGGTGATTCAAGGCGGTGGTCGGCTCCGGCGTCGATGACCAAGGTCTCGGCAGGAAGCTGCGACGCGATTTCCGCGCTGTGCCCGTGCGGCAGTGCCAGGAACACGACGTCGTGTCCGCGCAGCTGTTGGACGGTGGTTTCCACCAGCATGCGGTCCGCGAGCGAATGCAGGTGGGGCGCCAATTCACCCAGTCGCTGCCCGGCATTCGAGTGGGCGGTAATGGCCCCGATAGTTACGTCAGGATGATTGGACAGCAAGCGTAAAACCTCGCCGCCGGCATACCCACTGGCCCCGGATACAGCTACTGAAATCGTCATAAAGCAACCTTACTACGCATTTATGCATGATGGCTAATAAATATTCACCTATTGATCTCATCCCGCAACATCCAGGGCCCCGACCGGCAGATCCACGGGGCCGAACGCTAGGCTGATGACAAAACCAAGAACAGTCCAAAGGAGCGATGCACATGAGTCCTCACACCATTATTGCCCGTCAGGCCGGCGGCCCAGAAGTTTTCGACGAAGTTCCTCTGGAGACCCCAGTCCCCGGACCCGGACAGCTCCTGGTGAAGGTCGCCGCCGCAGGAGTGAACTTCATCGAAACCTATCAACGCGCGGGCGTCTACAAGGTGCAGTACCCCTTCACTCCGGGCAGCGAATGCGCAGGAACCGTCGAGGCCATCGGTCAGGGCGTGACCGAATTCGCGGTCGGCGACCGCGTAGCCACTACCGAAGGCTCGCAGACCTACGCCACCCACACGCTGGTGGATGCGCAGAAGGCATTGCCCGTCCCGGAGAGCGTCTCCCTGGAAACCGCCGGGGCGATTCCGCTGCAGGGCATCACCGCGCACTATCTGGTCAATTCCAGCTATAACGTGAAGCCTGGGGACACCGTGCTGACCTACGCCGGGGCAGGCGGCGTGGGACTATTGCTCATCCAGCTGCTGAAGCTGCGCGGAGCCACCGTCATCACCACCACCTCGACCCCGGAAAAGGCCGAGCTGGCACGAACGGCAGGCGCCGACCACGTCCTGGGCTATGACGATGTCCCGGAGCGCGTCCGTGAGATCACTGGCGGCCGCGGGGTTGATGTGGTGTACGACGGCATCGGCAAGGACACCTTCGACGGCTCCCTCGACGCACTGAAAATTCGCGGCACGTTGGTCCTCTTCGGTGGAGCCTCGGGCCAAGTACCGCCATTTGACCTGCAACAGTTGAACGCCCACGGCTCCCTGACCGTAACCCGTCCCAAGATCGCCGACTTCCTACTCGATGCCGAGGAGCGCCGCTGGCGCTCCGGTGAAATCTTCGGGCTGGTAGCCCAAGGCAAGCTCGAGGTCAGGATCGGTGCACGCTTCCCACTGGCCGAAGCCGGAGCGGCCCACACCGCCCTCGAATCCCGCGCCACCACGGGCAAGGTCATCCTGGTACCTTAACCACGCCTGGACTCCGCAACCCCTGCGGGCCGCCACCTGAGAGCAACGCTTTCCGGTGACGGCCCGCTCCATTTTCATCATGCTTTCGTGCCCGAACAGACTCCTGAGGGTGGTGGTCATCGCCGGGCAGGGCGTCTGCACGGACAACCACGGCCGACAGCCCTGCGTTCAAGACAAACTCCTTACAGCCTTTTTTGCGTTCAACCCTTGACGACAAAGAAAATGTGACGCAAACTTCATGGCATGACCGACGCCACACGTGCCAACCCCGTCAGCCCTAAACCGGGCTCGCAATCCGCCCTGCGCAAACTCAACGAGCAACGCGTGGTGGACACACTGGGAGCGCACGGCACGTTAACCCAGGCCGAACTGGCACGTGTCACGGGTCTATCGACCGCAACAATCTCGAACATCGTCAAGTCACTGGCGGCAGAAAAACGAGTCGAAACCACCTCGGTCACCAGCTCCGGGCGCCGCGCGCTGGGCGTCTCGCTCTTGGACGTCGCCGATGTTGCCGCGGGCATCGACTTCGGCCGAAGCCACGTCCGCGTGGTCCTCGCAAATCCCGGCTTCCGCCTCATCGACGAATCCTCCGAGCCACTGCCCATCGGGCACCGGGTCGAGGACAGCATCGCCATTGCCGCACGGATGCTCACCGAGGCCTGCCGCCGCACGGGCACCGACCAGCATCGCTTGCTGGGGGCCGGGATCGGCGTTCCCGGCCCCATCGACCACAGGACCACCATGGTCATCAACGGGGCGATCCTCCCCGAATGGGTGGGCATCGATATTTCAGCCCAACTGCACAGCGCGCTGGGTGTCCCGGTGATCATTGACAATGATTCCAACTTGGGAGCCCTGGCCCAGATCACCTGGGGAGAACACCAAACCTGCACCAATCTGTGCTTCTTAAAGATCGGCAGCGGCATCGGCTCGGGCCTGATCCTCAATGGCTCGCTCTACTACGGACATCTGGGAATCACCGGCGAGATCGGTCATTCGACGATTTTCGACCAGGGACTAATCTGTCGCTGCGGCAACCGTGGATGTTTGGAAACCGTGGCGTCCACCGCCATCATGACCGAGATGCTCAGCCACGCAGAGGGCAAGCCCGTCTCGGTTGAAGACATTATCGAACGCGCCCTGGCCGGGGACTGGGCCACGCTACGCATCATTGACGACGCAGGAGTCGCCGTGGGCCACGCCCTGGCAAATGTCGCCAACATGATCAATCCCGAGGCCATGGTCATCGGAGGCCCGCTGGCACCGCTGGGCGAACTCCTGCTTGAGCCGATCCGCCGCGGATTGAACCGGCATGCGATCCCCGCCGTGGGAGAAGGCACGTCCCTACACATGTCCATGCTTGGCGACCGCGCCGAGGCATTGGGAGCGGTTGCACTGGTGCTGCGTCAGGATGGCGCCAATCACCGCCAACCACAGCGGAAGACAACAAGTTGATGAACTTTGCGTTCAGTAGTTGACGCCAAGGTGTGGCGCAGGTAACTATTGGGTGATACTGAAACACATTTCGACAATTTCTCACATTTTCAAACAACACGAGGAGTAAGACATGCGCCGTAGTTTCAAGCTGCTAGCAGCGGCCGCGACCCTGGGGCTCGCACTTACCGGGTGCGGTGGATCCGGGGACAACTCGGCCGACACCGCTGCACCGGCCAGCGAAGCCACCGGCAGCGTCGGTGTGTTCACCTGGTGGGCCGACGGATCCGAGAAGGCAGGCCTCGACGCACTGGTCGATGTCTTCAAGACCGACTATCCGGACCTCACCTTCGACAACCTGGCCGTGGCCGGTGGCGCAGGATCCCAGGCCAAGAGCGTGCTTGCCGCACAGCTCAAGGCCGGCACCCCTCCGGATTCGTTCCAGGCGCATGCCGGTGCCGAGCTGCAGGACTACATCGATGCCGACCAGCTCGAAGACCTCACCGGTTTCTACGAAGAAAACGACTTGACCTCCCAGTTCCCGGCCGATCTCATCGATCGACTCACCGTTGATGGCAAGATCTACTCGGTCCCCTCCAACATTCACCGCTCCAACGTCGTGTGGGCCAACGTCGATGTACTCAAAGACGCGGGCATCGACCCGGAGAAGCCCGCCGAGGACTTGGACGCATGGATCGCCGATCTAGAAAAGGTCAAAAAGTCGGGCAAAACCCCCTTGGCCGTCGCCGGCTCCTGGACCCAGGTCCAGCTCTTTGAAAATGTTCTGCTCGCCAGCCTCGGCGTCGATGGATACAACGGTCTCTGGGACGGAGCAACGGATTGGAAGGGCGAGGATGTCACCAAGGCCATCGAGTCCTACAAGACGGTCCTGAGCTACACCAACTCCGACCGCGATTCGCTCAGCGACTGGGCCCCGGCAACACAGCTGGTCCAGGACGGGGCAGCGGCCTACAACCTCATGGGTGACTGGGCCGAGGCCAAGTTCACGCTCGACGGCGACAAGGCCGGCACCGACTACACCTACTTCCCGATGCCGGGAACAGCAGGGGTCTTCAACTTCCTGGCCGACTCCTTCACCCTGCCGGTGGGCGCACCCAACCCGGCCGGAGCCAAGGCCTGGTTGACCACCATCGGTTCGGCCGAGGGCCAGACCGCATTCAACAAGGTCAAGGGCTCGATCCCGGCGAACACCACCGCCAAGACCGACGACTTCTCCGAGTACCAGAAGAGCGCCATCGACGACTTCTCCAAGGACCAGATCGTTTCCTCCCTGGCCCACGGCGCAGCAGTGCCGGTGGCTTGGCTCAACGAGCTGAGCACCGCGGTGAGCAAGTTCGGTGGCGACGGAAACGTCGCAACCCTGCAGGAATCCGCCGGCGCAACCGCCGAGAAGTTCGCCGAGTAACCACACCCGAACGCAGGTGGGGGCGGTAGCGGCCAACGTGCCGGTGACCGCCCCCACTTTCATGAGGCGCCGATTTCTCCCAAGGAGGAAACCCCATGCTTAAGCGCGTCAAACACTGGGGGCCCGGGCTCTTGCTCCTGGCACCCACCATCATCCTGGTCGGCGTGTTCGTCTACTGGCTCATCATCGAAAACTTCCGGGTCAGCCTGACCAACCAGCACACGGCCAAGCCAAGCGACAAATACGTCGGCTTCGATAACTACACCAATCTGCTGGCCGATCCGAACTTCCAGCACTCGCTGTGGAACCTTTTGATCCTCACCATCGTCTTTTTGGGCGGCACCCTGATCTTCGGCTTCCTCTGGGCCTGGATCCTGGACAAGCCTGCCAAGGGCGAGGGCTTCTTCCGGGCCGTCTACTTGTTCCCGATGGCGGTCTCCTTCATCGCCTCGGGTGTGGTGTGGCGCTGGCTGCTCTCCTCCCTGCAGACCGACCAGCCCGGCGGGGAACGCACCACCGGACTGAACCGGCTGCTGGACTCCGTGGGCCTGGGCTTCTTGCAAAACGACTGGTGGTCGAATCCCACCTGGGGCATCGCGGCCATCGCGGTGCCGGCCATCTGGCAGCTCTCGGGCTATGTCATGGCCCTGTTCTTGGCCGGCTTCCGCGGCATCCCCGAGGAACTACGCGAGGCCGCACGCATCGACGGGTGCAGCGAATGGAAGCTCTACCGCCATGTGATCTTCCCGCAGCTGAACCCCGTGATGCTCTCCGCGGTGATCATCATCGGACACATGTCGCTGAAGCTCTTCGACTTGATCCGCGCCATCGTCCCGGACGCCAACACCTACGATGTCCAGGTCCCCGCGACCATGATGTGGGTTAAGTACATCGGCAGCGACTACGCCGATGCCGCGGCAATCGGCATGATCCTGCTGGTGCTGGTCGCCATCGTGGTCATTCCCTACCTCATGTACACCTCGCGAGCGGAGAAGCGCTGATGGCTACCTCAACCCTTGATCGTTCCGCAGCCCCGGCGGCACCCGGCGCCGCCGGGGCACCAAACCCCGGGCGCCGCCGCATCAACCGGACCCTGAAGTACGTGCTGCTGCTGTTCTTTGTGGTGGTGGTGCTGATCCCCGCCTACGTCCTATTCATCACCAGCTTCAAGGGCAGCTCCGACGCCGATCCCTCACGCGCCTGGTTCCTGCCCACCACCTGGGAAACCGCCGGCTGGTCCAAGGCCTGGACCACGCTGGCCCCCGCGCTGGGACGTACCTTCGCCCTGGTGATCCCCGCCGCGGTCATCTCCGCCACGCTGGGCTCGATCAACGGCTATGTGCTCTCCAAATGGCGCTTCCCGGGCGCCAATGTGGTGTTCACGCTGATCCTCTTTGGCATGTTCATCCCCTACCAGGCGGTCATGATCCCGCTGACCCAGCTGATGAGCACCCTGGGCGTGCCCCAGGGCGTTCCCTCGTTGATGCTGCTGCACATCGTTTACGGGCTGCCGATCTGTACGCTGATCTTCCGCAACTACTACGAGTCGGTGCCCTCCGAGCTCATCGAGGCCGCACGCATGGACGGGGCAGGAATCCTGCGCACCTATGCCTCGGTGATCTTCCCGGTCTCCGCACCTGGCTTCGTGGTCGTATTGATCTGGCAGTTCACCTCCGCCTGGAATGACTACCTGTTTGCCGCGTTCTTCTCCTCGGGACGCAACGGACCGGTGACCATTGCGCTGAGCTTTTTGGCCGGCGGCCAGCTCACCGACTACGCCGCGTCGATGGCCGGTGCACTGATCGCCTCGGTGCCGACGCTGATCGTCTACATCCTGCTGGGCAAGTACTTTGTCGGCGGGCTGATGAGCGGCTCGGTCAAGGGGTAGCCGGCGCACCAGCACAGCCTGGAGAAGGGCGCTTGCCACCTCGGCGAGCGCCCTTCGTGTTTGGCCATTTAGTTGCTGCTGCCCGGGACCCAGATCATCGCGCCGCAGAGGTTGCCCGGTAGTACATGACCTAACCCGTCGGGGTTGCCCGGGGACAGTTCGATGACCCGGGTGCCGGGAGTACGCAAGAGGCCATGGCGTTGGTCTCCGGCGACCACCGGGATGCCGCCCTCCCCGGCCAGGCCCTCGCCGGAGGCCTTGGCCACTGCTTCCTTCAGCGCCCACCACCGCGCCCGGGTCTGCTGCCGTGCGGCAGGAGACATGGCTGAGAGCAGCTCACGTTCGGCCGGCGCATAGGCATAATCCTCCAAGAGGTCCCCCTCCCCGGTGGCAAAGGCGGCATCGGCCGGCTCCGCCAGATCGAGACCCAGCCGCCCGGGGCCAGGTGCCAACCCGACCAGCAGCCAGCCGGCACTCCGGGCATAGGACAGGGCAAAGGATTCTTCCCGCTGTGGCAAGTGCAGGCGGGGGGTCCCATGCGCGCTCGAGGCACAGCTGGGACAGTTCTGGGTGATTTCCAGATCCTGGGCATTGCCTGAGCCGGGCCGCGGCAGGGCCCGGTTCAACAGTTCGGCGGCCAAGACCCGCACCAGGATCCGTCCCGCCGTGAAATCCTCACGCGGGCGTCCTGGCATATATCCCCCCGCCCGGGCACGTTCGAGCGGATTCAGCCCGATGCCTGGGTGTGCCGCGGCATCGGCCAGTGGTGCGGCCGCCCACCAGGGGCCGGCGTGGAGGCTCGTAGTCGGTTGGGGACCATCTTCGGTGGTCATCCGCATTTTCAGTGCTTCCTCGTGGTTACTCCCCCGGGGCGTGCCGAGGGGTCAGTTGGTGTATCCGCGCCAGCGTTTCTTGATACCTTCGGGCAATTCGTCCCAGGCCAGGACATCGGGCATCGTCAGGCCCTTGGCATTATCAGGCGATCATCGTACAGCGTCCGGCCTGCGGCGTCTGGTTCCATAGCCACGATGATGAGTATCGCGTATGTGTCACCAAAGCGGGCATTCGGGTCGCCGTGGCGAAGAACATCAGGTGCCCGGTATACAGGCTCAGCGTCATCGCCCCCACGATCGACAGTGGAGCCAGGGCCGAGATGAGCACCTCACCGACCGCCTCGGCACCTGCCTGGTCCCGCATCAAGGAGACCAAGGCGTCACGGCCGCTCCAGGAACCCGAGCAAAAGTGCCGAGACCAGCGCGGTGCCGATGGACAGGGCCGGGCCGGCCAGCAGCGCGAAAGCCCCCTACCGCCACCCGAACCGCTGTTGCCGCCAATCCACGCTCGGCGGCCCGTGGCGCATCACACGGAGCCGGGCACGCATGTGACATAGGGTTTCCGGAAATGGTGTGATCCAGGCCCCTTGGACACCTCCCGTTAACCTTTCATGGTTAATGTTGGCGCGTACGTCCCGGCCGAGCGGTGGCGGGCGCCCTGGTGGCGTGTCTCCGGATCATGGTTGGGCTCCATGTTCACGGCCGAACCCGCAAGGACCACGCCGGACACCACTTCGAAGAAAGCCACAGTGGAATCGATTCCCAGCATCCCCGCTCTTGGAACCACGACCGACGTGTTCCTGCCGCAATACCCCGGCAGCCACCTGGCACCGGAACCCCGGACCCTGATCGACATCCTTCAGGCAAGTGCCGCCGCCCACCCCGAAGCCCCTGCCCTGGATGACGGCGAGCGCTCACTGACCTACGCGGAACTGCTCCTAGCCGTCGAGGAAACCGCCTCCCGCCTGCGCTCGGCTGGGCTCGGTGCGGGCGACAGGATCGGCATCCGGATCCCCTCGGGAACCCGCGATCTGTACATCGGCATCCTGGCCACCATGAGGATCGGTGCAGCCTACGTCCCGGTTGACGCCGACGACCCCGAGGAACGGGCCCGACTGGTTTTCACCGAAGCGAAGGTCGCCGCGGTCATCGGCGCCAAGGGCAAGATCACTACCTTACGCAGCACCCCGAACCCGGAACCAGCCCGGGACGCGGCCCTGGGCGATGACGCCTGGATCATCTTCACCTCCGGTTCCACCGGTACCCCCAAGGGTGTGGCCATCACCCAACGCTCGGCGGCCGCATTTGTCGACGCCGAGGCCAGAATCTTTTTGCAAGCCGAACCGCTGGGCCCGGAGGACCGCGTGCTGGCCGGACTTTCGGTGGCCTTTGATGCCTCCTGTGAGGAAATGTGGCTGGCCTGGCGCCACTCCTCTTGCCTGGTGCCGGCCCCGCGGGCGCTGGTGCGCTCCGGCATGGACCTGGGTCCTTGGCTGGTGACCCGCGGGGTCACCGTGGTCTCCACCGTTCCCACCCTCGCCGCCCTGTGGCCAGCCGAAGCCCTAGAAAACGTGCGCCTGTTGATCTTCGGTGGTGAGGCCTGCCCACCGGAGCTGGCCGCCCGCCTTGCCGTGCCGGGGCGCGAACTGTGGAACACCTACGGACCCACCGAGGCCACCGTCGTGGCGTGTGCGGCACAGATGGACGGCACCGACCCGGTGCGCATCGGGTTGCCGCTGGCTGGCTGGGACCTGGCCGTGGTGGATGCCTCCGGGCTGCCCGTCGCCGACGGCCAGAGCGGGGAACTGATCATCGGCGGAGTCGGGCTGGGCCGCTATCTCGATGCGGACAAGGACGCCGAGAAGTACGCCCCGTTTGAATCGCTCGGCTGGGAGCGGGCCTACCGCTCCGGGGACCTGGTGCTGGCCGACCCCGAGGGGTTGGTGTTCCTGGGACGGATGGACGAACAGGTCAAACTCGGCGGCCGCCGCATCGAACTGGGGGAAATCGATGCCGCACTCCAGTCGCTGCCCGGGCTCTCCGGTGCCGCCGCCGCGGTGAAGACCACTGCGGCGGGAAACCAGATCCTGCTTGGCTACCTGGCGGCCGACCCGGCCTTCGACACCGCTGCGGCCCGCGAACGGCTGGCCGTGATGCTCCCGGCAGCCTTGATCCCGCTGCTGGCCATCGTGGACACCCTGCCGACCAAGACCAGCGGCAAAGTGGACCGCCACGCCCTTCCGTGGCCGTTGCCCGGGGCCACATCCAGCGCCGAGGCAGGTGTCCTGCCGGAGCTGAGCGAGGACGCGGCCTGGGTCATCGAGCAGTGGAGGCGGGTGTTGGGCCTCGAGGTCTCGAGCCTGGAAGCCGATTTCTTCGCATCCGGCGGCGGGTCGCTCTCCGCAGCGCAACTCGTTTCCGCGCTGCGCGTGCGCTACCGCACCGTCACCGTGGGCGAGATCTATTCACACCCCCGCATCGGTTCCCTGCTCGAGGCGCTGGGCACCAGCTCGGATGTCGAACCGGAGAGACGCGTCGTGGAGCGCACCACCCGGCGCGCCCAGGTCTTCCAAACCCTGATGGGCATCCCCACCTTCATCCTGGTGGGCATGCGCTGGCTCGTGTACCTGGCGGCGGGCAACAACGTGCTCGGTGCCCTGGGCATGTTCCCCGAGGCACCGAGGCTCTCCTGGTGGGCGGTTGCCGGGCTCTGGCTCGTCTTCGTGTCGTCCCCCGGCCGCATGGCCCTGTCGATTCTCGCCGCTCGTCTGCTCCTGCGTGGCCTGAAACCCGGGAACTATCCGCGTTCGGGCAAGGTGCACCTGCGACTGTGGATGGCCCAGCAGATCGCGGACCTGGTTGATCCCGTCTCGCTGGGCAGCGCGCACTGGATCCAGCACTATGCCCGCGCGCTGGGTGCCGAGATCGGCCACGATGTCCAAATGCACACGATTCCGCCGGTCACCGGCCTGCTCACCGTGGGCCGCGGGGCCAACATCGAACCCGAGGTCGACCTCACCGGCTACTGGATCGACGGGGACCGGCTCATCGTGGGCGCCATCGAGATCGGTGCCGAGGCCAGCGTCGGGGCACGCAGCACCCTGATGCCCGGTTCGGTCGTCTCCGACGGTGTGGTCCTGGCTCCGGGCTCCGCCCTAGCCGGCACCACCACGGCCTTTTCCGCCTACTCCGGCTCACCGGCCGAACGCAGCGGCAAGGCCAAACCCGACTGGCCACAGGCTCCGATCCGTTCCCGCCGGCTGCGCGACGCACTCTTCGCCATCGCCTCCACCGCCCTTGGCACCCTCCCCCTGCTCTCCATCCTGGGCGCGGTGCTGGTGGCCCTCTTCCTGCTGCGCGGCCAGGAGTCTCTGCACGAATCCCTGCTGGCCCTGAGCTATGTTGTACCGGTCGCGGCCCTGACGTGGTTTGTCCTGAACATGCTGCTGGTGCTTGGCGCCACCCGGCTGCTGGGCATCGGCCTGCGGGAGGGCTGGCACCGCGTGGACAGCCGCATCGGCTGGCAGGTCTGGGCCACCGAACGCCTGCTGGACATGGCCCGCGACCTGCTCTTCCCCCTCTATGCCTCACTTTTCACCCCCGTCTGGCTGCGCCTGCTCGGCGCGAAGGTAGGACGCAACGTCGAGGCCTCCACGGTGCTGTTGATCCCCAAGATGACCACCATCGGCGCCGGGGCCTTCCTGGCAGATGACACTATGGTCGCCACCTACGAACTCGGCGGCGGTTGGATGAAGGTGGGCCGGGCCAAGATCGGCAAGCGCGCCTTCCTGGGCAACTCCGGCATCGCCGGGGCCGGACGCCGGGTCCCGCGCAACGGGCTGGTCGCGGTGCTCTCCGCCACCCCCGCCAAGGCCAAGGCAGGGACCTCCTGGCTGGGCAGCCCCCCGGTGCGTCTGCGCCGCACCACCGTCGACGCGGATTCCGCGCTCACCTACGCACCTCCCCTGCACCTGAAACTGGCCCGCGCCCTCTGGGAGGTATGCAGGTTCGTGCCCGTGGTCATCAGCGTGGGGATCGCCGCACTGGTGCTGGTGCTGCTCGATGCCTTGGCCACCGAATACGGCTACCTGGTCGCGGGGCTGCTCAGCGGTGCGGTGATGCTCGCCGCAGGTGCCGTGGCGGCCACCTCAGCCGTGGTGGCCAAGTGGGTGCTGGTCGGGCCCATCCGCCCCGGCGAACACACGCTGTGGAGCTCATTCATCTGGCGCAACGAGGTCGTAGACACCTTCATCGAGATGGTCTGTGCCCCCTGGTTCGCCCACTCGGCGGCCGGCTCACCGGCCCTGGTGTGGTGGCTGCGCGCGCTTGGCGCCAAGATCGGTCACGGGGTCTGGTGCGAAAGCTACTGGCTGCCCGAGGCAGACCTGGTGACCCTCGCAGACTCTGCGACCGTCAACCGCGGCACCGTTGTCCAGACACACCTTTTCCATGACCGGGTCATGGCCATTGATACGGTAGAACTCTGCGCAGGATCCACCATGGGCCCGCACGGGGTCATCCTGCCGGCAGCTTCGCTGTCCGAAGGCGCCACCGTGGGTCCGTCGTCGCTGGTGATGCGCGGAGAAACAGTTCCCCCGTCGAGCTACTGGATGGGCAACCCCGTACAACCCTGGAGCCAGCCGCACGCATGAGTCATTCGTCCCTGAACACCACGGCACCCACCACCGCATTCATCCCGGATGCCTACATCCCGCGCTCCGGCAGTGCAGCTTACCGGGTGGAGCACTACGACCTGGATCTGGACTGCAAGCTGGGCAGTAACCGGCTCGACGGGCGTGCGGTCATCACCGCGGTGGCCGCCGGCACCATGGAACGGCTTTCCCTCGACCTTTCCGGGCTGCGCGCCTCACGCGTGCAGCTCAACGGGTCCAAGGTCTCAAAGTTCACGCAGAAAGCCGGCAAGCTGGAACTGCATCTGCCCACGGCGCTGCTCGCAGCCGAACGGTTCACCGTGGAGATCCGCTACGGCGGGGTCCCGACCGTACGCCAGGGAACCTGGGGCGAGGTCGGTTGGGAGGAACTCACCGACGGGGTGCTGGTCGCGGGCCAGCCCAACGGGGCCCCGACCTGGTTCCCCTGCAACGACCACCCGAGCCAAAAGGCCACCTACCGCATCAGCATCAACACCGATGCCGGCTACCGACCGGTATGCAACGGGACGCTGTTGGAGCGTCAACGCCGCTCCAGCCGTGAACAGTGGACCTACGAGGTCAACGAGCCCATGGCCACCTACCTGGCGACCTTGCAGATCGGCCGCTACGAGCTCCGCGCCCTGGCCGGGACCGAGATCTCAGCTGCCCCGCTGGGCGGACGCCGGGCCGGGTCCCCGGCTCTGGTGCCGCAATGGGTGGCAGCCAACGGTTCCCAGCTGCACCGGGCTTCGGCCGCGCTGGCGGACCAGCCACGGATGATGGAAACCTTCATCGAGGCTTTCGGCCCCTATCCCTTCGACGACTACACCGTGGTCGTCACCGAGGACGACTTGGAAATCCCGTTGGAGGCGCACGGGCTCTCCATCCTGGGCAACAACCACCTGGCCCCGGGCTGGGAGCAGCAGCGCTTGATCGCCCACGAACTCTCCCATCAGTGGTTCGGCAACTCGCTGACCTTGGGCACGTGGAAGGACATCTGGTTGCACGAGGGGTTTGCCTGCTACGCCGAATGGATCTGGTCCCAAGCCTCCGGCACGATGAGCACCGAGGCGCGCGCCAGGGAAGCCTGGGCCATGCTCGAGTCGCTGGAACAGGACATCACCATCGGAGAGCCCGGACCGGCGGACATGTTTGATGACAGGGTGTACAAGCGCGGAGCACTGGCCCTGCACGCACTGCGCGTGGCTTCCGGGGACCGTGCCTTCTTTGCGATGCTGCGCTCCTGGACCGGGGCCCGGCGCCACGGCACCGTCACCTGCGCGCAGTTCACGGCCCACCTCGATGACCAGCTGCCCCTGTCGATCCCTGCCACGGATTTCCTGCGGCCCTGGCTTCTGGAACCTGCGCTGCCACCGCTGCCTGCCATGTGATGAGAACGACCGCCGGCGCCGGTCCGGGACATGTCCCGGACCGGCGCCGTTCACATTGCGTTCATCCGACTTTATACGGTTGCACCATGCACCTACTCGATTTGGCCGCCCACGGCTATTCCATCCGCGACGACGACGATGACGACCCGGTGCTGTTGAGATCAAATGGGGACGTGGTGGATACCTGGCGCGAGGACTACCCGTACTCCACGCGTCTGGACCGGGCCCAATACGACCTAGAGAAGCGGCTGCTGCAGATCGAGTTGCTCAAGCTGCAGGTCTGGATCAAGGCCACCGGGCGACGGCTGGTGGTGCTCTTCGAGGGCCGCGACGCCGCGGGCAAGGGCGGGACCATCAAGCGTTTCACCGAGCACCTGAACCCGCGCGGGGCGCGGGTAGTAGCTCTGGAAAAGCCCAACAAACGCGAATCAACCCAATGGTTTTTCCAGCGCTACATCGCGCACCTACCGGCGGCCGGGGAAATGGTCCTCTTCGATCGCTCGTGGTACAACCGTTCGGGGGTGGAGCGCGTCATGCGTTTTTGCACCCGCGAGCAGTTCGACAGGTTCATGCATCAGGCTCCGGCCTTCGAGAAGCAGCTGGTTGATGACGGGGTCACGCTGGTGAAGTTCTGGTTCTCGGTCACCCGCAGCGAACAACTCACCCGCTTCACCATCCGGCAGATCGACCCAGTGCGCCAGTGGAAGCTCTCCCCCACCGATTTAGCGTCGCTGGATAAGTGGGACGCCTATACCGAGGCCAAAGAGGAGACCTTCCGCAGCACGGACACCGAGTGGGCGCCGTGGACCGTGGTCAAATCCAATGACAAGAAGCGTGCCCGGCTCGGGGCGATGCGCCACGTGCTGAGCCTGTTCGACTACGAGGGCAAGGACCACGAGCTAGTCGGTACCCCCGATCCGCACATCGTGGGACCTGCCGCCGCGGTCATCGCCGCCGGCGAAGAGTTCTAGCGGCGGGTCCGCGCTTCTGAATACAACGTGTTGAAAAGACCCGGGACGGCCACGGCCGTCCCGGGTCTTTTTGGCCTGTGCATCCCGCGGTTCCTGCGGTTCACTGCCGCTCGGGTTTCGGCGCCGGGGACTCGGTCAGCAGTTCAAACTCCGCCCGCGCCGATTCCACGCCGTTGACCTGCACGCTGATCGCGTGCATGCCCGGGTGATAACGCCTGGTGGCGATCGCCCGGAAGGAGTGTTCGCGTCCGACCTCGAGTTTTTCGTCCCGTTCAAGGGTGCGGGTGGCCAGTTTGAAGGTCTTTCCCGTCTGCCCGCCATTGGCCTTGCGGTGATAGACCGTGTAGTCGATGGCCACGCGGGCGGGCTCGTCACCGCGGTTATGCAACACCGCGCTGAACTCGATGCTGCGGCCAAACTCGACGGTGGTGCTACCGAGCACCGGGCCTGCGATACAACCGACACCGGCCCGAAACCCAGCAGTTCCAGGGCCTGCACATCGCCCTTCTTGACCAGTGTCCGCAGCGCGTGGCGCACCAGGCGGGCGGTGTTTTCATCCGGCTCGGCCAGCCAGCGCCTCGCGGTGTCCACGACCATTGCAGGGGCATCGCGGCTGAGGTCGTTGAGGTGGTTGGCCACGGAGCGGCGCACATACTCTTCAGGGTCGCGATAGAGCGCGTTGAGCACGGGGATCGTCACCCCCGTCCGTGCGGTGATCTCCGGGACCCTTGTTGACCATGGCAGATAGGGACGGGTCCCCTCGGAGGCGAGTCGTCGCACGTCAAGGTCTTCCGAGGTTGTCCAGTCCCGGATGAGCTCGAGTGCACGGTCAAGGTCGTGGCGCAGCAGGGTGCGGATGGCGAATTCGGCGGTGAGCCGGCCGGTGAGCTCTGCAAGAAGTGCCACTGCATCATCAAAGGCCGCGGTCGTGCCCTCTGCGACTGCTTTGACAGCGATGGCAGAGGTTACCGGCCAGATCAGCCAGCCGCGGAAAGCTTCGTCTTCGCTCGCCGCGCGGATCGTGCCGGCCAAGGCGGCATAGTCCCCCGGCAGGTCGCTGAGCAGGGCGTCGCACAGCAGATCGGCACGCTCGCGCAAACCCAGTGTTTCGATCACGGGCGCGGCAAGGTGCAGCGTGGGCAGGCCCGCGTCCGGGACCACGGCGACCAGGGACCCTATGAGGTCTAGGACAGTCGACTCGTTGATCAATTGGTCGGCAAATGGCATGCGCTGGCCTTTCGGCGTGTTGTTCGGTGGTATCCGAAGCCCGGCACCAGCACCGATGTCGCTGGTCCGTCGGCTGATCCTGGAGGTGTCCCCGGCCGGGCCGGTGGTTCCCGACGGCGGAGGATTTCGCGTAGGTCCGGGCAACTCGGTCTTGTGGTGCCAGGCGATTGCAGTCGGGCTGTTCTGCCCCGCAACTCCATCATTGCCTATCCCAGCCCGCCAAGGAAAGAACACCGCCTTTGTTCTCGGTAGGACGTGGCGGAGCGACGGCTGCGGAAACCATCCCGAGTAGGCGCTGCCGCGTCGGGACCTCGTTCGGTGACGGTTCAGCCCCGGTGTCTGTGCAACCCCCGCCGGAGCCAGCTGCCGGACATAGATGAGTCTCCTTTTCGCGCACAACACAGGAATTCTGTCCAGCGTCAAACTCCACCAATGCCATCTGCTCAAACCCAGCTTCGGATCACCTCAAATGCACCGTGGCATCTTCCCCCGATAACCCCTCTGACAATGGCAAAGCGGGCCGCTCCCCCCTTGGCATTTCGATGGTTCCCGGCCGGGACTCCCAAGGGGCACCTGGAGCTGTGGGAACGCGCCAAGGGACGCGCGCGCGCCCAACGGAAGCCGAGCGAGCATTCGAGGGCCGCCGCGAAACCCGCCGAATCCTACAAGCGGAAAACCCTCGTACCAACCTGCTGACAACTTCCGAAAGAAAACATCTGGCCAATACGCCACCAAAGATGACATGACTAGGATCAACACGCACCTGCCAAGTCATCTTTCGGAAACTTCCACGGGCGTTCCAGCGCCGCTGGGCGCCCTGGAGGTCGACAAGCATTTCGTATTAGGGCAGAGCCTCGTCGGCATCCGTTTCGCTCGCGCTTCGCCCCAGCTCCTCGTCAGCTTCCTCGATGGACCTGCTGACCAGCCGATCGGCTTCGGGATCGAGCAGGCCCCCCTCATCTTCGAGCTCCTCGGCTTCCTCATCCACGAACGGCAGGTCCTCCTCCTCGACGTAGACGGCCTCGCGCAGCGGATCGTCCATCGCCATGGCGGCACCGTCATCGGACGAGCCCACGACGGGCTGGGCATCGCGGCCGTCCGAGGGAACCGGCTCCAGCGGATCCGTGCCCGCTTCCTCCGCATCGGGCACGGATCCGGAGTCTGGCACCGGTTCCAGGGTGGGGCCGCCATCGGGGTTCGAGGTGGGGCTCATCGGTTGCTCCTTCTGAACATGGAATGCTGTGGCTTGTTTGCGGGGTGGTGCAGATGCCCCGTTACTGCACCCTCACCGGATGCCGCTTCCCCCGGGCCGGGCAAGGTGCATACGTTCCTGCTTTGATACGAAGAGGTGGTGGGGTTTGGCCCCGATTCGGCGCGCACGGAGTCGTTTCACAGCGAAACAGCAGCACTGAACAGGTTCTCGGTTGGCCATCGCACGTGCCGTCGTAGCGCTTTCGGGCCCGTGGTTCGAAGGATTCCCGGTCTTCGACGGCCTCGCCGTGGGAATCGGGCATATCCCACGAGGCCGGAAGTGGCCCACGGAGGGAGGACGCGTTGGTTTTCGGTCTTGGCCCCGGTGACCGGAAATGCGATCACTGCATTGGCGCTATTCCCACGCTTGGCTGCTGGCCTGCTGGCCGCCGGGAAGGGCGACTGCCACCGGCCCCGGCCAGAAACCCGGAGAACGCCGGCTGTAACCCCGGATTGCCGTCGGTGCGGCCGGCCTGTTGCCGGGCGGTCAACCGGGCGTGTTCGATGACTTTTCCACAGCCCTGCGGACGGCTGGCCCGCTGGCCCACAGTCCGGCCCACACTGGGATTCCCGCATCGACCGACCCAAGGATGGCCATGACCACCACGAGCAAGCAATTGCGCCGCAAGCACCGCAAGTCCCCGAAGTCACGGAGGCAAAGCACCCACCCCTCGCGTGCCTCGGGGCTCGAGCGGGTTCACCGCTTGGAACCTGCCTACATCGCCTGGAGGACCCGCACCGTGACGCCATGCCAGGCCCACGAGGACTAGGCCGGGCTGCTCGACTCGCTGGAGTCCTACGCCAAAATCGGGCCATTTGACGCCCCCGATGCATTCGTCCCGAAATCCTTCGCCTTGATGCTGAAAACCATCCGCCGCATGCCCAGCGATGTGGCCTGCAAGGGCCTGAATCGTTTGGATGGCTACCTGCACTTCCTGCAGGACAACGGCCGCTGGCATCGCGGGAGCAACGAGTTCGATGTGCTGCACATGCTGGTGCTGATGCGTGTTCCCGGCCCTGCCCACCGCCGTACTCCCCGCGAATGCCCGATCTACATCCCCGCCAGGCACGGCCACGGCATAGCGCTCGTGCAGTGGGCCGCCCACCTCTTGGACGAGATGCTTGACGGAAAATTCATCCCGAACTCCACCGAATCGCTCGCGCTTCCGGTCACGGGCCATGCAGGCCCCATCCTGCTGGCGCCGGGTCTCTACCCACTTCCGCTTACGTGCTTCATGGATCTTTTCACCGCCATGGGCGAAGCCGATCTCTTCGAAACCGATGAGGACGAAGGCATTGGGGACGAGGACGAATATGTAGAAGAAGCATGGGAGAACGATGACGGTCCGTACCCCACGCATGCGGGGATGACCCTGCGTGACGAAGAGCATCCGGGGAACCACGAAGCAATCCGCAGCCTACTAACCGCTTACCTCAGAATCCTCGTCCTGGCAGATGCCAAACCGATCTCTGGCCTGGCCGGACTTCGCCGAGCGGACAAACTCATGGCCGTGCTCACTGACGTTGCCACCGAAGCATCCACGACCAAGGCCCACGGGGAAACCAGCTTGCTGAGTCTCGGAGAGGACATCGACGTCCGGTTGGCGAAGCATTTCGGGGAAATATCCGCCTCCATCATGGCTTGTCTGGAAGCCGGAGTCCTGGAATACGCAGACGGAACCCTGGTCGCACAATCCGTTGTCCGGGAGGCCATCAAAGATCTGCGCGATGAGTATGTTGGGTGACCGCCTGGGCCCGCATACTCGGCCCTGGATGCTCTTCGACCTGAAACCGTGCAGGAATCCGGCGGCTGTTTTGCATTCCCGACACCGATCCCCTGCGTTGCCATCAGTGCGGACTGCGAGTCTCCTGCATGTGCCCGGAATTCGGCGCAGCCATGAGGATTCACGCGATCGTAGTGCCTCCGTGCAATGTCGCTTCGCTGAGGACAGAACCGTCAGCCCGCGGATTCGAAATGGAGCTTGAGACCAAGGGCATTGACCACCTTAACGATGGTGGCGAAGCTCGGGTTGCCGTCGACTGAAAGCGCCTTGTACAGACCTTCACGGCTCATCCCGACACGGCGTGCCAATTCACTGAGGTTGCCTGAACGCGCGATAGCGCCTAGTGCCTGGGTGACCATAGCGGGATCGTCGCTCTCCTCCAATACCGCCTCGAGGTATGCCGCAGCGTCCCCCAGATCAGTGAGGTAATCGGCAGCGTCGTAACGGCTAAAACCTTCAGTTGCTGTTCCCATTTCTTTTCCATTCGTCGGCGATTCTCAGCGCTTGGCTAATGTCCCTCTGTTGGCTTGATTTATTGCCCCCACAGAGCAGCAAGATCAAGTGTTCACCATCTTGGAGGTAGTACACCCGGCATCCCGGTCCAACATCAATCCGCAGTTCTGAGACATCTGCCCCACCGCTTTCACGTCACCGGGATTTCCCGCGGCCAAGCGATCGATCCTTGCCGTGACACGAGCAGCAGCTCGGCGATCCTTCAAACCGGTTCGCCACTGGTCGAAGGTCTCGCTCTTCAACTTCCAACTCTAGGCATGCCGGTAAGGCTCGGCTCCAGAGCCCCAGGAATCAAGCCTTAGCATGGTGGGCGACAGCATCGGGCGTCCCTCCGGTACATCCGATTCATTCCTTGTCGACAGTGCGTAGCTTCTCCAGGGAAATCACTCGGAACATATCAAAGCATTCCGGCTCATTGAACTTAACGCAGCAGGGGTCGGCATCGCCACCACATACGTGATGAACGAATGCCGACCCCCTACCGGATCAGATGTTGCTGAGACTAGCGCTGCACGGCACCGAAGCGCTCGGCCGCCAGGGCCGTGGCTGCTGCACGAGCCTCGGAGGCCTCGTCGGCAGTCAGCGTGCGGTCGGTGGCACGGAAGCGCAGGCCGAAGGCCAGCGACTTCTTGCCATCTTCGATGCCGGTGCCGGAGTACACGTCAAAGAGCGCAATGTCTTCAAGTAGTTCACCGGCGCCTTCGCGCAGGGCCTCCAACACGTCCGAGGCCACGATGCCCTCGTCCACGACCAGGGCGACGTCCTGGGTGGAGATCGGGTAGGTGGAGATTTCCTTGGCCACGATCACATCGGCGGCGGCCTCAAAAAGCTCGTCGGCGTTGATTTCCATGGCCACGGTGCGCTCGGGCAGATCCAGCTCGGCCAGCAGCTTCGGGTGAAGCTCGCCGGCGTAGCCGATGAACGTGCCATCGCGCAGCGCCAGGGCCGCGGTGCGGCCGGGGTGGAATGCCTGGTGTGATCCCTGGGAGACCACGACCTCCACGCCCAGGACGTCCCCGACCAGCTTGGCCGCGTCCAAGGCGTCAGCCCAGTCGTAGACGCGCGGGGTGTGTTCCGCCGCCACCGGAGAATCATGCCCGGTGAGCACCGCTGCAATGTGCGTCGGCTGGTGCGGCAACCCGTTGTACAGCGCTTCCAGCTCCTCCTCGGAGGGACGAATGCCCAACGGCGGGATCGACGAGGTGCCCAGCACCTCGCCGGGCAGGAACACCTGGCCTGCCTCGTAGAGGGCCAGGTCGCGGAATCCGCGGCCGTGGTTGCGCCGTGCGATGCCCAGCAGGCCGGGCAGGATCGAGGTGCGCATGAACCCGTACTCGCTGGAGAGCGGGTTGTTCAGCTTCACCGCGGCAACGTCGCCGGCCTCGGGGGCACCGAAGGTGTTGTTCTGCGCCTTGGTGACAAACGGGTAGGAGAGCACCTCGGTGAGCCCTGCGTCTGCCAGGGCGGCCACGACGCGGCGACGCTGGGACTGCACACGGGAGTAGCCACGGCCCGGAGGCGCGGTAGGCAACGTGGCGGGGATCAGGTGGTAGCCCACCAGTCGAGCGATTTCCTCGACTAGATCCTGCTTGGTGGCCAAATCCGGGCGCCAGGACGGCGCGGTGACGCGCAGCCCACCCTCAATTTCCTCGAGCTGCGCACCGATCTCGCCCAGCGCCCAGGTGATCTGCTCGTCGGTGTACTCGATGCCGATCAGTGCCGAAGCGAAGCCTGCGGGCAGGTCGATGAGCGTCGGTGCGGGACGGGTGCCCGCGTCGGTGATCTCCGTGGTGGCGGTGCCGTCGGCCAGCTGGACCAACAGATCCACGGCACGCTGGGCCGCCTCGTCGGCAACTTCCCAGTCCACGCCGCGCTCGAAGCGCTTGGATGCCTCGGAAGGCAGCTTGTGGCGGCGACGCGAACGAGCGATGGAGATCGGCTCGAAGTGCGCCGCCTCGATCAGTACCGAAGTGGTCGTGTCCGACACCTCGGTGGCGGATCCGCCCATGACACCGGCCACGCCGATGGCACCGGACTCGTCGGTGATCAGCAGATCCTCGACGTGCAGCTTGCGTTCCTTGGTATCCAGGGTCTTGAGCGTCTCGCACGGGTTGGCCCGACGCACGGTGATGGCTCCGGTGAGCTTGTCCGCATCGTAGAAGTGCAGCGGCTGTCCCAGTTCCAGCATCACGTAGTTGGAGATGTCCACGACCAGGGAGATCGAGCGCATGCCTGCCAGGTTCAGCCGGCTAGCCATCCACGGAGGGGTGGGCAGTGCCGGGTTTATTCCGGTGACCTTGCGGGTGACGAACCTGTCGCAGCCCGGAACCCCGTAGATGCCAGCTGCATCTTGAAGCTTCACCGGGTGGCCTTCGGCGGTTGCCGCATCCACCGTGACCAGCGAGGCCGGGTCGGTGAACGTGGTGCCCGTGGCGTGCGCGTATTCGCGAGCCACACCGCGGATGGAGAACGCGTAGGAGCGGTCCGGGGTGACGTTGATTTCGGCGGCCTGGTCGTAGAGACCGAGCAGCTCCATCGCGTCGGTGCCAACCTCCGGGTCAAGGCCCAAGCGCGAGAGCACGATGATGCCGTCGTGGTCATCCCCGATGCCCAGCTCGCGGGAGGATGCGATCATGCCTGCCGAAATATGCCCGTAGGTCTTGCGCGGGGTGATCCTGAAGTCTCCTGGTAGCACGGCGCCGGGCAGGGTGACAACCACCTTGTCACCCGCGACGAAGTTGTGGGCGCCGCAGATGATGCCCTGCACACCCGAGGGATCGATTCCCTCGTTCGTCAAGGTCTGTGGCTGCCCTTCGGGCACCACACGGACCTGGCACCAGTTGATGGTCTTGCCGTTGGTCTGCTCCTCCTTGACGATGGACAGCACCTGGCCGACCACGATGGGACCTGTTATCGAGTCGGTGGGACGGTGCACGTCCTCTTCCTCGAGGCCAACCTTGACCAACTCGTTCATCACGTCTTCGGCCGAGGCATCGGCCGGAACCTGCGCGTATTCGCGCAGCCATGAAAGGGGAATACGCATAACTTAGATCTCCATCCCGAAGTGCTCGCTGAAGCGGATATCGCCCTCGATCATGTCGTGCATGTCGGGGACCTCGTTGCGGAACATGAGCGTGCGCTCCACGCCCATGCCGAAGGCGAACCCGGAGTACTCCTCCGGGTCGATGCCCGCGGCGCGCAACACGTTGGGGTTGACCATGCCGCATCCGCCCCACTCGATCCAGCGCGGACCGCCCTTGGCACCTGGGTGCCAGATATCCAGTTCTGCTGATGGTTCGGTGAACGGGAAGAAGTTGGGGCGCAGGCGGATGGAGGCATCGTCGCCAAACATCTGCCGGGCGAAGTGCTCCAAGGTGCCACGCAAATCGGCCATGGTCAGGTTCTTGTCGATGGCCAGACCCTCGAACTGGTGGAAGACCGGGGTGTGGGTAGCGTCGAGCTCGTCGGTGCGGTAGACCCGTCCCGGGCACAGCACGTACATCGGCACCTCGCGCTCGAGCATGGAGCGGACCTGCACCGGGGAGGTGTGGGTGCGCAACAGCAGATGCGAGTCGACCGGGTCGATGAAGAAGGTGTCTTGCATTTCGCGCGCCGGGTGATCCGGAGCGAAGTTCAGTGCGTCGAAGTTGAACCACTCGGATTCGACCTCGGGGCCCTCGGCGATTTCCCAGCCCATGCCCACGAAGATGTCCGAGACGCGGTCCTGCAGGGTGGACAGCGGGTGCCTGGCACCGGCACGGCGGCGGCGCGGGGCAGCCGTCACGTCGACGGTTTCCTCAACCAGGATCCGTGCGGCGTCCTCGGCCTCCAGCACCGCGGTGCGGTCGGCCAGGGCCTTGTTGACCCGTCCACGGGAGGCGCCCATGAGCTTGCCGGCAACAGCCTTCTCACTCTTATCTAGGCGGCCGATCTCGCGGTTGGCCAGCGACAACGGGGACTTCTCCCCGGAGTGGGCCAAACGTGCGCTCTTCAGCTCATCGAGGTTGCCTGCGGCGGCAAAAGCCGCCAACGCTGCTTGTACCGCGACGTTGACGCCGACCTCGTCGGTGGGGTGCGGGACGACCGGCACTAGGCCGTCAAGGACGGCCGTTTCCGGACTCGTGGGTTCAGACATGGGGTTCTACGGCCCTTTTCACTGTTGATTGTGTATCTGGTTCTGCTCACTATTCTAGGTGCTGATCTCGCCCAGCCCTGAATCGCGGTGCACCCGCGTCACGACCCTTACTCTTTGTGGACAGCCGGGAGCGGGTTAGGCGATAGTTATCTCATGTCACGAGCCCTTCGTACCTTCGCCCTGCCCGCCGCCGCGCTGCTGATGGCAGGCTCCCTCAGCGCCTGTTCGGCACCGCCATCCCCCGAGGCCACCGCCACCCTGCTGGCCACCTCCCTGCAGGACGTAGACCTGTCCGCGGTCCCGCTGGCAGGGACCGATGCCGCCAGTGCTACCGCCGAATTAGCCACGGCGCTGGCCCCCATGGAATCCATCAAGCGCAGCGTCACCCTGGACTCGGTCAGCGAGGACGAGGACTCGGCCGATCCCCAGACCGCGACTGCCACCTATTCCACGGTCTGGGACATTGATTCCACCGACACCGACTGGACCTACACCACCACCGCTATCCTCGAGCTGGATGAGCAGGCCGATACCTGGGCCGTACGCTACTCCCCCTCCATCGCAGTACCGGAGCTGGAAGCCGGCCAATACGTGGCCAAGCGCACCAGCGGCTCGGCACGCGGGGACATCATCGGGGACAGCAAGGCTGCCCTGGTGACCGATCGGCCGGTGCTGCGCATCGGAATCAATAAGGAAGCAGTGGAGGAATCCGAGTGGGAGTCATCGGCCAAGGCCCTGGCCAAACTGCTTGAGATTGACCCTGAGCCCTACGCCGCGCGGGTGGTAGCCGGAGGCGAGCGGGCCTTCGTCGTTGCCATCACGCTGCGCGATGACATCGATCGCACCGTGACCGATGAGGAACTTGACGCGATCCCCGGGGTGCTGGCCCAACCGGCCACCTTGCCATTGGCTCCCACACGCACCTTTGCCCGGGCCATTCTGGGCTCAGTGGGAGAGGCCACCGCGGAGATCGTGGCCAATTCCAAGGGCACCGTCAACGCCGGGGACCAGGTCGGGCTCTCGGGTTTGCAAAAGTCGTACCAAGACCGGCTGGCCGGGACCAAGGGTTACAGCATCAACATCTATGACCAGGACAAAAATGTTCTCTCCACGTTGGCAAGCCAGGACGCGGTGGATGGAAAGAACCTGGTCACCACGCTGGATCGCGACATGCAACAGCTTGCCGAGTCGCTAGTAGCTGAGTCGGACTCTGATGCCGCCTTGGTGGCGGTTCGGCCTTCGGACGGGGCGATCCTCGCCGCGGCGTCCGGCCCCGAGGACAACGCGCAGAACACCGCCATGCTGGGTAAGTACGCCCCGGGTTCCACCTTCAAGGTGATCACCGCGTTGGCGATGCTCCGCAACGGGGATACCCCCAAGACTTCCGTCGCTTGCCCTGCCACCATGACGGTGGACGGCAAGGAATTCAAGAACTACGACGGCTACCCTGCCTCGGCCTTGGGCGAGATCCAGCTCTCCGAAGCACTCGCGCAGTCCTGCAACACCGTCTTCCTAAAGGGTGCCGCCGATGCCAAGTCCCCGGCACTGGCCGACGCGGCGGCAGCCCTGGGGCTGAATCTGAGCCCCTCGACCGGAGCCGGATCGTTCCTTGGCTCGGTCCCGGATGATTCCTCCGGCACCGAACTGGCAGCCAACGGCATCGGTCAGGGCATCGTGCAGTCCTCCGCGCTGGGCATGGCCACCGTCGCGGCTTCCATCCAGAACGGCGGCACCGTCACCCCGCACCTGATCGATGATCCCAAGCCCGATGCTGCCCCGAAACCTAAGAATCCACTGACCGCCGACGAGGCCAAGGACCTGGCATCGATGATGGCCGGGGTTGTGGACCACGGCACGCTCAAGGAACTTCGCGACATCCCCGGTCCCAAGGTCATCGGCAAGAGCGGCACCGCTGAATATGATGGCGAGCGCAACGCCCACGCCTGGTCGATCGCGGCCCAGGGAGATCTTGCCGTGGCGGTGTTTGTCGCCGACGGCAGCGGAGGCGCGCAGACCGCAGGCCCGATCGTGGGCAAGTTCCTCACCGACGCCACACAGGGCTGATCCTCCCCCGCAAGCACCAAAGGGGACCTTGCGCCGAGAAATTTCTCGGCGCAAGGTCCCCTTGTTGGTTTTCTGTCGGCCGCCGAAGTAACCGACGGCCTCGTGAAGAATCTCTAAGCGTGTAGCTGCGAGTCCGTCTCGGGGCGGCGCATCAGGGACACCCCGATGATGGCTCCGAGCAGTGCCAGACCGCCCATGCCAAAGGACAGGTACAACGTGGTGTTGTCCTTCGGGTTGGCTACCGCCGTCATCGCGCCTTGGGTCTTGAGCATGTCGAAGCTGACGGTATTGCCCTCGATGGTCGCGCCCTTGCTGGCGGAGACCACTTCACCGGGGAAGCTCACCGTCATCGTGGATTCGTTCATGGTCGAGGTGTCGCCACCGGAAAGGCCTTGGCCAGCGAAGTGGTACTGCCCATCGGTGAAGTCGATATTGACCTTCGAGCCAAGTTCCCCGGAGATGTCGCCCATGTCGGTCAGCGACCTGTCCTGGACACTGAAGGTGTAGCCCTTGTATCCGTCTTTTTCATAGGGGCTCTTCTGTGCGTCCTCGGGGAAGTTCTCAAAGAGCTTTTCCTCGCTGGTGCCCATCTGCTTCAGGAGGTCTGCGACGCTGGCATCGCCGACGGCCTTGGTATCAAAGGCCATGACCATGTCCATGGAGGCTTTTTCCGGGCTTTCAACCACCAGATCCACATCCATCTTCATGCAGCCGGTCAGGCTCAACACCAATGCCACCATGACACCAATGACGGATAGGGTCTTCTTCATCAAATCTCCTCAGCATGCGGGGCAACTCTCGGCAACGAGGCCCCGGTTCAGCTTCCAACCCTAATGGTTGACGTGGCTACCCCAAGAATTCAGCACTCTGACGGCCCCCCTGCCGCAGCGTTGCTTCGGGTGGATACACTGGGGAAGCATGGAGACCTGGCAGCGTACCCGCGAGCTCGCCAACTGGCTGAATCTATCCACCCTCGCCGGTCTGGCCTTGGCAAACGTCGCAGGTTCGCCGCTGTCTCGAGGGGAACGTGGAATCTTCTGGGCACGGAACTACACCCCGAAGCTGCCCCATGCCGGCGCCTTCACCGTGGGAAACGTGGTCTTCTTCCGCGAGTATCTCAGCGTCCAGGAGCCCGACCCCGTGTTACTGGCCCACGAGGAAAAGCACTGCACGCAATATGCGTTGTGCCTCGGGTTACCGTTCCTACCATTGTATTTCGCCGCCGCCGGGTATTCCTGGTTGCGCACCTCGGATCCGGCCTCTCGAAACATCTTTGAACGTGCCGCCGGCCTGCAGGCCGGCGGCTACCTTGAACGCCCTTTCCGCAGGCTGGGCCCGGTACTCGCCGCGGGCATCCGACGCAGCTTGCGCTCCGGTAGCACTCCGAAACCCGTCCCACCCGCAGGAGGCATCCACGCATGAGCAAGACACCAAGAATCACCGTGCCCGGGACCGGAAGCAGCTGGGCCGTCCCGGATGTCATGAACATTTCGTTTACCCTCCAAGGGCACCATCTGCAGGGCGCCTCTGCATTTGCGCGTGCCTCGGACGCGGCCAGGGATGTTATTGCCGCGGTGGGAAGTACGGCGCCGACCGCCGAGCTGTCCACCACCGGAATCACTCTTGCCGCCCGCAGCACTTGGCGCAACGAAGAGTCGGGGTTTGCCGGCTATGACGCGGAAACCACCGTGGAGGCCGTGGGGCTTGCGGTGGATTCGGTTCCCGCAGTTCTCGAAGCGGCCGTTGCGGCCGGCGGGGACACGCTACGCATCCATTCCTTGCGCGCCGAGGTATCGGATCCTGCACCGGTGCTGGTGGACGCCCGCGACGCGGCCTTTGCCGATGCCCGCTCTACGGCCGAGCAGCTGGCGCAGCTATCCGGGACCCGACTTGGCACAGTCCAACGAATACGTGAGTTGGCCGAGGCCCCGGCCTTCCCGTTGACACGGGTCAAAGCTACGACCATGGCTTCTTCGTCCATGCCGGTGGTGGCCGGGAAGCAGACCCACACGGTGCGCCTCGAGGTGACATGGCGGTTGGTGCCCCTCGAGACCGCCCAGCAGCCAGGTTCCTAGAATTCGGTCCCGGCACTGTAAAGAGGTTCGGCCACGTTATCCAAGGCCAACCGTGCCACGGTGGCGACCGCCCCGGACAGATCTTCCATCTGCGGATCCGTGGCCTCCATCGAGGGCACGTGGATGAATCCGGCTCGAGTCTCGGGGACATCACCGAGGTGGTGCATGAGTTCATAGAAGACCTGGTTGCAGACAAAGCTTCCGGCCGTATAGGAAATCGCGGCATCCACTGGGGTGCTTCCATCCACGGGTTCGCCGAGAGCCTGCAGGGACGCCTTCAGCGGCAGCGTGGAGAAATAGGCGTTGGCACCGTCCTCGCGCACCGGCACATCGATCGGTTGCTGCCCTGCGTTATCCGCGATGCGCGCATCGATATGGTTGATGGCGACTTTCTCCAGGCCGAGGCCCTTCCTGCCACCTGCCAGTCCCAGACCGATGGCCACACGGGGGCGCCACCGCTCGAGCAAGACTGCCAACGTTGCAGGTGCCGTAGCAAAAACACAGGGTAGTTCGGCGGTAATCACCTGGTGGCCCTGTCGGCGAAGAATGTCAGCTGCCCGTTCCGCGATGGCCTGGGACGGATTAAAATCCGCCCCTCCAAAGGGTTCGAAGCCCGTGAGCAGGATCAACGAGTGGCTCCTGCCAAAGTGTCAGCGAGTACCGCGTGCACGATTGGCAGGTCGGCCGGGATCCAGTCCAGGGCCTTGAGCGACTCGGCGTCAAGTTCCACCCAGGCCAACTGGTCGTGATCTTCCAAGGTGTCTGGGGTGCCGTCGGTGATTTCGGCGAACCACACGCGCATCGCGGCGTGCTCGTTCAGCACCCAGCCTTCGGGCTCCGGCCCAAAAACCTCGGTCCCCAGCATCACCTCGACGCCAAGTTCTTCGACGAGTTCGCGGGCCACCCCCGCCTCACAGCTTTCTCCTGATTCGAGCTTGCCTCCGGGAAATTCCCAGAGCCCGGCCAAAGCAGGCGGCGAGGTGCGTCTGGCGGCCAGGAGTTTACGCGGGTGACTGAGCGAATCAAGGATTGCTGCGGCGACGATCTGCTTGTAGGCCATGGGGCTTACGCCCGCTCAGTGGTGTGGGCCGCGGCTTTGTCGACAGCACCGAAGATGTCGGGCTCAATGTAGATCACGCACTTGAGCGGAACAGCGGCACGAATGCGTGCTTCCGCGTCACCGATGGCGTCGGCGATCTGGGCGCCTGTGGCGTCCTGGGGCACCGAGACCTTGGCGGCGACCAGGATTTCTTCTGGCCCCAGGTGCAAGGTCTTGAGGTGGATCAGTTTCGCGCCCTTGACGGTGATGGCCGCGGAAATCAGTTTGACGTGTTCGGCAGTTGCTGACTCCCCCAGCAACAACGATTTGGTTTCCACTGCCAGCACGATGGCGATGGCCACCAGCAGCAGACCAATGCAGGCGGTTCCGGCGGCGTCCCAGATGCCGTTTCCGGTGAGCAGGGTGAGGCTGACACCGCACAGGGCCAGGACGAGCCCGATAAGTGCCCCGAGGTCCTCAAGCAGGATCACCGGCAGTTCCGGGGCCTTGGCGGTCTTGACGAACTTTGGCCACGACTGCGTCCCGCGCACCAAGTTCGATTCGATGATGGCCGTGCGGAAGGAGAAGGACTCGGCGATGATCGCACCGATCAGCACCGCCAGCGGAACCCACCACCATTTGCCTTCAATGCCGTGCGGGTGCTGGAACTTCTGCCAGGCCTCGTACAGGGCGAAGAGCCCACCGACGCTGAAAAGGACAATGGAAACGATGAACGAATACACGTAGCGTTCACGCCCATATCCGAAGGGATGCTCCGCGTCTGCTTCGCGGCGGGCTTTTTTGCCACCCACCAACAGCAGCACCTGGTTTCCCGAGTCGGCCACCGAGTGGATGGCTTCGGCAAGCATGGAGGACGAGGCCGTCATCGCCCAGGCCACAAACTTGAATACCGCAATGGTCAGGTTGGCCGCCAGTGCGGCAACCACCGCTTTTGTTCCGCCGGATGCCGCCATTGCGGGCCCCGCTTTCTTCTCGGTCAAATATCTGGTCCGCCCGTGCAAAGGCTCGTGCGACGCTGTCATCCGCAGGGTGCCACCGGGGTTCATCCCCGCGGCGCACAACTACGTTCCCTAATCCTAGGGCACGGGTATTTTGTCCCGGTGCAGGCCACAGCGGGAGTGTCTAGCTACGACGTTGGGCGCGTGCCGAAGCGTAAAGGCAGACTGTGGCAGCGGTTGCGACGTTCAACGATTCGGCGATCCCATAGAGCGGAACAGCGACCCGGTGGTCGGCACCCGCCAGTTCGGTCTCGTCCAGACCCTCTCCCTCGTTGCCGAACAGCCAGATAGTGGGCTCCTCCAGCATCGGTTGGCCGGCCTCGGGCGCCGTGGTGCTCCCGGCCCGCCGTGCGGCGCTGACGTCCTGGAGTTTATCTAGGTCCGCGGCCCCGTATCCGTCGGCGGCCAGGATCGTTGCGCCCTGGGATTTAAACAGGGCCAGGGTTTCGCCCAGGTCGGCGTTGGTGATGATTGGCAGGTGGAAAATCGACCCCACGGTGGAGCGCACGGCCTTGGGGTTGTAGATATCGACGCTGCCGCTGGTGAGTACGAGCGCATCGGCGCCGGCGGCGTCCGCGGCGCGGAGGATCGTTCCGGCATTTCCTGGGTCCTGGATGCGGCACAGGACGGCTACGAGTTTCGGCCGGGTGGCAGCGAGATCTTCGAGGCTGGTTTCGGGGAGCGGGCAGACGGCCACGATGCCCTGGGGCGTGACGGTATCGGCCATGGCTGCCAGCACCTCTGGGCTGACCAGACGGGTGAGCAGACCCGGGGCTTTATCGGCCATTTCTTCGAATTCCGGGTACCGGTCCAGGCAGTCCTCGGTGGCGTACAACGCACCGACGACCGGGGCTTTGGACTCCTCGAGGTGAGTCAGATGCAGGCGCATGGCCTCGCGAACCGCTTGCGGGCCCTCGGCCAGGAATTCTCCGGCCTTGCTGCGTCCGGTACGTGTGCCAAGTCTGGCTACTTCTCGCACCCGCTCGGCACGGACGTTGGTCATTGTTTCTTCGGTGTATCCGGCGCCATTCATGGAGATGACTTTACCGGTCAGACGCCAAAGGGACGGAATCGCGAACGATTCCGTCCCTTTGGACAGGAGCTTTAGGAGCTCAAAGACTAGGCGTCTTTGATCTGCTGGCGAGATTCGCCGCCTGCAGGCTCGAAGCCTGCAGCCTTTGCTGACTCAATGCTGTTGAACCAGTACTCCGCAGCGGTCTGCTCGTACCAGGTCGAGCCCGGGACGTGGTACTTGCCCGAGCCGGCGTTGCCCTTGATGACGTAGCCTTCCGGTGCGGCTTCGCCTTCGACGGCCTTGACGGCGCCTTCGATGTCAGCTTTCTCCGTGGATGCTGCGGCCGGAGCTGCAGCCTTCTTGGCAACAGGGGCAACAACGGCAGCGGCAGCAGCCTTCGGTGCGTTGACATCGGTCGGCAATGCGCCCTTGGCGATGTTCACCAGTGCGGTGAAAGCGTTGGCGTCCGAGATGGCCAGTTCGGCCAGCATGCGGCGGTCAACCTCGACCTCAGCGGCCTTCAGGCCCTGGATCAGACGGTTGTAGGTCAGGCCGTTGGCGCGGGAGGCAGCGTTGATGCGCTGGATCCACAGGCGACGGAAGTCACCCTTGCGCTTGCGGCGGTGGCCGAAGCTGTAGACGAACGAGTGGAGCAGCTGCTCCTTGGCCTTACGGTACAGGCGCGAACGCTGACCGCGGTAGCCCTTGGCGCGAGCCAAAATGACGCGACGCTTCTTATGGGCGTTTACTGCCCGCTTCACACGTGCCACGTGTGTACTCCTTTGTTTCTGTCCCGCCCTCCCGCAAGGTGGCGGAGTGACGAAAATCTTTAAGTGGTAGGAAGTCCCAATTCGGACGTCCCGGACGGAAGGGTGTTAGATACCGAGCATCCGCTTGATGGTCTTGACGTCCGCCTTGGCGACCAACTGGTCAGAAGCCAAACGACGGGTGATGCGGGAGGACTTGTGCTCCAGGTAGTGACGGCGGTTAGCCTGCTGGCGCATGATCTTGCCGCTACCGGTGAGCTTGAAGCGCTTCTTGGCGCCACTGTGGGTCTTGAACTTCGGCATATCCGCCGTTCTCCTTACTTGCTCCCGGGGTCCTGTCGGGCCGGGGATCTTTTGAACTCCCGCGTTTGCGATGAATCCGTGGTTCTAGTGTTGCTCTTGCGAGCACGCCCTGCTCGGGAAGACCTTACTTGGTCGTCCCGGGCTTGGCGGCGCGGGTTGCGGGCTTGGGACCCGGCTTGCCCGCAGGCTTTGGAGGCATGGCCGTTGGCTTAGGAACAGCCATCGGCTTCGGTGCTGCAACGGGCTTGGCTGCAACGGCCGGCTTCGCAGCCGGGGCTGCCGCAGGCTTGGAAGCCGCCGGACGAACCGGAGGCCTTGAAGCTGCCGGACGACTGGCCGCATCGCGGACCGGGGCTGCCTTGGCCGGAGCCTTGGAAACCACTGGAGCCGACCTGACGGGAGCTACCTTGGGAGCCGCAGCTGCTGCGGCTTCTTCGGCTGCTGCCTCGGCGCGGACCTTGGCAAGCTTTTCCATGATGTCGGATTCGATCACATCTGCAACTGATCCACCAATGTCGCCCTGGGGCTCCGAGGTGTCGATCTTTGCATCGGGGTTCGCTGCCTTGGCCTTGTCCGCATCGCGCTGTTCGTTGCGACGGGCTTCTGCCTTGGCCTCTGCCTTGTTCTTCAACGGCCCAACAACCATGACCATGTTGCGGCCATCGATGCGCGGGCTTGACTCGACCACGCCAACTTCGGCAACGGCCTCGGCAAACTTGTTCAACAGCCGAATACCCATTTCCGGGCGCTGCTGTTCACGGCCGCGGAACTGGATCATGGCCTTGACCTTGTCACCAGCACCGAGGAAGCGCAGTGCGTGCCCGACCTTGGTTTCGTAGTCGTGCGTATCGATCTTCAGACGGAAGCGAACTTCCTTCAGCACGGTGTTCGTTTGGTTCTTGCGAGTTTCGCGTGCCTTGACGGCGGCCTCGTACTTGTACTTTCCGAAGTCCATCAGCTTGCACACGGGAGGCTTGGCAGTGGGTGCCACCTCCACGAGATCAAGGTCGGACTCGACGGCAAGACGAAGTGCATCCTCAATACGGACAATGCCAACCTGTTCACCGGCAGGCCCGACAAGCCGCACCTCTGGGACGCGGATTCGATCATTAATGCGTGGATCGCTAATGTGTTGCTCCTGAGTAGTTCGTAGTTTCAGGCCACCACAGCAAAAGGAAAGGCCTTCGGCTGCAGGTGCAGGCGAAGGCCTCGAATTCGATCGATGAAAAATCATCCAACCGATTGATCCCGCGGGATCAATCGGTACCGAACGTACCCGGCCGCCTGATTCGGCTGCTGCGGGTGGGAGTGGCCTCCACTTGCATACTGACCCATGCTTACTTGATCACATCCACCCGTTGGGCGTCTGTTCCAAATGCACGGATTCAGTCGGTCTATGGAAAGCTTAGCAGTATGAGTACTCCTGAAACCAATCCGGACTCCACCCCCGCCGCCGAAGAGATTCGCGACATCGCCGAGGTGGCAGCCATCGAAATCATCACTACCGCCGCAGTTCACCTGATGAGCGCCGCCGCGGTCAAATGCGGTTTGGCCGAGGGCCACGACGCAGAAGAGCTCACGGACCTCGATGAGGCCCGCAAGTTGATCACCGCGCTGGCCGGCCTGGTCACCTCCGCAGCCCCGGAAATCGGGTCCCAGCACGCCGGTCCGTTGCGCGACGGACTGCGTTCGCTGCAGCTTGCCTTCCGCGAAGCCTCGGCGTTCCCGGACGCGCCGGGCCAGGGCCCGGGCGAAAAGCTCACCGGCCCGGTCAACTAATCACCCGCACCATGAAGTAACACTCCAACGCGTTAACACCCTGCGGCCGAGACATTGGACACAGGAAGCATCATCGAAGTTTTCGGTGCTTCTACTCCGACTCGGCCGCAGGGTTTTTAATGCCCGTTGCGCGCCCGACCGGGCCCAGTCCCACGCGCACGAAACAGTGCCGGATTAGCTTTCGTTGACCAGCACTCGCACACGACCTCGCGCACGCTTGCGACGCACCTGCTGGGCGGTCAAAGCCACGGCGCAAATCAGTGTCCCGATGGCGCCGACCATGACGAATCCGGTGTTGGCACCCAAGAGGTCCACCGTGGCCCCGGAGATGGGCGATCCTAGGGCGGTGCCCCCGGTCAGCGCGGAACCGTACCAACCCATGGCTTCGCCGCGACGCTTCTCCGCAACCAGATCGGTGAGCCATTCCGAGGCGGCGGAGAGTACCGGGGCGCACACCATCCCCGGCGCGATCGACAGCAAGGCCAAGGACCAGGTATCGGTGGCAAAGGCCATGGGCACCGTCAGCACGGCCATGGCCAGCAGCAGCACGATCGGCGAGATACGCCGATCCAGGCTTCCGTAGAGAAGCCCGCCCAGCAGCGAGGCCCCGCACCAGAACAGGACCACGATACCCAGCTGACCTTCGCTGTGGTGCGCATCGAGCAGTGACAGGATTCCGACTTCGGTGCCCGAGATCAGCAATCCTGCACCGGCTGCGGCGATGAGCACCGCGATCACCGAGGCACTGACCCAGCCGAACTTGTGGCGGAAACCGCGCCCGCGGGCGGCAATCCGCGCCTTGGTCGACTTGGCGCCGGCCACGATCAGTTCACCCTCTACGTCGGCCAGACCGCCCGGTCCGGCGGCGATCAGCGAAGCCTCTGCCCCCAGGCGTTCCTCGTGCGGGTTGGCTTTGAGCGCCACGGCCCCAGGCTGGCCGGTACGCGTGGGCGGGTTCAACACCATCAGTGCGAGCCCGGCCACGGACGCGGCGATCCCGATGCCGATCATCCCGATGGTGGTGTCAAGCGAGACGGCGACGATCCCCGCGCCGGCCGGACCCACGATGAAAACCACTTCGGTGGCCATCGCGTCCAGGGCGAAGGCCGCGCGACGTGTGTCCCCGGTGGTCATCACGCCCAGGGCGGTGCGCACCACGGAGAAGACCGGCAGGGAGAACAATCCGCCGAGGAATACTAGCGGCAGCACCCAGGTGAAGGAGACCTGCGGGACAATGCTCCACACCACCACCTCGGCGATGACCGAGGGGACCAGCGCCCGGCGCAACCCGTACATATCGACAATGTGCCCACGCCACGGTGCCCCTAGGGCAATGCCGATGGTCATCAGCGCGACCACCAGGCCCGCCGAACCCCAGTCCTGATCTAGCTCGTTGACCAGGTGCAGCAACAGGAGCATGCCGACCGCTGCGTGCGGAAGCCTGGCGACCATACCGATGAGCAGCAGTGCGCCGACCCCGGGCTGCCTCAGCAGTTGCCCGTAGCGGCCGAACTTCACGCCTCGGTGCCGGGAACAGGTGCCGCCTTCAGGGCAATCTCGAGAGAATCGACGTTTTCGGCAAATTCTTGGTTGGCCGCGAGCCTGGAATGGACCCGGGAGACGCACTCGCGGGCGGCGGCTTCCTCGACGCCCGGATGGAACAAGAATTCCAGGCGTAGTTCGGGCCCCGGCCCCCCGCCCGGCACCGCGGCGCCGGCGGAGGTGCGGGTTCCCACCCCATGGCCAGGTGCCATGTGGATCGCCGCCAACACGCTTTCGCTGGACAGCTGCGCCTCCACCACGGCTGCGAGCTCGTCATTGAGGTAGCTGGGCACCCAGTCGTGCTGCTGGGCCAGGGCCCACATGCCGGGGCGGCGCAAGACGAAGGTGAAGTCGGTGCCGGGATCCAACACCAGCATCTGGGCTTCCTCGCTGACCGCCGAGAGTGCGGCGCGCGGTGCGTACACGGCCACGGGGCGGGCCTCGCCATGCCAGCGCTGCAGGTTCTCGACGCTGCTGAAGACCGGCAACGCGGTACGCCCGTCCGGTGCGGTGAGCGTGACCAGGGCCATGTCTGCTTCCTTGTCCTCGGTGAAGCCGTGCTCCCCCAGCCCGCCCTCCGCCAGTTGTGCCACCACCGCGATGTAGACCCGTGCATGGGCCAGGGCCGTGTGGACCAGTGGCTCGGAGCCGTTCCCGGCCTTCAAGTCTTCCAGCGCGCGCTCGAGCGCGGGGTCAATCAGTCCGTTGTCGTTATCGAAGTTGTGCAGCGGGTTCCCCTCGCCGGAGAGGTCCCGCCCGTCCCAACTCTGGCCAGCCGAGTCGGTGGCACCGCCTGCGCGCTGCAGGGCAGCAGCAATGTGGCCCGGCAGGTGTCGTTCGGCACCCTGGTCGGTGGGGGAAGAAGGGGAATTCGCGCTCATACGCCCATGCTATCCCGCCCCCGCGGTGCTCGCGGGGCCTTTCCCTGCGGCGGTGGACGGGCCTTCCGCCGGTGCGCCCACGGATTCCTCGAGACCAAGGTCTGGTGCGGTGTGGCCAAAATCGCGTTGTGCCCCGGCAGCGGGATGGTTAACCCAAGTCCCAGAGCAGGCGGTAGTAGGCGATTGATGCGGTGTCAGGTGCGATGCCGTAACCGGCGTACACCAACTCCTCGTAGCCACGACCGTAGTTCCATTCGGTGCTCCACGCCGCCACGGCCAGGTCGGCCCAGCGGTCTGCTACACCCAGGGAACCCAGGTCCACGTGTCCGGCAAAGTTTCCTTGCTCATCCAGCAGCGTGTTGGGGGCACAAACATCTCCATGGCAGACCACCCTGACGGCGGGAACCGGCGGATTACGCAGCAGTTCCAAGGCCGTCTCGATTCGGTGAAGGGAGTATCCAGGGGGCCAGTCCGCCGGGTTCCAGGGCCGCTCGATGCGCCGTTCAAGGTCTTTGACCCGCTCGGACAGCGATGATTCGAACGGGCAGTCATGCACCGGCAAGGCCTCGTGCAGGGCGCGCAGCCCGGAACCCAGTGCGCGTGCAGCCATGGCAGGCCTGGGGATCCAGCCCGGGGCCACCGCCGATTCGCCCCGAAGGGCCGCGGTCAGCAGCCAGTTTCCCGCCGCGTCGCCGCCCACCTCAAGCACCCGCGGAACGATGGCATGGGCACCGGCCCAACCCAAACGTTGCGCCTCGGCAGCGAAGTCGGTGTCTTCGGTGCCCACCGGCGCGTACTTGATATAGCGTTCGGCCGTGGTGTCGGCCCCGATCCTGAAGCTCGTTCCTCCGACCTCGTTGATCCAGACGGCTTCCAGCTCTTCGCCTCCGGCTTCCCTGGCCACGGCGGCGGGGATCGGGACCGGCGCTGCGGGGATGCCTGCCAACGGTGGTTTCAGGGTCATGGTCCCAGCCTGCCCGAGTCCCTGCAGCACAGACAACCAACGGGAGGTGCCCGGAACCATTGTGGTCCGAACCCCTCCCGGGGATTCAAAGCTCAGGGCCGGTCATCGGACGGCCCGGTGACTTAGCGGCGGCCTGCCACATCCAAGGCCTCGGCCATGGTGAACTTGCCCGCGTACAGGGCCTTGCCCACGATGGCGCCTTCGACGCCGGCCGGGACCAGTTCGCGCAGCACGCGCAGGTCCTCGAGGCTCGAGATGCCGCCGGATGCGATGACGGGCTTGGCGGTGCGCTTGCACATCTCGGCCAGCAGCTCCACGTTGGGTCCGCGCAGCGTCCCATCCTTGGTCACGTCGGTGACGACGTAGCGGGCGCAGCCGGCGTCTTCCAGACGGGCCAGGACCTCCCAGATGTCGCCGCCTTCCTTGGTCCAGCCACGGCCCGAAAGCACGGTACCGCGCACGTCCAGTCCCACGGCGATCTTGTCTCCGTGGCGTGCGATGGCCCGGGCGGTCCATTCCGGGTTTTCGAGGGCTGCGGTGCCCAGGTTGACGCGTGTGGCACCGAATTCGAGGGCTCGTTCGAGGGATTCGTCGTCGCGGATGCCGCCGGAGAGCTCAACCTTGATGGTCAATTCCTTGGCGATGCGGCCCAGCAGCTCGGTGTTTGCCCCACGGTCGAAGGCAGCGTCCAGGTCCACCAGGTGCACCCATTCGGCACCGGCTTCCTGCCAGGCCAGGGCGTTCTCGAGCGGATCGCCGTAGCTGGTCTCGGACCCGGCCTCGCCCTGGACCAGGCGCACGGCCTGGCCGTTCACCACGTCGACGGCGGGCAGCAGCTCAAGGATGTTGTTGTGGTTCTCGGTCATGATCGATCCTTAGGTTCTTGTGCCCGGCGTTTGCCGGGTGCAACCGGCGGCATTCGCCGGCGGGGGTTGGTTAAAGCGTGATCAGGTAGGCGCAGTAAAGGGACACCGCGGCCAGTACCCAGGCGACGATGATCCAGGAGATGTGGGCGCGTTGTTGGCGCAGCGAGAGCGCTCCGCCGGCTAAGATCCCGGCGACTCCCATGAGGACAATTGACCAAATGAGCATGGTTTACAGGGTCTCCAACCAGTTGCGCAGCAATCGTGCTCCGGCCTCGCCGGACTTTTCCGGGTGGAACTGCAGGGCGCACAGTGGCCCGTTTTCCACCGCGGCGATGAATGGGGTCCCGTGTTCGGACCAGGTGACCTGTGGCGGGGTCATTTTGGGTTGGGCCACTTCGAAGTCCCATTTCTGCACGGCGTAGGAGTGCACGAAGTAGAAGCGTTCATCCTCGATGCCGGCGAAGAGCTTGCTGCCGGCCGGCGGGGTGAGGGTGTTCCAGCCCATGTGCGGAACCACTGGTGCCTGAAGCAGTTCCACGGTGCCAGGCCATTCGCCCAGCCCCGGAGTATGGATCCCGTGTTCCACGCCCTCGTCGAAAAAGACCTGGTGTCCGACGCAGACCCCGAGCACGGGTCGGCCGCCGGCAATGCGGCGTCCAATCCAGCGGATCGCTCCGACGTCTTTGAGCGCCTGCATCACCGCGGCAAACGCGCCAACACCTGGAACAAAGAGTCCGTCGCAGTTGGCGATGTCCTCGGGTTTGGCCGAAAGCTTGACCTGTGCCCCGGCTGCCTCAAGTGCCCTGACTGCGGAGCGGACATTGCCCGATCCGTAGTCCAGGACCGTGACGGTCTTCTGCGCCATCTACAGCGCACCCTTGGTGGACGGGATGGCGTCGCCGATGCGCGGGTCAGTTTCCACTGCTTCACGCAGTGCACGGGCCAGGGCCTTGAACTGGGCCTCCACGATGTGGTGCGGGTCGCGTCCGGAGATGACCTCGATGTGCGCGCAGATCTGCGCGTGGAAGGTCAGGGATTCGAAGACGTGGCGGGTCATCGACCCGGTGAAGTGTCCACCGATCAGGTGGTATTCCTGTCCTGCGGGCTCGCCTCCGTGGACCAGGTAGGGGCGTCCGGAGATGTCGACGACGGCGCGGGCCAGGGCCTCGTCCAGCGGGGCGTAGGCGGTGCCGAAACGGCGGATCCCGGCCTTGTTGCCCAGTGCGGTGCGCAGTACCTCGCCGATGGTGATGGCGGTGTCTTCCACGGTGTGGTGCACATCGATGTGGACATCCCCGGTGGCGCGCACGGTGAGGTCGATCAGCGAGTGCTTGGACAGCGCTGTGAGCATGTGGTCGTAGAACGGTACGCCGGTGCTAATTTCCGAGCGGCCAGTGCCGTCCAGATCGAGCTCGACAAAGACGGAGGACTCGCTGGTGATGCGTTCGAGGCGAGCGCGACGACCCGTGAGTTTTTCGGCAGACATGCACATTCCTTTGGATCAGGCGTTGAGACGAAGATGTGGGGCGCTGGCTTGGAGGCGCACGCGGGCATGTGGTCGTAACCAGCCCGCCGGCACCATCGCCGCCGCCCCAAGTTTAGCGCTATAGCGTGGGAGGAGCCTGATTGAGCAGTTCCTCGAGGCGTACCAAGAACGTGGTGGTCTCCGCTTCGGTGCCGGCGGTAACCCGGAGGTGTCCGGGAATTCCGACATCACGGATGATCACCCCGGCCTCGAGCAGGCCCTCCCAGATGGCACCGGTGTCGTTGATGCCGCCGAAGAACACGAAGTTCGAGTCGCTCGAGGCCGGGCTCAATCCCATGCGGGTGAGCTCGTTGACGATGCGGTCACGTTGGACCTTGATGTCCTCGACGTTGGCCAGCAGCGCATCAACGTGTTTCAGCGCGGCGTTGGCTGTCGCCTGGGTGACCGCCGAGAGGTGGTACGGCAGGCGGACCAAGCGGATGGCGTCGGTGACTTCGGGTGCCGCGGCCAGGTAGCCCACGCGGGCACCGGCCAAGGCGAAAGCCTTGGACATGGTCCGCGAGACAATGAGCCGTTCACGGCCCGGAAGCAGGGACAGCGCCGAGGGCGTTCCGGTGTGCGCGAATTCGGCGTAGGCCTCGTCCACGATCACGATGGTGTTGCTGGCTGCCCCGGCCTCGTAGACGGCTTCGACAACGTCGAGGCCCAGTGCCGTGCCGGTGGGGTTGTTTGGCGAGCATAGGAACACGATGTTCGGGGCTGCCTTGCGGACTTGCTCGGCGGCATCCGCGGCGGTGAGGCCGTAGCCCGGTGAGCGTTGCCCGGCAATGTAGGCGGTATCCGTGCCGGAGGCCAGCAGCGGGTACATGGAGTAGGTGGGAGGGAAGCCCATGACGGAGCGTCCGGGCCCGCCGAAGGCCTGGAGGATCTGTTGGAGGACCTCGTTGGATCCGTTTCCGGCCCAGATGTTTTCCGGCGTCAACCCATGGCCCAGGTAGGTGGCCAGGCGTTCGCGTAGTTCGGTGAATTCACGGTCGGGGTAGCGGTTGAGTCCCACGGCTGCGGCGGTGACTTCTTCGACGATCGCACGATGCACTTCGGCGGGAAGCGGGTGGGTGTTTTCGTTGACGTTTAGCTGGATAGGTACGTCAATCTGGGGTGCACCATAGGGTTCAAGACCTTGGAGATTATCGCGCAGGGGCAGATTTGCCAGGCGATTTAGCCGTTCATTCACAGTGTAAGTCTACGGCGGCAGGGCCGCAGCCTAAGAATCTGTGGTGGTGCGAAGGGTAATAATCGGTTCGAATCCCGGCAGCGCTAGAAATTGTTTGCGCCCGGAGCTACCGGCGCTAGTTTGCTGTGGGGACGAAGATCTCGGTGCCCGGGTGCAGCATCGAGCTGCTGAGGCTGTTCATCTCACCGATCTGGCGAACGGCATCGCGTGGCTCGAGCTGGGGCGCAAATTCGCGGGCGATCCCCCACAAGGTGTCTCCCTCGATGACGGTGACGGTCGTTGCTTCGACGCCCAGCGGACTGGTGTCCGAGGCATTGGCCGGGGACTGGAAGAGGCCAATAATCATCATTGAAGCAGCGGCGACCAGGAAGATCGGAAGTGCTATAAGTACGAATTTGCCACGACGCGTCAAGCGAAGGGGCGCCTGAGTCTGCCGCATGAGCGGTTCCGACTCGAAGTTGGGGGAAGTGACCAGGTGGAGCGGGGCCGAGAAAGCAGTGTTTGCCATGTCTTTGCCTTTCCTCATGTTTTCGCGTGTTTGACGTGGCCTGATGGCCCGGTTCGAACACGCGACGGTTATTCGAACATATCTTTCGAACAGGTGTTCGGTGTTTGTATCTTATTTCTAGCACCTTTGGACGACACGTGTCCAGATCTGTTCGAACAAATCTTTGAAAGTAGTGTCCTTGTCGACTAAGCTTGGTGCCGTGAGCCGATGTATTTACTACATCAGCCAGCACCGACAATTTGCGGCACGCGCGGGCAACCGGCGACGATCGGGATGAGGCATTGACAATGACGACCGAACAACGAACCCCTCGACGCGACGCGAAGAGCCTGACTATCCGTCAGAAAAAGGTTCTTGAAACCATCCAGCGCTCGGTGAGCGCCAATGGATACCCGCCTTCGATGCGGGAAATCGGTGACGCTGTGGGGTTGGCAAGCCTCTCGAGCGTGACCCATCAGCTCAGCCAGCTGGAAAAGCTCGGCTATATCCGCCGTGATCCGCGCAGGCCGCGGGCCATGGAGATCCTCTTGCCGCTCCAGCTCAAGGGTGATGCAAAACTTGAAGTAGTAGAGGGCCAGGACAGCCTGAAGGCCGCTAACGGCATGAACGTCTCGGAGCTGACCACCTCGGCCGACACCGCCATGGTGCCACTGGTGGGGCGCATCGCCGCAGGCGGTCCGATCCTGGCAGACCAGGCGGTTGAGGACGTTTTCGCCCTTCCACGCCAGTTGGTGGGCCACGGCGAACTGTTCATGCTCAAGGTCACCGGAGATTCGATGATCGACGCGGCCATTTGCGACGGGGACTGGGTGGTGGTTCGCCGCCAGCAGACCGCCAACAACGGGGACATCGTCGCAGCACTGCTCGAAGACGAAGCCACGGTCAAGACGTTCCGCCAGCGTGACGGCCATACCTGGTTGCTGCCGCAGAACTCACGCTACGAGCCGATCCTCGGCGACACCGCCACCGTCATGGGCAAGGTCGTCTCGGTCATGCGCTCCATCTAGGAGCAATATCGCGTTTCATCCCGCCAAAGGTTCGGGGCCGGTCTTTCGACCGGCCCCGAACCTTTTTTGTGCCCCTTACTGGTGCCCCTTAGCCTTCGCTGAGGCGTTGCAGGGCGGAGATGACGGTGGCCTTGTCAGGAGTGGCCCACAACGGCGGCAGGGACGCACGCAGGAACGTGCCATAGCGTTCGGTGGCCAGACGTGAATCCAGTACGGCCACCACGCCCTTGTCGTTGATGGAGCGGATCAGTCGGCCTGAGCCCTGTGCCAAGCGCACCGCGGCATGGCTCGCGGCCACGGCCATGAAACCGTTTCCGCCGTGCTTGGCGACATCGCGGCTGCGGGCCGAGGACAGCGGGTCATCGGGACGCGGGAAGGGAATTTTGTCGATGATCACCAACCGGCAGGCGTTGCCCGGCACATCCACGCCCTGCCAGAGTGTCATGGTGCCAAAGAGACAGGTGTCCGGTTCTGCGGAGAACTGGTCGACGAGGGCCTTCATACTGGACTCGCCCTGACACAGGATCGGAATGTCCAGACGGGCACGCAAGATTTCCGCCGCGTCTTCCGCGGCACGGCGCGAGGTGAACAGCGCCAGCGCCCCACCTCCGGAGGCCTTGATCAAGTCCTCGATCTCGGAGAGCGTTTCCTGTGACATCTGCCGCCCGGGCTTGGGCAGGTGCTTGGCGACGTACAGGATGCCTTGCTTGGGGTAGTCGAAGGGGCTGCCCACATCGACACCGTTCCAGGTCGGTGCGCCATCGCCGATCAGACCCAGGGACCCTGCGACGGGTTCGAAGGCGGCTCCGATGGCCAGCGTCGCGCTGGTGAGGATCACGGTGCGACCGTCGAAGAGTCCCTCGCGGAGCTTGCCCGCTACCGAGAGCGGTGCCACCATCAGGGTCGGTTGGCTGGATTCATCGGGCTGGACGTAGCCCTCACCCGGGCTGAAGTGCCCCGGCCGCGAGGCCCAGATGACTTCGCGCTCGTCGGTCATTTCAAGCATCTTGGTGCATTGCTCCACCAGGTACATGACCTGTGAGCGGGCCATTTGCCGTCCGCCGTCGGCCGGGGCGTTGGCCTCCGGCTTTGAATCGGAGAGCACCACCCGTGCTGCCTCGGCGATTTGGTTGATCGCCGCTTCCTGGTCTTCGTTCAGGCCCTTGGCCATGAGTCCCGTGGGAACCCCTTCGAGGGCGCGTTGCAGGGCCTTGGCTCCCTGGTTCAGGGAATCGACGCTGACCGAGCAGTGCTTGCGTGCCGCGGAAGCTGCGGTCTGGACCATGGCCACGGACATGGGGCGCGTCACGGAGCTGGTGACCCGGTCCTGGAGCTCGTGGGCCTCGTCGATGATAACGGTGTCGAAGTCCGGCAGCACGGCCAGACCTTCGAACGCCGAAACGGCGAGCATCGCGTGGTTGGTGATGACCACATCGGCGTTGGCCGCGCGGGAGCGGGCCAGTTCGCTAAAGCATTCGGAGGCCATGGGACATTTCTGGGCGCCGAGGCAATCCATGGCGCTGACCGACACCTGTCGCCAGGCCTTGTCGCTGACTCCGGGGGTGATGTCGTCGCGGTCTCCGGTGTCGGTGCGTTCGGCCCATTGCCGCAACCGCACCACTTCCTGGCCCAGCGCGGAGCTCGGCCCTTCGCCGCCACCGACCAGTGGGGTGCCCGATTCCAAGGAGAACAGTGCGCCCTCGTCGTCGTCCGGGTACCCGCCGCCGAGCTTGTACTGGCACACGTAGTTGGAGCGGCCCTTGACCAGCGCCACATCCATCTCGCGCGGGAGCTTGCCCTTGAGCGAGGAGAGAAGCCGCGGCACATCGCGACCGACGATCTGCGCTTGGAGCGCCAGAGTTGCGGTGGAAATCACCACCGGCTTCTCCGCGTCGATCGCGTGGGCCAAAGCGGGGACCAGATAGGCCATCGATTTACCGGTTCCGGTCCCGGCCTGCACCAACAGGTGTTCGCCAGTGTCCATGGCCCGCACGACCTGACGCGTCATTTCGTGTTGGCCCGGCCGATTTTGCCCGCCCATAGTGGACACTGCAGCGTCCAAAAGGGCGATGACCTCTGATTCCTCAGCCATGAATACTAAATTGCTCCACTTCTGCCGCCATGCTTTTGCGCACCTTGACCATCATGCGTGTTCCAGTTTCGGTATGTTCGACGGCCAGAATTTCGGCCTCCGCGCCGTGCAGCCTGTTGACCACGTCGCCTCGATCATAGGGAATCATCAATTCTAGTTGGACATCGGGCCGTGGAATTGCAGCACTGATCTTCTCGAGCAGTTCGCCGATTCCCTCACCGGTGCGCGCCGAGACGATCACGTGGTTTGGCTCGTGTTGGCGCAGCCGTTCGACCACAAACGGGTCGGCGACATCTGCCTTGTTCAACACGATGAGCTCCGGGATTCGACGGGCGTCCACGTCGTTGAGGACCTCGCGGACCGCCTGGATCTGCCCTTCCGGGTCGGGGTGCGCGGCATCCACGACGTGCAGGATCAGATCCGCGTCGGCAACTTCTTCCAGCGTGGAGCGGAAGGCCTCGACCAGCTGGGTGGGCAACGACTTCACAAACCCAACGGTGTCCGCCAGCGTGTAGGTCAGTCCGTCCTCGGTCTCGGTCTGGCGAACCGTGGGATCAAGGGTCGCGAACAACGCGTTCTCCACCAGTGCTCCGGCGTTTGTGAGCCTGTTGAGCAACGAGGATTTCCCGGCGTTCGTGTATCCGGCGATGGCCACCGATGGCACCGAGTTGCGTTTGCGGTTGGCCCGCTTGGCCTCGCGGGCCGGGAGCATTCCCTTGATTTCCTTGCGCAGCTTGGCCATGCGGTCGCGAATGCGCCGGCGGTCCAGTTCGATCTTGGTTTCACCGGGACCACGCGAGCCGATGCCGCCGCCTGCGGTGCCGACCCGGCCACCTGCCTGACGGGACATGGATTCGCCCCAGCCGCGCAATCGCGGCAGCAGGTATTCGAGCTGTGCCAGCTCCACCTGGGCGCGGCCCTCGTGACTCTTGGCGTGCTGGGCAAAGATGTCCAGGATCAATGCGGTGCGGTCAATGACCTTGACTTGGACGACATCTTCGAGGGCGCGACGCTGGGAGGGTGCGAGTTCGGTGTCGATGATGACGGTGTCCGCGCCCGTGGCAGCCACGACCTCGCGCAGCTCCTGGGCCTTGCCCGAACCGAGGTAGGTGTTTGCGTCGGGCTTTGCACGGCGCTGGACCATGCCATCCAACACCTCGGAACCGGCGGTTTCGGCAAGCGCCGCCAACTCGCGCAGCGAATTCTCGGCGTCTTCCGCGGTGCCCTCGTTCCAGATGCCGGCCAGGACCACGCGCTCGAGGCGCAGCTGGCGGTTCTCTACCTCGGTGACATCATCGAGTTCGGTGGACAGGCTTGCGGACCGGCGCAGCGCACGGCGTGCGGCCAGTTCCTCCTGATCCCCGTCGAAGGAGGAGTGTTCGCGGGTGGACTTGTCCAGCGCCTGGGCGCGTCCGGTGAGGATTTTCTCGTCCTCCGGGGCACCGAAGTGGCTGGCTTGGTTGGCTGCTGCGGCGTCGCTGGCAAGAATGCGTTCGATGGCGGCTTGGAGCTGCGCCTCGTCCAGGTCATTGTCCTGCGGGCCGGAAGGCTGTGGATTGGTCATGTTCCCCTTTGCTTGCTGTATTCCAGAATAGTGCCCCGCACCGTCAGATGCGCCCTTGGGCGTGGATGGGTTGTGTTGTTCCGGGTGTTCGTGTGGTGTTTGCATGGATTGGCTCCTTGCCGGGCCGTGATTACACGGCGTCCTGAAGATCTGGGGGCGTGGTGACGCCGCGGGGATTGGGCCGGTGCCGACGGTACTGGCATCGCCGAAATGAGTTGACCCATGCTTCGTATGCCGCGGGGGCATCACGAGGTATGTGGGGTCCGGTGATGACTTTTGCGCATGGCTTGCGTATCGGCCCGGCCATGAGTCAACTTCCGGTCGCCGGCGTGTTGGCTCGGAGCGGGGAAGGACACGGGGGCGCGTTGAGCGGCTGCGTCTTACAAGTACGGGTAAGTCATAGAGAAAACTTTATCACTTTGTGGCGAGCGGCGCCTTGATGCATCTCACACCGTTATCCAGCCCTTAGACGTGCTTCGGGTTTGGGATTGTTGGTCGCTGGCGGTTAACTTGCAGATATGAGCCCGGAACACTACTTCAGCGCCCAGCCTTCCACCCCGGAGAAACGGCGCACCATCAGCGTCGAATTGGGCGGTGCCCCGCGCAAGCTACAGTCGTCCGGCGGCATCTTCAGCCCCGACCGGATCGACAAGGGAACGGCCGTGCTTTTGCGTGGCGTCCCCGACCCGTCCCCGACGGGAAACCTGCTGGACCTTGGGTGTGGCTGGGGCCCGATCGCCCTGTCCATGGCCATGGCCTCCCCCGAGGCGACGGTGCACGCCGTCGACGTCAATGAAAGAAGCCTCGCCTTGACCCGCGATAACGCCGCGACCCTCGGGCTGGGCAACGTGGTTGTGGCGCTGCCGGAGGCGGCGGATCCGGACATCACCTACGACACCATCTGGTCCAACCCGCCGATCCGTATCGGCAAGGAGGCGCTGCACGAGTTGCTGCTGCTCTGGCTGCCCCGGCTGGCACCGGGTGGCGATGCCTGGCTGGTAGTGCAAAAGAATCTGGGCGCCGATTCGCTACAGAAGTGGCTCGATGCGGCGCTGCCGCAGGACTGGAACGTCGAACGGGTCTCGACCGACAAGGCCTTCCGCATTCTGAAGGTCTCCCGCCCGCTCGCTGCCTAACGGAGCCACCGGAAGGTTACCTTGGGGCCGGGGTCCTAGCCCGCGGTGATGTCGCCGCGGGCCACCAGCACGGCCGGGCCGCTGAGCACCACGTGCTCCCGTCCGTCGGCGCCTTCCTCGAACCCGACACCCAGGTCTCCACCCGGGACCTGTATCGCCCATTGGGCGACGTCGTGGGCCTGGGACCAGTGCCGGGTGGCGATGGCCGCGGCGCAGGCCCCTGTGCCGCAGGAGAGGGTCTCCCCCACCCCGCGTTCATGGACTCGCATGCGCAGCGACCCGCGCCCGCCGGGCACCGACGGATTGCCGGCCAGCACGTACTCAACGTTTGTCCCGTGTTCCGGGCGCGGCTCCACCTCCGGGATCGAGGCCAGGTCCAAGGCGCGCAGCTCGGCGGCATTGGCCAGGGCCACCACGGTGTGCGGGTTGCCCATGGAAATACTCAGTGCCCCGCGGACCGTGGGCAGCCCGGAGGTGAGGACCCTGGAGTCCAGCCCGTTTTCCGTCGCTGCCTTGTCGTGAATGAACTCCCAAGGGCCCATGTCCACCGCGTAGCCGTCCCGTAGCCGGGTGACCAGCTTCAGTCCGCCACGCGTGCCGATCGGCAACACTGCGCCCACTTCAAGGTCCACGAGGTTTTCGCTGAGCAGGAAATGCACGAACACGCGCACCCCATTGCCACACATTTCCGAGATCGAACCGTCGGCGTTGCGGTAGTCCATGAACCAGTACGCCTCCGGCGCGGACTCCAAGATGGTCCGGCCCTCGGCCACGGCTTCGGACGGGACGGCGCGGATCAGCCCGTCGCCGCCGAGGCCTGTGTGCCTGTCACATATCTGTGCAACCTGCGCTTGGTCCAGGTGGTGCTGGTCCGTGGGGTCTGCGATCAGGATGAAGTCGTTCCCTGTCCCGTGCCCCTTGGCATAGGGAAGCGAGCCCACCACAGATTCCAGGGTGGGGCCGGGACTGGGTGCAGGATCGGTCGCGCTCATGATTCCAAGAATACGTGCAGCAAATCCCCGTCGCCTATTTCCATGTCGCGTACTTCTTCGCAGGCAGGCTCAGGTGTCTTTGATCCGGGCTAGAACGCTGCGTAGCAGCGTATCGGTGGTCGGATCGAACCAGGAGACCCGCTCGTCGGCACCGAACCAGGTGACTTGGCGGCGGGCGAATTGGCGGGTGGCGATCACGGTCTTTTCCACGGCTTCGGGCTGCGACATGGTGCCGTCAAGGACCGCCAGGAATTGGGCGTAGCCGATGGCCCGCCCGGCGGTTTTGCCCTCGCGCAACCCCTGGGCGTCCAGCCGCCGCACTTCCTCGAGCAGCCCCTGCTCGACCATCGCGGTGACCCGAGCCTGCAGGCGGGTGTGCAACAGTGCACGGTCGATGTTCAGCCCGATCTGGATCGCCGGGGCGTGGTAGCGCCGTTGCGGCATAAAGGAACTAAAGGGTTTGCCGCTGATCTCGTAGACTTCCAGGGCCCGGATCAGACGTCGGTCATCGAGGTTCCGTGCCGCGGATTCAGGGTCGATAGCCGCCAGTCTGGTGGCCAGCGGGCCGATGCCGCCGGCAGCTGCCTCGGCCTCCAACCGTTGGCGCACCGCAGGGTCGGTCGGTGGGAAGTCGATCTCGTCAAGTGCTGCACGCACGTACAGTCCCGAGCCGCCAACCAAGATCGGGACGTTTCCGCGGTTCCGGATTTCTGCGAAGCAGGCCCGCGCCTCGGCCTGGAAGCGAGCCACGCTGGCTTCCTGGCGCACCTCCATGATGTCCAGCAGGTGGTGCGGGATCCCACCGCGTTCGGCTTCGGGGAGCTTGGCCGTGCCGATGTCCATGCCGCGGTAGAACTGCAGGGCATCGGCGTTGACGATTTCGCCGCCCAGTTCTCGGGCCAGCGCGATCGACAAATCCGATTTCCCGGTTCCCGTGGGTCCCAGGACGGCAATAACAGGTTTTTCCATGGTGGGCCGGCTACTTGCGGATCGGGAGCGTGGGCATGCCCAGTGAAACCCCACGGGTTCCGGAGTCCCCGCCGGTCCCGGTACCGCAGGAGTCGGCCTGGGACCTGTCCCAGGCGTCCCCCGCCCGCGAACGGCGTACTGAGTACTCTTCGAGCGAGGACGGGTCTGAGACCAGGTGGAAGGCCGCTGCACCGGTGATGGGCACCGTGACCAGGTCACCGGGGCGCGGGGTGCCGCCTCCGGCGGGCACGGAAAAGTGCACCAGTCGTTGGTCGGTGGCGCGTCCGCTGAGTCGATGGGTTTCGGCTGCTTTGCGCCCGGAGTGCTCGGTGACCAGCACTTCGACCGTGCGTCCGACCTGCAGGGCGTTTTCTTCGGCGCAGATCCGGTCCTGCAGTGCGGTGAGCCGCTCGAAGCGCTCCTGCACCACGGCCTTGGGCAACTGGTCGGGCAGCTCGGCGGCGGGGGTACCGGGGCGCTTGGAATACTGGAATGTGTAAGCGCTGGAGAAACGCGAGGCTTCCACCACGTCCAGCGTGGCTTGGAAGTCTTCTTCGGTTTCTCCGGGGAAGCCCACGATGATGTCGGTGGTGATGGCGGCGTGCGGGATCAGTTCGCGAACCTTATCCAGGATGCCCAGGAACTTCTTGGAACGGTAGGAGCGGCGCATGTCCTTGAGCACCTTGTCCGAACCCGACTGCAGCGGCATGTGCAGTTGCGGCATGATGTTGCTGGTTTCGGCCATGGCCTCGATGACGTCGTCGGTGAAGGCCGCGGGGTGCGGGCTGGTGAAGCGGACCCGTTCGAGTCCCTCGATCTGTCCGCAGGCGCGCAGCAGCTTGCCAAAGGCCAGCCTGTCGCCGAATTCAATGCCGTAGGAGTTCACGTTCTGCCCCAGCAGGGTCACCTCGATGACACCGTCGGCAACCAGTGCTTCGATCTCTGTCAGGATGTCGGCCGGACGCCTGTCGCGTTCCTTGCCTCGCAGCGAGGGCACGATGCAGAAGGTGCAGGTGTTGTTGCACCCTACGGAGATCGATACCCAGCCCGAATGCACGGAGTCGCGTTTGGTCGGCAGCGTGGAAGGGAAGACTTCGAGAGACTCGAGGATCTCGAGCTGTGCCTCGTTGTTGTGCCGTGCGCGTTCCAGCAGGGCCGGAAGCGAACCAACATTGTGGGTACCGAAGACCACATCGACCCAGGGTGCCTTTCGCAAGATCGTTTCGCGGTCCTTCTGGGCCAGGCAGCCACCGACGGCGATTTGCATCCCGGGACGGGTTTCCTTGATGTGGGCCAGCATGCCCAGGTTTCCGTAGAGCTTGTTGTCAGCGTTTTCCCGGACCGCGCAAGTGTTGAAAACCACCACGTCGGCAGGCTCGTCGCCGGGCTCTTGCTCAACGAGGCCGCTGGCTTCGAGGAGCCCGGACAGACGCTCGGAGTCGTGGACATTCATCTGGCAGCCGTAGGTTCGCACCTCGTAGGTGCGGGTAGCCACTGATGAATCTTGATCGTCGGTAAATACAATGCTCGCAGTCACCCACCAAGCCTACCCAATGCCCTCAGGTCCCGGGCCTGCATAACGCGTGCGGACGCTAATACTCCGCGTCCTCCCCGAAGCGTTCTTCCCAAGACTCGTTGACCAGTCGGTAGGCCATGGACGAGGAATATCCCTTACGGGCCAGCATGCCCACGAGCCGGCGGACAGTTTTTTCCTTGTCCGCCGCCATGGATGGTGCCCTGAGTTTGCGTTCGACCAGATCCTTGGCCGTGGCTTCCTCGGTGTCCTCGTCGATCTGTTCCAGCGCGGTTTCGGCCAGCTCGCCTTCGATCCCCTTATCGCGCAGTTCGCGTCGAATGGCGGACCGGGCCAGGCCTCTGCTGCGTGCCCGGGAACGGACCCAGCCTTCGGCGAAAGCCTCGTCATCCACGAGCTGGATGTCTTCGAAACGGTCAAGGAGTTCCTCGGCGATGTTCTCGGGAATCTCCTTTTCCAGCAGCTTGGTTTTCAATTGGGCGCGGCTTTTGGCCGAGGCCGTGAGCTGGCGCAAGATCACGGCACGTCCCTTGGTGGCATATTGCTCATCGCTGAGCTCGACGGGCTCCGTGGAGTCCGAGACCGCCTTGGTGCGCGTGCGCCCCGTCCGCTCGGTGCTGCGCTTGGAACTCGTGCGCTTAGTGCCGGCGCTGCTCCCCCACGAGCCGGTGCTCTTCTTCTTGAACCCTGAGCGGTTGCCACTGCCCCAGGAGCTGGCGCTTTTCGTGGAACTGTCGCGGGCGCTCCGCCCGGCATAGGCGTCACGTTTCTCGCCGAAGCCAGGCGATGAGGTTTCGGCTGGGGCTGGTGATTGCTCTACAGCCGGCGCGGCTCCGGCCTCCGGGCTGTCTGCCCAGGCCGGAATGTCCGTCGGCTTTCCCCAGTCGGAGTTGCCATCTGCCGGGAACGACCAAAGCGGCCGTTCGGCTCCCGGTCGGGAGCCGGACGAACCGCCCGGTTTTTTGGTGGTGCCCACGGAGTTAGGACTCCTTGACCACGCGCAACTTGTCCCCGTCAGCTTCCTCCGGAAGCTGGCCGATGCCAAGCTTCTCAAGGATCTGACGTTCGAGTTCGTCGGCGAGGTCAGGGTTGTCACGCAGGAACTTGCGGGCGTTCTCCTTGCCCTGGCCCAGCTGGTCTCCGTCATAGGTGAACCAGGCACCGGACTTCTTCACGAAGCCCTGGTCCACACCAATGTCGATGAGGCTGCCTTCGCGGGAGATGCCCAGTCCGTAGATGATGTCGAACTCGGCCTGCTTGAACGGCGGGGCCATCTTGTTCTTCACGATCTTGGCGCGCGTACGGTTGCCGACCGGGACGGTACCTTCCTTCAACGTTTCGATGCGACGGACATCGATCCGAATCGAGGCGTAGAACTTCAGTGCCTTGCCGCCGGTGGTGGTTTCGGGGCTGCCGAACATCACACCGATCTTTTCACGCAGCTGGTTGATGAAGATCGCTGTGGTCTGTGTCTGGGACAGTCGGCCGGTGATCTTTCGCAGGGCCTGGCTCATCAAGCGAGCCTGGAGGCCGACGTGGCTGTCGCCCATTTCGCCCTCGATCTCGGCGCGTGGCACCAAGGCTGCCACGGAGTCGATCACGACGATGTCCACGGAACCGGAGCCCACGAGCATGTCCATGATTTCCAGGGCTTGCTCGCCGGTGTCCGGCTGGGAGACCAAGAGCGCATCGGTGTCCACGCCGAGTTTCTTGGCGTATTCGGGATCCAGTGCGTGCTCGGCGTCGATGAAGGCTGCAATGCCGCCCAGTCGCTGGGCGCTGGCTACTGCGTGCAGTGCCACGGTGGTCTTACCGGAGGATTCTGGTCCGTAGATCTCCACGACGCGGCCACGTGGCAGCCCGCCTATGCCCAGCGCAATGTCCAGGGCCACCGAGCCGGTGGGAATGGCGGCAATGGGCGCAACGGTCTTGTCGCCCAGTCGCATGACCGAGCCCTTTCCGTACTGCTTGTCGATCTGTGCGAGCGCTGCTTCGAGCGCTTTCTCGCGATCTTTACCTGCGGCCATTGTTCACCTCGGTTGTCAGGGCCGTCCGAATGAATCGGGTTGCGGCCGGTGTTCTTTGTCTGTTCCTGAGCGTACGGCCGGTGGCCCACACTTTGGACTTCGGGCGTTCGCACTGTGAATAACCCACGACAGACGCCGAACTAATCATCACTGTGAACACTACACTCTTCCGAACAGATATTCGAACGCTGGTGGTGTGTCAGATCGAATTTTTCTCTAGGATTCCTTGGGGGCGACATCGCGGCCCAACCAGCGTTCGGGCGGTACATCTTGCATCTTGCACACTGCCTGCCACACCCGCCGCGGGGATTCCCCGTGCTCCAGTGCCTCGGTGGCGGTAATGCCGCCCACCTCCGCGAGCACCAAAGAGGATGCCAGGGTGCGGGAGTAGCCCGCACCAAACTCGTCATCCATCAGTCGCCAAAAATCACTCATTCGCACCCTCGCCATTGTGTCATGGCTTGGCCGCAAAACACGCAAAAAGGCCCCCGGTCCGGCTTGTCCGCCGCGAGGGGCGGGGTCTGCCGGCCCGGGGGCCGAATCTCTAATGCCAAGTACACCACTGGCCAGAGTTGTCGTTGGTTTAGTGGCTCGGGGCCAGTCGCTTGCCGAGTTCTGATGGGTAGTCGCCAGCGAATTCGCTGGTCAGGTCCGTGGGGACAGTATCTGGGATCGTGATGCCTTCGGCGAGGGCGATGCGGTCGCTGACCTCGCGGAGCATCAGCGACAGCGGGAACTCTAGGGCTCCGCAGATCGAGGAAAGGAGTTCGGAAGAAGCTTCCTTCTGTCCACGCTCAACCTCGGAAAGGTATCCGAGGGAGACGCGGGCGCTATGGGACACTTCACGCAAGGTGCGTCCCTGGCGTTGGCGAACATCGCGCAGAACGTCACCGATTTCGTGTCGAAGGACTACCATTTTGCGCTCCTCTTTGTCTCGGCGGACCTCGCTTTGCAGGCCCACATCACGCCAACGGACCACACCGTTTACCGATATTGGTTGCTTGACCATGTGCATTGCCTTGTTTTCTCCGGTCCTAATGCCTTGTGGGGCGTTTTGGTGCGGGTCACTTTATTATGCCCGTCATGGGTTATAACTACCGGTTGTCGCCTTTTGTTCCCACGCCACCCACCTTAGCTATAGCAGAGGGTGTTTTTCCACAACAACCGTGAATCGTTCCGCAATGGTGTCACAATTCGATTCAATGCCACCTTGCCCCATTAAGCTGTGTGCCTGCTGGGTACAAGGTGGGAAAAAAGCAGGTCCAGGGCGGCCAGCGTGCTGCGTGCACGAACCTGCGCCCGGTCCCCGGAAAAATGATGCTCGATGAATCCACTGCCCGAGCCATCGGCCCAGCCCAGAAACACGGTGCCCACCGGCTGGCCATCGTGGGCTTCGGGCCCCGCGACGCCGGTGGCAGATACAGCCAGGTCGGCATCGCATGCGGTGCGCGCCCCCTGGGCCATCTGCCTGGCTACTTCCCCGTCCACCGAGCCACGCTCCCCCAGCAGCGCTTCCTCGACTCCGAGCAGCGAAACCTTCACGGCGTTGGAATAGCTGATGATCCCGCCGGTCAGCACGGCCGAGGCCCCCGGCACCTCGGCGATGGTCGCGGCGATCATCCCCGCGGTCAGCGATTCCGCGGTGGCTAGGCTCAGACCGGCGGTCTTGGCGCCGAGCACCACCTCGTGGGCCCGCGCGGCGAGCTGCGCCGCATCCGGGAACCGGGTCACTGGTCCTTCTCCGCCGCGCTGCCCGGATTCGGGCCGGTGGCCGCGGCGCGCAGCGTCCAGGCCTTGACGAGGTAGTCCAGGCCGGTGACGACGGTGATCGCCAGGGCGAGCAGCATCACCATGAATGCCACCACGTGCAGCCAGTCGATCGTGTGGGTCCAGGGCAGCAGGTAGAGCAGGATCGCGGCGGTCTGCAGGACCGTCTTGAGCTTGCCGCCACGCGATGCTGCCATCACGCCGTAGCGGATGACCACGAAGCGGACGGCGGTGATTCCCCATTCGCGCACCAGGATCACGATGGTGATCCACCAGGGCAGTTCGGCCAGGATCGAGAACATCACCAGCGCGGAGCCGGTGAGCAGCTTGTCGGCGATCGGGTCGGCGATCTTCCCGAAGTTGGTGATCAGCCCGCGACTGCGGGCCAAATCCCCATCGAGCTTGTCGGTGTACATGGCCACGGCGAAGATCGCCACGGCCACCCAGCGCATGAACCCGTAGTCCTTATCGTCGGCCATCAAGGCCCAGATAAAGAAGGGGACCATCACGATGCGCAGCACGGTCAGTACATTGGCGATGTTCAGGGTCGGCACATGGGCCGGTTGCGGGTTCGCTGGGGTTTCAGTCACGCTACTAGGCTACCTCCCGGTAAGGTTCCAGGCGTCTTCCGAGCCCGGTTCCTCAGCACCATCGTGGTAGTCAACTGCCTGTTCGAAGCCGTCCAGATCCTCGGCCACCAGGTCGGTGCCGTAGTGATTGGCATTGGCGTTCTCGGCCAGCGCCGCTTCCTGTGCGGTGGGGACCACGTCATCTGCCGGGGTTTCATCCCCACGCATCGCGGCGAGCACCTCGGGCAGATCGTCGGGCTTGACCAGCACATCGCGGGCCTTGGAGCCCTCGGAGGGGCCGACGACACCACGGGATTCGAGCAGGTCCATGAGTCGGCCGGCCTTGGCGAAGCCCACCCGCAGCTTGCGCTGCAGCATCGAGGTGGAACCGAATTGCGTGGTCACCACCAGTTCGGTGGCCTGCAGCAGCAGCTCCAGGTCATCGCCGATGTCGTCGTCGATCTGCTTCTTTTGCACCTCGGGGGTGACGTCGTGGCGGTATTCGGCCTTCAGCTGCCCCTTGACGTGCTCAACCACCGATTGGATCTCGGATTCGGTGACCCAGGCACCCTGCACACGCATGGGCTTGGAGGTGCCCATGGGCAGGAAGAGCGCGTCACCCTGGCCCAGCAGCTTCTCGGCGCCCGGCTGGTCCAGGACCACGCGGGAGTCGGTGACCGAGGAGGTGGCAAAGGCCATGCGGGAGGGCACGTTGGCCTTGATCAGCCCGGTGACCACGTCCACCGAGGGGCGCTGGGTGGCCAGCACCAGGTGGATGCCTGCGGCACGGGCCAGCTGGGTGATGCGCACAATCGAGTCTTCGACATCGCGCGGGGCGACCATCATCAAATCCGCGAGCTCATCGACGATGACCAGCAGGTACGGGTAGGGCTTCATGATGCGTTTTGAGCCCTCGGGCGGCACCGCCTTGCCGTTGCGCACGGCCTTGTTGAAATCGTCGATGTGCTTGTACCCGTAGTTCGCCAGGTCGTCGTAGCGGGTGTCCATCTCCTTGACCACCCATTGCAGGGCCTCGGCGGCCTTCTTGGGGTTGGTGATGATCGGGGTGATCAGGTGCGGGACGCCCTCGTAGGCGGTGAGCTCCACGCGCTTGGGATCGACCATGACCATGCGGACCTCGTCCGGGGTGGCACGCATCAGGATCGAGGTGATCATCGAGTTCACAAACGAGGACTTACCCGCGCCGGTGGCACCTGCCACCAACAGGTGAGGCATCTTGGCCAGGTTGGCCACCACGAAGCCGCCCTCGACGTCCTTGCCCACGCCCATGACCATCGGGTGATCGGTCTTGCGGGCGTTGTGGCTGCGCAGCACATCTCCCAGCACCACGATTTCCTTGTCAGCGTTGGGGATCTCGATGCCGATCGCACTCTTGCCCGGGATCGGGGAGAGGATGCGCACATCCGAGGAGGCCACGGCGTAGGAGATGTTCTTGGAGAGCGCGGTGACGCGCTCGACCTTGGTGCCCGGGGACAGTTCGATCTCGTAACGGGTGACCGTGGGGCCGCGGGAGAAGCCGGTGACCCGCGCGTCGACCTTGAACTGGTTCAGGGTGTCGGTCAGTGCCGCGACGACCGCGTCGTTGGCCTCGGAGCGTTCCTTGGACGGCGGGCCGGCGGGCAGGAAGTCCGAGGCCGGCAGCGTGTAGGCCACGTCCCCGGAGAGCTGGAGCTGTTCGGTGCGTGCCGGGATCGGCGGCAGCGGGACAGCCTGGGGCCTGGAGGGGGTCTGCGGGTTCGCCACCGTGGGCTCGGAGTCGTAGCTGGTCAAATCGATGGCGCTCATGGCCTGGGTGTCGGCCTCGGGCTCGGCGCCCAGACCCACGGACTCCATGATGGCTGCGTGTTCGCGCTCCTCCTTGGTGGGACGGCGCACCCCCGGGCGGATGGCGGGTTCAGTATCGGCAGGAGCAGCATCCGCGTAGAAGTCCACCGGATCCGCGGCGATATCCGCGTCGGTGATCACTGCGGTGTCGTAGGCGCCCTCGCCGGTGTTGCCCAACAGGTCCTCGGCGGAGGTGGCCTCGTCCTCGCGGTCCTTGCCGAAGAGGCGCATCTTCTTACGCGGCTTCTTCGCGGACTGGCTTTCCTCGTAGAGGTAGGACTGGTCGTGCTCCTCTGAGCCCAGGTCCACACCGGTTCCGGTGCGGGACTCAGGGGCCTGGCCCATGAGCTTCTCGTAGCCTTCACGCAGGCGTGTGGGGATCAGTCGGAATGGTGTTGCGGTGAGGATCATCAGGCTCAGCAGTGCCAGGGCGATCATCACGCCCATGGCTCCGGGGCCGGTGATGAGCCCGGCCAGCGGCACGGTGGCCAGGGCCCCGAGCATCCCGCCGGAACTCCAGAGGATTTCGAAGGGCGCGGAGACCGGAGGCAGGCCGCCGGCCACGTGGGAGATTCCGGATCCTGCCAGCGTGGCCAGTGCTAGACCGATGCCCACGCGGTTGTTCGCGCGATGCTCCTCGGGCCAGCGGAAGAGTCGGATGGCGCCAATGAGTAGGATCGGGGGCATCAAGGCGGCCATGAATCCGAAGGTTCCTCCGGCCACGGAATGGACGAACCCGCCGTACCAACCGACCCCGCGCAGCCCCCACCATTCCACCGAGGCAATGATGATGGCGATAATGACCAAGAAGAGCCCTGTGCCGTCGCGGCGCACGTCGTAGTCCGGGTGCACGTCGCGGCCGATCTTGCGGAAGGCTCCGCCGGTGACACGCGCGATGCCCATCCATGCGGCGCGCACCATGCGTACCGGCAAGGGGAAATCGTGTTCCACCACGGCTGCTGCCTTGGTGTTGCGTGTGGTCTTGGAGGTGCCCCCGGAGCCGCCCGTGGTGCGGCCCGAGGCCTTGGGTTTCTTGGAGGGAGTGCGGGTGGCCATAACTCTAGGGTATCGCCCATGCGGGTCCGAGGCCCGAATGTACACGGTTTGGCGGAAGTCGCCGGGCTGGATAATCGTCACAGCCGGACCTACTCCAGGGGTTTCGCATGCTCTGCTGTTCTCCGGCTGCCTTGTCAACGGGTGAGATCAGCGAGACCCTGAGCGCTCAGGTTCGTCAAGTGGCGTGCACGACCCCAGATGCGGTTATCTTTCGCCGAGATCTTCGAGCAAGTCACTGGCTAGGATCGAGACGGCTACAGAAACTTGAGCTGGGTCACCCACAGCCTCTTCCGCCCTACCCGCCATCACGGCCCCGATCGATTCAGGGCCAGCACCGAAGAGTTCTGCAAGGTAAACCAGGGCTTCCCTCGTTGCGTCCTTGCTGAGCGAATCGGCCAAAAGCCGCGCGATCGCCACGCCAAGGGCATCCGTCTCAACAGCTCGCAGGATTCTGTAAGTGTCGTGGGCATCCTTGTCATTGAGCCGATTGGGAGTATCTACCCGTTCTCCGATCTTGTGGAGTTTTGCGACGAGCAGCGCGGCAGCACCAGCCACCTTAACCTTGGCGACTCGGTGGTCATTCGGATCAAGTGCGGTCACCTCCATCTCGTCGCAATCAACTAGTGTCGCCTCCAACCCTCTGGCGCGTCGGGTTGCACGCTGATCGTGAGGCGGTATGCGTGCGCCACGACTACCGGGCCCCGCCAAGCTTTCGGGCACCATAAGATCAACGGGTATTCCTTCCGGGCTGATCCATGCTCCCGGTTGGCCATTTACCGACGGCACAAAACCAGCAGCCCGCATCGCCGTCTCAAGGCGTGGGTTGTCGGTAAGCAAACGAGGGTCTATGGCTACGTCGCTGTCCTTCGTCGCCTCCGCCAGCGCAACGTCTAGCCCGCCTGTTCGGAGATACACCGCTTGCGCGCCGATCACGATGATCGCGTCATGGTGCTCATGCAACGCATCAAGGGCGTCAAGGAGAACTGAACGGGCCCGGACGAGCAGGTCCGTGGCTTCATCGCCAGAGTTGTTCATTGTCTGTCATCCAATCCACTAGTTCTTCCGCTTCCGCTGGTGCCCGTCCGGGGCCGGTCATGAGGTCAGCAGCCACCTGAGCCGGTGCCGCGATGCGTAGTCCGTCGGGCCTGTTGATGACGCGCTCGGCCAGCACCTCGTATGCGGGTCGGGCCAAGATGACGTTTGCCCCAGTATCAGTGGCACGCAATCCCCAAGCCTCGGCAGCTCGCTCGGGGTTCTGGCTGTAGATCATGGCCGAACGGACAGGGGCGTAAGGTGCCCAGATGGCAGCAGCAATCGATCCCGTTATCGCATAGTCGTGTATTTCGTCTTTCCGAACTCGTTCCAGGAATGCTTCAATTCCACGTGGGGCTATCCACCGGCTGACGGAATTGGTACGCAGGAACTGGTAGTCCTCACTCCACCGACGCAGCAAGGCAGGCCAATCGGGGACAGTGATCAGCTTGTCAGCTCCCCTATTGATCAACGCCTCGGATTCCAAAAACTCCACGACTCGGTAGACGGAGCCAGTGGAGGACGCCGAGGCAGTCACGAGGTCACGGATTTTCCAGGGGCCCTGCATATCCAGCAAGGCGCGTACAACTTTGGCAGCGGGTTCACCTTTCAATGTTCCCCGAGGGCGTCCCGCTCCGCGCCAAGGGTCCTTGTCGGCTCCTCTGTCAGAGATGAAAACGGCAGGCGACTGTGCGCGCATCAGGAGGTTCCCCGTGGCGTCAACGAATGAAAGTCCGGCCTCCGAAAGACGTTCACGTGTGGACTTGGTCAGGTATCTGGCAGCGACCATCCCAATGCTCCCGGGGCGGCTGTCGATGATCTTATCGAACCGTTCCCTCATTCGGCCGATGTCCCTTCCGTCGAGCAACCGCTTTGCCGCTACGAGGATCTGTAGCTCTCCCCCGTCAGGAGAACGCAACATAAAGACCGCATCTGCCCGGGGGGGTCCTCCCTCAACCGCCAATTCGGTGAGGATCCAATCTAAGGGAAGTCGGTCGCGGAGCATGGAAAACCCGGATCCAACCACGTCTGCCTCGGTACGAGGAGGCATCGGTAATACATTCATCTCGACCATGTTCAGATAATAGCCTGTTTCCAGACGCATCGGAACCCATTGATTACCTGAACATTGATGCTGCGTTACACGTCCTGCGCCTTGTGATCAGCAGGCCATTGTTCCCATCGATTGGCGCGGCCGCGTTTGACTACGGCGGCTGGGTACTTTGCCTCCAGCACCTTAAGTTGCTCAATGACCTCGGCAATAGCCAGGCCCGATGGGATCACGGCGAGAGGGTGCGGCTTTGGCGGCTCAACTTCCGTCGGTGTGGAACGCTCCGGGAACTCGAGCAGTATTTGGCGAACTCTCTTGAGCCGCGCTCCCGTTCTGGGCCAATCCGGACATGGTCCTTCGTATGGCGGGGTAACCCAGCCATGTTCAGATGCCTGTGTTGCACATTCAGTACACATGCCCTCGGGACCAAGAGGCGGCACGGCAAGGAGCTTCTCCAGCTTGCTCTCCACCGCCTGTATTTCAGTGCGCGACTTCGAACGACCGGTCTTGTCGCTCGCGGACTTCAACGTGGTTTTGAGTTCCAGAACTTGTTTTCGAAGCTCACGGACATTGCGCTGTCGATGGAGTTGGCAGAAAACGGAATCGGGCATCGCAATCGAGCCACCGATCACACCAAAAGTTCCCCTCAGAACCACTGTGTGGTGGATTCGCGGGGAACTTTCGGGCTCCGGTTAGGCTTCGAGCACGACCGGAATGATCGTGGGCTTACGGCGCAGCTTGTGCGAAACCCACGACCCATGACCCGGCGCACGACTTGCTGCAGCTGGTGCGTGGTGTGAGTCGGGTTGCTGCGCATACCTTCCTCTGCGGCTCGAACGATCGTGCGGTCCGCGCGAGATTCGTTCACCGTCGCGGGCGAGGTACGCCCAGGAACCGCGGGACTAGGAAAGCTCACTACTTGACCTGCCTATCTAGTGTGTTGGACTATATAGGCATGAGTGATCCTTCAGATGCCAGCGATGCCGGTCTCCCGGAATCGCAGTGGCCCAGCGACTGGCTTCGAGCCGCCCTGGGTTTGGCCGCTCTCAAAGCATTGTCCGCGGGCCCCTCGTACGGGTACGCAATGATCGGGGAGCTTGCCGATGCCGGACTTGGACAGGTTAAGGGCGGCACGCTTTACCCACTGTTGAATAGGTTCGAAAAAGCCGGCTTGATTGCCACGGAATGGGGCCCCGGCGATGGCGGCCCTGGACGCAAGTACTTTTCTCTCACTGCGGCCGGGCGCAGCTTCCTCAAGGAACAGAGCCGAGACTGGGCCCGCTTTGCCGCCACCGTCACCGACTATCTAGCACCCGAAGGGACCCTACAACCATGACTCACGTAGGCCACGCTCACCATCGCAGATGGACCGAGGAATTCAGCCATGAATTACGTCTACGGCAGGTCTCAGGTGAGGACATCAACGAGGCAATTTCCACCGTTGACGAGCATCTGAACGACAGCGGAGAAAGCGCGTCAGACGCCTTCGGCAATCCCCGAGACTATGCCGCCAGTCTTGGCCTGTCACCCACCGATGACGGCCCTGCCCGAGGGCAGGTCTTGGTTGCTGCCTTCGTGGCTACCTTGTCCTTCTTGGCGTTTGGCCTCGCGGTCAGCCGTTGGATCTCCGGAGAAGGTAGCTCCACGGTGATTATCTGCACGCTCGGCGCCGGAGCCATCATGCTATCCGCCTCAGCATTACTGACCCTCGGCATCGCCAAACAGATCGTCGAGGCGACGGTCCGTGAACGATTCACCGGCGTTTCAGCGGGAGCCTGGAGTCGATACGCACCGGCTGCGATTGCCGTGCCATGGGTGTTCCCCATCTTCGCCGCGGTGATCGTCGCCGTCGGGGTACTACGCGCATAATATCTCCACGTACCCAGAGGTGTAGGCCGCCAAGACGAGAGCGACTATTGGGGAGCCAACAACTATCAATCCACTACGAGCTCTGCCCTGCCGTGAAACCAAAAGTACCCCGTCAAACCGCTTTTTAGCGGCTTGACGGGGTACTTCGTGGTGATCGAGGGCTTAGGCTTCGAGCACTACCGGGACGATCATGGGCTTGCGGCGCAGCTTGCGCGAAACCCACGAACCCATGACCCGGCGCACGACCTGCTGCAGCTGGTGCGTGGTGTGCGTCGGGTTGTTGCGCACGGCTTCCTCGATGGCCTCGGCGATCTTCGGCTTGATCTCGTCAAACACCTTGTCGTCCTCGGCCACGGCGCGGGCGTGGATGTCGGGTCCGGAGATGATCTTGCCCGTCTGGCGGTTGATCACCGAGATGATCGAGATGAAGCCCTCTTCGGCCAGCGTGACGCGGTCCTTGAGGTCTTCTTCGGTGATGGTGCCGACCTTGGCGCCATCGACGTACACGAACCCGCACTCGACCTGGCCGACGATCTTGGCCACGCCGTCCTTGAGGTCGATGACCGAGCCGTCCTCGGTGAGCAGAATGTTCTCTGCCGGGACGCCGGACTGGGCTGCCAGTCGGGCGTTGGCGATCAGGTGACGGGTCTCGCCGTGCACCGGCATCACGTTCAGCGGCTGGACGATGTTGTAGCAGTACAGCAGTTCGCCGGCCGAGGCGTGGCCCGAGACGTGAATCTTGGCCATGCCCTTGTGGATCACGTCGGCGCCAAGGCGCATCAGACCGTTGATCACGCGGAACACCGAGTTCTCGTTGCCCGGGATCAGCGAGGAAGCCAGGATGACGGTGTCGCCCGGGCCAACCTGGATCCGGTGGTCACCGGTGGCCATGCGCGAAAGCGCTGCCATCGGCTCGCCCTGCGAACCGGTGGACATCAGCACGACCTTGTTATCCGGCAGCTTGTCCACGTTCTTCATGTCCACCAGGATCCCGGCGGGGATGTGCAGGTAGCCAAGCTTCTCGGCGATGGTCATGTTGCGCACCATCGAACGGCCAATGAAGGCGACCTTGCGCCCGTGTACCTGTGCGGCGTCGATAACCTGCTGCACGCGGTGCATGTGCGAGGAGAAAGAGGCGACGATGATGCGCTTGCGCGCCCGACCGAAGAGGGACTCGAGCACCGGGCCGATTTCCTTTTCGGCGGTGGTGAAGCCGGGGACATCCGCGTTGGTGGAGTCGGTCATGAACAAGTCCACGCCCTCGTCCGCGAGGCGGGAGAAGTGGCGCAGGTCGGTGATCCGGCCATCGAGCGGCAACTGGTCCATCTTGAAGTCGCCGGTGTGCAGCACGTTGCCGCCCTCGGTGCGGATGAAGACCGCCAGGGCGTCGGGGATCGAGTGGTTAACGGCGACGTATTCGGTCTCGAACGGGCCGAAGGTCTCCACATCTCCCTCGACGACCTCGCGCAGTACCGGCTTGATGCGGTGCTCTTCGAGCTTGGCCGCGATCAATGCCAGAGTCAGGCGCGAGCCGATCAAGGGGATGTCGGAGCGCAGGCGCAACAAGTAGGGAACCGCGCCGATGTGGTCCTCGTGACCGTGCGTGAGCACAACACCGACGATGTCATCGAGACGATCCTTGATGTAGGTGAAGTCGGGCAGGATGACGTCCACGCCCGGCTGGTGTTCCTCGGGGAAGAGCAGTCCACAGTCGACGATCAGCAGTTTGCCGTCGATTTCGAAGACAGCCATGTTCCGCCCGATCTCACCCAGGCCACCGAGCGGCACGATGCGCAGGGTGCCCTTGGCGAGCTTGGGCGGAAGGTTGTGCAACACCGTATCGGTGTTCACAGTGGAGGAATCGGTCATGAATGAATTACCTTTCTAGATCTCCCATCCGCCCTCGCGCAAATTGGTGCGAATGGTTTCGAGTTCCGTCTCCGACGGTGCCACAAGCGGCAGCCGGACCACGGCGTTGGGCAGGAATCCCTGCCAGTTAAGAATGTGTTTTGCTACGACTGCACCCTGGGCGTGGCTCATCACCGCGCGCTGGATCGGCTCCAGCTCGAAGTGGGCCTTGCGGGCGGTGGCCAGATCCCCGGCATGCATGGCATCAACCAGGATGCGGTACTTGGCGGCGGCCACGTGGGCCGTCACCGAGACGACGCCCACGGCGCCGGCTGCCATCAGCGGCAAGGTCAACAAGTCGTCGCCCGAGTAGACATCAAGGTCGGTGTTCGCCAGGACCGTGGTGGTGGACTGGTAGTCCGCCTTGGCGTCCTTCAGTGCCACAACCAACGGGTTCTTGGCCAGGGCGATGATACTTTCCGGGCTCAGGGCAATGCCTGAACGGCCGGGGATGTCATAGAGCATCACCGGCAGCTGGATCGCGGCGATGATCGCCTCGACGTGGGCGATGACCCCGGCCTGGGAAGGCTTGTTGTAATACGGAACGGTCACCAGGATCCCGTGAACCCCGGCTTCCTTGGCCGCCAGTGAAAGCGAGATCGAGTGCGCCGTGTCGTTGGTGGTGGACCCGGCAAGAATCTTGGCTCGGTGCCCCACGGCCTTGACCACGGTGGCGAACATCTTGACGTTTTCTTCATCGCGAAGTGTCGAGGTTTCCCCGGTGGTGCCAGTGACCACCAGACCGTCGCAGCCCTCGTCGACAAGTTTGATCGCTAACTTCGCTGCCGCATCGTAGTCGACTTCCCCGTTGTCCTTGAAGGGCGTCACCATAGCGGTGAGTACCGTTCCGAAGGTAGGGGTCTTACTCGAGGTGTGCAACGCAGTTTCAGCCATGACTCCAAGGTTACCTGTTGCAGGGACCAAGAATTGATTCGGCACCTGCGTTTAGGCTGTAATCATGACGCATTTCTCTTCCGCCGCTGCCACCCCGCGGGCGGCGGCCGGCCATGGGGCCCGTTCGAAGGGCCGCATTGCCGGTGTTGACGCGGCGCGCGGCCTGGCCCTGCTGGGAATGGTGGCGGTGCATATCGTGCCGCTGGCGGTGATTTCCTCCTCCGGGGCGCAGGTTCCCTCCTGGGCTGCATCGTTCTTCGCCGGGCGTGCCTCCGCGCTCTTCGTGGTGTTGGCGGGGCTGGGACTGGCGTTGCTATCCGGTGGTGTGGCACGGACCGGAGCCGGCCGGTTGGCCGGGATACGCCGGGCCGTAGCGGTGCGGGCAATCTTGATCTTTGTCATCGGTTTGGGGCTGGGGATGCTCGACACCAATGTTGCCGTCATCCTGGTGCATTACGGGCTCTTATTCCTGTGCGCAATCCCATTCTTGAACATGCGCGCCCGCGCCCTGGGGTTCTGGGCGGCCGGCTGGCTGCTGCTCTCGCCCCTGGCGCTTTATCTGCTCCGTCCCCTACTGACCGGGCTGCTGGAGCCATCGCGGCTCGGGGCCTCCCCGCTGCCCGAGGATCTGGCCTCCCCCGCGGTGTTCCTAGCCGACCTGTTGGTCACCGGTTACTACCCGCTTCTGGTGTGGTTCGGCTTTATTCTGGCCGGGCTGTGCGTGGGTCGTTTGGGGCTTTCCCGTCCGCCCGTGGCCCTGGCCATCGGTGCGACAGGTGCGGTGCTGGCCCTCGGAGCCAAGTCGCTCTCGACTTGGCTGCTGGCCCAACCCGGCGCGCTGGCTGCCGTGGCCAAGGCCACCGGGCTCAGTGGGCGGGAGCTGGCCGTTTCCCAGATCACCGGCCAACGCCTGAGCGGAGCCATGGAGACTCCCTGGTTCTTGGGACTTTCCGCTCCGCACACCGGCGCTCCCTTGGATGTACTGCATGTGACCGGCTGCGCCCTGGCGGTACTGGGGGCGGCCCAGCTGCTGTGCCTGGCTCTCTCCGCCTTGCTGGGGCAGGTCGGCGACATGCTGCTGTGGCCGCTGACCGGTGCCGGGGCCGCGACCCTGACTCTCTATGCGCTGCACTTAGTGACGTTGGATTTGTTCAGTGAGGTCTCGGCGCCGCTGCCGCGGAATCTGTTGTTCATCATTTACGCGGTCGGCTGCCTGTTGTTCGGCTTGGTGCTCAAGTTCTTGGGCCGGCGCGGCCCACTGGAGGCTCTGGTGCATTCGGTATCCCGGACGCTGGGACGCAGCGCATAAGCCCGGCACACTTGCACACGCGCTCAAAGGCGAAGTCTCCGGCATATGCTTCAAGGTCCCGCGGCATCATGGCACCTGACCGAATCGACGACCGATTCCCTGTGTCGCGACGGGGTGTTAGGGGGAAACGAGTCCCGCGTTGACTGCAGTCAGGGCGGCCTGGGTGCGCGAACTGACACCCAATTTACCCAATACATTGCTCACGTGGGTCCGGGCCGTCCGCTCGCTGATGCCCAGATTTCCGGCGATGTCCTGATTCGAGTGTCCCTCAGCCACCAGCACCAACACATCGCGTTCCCGCTCGGTCAGGGTTGATATGCCGGTGGGCGGAGAAGCAAATGATTTGGTCAGATCCAAGGCCAGTGCCGGGTCGATATACACTTCATCGCGCGCGGCCGCGCGGATTGCCGCTGCTACATCTTCCGGGCCGGCGTCCTTGAGCAGATAGCCTCGGGCCCCTTGCCGCAGGGCTTCGTGCAGACGCTCTGGTTCGCCGAAACTGGTCAGAATCACGACCTTGACCGAAGGGTACTTTTCCTTGATCTGCTTGAGGGTTTTCATGCCATCCATCACGGGCATGATCAGGTCCAGGAGTACTAGGTCAGGCAGGCTTTCGAAGGTTGCCAGCTCGGCCAACCTTTCGAGGGCAACACGGCCGTTCTCGGCCTGTCCGACGGTTTCGATGTCGTCGAGTACCTCAAGATAGGCAGCAATGCCTCTCCTGACGATCGCATGATCATCGACTATCAGCACCCTCAGCGCCGCGGATTCTTCGTTGCTCATGCCCTGCCCCATCTATGTTCTTCCGATGCCGATGGCATTTCCAAGCTAACGGTGGTTCCGTGCACCTCATCGAAGACTATCTCCAATAGGCCATTCCAGTTTTTTGCCCGCTGCTTCATGAAGGCTATCCCCCTCCCAGACATGCCATCACCCGTGCCAGCGCCAGTGGGCCGGTTCGAGGCGGTACCAAAGTCTTTGATCACGATGCGCAAACTATCGGTGCTTTCGAACGCGTTGACTAGTACGTCAATGCGGTCGGTGGAAGAGTGTTTCACGGCATTATGGATGGCTTCCGAAACGATGAAATAGATGTCCTCCGCCATGGGAAGGCCGAGGTGATCGAGTTCCCCCGAAATCCGCATCTGAACATCGATCCCGGTCCGTCGAGAAGTGCTCGCCACCAGGGTACGTAGTGCTGCGCCCAGTCCCTTGTCGATTAATGCGACCGGTTTTGTTCTGTGGACGAGGTTACGTAGGTCGCTCAATACCGCACCGGAGATCTCCTCGAGTTCCCCGGCGATCGTATCGATCTTCTTCCGGTTGGCCAGTAGTTCTCCGCTGCCGGTGAGCACCTTGAGGGCCTGTACTTGCATGCGCATGGAGAAGGCACCCTGCACGACGGAATCATGCAGGTCCCGGGCCAGCCGCTGGCGTTCGGCCTTCTCGGCCGAACGCCGCTCGCTTTCCAGCAATGCCGCGTAGTCCAAGGCAACACCGGCTTGCACCGCCATGGTGGAAAAGAACTCCAGATCCTCGTTGTCAACACTCAGGCCAGGGGCTAGATACAGGTTTAGGATCCCAATGGTTTGGTTGCGAACAATGATGGGCAGCGATGCGAAGGCATCCCACACCGGAAACCGCAGGACCTCATGCATCGGTTCCCACGCCGGATCCGACATCACTTCGGCATACCGGTGCGGCATGACCGCTAGGCGACTGGATTCCATGACTTCGAACATGCAGAGACGGGCACCACGCTGCTTGCACTCCATGAGCCGCTCAAGGAATCGTTCGCCGGTGAGCGAGGTGAACCCGGCCATCCCCAGCACCCGTAAATTTCCGGAGTCGGCATCGCCGGTTAATATTTGGACCCCGGCCAGTCCGTCAGCTTTCAAAATTTCATAGGCCAACGCGGTCAAGACCGAGGAAAGCGAACGGTCCGAGATAAGTTCCGCGGCGATCCTCGCCACCGCCGCTGCCCTGCGATCCCTGCGCCGGCGCTGAGTGACGTCTTCAAAGACCAGTGAATAGCCGCCCTCCATCGGTTCGGAGCGACAGGACAATTCGATGATGGCGCCATTTTTGGCATGCCGGCTTTCCGACCAGCTGACCAATCCGTGAGGTGTTGCGGTATCCCGGCGGTGGGTCAGGTCAAAGCGCAACCCTCCACCATCATCTGATGTTTCGTTGAGAATGCGTTGGCCAGCATGGTTGAGTTTTTGGATTGTGCCGTCGGCACGCAGCAGCGCCATCCCTATGGGCGCTTCATCCCATAAGTCCGCATGGTTCAATGACAAACCGTCATCTGCAGGTCCCAAATCAGTCACCCATCATCTGCCCGTGAAGAAGTCTCATGGTTTTCCGTCTTCAGCTTCCTCGGATTCAACATAGCGCACGCCAAGGTCTTCGAGCACTTGCCGCAATCCATAAAGATCGAGTCCCAGAATTCCCTCGGAGAATTTCTTCTTCTTTTCCAATTCAGCGTCGTTCCGTACCGATGCGGCCTGCGCTACCTGGGTTGCTTCGGCCCTGGGCACCACCACGACTCCGTCATCATCGGCAACAATGACGTCTCCGGGGAAGACGTTGACACCCGGAAGGACTACCGGCACATTGACAGACCCCGGGTTCCGCTTGGCTGTTCCTTGCGCGTGAACCGCCTTGGACCACACAGGAAACCCCATCTCGCGTAGATCGTGGATATCCCGGACCCCGGCATTGATCACCAGTCCCCTCACCCCTCGAGCCTGCAGCGACGTCGCAAAGAGGTCCCCGAACATGCCATCGACAGAAGGCGAAGTCGTCGTGACCACGAGGATGTCCCCCGTTTCACACTGTTCTATCGCGGCATGGATCATCAGATTGTCCCCGGGATGGCTCAGCACGGTGACCGCGCGTCCGGCCACGCGTGCACCGGGATAAATGGGTCTGAGTACGGGGTCAACTAGCCCACGTTTGCCCATGGCTTCATGCGTCGTTGAGACTCCCAGGCTCAACAGTTTTTCAACTGCCCATTGGTCTGGTGTGGCAATGTTCTGAACGATGACGTGGTTCATAGGACTGCCGAGCGCACCGTGGGGAAGAGCATTTGATGCGCTTCGGCGTAACGGATTGATTTGGCTCCCCCATTACGTACCGCTTGGACGCCTCTGCGCACGGCAAGGTCCTGGTAGTAGTCGATGAGGTGGCTCTGTGCCGACATCACATTCATCGCCGCACTCTTCTTCTCGTAGACATCGGTGATGTCCAGAAGCAGCCCGGGGACGAATCCACACATTTCAGACTGGTGAGGTTCAAACATCAGAACCTGGGGTGCTCCAATCGGTGGATGCTTGGTCTTGTTTCCTTGGGCCTGCGCAACCATGCGGGCCTTGAGCAACGTTTCGTGCGCCAAGTTGTGATCGCGATTGTAGGGGTCATTGGCCACGTGGGTCATGATGCTGTCCGGGTTCGCCGCGCGCAGCAGGTCCACGATGGTGTCGAACGCTTGATCATCTATCGACAAGGGGTAATCCCCCAGATCAAGGAAATCAATGCTCGCTCCGAGGATGTCTGCTGCTTTTTGTGCCTCCTCCCGACGAATAGCCCTGACAGTTTCGATGTCCATGCCCGGTTGCTTCCACAGGCCCTGAGATTCGCCTCGTTCGCCGAAACTCAGGCAGATGACATGTGCTCGATGGCCCTGGGCCACGGCCGTGGCGATGGCTCCCCCGGCCCGCCACACGAAGTCTCCGGAGTGGGCGCTAAATACTACTAAGCTCTTTTTGCCTTTAGTGGACATGAGGTCCGCCTTTCGTAGGTTCGAATTTTTCTCCACGGTCAGCGCATGACCGCGCCGCCGTCGCAAACGATGCTTTGCCCGGTCACCATCCGGGCCTCTGGGGAGACCAGGAAAGCCACCAACCCGGCGAAGTCCTCCGGTGTAACGAATTCCTTGAGTGCCTGCCGCTGCATGGTGCTGCTGAAGCTTTCTTCAGAGGAGTGCTCGCGCGTGCCCGGGGTCGCGATCTGGGACGGAATCGCGGCGTTGACGGTGATCCCGTGTTCGCCCAGTTCATTGGCCATGACCCTGGTCATTCCGATCAAGGCGCCTTTGCTCGCCACGTAGGCAAGTCGTCCAGGAGCGCCGGTGAAAAACGTTCGAGACGCCACATTGACGATCCTGCCCCGGTGTGTGCTGTCCCTCAGGTAGGGCAAACAGGACTGCACCATCAGCAACGGACCAACGGCATTGACTTCAAAGTACTGACGCATTTCTTGTGCATCAATAACTTCCAGGGGCCGGTGACCGCTCAAGAGGCCGGCGTTATTGACGAGGATGTCGATCCCACCGCGTAAATCGGCGATGTGTTGGATGGTCGTCTCGACGGCAGCACCATCTGTGACATCGCATTCGATCCAGTGGACGTTTGGGAGGACATCCACGTCTCGTGGTATTTTTCCCACCCGGTCCAGCGCCATTACATGAATTCCGACGCGCGCCAGTTTCGTGACCAGTGCTCGCCCCAATCCGCCGGCGGCACCGGTGACAATCGCTGTCCGTTCTGAGTGGCTGGTCATTGGCTAGAGTTCCTGCGGATGCAGTGCCAAGGGTTCCACTGTCACATCCATCCACGGGAATTGAGGAAGGGAGGCGATGGCCTCATGGAGCTCAGTGGTGCTCGCTGCTTTCCAGAGGCCAACGACGGCTCGCCTGCCGGGTACACGCCACAGACGGACCAGTTTGCCCTCTTGACGAAGCTCGGTGGCACGCTTGCGTTCGTTGGTCTTCAAACGCCCCACTTCTTCGCTATCCATGCCCGGTGGAAGGGTGGTTTCGAAACGAACAAGAAATTCCATGATTTTCGCTACTTTCTCTTCTAGGCGACGACCGAGGTGAGGACGTATTCGCTATTGGTTCAGCGACTGCTTTCCAGGATCTGTAAGAAGATCGAGGCCAGCTCGTCGGGTGCCGTCACCATGGCCTCATGGCCTGTCTGTATTTCGTGTACGGGCCAGCCCAGGCTGGCGGCGAGTTCTGCGTAGGGGCGGAAAACTCGCATCCAGTCGACACACTCAATGAACTCTGCAGGAACCTGCTGTTGATGCCCGTGGACATTGAGCACGTCCGTATAGGTCTTCCATGGATGCGGGGTAAGCCGTGGGGTCAGCCATTCTAAGTCCGTCGGGCTGGTGACCCCCAAGACCTCCAACGAGCGGCCAGGGATCAGCCAGCCGAATCCACTCTCGGCAACAGATTCCCGATAGTGAACCGAAATTTCTGCTGGCAGGAGCTCAATGGCTGGACGCCCGTCGCCGATGAAAGCATCCAGATAAACCCTGCGGGCCAACCGTTCAGGGCGTTGATCGGCAACTCCGGTAATGACCTGTCCTGCATAGCTATGGCCCACCAGAATCACGTCACTGAGATCATGGTGATCCAGCAGCTGAACCACGTCGTTGATATGCGTATCGAGCCCCACGGCAGGATTCATCAGGTGTGCGCGATCCGATATTCCCGTCAGGGTCGGGGCGATGACTCGGTGCCCGGCTTGCCGCAAGATCGGTTCGACCCGATCCCAGCACCAGCCACCGTGCCAGGCACCTGAAACCAAAACAAAAGTACTCAATTACTTCTCCTTCTCATGCGCCGGCACTATTCCTAGTACGCGGATGCTGAATAGCGTCCAATGCGAAGCGTCAATATTCCCAGCAGACTGATGACGCCCAGACCCAGCAGGTACACCGAGATGGGCGTCAAAGTGCCGAATGCTGCGAACAGGCCAATAGCGATCATTGGCATGAAGCCACCGCCCAAGATGGAGCCAATTTGGTAGGACACCGATGCGCCGCTGTAACGCACCTCGGTGGGAAATAGTTCGGCAATCAAGGCCGCTTGCGGGCCGGCCATCAGTGATTGCGCAATGAGGATTCCGGTGACACCAATGACGATATTCACTGGCGACGCGGTATCCACCATCCAGAAGAACGGGAACGCCCACAGGCACACCAGAATCGCGCCTGCTACGAATACCTTTTTCTGTGTGAACTTGTCCGCCAGCACGGCACCTAGGTAAACGGTCACCAGGTGAATGACTGCGCCAATGATGATGATTCCCAGCATGGTATTGCGGGTGAGCTCCAGTTGACTGGTGCCGTATGACAGCAGATACACGGAGTAGATGTATCCGATGGCTGGTGCGGCAATCGAAATCGCTCCAGCCAACAAAACTGTCCACAAATGTTCCCGAAAGAGCAGTCCCAGCGGATTGCGCGCAACGTTCTCTTCTTTACGGGCAGTTTCGAATACCGGTGATTCCTCAATGCTGTACCGAATGTAGAGAGCGACGCCAACCAATGCACCACTGAGTAGGAAGGGAATCCGCCATCCCCAGGCGTTGAACATTTCCGGACTCGTCATATTGGCGACAACGACGAAGACTAGATTTGCGGCAATGATACCGATCGGCAGACCCATTTGGGGGAACGCCCCATAGAGTGCGCGCTTGTTCTTCGGGGAGTACTCCACAGCCATCAGGACTGCGCCTCCCCATTCCCCACCAACGCCCAAACCCTGCACGAATCGAAGGGTCACCAGGAGTATGGGCGCCCAAATGCCTATTGCCGCGTGATTAGGCAGCAAGCCGATGGCAACTGTTGCTCCGCCCATCATCAGCATCGAAAGCAAGAGCATCTGCCTGCGTCCTACACGGTCACCGAAGTGACCCATCACTACTCCACCGATGGGTCGGGCAATGAAGCCAACGGCAAAGGTAGCGAATGCAGCAAGGGTTCCGGCAAGCGGGTCCTCTGACGGGAAGAACTGGGGTCCGAAGACCAACGCTGCTGCGGCACCGTAGATAAAGAAGTCGTACCATTCGATGGCGGTTCCGACGAGACTCGCCACCAGTACTTTTCTTCGAGCCTTCGCTGTGGGCGCCGAACCGTTCTTCGTCTCTACCCGCAGTGTTTCTTCCATGGGCCAGCTCCCTCTCCCCTGATTCATGATGCCGTGACCGGGGCAAATAGTGTCAGCGCCGCTGCCGTGTTGGACGCCGGCACATGGTAGGTCTCATGAACGCGCTCGATGTCATCACCGATGGCTCCGCGCATGATCAACCACATGATCATTTCCAGGCCTTCCGAGCCTGCTTCGCGAATGTAGTCCTCTCGGGTCAGGGCGGCTAGTCGTTCCGGGTTCTCTTTGATGTCCCGTAAGAACTCTCTGTCGAATTTTTCGTTGATGAGCCCGGCACGTGCGCCGGATAATTGGTGGGACATTCCGCCGGTACCGAAGACCGCAACTTTGAGGTCGCCTGGGAACGAGCGGATGGCCCGGCCCAGCGCTTCGCCAAGTGCCAGGCAACGCTGAGCCGTGGGCTGAGGGTATTGCAGGACATTGACCAGAATGGGGATGACCTGGCATGGCCATTGCTCACCTGGTTCGGGGCAATACACGGACAGCGGAACGGTCAGTCCGTGATCGACGTCGAGTTCCTGGCATACAGTCATGTCGAACCCGTCGTTCACCAGCTGCACCAAAATATGTTCAGACATTTCTGCATGGCCGCGAACGTTGGGTACCTTGCGTGGACCGTACCCTTCGTCCGCTACGTTGAAATGGTCGTCCGTCCCGATGGCGAACGTTGGGATCATTTCCAATCCCAGCGCGTTGGCATGGTCGTTATAGATAATGACGGCTACGTCCGGGGTGTTCTCGGCCATCCATTCCCTGGCGGGAGCGTAGCCGTCGAACAGCGGTTTCCAGTATTCGTCTTGAGCCTTTTCGTTGTCCATCGCCGCACCGATCGAGGGTACATGAGAGGTTCCGAGGCCCCAGATAATTTCAGTCAAAGCTCCTACCTCCAGCTCGAAGTTCCGCGATGAAATCTTCGGTAGTCATTCCGGTAAAAATTCCGCCAAGGTCCTGCATGCTCTTCTTGTCGATGGCAGCAAGCTTGATGATGTAAAAGATGGAGCCGCCCAAGTCCAGCATCTGGACCCAGTCGCGTTCCAAGACTGCTTTCTTAAGGTCATCATCGAGTCCGAAACGATCGCAATATGCATTTTCATCGTCAACGAATTGATCTCGATTCGCAGACTCCTTGAGCGATAAACACAATCGGTTCAAGGGTCGTCCACGTTTGCTTTGCACTATGTCGTAAACATAGGTGCCTTCCACAATGGGTGTTGTCGAGGTCATCGCTACTGGTTCCTCCTTCGGTTTAGGCATCGCGTATCCAAAAGCTTCCACGCTTCCATCACTTTCAATTTATGGCGACAAGGTGATCCAGGACTCATAACAAAGTCTTGGTTGGTGTAGGTCATTTGACGTATATCGCTACGTTGCCGGCCATGCCGCCGGGGATTGAGCCACCCCGTAACTCCGATATCCCGCCAGTGGTGCTTTGTGCTCAGCATCAATTTGCCTGTTGGCTGTACGACCGAACACTCCGGCCGGCCGGTCTGTAGACACAAAAATGAGGTGAGGGAACCATCCATTGAACGTGGCTGTTCTGACGTTCCAGTTGGATTGCAGCGCTACATGCTGCATCAGGCCTGCTTGCTGGCGGCCCGGGTAAAGCGCCCACCGACGGCCACCAAGAAGCCATAAGAACATCCCGGCATGTTCACGGCTTTTCCCTCGGTCATGTGAACTATCCCTACAGTACGACCGTCGAGTTTCCGTTGGGCATGACTCGATCGGAACAGTGCCATGCCACTGCACGAGAAAGAACCTGCCGTTCGACGTCTGCACCACTACGGGCCAGTTCCTCGGCCGACTCCACATGTGAAACTCGTACGACATCTTGTTCGATGATCGGTCCTTCGTCGAGTTCCTCGGTCACATAATGCGCCGTAGCTCCGATAAGCTTGACGCCTCGTTCTTTCGCCCTCCGGTAAGGAGCGGCTCCAATAAAGGCCGGCAAGAAAGAATGGTGGATATTGATCACCGGGCAGCCAATTCGTTCCAGGAAATCGGGGGTAATTATTTGCATGTATCGGGCTAAGACGATCAAGTCCACATTTCCCTGCAGAAGTTCAAGGTGGCGTCTTTCAGCAGCTGTGCGATCCTGCTTATCCACCGGCACGTGGACGAACGGAATACCGAATTGCCTCACATCCTCGGCGAGGTCCGAGTGATTGGATATCACCATGGTGACGTTCATGGGCAGCTCACCACGGCGATGTCTCCACAGCAGGTCCAATAGGCAGTGATCAGACTTTGACGCGAAGATCGCAACCCGCTTAAGCTGCGAGCTCGAGTGCAGCTTCCATTCCATTCCGAACCCTCGAGTCAGTCGCTCCTCCAGCGCGCTTTCGAGTTCCGGGCGCATGGCTTGGAAACCTTCGAGATGAAATGCTGTTCGCTGAAAGAAGTTCCCGCTTTCGGGATCAGTGGAGTACTGGTCAAGCGACATAATGTTCGCTCCGAACTCCCGAAGAATCGAGGCCACAGCAGCCACGATGCCAGGCTTGTCTTCCCCCTTGACCAATAAGCGACCTTGTTCCGAGAGCTTTTCGACGGACCGAAGGGACTGTTCGGCATGGCCGGCAATTGTTATCACGTTTGTTTCCTTTGCTTGCAATATTGAGAATGAGAGGCGATGAGCAGAACGTGAGACTCGTCGAGACGCGTTGGTTTCCGCCACGGCTGCAAAAAACGAAAGCGCGACATATCGCTTGAGCATCATGGATATTCTTGTCTCAGACCACCGCTGGTACGCCTATAGGCTGATCACCGCGCTTTTATAGGTCGAGCTGTTCCATTAGGAATGGTTTTCCGGAAGAAGCGCGGCTATGACTCTTTTGCACGGGTCACCGGCCAAAATCCGTATGCAGGTCTCGGTCCGCGGGGACAGCCTGAAGTCAGTTTCCAGTTTTAGAATGGTCTCTTGCCGAACTCTCAGCCCAGATCCAAGACGGTTCTTTCTACGCCAATCGCAGCCATCCTGAGTTCCAGAAGCCGCTTCAACAGCGCTTCTGTATGCCAAGGCAGCGCAATTTTCCAATGCGGGAGACACCACTCGTCCCACTCTGGTGCGCTCCGAAGAAGACCAGGGCTGAGTTCCGGATTACTCCCACAAATCCCCTAGTCGATTGGTCCACAAGTCTGGTTCCTACGAACCCGACACCGGCTTTGACTACACGTACAGCGACAGCGGCGCTATATATCGACGCTACTTTTTACGCCATGGTCACCAGCGGGTGGATGTTCGGGATCGTCCGTTCTTGCTGTTCTCCTGGTTCGCCCGGCCATCAAGGTCATCAGCACTTGCCGCAACCATGGATACACCGGCTTGCCTGGCGGCGTCATGCCACTCGTAGGTTCCCACATCGCTGCACGAATCAGGAGTGAGCTCCGGGACACCCACATTAAGTGGTGGGGCGAAACTGCTTTTCGCCCCACCACCGATCAATGATTCATGCCTAGACGGTAACTTCGGTCCTCCAGCCCGACTGGTATTCTTTCCGCGCAGTAACCGAGTACGGTGCTGGACTGACGATGACGCGGATTTCAATTTGCTGATGCGGCTCGGTCGAAGCCTTTCCGCTTCCGCCATCCGGCTCACCCCAGACCACGCGCAGTTCAGTTCCAATTTCAATGCTCTGATCCACTGTGGCCAGTGACAAAGCCGTACGCTCGTTGCCGCTGTACCCGGTGAATACCGACAGGCCTACAATTTTGCCCTCGGCATCGATCACTGAATCGAAACTCGACGAACCATAATTGGCATTGGGCAGGTCGAAGAACTGGTATCCATCGCTCTCGGTATCCAGCATCGAGGCCCAGATCTTCGTGACGTCTTCGGCGTTCCATGCCAGAGTCACTTTCTTGCGCTGCAATGCAGGGTCGATCTTTTCCAGTGCCTCACGACCGATGAAATCATGGTCGAATTTTACGAAGGATCCGTAGCCTAATTCCCACGGGTTCAGGTAGTAGTCTTCGATGTTCTCCGACACGAAACTACCGGCCACTGCATTGGTAGCTTCGTAACTATCAGTTCCCAGCCATTCCCGGTATGCCTTCATCTCGTCCCCCGTATAAATAGCCGGAAGCGGCGAAGGAATCCATCCGGACTCTAGGGTGTTTGACGAGTACGCACGTGCGCCCGCCGGCAGCAGACCGAACTCACGACCTGCAGCAAGAATGGTGGCGCGTACCATTTCATAGGATTCGTAGGGGCCCCACAGCTCCAGGCCAGGCGCGCCTGCCATTCCGTGGCGCAGCGTTCTGACTTGTTCTCCGCCGACGTTCATGTAGGACATGTGGAAGAATTTGAGCTTCTCAAGCGGCCCACCGTGCACCTTTTCAATAACCTTCCAGGCGTTCGGACCCTGAATCTGCAGACGCCAGTACTTCCGTTCAACGGCGTTGCCGTATGGACGGGACGGGGAACGATCATCCATGACATTCTTTACGTCATAGCCGCCAGTCTCGGCCTGATACTGCAACCAATTCGCGACCGGAGCCCGGCCCACGAAAACAAGCTCGTTTTCTTCCTCGCGGAATAGGATCCCATCGCCAATGACATGCCCAGCAGGTGTTACTGGCACGAACTGCTTCGCGGTGTTGACGGCAAAGTTTGCGACGCTGTTAATCCCAGTATCCGAGATCAGTTTGAGGGCATCCGGTCCAGAAATGAAAAGGTTGACCATATGATGGGACTGGTCAAAGAGGATCGCAGTTTCCCGCCAAGCACGCTGTTCACGGCGCCAGTTACTGAACTCGGGCGGTACCACCGGATAGATGTAGGCACCGATCTGCGAATTTCGCAGCATTTCGACGGTGTTCCCGGTCTGATCGAGCAATTCTTGCAGATTTTTCGCAGTCATGGATCTTCAGATCCTTCCCGGCTCAATGGCCAACGGTTTACTTGGAATAGCGTAATAGCGACTTTTGGCGCCATATCTCGGTTTTTTCAAGTTCATTAAAGGTAAAAACGTGGAAGTCAGTAATGTTGTTATCCGGCTGTCCGATGAAAGGCTTTAGCCCATTGACCAACTTGCCTGGGCTGTAGCCCCCGGGGACAAAGAAGCGCCAGAACATGTTCTGCTGCTTCTTGAGGAAATTCACGGAATCGCCTACGCCCGAAGCCATCGATATCCGCAACAGTTTTTGTCTGGTCACCGCGCCGGGCATGCCCACGCGTATGGGTAAGTTGACGCCATCTGCTTTAACCTCACGAGCCCATGACGCGATGGTCTTGGCGTCGAAACAGATCTGTGTGGCGATGTAGGTAGCGAGTTCAGATTTTTCCCGCAGAGAACTAGCAAGATTTGCTCGCGAGATGAAGGCATGTCCTTCGGGATAGCCGCCGATACCGACTTCGCCGAAATGATGACCGATCTCATCCAGCGCTTTCAGTAGATCGTAACCGTCTCGGAACTCGCCGGCCGCCTCTTTGGCATCACCACCAACGACGAATACCTCGTTGACGTTTGATGCCTTCATACGTGTCACGATCTCAGTGAGCTGGACCTTGTCCGTGATCATGCGTGCTGAAAGATGAGGCGCCACCTGATACCCCGCTGCAGCCAGGCGCTCGGTCAAGGCAATTGTCGCTTCAATACCTTTTGGTGGAGAAGCGGTGACTGTCAGACAAGTACTCTTTGGAATCCACGTAACGACGTTTTCCGCGGTGCTTTTGAATGGCAAGACTTCATAACCGAGATTGCCGAACACTGCTGGGAGGTCGCGCTGCAGTGGTGGACTTTTTTCTGAACTCATGAATTCGCCCCGTGTTTCTCGCGGTCGAACCGCTTATAAAAAATTGGAACGACACTTGCGCAGATAACGACCTGATGGTGCACGTCCACCTGCTGCTTGCATGAAACCGAGGATTTCTCCCACAACACCTTTCTCTCGGTGCGGGGCTGGACATATTCGATCTGATGAGCGAAGTGGCTGCAGTCAATCGATTCCCTCACCCTCTGGTCAGTCATCAGGACCTGGTCCATTTCTCTATCGGTCATAACCCCCTCCTCCTCGGTAGAATCCCCATCTGGGTATATAGGCCCTATTTGTCGGACTTGTCGATAAGGCGCATTGCACAAATGATGTGGCGCGTTAAAGTTTGCAAACATGGCCTGCTTTTCTAATGAGAGTTCATTAGCAAGTGAGTCTCGGTTCCCTGGGTTGAACCTGCGCCCAGATTTCGCTCAGTAGATCCACTGTGCTGACCAACCAGCTCCACGTTTTCAACTCGTTCATTTGAGCTTAGGACTGTGCCCGAGCCCACTCCTCGGTCATTTGTCCGAACTTCATGCGCGTCATTTGTCCTGAATTACTACAGGAACCATGCTGCTTGGCAGATGTTGCCGATTCCTTGCACACAGCGTCTCCACGAACATGTAAATAACCTGCATGTTCTGCCCGAACTCCTAGACCCGCGTGTGCATACTGATTGATCTGTTTTCCAGTTTCCAGCTCATGAGGCAGCCGGGCAGTTGCGTTGTGGAGAAAGGGAAGACTGGCCATCACGCGATCGTTAGAAGAAGCGCACGTGAGGTGGAAGGGCATGAAGCCACCATGACAAGAGGTGCCTGGCGGCACCTACGAAAGTGGCACTGGATGCAGATCAACAGGGTGACACTTCAAAAACCGTCCCTCTGACTAAGGAACAGTCGCCTACTGGTATCTGTGCGGCGACTACCAGCTATCCACAAATAGAGATGCAACGAATAGTCCAGACCTGCAAACATAGCCTGTGTCACACAGGTCCGGATTGGGCGCAGTCTCTACCCAATTTCCATGAAGCCGGCGCTGGATGACCACAGAAAACACTTGCTGAAAGGTCTCGCCACCCATGGAAACTACTGTCAAGAATCCCGCTCCACGAAGTCTGCGAACCGAGTTTTCCCAGGGCTGGCAAGTCCTCCTTTTCGCCACCGTTGGTGCCGGCGTGGGATTCAGCTCTCTCGGATATATTTTAGGTCCGCTCGTGGTTCCACTGCAGGAAGAGTTTGGGTGGGGCCGAGGAGAAATCACCTTGACCAGCCTCTGGAGTTCCTTGGGTATGGCTCTAGCGCTACCCTTCATGGGACGGCTATTGGACCGGTTTGGGGTCAAACGAGTGGCGCTTGTTTCTTTGCCGATGTTTGCGGCCGTGCTTTTCGCCCTCAGCCAATTTGAATCGACATTACTGATCTTTTTGGTTTTATACGGGCTGACAGGCATCTTAGGCGTGGGCACCTCCGCCGTGACCTATGCGAAGGCAATCGTCGAAAAATTCGACACCATGCGCGGGTTAGGTCTGGGGATCATGGCGACCGGATTAGGCGCCGCCGGCCTGACCCTGCCTCCGCTGGTAAGCGCGTTGGTTTCCCTCCATGGCTGGCGTTCGGTCTATTTTGCCTTGGGCCTCTTGGGGCTGGTGCCCCTCGTGCTGTTGATTTTCACCAAACTTCCTCATCTACCCCGTCAAAACCGAGTGCCTCAGGAGCACGCCGGATTCCCGGGGATGCCCCGTCCTCAGACAAAGTACGGACGCGAGTTCTGGACACTGATGGTGTCATTTTTCATGCTTGGCTGGGCATTGCTGACCATGGTCCCGCACTTCGTGCCGATGCTGATTGACTCGGGAATTACTCCCATGCGTGCAGCTTTACTCTCATCGTTTATCGGCGTCGGTACGGTGATTGGCCGCCCCATCATCGGATGGCTCATGGACAGGTTTTACGCTACCCACGTGGCAGTGCCGCTATTCGCAGCCACTGCATTGGGCTGTGTCCTGCTGTTGCTAGCCGGCCCGCAATATGCGGCGCTTACTGCGGTACTGATTGGTATCGGATTCGGTGCGGAAATCGACTTGATGTCCTATTTGAGTTCTCGCTACTTCCGCCCACACGAGTTCGGAACACTCTATAGCTACGTCTACAGCGCCTTCATGATCGGTTCGGCTTTAGGGCCGGTCGTTGCGGGATTCATTTTCGATAGCACAAAGTCCTACAACATCCCGCTGATCATGGCGACCACCCTGCTACTGCTCGGTTCCGTCGTTCTCTTGAGCTTGCCTCGATACGACCAGAGAATCTCCGAGCTCAACACACAGCCCACCACACCAGCTCTCAAATAAGGATCATGACCATGACTGCAGACTCGCCAACACCAACAAACCCTTACCTCGTTCCTCTCGCAGAGGATGTCTGGGCCTATATCCAACCCGATGGCGGTTGGATGGTGAACAACATGGGGTTCATCGCAGGCAAAGAAACTGTTTTCAGTGTCGATGTTACGTCCACCGAGCCCCGGACCCAGGCGTACTTGGAAGCTATTGACCAGGCGACAGGAAAGCCAGTCTCACATTTGCTGTATACCCACTCGCACCCAGATCACTGCAACGGGGCTTCCCTCCTGCCCCAGGCCGAGATCATCGCGCATCAAATGACAGCTACTGAATTGCAGCACCCGCACGGCGTGGAAGATCATATTTTCACAAAATTCGAAGTCGGCTCCGTTCAGATGCGCATGCCAACCAGGACCTACAGTGATCGGATCACGCTCAAGTGGGGCGAACGTGAGCTACAAATCGTCCATCCGGGACAGGCGTCCCACTCATCTGGCGATTCCTACCTTTTCTTGCCCGATGATTCGGTGCTCTTCGCCGGCGACCTCGTATTCAACGGAGGCACCCCGTTCGCTCTATCCGGATCCCTCTCGGGATGGATTGAAACCATCGGTCAGTTGCAGGCTTTGGGAGCCCGCACCATTGTGCCGGGACACGGCCCCGTGGGCGGACCTGAAATGTTAGAAAACGTTCGGGAATATTTGGAATTCGTGCTCGCAGCCTCGCACCGTGCCGTCGAGCAGGGGCTGAAGCCACTTGAAGCAGCCCTGGCCCTGGATTTGGGTAAGTTCGCTCAATTGATAGATGCTGAACGCATCGTGGGCAACTTGCACCGAGGCATGGCAGAAATTCAGGGCAAGGACATTCACTTTCCGACTGTGTTTCAGCAGATGTACGAATACAACGGCAGCCGTCCCTTGCTCACACATGCCTGAGCAAGACGCTGGTCCTAGAACCGGACAAACGACGCCGACAACGTCTTATTAGTCAGATGGCTGAGCATTCCATCAGCGGTCCAGCTCCGCCTGGGCCACAACCTTCGATGGGTCGGCCCGGGCCTGCTGTCCACCGGCCTTCGAGCAACTTGGTCCTGGGCCGGGCCGCTGACATGAGAAAACTGTTGGGAGATGTGGGCGAGTGCCTTCGAGTCCCGTAGGACCCGGGGCCGCCCTCTTGCCAGTTCTGCCGTAGTTAGCAAAATGCCGTGGGGGCTTTGCCCCCACGGCATCAATATTCTGCATGGCAGCGCGCGCTTCGAACGGCCAATATCTGCACGGCAAATCGTTTTCAGGCCTCAGAAGTCTGCCCCGCCCCAGGCACCACGATTTCCTAGATGAGGCATGGACCTTGGCTGAGCGGGGCCGCCAGCTGGAGCAGCAACAGCAAAACCTCATCGGGCTCAGCTATGTGAGTCGACTAGATGCCGTCCATTCGACGGAAGGTTGCATGGCGTACGTTCGGCTTTAGCTCGTCAAGAACTTCATGAATTTGTTGGCAGGCGCGCTGCACAACGGATCGTAGCCAGGAGTTGGCTGGGTCATCAGACCGCCCCGTATGCCAGAACATGCCTTCAACCAACACCGGTTCGGTCTCGATGGGGAAGTCAATGATGGCAAGGTTTGCACCCCGGGAGTACTTATAAGCGAGCATTCGTGGGACCAGTGCTAAGAGGTCTGTGCCTTCGACCAGCAGCGGCAGAGCAAGCAGGCCATGGACCCGCGCCGCGACGGTGGGCTGTCCTCCCAGCCTCTGCCAGAAAAGGTCCGCCGGGGTTCGGATCGTGCTGCCAAAAGTACCAACTGCTTGAGGTAACTGCAACAAGTCTTCTGCACTGAGATGTTTGGTTTCCAGCACAGGATTGTTGGCATCGACCACCGCCACAAAGCTATCCCTAAATACCGGTTTGTTGGCTCCTGGAAGGTCGTATCCCATCGGTCCGACCATCAAGTCCCAGCGTGAAGAGTCACCGGTATCCATGGCGGCCATGGACGTCGAAAGAATTTCGACGGAGACCGCTGGTGCTTCTTTCTGTAAGATCACACGCAGCGGTTCGGCGATCATGGTGGCCGCATAGTCGGATGCCAGAATGACGAATTTCCGATCACTCGTTCCAGGATCGAAACTGATATTGATCGAGGAGACCCGATCCACGCTGTGCATGGCAGCCTCTACCAAAGGCAAAAGATCCTGGGCCAGCGGCGTCAGTTCGTAACCCCGGCCAGCCCGCACCAGCAGCTGATCGTCAAAGTACCTGCGCATCCTGGATAGTGCGGCGCTCGTGGCCGGCTGGCTCAGCTCCAGCGCTTCCGCGGCCCGCGTCACGTTGCGTATTTGAAGCAGGCTTTGCAACGCTGGCAGAAGATTGAGGTCAAAGCTTTTCATGTAGCCAGCTTAGACTTCGATCTTCCGCGTTTCCCCGAGCGCCTGTCCCGCAGGTAGCTGGACAGGCCGACGGCCACCAGAAGGGCCAGCCCGTTGAACACCTGATCAACCCAATTCGCGGCTCCGCTGAGAATTAGACCGCTGACGCTGACTGCCACAAAGAGCACCCCAACCACGGTCCCCACGATATTGAATCGACCCGGTTGAATGGCAGTTGCCCCCAGGAATACCGCGGCAAGTGCGGGGAACAACAGGTAGGTGCCGTTATCGGCGTTTGCCCCTCCGGTCCGGGCGGCCAAAATGACACCAGCCAGCCCAGCCAACGTCCCCGAAATGGTGAACGCGAGCAAGGTATAGCGGTTTTTTGGCAATCCCACGAGTTCCGCCGCCCGCGCATTGGAACCGATAGCGTAAAGCGAACGTCCATAGGGAGTGTTAGTCAGCAAGTACCAAGCCATCAATAGCAGAACAATCACCACGAAGACCACCGATGGAAGTCCGAGCCATGTTCCTGACCCAAAAGCGGTAAAGGAGCGGGCAACCCCGATGATGGCCATGCCACCGGTGTACCACTGGATCAGACCACCCAACAGAGTCGCCATCCCCAAGGTGGAAACGAAGGCGTTCATTCCGAACCGTGCCACCAAGATGCCATTGACCGTTCCGATCACCGCACCGCTTGCTACCCCCAGCAGACAAGCGAGGGGAATAGGTAGGGAATACTCGGCCATTGCCGCGGCCGTGACCACGCTGCTGAGCACCGCAAGTCCACCGACTGAAAAGTCGAAATGGCCTGCGACCAAGGGGAAAAGCACCGCGACAGCCACCAGAGTAATGACCGCTTGGTTGCCTAAAACTACCGATACGTTTGCGGGGCTAAAGAACAGCTTCGAACTTTCTGGGTTCAGGGCGAAAAACCCGATGATCACCAGCAGCAGGATCGGCAGCGCGAAGCGTTCCAACAACGCGAGCGGATTTGCTCGCTGAACGTGTCGATCGGTGACCGACGTGTCTCTACTTTCAGGCTCCTGCGGAGGCTTCCTGACCGTTTGGGTGGCAGCCGTCTGTGTGGGTTCCATGGCTATTTGCCTTCCTTGATCTTGGATCTATGGTCCGTGTCCTCTGACATGACCATGGCCGCAAGCTGGCTGCGGTCCATCAAACTAGGTACGAATTCTCCGGTGATCGAGCCGTTGCGCAGGACCAGAATCCTGTCGCACACATCAACGAGTTCATCGAGGTCGCTGGAGGCCATCAAGACCCCGGCTCCCCTGGACACCAGTTGCTCCAAACTGGCGTAGATTTCACGGCGCGACATAACATCGACGCCCTGTGTGGGTTCATCGAGCAGGAGCAGGTCAGGCGACCGCTGCATCCACCGGGCCATAATGACCTTTTGCTGATTCCCGCCGGACAACGCTGAGACAAGGCTTTCGGTACCGTTGGTCCGGATCGAATGTTCATCGATCAAGGCTTGGGTTGCTGTCTGTTCCGCCTTCTTGTTGATGAAGCACTTCTTCCAGTAACTTCCGAGGACACTAATGGAGCTATTTTCTCGCACCGTCATGTCCACAAAGGCCGCATCGCGTGACCGGTTCTCTGGAACCATGCCGATCCCCCGCGCCATGGCTCCCCGAGGGGAGGACGGCACATAGGGTTTTCCCTTCAGGACCAGGTTTCCCCCGGCAGCGGCGACGTCCCCGAAGATGCTGCGCAGGATCCTTGAGCGGCCCGAGCCGGCCAGCCCGGCCAATCCGACGATTTCGCCCCATCCCACTCTCAGATTCACTGCCGAATGCGGGCCGACGGGCATGTCCCGCACCTCGAGAATGTGCTCACCCGAAGGCTGCGCTCGGAACGATTCCACTGCCGCCGACGGTTCCGGTGCCATGCCAGGTGGTTCGGCCTGGACGCCGGACATCATCTCGATGACCTGCCCCAAGTGCATGTCCCTGGCGTTACCTGCGCCCGCGACGATTCCGTCCCGAAAAACCGTGATGGCATCGGCGACTTCTTCAACTTCGCGAAACTTGTGGGTCACCAGAACAATCGTTTGGCCCTGGTCAGCACGTCTGCGCAGGGAGGACATGAGCTCTCGCGTCTCGTCCTCCGGCAACGAAGCAGTTGGTTCATCGAGGATGAGCGTGTATTCCCCGCCGCGCTGGTCGGCAAGTGCCCGCGCGATGGCCACCATAGTCTTTTCGCTGGGGCGCAACGCGCCCACCTCATCGGTGGGGCGCGCCGCGATTCCGTAGTCCTCCAGCAGTGTGGCAACCTTGTCCCGCAGCGCTTGCCAACGAATGGAACTCAGTTTTGTGGTCGGGAACCCCGAGGCAAAGGCAAAATTCTCTGCGATGGACATCGAGTCAAAAAGAGCCAGGTCCTGATGGACGAATCGAAAGTTCGCTGCTGCAGCGACCTTCGGGCTGATCTCAGAGGCTTGAAGTATGCGACCGTGAACCGATACCGTCCCGGTGTCCGCTGGATAGACTCCAGCCAGACACTTGATGAGTGTCGACTTTCCCGATCCGTTTCCGCCCAACAGTGCGTGGATGCTGCCCGCCGCCACATCGACATCAACCCCGCCCAAGGCTTGGGTGCCGCCGAACTGTTTGCTCAGCCCCTGCACGGAGATCGCCGCAGGGCCATGGCCACGAATGGCCATGGACTCGTACTGCACTGTCACTGTTTCCCCCACGCAGCAAGATAGGCCTGCTTGAAGTCAATCTGTGGGTTATAGCTAAAGTGCTCCCCCTTTTCGGGGACGTTGGTTTTGGCATCAACTACCTGCAGCCCAATGCCCGACGGCTGAATTTCCTGCTTGTCCATGAGCCGCAATGCAGCATCCACACCCGACCAGCCATTCCACTGCATGCTGAAGGCCACCGAGGCGTCCTGTCCCTGGCCCGCCTCGATCAAATCAATGTTGCTGCGCTCGCCGAAGGCTCCAATGACAGCCAGCTCATCCGAACGCTGGGAGGATTCGATGGCCTGCGAAAGGCCGGCCATGAACCAACCGTCGATTGGCACTGCGATGGCATTCGCGTCGCCGGCTTGGAGCAGTGCACTGGAAAGCTTCTGGGCCATGGCTCCGCTGGCTGCGTCCTGGTTGCCCAGTTTCAGTGTTCCAACAACTTCACAGGTATCGCATTCATCGAGTACCGAGTTCAGCCCTGCGCTAGACCATTTCCCGAAGAGAGCCTCAGAGAACGTCACCTCAAGCACCTTCGTGTCGCCTTCAGTTTGGCCAATGAGCCAGTGAGCCTGCAACTCACCGAGTTTGGTCCACCACGCCTCGTTGTCCATTCCCTCCATTTGCTGAGTGATGCCCGTGTAGAGGGGTTCGCCTCCGGTGACGTCACAGTCGTTCGCCCCAACACCGATGGTCATGATCCCGGCTTCTTTGGCCTCGGCGAGTGGCCCCTGGAAGCTTGAGCAGTCCTGCCCGATCACGAAGATGACGTCAGCGGATGCGGCAACACCCTGCCGGATGCAATTAGACCAGCCATTGGGGTTGAGCTGACCGTCGCAAATATTGGATTTCCAGCCGATGGCTTCGGCTGCTTCGGCTGCCGCTTCCGAGGGGGTAGAGCAAGTTGTCTGAGATTGTCCGCAGGAAACGATCCAGGCGGAGATGCCGTCGGGAACCGTGACCGGGTCCGAAGGAGGGGTGCCAACGACGCCGGCGTAGGCGGCTTCCAGTGCGCCAGAATCGGCCGTGTTGCTGCTCGGCTGGCTTGCATTTTCCTCGGCTTCGCTCGCGGCTGCGCATCCTGCCAGCGCGATTCCGAGGCTTGCCACGAGTGCAGTCAGGCCAAGCATTCGTTTCTTGTTGCGAATGGTGCTCATGATAACTCCGTTGTCAGCTCATACGAGTTGGTGGTGCAGATCACACCACCTGGGTCTACTGTGCGTACAGTTACTTATTTGGGGAAGGCCCCGTTCGAGATACTATGAATTCGCCTCATGGATACCTCGAGTGCTACGTGTACCTAGCGAAAGGAACCGTCGGCGCAGAATAATCGTGTTTCAAATCGACGTGGAGGCGCGGCCTCGATAGCACCCGAGGTACTTCTTCTGGGTTATCTCCCGTGGTCACCCAAGGGCACCGATGATCGCGACTGCATGAAGCCCCGTTCCTGCGCCTTGTGCCATCTGGGCGTCGAAGAACCCTAGTATCCGAAATCGACCATGCTCTTGTGCGGATACAACACCGACGCTTAGCAGCAGAGTGCCCTCAAACTGGACCGGTCACATCCGGACATTGGACATGCAGGGTGGCCGGAGCAATCGCGTCTCGGTGAGCCCGTGGGCCAGAACCGGTGAGCATCACGAGAGCTCCGGGAATCCGCCTCCATCACTACACATCTGCCCGAACGCGAAGGCGCGGCCGTGACCTCGCGGGAACCCTGGTAGTGGCCGTACGGCGCTCGCCGACCGTGTTGATGATCGTTCCGATGCCTTCAATGCTCATTTCCACCACGTCCCCGGTTTTCAGCGGTGGCGGTGTCTTGGCACCGTTTCGTCCCCACAGCTCAGCCAAACATCCGCTGCCGCAGGTTCCGGAGCCTAGTACGTCACCAGGGCGAACGACGGAGTCGGCCGAGGCATAGGCAACCAGCTCTGCGAACGGCCATCCCATATTGGACAGCAGATCCCTCCCGATCTCCTCACCATTGACGGTTACTTTCATTTGGATCGGGAGGAACCCATCGCCATCATGCAAATTTTCAAATTCATCTGCGGTCACGATCCACGGGCCAAGAGTGCTGGCGAAGTCTTTACCCTTGCAGGGGCCCAAGCTCACTTTCATCTCTCGCCGCTGCAGGTCCCGGGCCGTCCAGTCGTTGAAAACCATGTATCCAAAAATGTGGCGGTGCGCCATCCGTGTATCTAGGTTTCTGCCGTCGCTTTGCGGTACCGCACCAATGACCGCAGCCACTTCTAATTCAAAGTCCAGTTCCTCACAACCGGCAGGAATGCCGATCGTTTCACCGGTTCCTCCGATCGTATGTGGATTGGTGAAATAGAAGGTGGGCGCTTCGTACCACTCGGGCATGATGCCCGCGGCCCCGTCAACGGATTTCCGTACGCCTTCAACGTGCTCTTCAAAGGTCACGAAGTCCCGCATGCTGCGTGGTTCCAGCGGTGCCATCAACGTCACCTCATCCAGCGCCGTGCCCGCATCCGTTCGCACTATGCGTGAGGCCATTTCAAGTGTTGCTTCCAATCCCATGTCGAGGAGGTCCTGGGTGCACAATCCAGAATCCAGTCGGTGGCATTTGCCCTCATCGATGAACCCGCTGTAAACGGCTCCGTCCTGTTCTTTCCAACGTGCCACGATAGCCATGGGAATCAGCGCCTTTCCAAGGATTGTTGGGTGTTTTCTTTCAGTGCTGCCAGCGGCCGTAGCCCGAGAGACACAGCATTGGTGCGCAGGATGGCCTCGCGCTCGGCCGGGCTTATATCAGCTTCCGCCACCTCGATCGTGGGATCTTCGGTGCCCATGTCAAAGGGATAATCTGAACCGAGAATGATCCGTTCTATTCCCACCGAAGACGCGAGGGATACTAGCTCTACGGCGCCATGAACCAAGGAATCAAACCACAAACGCCCCAAGTAGGCTGATGGTGGTTCGACGCAGTCACGGGCTTCGGGCCGCATCCTCCAGGCGCGGTCCGATCTGCCGATCGCCCGCGGCAGGTAGCCGCCGCCGTGGGCGGCCAGAACCTTCAGGTCGGGATAGCGGTCCAAAACACCGGAGAAGATCAGGTGTGACAGCGCCACAGCATTTTCCGCGGGCTGTGCCACGGTGTTGGACAGATAGAAACGGTCCAGCCGGGCTTCGAGAGGACAGCCAAATGGATGCAGGAAGATCACAGCATCCAGTTCTTGGGCTCGAGCCCAGAAAGCATCCAGCCGAGTGTCGGATAGTTCGACGGTTCCACCCTGTCCGTCGGGAGCATAGGAACCTATTTCGACTCCCAGCAGGCCATTCCCGATGACCGCGTCATCGAGCATTTCAACCATCAGTTCGGGATGCTGCAGAGGCACCAGTCCCAAGCCATGAAATTTATCGGGGACCTGGTCAATATATTCTCGGACCAATCGGTTGGTCATCGTCGCGAGCTCTCTGGCGAGTTCCAGCTGCGCGAAGGCATAGTAATGCGATGGTGAGGGGGAAACTATTTGTACGTCAACGCCGCTTGCCTCCATTCGGGCAAGCCGGGTCGGCAGATCGGTCAACAGCTCCCAGCGTTCACGAATCATGGCCCCGGAGTATTTCTGCGACGTCGCTCCGTGGCGGATCGCATCCACCCGCCGATGTTCGGCCAGCCCCTCGGGATCCTTTTCGGAGACTAGTGCATCAAGCTGTGGAAATAGCACGTGGGCATGCACGTCAATCACCGGTAATTGGGCGCTCATGCCGGGACCACCAATCGGGCAGCCAGGGTTGCCAGCAACCCTGGGACATCGGCATCCTTGTTGCCGTCGAACAGCCACTGGCCTAGTTGCGCCGAGGCGTTCACCACCGCACCTGCCCGTTCGAGCCGACGGTCATGGAACTGTTCCCAGAGCCGCTCATCCAGTGTCTCGGAGTTGATCAGTAATTCGGCCAGGACTGCTGCGTCTTCCAGTGCCATGGCCGCTCCCTGGGCGATGGTCGGTGGGCAGCTGTGTGCCGCGTCCCCGATGATCACCGTGCGTCCGCGATGCCAGTTCCCTTCGACCAGGTGCGTGGTGAATCTGGTGTAGTTCACCTGAGCCCCGTTTTGGAGATATTTGCGGATCTCGGTCCAGGGCCCACCGTAATTGGCTGCCAGATCCGCCATGACCCCGGCATCGTGCACGTCGTGTCGGTCCTGGGCCTGCTCCACGAGGTAGGCGTACATGTGCTCCTCCCCCGTCGGGCAGTACCCTGCGATGTAGCAGGTTCCGCCGTAGGTAAGGTCAGTGCGCACAACCTCGGGCGGGCGGGGCACGAAGGCCCTCCAGATGCCCATACCTGTTGACTCGGGCTCGGTTTCGATGCCCAGGGCCCGGCGTACCGTGGAGTGGATGCCGTCGGCACCGATGAGCAAGTCGTAGTCATGTTTGTCCCCATCGGCGGTGTGCACCTGGACCCGGGTGCCATCGTCGTGGATGGATTCGACCGACTTTCCGTAGCTGATCTTCACGCCCGCTTCACGGGCCCGTTCGCGCATGATCGATGCGAGTTCGGGTCGATTCATGCCCAGGGTCGCCGGCAGGTCCTCCCCGCCCATGAGTGCGTCGTCGACGATGGCCAGCACCGTCCCGTTCGGATCCGGGGCACGGAGCCCCAGCTCATTGAACGCATATCCGTGCTCGGAGATCCGCTCCCATAGGCCCAGTTGCCGCAGTACCCGCAGGGCATTGCCTTGCAGCGTGATTCCCGATCCCCAGGTCGAGGGCGCATCGGTCTTTTCCAGAATTTCCACTTCAATGCCGGCGTCGGCCAGGAATATTGCCACTCCCAGTCCGGCGGCACCGGCACCGACGACGCCGACTTGCGATACTGCAGCCATCTGATTTTCTCCTTCGTTATTTGCCTTGGACGATTGCTCCTTGGAGAGCCCTCGGTTTCACCGGCGAGGCTCTCGGGTTCCCACGATTCTCTGCGGAGAAACCCCCGGTGCGCACCGGCGGCTGTGCGCACCGGCGGCTAGACATTCATGCGGGAGCACGCCCACTCCCCCACGCCGGCACCCACCCGGGGTCCGCTTACTACCGAACTTCGTCGCGGCACGGCACGTTTTGAGTGCCCAGCCCGGTGATGCTGCCTTCCATCACGTCGCCGTCGCGCAGCAGTCGCCCCCAGTGCGCACCGTTGCCCGAGGGAGAACCGGTGAGCACCAGGTCCCCGGGCATCAGCGGCATGTTCCACGAGGCATGGGAGACCAGTTGGGCCACGGTGAAGATCATGTCGGCCGTGGATTCGTCCTGCATGATGCGCCCATTGAGTTTTAATTGGACGGTCAGGTCCTGGGGGTCCTCAACGAATTTTGCTGGAACCAGCCAGGGGCCTGTCGGTAGGAAGCCTGGCGCGTTTTTGCCGCGGTACCAGTCGGTGCCGATGGCCGGCATGTCTTTGCGGAACACCAGGTCGCGAGTGGTGATGTCGTTGACGATGGTGTAGCCAAAGACGTGCTCGAGTGCCTGTTCGGGAGTCAGTCGGAAGGCACGCTTGCCGATCACCGCGGCCAGCTCGAGTTCCCAGTCATGGGTTTTGCTGTAGTGCGGGAGTTCAAGCTCTTCGTCGGGTCCGGCGACCGCGGCGGGGAGACCAATGAAGAAATACGGGAGACCTTCCTGGGCTCGCTTGTCCATGACCAGCGCTGTCGCTGCCCGGACTTCCGCCTCGTCTTCGCCCTCTTTTTTGTGGGAAACGGCCAAGTCGATCACGTGGGTGCGGTAGTTGGCGCCCGCCTGGATGATCTGGGCTGGTTGCACAGGCGCCAGGAGTGTGACCGTCTGTGCGTCGAGCCAGTCGTCCGTTGCTCCGGATGAGACCATCCGGTCGAGTTCGCCTTCCCAGCTCGACCAATCTCCGATGATCGAGTTGATCTGTCCCTCGAGCTTTTTGATGCGTCCGTCGACCAAGAGGCCGAGGTGCTCTTGTTCGTTACCGGGCTGCGCGAAGCGGACCAATGAGTACCCCATGGTCTTAGCCACGCCCTTGCTTCGCGTAGGGGTTGAGCAGCTCGGCCTTCATTTCATCCGAGGCACCTTCTTCGGTTGCGGTGAAACCGTCAGCGGGCGGGAAGGATTCGGTCAGGGAGTGTGGCATCGCTCCGTTGCGGTAGAAGTTGTTAGAGCCCTCGGCAGGAGTCCAGGTCTTGGCTTCCCAATCCGGGACGTAGTTGCGGTAGCCTCCGGAATTCAGCTCCACACGCAGGCCGCTTGGCTCGCGGAAGTACAAGAAGTTCTGCTCGCCGATGCCATGGATGGACGGGCCGTATTCCATGGGGGTGCCATTTTCCATCATGACGTCTGCGGTGCGCAGCAGGTCTTCGGTGGTGTCCACCCAGAAGGCGATATGGTTCACGCGGCCGGCGGTGTCGGAGGTGTCCATCACGACGCCGAGATCGTGGGACTTTTCGTTGGTGGTCAGCACGGAGAAGACCGTAATGGGGGCTTCTTCCAGCTCGGTGAAGGCCATGACGCGGAAGCCCATGGCCTTGTTGTGCCAGTCGGCGAAGGCCCGCACATCGGAGGCGGCCACGGTCACGTGGTCGAGGAACCTCGGGGCCGCTGCGTGGCTGCTGCGCTTCTCCGGGCGGTCCGGATAGATCGAGGCGAATTCGGTGTCGGCTTCAAAACGGTCGACCTCATAGAAAAGTCGCATGTGGTGCCCAAACGGGCCGGTGAATTCATAGGCGCGGCCGTAACCGACGCCGCCCTCGTTCCAGGTGCCCTGTACACCGTTCTTTTCGATCCGCGCGGCGATAGCTTCGAGCGCTTCTGCGCTGTTGGTGCGCCATGCCATGCGGGCAAGTGATGCAACGTCGCCGGGAACCACTACGAGGCTGTAGCGGTAGTAGTCGCCCCAGCAGCGTAGATAGACATTTCCGTCGGCGCGTTCGGTGATGCGCATCCCGAATTTTTCCTCATAGAAGCGTGCGGAAGCCTCGACATCGGGGCTTGTTACTTCGAGGTGTGCGAGATGGGAAAGTGGACGTTCCATGGATACGCCTTTCAGGTCGACGAGCGCTCCCTGTGAGCCTCACCACCATTCTGTGTCGATCTCAATATTTGCGGAACCGCCTCATGCGTATGCTAACTATCCGCCTTACAAATAATCAGACGCGTTCGAATACACACATTGTGGCGTGCCCGTGGAACGCACACGATGGGGGGATTCTTGAGGTGGAAAGCAAACCTTCATCTCGGCGAGCGCCCTTGCCTTTTCGGCCACGCTTGTCCGTGGCGGGCCAGACGCGACCAAGCCAATCCACGCGGTCGGTTGCCTGATGTTTGGGCTGGTGCTCAAGTTCATGGGTCGGCGTGCTCCGCTGGAGGCGCTGGTTCATTCGGTGTTCCGGACGCTGGGGCGCAGCGCGTAGCACCGTCCTTCGATCCTTGATTCGGAATCCCGCCGCGGACCGCAATGCTTTGTGGCAAGATCATGATTGATGACATCCACGACCAAGATATCTGGTGCCATGAATCACCATCCCCTCCGGGTGCCCGGTGATCCGTTGAGCCCCCGTGAACGCGCACTGCTGGACATACTGTGCTCGGGCACTTGGCGCGGAACCAGCGAGGCGCGCCAACAGCTGGCCCACGCCCGCTGGGGCGGACTGGAATTCGATGACTGCGAATGCTTCCTTATCGACGTGCCCGAAGAGCTGGATCTTCCAAGAATTCCCAAACGTTCGGGCGGGCCGTTTGCAACAGTGGAGGTCCTCGATGGAGAAACTGCCCTTGGCCATTTGAACCTCTGGGCGGTGGACGGATTACTGCATTCGGTGGACTACATGACGTTCGACGCCCCGGATGAGCAGCTCCCCGCCGCGGAGCTTCTCGGCGACGGACCCTTCAAAGGCTGAACAGGGGCACTGCCATGCTCGGGCCGTGGTCTGACGATCGAACCTGGCGGCGCGATTTCTGGCTTCCCACCGTCGCCGAACTTCCGGCGGTCCATCGCTTACCGTGATTCGGACACGAGCAGCTACGGGTCGACCAGCAGCGAGCGCAAAGATTCCCGTGTCGCCATGCCCACCTTCAGCACATCGAAGATCTCTTGGACTCCCCCGGCAACCTCGCGAACCAGCGGGAACTTGTCCGCCAACCCGGAATCAACCTGATTCCTCGTCCATTCGGCCTGTTGGTCGATCGTGGGTGAATGGTTCGCAACACCGGCCATGACGCGGACGGACGCGGCGTAGTCCGCGGCCACGAGAACTGGCTCCACGCCGGCGTTGCCCAGAAGCAATGCGCAGATCATCCCAGTGCGGTCCCGCCCCGCACTGCAGTAGACCAGCACGCCCGGGATGGCCGTGGCAATGGCGTCATGTGCCGCCTTCACCAAATGCGGCTGCAGACGCCAGTTGTGGCTCCAGTATTCGGGCGAATCCAGGATCGGGAAGCACGTCTGACGGAACTCGGGGTCTTCGTGGCCCTCGGTCGGCGCCTGTCGGATCGTGACCCCGGCGAGCGCTTCGGCCGGGACGACGGGATCAGCGGCTTGGGCTCCGGACTCATAGCCGCAGCGCAGGTCCACGATCGTGGACAAACCCCAGTGCCGAGCCGCGTTCCAGCCCAAGATGTTCAGGCGTTCACGGCGCGGACCTCGTGCGAGCCTTCCCGGAATCGTCGCGCCACCGCCGGCAAGCGATGTTGGTACCCCACCGAGGTCCCTGGCATTGGGCTATCCGTCCCATGCAAGATCATTCATCCAGCACCATTACGACGTTCAGCGATTGCGAACGGATGCGACGTTGAGGCTTGGAACGCACCAGGAAGTCGCAAGCCTTTGTCTGGCCCGCCGGCTCCGGGACTGCCTGCAGAGCCCCTGGCACGCACCTCCAAATATCTCCTGAGGCAAGGAATCTTGATACATTTGAACTAGTCATGAACTATTGAGTTATGTGTGCTGCAAAAATTCTTCCCCCAACGCGAACCGAAAACTTCTCAACTTTTCTACGCCACCCAAATAGTGTCATTGAGAAGTTGGAGCAGGGTGAAATTCGTTTGGTCCGCCGCGGTGCCGAAGACCTTGTCATTGCGCGAGTGAGCCAGAATAGCGAGAGCCGTGAGGCCTTGGAACATCTCGCAAGACTCATAGCAGCCAGCCTTGACGACGCGACTTGCGATCGGATGGCCAACAGTCTCGCGGACGAATACCCGTGGATTGAGTTCCTCCCTGTAGACGAGCGCCGGGAATTCGTCGGCAGCTACTTTCGACTTCTGCGCGCCAGTGCCAAGCTTGGCGCGTTTGGCCGAGTGACCGAGCTGCTGAACTCTTGGGAGGGGACCGCCGAAGCATATGCCCTCGGACTCGAACCGGTCGCTATCGATAAAGACTTCCTTGCCTCTGACAAAGCTTTGGTCCCGGCCCCCCGCGCATGATGGCGAAGAAGGACATGGAGGTTCTGCGACCTTCAAAAACCACGGAATACACACTGAGGTTCGGTTCCACTGCTGCCAGCAAGGGATGGTCCGATTTCAAAGCGACGGCAAACAATGCCTTAGCCGACGCGTGGGATCACCTCGTACGACACCGCGAGGAAAGTTCGGAGCGCTGCTACCCGTTAAAAGGCAAACATTTCGGCTCAGCGAACTTTGGCGAGCATAGCTACGTTCAATGGCAGTACAAGGTCACGGATGGCGGCCGGATCTGGTACATCGTTGTACCGGCGTCGAAAAAAGAAAAAGGCACCGGAACTGTCATCATCACACGATGTTCAACGAGCCATCCCAAGGAAACCGACTCCTGAGCCCAGTTCACCGCCTTGTCCGTGCACACCTGCCTAAATCGTTGGCATTGTGGTGGCCGACCCCAGCATTGCCGAGTTTTTCGCCCACAAGTGCCCCCGCCCCGGACCGCTATCGGACGGGTGCCGGTGGACTGCCTTGGATCTTCTCGGCCGAGAGCCCGTCACATAGCGTTCCCAAGAAATGCCGCGGAAGGAACGGATGGGCCCGCATCCCGTGGACCAGCCTCATGGGAACAGGAGGACGTCCACCAACGTGGCCACTCCCCGGGGCATGGCAGGGACCGAGACCGCTTTATAGGTGTCGCACCAGGGTGCCAGCGTCGAAATACGGTCCGGCGGGAACGAACCCGAGTCGTTCATAGAGGGATCGTGCAGGGTTTCCGGTCTCGACGCTGAGGCTGATGGCAGGCAACGCCCTGGATCGGGCATGTTCGAAGATCCCGGTGATCAGACGAGTACCGAGGCCGAGGCCGCGCTGCCCCTCGGCAACCCAGACGCATAGTTCGGGGATCGAGGCATCAACAAAACCGAACCCCGGATCTGCAGCGGTGAAGTAACGTAGCCACACGGCACCCACGGCAACCCCCTGCGCGTCCTCCGCGACGAGGCCGAAATCGAAAGGCCCGGGCCACCACGTGAAGTAGTGCGCGATGGCGGGAACCGCCATCGCCTGGTCGAGTGTGTACCGTGGACCCGCCCAGTTCATGTTCCCCAAGGTGGCTCGCGCCAGCAGCTCCTGCTCATCGGCCCGTAGAGCACGAATCATGGTCATTTCCCCCGCATTCATCCCCATGCCTGCCACACTACCCACTCAGCTCCGGCTCTTCGATGGTGCGACCGCCCCGGCCCGGTGGGCTAGGGACCGGAAATCAGCGTGATGGTCTGGATCAGGCCCGGAACCAGTACCAGACCCAGGACGCCCGAGGCGATGGCCCAACCGAGTCGCCCCGCACGGTGGGCAAGCCAGGCCCCCACCAAACCGAGAAGTATGGGCACCACCATGAACCCTGCAGGCAACAGTGCCCCGGTTCCTCGCCAGTCAGGCAGCAGCAGCGTGATGACCACGGCGCTCAGCATCAGGATCCACGTGGCAAGCGGTCTTCCGTTGCGGTGAGTCATACCGTTGGCCTCGGAACGCTGGGCGCTCATGGCGTGGTTCCTCTCAAATTGTTGATGTCCGGTACCGATAACGTCCCGTCACTCATGGTTGCCCGGTGTGTGGCCCTGACCCATTCGGTCTGCAGCTCACCGTAGAAATGCGGAAAAAGTTCCCCGGTCCCGCCATCCTCGAAGCGGATCTCGATGCCCGCGGCGGAAATCGCGGATGCGTCCAGCTCCAGCACCACCAGTTCCCCGGAATAATCGGCGTAGATAAATGATGCGACCGCAGGCAGCTGGTCTTCGGACGAACAGTGGATGTAGCCGACCTCGGCGAGCGTCGCACCACGGGTCGACTGCCGATAGACACCAGCTTCCTGGGCAGCCTCCCATGACTCGGTTTCGGTCAGGTGCAGGATTTTGGTCATGAAACCAGCTTAGTCAGTCCGTGTTGCATTCGTTCGTGCGAAACCACTGATCAAGGGCCCGGGTATCAGCCGCGATCCGTCCTTGACCTGATCTATTGGCATCAGCATGGCCAAGGGGCCTGTGGATCTTTGTGATCCACAGGCCCCTTGGCCATGTCCCTACTTCTTGTTCAGTTGCAGCCCCACGAGCACCGGGTCGTGATCCGAAGAGCGGAACTGGTCCGGGGCAAACAGCTGGGCCACGTTGTAGTTGAAGCGGCTGTATTCGTATGCCACGGACTCGGTGGCGTTGATGTTCCAGATGGTCTGGCCAGTGACGTGCTGCGCCACTTCGCGTGAACCAAAAATGTGGTCCAGCGAGCCGGTGCGCCCGGCAAAGAGGTAGCTCCGGGTCTTCGCGTCGGCTCCCAGATCCACGTATCCGGCCCGAGCCAGAACCTGGATCGGTTCCTCGGCGGAGTACGAGTTGAAATCGCCGGCCAACAGCACCTTGTTGGTGTTGTGCTTCTTTTTCAGTCCCTGGGCGAACCGCACCAGGGCCTCTGCCTGATCAACACGCGCGGCATTCCATGCCCCTGCGCCATCTCCCTTATCCGCGTTGTCCGAACCGTCCTGGGGATCCGATCCCTTGGACTTGAAGTGATTGGCCACCGCCAGGAAGCGGGTCTTGGAGTTGCCACCCACACGCTGGAAGGCCTGCGCTAAGGGTTCGCGGGCGTTATAAAATGCTGGGTCTTCCAAGATGGTCGATTTACCGATGGTTTTCACGGCGTCGGCCTTGTAGATCATCGCGGTGCGGATGACATCCTCGTCGGCCGGAACCGATGAGGGGCTTGGTACGTACTTCCACTGCTGCGTTCCTGCAGCCTGGTTCAGCGCATCCACCAAGGTGGCCAGCGCGTCATCGCGGTCCAACCCAAAGCGGGCGGAATTTTCGATCTCTTCCAAGACCACGACGTCGGCGTCGAACTTGTTCAGGGCCGAGACGATCTTGGCCTGCTGGCGTGCGAGGTTTTCGCTGTTGGCGGCGCCGCGGGCGTCGCACCCACTGCGCACGGTGACCGGCTGGCCCTCGCGGTCGGTGTAGTAACTACAACCATTCAGCTGGTCCCCGGTGGTGGTGAAGTAGTTCAAGACGTTGAAGCTGCCAACGCTGATGTTTCCGCCCACGGCCTCGGGCCCGGCATCCTTGACTTGGGCGAAGGCAGCCGGAATGTCGGCATCCTCGGCACCGACAACCTGGCCTTGTGGCTGCACCCGCCACTGGTCGTAGCGATAGTCCATGATGACCGGACCGGTGAAGGTGGCGGCGGCACCGACGCTCACGTGGTGATCGGCCGAGAGATACGGGAGGGGAATGGACTTGTTGGTGTTCGAACCCAGGAAGTTCACCGTGGCACCATCATCCAGCAGCAGCGCGCGCTCTTGATTCTCCGCTTCTAGGGCCACGGCTTCGGTACTGCCCGGTGCAAACGCATCGGTCGCCTGACGCAGGGTCCGCTCCCCCGGCAGGATCTCACTGGTTCCATGCGCCAGGGTGATTTCGCCGTACTGGTTCAGCGAGTAGTTATCGGCAACTGTCCACTGTCCCTGCGGATCGATCAGCATCGATTCAAAGCGCTCACGCTCATTGTCCGAGGAAGGAATCTCCAGGGCCAGCGGCTTGATGGCAGCTGCAGGTTCGGTGAGCAACTCAATGCCGGAGCCCGAAGCACTGAGCTGGGTCAGCCCAAAGTATTCGCTAACCGTTCCGCTGACCTGCACGTGGTCACCCACGGCAACCTTGTCCACGCCGCTGGGTGAGTATACGAAGATTCCCGAGCTTCCTTCAGGGGAAATCTCGCTGCCGCTGCCCGCGGTTTGGATGTAAAAGCCGCGAAAGCCGCCCTCGGAGTAGGCGCCTGTTACCACCGCGCGAACGGTGACCTGTTGGCCGACCATCTCGCTGGCTGTTCCCGTGCCCTGGACTTTTTCGATGGAGGTCACCTGGGTAACGGCCGCAGTGGCCGGAGCCATGGCCCCCAAAGCCATTGAGGCCGCAATGGTCGCGGTGGCCAACGCAATAGTTGCGCGGTTCTTCATGGATTTCCCCTAGCTCATGGTTGTCCCGTGGCGCTGTAGCGCACGGTGTATAGCCCGAACAGATCTGATCATTTCAAGGTGAACTGGGCATGAATGGGGGTTGAACCCCGCCCTGGTCCGCGCTTGATGGGCATTGAACCATCCAAGACCATGAGGTGACTCACGTCTAGCCTTTTGCTTTACTCACCCTCGGGAAACGGAGGCAAGCACCCAGATTCCGGGCGCCTGCTGCACGAAAGAACAGGGCCGAGCCCACATACTCAATAGGCAGCGGACCCTACGAGTCGACTCCTCGAAGAGCCTTGAGGTTTTCGGTCACTTCTTTTGCCAGACTTGGCCCCAATATTTCCTCGCTGCAGGTGGCGAGGTAGAGCTAACGCCTCTAAATCACCAGGGAGTAGCCGAGTACCACGGGAACGGCCGTCGAGAGGATGGTGCGGGCAAGATTGAACCGGTGCCACGGGATGTGAAACGATTTCCAGCTATCAGCAGCCGAACCGCTTCCAGCCTCGCTAGCCAGTTGATTATTCAGTGGGACATTGCCCAGCACGGTAATGCTGAAGGCCGCGATTCCCAAGGCTGCACCGATGACGCGAACTATGGCATCCGGGACCCAGTTACCGGCGGCCATCTCCATGACCACCAAGGCCACGGAGCCGATCAGGGAACCAAAGAAGATGATCATGAAGGGCCAGCGGACGGCTGCTATATTAATCCACTGCATCGCTGACACCGCTTCATGGGGCTGCGCCCTGCGCAATGCTGGCATGACGATTGCGGCGAAGGCGAAGTACACGCCCCCAGCGATCGCCGAACATGTTGACGTGGCGACGGTAAGGGTCATCAGCAGTGGTTCGTTCATGGTCGCCCACCTCCAGAATTCTGTTCTGTCGCTCCCGTGACAGTGCCATGGGAGGACGCGGAGTCGTGGACTGTCGAGCGCCGACACGTTGCCGTCAGATACATGAATCCGTCCTTGCTTATCTATCGTGGCGGCATGGACCCAAACGCTGGCGAGATGGACGGCGTGCCACTAGCGACTGTCGCATCGGGTGCCATCGGGGCAGCGAGCACCTCAGAACTTCGAGGCGGCGGCACGCACGGCGCGGGCAAAGAGGTCTGCGTCATCCATCGTGTTGTACAAAGCGGGTGTCACGCGGATGACTTCGCCACGTTCCACTCCGCCACGGCGGACGGCGAAGACGCCCCACTCATCGCTCAGGTACTTGGTGATGGCCGTGGACTGCGCGGAGGTGGTGTTGCCTTGGATCCGGAATGAGGTCAGGGCGCCGTACATGCTCGGATCCTCGGGTGTGAGGATCTGCAGGTTTGGCACGTCGAGGACCTGGTGCACCCAGCGGTCTCGGAGCAGCCGCAGGCGGGCCTGCTTGTTCGCGGCGCCCACCGCACGGTGGAAGTCCAACGCGGCGGGCACAGCCAGGAGGTTCGCGGAATTGGTCGTGCCGGTGTGGATCCGCGAGCGGACATCGTCTGTGCCGTAGTCCTCGTCAGCGAAATGCCTGTCGATATCTGCCAGCCGATCCTTGCGAATGTAGAGGAAACCTACCCCCAGCGGGGCACCCATCCACTTGTGCAGGTTGAATCCGATGAATGGGCTCTTCAAATCGGCGACGTTGAAGTCCAGCTGGCCCCAGGAGTGGGCGGCATCGATCACGGTGTCAACGCCTCGTGCGGCGGCCATCTCGGAGATTTCAGCGATCGGCGGGACCAGCCCGGTGCGGTGCGAGACATGCGTGAGAAGCAGGAGCTTGATCTTGGGGTGATCGGTGAGCAGTCGCTCGTAGTAGTCCAAGACTGACTGGCGAGTGGCTGGCTCGGGGATGGCCGTGCGGATAACCTCGACGCCACGACGGTCGCGCAGCCAGTTCATCGCATATTGCATCGAGTCGTAGTCCAGGTCCGCGTAGGCGACGGCATCGCCCGGAGCGAGCTTGTTGTACCCACCGATGATGGCCTGTAGCGCCTCGGTGGCACCTCGGGTCACGGCGATCTCATCGACCGAGCAGCCCAGCTCGGCAGCGATTCGTTCGCGCACCGCCGATGCCTCGGTTCCGAATTCGCGGCGCATGAACCAGGAGTTTTCTTCCTGAATCCGCGCTGTCGCCTGAGCGTAAGCGGTCCGAGCGTTTCTCGGGTTCGCCCCGAAGTAGCCGTTTTCGAAGTTGACCGTCGCATCGGTCATTTCGAAGTGCTTGGCTACCTGCTTCCAGTACTTCTCATCGCCAGCGATTTTGTCCGCGGAACCTTTCGGGGCGTTAGGCAGTTTGCGGCCCGCCGGGATCACCGAGGCGGCAGACGCGGCGGGCTTGGCCACCAGTCCGGCTAATGCGATGGCGCCTACTCCGGCCGAGCCCGTAAGCATTCGTCTGCGGTCAAAATCCATGGGGAACTCTCCTTGAGTTGGTGCAGCTTGCTCGGCTGCGAGCCAGCGGCACCCATCTTCTCCCCCGCGAGTGGCCACCAACTGACCTTCACGTATCCGCGGATCAAACAATGGGCAAACGAGGTCAGCAACCAGCTGGCACAGTGGCTCTAAACGCGGAAAAGAGGTGCGCAAAGCTCGGAGGCGGACATGTTGCTCGGCACCCAGAGACGTGCCTCAGCACAAAAAGAGAAGGGTTGCCGCTCTTCGTTCATTTCTGAATCGAGAGCAGCAACCCTTCTCTTGGGTAAAAGCCTTGGTTTCTAGGCCTTAGTCTTGGAGCTTTCCAGGTAGAACCCGATGGCTGTGCGCATGGATTCACGGGCGCGACGTCGGTCCCCTGCCGCGTCATAGGCCAGGGCCAGGCGGTGCCAAGACTTCCACGACGTGGGGTTCGCCTCGGCCTCTTCCTTGTATTGGACGAAGTCCTCATCGGCGGCCGCCTTGATGATGCGTCCCGACGGGGTGCGGGGCAGGTTGTCCTCGGGCAGCAACCCTTCGGCGCCCAGAATCGAGGCCATCTTCTGCGTACGGGCCCCGAAGAGCACCTCGCGGATCAAGATCCATGCGCCGATCAACGGGACCACCAGGGCGGCGACACCAATGATCTTGGCAACCGGTTCCTCGGCCGAGATAAAGCGGATCGCCGAACCGAAGGCAACCACCAGGTAAAACGCGAAGAGCAGCAGAATGGCGCCGACCCAGATCTTAGTTTTCATACTGTTTCTAGCGTCCCAACTCGAGGTAGCCGTCAAGGCCGTAGGTCAGCCCCGGGCGCGAAGCCACGGTGCGCAGGCCCAGCAGGACGCCGGGCATGAAGGAGGCACGATCGTAGGAGTCGTGGCGCAGCGTGAGTTGCTCACCTTCCCCTCCGAGCAGGACCTCCTGGTGGGCGACAAGGCCGCGCAATCTCACCGAGTGCACATGCACCCCGTCCACGAGGGCGCCGCGTGCGCCGTCGAGCTGGGTTTCGGTGGCATCCGGGCTCGGTGCCACGCCGGCGGCCGCACGTTCGGCGGCGATCAGCTCGGCGGTGCGCACCGCTGTGCCCGAGGGGGCATCAACCTTGTTCGGGTGGTGCAATTCGATGATTTCCACCGATTCGAAGTAGCGTGCCGCGGTCGCGGCAAAGGCGGAAGCCAATACCGATCCCAGGGCGAAGTTGGGGGCGATGAGCACACCGGACTCGGGGTTCTTGGACAGCAAGGCGGTCAAGGATTCGCGTTTGGCATCGTCCCAGCCGGTGGTTCCCACCACCGCGTGGATTCCGTGCTCAACAGCAAAACGCACGTTGGCTTCGGTGCTTGCCGGGACACTGAGGTCCACCACGTGGGTGGCCCCGGTCTCGAGCAGGATCTCCAGCGAATCTCCACGGCCCAGCGTGGCCACCAGTTCCATGTCGTTGGCGGCGCCAACGGCCTTGACGGCCTCGGCTCCCATTCGTCCGGATGCGCCGAGCACGGCGACTTTCAATGGTGCACTCATGGTTTCCAGCTTATCGGGAAACCGCTGCAGGCAACGATTCGATGGCTCTATCGGAAGGCAGGCGGGACATGGCAGCATTCTGGACTGCGATTCTGGCCCTTTGCCACCCGGGTACAACCACGTACGCGGCTCCGATCTTCCCGGTTGGCAGCGCGGGGACAGACCTCGGGTCAGTCAGCGGCGGCCCCGCAGCGTAAAGGGGCACCCGCCCGATGCCAGCACCGCGACCACAACGCCATCCCAGGCCCCAGGATGCGCCCTGGGCCGAAACCGGTGAGAGACCCCGCGAAAAATCGCCGGCCAAAAAGCTCCCGGTTCGTCATGGAAGATACTGCCAGGCCATCGGATCTAGGGCATCTCGCCGACTCACTGAGCATTCTTCTCAGCGATGAAGATCCCTTGGATTCTGGCCAGGCGCTGGCACCTCGGCGCGCAGGTGAAACCGGAGCTGGGCATGTATAGGGGACACACCAGCGAGACCTCGGCGCGCTCGGCCATCACCTTCCGGGCGTTATTCGGGGGTTCGAGCACCGCCGGTTGGCCGACGGGTGCCTGCTGGCCCAGCAGGCTGGATGGCCTCAGATCGCCGAAACCCGGGGATCGCCGGGGGCTCCTCGCAGCCGTGGGAGTAGTAGCATGGGCGGTGTGCCGGGAAGCCTGGTCGGCGGCGATACCGCCCCATACACGGGCGACCACGGATCCTGTCCGGAGGAACCTGCCATGCATGTCTTGATCATGTCGTTTGGTACCCGTGGCGACATCCAGCCCTACGCCGCCTTGGCCGGTGCGCTCGCCCGCGCCGGGCACGACGTCACCCTCGCGGTCCCCTCCGGGTTCGCGGATCTGGTGCAGCACGCCGGTCCCGGGACCATCACGCACCACCAGGCCGGTTCCACGATGCTGCGCTTGCTTCGGGAGGTCATGCCCGAGTTGAGCGGTCCCCTCGATGCACTCCGGACCCTGCGGATCATGACCTCCGCGATGCGCGAGCTGAACGCCGAGTGCTGGGCTGCCGCGCAGGCGGCGCGCCCCGACGTGCTCGTCTACCACCCCAAGTGTCTTGCCGGGGCGCACATCGCCGAGGCATTGGGCGTGCCCGGCGTGCTGTCCCTCCCACTGCCATTTTTCACCCCCACTCGTGCACACGCGATGCCGTTCTTCGGCGGTGCCTCCTTCGGTGCCTGGGGAAACCGCGCAACCTACGGGTTCAGACGGGCGGCCGGACTTATGTACGGCGGCATGATCAACGACTTCCGACGCGAGGTCGGTCTGGGTCGCATCGGTCGGCTCGCGGACCCGCTCCGGAATCCGGACGGCAGTCCGGTCCACGTCCTGTACCCGTACAGCAGGCACGTGGTGCCGGTCCCCGATGATTACCCGCCCTCCGCCCACGTCACCGGCTACTGGTTCCCGGAACACGGTGACCAGGACGCCTGGAAGCCGCCCGCGGACCTGATGGATTTCCTCGCGGCGGGCGATCCTCCGGTCTATATCGGCTTCGGTTCCATGGGCTTCGGCAAGGGAGCGGATAAGCGCCGGGACGCGATCCTGGCCGCGCTGCGGGTTCATGGCCTGCGCGGGATCGTCGCGACCGGGTGGGGCGGCATCACCCCCGGCAAAGCCGGGACCGACGAGGTCCTGGTGCTGGAAGGCGCACCCCACGAATGGCTCTTCGAGCGCGTCGCGGCGGTCGTGCACCACGGCGGTGCGGGCTCGACCGCGGCCGGCCTCCGTGCGGGGCGGCCGACGCTCATCGTGCCGTTCCTGGGTGACCAGCCGTTCTGGGGCGCGCGCATCCACGCGCTCGGCGCCGGCCCCTCCCCGCTGGCTGCCAGGAAACTGGGCACGGGCCTGGCCGACCGCTTGGGCGACCTCGTCCACACCGACTCCTACGCCACCCGTGCAGCCGAACTGGGTGCCGCAATCCGCTCCGAGAACGGTCTCGCCGCCGGAGTGCACATCTTGGAACAGCTCGCCGGAGTGGCTGCCGTCGACGAATAGTCCTTCTTGTGGCAGTCACCCGCCCGCTCGCGCCCACGCCCGGCCCCATATGGGCGGCACTACCGATGATGCAGGCGCCGGGGACGGTTCTCGGCTCGCCCTGGTGATGGTCGTCGAGCCGGCCTCTTGCCGACCCTCAACTGGAGGCCGGCGGGGCACTCACCAGGCATATATCTTCGATCTTTGGGAGGCTGCTCTACGCACCGAGGGGCGCCACGAGTAATGTGGAATAACCAACCACCAGGCATCGGAGATCTACATGGGTCGGACATCTGGAACACCGACAATTGTCGTAGGCGTGGATGGCTCGGACGCCTCCCTCGAGGCCCTCCGACAGGCCCGGTACCTGGCAACGTCCTTGAACGCCCGCATCGAGGCCATCGGCTGCTGGGAGAACCCCCGCATGTACGACGGCTACGTGGTGATGGGCATCGATGGATTCAGGGAAAGTGCCGAAAAGGTCGTTACCCAGGCCGTGAGAAGTGTTTTCGGGCCCGAGACGCCGCCAAACCTCCAAATCAGTCTGGTGCAAGGAAATCCGAAAACTTCACTCGTCAAAGCCAGCAGGAACGCGGATTTCCTCATCGTGGGCAGACGCGGCCATGGAAAAATGGGCCAGCTGTTGATTGGGTCGGTCAGCGCTTCCTGCATCGCACACGCCAAATGCCCCGTTCTGGTGGTTCACACCCCGCAGGACGACGAAAGCCACTAACCCGGGTCCTGAGCAGCAGGGGTTGCGAATCTCCGTTTTCTTGCCTGAAGACCCTCGGCCGGTCGAGACCTTAAGGCGCCGGGGCGTTGGGGGCCGCGACGACCGACCCCCAACGGGTGGCTGTTCCCTGGAGATTTGCCCGCTTGTCAGTTTCGCAGCCGAGGGCCGCGAGTCATGGTGATGGCCTACACCTGGTTCACGGCGATCCTTCGCGCATCATGGCCACTGCGGACCTGCCACCGAGGTCTCGGGCACAGGTCAGTGGTTGGCCGGAAATTTCCATGGAACGCAGCGATTTTTCACGCGCGTTCTCTCGCGCCGAACCTATGCTTATGGCGACGCGTATCCGCTGTACCGAAGGAGACTGGGGATGTCCCGCATTATTTCGACCGGATTGGCCAAGACCGGCCTCCTGCTCGGCTACAAGGTTGCCCGCGACACAGGCAACCGGCAGGCAGGCGGCGCTATTTTGGCAGCCTGCGGTCTGGCCGCCTTCACGGTCTGGAAAAACGACGCCGGAAGTTCCCGTGCAGCAGCCCTCACGGTTACGTATTTTGCGGCCTTCGGCGCGTCCCACCCTCTGGCGAAGAAGATTGGTGCGTGGCCGGCAGTCTTCACTGTCACCGGGGCCATGGCGCTGGCCTCAATGGTCCTGGGCGGGCGCCGCAAGGAGTCCTAGTTCGGGAGGTTCTCCGGCTACTGCATGGTGCCCCCATGGAACTTTGCTTTCGGTGCCGTTGCCTGTTGTTTCCCCCGGGCGGTGTGCGTATATCTGAGTCCTACCAAAATGTCCCGGTGAGAGTTGTCGTATATTCATGCCGATCGGGCATCTATCACCTGGAACATGTCACGTCGCATCTGCCGGGTGAATCGCAGCGGAAAATGGCAGGTTGTTTTGGCCGTTGTGAGTCACGCTGGAGGGCCAGAAATGCGGTGGGCAGGGAACGCCAGCACTGTCGCAGAGCGCGGGGAGAGCCGGACGGGTGAGGCTCGATGGTTGAGCCGATCGGGGGGCGGTCCGGTGTCCCACGTGGAGTTCAGGTGTTCGCCGTCGAGCACGCGCAAGGTCCCGGAAGCGGAACGCCTCACGATCAACTGCGTGGTGACCCGCACGACCTCGTGGCACACTCCGCGCAGCAGCTCCTCATCGGTGATGCCGGTGGCCGCGACGTAGCAGTGTTCCCGGAGACCAAGTTGTTGGTGCCCGGGAACCGATCCACGTCCAGCCCCGCGTCAAGGGTCTTCTGCTGTTCCGCGTCGTTGACGGGCCCCATGCCCTGGCTCAGGGACGCGCGGCCACCGGCGATGGCCACGGCACCGGTGGCGCGCAACGGTTCCAGAACCAGCTTCCGGTCCGGTTTGTCATGAGTCACCGTCAGCGAAGAGGAAGGATCCGCGTACGGGTGCTGCTGCGCTTCGTTGCAGGTGGCCGTCGAATGGTTGCTCGCCGTGGGGTTCGTTCGCTGATCGACGCCCCCGTGCACCGGCCTCTTGAGTCTTGGGCATCGGGGGAAAGATGCCGAAAGGATTGCCTCCACGTGCATGGGGCCTGCGTGGTTCTATTGCTCCTGCTGGTAGACATCCGGAATGCCGTCCGCGTCCGCATCGACGGCTTCCTGGGCCTGCAGTTTTTTGTATTGCTTGTTCCGGCTGCCGAGCAGGATCGAGGCGAGTACCGCGGCCAGGATGGAGGCGGCGAGGATGGCGACCTTCGCATGGTCGTTGGCGGGGTTTCCGAGTCCGAAGCTGAGTTCGGCCACGAGCAGCGAGACGGTAAAGCCGATGCCTGCCAGCAGGCTCACCCCCAGCAGGTCCACCCACTTGAGCTCCGGGTCCAGGGTGGCCTTGGTGAACTTGGAGGTCAGCCACGTTGCCGCCAGGATGCCGATCGGTTTTCCGAGCACAAGTGCCACAATGATGCCGATGGCCACGGGGTCGGTCAGCGCCGAGGCCAGGCCGTCGAGCCCGCCCACGGCGACGCCGGCGGAGAAGAACGCGAAGACCGGCACGGCGAATCCGGCCGAAAGCGGGCGGAAGCGGTGTTCGAAGATCTCGGCCAGACCTGGCCCCCCGGTGTGTTTTCCATGCTTGGTGCTGTGCAGGACCGGGATCGTGAAGGCCAAGACCACACCGGCGACGGTGGCGTGGATGCCTGAGGCGTGCAGCAGTGCCCAAGCGGCGAAGCCGATGGGCAGCAGGATGAACCAGGCGGCCGCCGACTTCATCCCGAAGAGGCGCCGGTATTTTTGGGCCAGGAACGCATAAAGCGCCAGCGGGATGAGGGTGAGCAGCAGCGCGGTGGTGTTGATCGTATCGGTGTAGAAGAAGGCGATGATGGTGATGGCCATGAGGTCGTCGACCACTGCCAGGGTCAACAGGAAGATACGCAGCGGCGTGGGCAGGTGGGAGCCGATGACCGCCAGCACCGCCACGGCAAAGGCGATGTCGGTGGCGGTGGGAATGGCCCAGCCGGAGATGGTCTCGGGATTCCCCCAGTTGATGGCCGCATAGATCAGGGCTGGAACGGCGACGCCGCCCACCGCCGCGGCGACCGGGACGACGGCCTTGCTGATCTGACGCAGGTCGCCGGCGACGATTTCGCGTTTGAGCTCCAGTCCGACCATGAAGAAGAAGACTGCCAGCAGGCCGTCTGCGGCCCAGGCCCCCAGGCTCAGCTCCAGGTGCCAGGGCTCAAAGCCGATTTTGAAGTCACGCAGGGCGAAATAGCTCTCGGACGCGGGAGAATTGGCCCATATCAGGGCGATGACCGCGGCGATGACCAACAGGATGCCGCCGACGGTTTCCTTGCGCAGGATCTCACCGATCCGCAGGGCCTCGAGGTAGCTGCCGCGCCCGATCAGGGAACGTGGGGAAGGAGCGTTGGTGCTCATGGAAAATAGGTCCTTACAGTGGGTTCGACAATTACATTGCCGACCAGACTTCCCGGCTCACCTTTCTTCAACCCTACGGCATATGGCTAGTGGCCTCCACCAAGTTTCCCGCCCATGCGTTCGCGCATTTTCAGGCTGGCGGCGTTCAGGCCCACGATCTCCACGGTCTTGCCATACTTCGCGTATTTTGCGGTGATGGCATCCAGCGAGGCGATGGTGGAGGCATCCCACAGGTGCGAGTTATACATGTCGATGACGATCCTGACGGGGTCCTCGGCGTAGTCGAACTGGGTGTAGAGGTCATTGGAGGAGGCGAAGAACAGTTCCCCGTTGACCTCGTACTTGGCGATCTGCTCGCCGAAGTGTTCCTCGAAGCGTCGTTCCACGGTGACCAGGTGGGCGACCCGATTGGCGAACAGAACCATCGCGGTGAGCACCCCGACTCCGACGCCAATGGCCAGGTTATGCGTGGCGACGGTGAAGACGACGGTGACAAGCATGACGGTGGTTTCGCTCTTGGGCATCATGCGCAAGGTGGAGGGCTTGATGCTGTGCCAGTCGAAGGTGGCCACGGACACGAAGATCATCACGGCCACCAGCGCGGCCATCGGAATCAGCGCCACGATGTCGCCCAGCGCGACGACCAGGATCAGCAGGAAGACCCCGGCGAGGAAGGTGGAAATGCGGGTCCTGGCCCCGGAGGCCTTGACGTTGATCATGGTCTGGCCGATCATCGCGCAACCGCCCATGCCGCCGAAGAACCCGGTGATGATGTTCGCCGCGCCCTGGCCCCAGGATTCGCGGGTCTTGTTGGAGCGCGTGTCGGTGACGTCATCAACAAGCTTGGCGGTCATCAGGGATTCGAGCAGGCCCACGAAAGCCATGGCCAGCGCGTAGGGGAAGATGATCTGCAGGGTCTCGAGGTTCAGCGGGACGTTCGGCAGGAACAGGGAAGGAAGGCTTTCGGGCATTTCCCCCTTATCCCCGACGGTCGGCACGGCCAGTGAAGCCAGGACCGTGATGAGGGTCAACACGACGATGGCAACCAGGGGCGCGGGAACCACCGTGGTGACCTTGGGCAGCCCGAATACAATCAGCAGGCCCAAGGCGGTGAGCGGGTAAACGAGCCACGGGACGCCGAGCAGCTCGGGGACCTGGGACATGAAGATCAGGATGGCCAGGGCATTGACGAATCCGACCATGACCTGCCGGGGAATGAAGCGCATCAGCTTGGCAACCCCCAGCAGCGCGAGGATGACCTGGAAGATGCCGGCCAGGATTACGGCGGCAATGAAGTAGTCCACGCCGTGGCTTTTCACCAAAGGGGCAATGACCAAGGCAATGGCCCCAGTGGCCGCGGAGATCATGGCCGGCCGTCCGCCGAGGAACGCAATGGACACGGCCATGGTGAAGGAGGCGAACAGTCCGAGGCGCGGATCGACCCCGGCAATGATGGAAAATGCGATGGCTTCGGGGATCAGGGCTAGGGCTACGACCAGTCCGGCGAGGACCTCGACCTTAAGCAGCAGCGGGGATTTGAGGGCGCGCAGGACTGATTGGCGTTCCTCCGGGGTTAGGAGCAGGTGCCCCGCGGTGGTTTTCGTGGCCATTGATGGCTCCGTTCACAATGAATTGGGCGCTCTCGGGCGCTCGGCGACATGAAATGATATGAGGTCGGCGCGTCTTGGCATGGAAGTATCAGACAGCGTCGGGTAATGGCCGCAGTGGAGCACCGAACAAAAAGAACTCTACCCTAACGTGAGGGTAGAGTTGACGATCTAGGAAGCAGGAGAACCCCATGACTGACATCCCACCCCCGGCGGACGAGGGGCAGAGAATGCACATCGGAGATCTGGCCGAAGCCACCGGCCTTTCCCAACGCACCATCCGCCACTACGACGAAGTGGGCCTCCTGCCTGCAACCACGCGCAGCGTGGGCGGGTTCCGGATTTACACCGACTCCGACCTGCAGCGCATGCTGGTGATCCGGTCCATGAAACCTCTGGGGTTCACCCTGGAGGAAATGGGCGAGCTACTGGACACCGTCGACACCCTGGCCAGCGACACGAAGAATGCGGAGGCCAGGGCCAGACTGGCAGACTTCATTGACCAGGCCAACGCAAAGCGCGACAAGCTGGCCCTGAACCTCAGCCGGGCCGACGCTTTCATCCAGGACCTGCAGGGCGCGTAGCACCATCGTCCGAAGCCGGTCGCTGAACCCTACCTGCGAACGGCCGGCTCCCCCGACTGTCCGAAAGACCACTCGGCCGCAGTTCAACCGCCGTGAACCGGCAACCAGTTTTCACGGAACCACTCGCACGTGCCTGGAGTCGCAGATCCCAGGCATTTTGAGACAAGCGCGGCGAACTCCTCCAATCGCCAGGAAGCAGCCCTCCGCGTAGGCGAGACTCGCTGGCGGCCACCTGCTTGGGATTGTTCCGGCAGCCTCCCGGACATCAGGCTGCTAGTCCGAGCTAGGAACCGATGGGCCCCAGTTCGTGCCCGGATTCATCGACGGGCACCAGAGCGGTGGCCACAGGTGTGCGCAGGGCGCCGGTGAGCCTGTCGATGGTGTCGCGGAAGTGATGTCGCAGTAGTTCCACCGCGCCCTCTCCGTCGCCCGCAAGCACTGCCTCTAAGCGTTCCCTGTGGGCACGGTGCACATCGGTGCGAATGATGTAACCTGCCGGACTGCCCAGGCTGGCTAGGCGAGTTTCCACGGCCAGCGTGGCCATGTATTTCTCCAGACGGAGGTTTCGGGCGGCCCTGACCGTTTCATAGTGGAAGTCTAGGTCGGCGTCACCAATGGAGCGCGGGGAGTCCAGCGCCTCGGGGCTCGCGGCAAACCGTTCGAGCCGGGCCAAGACCGCCATGGCGGCTTCCATTCGGTGCGCCCGCTCGGCTTCGGGCAGGCCGGCGATGACCCTGATGGCCGCGGCCTCCACCACCAGACGCGTTGCGTAGAGTTCCTTGAGCTCGGATGGGCGGACGCGGGCCACACTCATCCCCTGCCCGGGGCTGGACACCAGCAGGCCGTCCTGCACCAATCGTTGAGCAGATTCGCGCAGCGACCCACGGCTCACGCCCAGTTGTTTGGCCGCCTGCGCCTCTTGGATCGGGCTGCCGGGCATCAGCAAGCCCTCGTAAATGGCCTTGCGCAATTGGTGGGTGATCAGGTCGATCGTCGAGGAGCGCTGCACCCGGGCCATCCCTGATGCAGAAGATGGTTGGCCGATGATCATGGGTACTCCAATTCGTCGTGGACCGGTGCCGCGGTGGCAGTTTCCCTACCCCGGAGCGACATCGGCGGCCCCAATCGTAACTTAAACGTGATTTACGCCCGGGGTACGGTGCTTGCGGCAAAAACACGGGACGCCGGAAGCCTCACTTCGTTGTTATCTAGCGTAATTCGAGCGCGTTCCTCGAGTTTCCCATGGTTTAGTCAACAATCCAACGTCCGGAAAGTCGGATTGTCAATTGATTCTTTTGTGACTACGGTGATCTACACCATACGGATCAACACCACTCACCACGATCGGGTCGGGTCTGCCTTACACGGGTGCCGTTCCTTGGACAGGATTCGGTGCACGAGGCGGCTTGGCCATCGCACCCCGAAAGAGGTTCACCATGAAGCGCAGCTTCCGCCGTAGTCCCATGCTTACCGCAGGCGTAGTCCTTGCATCCCTGTCACTGGCCCTGACCGCCTGTGGCGGAACCACCACCACCGAGTCCGAGGGCGGCTCCGCCGCCGCACCGGCCGGCGAAGGAAAGCTCCAGGCGCTGAAGGACAAGGGTTCCATCACCGTCGCTATCGCCGGAGAAGCCCCGTACTCCTACGAAGAGAACGGCGAGGCCACCGGCGCCACTATCGCCCTAGCCAAGAAGATCTTCGGCGACATGGGTATCGCCGAGGTCAACACCGTGCTGGTGGACTGGAACGGTTTGATTCCAGGTTTAACCGCCGGTCGTTCCGACGCGGTCAGCGCCGGGATGTCGATCCTCCCGGATCGTTGCGCCAACGCCGACTTCGCTGACCCGGAGATCATGTACACCACCACGCTGATGGTCCAAAAGGGCAACCCCAAGGGCCTGACCGATCTTGATTCGGTCAAGGCAAAGATCGACGCCGGGGAAAAGATCAAGCTGGCCGTACTGGCCGGTGGCATCGAGGCCGGATACGCCAAGGCACTGGACCTGGATGTGCAGTCGGTTCCCGATGCACAGACCGGTATGGACACCGTGGACAACGGTCGTGCCGACGCCTTCGCGATGACCGCGATCTCGCTGAACTTCATGGCCGAGCAGAACCCGGATGCCAACGTCGAGACCACCGACGCCTTCGTGCAGGAGATCGACGGGGTCCCGCAGATCGGCGCCGGCTCCACCGTCTTCGCCCAGGGCGATGACGAGCTGCGCGAGGCCTACAACGAGGGCCTGGCCAAGATCACCGAATCGGAGGAGTCCTACCTCGAGGTCGTCGGTGAGTACGGATTCACCGCCGAGAACCTTCCTCCGAAGGATCTCACCACCGAGGAACTCTGCAAGGGCGCACCCGCCAAGTAGCCGTACCGGGAGCCCGCTTTCGCCGATAAGCGACAGCGGGCTCCCGGCTCCGGCCGGTGACACGACGATATAAAAGGAGTCCAGCACCTGTGGACGAAAAACTTGCGGCGCTAGTCGAGGCCATGCCGCGGCTGCTGGACGGAATCTCGGTGACCGTCCAACTCACCGTCTTGGGCGGGCTCGCCGCATTCGCCCTCTCGGTGGCACTTGGTCTGGCGGCCACCCATCCCTCGAAAGCCGCGCGCATCCCCGCGCGCATCATCATTGAATTCTTCCGCGGTACCTCGCTGGTAGTCCAGCTGTTCTGGCTCTTCTACGTGATGCCGCTGCTTGGTGTGGACATGCACCCGCTGGTGGTCGGCGTGTTGGCCTTGGGCCTGAACTACGGTGCCTACGGCGCCGAGGTCGTTCGTGGTTCCATTAACTCGGTCGCCACCGGCCAGTGGGAGGCCACCACGGCCCTGAGTATGGGATCGTTCCAGCGGATGCGCCGGGTGATCTTCCCGCAGGCATGGGCCCTGATGATTCCATCCCTGAACAACCTGCTCATCCACCTGATGAAGGGAACCGCGATCGTTAGCTTCATTACGATCGCCGACTTCACTTACCACCTGGACCAGCTCAAGCGCGTCACCGATACCGTGTTCTCCTACGGTGTGATCGGGCTGCTGAGCTACTTCGTCATTGCGCTGATCCTGACGTTCATCATGAACGCGCTGGAACGCCGCGCGAAGCGTCGGCTCGGCCAAGGCATCACGTTGAAGTCGGTCCTGAGCCCCGCGCCCGCGACGGCCACCCCGGGAGGAGGAGCTTAATGATTTCGATCACCACCGCCCTGGACTGGAACTGGGACACCACCTGGGATGTTCTTCCCACGCTGCTGTCGACCTTCCTCAAGGTCACCTTGCTGGTCACGGTCCTCAGTACATTGATCGCTGCCCTTCTGGGTCTGGTCATCGCCATGACCCTGCGGCTGGCTCCGAAGCCCATCGCCGTGACCGTGAAGTGGATTGCCAACTTCATTCGGATGACACCGATCGTGGTCCAGCTCTTGTTCGCGTACTACGCGTTCCTGTCGCTGGATGGGATCACGATCGGCATCCTGATCTTCGGCATCCACTACTCCACCTACATGTCCGAGGTCTACCGGGCCGGAATCGACGCGGTGCCTCAGGGCCAATGGGAGGCCACCACCGCGCTGTCGATGTCCACCCGGCGCACCTGGACCGCTGTCATCATCCCGCAGGCGTTGCGCGCCACCATTCCCGCGCTGGGCAACTACGCGGTGTCGATGTTCAAGGACACCCCGTTCCTGCTGGTCATCGGCGTGGTGGAGATGGTCAACGCCGGATTGATCTTCGGCGGAAACACCTACCGCTACATCGAGCCGCTGACCCTGGTGGGAATCATCTTCCTACTGGCCAGCTACCCGACCTCACTCCTGATTGGCAGATTGGAAAAGCGCCTTGCCTTCAACACCTGATTCCGCAACCCTCCCGGCGGCCACCACGGCCCCCGTGATCGAGTTCCGCGACATCGAGAAGTCCTACGGCGACCACTTGGTGTTGCACGAGCTGAACTTCTCCGTTGCCAAGGGTGACCGTGTCACCCTGATCGGGCCCTCGGGCTCCGGCAAGACCACCATCCTGCGTCTGGTCATGACCCTCGAGGAGGCCACCGACGGCTACATCTTCATTGACGGGCAGCCGCTGACCCACGAGGAACGCGGCGGCAAGCGGGTGGCCCGCAGCAAGAAGGACCAGAAGGACATCCGTAAACGGATCGGCATGGTCTTCCAGCAGTTCAACCTGTTCCCGAACATGTCGGTGCTCGAAAATATCATTGAGGCCCCGGTGCATGTGTTGGGCCAGTCCAAGGCCGAGGCCACCACCCGGGCCATGGAACTGCTGGAAAAGGTCGGCCTGGCGGACAAGGCGGAGCAGCACCCCACCTCGCTCTCCGGTGGACAGCAGCAGCGTGTGGCCATCGCCCGCGCGCTGGCCCTGGATCCGGAGATCTTGTTGCTTGATGAGGTCACCAGTGCGTTGGACCCGGAGATCGTTGGCGAAGTGTTGGGTATTCTGCGCAACATTGCCGAGACCACCGACATCACGATGCTGATCGTCACCCACGAGATGCAATTTGCCCGCGACGTTTCCAATCGCGTGCTGATGTTCGACGGCGGCAAGATCGTTGAAGAGGCTCCGCCGTCCGTGATGTTCAGTGACCCGAAGCACCAGCGCACCAAGGACTTCCTGCATGCGGTGCTCGGCGACGCCGAGGGCACCATCGGCACCCACTAGACGCGCGTGTGCCCCGTGGGGGGTATGGGCACACGCGCCCTGCGTTGTTCCAGAGGCAGGCATCGAACGGGGAGCTATTTGATCCCGTTCGGTGCCTGCCTCTTTTTGTGGGAGCACCAGAGATTAACGTTTCCGCTTCAACAAGGGGTCCCCGGTTCCGGCGCATCGAGGTCTTGACGGAATTCATGGGAATTCAGTAGTGATACCTGGCTTGCAAGATCGTGACGTAGTGGTCGTCCGCCATCTACACGCGCTGTTGGCTTGCCGGGTCAAGGCCCGATGAGCCCATTTTCGACGGTGTGGCCCTCACGGGCAGCTTCAAGGGCGGACAGCAAGCGATGAGCATTCTTGGGTGAGCTCAGCAGATAGCTGGTTTCGACCAGTGCGTCGTATTCGTCCTTCGACATCAGCACCCCTGATCCACGACTTGAAATGATCTCGACCTCGGTGTGGTCGAGGTTAACTCGCTCGATGAGAGCCAACGACTCGCGTTGGGCTTCGCTCGTTGTGATGGCCGTTGCTGCCTCCCTGCTGTTACAAGAAATGGTACCTCTTGGCCTTTGGAGCTACTTTGGGTGCTGGGCCGCATGGAGGCTTCGGAGTCTGGTGCAGGAATCGGTGTTCGGCTCAAAGCCATCCATGTGCGGGTCGATTTTCCTGCCTAAGACGGCCGTGATCACTCCTCTACCAAGGGTCCCCGTCTGACCTTCAGGCTCTCTTGGGACGTCGCGACTCTGCCGAGTGTGCGTAAGTAAATTCTGTGAGCGTGGAGCCATCGTCGCGTGCCGTTGGTGGTCTGCACCAGGCCTGGAGGCGCAGTAATCGAAGGTGGTTAAACCATCTCAACGTCAAATGAACAACATCGAATTCTCGCCTGGGGTACTGAACTCCGTACCGTGCACATGGCACTGCGCACATCCCTGTACAAGGCACGGCGCACCTTGGCAGCCGTGCCCTTGGCGCTGGCTGCATCACGCGAGTTGGTCGTGCATTGCCGGCATTTTTTCAACTTCCTGAACAGCCACCATCGTTCCGAAGACCACTCCGTATTCCCGTTGCTCGAGAATTCACACCCGGAGCTGGTTCCAGTGGTCAAGAAGCTGATGCAGGACCACGTGATGATCGAGAATCTGGTGCTGGAACTGGAAACCGCCATCGAGGCGGGGGCACGGTCCGACGGGTTGGAACAGCATCTCGATGGCATCGAAGCTGTCATGGAAACCCACTTTGCCTCTGAGGAGCGCCAGCTCGTTGCCATTCTCAACGCGACGACGGGGCTGGGGACGGATGCGGGCGATACTTGGCCGGCCGATGAAAACCTGACAAAGCTAGCCGTTGCTTACCGGATTGGTCCGCTGTCTGGACAGTTGCCGCGCAATCGATGGTCGATTGATGGCTCAAACGGAACGTCTAGGGACAGCTGTCAAGGTTCCTTCGTTGCTCCAGAGACGTGGTCATCGACAACGTTAAGCCTTGGCGCGGATCGCCTTGGCGGCTTTGAACGCCTCTTCGGCAACAATCTCATAGTTGTCGCGACCCTGTGTCAATGTCATCGAGTCGTCGCCGTACTTCGCGTAGGCCAAATCGACAAGTTCGCCAGGATCCTTGAAATCCAGGGTATTGATGATGTGGCCCAGATCGGCAATATCCTTGGGCCGTTCGGCTGCGACCTTCATAGCGGCAAGTGTTGGCAGGTCTGCCAGCTGAATGGCGGTCGAAGAGCCACCCGGAGCGGCCATCCATGTCGCCTCTTCCGGGCTACTTGCTCAACGGTTGCGGCACTGGCATAACGCGCGTCAATGTCCCCGGTTGCCCTGTCAATCAAACCGTGAAGCAGCAGAGCTGCTCCGCCGACGATCTGGATATCCAGGGCCACGCCTCGGGTATTCAACCTTGCTTCCAAGTCCGCCAAGAGACCGATGATGTCCTCAAGCCGGAAACCGCTCGGTCTCACGCTGTGACCAGATCACGTTCGCGGATCCAGACGTTCAGGTTTTTCATTTCTAGGGGTGTGTCTTTGCGAATCAATTCCTTCATGAGGTCGCCCACGGGATACAGCTTCTCTGACAAAAATACTGGTACGGCAGATGGTCGGATATTCCGCGTCCACGACGGGGCAGGTATACCGGTTTTATTCGAAACCCATTGGGTGATTGCACCCAGAGCGGTCAGGTATTCCTGGTCCTTGATACATGGCGCTGTGAACATGAGCGCGCGACGTGTCCTCAGCGAAGCGCTGGCGTATTCGCCGATCAGACGCAGAGCGAACTCGTAGTCTTCGGCCGCGAGCGTCTCTTCAAATTCCTTGGCGAATTTTTCTCCTGGGGTGCCCACCGATGCGGAGCCTGGAGCATCGAATCCGAGGATTTTTAGGGCACGAAGGGTGAGTCCGAGCGAAGCGGTTTCTTTTCCGGATTCCAATTCGACGACAAATTTACGGGACACTCCAATGGCATCGGCCAGCTCCTGCTGGGTGTAGCCGTATGCCTTGCGGCGATCACGAATTCTGCCACCTAGAGTGCCTGCTGAAAATCCATCGTTGTCCACAACCCCATCATGTCACCGATCGGTTACACCGTCTAGCGCTCCGTTCCCGTGCCCTACCGAATCTAGTCCAGCAAAGCTCAACCACGTGCCCCCCTGGAAAGCCCGAAGGGAGAAAACAGTACCAGTCAAATTTCGCGCACGGCGAGCCAAACAGCGAATACTCTCTGCCCACACGGCCCAAGTGCAACCCACGTCGTGTCCTTGGCCCGGTTTTCGCAGGATTTCCACGAGGATGTCACCCGTGCTGTGCTGGCCGAGATGGCACAGACCACCGCCGGTTCGGGGAATGGATGACGCCTATAAAGTAGCGATCTTCAAGGCCCGCACTCGGCTGGTATCGGCGATGATGATAGATGTACTTCCTTACCCTGCACCGGCGGGCCGCAAGTATTATGGAAACTCCCGGGGCCAGTTCTACCTCGCCTCCCACGCACTCGCGGCACCACACAAAGGGTCTACCGGACAACTTAGCGAGCGAGGTACGCCATGCTGGAAGAACACCCGCAACAGGCAGCCGATCTTCTGGATCCGCCATCCGGCGGACGTGCTGTGGCTGGCCGCCTGCATACGGGCTCCGCGAACTACAGGATCAGTAAAATGATCGGAGCAGGGCTTCGTTGGATTCCTGCAGATGATCAGTCATCGCCTGCCGGGCCCGTGCTTCGTCCTGTTCGGTAATGGCATCGAGGATTTCTTGGTGGGCATCGAGTTCGCTAGGCGACACAACGTGGTTGCTGGCCCGGGAAAACAGGTAGTGCATGCGAGTTGTCTCGTCGAAATAGGTGCACAAGAGCCGTTCTGCTCGTTTGTTTCCCGCGGTGGCCGCGATGGCCCGGTGAAAATCGTTTGCGGCTTGGAGTCTTTCATCGAATTCCAGGCTCTCATCGACTTGGCGGGCGAGGATTTCCCTCAGCTCCTCAACCAGCTCTGAGGACCTTCGACGCGCCGCGATCCCGGTGATCGGTGGTTCTATCGACATCCGCAGATCCATGACGTCGCGGATATCATTCATCCCCACGGGGCGAACCACGTATCCGCGCCGCGGGAACGCCATCACGAATCCCTCCCAGAGAAGGCCCTGGAGCGCTTCACGCACCGGGGTCTTTGAAACTCCAAGACGCAACGCAGTCTCCGATTCATGGATGACCTGCTCAGGCTCAAGTTTTCCGGTTACTATTTCTTGACGCAATATTGCCAGGACGCGTTGTGAGGCAGAAGCTTGCTCAGTCTCATCGATCGTTGCCATATCTGCCGCTCGCATAGGTAGTCCCCTAGTGAAATTCCATATAGAAGGGAGGCGCGAAACTGGTCGTTTCGCACCTCCCGCACTGATTAATCGTACCTGTTGGCGGTTTGCCGCTTCAGGTTCTGGTGACTAACGCCCGTTGATATAGAAGTCAGCAACTTCCGCGGTAACCCCATTTTCTTTCAAGACGCGATCGACGGTCCCGTTCTCTTTCGCTCGGGTGAAGTAGTCATCGATTGCCGCAGTGAATTCCGGGACATCCTTGGTATGCGGCCACGTGATCTCCAGCAAGCCTGTCAGTTCAGGATGATTGGGATCTTCCTCGATGATGCTGGTCTCGTAGCCTTCCTCGTCCTTGCTCAAGTTGAAGCTCATCATGGATTGGTTGGCGACTGCGTCGATTCGGCCTGCCTTGAGGTCTTCGAACGCGTTGGTTTCATTCTGGTATTCCTCGATGTTTTCAGCGCCGAAAGCATCCTTCAACGTTTCGACAAAGAAGGATCCGGAAAGGGCACCAATCTTGATGCCCTTCATGGATTCAATCGTGCCGTAGGAATCCGCGGCGGCCGAGGTGATCCCAAGTGCGTCATAAATGACGTTCCCCTCGCTCTGTCCAAACACCTCTCCACGCTTTTCGGTCTTGATATGTAGTCCACCAAACAAATCTGATTTGCCCTCGCGAAGGTCAAGTTGTCCGGCTGCTCCGGTCATCGGCTTGAAAAGTACCTTCAGGCAGTTCTCCTCGGCAAATTCTGTCAGAAGGGTGGCGTCGATACCTTCGAACGGTCCGCTATCGGAGAGCGCGTGGAACTTGGGTGCAGCGTTCATGGCTGCGACGTTCAGAACCCCCTCTTCGAGGGTGGGGAAGGTATGCAGCGGAGTGCAGTCTTCGGCGACGGTGCCCACCGTCGCACCTTCCGATTCTGGTGCCGAACTCGCGGAACAGCCCGTAAGCACGAGGAGGGCGGTGGCGGAAGCGGCGGCAAGCTTCGTCGCGGACTGGCGTCCGCGGCTCATAATTCCGGTCATCATTCTTTCCTTTGCGTTGGTGTGTGGTTCATTGAGTGATTTTTGATGCGGGAGTATTCAAGACACTGGCGTCAAAGCCGGTCTTACGCTGACGCCTCTGGCGTCTTCGGGCTGCCCCGGCACCGCCGTCAAAACTGGTCCCGGAGATTCTCGCGACCCGACGGTCAGCCAGAATCTCCATCCAAGCCAGTAACGAGGTGAACAGGAGATAGAGCAGTGCCGCGACAAGCAGCGGTTCAAGCACACGGAAGTTGATCATGCCGATGGAGTAGGCGCTTCCGAGAAGTTCCTTGGCACCAATGGCGTACGCAAGCGCGGTGCCCTGAAAGGTGATGATCGCAATCCCGATCACCGGGGGAACAGCGATATTCAGAACGTGTGGGAGTACCACGCGTGAGGTGATTTGTTTCTTGGTGAGCGCCAGGGCCTGTGCTGCTTCGACCTGGCCGCGCGGAACACTGGCAATGGATGCCCGGAAGATCTCAGCGGTGTAGGCCGCTGTTGTCACCCCAAATGCCGCGACGACTGCCGCGAACCTGTCCAGAGTGATGATCTCTGCGAGTCCGAAATACACGAGGTAGAGGGTCAGCAGAGCCGGAAAACCGCGGAATATTTCCACCAGTGCGATGGTCAGCCAGCGAAGTGCTTTGTTCGAGCCGTTCAATATCAGGCCGGCAACGAACCCCAACGGGATTCCGATCAAAATACTGACGGTCGCCATGAGTATGCTCAGCCAGAGTCCGGGCAGGAGGCTCACGATCATGTCCAGATATTCTTGCATCAGTACACAACCCTTTCTGAACCACGCTTGGCTCGAGAGCCAAGCCACCGGGCGAACATGCCAACCGGAACGGTAAGCAGCAGATAGACGATGCCGATCGTGAGAAAGGCCGTGATCGGATCGGCGCCGACCTGCACAGCGTTGTAGGCGTAGAAGACCATTTCATTCGCGCCGATGATCGACGCGATGGCCGTGTTCTTAAGCAGCGTGATGGAGTAGGCCGCGGTAGATGCGAGCATCACCGGGATCGCCTGCGGTAGAACCACCCGGAACAGGGCGTCCTTCTTGGTGAGCGCAACGGAGGCCGCGCCTTCCCACTGCCCGTTGGAAACAGATTCAAGCCCCGAACGAATGCTGTCCCCGATGTAGGCGGAGTTCACGATTCCAAGTCCCACCATCGCAGCCAGCACCGGGACTTCCGAGATAATGCCCAAGGAAAGCCCGAAGTAGATGATGATCAGCCAGGCGATGGGCGGAATGCCGCGTGCGATCCAGGCCCAGAGCGCGCCGATGAACTTGGCCAATGGATTCTTTGACCCACGAAGCATAGCGACAGGGATCGCGAGCACTACCGAGAGCAGAAATGCGCCGCCCCACATTTGTAGCGTGATCCAAAGTCCTTCTAGGACGTAGCTTGCTTCAAGCATTAGATCACTCCGCTAAGGGCGTTCACGAAGCGTCGGATGCGCTCGTTTGACGGGTCGGTCAGGATCTCGGCAGCTGGCCCGATTTCAAGCAGTTCCCCATCGGCGAGGAACATCGCGCGGTCCGCGGCTTCCTTGGCGAACTCGATTTCGTGCGTCACCGTCATCATCGTCATGCCACCCTCTGCGAGTTCTTTCATCACGCGCAGGACCTCAACCCGCATTTCTGGGTCGATGGCGCTCGTGGGCTCGTCGAAAAGGATGACCTCGGGGTCAAGGGCTAGCGATCGAGCAATGGCCACGCGTTGCTGCTGCCCTCCCGAGAGCTGGCTCGGGTGCTTGTGCATATGCTTTTTCAAGCCGACCCGCTCGAGCAGTTCCTCGGAACGGTCGACAGCATCGGTCTTGCTGCGTTCCAGCACCAAACGCTGGGCCAGACTCACGTTTTCCAGTGCCGTGTGTGTAGCGAAGAGATTGAACGACTGAAACACCATGCCCACGCGTTTACGCAGTGCACGCACCGATTTGGCGGGTGTTTTTTCTACGGCGTCGAATACCCGTTCCCCGTGAAGATCAATGGTGCCGTGGTCCGGGGTTTCCAAGAGGTTCAGGCATCGGATAAATGTGCTTTTTCCTGACCCGCTCGGCCCGATGATGGCGATGTGCTCGCCCTTCTTAACATCCACGCTGATCCCGTGAAGAATTTCCTTGCCGCCAAAACTCTTTCGAATTTGCTGGGCTGATAGGGCCAATGTGCCCTCAGGAGTCGTCGTCATCTCTTCATTCCTTCACATTGGTGCTGTTGCCTAACGGCGCCGGGGGTATGCCGGTGCCAAGTGACTACGGAGAAAGTTGAACCTAGGGATTTTCCAGCTTGGGGCGCCAGCTGCTTCGGGAACTTGGCGAAGCGGCCTATGGCCAGGTAAGTCGTTCGATGTGCTGCCTGGACGTCGTCACGCGAGGAAGCACGGTGGACCGAGCCATCAAGTGCAGTTCCTCCGCCGCAAGCGCTGAACCGTTGACACATTTGTTCTCCTTCCGGCCCTCAAGACCCGGGGTGTGATTTGGATCAACCTAGCATATTCCTAGTTTCGCAAATAGATATTCGCGTCATATATCTCAAATATAGCGTAGTGCAGGAGCAGTCTCTCCGATCTGTCCTAGGGTGGGTTCCATGCAACCAAACGCCCAAAAAACCACCGCTACAGTTCTGCAAGTCGGACCGATGCCACCCTTCGTCGAAGGGCCGCTGCATGAGGAATTTAACGTTCTCCGGTTGCCGGACGCCGAAGTGGAGAAGTTCCTTGCCACGAACTCGGGCCAAGTGGGCGTAGTCGTCACCACGAGTGTGACGGGGGTGGACGCTCACCTCATGCGAGCTCTTCCTGAGCTTCGCGCCATCGTCAATTTCGGAGTTGGTTTCGACAAGATCGATGTCCACACGGCAGACGAGTTGGGGGTTGTCGTCAGCAATACCCCGGATGTCTTGACCGATTGCGTTGCCGACATGGCGGTTGGTCTGCTCATCGATGTGGCTCGAGGCATTAGCGCTTCAGATCGTTTTGTTCGCCGAGGCGATTGGCTGCAAGGTTCTTACCCGCTCGGGACCAGGGTCTCGGGCAAACGCGTCGGGATACTCGGGTTGGGACGCATTGGCCTGGCGATCGCCGCTCGCCTGGAAGCCTTTGGCACCACCGTGGCGTATCACGGTCGCAGGCGCGTCGCTGATGTTACTTACCCCTGGCACGAGTCACTCACCGACCTTGCGGAGAATAGCGATTTTCTCATCGTGGCGGTCGCGAGCAACTCAGCAACGGCCGGCATAGTCTCTGCCGAAGTACTCGAAGCGCTGGGCCCCAAGGGGTACCTGATCAACATCTCTCGTGGCGCCGTGGTCGACGAAGCCGCCCTCGTGGATGCACTGGTACAGCAGCGCATTGCCGGGGCCGGCCTCGATGTCTTTGCCCACGAGCCGTATGTTCCGCAAGAGCTCCTGAATCTGGACAACGTGGTCCTCGCACCCCACACGGGCAGCGCGACCGCGGAGACACGTCAGGACATGGCCGATCTTTTCCTCACGAATCTCCGGCAATTCGTCAACGAAGGCACGTTGTCAACGCCGATTTCTTAGGCCCGATCTCGCATAGTTATCTCAGGTTTCGCACGAAAGCGTAGGAACAATCATGAACGATGAAATCACCCCACTCGTAGTAGTTGTCACTGGTGCTGGTTCGGGGATTGGTAAAGCTGTGGCAATACGAATGTTGGCTGCCGGTCACCGCGTGGTCCTCGCCGGACGCCGCGAAGAACCGCTACGGGTCACCGCCGACGGCTCACCTCGGGCGATGGTGGAACCGACGGATGTCACGGTCCCCGAACAGGTGAATCGATTGTTTTCCCGTGCTGTTGAGCGCTGGGGCCGCGTGGACTTGCTGTTCAATAACGCCGGTGTTCCCGGGCCCTCGGCGGGTGTCGACGAGATTGAACCCGAGGACTGGGACGCCGTGGTGGCCTTGAACCTGACGGCAGCAGCGATGTGTGCGCGCGCCGCGATGAAGGTCATGAAGGCGCAACAGCCGCAGGGTGGGCGCATCATCAACAACGGGTCGATCGCTGCCCACACGCCGCGTCCCCAGTCCGTCGCCTATACGGCAACGAAGCATGCCATTACCGGCCTGACGAAATCGATTGAACTGGACGGTCGCGCCCACGGCATCTCGTGCGGTCAAATCGACATCGGCAACACGGCGACGGAATTGGCGGATCGATTCTCGACGGGTCCCGGCGCGCTGCAGCCTGATGGTCGTCGCATGCAGGAACCAACTTTCCCGGTCGAGGAAGCCGCGCGAGCGGTGCAGTTCATGGCTGAGACACCGATGTCGGCCAATGTTTTCTCGCTGGTGATCACCGCGGCCGGCATGCCCTTCGTTGGACGCGGATAAAGGCGAGCACCTTTCCTACGGGCGGGCACTTCACCAAGGCAGGCATGCCCCGGTAGCTGTGGTTCACCCATGCTTCTCGGGCAGTCGGATGTGCCGTGGTGCTATTGACTGCAATGTCCTCCGCGGGGCCCGATACTCACGCAAGATCGATAATTGATCCCGTGAATGCGCCTGTGGTTTCTCATCAGCGACCCGTGTGGGAATGGACGAAAATTCATTTCCTGTACGAGACGCTAACGCAACAGGAAGCCTCGAAATTCGTCTGTAGAACCATATTTTTATAGTCGCGGATTTTCCCGACCAATGCTTTGGAATGGCAACTGATCCCCTGAATTTCAGCTGGTATTCCCACGATATTTCTGTAAGTTTGAATCAATCTAGGCCAGGAGGATGGATGTCACAGCGTGACCTGAACAAGGGTGCCGGAGCCCTGTTTCGCGATGAAGGGCAAGACGGACTGCTGCATCGAGCGTTCCTGCGTGGAGAAGGCTTCACCGAAGAAGAGGTGCGCCGCAGCCCGGTGATCGGCATCGCCAACAGCGCCAGCGAACTGAACCCATGCAATGCGGGTCTCAACGAGCTTGCCGAGCTCGTGAAGGAAGGGATCCGTGAGGCCGGCGGCTTGCCGCTGGAGTTTCCCACCATCTCGATTTCCGAGCCTTTTACCCGCCCAACAAGTCTGTACCTGCGCAACCTGATGTCGATGGATGTCGAGGAGATGATCGGGGCCACGCCAATCGACGGGGTGGTCCTGCTGGGCGGCTGTGACAAGACGATTCCTGCCCAGATCATGGGTGCCCTGAGCGCCAACAAACCTGCGGTGCTGCTCGCGGCAGGACCGCGCCCCGTTTCCTGTTTCAAGAAGAACAAAGAATTTACCGTTGACGATGTCTGGCCACTCTGCGAGGACCGACGGGTGGGGGCGGTCAGCGACGAAGACTGGTTGGCCCTAGAAGGAAAGGTGAACGTCGGGGTCGGAACCTGCAATGTCATGGGAACCGCCACCACCATGGCCGCTATCGCCGAAATGCTGGGTTTCGCCTTGCCTGGTTCGACGTTGCCGGCGGCAAACAGCCCCGAGCGCGCGGAGCTCGCACGGGCCACCGGTCGCCAGATAGTCCAGTCCGTAGCCGCGGAGTTGCTGCCCGCAGATCTGGTGACCGACGAATCCTTAGAAAACGCGTTCAGGGTTGTCTCGGCCCTGGGCGGATCCACCAATGCGGTCATTCACCTCGAGGCGATTGCCGGACGGGCGGGCCTGCGTATCGGCCCCGAACGCTTTGAGTCGTGGTCTGCGAGCACCCCCTATGTGGCCAATGTCAGGCCCAGCGGACAACGCCTCTTGGCTGACTTGGATGATGCAGGCGGCGTCCCGGCCATTGTGCAGCGAATCGGCGAAACGATCCACGGCGGTGTGGTGACGGCAAACGGCAACACCTGGGATCAGGTCCTGGCTGACCAAGAATTCCCCGTCAACGATGCGATCGCACCCGCTGGCGAACCGCTCTCCGAGCGGGGTGCCTTGGTCATGCTCCGCGGAAATCTGGCCCCTCGGGGCGCCGTGTTGAAGGCCGCCGGGGTGCACGATCCCAAACTCAAGGCGCACCGAGGTCGTGCCGTGGTCTTCGATGGCATTGACGACTTGAATACGCGCATTGACGATCCGGATCTCGATGTCGACCAGGACTCCGTCCTGGTCTTGCGCGGCATGGGCGTCTTGGGCGCCCCCGGCATGCCCGAGGTCGGCCACATTCCGATCCCCGCCAAGCTGCACCGCGCGGGGATTCGGGACATGGTCCGGCTCTCGGATGCCCGCATGAGCGGTACCTCCACCGGGACCGTGGTCGTGCATATCACCCCGGAAGCAGCCGCCGGTGGACCGCTGGGGATTTTGGCCACCGGGGACGAGATCGAGCTGGATGCAGCAGCCGGAACGCTGCGCCATTTCCTCTCCGAGGAAGAAATCTCTTCCCGGGTTCCCTTTGCCGCTCCCCCGATTCCGACCCGAGGCATGGGCTGGCTCCACCAACGACATGCCCTGCAGGCGGACGACGGCTGTGACTTCGATTTTCTCCGTGCCACCGGTGTGCAGTAGCTCCAGGATCGCGCGGACCGGTGAGCAGAACGACTGGTTGCAGCGCTTCCCCAGGATCAGGGCGTCAACGGGGGCGCCCGGGCCCGGGCGCCCCCGTTGACGCCCTGCATGACACAGCCCGGACCGGCGGCCCGGGGTGGGCTGACGATCCTCAAACACAATCCTCAAATGACACCCATGGGTGGAAAGGTCCTCACATGAAGAAGGTTGCACTAGTCACCGGAGCCTGCGGCGGTATAGGACAGGCCATTGTCCGAAGGCTCCATGCCGAGGGCTGGGATGTAGCGCTCAACGGATTCAACACCCAGGAATCCGGAAGCCAGGCAGCGCTCGAACTGACCGGAGCAATCTATATAGACGCCGATGTCTCCAGCTCCGCAGAAGCACAGCGAATGGTTCAGGAGACGGTTACGCATTTCGGACGCCTCGACGCAGTCATCAACAATGCTGGCGTCGCCAAACAGATCCCCCATGCCGACCTCGACGCCGTGGACGATGAATTCTGGGATTTCATCATGGCGGTGAACCTCAAGGGGCCTTGGAACATCGCCCGGGCGGCGCGCGCCCACTTGGCCCAGACTCGGGGCCAGATCATCAACAACGCCTCTCTTGCCGGGCTGGTCCCCTCCGGAAGCTCCATCCCCTATGCCGTGAGCAAGGCAGGGCTCTTGCACCTGACGCAATTGCTGGCAAAGTCGTTGGGACCCGAGATCCGGGTCAATGCTGTGGCGCCGGGCTATATCGATACCCCGTTGACCCACGACTGGGCGGAATTGCGAGAATACGTGGCAGAAAATGCCCCGGCCAAACGGCTGGGAAGTCCCGAAGATGTCGCCGAGGTGGTCCACGGGCTTTTGCAGATGGACTACGTCACCGGAACGACGATCCCTGTCGCCGGCGGCCTGCAGCTATTGTGAGGAGCATGATGGACCAAACCACGACACCGGACGGCACCGGCTCAGTGCAGCCGGTCGCAGAGCGCGAATCGGCTTCGGAACGAGTCCGCCGACTGATCCGCACCCAGATCCTGACCGCCCAGCTCAGCCCCGGGGAGATCGTTCTAGAAGCAGAGCTGGCCAAGAATTTCGGTGTGTCCAAGACCCCTGTCCGAGAGGCCCTGCAGATGCTCACCGTGGAGGGGCTGGTGACAGTGTTGCCCCGCAAGGGGTACATGGTGCGCACGCTGAGCATCAACGATGTACGTGATGTGATGGAACTGCGGTTGATCCTGGAACCTCCATTGCTTGCCTCGGCAGCCCGAAATACCAGCGATGAGCTGGTCGCTGAATTGCGCGCCCTGCTGGACCAACAATTCAATCCGGATCTGGATTTGGAGGGACGGGTGCAAGCCGCCAGGGAATTTCATTTAACCTGCGCGCGCGCCTCGCGTAACGCCCGAGCCGCAACGCTGGTGCGGATCCTGACCGATGAAATCAACCGACTCCACCATCTGATGCCGATGGTGGAGGACCATATTTCCTCCGCAACCGAGCGTGCCGCCCATGAAGCGATCCTTGAGTCCATTGCCCGCAGTGACGCAGCGGCCGCGGAGAGCCAAATGCGCGAGCACTTGATCGAATCCAACGCGGCCATGGTCGCGGCTTTTTATGGTGCGGCGTCCTTCTCATAGCAATATGGCTCCGGCCGGTGGACTCGAACCCTACTCATGCCCGCACTTTCTAGGGCATGGAGGCCGACCAGCGACATGCCTTAGACCGTTGCGCTGCTGACGTAGCCACGATCCTTATCCACGATGTTGGCCAGCGGATCGCCTGAGATGTAGGCATCGAGGTTGGCCAGGAATTGGTCGGCCAGGGCGTCGCGCCAACCGTCCACGTCCCCACTGAGGTGCGCCGAGATGTGGACGTTTTCCATAGTCCAGAAGGGGTGCCCCTCCCCCAGCGGTTCCACTGCCACGACATCCAGTGACGCCGCGGCGATCTGTCCGGTACGCAACGCCTCCACCAGTGCGGGTTCGTCCACCAGCGCACCGCGCCCGATATTGACCAGGTGCGCCGAATTTTTCATGGCCGCGAGCACCCCTGCGTTGATGAGGCCCCGCGTCGCTTCGGTCAGCGGTGCAGCAAGCACCACGTGGTCGGCCGCCCCGACATGCGCGGCAAGCTCGGAGGAGGCAAACACCGTGCCGAAGTCGGGGTCCGATTCGCGTGCCGTGCGACCAGCACCCGCCACTTCCATGCCCACGGCCCGCAGCAGCCGTGCTGTTGCCCGCCCGATTCCTCCGGTGCCCACCACGATGACCCGCGAGCCCGCGGTTCGGGTGGGTTCGCGGTGTTTCCAAATCCCCGCTCGTTGCAGGGATTTATTGGCGTGCAGCATTTTGTCTTGGGCCATGATGGAGGCCAGGACGAATTCGGCGATGGGCCCGTCGAAAACCCCGTGGGCGTTGGTCAGCGTCACCGGTGACGCGGCCAGCTCATCAAAGAGCATCGCATCCACTCCAGCGGCAGCGACGTGGACCCAGCGCAGCGCATCCGCGCCCCTCCAGGCGTCGGCGAGCGCCGAGGAAAAGAAGTCCCACATCAACAGCGCATCGGCTCCGGCCAACGCGTGGCCCAGGTCCTGGGCATGAGCCCTGACGATGTCCGCGCGTTGGGCAATGGCCTCGAGGTTGTGTGGATCCTCGATCCCCGGGGCCGTCAGCAGGACCAATTGCGGGCGTGGTTTCTGGTTCAGTGGCATGTCATTCACGCTATCGGCAAAAGGAATTGTTGACAATCTACCAAAGGGGGCCCCACGATGAAGACATGACGACCATGAGCCCCCTTCTCAAGCAAGCGACCCCCGTAGTGGTCGACCACGCCCTCGGATCCTGGATCCACGCAACGGACGGCACCGAATACCTGGACTTCACCACGGGCATCGGGGTCACCAGCACCGGACACTGCCACCCCAAGGTGGTCGCCGCCGCCCGCGAACAATGCGGCAAAATCATCCACGCCCAATACACCACCGTGATGCACCCGCCGCTGCTCGAACTCACCGAGAAACTTGGCGAGAAGCTGCCGGCGTCCATGGACTCGGTGTTCTATGCCAGCACCGGCTCAGAAGCGGTGGAAGCCGGGATGCGGCTCGCCCGCATGGCCACCGGCCGGCCCAATATCGTGGTGTTCCAGGGTGGGTTCCACGGACGCACCGTCGCGGCGGCCTCGATGACCACCGCCGGCACCAAGTTCTCCGCCGGATTCGCCCCACTGATGGCCGGGGTGCACATGTCGGTGTTTCCCTATGCGTACCGCTACGGCTGGGATGAAGACACCGCGGTGAAATTCGCGCTGAAGGAATTGGACTACCTGCTGCTCACCCGCACCGCCCCGAATGAGACAGCAGCGTTCCTGATCGAACCTGCCTTGGGTGACGGAGGCTACCTGCCCACCCCTCCGGCGTTCCTCGAGGGCCTACGCGAACGCGCCACCACGCACGGGATCATGCTGATCCTCGATGAGGTGCAGGCCGGCGTGGGGAGGACCGGGCGCTTCTGGGGTCACCAGCATTCGGCCGCCGTCCCGGACATCCTGCTCACCGCCAAGGGAATAGCCTCCGGCTTCCCCATCTCTGCAATGGCTTCCTCCACCGCGCTGATGTCCAAGGGCTGGCCGGGATCGCAGGGCGGGACCTACGGTGGCAACGCCGTCGCCGCCGCAGCAGCCGTGGCAACTCTTCAGGTGATCGATGAGGAGAACCTGGTGGAAAATGCCCGGATCCGCGGCGACCAGCTGCAGGCAGGCCTCAAGGACATCGCTACCCGCTTCCTCGCCATCGGGGATGTGCGCGGCTGGGGGCTGATGCAAGGCATCGAATTCACCACGGCCGAGGGAACACCCGATGCTGCCACGGCCTCGGCACTGCAACAGGAAACGACCAAGCACGGTCTGCTGACGTTGACCTGCGGACCCAACGGCAACGTGGTCCGTCTGATCCCCGCCCTGACGGTCAGTACCCAGGAGATCGACATGGGCCTGCAGCGCTTCGAAGCCGCGTTGGCTGCGCTCTCTTCCAAGGTTCCGGCTGGGCGGGGCTCTCGTCCATGACCCAGACCCGGATACCGGTCACGGCCGGCAGCGTCACCGAGCTGTTGCGCGCGGAATTGCTCGAGGTCGACACCTCCGCGCGCCGGCTGGCCGAATATTCCTTTGACGCCTCCAACTACCGGGTGCAACCCCTGGGCGTGATCTTCCCGCACGATGCCGCGCAGGTTGCCACGGCCATCAAGGCCTGCCGCGCCACGGATACGGCACTGACCTTTCGTGGCGGCGGGACCTCGATGGCGGGCAACGCCGTGGGACCCGGACTGATCCTGGACTTCTCCCGGCACATGCACGCGCTGCTGGGCCTCGATGCCCAAGCCGGCTGGGTGGACGTGCAGCCGGGCATGGTGCTGGCCAACCTCACCGCCGAGGTCGAGGCCCGCACTGCAGGAAAACTATCCTTCGCCCCCGACCCGTCGTCCAAGACCCGGGCCACCATTGGTGGGTCCATCGGCAACGACGCCTGCGGGAATCATTCGGTGCGCTATGGTCGCACCGGTGCACACGTGATCGAACTCGACGTGATCACCTCCGACGGGGCCAGGCTGACCGCCACGGCCACCGGGATCCACGCCACCGACCCCGATGATGACGCCGCAGTGCACCGCGCCGAGCAGCTCAGCGCTGATCTGGCCGCCCTCGCCCAGGCGAACCTGGGCATCTTCCGCACCGAACTGGGCCGGATCCAACGTCAGGTCTCCGGCTACCAGCTCGAACACCTGTTACCGGAGAAGGGCTTCAACATTGCCCGGGTGTTGGTCGGCACCGAGGGGACCTGCGCCGTGGTGGTGCGCGCACGTATGTCCCTGGTGCCTAAACCGGCCAGCGCGCTGCTGCTCTGTGTCGGCTACCCGGATGTGGTGCAGGCCGCCGAAGACATCGAGGCCATCCTGGAATTCTCCCCGGCCGCCGTTGAAGGCATTGACGAGTCGATCGTGGCCACCATGCGGGCACGTCGCGGCGAGGACTCGGTCATGGGTCTGCCCGAGGGCCAGGCCTGGCTGTACATCGACCTGGACGGGGACGATCCCACCGACCTGCAGCACCGGGCCGAGCAATTACTGGCGGCCCTGCGCGGTTCCGGGCGCATGATCGACGGGCGCACGGTCCCCGACCCAACCGAGCGGGCCTCGCTCTGGCGGGTCCGCGAGGACGGTGCTGGGCTTTCGGCCCGACTGCACACCGGAGGGGAATCCTGGCCCGGTTGGGAAGATTCCGCTGTGGCCCCGGAACGCTTGGCAGACTACCTGGCCGAGTTCCGTGAGCTGCTGGCCCTGCACGGGCTGCATGGAGTGATGTACGGGCACTTCGGCGCCGGCTGCATGCACGTGCGCATTACCTACGACCTGCGCAGCGCCGAGGGACGGAAGGTCTTCCGCGACTTCACCGCCGCCGCGGCGGCCCTGGTGGTGGCCCACGACGGCTCACTTTCCGGAGAACACGGGGACGGGCGGGCCCGCTCCGAATTCCTGCCCCTGATGTACTCCCCCGCCATGCTGGGCGCCTTCGAATCCTTCCGCGCCATCTGGGACCCGGCGGCGGTGCTGAACCCCGGGGTGCTGACCAAGCCAGATGCCTTCGACACCCAGCTGCTGTTGGCCGGGGTCCCGGCGCGTCAATGGCGCACCAGTTTCGACTTGCAACCCAAGGCCGACCCCGGGCACGGGATTGATCCGTTTGTTCACGCGGTCCAGGGCTGCATCGGCGTGGGCCGCTGCCGCTCGGACAGCGGCGGGGTCATGTGCCCCAGCTTCCGTGCCACCGGGGATGAGAAGGATTCCACCCGCGGGCGGGCCCGCGTGCTCCAGGAAATGGTCCGCGGTGCGCTCAGCGTCAAGGATGGCTGGAAATCAATGGACGCCAAGGAAGCCTTGGATCTCTGTCTGTCGTGCAAGGCCTGCGCCAGTGACTGCCCCACCGGGGTGGACATGGCCACCTACAAGTCAGAGTTCCTCTCCCATCACTACCGGCACCGGTTGCGCCCACGCTCGCATTATTCGTTGGGTTGGCTGCCGCGCTGGCTCAAGCTCACCGCGTACATCGCCCCATTGGTCAACGCGGTGCTCGGCTCCCCGCTGGGCAAGCTCATCTCCGCCGCCGGCGGGCTCAGCACCCAACGCTCATTACCGCGCTTCGCCTCCGGTGCCGCCTGGCGCCGCGAGGTCGATGCGGCCCTGGGCACGACCTCAGATACCAACGGCAAACCGGTGGTGCTCTTTGTTGATACCTTCACCCGCGGTTTCAGGCCCGAGGTCGCCGGGGCTGCGGCCCGGGTGCTGGCCGACACCGGTGCACCGGTAAGCTGCGCCGCCGATGCCTGCTGCGGGCTGACCTACATCTCCACCGGGCAGCTTTCCATCGCCAAGCGGCTGCTGGAAGGTGCGGTGCGGGTGCTAGATGACGGATCCGATGTCCCCATTGTGGTGGTGGAGCCCAGCTGCGCCGCGGCGCTGTCCAAGGATCTACCCGAACTGATCCACACCGAGGCCGCCCGACGGGTGTCCTCGCGGATCCGCAGCTTCGCCGGACACCTGTCGGGGCTGGCCGCCGAGAGCTGGACACCAAACCCTGCAACCCCACTGCCGGATTCCGTGGTGCTGCAGACCCACTGCCACGAATATTCGGTCTTCGGTGCCAAGATCCAATCGGCGGCCTTGGCTTCTCTGGGCGTCGGCAACGTCGTGGAGGCCACCGGCTGTTGTGGGGTCGCGGGCAACTTCGGGTTCGAAGCCCAGCACTACGAGACCAGCATGCGCGTCGCCGACCAGGCCCTGGCCCCGGCACTGCGCGCCAACCCTGGCCCGGCACCGGTGCTCAGCGATGGCTTCTCCTGCACCATGGCCATCAAACAACTGACCCCGGACAGACCCGCGCTGCACCTGGCCCAACTACTGGACCCCGGGAACCGGACAACACCTCACTCACCCCAACACCCAGACACCTCGTCCACCGACTCGAAGGAGCAACCATGAACACCCAGGGAATATCCACTCTCTCCACCGATGCATCCCGGAACGTGCTCGAGTCGCTGCACACCGGACTGCACCTCAACGGCCAGTGGAGCGAATCAGCCTCCGGCGAGCGCTTCGAGATCGTGAACCCGGCCACCGAGGAAGTCATCACCACTGTCGCCAACGGCAACGCTGCCGATGCGCGCCGCGCCATCGAGGCAGCCGGGGCCGCCCAGGCCCAGTGGGCCAAGAGCGCCCCGCGTTTCCGCTCCGAGATCCTGCGCCGGGCCTATGAGCTGATCATGGCCAGGCAGGATCAGCTGGCGCTGCTGATGACCACGGAGATGGGCAAGCCACTGGCCGAGGCCCGCGGCGAGGTCGCCTACGCGGCAGAATTCTTCCGCTGGTTCTCCGAGGAGGCGGTACGCATCGGCGGGAACCAGACCACCACCGGGGACGGCGCCAACCGAATCTTGGTCAGCAAGGAACCGGTGGGCCCGTGCGTGCTGATTACCCCATGGAACTTCCCACTGGCGATGGGTACCCGGAAGATCGGCCCGGCGATCGCCGCCGGCTGCACCATGGTGCTCAAACCGGCCAGCCTCACCCCGCTGTCCTCGCTCGCGCTGGTCGACATCCTGATCGAGGCCGGGCTACCGGACGGTGTGCTGAACGTGGTCACTACCAAGGACCCCGGGGCGGTGGTCGGTGCTTGGTTGGGTTCAGGCATTGCCCGCAAGCTCAGCTTCACCGGTTCCACCGCGGTGGGCGTGAACCTGCTCGAGCAGGCGGCACAGCATGTCATGCGCACCTCCATGGAGCTCGGTGGCAACGCCCCGTTGATCGTCTTCGGGGATGCCGACCTGGAGGTCGCCGTGGACGGCGCAGTGGCCGCGAAGATGCGCAATATGGGTGAGGCCTGTACAGCGGCCAACCGCATCTTCGTGCATTCCTCACTGGCCGAGGAATTCTCGGACAAGCTGGCGCAGCGCCTGGGCGCACTGGTCGTTGGTGATGGTGCTGCCGACGGTACCGACGTCGGACCCTTGGTGGAGCCCAAGGCCTTGGACAAGGTCGAGTCGCTGGTGGCCGACGCGGTGGCCAAGGGCGCGCGGGTGCTCTGCGGCGGCAACCGACCCGAAGGCGCCGGCTACTTCTACGCTCCGACGGTACTGGCAGGGGTCAGCCCGGATGCTCAGATGATGCATCAGGAGATCTTCGGTCCGGTGGCCGCAGTGGTGTCCTTCGAGACCGAGGATGAAGTGGTGGCCCTGGCCAATGACACCCCGTGGGGGTTGGCCGGTTACCTGTTCACTCAGGATTTGGACCGCGCCTTCCGTGTGGGTGAGGCACTGCAGGTGGGCATGGTGGGGCTGAATACCGGGATCGTGTCGAATCCCGCCGCTCCGTTTGGTGGGGTCAAGGCCTCGGGGCTGGGTCGCGAGGGCGGCACCACGGGCATCGAGGAATTCCTTGAAACCAAATACATGTCCATGCCAAGGCGCTGAGCCCAAGGGTCGCACCCTTGTCAGTGCTCTGCGTCACAACATATGATTGTCAACAATCTACGAAGGATTTTTAAGGAGTCTGAATGGAACAAGTGGGCGTTGCACCAATGCTCTTCACCACCGAGGAGTATGCCGCGCGCTTGGGAGCGGCACGGGTACGCATGACCGAGCAGGGACTGAGCGCACTGATCGTCACCGATCCGGCAAATATCTACTATCTGACCGGCTACAACGCCTGGTCCTACTACACCCCGCAGCTGGTTTTTGTCCCGCTGGAAGGTGAGATGATCCTGTTCACCCGGGAGATGGACGCCAACGGTGCCTTCCGCACCACCTGGCTGCCACCCGAGAGCATTGTCGGCTACCCCGAACGCTATGTGCACCGCCCACACTTGCACCCCTTCGACTGGGTGGCCTACGCCTTGCGCGCCCGCTACCTGATTGCCCCGGCTGCCAAGGGTTGTGTGGGCCTGGAAATGGATGCACACTTTTTCTCCCCCAAGGGCTACCGGTCTCTAGTCAACGCGCTGCCCGAGTGGACTCTGGTGGACTGCTTCGAGCTGGTCAACTGGGTCCGCGCCATCAAGTCTCCGACGGAGATCCAGCTGATGCACCAGGCCGCGGTGTTCACCAACCTGGCCATGCACGCGGCCCAGGACGCCATCGAGGTCGGTGCCCGCCAATGCGACGTTGCCGCGGCCATCAGCCAGGCGCAAATCCTGGGTACCGCGGAGGCTGGCGGAGACTACCCGGCGATCGTCCCGATGCTGCCCACCGGCGAGTCCGCTGACACCCCGCACTTGACGTGGAACGACAAGCGCCTGCAACCCAATGAGGCGATGATCGTGGAATTGGCCGGGGCCTACCACCGCTACCATGTGCCGATGGCGCGGACCTTCATGCCCGGCAAACCCACCCCGCAGCTGACCCACCTGGCCGGGGCCACCGACCACGCGCTGGCAGCGGTCCTGGAGACGGTGGCACCGGGGATTCCCGTACAAGAGCTCTCTCAGGTCTTCAACCGGACCTTATTTGAATACGGATATGAGAAGGCCTCACGGATCGGCTATTCGATCGGGGTGGGATACCCACCGGACTGGGGCGAGCGCACCATCTCCCTGCGCAGTGAGGACACCACGATCCTGCAGGAGAACATGACCTTCCACCTGATGTGCGGCATGTGGATGGAAGGCTACGGCTACGAAGTCTCGGAAGCGATCCGGGTCACCGACACCGGGGTGGAGACCTTCACCGCCTTCCCCCGCGGGCTGGTGCCCGCAGGAAAGGCCGGTGCCGCAGCATCCGAATCCATCACGCTGCTGGGCAACCCCGGGGAGCGTGCCGTGCCCGGCGGACCCGGACTGGATGCACTCCCGCAACCTGTCACCGAGCCGCGCCGCCCCGCCACCGAACGCTTCGGCTTCACCAACCCCGATGAGGACACCATGACCGGGTCCTTACGGATCGTTCCGCGCAACGCGGAGCGCGCCGATAGGGACCCCGCCGGGCCACCCGTGGCTCCCGTGATACCTACCACCACCAATCCCACCCAGGAGGAGACACCATGAGCACCCTGAACCTTCCGCTGGCCGGCCGTACCAGCAACCTGGTGGGCTCCGTGATCGACTCGAGCACCTCGTTGTTAGCGGCACAGAAACACGATGTGGTCCGCTTCGCGATGGGTGCCCCGGCGGCCGAGTTTGTCCCAGTGAACCTCTTCAACCAGATCGCCGGCAGCGTGCTGGATGCTTCCTCCTACACCTACGGGGCCTCGGAGGGTGAGCCACGACTGATCTCCGCACTGCTGGACTACCTGGCCACGACCGCAGAGCCCAGCAGCGCCGAGCGGATCAGCATCACTTCCGGCGGGATGCAGGGCCTGGATATTGCCTGCAAGCTGTTTGTGGATCCGGGTGACCTGGTGGTCGTGGAATCTCCCACCTACACCAACGGTTCGGCCACGGCCCTGAGCTACGGTGCCGAGCTGCTCGAGGTCCCGATGGATGAGGACGGCATGGACGTCGAGGCTCTCGAGGAGTTGGTGGCTGCGACCGGCCGCACCCCCAAAGCGATCTACACCATCCCCAATTTCCAGAACCCCTCCGGCACCACACTCTCGGTGCAACGCCGGATACGCATCATCGAGTTGGCCCGCCGCTGGGGAGCGGTGATCATTGATGATGACCCGTACGGGCTGCTGCGCTTCGCCGGAGAGGATCTGCCCGGCTTCCGACAGCTGAGCAACAACGACCCACTGGTGTTTAGTGTGCGCACGTTCTCCAAGATCCTTGCCCCCGGGCTGCGCGTGGGCTGGATCGACGCCGACCCGTCACTGCGCTACCTGATCATCAACGCCAAACAAGCCATGGACACCTGCACCAACGTCCCGGCCCAACACGTGGTGACCGAATTCCTGCGCCAAGGAATCCTTGACGAGCACCTGGCAAAGTTGCGCATCGAGTACCGCTCCCGCCGCGACGCGATGGCAGCCAGCCTCGAAAAGCATCTGGCCGGCAGGATTACCACCACGCACCCCGATGGCGGGTTCTTCCTGTGGGTCACGCTGATCGGAGAAGATGCCCGGGTCGATAGTCAGCGGTTGTTCGAGATCGCGTTGGCCGAGGGTGTGGCATTCATTCCGGGCCCGGCGTTGTCGGCCGGCGGCCGGTTCTCCGATGCCTTCCGCCTCTGTTTCGCTTCCACCGGGGAAGAACGCACCGATATCGGGGTCCAGCGCCTGGCCAAGGCGTTGGACATGGCCTTGGCCGAGACGAACGCCAAGGCGCGTTCCTGAGGTGGAGACCCAAAATTCAGCAGATCACCTGATGAAAATTGATGTGGACGCGTTGACGGCGTTGACCATCAAGCTGGTGGACGCTGGCGGGGAGAATCCCGGCGGCACCGAAGCCGCGACGATCCAGGTGCTGGTCAAGCAGGCCCGGAAACTGGGCTTGGAGGTCAGTACCCGGGAGGTGGCACCGGGACGACCTAACGTGTTCATCACGTTGCCCGGCGGCACCGCACCTGGGCTGCTCTTTTTGGGGCACTCCGATGTGGTCCCGGCCGGGGACGGCTGGGACCATGATCCCTTCGATGCCCGGGTGGAAGGCGACCGTTTGTACGGTCGCGGGTCCACCGATATGAAGGGCGGGCTGGCGGCGGTGCTCACCGCCATGGGTCTGCTGCGCGATTCAGGTGAATCCTTGGCAGGGCCACTCACCTTGGCCTGCACGGTGGATGAAGAGGAACACGGTGCAGGGATCCGTGATCTGGTGGCCGAGGGGTTGGAATACGAATACGCCGCCTGTGTGGTCGCCGAGCCCACCGATCTGGAAACTGTCATCGCCTGCCGCGGGGATTCGTACCTGGAAATTGAGGTCGCCGGCCGCGCGGCCCACTCCGGACGTCCCGACGACGGGCGCAATGCCATCAACGCGGCGGTGCGGATCTGTAATCTGATCACGGCCGACCAAGAGAAGCTGGCTATGCGCACCGATCCGCTGCTGGGGCATGGAACCTGGAACGTGGGCTTGATCTCCGGCGGACGTAGCACCTCCATGGTGGCGCCCGACGCCCGGCTGTCCGTAGACCGCCGACTGATGCCCGGCGAGGACACCACGGTGATCCGCGAACAGTTGTTAGAAGAGATCTCCGCGGCCGGCATCGACAGCGACGGCATCGAGGTCACCGCCCGCACCACTATGGAAATGCCCGGTTTCCGCACCGATCCCGATCATCCGCTGGTGGCCGCCATGTTGAGGTCGACCAAGGCCGCGGAAGTTTCTTCACCGGTCACCGGTTGGACTGCGTCTTGCGATGGAGGATTCATTGCCCGGGATCTGGGAATACCCACCATTGTGTTTGGACCCGGGGGTCTGAACGACCAGGCGCACCAACCCAACGAGTCGGTCTCAGTTCAAGAATTGGTGGCTGCAGTGCACATCTTTGTGCTGTTGGCCCGGGATCTATTGGGAGGTGGCGAGGACTCTTAGGGTTCCTGCGGACCAGCGACACAGCGACCCAGAAAGATGGCGTCGCTTGCGGGTTGGGATCAGCGGAGGTCGATCTTTCCTGCCGCTTCAAGGGGGTCCAGCAGTTGGGCAATTGCGCTGTCCATGTGGTCGGCAAGGGCTTTGTGCAGCTCGGGCACATCGGCGTCGATGATCGCTTGGGCGATGCGCCGGTGTTCGGCGACCCGGTCCTCCAGCGGGTATTCGGCCTGTTCCAGTGCCGCTAGGCACATCTTAGTTTCGGTCACCAATGTGGCGTGTACGCGGGTGAGCCGCGGGCTGTCGGCCAGGCGCACCATAGCCTCGTGGAAGGAGATGTCGATCCGGCTAATGGCTTCCGGCTCGCCGCCGAGCGCTTCCATCTGCGCAACGATTCCGAGCAGTTCGGCTCCGGCCGGCTTGTTGGTGTGGTCGACCTCGATGATCTTCAGCGCGGCGCCTCTCTCGACGGCGGTGCGGGTGAGATAGATGTCGGTGATGTCCGCCTGGCTGAACTGCGCGACAAACAGTCCGCGGTTGCGGATGCTGACCAGTAGGCCTTCCTGAGTGAGGCGTTGCATGGCTTCACGCAACGGCCCGCGGCTGACGCCCAGCCGTCCCGCCAGATCGGCTTCGCCCAGCTGTGCTCCGGGCCCAAATTCACCGTTGCCGATCGCCGTGCGAATTTTACGCGCGATGATGGCAGGTGTTGATTCCTGCTTGAGCGGCTCGAGGCTCGATGTGGCCATGCTGGCGTTCCTCACTGGCGATAAATTGTCTTGATGCAGACAATCCTACAACCTTGAGGGCACGAGGTCCCGAAGTCGGCGGATACGGGAGATTTCCAACTGTTTAGTGCTCTCATATAGGGCGGTCAAGCGACCACTCAGGGCACTTTGATGAGAATCCTCAAGAGCAAACGTGCCAATCATTCATCCCCGGGACGATGACGAACTGCCGAGGTGAGCGCGACAGTTTGTAGTGACGGCAGCGAGGTTCTCCCTAGGGACGGAGAAACAGATCGGGTACCGTCTGGGTGCCGCAGACGATGCAGCGCACTGTCAGCGCAGACCCTGCGTGTGCCAATCCCTGTGCAACTGCTGGGTATCATAGGACACCATCGCTCCGCACCGCTCGCATACGGGCATGCTTCCTGACCTCGTGTTGAAGCGGTAACCGCCAAGCCTGGCGGGGGTGTCGAGGCCTAAGAATTTTTGTACGCTGGAAAAAAGACTCATATCTCCATCATGACACGTCGGAACGGCTATTTCGAAAAAGAAACCGGGACAAACGGGCAGCAAAAAGGCCGCCGGTAGATCCTGCGGCCGGCAGCCTCTCACTGGTTCTGGCTCATGCTAGCTGGCGTCGACGACGCTCCAGCAACGTTCCTCACGGTTCCAGACCACCGAGGCATCGCGCAGCTTGCGCAGGGACTTCAGGACGTCGCGGTTGATGGCCGGGTGCCCGTTTTCGTTGGTGTAGACCCACTCGTCGCCAAAGGTCTCCGCGATGCGCGGCACGATGGCTTCTTGGTAGACGTTCTTTTCTTTGTGGATCGCATCAAGGATCCACTGGGCAATATCTGGTGCATTGGTCATCTACTTAGGGTACTAGTGCGCGGGACGCACCGCACAACGCCACCATCTTGGGAGATCGTTTTTACCGTCCGAGGACACCGCAATGCGCGCTGGCCCGGTTGCTGCTTCCAGACAAAACGTCCGGACGCCTAGGATTCGGGCGTCTCAGGGAACAACGCCCTCATGCAGATGGTGTGGTGTCCGAAACTGTGGACTAGGCCTCACGTCCTACGCGCTGCCGACCCATTCAACCTCGCCGTCGGCGAAGAACTGTTCCTTCCACACCGGGACGTGGGCCTTGACGGTCTCCACCAGGTCGCGGCAGGCGTCAAAGGCCGCTCCGCGGTGGGCCGATGCTGCTGCGGCTATCAGTGCGGCGTCGCCGATCTGTAGCTCCCCCACCCGGTGTGCTGCCCAGAGCCGGGTTCCCGGGTGCCTCGCAGCAACCTCGGTGACCAGCTCGGTGATGCGCGTCGGGGCGTTGGGGTGGGCGCTGTAGGTCAATTTCAGGACATCGCGGCCGCCGTCGTGGTTGCGCACGATCCCGCCGAAGCTCACCACCGCGCCGGTGTGCGCCGATTCCACGGCGTTCCATGCGGTTTCGGCGTCGATCGGAGTGTCGCTGATTCCAGCATGCACCACCTCGCCGGGTATCTGGTGGGGATCAGTGGTGGGCATGGGTGCCCTCGAGCTGGTCGCAGATGTGGTTCAGCAGGGGTTCGAGTACGGAGAGTCCGTCCATGACTCCGGAGGGGGAACCGGGCAGGTTCACGATGAAGGTCTCCCCCGAGACTCCTGCGTGTCCGCGGCTCAACGCCGCCATGGGGGTCTTTTCCCGGCCGGCGGCGCGCAGCGCCTCCATGATCCCGGGGATCATCCGGTCCAGCAGCGGCTCGGTCTGCTCGGGGGTCACGTCATCGTGGCTCAGTCCGGTGCCGCCGGAGGTGATGATGACGCTCGGCTTGGTCAGCAGCAGCGCGCTCAGCGTGGCCCCCACGGCCGGGCCGTCGGGCACGATGACCGCGGGGCTCACGTCGAAGTCCTGCTCCTGGAGCCAGTCGGTGATCACCGGGGCGCTGGCGTCCTCGTAGAGGCCCAGGGCGGCACGGGTGGACGAGATCAGGATGGCTGCCTTGCGCGGGGCAGGGCGGGGTTCACAGGCGCTCATGCGCGTATTTCTCCTTCGGGGTTTTCATGTTGTTGCGGGGCAATGTCCCAGGAACCGGACTTGCCTCCCGACTTGGCCAGCACCCGCATATCGGTGATGCTCGCGTGCTTGTCGACGGCCTTGATCATGTCATACAGGGCCAGGGCCGCGGTGGACACGGCGGTCAGCGCCTCCATTTCCACCCCGGTGACACCGCGGGTCTTCACGGTGGCTAGGATCCGCACGCGATCCGCGGCACCCAGCTCGAAGTCGACGGTGACCTTGGAGATCGGCAGCGGGTGGCAGAGCGGGATCAGCTCTGAGGTCTTTTTGGCCCCCATGATCCCGGCGATCCGGGCCACGGCGAGCGCGTCTCCCTTGGGCATCCCGGAGCTGGTGATCAGCGCCAGGACTTCGGTGGTGGTGTGGACAAAGGCCTCGGCGGTGGCTTCGCGGCTGGTCTCGGCCTTAGCCGAGACATCAACCATGTGGGCGCTGCCGTCGGCGCGCACATGTGAGAGTTTGCCCGGAACATCTCCCGGTGGTGTGTGTGGGCTCATGAGCCATCTCCAATGATCAGGACCTGCACGTCGCTTCCGGCGGGCAGGGTAGTGGTGTTCTCGTCAATGAGCAGGAAGGCGTCGCTTGCGGCCAATGCCGCGAGCAGGTGCGAGGAAGCCCCGCCCAGCGGGGTGAAGCCGCCGTTGGCAAAGGTGCCGCGGCGGATCTGCACCTTGCCTTCCAGGGAATCCAGGTATTCGGTCAGCGTTGCGGTGGTCTGGATGCGTGTCGGCAGCCCCAAGACGGCGGCAAGCACCGGGCGCAGGAACATTTCAAAGGAAACATAGGCGCTAACCGGGTTGCCCGGCAGGGCGACGAAGGGCACCGGGCTGGTGCCGGGCAAGGCCAGGGTGCCGGCACCCTGGGGTCCGCCGGGCTGCATGGCTACCGATCCGAAGTCGATCCCGTGATCGGCAAGGACCTCCTTGACCACGTCGAAGGCGCCCTGGGAGATCCCCCCGCTGCTGAGCACCAGCTGGTACTCCTGCTCCCCCGCAGCCAAGGCCGAAGCCAGTGAGCGGGAAAAGTGCTCGGGCGAGTCATCAAGGACCCCTGCGGTGTCCACTTGGCATCCGGCCGTGCGCAGGCATTCACGCAGCAGCGTGGTGTTGGCGTCGTGGATCTGCCCGGGCCCTAGCTGTGCACCGGGTGCCACGAGTTCATCCCCGGTGGAGAGCAGCAATACCCGGGGCGCGGCAAGTACTTCCACAGTCTCGACGCCGAGCCCCGCCAGAAGGCCCAAGGCTGTGGGACCCAGCCGCGTTCCTGCCTTCACTACCACCGCGCCTTCGGCGATGTCGCTGCCCAGGGTGCGTACATAAGCGCCTTCAGCACTCGACCCCGGCACCTTCACCTTGAAGCCCGCAGCGATTTGGTGCTCGGTGGGAAACGCGTCGGGTACAGCTGCTTCGATGGGCACAACGGTGTTGGAGCCGACGGGCATCGGAGCACCGGTCATGATCGGGGCGGCGGTGCCGCGTTCCAGTGCGGGGGCAGTCTGCCCGGCCGCGATGGGGGCAACGACCCGCAGCGGGCCCGTGCCCAGGTCGCCCGAGTGCACGGCGTACCCGTCCATTTGGGAGTTATCCCAGGGCGGCAGCGCACGCGGGGCCACCAGGTCCGAGGCTAGGGTGCCGCCCAACGCATCGTCCAGTGCCACCGGTTCGCTGCTCAGGGTTCGCAGGCCGGGACCGAGCAACGCCTCGATGGCATCTTGATGCTCGGCGACACTGCGGCGGAAGGGAGATGTCATGGCAACCATCCTAGGCCGCAATTGGAGCCGGTGGCTGCTTCGGTGCTCCGGAGAAGGACCGCGAGCAGGTGGGTAGCAGCTCGGTGGGGTTGTCGCGGCCCACCGGTAGGAACGAAGCCCAGTCCATTGCCCAACGCCACCGTCCTGCCCTGCAGGATGCAGCACCGTACACCGTCAAAGACATTGGGCAGTTACAACAGCGACGCGTCTTTTCAACTTCCATATGGTCAGCTGCATAGGGCAGGGAGTCCAACATGGTGATCACAAGTGTCGATCTCGACCTGAAGTGACGGTGAGCGAGCCAGGGTGCTCACTGGCGGGAAGTCGAATCGCGCCATCCTCGACCTCGCATTGCGCCGACTGATCGCCTCGAAGCAGAATGGCACGATGATTGAGGGCATCTCCGCCTCGAGTGATCTTGAGTCCGAGATCGGCTCGACGGTCGTTGCTCCGCCCCACACCGTGACGGATGATCCGGGCGGCAACTCCGTCTCGGTCCTACGCGCGTCAGGTGCTGCATGCATTCCTGCACGACTGCGGCACAGTGAGCGCGGGCCATCGGATCTCTTTGCAACCCGCCCTCCGCAGGTCCTGGAGTTCCGCCACAGTACCCGGAATGCCGATGAGGACACCGCCTGGAGCATGTTCGCTCCACCACAGTGGGGATGATGAGCACGTTTGCATACGGCCGCCTCGCTCAGCGACTCACCCGCGGCGCTCCACCCCGCGGACATCTGTACGTCGGTGACCCCAGCGGGATGTCATCGTGGTTGAAAATCGGAGCCGTTGGTCCTAGATCTCGTAGGTCGCGCCCATTCCGAACCAGACGACGGGAATGCTCGGTCAGGGAACTTTCAACGGCGTGATCGCTGCAACTTTGTCGCGCAGGGTCCGGAGCTTGAGCCGCAGCTCGTAGTTGGACTGCAAGTTCATCCAGAATTCTTCCGAGGTGCCGAAGTACCGTGCGAGACGGATCGCCGTGTCGGCGGTGATGCCCCGCTTGCCGTGTACGATCTCGTTGATTCGACGTGTGGGCACGAAGATCGACACAGCCAGCTTGTTCCGGGTGAGCCCGAGCTCCTCAATGAAGTCTTCCCTCAGGATCTCCCCCGGGTGCATCGGCTCGATCAAGTCCGTCTCAGGGGTAATCAACGCGTTCGACATCTTCCGCGCTTCCTTATTTCCAGACGACACAAAGACGCTATTGCAAGTTCACGCGGATGCTGTGCCGACCGCGACGGTCACCGGCCAACCGCTCCACGTGGATGCCAGGCGGGATGCGAAGATCCTCCACATCCTTCGCCGCATGGATCAGCTCGAGCTTCCGCGGTGCCGTTCGCTGCACCGTTCGGTCGATGCGTTTGACGTACTGCGCATGCCAGATCCGCTCGGTGTTCCTGTTTCCGAACGATCTGATCACGAGAACGGTTTATAACAAGATCCGCCAAGAACGATTGGTGCTTAACCTAACCTCCACCGCGTTAGGCAATTGAATAACCTCTGATGCACCGGCTAGTTCTCGACCGGTTGTTCAGTGTCGAGATCAGTCCCGCCGGCTGACTGTTCGCCGCGCTTCTTCCTCTTGAACAGCCCTGCGACGTTCCCGCCGACCGAGCCCGCCGTACCGGCGATGGCGCCGCCGATGCCCTTGACCTTGCTGAGTGCTTGCGGCTCATCCGGTATCCCGTCCCCGTCGATGTCCACACTCCGAAACGGGCGCGTCACCGAACCGGCGGCGCTTGCCACGCCGGTACCCACTGCGACAGCCCCCGTCGCGACACCGCCACCAACGGTGCTGGCAGTATCGGAGATCCAGTTTCCTGTCACCTTCGCTGCGTCTTCCAATGCAGCGAGAGCCCGGTTCGATTCGTCCTCTCCGTCATGGGTGTCAGGCTTCGCTTTGGCAGTGACCGCCAAATATGCGGGGAACTCGCTTGGGGCATCAGCAAACGCGGCTCTGGCTGCGACGATGACGTCTCGACCGAACACGAAGCGTGTGACCCCTCCAGCCAAGGCCCCAACTCCATATTCGATCGTTGCCTGCTGCTTTCCGCTCAAGTTCTCGCGCACGGTGTCCAGCTGACCCGTTTGCATGGTCCGAACCAAACTCTGTGCTGCTCCTCCAGGGAGCGTGTCCGCGAGCGTGCTCGCCCAATGGGACCAGTCCGTGCGGCCAGCTGCGATCCTGTTGCCGACGCCGACAACACCTTCGGAGGAGACCTTCGAGAGGTCCGTAGCCATCGTCGCGATCTGCTGCTGACTAACGCGTTCGTTCGACAACCCATAAACAAGGGCATGAGCTTGGTCTTGGTCGAGGTCCATTCCGTGAATGTCTGCTATTGCGAGTCCGAAGATGGCGGTTAGTTCGAACTGCAGTTGTTCATCGCCAGCAGGGAGGAGCGCCGCTGCTCGCAGAGCGCCGTTCTTCGCGGTGCCCAGCGCCATGTTCTTTGCAGCTTGCTTCGCGGCTTGTTTCGCGGCTTGTTTTGCAGCAATCTTCACAGCTTCTTTGCCGGTCTTCTTGGCAGCCTGTTGACCTGCACTTTTGACACCAGCTGCAGCTGCCCCGACACCCGGAATCATCGCGATGCCGACATCCGCCGCAATCACGCCCGCGGTGATGACGGCACCGGCGGTTGTGATCGACGTACCATAGTGACGCTCGAGCATCTGGATCACTTCAGCGGGGGTGGCCTCCGGATGCCGGCGGCGAATCCTCATGATGTATTTGCGAGCGATCGAATGACGAGCGCTGACGGCCTTCGCAATGTCAAGCGCTGCGTCGTCGTCGACCAGCTCCGCTTCCATCGTGATGGTCTCGATATCGGCCATCGTTTGCTCCTCGCTAGTTTCTTCTCTCCGGGAAATTGTGAACCCGGATGTTAGGTGCGAGTCCGCCAATGCCGCAGCAGACCTAACTGCGATTGTATTTGTGGATGCAGTTTTGTCAGGTCGGGACACGTTCAGCTTCCAGTAGCAAAATGGATCTATCTCAATACAACGACATTCGCCCCAGGGTCCAAGAGTAGGAGCCGGCAGCGAATGTCGCCATATCCCTCGAGGGACGGGAAATAGGCGTTAAGCCTAAACTCGACCACGTTCCGGTACAGAGCAACCTCTGCCCGCCACTGTGGGAGCGTAAATTCAGTAGTGGTAACGCGCCTGAAGAACTACCAAGTCATCGCCGTATACAAGGTACACGAGCCGGTGCTCATCGGTGATCCGCCGGGACCACGCACTTGGCACACCATACTTGAGCTGCTCGGGCTTGCCGATGCCGGCGAAGGGATTGCGGAGGCATGCGTCTAGGAGTGTATTGATCCGCTTGAGGATCCGGCGATCAGCCGTCTGCCAGTGCTTGTAGTCTTCCCAAGCCGACTCATCCCAAGCCAGGCGCACTCACTCCTTCCGATCAAGTTCATGCGACTCAGTTCTACCTGTGGTGGCCCGCTCATAGGCATCGAGCAGCCGCCGGGCGTTGGCGGGCGAACGGAACAGGTAGGCGGTCTCCTGCCAAGCCGCGTATTCGTCGGCCGGCATGAGGACGGCGTTGCCCTTGCGGGAGACAATCTCGATGGCAATGCGGTCGTCGTTGACCCGCTCGATGAGCGGGAACAACGTCTTTCGGGCTTCACTGGCACTGATGGACATGTGGCCACTCCCTTTCATTCGGTCGAGTCGTACCTCTTTATGGTACCACTCGGCATAAGAGCTGCCCAGTGTTTACTCATCAAAGGCCGGTAAAACCGCACTCGACCGACCGGTACTTTTGATCCCCGCCAACGCTCAAAGCCAAACGCTCCACGGAGTCGGGTTCCGTGGAGCGTTTGGAATGCCAATGGGGCATAGAACTAATGATCAGACGGGTGCGAATCTCTGCAGCTACACGAGCCGCGCAACGATCGAGTAGCGTTTCGATTAGAAGGGCCCAGCTAGCGGGCTCATCAATTTGGGGGTCGCGATGGATATCGAATATTCCAGGCCATCGCGTTGCCACCCTTGATCACTTCCCCGCAGGGAGCATCTGACCAACGACGACCAGCGCCATACTCACCATGCGACGCTGAGCCAATCCGTCGTCACCTTCGAGGTTGCGGATGTGCTGCTCCAACGAGCGCACGCTCGCCGGAACGCCGGCGTAGCTCACCGCCGAACGTACTTTCTCACTCGCTGCCATTCGGCGGTCGTGAGCAGTCCTTCAACTCGCGCCCGATTGGCGGCTACCAGGATTCGTTCATGCTCGATACGTCCACGGCACTCAAGCAGTGCATCGGCGACAGTCTGCGACTCGAGTCCCTCGTCGAGCGTCGTACGCACATCGTCTGCCACCTACGTCAACACGATGAACGCTGGCAATTTCGAGCGGGCGCACCTACGAACGGCCGCCTTGATCTGTCGCGGGTTCACGTCGGCGAGCCCGAGCAAAACCAACACTGACTTCCCCTGGAGGTATGCACCCTAGCCAACCCGCAGAAGAGCTTCGGCGAACTGGTCGTTAAAGGTTCCAACAATCGGATCGTGCTGCTTTCCGACGTCGTACAAGTGCTACCGGCGGGGCCGAACCGGGCGGGGCGCACCGATGCTGGCGCCAAAGGTTTCGGCCAGGGCCGTGGCCACCGAGGGCAGCAGCACCTCCGGGATCTGCACATGCTCGCCGACCTCCAGCAGGCCGTCCTCGATCCACCGTTGCACGGAGTTGTGGAGCAATCCCGACAGCGTGTTCGCCAGATCGTCGAGCACGATTTGCCCGTCATCGATTCCGTGCAGCACGTAATCCGCCGTCAACGGGTCTTCCGTGGCCCCGGACATCAGCATCACGGCCACCGCCCGGTGGCCCAGCTGTGCCTCGCCATTGCTTCGCGGCAACTCACCGCCGAGCACCTGGTAGGCGGTGGTCGCCAGGGATTGCGCGGCAATTGCCGACACCCGGGGTTCGGCTTCAAAGAACGCCATGCCGAAAGCGGTGGGCCGCACCCGCGTGCTGGTCAGTTCCATCAGGCCCGCATAGCGCAACATCTGCCAGTACAAGTCCAGCCGCGGCGCCTCGGAAGCGGATCGCACCTCAAGGGTCCCTTCCGTGTCCGGTTCCCAGAATCCCGAGGCGTACCCCGTGGCCACTCCAACGGCGTCCTCACCCAAGGTTGCCGCAGCGGCGGCGATGTCCTTGCGACGTAAAGTCGCACTTGCCGTGATTTCCTTGCTCTTGCCCATCCACCTCAGCAAGGCCCGCGCCTTGGACACAAACGGCAGCGCCTCCATTGCAGCCAGTGCCTGGGCTTGGTCCAACGACGAGGAGTAAATCACCACGGGCTGGGGTTCCTGAATCAAGACCAAAGAGTATTCTTCCGCGTCGTCATCGACCAGCAGCTCGTAAACCTGTTCATATGATTCGTCGCTGCCGGAGTACAGCTGGGATTCGTCCAGGAACTCCATAAAGCGACCCATCCCGGCTTTTGCGTCCTCAAGGATATCCGGGAAATGGTCCTCCATGAACCCCAGCACCTCGCGCACCGTGTCCACGGACGGCTCGGTGAGAATCCAGTGGACATCCCTGGCTGCACAGTTCGAGAGCACAAATGACACGGTACCCATGGTCTGCCCCGAATCCGCTTCGGGCTCCGTGACTTCCAGCCATTGCCGAAAATCCTGCTTCATCCGGGCAAAGGCATGCTGTGCCCGCCCGACATGCGGAGGTATTTGCGCCCCCTCGTCCTCGAGGTCATTCGGGCCGTAGCCTTGGCGCTGTTCAGGGATCATGAATTGTGGTCCTTCACGGTGTGTGCGAACAAGGTATGTGGATCGGCGCGAAGTCATTGCACCCAACCCACAGTGGGTCCGCTGCGGGGACGGCCAACCAGCGCAATATCTTACAGGGAAGGTCCTCCCCCGCAGCCTGCCGACCACCGGACGGGCGGAAGTTCCCAAGAACTGCAACCTTTCGGCGGGAGAAGGAAGAACCGTCAATTCACCCTCGTTCGGGGGTTGGCAATGCCTTCCGATTTCCCCGTGCCCGTGTCGGAGAATCGGCACTCGAGGGCTCGAGCAGGTATCTGCCACGCAGGGGACGCCTACGGCGAACGCGGTGCACCGATCACCAACTTGTAGGGCTTGGCCAGGGCCGTGGCCAAGGCAGGCAACAGGACCTCGGGGATCCTGATTTTTGTGCTGGTTTCCAGCAACTCGTCATCCGACCAATCCTTGATCCGCTTGCCGACCACGTTGGTGACCGCCCGAGAAAATTGGTCGATCAGTGGTTCCCCATTCTCCGTTCCTTCCACAACAGATTCGACGGACCACGGGTGGCTGGTTGCCCCGGCGACAAACACTGCGGCCATGTAGTCACCGGAGAGCTCCAGTTCGCCGTTGCTGCGCGGAACCACCCCGGTCAGCACCTGGTAGGCGACCGCAGCCATGCCCAGCACTGCCTTCGGTGTGGAGGTCGTATGCCGCGCCACGAACGTCCAGCCGAATTCGGTCAGTCCCACCCGCTTGCCACTGACCTTGATCAGCCCGGTGAGACACAGCATCTGCCAGTACAGATCCAGCCTCGGCACCTCCGGCATGGAACGGACTTCGAGTACCCCGAACGACATTCCCAGAGCGTGCCAGACAGGGGATCCGGTGGCGGACCCGACGGCTTTGACACCCAGACGCGCCGCGGCGGGTTTGATGTCGTTGCGGCGCAGCACCCCGGTGGCTGTCACGTCCTTGCGCTCCCCGATCCATTTCAGCAGGGCCCGCGCCCGTACCGTCAAGGTGAGCGCATCCAGTGCGGCCAGGGTCTCGTCCTTGTCCAAGGATGAAGAATCGACCACGGTCTTGGGTGCGACGGGTGCTGCTGCCGGTGGTGCGTCGATCGTGGGTCCCATTGTGACAGTGCTTCCGAAGTCCGGTTCTCTCGGGGAATGGAATTCTGCCCAGTCGACCTCTTCCTCGGGGTCAACGAGGTCGTAGAGGTCCTCGAACAGCTGATCGCTTCCGGTGAACTCGTCTGTTTCGTCCAGGAACTCCAGGAAACCAACCATGTCCAATTTGGTGTTTTCGAGCGTCTCGGGGAACGACTCTTCCACGAATTCCAGCACAGTGCGCAGCGTCGGGACGGAGAGTGCGGTGATCGTTGTGGTTGTTTCCCTCATAGCGCAGTTGGTGAGCACAAAGGAAACCAGACCCATGATCGATTCGGGGTCTTCCGGGCCCTGCCACATCAACCACCCGCGGTAACGGGGCTTCAGTGTCTCGAAATCTTCCCGTACGCGCAGGACATTGAACGGCAGCACGGCCGAGCCCCTGGAAGTGTCGGATGATTGTTGTGCCGCGTAGGGGTCCGCGTCATGGCTTGGGTGCACCGGGGTCTGTCCTTGGCTCTGGGTGGTCGTCAAACGAAGACCGGGCAATGAAGAAGAAAATTCCCAGACCGTGGTGGGCCTGCAACGGGTTCCGGCCTGTTGGACGCCAGTTTACCCATTCGCTCATCTCGCTCGCGACTGCCGGCGAGTTGCTGAACTCTGGCTGCTGCAACAGGCCACCAGCGACTTCGCTGAAGGCGGACCCACAAACAGCGTGGAACCGGGAGGGCTGCTCCCGCGGTGTCCGCGCAGAACCGATGCCACCAACCCTTCCCCGGCCCTCTCCCCCGTGCCTACCATGGGGCCATCACGGTTGGCGTCAACCGGGCGCACCGCTGGAACCAGGAGAAGAGCCATGACGGTTCAATCTGCCCTGTCCGCAACGGACAGACTCGAGCTATTGCGCATGATGGTGTTGATCCGCACCTTCGAGGAAGCGATCTTGCGCGAATACCACGCCGACAAGTCGCCGGGCTTCGATATCGGCGCCGGGCTGGTACCCGGCGAGATGCACCTGGCGGCCGGCCAGGAACCTGTCGCGGCGGGGATCGGCGCGCACCTGTCGCTCGGCGACGCGCTGACGGCCACGCACCGCCCGCACCATGTGGCCATCGCGCACGGCGTGGATATGCGCAAGATGGCTGCGGAGATCTTTGGACGGGAGACCGGGCTGGGACGAGGCCGCGGCGGGCACATGCACCTCTTTGATCCCGAGGTCCATTTTTCTTGCTCCGGGATCGTCGCTGAGGGGTTGCCGCCGGCGCTCGGGCAGGCCTTTGCCTTCCAGCGTGCCGGAACCGATCGGGTGGCGGTTGCCGTGGCCGGGGAAGGCGCCGCAAACGCGGGCGCGTTCCATGAGTCGCTGAACCTCGCGGCGCTGTGGAAATTGCCGGTCATCTTCGTGATCGAGGACAACGACTGGGGAATCTCGGTCCCGCGCTCGGCCTCGACGTCCGTGCCGTCCAACGCGGTCCGCGCCGCCGGCTACGGGATTCCGGGGACCCGCGTGGAGGACAACGCCGTCGAGGATATCTGGGCCGCGGTCGGCGAGGCGGTCCGCCGGGCCCGGGCCGGCGAAGGCCCCAGCCTCATCGAGGTACACACCCTGCGGTTGTGGGGCCACTTCGAGGGCGATGCCCAGGGCTACCGCGGCGACCTGGAGGGTGTACCGGGGCGCGACCCGATCCCCACCTACCAAAAACACCTAACCGACGCAGGAATCCTCGACGATGCCGCATTCGCCGAGATGGGGGCCGCAGCTTCCACCAGGGTCGAGGACGCGATCGCCTTTGCGAAGTCCTCTCCCCTGCCCGATCCCGCCGACGCACTGAAATACGTCTTCACCGAAGGAGCACAGTCATGAGCACCGCGCCCACGACACGAACCGAGCTGCCCAGCGAACCCGAGGCGGGCCGCCGCAAGCTCTCCACCGCCAAGGCCATGGTCGAGGCGATCTCCCAGCAAATGCACACCGACGAGCAGGTCTTTGTGATGGGCGAGGACGTCGGGTCCTACGGCGGCATCTTCTCCTCGACCACCGGGTTGCTCGACGAATTCGGCCCCGAGCGCGTGATCGACACCCCGATCTCGGAAACCGCCTTCATCGGCCTGGGTATCGGTGCCGCGGTCGAGGGGATGCGCCCCGTCATCGAGCTGATGTTCGTCGACTTCTTCGGGGTCTGCATGGACCAGATCTACAACCACATGGCCAAGATCCACTATGAATCCGGCGGCAACGTGAGGGTGCCGATGGTGCTGATGTCCGCGACCGGCGGCGGATATTCCGACGGCGCCCAGCACTCCCAGTGCCTCTGGGGGACCTTCGCTCATCTGCCCGGCATGAAGGTTGTTGTCCCGTCGAATCCCTATGACGCGAAGGGGCTGATGACCGCCGCGATCCGTTCGGATGACCCGGTGATCTACCTGTTCCACAAGGGAATCATGGGACTGGGCTGGATGAAGAAGAACCAGCGCTCGATCGGCGCGGTGCCCACCGACGCCTATGAGGTGCCGATCGGCAAGGCCCGCGTGGCCCGGGAGGGAAGCGACGTGAGCATCGTGACGCTTTCGCTCTCGGTCCACCACTCCCTGGACGTTGCCGAGAAGCTCGCGGCCGAAGGGATCGATGTGGAGGTCATCGACCTGCGCACCGTGGTGCCGCTGGACCGGGAGGCGATCGTGGCCTCGGTTTCCAAGACGGGACGGTTGATCGTGGTGGATGAGGACTACCAGTCATTCGGGCTCAGCGGCGAGGTCATCGCCACGGCGGCCGAAGCAATGCCCGGCGGCCTCAAGCACGTCTCACGCGTTGCCGTCCCCGATGTCCCGATCCCCTATGCCAGGGACCTGGAATACGCGGTGTTGCCGACCCCGGCACGCATCGAGGCGGCAGTGCGAAAGGCGGTGGCTCGATGAGCCAGATCCTTTTCCCTGTGATGACCGAGGATTCCGGGGCCAAGGGAGTGATTGTCACCTGGTTCTTCGAGGACGGCGAGCCGGTGGAGGTCGGGGACCTGATCGCGGAGATTGCCATGGACAAGGTGGACCGGGAGATCAAGGCCGAAGCCGCAGGGGTGCTCAGGGTGCTGGTACCCGAGGAGGAAGCAGTGATGCAGGGTACGGTGATCGGCCGGATCGAATAGCCCAAAAAGGCCATCCGCAGGGGGCTGCTTGGGGAGCAAACCCATGGTTGGGTGCACCGCAGGCGGCCCGTGTGCGACCGGGTGCCCAGGTTCTGGTGGGCAGGGCATCCGGCCGGCACCATGGACGGTTCGACCGCGTCCCCGACGTTGAACAACGCTCCCGTGGCATCCGAGGTTTCGCCACGGGCCAAGCCACCAGCGGTGTTGTGGGTAACCACCGGATGTTCGTTCAGGTGTCGTTGGGACGGGAGCTGAAGGGTGCGCCACACCGAGGGACGAAATAGGCCAGTTCGATCCTCTGCTCGAAGGCCTTTGTGGTTCAGGTGCCTTGGCCGCCTACCGCATTCCTTCCAGGTCCAGCATTGATTGTTCAGGTTTCCCGGGTTCCTCCACGTCCAGCCCGTGCTCCTCGGCCAGCGCCGAGGCCAAGCTGGGCAGTAGCACCTCGGGGATCGTGACGGCATCACCCAGATCCACCAGGCCATGCCCGCCCCACAAATAGAGCCGCTCCCCAACGCGCGGGTAAATCAGCCCACTCACCTCGTCCTGGATGAAGCCGGGGTTCTGGGTCACAGCGGCGACCAAATGCGTAGGCATCGGGGTGTCCGTTGCCGCGGCCACCAACACCTTGGCAAACGGCTCACTGCCGCGTATCGGGTGACCGCTGCTCACCGGAGCGATCCCCGCCAATAGCTTGTAACCCACGGTTGCCATGCCCCGCACCGCCTCGACGGTGGCTTTAGGTTCCCTAGCCAGGAAGCGTTTCCCAAGCTCGGTGGGGACCGCTTGTTTCTCGTATTTATGCGTGGTCATTCGTACCGTGGCACGCTCGATCAGCCCTGCCTGCAGGAGCATGTTCCAGTACGCATCAAGGCTGGGAGCCTCCCACATCTGCCGTGCCTTCCAGGTCCCTGGCACACCGGGTATCCAACTGCCCGCCGTCGCACCTTGGGAGACACCCAAGGCATCTTCACCCAGGGTTGCCGCGGCATCTTTGAAGTCCCTGCGGCGCAAGGATCCTCCTGCGGTGATTGCCCGGCCCTTCCCCAGCCATTGCAGGAAGGCACGGGCCCGCATGGTCAACGGCAGCCACTCAACCGCGGTGTGCGTCTCGCGCTCCCCCAAGGAGGAACCCTTGATCGTCTTCTTCACCGTGACATGCGGGGCCCTATACCAAGAAACCGGCGGGCTCGGTGGACCCTTGATCATCTCGGCGATGGAACGAGCCGTCGCGGGGTCCAGCCGCGGATCGACCCATTCATCAGCAGCGTCTTCTTCATCGTCTACGACCAGCTCGTAAAGGTGCTCGAAGTGCTGGTCACTTCCGGAAAATTCGTCCGACTCGTCAAGGAACTCCATGAAGCCGCCCATGGCCTGCCTCATGTCTTCAAGTGCTTCGGGGAACACCTCGGCGATGGTTTCCAACGCGGCTTTCAAGGCCTCGACGGACAATGCCGTGACCACTGTGTCTGATTCCAGCAAGGCGCATTGGACCAGTACGAAGCCGACGTTCCCCAACACAGAGGCAGGGTCCTTCAGGCTTTGCGCTTCAAGCCACGAGCTATAGGCGGGTTTGAGGTCGTCGAAATCCTCCTGTGTATACCGAACATTCGCCGGCACCGCAGCGTGCGAACCGGACACCGGTGTTTCGTCGTGGCTCGGATGCATCGAGGTTGTTCCTTTTCTCGGGGCTTGCGATCAGGATAATTCAAAGATGGCTCAAGGAACTCCGTGAATCAATGAAGAGGGAGTATCCGGGGCCAGTGGCGGCCGAGTACCAAGCCCTCGGCCACATGGTTCAAAAGTTTACCCAAGGAACGCTTCCACCGGACGGGCATGACAAGCCCTCCCCGGCCCGCACCCTTGCCACGGTGTCCGCCAAGGGCCAAGCCACATAGGGGGCAATCACCAGAGAGGTGGACTACCCTCGTTATATGGCGACGAATACAGAAACACCACGGAACACCGTCAGCCTGCCCATGCCCACCATCCTGACCCCGGCCCCGGCTAACTCCCCTGGACTCAGTGACAGGTTCGGCCGGCAGGCCACCGATCTGCGAATATCGCTGATCGACAAATGCAACCTCCGTTGCACCTACTGCATGCCCGCCGACGGACTAGCCTGGCTGCCCAAATCCAAGCTGCTCACCCTCGAGGAAATCACCAGGATCGTGCGCATCGGCGTGCGCGACCTAGGCGTGCGCGAACTGCGCCTCACCGGCGGCGAACCTATGGTCCGCGTGGACCTGCCCCAGATCATTGCCTCGGTCCGAGCCGAACACCCGGACCTCCCCATTTCCATGACCACCAATGGGGTGGGGCTGGCCAAGAAGGCAGCGGCGCTCGCCGAGGCCGGGCTGACCCGGATCAATGTCTCCCTCGATACCCTGCACGCCGAGACCTTTGCCAAGCTCACCCGACGCGACCACATCGATTCGGTGTTCGCCGGAATCGATGCTGCACTTGCCGCAAACCTGGCCCCGGTGAAAATCAACGCGGTGCTGATGCGCGGGATCAATGACGAGCAGGCCCCCGAGCTTTTGGCCTGGGCGTTGGAGCGCGGACTCGAATTGCGCTTCATCGAGCAGATGCCTCTTGATGCCGACCACGTGTGGCGCAAGGACAATATGGTCACCGCCGCCCAACTGCGCACCTACCTGGAAACCCGCTTCCGGCTCTCCGCCGACACCCGTCCGCGCGACGGGGCGCCGGCCGAACGCTTCCTGGTCTCCACCCTCGCGGACCCGGACACCATTCTGGGCGCGGTGGGCATCATCGCCTCGGTCTCCGAGCCGTTCTGCTCCGACTGCAAGCGCACCCGCATCACCGCCGAGGGCAAGGTCATGAGCTGCCTGTTCTCCAAGGAGGAAACCGACCTCTCCGCGCTGCTGCGCGACGGATCGGACGACGCCGCGGTCGCCGAACGCTGGCGGGCCGCCATGTGGGGCAAGCCTAGGGCCCACGGCATGGACCATGCCGGGCTCGGTTCGAAGGACTTTGTACAATCGGAGCGCTCGATGAGCGCCATTGGAGGATAGATCATTGCGTATTCGCTACTTTGCCGCGGCCGCCCAGGCCGCCGGGATCACCGAGGAACGCCTGGACATCCATGAATTGCCAGGTGCGCCGGGGATGACCGCCACCGCCTCGACCACGCTGGGCACCGTCCTTGAGCACTTGGCCGCCCGCACACCTGCCACGGCACCGGTGTCCGATGGCCCGTTGTTGCGCCGCACCACCTCGCTGGGCACCGTGTTGACCCGCTGCAGCTTCCTGGTCAACGGAGTCAGCGAGCAGGACCATGCCCGCGCACTGCGCCCCGGCGACGAACTGGATGTACTTCCGCCCTTCGCGGGCGGATAGCGGCAACGTGCCGCCGGCCAGCCATGCGGAGGAACCCCGCTCCACGGGGCATCGCCTTCCTTTCTCCGGCCACGCAGCTCCTTTTTGGGAACACTGTCGTTTTGGGCGCCGGCGAGTGCTCTGACTCGTTGCCCGAGGATGCAGGCCTTGGCCCCTCGCTCTGGCTTCCACGGCAACTCGGCCCTTGCCCGGGGAACCGGTCACCGGGATCCCTGCTGAGGCGATGAAGGAGCCACGATGACCGCCATCACCTGTCGACAGGCGCTTAATGACGCCTTGCGTTCCGAATTGCGCCGGGACGAAAACGTCATTTTGCTTGGTGAGGAAATCGGTCTCTTCGAAGGTTCCTACAAGATCACTGCCGGGCTGTTGACCAGTTCGCGCCTCGCCGCGTGCGTGATTCCCCGATCGCCGATGAGGGGTTCTGGGTGCCGCCATGGGTGCCGTCATGTTGGGCATGCGCCCAGTGGTGGAAATCATGACCCTGAACTTCTCCTTGATAGCAATCGACCAAATCGTGAATCGCGCCGCGGAGATCCACGGCATGTTTGGCGGGCAGGGACGGGCAGCAGCTTGCCGCCACCCACTGGCAGAACCAGGAGGTCTGGTACGCACGTATCCGCGGGCTCAAGATCGTGGCTCCATCCTCACCGGCGGATGCCAAGGCACTGCTGGTGGCGGCCATCCGTGACGACGACCCAGTGATCTTTCTGGAAAACCTGGCCCTCTACAACACCCAGGGAGAGGTACCCGACGGGGAGCATGTCGCTCAGCTTGGCAAGGCCGCAGTGCTGAAGGAAGGCCAGGACATCAGCATCATCACGTACAGACGGCACGCGCGTCGGTTCGAAAGACCGGCCGCGTCGTGGTGCTCGAGGACGACTGGCTGAGCTACGGCATCGGCGCAGAAATTTCGGCCACCCTCATGGAAGGGGCGTTCGACTACCTCGACGCCCCGGTCCGGAGGGTGGCCGCCGCAGAGGTTCCCCTGCCCTACGCAAGTCCCCTCGAAGACGCCGCACTGCCCACCGCCAAGGATCTGATCCGCGTCGTGCGCGAACAACTCGATGCAACCAGCTTCACTCGATAGAAGAAATCGATGCCCGAGGTGAACATGCCACGCCTGTCCGACACCATGACAGAAGGTGTCCTCAGCCGTTGGATCAAAAACGAAGGCGACCAGGTCCGCGAGGGTGATGTCATCGCCGAAATAGACACCGACAAAGCCACCATGGATCTGGAAGCCTTCGACGAAGGGATCCTGGAGAAGCATCTGGTCCCGGAGGGCACCACGGTACCCATCGGTGAACCGCTCGCCCTCACCGGCACCGCCACCGCCACCTCCAAGCCGATTTCATCGCCTTCCTGCAGGTGCTGAACGTTCCGATTGTGCTCGGCACCGGTGTCCGGCGTGGGGATCACCTCACTGGCGGGGATACCCGGTTCAGCGTCGAATCCATCATCAGCACGTCCAGCGCACTGACGCATCAGCGGTGGAACGGGAATCGCCGCGCGTGACGTGGTGGCGTGGCCATCGAGGGATTGCCAGGTATCGGAACCGGGCGGAGTCGCGGTTCAATCACCTCACGCGCAGTGTCAGGGCTGGATCGCGCGTTCTTCACTGGAGTGGCCGGGGACCAGGTGTTCCGCGGCGGAGAAGCGCAGAGGCACGAAAGCCCCGGTTGTTTGGGCAGAGCGCACCTGTGCGGTGACGCAAACGTGGTCACCGCCGTCGTCGAGCACGGAGATCCGCTCGAGCATCATCCTGTTCGGCAAGGTGCTGATCAGCGGCACGCCGTGCTGACCCGGTGCAACATCGATTCCAGCGAATTTGTCCGTTTCCTCGCCTGTCCGGGTGCCGAACAGGTCCGCCATGGCCAGGTCCTGGGCGGTGAGGAAGTGGACAGCGAAGTGTGTGGCGCGCAAGCTCACCCGATAGGTGTGGTTGGCCTTCGATAGCCAGAAGCAGTAGCGCCTAGGAGAGATGCTCGATTGCATGTGGAATCCAACCAAACATCCGGCCCGTTCGTCCGTGGCTGCAGTGGTGAGAACGATCAATGCCGAGTTCATCGAAGCGGTCAAGCTGTCGAAAGCTGTCTCGCTCATGGGGCACTGGGTCCTCGGCGGGCCACTTCGGACCTGTTGAGATCCGGCGACGGGTACGGCACATCGACAAGACCCGTATCGTGGTCGAGAACTTCCATCCCTTTACCTTACGGCATCATGGATCGCCGCGGGCCAGCAGCCGAACATAGCTCTCACCGACGTGCGGTGAGAGCTATTGGAACACCTCCACTGATGTGTCGCCCAGTTTTCCCAGCCTCCGGCCTTGCCGCGCCGCGGACAGGTGCATCCTCCGGGGCCGGCGCAGCCACTCCAAATAGTCCAGGCAGTGCGCATTCGTCACGAACCGGGGTCATCAGCACCCGTTCGGGGATTGCCCACTGCTCATATCCACTCCGGTTAAGTGCAGAGCCCAGAGGGCACTATCGCCGGTACCCGATCGATGGCTATGGTGAGACAAAGTGCTCCGGAGCAAAGGCGCCAAGGTCGCCTTCCCGGCAGTGAAGCGAATGCAGCTGAAGGAGTCTGAATATGAGCGATTCGAATCCGGGCAATGAGGGCAGCTCGCCAATCCGGTTGGCGGCCATCGAACAGGCCAGGAAGTTACTGGACGGCGTGAGTGCGTGCACACCGATCGAGAGCAGCGCCTCGCTCAGTGCCGTTGTCGGCGCCACGGTTTTTCTCAAGTGCGAGAACCTCCAACGGACCGGATCGTTCAAGCTTCGTGGTGCGTTCACCCGGCTCGCAGCGCTGAGCGAGGCCGAGCGCAAGCGGGGCGTGATCGCTGCCAGCGCGGGCAACCATGCCCAGGGCGTGGCCTTCGCGGCACGCGAACTGGGGATTGAGTGCATGGTCTTTATGCCCGTCGGAGCCGCGCTTCCCAAGATCACGGCCACCCGCGGTTATGGCGCCGAGGTGCGGCTGGCCGGGGAAGATTTGGCCCAGTCCATCGATCTGGCCAAGGCCGAAGCGGCAACACACGGATACATCTTCATTCCGCCCTTTGACCATCCGGATATCATCGCCGGCCAAGCCACCTTGGGCTTGGAAGTCCTGGAACAGGTCCCGGATGTCGCCACCATCATCGTTCCCACCGGTGGCGGGGGCCTGCTGGCCGGAGTGGCAAGCGCCTTGCATCTTTCCGGGTCCGGCGCCCGGGTCATTGGGGTGCAGGCCGAGGGGGCCGCTGCGTTCCCGGCATCCCTGGCCCAGGGCATGCCGGTACGCCTGGCCAAGATGGCGACTCTCGCCGACGGGATCGCGGTGCCCGAGCCCAGCGAGTTGACCCTGGGTATCGTGCGCGATCATGTAGCGGAGATTCGCACGGTCAGCGAGGAACAGATCGGTGAGGCGATGCTGTTCTTGAACGAGCGGGCCAAGCTGGTCGTGGAGCCCTCCGGAGCCGCGGGTGTTGCGGCCCTGCTCGGCGGCGCCGAGGGCCTTGAGGAACCCATCGTGGTGGTCCTCTCCGGCGGGAACGTGGACACCCTGGTGCTTAATCGGGTGCTGCAGCACGGCCTGGTCGCGGCCGGGCGCTTCATGCAGATGATCGTGCGTGTTCCCGACCGTCCAGGATCTCTGGTCACGTTCCTCACCGCGCTGGCGGAAACCGAATGCAACGTGGTCAGTGTCGAGCACGAGCGAACCAGCAGCGGGCTGGCGGCATCCGAGGTGCAGATAGGCGTCAAGGTCGAGACCAAGGGGCAGGACCACCAGGTGGAAATCATTTCCGAGCTCAAGCGACTCGGATACGAGGTCGCATTTCCTGCGCTTGAACAAGCCTGAGAATTGGAATCCGGGTCATCGTGAGCCGAACACCCTGAGAGAAACCCCCGCCGGTGCTCGATTAGGGTCCGCGGCGCCCCACCCAGAGCCCGTGCACAAACGGCAGCACGCAGGCGATCATCAGCACGTTGCCCAGGACCGAATCATCGGCCCGGATGATGGCACCGGCAAGGAGCAATACGCCCGCGACGCCCATGGACAACGCGCGCGCTCCGGTGCGCTGTAAAAGGACCATCTGGCGTTCGAGCCGGGGCGTGGAGACCCTGATCGACCCATCCTCGATCTGGGTGAGCAGGGAATCGACGCGCCCGGGCAGGCGCAGGGCAGTGGTTGCTGCGTCCAGCGCCTGTTTGCCCACGTCGGCGATGATGTTCCCGCGTTCGTCGCGCAGCAGCTGCGCGGCGTAGGGTTCGACAGAGTCCCACAGATTGAACTTTTCATCCAGTGAGCTGCACACCCCCGAAACCAGCGACATTGCGCGGATGATCAGCAGGAAGTTCTCCGGAAGCTGAAAGGGCAGCGAGCGGACCACGTCGCCGAACTCGACGGCGAAGTCACGGAACTCGCGGGGATCGACCTCTTTCAGCTCGGCAAAGCCCAGCCCGCCGAAGCGGGCAAAGAGCTGGGTCATCGCCCGCTCGAGCTCGGCGGTGTCGGCGCCGGAGATCAGCACCCCGACGTCGCTGATCGCCCGCACCAGGCCCTTGCCGTCTCGCCCCGCTGCGGCGATCAGCAGCTTGCGCAGCCCGGCGCGCGTGCTGGTGGGAACCTCTCCCATCATGCCGAAGTCAATGAAGGTCAGCTTCCACGGATGTTCCGAGGAGCCATCGGTGACCGGGGTGACGAAGATGTTCCCGGGGTGCGGATCAGCGTGGAAGAACCCGTTGATGAACATCTGGTCGAACATCACCGAGGCAAAGACCGGGGCGACCTCCGCCGGGGCGATGCCCGCTGCGGCCAGTCCTTGGGCATCGGTGATCTTGATGGCGGTGACGTCTTCCAAAGTGAGCACCCGGCGGGTGCAGCGCTCCCATGCGACCAGGGGGGCCTCGACCCGCTCGTCGTGCTCGAAGTCCGCGGCGAAGCGCTCGGAGTTCGCGGCCTCCTTGAGGTAGTCGATCTCCTCGAGGCTGGTTTGGGCGAATTCTTCGACCAAAGCGGGCATGTCCGCCCGCTTGGAGACGATGCGCACGTGGCTGAGCCAGCCGCCGACCTTGCGCAGGGCCGCCAGATCGACCTCGACGATCTTGTCGATGCCCGGGCGTTGCACCTTCACCACCACGGTGTCCAACCCGGTATCCGCAGCATCTGCCGGAAGCAGCCGTGCCCGGTGGGCCTGGCCCAGGGATGCTGCGGCGATCGGGACTTCGTCGAAGGACGCGAACAGCCTTTCCAACGGGGCACCGAGCTCGGCCTCGGCCAAGGCGCGGATGGCCGGGAACGGGACAGGCGGGACTTCGTCCTGCAGCCCTTCAAGTTCCGCGGTGATTTCCGGCGGGAGTACATCCAGGCGCGAGGACATGAACTGGCCGACCTTGATCATCAGTCCGCCCAGCTCCACGGCTAGTGCGTGGAAACGCTGGGCGAAGCGGCGCATCCGCTTGGTGCGGGTGGCCTCTGAGATCTTGACCAGTCCGATGCGTGGCAGTGCCAGTTCAAAGAACCAGATGATCGCGAGGTAATACGCAGAGAAACGCAGGATGCGCCGGTAGCGGGCCCGGGTGTTGCCGGGCCCTGCTACCGGATCAGCACGGCCCCGGCGAACCGATGCCATTCCCCCTAGCCCTGGGCGAGAATCGAGTACAGGCGGCGGCGTGCCTCCTCAAGCACGGCCACGGCCTCCTTGACCTGCTCCTGGGAGCCGCTGCGGCCGACCTGCGCGGCAGCCTGCGCCAGTTCCATTCCGGCCTTGGGCAGCGCTGCGAAACGGGAGCCGGTTTCCGGTGCGCTCGGCGCCCACGGTGTCGAGGCCCCGGAAGCCTCCACTTCCTCACGGCCTGCATCGGTGAGTGAGTAGATCTTGCGTCCCTCAGACTCCTCGGTGCTCACGAACCCCTCATCCGCGAGCAACTGAAGCGTCGGGTAGACCGACCCGGGGCTGGGCTTCCAGCTGCCGTCGGTGCGCTCTTCGATCTCACGGATGATCTGGTAGCCGTGCATGGGGCGCTCGGCCAGCAGGGAGAGCACTGCGGCGCGCACCTCACCGCGGCCGGCGCGGGTTGCCGAGGGCTTTTCGAAGCGTGAACGCAACTCGTCCAGGGCTTCCTGCAGACGGCCTTCGAAATTGGCACCGGGGAATCCGCCGGTGGGGTATGAATTGCGCATGGCTCTCCTTGGGATTTACTACGAACGATACATAGCGATACTCAACGATACATCTTCCGATATGGGTAGAACAATAGTTCCGACGTCGGATCCGAACGTCTTCAAAGACACGCCAATGCTGTTGGAACCAAGGAAACGAAGCACGGAAGTCCAGTTCCCCCCCAAGCCCTCCCCCGCAAAAGACGGGCTTCGGAGCCGCACCGTGTCCACCCTTGGCTGGGGTTGCCAAAGCCTCGACACCCTCCGTACCCACGAGTGTATGGTTCACCTATCGGCGGGTCAGGGCCACACGCCGCGTTCAGGTGTGGTGGCCCCAACCCCCACTGAAGGAGGAATACATGGCCACCGAGCAGGTGTTTGTCGTTGTTGGCGCGGGGCAAGCCGCTGGCACCGCAATCCAGAAGTTGCGTGATGAAGGGTTCGACGGGCGGATCGTGCTCGTGGGAGCCGAAAACCACCTCCCCTATGAACGCCCACCCTTGTCGAAGTCCTATCTGAAGGGCGAGGGGTGGCAGTCCCATAAATCACTCCGCGGCCAACAGTGGTACAACACCCAGAATGTCGAGCTTCGCCTGGGGACACGAGCCACATCGATGCGAAGCACAGACCACCAGCTCATACTTGATGACGGAACGATACTGGGTTACGACAAGCTCCTGATTGCCACCGGCTCCAAAACCCGCCGGTTGGACGTGCCCGGAGCCGAACTGGCCGGCGTGCACTACCTACGGACCCTGGAAGACTCCGAAGCGTTGGGAACAGCCTTGAACAAGGCACCGAACGTCGTGGTCATCGGTGCCAGCTGGATAGGACTTGAAGCTGCCGTGGCGGCCCGCCAGAAGGGATGCCATGTCACGGTGATCGGTCCGGGCGAGGTCCCGCTGCAGGCTTCCATGGGGGCACTGCTGGGAGGGTATTTCGAGGACCTCCATCGTGGTCATGGTGTCGAATTCCAGTTGGGACGGCGTGTGGTGGGTTTGCAGGGAACCGGTCGGGTCGCCTCCGTCATGGCCGATGACGGCAGCGAGTTCGAAGCAGACATCGTGATCGCAGGAGTCGGGGTAGAGCCCGAGGCCGGCTTCGTCGAGGAGCGGTTGCTCTCCGAGGACGGCGGCATCCGCGTTGACCCGCAGATGAGGACCGAGGACCTGGATGTTTTCGCTGCCGGCGACATCGCCAGCGTGGCCAACCCGCTCTACGGTCGCCGGATGCGCGTTGAGCACTGGAACAACGCCTTGATGGAAGGAAAGATTGCGGCACAGTCGATGCTGGGACTGCCCTCCGCCTTCGATCCGGCACCTTTTTTCTTCAGCGACCAGTACGACTGCGCCATGGAGTACGCCGGCTGGGTGAATGCCCGAACCGCCGGGGACCCTCTGATCCGCGGCGACCTGGCCGCGCACAAGTTCCATGCATTCTGGATCGTTGACAACGTGGTTGTCGCCGGCATGCACGTCAACGCCTGGGATGAGGGCCTCGCACCGGTCCAGGAGCTGATCCGTGCCCGAACCAAGGTGGACCCCGCAGAGCTTTCCGACACGACCGCGCCTCTTGCGCGGCTGGTGGAGACCCCAGGGGCGTAGCCAATTCTTGCTCCGTAGTCAGATCTATCCAGGCTCCGGGTTGAACCCGTGAAGACATTGTCGCGAAGCAGGTATTTGCGTCGCAGAGACCGCCGAAAGTACCGATGGGCTATGCTCAAGACAAGTGGCACTGACTTGGCTCGGAGGCAAGCATGAGGCGAAAAACGTCATTGACGGCGTTGGCACGGCACGAGTTGGAACATGCAATGTCAGCCGCCAGCGGCCGCAGTGCAGCCACGGTGCAAGGTGGCCACGACAGGATGCTGCGCCAAACCGTCATCGGGATACGCGCGGGCGAATCACTGAAGGTCGGCGAAAGCCCAAGCGAAGCCACACTGCAGGTACTGACCGGCAGGGTCATCCTGCACTCCGGCGGACGGCAGTCACCAGGCTGGATCGGTGACCTGCTGATCGTCCCCGATGCTCCGCACTCCCTTGAAGCGGTCGAGAACTCAGCGGTTCTGCTCACTGTGGCCAAAAGGATGCCTGCACTGCCCGATCTAGTCCTTGCTGCCGCATCGGATGCCGGGCTGCAGTAATTCGTTCGGACCTCGAAACGATCTTCGGCTGCACGGCCCTCACGTTGATCCCCTGGCTTTTGCCCAGGCAAATGGAGCCGGTCGTGCCATGCTGGCCCTACCGGTTGCCTTGAGCAGGAACCCTCCGCCTTCCAGCCGAATCGGACAGGCTCAGTGATCCCTCGTTACTGGGGTCTGCCGCAGGGCAAGTGCTGGCTGCATCTGGCCAGAAATGCTCGCGATAAACAAGTCCAAGCACCACGAGCGGCGCTCATTCCCTCTCAGGGTTAGCTGAGCCAAGATACCTCGATCGATTCAAAAGCCGATTCGTTGCCGCTCCCCCACTGCCTCGAGGGATCTGAGGCTCCCGCGACGCCGCGACATGCGCGATCCCCGCCCATTCCACGCCGGGTGCCCGACGTGGTCCCAAGCCAGAGGAACCCCTGATCGGCAACCGCTGCCCTGATGCGGACCTGCGGCCGAGAACCGCCTCGAGACCAAGGCTGACCCTGGGGATCACCTCGCACGCCATGCTCCTCGCAGCGAGGATCCCCCTTGCCGGATCGAGCACTTAAAGTAATGCTGACGTGCGAATAAACAAACCAAGCAGACTTGATCAAGGTCAAGGCAACGCAAATGCTTCAAGGGTAGCCTGAGGGCAATGGACATGGACACCGATGTCCGACCCGGCTTTTCTGTTGGCACCGCGCCAACGGGACCGAATACAAAGGAAGTCAACACGATGAGCACCGCAAACACCACCACACACACCCTTCTGCGCGCCGAAGGATTCTCCTGCCCCTCTTGCGTGAACAAGATCGAGAAGCAGGTCGGCCGCATGAAGGGTGTGGAGAAAGTGAAGGTCCACTTTGCTTCCGCCCGAGTCGAAGTCGACCATGACGAAGCCACGGCCTCCGTCGATGACATCATCGCCGTCATCGCCAAGGCAGGTTACAAGGCCGCTGCGTCGGCCTTCTGATTCCCTTCCCGCTTGGCCCGCAAGCCAAGAATCACGGGTCTTGCACGGCCACCTCCGAGGCGATCGGCCCATGGGGTCAGCCAGCCATCTCCAAACCTTCTTTGTTATCAGAAAGGTCGCCCCCCAGTGAACAAGTTCCAGAAGTGGGTTCACGGCAGCTGGTCCATCCCCCTGGTCTCCGGCATCCTCATCCTCGTTTCCTTCGGTTTGAAGCATCTCGCCGACAGCGCCTGGAACCGGACGCTCAGCGCACAGTGGTGGATCGATGCCGGTGAACATGCCACCAGCACCGCAAACGTCTTCACCCTCGCGGACGCCTTCATGCTCGCCGCGGCCGTCGTTGCCGGATACAAGATCGTGATTAGCGGGATCCGAGCCCTGACCGGCAAAATCATCGGGATTGACCTGCTCGTTTCGATCGCCGCGATCGGTGCCGTCATCATCGGCAACTTCTGGGAGGCCGCCGCCGTCACCTTCCTGTTCTCGATCGGCCACGCCCTGGAGGCGGCCACCATGAACAAGACACGTTCAGCCCTGGCCGAGCTGGTCGCCGTCGCCCCGGATACCGCCATCGTGCTGCGCGACGGTGAGCAGCAGGAAATTCCGGCCCGCCTGGTGAGGATGGGCGAGATCGTGCTAGTGAAGAACGGCGCGAAGGTTCCCGTGGACGGACAAATCGTCGCCGGCACCGGCGCCATCGACGAAGCCTCCATCACCGGGGAATCCATCCCGGTGGAGAAATCCAAATCGGACCATGTCTTCGCCGGCACCGTCTCGCGCGGCGGCTTCCTGCAAGTCCTGGCAACGGGCATCGGCGCGGACACCACGCTGGCTCGCATCATCCACCGCGTGGAGGAGGCCCAGGATGCCAAGGCCAAGACCCAGGCCTTCATGGACCGCTTCTCCACGTGGTACACCCCCGGTGTCATGGTCCTGGCGATACTCACCGGACTCATTACCGGTGACGTGGTGCTGGCCCTGACACTGTTGGTCATCGGTTGCCCCGGCGCCCTGGTGATCTCCATCCCCATCGCCATCGTTGCCGGGATCGGCCGCGCGGCCCGCAACGGCATCCTCATCAAGGGTGGCGAGTACCTGGAGACCTCCGCGAAGATCTCGGCGGTGGCCGTGGACAAGACCGGCACCCTCACCGAAGGCCGCCCCCAGCTTACCGACGTCGTGGTGCTTGATGCGGCACTGGACCGCACCGAGGTGCTGCGCTGGGCCGCAGCCGCCGAGGCCGGATCCGAGCACCCGCTCGCCCGGACTATCATGGATTCGGCATACGAGGCGGGCGTGGGCCCGGAGGGGATCCCCGGCGAAGTCATCCCGGTACCCGGCAAGGGCATCGTCTCCGATGTGGCCGGCCAACGGGTACTGATCGGCAACCCTGCCCTGCTGCTCCAATACGGCATCACCAAGGACGCCGGCGCCACGTCAGCCGCCCATGAGCTCGCCTCCGCGGGCAAGACCCCGATGATCGTCGCCGTGGACGGCCGTGTGATCGGAGTCGTCGCCGTCGCCGATAAGATCCGCGAGGACGCACCCGAGATGGTCGCTCGGCTGCACGCGGCCGGCGTCACCAAGGTCGTCATGCTCACCGGTGACACGCTCCTGGTGGCCGAATCCATCGGCAAGGCGACCGGTATCGATGAGATCCATGCCTCCATGCTTCCCGAGGACAAGCTCAACGCCGTGGCACAGCTGCAGCGTGAGGGCCACACGGTCGCGATGGTCGGTGACGGCGTGAACGACGCCCCTGCCCTGGCGATCGCGGATATCGGCGTAGCCATGGGCGCGGCCGGTTCGGCTGTGGCCGTGGAAACCGCGGACATCGCCTTGATGGGTGACAACCTCCTAAAGCTGCCCGAATCCATCAGCCTGGCCAAGCGCACCGTGAACGTGATGAAGCAGAACATCGTCATCTCATTGATCACCGTGGTGCTGCTGGTGGCGGGAGTCTTTGCCGGAGGGGTGACCATGTCTCTGGGCATGCTCGTTCATGAAGGTTCCGTGCTGGTGGTCATCATCAACGCCATGCGGCTGCTGCGAAACGCCCAAGGCGCCACGACCCTGTCGGAGTCCCAGCGCACCCCGGCAAGGCGCGAGACCGCCGAGGTCATGGGCGGCTAGGAAAGCAGACCAACCGCACTTTTAACCATCCTCGAAAGGGAAGAGCACCATGACTGAGAAAAATTTCACCATTTCCTCCAACATCGAGCACTTCACCATTGCGGACATCGCCAAGCAGAACCAGGATTTCCGCAAAGTCCTCTGGACCGGCCAACACTCGCAGATCGTGCTCATATCCGTCCCGGCCGGCGGGGAGATCGGGGACGAGGTGCATCCGGACACCGACCAGATCTTGAGCTTCATCTCCGGATACGGCGAAGCGGATCTGAACGGTGAAATCCACTCCGTGGACGCCGGGGACCAGTGCGCGGTTCCGGCAGGCACGCAACACAACTTCCGCAACACCGGAGAGGAGCCGTTGGTGCTTTATACGATCTACTCGCCGCCGGAACACGCAGCCGGTGCGTCTTACGCCACCAAGGAAGAAGCCGACAACGCCGAGGCCACCGGCCAGGACGAACCGCCGCACTCCTGAGTGCGGCGGCACCGTCGGCCGGCGTTGGTCGGTTTTGGGACCGCGGATTCGTTTCGTGCGTCCACCGATAAGGACAGCCCAAGAGGTTCACAGGTTCCTGTGCGCAGCCCATGGCAAACCAAAAAAGGTGGCCCTGTATCCGGGATTTCCCGGATACAGGGCCACCTTTTCAGGCATACTCTCTGGTTGGACCGAGGTCCGCGTGAGGGTTTGCGTCAGGAGTTGCTAGATGCGGTTTTGCTCTTGCTCGGCTTCCATCTTCAACCGTGTTTTGCGGGACATGTGGCTGGAGCCCTTGACGTCTCCGGACTTCCATTCGGCCCATCCCGGACGTTCCTTCATGAACTCTTCGATCTCGTCCTTGGTGGCCTCGAGCTTCGGGTCGTGCTTGAGGTACCAGCGGGTCTCGCGGGCGATCATTCCCGAGAGGATCAGCAGGCCGATGAGGTTCGGCAGTGCCATCAGGCCGTTCATCATGTCGGAGAAGTTCCACACCGCGACCAGCTCGGTGGTGCAGCCCACGTATACAACCAATGAGAAGACCACACGGAACGGCATGACCGCCTTGCGTCCGATCAGACGTTCGATGTTGCGCTCACCGTAGTAGCACCAGCCCAGGATCGTGGAGAAGGCGAACATGACCAGACCGATGGTCACGATCCAGTGGCCCCACTCCCCCGGCAGGCCGAAGGTGAACGCGTGCCCTGTCATAAGCGAGGCTTCGAGCTGCTCGCCGGTGTCCGGGTCGATGAAGTTCCAGGCGCCGGTGGTGATGATGACCAGGCCGGTGCAGGTGACCACGATAATGGTGTCGATGAAGGTCTGGGTCATGGAGACCAGGCCCTGACGCACCGGGTGGCTGGTCTGCGCTGCTGCCGCGGCGATGGCGGCCGAGCCCATGCCGGACTCGTTGGAGAAGATGCCGCGGGCCACGCCGAACTGCACCGCGATGATGATGGCCGAGCCGGCAAAGCCACCGACGGCCGAGGTGCCGGTGAAGGCCTCGGTAAAGATCTGGCCCAGGGCGGCGGGGATCTGGGTGACGTTGGCGAGCAGGATGTAGATGGCTGCACCGACGTAGAAGACGATCATGACCGGGACGAAGGCCGCGGTGACCCTGCCGATGGACTTGATGCCGCCCACGATCACCACCATGGCCAGCACTGTCAAAATGATGCCGGTGACCCAGGTCGGGACGCTGAAGGAGTTCTCGACGTTGGCCGAGATCGAGTTGCCCTGGGTCATGTTGCCGATGCCGAAGCAGGCAATGGTCGCCGCGATGGCGAAGAAGAGCGCCAGGAACTTACCGAACGGGCCCTTGATGCCGCGCTCAAGGTAGTACTGCGGTCCGCCGGACTTTTCCCCGGCGGTGTCGGTGCCGCGGAAGCGGACGCCCAGGTAAGCCTCCGAGTACTTCGCGGCCATGCCGACCAGGCCAGTGACCCACATCCAGAACAGTGCGCCGGGGCCACCGATGCCGATGGCCGTGGCGACGCCGACGATGTTACCGGTGCCGACCGTGGCCGCCAGCGCGGTGGTCAACGCCTGGAACTGGGAGATATCCCCTTCGGTTCCCGGGTCCTTGCGCTTGAGGATACCCAGACGCAACGCTGCGCCCAGCTTAATGAACTGCAATCCGCCGAGGCGGATGGTCAGATAAAGCCCGGTGCCCAACAGCAACGGGATGAGCATAAATGGCCCCCAGATGACACTGCTAATGTCACCGAAAAGTGTGGCGAGGTATTCTTCCATGGCTACGGATCCCATATCTTCTCGTGCGAGTGATGGATCATGACGGTGATCAGCGTCACAAAGCACCCATACTACTCGACAAAAACAACAATCCGGTGATCTGACGCACAAATGTCGGTGACATCTAGGATGAACGGTTTTTAATACGAGCCAAGCGGTGCCAACACTCCCCTAAACCACCAAAAAGACCGTCCCTCACCCGTTTTGCTGGGTAAGGAACGGTCTTTTGAAGACAAGATGCCTCAATCGATTACATGCCGAAGTCTGCCGGGCTGTCGAACGGGCCCACCACGGTGATGGTGCGCGGACGTGCGGCCAGCAACGCAGCCAATTCCTGCACCTGTGCCGGAGTGACGGCCTTGACGCGGTCCAGCGACTCGTCGATGTCGTGGAAGACACCGGTGACCAGCTCGGCGCGGCCCAGACGCGACATGCGCGATCCCGGATCTTCCAGGGCCAGCACCATACCGCCGGAGAGCTGACCGACTGCCTTGCGAAGCTCCTCATCGGTGATGCCATCGGCGGCCAGCTTGTCCAGCTCTTCGCCGAGCAGCTTGATGACGCGCTCGGTCTTGGCCGGGGCGCAGCCTGCATACATGCCGAAGTAGCCGGCATCGGAGTACGCGGCGGAGAACGAGTAGGTGGAGTACACCAGTCCGCGCTTCTCGCGGATCTCTTGGAACAGGCGCGAGGACATGCCGCCGCCGAGGATCGCGTTCAGCACGCTCATCACGTGCCGGCGTTCGTCGGTGGCCACGATGCCCGGGCAACCCATGATGATGTTGACCTGCTCGACGGGTCGGCGGATCACGTCGATGCGCTGGGAGCCGGTAATTTCCACCGGTACCGTGGAGCGGCGCGGCACCGGGGTGGCGCCTTCTTCCAGTTCCCAGCCTGCGGTGCGCAGTGCGGTGAGTACCTGTTCGCAGACTTCATCGTGGTCCACGGAGCCTGCCACGGTGATGACTAGTTCGTCGGGGGTGTAGTAACGCTGGTAGTGCTCCCAGACGGCCTCACGGTCGATGCCGGTGATGGCTTCGGGCGTGCCACCAATCGGGCGGCCCAGGGCGTGTTCGCCCATAACGGCCTCGACGAAGCGCTCGTGCGCAACATCCCCGGGATCATCTGCATCCATCGCGATCTCTTCGAGGATCACGTCGCGTTCTTGTTCCAGCTCATGGGGATCAATCACGGCGGAGGAAACCATGTCGGCGATGACGTCGATCGCCATGGGAAGGTCGGTGTCCAGCACGCGGGCGAAGTAGCAGGTGCTTTCCTTCGCCGTGGCGGCGTTTGACTCTCCTCCCACCTCATCAAAGGCGGAGGCGATTTCAAGGGCCGTGCGGCGCTTGGTGCCCTTGAACAGCAAGTGTTCAAGGAAGTGTGTGGAGCCGTGTTGCCCGTCATGCTCATCGCGGGAACCCACTGCCACCCAAAAACCAATGGTGGCCGAGCGTTGTCCGGGCATGGCCTCGGTCAGTACCCGAACGCCACCGGGCAGCACGGAGCGGCGCACTAGCGCCCCTCCGGCCTCCCCGTGGATGATCGTGGGGTCTCCGGTCTCGATGGGGGCCACGGTGTCGGAGACACCGCGATCCACTGCCTGAGCAGGGGTAACGCCGTCGAGCGGGAGGGGAATCATGACCACTGAGAATGTCCTTTGCTGTACACAGAAAATTTGGGATGGTCCGCGTCCTCAAAGGGCGCGAAGCACATTCCTCCATTCTTCCACAGTGCCGTCATTTAGCGGCTGGACTATGAGCCGACTCCTATTTGCGATTCCGTGCCGGCGCCGGGAAACCCATCGCTTTGCCGATAAGTGAAAATCCCTGCTCTCCGTGCAGGTGGGGCGCTTTCAAACAAAGAAGATACAGGATTTAGCGCTCCACCTAGCCCTCGACGCTCATTCACGAGCTGCCCGGGAGTAACTCCTAGTCGTTCGATAAGGTGCACTCCCCGAGGATCAGTACCGCCGCCGTGCCGCGACAGATAATGATCAGCTGATATTGCATCTCAGGACAGGAATGGCTGCGCTTTGCGAAGTAAGCAGGGGCCACCAAGGCTTATATTTTGACGTCGAGGTGGGTTCACACACTGTTCGTTCAACGATGTTCGAACTTTCCAAAATCTCAATTTGTCGGTTCCCTTCGAGCAGCACTGTTGTCCACCGCCCACTAGGATCAACATCCAAAACGTACCCAATCAATCGAGCAGGTTCGTCTGTTCCGGTTACGGTGTTGATTTCCTCCGCTGCGACGTAGGGCCTTGCCATGGAATTCGGCACTGCCGGGTTTCCGAACAGAAATAATAGCGAGATCGCAAACGTACTAAGCACCACGATTCCGGCTAGCTGTTCCACCGACTCCGAATATCCACACTTCGCACCTATCACCACGCTGATAATCGTCGTGACACCAAATATCGGGATCATAAGCGTTGGTGACAAAATCAGGTTCCTGTCAATGACAAGCCAGCCCGCTACGAACAGCAAGAAGCTAGCGAGCATTTTGAATGCACCATCGGAGTATTCGCTAGTACACATCTTCATTGCGCCAAGAACTAAAAATACTAGGCCGGCAACCGGGACGACAAGTGGCATGAGATTCACTAGGGTCCCGACCAGTACAGTCATCCATGGACTATGACGCAGAATTGTCAGTGCTACCTGTGGTTGGAAATCAGACATAACGAGGGCAGACAAGCCAAGCAAAGCGAGACCTAAGAGGAGCCCACGATTGAGAATGGCGCCTTTGGAGTTCCGTGAAATATTCCACAGTGCACGAGCACCCGAATCTGTGCTGTTTGAGATGCGCGACATCTCGTCTTTGGAATTCGAATCTTTCATTATTACTTCCAATTCGACTTGACCTGTTCTATTAGCACTAGTCAAGCAGCCCGGTCCGACAGAATAGCTTCGCGTAACGCACGCGTTCGGTAGTCGACGTCGAATTGGCAATAGAAAAATCCCGGCCCACCTTTCGGTGAACCGGGATTTTTAGCCTAGAAGACTAGGAGAGGATGACTACTCAGCAGCTTCGGCGTTCTCATCCTCAGCAACAACCGGGGCAAGCGAGAGCTTGCCGCGATCGTCGACCTTGGTGATCTCGACCTGGAGCTTCTGGCCAACGGAGACAACGTCTTCGACGTCATCGACGCGCTTGCCACCGGCGAGCTTGCGCAGCTCGGAGATGTGCAGCAGTCCGTCCTTGCCCGGGGTCAGTGAAACGAACGCACCGAAGGTGGTCAGCTTCACGATGGTGCCCAGGTAGCGTTCGCCAACCTCGGGAACCATCGGGTTGGCAATGGCGTTGATCGCGGAGCGTGCTGCGTCTGCAGCTTCCCCGTTGGTGGCGCCGATGAGGACGGTTCCGTCGTCCTCGATGGAGATATCCGCTCCGGTATCCTCCTGGATCTGGTTGATCATCTTGCCCTTCGGGCCGATGACCTCGCCGATCTTATCTACGGGGATCTTCACGGAGATGATCCGCGGAGCGTAGGTGGAGAGCTCGTCCGGGGTGTCAATGGCCTGGTTCAGGACATTGAGGATGTGCAGACGGGCTTCGCGGGCCTGGGTCAGCGCAGCTGCCAGGACCGATGCCGGGATGCCGTCAAGCTTGGTATCAAGCTGGATGGCGGTGATGAACTCGGAGGTACCTGCAACCTTGAAGTCCATGTCGCCCATGGCATCTTCGGCGCCGAGGATGTCGGTCAGGGCCGCGTAGCGGGTCTGACCGTCAACTTCGTCGGAGACCAGGCCCATGGCGATGCCGGCAACGGCAGCGCGCAGCGGGACACCGGCGTTGAGCAGCGACAGGGTCGCGGCACAGACCGAGCCCATCGAGGTCGAGCCGTTGGAGCTCAAGGCCTCGGAGACCTGGCGGATGGCGTACGGGAATTCCTCACGCGACGGCAGCACCGGCTGGATGGCGCGTTCTGCCAGGGCACCGTGGCCGATTTCGCGGCGCTTGGGGGAACCCACGCGGCCGGTTTCACCGGTGGAGTACGGCGGGAAGTTGTAGTTGTGCATGAAGCGCTTGCGCGTCACCGGCGACAACGAGTCGATCTGTTGTTCCATCTTGAGCATGTTCAAGGTGGTGACGCCCATGATCTGGGTTTCGCCACGCTCGAAGATCGCCGAACCGTGGACGCGAGGAAGAACCTCGACCTCGGCGGTGAGCTTGCGGATGTCGGACAGGCCGCGGCCGTCCATGCGGACCTGGTCGGTCAGGATGCGCTGGCGCACTACCTGCTTGGTGACTGCACCGAAGGCCTTGGAGATTTCGCCTGCGCGCTTCTCGAAGGCGGTGCCTTCTGCGGTGAGCTCTGCAACGATCTCGTCCTTGAAGGTCGCCGCTGCGGTGTCGCGCTCCTGCTTGCCGGAGATCTGGTAGATCTTGGCGAGCTTGGCGGTGGCCTTGGCTTCGACGGCTGCGTAGGCGTCGTCTTCGAAGTCGCGGAAGATCGGGAATTCGACAACGGGCTTGGCGGCGCGTGCTGCCAGGTCCGACTGTGCATCGCACAGTGCCTTGATGAACGGCTTGGCAGCCTCAAGGCCCTGGGCAACCACTTCTTCGGTCGGGGCGGTGTGGCCCTGTTCCTTGATGAGGGTCCAGGCGTTGTCGGTGGCTTCTGCCTCGACCATCATGATGGCGATGTCATCGCCTGCCACGCGGCCAGCAACAACCATGTTGAACACGGAGTTTTCCAGCTGGCTGTGCTTCGGGAAGGCTACCCACTGGGCACCGTTTCCGTCGTCGACCAGGGCAACGCGGACGCCGCCGATCGGGCCGGAGAACGGCAGGCCCGAGAGCTGAGTCGACATCGAGGAGGCGTTGATGGCCACCACGTCGTAGAGCTCGTCCGGGTTGATAGCCAAAACGGTGACCACGATCTGGACCTCGTTGCGCAGGCCCTTGACGAAGGTCGGGCGCAGCGGGCGGTCCATCAGGCGGCAAGCCAGGATGGCTTCGGTCGACGGGCGACCTTCGCGGCGGAAGAAGCTGCCCGGGATACGGCCGGCAGCGTACATGCGCTCCTCGACGTCCACGGTCAGCGGGAAGAAGTCGAAGCCTTCACGCGGGTGCTTGCCGGCAGTGGTTGCCGAGAGCAATGCGGTCTCTTCGTCGATGTAGACCATGGCTGCACCTGCAGCCTGCTGAGCCAAACGGCCGGTTTCGAAGCGGATAACGCGCTTGCCGTATCGACCATTGTCGATCACGGCCTCTGCGAACTGAATTTCTGGACCCTCCATGTGGGGGCTTTCCTTTCGATCAATATCCGCAGCACACGGCGAACAGGCCACACATTCGGTGCAACTTGGTCTTCGATCGAGACTCGCGCTCTTCGCATTGAAGAGCGAAAGCCACTACCGAGGACCGCAATTGTCTTCCGGTGGATCAGGTGCGCGAGGTGCGCGGATATTTCGTCTTGTTTCTGTGCTGGTCATGCGAAATTGCAAACCATACGTATACCACCCTACCGGGTTAACGGATTCGGCGCAGTGAGGGCACAAACTCGTGCATTGCGGGTATCTCGCAGCCGGCAAAGCCACTTCACGTGCGGCTATTTCGCGGGCGCTATGGGAATGGTGCGCTGAATCGACACGAGCAACAGAAAGACTCATTTCTCCTCACGCCGACAAAGCTAGATCCGAAGGGCTGTTACGGCGATTCTTGCTAATACGGTGCCGCCTGACAAACCATGTTGAGACGAGCCAGGTGTTCTTCGTCAGCGCTAATGAATGCGGAGCATTGCCCTGAGTTCACGATGCTGATCCAATCGCACCCGCCAGCCACGACATTTCCGAACCGGTCAGCTCTTAACGGCTGGCTCGGACCCAAAGGTAGGTGTTGCGTTAACCGATCCCCCACCGCGACACCCGAGACCCAAAAATCCGACATTAGAAAACCTTGAAAATTCAAGGACTAGGATTCGCGCATGACCCGCCCGCAATAATGCCCGGTGAAGGTGGCACAAACGCTACACTTAGGGCATGTCACCGCACCTGGTCGGGTACGCCCGCGTCTCCACCAACCAACAAGACCTCGCCTCCCAGCAAGCGGGCCTCACGGCACTCGGCGTTCCGGACGAATTGGTCTATGTTGACCATGGGTTCACCGGCCGGAACCGCGAACGCCCCGGACTGAAACAGGCCCTGGCCGCCTGCCGGGCCGGGGACACCCTGGTGGTCACCAAGCTCGACCGTCTCGCCCGTTCCCTGCCCGACGCTCGCGATATCGTCGAAGACCTCACCAAGCGCAACATCAAGCTGAGCCTCGGCGGGAACGTCCACGATCCGACCGACCCGGTCGGCCGGCTGCTGTTCAACGTCCTGGCGATGGTGGCAGAGTTCGAATCCGATCTCATCCGCGCCCGCACCCGCGAGGGCATGCAGATTGCCAAGGCCAAAGGCAGGCTCCGCGGCAAGCAACCCAAGCTCTCCCCCGCCCAGGAAAAGCACCTCGTGGCTCTGCACCACGGCGGCAAACACACCAGCGCCGAAATTGCCGAACTCTTCGGAGTGGCTCGGAGCACCGTCTACCGTGTGGTGCAACGAACGCTATGAGCCGCAGCCAGAAAATGAGTTTTCGGACCCTTCCCTGTCAGCGGTGTGGGGCATCACGCGTTTTGGGCGATGTCTGCAATGAGTGTGGCAAAAGCGGACCAGCCGGCGAGGTGAACTCCGTCGTCGTAGACAGACGGACGGCGGTTGCAAGGATTAACGCTGCTCTAACTCCTCAGGTTTCACCCGCCAAACCGACCGTGGATACCACGAACCTCCCGACAAAGGAGGAGCCTAGAGAATTTGTGGAAGGGTTCGTCGAAGCTCTCAGAGCCATCCTTAAAAGACCCAAATCGTCTGCTGCAGTATTGGGCATGGTCGAGCGACTGGAATCATTCGAAGCCCTTCGTCTCCGCTGTCAATCATTTCCCAAGCTCCGGCCTAGGGTTGCGCTTCATCGCTCGGTTTCAGTCACGCTCGACACCCTTTCCGGGCTTTGGCCAACGTACGAGCAAGTCCTTAGCGCCCCCACTATCCATGAAGCAATAATTCTCGGACAGCGTGGACAAGAGCTACTCGATTCGGCGTCTGAAACTTTGACAACGCATGAGGAGCTCGTTAATTCGGCCCTTGCCTACGAGGATCTATCTATTCAGGACCTTTCCGAACGCATCCTGACAGCCCTCTCGATATCTCATCCCGATTTTTCCGTTCTTGAAATGGGCCAGTACGGTAAACGCCTCGCCGAGGAGAAGACCGGCGTTCCCACTGACGAGGCCCACGGCATTCAATATCTGACGCTGCATACCGTCGCATCGGTCCACATGGATCCAAACCGTTTCAACGACGTAATGGCAGAGACTGCTCGTTTCTGCTTTGCCAACCATCGCCTACAGGAAATTGCGATTGAAGATGGGGCACTGGAAAGCCTCGCCAGAAGCCAGCGCTTACTCTACGAATCCTTGACGTCCTTTGAGGCTGTAGTTTCGAGAGAGAACGACGAAAAGGCCCTCCTAAGACGAATTATCAAGTTCTACGGAGAAGTTTATGAAGACGTAGTCAGTCCTCTTTTGGCCTGGTACAGCCTCATGGCCGGGATCAAGCAACAGCCCTACCCCAAATTACTCAAAGATGACGCAACCAACCTCGCCAAAGGGCTTCTCAAACATCCGGCGACGACAACGTTCTTAGAAGACTCCGGAGCACACCTGCGGAATGCTGCCCAACACGGAAACAGCTATTCGGTAGATGGCCACCTCGTACGATTCAATTTACGTTCCTACGAGGAAACCCTCTCTATCTCGAGCGTCATTGATCAAGTTTTTTCCCTCTTTGAATCCATTTCAGCCATGAGCTGGTCTCTCTCCAACGCCTTGTCAAATGCTGGCCACGCAATCCCACTCCGGGAAGAGGATGCGGCCTATATGAAACTGTCGGCTTTTTACATGGCTAAGTTCTATCTCAAGCACAAGGGGACACCTGTACTCTCATCGGAAGAATCGAGTTCAACGTGGGCCTTCCTCCTTAGCCCAGGTCAGGATCGAGTCTTTGAACTTGCCTTGGCCTTGTCTTTAGGGTCACCTGCCCAGATCCGGAAAATAGTGCTGCATACGGATGCAGGCGAGACCCCACTGATCATCCCGCAGAGCGCCTACAACCGGGTTGCATTGTTGAGCGACACCGATGCTCAGCCTATAGACCATATGATGGCAGTCTTGGAACTTCGAAATGACAGCACCATTGGCGGTCGCCGTCTACTTCGGACCTCTGATCTCAAGTTCGCAGCCGCCAGCCTCGGGATCCTACTGACGATCAAGAAAGACCCCACACTCATTCCCCACCTACGACGCGTTAAAACACTTGCCGAGGCTCATGGCAATCAACGTATCGCAGACCGGATCACGGAAGCTCTTCGGCTAAACCGGATTCCTAACTACTTGGCATCGGCCCGCCTCAGCGCAAAGTTCAAGACCTGGGTTGAAGACAATGACGCACCGTCCATGCCAGCGTCCTACGCCGTGACCGTCACCAAATGAACAACCTGCACAGCCAACGCGATGTCCAGAAGGGCGATAAGAAGCGAGATCTTTTTGGGGCAAGGTGTCGGACACAGCCCACAGCTGCGCACGAGGCATGTTCGTTCATTCTGGGCAGTCAGCGGCAAGAGCATGAGGCAGAACTCTCAGCAAACCCTCGTTGGGAGCTCCAGAGAAAGTTTTTCGCTGATTTCCGAACGTCAGGTTGTGGTATACCCGAACCTGACACCAAGTAATTCTGGTTCTCCTGACCCACACTCACGTCAGGAGAACCGGAAAACGACGGGTCAGCACGACCGGCAAACCCCAAATGCCCCTTGAGGTAATCCGTGGTGTCCTCCAGGCTCATCCCACCGATCGTGAACCGGGTCCCGATCCGCTGATCCAACGCCGCCATCACCGCCAACTTCAACCGCCGCCGCAAGGTCGGCTGCCCGATAAGCAGCTGTATAGAGGAGGCTTTCGGTAGCGGGCGTGGGTCGATCCGGACTGGCCGTACCATCACGCCGAATTTGCCACTTAGTTTCGGGAGACCGTGAACATTGAAAACCGCCGTTCAAGCGGCGTGCTCGAACGGCGGTTTTGGTTCTCGGAAACGACGGTTTGGTCTTGTGTGCTCTACATGAATATTTGACTCTTTGGGGGCCAGCAATATTGCGCTTGGGGGCCACCGCGGAAAAACGGGATTATTGTCCTTGGGGGCCACCCGTAGCGTTCTTGGGGGCCACGAAATAGGCTCCTTCCACCATGTGATGGCCACATGGTGGAAGGAACAGTTTCAATGGTACGTAGGATCAAGGCGAAGCTTATTCTCAAGCTCCGCGCAGACGGGCTCTCGGGCCGGGCGATCTCGACCTCGCTCGGGGCCTCGAGGAAAAGCATCACGACCGTTCTCGAAGCGGCGGAGCAGCAAGGCATCGGCTGGGACGAGGTTCGGGAGAAGTCCGAGAACGAGGTGTACGCCCAGCTGTTCCCGGGCCGCGGGGACCACCAAAGCGTTTTCGCCCAGTCGGACTGGGGCACCATCCACCACGAGCTGGCGAAGGTCGGGGTGACGTTGAAGCTTTTGCATGGCGAGTACCTCGACTCCCAGGCCGGGAGCGGGCAGGCGGTCATGGGCTATGACCGGTTCTGCAAGACGTATCAGCGGTTCGTCTTGGAATCGCACGCAACCTCCCGGGTGCAGCACAAGGCCGGGATGAGCATCGAAGTGGACTGGTCCGGTCCCACCATGGAGCTGGTCGATCCGCTCACCGGCACGAGGAACAGGGTCTACTTGTTCGTCGCGTGCCTGCCGTTCAGTCGGTATGCGTTCGTGGAAGCCACCCTGGACATGAAGCAGGACAGCTGGTTGCGTGCGCACGTGTCGATGTTCGAGGCCTTCGGTGGTTCTGTACCACGCATTGTGCCGGACAATCTGAAGACCGGCGTGATCAAACACCCGGCCGAGGGTGAGATCGTGCTCAACGATTCCTACCGCCACCTGGCCGCCCACTATGCGGCGGCGGTGCTGCCGGGCCGCGTCCGGGCTCCAAAAGATTATTCCGAGGATTCCGTTATCCCGAGCATTCGTCGGCATTCCTTTGATCAGCCGGAATCCGTGTGCCCTTCCTCGGGATAACAAATCGGGATTAAGCTGCCTCACCCCTATCCGTATTCACATGAGGTGAGGAAGAAATGAAGATCCCCATTAGTGAGCTGATCTCGAAAGCCGATACCGAGATCGTCAAGCTCCAGCAGGCACCATCGACGCTGATGCAGTATCGGTGGGCGTGGCACCGCTTCAACGTGTTCTGCTCCGAAAACGGTATTGCCGAATTCTCAGACGAAACTCTGGCATCCTATCTGCAGTTCCTGACCACGGAACGAGACGAAGGCCGGTTCAAGGAATGGAAATTCAAGCTCCTACGCAAGTCAGCACTGGTTTTATCCGAGGTCCAAAACACCGGCACATACCGGTGGAAACTATCGAAGCAGACGTCCCCCAACTCTGGGCTCAATTCTGTGTTTCGCCCGGTCCAGGAGCACTTCGAAGCGTGGCTAACCCACCAAAGCCTAGCCCGGGACACTCAGGACCTGTATGCAGTTGTCGCTCGTCGAACATTGGCGTCGTGGCAAAGTCGAGAAATCACGGACTTTCGGGCATTGGGCGGTGCAGAGGTGGCTTCCGCTTTGATTTCATTGGCAGAAAGTTACCGTCCCGGCAGCATGAGGACGGTGCTCTCGGCGATTCGGGTGCTATGTCGTTTTCTTGAAGAGTCCGCAGGATGCTCGGGGCTCTCTCGGTCAGTTCCGAGGGGCGCTTCACGGCGCGTGAGGCATGTTTCTGTGCTGCCGGCCGAGAAGATCGAGATGCTGACAAGCTCGCCCGACCCGGGTACCGTCACCGGAATCCGGGACCGTGCAATGTTGCTGTTGGGTGCGCGCACCGGGTTGCGTCCCGTGGACATCGTAGCCCTGCGCCTGCAGGATATCGACTGGCGACAAGGACAAATCACTTTGGTGCAACGTAAGACGGGCGTGGTGCTGAACCTGCCGCTCTTGGCAGATGTGGGAGAAGCCATCGCCGACTACCTGCTCCATGACAGGCCCGCCGAGGTCAACGATGAGCACGTGTTCCTGAGGACCCAAGCCCCGCATGTTGCCCTTGCACCTTCAAACGGATTGCATCACGTGGCTTCCTGCGCATTTGCCCGGACGGGCATCGGTTCCGATCCCGGGATGGGCCACGGCTTTCGGGTACTGCGGACGTCCTTTGCGACCCGCATGCTTGAAGGCGATACCCCGTTACCGGTCATCTCCGGGGCGTTGGGTCACCGTGGCATTTCCTCGGCCAAACACTATCTCGTTGCTGACGAGGTACACATGCGCGAATGCTGTCTTGATTTCGCGGGGATCGAACCCAGAGGAGCAGAGTCATGAGCAGCTTTGTCAGTGGTTTGGCCCCTCACGTTCAGGGGTTACTGGAGCTCAAGCATGCGATGGGGCTGCCCTATGTGACCTCTGAACGGCATTTGTTGGCCTTCGACGCCATATGTTCCCTGCACTATCCGACCCAAGCCACCTTATCGAAGGCCATGGCCATGGAATGGGTCGTGAAACGCCCCGGTGAGCACGTCAACGGCCAGATCAGGCGGATCACTCCGGTCAGGCAGCTGGCCAAATACATGGCCTCATTGGGGGTCGAGGCCTATGTCATCCCCAAAGGCATTCCAGGACGGCAGGTACATTATCATCCGCACATCTTCTCCCACCGGGAGTTGCGGACACTTTTTGATGCCGCCGACTCGATCCAGGTTTCGCCGTTTGGTGGACAGCGGCAGCTGATCATTCCGGTGATGTTCCGGATGCTCTATTGCCTGGGTCTGCGTCCGGGCGAGGCGAGGAAACTGCACCGCAACGATGTCGACCTAGCCCATGGTTCGGTGCTGATCCGAGAGTCCAAGGGGCACAAGGACCGGATGGTGTTAATGTCACCAGACCTGCAGGAGTACGCCCGCCGCTATGACGACGCGCTCACTCCCTTCCACCCGGACCGGATACCGTTCTTTCCCAACCACCAAGGAGATTTTTACAGCAAAGACACCCCGAACCGTTGGTTCCATGAGCTTCTAGATGCTGCCGGCTCCCTGATCGTGGCCAGCCCCGGTTCACCTCCGCGGCCCTACGACTTGCGCCACGCGCACGTGGTCGAACTGATCAACCGGTGGGTGCTCGCAGGTAGGCGCCCTGAAGTGCTGGTCGCATATCTGAGCCTGCATTTGGGGCATAGCAACACGGAAGATACCTGGTATTACTTCCATCTGGCCGCCGATTTCCACCCCGAGCTGCGCGGCATCGCCAACACCAATATTGAGTCCATGTTTCCGGAGGCACACCATGAAATCTGATGAATTCTTCGCCCTCGTGCGAAGCTGGTTAACCAGCTATCTTCCCCGGTCGCGCAGACTCAGCCCACATACGATTCGTTCCTACAAGACGGCCTTGACCACCCTCCTGGCGTTTCTGGGCGAAACCCGGTCTTTGAAGCTACAGCAGGTCGGTTTCGACGCGATCACCTACAGCAGCATGTCTGAGTTCATCTCGTGGCTCATGGATGTCCGGAAGCTCAGTGCCTCCTCAGCGAATCAGCGGGTGGCCGCCATCAAGTCCTTTTTGTCGTACTGCGCTGGAGAGGAACCTGCACTGGTTGCGATCTGGTTGGACGTCAAAAGGGTCCGCCCAGCACGTGCGCCGGAGCGGGTCCCGAATGCGTTGAGCATGCCCGCCGTGGAGGCGTTGATTCGCGCGCCGGGGCAACAAACCCGCCACGGGCTGCGGGACACCCTGTTGATCCTGCTGATGTTCGATGCTGCGGCGAGGATCCAGGAAATCTTGGACCTGCGCCCTACCGACATCGTCACCAACGCGGGAAGCAGTGCGGTGACACTGACCGGGAAGGGGCACAAGACACGAACGGTGCCGATCATGGACAAAACAGGACGCCACGTGGAGCAGTACTTGAAGCTGTTCCATCCGAACTCGATCGCTCCGGATGCGTCGTTGTTCTATACGGTTTGGGCTGGAGAACCGCATCAGATGAGCCAGGACAACGTCGCCTACATGCTCAATAAGTATGCGGCCATCGCTCAGGCGCAATGCCCCGAGGTTCCCGAGCACGTGAATGCTCATCAGCTGCGACACGCGCGTGCGATGCAGATGCTGCGTGCCGGGGTGCCTTTGCCGCATATCAAGGAATTCCTGGGCCATGCGAATATTTCCACGACCGAAATCTATGCTTCGGCTGATAATCAGATGGTGCGCGAGGCCATCCAGAAGGCCGCCAGCAGCACTCCCGACCCTGCCCCTATCTGGAAGGGCCCCGATGAATTGATTCTCCGACTCGCTGGCCTCAAATAGTTATCCCGAGGAAGGGCACACGGATTCCGGCTGATCAAAGGAATGCCGACGAATGCTCGGGATAACGGAATCCTCGGAATAATCTTTTTTATCCCTAATTAGGGATAAAAAAGACAAGGCCAGCGTGGAAAACACCGTGAGCCACGTGGCCACGTGGGTGATCGCCGGCCTGCGGAAGACCACCTTTGGATCGCTGGGGCAGTTGCGGGCCGCGATCCGGGAACGGGTCGAGGCCTATAACCAGGAGCCGTTCCAGAAGCGTGCCGGGTCCCGCCGGTCGGTGTTCCTGGCCGAGGAACAGCCCTTGATGAACCCGTTGCCGGCGGTCAGCTATGAGATCAGTACCTGGGTCTACGGGCGGAAGGTCGCTAGGAACAGCTACGTCTCGTGGCAGAAGAACTACTACTCGGTCCCGATCATCAATATCGGTGCCACCGTGGACCTGCGGCTGACCGAATCCGTGTTGGAGGTCTACCGGAACCACGAGCGGATCACCAGCCACCGGCTGCTGTCGGGCGAGACGCTGAACCAGTATCAGACCAACGACGCCGATATCCCGCCGGAGCGCCAGTGGCAGCACTGGGACACCCAACGGGTCACGGACTGGGCTGCGCGCACCGGGCCGTGCACGCTGAATGTAGTGGAGCGGATCTTTGAATCGGTGCAGGTCCAGGAGCAGGGCTTCAACGCCGCGCTGGCGGTGCTGCGCCTGAGCCGGCGCTATGGCCCGGCCCGGCTGGAGGCGGTCTGCCGGATCGCGCTGCAGAGCCAGGTCAGGTCGCCGCGCTACGCGCATCTGCGTCCGCTGCTGGAAACCGGCCAAGACAAGAACCTCGACACGCAGCCCGATCCTTTTCACAACGAAGGCGGCTACGTGCGCGGCAGCGACTACTACGCAGGAGGCACCCGATGAGCTCACTTGATATCGAGACCAAGCGGAAGCTGCGGGAAATGAACGCCACCGACATGCTCCAGGCTTTCGAGGCCCAAGACGAAGCCATGAGCATGGCGTTGAGCTTCGACGAACGGGTGCGGCTCATCGTTGACGAAGCGCATTCGGCGTTCACCACCTCAAAGGTAGGCGGGCTGATCAGTCGCGCCAAGCTGCGTTACCCCAACGCCGATTTGCGGCAGGTGGACTTGGTCGAGGAACGCGGGCTGAACCGCAATATGCTCGCCAGTATTGGGAGTTGCGCCTTCATTGACCAGAACCAGAACCAGAACGTGGTCTTCCAGGGATTCACCGGTTCCGGAAAATCCTATCTGGGGTGCGCCCTGGCGAAGCAGGCCTGCCGCAACAGTATTCGCACCCAATACGTGCGTATGCCAGACCTCGAGGAGGAGTGGGTCCAGGCCCAGGACAAGCCGTTGGGTGCCGCGAAGTTCCTGAAAAAGTATGGGGCCTTCACGTTGTTGGTCGTAGATGAGTGGTTGCTGGACCGCCCCAGCGGCGACTTCCTGCGCATGCTCCTGGAACTCATGGAGCGGCGCTACGGATCGGCGTCAACGGTGTTCTGCACGCAGTATCAGCAGAAGGACTGGCACCAGCGGCTCGGGTCCGGCGTCCACGCCGACGCGATCATGGACCGGATCATCCACAACACCATTTGGATCGAGACCGGAAGCTACAACATGAGAGAGAAGATCGGCGCCGTTCAGGAATAGATAGACCCGTTGGAGGCCGGTGGCTCCCACCCGGGGAGGTACTGGTCCCCAACGGCAATATCACTGGCCCCCAACGGCAATAATGGGTGGTCCCCAAACCGTCGAATACTCACTACATGCACACCGGACCAAAACACCTATTTTGCGGTCAGTATGGTGAGTTTGTCGGTGTAGGCGGTCTTTTTCGCGGTGACCTTCACCGTTAGCTTTTTGCCCTTGTCGGTTTTCACAACCTTGTAGGAACTCTTGGTTGCACCCTTGATGTTCTTTCCTGCGCGCTGCCACTGGTAGGTCACCTTGGTGGCCTTGGGGGTGTATGTGCCGCCCGAAACCTTGATCGTCTTGCCGGCAATCTTCTTGCCTGAAATGGCTGGTTTCTTGGAAACCGTCATCGTTCCGGGCGCTACAGCCTTCGTCGCTGAACTGACTGGTGCAGTCCCAACATAGGGCGGACGCTCGTACTGGGCGCGGACCGTGATCTTCTTCCCAAGGTCTGCCGAGGTCAGGGTGTATGTTTTCCCGTTCTGCTGTGGAATCGCTTTGCCGTTGCGTTCCCAAATCAACATCAGTGACGATCCGGCCTGGTCCACCCTGCCCGGGGAAGCCGTCAGTTTTGAGCCCACTTTGGGGGTGCCGATGATGGACGGCTTGGTGGCTTTAAGCGCGCCCTGAGTGATGCGTTTCTGCTCACTTTCGAACAGTGCCGGGTAGGAACCGGAAACCTGAATCTGCACATTTATCCACGCGCCATATTTAGCATCTGGCACTTTGTAGTTCGATTTGGTGGCACCCTTGATCAGTTCGCCGTTCATGAACCACTGGTAGGTGCGTTTCGCGCTGGGGAAGAACTTTGGGTCCAGGTCCGCTGTTGCCGTTTCGGCCAGATTAACGCTCCCACCGACCGTTGCCTTGGGCGCTTTAGCCGCACTGGCAGGGATGGGATAGTCGTAGGCCACCGTTCCAGTTTCACGTGGGACGATGGTGATCTTCCCATCCCAACTCATTTTCGCCTCGCGTGTGTAGGTGACTGAGATGATTTTCCCGATGTCAGCGGATGTCAGCGCATACCACTGGGTGGTTGCTCCAGAAATAGGCACGCCGTTGCGTTTCCACTGGAAATTCCCGTAACCGTACAGAGGGGATGTTGCAGCCGCCACGTGGTCTCCAGGCAGCAGTACAGGAGACCCGCCAATAGTCTTGTATGTGAGTTCCATTGGCCTGAATGCAGGCTTGTCCGAAACGTTGACACCCAAATGCATGTCGATGTAGACAGAGGACAGCGAGGGATGGGATCCGCTGAGCGCGGACTGGAAAACCAGCGACGATTGGCCCGGCCTGGCAGGTACGGCTGAAACCTCAGTAATTCCGCTGAAATCGTCCAGGGGTCTAAAGTGCGAATCAAAACCATTTTTTGGTTTGATCGACTTCCCGTCGACACCAACCACTGGATCGAAGCTAAACGGTTTTCCGGCTAAGGGTAACCCTGCATGTTGCAGGCCTCCGTCTATGTGCAGTGATTTCAGATTCGGCAGCTGATTCACCCACTGGAAGTCTCGTATTCCTGCATTAACCAGCTGAAGGCTGGTCAATGATTTTGCTGCGGTGAGCGGTGTTGCGTCGATGTCGGCGTCGGCTCCATAGGGGAATTCAAGTTCGATCTTCTCCACCTTTGGCAGCTTGGAGAGCCCCTCGATGGCTTTCTGTGAGGCACTGCGTGACCAGACTGTGACCTCCCGTAGTGATGGGTAGGAAGCCAACTTCTCCAGATTATGGATCGAAACATCGGTGGATTTGGAATCCAGGCTCAGATTCGTCACAGAGTCCGGGATCACGATGTCATCTAATGATTCAACGAAGAAGCATTTGAGGATGGTTGGATCTTCGACCCAGCCATACTCCGTATTGTCGAAAACGGTCTGTGTGCAGGAAGTTTCAAAGGCCGCATTGGCTGCTGGAACCGTGCCGGCAGCCAAGAGGGCCATGACACTTATGGCAGACAAAATGGTACGGAAAGATTTCATCTTCGTCCTTGGATGCGAGTGGGCGATGCTTCTGGAAATCATGACACAACACGTGTGATTTGAACATTCAGGTAAGGCAGCTGAAACAAGAAGAAAAATTCATTATCCGTCCCAAGTCGCGCGCGGTTCAATGCGATGTTTATGCTCCATAAACAGTCCGGCACTGTAGGTATCACGTGCACTGAAGCATCCCGGAATCTTGCCGCCAGCTTAGGTGAGGCAGCACCGCCGGGTCATTCCCCGCCCAGGCTCAGGTACCTGTAGACGGTCGCACGGCTTGCCCCGATGACCTTCCCGATGTCGGCAGGCCTGAGTCCCTGGTCCCTGAGTTCGCGGGCACGCTTGACCTGTCTATGCTCGATGGTCACTTCCCGTCGTCCGGCCTTCCGGCCGTGTTCGGCAGCCACCGCCATGCCGGCCTTGGTTCGTTCGGCCAGCTGGTCGCGTTCAAGCTGCGCGAAGGCCGACATCACGGTCAACATCGCCGTGCCCATTGGGCCGGTGGTGGCGATCCCCTCGGTCAGCGAGCGGAAATGGATCCCCCGGGATTCCAGGTCGTCGATCAGCGCTAACAGGTTGCGGGTGTTGCGTCCCAGCCGGTCCAGCTTCCACACCACTACCTCGTCCTGGCCTGGACGCAAATGGTCAAGCATCCTGTCCAGCTCGGGCCGGCTGGCCCGAGTGCCGCTGACCCCATGGTCAACAAAGACTCGTTCGCACCCCGCCTGCTTCAAGGCGTCCATCTGCAACTGGGCGTTCTGGTCCACGGTGCTGACGCGCGCATAACCAATACTGGCCAATCCCAGATCCCAAGGTCTCGTTAAAGGTTAGATTTCGTCTTTCCTAAGAAAGTACACGCGAGACACATTGTTGAGAATTTGAGGACGCTGGAAATTCAGCGATTCCCAGTAATTCGCGTTCGACGCAACGGCATGCAGGCCGAGGTCTCGTCAAAGGATCGTTTGATGAGAATTTCGATGATCAGGCGGAACCACGTGGGTTGACGTCGCTACATAGACCTTAACCAAACGACACTGGGACTAATCCATCGAGGCAAAGCTCCGAAATTTACCCATCTCTCTCGCAATTGGCAGGACCAATTCATAGAGGCCTGATGAATGTAGCTTCGTACCCAGAAGATATGCATTCTCATTAAGTAACGCAGCCACAAGAATCATTTCGGGTTGAGCGGCGAGCAAGTGCCTGTCCACGTCAAAGTAGCGTGAAGAGGGGCCAATGCGCTCAATAATCTGATTCAGAGTCGCAGCATGGCTAGCCGAGTAATTGGTAACGAGTTCCAAGAGCTCAAGAGGTTTCCGATCCAAGACAGCGCAAAGGTCTTCAATGTTCTGCTCTGTAAGGTTACTGCTACCTGTAGACATCTCGAATGTGGCTGCAGTGTCGGCTAGCTTTCTGGAGAGTTTGTGGAATCCATAGGATTCGAGTGCAGACACCGCTTCAACACCTCTATCCAACTCGATATCCATCAGTTCAACGAGGGCCAGGACTCGAGCAAACTGTCGCTTGGTCTTGTCCGATATCCCAGAAGGACCTTTGTAAATGTAAGAATGTTCGGTTTCAGCCCATGTGTGTTCCGCAATTGTGCGGATCTGGACTTCAAATCCTAACCGTTCACCCAGGGTACTGGAAGGAGTCTCGTAGGTGAGATCAATATGAAGCCCGCCATATCGGAGCTCTTTGTAATCCCTGCTTTCTTCTTTGTCTTCGACTTTGTCGACGGCAAAGGGAGACAAGGATGTGTTTTCGAAAGCAGCTCGAATCTTCGCTTTTTCGCTTGCTAGTGAGACGATAATTCGCACACCGAGGATGTCCTTGCAGTCCACCCAAGGGTCAGGGTAGTTCTTGTCGAATTGTTTCCGATAGAGACTAATTGGG
>NZ_AOCK01000009.1 GCF_000348945.1 Paeniglutamicibacter gangotriensis Lz1y | reverse complement strand
CTGGCTCGGACATGCATGCGTTCGCCCTGTGGGCCGAAGAGGCTGAGGAACTCCACGCCCTGCGTGTCTGCCCTGCCAAACCAGTGCGGAGTGTGCGTATCGAACTCGGCTGCCTCGCCGGCGGGAAGTATCAGGTCGTGGTCCCCGAGGCGCAGCCGAAGGTTCCCCTTGAGCACGTAGAGCCATTCGTAGCCCTCGTGGGTCGCCAGCTCGGGATTGGCATTCGGCTTGCCTGCCGGAATCACGTGTTTGAATGCCTGCAGTCCTCCACCGGTGCCGCGGCTCAGCGGCAGGATAGTCATGCCATGTCCGGTAATTGGCTTGATGTGGATGCGTGGATCCCCGGTTGCCGGGGCGCCAACCAAATCGTCCAGCGGCACGCGGTGGGCGCGAGCCAGTGGCAGAAGTTGTTCCAAGGTGGGGCGGCGCTGGCCTGATTCGAGACGGGAGAGCGTGCTTAGCGATATCCCGGTTTGCTCGGAGAGCTCGTGCAGAGTCAAATTGCTGCTGGTGCGAAGGCTGCGCAGGCGAGGTCCCACCTGCGCGAGGGTGCTGTCCAATTCTTGTTCCATGGAACCAGTTTGCCATATCGGCAAAATAGATTGCCAAACTTTGGGTGCTGGGGAGATGCTTGTTGAACTCCCGGCGATCGCCGGTGGACCAAGATTTGAGGAGCACGAACCATGAACACAACACCAGATGCGTACGACGTGGCGATCATCGGCGGGGGAGCTGCGGGTTTGGCCGCGGCCCAGGCGCTGGGACGATCGCGCCGCAGCGTCGTCGTCATCGATGCGAACGAGCCACGCAACGCCCCGGCCGAGGGCGTGCACAACTTTCTGACGCGGGATGGAATTCCTCCGCGTGAGCTGCTGGCTCTCGGCCGGGCGGAGGCCGAGGGCTATGGTGTTCGTTTCCGCGACACCCGTGCCGTGGCAACCCGACGCGATGACGCAGGCTTCGGAATCGAGCTGGAAGAGGGGCGGCAGATCGTTTCCCGTCGCCTCATCCTCGCTTCCGGCATCATGGACAAGCTTCCTGAGGTCGCGGGGTTGGCTGCCTACTGGGGCAAGAATGCGCTGCACTGCCCCTACTGCCACGGCTGGGAGGTCAGGGACCGGGACATCGCCGTGCTCGACAGCCCCTTCGCCGTCCACCAGGCCCTGATGTTCAGGCAGTTGAGCGATCGGGTCACAGTGTTCACCGCGCCGGAGCGAGAGCTGGATCCGGTCGAACGAGAAAAGTTGGAAGCACGCGGCATCGGAATCATCCCGCAGGAAATCACGGCGGTGCGCGGTAATGACACGCACCTGACCCATGTGCTCTTCCGGGACGGCAGCGAACAGGCAGTCGATGCCCTGGTTGTCATGCCGCAATTCACGGCAGGGGTCTCGGCCCTAGCGGGTGTGGGACTTGAGACTACTGCCCACCCGTCTGGCATCGGCACCTATGTGGCCACCGATGAAACAGGGAAGACCGAGATCCCGGGTCTGTGGGCGGCAGGCAACACCCGGGATCCCATGGCGCAGGTAGTCATGGCGGCAGCCGACGGGCTGCGCGTGGGAGCCATGGTCAACGCCGAACTCATCGAAGTGGAGACGGAGGCGGCAGTGGCCGCCCTACGCGCAGGTGCCGTCGCAGGTGCCGGGCAGATGCGATAAGGGCAACTGGTGGCTGTCCTACATGATCGTTTCCTGTCCAGGCGGATCACGGTTTCGGGTGCTGTCGCCAACCGCTCGTATCGATCGAGGGCGGTTGGACGGACCATCCGGGGTGCCTGATGAATGTGATTCCGCAGTTCTTGCCCGCGGTTCAAGCACCTGACCTCAATGTCGGGCCAACGTGACCACTCGGTGGGAACGCGACCGGGACATGGCGCCCCGGTTGCGTCACACGACGCGGATTTCTGGGCGGATCAAACGGCTCGGGCCAAGGCTCCAAGCAGGTCCTTGGCTCGGCGGTCCTGGTCTTCCGCAAGCATTTCGTTGGTCAGGAACGAGAATCCAATGTTCTTGTCGGGCCAGGCTCCATGTAGCCCGCCTCCTGCCCCGGAATGCCCGAATGCCGGGGTCACCGGACCATAGGTTCCCAGAGGGTCTGCCAGCTCGTAGCCAAGCCCGAAGCGAAGCGGCCGGTCATTGACCGCGTCCACGCCTTCCGCCCAGGTAGCAGTCGAGCGCCGAAGCGCCACGGCGGAGACCACCGGCGATGACGGTACGGCAAGTTGCGAATACAAGGAGGCCATTGCGTCCGCGGTGCCGATTCCTCCGCCGGAGGCCATTTCTGCTCGTCTCATATCTACGGAATTGAAGGGGTCTCCCTTCCCGGTGAGGGAATTCCCATACATCCGGTCCACGATCTTCCGTCGTTCCGGGTCCTGCAGGAACGTGGAGATCGCGTAGTCCTTGGAGCGAAAAATGGTCGCGAGCCGCTCATCCAGCGTCTCGGGAAGACCCAGATGAAGCTCCAAGCCCAATGGCCCTGAAAGCATCTCGCGAACAAGCTCGCCCGCGCTTTTTCCCGTGATCCGAAAGAACAGCTCGGCCGCGAGATAGCCGAAGGTCAATGCGTGGTACGCAACCTTGGTGCCAGGTGCCCACAACGGAGCTTGGGCGGCCAGGATTGAGGCCACGGCCCGATTGTCATATCGGAGGTCCGAGCTGGGTTCCGGATCCACATAGACCAGGCCTACGCTGTGGCTCAGCACCTGGGCGACAGTGGCATCTTGTTTTCCTGCAGCAGCGAATTCCGGCCAGTAGGAGGCCACGGTGGCATCTGGGTCCAGGCTGCCGCGGTCGATCAGGATCGCGGCAATGGTGGCGACCAGCCCTTTGGTGCCAGAGAACAGGACTGCCATGGTTGATTCCGTCCAGCGATGCCCCGCGCCGGTGCCCGGTGCGGGAGCGTCTCCCATCCTGACGGTGTCTCCTCCGTAGAACCTGGCCAGAGGCTTGCCCCCGCGGTAGACGCAAAATGCCATGCCACCTTCGCCCGCTGCCAGATGACGGGCGAAGACCTCGGAGAGGGTGTCAAATCCGGCCGCGGACAGCCCGTCATTGTGGCTTGTGTGGGCTTTTTCAAGAGATGTGTTCATGTTCATCCTTAATCGAAGGCGGGGACGTTGGCCAGCAGTTCCTGCGTGTAGCTGTGCTGCGGGTTGTTCAGGACATCGTCGGTGGTGCCGAAGTCCACGATCTTGCCCTTCTGCAGTACCGCCAGACGCTGGGAAATGTGGCGGGCCAGGGCGATGTTGTGGGTGACGAAAAGCATCGACATGTTGTGATCGGTCTGCAGCGTGCGCAAGAGGTCCAGGATCGATGCCTGCACCGATACATCTAGGGCGCTGGTTATCTCGTCACAGACCAACAACGAAGGGGCGTTGACCAACGCGCGGGCAATTGCTGCACGCTGGCGTTCACCGCCGCTGAGGTCCCCGGGCCGGCGGTCCATGAAGCGTTCGCCGAGCCTTACCTGGTCCAGTGCTTCGAGCACCAGCATGCGGCGCCTGTGCTTGTCGTTTATTCCGGACATCTGCAGCGGGACGCCCACGGACTCCGCAATAGTTCGGCGCGGGTTCAGCGAGGAGAACGGAGACTGGAAGACATACTGGATCCGCCGCCGGTCCTCGGACGAACGCGACCTCGTGCCAGTGGCCAGTTGCTCGCCGAACAGCTCGATGGAGCCCGTGTAGGCGTCATTGAGTCCGGCCACGCATCGCGAGAGCGTGGTCTTGCCCGACCCCGACTCGCCCAGCAGCATCATCGACTCGCCCTCCCGGAGTTGGAAGTCGATCCCGTCCAGGACCTTGTGTTGCCCGTAGGAAAGGGAAAGGTCGCGCAATCGCAACAGCGGAGTGGTCTCCGCAGCAGTATCAGCGGGCGTTGTCCGGGGCATGGTGCCGGGCAGCAGTTTGGCGTCGTCGACCAGCGGTGTGGTGCTGGTGCTGTCCGGGATGCCGTGCGGGCCGGGGACGATCAACGGCTGTTCACCGGTGATTGCCTCCACCTGGCCCACCCGGCGTTTTCCGGCCAGATCGGGAACCGCGGCCAGCAGCCTGCGGGTATAGCTGTGCTGCGGAGCGAAAAGCACCTGGTCGGTGGCTCCATGCTCCACAATGTCTCCTTCGAGCATGACCGCGACCTCGTCGGCGATCTCGGCCACGACGGCCAGGTCGTGGGTGATGTAAAGCCCCGCTACCTGGTGCCTTGCGGCCAGTTCGTCAATTGTTCGCAGGACCACGGCCTGGGTGGTGACGTCCAGGCCGGTGGTCGGCTCGTCGAGCACGATCACGGAGGGGCGGCAGGCGAAGGCCATAGCGATGCCCACGCGCTGCTGTTGTCCGCCAGACAACTGGTGGGGATAGCGACGCTGGTAGGCGGGGTCATTGGCCAAGCCCACCTCGGCGAGCACCTCGGTCACCCGCAACCGGCGTTCGGCATCGGTGGCGCCGACGCGATGTACGCGCAGGGTTTCGGTAATCTGCTCACCAATGCGCATGGAGGGGTTCAGCGACAGTGCCGGGTCCTGCGGCACATAGGAGATGGTTTTGCCACGCAATCCCCGCAGCTGGGCAGCTGGCAACTCCAGGATGTTCCCCATTTCACCGTCGCCGAGATGCACCGTCCCGGTGCCCTTGGCCAATCCCTGTCGGAAGTGTCCCATGCATGCCAGGCCGGCTGTCGTTTTTCCGGAACCTGATTCGCCGACGAGCGCTAGGATGCGGCCCGGCTGCAGGGTGAAGCTGACTCCGTGCAGGATTTCCACCCCGGCATCGGTTTGCACCCGCACGTCGGTGGCACACAAAGCACTGGCTACACTGTCGTGGTCCATGGTGTTGGTGGTCATTTTTTGTTCCCCACATTCATGTCGGCCGAGGCACGCGCGAGCGAGTCGGTCAGGAGGTTGGTGCCCACGGTTAATACCGCGATGGCTGCAACCGGCAGAAGCACTCCCCAAGGCTGGACGACCAAGGCTATGCGGCTCTCGTTGATCATCAGGCCCCAGTCTGCTGTAGGCGGCTGCATGCCCAGACCAAGGAAGGACAGCGCCGCCACGAAGCCGATCGAATATGTCATGCGCAATCCGAGTTCGACCATCAACGGACCGGTGATGTTGGGCAGGACCTCGGTGAGCAGGATTTTCCACTTCGGCACCGCGTACATTTCACTGGCGCGGATGTAGTCCTCCGTGATCACCGCGGCGGTGGCGGAACGAGTGACTCGGGCAATGCGTGGGGCGTGGGTGATGCCGATGACCACAACCAGTACCCAGCCTTGCGGGCCGAGGACGGTGATGGCCAGCAGTGCAAACACCAGTTGCGGCAGTGCCAGGAGCACATCGTTGCCGCGCATGATCAGTGCATCAACGCGGCCGCCGGAATACGCGGCGGTCATGCCCACCGCGACACCGACAACCATGCCCAACGCAGTGGCGAGCGCGGCGTAAACGATCAGGCGAAGCCCTCCGTCGAGGAAGCGTGAGAATACATCCCTGCCGAGGTTGTCGGTTCCGAATATTCCGATGTCGGTGAAGGGGCGCCCGGTGAACTCGGTGCTGGTGTGGCCTGTGAGCCACGGCGTCAGCAGAGGTCCGGCCAGGGCCAGAAACATCACTACCAATGTCAGCACCATGCCGAGCTTGGCCTGTGGCTGACGCATCATTCGGGCGAGCAGCCGGGGCGGGCGGGCAACAACGGGGTCTTGGGCAACGACTTCTTCGACGGTGCTCATGAGGCTTTCTCCGTGCGTAGTTTCGGATTCGTGAGGATGCCCACCAGGTCGGCGAGCAGATTGACCACGATGTAGGCGGCCGCGATCAGGATGGAAATTGCCTGGACCACCTGCACATCACGGTTGTTCACTGCGTCAACGAGAGCCTGGCCGATGCCCGGGTACCTGAAGAGGAACTCGATGACGACCACGCCTCCGGCCATCCAAGCCAACTGGATGGCGATGACCTGGGCGACCGGGGCCAGGGCGTGCGGCACCGCATGCCGAAGCACCACTTGACGTTCGGGAACACCCTTGAGACGCGCCATTTCCACGAATCCGGAGTTCATGACTTCCAGCATCGTGCCGCGCATCATTCTCACGATGTAGGGGGTCACCACCAAGACGAGGGTGATGGTGGGCAAGACCAATTGCACAGGGTAGTTCCACACGGCTTCACCCGGAGGGGCCATGGTTACCGAGGGAAGGATCTTGAACACCGAGGTCGAGAACAACGCGACAAGCCCGATGCCGATCACGAACTCCGGCAGTGAAGCCAATACCAAGGTGGTGCCGGTGGCTGCGTGGTCGAAAGCGCGCCCGCGCTTCAGTGCGGAAAAGGTGCCCACGACGATGCCGACGGGGATGGAGATCAATGCAGCCAAGCCCATCAGGACCAAGGATGCCTGGATACGATCGGAAAGTAGGGCCGTGACGGGACCGCCGCTGGCGGCAGAATAACCAAGATTTCCAGTGAACAAGCCACCGATCCAGGTGAAGTAACGCACCCAGACCGGGTCGTTCAGGTTCATTTGTTCCCGTAAAGCCTCCAGCCGCTCGGGAGTGGCTTGCTGGCCAAGGATGGCCTGGGCCGGGTCGCCGGGAAGCAGAAGGGTGGCCACGAAAACCAGCAAGGAAACCACAAAGAGGATGACTAGGCTGACCAGCAGCCGTTTCGTAATCATTTTGGCGATCATTTGGAAACCCCGATCCACGCGCGGCGGAACTCGAAACCGGACAGGGCTAGGCCGGTCTTGTTCGGAATCAGGCCAGCGACGTATTTCTGGTAGGCGTCCGCCTGGTTGGGGTAGCCCCAGATAATATATCCGCCGCGCTCGAATTCGATCTCTTGGGCGCGGGAGATGAGCGCATTGCGTTTTGCCTCGTCGACCTCGGTGGCAGCCTCCTGGACCAATGCCAGGAATTCCGGGTCGTCCCAATGCGTCTCGTTGAAGGGGCTCGTGGGCAGCGAGCTGCTGTTGACCTGCGGCAGGAAGTTGCGTGTGTACCAAAAGTCCTGGGCGAAGGTCCACGATAGGTAGTCGTCGCCAAAAAACGTGGTGGTGTCCACCCTGCGTATCTTGACACGGATGCCTGCGGCTTTTGCCTGCTGGGCAAAGACCTGGGCCGCTTCCACGGCACCGGCCTGGATCGGGGCGGTCACCAATTCAATGTCCAGGCCGTCGGGGTAGCCAGCTTCGGCGAGGAGCGACTTGGACTTTTCGATATCTTGGGTGCGTTGGGGAAGATGCTTGGCATAGCCGGGATCGAAGGGCGCATAGAGGTCATTGGCCACGGATCCGTTGCCGCTCAAGACCTGTTCGATCATCTGTTCACGGTCCACCGCGAGGCGGAAGGCTTGGCGCACCCGAACATCGTCGAACGGAGCCTTGTCGATGCGCATGGTGAAGGGAAGCCACGCACCGGTTTCGGAGTTCAGGATGCTGATGCGGGGATCGGCGGCAATTACCTCCAGTAGCGCCAGCGGGATCTGGCCGATGGCATCGACCTGCGTGGAAAGCAGCGCGTTGAGCATGGCGTCGTCATCGGAGAAATTCAGGATGACCAGTTCATCAAGGTGGGGCTCGTGCTCCCGCCAGTACGCATCGTTGCGGACGAAGACTGACTGCCTGCCGGGATCGAAGCTGGAGGCCTTGAACGGGCCGGTGCCGACGGGATTGGCGACGTCGAAGTCTTCGGGGACGATGCCTAATGCGTATTGTCCCAGCGAGTCGTCAAACGTGGCAGTGGGGGTGTTAAGCCGGAATCTGACGGTCAGTTCGTCGACGACCTCGACCTTGTCGAGGACGGACAAGGCGGCCGCCCCGCTTTTGGGATCGTCGGGGTTGGTGACCCGGGCAAAGGTCGAAGCAACGTCCCGGGCGGTGACGGTTCGGCCGTCGTGGAACTTCACACCCGGACGCAAATCAACCGTCCACACCCGAGCCGTGGCATCCGGGGTGGCGGCCAGCGCGAGCAAGGGCTTGAGCTCGAAGTTCTCATCGCGGTAGAGCAGCGATTCGTAGAGGTTGACGACACGGGCAATGTCGGTGGTGCTGACCGGCGAGTGGGGGTCGAGGGAGTCGGCTGCGCCGCCTCCTGCCAGGCCCACCCGGAGCGTTCCGCCCCGGACCGGTTCCCCGGTGGGTGCCTGCAGTACCGCGATCTCGGAAGAACCGCAGGCGGTCAGCAGCAGTCCCAGTCCCAGGGCCATGCCGCCGCCCAGGACAGTGCGGCGGCATGGACCGGGCGTGGTGCCCGGTTTTCGTTCGAATAGTGGTGTTTCGGAGTTCAAGACGTACTCGATTCTCGTGAAAGGCGCGAAGGATTCATGCGGTGATGGATCGGCCGCTCCAATCGCGGGTGCTCTGCCCGTGTGCTTCAATGCGTCCAAGGACCGCTGCAGGGAAGGGGATTGTGCTCCCGCTGGCCTGGTCAACATGCAGGCCCAGGATTTCTTCGGTGGCGATGAGTTTCCCGGCTCGGTGCATTTCGTGGGCAAGATGCAGTTTCTTGGGCCTCGAGGCAACAATGACGGTGGTGATTTCCAGTTCCTCGCCAAGGGAGGCCTCGCGCAGGTAGCGCACGTGTGCCTCGACGGTGTAGAGCGACCAATTGCTGGAGGTGCGATAGTCCTCGTCCAGACCCAGAGCAGCCATCACCGCAGTGGTTGCATCGCCGAAGGCCAGTACGTAGAAGGCTTCGGACATGTGTCCGTTGTAATCGATCCACTCCGGCAGTACGGAGCATCGATAGGGAGGCAGGCTCATTCTTGCCGCGCCCCTGTCGGAGTCCGGATGCCGTCCACGACCTGGCGGACCGCGATGATCGCGGCATCGCGCTGGGCGATCAAGTCGGTGAATGAACGTCCGTTGGCTTCAATGTCGCACCCGTCGATGACGTCCTGGCGCAACTTGGTGGTCAGCTCAGGAGCATCCAGCCGCGTCCAGGGGGACTTGAGCGAGGGCCCGAAGTGGTCGAGCATGTGCGCCATTCCACCTTCGCCACCGGCCAGGTGGAAGGTAAGCATGGGCCCCTGCAGCGGCCAGCGCAGGCCGGGACCATCGGTGATGGCCGTATCGATCTGTTCCACGGTTGCTTCGCCGTTGTCCACCATGTGCAGGGCCTCGCGCCAGAGGGCTTCCTGCAGCCGGTTGGCGATGAACCCCGGGACCTCGCGGTCCATGGTGATCACCGACTTGCCGATGTATTCGTACCAACCGGATGCCCAGGACGTGGCCTGCGGGTCCGTTTGTTCGCCCCCCACCACTTCGACCAGCGGGATCAGGTACGGGGGATTGAATGGGTGGCCCACCACCAGGCGGGAAGGATCGGCGGCGGCCTGCGCCATTTCGGTCATGCCGTACCCGGAGGTGGAGGAACCAACGACGACATTGGAGGCGACGGCCGCGGCGACCCGGGCGAGCAGTTCCTGCTTCAACGTCAAGTCTTCCGGGGCGCTCTCCTGGACAAACCCGACTCCGGCAACAGCCTCGTCCAGGTCGGTGTGGACGGTGAAGTTGTCCTTGGAGGCATTTTTTGCAAGGCCGAGCGTGGTCAGGGCGGGCCAAGCGGCGTCAATGAGCCTGCGCAATTTCACTTCGGCGTCGGGGGCCGGGTCCCACACGCGCACCGCCAGGCCGCGGGACAGGAAGTAGGCAGCCCAGCCGCCGCCGATGGTTCCGGCGCCGATGCAGGCAACGGTGGAAATGTCTTCGAATTCGGGATAGTTGCTCATGCCGAGGCCACCTTGTCGAGCTTGAGGATTTCGCGGGCTTCGTCGGGAGTGGCCACCGTGTGGCCCATTGACTCAACGATCGAGATCGCGCGTTCGGTCAGCTGCGCGTTGGTTGCCTTGACCCCCTTGGACAGGTACAGGTTGTCTTCCAGGCCCACGCGCACGTGACCGCCCAACCTCACCGAATGCTCAACCCAGGGAAGCTGGTTACGGCCAATGCCAAACGAGGTCCACTCTGCACCTTGGGGCAGCATGTTCACCATGACCTTGAGCAGGCCCGGATCGGCCGGCGCGCCGTAGGGGATGCCCATGCAGAGTTGGTAGAGCGGCGGGGGAGCGATGAGCCCTTCCTCCACCATGACGTTGGCAAACCACAGGTTTCCGGTGTCGAAGATTTCCATTTCGGGTTTTACGCCGAGTTCCCGGATTCGTGCCGCGCCTTCGCGCAGCATGTCAGGGGTGCTGATGTACAGCTGTGAACCTTCGCCGAAGTTCAATGAGCCGCAGTCGATGGTGCAGATCTCGGGACGCAGTTCCTCCACATGTGCCAACCGCTCCAATCCGGAGACCAGATCGGTGCCCGGCAGGTGGACCGTGGGGTTGGATGGATCGATAAAGAGGTCTCCACCCATGCCCGCAGTCAGGTTGATGACCGGGTCGACGTCCGATTCCTTCACCTGGCGGACCACTTCGCGGTACAGGGCCACGTCTCGTGAACCCTGGCCGGTGGCGATGTCGCGAACGTGGATGTGCACCACGGATGCCCCCGCGCGGGCGGCGGCGATTGCGTCGGCCGCGATCTGAGCGGGGGAGACCGGAACGTGTTCGCTCCTGGACGTGGTGTCGCCGGCCCCGGTGAGGGCACACGTGACGATGACTTTTCGGCTCATGCTGTTGCTCCTTGCTGTTGGATGATGACGCGGTCGATGAAACCGCAAATGTTTGCGAACATTTGACTCGGAGTCAGGTTTCCGGTGAGGACCTGGATGCCCATCCCGTCGAACATCGCTGTCAGTTCGGCGGTCAGTGTTCCGGGATCGACGTTGACGAAATGTCCCGTGGCCTGGCCGGCCGCAATGATGTCGCGGACGGTCAAGGTCCAACGTCTGTAGCCGGGGGAATGCGTGTCAAGACCTGCCTCGTTGACGGCAAGTTTGGTCCAGGTCTGTAGCCAGATGGACCATTCGGCACGTCCTTCGGGCCCGGTTGGAAGTTGCAGTTCAATGAGGTGCTTGAGCTGGGCCGCCGGATCGGCGTTCGGTTTCAGCTCGGCCACTTGCCGGTCATAGGCGAGCTTCACCGAATAGTGCAAGGTCTCGGCGAACAGTGCCTGCTTGGTGTGGAAGTAGTAGTGGACCGTGGGCGTGCTGACGCCGACGTCCTTGGCGATGTCGGAGATTCTCACCGCGGAGTAACCTTGGTCGGAAAACAGCCACCAGGCGCGTTCGATGATGCTTCGGCGACGCTGGGCGTGCCGCTCGTCTTCGCGGTGTCGCGTGGGAAGTGTGCCCCGGGGAGGCTCGGCGGAAAGCGCAGGCGCCGAGTCCGAGCCGGTGATCAGCCAGTTGGCGGTCACTCCCGTGACCGTTGCCAGCAACACGATTTCCTCGCTGGTGAATTTTCTGGTGCCGGTCAGGGACTTGGACAGCTTGGACGCTTCGAATCCCGTCCGGAGTGCGATTTCTCGTTGTGCCAACCCGGTGTTCCGGATGGCTTCACGGGTGCGCCCGGCGATGTCCGACGGGGCGCTTTCAGGTGTTGGCATTGAGCAAGACTAGGTCAAGTATTGCGATTTACGCAATGTCCTTGACTGACAGTCAGTGAATTGATGCGATTTTGTTGTTCATTCGTTATGCGGCCCACATGATGCCGGGCGACGTATTGCGGTAGGCACCCGTCGCCGAATCCGGCAAACCGCGGGCTGCGATGCCGGGCCCCGGCCTTCGCCGACCCCGGCACATCGCGCTAAAAGAGCTGGCGCCAGTTGGTGGCGGCCAAATCCAGCAGCTCGTCGCCCTTCCCGGACATCACCGTGCGGATGGCATAGAGCGCGAAGCCCTTGGCCTGTTCCGCGGTGATGGCCGGAGGCATGGATAGTTCCTGCCGGTCCGTGACCACGTCGATGAGCGCCGGCCCGTCGTGGGCCAGGGCCGCGGCCAGGGCCTTGGGTAGGTCCTTGGAGTTCTCCACCCGGAACCCTCGGATACCCAGAGCCGTGGCGACGTCGGCGAAGTTTGGGTTGTCGAGGTCGGTGGCGAAGGTGACGAACCCTGCGGCCTTCATCTCCAGCTCCACGAAGTTCAACGAGGAGTTGTTGAACACCACCATCTTGACCGGCAGCTTGGACTGGACAAGGGTGAGCAAATCGCCCATCAGCATGGCCAGCCCGCCGTCGCCCGAGAGCGTGACGACCTGCCTCTGTGGATGGGAAGCCTGGACACCGATGGCCTGCGGGATCGAGTTGGCCATGGAGCCGTGGCTGAAGGAGCCCAGCAGCCGGCGCTTGCCATTCATCTTCAGGTAGCGGGAGGCCCAGACCACCGGGGAGCCCACATCGGGCAGGAACACCGCATCGTCGTCGGCCAGCTCGTCTAGGAGGCGGGCCAGGTATTGCGGGTGGATCTTGGCGCCCTTGCGCGCCGGGGTGGCCAGGTCGTCGAGTTTCTCGCGGGTTTTGCGGTAATGCTTCTGCGCATCACGCAGGTGCGAGGTGTCCTTTTTCTGCGTCAGCAGCGGTGCCAAGACCTCCAAGGTGTCGGCGACGGTCCCGACCAGGCCCGCGTCGATTTTGGTGCGTCGTCCCAGCTGTTCCCCGCGTACATCGACCTGGATGATGGTTGCATGCTGCGGGTAGAACTGCTGGTAGGGGAAGTCGGTGCCCAGCAGCAGGATCGTGTCGGCCGCGTCCATGGCCCGGTAGCCGGAGGCGAACCCGAGCAGCCCGGTCATCCCGACGTCGTAGGGGTTCTCGTATTCGATGTGTTCCTTGCCGCGCATTGCGTGCACGACCGGGGCGCCGAGCAGCCCAGCGGTCTGCAGGACCTGCTGGTGGGCACCTGCGACTCCGGCGCCGGCCAGGATTGTGACCTTCTTGGCCGCATTGAGCAGATCGGCGGCACGAGCCAGGTCTTCGGCATGGGGTAGGACAGCGGAGCGGCTGGGGGTGATCACCGAGACGTGGGTTCCGGCTGCCTCGGCCAGTGCGACGTCACCGGGCATCACCAGCACCGCTACTCCGCGGCGCTCGATCGCGGTGCGCATCGCGATTTCCAGCAGGCGCGGCATCTGATCGGGGGTGGAAACCACCTCGCAGAACACCGAGGCCTCGCGAAAGAGCTCGGCGGGATGGGTTTCCTGGAAGTAGTTGCTGCCGATCTCCGAGCTGGGGATGTGCGCCGCGATCGCCAGCATCGGGACCCGGTTGCGGTTGGCGTCGTAGAGACCATTGATCAAGTGGAGGTTTCCCGGCCCACAGCTTCCGGCGCAAACCGTGATGTTTCCGGTCATTTCGGCTTCGGCCCCGGCAGCGAATGCTGCGGTTTCTTCGTGCCGCACACCCAACCAGTCGATGCCGCCGTCCTTGCGCATGGCATCGGTGAGGCCGTTGAGCGAATCTCCGGCAACTCCGTAGATGCGTTTGACTCCGTTGGCCTTGAGTGTGGAGACCATGGTTTCCGCGACGGTGGGCATGTGTATCTCATTCCTGCAGGTGAACGGGCGAACACTGCCCACACTACGCCGTTGACCAGTGCCAATCTAGGTACGGACATCTGGCGGCGAGGTGAACGCCCGAGCCCGCGATTGTGGCGTCGGTCGCATTGGTGGTTAAGCTGGGTGGCAGATACAGCAGGTGGCCGCAGGGCCACGGAACAAAGGGATTTAGCACCATGACGCAGACTGCGGCCGAAAAGAATCTTCCCGAACTCGCAGCGGGCGATTTCTACTACCAGCAAACCGGGGAAGGGCGCTACCGCTCCACGGTGCACGCACAGGGTGCCTGGAACCCGCACGAACAGCACATGGCGCCCGCCACCGGGATCCTGGTCCATGAGATGGAATTGTTCGCCCCGCGCAGCGATATGCGCATGGCTCGGGTCAGCTTGGACATCTACGGGATTATCCATGGCGGGGAATTCCAGATCAAGACGCGACTGCTCCGCCCGGGTCGCACCATCGAACTGATCGAGGCCGAGATGGTTTCCCAGGGTCGTACGTGCATTGTGGCCCGTGGCTGGAGGCTCGCGACGCTGGATAGCTCAGTGGTGGCTGCCAGTGAGGACGCCGCGGTGGTGGACCCCGGGGAACTGGAACCGTTCGTCGGCATGACGCAGTGGCCCGGCGGGTACATCGAGGGCCTGGAATTCCGTGGCGCGGCCGGACACCGACCGGGCAAGGGTGTGGTCTGGATGCGCAACAAATTCGAGATGGTCGATGGCGTCGCGACCTCAGACATGGTGCGTTTGCTGGGCATGATCGATACCGCCAACGGCGTCGCGCCACGCGTGGAACCCGGCCCGGCTTCCTGGATGTTCCCGAACGTGGACCTGCAAATCCATATGTACCGCGCGCCTGCCGGGGAATGGTTGGGCCTCGAAGCGCAACAGACCTACGGCGTCGATGGGATCGGGCTGACCAGTGCGGTGCTGCACGACGTGCATGGCCCGTTTGGACGCAGCGAGCAGATCCTCACGGTGCGCCCGTCCCCGGTGTCGGCCTAGCAAACCGTGCCGGCGACGCCGGCACGGCACTGACTCCTAACAACAGCAGCTATGCCAGGGACAAACTTCGTTTCAAGCCCGGTTCTGCCGATTCCGATGTTACGCGCTCAACCTCCTGCATGGGGCCTTGGCCAATGCTTCCTGAGTGTCCGAGTTTGTGGCTTTGCAGCCCCGGAATAATGCCGTCCAAATGCTCATGAGAGTGCAGCGGCGCCCGGGGAACGGCCACATCCGTGGACCGGGGGACCCTCGGGTCCACGCATCGAACCTGGTGCCGGTGCTGGCTACACCGCGCGGATAACGGCAACACCCACACCGGCCCGTGCTGGGCGGCTTCCGTGCCGGCCCGGTCTCAGATGTCGACGTGGTGCGGATCCAAGCCGTCGATGACCTGCGCTTGGGTTTTTTCGGCGCGACGGAATGCAGCTTCCAAGCCCGCGACCGCCTGCCGGTACCCGGTTCCCATGGTGCGTGCGGCCTCCGCGGCGGCAAGTGCACGAGCGAGTTCCGCTGTTGCCGGGGCATTTACGTCGTTCATGTTCGGATGAGCAATGGCCGCCGCGGGATCCAGTTCGTAGCGGCTCCAGGCCGTGAGCACCGAGGCGTGACGAATGGCCAGGGCCGAATGCTCGGAGGAGATCAGCGATGCTTGCTCTCCGGCCTGCCTCCGCTGCAGGGCGTTGGAAGAGAATCTGTTGGTGGCCAGGATGGTGGCCGCCACCATGGCCAGAGTTGCCAGACCGAACCACCTGTTGATGAGACCGACGCCCAAGAACAACGGAAACACCAAGGAGACGCCGGCGAAGACGTACCAAAACGCGGCGTCGGGATCTTGCTGGGTCGTGGGCCGGGTCTTGACGAGCCAGACCGTGGATGCGGCAGCGAGGACCGCTAACGCTCCGAGTATCGGGGCGAGCATCACATCACCTCCCAGTCCGGGGCCCGGCTCCGTGGATGCCAAGCGTCCTACTTACATTTGAACCCGGAGGGGCATGTACGTCAAGGGCTGTGGGGCAATTCTCCCCGTGCTACAGCCGCCAGGAGCTTCTTCACGGATTTCTTCTTCATCGGGGTGAACCCGGCGTCCAGATGCCTGCCACGGATTTGGCGGTCGGCGCGAAAGAGCGCGTAACCGCGCTTGAGCAGGAACAAAATGGGTTTGCGACGTTCCTTGACGTCGCGTACGAAACGCCTGACGGCGGTGGTAACCGCGGATACCTCGATGTAATAGGCCTGCACCGGCACGCCCAGACGCCGAAGTGGGGACAAAAGCTCACTGACGAAGATCCCCTCAGCGAGCAATGGTCCGCCATTGAGCTCAATTCGGTGCGTACCGTCGTAGCTGGAAGTGCTGATCGAGTAGTTGGGGACCTGGGTCTGTCCGGGCTCCAGCAGCTCGATCAGGGCATCAACGGCCTTGTTGCAATTCCAGGTGCCTGGATGGTCCCAGTCGATTTCCCCGTAGCCGGTCTGCGGCAACGGGGAATCGGCAGTGTGCTCGGAGATTTCCCGGTAGAAGTTGTCCAGCTCCAAATGAGGTCGGCCGAAGCGGTTGGCGAGGTAGGACTTCCCAGATCCGGAGGCCCCGCCCAGCAAAATCAATGGTGTTTGTTGTTTCGGCACGACACCCATTATTCACCGACACGCATCCGGACCTACAATCGTCCCCATGAGCCTTTGGAATCCCGATGCCGACCACCCCCTGCAAATCCGCATCGAGGACCCCACCGGAGACGCCGAGGCGGATCTACTGGGCGGGATCAAACTGCTCGAGTCGGTCCGCGATGGGCACTCGCCCGCGACCCTGCGGCTTTATCGCCCGGAACCCACGGTGGCGTTCGGGCAGCGCGATGTGCGGCTGGAGGGCTACGGGCAGGCCGTGGCACACTCCCTGGAACACGGGTTTGCCCCGGTGGTGCGCAAGGCCGGCGGGCGTGCGGCGGCCTACCACCGCGGAACGGTGATCGTTGACCATGTCGAACCCGCCACCGAGGCCATGCTGGGCCACCAGCTGCGCTTCAAGGTATTGGGCACGTTATATGCCGATGCCCTGCGCACTGCGGGCATCGATGCCCGGGTGGGGAAGATCCCCGGGGAATACTGCGTCGGGGAATACAGCGTCCACGGTGTTCGCCCCGGGGAGCCGGCGCCCGGGGGTGCCATCAAGCTGGTGGGCACCGCGCAGCGCGTGGTCGCGGGGGCCTGGTTGTTTTCCAGCGTGTTTGTCATCGAGGACTCGGCACCCATTCGGGCGGTGCTCGACGATGTCTACCGGGCCATGGAAATCCCCATGGACCCGTCCACCGTCGGTGCGGTCGATGACCTGCTGCCCGGCTACGACACCGAGACCTTCATCGCGGACCTGCTGGCCGAATACGGCAGGCATGCGCAGCTGCTCGTCTCCTGATCCCGTGGGAGCTCCGGCCAATCAGCTCCGGCGCCGTGCCACGGCAAGACCTGCCCAGAATGCTGTAGCGCATGCGGCACAGGCGATGAAGGTCCACCCGAGGATCTGGGCCGTGGTCAGGAAGTGCATGCCCGGGGCAAAGACCTCGTCGCTCAACGGAGCGTAGGCGAACCAGCCAAACGAAGACGCGGCGCTGGGTCCGACGATAAGGGTGACCACGCCGGCGACAAGTAGCAATCCCGCCAGAACCGCAGTGATCATCGGTAGCCTGCGCCGCGGGGTGTTCGAAGGCGGCGGGGATGCTGCGACTGGTTCGTTCATGGGTCCCAGTGTGCCATCGATACCAGTTCATCGCCGCGAGGCAGGAGGGTGTCGCCCGGTGGCAGCGCAACAGGATCTGAGCACTGCATTCTCGGGGGCCAGCGGTGCTGCTGCTCAGTAGCCGGCAGTCAGCTCGTTCCACAGCTCCTCGGGGTCCAGCTCCAGTCCCTGGCCCGCAACGGCCTGAGCCACCAACAGGCGCCCCGTCATCGTCAGATGTGCATGCATGGCGGTGGCGGCCCGCGCACCGTCCCCGGCCGTGATGGCCTCAATCACGGGGGAGTGCTCGGTGAGGATGTCATCCAGCGTGCGCTCCTGGCCGACGGTGAAGACGCCAAGCAACTTGGTGGCCAGGCGCAGGCGGTTCACGATCTTTCGCCCACGATGCGAGCCCGCGGCAGCCAGGACCAGATCGTGTAGTTGCTGGTCGAAGTCGAAGAATTCATCCGAGGCGCCCGTGGCTGCCAAGCTCCGCATCCGGTCCTGAAGCACATCGAACTCCACGGCCAGTTCGGGGGTGCAGGTCGCGGCGGCGCGCTGCGCTGCCGGGACCTCAATGGCCAGACGCAGTGAGAAGATCTCCGCAACATCCCACGGGCTGGTGGGCACGATCCTGAAGCCGCGGTTGCGGGAGAACTCGATCAGGCCCGCTTCCTCAAGACGCAGCAATCCTTCGCGGACCGGCGAGCGCGAAATGCCCATGGTCTCGGCAAGTTGGTAGATGCTGTAGAGCCGTCCGGTTTGCATCTCCCCGGTCGACACGGAGTGGCGCACGTAGTTCATGACCTGGTCGGCCAGGGACTGCCCGCGTTGGGGCAACGTGCGGGAATCAGGACTAGTCATGGCCTGAGTCTCTCATTGTTCGCAGCTAAATGGAGGGGGGTAAACCCATCGGACGGTTTTTCGGCGCAAGCAGCTGCTGGAACAATTTACTACGAAGCCAACGGCGCGAAGGCGCGTACTGCGTGGCGGTTAGCCTCGTGTGTTTCGGGCCGTTATGTGGGTGCATGTCCACGGACGATCGATGGGCGATCGAGATGGAACCTCCAGGATGTTGGGCTCCGCAGGTATAGGAAGCCGGATACGAAACAGGTTACGGCTCGCTTCACGGCAACTGGAAGCCGTGGTTCCGGATACGCGGAAGCCCGGAGGGTATCGGCCCCACACCGCAAAGGCCCATGTGCGCCGGGCCAGCGGCCATGCAGGCGCGCACATGGGCTGTGCACACCTGTACCTTGTGCGGACGAGCCCGTCGCTGTAATACTCTGCTCAAGGCAGAGCCCGGCATCAAAAACCGACGCCACCTGCAGGGATTTGAGTTTTGAGTGACTCCGGAGGTATTTTCCATGGCCGAGATGCCAGCGCCCGCCACCTACCCGCCAGTGATCACCGGGCTGGCCGGCAAACGAGTTCTGGTCACCGGCGGGGCCGGTGGACTAGGCAGGGCCATGGCCCACACTCTTGCCGCCCAAGGTGCACACGTCGTCATAGCGGACCGTGACGGCGCGGCAGCTGATGCCTTGGCTAGGGAGATCAACGGTGAAGCGTGGGAGGTGGATTTGCTAGACACTGCAGCCTTGGAGTCACTGCATCTGGAAGTGGATGTGTTGGTCAATAACGCGGGGGTCCAAACCATCGCCCCGATCCAGGACTTCGAGCCACAGGCCTTTCGGCGGATCCTTACGCTGATGCTGGAAGTCCCCTTCCTGCTTACCCGTGCCGCGCTGCCGCACATGTACGAGCAGGGATACGGGCGGGTCATCAGTATCTGCTCGATCCATGGTCTGCGCGCCTCCGAATTCAAGTCCGCCTACGTGGCGGCCAAACATGGGTTGGAGGGGCTTTCAAAGGTCACGGCCCGCGAGGGCGGGCGGCACGGGGTGACGAGCAACTGCGTCAACCCGGGCTAGGTGCGCACTGCCATGGTCGAAGGCCAGCTCAAGGACCAGGCAGCAACCCGCGGCATCGACGAGGACACCGTGCTCGAAACGGTCCTGCTCACCAAAAATGCGATCAAACGGCTGGTCGAACCGCACGAGGTGGCTTCGTTGGTCACGTTCCTGGCCTCGGAGCAAGCAGCAATGGTCACCGGGGCCTCCTATGTGCTCGACGGCGGATGGAGCATCTGATGCGTGCCGCGATCCTTCGTCATTTACCCACGGATGGGACGGTCTCCTATGGCACGGGCCGTCCACTGTCCATCGAGGAACTTGCCGCTCCACAGCCCCGGGCCGGTGAAGTCGGAGTGGAGATCATCTTGTCCTCGCTGTGCCATTCGGACCTCTCGATGGTCAACGGGGCACGGCTACGACCACTGCCCATGGCCCTGGGGCATGAGGCGGTGGGACGCATCACGCAGCTCGGAGACGGTGTACAGCATTTGACGATCGGGACGAAGGTGGTGTTGGTCTTTGTTCCCAGCTGCGGATCATGCCGCGCCTGTGCTGCGGGGCGGCCTGCCCTGTGCCATAGGGCAGCTGTCAGCAATAACGACGGTGAGCTCCTGCATGGCCCGGCCCTCCTGCGTGGACCCGGCGGGGAACGGGTCAACCATCATCTGGGCGTTTCCGCCTTTGCGGACTTTTCGGTGGTTGCGGCAGAATCCGTGGTGCCCATCGACGAGGACGTGCCAGACGAAGTCGCGGCCATGTTCGGCTGCGCGGTACTCACCGGTATCGGCGCGATCCGCCACACGGCGATGCTTGGGGCAGGTCAATCGGTGATCGTCTACGGGCTGGGTGCCGTGGGACTGGCAGCGATCATGGGTGCGGTCCGCCAAGGAGCCGACAGCATCATCGCCATCGACCCGAACACGAACAAACACGCCCTAGCGCTTGCCTGCGGAGCCACCGCTGTCGGCACCCCCGCACAAGCGCAGGAGCTGGTCGATCGGGCCACCGGCGACGGGGTCGATATAGTGATCGAGGCCTCCGGATTCGCTGCCGTGATCGGACAGGCATTGGATGTGCTGACCCGTGGCGGTGCCGTGGTCTGCGTGGGGCTGCCGCACCCCGAGGCGCAGCTGACAGTGCAGGCACTCGCCTTTGCCGGGACGGGCAAACGTCTGCTCGGCTCCTATATGGGGGATGCCAAGCCCGCGGCGGACATTGCCTTCTTCGTCCAGGCCTGGCGCGAGGGCAGACTGCCGGTGCAGCTGCTGTACACCGACACCAGGCCGCTTGCTGAAATCAACGAGGTGTTGGATGCGTTGGCGGAAGGCACGGTCATCCGTCGGCTGCTGGCGCCGATTTCCCATGCGCGCTCCACTGCCGGTCGCCCGTCGCCCGAAGTGATCTGAATCGTCAGCAAGGGATTCCTTGACTCGGATGGCACCTTTCTACTTTCGGCGCCAGAAGTTGTCCCATCGGTGTTTGGTCGATGACCGACATCGATGATGGCGAGTAAAGTTGACCCGTGTTTGAATCGTGCCAGCTTAATGAAGAAGTCAGCATGCGGCTCCTGCGCCCGAGCGATGCAGCGGCGCTCGCTGCTGCCTATACGCGCAACCGGGAGTACCTTTCGTGCTGGGAGCCCGTGCGTCCCGAGGCGTACTACACCGAGGCGTGGCAGGCTGCGGACATTGCCCGTCGCCTTGTCGAGACCGAAACCGGCGGGGGATACCCGCTGGCGTTGTGTGCCGGGCAAGCTCTGGTCGGACGTTTCAACTTGGCCGGAATCGTGCGTGGACCATTCCAAAGTGCAGGGCTGGGCTACTGGGTGGACAGCAAATACGCGGGCCGCGGTCTGGCCTCGGCGGCTGTCCAGGCAATCGTTGAAACCGCGCGTGAAAAACTCGGATTGCACCGCATAGAGGCGAGCACTCTGCAGCACAATGTCGGCTCACAACGGGTGTTGTTGAAGGCTGGTTTCCGGAAGATCGGGATGGCCCCGCGATACTTGAAAATAGCTCGTGAATGGCAAGATCACAATCTTTACCAAGTTCTCCTGCATGACTAGGCGCTCACGCCAGATCCATGACCCCTGGACCGCCTAAGCAGTTGGTAGCTGTCAGGTATTCCTACAGGTCTTGGCCCCCTAAGTTATAAGAAAAGACGACGGGGTTTGGCCGAGCAGGATGTCTCGGGTTTGAGAACGCAGCCAGAGGCTCGACTGAATTCTGGGGGATTGGTGAATTGGAGTTTCGACCGCGTTCATATCCAAACCACAGAGTGCGTTGTCCGTTCTTGCGGCCTTTACTTCACGTGAGTACCCACGGATTCCGATTAGCTTAAGTCGTCGGTGGTTCCTACGACGGCCGAGAAGAGGAACACAACGGCGCCTATGAACAGACTCCAATCAGTACCTTGGAAGGTCGCAAACATTCTCGCCACGCGGTTGCGAGGTAGCGGCTTCCCGCCACGGTGGGCCGGTTCTGAGCGGGCTGGTTGTGCCTGCTAACAAGGAACAGAAAATAATCGGCGTAAACCCCAAAAATCATCTTCTTCACGTCTTGACGGTGCGGTGTCCGTTGCTGCGGTTGATGCCGCTGATTTCTCGAATCCACACGGAGATCGCGCATCCCGGACAGAGCTGACGATCTCACAAGAGTCTCCGTCGTTTTTGCAGCACGATGTTTCGTCCGGACCACGATGGGAAAATAGCGCACCCACTTCATCCTGAGCCAGCATGGGTTGCTTCCAACGTTTGGAAGTTCAACGTTTGTCTCTCACAAACAACATTGGGTCGCGGTGATGACTGGCAACGGCTCTTCGGTAGTGTTCAGTCACCTCCGCATACGGACTGATCCTCTCGCGCAGCCAGCCGTAGCGGCGCAACTAGGGACCTACGGTAGAACATCACCAGCAGCGTAGCTGGCGATCACCCCCAAAAAAGTGGATTTATGGATTGGGGTTGAACTGAGCTCCGTTTGGCTGTTGACAGGGCTCCGCATGCTGACTAGTGTCAGTAACATGCCACATGCGAGGGATGCTTCAGACCGAGTGATCTCTGTCGACCTTGCAAAGAAAACTTTGTATTCCCTAAATTGGTCAGCATTTGAGAAGCAGCCACACTGAATTGAGATCAGGCACATGAGCACGAGTCATGAAAAGCCCCACATCGTGTATGTGGACGCGAACGCTTCGAGTTTGACGCAGTTCCGCAGTCTAGGACTCTTGGAACGTCTGGGCTCCATCGGCGTTCTGACGGTCCACAACGGCACCCCGGAATCTGCAGCAGACTACGTTTCCGTGGTTGGTTCGGCTCAAGTGGTGATCGTTGGGGGCACCTTGCCCGATGAAGTGTTGTCGAGCGCCCCTCGTTTGGCCCTCGTCGCGTACGTCGGACAAGGCGCGTCGAACTTTATCAATCTACGGCTGGCACAGGATAGGGGCATCCATGTCGCAAATACACCGGAATACGGTAATTCTGCGGTTGCGGAGCATGTGATCGCACTGCTTTTCTCGGTTGCGAGGCGGACGCCCCAAGGAGATCGGCACGTTCGGGCGGGGCTTTGGCGGCCATTCCCATCAGGGATGGAAATCTCTGGAAAAACGGCAGGCCTAATAGGGTACGGCGGTATTGGGTCGCATGTTGCCAAGCTTCTTGGCGCGCTAGGGATGAAGGTCTTAGCGTGGAACCGAACTCCGGTGATCGACGAGGACTCGAACGTCGAATTCTCTTCCCTGCCCGAAATATTCGAGAGATCTGACATGGTGAGCTTGCATCTGGCTCTTAATGAACAGACGCACGGCTTCATCACCGGAGAACTGCTGGATCGATTGCGACCTGGGGCGATGGTGATCAACACTGCCCGATCGGAACTTATCGAAAAATTCGCGCTTGAGGACCGGCTGGAAAAGGGGCTTCTTTCCGCCGGTCTCGACGTGTTCGGACAGGAACCACCGGAGCGCAACGATCGTTTACTATCACTGGAGAACGTTGTGCTGACACCGCACCAGGGTTACAACACACCCCAGGCCTTCTCTGCCATGGCAACGATGGTGGTCGAAAATATCGAGAACTTCCTGCAGGGGAAAGACTTCCACAGGACGTCTCTTTGACTCCGTAGGTCGACGACTACTTAACCACCGAAATCATGCAGGGAGTTAATGAATGCAGTACAACAACTTTATCGACGGCCAATGGGTTTCTGGAAAATACCAGCCGAACATCAACCCTTCGGAGACTAGTGATGTCATTGGCCACTACGCGCAAGCGACCAGTGAAGATACGGATCTAGCTATTGAGGCTGCCCGGGGCGCTAAGTCCGCCTGGAGTCATCTCTCGCCAAAGACGAGAAGCGAATTTATCGCTCGCATTGGTGACGTTATATTGCGGCAGAAGACTCGTCTCGGGACGTGCCTAGCGCGTGAAGAAGGGAAAGTGATAGCCGAGGGTATCGGAGAAGCCGATCGCGCGGGTCGCACTTTTCTCTACTATGCTGACCAGCTGCAGCAGGCTGCGGGCGAAAAATTTACTTCCTCACGGGATCGGACCTCGATTCATACGGTCAGGAAACCCGTTGGCGCCGTTGGCATCATCACGCCATGGAACTTCCCGTTGGCCATCCCCGCCTGGAAGATCGCCCCTGCCCTTGCCTTCGGAAACACCGTCGTATTCAAACCTGCTGCCTTGGTACCGGCATCTGCATGGAATCTGGCAGAGATTATTGCTGAAGCGGGTCTTCCCGCAGGTGTCTTCAACCTGGTCATGGGGTCAGGCAGCGTTGTTGGTGACCGCATGGCGAAGTCGAAAGCACTCGATGCGGTGAGCTTCACGGGCTCCGGTGCCACTGGAAAACGAATCGTCCAAGATTGCTTGGACGCAGGTAATAAGAAGGTTCAGGCCGAAATGGGAGGCAAGAACAGCCTCATCATTCTGGATGATGCTGATATCACAACGGCAGTGGAAGCCGTCATCGATGGTGCCTTCTACTCTTCCGGTCAGCGCTGCACAGCAACGAGCAGAGTGATCGTGACGAAGGGGATACTCGAGGAGGTCAAGACACGTCTTGTGGATAGCCTCTCTACGCTCAGCGTCGGTCACGCGTTGGACCCGGTCAACGACATCGGTCCGCTGGCGAGTGAGGCTCAGCTCTCCACCGTTCTGGATTACGTCCGGCTCGGAGTGGAGGAGGGCGCAGAGGTTGTCGCGGGCGGAACGGTTTGTGAATCGGACACTCCAGGGTTCTTCATGCTGCCAACACTATTCTCCGGCGGGAGATCAGACATGAGGATTAACCAAGAGGAGATCTTCGGCCCCGTTGCCTGCCTCATCGAAGTAGATGGAATAGATGAGGCTATCGAGATCGCCAATGACACCGATTACGGTCTGTGCGCGGGGATTATTAGCGAGTCTTCGCAGGCGATCGATAAATTTTTACACTCAGTCAACGCTGGCATGCTACACGTCAATCGTTCGACTGCGCTGACCGAACTTCATGTACCTTTCGGCGGTACCAAATCATCGAGCTACGGCCCCCGCGAGCAAGGCACAGCCGCCAAGGACTTCTACACCACCATTTTCACGGTATACACCACGACCACCTCCTAACATCGAGCCGAAACAGGGAAGCGACAACACATGAGCCACGTAAAACAAACGGAGTTGCGCAAGCGGCTTTCCGGCGTCCTGTCCGATCTTTACGGCGGCGAGGTGCCCGCCTACAACATGCTGGTCGAAGTAGCCCAAGAAGTGAATCAAGAACACCAACGTCAGCACCCAGAAAAGGCCGGGCAGTTCGGTAGCCTCGAACGCGTTACAGCTGAACGGCATGGGGCCATTCGCGTGGGGAGTCCGGATGAGCTCGCCCAAGCTGCAAGGGTCTTCGGAGCAGTAGGTATGTACGCGGTAAATTTCTACGACTTGCGTGACGCGAAGCCGAATCCCATTCCTGTCGTTTCGACGGCGTTCCGACCCACAGATAGGCAGGAGCTTGCCGAGAACCCGTTCAGGGTCTTTACCTCGATGTTGGTTCCTGAAGACCGTCGATTCTTTACACAAGAACTGGAACACCGGCTCAAGAACTACATATCCCAGAGGACGTTGTTTTCCGAAGAGCTGTTGACCTTGGCAGATTCTGCGGTGAATGGAAATGGCCTGCCCGAAGAACAAGCCCAGCGCTTCCTCGATCTTGCCGCGGCATCGTTTGCTTTGTCTTCAGAGCCGGTTGATCGTGCGTGGTACGACGAGCTTGAAGATATCTCTAGCGTTGCCGCGGATATTGGCGGGGTCTCCAGTACTCATATCAATCATCTAACTCCCAGGGTGCTCGATATCGACGAGCTTTATTCTCGAATGGAACTGCGAGGAATCAGCATGATTGATTCCATCCAAGGCCCGCCTAAATGGCAAGGGCCAGATGTTCTATTGAGGCAAACTTCCTTCAGAGCACTTTCGGAGCCTCGCCTGTTCAAAGAATCGGACGGGTCAGTCAGCGAAGGAGAGCTTCGCGTCAGGTTCGGTGAAGTCGAGGCCCGGGGGATGGCTTTGACTCGCGAAGGGCGCGCGCTTTACGACGCAAGTATGGCGGAAGTGGACAGCGAAGTGGCTCGTAGCGGCCGCACGCGTTCGGACGTGGCGAGTGAAGTCTGGGCTCAACGGTTTCCTAGAACCGATATCGAGTTTCTGAAGGCAGATCTCGGATTCTTCACTTTCGCGCTCACCTCCGATGCACCCGCATCCGAGCTGCCCACTTCGTTGATAGATCTGGTGACAAGTGGCCATGTTCAGGTTGAACCCATAGTCTACGAAGATTTCCTTCCTCGATCGGCTGCCGGTATCTTCGCATCAAACCTCTCTGGTGACGGAAATATGAGGGATGCCCAAGGGGAAGCCCCCCGGGATGCCATGTGGATGTCTGGGCGGATCGGGACGCCGGTTCTGGATTCTTTTGATATCTACGCCCAGGAGCGTTCATCGTCACTAGCTCAGGTTTGCCAACAACTGGGAATGCATGTTGACGACCTGATCCTCCCGTGGAAGCAAGACTAAAACCCCACCTGAACCCAAACAGAATTCTTATGAATTACTCTTCCACTCCACGTTTACCCCCCCTCACAGAGGAATGTCCATGCCTGTAGATGAAATTCCGCGCGTTGCTTTGATGGAGTCGATCCACCCAATGGGAATCGAACTTCTCACGAGTCATTGCATCGTTGACCGTATGCCGGCGGAGGAGAATGAAGAATTCGAAAAAATCCTCGCAAGAGCGGATGCGGTCATCATCCGGAGTACGCCTTTTACTGAAGAGATGATGAAGAAGTCTCCCAAGCTGAAGATCATTGGTCGGCACGGTGCCGGCACGGATAACATCGATCTATCGGCGGCGGAAAAGCTCGGAATTAAGGTGGTGACCACGCCACAGGCCAATACCGGCTCTGTTGCGGAGTACGTCCTAACTGTGGCGCTTATGCTCCTGAAACGAATTCCGGAGGTCACTTCATCCCTCAGAAGGGGGAACTTTTCCTCCGGCGCAGGGTCGTTGCCGGGACAAGTTGATCGTGCCGGTCTGACCGGGCGGGAGGCTAATGGCACCAGGCTGGGGCTAATAGGTGCCGGTGCCATCGGAGCTACTGTGGCGCAGCATGCACTCCAGTTGGGTATGCATGTCACCGCATATGATCCTTTCCTAGACCGGACAAAGGAGCGGTCCTTTGCGCTCGTAGATGACATGGACGAGTTGCTGTCGTGCTCAGACATCGTCAGCCTGCATGTTCCTGGCGGGCCGGAAAGCCAGAATCTGATCGGCCGGCGCGAACTGGAGCTTCTCCCACCGGGCGCCATCTTGATCAACGCGGCCAGAGGCGAGCTTGTCGATCAAACGGCGCTGATTGCAGCCTTGGAATCAGGCCATTTGTCCGGAGCTGCCCTCGATGTCTACGCGCCCGAACCTCCAGATACGAATTCTGCGCTCTTCTCTGCGCCGAATCTAGTTCTGACCCCGCATATGGCCGCCATGACTGAAGAGGCCCTTAAAAGAATGTCAACGCAGGTCACCACCCAAGTCATTCAATTTTTGGATGAATATAAGCGGGATCGCCTTTAGGGTGAATCTAAGTCGGGGTTTCGCCCCGGAGGTTCATGCTTCCGGGGCATTTCCATGCTTGTGGGCCAAAAGACAATCGCGGAATAATTGTCGAGAAGTTGTTCGTTCGCAGCCGCAAGTGTTTAATTGGCTGCGCAAGAGCGGTGCGCATAGTCCGTGCTTGCCGCCTGTATGGTCAAGGACTGGATTACTTTCGCACCCACGACTCGGCCCGACCATTTGCGCTCAAAGTCCGTATGACCGTGAAAATTTACAAGTCCTCGACGGCGAGAACCAGACTGGTCTACTCCCGAATCAAGTCCGACCGTCGAAGAGCACAGCAGGCTGTTAACGACTCGCGAGAGTTGATGCCGGACAAGACCGAGTTGGCAGTGTCATGTGTGGTGCTGGTGGCTGTAGATGTAACAAAAAGATCCGTTGCTGAGGCCACTCGGCCCAATGACTTGGCGGTGTATCCGCAAATCGGTCAGCGCGGTAAACCGAGCAACTAAACTCGGCCTCATTCAGGAGGCAAGCCGCTACCAGGTCTTTGGGTGGCCACTGCTTCGTTCCAGATGAACACTCGCTTCTTGATCTACACACCTTCTACGATAACTTGGCCTGAGCAGTAACCATCAACGTGACGCGTCGCACCAGCGGGTTACAACGGGTTCAGCAAGTTGCCCGTCGAAGCCATCCACAAGTCGATGCTTGTGTGCCGGAGCAACCGTGTGGACGAGAGAGTTACGTAGGGGACCCCGGGCAAAATATCCTAGCTCCCCGTATGGAGTCAACTTTGGATTTGAAGGCCTTCCTGACAAGTATGGCCGTTCTAAACCCCAATCGACGTGCTGGCGCAACACCTGCCGCACGAGCACGCCTTGTCCGCCTACTCCATGGACCACACTGCATTCGCTGCGAGTCCCTGCTTGGACCCTTGTGGAAAAAACTAGGACTTGGTCATGGTTTTGTTCGCCCCCTGTTTCCATGCCAAGTCGAAGCTTGAGACCTTGCATGAACTGGTTCGCCGACGCCGACAGCGCATGGAACCTGGGCCATGACTGCGTCGGTGGCCTGTATGTTGCGATGAACTTGCTGCCGGAGCATTACCATTCGCTGAAAGCAGTTCGCACGGACGCATCCGGGGATCGAACACAATCACGACAGACTTGTGCTCTTCGACCAGACATCCTTCTGCGTCGCTGGAAGACGCAGCACCTGACTAAGCATTGCTACTTCTGGGATACAAATACGGATGCGAACAGATCGAATTCATCCAGATCGCACCCGAGGCGGTTCTTACCTTCAAATGGCTGGCCACTGTGGAGAAGCTCCTCAATGCCCGGTGGCCCAGGCTTCCGGTTCGGTCGTTCTTTCACCGCGGACCGGTGCCGGGCCACGTGTTCCTCTGTACGCTCGCCTCGCCTCGGACCTAGCACCTGCCCACTGCCTGAGCGCAGCTGGCGTTCACCGAAGATTGGCGTCCCGAAGAGCATGCCGATAAGGCAGCACATTCTGCCGCCGTGCCACGCAAGGGTTCGCATTCACAAGCTTCATGACATGAGCGCCCCTTGACCTACAAGGACCTGATGGACTGTATGCGGAACCGCGCCCGCGGCATCATGAGGGTCGCCTATGCCGAACAGCCAGGTGAGGGAATCAGCCTCTCGGGTGGGCCGAGGAGCCAACCACGGGCCAACGCCGAGCCGTGGGCCTCATCATGCTCCACATCCGAAAAAACTGAGAGTAGCCACATCCCCGGAATGACCGATGAATGGCAATCCGGGGAGCTTGTCGTTCTAACTGGCGCCGATGCTAGGCCAAAACAAGTGAAATGCACTATGCACTACGCCCCAACATATTGAGGACAGCACCGGATGTTATGACAACTATTTCAGTCGATCAGACGTTCCCATAGTTCGTTTGGATCGTGTCCGGTCTCGGTCCGTTTCACAGCGTCAGCTAGCAGCACTCTTCCTGTCTTGCGAAGGTGCGTATCCATGGCGCGGCCGGCCTCCACTGCGTCTCCGGCTAAAACAGCCTCCACGATCGGTCGGTGTTCAACAAGAACTGCGTTAAGATCTCTGGATCCCTTGATGGTTGAGGAGCCAACGAGTCTCGTTGCATCGCGGAGCGTATCGATCACACGTTCTACGTAGCTGTTTGCCGCAAGCTTGAGGATTACCCCGTGCAGCTTTTGATCTTCATCCATGAACTTGGGCTCATCACGATTTTTGGCGGCTTCTTCCATGGCCTCATAGACAGTCCGAAGTTTGTTCTCTTTGTCGAGTCCGATGTTGTGCGCGGCACGTCGGGCAGCCGGGACTTCGAGGGAAATGCGAACGGCGATCATCTCTGCGAGTTCTTTGGGCCCCGGCAACACGACTCTAAAGCCCTTGTTGCGTTCGAAGTTCACTATTCCCGTTTCCGCGAGCCGTAGAAGTGCGTCGCGGACGGGGCTTCTGGATACGCCCAACTCCTCAGCCAAACGATACACCGAGTACAGCTCACCTGGAATTAGTGTTCCTGTGCGGATTCCCTCACGCACTGCATTTAGGGTCCGGTCCGTCAGGGTGACGCGTCGGGTATCCAGCGGCTGCAAAGCCGGAGTGGGGACAGTCATCGCACATCCTAGATAGTCATTAGTATTACGAATGCTACAGGTAACATGCAGACTTCGCGGATGAAGGTACCTTATCTGCCAATCCAGGCTTACCTGTCGCGGGAAGAGTGGTCTCTTCTCGATTGCCAGTTGGATTTTTCCCGGCAGTGACTTTGATCAGATGTCCCGGCTGGCAACGCTTCCCTCAGAACCGTTTCCTTTTCAAACGTAAACATGTAGTGTGATGCCTATCATGTAACATGCGACACACCCCCTTTGGAGGTTCCACGGTGAAAAACATTCGCAAAAGTTCCCAGGTGCTCGCGAGCCTCGCGGCAATCGCAATGCTGGCCCTAACCGGCTGCAGCGACCCGGAAGCGGCCTTGTCTGAAGGTTCCGACGAGAAATCCCAAGAACGGCCGACGGCTGAATTCAATCAAGAGGCCGCCGACCTTCTTCCGGCCGATGTGAAAAAGAAGGGCACTCTCGAGGTCGCGACCACCATGGGTATGGCGCCGTTGGGCTACCCCGATCCAAAATCCGGCGAAGTAGTCGGCTTGAATCCGGACATCATGGCGGCGATCGGGGAGGTACTCGGCCTCAAAGTCACTATGAAAGCTGCCTCGATGGATCAGATCATTCCAGGCATCCAGGCGGGACGCTATGATGCGACTGCCGCCAATATGGCCATTACCGACGACAGGATCAAGGTCCTTGATTTCGTCCAGTACTACTTCGCGAACAGTTCGTTGGCACAGCCCAAGGGGAACCCGAAGAATATCACTGCCGACACCCTTTGCGACAAGTCCGTCGGCCTAGAAGTTGGATCGTTCCAGTTCACCGAAGTCATGCCCGTCAAGTCGAAGGCATGCGCGGAGGCGGGCGACCAGCCGATTGATGTCCAAGGCTTCCCGGACCAGCAAAAGGCGCTCTCGGCACTCGACAGCGGTCGGGTTGATGCAGTGGCAGGCGATACGCCCATCCTCCTGTATGCGGCCAACCTCAACGACAAGATCGAAGTCGGTGACGCGCTCACAGATGGTTCTATTCTCGGTATCGGAGTGGATAAAAAGTCGCCCATGACCGAGGCAATTGCCGCAGCAATGAACGACCTGATCGACTCTGGCGTGTACCAGAAAACAATGGAAATGTACGGTGTCGGAGATCTCGCGATTGACCACGCTGAAATCAAGAAATAGCAGAAGGTGACAAAAGCCCGTGCCATCGAATTTAGCCCCTGACATAGCCCCTGCTCCGGCCGTAGTTATTCCACGGAACATCAAACAGATCGTACTCTCCGCCTTTGTCATTCTGGTGGCGCTGGCAATTCTTGTATCCATCTTTGGAAATGAGCGCTTTGGTTGGCGGGTCATTGGTGCATACCTGTTTAGCACCATCATTCTTTCTGGCATCGCGAACACCCTGCTCTTGACGCTCATATGCATGATCGCGGGTACCCTTCTCGGAGCCGTGATAGCGCTCATGAAGTTGTCCGCGAGCCCTCCGCTGCAGTGGATAGCTACCGTCTATACCTGGATTTTTCGCGGGGTGCCGCTGCTGGTCCTGCTTCTATTCTTCTTCAACCTTGCGGCGCTGTTTCCCCAATTAGAACTGGGGATGCCTGGTTCACCACCGTTGATTACCTTGAATGCAAATGAGATCATCAGCCCTTTTACTGCAGCTTTCCTCGCCTTGTCGCTGCATGAGAGCGCATATATGGCGGAGATCATCCGATCCGGCATTGTTGCGGTTGCTAAGGGACAGAGCGAAGCTGCCCACGCACTTGGAATGAAGCCGCTCAAGGTTACCCAACGAATCATCTTTCCCCAGGCAATGCGCTTGATCGTTCCGCCCACTGCCAACCAAGTCATCACGATGCTGAAAAGCACTTCACTGGTCAGCGTTCTTGCACTCAGCGATCTTCTCTACTCAGCACAAATCGTTTATTCGCAAAATTATCAAGTCATCCCTCTCCTTGCGGTTGCCACTATTTGGTATCTCGTACTCGTCTCCATCCTCACCTGGATACAAAGTCGTGTTGAGCGGGTATTCAACCGCGGATATGGGGAAAAGAGAAGGAGTCATAAAAAAGTAAGTCAACGACCTTCAAACGAATCAAAAAACCAGCCAGCGATCAACGAAGAGGAAGCAAATGCCTGAGGTCAATAACCCCGAAACCGTCATTGAGCTCAAACGAATCACTAAATCATTCCCAACCAAAAATTTCGAACGCCTGGTTGTTCTGGATGACATGTCCTTAAACATCAAACGTGGCGAAGTTGTTTGCGTCATAGGACCCTCCGGTTCTGGCAAGAGCACAATGCTGCGCTGCATCAACCGTCTTGAAACACTCGATTCGGGAGAGATCCGCGTGTTGGGCGAATATGTTGGGTACAAAGAAGTGAACGGTTCGATGGAACTGCTCAGTGAAAAAGCCACGGCCCAGCAGCGCCAACGCCTAGGGATGGTGTTCCAACAGTTCAATCTATTTCCACATTTGACCGTCTTGCAGAACATTATCGAAGCACCAACAGTCGTCAATGGGGTGCATCGGAAGGAAGCCACGAAAGTGGCCCTCGAGCTGCTCGCAAAGGTCGGGTTGACTAGCAAAGCTGATGCATACCCCGGCGAGTTATCTGGTGGACAACAACAACGGGTTGCCATAGCCCGAGCACTGGCCATGAACCCTGAGGTCATGTTGTTCGACGAACCTACCTCGGCGCTCGATCCAGAACTGGTCGGCGAAGTACTCCGAGTCATGACGGACTTGGCGAAAGCCGGCATGACCATGATCGTGGTTACCCACGAAATGCAGTTCGCGCGGGAAGTAGCGGATCGCGTAGTGATTATGGACAAAGCGAAGATCATCGAGGACGGAACCCCGGAAGAAGTCTTCGAGAATCCGCGAAGCCCTCGAACACGCGAGTTCCTCGCCAGGGTCTCCGGAACAAACGGCAAGGCATAACGGAATTAGCTGCCGTCCGAAACCAACCCACTTACACCAGCATTCAAAACACCCTGAATTTCAGGGCCCGCTTCAGAGCTCAAGGGAGTAGCTAAATGGACGGAAAAATTGCCGTTATTGGATTGGGCACCATCGGAAGCATGATCCTGTGGCGTTCTTCTTTGCGGACTGAAGGAGTCGTCGGATTCGAACAGTTCCACCCGGCCTCCGACAACACGGCAGTAGGTGGTGATACGCGGATGTTCCGCATGGCCTATCGGGAAGGGGCCGAATTCAGCCGACTGCTCGCCAAATCTGAGGAACTGTGGAAGGAACTGAATGAAGTCAGCGGCCAGACGGTTCTGGACCAAAGCAACGGAGCTCTAACGATAAGCAGCGATCGTGGTGACTATATTGAGCAATTCACCCAGAGTGCCTCGCAGACTGAAAATCCTTATGAACGACTAGCCCATGACCGGCTGGAACAGACTTACCCGCAGCATCGTCTCCTCCCGACTGACATCGGACTATTCGATCCGCGCGGTGGATTGCTCAGGACCGACCTAGCGGTACTTACCGCGATTGAGCAGGCCAAAGCCAATGGTGCTCGGGTGCATGCTTCCGCTCAAATTGACCAAATTATTCCGCATGAGAACCACGTTGAGATCGAAGTTGATGGCAAACGCCTGAAATTTGAAAAGGTGGTCATTGCAGCAGGCGCCTGGTCCCGAAATCTGTTACCTGAGCGCTATTCCAAGTGGTTGAAGACCGGGCGAATCCTTCTGACCTGGTATGCAACCAAGCATCCGAAGGAATTTTCAGCAGAAGCCTTCCCCGCATTCATGCGTGATTCAACGGATCTGCACATGTGGGGCGCACCCGCGATCGACGGCAGTACCGTCAAGCTCGGAGGGATCGTTCCCCCACAGGAAATTCTTCGGATGTCGGAGATGGATCGGAACCTATCACCTGAAGAAATCAATACGTGTAATCTGGCCGTTGAGCAGTTCATGCCAGGCTTGTATCCTACGTGCGTCCGTTCGAAGGCGTATCCAGACCTTTACTCCATGGATAATAATCCACTCATCGGTTGGGTCGATGAAATGCCAGGGGTATATTTGGCTACCGGGTTTTCGGGTAAGGGCTTCAAAATGGCCTCTGGTGTCGGTGAATCTGTCGCTAGTGAACTTTCGTCAGGTCAGCCGAACGAAAATATTGCCTTTGCAAACCCCTCGCGATTTCATACCAGAAAGCCGAGCGGTCACGATTGGGAACGGCTAAACCTAGCATGACGAAAATTTCGGTCCCTGAGCCGCCATAGCCGATTTGGAAATAAATTCTTTGTGGCCTGCTGACAGCTGGCCACAGATTCATGCGGTGTCGATATCGGTGCCATGGTTGGACGGCCAGATTATTCAGGGGATGTTTGAGGTATCTCTGGCCATCAACGAAGCGGGGTCCGGTTTTCGCAGAGTCGTTTCTCGACGCCGCTATTGGCGGCGGAAGTATCGGTCTGGGAGTGTTCGATTGACGGGGTGTTCAAAGCGGCTTGGGGCTTTGCGCTCACGATTTGGGCCTCCACCACTGTTTACGTCAGTTGTGAGTGGCGCGTCCGAGGCGATTTGCGGTGATGCTTTCGTCGTCAGCACGGCATGCGTACTGTACAAATCTGAGTTGCAGAACTTCAAATCGGCGTCGGTCGTAAAAAGTTAATATCCTTCGGTCCACTCGTGCCACAGGTCATCGGGATCCACATCTAGTTCTTGACCCGCGACAGCTTGCGCGACCAGAAGCCGCCCGGTCATCGTGAGATGTTCTCTCATGGCTGTGGCGGCTTCGGAGCTTTTTCCGGCTTTGATGGCCTCAATGATGGGTGAGTGCTCGGCAACGATGTCGTGCATTGTTCGTTCCTTGCCGGCTGTGGAAACGCCCAGTAGCCGGGTAGCCACACGTAGCCGATTGACGAAGTCCCGTCCACGGCTTGAGCGTGCAGCCCCTAGGATCAAATCGTGTAATTGCTGGTCAAGAGCGAAGAACTCATCTTCTGAGTCATGGGATGCTGCCGTGCGCATGCGGCCCTCAAGTGCCGCGAATTCGGCTGTTAGTTCCGCTGTTCGGGCCGCCGCAGCGCGGTGGGCGGCTGGCACCTCGAGCGCTAGCCGCAGTGAGAATATTTCTGCCACGTCGTGTGGACTTGTCGGGATGATACGGAAGCCCCTGTTGCGTGAGAACTCGATCAACCCCGCCTCTTCGAGCCGCAATAAGCCCTCACGGACTGGTGAGCGGGAGATTTCCAGCAGTTCGGCGAGTTGGTAAACGCTGTAAAGTCGCCCCACTTCCATGTCGCCGGTGATCACTGAATGGCGAACATAGTTCATTACTTGGTCGGCCAACGACTGCCCGCGTTGGGGCAAGAGACGGGAATCGGGGCTAGTCATGTTCCGATCTTCTCATTGTTCGGATTTAAGCGGGTCTACGTATAACCGAAGCAACGGCACGTCCACGGATTGACTGTAACATGTTACGATTGCGATACTTGTCCCAAGAGAGGCCCTAGCCATGGAAATCCTGCCCGTTGCGCTCGACGCGGCCGCAGCGATGCGCTCGCGGTTGCGTACCGACATGACCACCCGAGCTGCATACGTCTCGGATGCATCGATCTTCAGGCGTGTCCCGGCCGCTGTGCTGGAAGTTCGCAGTGAGGAGGACATCACCCACGCGCTGGCCTACGCACAGTCCGAAGGGCTTGCTGTAACCGGCCGCGGCGGGGGCACCTCGGTGGCAGGCAACGCCATTGGGGAAGGTCTGGTGCTTGACACCTCGAGATACTTCAACAAGATCCTAGACATCGACCCGGTGGCCCGAACCGCGCGCATCCAACCCGGGGTCGTGTGCGACAAGCTGCGTGACGCGGCTGCCGAATTCGGGCTTACCTATGGGCCTGACCCCTCCACACACAGTCGGTGCACCGTGGGCGGCATGGTTGCTAACAACGCCTGCGGTTCCCACTCGCTGGCCTGGGGCACCGCGGCTGACAACGTGGAATCGGTCAAAGTCATGTTCGCCGATGGCACGACCGCCACCCTAGGGACCACAGGCACCGACAGCCACGAGCTCAACGTGGCACTGAAAAAGCTCCGCGACGCGAACCTTGCCACCCTGCGCACGGAACTCGGACGCTTCCCCCGTCAGGTGTCCGGTTACGGGCTACACCACCTGTTGCCCGAAAACGGGTTCAACACCGCCCGCGCCTTCGCCGGAACCGAGGGCACCTGCGGAATCATCACCGAACTCACCGTCAAACTCGTCGAAAAGCCTCGGGCCACAGCGCTGGCAGTGCTTGCCTTCGAAACTGTTTTTGATGCGGCTGCTGCGGCCGCCACCATGCGCCGCCCCGGCGTCACGACCGCAGAAGGAATGGGCGGTGACTTGTTGGATGCCCTGCGTTCACGCCCGGGACAGGAGCTAGCGGGGTCCGACCTCCCGGGCTTGGGTGGAGGCTACGCCAACGGAGTTGAAAAGGCTGGTGGCTGGCTCTTCTGCGAAACAGCGGGGGAGACCCCCGAGACCGCCCGTGCCGTCGCCGATGCCCTGGTTTCCGAATACCTGGATGCAAAGTCCGCCGGAGCCATCGACGCCGTGGTCGTCACCGAGCACGCTGCGGCCCGCAAATTGTGGCGCATCCGGGAAGCATCGGCAGGCATCGTCACCCGTCTGCCCGACGGCGGAGAAGCCTGGCCGTCATGGGAAGACTCGGCCGTTCCTCCCGAGCACCTGGCAGACTACCTCCGTGATCTCTACACACTGATGGACAAGCACGGCCTGCGCGGCATCCCTTTCGGCCACTTCGGCGAGGGGTGTGTGCACGTGAGGATCTCCTTCACGCTGGGTACTGAGGAGGGCGTGGCAGTCTTCCGTTCCTTCATGGAAGCCGCAGCCAAGACCGTAGCGGGCTACGGCGGATCGCTCTCCGGAGAACACGGGGACGGCCGTGCGCGCTCCGAGCTGCTGGGCACCATGTACAGCGGCGCCGCGATGGGCGCCTTCAGGGACTTCAAGAACGTCTTCGATCCCACCGGGCTGTTCAACCCCGGGGTGCTCATCGACCCCGAACGTATCGATGACCGGCTGCGGCCCGGCCCGGGCCAGCGCAACTTTGAGCTGTCGCCCGTCCACGCGCTCTCCCGCGACAAAGGCTCGCTGCTCAACGGCGTGAACCGCTGCGTCGGGGTGGGACTGTGCCGCTCGGACGAGGGGGCGATGTGTCCCTCCTTCCAAGGCACCGGCGACGAGGTGGACTCCACCCGGGGACGGGCCCGGGTGCTCTCGGAAATGTTCCGCGGCGAATCCCTTCCCTCCGCTTACAAATCGGAGGAAGTCAAGGACGCCTTAGACTTGTGCCTGTCTTGCAAGGCCTGCGCGTCTGAATGTCCGGTCAACGTGGACATGGCCACCTACAAATCGGAGTTCCTACACAGGTTCTACGAGAAGCGGCTGCGGCCCATGGCCCACTACACCATGGGTTGGCTGCCGATGCTCACCCGGATCCTGCACGCGATTCCCGGTGGGGCATCTGCGACCAATGCGATGCTACGCCTGACGCCGGTAGAAAAACTGGTGAAAAAGCTTGGCGGCATCGAGCCGACTCGGACCATGATCACCTTTGCCCCCGAGTCGCTGCAGCGCTGGTTCGCCAAGCGCCCGACGAGCAACTCTGCCGCCGGCTCCACGGTGGTGCTTTGGCCGGACTCATTCAACAACCACCTCGATACTTCTCCAGGCAAGGCCGCCGTCGAAGTACTCGAAGCACTTGGATACACCGTCATCATCCCCGAAGATTTCGTCTGCTGCGGACTCACCTGGCACTCCACCGGGCAGCTGGATGCCGCCCGGAAAGTCATCGGCCACACACTGAAGGTCATGGAACCGCTGCTCGAGGCCGGCTACCCGGTCATCGGCCTGGAGCCCTCCTGCACCGTGATGCTGGGACACGAAATCACCGAGCTGGTCCCAGGCGATCCACGCGCCGCTGCACTGGCCGCCGCAGTGGTGCCCTTCGGCGATCTGGTCGCCGAACACTTGCCTGCAGACGGCAAGCCCAGTGCCGTCTGGCCCTTTGGAACGTTGGACGCCGGAGCAGTCTCGCAGGTGCACTGCCACGAACGATCTATAGGTGATCACTCCGGAACCGCGAAGGTACTTGCCTCGGTGGGCATCAACGAGCGCGAGATCGAGACCGGTTGTTGCGGGCTGGCCGGGAACTGGGGCTTCGAACCCGGACATGCGGAGCTCTCCCGCACCCTCGGTGAGCGCGAGCTCTTCCCGGCGATCCGTGGGAGGGCCGAAGGGGACCTAGTGCTGGCCGATGGATTCTCCTGCCGGACCCAGATTTCCGAGGGCACCGACGCGAAGGGCATGCACCTCGCCCAGGTACTCGCCGCCGCACGGCTGGACGCCAACGAGCTGTAAATTGCACAGCGCAGCGGGAGCCCTCCGGGATGTTTTTGCGACCGCGCAGGTGCCTACAGCGGCTGGCTCGGGTCTGGTCCTTGGCTGCTTTTGGGCACTGGGTCCCCAATCGAAAAGCAACGCAGCCAGAGGCCTATCCGAATTCGGGGGATTGGCGAATTGGAGTTTTGACAGCGTTTATATCGCGGCCCAAAGAGTGCGTTGTCCGTCCTTGCAACCTTTGCTTCATGTGAGTACCCACGGATGCCGGTCAGCGTAAATCGTCCGTGGTTCCTGCAACAGCCGAGAAGAGGAACACCAAGGCGCTTATGAACAGACTCCAGTCCATACCTTGGAAGGTCACAAACATTCTCGCCACGCGGTTGTGAGGTAGCGGCTTGCCACCACGGTGGGCCGGGTCTGATCGGGTTGGCTGTTCTTTCCACTTGGAATAGACAAGAATCGCCGCAAGCCCAACAAAAGCAACCCACGATACGATCGTGTCCATTGTTGCGACCCTTTTCGTTGGTTGGGTAAATTCTTTGCCTGGCGCCCAGACAGAAGAGGTCTGTTAGGAAATTTGCCGCTTCCATGAAGAAAGGTGTGGGCGGTAAAAACACGGAAACCATGTCTTCACCACCCACACCCTGCGGACCAACAACGGAGACTAGCTCCCGCGCTTGATCCATTCATCCAGGTTCGGAGCTTCTGCCCCGATGGTGGTGGCATCACCATGACCGGTGTTCACCACAGTGTCACCGGGCAGTTGAAACAGACGTTCGCGAATCGAGTCGATGATCGTCTCGAAGCTCGAGTAGCTACGTCCGGTGGCACCAGGGCCACCGTTGAACAACGTGTCGCCGGAGAACAAGGTTCCCAGAGACTCAACGTAGAAGCACGTCGAGCCGGGGGAGTGCCCCGGCGTGTGCAAAGCGACCAAGGTGGTTCCGGCGACCTCGAAGGTGTCTCCGTCATTGATCTCCACATCAGCGGTGGTTCCGGGGAACACATCCTGCCAGAGCATCGTGTCTGCCGGGTTCAGGTGGATCGGAGCCTCAACCAAGTCCGCGAATTCGCGGGCGTAACGGATGTGATCGTCGTGCCCGTGGGTCAGCAGCACGGCCTTGACCGCACGGTTGCCCACCGCTTCCTTGATCTTGGCCGGATCGTGGGCCGGGTCGATGACGAAGACCTCGTCCTGGTTTCCAATGATCCACACGTTGTTGTCCACATCCCAGGTGCCTCCGTCGAGGGAGAACGTGCCGGAGGTGACGATGTTCTGAATCTGCGCGCTCATTAGAGTTCCACCACCGAACGCAAGACCTTGCCCTCGCCCATCTTGGTGAAGGCGGCCTCCACATCGTTGATTCCAATGCGTTCGGACACGAACGCATCCAGATCCAGACGACCGAGCTTGTACTGCTCAACCAACATCGGGAAGTCACGCGACGGCAAGCAATCCCCGTACCAAGAAGACTTCAGCGATCCACCGTGTCCAAAGACATCCAGCAGCGGCAACTCCAACTTCATCTCCGGGGTCGGAACACCCACCAACACCACACGGCCAGCCAGGTCACGGGCGTAGAACGCCTGCTTGTAAGTTTCCGGACGGCCCACGGCCTCGATAACCACATCGGCGCCAAAGCCACCGGTGACGGCCTTGATGCCTTCGACAGCATCATCGGTCTTGGAGTTCACGGTGTGCGTGGCCCCCATGTTCTTCGCCATGGCCAGCTTGTCGTCATCGAGGTCCACGGCCACGATGGTGGTGGCCCCGGCCAGCTTCGCTCCGGCGATCGCGGCAATGCCGACACCGCCGCAACCGATCACTGCCACGGACTCGCCGCGCTTGACCTCGCCGGTGTTGAGGGCCGCACCAATGCCGGCCATCACCCCGCAACCCAAAAGGCCTACGGCTGCAGCATCGACATCCTCATCGACCTTGGTGCACTGCCCGGCGGCAACCAGGGTCTTTTCGGCAAACGCGCCAATGCCCAGGGCCGGGGAAAGCTCGGTCCCATCCTCCAAGGTCATCTTCTGGGTGGCGTTGGCGGTGTTGAAGCAGTACTGGGCCTGGCCCTTGGCACAAGCACGGCACTGGCCGCAAACCGCACGCCAGTTCAAGATGACGCGGTCGCCGACCACAACGTTTTCAACGCCGTCGCCGATCTTTGAGACCACTCCGGTGGCTTCGTGCCCGAGCAAGTAGGGGTAGTCGTTGCCGATGCCACCGAGCTTGTAGTGCAGGTCGGTGTGGCAGACCCCGCAGGTGAGGATGTCCACCACTGCCTCGCCCGGACCCGGGTCGGGAACAATGATGGTCACCGTCTCAACGGGGGCGTCCTTGGCACGGACGATGACGGCCTGAACCTTTTGTGACATGTCACTCCATTCATGCGCGGTCGCGTTGTGCGACCAAAACTTAACGAGGAAGGGGCGCCAATTGCCTTTCGGCGAGGGGCACCCCTCTATCCAATCACAGGCCGACTAGACCCGCTCGAGGACTTCCTCAATACGTGGGTTTGTTGCGGAGGTTCCATCGGGGAAGATCAGCGTCGGTACGGTTTGGTTCCCTCCGTTGACGGATTCCACCAGCTCCGCGGTGCCTTCGACTTCTTCGATGTTGACCTCGGTGTAGCCGATTCCCTTGGCATCCATGAGGCGCTTGAGGTTGCGGCAATAGCCGCACCACGAGGTGGTGAACATCGTGACTGCGCCGGCTTTGGGGATGTAGGGGGCAATTTTTTCATTTTCGCTCATACCTGATGTAACCACGGACATGGGAGTCTTATTTCATGTTCCTTCACGAGCCGGCCGGGAAGCACACGTCCCCGCAGGCGCATGCCAGCCTGCTCCGTGGAGGGTGGGCGGGCGACCACCACTGCTTTTGGTGCCGTTCGGCCCACAAGCCATGGATCAGCGGTGAACATTTTCTTGGCAACCACCCCGCCTTCAACGTCTCCTGGCTCCGCCAACACCCGTCACCGAGGTGACTTGTTTCATCCACTCCACGATTCCGGGTTCGTCGATGTCGTCAATGGATTCAAGCTCCACGCCTCGCGTCGCCTTGCCCATCCCCACCGGCGTCACCGGCGGTACGGGTTTCAGTGCGGTGCCGTTGATGAACATGAGCTTGACGTGGCGGGCAAAGCCTCCGCAGCTGAAACACCACCCGTCGCCCACTCCGTAGTAGGCCATGCCCCATTTCTCCGAACGCTGCAGGCGGGGCAGGGTCATGGCTGCCAGGGCATCGACCGCCTCGGCGATACCGCGCTGTGGCTGTGGAAGGCTCGCGAGGTAGGCGAAGACAGGTTTGTCGCCGACCGCCGTTTTGGCGGGGCTTGCCCTGCCGGTCATCGCTTCCGGCAGCGTGGTGGTGGCCTCGGCCGGCGCTGCAAGGTCTGTGGCAGGTTTCCGGGCTTCCGACTTACCGTTTTCCCGACTGTTCATGAAGGGAATTATCCCCTGCGCCTCGAAAAAATGCACCGGCCGTGCTCCATCATTATCGATCCGCCACGGCGAGGGATGGGGCGGCTTGGTGTAGCGGTGGGCGATTCGATTCTTGCTTTCGGTGCTGTTGTCGATTGTTGAAGATTGAAAGGGAGTGCCGATTCCGGCGATGGTGATGCGGCCTAGCGTGGGGGTGCATGGATTTCTCCTTCGTTGCAGTCACCTGCACCAGGCCGAGACTTGCTTTGCCAACCAAGAGGGGGCATTTCGGTATAACCAGATAGATGTGTTCACGTCCGAATTGACGCTGGGCAATCCCGTGGCCGTGGTTCACGGAGCCGACGGCTTGAGCGAAGACCGGATGGCGGCGTTTGTCCGTTGGACAAACCTGAGCGAAACAACGTATCCGCTTGAACCCACAACCACGGCCGCCGACTGTCGGGTCAGGTCCTTCACTGCGGTCAATGAACTGCCCTTCGCCGGCCATCCGGCGCTTGGATCGGCACATGCCGGGTGGATTGCGGCGGCGCTCCCCAGCAGAAGGGGCAGATCGTACGAGAATGCGGGGCCGGAATGGTTCGCGTACGCCCAGACGGTGGCCGCTTGCCTTTTGTCGAACCGCCACTGGTGCGGAGCGATGCGCTGGATGAATCGTACATCACCCTATTGGAGAAGGCACTCAACCTGGAATCCGAAGCCGTGATCGAAGGACGCCGGACAGACAACGGACCGGGATAGATGGCCCTGCTGCCTTCCGATGCCGGGAGGACGCTCGCCGCCGTCTCGCCCAACGCTGCCGTCGGCGGCTTCGCCAAGGTCGGGCCTATTGGTTCAAACCGTGCGGGGGCGACGCCGGATTCGAAGTTCGGGCGCTCACATCCATGAACTCGCTCGGGGAAAACCCGGTCACGGGAGCCTCAACGTGGCGATCGCCCAGTTGCTGATACCTGCGGGAAAGCCCCATGTGCCTATACCAAGGTCCAGGGGACAAAGATGCGGTGCCGTGGCCATATCAATGTTGAACAGATTGGCGAGGGCATCTGGGTCGGAGAAGACACCGTTTCCGGAATCACCGGCAGCGTGTCCTGGTGACAGCCGAACAGGGAGGGCGGGCCGGCTGTGGATTGGCCGGGTCCCGGACCGAAACCTCGAATCCAGCTGCAAGGTCCAGCTAGTCCGTTTGGTTTGTGTTCGGGGCGTCGGTGTCCCGCAAGAGGAACGTTCTGCGGGACACCCAGCAACAGTTCATGGGTGTGAAAGTGAAACCGGCATTTTCATCCACGTAGTCGGGGAATTTCTCCGCCGAGGCCATACGCCGTTGCGAGATTTCCGGAAAGTGGGGAATCAATTGCAGACTGCTGCTAGCCTTTCACGATGCGGATACTGCTCACACTCCTCGGAATGGTTGCGATCATCGTCTATTCCCTTCTCGGGGCAACACTGATGAACGACTGGGCAGTGATCGCCGCGAGCGAGATGCCGCTTGAAACGACGATTGCTGACATGGATGCTGCGGGTCAGACCTACACCACCATTCCGGGCTTCGTCTTCGCTGTGATGGGTATATTGCTCGCACTTGCTTGGGGCGTGACGACGCTTTTCTGCCGATCCGCACTTCCGAACTGGGCAGCCGTGTCACTATGGGCCGGAATCGTCACCCTGGGTGCGCCGGCATATTTCTTCACGTCGTTCGCCAACCTGAACTCAGTAGGCGATACCTATTTCGATTGGAACGCCGAGGCGGCATTTGCGTTGGAGATACCCCTGTACATGCTCAGCGGACTCGCGTTCCTTGTTGTCGTTGCAATGATGGTGACGGCGGTGAACAAGGCAACGGCGCGGAAGAAAACGTCGCCGGTCACGTAGCAGGACAACAATAAATGCTTGTAGTCTCCTGACCGCCGGGCACACGAGCGGAGAAGCGAAGTCCGCCTGACGGTGGGATATGCGCTTGATCGCGGTGACCTAGCGTGGAAACAGACTTCCCGCGACCGTGAGTGTTGAATGAGTGTGCAAAACAACCTGAATCGCCATTGCCGTAAATGCCCCAGATAAGGAACGGCGATACGGAACGTACTTTGGGGGATGACTCCGGGGGCGCTGGTGGAGAATGGGTGCATGTCAGAAAGATTCAAGTGGGTGCCTGACCTCGCACGGGGCGAGTGGCTTCGTCCCATGGAAACCGAAACGTTTGGCAGCATCCTGTCGATTGTGCCCCGCGGGTATGAGATGTACGCGCGAGTGTTCCATCCGGTCGAGCGCGACCGACCGCGCGACACAAAGACGTGGCAGGGCATTGACGAGGCGACATTTTTTACCGGTGTCCGGGACATTGCGGAGTCGCTCGAAACCGAGCGCACCACCTGGGCGGAGGCTGCGACATCGTTCGGCACGATCATGCACGCCGAGGCGCAGTATGCACGGCTGGTACGGCGTGACTACGGCAATGCCGACGGTGCGATCTCCGCAGACGGTTGGCGCTACGGCAGCACGTCCGAGGGCAATCTTGATGGCGTCTCGCTTGCGGCGGCTTCCGAAGTTCTGGCCCGTCACACCGCGACTCCGAATGCCGGCATCGCCGCGGTCTGGGACGGGTGGGGCGGTCTGGTGAGTTCGGTAGGAGTAGAGCACTTCGCGTTCGACTCGAGCGACGGAATGCCCGCACGTTACACCGACGATGCTGCCGCGGGCAATGCCGACCTATCGCTTCGCAAACGGATTGCCCTGGTCGTTCAGCGGAGAATTGCGGGGGCACGCTTAAAGATCGAGGCTTTTCCGGGGCTTGCCCGCAATAATGCCGAACCTGGCTCAGGGTTGCTCCCTCGCGAAGTCGCAGCCGGACCACGGTTCGACCTGCACGGTGGCACCGGCCGGAACTACATTCTGTTCGAGGCGGCGGTCAATGATTTCGCGGCTACTACCTGGCCTGGCCGCGCGCCCTGGGTCGACAACGCCATGTGGGCGCAGTCGCCCAGCATCCTGTGGCCCGATGACCACGCGTGGGTGCTCGCCACCGAGATCGACTTCGACTCGACGCTTGTTGCGGGAACCGCGGCACTCATCCGCGAGCTCATGCATACGCCAGGTCTCGAAGTGCTCCCGATTCGAACCGGCGCCGATCTGACTTGTGATGGCGACGTGCTCAATCGCCCCGAATGACGGCGGAGCGAGGGGCCGTTGCCGTCGTTAGAAGACGGTTGTACAAAATTCCATAGCCGTCTGCACGGCACTTCTGCGCCCGCAGGGGAACTTCCTACGGGCAGTAGGAGGTCGATTCATAGAGAATAACGCTGGTTTGGGTTCCTAGGTATTCGAAGCCTGCGCGGAGTGCCGTGCGAATTGAAGCGGTGTTGTCCGTACGGGCGCGCCACTGCGGGAACGCGGGCTACACCTCGTTCAATAGCAATCCGTACTAGCTTGAGAACGACTCTGCTCCACTCAGGCAGACTGGGTACATGGAAACTCCCTTATTCGTCGACCAATCAGAGCCGCCAGTGGTCTTCATCTCCTACTCATGGGCCAGCGAGCAACATAAGACATGGGTCATCAACTTAGCTCGACGCTTGCGCGCAAACGGTGTCGACGTTCGCTTGGACCGCTGGGATGTCCGTCTTGGCCACGACCTGAATTTGTTTATGGAGCGCTACGCTGACCCTTCGGCCCGTGTCATAGTCGTGCTCTCTGACGACTACGGACCAAAGGCCGATCAACGTGGCCAGCAACCCTCTGGTGTTGCCACTGAAACGACTATCGTGTCAGCAACCGTCTACCGTGACTTGGGTAGTAACCGAGTCGTCCCGCTGGTCCCGGACTCCGGCACGGTGGAGGGGGAACCCATCGTGCCCACCTATCTCGTGGGCAGAAATTGGATCGATTTCCGCGGCGACAACGAAACCGCATACGAACACCTACTGCGTGACCTGCACGAAGCGCCCCTCGAGGCCGCCCCGCCGCTGGGGAAGAACCCTTTCAAAGGAAGAACCGAGGCGCAAGCCACTACTGCAATTCGCAACGACCCGGCCCGCTGGCATACTGGCAGCTCCAGAGGGTTGGTCGAGGTGAATCTGAACCAGAACTCAGGCCTGTTTACCCTCGGCAACGACGAGGCGAGCTTTACGTTGAAACTCCAGTATCCGTCCGGCGGAACCACCGGGCCCGACGGACCAAAACTGGTCCGCCACTATAGCGACCAGATAGGCGACATCGGCTTGGTTGCTGCGGTCAACGACCACCCCGGGCGCTTCGCCGACCTTGCCACACTTCCGATGTCCAATCGCGTTGAAGAGACCAAACCCGGCGACGCGTTGGTCATGTTGAACCGAAAAGGCTACTGGTCATTACTCTTGCTCGACGACGTCGTTTTTCGCTCCGGCCCCAACGGCTATGAAGCGATCGCACTAATGCGCTACGCAATTGCAACTGACCGCACTGCTTCACTCACCCTCGGTAGTTTGCCCCCGACGGGAGAATAGGCACAAAGGTCCAACCTGTGTGCGCGCCCCGCAAACGACCGTTTTTGGTTGCAAAATCCTCGATGGCTAAAGTTTGTCATTTTCCGAAGACGACTGCACTGAGTGTCCAAAGTCCTCTGCACTGCGATTTCGCGTCCGCAAGCGGAACCCTCACCGGGACGATTATTTCCGGCCATACGCATCGGTATTGCTGCTGCAAGATCCGTTTGAGCGTGCGGCCTAACCTAGGGGTTCCCTACCGTGTGAATGATGAAGGGCGCGAGTCCTGCCGCTGCCGCGCTGGCTATCGTTTTTGCTGGTGCCAGACATCGAGGCCATCCGGAAGAATATCAAGCATGATCCACTGTTGGTTGAGGTTCATGTCATGGCCAGGGGGAGGGGAAGACAGTTCGGCTTGCAGCCTGGCTTGAAGCTCCGCGACTGTCTCGGGCCATGGAAAGAAACTGTGTTCGTCCGTGTATCTCCCCATCCTGGCGAGTCCCAACTCGCACAATGTTAGACATGTCGAAGAAGCCAGCTCGACGGCCTTTGCTTCGTCGAGGGACAGACCTTGGGCTTCGTTGTGGATTCCCATGATGTGAGCAAAAAGGACCCAGTCGTCCTCACCGTTTTCGAGGACTTCGAGTTCGATGTCGTTTAGACGCCGGGTCATCATGCTTCCACCTTTCCACATTCAACCATGGCCCCTCGACGTCGAGCGTAGGCGTCAGCGAGTAGCCGTTTGAACTGCGCCCCGCGGCAGAGATGATCCTCCACATTCAACAACCGGCCTAGGCGGGCGAGAGCCGCAGATTCGTCAGGCGCCTCATCAATGATCTGGAAGACCTCGTCCCGACGGTCCAAGGCATCTCGGATGGCGTTTAGGAGGATCAGCTCCTCGCGGGTCTGCTCGTCGTTGTTCATGCCCTGAGTCTTCCAGATTTCAGGGCACACAACGGCCGCCTGCGCTCCACCTGAACCGTCCCATGTAGGGAAGAGCCAGCAGGATATTGGCCCAGGGCATGGCTTTCAAACGTTGCCATATTTCTTGGGCCGTCTATTCGACGACCCTGCCCCAGAATGCGCGGGCGTCCGGACGTCCCCGGATTGCGGTGGCTGGGTCACCTCCCGCATTGAAAATGAACATTGGGCACGAATCTAGCAACATGAATGCCGAGCATGGATAGTAAGGGAATGATTCCAGTGATTAAGAAGCTGTTTCCCGTGGTTCTGTACGAATCCTGGAGCGAGGATCCAGAAGACGAAGAGTACCTCTGCGAGAGAATTTTTTCGAAGGACCCGTTTGGTGCGAAGGGAACGACATGGGGCACTGTTTACGACTTGACCGTCAGAGAGACAACTCTCGGAGTCTTCTCTGAAGATATAGGGAACATCTTCTACGTCAGGGCTTGTTCCCCTGATTTCGTGGATTCCGATGATCGTTTCAAGGGTAAGTGGCGGGTGGAGACGGATAGCTTCAATGATGCAGAAATCAGGAGGAAGATCGTTGACTACGTCGAGGGCGTGCGGGGCGTTTTCCTACTCAAGGCCCCCGTTGAAGCCCTTGCATCAACCCTGTGGAGCGAGGAACTTTAGGCACCAAACGCTGGGACTCGCCAGGCCGAGTGTTCCAGAAGAGAACTAGGTAGAGCACCTCTTTTTTGCTACCGAATCAATGGCGTCGTCCCATTAGGGGTCTGTCCGGATTGACAATTTGAACCGTCCCGATAGGGGGTCCTCTAACGGAACGCACCTCGCGTTGACCTGAAGCTTCATGAAAATCGAGATTCACAGGAAAGTACCACGTCCCGTAAGACCCGTCCGGTGAAACGTCCGGTGCGCGGGCCCTATATGGAACAAGTTCTGAAGACGTCCGGTCGTGATCGGTTCACGTTCCGGTGGTCCGCGTTTAGCTAGGTCTTGCTAACGGTGCAGGCGTCGTGAAATCGGTCCACTTGTGGTGAGACGTGACAGGCGGATTCCATATTTTCCGCAGGATGCCATTGCTGGGAGCCGGCAAACCGAACAATCTCCCATATCCGGAAGGAAGCGCGGCGACGTTTCGGGGAAACCGCGTAAACGATACGGTGTCTATGGGATGCAGTGGGTCCGCAGCGCCCAGGGTCCGGAGCTGTCTCGATTAAACGAAATGCAACAAGAAGGGGTGATGGGGATGTGCGGAAGATATGTAATGGCCAAAGCAATCGGCGACCTGGTGGCCGAAGCCGAAGCGGAAGCCGACGCGAACCTTGAATTGCGGCAATCCTGGAATGTAGCGCCCACCACCGATGTGCCGATCGTGCTGGAACGGATCATCGACGACGCGGTGCACCGGCAGGTGCACGTGGCCAAATGGGGGCTAGTTCCGGTATGGGCTAAGGACTCGGCCGTGGGCGTGCGCGCCTTCAACGCCCGCAGCGAGACCGTGACCGAGAAGCCAACTTTCAGATCTGCGGTGAAGGCGCGACGTTGCGCAGTCCCCGCGGAAGGCTATTACGAGTGGTTGGCCGGGGACACCCCGAAGGCCAAGAAACGCCCGTTCTATGTACATCCGGCCGACGAGTCGTTGATCTTCTTTGCCGGCCTCTACGAATGGTGGAAGGACCCGTCCAAGGGAGACGGAGACCCGGAACAGTGGTTGCTCTCCACCACGATCCTTACCTGTCCGTCGCCGGCAGCCGATGCCAAACCCCCGGTCCTGCGACAGCTGCATGGGTTGCACGATCGGTTGCCGATCCCGCTGTCGAAGGATGCGATGGCCGAGTGGCTGGATCCGAAAGACAAGAACGCGGTGGACCTGGTGGAGATGGTGCGTGCAGATGCTGCCGAGGTGGCCTCCGACTGGGAGCTGCGCGAGGTCGACGCGGCAGTGGGCAACGTGCGCAACGACGGGCCCGAGCTTATCGAGGCGCACTCGGGATTGTTCTAGCCGTCGGAACCAAGGGACGTCGGGTGCTCTTGAGCTTTAACTCCAATCAACAAGTCAAGACCCAGTCCGCCGCGTTCACCAGGTGACGAAGGAGCTGAACGACGCGGACCGGGGGACCGCCACCAGGGAACTCCGAAATCCGCTGGGATCCAAGGGGCAGGAACACCACCCAGGTCGAGCCAAGGGCAGTCGCTCACCGTTCCGTGAGCCACGGGACAAGGGCAAAGCCCCTCAAGGTCCTGATGACGCGGGGGGTGGCCGGCGCTGCGAGGCGTTGCCCGGTCGCCGAAGATGCAGCAATGGGGGATTGAAAGCTAGGGTGTGAACCAGCTGCCCAAGAACAACTCTTGGCCCGATGAAAGGACACCATGGAACTCGTTGAACTCCTGGAGGAACTGAATGCCGGGCGGAGAATACCCGGGAACTCGCCGTTGCATCAGACCATGCACCGGTACAGCCAAGAGGCGCTGCGCCTCACCGGCGAACTTAACGGGGGCTACCACGAACCCGAGCGGGTGCGCGAGTTGTTGGCGCAACTGATTGGCAAGCCGGTGGACGACTCCGTGACGCTGTTTCCGCCGTTCAACACCGACTTCGGGAAGAACATCACCCTGGGGAAACGGATCTTCATCAATGCCGGATGCAAAATCCAGGACCAAGGTGGCGTGAGTATCGGGGATGACTGCCTCATCGGGCACAATGCCGTGATCGCATCACTGAACCACGATGTTGATCCAGCCCGTCGTGCCGACATGATTCCCGCGCCCGTGACCATCGGGCGCAATGTCTGGATCGGGGCAAACGTCACCATCCTCCCCGGGGTGAGCATCGGGGACGATGCGGTGCTGGCGGCGGCCTGCGTCGTCACGAAGGATGTGCCAGCCGGAGCCATTGTCGTCGGGTCCCCGGCACGGGTGGTTCGCTCGGTCAGCGACTAACCTGCCCTTCGGGGATCCGACCTCTGCAGCTAGTTTCACTGGGTAAGGTCCGGGGCGGGTGCCGGTGTCTCTTGGTGCAGCTCCCGTTCACCGCGCAGCATCGACAGGGCGCATGCGGAGATCACCACCGCGGCCCCGAGCATCAGCCAGCGGTAGTCCATCATCCCCACCAACAGCGCACCGGCGGCGATCGAGACCAGCTGCGGAACGTTGAGGACCAGATTGGTGGCCGCCGCGGCCCGTCCCTGTAACCGGGCCGGGGTCAGACGCTGCCGGGTGGTCACAAGGGAAACGAAGATCCACGGGACACCCACCCCGGCGAGGAAGAGCGAGGGCAGGACCAAGGCCAGCAGAAGTTCCGGGCTGACGAGGACCGGGAGCAGACTGGCGGCGGGGGCAAACGAGGCCAAGGCGATCATCGCCAGGCCCAGACCGACGGCACGGCCGGGCCCCACCCTGCGCATCAGCATCGCCGCAGTCAGCCCGCCTAGGATGCTCCCGGCACCTTGCAGGCTCATCAAGACCCCAAAGAATCCCGGTCCCTTCCCAATCCCTTCTCGATCAATTCGAAGAGCGCCGAGTTGAACAGGCCGATGACACCCAGTGCTATCGCCGTGACGACCACCATGCGCCACAACAGCGGAATGGTGCCCAGATGGCGGAAACCAGCGGAGTTCTCCTGGAGGACCCCTCCACGTTCTGATGCCGGTTCCGGGGCTGACTCCTGTGCGGAGACCGTCAGCAGCAACGCCGCGGTGAGCAGCAGCGCTGCGGCAACCCCTACGGCGAGCGCGCCTCCGCCCCATAACGTGTAGAGGGCCGCGCCGAGCAGGGGAGTGAAGATGCGCAGGCCCTGGTCGATGGTGGAGAGCAGGCCGTTGGCACTGTCCAGGTGCTCGTCCGTGAGCATGTCGCGCAGGATCCCGGATTGCGCCGCCCCGTTGAGGATTCCCAGGAGCCCGTAGCAGAAGGCAACGGCATAGATGAGCCACAGGTCACCGGGCTCGGTGACCAACAGCAGGAGCAGCGCGCATCCGGCCGCCGCAGTGTTTGCCAGGATCAGCAGTCGGCGCCGAGGGTGCCTGTCGGCGAGCGCGCCGGTCAGTGGGGACAGGACGATGGGCAGCCCCAGCACCAGGAAGACCATCCCTGCCGCGCCGGAGGAGCCCGAGATGTCCTTGACCCATATGGAGAGCGTGAGGAACAGGGCGCTGTCGGCGAGGTTGTCGATGGTCCAGGCTCCGGTGAACCTGCGAAACACGGGGATGGAGAGCAGGGCCTTCATGGTTTGGTGTCTTTGTGCATGAGGTCGTGGGCCAGGGTTGTGGCCATGAAAACGCGTACGGGTGCGGATGCTTCGGGACGCTGTGCGGGATCGGTGATACGCCCGATGTAGGGGGCGATGAGCTGCTGGAAGTTCGCTGCGAAGCCATCAACTTCCTCTGGGGTGAGGAAGAGGGTTGATCCCGAGTCGTACAGGTGTCCCTTCCAGGCCTCGGGGACCGGAAGGTGCCGTCCGGCACGCATGCGTTCGAATTCCCAGTTTTGGAACACGTCGCCAAGGGCCACGGCTGCCAGTTCGGCGTCGGGGTCCGCTTGGTCCCTGTTGAAGTTCTGGGTGATGCCGGTGATTTGCCAGGGTTTGTTGCGTCCGGTGGCGCCGGGCGCGCGCTCAATGTAACCATGCTCGGCCAACGTGCGCAGGTGAAAAGAGCAATTGGAGGGGCTTTCGTCGACGTATTCGCTGGCCCGGGCGGCGGTGATGGGGCCGTGGACCCCGACGACTCCGAGTAGCTGGATGCGCAGGGGGTGAGCCAGTGCTCGCATGGCCTTGGCGTCGGTGATGTCCATGCGCCACACGCTCCTATCGAAAGAACTCTTTCGCAAGGGTTCTTTCGATAGGGTTTGCCCGGGTACAGCTGGGCCGTGGGCGCGAGGCCCTGTCCGCCGCCTCGCGGGGGTATGGGGCACTGATAGCCTCAACTCCATGAAGCAAGCCGATCTGGAAACGCTCACCGCGCTGCGTCGGGCCAAGGACATGATCGACCGCGACTACGCGAAGCCCCTTGATGTTCCCACCATGGCTGCCAAGGCACTGATGTCCGCGGCCCACTTCTCCCGGCAGTTCAAGGCAGCCTACGGGCAGAGCCCCTACGCCTACCTGATGACCCGGCGCATCGAGCGTTCCATGGCGTTGCTGCGCGCCGGAACGAGCGTGACAGATGCCTGCATGGAGGTGGGCTGTACCTCGCTGGGGTCGTTCAGCACCAGCTTCACCCAGATCACCGGGGAAAGTCCCAGCGGGTACCGGAACCGGGAGCACGCGGCGGTGGAGGCCATGCCGGCCTGCATTGCCAAGTCCGTGACCCGGCCCAAGAGCACTGGAACTCCTCGGTACTAGAATCCCGGGCACCCAGGTGTCAGGGTGGCCCACTTTTTCTGGGATAACCGGATGGAACGCAGCACTTCCCTCGGTGGTGAAACTTGCGTCTCTCAAGCCGTGGCCCGTGGCTCGAGAGACGCGTGATGATACGGGCGGGGTCGGTTCGGTCGTCGCAGGGAAAACGACCATTCACATGTATGGCCGTACTTTGACCTCCGGTGGGCGCCAGACATTGAGCAGGATCCGAGAAGCGCCCCTCGGGAACAGCGTCTTATTCTTAGGCCATGGATATTTCTTTGCAGTACTCACATATCACCGTCAACGACGTTGATGCAGCCATTTCCTTCTACCGCGACGGGCTGGGCCTGAAGGTCGAAAACGACGTCTCCTCGGGCGAGCACCGCTGGGTCACCCTCGGCTCGGACATCCAGCCGGGACTGGGCATCGTGCTCTCGGACCCGCACGCCGGACGCTCGGAAGCCGACGGCGACGCCATGCAGGAGCTGCTCACCAAGGGCGTGCTGCCCATGACGGTGTTCAGCACCAATGACCTCGAGGGGCTCTTCGAGCAGGTCAGAGCCACCGGGGCCGAGGTGCTTCAGGAGCCCATCGAACAGCCGTGGGGTCCGAAGGACTGTGCGTTCCGGGATCCGTCGGGCAACATGGTCCGGCTCTCCCAGCGCTAAAACCTGGTCAAGGCCGACCCAAGCCGGTGTTCTTGCACCTCCGTACGGCGGAGATTACTGGTCCACCGGTGTGGGGCAGGGTTCTACCGGATCGGTGGGAACGGCCCTGGGGGGTCGGGCTCCACGGGCGGGCGGGGCACCGGTCCCGGGTCCGGAGGTGGTTCGGACGGAGGACCGGGTGGCACGGGGGGAACCCGCCCGGGTTCGGCCGGTCGGACCGGGGGTTCTGGGGGCTGTGGGATCGTCATGGTCTCGCACCTTCTGCCGGTAGTGGATACAAGCCCAGTGTATGGTGTGCCCGAAGGTGGCGAAAGCCCCCTAAAGTCTCTGGCTGGAGTGCCTGTTTTGGTATTAGGTACGCACCTCTGCATGGCGGATTCTCTAGGGTTGCCGGGCTTCAGGAGTTGCCGTGCCAAGGGGAGCGGGCCCCTGAGCGGTGGCTCTCGCGCCCCTGGGGCTGGAGCGGCGTGATGCCCCGCGCCATTTCTCCATGAAGAGCCGTGGGGGAGTGTCCCTTGGCTGCATCGACGAGGTGTGGCTCCGGTTCATGGACTCGCTACGGCCCCGGGCCGAGTCCGGGGGCGGCATGCCCCTCAGTCGAAACCGACGGACACCGGAAGACCGGCGCCCGCCAAATAGTTCTCGATGACGCCCATAAATGTTTCGTCCGGGCTCTGCTGTTCAAGGTGTCCGGCGAGCGCACCGGCCAGATGCGGGTATTTCCCTGACTGGAACGCGGCGGATAAGTGCTGCAGTCGTTCTTTGTTCCCGTGATCGATTGCACCGGGTCCGGCGGACTGGGCCAGCTCGTTTTGGACAAAGGCCGAGGAAATCGCGGTCAACATGGCCACTGTCTGGAGCTTGGCCGGACCGGGCATGTCCACCGTCACCAGTGCGGCAAGAGCGCGCTCGAGGTATGCGAGCGAGTTTGGCCCCAGGGAGGGCCGAGTCAGCAGCAAAGGGGCCAGCCAGGGGTGGCGGTGCATGATGGCACGGCCCTGCCGCGCCAGATTTAGTAGTTGGGCTCGTGGCGGTTCGGCGGAAGGCCCGAGGTCGTATTCGCCGCCAACGGTGTCGACCATGAGCTCAACGAGCTCGTCGTGGGAGTTCAAATGCCGGTACAAGGAGGCCGCTCCGGCTCCGATGTCGGCGGCCACACGCCGGATGGAGACCGCCGCCATGCCGTCCTTGTCGGCGATCTCTATCGCCGCCGCAACGATCGCTGCGCGCGAGTGTTTCGGTTTTGGTCCGACGCCGGAACGCTCCGGCCGCCGCCAGACATCGAGGGGGTCATGTGAGGCCATGGCTGATCCGTCTTCCGTTCGATCACGTGCATTAGGTCCAGTCATCATGTCACTATAAACTTGATTGCGAACAGTGATCGCAATCAATCGGAATGAGAACCACCATGCGAGTACTCATGATCACGCCCGGTACCAAGGGAGACGTCGCCCCGATGGCGGGACTCGGCGGCAGACTCCAGGCCTTGGGTTTTGAGGTGGCCATCGCGGCCAATGCCGCCTACGCTCCGTTGATCACCGCTGCCGGGTGCGAGCACCGCGAACTTCCCGGGGACATGAGCCATCTGGTGAGCCCCGCCGCACCCGGGAAGAAGGCCACGGCCGCGGATCTTCGCTGGTACATGAGTGAACTCGGGGACTACATGGACCTGGCCGCAAGTGGCACCCTGGCCGCGGCCGAGCATGGTGCCGACGTGATTCTGGCCAATGCGGTGGCTCCCTATGCCTACGACGTCGCCGAGGCCTTGGGCATCCCCGCCCTCGGCGCCCATCTGCAACCCACGGAAGCCAGCGCCGCCTACCCGCCCATGGTCCTGGGCACCGCTCGCAGCCTGGGACCGGTGGGCAACAAATTGCTCGGTTCGTTGATCACCGCAGGGAAGGCGCCCTACGACGCTCCCAGCGCCCGACTGCGCCGGACCCTTGGGCTGGGCAAGAAGTCCAGGGCCGTCGCCGAACGGCAACGCAGGAAAGCAAACAGTCCCGTTCTGCACGGGATCAGCCCGGCCGTTTTGCCACGTCCGACGGACTGGCGCTCAGGTCTGTCCTTGACCGGCTATTGGTGGCCGGACACCGAGCCGGACTGGCAACCGCCCGCCGAGCTGGTCGAATTCCTTGCGGACGGGCCTCCTCCGGTCTTCATCGGATTCGGAAGCAGCGCCGCCTTGGACATGGATTTCATGCTGGACACCGTACGCCGAGCAGGTATGCGTGCGGTGCTGCAGGGGGTTGAAGAGTTCTCCGCGCCGGACGCTCTGGGCATCGGAACCGTTCCCCACCACTGGCTGTTCCCGCAGATGGCCGCCGTCATCCACCATGCAGGGGCGGGTACGACCGCGGCTGGTCTGCGCGCCGGGGTGCCGACGGTCAGCGTACCGATCTATACGGACCAGCCGTTCTGGGCCGCACGAATCGTCTCACTCGGTGCGGGCCCGCAGTCGGTCCCGTACAAGGAACTCACCACCGAGCGGTTGGCCGCAGCCATCACGCAAGCCACCACGACTCCGGAGTATGGGGCAAATGCCCGCCGGTTGGCGGCGGTGCTGGCAACCGAAGATGGAACCGCGCACGTTGCGGCAGCACTGCGTTCCGCCGGCAAACGAACATAGCGCGCTGCCCGTACACCGCGGCAAGCTTCCAGAGTAAGAGCAGCAGCACGGGCCTCGACCAACTCGAGTCCCGCGGTGTGGTCCCTTGGGGAACAGAGCGTGCCGGAGCGGGGGCCGGTGGCAGTGTTCGTGTCCTTCAGCCGGACACGACCGACCGGACCAAGGACCCAGATCGCTACCTGCTGGGTTTGCGTGGGAACGCCGGCCAAGCTGGGTCGCACTCGATTTCCGACCTCGGGGACCAGCTCAGTCGGAGCGGGGTGCCACCGCGTCATGCGATGCTTGAAGCATGGATTTGGAGATTTCACCGGCGCTGACGATTCCGGCAGCCGAGCTTGACTGGAGGTTTTCGCGTTCCTCCGGGCCGGGAGGACAGCACGTGAACACCTCGGATAGCCGCGTTGAGCTTTCCTGGTCAGTCGCAGATTCGCGCGTGCTGAGTGAGGAGCAACGCCAGCGGCTGCTCGAACGCCTGGAATCGAAGCTCATTGCCGGGATCCTGACTGTCACCGCCTCCGAGCAGCGCTCCCAGTTGCGCAACCGGGAGACTGCCCTGCAGAAGCTTTCTACTGCCGTGAGCGCCGCGCTTGCGCCCGATGGGCCGCGCCGCCGGGCAACGAAGCCGACCAAAGGCTCGCAGCGGCGGCGTCTTGCCGCCAAATCCCACCGCTCCGCCACCAAACAGCAGCGTCAGCGGCCCTCGGCCGAATAGGGCGACGGAGTCCGCGGTGCGGACATCGAATGGCCTGTTCTCCGTGTCCGTTCTTTGCCGAGGTCGGGACTCCTACTCTTGGCATTGGAAACGCAATTCATGCCCGTCCGGATCCTTGACATGCGGCAGCACCCATCCGGCAGCTCCCGGGTGGACGCCGGGGTGAGGTTCGCCCAGTGCTGTCAGCCTTTCCGCCAGGGCCTCGAGCGCCTGTCTGTTGGTGGCACCAAAAACAAAATAATCGAAGCCTGCTGCGGCCGCCGCCCGGTCCGGGTCGAGCCATAAGCCCAGATCCGGTCCTCCTCGCGGGTGCCTCAGCAGCAGCCCGATCACCTTCACCCCGTCGCTAAATTCCATGGCCTGCTCAAAGCCGAGCCTGCTCTGGTACCAAACCCGGCTGCGTTCGAGGTCTGTGACCGGGAGCTTGACGTGGTGGATTCCCGCGAGCTCGGGGATCTGTGTGCTCATCGCTGTCACCTTTCGTGTTTGGCAGTTCCACGGTAAGTCCGTGAAGCGGCAAAATACAGGGGAAAGGGGACGAGCCTTGCTCATCCTGGGTTTCGGGGCGCGCCGGGCTCCGCTAGGTGGTTTTTGTTCCGTGGTGGCAGGATGTGGTTACCACCGTGAAACTCGTTGGATGGGCTCGCACTGGGGAAGGGAACCTAGAACATGAAGGACCTTGAAGACGTCGCAAACGCGGCCGAGGACGCTTCGAACTCACGCGCATTCGTGATAGCTGCCAGGGCGGGCTTTGCCGTCAGTGGTCTGCTGCACCTACTGATCGGGGTCATCGCCGTCCGGCTGGCCCTGGGTGACTCCCAGGATGCCGACCAGGGAGGGGCGATGGCGCAGCTGGCCGCCCAGCCGGCAGGAGTCGTGCTGCTGTGGGCAGGAGCAGTTGCCTGTCTGGCCTTGGGACTGTGGCAACTAAGCGAAGTGATCTTCGGGTACCGGCGGGTGGCGGTACGCAGACGGCTGGGCAAGAAGCTGGCCGCGGCTGGGCAAGGAATCGTGTTCTTTGTGTTGGCCATCGGCTTCGCTTCCTTTGGCCTGGGAAACCGCAAGGAGAGCAGCGAATCAACCAGCGACGCCACGGCCCAGGTGATGTCCATGCCTTTCGGCCCGATGCTCTTGCTGCTGGTGGGGGCCGGAATTGCCATCACCGGTGTCGTCTTCGTCATTAGGGGTCTGCTGAAGTCTTTCACCAAGCAGATTGTCCTGCCCGCCTCGAAGGCCTTGCGCCGGGGGACCCTGATTCTGGGTGTGCTTGGCTACATGGCCAAGGGTGTCGCCTTGTTCCTGGTCGGGCTCCTGGTCATCGTCGCCACGCTGCAGTCCGACCCGGAGGAATCCACCGGGCTGGATGGCGCACTGAAGTCCCTGCGCGAGCAGCCGTTTGGCGATTATGCACTGATCTTCACTGGTGTTGGGTTGGGCTGCTACGGGTTGTTTCTGATCGTCAAGTCGCGCGTGGCGAAGATGGATTGAAGCGTGGTCGGCGGATCCGGCGCGCTCAAGGTCAAAGGGAAGCTGGCCAGTATCCGGTGGAGGGGCTAGCGTAGGAAATATGAGCGATGAGACAGGCAACATGACCGATAATGAAGAACTAGAGAACAACCTGACACCCAGTACTGATGCACGGAAGGTCAGCGAAAAGCAGCTGTCCAAGTGGAAGGGTGAAGGTGGGGCATTGCCCGCGGACTTCGACCCGGATCTTGCTGATTCGCAGCAGGAAGAGTAACCCCTCGGGGATTTTTGCGGTGCGGCGGGGCCCGGTGCCCCGCCGCACCGCGTTAAAGATGCCGCAGGTAGCGTTCGGGCATGTTCATGAAGGAACGCCAGTTGGTGACCAGATCTAAATCGTCCCAGTTGCTGTGTCGCAGCCCCCACGGGCCGACCTCGTAGATGTCCGCGCCGGGCAGGGACGCCAGCAGCGGCGAGTGCGTGGACATGATGACCTGGGAATCGCCCTGGGCCATGAGATCCTTCAAGATGCCCACCAACGCCAGACAGCCGGAAAACGAGAGTGCTGACTCCGGCTCGTCCAATACCCACAGCCCGCCCTCGCGGAACCTGTCCACGATGAGTTCGAGGAACGATTCGCCGTGGCTCATGGTGTGGAATTCGGGATCCTTGCGCCGCATGGAGGGATTGTCTTCCAGATACGTATAAAGGCCGTGCATGGTTTCGGCGCGCAAGAAGTAGCCGCGGCGGCTGGCACCGATATTGCGCAGCAGCTGCAGGTGGTTTTCCAGACCCGATTCGGTGGCCCTGGTGCTGTGCTGGGCACCTGTGGAGCCGCCCTCCGGGGACAGCCCGTAGCCCAGAGCGATGGCTTCGATGAGTGTTGATTTTCCCGAACCGTTTTCGTCTACGAAGACCGTGGCGGCGCCGAAGTCCAAGCCCTGATCCAGAAGCTGGAGTACCGGTGGAAGAGTTTGTGGCCACTGACCGCGCGGAGCCGGGGAGAGTGCGTGTTCGCCGATGCTGCGGATCGGCAGACTGGAGAGCTTCATAGGTGGCACCGCGAATCAAACACCGGTGACGGTCCCATCGTCATCGATGACGAAGCCCGGGTTGTGCACAAAATCCCAGCGGAACCCGTCGGGGTCCGCCACGCAGGCGCTGGTGCCTCCCCAGTCCCGGAGCATCGGCGCGCTGACTTTTGTCGCACCGGCAGCAAGCGCCCTCGCATAGAGGTCTTCGACCTCCTCGACGCTGGTGGTGTTGTGGCCCAGTGACACGGGCGGGGCCAGGGGGCCGTGCCCGACGTCGCCGTATTCGCCGGGCATCGATTCAATGTTCCACAATGCGAGCATCAGCCCGTACCCGGCCTGGATGAACAGGATCTCGCCGGGGATGAAATTGATTTCGCGGAATCCCAGGCCAGCGACGTAGAAGTCGCGTGAACGCTGGAGATCGCGCACCCCCAGGGTGAGTGCGGTGATTGCCGGAGGCGTGTTGAGGGTCATGGCTCCAAGCTTAGGCCCATGTGAAAGCACGTCAACGGCGCCCCGCAACAACAAACTGTCGTATGTACGTTCTAGTCTCATCTTGCATAGAACAAAGTTTCTAATAAAATGGTTGAGTGCACGCATGTAGCCCGCAACCGCTTTTCACTCCATGGGGTGTGCGAAGCGTTGGGTCTGCTGGTGCGACGGGAAGGGTGGCGAGCGAATGGGGATCTTTACCCAATCGATCGAAGTTGACTGCACGCCGGCGGGCGTGCCGATCCGCATGCGCTGGCAGGGTCGCGAATACAGGCTTGCGGCAGAGCCGGTGCGCTGGTTCGAACGACGAAAGTGGTGGATCGAGGAGCTGCGTGCCGAACGCGGCCGCGGCCCGGGGCTTGTCGACTATGAGGTCTGGCAACTGCAGGTCAAGCTTGCTGGAGTGGGGCCGCTGCGCACCTTCGAAGTCTCACGCCAGGCCGATACCGGGCGTTGGCGCATTATTCGCATGCCCGAGGCCTACCAGGAAAGCGCCTGAGGGGGGCTGTGTGGGTACTGGGCCGCTCGCAAGGCTTTGAGTCCACACCTCGGAAGAGGGCGCGACTCTGGTCGTTGGCCGCGCCAGATGCAAAGCTGGGAGCGGGTGCCTGGATGGCGGCCACGAGGGACGCGAACAGGGGAGTGCTCCGATGGAAGAAATATTCGATGCCGCGATCATCGGCATGGGCCCGGGCGGCGAGGTCGTTGCAGACCGCCTGCTGACGGCCGGCAAAAAGGTTGTTGTCTTCGAATCCGAACTCATTGGCGGAGAGTGCGCCTACTGGGCCTGCATCCCCTCCAAGACCATCCTGCGCGGACCCGAGGTGAATATCGAGGTTTCCAAGGTCGCCGGGGCCTCGGCAACCCCTCTGGACTGGGAGAAGGCCCGGGAATATCGCGACTACATGGCCCGGCATCTCGATGACACCGCCCAGGAGCAGGGGTACCTCGAGCGAGGGGCAACGGTGGTGCGCGGAACGGCAAAAATTACCGGGCCCGGCCATGTGACCGCCAACGGGAATGAATACCTCGCCCACCACATCATCATTGCCAGCGGAACCGAGCCGGCAACCCCCGACTTCCCAGGAGTCCGGGACATTACCGCCTGGGGCAACCGCGAGGTCTACACCCTAACCGCGCTGCCCGCCTCCGTCGCCATCGTGGGCGGAAGCGCAGTGGCCCTGGAAACGGCCGTCTTCCTCGCCGGCTTCGGGGTGGAGGTCACGGTGCTGAACCGAAGCGCCAGGCTACTGGGTCGCGAGGAACCCGAAGTTGCCGAACTGGCCCACAGTCACCTACTTGGACTCGGGATCGCCGTGCATTTGAATAGCTCCGTGGCCAGCGGGCGGCGCGGGGAGGATGGAAGTAGCATCCTGACGCTGCGCGGGGAGACGGAAATTGCGGTCGATGCTGTCATATTCTCCACCGGACGGACCCCGCGCGCGGGTGCTTTGGGCGTGGCCAAGGCCGGAGCAACCCTCGATGGGAGCGGCAACGTACGGGTGGATGAGCACTGCTGGGCCGCCGAGGGGCTCTGGGCTGTCGGTGACGTCACCGGGATCATGCCCTTCACCCATGTGGCCAAATATCAAGCACGCATCGTGGCCGACTGCATCCTGGGCAAAGAGCGCAGTGCCAGCTACGACGGGATCCCACGGGTGGTGTTCGCCAGCCCGGAAATCGCAGCCGTGGGACTCACCCTAGAAACTGCCGGGCAACACGGGATCGATGCCGCAGCAATCCGCGTGAACCTGCCGGCGGCAATCGCCCGGCCCTGGACCTATGAGCGCGACCCGCAAGGGGACCTAGGCATCCTAGTCGACAGGCGCCGCCGGGTACTGATCGGCGCCTGGGCCGTGGCCCCGCAGGCCAGCGAATGGATACATGTCGCCTCGTTGGCCATTAGGGGGCAGATTTCGTTGGAGGTACTGCGCGATATGGCCCCGCAATTCCCCAGCTATTCCGAGGCCTACCTCGTGGCCCTCGACAAGCTCTGGTCTACCGAGGGAATCTAGGCAAGCCCCCGAGTGGGCCTTCTCACTGACGACTTCCCGATGCAGGTCAGCGGCGGGAACCCCGATTTCGAAGGCCATGGAACCCCGGGCGCGCACCTCTTTAAGGTTTGATTAGAACAGGTGTTCGAATATGATGGGCTTGTTCCCCCGACCCGTGGAGCCGGCTGAATCACGCCTCACGGAACAGCAACCAAGGCACGCCCGCATGCGCAGCCCACCAGGGGGAAAGGTGAACCATCGGGCCAAAGGGGAGCGGGCACCATCATGAGCGCAACCAAACATGCACGCATAAGCCTCGGGGCACCACACAGGGGATGCGCATGAGCTTCACCCACCTGCACGTCGCCTCTGCCTTCAGCGCACACTACGGGGTCTCCTGGCCCAAGGACCTGGTGGCAGCCGCGCTCGCCGACGGGGCCGACGCACTAGCCATCACCGACCGCGACGGACTCTACGGAAGCGTCAAACACCTCAAAGCCTGCATCGAACATGGCATCGACCCCATCCTCGGGGTCGATCTGGCCATCCTCGAACCCGATCCGGCAACCACACCCCATACAAAGCCACTGCCCTTGCGCGTTGCCGGCCGAATCGTCGCGCTGGCTAGGGGGCATGACAACGGTGCTGGATATGCGGCACTATGCCGCCTGATCACCGCGGCACACCAGATGAGCACCAGCACGGGGATCAACAAACCGAGAACGGGCATCACCCGCGAGGAACTGGCAGCCCATGCACTGGGCCCCGAGGGCGAAACACTGCTGACGATCCTGCTGGGGGCGGGCTCCGACATCGGACTGGCCACCGCACGCCGGCAGTACACCCACGCCCGTGCCCTACTGCGTACCTGGCGTTCCCTGCTGGGGGGAGACTCCCTCAGGGTGGAGGTCACCACGCACCTGAATACCCCCGGGGCCAAGCTCAGCACAGCACACGCCATCCGCATGCTGCGCTGCGCCGAATCCGTGGGCATCGCCCCCGTCCTGACCAACGAGGTGCGCTACACCGACCCGGATGGGGCGGCAACCGCCGATGTCCTGGACTCCGCACGCGCCCTATCCTCTCTCTCCACCCTCAACGACATCCAACCCAATGGGCAAGGCTGGCTCAAACCCGCCGCACTCATGCACCACCTGGCACGCGAGATCGCAGCCTCCGCCGCCGACACCTCCCTGGCCACCACCCTGCTGCGTAACACCGCAGCGCTCGCCGACTGGGCACGCCTGGACCCCGCCCTGGACACCGGATGGTCGATCCCGGTAGTCCCCGAAGCCCACATCATCGGCATCACCGCCGACCCCAATATCGAACTGGCCTCCCGCGCCGAGGCCGGTATCACCCGGCTCATCCCCGCACAGGCCAACGACCCCGGAATGCGCCACCGCCTGGAGGCAGAGCTCTCCACCATCTCCGACCTCGGCTTCGCCCCCTACTTCCTCACCGTCGCCGAAGTCAGCTCCATGATCACCACCATGGGGATACGCTCAGCCGCCCGCGGGTCCGGGGCCTCCTCGCTGGTGAACTACCTCATCGGGATCAGCCAGGTGAACCCCCTGGCCCACGACCTGCTCTTTGAACGCTTCCTCTCCCGCAGCCGAGCCACCCTGCCCGACATCGACATCGATGTCGAATCCGCCAGACGCCACGAGATCTACCACAAGATCTTCGAACGCTTCGGCGCAGAGCGCGTCAGCCTCATGAGCATGCAGAACGGCTACCGCGCACGCGGGGCGGTACGCGATGCAGGAGCGGCACTGGGCATGGGGGAGGGGGACATCGACGTGATCGCCAAACAGCTCTGGCGCTTCTCCGCAGCATCCTTCCGCGACGCGCTGGCCGAAAAGCCGGAACTCGCGCCCTTCGCCGACCGCCTCGGCACCGAAAAACAACTCGACCTGCTCGTGGACCTCACCGAACGACTCGACCGGTTGCCCCGCCACATCTCCATGCACCCCTGCGGAGTCATCCTCTCCGACGCCTCCTTGGGAAACCGCACCCCGCTGGAACCCAGCGGCATCGAGTTGCCCATGAGCCAATTCGACAAGCACGACATGGACCCCATGGGCATGCTCAAGCTCGATGTGCTGGGGGTGCGCATGCAATCGGCCATCACCTACACCCTGGAAGAAATCGCCCGCATCCACCCCGATGCGCAGGCGGTGGCACAGGCCGGCGGCCACGGGGGAGGGGCGCCCGGATCCATCCCCGACTACATCGATCCCCGCGGAGCCATCGACCTGGCCCTGGTCCCGCTGGACGACGAACCGACCTTCGAGCTCATCCGCTCCACCCACACCCTGGGCTGCTTCCAAATCGAATCCCCGGGACAACGCGAACTCATCGGCAAACTCGCACCGGCCGAATTCAACGACCTCATCATCGACATCTCCCTCTTCCGCCCCGGACCCATGAAATCCAACATGGTCAAGCCCTACCTGGAAAACCGCCACGGCTTCGCCCCCGAAAAATACCCCCACCCGGATCTGGCACCGGCGCTCGCCGAGACCCACGGGGTCACGGTCTTCCACGAACAGGTCTTGCGGATCTTCGATGTGATGACCGAATGCGGGCTGGCCCAGGCCGATGTGTACCGCAGGCTGCTGGGCAACCCGTTGGCCGAACCACAGGTCGAGGCGCTCTTCCGCTCCCGGGCGCTGAGTCGCGGCTACTCGCTCAGTGTCATCGACGAGGTCTGGGCAACCCTGGCGGCCTTTGGCTCCTTCGGCTTCTGCAAGGCCCACGGGGCGGCATTCGCGGTGCCCACCTACCATTCGGCCTGGCTCAAGGCACACACCCCGAGGCCTTCCTGGCCGGCATCTGGGAACACGATCCGGGCATGTACCCCAAGCGGCTGCTGGTCGCCGAGGCCAGACGCATGGGCATCAAGATCCTGCCGCTGGATATCAACCGCTCCGCACCTGGCTACAAGGTGGAGAAACTCGACGGGTTGCTTCCCCCTGCCCACGTGCCGGTGGTGCCGCGGGCTCCGGGCTCCACGCCCCCGGGGAGGTACGGGATCAGGCTCTCGCTGCGCGGGATCCGCGGGGTTTCCGAACGCGAGGTCACCCGCGTGGCCGCGGGGCAGCCCTACGACTCCATCGCCGATGTGCGGGCTCGTTCGGGGCTCAGCCGCACCTCACTGAACCACTTTGCGGCACTGGGCGCCTTCGATTCGCTACAAGCCCGGACCGGGCGTGGGAACCGGGCAGACCTGATCGAGCACCTGCGGACGCCGGCGGGCAAGGTGCTGCCGCAGCGCTATCGTCCGATCCACGGTCAGCTGGCGTTGCCGCTGGGGGACCTGGACTTTGCCAACATGGCCATCGGGGCGGCACAAACACCCTTGGATGAGGTGGTCCGCACCGAGCTGGATTTGATGTCCATCGATGTCACCGCCCACCTGATGGAATCCCACGCCCCGCTGCTGCGGTCCCTGGGGGTCTCGCACTCCCAGGACCTGCTGGGCATGCGCAACGGCACCGAGGTCCTGGTTGCAGGGGTGCGGGTTGCCACCCAGACCCCGCCGATGCGCGGCGGACGGCGGGTCGTGTTCATCTCGGTGGACGACGGAACCGGCTGCGTGGATGCCACATTCTTCCACGAGGCTCAGCAGCGTTGCGGCCCGCTGCTCTTCTCCACCCGGCTGCTGCTGATCCACGGGCTCACCCGGCGCACCGGACCGCGCGGCATCAGCCTGCAGGCGCTGGATGCCTGGGATCTGTCGGAAAAATCCGCACTGCCTGGACCCGGCTATTTGTCCGACCCCGCACGCGCCCGCAACGAGAGCTTCGGCTCCTCCACCAAGCCCGTGCGGAAAACGGGGCAGTCCCTGGCGGCACGCATGGCCGCCGAGGACCTGGACACCCGCGGCTATCTGGGTGCCTGAGGGACAAGCGGCAGCTGGTGAACAGGCGTGACAGGTATTCATAAACACTTTTCACACCTGTTCACATCGCAACCGGGGACGCGAGCATTGGTTGGCCAGGTTGGCCAGGCAGTGATGGCCGGGAGACGGACATGGATCTGATGGGTGTGCTTCACTTCGCGCTCGTGCTCGTCACCCTCAGGGCCCGGGTTTTGGCCCCCATGATGAGGGACGGGAAGCTGCCGTGCAACGAGCGGATCGGCATCAAGACCCGCCACACCCGGGCCAACGACACGGCCTGGAGCGAAGACCACCACGCCGCGGCACCACAGCTGGTGCGGGCGGGCCGCGCAGGCCAACTGGTCCTCCTCGCTGCCGCGCTGCTCTGCCTCCCGGGATGGTTCACCGTGGCCTTCGCGCTCACTGGTGCCGGCTACCTGGTCGTCCCGACCTTCCTGGTCGTTTCGGGCCAGGATGCCAACCGCGTCGCCAAGCCCTTCGCCAACGAGGCCGAACCCGTGCCCGAACAGGACCAACCTTGCCGGTCCCGTGAGCCCCGAAAGTTCGGGACTTTCGACCTATTGCCGGACGCTATACACGCGAGTAGCGTCCTATACATGAGTGCAGCCCGTGAAGACCTAACCGGTCGGGCCCGGCTGCGCGACGCCGCCATCGAGTGCTTCGCTGCGCACGGGTTCGACGAATCACTGCGCGCCATTGCCGCCCGGGCCGGGGTCAGCGCCGGTCTGGTCCGCCACCACTTCGGATCCAAGGAAGCGTTGCGCGCCGAATGCGACGCCACGGTGCTGGCACGCTACCGCACGCTGAAGAACGAAAGCCTCAAGACGCCGCCACAGCAACTCTTCGCCCGGTTCCCGTCCTCGCGCGAGGGCGGGGTCCTGCTGGTCTACATCCTGCGCTCGGTCCGCGCGGGCGGGGACGCGGGACGGGACTTCATCGAGCACCTGGTCACCGAGAATCTGAAGATCTCCCGCGACGCCGTGGAGCGGGGAATCATCGTTCCCAGCTGCGACGAGGAGGCACGCGTGCGTCTCCTGGTCCAGCAATCGGTCGGCGCCATGGTGGTCAGCTTCGCGATGCGTCCCGAGAGGCCGTTGGACGACTTTGGTGCGGTGATGGATCGCTACTACGCCGAGGCCGTGCTGCCGACCCTCGAGCTGTACACCGAGGGGCTGTTTACCACCCGGGAATACCTCGATGAATACCTGGCTTTCCTGGCCGGAACCAGGAACCCGCCCGCGGGCCTCGCGGGAGACACCGTGACACGGTAAGGAGAAAACCATGTCCACCAACACCCAGGCCATTTCGGTGACCGACTTGCACAAAAGCTTCGGTCGCACCGTTGCCCTGGCGGGACTGGATCTGCAGGTCGAGGCGGGGGAGGTCGCCGGGTTCCTCGGGCCCAACGGTTCGGGCAAGTCGACCACCATCCGCATCCTGCTCGGGCTGCTGCGTGCCGATTCGGGCAGCGTGAAGATGCTCGGCGGGGACCCGTGGGACGACGCCGTCCAGCTGCACCGGCGCATCGCCTACGTCCCGGGCGAGGTGGCCCTGTGGCCCAACCTGACCGGCGGGCAGGCCATCGGCATCCTCTCGGCCCTGCGCGGGTCAGTGGACGCCGCCAAGCGCGACAGCCTGCTCGAACGCTTCGACCTGGACCCCACCAAAAAGGCCCGCAGTTATTCCAAGGGCAATCGGCAGAAGGTTGCCCTGGTCGCGGCCTTGGCCTCCGATGCCGAGCTGTTGCTGCTGGACGAGCCGACATCCGGCCTTGACCCGCTGATGGAACAGGTCTTCACCGCCTGCATCCGCGAGGCCAAGGACGCAGGGCGCTCCGTGCTGCTCTCTAGCCACATCTTCGCCGAAGTGGAAAAGCTCTGCGACACCGTGACCATCATCCGCGAGGGTCGGACCGTGGAGGCCGGGCGCCTTGAGGCGCTGCGCCACCTGCACCGCACCACCGTCTCGGTGCTGCTGACCGGAAACGCCAACGCGCTGGCCTCGGTCCCGGGCATCAACGACTTGGTCCTCGACGGGCCCAAGGCCACCTTCACCGTCGTCGAGGAAGACCTTGGCGGCGTGCTCGAGGCTCTTTCAAGGTACTCGCCGCGCTCCTTGGTGTCGGCCCCGCCGTCGCTCGAGGATCTATTCCTGCGCCACTACGGGGGACTGCCCGCGGAGCCGCGCGAGACCAAGGCCGGGCGCCATGCCCACGCACCAGCGGGCGGCGCGCGATGAGCACCTTGACCTTCCCCGTGCGCGCCGGTGCCGGCGCCTCCGCGGCCACGGGCACCCTGGCCGGACTCGGCAACGCGGTGCGCTTCATCCTGCGCCGCAACTGGCTGCGGCTGCTCATCTGGGCCGCGGTGCTGGCCGTGATGATCCCGATGGTTTACGGCTCCCAGCAGGAGGCCTTCCCGACCCAGGCCGCCCGCGACGCCTACGCCCAGGTGGCCAACACCCCGGCCGTGGCCGCGATGACCGGGCTGCCCTACGCCGCGGGCTCGCTCGGCGGAATCCTGGTCATCAAGATCTGGATGACCCTGGCCGTGGCCCTGGGCTTCGCCTCGATCTTCCTGGTCACCCGCAACGGGCGTGCCGACGAGGAGGCCGGGCGCACCGAGCTGCTGCGTTCGGCCGCTCTGGGACGGCACGCCTACTCGGTGGCCAACTACCTGGTGGCAGGCTCGCTATCGGTGGTCACCGGGTTGCTGATCTCCATGCTCTGCCTGTCCCTGTCGCTCCCGAGCGACGGATCCTGGACCATGGGCGCCTCCATTGCCGGAACCGGATTGGCCTTCGTGGCGGTCTCGGCGATCTGCGGCCAGCTGGCGACCACCAGCCGCGGAGCGAACGCGCTGGGCGTGGGCTTGGTGGGCCTGTTCTATTTCATCCGTGCGGGTGCCGACCTGCAAGCCAACGGCACAAACCCGAGCGCGCTGAGCTGGTTCTCGCCCATTGGCTGGGCGCAAAACATGCGCTCCTTCGGGGAGAACAACTGGTGGCCGCTGCTGGCCCTGCTGGGCCTGGCGGTGCTTGGCTGCGCACTGGCTTTGCGCGTGGAATCCCGCAGGGACCTAGGCGCTGGCGTCCTGCCCGAGCGTGGCGGGCCCGCCACGGCTTCGGCTTTCATCTGCGCCCCGCTGGGGCTGGTGCTGCGCCTGCAGCGCGCCTCGCTGCTGGGCTGGTTCATCGGGGCCGCGGTGGCCGGACTGTTCTTCGGTTCGGTCGCCAAAGTGATGGCCTCGGTACTGGACCCGAACAACCCGTTCGCCAAGTCTTTCGTGGGAACCGGGGACAACATACTTGACGAGGTGATGGGCATCTTCGTGCTCTTCAACGGATTGCTGGCCGGGGCCTTCGCCATCCAGACGCTGGCCGGGGCGCGCAGCGAAGAGGAAAGCGGGAGGTTGGAGAGCCAGCTGGCCGGTTCGCTCTCGCGCTTCGGCTGGCTGTGGGCGCACGTCTTGGTGGCGGGGGTCGGCTCCGTGGTGATGCTGCTGGTTGGAGGCTATCTCTCCGGGGCATCCTCCCAGGGCGCGGCGACCGGCGGTTCCATGGCCGCGGCGTCGTTTGGGTACTGGCCGGCGGTGCTGCTGATGCTCGGGGTATTGCTCTTTTGCCAGGGATCCATTCCGCGGCCCAGCACCGGCATCGTGTGGGTCATCTACGGGCTTTCGGTCATGGCTGCGATGTTCGGCGGATTGTTTTTTCTGTCCGAGGACTTCATCAAGCTCACCCCGTTTGGTGCGGTTCCGCGGATCCCGGCCCAGGACTTCGCCCTGCTGCCCCTGGTGGTCCTGTTCGTCATCGCTTTGGTGCTGGCCACGATCGGGTTCTGGCGTTTCCGGGCCAGGGATCTGATGCCCGAATAGCCGACCGGGAATGTGCAGCTTCCCTCTCCTTACTGGGGTCTGAGCTGCAGCGGAACAGTGGTTGGCGCTAAGCCTTCGTAATTGGCTTAGGTTGGTGCCATGCCAGTTGAATTTCTCAGTGATGACCAAGTAGCGGTGTATGGCCAATTCTCCGGTCCGATTTCACGGGCCGAATTGGAACGGTTCTTCTTTCTTGATGACCGGGATCTGGAGTTGGTTGGTCGCCGCCGTGGCGAGGGTAGCCAGCTTGGCTTTGGTTTGCAGCTGGGGACACTACGTTTTCTGGGGACGTTTCTTGATGACCCGGTGGCGGTACCAAAAGCGGCGGTTGACTTCATGGCATCGCAACTCGGGATCGCCGATGGTTCCGTTTTGGGGAGTTACGCGGAGCGGCCAAAGACCCCCTACGAGCACCGCTGGGAGATAGCCCGAGCGTATGGGTACCGGCGGTTGTCAGAGCCCGAAACGGTCGCCGAATTCAAGGGCTTTCTGACGGCTCGTGCCTGGACGCGGGCCGAGCGGCCGACCCAGCTCTTCGATCAGAGCGTGGCGTGGCTTCGTGCGGAGCGGGTGCTGTTGCCGGGAGTGAGCGTGTTGGCCAGACTCGTCGCGGAGGCCAGAAGCACGGCCGGCGATCGGTTGTATTCGGTGCTGGCGCAACGAGTCTCAACGGAACTTGGTCGTGGTCTTGATGGTTTACTCACGGTGCCGGCTGATACCCGATCCTCGGGGTTGGAGCGGATGCGCCGAGCCCCAACCCGGGCCTCGGGGCCGGAGATGGTCCGGGCTTTGGAGCGCGCTGCGGAGATCGCCGGGATGGGTGTCGGCGACGTTGATCTGGGCGAGATTCCGGCGGGGCGTATCCAGGTGCTGGCACGGCAGGGCCTGTCATCGGATGCTGCGACGCTACGACGTATGCCGGAAAAACGCCGGTGGGCGACATTGTTGGCCACCGCCGGGGCGTTACAGGTATCGGCGGTTGATGATGCCCTTGACTTGTTCTCCGTTCTGATGGCGACCAAGCTCATCGGGCCTGCGGTGCGCGCCTCGGCCAAGGACCGGATGAAGTCCTTGCCTCAGTTGAGGCGGGCGTCGGTGACGTTGGCTGCAGCGGCGAAGGTGATGCTCGAATGTGCCGAGGCCCAGGGCACGGGGCTGGACCCGGCTGAGGCGTGGAACAGGTTGCAAGTAGCCATATCGAGGGAGAAGCTCATGTCCGCAGTGGCGACCGTTCAGGAGCTGGCACCCGACGCCGGGGACGACGCGGACCAAGGGCAGGCAGAACTGGTGAAACGATACGCCACCGTCCGGCCATTTGTCGCGGTGATCGCTAAAGTCTTGCCATTGGCTGCAACACCGGCGGGCACTGCGCTGTTGACCGCGGTGCGGGGCCTGAGGTGCCTGGTTGGACGCAAGCGGGTGACCCGGGCGGAGATTGTGGATGAGGTGGTGGTCGGGTCGTGGCGGCGGCTGGTGTTTCCCTCTCCGGAATCGCCGGATGAGCTGGTGGATCACCGGGCCTACACGCTGTGCGTGCTCGAGGCATTGCATCGGGCGTTGCGTCGCCGGGATGTGTACGCGGTGGATTCCGCCCGGTGGGGCGACCCACGGGCACGCCTCCTGGATGGCGAGGCTTGGGAACAGGCCCGTCCCGATGTCCTCACCGCGCTGCGATTACAGGACCCCGTTGATGCGCACCTTAGTGACCTTGCCGCACGACTGGACACGGCCTACACAGCTCTCGCCGCCCGGATCCGACCCGCTGAAGCGGGCTCGGGCACTGCCCCTCTTCGTTTGGAAACAGGCCCCGATGGTCGCACACGCATCCATCAGTCGCGGTTGGAAGCGGTGCCGGAACCGGATACGCTGACCGCGTTGCGGGACACCGTCGAGCGAATGCTGCCCCGGGTGGATCTTCCTGACGTGCTGCTGGAAGTGAACGCCTGGACCGGCTATTTGAACGATTTCACCCACCTGGGCATGACGGGGCAGGCCTCCGGTTCCAGACTCACCGATCTGGCGACCTCGATGGCCGCGGTACTGGTCGCCGAAGGCTGCAACCTCGGATTCGCGCCGGTGATCAAACACGGACATCCGGCATTGAGCCGTCGCCGGCTCTCACATGAGGCGCAGAATTACCTGCGCAGCGACACCCTGGCCGCCGCCAACGCCCGTCTCATCGATGCCCAGGCCGGTGTGCCGACGGCCCGGGCCTGGGGCGGCGGGCTGGTGGCCTCCGTCGATGGGTTGCGGTTCGTTGTCCCGGTCCGCACCTTAGACGCCGGCCCGAATCCGCATTATTTCGGTCAGGGCCGCGGCGTGACCTGGCTCAACGCCATCAACGACCAGGTGTCCGGCATCGGTGCCGTGGTGGTGACCGGCACGATGCGCGACTCTTTGCATGTCCTGGACGTGATCCTCAACCGTGACGGCGGACCCGCCCCGCAGATGATCGCGACGGATACCGCCTCTTACTCCGACATCGTGTTCGGGCTCTTCCGTCTGCTGGGCTACCAGTTCAGCCCGCGTCTGGCCGATATGCCCGACCAGCGTCTGTGGCGCCTCACCGTGCCCGGCGGGCAGGCTGTTGATTATGGTTCCCTGAACGCCGTCGCAACGAACAAGCTCTCCGCCGGGCGCATCAGGGGCCAATGGGCCGACATGCTGCGCGTGGTGGGGTCCCTGCACAGCGGTTCGGTCGCCGGCTATGACCTGTTGCGGATGCTGAGCCGCGACGGCAACCCCACCCCGCTCGGGGCGGCGTTCGCCGACTATGGGCGTGCCGCAAAGACCCTGCATCTGCTGGCCATGTACGACCCGGACGATGAGAGCTACCGTCGATCGATCCACGTTCAACTCACCGTCCAGGAATCCCGGCACCGCATGGCCCGGAAAATCTTCTATGGCCAGCGTGGGGAACTGCGCCAGCGATACCGTGAGGGCCAGGAGGACCAGCTCGGCGCCCTCGGGCTCGTTTTGAACGCGGTCATCCTGTGGAACACCCGCTACATCGATGCGGCTCTGACGGCCCTGCGGGAGCAGGGACATCCCGTGGATGACGCCGACGTGGCGAGGCTTTCTCCCTTGGGAGACGCGCACATCAATGTCCACGGCAGGTATTCCTTCGCTACCCCCTTCGACGACAATCTCCGGCCATTGCGTAACCCGGCAAATTCTCCCGACGACGAATAGCGATGTCCACAATCGGTCGTTTTCGGACGCCGTGCAGGCTTAGCGTCGGATATTCGGCGAATTCAAGCCGCCCCAGCCTCACGAACTCCAACACCGCGATGAAGAACCGCAAGCGCATCATCGGTGCGGCCCAGCCCAACCGGACCCAGGAAAAGGTGTTGTCCCGATGATGTCGGTCCCGGATGAAGAATTGGTTGACCTTGACGACGCCACGGAGGAACCAGAGGCGCAGGCCGAGCACGCAGGTGAAGGGCAACCCGCCCCGGCACTGTCCTTCACCTACCGGGATTGCGAGCAATAGCTACAGGAGTTGGCGCTGCCGCACTACCTGCGCAGGCTCTACGGCACCAATAAGTGGGCACCCAACTGGTTCGACTACCCGGCACCGGAAGCCGACCCCCCCGGTCCAGGCGCTCTGGGTGACCTGGGAACAGGTGAAGCTGGACGGACCCCAAGCGATCCTGGTGTACTACCGGGACCACTTCTACCCGCTGATGGACCGGCTCACCAGCCCCGACGGGCCATTCCACGCCTTGATGAAACCACGCACCCGCACCCGCCGGAACCATAGCCGATATTTGCGGCTCCCGAGGGACATTCCCCAGGTTGATATTTAGCCATAAAAAAGGCAAAGGGGCGACCCCCCAGTAAACTTTGTCGCACCCCCGCGCGGCTATCTCCAAAGTGCATTGGCCCTGAAGAAAATGTTTAGTGTTGGGCTTAAGTCACCAAGAGTTCTCGGGCGGACTCTGTCCATGCGGCGGCCTCAACCAGAGGCTTGACACCATGAAATTATTCGAGAGGCCAAAAACTCTAGTCTATCTTTCACTGGCAAGCGCTGCGAGTTTGTATAACAGCGAGGATCCTCGCGTCGATGAGAACCGGTTCTTGAGTGCCTTGTTCCGCGCTGCGATGTACTTATGCTGGTCATGAGAGCAGCCGCCGCATGGACAGTGAAAAATAGTGGCAACCTCGAACCTAACGAACTGAGTTTCCTGTTCCTTCAGCGTAATTAAGTTAAAGGTACAAGTGTTTCAGGGATTTTAAATCAAGCCTACACCTGCATGTTTGCCTGCATGCTGTCGACAATCTCGGATAAGCTAATTTAGCTATACAGATCATCCAAGATGTCCAGTAGGTCAAGATTGAATCGTGAGACGAATGAATAAATTAATGCGAAAAACTACAAGATATTGTGCTTTTGTTATGACTATATTGTTCATTTCAAGCTCGCTTCCTGCTTCGGCTTCCGTGACTGATATAGAACCAGTTGCGAACCAAATAAGCAGTACCGATACCCAGCATGAAGAATCAGATTTTGCCATCAAAAAAGATCGCCATGGCAATGTGGAAATTCGAGATGGCGAAAATTTGGTTGATGTGCAAGAGATTGCGTCAGCAGCATTGCCCGATTTCTTCAAAGTAGAAACCGAAGACGGTACAGCACTCCTCAATGGCTCTCTTCTCGAATCTAAGAATCCAGAAGATCGCGCAGCCGCACTTGTCAGCCCAACGAAAGTTGATCTTCTTTGGCCAGATATGGGAGCAGCAAGAACCTACATTTATCGCGATGAAGTGCTTTTGGCGACCTTGAATGGGGAGACTTCATTTGTAGACACGAGTATCAATCCTGGATCGAAATACGAATATACAGTGACTGCTGAAACGCCGCTGAGTAGGGACGAAATGAATGAATTCGTTACTTCAGATGAGGCTGAGCGCATCGATGCAGGCGAGATGGAAGTCCCAAGCGCTGGTACTACGTGGGGCATACCCGCAACGGTACCTAAAGATTCGACTGACGTCGCAGTAGTTGCCGCCGCGCAGGTTGCCGCAAAGGCTGCTGCCGCACGTACGAGCACGGAATTCCGTTATAAGACCTTTATTGCGGGAGCAACAGCACCAGCGCCACAAGGCGCTTGCACTCCGCCAATCGGCAGTTATCGATTTAAGGGAGACAATCGTAGCTGGAGCACAGGGGGATCCAATAGAACCTATGCCAGAGTTACCATGAATTGGAGCAATAAGACCATGACTTTTGGCAAGTCTGTTGGCTCAACTACCCGTCAGAAAAAAGTAAGTGGCGTATGGAAAAACGAGTCCACTAAAACTGCCTCAGCCTCCGGGATCACATTCAAAAATCAGGGCATGTCTTCAACATCAGGTACTGCATACATCAATGTGGTGGTTACCAATCCACTGTGTAACACGGCTGCAACCCTGCCGATTTTTGGCCGAATGACTGTCAACATCACCAAATCAGGTAGCTTCTCGCTCAGAAACGCCATTCGCCGACCTGTTCCGCATCACGAGACCTATATCAAGGCAAATAACCAGTCCAGCTGGAAGACGATCTTCGGTCGTACGAATAAGGGATTTGGGTGCTTGACACGCGTAAACGTCTGCAACTACGAATCGCTGAACTTCGACAATGGCAGGTACTGAATGGCGCAAACACCCGTACAATCAGGTCTAGAGAAATAATCAACTTTCAAAAGGAGATCCCGTGGCAAATCTAGCTCACGAGGTGCCAACAAAAACATTGCCGTCGAAGAGCGGACCTCTAATCGCCTTCGTACTTCTCGCCTTCTCCATCTGGCTAGTATTCATCAACGACAATACTTTTCTGCTCATCCCACCAGTAGTAATCGCGGTTTGGTGTGTCAAGGGCCTGCGAAGGAATAGGTGGTATTGGTTGCCGCTTATTCCGAGCATCGTGGGTATAGCACTTATGATGGTTGCGCTAATTATTGGGTGGACTTCGACTACATAATTTTTGAATGTTTTCAACAGTACGAATGAAGGTCCGGCCCCAGTCCAACGGGGCCGGACCTTCATTCGTACTGTTATGTGAGCCTACAGAACGCCGTCCTTGACAGCGATACCTTCGTAGTACTCCTGGGATTGAACCACATCATCGGCGTAGGGCTTGTACGAGTAGTGCTCCAGCTCGATGAGGCCAGCCGGCATGCCCGAGATGGTCAGGATAGCCCGGCCCAAAGCTTGGCCATGCCCTTCTCCCCGTAGGCTTCCACGCCCTGGTTCTAGGACTGGAAGAACATACTCACGATGATGCCCCGGGACCTGTAGTGGCTATGGGGGCGGCTTACTGGTAATTCGCCGAATATCCGACGCTAAGCCTGCACGGCGTCCGAAAACGACCGGTTCTGAGACGATTCCGGGGTCCAGCGACGCGCCGATCAAAAATCGTCCATAACCCGTCTCATAACATACTCGGTGACAGTAATGTTGTGAGACGGTTGTGAGACAGTTGGTCCATGGCAACCCAGCAATTCAATCTCATCGGTTACGCCCGCGTATCCACCAACGGACAAGACTCCCAGCTCCAGCGCGATGCCCTCGAAACCGCCGGCTGCGGGCGGATCTTCGAAGACAAAATTTCCAGCCGCGCCACCGCCCGCCCGGGGCTCGTTGAAGCGCTCGGCCATCTCCGTCCGACGGACACCTTGTGCGTATGGAAATTGGATCGCCTCGGCCGGTCGGTGAAGGAAGTACTTACCATCGCCGACGGCCTCCACGACCAAGGAGTCGGCCTGCGCATTCTCACCGGAACCCTCACGGGAACCTACAGCCCAACAGGAGAAGGGAAATTCTTCTTCGTCATGATGGCCGCGTTCGCCGAACTCGAGCGCGACATGATCCGTGAACGCACCATGGCCGGCCTCGCCGCAGCCCGAGCCCAGGGCCGCACCGGCGGCCGCCCCACCGTCATGAATGCCGATACCCTCGCCGCCGCCCGAGCCAGGAATGCCAACGGGGAAAGTCCCACCCAGATCGCCAAAGCACTCGGCGTATCCCGGGCATCCATTTACCGCCACCTGCCCATCAGCAACACTTGAACCATGTCACCCCAACAGATTACTTAGCGCCAACCACTGTTCCGCTGCAGTTCAGACCCCTTACTGGAGCTGCACCACCGGGTCGGCATAGCTCCAGTAACCCTTTACGCCGCTACTGCCGCGGCAGTAGCGTGGGCGCCATGGACTGGAAACTAGAACTGGTGTTTGTCCCCGTGTCCGATGTGGACCGTGCCAAGGATTTTTATGTCAACAAGGTTGGCTTCAACGCCGATCACGACGAACGGCCTACCGAGTCGATCCGCTTCGTCCAGCTGACCCCGCCGGGTTCCGCCTGCTCCATCACCATTGGTGAGGGGCTGACCGACGCGGCTCCCGGTTCGGCTCCCATGCTTCAGATGGTGGTCAGTGACATCCAGGTGGCGCACGATGAGCTGAAGGCCAAGGGGGTGGAGGTCAGCGACGTGATGATCCTGGACTGGGGGCACTTCGTGTACTTCGCCGATCCTGACGGGAATAAGTGGGCGGTGCAGTACCTGCCGCAGTGCCCGAACGGATAGCTGCCGAATCGGCAGTAAGTTGCCGGTTGACCCTCTTGTGTTGGATGCAACCAAACCGAGAGCCCGCTTTCGGCAAGATCTTGCCGAAAGCGGGTTTTTCATGGATCATGGGAAGGGGGAGCATCGAGAACGGCAATATTTTGCCGGTAGAGGGAGTGGTATGGAAACCGTATCGGTGTTGGGGCTGGAGATTCGCCGGGCCCGCAAAGACGCCGGGTTGACCCAAGGGGAGCTGGCCGACCTGGCCGAGGTCTCCGAGCGAACCGTGCGCGCACTGGAAACCGCCACAGGTAATCCGTCCCTGCGCGCGGTGGCCTCGGTCCTCAATGTCCTGGGGCTCAAGCTTGGCGTCGGTCGATGACCCCGGACCTCCAACGGCTCAGGTTCATCGAGCGTGCCGACGTCTACAAGAACGGCGTCCACGCGGGGGAGCTGTCCCGGACGGCTGCCGGGGGCATCCGCTTCGGCTATCTGGCCAACTACCTTGCAGAAGGCCATGCGCCGGTGGCCTTCTCCCTGCCGCCGGACACCGCCGCGGTCGAGACGTCCAACGGTGCTCTTCCCGCGTTCTTTGCGGGGTTACTTCCCGAGGGGCACCGCCTGACGGTGCTGAAGAATGCAACTAAGACCAGCTTCGACGACGAATTGACCTTGCTGCTCGCTGTGGGGGCCGATGTCCCGGGCGACGTGCAGGTCGTTCCCGCGGGAGATGTTCCCGCCGAACCCGAGGCGCTGGCCGACACCTCGAATCCGGAGGACCTGGACTTCGCCGTGCTGGCGAACTCTGTGGACCTGCACGCACTTCCAGGTGTGCAAGACAAGGCGAGCGCTTCGATGCTCACCACTCCGTTGGCAACGCGGGGCCAACGCTATCTGCTCAAGCTGGATCCCGCGCAGAACCCCCATCTGGTGGCCAACGAGGCCGCACACCTGGTCGGGGCGAGGAACCTGAATCTCCCGGTGGCGCGCAACCGGCTCATCCATGACAAGAACGGCCTGACCGGCCTGCTGGTCGAGCGGTTCGACCGCCGGAAGGGAACCGATGGCCACTGGCACCGGATGGCCCTCGAGGACGGAACGCAGGTCATGGGCCTGCCCCCGGCCGCGAAGTACGCCGTGGCAGCCGAGGACGTTGCCTTGGCCCTGGCCCGTTTGTGCGTTGCCCCGGTGGTGGCCAGCCGCAACCTCTACCTGCAGTACGCCTTTGCGTGGCTGACCGGCAACGGGGACCTGCATGCCAAGAACCTCTCGGTCCTGGCGCGGGAGGACGGCGGCTTCGAGATCTCGCCCCTCTATGACCTGCCCTGCACGCTGCTCTACGGGGATGAGACCCTGGCCCTTCCGGTCTCCGGGAAACTCAAGAACCTCAAGGCCCGGCATTGGGCGCAATTCGCCGACTCCCTCGGATTGCCGGCCAGGGCAGCGGCTTCGGCAAACCGGCTCGCACTCAAGGCCGCGGCCTCGGTGGACCTGACCGCACTGCCCTTCGCGGGTTCCCCGTTGCGCGGAGCCCAGCGGGAACTGCGCTTCCGCCGGCACGAGATGCAGGGATAGGGCCGCGTCGGCGGATACGTTGTGGCTTTTTTCCGCGCAGCGGGCTGCCCTGTGCTGGGTCGGAAACGGCCATAACCCAGCGGTGCTCCCCATGCACCAACCGCCGTATCGAGGCGCTGACGCTGCGCGAACGCGAGGTGCTGGCGCTGATGGCCGAGGGCCGCGCCAACCTAGGAATTGCCCAACGACTGTGGCTGACCGGATGCACCGTGGAGAGGCATGTGGGCAACATCCTGGCCAAGCTCGAGCTGCCATTGGACCCGCAGGACCACCGCAGGGTCCTGGTGGTCATGTCCTACCTGCAGGCGCAGGGCAGGAGCTAGGGCTTGACCGGGTAGCGGGAAGCGATCGCGACCCGGTTGAACATGTTGATCGCCGCGCTCAGCCAGGCGACGGCCGAGATCTGGTCGTCGGAAAGCACCGCCCTGGCCATGGTGTAAACCCCATGCGGGACGTGGTCCACCGAGACCATGGTGATGGATTCGCACAATGCCAAGGCCGCGCGTTCCACCGCCGTGAAGTACTCGGAGTCGGCCCACGCGGAGACCACGGCCAGTCGATCGGTACTTTCCCCGAGTTCGAGGGCATCACGTGTATGCATGCGCAGGCAATAGGTGCAACCATTGATTTGCGAGGCACGCACCTTGAGCAGCTCGCGAAGCTTGGGATCAATTCCTGCGGCATCGGCAGAATCGCTGGCAGCCTTGTTCATGGCCAACAGCGCCGCATACGCAGCAGGATCGGACTTGCTGAGATTCACCCTGGGTTCCATGACTAGATGCTAGCCCGGCTTGCTGAGAAGTTGCTAGGGGTTGACAGCCGGCCCCCAGAACCCATCAGTCCGCGTTTGGACAGATGGGCCCGCATATTCGGCGTCAACAGGTCCTCGCGATGTTCGCCAATGCGCTGGGCCAGGACTTCTGTCGCATCCGTAGGAGTCAGGTGCCCCGCGCCTGATCGTGGTTGCGACGTGCTCTTGAGATTCGTTGCCCAAGGGTAGGGTCCTACCCTTGGATAAGGGCGTCGCTAACCAAGGTTAAGGCCCTAACCTTGGATGGCGCCCGTGTAGCCGACGGTTCAGAGCGGTACTTTTCCATGACCCTGAGTCAGGCGAAGTCGTGCTCCCGGTGTGGCCCGTAGTGAAAAACGGGGGAAATCCCCCGGGTAAAAGGGCGGGCTGCCCCATGTCGCCACCTGATTTTCCGTAGAATGCTAGAGAGCGTGAACACGACTACGATGGCCTCACGCCCGGATAAAAGCGCCGTTGGCACCATGATGCCAACATTCTCAGTAACCGCACCACCTAGCTCCATATATCAGAGGGATCAGAAATTCGTGCCGGCATTTTTCAAGAGAACCACGTGGCGAGCCTTTGCCTACCACTGGGCCATGCTGTTGCTGGTTCCCTTCGGCTTCACCTATGCCATCCTGACGATTTCCTTGGGGGCATCGCTCCTGGTGACCATCGTCGGACTGAGCGTTGCCGCGGCTATGGTCATGGGTGCACGATCCTGGGGCCGGCTGCAGCGAGCCCTCGCCGGGTCGCTGTTGGAGCAGCACGTCGAGGCCCCACCGCGGCTCGTGAGGCGTCCAGGATTCATGGGCTTCATTCGCTCCGGGCTGGGCGACGCAAGTGGTTGGCGCGCCCTTGCGCACATGCTGGTCAGCTTCGCGACAACCCTGGTTGCCTCCCTGCTCAGCATCACCTTTCTTGTCACGGGCCTGGGCTGCCTGACCTACTGGTACTGGGTTCAGTGGCTTCCCCTGCAGCAAGCAACGGACGGCAGCTGGCACCGGGGGACCAGTATCGGGTCCAACATCTACGCCGAGGGGCCGACCTGGAACCTGGTGTACGTGGCCGTCGGGCTGCTATTCACTTTCCTGTTGTGGCCCGCGATCAACAACGGACTGGCGCGCCTGCAGGGCATGCTGGCCGCCGGGTTGCTGGGACCCACCGAGGCGCAACTACGAGTGAAAAGTGTTGAAGAACGACGCAAACACACGGTGCAGGACGCCGACGCCCGGCTGGCGCAGATCGAACGGGACCTGCACGACGGGACCCAGGCCCAGCTCGTGGCCATCGCCATGAAACTGGGTGATGCCAGGGACCGGTTGGCCGATAAAGACATCGAGGAAAACATCAAGTCGCTGTTGACCAGCGCGCAGGGAACCGCATCCGATGCGTTGAGCGACCTGCGGTCCTTGGCCAGCGGCATCCGGCCCGCGGTCATCAACGATGGACTGGATACGGCGCTGGAATCGCTGGTTGCAGCGGCGCCGATGCCCGTGTCCCTAACCTATTCGTTGGCTTCCCGTCCGGGCCCGGCGATCGAGGCCATCGCCTACTTCTGTGCCGCGGAACTGCTGAACAACGCGGCCAAGCATTCCTCAGGAACGCGCATCACTTTGAAGGTCGCTACGGCCAACCACGGAAAACTCCTGGTGCTCAGCGTGCTTGACGATGGCATCGGAGGAGTGGACCCCACAGCCGGAAGCGGCATCACGGGGCTCAAGGCGCGTGCAGCAAACGTCGACGGGACCTTGGACATTTCCTCGCCGCGCGGTGGCCCCACCGAGATCACTCTCAGCCTGCCGCTTTCGTGAACGGGAACGATCCGGGGGAAACTTGGGCATGAGGATTTCCATTGCCGAGGATTCGGCCCTGCTGCGCGCCGGGCTCACCGAATTGCTGACCGGCCGCGGGCACCAGGTGCTCACCGCCGTGGACAACGCCGATGACCTGCTCGCCTCCGTGGAGATGCAGGCCCCCGACGTGGTGATCATGGATAACCGGATGCCGCCGACCCACACCAACGAAGGTATTCAGGCGGCCCTGGTGCTGCGCAGAACCCACCCCGACGTCGGGGTGCTGGTGCTCTCGCAATATGTGGAGACGCGCTATGCTTCAGCACTCTTTGGCGGGACGCCCTCGGGCACCGGATATTTGCTCAAGGACCGGGTGGCTGATGTTGCCACGTTCATCCAGGCGCTGGTGCGGATTGCCGCCGGGGAAACCGTGCTTGACCCGGAAGTCGTGCGCCAACTCATGAGCGTCTCGAACCGGCCCGCGGGGCTTCAGCGGCTGACCCCGCGGGAACAGTCGGTGATCGAACTCATGGCGCAGGGTCGCACCAACGCGGGGATCTGTGCGGAGCTCTTCCTCTCGGCGGGGGCGGTGGAGAAGAACATCACCGCGATCTTCTCCAAGCTGGGCCTGGAACCATCCGGAGGCGACCACCGACGGGTGCTGGCCGTGCTCAAATACCTGGAGCACGCGTAGCCCGGACCTGCCGGACCCTCGAAACCCCGGGCCTAGGGCCGTGCGCGGTCGCGCGGTTTGGAGCCGTCGGACGGTTGAAACGATGATGTCACGATGACATGCGCGCTTTCCGATTGGTTGGCACCGGTGGGAGTCGGTTAAGCTGGGTGTTGGCTGGCTGTGGCCACCGTACGCCACAAGCCCTGAAGCCGAACCACGAAACGAGGAGCCGTAGTGCTTGAGCAAATCACACTGACCGTCGATGGCGAACAACGCGAGGTGAATGCCGGCACTACCGGGGCCGAGCTGTACTTTGACGACCGCGAGGTCGTCGTCATGCACGTCGATGGCGTACTGCGCGATTTGGCCCGCCCGCTGGAGGCCGGAACCACCGTCGAGCGAGTGACCATTGATTCCCCGGCAGGACTCGAGGTCCTGCGACACTCCACCGCGCACGTGATGGCCCAGGCCGTGCAGCAGCTGCGCCCGGATGCCAAGCTGGGCATCGGCCCGTACATCACCGATGGTTTCTACTTCGACTTCGATGTCGCCGAGCCGTTCACTCCCGAGGATCTGAAGACCCTTGAGAAGATGATGCTCAAGATCGTGAACCAGAACCAGAAGTTCGCCCGCCGGGTTGTCACCGAGGACGAGGCCAAGGTGGCCATGGCCAACGAGCCGTACAAGCTTGAGCTGCTGAATAAGGCCAACGAGGCCGATTCCGCCGGCGAAGGCGTTAACGTCGAGGTCGGTGCGGGCGAGATCACCATCTATGACAACGTCGACCGCAAGACCGGCGACATCGTATGGTGCGATTTGTGCCGCGGCCCGCACCTGCCCAACACCAAGCTGATCTCCAACGCCTTCGCGCTGACCCGTACCTCTGCCGCCTACTGGCTGGGCAACCAGGAGAACCAGCAGCTGCAGCGCATCTACGGCACCGCCTGGCCGACCAAGGCCGATCTGAAGGCCTACCAGGAGCGCATCGCCGAGGCCGAGCGCCGCGACCACCGCAAGCTCGGTGTCGAACTTGACCTCTTCTCCTTCCCCGACGAGCTCGGAAGCGGCTTGCCGGTGTTCCACCCGCGCGGCGGCATCATCCGCAAGGAAATGGAAGATTACTCCCGTGCGCGCCACGTAGAGGCCGGCTACGAGTTCGTCTACACCCCGCACATCACCAAGGGCCACCTCTACGAGGTCTCCGGGCACCTTGACTGGTACAAGGACGGCATGTTCCCGCCGATGCATGTCGATGCGGAGCTCAATGAGGACGGCACCGTGCGCAAGCCCGGCCAGGACTACTACCTCAAGCCGATGAACTGCCCGATGCACAACCTGATCTTCCGCTCCCGCGGACGCTCCTACCGCGAGCTGCCGCTGCGCTTGTTCGAATTCGGCTCGGTCTACCGTTACGAGAAGTCCGGTGTAGTCCACGGCCTGACCCGCGTGCGCGGCATGACACAGGACGACGCCCACATCTACTGCACCAAGGAGCAGATGAAGGACGAGCTCACCGAAACGCTGAACTTCGTGCTGGGTCTGCTCAAGGACTACGGGCTGGATGACTTCTACCTGGAGCTCTCCACCAAGAACCCGGAGAAGTTCGTTGGCGATGACGCCATCTGGGAGGAAGCCACCCGCACCCTCGCCGAGGTCGCCGAGGCCTCGGGCCTGGAACTGGTCCCTGACCCGGGCGGAGCGGCCTTCTACGGACCGAAGATCTCCGTGCAGGCCAAGGACGCGCTGGGCCGCACCTGGCAGATGTCCACCATCCAGCTGGACTTCAACCTGCCCGAGCGCTTCGAGCTCGAGTACCAGGCCGCCGACGGCACCCGCCAGCGCCCGGTGATGATCCACCGCGCCCTGTTCGGTTCCGTGGAGCGCTTCATGGGCGTGCTCACCGAGCACTACGCCGGCGCCTTCCCGGCGTGGCTCTCCCCGGTCCAGGTCGTGGGCATCCCGGTGGCCGAGGCCTTCAACGAGTACATGTTCGACGTGATCGACAAGCTCAAGGCCGCCGGCATCCGCGCCGAGGCGGATATCTCCTCGGACCGGTTCCCGAAGAAGATCCGCACCGCGTCGAAGGAAAAGGTCCCGTTCGTGCTCATCGCCGGCGGCGAGGACGCCGAGGCAGGGGCGGTCTCCTTCCGCTTCCGCGACGGCAGCACCGACAATGGTGTGGCCGTGGACGATGCGGTGGCCCGCATTGTCGCAGCCATCAAGAACCGGGAAGCCTAGAGCCATGGGGGAGTCCACCAACACGGGTGCGGGCGGGGTTTCGCAGCAGGCGGCTGACGCCGCGATCACCGACGACTTCGCGGTAGCAGGCGTGCCCGATTCGTTCCAACGACTGTGGACCCCCTACCGGATGGCGTACATCAAGGCAGGCCAGGGGCAGGTCAAGGACGAGGAGAGCTGTCCTTTCTGCGCCGGTCCGACGCGTGGCGATGAGGAGTCACTGATCATCCACCGCGGCAAGAGTGCCTACGTGATCTTGAACCTCTTCCCGTACAACCCCGGACACCTGCTGATCTGTCCCTACCGGCATGTCCCGGACTACACCGACATCACGGTGGAGGAGACCGCGGAAATGGCGGCGCTGGCGCAAAAATCCATGCGCGTGCTGCGTCATGTCTCGCGTCCCACCGGTTTCAACCTGGGCATGAATCAGGGCGTCACCGGGGGAGCGGGCATTGCCGCGCACCTGCACCAGCATGTGGTCCCGCGTTGGGCGGGGGACGGGAACTTCTTCCCGATCATTGCCGAGACCAAGGCGATCCCGGCGACCCTGGGTGACATCCACACGGAGTTGCGGGTTGGCTGGAGTGAAATCGACTAACTAGGCAGCGTTGTTGCCCGCTGTGGCCCCCGGGGTGTTTGCTTCCCGGGGGCCACCGTCGTCTCTGGGGTGCCAGGGCGTTCAGGATTCCCTATCGAACATGGGTTCCTCGGGAGACGCGGCGGACAGCTGCCCCTGCATCTTGCGGTTGACCATAGCGAGTAATTGGGACCAGCTGGGTGTTCCGTTGCTGCTTGCCGGATCCGGTGTGCGCAGCGCCGCCAGCTGCCGGTCGATCAGGGTCGTTGCCCGTTGGGTCCACAGCAGGTCCCGCAGCAAGGTGGCGGTGCGCCGGCGGTTTTCCGAACGCGCGGCCCGCAGCACCAACGGTGGCACCACCAGCAACGCAAGCCCGATGGCGGCCAGCGCCGCGGCGATCGCGGCCGCGTCACGCGAATCGATGGCCAACAGCAGCATGCCCGCGGCCAAGACGCACAGCAGCCCGATGCGGATCCAGTGTGTGGGGTGCAGCCGCCAGAGCCGGCGGGCAAGTGCGCGCTCGGCGGCGGGATTGCGGGTGTCAGGATGTGAGGAGCGCCAGGCGAGCACGGTTTCCTGCCTCACCTGCTGCCACGGCTCGGCACCGGGCGCGGTTCCCAGCGCGCCGGTGAGCAGGTCCGCATCGGATCGGCGCATCGCCGTGAACGCGTCGGTCATGCTGGAGCGCAGCATCAGCCAATGCTTTTCGTCCATGTGGTCGGCGGCATAGAAGCCGCGTTCCTGGTGCTGGAGCTCGTAGAGGCGTTCCCCGAGGTTGCTCGGCCGCCCGGCGCCAAACCGCGCATAGGCGTTGGCCAGGTAGGCGGCGACCACAAAGACGGCCAGCGAGAGAAGGGCGACGTTGATGTGCCGGGCGCTGGAGGTGAAATCGACCGGATCGAATTCCTCCATCAAGGTGCCGACCGACCACCCCACGATGCCGGAGACGACCAGCCCGACGGTGCCAAAGACGATGACCGGGCCAATGAGTGATTGGCCTGCAAGCCGGTCGTCGATACTGCGCGGCGTGATCCGCAACCGTGCCATTTCCCAGACGGTGGTCAGCGGCGAAAATATCCAGGTCAGGCAGAAGCCCGCCAGGGCAAAAAGGAACACTGCCAGGGCGCTGTGTGCAAGATCCTCGAACATGACTTCTCCCAGGTGTGGTGTCGGTTCCCCACACCATAGCGAGACTTGCGCATGTTAGGGGCGAACGCCGCCCAGCGTCGCGAGCCCGCACATGGAACCGGGTGAAGCGTCGAGGAGCCCCTTGCCGGTCGGCAGGGTCCCGCAGCGCTTTTCGCCACCGGGGTCATCGCCGAAACCAGTCAAGTGTTCGGTCTTAAACCCCTATATTGCGGGTAATTAGGACTAGGATGTAGGTGATAGTGCACCCAGTTTTGGTTTGTGACGACACACCCAAGGGCTTTGTGACGCGGCGGACCTACGATGATTCGCGTACTGCTGAGCTTATTGAGAGGAAACACCAGGTGTCTGAAAACGAAGGCGTCCGTAACCCTGCTGCCACCACAGGTAGCGACCGTGTCAAGCGGGGCATGGCCGACATGCTCAAGGGCGGCGTCATCATGGATGTCGTGACCGCCGAACAAGCCAAGATCGCCGAGGATGCAGGTGCTGTCGCCGTCATGGCACTCGAGCGGGTCCCTGCCGACATCCGTGCCCAGGGCGGGGTTTCGCGCGCCAGCGACCCGGACATGATCGACAGCATCATCGCCTCGGTGTCGATTCCGGTGATGGCCAAGGCACGCATCGGCCACTTCGTCGAAGCCCAGATCCTCCAGTCCCTCGGTGTCGACTACGTCGACGAGTCCGAGGTCCTGTCCCCGGCGGACTACGAGCACCACATCGACAAGTGGAACTTCAAGGTCCCCTTTGTCTGCGGCGCCACCAACCTCGGCGAAGCACTGCGACGCATCAACGAAGGTGCGGCCATGATCCGCTCCAAGGGTGAAGCAGGAACGGGCGATGTTTCCAACGCCACCGGCCACATGCGCAAGATCCGTTCCGAGATCGCCAAGCTTGCCGCCCTTCCCGAAGACGAGCTCTACGTGGCGGCCAAGGAACTGCAAGCCCCGTACCAGCTGGTCAAGGAGGTCGCCAGCACCGGAAAGCTCCCGGTCGTGCTCTTCACCGCCGGAGGCATCGCCACCCCGGCCGACGCCGCGATGATGATGCAGCTTGGCGCCGACGGTGTATTCGTGGGCTCGGGCATCTTCAAGTCCGGCAACCCCGCGCAGCGCGCCGCAGCAGTAGTCAAGGCGACCACCTTCTACAACGATCCCGACCAGCTGGCCAAGATCTCCCGCGGACTGGGCGAAGCCATGGTCGGCATCAACGTCGCAGACATCCCGGCACCGCACCGCCTCTCCGAGCGCGGCTGGTAGGTTCCGGGCAGTAGCTTGGCAAAACGACGGACCGGGTGCACCGGATCCTGCATTCCCCTTCATCAAACGGGCGAGCGCGGATCTGGGAATCGCTCGGTCCGTTGGTCGTTGGCTGCCGGGGTATGGCCCCGGGCGTGGCTGATCAGCGCATCGAATATTCGGTCGCCAAGCTCTCGGCGCCGCAGGATTCGCGAACTTGGTCCCAACCTCGACGATGCACAGGGTCTTCGGGCCGCGCGAGTACTAACGCAGCAACAGGTGGCGGCCGCGGCCCAACAGCCGCATGCCATTGGCCTCGAAGAATGGTGCCGAGCCAGGAGTTGCGGCGGCAATGAGCTCGATCTCCGTATCCTCGTCCAGGCCGAGGGGATTAACCATGCCGCGGGCCAAGCCGTTAAGCAGCGCCGAGCCAACGCCGTGGCGGCGCAGCGAGGGTGAGACGGCCAAGCCGTGTATGGCCAGCTGTCCACCGAAGGCCTGTTGGGCGAAGGCCCGGCCCACCAGATCGCCCTCCATGGTGCGTGCGGTGGCCTGTTCGATACGGCGCAATGCCGGGTGCCCTGCACTGAGCCCGGCTGCCACCGGATCCCGCCACAAGTTGGCGACTTGCAGCTCGCGCGCATCGGCACCCTTGGCCTCGGGGATCTCGGTGCCCAGACGGACTCTGCCTTCCCATGCCTCGGCTCGGGGCCGCAATTCCCCGGCATGCCAGGAAATCTGCGAGGTATCCGAGAACCCGGCCGATTCCAACGGACCAGAGGGGGCGCCGGAATTAACCCAGGCTTCCACCCGGCGGGCACCCAAACGGGTGCCCTCGGCAAGGCCAGGACGCAACCCGGCTTCCTGCGCGTGGGCCGGGAAAAGCAATACCAACCGGGCACGCGCCGGCTGCCAGGCCCATGAACAACCATGGGTGGTGAAAAGCTTCCCGCCCGTGGACATGGCCACGGCCTGGTGCCAGTGGGTCAATGCCTCTTGGGCGAAACTAATGGTTGTCACGCCGTCTTGCCTCTTTCTAAGCCGCGACGCTTGAGCAGTGGTTCGATGCGGGCAGGAGCACCGCGGAAGATCTCGTAGGACTGCAATGGATCGCGGGTGTTGCCACGCGAGAGCAGTTCGGTACGGAACCTCTCCCCATTCTCCCGCGTCAGCCCACCGTTCTCGGTGAACCACTCAACGGTGTCGGCATCCAAAACCTCGGACCAGATGTAGGAGTAATACCCCGCAGAATACCCGCCGTCGAAGATGTGCTTGAAATATCCGGTGCGGTAGCGCGAGGGGACCATCTCGGGGATCAGCCCGGCCTCGGTGAGCACCCGCTGCTCAAAGGCCAGTGGGTCATCGATAGTTTCCCCGTCACCGAGCGAATGCCAGGCCAGATCCAAGACGGCGGCGGTGAGGTATTCGGTCGTGGAGAAACCCTCGCCCCAGAGAGCGGCCGCCTCCAAGGTCTCAACGATGCTTGCCGGCATTTGTTCCCCGGTGCGGGTGTGCCGGGCGTACCCCGGCAGGACCTCGGGGTGCAACGCCCACATCTCGTTGACCTGCGAAGGATATTCTACGAAGTCGCGCGGAACGCTGGTCCCGGAGAGCGAGGGGTAGATGCCAGCGGAGAACAAACCGTGCAAGGCGTGCCCGAATTCGTGGAAGAGCGTGTTGACCTCGTCCAAGCTCACCAAGGCGGGCTCGCCGGCAGCGGGCTTGGGGATATTGAGGGTATTGGTGACCACGGGGCGTTCTTCCAACAGCGAGGAAGATTCCCGAATCGAATTCATCCAAGCACCGCCAGCCTTGGTGGGCCGGGCAAAGAAGTCACCGAGAAACAATCCCAGCGTTGACCCGTCCTCGTTGAAGACCTCCCAGGTGCGCACATCGGGGTGGTACTTCGGGAAATCGAATCGCTCGGTGAACGAGATGCCATACAGACGGCCGGCGGCGGAGAACACACCGTGCTCAAGCACCGCATCCAATTCGAAGTATTCACGCAACGACCCGCGATCGAGGGTGTAACGCTCACGGGCCACGGCAGCGGAATAGTAGGCCCAATCCCACGGCTGGATCGGGGAACCGGAAATCTTTTCCAGCTCCACGGCCTCGGCGCGCGCGTTGGCGACGGCAGCGGGAATCAATTCGGCCAAACGAGCCTGCACCGCGGCAAGATCCGGGGCAGTGGCTTCCTGCAGCACCACATCGGCGTGCGTGGCAAAGCCGAGCAAAGCGGCTCGCGTGGCACGCAGAGCGGCCATCTGGGCGCCCAACTCCAGGTTCTTGTTTTCACCGACCTGGCCACGATTCACCGAGGCCTCGAAGAGCCGGCGGCGGGACTCGGAAAGCTCGAGACGCTCCAGCAACGGCTGCCCGGTGGGAAGCACCAGTGTCAAAAGGTATCCGTCCGAGTGCCCGGCGGCGCGTGCTGCGTCGGCGGCAGCTGCCACTTGGCCCTCGCCCAGGCCCGCGAGTTCGGCAGCATCGGTGAAAAGGACTGCCGACTCGTTCATGGAACCCAGCAGCTTGCGTGAATACTCGCTGGAAAGGTCGGTGATTTCGCTGTTCAGCGCACGCAACTTGTCCTTGGCCTCAGGCTCAAGCTCGGCACCGGCAGCACGGAAGGTGCGCAGTGTCTCGGAGACCAGACGGGCCTCCTCGCCGGCGAGCTGCGCGGCATCGACGGAGGCCAAACGCGCATACAGGTCCCCGTCCAAGTGGATGGCGTCCTGGTGGCCGGAGACCATCGACTGGATCTCCGGATCGATCTCGCGCAGGTCCTCGGTGCCGTGGGCGGAGAACACCGTCCAATACGCCATCACTGCCCGACGCAGCAACTGGCCGCTGCGCTCCAAGGCTTCGAAGGTGTTGGTGAAGTCGGCGGGCCGTACATCTTGTGCGATGGCCTTCAACTCGACGAGATGTTCATCGACGCCTTGCCTGACGGCATCCAGATAATATGATGCGTTCAGGGCCGAATAATCGGGGAACTCGAAAGGCAAGGTGCTTAGCTGAAGCAACGGATTATGCATGGTCTTAACCCTGTCATATGCCCGGGTCCCAGCGAGTTTCCCGCGCCGCAGTTCACGCAGCAAGGTTAGGCTCTTAGCTATGTTTGATCGCTTTGCCGGCAAGATTCCGGCGTCCAGGGGCGCAGCCCTCGCTGCAGCCCTCCTGATGGGCTGTTCCCTTGCCGCTTGCGCACCAACACCGCCGACACCACAGGCATCGACACCGCAGACATCGACGGCGCCGTCTTCCGCCTCCTCGGCAGGCACAGCGGCCCCCAGCCAAACCGGCCAGCCACCGGCTCCTGCAAGCAGCAACTCCGCTGCGGCTACACCTCAAGACACGTCCTGCCCGGGGGATGAATGCCTTGAGGTTGCCGTGGCCGGAGACATCCTGTTGCACCCAGCGCTGTGGGAACAAGCTGAAAAGGACGGCGACGGGAAGCTCGATTTCGAACCGATCCTGGCCGGAATCGCCCCGTACCTGGCACAAAGCGACCTGGCCCTATGCAACCTTGAGACCCCCGTCGCCGCAGCTAAGGGACCTTTCAGTGGCTACCCGATGTTCATCGTCCCGCCACAAATCATCCCGGCGTTGAAAGAAGTCGGCTATGACGGTTGCACCACCGCGAGCAACCACTCGATGGATGCCGGGGTCCCGGGAATCAAGCGCACCTTGGATGCGCTCGATGCCGCCGGACTGATATCCACCGGTTCATACCGCAGCAAGGCCGAAGCCAAGAAACCGTTGCTCACCGAGGTCGGTAACGCAAAGATCTCCGTAATCGCCGGCACCTACTCACTAAACGGGGTCAAGGAAGACGCTCCGTGGCGTGTAGATGACATCGACAAGGACTCGATGATCGATCGGGCCCAGGAAGCCCGTGCCGCAGGCGCCGACATCGTCATGGCAGCGATCCACGACGGAGCCGAATACACCAATACGCCGACCGATTCGCAGCTGGTTTTGTACCGGGCATTGGCGGACAGCGGCGAATTCGATTTCATCTACTCGCACCACACCCACTCGGTGCTGCCCATCGAAAAGCGCAACGGCACCTGGATCGTCTACGGGCTGGGAAATTCCGTGGCCAAACACGCCACCAAGACGGTGCTGAACAAAGAAGGGCTGACGGTGAAGATGCAGTTCGTGCGCACCGGCGATTCCTGGGCGCCGGGAGAACTGGTTTGGGCGCCACACATCATGAAACCGTCACCCTTGCGTTGGTGCGCACTGCCCGCCGCAGGTGACCCCTGCACGACCATGGGCCAGGACGCCGCGTCCCTCAAACGCACCACCGGGACAGTGAACGCCATGAATGCCAAGGACAGCGGGGCAAAAATGTGGACACTGGACGACCAATAGGACTCGGCGCGGCCCGTCGTGTCGTCATAAAAATATCGAGCCGGGGGTCGACGGGTTTATTCTGAGCTGTCCACGTACTTCATCGCGGTGCGCGGCACCTACCCCACCCGCGCACTACGAGAAAGCGATTGGCCCCTGGTGCTAAGAATTGGAGTCCTTGGCCTGCAAGGTGATGTGCGCGAACACCTCGAGGCCTTGGAATCGCTTGGCGTGGCGGCATTGCCGGTGAAGTCCCCGGATGAGTTGTCGGGTCTCGATGGGTTGGTGCTGCCCGGCGGTGAATCAACGGTGATCGACAAGCTCTCGCGCCTGTACGGTCTGGCCGCGGTGCTCAAAGCCAAGATCGCCGACGGTTTCCCTGTCTACGGATCGTGCGCCGGCATGATCTTGTTGGCCGACACGATTGCCGATCCTACGATGAACCTGCGGGGTGAACCCCAGCAAAGTTTCGGGGGAATCGACATGGTGGTCAAACGCAACGCCTTCGGCCGGCAAGTCGACTCCTTCGAAGTTGACCTTGAGATCAAGGGGCTCGATGGGCTTGCAGGGAGCACTCCGGGCGGTGCACAACCCCCGGTACGTGCTGCATTCATCCGCGCTCCCTGGGTTCAAAGCGTCGGCGATACCGTGGAGGTATTGGCATCAATACCCGCCGAGAACACGCCAAAAGGCGTGGACGGGACAAGGACGGCTAGAATTGTTGCAGTACGTTCTGGAAAATTGTTGGCGACTTCCTTCCACCCTGAGGTGGCGGGGGAGCGCCGGATCCACGAACTTTTTATTCACATGATCAGAGGAGACGCGTAAGCATGGCCGGCCACTCCAAATGGGCAACCACCAAACACAAGAAGGCAATCCTCGACAGCAGGCGCGCCAAGGCGTTCGCCAAGCTGATCAAGAACATCGAGGTAGCAGCGCGCGCCGGCGGTGCAGATATGGCCGGAAACCCGGGTCTGGAAGTCGCCGTCGCCAAGGCCAAGAAAACCTCGGTTCCCAACGACAACATCGACCGTGCCGTGAAGCGTGGCGCTGGTCTGACCGGCGAGGTCATCGACTACACCGAGATCATCTACGAGGCCCGCGGCCCGCAGGGTTCGGCGCTGCTCATTGAGTGCCTGACCGACAACAAGAACCGTGCGGCCTCCGAGGTCCGCCTGGGGATCACCCGCAATGGCGGCACCGTCGCTGACCCCGGGTCGGTGGCCTACCTCTTCTCCCGCCAGGGGGTCGTCGGTCTGCCGAAGAATGACCTGACCGAAGATGACCTGCTCATGGCCGTGCTTGATGCCGGGGCAGACGAAGTCAAGGAATCAGGGGAGCACTTCGAGATCCTTTCCGATCCCGCAGACCTGCGTGCGGTAGTCACGGCTCTCGAAGAAGCAGGCATCGAATACGAAACCGACGAAGTTGAATTCGTCCCCTCGATGCAGGTCCAGCTCGACGCGGACTCGGCGCGCAAGTTCCTGAAGCTTGCCGACGCCCTTGAAGAGCTTGATGACGTGCAGAACGTCTACTCCAACGCGGACATCACCGCCGAGGTCATGGCAGAACTCGAAGAGGACTAGTCCCTATATGTCCCTGCGAGTGGTCGGCGTCGACCCCGGACTGACCCGTTGCGGCCTGGCCGTGGTCGACGTCGAACCCAACCGCCGCGCCACGCTTATCGATGTCACGGTGGTGGGCACCCCGGCAGGAACCCCGTTGGATCAGCGACTGCTGGCCATCGCCGATGGCATCGATGCGTGGCTCGATGAGTACAAACCCGATGTCGTGGCACTGGAACGGGTGTTCAGCCAATTGAACGTCAGCACCGTGATGGGCACAGCCCAGGCCTCCGGCGTGGTGATTGTTTCGGCTGCCCGACGCAATATTCCTGTCGCGCTGCATACCCCGACCGAGGTCAAGGCGGCGGTGACCGGATCGGGCCGCGCCGACAAACAGTCGGTGGGCAAGATGGTTGCCAAGATCCTGAGGTTGGATGCCCCGCCGCAACCTGCCGATGCGGCCGACGCCGCTGCCCTGGCGATCACCCACGGGTGGCGTGGGGCGGCTTTCGGTGCCGCGGGTGCTGCGGCCTCGGCCTCGGCACCGCGCCCGGCCGGCGGATCCTCGGGATTGACCCCGGCCCAGCGGGCCTGGATTGCCGCCGAGGCCAAGGCGCGCTCGGTCAAAGCGCGGTAGCTGCGCGGGCCGGGCCGCCGCGGTCCCATCTGCGGAAGGTGGCCGTGGAAGCTGTAAGCTGTTCGTAGATATATTCGTATGGCTTGCGTGTTCGAAGAACCTTGTGCGCGGCCCGTCACCCCGGAGGAAACCCCCAGATGATCGCCACGCTGCGCGGAACACCCCAACAGGTCAACCTGAATTCCGCCATCATCGAGGTCGGCGGCTTCGGCATGCTGATCCAGGCAACTCCGCAGACACTGGCCACCTTGCAGGTGGGCCGCGAAGCCCTCGTCCATACCTCCATGGTGGTCCGCGAGGATGCCATGACGCTCTTTGGCTTCGCCTCCGGGGAGGAACGTGAGGTCTTCGAGATCCTCACCGGGGTTTCGGGTATCGGCCCGCGCACCGGCCTGGCCATCCTCTCGGTTCACACCCCGGAAGAAGTGCGCATCGCCGCCACCACAAAGGACACCAAGGCCTTCACCAAAGTTTCGGGCATCGGACCCAAGGGCGCCCAGCGCATTGTGCTGGAGCTCAGCGGAAAGCTCGCCCCCACCGGGGCTCCGGTGGGCTCCGGCGCCACCGCGAGCGCTCCGGCCTGGGAGCCGCAGGTCCTCGAGGCCCTCACCGGGCTGGGCTGGATCGAGCGCGATGCCACCAAGGCACTGGATGCCCTGGCCAAAAACGAACCGGAGATCGTTGCCACCGGCAGCGTCCCGGAGATCCTGCGGGCGGTGCTGCGCTCCCTGGGACGCGGCAACCGGCCGGGAAACTAGGAGTAGCAGATGTCCGAAACAGGTGCACTGACCGACTCCGGCTCCGAGCCCGAGGAGCGGGTCCTCGAAGCGGCGCTGCGACCGAAAAACCTTGACGACTTCGTGGGGCAAGCGCGCGTACGCCAACAGCTCTCCTTGGTTCTGGAAGCCTCCAAGATCCGTGAACGCACCGCGGACCACGTGCTGCTCTCGGGTCCGCCGGGCCTGGGCAAGACCACGCTGTCGATGATCATTGCCGCGGAAATGAATGCGCCGCTGCGCATCAGCTCCGGACCGGCCATCCAACACGCCGGGGATCTGGCCGCGATCCTCTCCTCACTTTCCGAAGGTGAAGTGCTCTTCCTGGATGAGATCCACCGGATGAGCCGCCCGGCCGAAGAAATGCTGTACATGGCCATGGAAGACTTCCGGGTCGACATCATCGTGGGCAAGGGTGCGGGAGCCACCGCCATCCCGCTGGAGATCCCGCCCTTTACCTTGGTCGGGGCCACCACCCGCGCCGGCCTGCTGCCCGGACCGTTGCGCGACAGGTTCGGGTTCACCGGGCACCTGGAGTTCTACTCGGTGGCGGAACTCGAACTGGTCTTGCGCCGTTCGGCGATGATGCTCTCGCTCTCGGTCAACTCCGCCGCCTTTTCCCAGATCGCTTCCCGCTCGCGAGGCACCCCACGTATCGCCAACCGGCTGCTGCGTCGCGTGCGCGACTGGGCGCTGGTGAACCGGCAGGAAACCATCGACGAACGAGCCGCCTGTGCCGCCCTTGATATGTATGAGGTCGATGAGCGGGGTCTGGACCGCCTGGACCGTGCTGTGCTCTTCGCCTTGTGCAGCAAGTTCGGTGGGGGACCGGTGGGCCTCTCCACCCTAGCCATCGCCGTGGGTGAGGAAACCGAGACCGTGGAAACCGTCGCCGAGCCGTTCTTGGTTCGCGAGGGCCTGCTGGGTCGCACCCCGCGCGGCCGCATTGCCACCGCCGCGGCCTGGGCCCACTTGGGCTTGAGCATGCCGGCCGACGCGATCTTCGCCGGGCAGGGCGGCATCGAGCTCGACAGCGAAAGCGACGATTAGCGCCCGCAGCGAACAACGATTCGGCGCACCGCGCCGGATTCCTAGGACATTGGCAGGCCACATCGGCCCGAAGGTCGGGGATTGTGCCGAAACTCCCTATAGTATGGGATGGCCCACCGGTGCACCCGAGTACTATCCGTGCGCCGCTGACAATGACTTAGGAACAGGTATCCCCACGTGACCGAAAACGTTTTGGCCCAAGCCGCTGAAGGCGGAAAAGCCGCTTTCGACCCGACGATGCTGATCATGCTTGCCGCCTTCGGCCTGCTGATCTTCATGATGATGCGTGGCCGCAAGAAGGCCGCCAAGGCACAGGAGCAGCTGCGCTCCAACCTTGCCGTCGGCGCCGAAGTAATGACCCAGTTCGGTCTCTTTGGCACCGTCCACAGCATCGACACCGATGAAAACAAGATCGTCCTGGAGGTTGCCCCGGGCAGCTTCGTCACGGTCCACTCGCAGGTCGTCGCCAAGGTAGTCGCCGCCGAGGAAGCCCCGTCGGTGGAAATCCCCGACGACGCGTCGTCGCTGACCTCGGCCGCAAGCGCCGATGAGGCCGCCGGCTCCGAGAACGAAACCCCCGAAGAGACCCTGCGCCGCCTGAACAACGAGGGCAACGGCCCCAAGGCCTGATCCTTTCGGTGCCCTCGGGCAGCTCAACCCAGGAGTGAACGTCGGGCGGATTACCGTGTCCCCGTAGGGACTCGGGTGAGCGATCCGTCCTTCGAACGACCTTCACCATGCGGCCCGGAGCGGAACCCCTGACCCACACCCTTGCGGGTGCGTCGAAAAGGGGAGCCTAACTCCGGGTTTTCCGCGGAATCTTCGACCCCCGCCGCAGGGGCGCCGAACAATCAGAAAGCCTCACGATGTCATCTACTGGTCCGATCAAGCAGGCGCGAAAATCCCTGCTCTGGCTCGGCGTTATCTTCCTTATCTCGGCAGCCATCTTGATTACCGGCGTGCTCAGCGGGAAGGCAGCACTCGCCCCCAAGCTTGCCCTCGACCTTGAGGGTGGCACGCAAATGATTCTCGCGCCACGAGTGGCAGGCGGTGACGCCGCCACGCAGGAACAACTGGACCAGGCGGTGGAAATCATCCGCCAGCGTGTGGATGGTACGGGCGTCTCCGAAGCGGAGATCACCACCCAATCCGGGCGCAACGTCGTGGTCTCGATGCCCGGCATTCCCGATACCCGTACCCGTGAACTGATCCAGGCCTCGGCCAATATGGAGTTCCGTGCGGTGATCCTCGCAGGTTCCTTCACTGCGGTTCCCGAGGACCAGCGGCTGGCCAAGGCCGATCTGCCTAAGCCGACCGCCAAGCCGGAAAACGGCTCGGATGTGAACTGGGTCGACGCGGCGCTGTACCAGAAGTTCGAGAAGTTTGACTGCCCGACCGAACTCGGCCAGCGCTCGGACGAAGAACATGAGGCCGACGAGCCGATGATCTCCTGCGACCCGGATGTGGGCCAGAAATACATCCTGGGTCCGGTCGAGGTCCCGGGCGCCGACATTTCCGATTCATCCTTTTCCATGGCCCGCGGCCAGCAGGGTGCAGTCACCGGCCAGTGGGCAGTGAACCTGGAATTCAACGCCGACGGCACCAAGAAGTTCGCCGAAGTCACCCAGCGCCTCACCGCGCTGGAAGGCGCGCAGAACCAGTTCGCGATCGTGCTCGATGGAACCGTCATCTCCGCACCGCGGTCCAACGCGGTGATCCCCGATGGAAAAGCACAGATTACCGGCAACTTCACCGAAGAAAGCTCGAAGGCCCTGGCCGACCAGCTGAAGTTCGGTGCGCTGCCGATCAGCTTCGAGATCCAGTCCGAACAGCAGATCTCCGCAACCCTGGGCTCCGACCAGCTGCGCAGCGGTCTCATCGCCGGCATTATCGGCCTGATCCTGGTTGCCATCTATTCCATCTTCCAGTACCGCCTGCTGGGCGTGGTGACCATCGTGTCACTGCTGGTCTCGGGCGTACTGACCTACCTGGCGCTGGTGCTGTTGGGCTGGTCAATGAACTACAGATTGTCGCTGGCAGGTGTTGCGGGCCTGATTGTCGCCATCGGCCTGATCGCCGACTCCTTCATCGTCTACTTCGAACGCATCCGTGACGAACTACGTGATGGGCGCCCCCTGCCCTCCGCCGTGGAGATCGGTTGGAAGCGCGCCAAGCGCACCATCCTGGCCTCCAAGGCCGTGAACATCCTGGCCGCTGTGGTGCTCTACATCGTTGCCGTGGGCAACGTGCGCGGCTTCGCCTTCACCCTGGGCCTGACCGCCGTGGTTGACATCATCGTGGTCTTCCTGCTCACCCACCCGATCCTGCAGCTGCTGGGCAAGACCAAGTTCTTCGGTGAAGGACACCGCTTCTCGGGCCTGGATCCCTCGCTGCTCGGCGTTGTTCCGCTGTACCGCGGTGCGGGCAAGGTCCGCAGCTTCAGCCCCGAGGCAGAAGGCGCCCGCGGCAAGAAGAACGCCAAGGCAGCTTCCGAGGCCACTCGCCGGCAGACCATCGCCGAACGCCGCAAGGCCGCGACCAGTGTTTCGGCGCCCACCACACAGGACGATAGCGCCGATAAGGATTCAACAAATGGGTAATCTCGCAACATGGGGCAATGAGCTCTACACCGGCAAACGGTCCTACCCGTTCACGGGCAAGCGCAAACTCTGGCTGTCCATCTCGGCGGTCCTGGTGCTGCTGGCCATCCTGGTTCCGGTCGTCAAGGGCGGCTTCACCCTGGGCATCGAGTTCCGTGGTGGCTCCGAATTCACCATTTCGCAGGTCGAGCACACCGAGGTGCCCATCGGGGAAGAAGCGGTGCTGGCCATCGCTCCGGACCACCAACCCCGGGTGACCAACATTGCGCCGAACACCATGCGTGTGCAGACCGATAAGCTCACCGACGACCAGACCCTTGAGGTCGCCGAAGCCCTGTCCGGGGCTTACGGTGTCACCAAGTCCGAAGTGACCTCGACGTTCGTCGGCCCAACCTGGGGTGCTGACATCTCCAAGCAGGCGTTGATCGGCCTGGTGGTGTTCGTGCTGTTGGTGGCGCTGCTGATGGCCGTGTACTTCCGCACCTGGAAGATGTCCCTCGCCGCGATCATCGGCCTGCTGCAGGTGGTGGTGATCACCGCCGGGATCTATGCGCTCTCCGGCTTCGAAGTCACCCCTTCGGCGATCATCGGTTTCCTCACGATCCTGAGCTACTCGCTATATGACACGGTGGTGGTCTTCGACAAGGTCCGCGAGAACACCGCCGGGTACGAGGGGCAGGTTAAACGCAACTTCGAGGAACTGGTGAACCTGGGCGTCAACCAGACCCTGGTGCGTTCGATCAACACCTCGGTGGTTGCCGTGCTGCCGGTGGCCTCGATCCTGTTCATCGGTTCCTACCTGCTGGGAGCCGGTACGCTGAAGGACCTGTCGCTGGCGCTGTTCATCGGCATCATCGTCTCGGCGCTGTCGACGCTGTTTGTGCAGGCTCCGCTGTACTCGTGGCTGCGCGACGGGGAGCCGGAAATCATGCGTCACAACAAGAAGATCGATGAGCACCGGTTGGCTCACGCGTAGTCACCGAGCTCTCGCCGGGTTTCCCGGTTGACTCGACGGCGGGGGTCTGGAGCACTGCTCCGGGCCCCCGCCGTCCGTCATGGGCCCCGAAGTGCTATAACCTAGCAAGAAGGAAGTTGGAATCGGTCTTCGGCCCGCAAGGCCCGTGAGGCACTGGGGGTTGGAGCGAATCCACCAGCGACGATTTTTGCCGTGCCAGCGCCAAGGCGACGGACCCCGATCGAAAAGGAGGCACCCCGATGGCCGAGAACCATGGTGTCATGATGCCAGGGTCCCCGAATCCCGCACCCCGACGTTCAACGATTTCCCGGCTGGTCAGGCTGACCGGGCGCGGTTCCACCGCCACCCCGCCGACCCTTGAGCCGTTGCTGCGCACGGTACGTGCGCAGAACCCGCGGGCCGACCTCGATTTGCTCTCGCGCGCCTACACCGTGGCCGAGCACCACCACGAGGGCCAGAAGCGCAAGAGCGGGGATCCGTACATCACCCACCCGGTGGCAGTGGCCACCATCCTGGCCGAGATGGGTATGACCGGGTCCATCCTGGCCGCAGCGCTGCTGCACGACACCGTCGAGGACACCGAATACTCTCTGGAGCAGTTGACCCGCGAGTTTGGCGAGGAGATCGCCAAGCTCGTCGACGGGGTCACCAAGTTGGACAAGGTCCAATTCGGGGATGCGGCGCAGGCCGAAACGGTGCGCAAGATGGTCATCGCGATGTCCAAGGACATCAGGGTGCTGCTGATCAAGCTCGCCGACCGCCTGCACAACGCCCGCACCTGGCGCTATGTCTCCCCGGAATCCAGTGCCAAGAAGGCCCGCGAAACCCTGGAGATCTTCGCTCCGCTGGCCCACCGGCTGGGCATGAACACCGTCAAGTGGGAACTCGAGGACCTTTCCTTCGCCGCCCTGCACCCCAAGGTGTACGAGGAAATCGTGCGGATGGTCGGGGAACGGACCCCGGAACGCGAAAAGTACCTGACCACGGTGCGCGGGGCCATCGCCGAGGACATCACCGCTGCGCGGCTCAAGGCCACCATCAGCGGCCGCCCCAAGCACTACTACTCGATCTACCAAAAGATGATCGTGCGCGGCAAGGACTTCGACGACATCCACGACCTGATGGGCGTGCGCGTGCTGGTGGACACCGTCAAGGACTGTTACGCGGTGCTGGGGCTGATGCATGCGCGCTGGACCCCGCTGCCGGGTCGATTCAAGGACTACATTGCGCTGCCCAAGTTCAACTTGTACCAGTCGCTGCACACCACCGTGATCGGGCCCGCCGGCAAGCCGGTGGAGATCCAGATCCGCACCAACGACATGCATCAGCGCGCAGAATACGGGGTGGCGGCGCACTTCAAGTACAAGCACGGCGCCGGATCCGGGAACCGGAGCGTCGAAGAACAGGACATGGACTGGCTGCGCAGCCTCATGGACTGGCAGAAAGAGACCAGCGACTCCAACGAATTCCTGGACTCGCTGCGCTACGAGATCAACACCGCAGAGGTCTTCGTCTTCACCCCCAAGGGGCAGATCATCTCGCTGCCGGTGGGCGCCACCCCGGTGGACTTCGCCTATTCGGTGCACACCGACGTCGGACACCGCACCATCGGGGCGCGGGTCAACGGCAAATTGGTCCCGCTGAACTCCGAGCTGCACCACGGGGACATGGTGGAGGTCTTCACCTCCAAGGCCGAGAACGCCGGACCCTCGCAGGACTGGCAGGGCTTTGTGAAGTCCGCCCGAGCGCGGAACAAGATCCGCCAGTGGTTCACCAAGGAACGCCGCGAAGAGGCGATCGAAAAGGGCAAGGAGCAGCTGACCAAGGCGCTGCGCAAGAACAACTTGCCGTTGCAGAAGCTGATGACCCACGATGTGCTCTCGGCCGTCGCCCAGGAACTGCGCCACCACGACATCTCCGCGCTCTACGCGGCGGTCGGCGACGGACACACCAGCGCGCAAAACGTCATCGAGCACCTCACCGCCCTGGTCGGCGGGGAAAACGGTTCGGTCGCCGAGGTGTTGGAGGAGACTCCGATCTTCGCCACCGCGGCCAAGGCCACCGAGTCCGACGCCGGGGTCATCGTCCCGGGCGCGGGGGAGGTGCTGGCCAAGCTGGCCCGCTGCTGCACCCCGGTGCCGCCGGATCCGATCTGCGGGTTTGTCACCCGGGGCTCGGGGGTCTCGGTGCACCGCACCGACTGCGTGAACCTCAAGGAACTCGAAAACCAGCCCGACCGGCTGGTGGAGGTGCAGTGGGCACCGACCAAGTCCAGTGTCTTCCTGGTGGAGATCCTGGTCGAGGCGCTGGATCGCAAGTCCCTGCTCTCGGATGTGACCCGGGTGCTTTCGGAGAACCACGTGAACATTCTGGCCGCCAGCGTCTCCACCTCCAGGGACCGGGTCGCCTTCTCCCGCTTCGCCTTCGAGATGGGGGACCCGAAGTATTTGAACCACGTGCTGAACGCTGTCCGCCGGATCGACGGGGTCTACGACGTGTACCGGACCTCCGGGGGCTCCCGGCGTAGTTGAGGCCGGTAGTGGAGCGTATGTAGCTGCCCGTGGCAGGCCTGGTTCAGGCCGCTGCGGGCAGCCGTGTTTCCATCAAGCGACTCAGGGCCATCAAGGCCCGGCGACGTCCGGGCCGACGTACCTGGCCGGTGATCGATTCGAACATCTGGGTATAGTTGCAGCGCAGCCTCCCCGTGGCATTGATGGCTGCAAGCACCGGCATCGAGTCGATGATCTCGAGGTTGAAGGCGATGTCCATGGCGGTGCGCAGCGGGGCAGTGACAGCGATTCCGCCGACGGTACAGATCTGCTCGTCGTCGATGACACCCTCACTGAGCCGTAGCACCATCCCGGCACGCGGGGCACAGGGCCGGTGGTAGCGAGGCAGCACGATGTCCAGTTTCGTCGGCATCGGGGCGCACCCGTAGATCCAGGCCGCGGTGCCTTTGCACAGGGCCCGGCCTGGCACATACTGCTCGCCTGCCACCGCCGCTGCCACATGCGCGCGGATCCAGGGTGCATCTGGCTGCCCCGCGGGGACATAGGCGCCGGGCAGCACCTCGCGTACCGAGCCGCGCAGCCGCATGGCCGCCAGCTCATTGCGCGTGAAGGGGTCGCCGACCTGCAAGACAATCAGTGCCGCCGGTTTCGCGTCGCTCAGGTTCTCGGAGTGCTGGGTGTTCTCCATCCATCCACTCTCACAGCATCGAGGGCCCCGCGACAGGGGGGATACCCAGATTGTGGATAACCTCAGTGGGCATAAAAAACGCCGGGCGGGATGCACCTCAAATAGATGCGCATCCCGCCCGGCGTCTAGCAGCGGCTGCTACTGGAAGTCGGCGGAGGACTTCTGCAGGGTCTCGAGCCAGAGGCGACGGGCGTCCAGGGCTTCCTGGGCATCCTTGATCTTCGACTCGACGCCCTTGGCCTGTGCCTTGGCGAGGTCTGCCTCGAGGCCGGCGATGGCGTCTTCGAGCTGGGTCAGCATCGAGTTGGAACGGGCTTTGGTCTCCGGGTTGGAACGACGCCACTGGTCGTCTTCGGCGGAGCGCACAGCATCTTCGACCTGGCGCAGCGAGGACTCGACGCGCTGCATGTCGGCGCGCGGGACCTTGCCCGCTGCTTCCCAGCGGTCGCGGATCGAATCGAGCAGCTTCTTGGTGGCGGCCAAATCCTTGATCGGCAACAGGGCCTTGGCTTCAACGAGCAGGGCCTCCTTGACGATCAGGTTCGCACCGAATTCCTCGTCGATGGCCGCGTTGGTTGCTGCGCGGGCCTCGAAGAATACGTCCTGGGCGGCGCGGAAGCGTGCCCACAGGGCGTCGTCGTCCTTGCGCGAGGCGCGCTTGGAAGCCTTCCACTCATCCATCAGGCGGCGGTACTCACCGGCGGTTGCACCCCAGTCGGTGGAGTTTGAGAGCTCCTGGGCGCGGACGATCAACGCTTCCTTGGCGGCCTTGGCCTCGGCGTTGGTGGCGTCCAGCTGGGAGAAGTACGCACGGCGGTGGCGGTCAAAGGTGGTCCGTGCCCCGCGGAAACGCTTCCAGAGCGTGTCTTCGGTGTTGCGGCCCAAACGCACGCCCGACTTCTGTGCCTTTTTCCAGGCGTCGAAGAGGTCGTTCATCCGGTTACTGCCCTGTTTCCACTGCACGGTGGTCGGATCAAGGGCTGCCAGGGCCTCGGCCTCGGCCACGATGGCTTCGCGGACCGCCAGCTCGGAGACGCGCAGTTCCTCATTGGCCTTGCGTTCGACGGCGGCCAGCTCGTTGACCAAGGTGCGTGCGGCCTCGATGCGTGTTTCCAAGGCGGCGATGTCCCCGACCATGGCACGTTCGGCAACCGTGGCGGCCAGGTGGTCAAGGGTCTTGTTCATGTCCGAGCTCGGGGCCTTGGCGGCGACGCGCTGCTCCAGGAGCATCAGCGAGGACACCACCTCGTCGTGCTTGCGCACGAAGTAGGCCAGCGCCTCTTCGGTGCTGGCATCCGGGTACTGGCCCACGGGATGCTCGGTGCCGTCGATGATGACAAAGACATGGCCGTCCTCTGACACGCGGCTGATTTTTGCTGCTTCGGCGAGATCAGAGGTGAAGGTCGGGGGAGCGGCAACCGGGGCCGTGACCTTGGCAGCGTGCTTTCCGGCCGGGCGCGGTGCGCCGGGAACAGGAACGACTGCAGCAGGGGTCGGCACTGCAGACGGAGTAGGAGCCGGGGCCGGGGTTGGCACGGCTGCGGGTGTAGCCGCTTCGGCCGGTGCGGTGGCAGACTCTTCGGCCGGGGCTTCCTGGGCAGGGGGCCTCTTCGGCCGGGGCTTCCGGAGCAGGAGCTGCTTCGGAGGCTGCTTCAGCTACCGGGGCTTCCTGGGCAGGGGTCTCTTCGGCGGCTGCTTCCGCTACCGGGGCCTGCTCGGCCTCGGTCACCGGCGCGGCTTCGGCCGTCTGGGAGGGCGCATCGGTGCCTACTGGTTGCTGCTCCTCGGCCGATGCTGCTGGCTGGAGATTGTCGTCGGATTGCTGACTGGTGGTCACCGCTGAAACTCTTTCGCTAAGGTTCGGCCCCGGGAATTGGCGCCCGGGACTCAACTGTCTCCGCCACTTTACCTGCCGGGACCCGGGCATTGGAACTTTGCAACCCCGTTGGGCCGACGTAATCGCGTCGTTTCGCCCTCGGCGCAGTGCCACCCCAGTAGACTTGTTCAGCCACCTGCCATTTTGACGCGCCCTCGGCGCGGGCCGAGAAGGGTCCTGACCTGCGGCAGTCACGGCATGTGGCAACCACCTAACGCTTTCCCCCTTTTACTAGGAGTACAGACTTCATGGCACGCAAGGCCTCACTATCCGGTTTCCCCGAATGGCTCCCGCAGGAGCGTGCGGTGGAGCAGCACGTACTGGACACGCTGCGCCGGATCTTCGAGTTGCATGGGTTCGCGAATATCGAGACCCGCGCCGTGGAAACCGTCGGCCAACTGTTGCGCAAGGGCGAGATCGACAAAGAGGTCTATGGCCTGTCCCGTCTGGCCGCCGAGGAAACGACCAAGTCGGATCCCAATGCGCTGGCACTGCACTTCGACCTCACCGTTCCCTTCGCCCGCTACGTGGTGGAAAACGCCGGACACCTGGCCTTCCCGTTCCGTCGCTACCAGATGCAGAAGGTCTGGCGCGGTGAGCGCCCGCAGGACGGACGTTTCCGCGAATTCACCCAGGCCGACATCGACGTGGTCGGAGATGGCACCCTGCCCTTCCGTTACGACGTGGAGCTCGCCCTGGTGATCGCCGAGGCGCTTTCGGCCCTGCCCATCGGAGACTTCCGGCTGCGCGTGAACAACCGCAAGCTCGCCGAGGGCTTCTACCTGGGTCTGGGTCTTCAAGACACCGCCGGGGTGCTGCGCTGCATCGACAAGCTGGAAAAGATCGGTGCCGACAAGGTCGCCGAACTGCTCAAGACCGAACTTGGCGCCACCGACGAACAGGTGGCCGCAGCCCTGGCCCTGGCACAGATCTGCACCGAGGACACTTCCTTCGTTCAGCAGGTCCGCGCGCTGGGCATCACCCACCCGCTGCTTGAGGAGGGTCTGGACGAACTGGCCCAGGTCATCGAGGCCGCGGTGCGCCGCGCCCCGGGCAAGGTCGTGGCCGATATGTCCATCGCCCGCGGCCTGGACTACTACACCGGGACGGTCTACGAAACCGTGCTGGTGGGTCACGAATCCCTCGGTTCGATCTGCTCCGGTGGACGCTACGAATCACTGGCCTCCACGGGCAAGAAGAATTACCCGGGCGTCGGACTGTCCATCGGTGTCACCCGCCTGGTCTCGCGCATGCTCGGCGAAGAAACTGCCACGGCCGCTCGCTCGGTGCCCTCCGCGGTGCTGGTCACCCTGGCCAATGACGAGTCCTGGCACGAGGCGCAGGATGTTGCCGCCGCGCTGCGCTCGCGCGGTATCGCCTGCGAGGTGGCGGCCAAGGCGGAAAAGTTTGGCAAGCAGATCAAGTACGCCGACAAGCGCGGCATCCCCTTTGTCTGGTTCACCGCCGAGGACGGGACCCACGAGGTTAAGGACATCCGCAGTGGCGAACAGGCCAGCGCGGATCCGGCCATCTGGCTTCCCGCCGCCGCGGATTTGACCAACCAGGTCACTGCCGCCGGTTAAAGAACCGTTTCGAAGCCCCGGAACCGCACCTCGCAGCACGCTCTAAACGTGAGTCAGCGCACAGCCGGGGCGGTTCCGGTGCGCCCGGTGCGCCGCTGCCGGTAAACTCGCACATAGATTCTCGTTTTCCGCACCACACCAGCACCCTTTGCACGCGCCACCGGCGTGGGCGCGGGAACGCCGGTGCAGGGCGGAATGCACCCACCTTCTGGAAAGGAATGCAGTGCTACGCACTCATCAGCTCGGCACCTTGAACGCCGAGCACATCGGAGAAACCGTCACCCTCACCGGTTGGGTGGCACGCCGCCGCGACCATGGTGGGGTCGCCTTCCTGGACTTGCGTGACGCCTCGGGCTTCGCCCAGGTCGTGGTGCGCGAGGAGGAAGTCTTCCACCCGCTGCGCAACGAATTCGTCCTGCAGATCACCGGCACCGTCGAACGACGCCCCGAGGGCAACGAGAACCCGGCGCTGGCCACCGGTCAGATCGAGGTCATCGCCGAAACGGTCGTCGTTTTGAACACCTCGGCACCGCTGCCCTTCCAGATCGACGAGCACGTGGAGGTCGGCGAGGAAGCTCGCCTGCGCCACCGCTACCTGGATTTGCGTCGCCCCACCCCGAACCGCAACATCCGTTTGCGTTCAGAGGCCAACAGGATCGCCCGCAACCTGTTGCACGACGATGGTTTTGTAGAAATCGAAACCCCGACGCTGACCCGCTCCACCCCCGAAGGTGCCCGCGATTTCCTGGTCCCGGCCCGCCTGGCCCCCGGATCTTGGTACGCGCTGCCGCAGTCCCCGCAGCTGTTCAAGCAGCTGTTGCAGGTCGGCGGGTTCGAGAAGTACTACCAGATCGCCCGTTGCTACCGTGACGAAGACTTCCGTGCCGATCGCCAGCCGGAGTTCACCCAGCTGGACATCGAGGCCTCCTTCGTTGAGCAGGATGACATCATCGCGCTCGGCGAATCGTTGGTGAAGGAACTGTGGAAGCTGATCGACGTTGAAATCCCGACGCCGATCGCCCGCATCACCTACCACGAGGCCATGGCCAAGTACGGTTCGGACAAGCCGGACCTGCGCTTCGGCCTGGAACTGACCGACATGACGGAGTTCTTCAAGGACACCGGCTTCGGCGTCTTCAAGGCCCCGCACGTCGGTGCCGTGGTCATGCCCGGCGGGGCCACCCAGCCTCGCCGCACCCTGGATGGCTGGCAGGAATTTGCCAAGCAGCGCGGCGCCAAGGGCCTGGCCTATGTGCTCTACAAGGAAGACGGCGAGCTCGCCGGCCCGGTGGCCAAGAACCTGAACGATGTTGAGCGTGCAGGCCTGGCCGAGGCCACCGGCGCCAAGCCCGGAGACTGCATCTTCTTCGCAGCGGGTTCCAAAAACGAGGCACGCTCCCTGTTGGGCGCAGCCCGCGTGGAAATCGGTCACCGCACCGGCCTGATCAAGGAAGGCGACTGGGCCTTCGTGTGGGTTGTCGACGCCCCGATGTTTGAGCCCGCCGCGGCAGCGGTTGCTTCGGGCGATGTGGCTGTGGGCACCGGCGCCTGGACCGCAGTGCACCACGCATTCACCTCCCCGAAGCCCGAATTCATGGATACCTTCGACACGGATCCAGAAAACGCGTTGGCCTACGCCTACGACATCGTGTGCAACGGCAACGAGATTGGTGGCGGCTCGATCCGTATCCACCAGGCCGAGCTGCAGCAGCGTGTGTTCAAGATGATGGGTATCGACGAGGAATCCGCGCAGGAGAAGTTCGGCTTCTTGCTCGAGGGCTTCAAGTACGGCGCCCCGCCGCACGGCGGAATCGCCCTGGGTTGGGACCGTGTGCTGCAGCTGCTCACCGGTTCGGACTCGATCCGCGACGTCATCGCCTTCCCGAAGACCGGCGGCGGATTCGACCCGCTGACTTCCGCCCCTGCTCCGATCACGTCGCAGCAGCGCAAGGAAGCCGGAGTCGATTCGAAGCCGGAGCCCAAGAAAGCCGAGTCCAACGAGGCGGCTACGGCCGACGCCAAGTAGTCTCTTCTTTGCCCCTTTGAGGGGCCTGCTGTGGGGGCGTCCACCTTTCGAGGTGGACGCCCCCACAGCTATGTCCGGGGAGGTGCCGTCCAAGTCTGCGGCGGACGGGGGATCATCTGCCCGGGGGAGCGGCCAGGTCTGAGGGGGTGGATGCCGAGTGTGTCGGCGCCTGCTGGCGTGCGCGGCTTGCGGTCTTCTGCCGGTCGGGGCGCATGCGGGATTTTGGGTCACTGCCGGGCGCAACTTCTCTTTTCGTCGCGTGAAACCACCCAGAGTGTGCACAACACTGCTATTGTTTTAAATCTAGATCAGTTTTTGACTTAGTCCGGATTTTCGCGGCGTGCGGTTCCCACGATACGCACCCTCCAGGGAAAGGCCACGACATGACGACCTCAAACGCCCGGCACGACGACAAAAGCAGCCGTGCCGGAAACAGCCCTTGGTGCCGGTCCTCGGGGGAGCGAGCATGCTAGGCGGGGGCAAAGAGTTCCCCGGGACCTGGCAGCGCGCCCTGCTGCCCATGAGCCTGCTCGACGCCCTGGAAGCCGGCCCCAACCACGGCTACGCCCTCGGCCAGATCCTCGAGGCCCGCGGATTCTCGCCGATCAAGGGCGCCACGCTCTACCCGGCACTGGTCAAGCTAGAAGCAGCCGGATACATGGACAGCACGTGGGAAGACGGCGACGGTGCCCCCGGGCGCAAGGTCTACACGCTGACCGGCATCGGCCGCGGGCACCTGGCCGCCCAACGTGAACTCTGGTCCTTCTTCCAAAACGCGGTGCTGCGACCATGACACGCAGCGCACACACCCACACCGCCGAACGCCCCACGATCACCGGAGGGACAGCATGAAACGCGACGACCGCAAGAAGAGCGTCTTGGACACGGAAGCCGAGAAATGGCCCGAGCCACAGCGCGAATGGGCCAAATTAGCTGCAGGTGCCATGATCTTCGCCGGGGCCCCCAACGAGGCACTCGCCCCGGTGCTGGACGAGGTCCGCGAATCCGTTGCCGCCAGCGGACAAACACCGAGCGAACTCTTCGGAGAACCCGTGGCATTCGGACGCAAGCGCGGCAAACAGTCCCGGCCAGCTGCCCAGATACTGGAGGGTTCCTTGCCCTTCCACAGCGCCGCCGGGGCCTTCACCGTCATGCTCGCGAGCCTCGGCTGCCTGCTGCTGGTCTTGGGGATCTGGATCGGATTCTCCGACGGTTGGATGGCACGCACATTCGCCGGCCCGGTCATGCTGCTCTTCCCGCTGATGTTCGGCCTGTGCGGATTCGCCGCATGGGGTTGGGTACTGCGCACCCGAGGCCGATTGCGCGCTCCGCTGGCCATCTGGGTGGGGACCCTGGCCGGTTTTGCTGGGACCGTTGCGCTGATGACGGCGTTGGGCGGGTTCGAGGCTCCGGGTCCGCCGAACTGGGCCATGCCCCCGATCGGCATCGTGCTGATCGTCCTCGCGTTCAAACTGCCCGAACCGGCGACACGACCGCTGGTCGACGACTCAGCGTGGGACGACGAACACTACTTTGACCACGCCGAGAACCTGCTCCGCGGCCGCTATCTCTTCACCAAGAAGCAGGCAGTGGCGGCCCTGGCCGAATCTCGCGAACACCGTCAACACCCCGGGGCACACGGCACCGCGGCCGCCGACTTCGGAAACGTTGAACGATTCGCCGCCCACCTCGCCGCGGCAACGCGCACACCGCTGAAACGCGGCATTATCCTGCGACGTGCAGGATTCAGCTTGATCGTGGTCTTCTTCGGCATCACGATCATCAGCGAGCTCATCGAGGGGCCCACCACTGCGTGGCTTATCATCCAGTCGGTGATGGTCCTCGCCCTGGCGGCCTATCTCGTCATGGCGTGGCGACCCTCCCGGATTTCCTCCGATGCCAAGGAAGTACAGGCCGAACGACGTCGTACCGCACGGTTGTTGGCCGACGCAGAGGAGAAATGATCTCGCCTTAGCTGTGTGGACCGGCGCCCCTGTAGGTGAAAAATCCGCTTAGCCGGGCAGATCGTCGGTATCAACGATGAGCGTATAGGGTCCTGAATTCACCAGCGAAACATCCATCAGCGCACCAAAGACACCCGATTCCACGTGTGCACCCAAGGCCCGCAGCTGCGCCATGAACTCCTCGTAGAGCGGTTCGCTGACCGCTCCGGGCGCGGCATTCGTCCATCCCGGCCGGCGTCCCTTGCGCACATCTCCGTAAAGCGTGAATTGGCTGATGACCAGCAGGGGAGCGGCGAGGTCTTCGCAGGACTTTTCACCGGCCAGCATCCGTAGCCGCCAGATCTTCGCCGCCAACTTCGCGGCCAGTGCCGGAGTGTCTCCGTGGGTCACGCCGAGTAACACCACCAGTCCGGGGCCCTCGATCTTCCCCACCACGGAACCCTGGACCTCAACCGAGGCCCGCGAGACGACTTGTACTACTGCCTTCATATATCCACCTTCGAATCTTGTCCGCGGCCGCGGACCTCTTCCTGGCCTCCGGTCCGTGCGTCGGACGTATCGACTCTACCTACTACGCACAGGTCCTCGCGCCAGTCCACCCGGTGGATGACGGATGGTGCGCGCAGCTGTACTTCCCCACACAATCGGTACTTTAGCCGTTCAGATCCACCACCCGGGGTCCATGCTCTTAGGCATGGGCACATTTTTATCGGCATCCCACTCGGGGCCGGCAAACACCGCGGAACTCGGCCAGGAGCTGGCTGCTACATCGCTTGCCCTGTCTGCTGCCACCGGGTCGCTGGCGCAGATGTCCCTGGATGGGGCCAGCGCCGCCACGGTGATGGGCCTGCTCGAGCGGGTTTTTCGTACCGTCGCCTACGCCCAGCTGGTGATCACCCGGCGAGCCGCCGCCGTCGAGGTGCACAGGTTGGACCCGGTCACCGCCCAGCAGATCGATGAGCTCGTCGCCGCACCCGAACACCTGGCAGCGGGAAGCGCCGCGATCCCCGCCGAAGCGCTGCGCCAGGGTATGGCACCGCACCGCAACATCCAGGCCTACATGCAGGCCCACCTGCACATTTCCGCCGCTGACGCACGACGGCGCATCACCGGCGGAAAACTCCTAGTTGCCCCGGTTCCCCCGATTGATCCCCATGGCACCATCGCCGAACCCAGCTATCCCGTCCTAGCCCGGGCCGCGGCCGACGGCAGCGCCGACGTCGCAAACCTCGCATCTGCCGCCGGGCGCCTGCAGTCCATGCAACCGCGCATTCAAACCCGGCCCGACGCAGGGGAGATCAATACTGCCATCGAGGAATCCGTGGCCCAAGAGGCACGCACAGCAGAACCGAAAATGTGCGATGCGGCATTACGTGATTGGGGTGGCTTCCTGGCAGAGAACGGCACTCCGCTGAGCGATGAGGAGATTCGGGCTCGGCGCGGCATGTTCTTCCGAGGGTTCCGCGACGGCAGTGACGAGTACACCCTGCGTTGCGACCCCATGGATTCCGAGGTGATCCTCTCCTTCGGTGAGGCCTGGACCAACCCCAGGTCGGCCAAGACCCCGCCGCGCTCCATCAGTAACACATCCCGTCCCGGGGAACCTGCGGCGCCGCCGTCCACTCCTGCAGCGAGTCCGCCCCGCGAAACCGAAGATGAATCGTTCGCACCCACACCGACCTCCGCCTCGGGCACCCCGACGTTTTCGCCGGCAGGTGTTCCCGCCCCGGAATGGGCCATACCCGCAGGCACCACCGGAGATGCCGTTCCGCTCAGCGAATTGGCGTGCGGTCTGCCGCCCGAAGGCTACGGCCCAGACGGTATCGAAGATGAATCCGCACGCACCAGTCCTCAACTCCTACTTGATGCGGTGATTGCCGCCATGGCGGGAGTGCTCAACGCCACCGAGGTCAGTGAAACCGGCGGGTTGCGGCCACGGATCGGTCTACTGATCGACTATCGAAGCTTGCTGGGCCTATGCGAGCAGGCGGGACTCACGGACCACAACCAACCCATCTCCGCAGCCAGCGTGCGCAGATATGCGTGCGACGCCGATATCCTTCCGGCCGTCATGGGGGAGGAGGGCCAAGTGCTCGACCTCGGCCGCGAAGTCCGTGGCTTCACCAAGGCCCAGCGCAGAGCCATCGCCATCCGAGACCGCGGGTGCATCATTCCCGCCTGCAAACATCCCGCAGCCACCTGTGAATGCCATCATGTCCTTCCCTGGCAGAAAGGTGGAGCCACCAGCGTGGCAAACTCGGCACTTTTGTGTGAATACCACCACACCCAAGTGCATGCCGGGTTGATCACGCTCAAATCGTTCAAGGGAATCCCCTACGTCGTTGAAATGGCGGGAAAACCCTGCAATCCACCGCAACGCAACCTCTTATGGCATCCCGAGCTTCGCACCCTCGGATACCAGCCCCGACTCTTCGAAGGGCCTCCCGGCACCGACACCGGATGACGCACTGGCCACAACCCCGAAGGATCCCATCAACGCGCCAACGTTCGGGTCCTCCACTGGAATGGCCGATCGCAGCAGATGATTGACCTTCGCCCCTTTCAGTGTTGTTGGTGAATCGTCACCCCAGACGTGCGCCGCTGCGTGTAAGCAGGGGACCGGCACCGGCACCGGCACCATGAGAGCATCGGATTCTGTGACTGCTCGTCTGAACTAGGCTGGTGGGGTGAACGATTTGCTCAGTGCCTTGGGTGACGACGAGGAAAACGAAAAAGACTACGTCCGGCCGCGTGCGCCGCTGGCGGTACTCATGCGACCGCGCACGGTGGAGGAGCTGGTTGGCCAGCAGCATCTACTTAAGGCCGGTTCGCCGCTGCGCCAGCTTGCCGGAATTGACGGCCCTGGACCATCGGGTCCTTCCAGCATCATCCTCTGGGGGCCTCCGGGCACCGGCAAGACCACCATTGCGCACGTGATCGCCCGTGCTCCGGGCCGCCGATTTGTCGAACTCAGCGCCATCACCGCCGGGGTGAAGGACGTTCGGCGGGTCATGGACCAGGCCCTTGAAGACCGCGACCTGCGCGGCTTCACCACTGTGCTCTTTCTGGATGAGATTCACCGCTTCAACAAGGCCCAGCAGGACGCCCTGCTGCCCGGGGTGGAGAACCGCTGGGTAGTGCTGGTCGCCGCCACCACCGAAAACCCGTCTTTCTCGGTCAATTCCCCCTTGCTGTCTCGTTCGCTACTGCTCACGCTGCGCCCGCTCGAGTCCGGCGACATCAGCGCGTTGATCACCCGCGCTCTGGAGGATGAACGTGGTTTCAACAACGAAATGGTCCTGGATCCGGCGGCATTTGACCACCTCATCCGCATGGCCGGCGGAGACGCGCGTCGCGCCCTCACCGCCTTAGAAGCTGCGGCAGGCGTTGCCTGGAGCGCCGCTGAATCTCGGGGACTGCTGGAAGCACGCGCCACTATGCAGACGGCCGCCGACGCGAACGAACGCCCCGCCGATGGATCCGATGAGGGACTCTCGACATCTTCCGAGACTGTCACCTTGGCGTCGGATGTTGAAGCTGACAGTCCGTCCGACGAACCCGCCACGGTCTCCTCCCTCAAGAGTGCAGAGGACGATGAAGTCGAGGATCCACTGGAGCCCCCGATCCCTGCGCAACCCGAGGGATTGAGCCCCACCGGGCAAATCGTCATCACCATCGAACACACCGAACGTGCCATGGACGCGGCGGTTCAGCGTTATGACAAAGCCGGTGACCAGCACTACGACATCATCAGCGCCTTCATCAAATCGGTCCGCGGATCCGACGTGGACGCTGCCTTGCACTATTTGGCCAAGATGCTCGAAGCCGGCGAAGACCCGAGGTTCATCGCCCGACGCATCATGATCAGCGCTTCCGAGGACATTGGGATGGCCGATCCCACCGCACTGCAGACCGCCGTAGCCGCGGCGCAAGCCGTCCAGCTCATCGGCATGCCGGAGGCGCGCCTGATCTTGGGGCACGCAGTGGTGCACCTGGCTACCGCCCCCAAATCCAACGCCGCGTATAACGCCATCAACGCGGCCGTAGCCGATGTCCGGGCCGGTCGCGGCAGGGGAGTTCCGATGCACCTGCGCGACTCCCACTATCCCGGTGCCCAACAGTTGGGCCATGGCAAGGGCTACCAGTATTCGCACGACTCCCCGCATTCGATCGCTACCCAGCAATACGCGCCAGATGACTTACTCGGCGTGAACTACTACAAGCCCACGGCCAATGGGGCTGAGCGCACCCTGGGCGAACGTGTGGAACGGGTTCGCGGCATCATTCGAGCCAAGGACCGCGGCCGCCGGTGATTCGCCGCCGTCCACCGGCGCAACTCACACGCGACTATGGCTTTCCACGTGCACTTTGAGTTGGTGCGCGGTGGTAGGATTGTTCCTTGGCTGGCAAGCTGCCCAACTGCAAACCTCACGGAACTTCGGTCTCGTGTCGTGCGCGTTACGGGCAGTTGCAGTGAATAGGGATGCGACTTCCCACAACTCTCCACCATGGAGGCCAGATCCAATAACAGTCGCTCACAACAGAAAAGGACACTCGTGGCTAACAACACTCGTGCCCGCCGCAAGGTTCGCCTCTCGCGAGCCCTCGGCCTTGCTCTGACTCCTAAAGCTGAAAAGTACATGGAGCGTCGTCCGTACGGCCCCGGCCAGCACGGACGTGCCCGCAAGAAGCAGGACAGCGACTACGCAGTACGTCTGCGCGAAAAGCAGCGTCTGCGCGCCCAGTACGGCATCCGCGAAGCACAGATGACCCGTGCCTTCGAAGAAGCCAAGCGCACCGCAGGCCAGACCGGTGAAAACCTGGTCACCCTGCTGGAAATGCGTCTGGACGCCTTGGTTCTGCGTGCAGGCTTCGCCCGCACCATCGCTCAGGCCCGCCAGCTGGTTGTGCACCGTCACATCATGGTCAACGGTGCCCGCGTGGACCGTCCCTCGTTCCGCGTGTCCGAGGGTCAGCTGATCCACGTTCACGAGCGTAGCGAAAAGATGGGCCCGTTCCAGATTGCTGCTGCAGGCGCCCACCGCGATGTTCTGCCCGCCGTTCCGGCCTACTTGGACGTCAAGCTTGAAGCCCTCCAGGCCAAGCTCGTTCGCAAGCCGAAGCGCTCCGAGGTTCCTGTAACCTGCGAAGAGAACCTCGTCGTCGAGTACTACGCACGCTAAATCCGTCGGGTTCACACCCAACGAATACAGCTTGCAACACGAAGCCCGTGGCACCCGTGCCACGGGCTTCGTGTTATCCAGAACATTTCGGTTCTGTGCTACCGCCATCGGTTCGGTAAGGTGGAAAAGCACACGTCATCAACGGTAGAGGAAAAGCACATGACAGGGTCGGACATCGCCGGACTTATCGCGGCGGGCGTCTTCGCCGTACTGGTGGCACTGCTTGCCATCCCCATCTGGAAACTTGGCAAGGTGTTTGATGAGCTGCGCGCCGCAGTGAAGGACGTCTCCGACGGCACCACACCGCTGCTGAGCGAGGTCACCAACACCGTGGCCACCACCAACGACCAGATGCTCAAGGTGGATGGGATCACCACCAACGTCTCCGACGCGACGGCGAACATCAGCGCGCTTTCGTCGTTGACCGCAGCCACCGTTGGACGCCCACTGATCAAGGTCGCCGCGTTCTCCGCCGGCGTCCGCTCGGTATTGGCCACCAAGCCGACCGGCAAGGGTCGACGCTCGCGCTAGCGGCAGCTACCCGGCCGTACCCACAGACTCCACGCAACGCCTGCTGGCCCTTGAGGGACCCAGGCGCTGACCACGGAGCGTGAACGCAGCCGGCAGACATTCGATCCACCCATCCATGAAACGAGGAAACCGTAGATGAAGAAACTATTCTGGGTCGGCATCGGTATTGGTGTCGGTGTCTTGGCCGCCCGTAAGCTCTCCGAAGCTAAGGACCTGGCCAGTGCCGATGGAATGAACCGCACCGTGGCCCGCTTGAGCGACTCGCTGCACGAAGTGGCCGAGGCTTTCCGCACCGGCATGAACGAACGCGAAACCGAACTCCGCCAGGCACTGGGCCTGGATGAAACATCCGGCACAAGCCACCACTAAACTTGTTTTGTGGCACCGGTACGCCCGCCATTCGTGGCGGACCCGCGAAAATCCGCTGCCACAGCTGAACCACAGCGCCCATAAGCTCGAAGGGATCGAAGAAAAACGATGAAATCGCAGGAAATTGCACGCCGGTGGGTCGACTACTTTGAGTCGAAGGGCCACACTGCTGTACCCAGCGCCTCACTGGTCTCCTCCGACCCGTCGCTTTTGTTCACCGTTGCCGGGATGGTGCCGTTCATCCCTTACCTCACTGCACGTGAAGATCCGCCCTACAGCCGTGCCACGTCCGTCCAGAAGTGCATCCGCACCGGCGACATCGAAGAAGTCGGCAAGACGGTGCGCCACGGAACCTTCTTCCAGATGTGCGGCAACTTCTCGTTTGGTGACTACTTCAAAGAAGAGGCCATCGCCTACGCGTGGGAGCTGCTGACCAGTTCTCTCGAAGCCGGCGGGTACGGCCTCGACGCCGAGCGTTTGTGGATCACTGTCTACCACGAAGACAACGAGGCCCTGGAGATCTGGCGCGACAAGATCGGCATTCCGGTCGAGCGCATCCAGAAGATGGGTATGGAGGACAACTACTGGTCCACCGGCCAGCCAGGCCCGGCCGGCCCCTGCTCGGAAATCTTCTACGACCGCGGCCCGGAGTACGGGATCGAGGGCGGCCCCGAAGCCGACGACACCCGATACATCGAAATCTGGAACCTCGTGTTCATGCAGTACCAGCGCGGTGCAGGTACCGGCAAGGACAGCTTCGAAATTCTGGGTGAACTGCCCAAGAAGAACATCGACACAGGTCTGGGACTCGAGCGCCTGGCAATGATCCTGCAGGGTGTCGAGAACATGTACGAGACCGATCAGGTCCGTCCCGTGCTGGATAAGGCAGCCGAGCTTGCGGGCAAGGCCTACAGCTCCACCGAGGACCCCACGGACCCAAACCACGCCAACGATGTGCGCATGCGCATGGTCGCTGATCACATCCGCTCCTCGCTGATGCTGATTTCCGACGGCGTTTCCCCGGGCAACGAGGGCCGTGGCTATGTGCTGCGCCGCCTGATCCGCCGTGCCGTGCGCGCCATGCGGCTGATGGGTGTGGAGACCGCGGTTCTTCCCGAGCTGCTTCCGGCCTCCCGCGACGCCATGAAGGGCGTCTACCCGATCGTGGAGACCGACTTCGAGCGCATCGCCCGGATCGCCTATGCCGAGGAACGTGCCTTCCTGCGCACCATTGCCTCGGGAACCACACGCTTGGAGGAGGCCCTGCAGGTTTCCAAGTCCAAGGGTGGCTCGCTTTCGGGCGAAGACGCCTTCGCACTGCACGATACCTATGGCTTCCCGATCGACTTGACTCTGGAAATCGCCGCCGAGGCGGGTCTGGCTGTTGACGAGCCCAAATTCCGTGAGCTGATGAATGAACAGCGCACCCGTGCCCAAAAGGACGCGAAGTCCAAGAAGGCCGGTCACGCCGACCTGGCAGTCTTCACGCAGCTGCACGATGCCGGGGACGTGATCTTCACTGGCTACGAGGAACTCACCAGCGAATCCACCGTTCGCGGTATGGTGCACAACGGTGCACTCATCGAGGTGGCCGAACAGGGCCAGCAGATCGAATTGGTGCTCAACGAGACGCCGTTCTACGCCGAGGCCGGCGGACAAGCGGGCGATGTCGGATTGATCACCGGTGACGGTTTCGTGCTTGAGGTTCTGGACGTGCAAGCTCCGGTCCGCGGCCTGAACGTGCACCAGGTGATCGTGCGTGAAGGTGAACTGCCGGCCGGCGCCACGGTGCTGGCCGAGGTTGATAGGGCACGTCGCCACTCCGGTGAACAGGCGCACTCCGCCACCCACCTGGTCCACGCTGCCCTCCACGAAATTCTGGGCCCCGATGCTTTGCAGTCCGGTTCCTTCAACAAGGCCGGTTACCTGCGCTTTGACTTCTCCTGGTCCGAGGCGCTCTCCGCCGCGGCCCGGAACGAGGTCGAAGAAGTGGTGAACCTGGCCATCCGCAACAACCACCAGGTCAGCACCAACGTGATGCCGCTGGCCGAGGCACGCGCCATGGGTGCGATGAGCCTGTTCGGTGAGAAGTACGGCAACACCGTGCGCATGGTGGAAATCAACGATGCCTGGAGCCGCGAGCTCTGCGGCGGTACCCACGTGGGCGCCACCGCGCAGATCGGCTCCCTGACGCTGTTGGGCGAGGCCTCGGTCGGCTCGGGCAACCGTCGTGTTGAGGCGCTGGTAGGTATGGAAGCCTTCCGTCACGGTGCTGCAGAACGCGCCTTGGTCTCCGAGCTTTCCTCCATGTTCAAGGTCCCCTCCGCCCAGTTGAACGAACGCATCAGCGAGACGGTCGCGAAGCTGCGCACCGCGGAACGCGAAATCGAGAAGTTGCGCTCCGCACAGCTGGCTGGGCAGGCCGGCTCCCTGGTGGCCAAGGCCGTCGAGGTAGGCGGAATCAAGGTCCTGGCACATGATGTGGGAGACGTTCCTTCCGCTGACGCCTTGCGCGCCCTGGCCCTGGACCTGCGCGACCGCTTGGGTTCTGCCGCATCCACCGTGGCACTGACCGGTTCGGCCAACGGTCGTCCGTTAGTTCTGGTGGCTACCAACGAGGAGGCCCGCGCCAAGGGTGCGAAGGCTGGTGCCTTGGTGCGCACCGCGGCCAAGATCCTTGGCGGCGGCGGTGGCGGCAAGGACGATGTGGCCCAGGGCGGAGGCCAGGACGTTTCCAAGACCTCCGAGGCACTCGAAGCCATGGTCCGGGCGATGCAGGAGTTGTCATAACCTCCCCGTCCGAGACCCTGGTGCCGAGGCCCGGGGTGCTGCTCGGCGTCGACGTGGGCATGGCCCGCGTCGGCGTCGCGGCCAGCGACCGTCACGGTGTCTTGGCCACTCCGGTCAAGACGCTTAAGCGGGACCTCAAGAAATCCAGCGATATTTCGATGCTGGTCAAGCTTGTCCAGGAACGCGAAGTCGCACAAATATTCGTGGGGCTGCCGCGTTCCATGTCCGGGGGCGAAACTGCGTCCACCACCATGGCCCGTGATTATGCTCGTGACTTGGCTAAAGCCTTGGCTCGCACAGACGTTGTGGCTGAAGTCCGGCTGGTTGATGAGCGCCTGACCACTGTCAGTGCCCACCGCGCTCTACATCAGGCCGGTCTTGACGGGCGGAAGCACCGTGCAGTGGTCGATCAGGTCGCCGCTGTCGAAATCCTCCAACAAGTGCTTGAAATGCGCAGGAATGGGCAGATTGACCCGGGACAGCTGGCTAAGGCGCACGAGTATGGGTCTGGCGATGGCAGCTGAGCCCAGAGGGGCCGTCGAGCTTGGGCAGCGGAATTCCCGAGCGAAACGGCCCGGGAGCGCTGCCTGTTATCAATCGTTTAGGTTACGATCGCATGACATCTCATTCGGCTGATGAAGTGGGCCTGCGTCGCCCCTCGGCTACTACGTTGCCTGCGGGCAAGGGAGAAAACCGTATGACAAAAGAATCGTCCAACGATTCATCGCGCCACGAATCGGGGATATCACCCCGACGTGCCGCCCGCGCCGCGCGCGAGAATGCAGAGCGCGAGCGTCTCGTGGAGCAGCAAAGCAACGGAGACCCCGTTGCCGGTCAAACTGCGCAGTCTGATGGAGCCCCGGCCCGACACGGAAACGCCGAACACCATGCAGCCGCCAACTCTGTGGAATCCGCCAAGGTAGCCAAGACTTTGACGGCTGCCGACCCCGCGGAGGAAACCGAAGCGCCCGATGCGGCCGAGAAAGAACGCGTAGCCCTCGCCGATGCCGAATCGGCAGCCGAGGCGAAACGTATCCACGAGGTTGCTCTCGAACGCGCCAAGTCCCGGGAAGCGGCCCAACGCGTTCGCACCCAAAGTGCACTGCGCGCCCGTCAGGAAGCCATCGAGGCCCAACGCGCCGCCGCCGAACGCGTGCGCCAGACATTGCGAGCCAATGCCGCACCCTTACGGGATCGTTCCGCCAGCGCCCGCGGCACAGCCGGCACGAGTGCAACTGAAGCCTCGAGCCTGGCCAGCAAACATGAATCGGCCCAGAAGTCCCCAAAAACACCCTTCGACCAGGACGCCGGGCAACAGCGCCCGGTGGCAGCGGAGGAAACGCCGACAACGGAACCGGCGCCTCATGACAATCGTGTAGCCGAGGTCCCGCACAAACCTGCCGTTGTTCATCCACCCCGCCCTACCTCGGCCCCGATCAGTCCACCGGCAGCCGCCCCGTCACCCACGGTTGAAGCACAGTCATCGCCAAGCGCCTCCGGTTCCGAATCAGATTCCGAACACGGTGAGCCAATCGTCGCCGATGAGGTTGCCGACGATTTCACAGCGACACAGCCGTCCGAGGACGCGCCCGAAGATCTCGATGGACTCCCACTTGGCGAGGACATCGATGGGCACCTGGTGTCCGGGACCGACGAGTTCGAACATTCAGAGGACTACCAAGACCCCGAGCCCATCTATGCAGCTGAGCCCCGCGATCCGGAACCTGAAGGCCCGATGAGGCGCGAGAATCTGTTCCTGACCTCAGGAAAGTCCGGTCGCGAGGTGCGCAAGGCCCGTCGTCGCCGCCGCAACTGGGTTGTCATGGCCGTGTTGGCGGGTTTCTGCGCCGTAGTTTTCGGCGTTGGGCTGTTCCTGCAGGGCTTGCTGTCCAAGCTGAACCCCGAGGATTATCCCGCGCCCGGAGGCGAGGAGATCGCCTTCGAAGTTAAGCCCGGCTGGGGCCAGCGGCAAATCAGTCGCGAACTGGAAACCCGAGACATTGTCTCCAACGACAAACTGTTCCTGGAATCGGTCCAGTTGGTGGAGGCTGAAAGCCGGGAGATCCACCCCGGGACGTATCACCTGCGCCTGCAGATGCCGGCCCTTGATGCCGCTACGATCCTGATCGGTGAACCCGCGGAGAAGGTTTCCTACGTCGCCATCAAGCAGAACGTTCGCATGAGCCAGGTCCTCGAGGAGATTGAAAAAGGCACCGGAATTCCGGTTGCCGAGCTCAGCGCCTTGGCCAAGGATCCCGGCGCCTTCGGTATCAAGTCCGAGGCCAAAAATCTCGAAGGCTACCTGCACCCGGGGGAGTACCGCTTCCCCTTGGACGCCGATGCCAAGACGGTGCTCCAGAGTATGGTCGACGCGACGACTAAGAAGTTGAGCGAGAACGGCGTTACCGAGGCGGACAAGCAGTATCACGTGCTGAAGGTCGCCTCGATTCTGCAAGCCGAGGCACGCAAGGACGACTACGGCACGGTGGCAGGAGCACTGGAGAACCGGTTGCACCCGAAGAACACCGAGACCGGCGGTCTGCTGCAGGTCGACTCGAGTGTGATCTATGGGTTGGACCGGTACACCCTGCAGATCACTAAGGACGAAAAAGTCGACGCGGGAAACCCGTACAACACCTACGTGCACAAGGGCCTTCCGCCGACGCCGATCGGCTCACCGGGGGATGCTGCCATCAAGGCCGCAGCCAAGCCAACGCCGAATGACTACTACTACTGGGTCACGGTGGACATCGACAGCGGTGAAACGAAATTCGCCAAGACTTACGCCGAACACCAGGTGAACCAGAACGAATTCCGTGCCTGGTGCGCGGCCAATGAGGACGTGTGCTAATGACGCCATCGAACCCCGCGCCCGCACAAACCCCTGGTGGTGCGCTGCGCGCGGCGGTGCTGGGGCATCCGATCGGCCATTCGCGCTCCCCGCTGCTGCATGCGGCCGCCTACAAGGCGCTGGGCGTGGACATCGACTATGCGGCGATCGATATCCAGCCCGAAGCCGCGGGCCGTTTCGCCGCGCGACTACGCACCGAACCCGGATGGGTCGGGGTCTCGGTGACCATGCCGATGAAGGACGCGCTGGTGCCGTTTCTTGACGAGCGCTCGGATCGGGTGCGACGACTCGGCGCCTTGAACACCATCGTGGTCCGGCATACCGACCACGGGGTGCGGCTCTTTGGCTACAACACCGATATCGATGGCATCGTGCACTCGATCCGGGCAGCCTCGCCGGCGCTGACCGCTCCTGCCGAGCGCCGTGCAGCGATCCTGGGGGCCGGCAACACCGCGCTGGCAGCCCTCGAAGCCTGCGCAGATCTCGGGTTCAGCCACGTGGACCTCGTGGTGCGTAACCCGGAACGGGCCGCGCAGACGCTGTTGCTGGCGGCAGAGCTGGGACTTATTGCAGCTACCGTGAGTGCCGTTGAAGCCGCCGAACTGCTGCCTCGCTACGGCGCCGTCATTTCAACACTGCCGGCCCATGCCGCAGATCCCCTCTGTGTCACCCTCGGGCTGGAAGCCGATCCCGGGGTGGGACTAACCCCTGCATCCGAGCGGCCGCAGGGTGCCGGGATCCTGGCTCCCGGCGCGGTGCTGCTCGATGTCGCTTACGACCCCTGGCCCTCGGCCTTGGCCTCCGCCTGGGAGCGCGCCGGAGGCACGGTCGTGTCTGGACTAGAGATGCTGGTGTACCAGGGTGTCGAGCAGGTCAAATTTTTTTCCGGTGTCCACGATGCGGACTGGGACCACGTCACAAATGTGATGTGCGACGCAGTGGGGCTGTCCCGGCCCTGATCGGACCCGTTTCGCATGGCAGGATGGAGTGCATGTTGCGTTGGTTGACGGCGGGCGAATCACACGGCCCCGCATTGGTTGGAATTATCGAGGGAATGCCCGCGGGCGTTACCATCTCTTCTCAGGATGTGCGCGATGCCTTGGCGCGCCGCCGCCTCGGCTATGGCCGCGGAGCGAGAATGAAGTTCGAGCAGGACGAGGTCTCCTTCGTCGGCGGGGTGCGCCACGGGCTCACCCAGGGCGGTCCGGTGGCCATCGAGGTGGGAAACACCGAGTGGCCCAAGTGGGAAAAGGTCATGAACCCCGACGCCGTGGACCCCGAGGAGCTCGCGTCGATGGCGCGCAACGCGCCTTTGACCCGCCCGCGTCCCGGACATGCGGACTTCACCGGCATGCAGAAATATGGTTTTGACGACGCCCGCCCGGTCCTGGAGCGTGCCTCAGCACGCGAAACCGCGGCCCGCGTCGCGCTGGGCTCGGTGGCCTCCAACTTCCTGGCCCAACTCGGTGTCGAGCTGGTCTCCCACACCGTCTCGGTCGGCACCGTCGCCTCCCCGGAAAATTCCGTGCTGCCGCGCGCCGCCGACGTCCGGGCGCTGGACGCCGACCCGCTGCGCTGCTTCGACTCCGAGACCTCCGCGGCCATGGTGGCCGAGGTCGACGCCGCCCACAAGGAGGGCGAGACCCTCGGTGGCATCGTCGAGGTGCTCGCCTACAATCTTCCCCCCGGGCTGGGCTCCTACGTGCACTGGGACCGCCGCCTCGATGCGCGCCTGGCCGGCGCGCTGATGGGCATCCAGGCCATCAAGGGCGTGGAGGTCGGAGACGGCTTCCTGACCGCTTCGCGGCGCGGATCTGCCGCCCACGACGAGATCGTGCGTGGCGAGGACGGGGTCATCGATCGCTCCGGCAACAAGGCCGGGGGCATCGAGGGCGGCATGAGCATCGGAGATGTGTTGCGTGTGCGTGCGGCCATGAAGCCGATCGCCACCGTCCCGCGCGCCCTGCGCACCATCGACACCGCCACCGGTGAAGAAACCACCGCCCACCACCAGCGTTCGGATGTCTGTGCGGTTCCCGCCGCGGGCGTCGTCGCCGAGGCGATGGTCGCTCTGGTGTTGGCCCAGGCCATGCTCGAGAAGTTCGGTGGTGACTCGGTCACCGAGGTCAAGCGCAACATCGACTCCTACCTCGCGGCCATCCCCGAGAACCTGGGTTCGGTCCGCACCTCATGAGCACCCCGATCTTCCTGATCGGTCCGATGGCCAGCGGCAAGAGCGCCGTGGGTGCGCTCTTGGCCGGCCTGTTGGGAACCACCCTGATCGACACCGACGCCCGCGTCATCGCGGCCCACGGCAGCATCCCGGAGATCTTCGCAGCCCACGGAGAAGCCGGATTCCGCCGCTTTGAATCCGAAGTGATGGCCGCCGCCGTGCCCACACAGGCCCAGCGCGAGGCCAGGGCCACGGCCCCCGCCGTGGTCGCCACCGGCGGCGGATCGGTGCTCGCAGAGGCCAACCGCGAATTGCTGGCCCACGGCTTCTGCGTCTACCTGCTCACCGACGAGGCCGACGTGGCGCAGCGCATCGGCGCCGACACCACCCGACCGCTGCTGGGCAGCAACCCGTTGGAGGCCTGGGCGCGCATTTTTGCCATGCGCAGCGATCTCTACGAGCGCACCGCCACCGTGATCATCGACACCCGGGGGAAGAGACCTGGGCAGATTGCCGGAGCGATCCTCGCCGCCTATCGTGATGCCGGACACTGAAGCACCACATCAGCACGGCAAACACGTAGGCTTAAGCCTGACCTGGGGTGCATTCGTGCACCCGGAACATGGCCGATGTTCATTCGCAAGGACGCGGATGACGCGTCATCATCACACGCCCACGCACCGCAGCTCCTGCACCGGCAAGATCCGGACGACGGGAGACCGGGCGTGCAACGTAGCACTTTGGAGGATCCAACGATGAACCCCGCACCTACGACGATTTCCGTCACCGGATCGGCTCCAGCCGAGAACTATGACGTCATCGTCGGCAACGGCTTGCTGGGCCGACTGCCCGGTCTGCTGGGCGAGCGCGTGAAAAAGGTCCTCATCATCCACCCCCGGGCACTGCGCGTCACCGGTGACATCGTCAAGGCAGACCTCGAGGCAGCAGGCTACGCAGCGATGGTCGCCGAGATCCCCGACGCCGAAGAAGGCAAGCACATCGAGGTTGCCTCGTTCTGCTGGCAGGTGCTGGGCAAGAACGACTTCACGCGTTCCGATGCCATCGTGGCGGTCGGCGGCGGCGCCGTGACCGACCTGGCCGGCTTCGTGGCTGCCACCTGGCTGCGCGGCACCAAGGTCATTCACCTCCCGACCTCCCTGCTGGGCATGGTCGATGCCGCAGTGGGCGGGAAGACCGGCATCAATACCGCCGAGGGCAAGAACCTCGTCGGGGCCTTTCACCCGCCGGCCGGTGTGCTGGTGGACCTGGACACCCTGGCCACGCTTCCGAAGAACGAACTGGTGACAGGCCTGGCCGAGGTCGTGAAGTGCGGCTTCATCGCCGACGAGCGCATCCTGGAGCTCATCGAGGAGGACCCGGCCGACGCCACCGACGCCACCTCGGCCCGGCTGCGCGAACTCATCGAGCGCGCCATCGCGGTCAAGGCCAAGATCGTCTCGAGCGACCTGCGCGAGTCCGGGGAGCGCGAATACCTGAACTACGGCCACACCCTGGCCCACTCCATCGAGCTGGCCGAACGCTACTCGATGCGCCACGGAGCGGCCGTTTCCATCGGTCTGGCCTTCGCCGCCGAGCTGGGCCGCAGCGTCGGACGCACCCCCGACGCCGTCGCCGACCGCCACCTGAGCATCCTCAAGGCCCTCGGACTGCCCACCAGTTACCGCGGGGATCGCTGGCAGACCCTGCTTGACGGGATGCGCCGGGACAAGAAGACCCGCGGGGACCTGTTGCGCTTCGTCGTACTGGATGCCATCGGCAGCCCACGCATGCTCGAAGTCCCGGACACCTCCCTCTTGTTCGCCGCCTACCAGGAGATCGCCGAATGATCACCGCACCGGAGAATGACCTGACCCATACGCAGGCGCTTGTGCAAGTTCCGGCCGGGGGCTTGGAGCCTCGCCCACGCCAAAACATCGAATCGGGCATCCCCGGGGTTCGGCTGAACCCGGCGCTGATGCGTCATGAGATTGCCGATGCCGAACTGGCCGCCGAAACCCTGCGCACCGGACCTGCCTCCTGGCAGGTGGTGGTGCTGCTGGCCAAGAACGAGCTGGGCGCCGCCAGCGAACTGGTCGCCGAGACACGCTTCATCGACCCGCAGGACTTCGCCATGCGCGTCCTTGATACCTCGCTGACCCGCGCCTCGGGTGACTCGCAGCGGGCCATCAGCCGGCTGCGCGCGCTGCTCACCGAGTTCAAGGACACCGAGCATGAAGCGGTCCTGCAGCAGCACTTAGGTTTCGCCTATGTAGAATCCGGGGATCTGTTGGCCGCGGCCAACCGTTTCCGCAAGGCCCTGGACCTGCGCACCGCCGCCGGAGCCGACGCCCACCTGATCGAATCCTCGCGTGCCTGCCTGGAATCGGTGCTCCAGTACCTCGGGGCGGGGGACGACGGTGCCGACACGCCGCACCCGGCTGCAGTCCATGCCGCCGACCAGCCCGCCGCAGCACAAGATCCCGCAGGCGAGGAACACTAGTTATTCCACCCGGCGGCAGGCTCCGTTGCCGCACCCTGACCCCGCACCGCAGATTCAATGGTGCCGGGTCGGGGTCTGGCAGATCACCATCGGGTATTGCTCGGGCCGCGGCCTAGGTGCGCTAAACTTAATCTTGGATTTTTGACAACACGCTCGAAGTTGCCGCTGAGCGGCGGCTTCAGCCCGCCAGCGCCCCAGCGCCCCGGCGAGCCGATGGGGCGCATACGGAAGAAGAGTAGATCGTGGCATCAACGACCGACATCAAGAATGGACAGGTCCTCAAGATCGAGGGCCAGCTCTGGACCATCATGGAGTTCCAGCATGTGAAGCCCGGCAAGGGTGGCGCATTCGTGCGTACCAAGATGCGTAACGTGCTCACCGGCCGAGTGCTGGAGAAGACCTACAACGCCGGTGCCAAGATAGAGACCGCTACCGTTGACCGCCGCGACTACCAGTACCTGTACCAGGACGGCGAAGACTTCGTGTTCATGGACCTGAGCGACTACGACCAGATCACCGTCTTGGGCAACACCGTGGGCGACGCCGCCGGCTTCATGCTGGAGAGCCAGAACGTCACCATCGCGATGCACGAAGGCTCCCCGCTGTACGTCGAGCTGCCCCCGTCGGTGGTCCTGGAGATCACCTACACCGAGCCGGGCCTGCAGGGTGACCGATCCTCGGCCGGCACCAAGCCTGCCACGCTGGAAACCGGCAAGGAGATCCAGGTGCCGCTGTTCGTTAACCAGAACACCAAGGTCAAGGTCGACACCCGCACCGGCGATTACCTGGGGCGTGTCTCCTAGTGAGCGCACGCTCCAAGGCCCGTCGCCGGGCACTTGACATTCTTTTTGAAGCCGAACAGCGCGATGTCTCGCCACTGGCGGCCATGCGCCTGCGCCGTGAAGCCACGGACATCACCATCAACGAGTACACGGTGACCCTCATCGAGGGCGTCATGAGTGAGCTGGATCGGATCGATGAGATCCTCGATTCCTACTCCAAGGGCTGGACCGTGGAGCGCATGCCCACCGTGGACCGCACCGCGCTGCGCATCGGCGCTTGGGAAGTGTTGTACAACAACGACGTTCCCGACGGTGTCGCCGTGGCCGAGGCAGTGGCCCTGGTCCGCGAACTGTCCACCGACGAGTCCCCGGAATTCGTCAACGGACTACTGGGACGCATCCAACAGATGAAGCCGACGCTGCTGGCCTAGCCCCAGCGTTATCAGCTCTCCGCCGGCCGGCGGGAACCCGAATTCCGTCGGGCTCCCGCCGGCCGCGGTGCGTTAAGCGGTGTTTCCATGCCTGGTGCCAGCGCTTCACACCCCGCCGGAACACCCCGCCCGCACTTTCCTCAGGCGCGTCTTTCTCAGGTTTCCGGCCCAGGGTTCCGCGCCGGGGCGTCACCGCGCCCGGAGCCCAGCGACGCCCGGGGGGAGGCCCGCTAAAAAGTCCCGGCGAACCGGTCCTGGCCAGAGGTTTTGCCTCACGGCGCGGGGGGTACCGTTCGCGCTGTGTGGTGTGGCACACTATGTCGGTGGGGCGTAGTTGTCGAATCATGATCGGTGTCTGGTCCCGGTGACACCCGCGTCCGCACTGATGTACCGACGCACAGAACTAGAGGAGAACCAGTTGAAATGGCTTGACCGCTCGCGCACCATCGCCCCACCAGGCTTCAACCGCTGGCTGATCCCGCCGGCGGCCCTGGCCGTACACCTGTGCATCGGCCAGGCCTACGCCACCAGCGTCTACAAATCGGCCCTGATCGGCCACTTCGAGGTCTCCCAAACGGCCATCGGGGTGATCTTCTCCATCGCGATCGTGATGCTGGGACTTTCCGCGGCCATCATGGGCACCTGGGTCGAGCGCAGCGGGCCGCGCAAGTCGATGTTCGTCGCGGCAGCCTTCTGGGGTGTCGGCTTCCTGGTCGGCGGCCTAGGAATCTTCACCTCCCAGCTTTGGCTGGTGTACCTCGGTTACGGATTCATCGGCGGCATCGGGCTGGGCATCGGGTATATCTCCCCGGTCTCCACGCTGATGAAGTGGTTCCCGGACCGCCCCGGGATGGCCACCGGCATGGCCATCATGGGTTTCGGGGGAGGGGCACTGATCGCCTCCCCGATGTCCGGGGCACTGCTGAAGTTCTTCGATGGGTTCAACCCGGCCACCGACGGAGCGGACTGGGTGGCCTCGGGCAGTTCGGTCGGCAAACTCTTTGTGACCCTCGGGGTGCTGTACTTCGTGGTGATGATGTACGGGGTGCTCAACATCCGCGTTCCCGACCCGGGATGGAAGCCCAACGGCTGGGACCCGTCCAAGACCGCGGCCAAGGACATGGTCACCTCCAACCACGTCTCGGCGTCCAACGCCATCAAGACCCGCAGTTTCTGGCTTGTCTGGACGGCGCTGTTCTTGAATGTGACAGCCGGCATCGGCATCCTGGAACAGGCCTCACCGATGATCCAAGACTTCTTCCGCGGCGCGGACGGAAATTCTGCGGTCAACGCGGGTATCGCCGCCGGCTTTGTGGGCATGCTGTCCATCGGCAACATGGCCGGACGCTTCATCTGGTCCAGCACCTCGGATGTCATCGGACGTAAGCGCATCTACATGGTCTACCTGGGCGTCGGTGCGCTGTTCTATGTGGTGTTGGCCTTCTTCGGCGGCAGTTCGATGCTGCTCTTCGTGGCGATGGCCGTGGTGATCATCAGCTTCTACGGCGGATCCTTCTCCACCGCACCTGCCTACCTGAAGGACCTCTTCGGCACCTTCCAGGTCGGTGCCATTCACGGGCGCCTGCTCACCGCATGGTCGGCGGCCGGCATTGCCGGACCGCTGATCGTCAACGGGCTGCTTGACGCCCAGGGTAAACCCGGGACGATGAACGCGCACAACTACCTGCCGGTCCTGCTGACCATGGTGGTGCTTCTGATCATCGGCTTCATCGCCACCACGCTGATCCGTCCCGTCGATGCCAAGTACCACGAACCGGAGGAAGAGCTCGCCTCCTCCAGGAAAGGATCCTAGATGCAAGCGCACCCTCATGATGCAGTCGCGGCCGAGCCCTCGGGCGACGTCCCGGTGAACCCTGCCACCGGCCGACTCATTTTCGGCTGGCTACTGGTCGGGCTCCCCTTGGCCTACGGGGTCATCACCACGCTTTCGCGGGTTGGCCAGCTCTTCGGCTAGCTCGGCCTCGTCGTGTTTTCCCGTCTATATCAGCGGGGAAACACGACGGATCCACGGGAAAAACACTGGGCCTTCCGGCATGTCGCTCACGCGGCACGCCGGAAGGCCCCCTTGGTCCGTGTCGGGGTCTTAGATCCCTGCCAGCAGCTGTGCCCGCTGCCGGTGCGACTGGTGCAGCAGTGCCACTTCGCGGGAAACATCGAACCCCGTGGCATTCCCGGCAGCGATCCGGTGGCGCACCGCGGCGAGGTTCATCGCGGTGGAGGTGAAGTCCTTCATGATCCGGCGTCGGCCGATGGCCGAGGCCCAACGCCGTGCCTGGCGACGCCCTGCACGCGTGGCGAACATCGTCACCTCGGCGGCAGTGAACCAGCCGCTGGCCCGGTACTCGTCCAGCCGCAGCCGGGTCAGCTTCCGCTCGGCGCGCTGCAGCAGCAGCACCGCGACGATGGAGGCCACAAAGAGCGGGACCTGCAGCATGAAGTAGAAGCTCAGGAAGTCAGAAAACAGGATTCCGATGCCGCCGTTCCACAAGAAGTGGCCGATCATCGCCGGCATCAGGCCCAGCAGTAGGTATAGCGGCCAGCGGCGCCGGGCACCGCGTTCGGCGCACATCCCCAGCGCGAAACCGGTCCATGCGGTGAACATCACATGGGCGAAGGGGGAGAAGAGCCCGCGCAGCACAAAGACCGTGGCTAATTCCTCCGGTGCGGCAGCCCCGAGGTAGCTGTCAGCGAAGTACAGAATGTTCTCGGTGAAGGCGAATCCGGCCCCCACCATTCCGCCGTAGACGATCCCGTCGATCGGCCCATCGAAGTGGGCCCGGTTGATCCAGAAGATCAGCAGCACCCCGGCACCCTTGGCCAGTTCCTCCACGATGGGCGCCTGGATGACGGCACCGAACAAGTCCATGTTCAAAGCCCCTGTGGGGTCGAAGAATACCTCGGTGAAAATGTCTCCGACTAGCAGCGATCCGGCGACCGAGGCTCCTGCTCCCCAGAAGACCGCCAACAGCAATAACACGCGTGGTTCCGGGTCCCAACGGTCCACCCAGCGCAGTCCCAGCAGGCACAAACCCAGGGGAACCATGGCCAGTATCCCGAGCCAGAGCACCGTGCCGGAACCAAAGATTTCGGATAGGAACCAGGCCACACCCAGCAGCACCACGGTGCATCCCACCAGCGCCCAGGTAACCGCAGAACCAATCCCGTGGTGAAGCTTGCGGGGCCCGGCGCTCGGATTCGAGCCCGGGGGATATCCGGGGGATCCGTGAGCGGAAGAAGTGGCCCAGGGGTCCAACGGGTCAGCATGCGGGGAGAGGTGCGGCGTGGGTTGCTGAGGGTGTGAGGTAATGCGCATGACTCAAATCCTACGTGGGGCACGCCCTGTGATAATTTTGAAACAGCAAGCAACCTTTAAATTCCGTCCTGTGAGGCGGGGAAGGAGGCCGCACATGAGCAACGAGCCCACAGATGCCCGTGCCCTCGCGCCCATTAGTGCCCGAATTGTCCTCTCGAGCGAAGACATCGATCGGGTTCTCACCCGTATCGCCCACGAAATCATCGAGGCCAACAAGGGTGTTGAGGATTTGGTGCTGTTAGGCATCCCCTCCCGCGGATTCCCGCTGGCCCAACGCCTGGCCCAACGCATCGCCGCCACTTCACCGGGCATGGATCCAGCATCTATCACCGGTCAGCTGGATGTCACGATGTACCGCGACGATTTGCGCCGCTCCACCACCCGCACCCCGGTGCCCACCGTTCTTCCGGTGAGCGGCATCGACGACAAGGTCGTGGTGCTGGTCGATGACGTGCTCTACTCCGGACGCACCATCCGCGCTGCGCTGGACGCCATCGCCGACTTCGGCCGCCCACGCATCGTCCGGCTGGCCGTCCTGGTGGACCGCGGACACCGCGAACTTCCGATTCGTGCAGATCACGTCGGCAAAAACCTGCCCACCGCCACCACCGAAAAAGTACGGGTGCACCTGGCAGAGGTCGACGGGGCCAACAACAACGAAGTCGTTATCGAGGCCCACGCATGAAACACCTGCTCTCCACCCTGGATCTCTCACGTGCCGACGCGATCCGCATCTTGGACATCGCCGAAGAAATGGCCGCGGTAGGCACCCGTCAGGTCAAGAAGCTTCCGGCACTGCGCGGACGCACCGTGGTGAACCTGTTCTTCGAAGACTCCACCCGCACCCGGATCTCCTTTGAGGCAGCCGCCAAACGCCTCAGCGCCGATGTGATCAACTTTTCCGCCAAGGGTTCCTCGGTCTCCAAGGGCGAATCGCTCAAGGACACCGCCCAGACCCTGCAGGCCATCGGCGCCGACGCCGTGGTCATTCGGCACGGTGCCTCCGGGGCCCCGGCCCGGCTGGCCGCCACCGACTGGATCGACGCCCCGGTGGTCAACGCCGGGGACGGCACCCACGAGCACCCCACCCAGGCGCTGCTCGATGCCTTCACGCTGCGCACCCACTGGTCCGCGCTGCACGGACACACCTCCTCGGGCTCGGATTTGGCCGGGATGCGCGTGGCCATCGTCGGGGACATCCTGCACTCGAGGGTGGCCCGCTCCAACCTCTGGCTGCTGCGCACCCTGGGCGCCGAGGTGACCATGGTTGCCCCTCCCACGCTGCTGCCGCACGGTTCGAACGTGTGGCCGTGCACCATCAGCTTCGACCTGGATGCCACCCTGGCCACCGGCGTCGATGCGGTGATGATGTTGCGGGTGCAGGGGGAGCGCATGCACGATTCCTTCTTCCCCAACACCCGCGAGTACTCGCGGCTCTGGGGGTTCGACGACGCCCGCCTGGCGGCACTGGATGCCACGGATTCCGGCGAGACCATCATCATGCACCCGGGCCCGATGAACCGCGGCCTGGAAATATCCTCTGCGGCCGCCGATTCGCCCCGCTCCACCGTGCTGGCCCAGGTGGCCAACGGTGTGGCGGTGCGCATGGCCGTGCTGTACCTACTGCTATCGGGGGACCAGCCGCGTCCCGCCCCCTCGGACGCCATCCGTCCGGCCGGCCTGTAAAGAAACGGGAGTCAATCCTTATGAGCACCAATACCACCTATCTGATCCGCGGCGCCAAGCCGCTGGGCACCGAGGTCACGGACATCCTCATCCATGAGGGCACCATCGCCGCCCTGGGCGCCGGCGCGGCCACGCACCAGCTCGCCGCGGAGGCCACGATCATCGAGGCCGCCGGCCAGATCGCCCTGCCCGGCATGGTCGATCTGCACACCCACTTACGTGAACCGGGACGCGAAGACGCCGAAACGGTAGAAACCGGGACCCGTGCCGCAGCCCTGGGCGGCTTCACCTCCGTGCATGCCATGGCCAACTCCAACCCCGTGGCGGACACCGCCGGGGTCGTGGAGCAGGTCTGGTCGCTGGGCAAGCGCTCAGGCTGGGTCGATGTGCGTCCGGTGGGTGCTGTCACCGTCGGCCTGGCCGGCGAACGCCTCTCCGAGATCGGGGCGATGGCCGACTCCCGGGCGGCGGTCCGCGTGTTTTCCGACGATGGGATCTGCGTTTTTGACCCGCTGGTGATGCGCCGCGCGCTGGAATACGTCAAGGCCTTCGACGGCGTCATCGCCCAGCACGCCCAGGAACCGCGCCTGACCGAGGGCGCCCAAATGAACGAGGGCGAAATCTCGGCGGTCCTGGGGCTGGCCGGTTGGCCGGCGGTCGCCGAGGAATCGATCATCGCACGCGACGTGTTGTTGGCCGAACACGTCGATTCCCGCCTGCACATTTGCCACGTCTCCACCGCCGGGAGCGTGGAAATCATCCGCTGGGCCAAGTCCCGCGGGGTCAAGGTCACCGCCGAGGTCACCCCGCACCACCTGCTGCTCACCGATGAACTGGTGCAAAGCTACGACCCGGTCTACAAGGTTAACCCGCCGCTGCGTCGCCAGGCGGATGTGGAGGCGCTGCGCGCCGGACTGGCCGATGGCACCATCGACATCATCGGCACCGACCACGCCCCGCACCCCTCCGAGGCCAAGGAATGCGAGTGGGCGGCAGCGGCCATGGGCATGACCGGGCTGGAAACCGCGCTCTCGGTGGTGCAACACACCATGATCGAGACCGGGCTGATCAGCTGGGCCGACTTCGCCCGCATCACCTCCAGTGCCCCGGCCGCCATCGGCCGCGTCGCAGACCAGGGCCGCGAGCTCGCCGTCGGGGAACCGGCCAACATCACCCTAGTGGACGCCGAGGCACGCTGGATCGTGGATCCTGCAGCGATGGCCACCAAGGGACGCAACTCCCCGTTCAAGGGTCTGGAACTTCCAGGCAAGGTCACCCACGTGTTCTTCCACGGCCACCCGACGGTGCGCGATGGCAAGCTGGACACCCCGCGCATCACGCAGGAGTCCTAATGGGTGAATATACCTCAGCGATCCTGATCACCCTGGCGGTCATCGTGCTGCTGGTGTCCCTGATCCTGCTGGGCTGGCGCAACCGCCTGCGCCGGCAGTCAGAGGTGCCGGCCCCGAGCCCGGTTCCGCTGGACGACTCCGGGGCGCCCGCCCTGGGAGCGACATTGGGCGAACCCTGCGAGGGCGTGTACGTGTGCACCACCACCGCGGGAGACTGGCTCGATAGGATCGCCGCGCACCGCCTGGGCATCCGCACCAACGCCGAACTATCCATCCACGCCGCAGGCGTGCTGGTGGGCCGGCACGGGGCACCGGATCTGTTCATCCCCGCCGAGGACCTCACCGGGGTCTCGCGCTCCAGCGGCATGGCCGGAAAATTCGTGGAGAAGGACGGCCTGCTGGTGATCGGCTGGATGCTGGGAGACCAAGCCGTCGACACCGGATTCCGCCCGCGCTACCACCAAGAACTCCCGGAGCTCACCGCGCGCATCGCCGCGCTGGCAGGCACCGGAACCAACGACACGCAACCACCCGCCGAAACAAAGGAAAACCAGTGACAGCAGTACAGAGAACCGAGCAAGCCCTCTTGGTGCTCGAAGACGGACGGGTTTTCCGCGGCCGTAGCTACGGCGCAATCGGCACGGCCCTGGGCGAGGCAGTGTTCTCCACCGGCATGTCCGGCTACCAGGAGACCCTCACCGACCCGTCCTACGCCGGCCAAATCATCGTGCAGACTTTCCCGCACATCGGCAACACCGGGGTCAACGACGAAGACGCCGAATCCTCACGCATCTGGGCCGCCGGTTACGTGGTCCGCGAGGCCGCCCGCATCCCCTCGAACTGGCGTGCGCAGCGCACCCTCGACGAGGAACTCATCAACGGCGACGTGGTGGGCATCCAGCAGGTTGACACCCGTGCGCTGACCCGCCACCTGCGTGAGGCCGGGGCCATGAAGTCCGGGATCTTCTCCGGAGAAGCAGCCACCGCCCCGATCGAAGAGCTGGTGAAGTCGGTCAACGAGCAGCCCTCGATGGAGGGTGCAAACCTCTCGGCGCTGGTCTCCACCAAGCAGGCCTACATCGTGGAGCCGGCTGATCATGGTTTTGACGGCGAGGTCAAGTACACCGTCGCGGCCATCGACCTGGGCATGAAGGCGATGACCCCGCACCGCTTCGCCGAGCGCGGGGTGCGGGTACACGTGCTCCCGCACGATGCCAGCTTCGAAGACGTCACCGCCACCGGCGCGCACGGCGTGTTCTTCTCCAACGGTCCCGGCGACCCGGCCACCGCCACCGTCCAGGTGGAACTGGTCCGTCAGGTGCTTGACGCGAAGATCCCGTACTTCGGCATCTGCTTCGGCAACCAGATCTTGGGCCGCGCCCTGGGCTACGGGACCTACAAGCTGCGCTTCGGACACCGCGGCATCAACCAGCCGGTGCTGGACAAGGCCACCGGCAAGGTGGAGATCACCAGCCAGAACCACGGTTTCGCCGTCGATGCACCGCGCGAAGGCGCGGCAAACGCCCCGCTGGATCGCTTCGGCCGCGTCGAGGTGTCCCACATTTCGCTGAACGACGGTGTCGTGGAGGGACTGTACTGCCTGGACATCCCGGCATTCTCGGTGCAGTACCACCCCGAGGCAGCCTCCGGGCCGCACGACGCCTCGCACCTGTTCGACAGGTTCATCACCAACATGGCCGCGGCCAAGAACACCGCCGCAACCACCACAGATTCCACTCAGGGAGAGAAGTAAATGCCTAAGCGCGAAGACCTCAAGTCAGTCCTGGTCATCGGCTCCGGCCCGATCGTCATCGGCCAGGCCGCCGAATTCGATTACTCCGGCACCCAGGCACTGCGGGTGCTCAAGGAGGAGGGCCTGCGGGTCATCCTGGTCAACTCCAACCCCGCCACCATCATGACCGACCCGGAGTTCGCCGACGCCACCTACGTCGAGCCGATCACCCCGGAAGTCGTAGAGAAGATCATCGCCAAGGAACGCCCCGACGCGATCCTGCCGACCCTGGGCGGGCAGACGGCACTGAACACCGCCATCGCCCTGGACAAGGCAGGGGTACTTCAAAAGTACAACGTCGAGCTGATCGGCGCGAACATCGAGGCCATTGAACTCGGCGAGGACCGCGAGAAGTTCAAGGGCGTGGTGGAGCGCTGCGGCGCCGAATCGGCCAAGTCCGTGATCGTACACACCATGGAGGAAGCCTTCGCCGCGGTGGAGATCCTGAACTACCCCGTGGTGGTGCGCCCCTCCTTCACCATGGGCGGGCTGGGCTCGGGCATGGCGTACGACGCGACCGACCTGCGCCGCATCGCCGGGCAGGGCCTGCAGTACTCCCCGACCACCGAGGTGCTCCTGGAGGAGTCGATCCTGGGTTGGAAGGAGTACGAGTTGGAGATGATGCGCGATAAGAACGACAACGTCGTGGTCATCTGCTCCATCGAGAACTTCGATCCGGTAGGTGTGCACACCGGGGATTCGATCACCGTGGCTCCGGCCATGACGTTGACCGACCGCGAATACCAGCGCCTGCGTGATATCTCCATCGCCGTGATCCGTGAGGTCGGGGTGGACACCGGCGGCTGCAACATCCAGTTCGCCATCGAGCCGGACACCGGGCGCATCGTGGTCATCGAAATGAACCCGCGCGTCTCGCGTTCTTCCGCGCTGGCCTCCAAGGCCACCGGCTTTGCCATCGCCAAGATCGCCACCAAGCTCTCGCTGGGCTACACCCTGGATGAGATCCCGAACGACATCACCCTGAAGACCCCTGCTGCCTTCGAGCCGGCCCTTGACTACGTCGTGGTGAAGGTCCCGCGCTTCGCCTTCGAGAAGTTCCCGGCGGCCGACGCCACGCTGACCACCACCATGAAGTCGGTCGGCGAGGCCATGGCCATCGGGCGCAACTTCACCGAGGCCCTGCAAAAGGCCTTGCGCTCCCTGGAGCAAAAGGGCAGCGAAATCGAGTTCAACAAGCCGATGGACTTCGAGATCGAGCAGCTGCTCGAAGACTCGGTCAAGGGCTCCACCGAGCGGTTGTACAACGTGCAGCGCGCCCTGCTGGGCGGGGCGAGCATCGAGCAGGTCTTCGAGAAGACCGCGATCGACCCGTGGTACCTGGACCAGCTGGTGCTGATCAACGAGACCGCCTCGATGATCCGCTCCAACCCGGATCTGAACGAAGAGGTATTGCGTGAGGCCAAGCGACACGGCTTCTCCGACACGCAGATCGGCACGCTCACACATAAGTCCGAGGCAGTGGTCCGCGGGATCCGCCACGCGCTGGGCATCCGCCCGGTGTTCAAGACCGTTGACACCTGCGCGGCCGAGTTCGAGGCCTTCACCCCCTACCACTACTCCTCCTACGACGAGGAAACCGAGGTGCGCCCGCATGCGAAGCCCTCGGTGATCATCCTGGGTTCGGGCCCCAACCGGATCGGGCAGGGCATCGAGTTCGACTACTCCTGCGTGCACGCCACCATGGCGCTGCGGGCCGCCGGCTACGAGACCGTGATGGTGAACTGCAACCCGGAAACCGTCTCCACCGACTACGACGTCTCCACCCGCCTGTACTTCGAGCCGCTGACGCTCGAGGACGTGCTGGAGGTCATCCACGCCGAAGAATCCACCGGCGGAGTGCTGGGTGTCTTTGTGCAGCTCGGCGGCCAAACCCCGCTGAAGCTCGCCCAGGAACTGGCCGATGCCGGAGTCCCGATCTTGGGCACCTCCCCGGAGGCCATCGACCTGGCCGAGCACCGCGGCGCCTTCCAGCGTGTGCTGGATGCCGGCGGGCTGATCGCCCCGAAGAACGGCACCGCCGTCTCCTTCGACGAAGCCAAGCGCATCGCCGACGAAATCGGTTACCCGGTGCTGGTGCGCCCGTCCTACGTGCTGGGCGGCCGCGGCATGGAGATCGTCTACGACGAGGCCAACCTGGCCCGCTACATCAAGAACGCCACCGAAATCACCGCCGACCACCCGGTGCTGGTGGACAGGTTCCTCGAGGACGCCATCGAGATCGACGTTGATGCGCTGTTCGACGGCACCGATTTGTACGTCGGCGGCATCATGGAGCACATCGAAGAGGCAGGCATCCACTCCGGTGACTCGGCCTGCGTGCTGCCTCCCATCACCCTGGGCAAGGGCGTGCGCGACCGCGTGGCAGCAGCGACCCGCGTCATCGCCGAGGGCGTGGGGGTGCGCGGGCTGATCAACATCCAGTTCGCGCTGGCAAGCGACGTGCTCTACGTGATCGAGGCCAACCCGCGCGCCTCCCGCACCGTGCCGTTCACCTCCAAGGCCACCGGCGTGCAGCTGGCCAAGGCCGCGGCGCTGATCGGGGTGGGCGTGTCCATCGCCCACCTGCGCAGTGTGCACCACATCCTGCCCGAATCCGGTGACGGGGCCAACCTGCCCGAGGGTGCCCCGGTCTCGGTGAAGGAAGCGGTGCTTCCCTTCGCCCGCTTCCGCACCCTGGAGGGCAAGGTCGTTGACTCGCTGCTCGGCCCGGAAATGCGTTCCACCGGCGAGGTGATGGGCATCGATAAGTACTTCGACACCGCCTTCGCCAAGTCGCAGGCAGCAGCCAACTCGCCGCTGCCGACCAGTGGCAAGGTCTTTGTCTCGGTGGCCAACAGCGACAAGCGTTCGATCGTGATCCCGGTCAAGCACCTGGCCGACATCGGCTTTGAGATCGTCTCCACCGGCGGCACCGCCGAGGTGCTGCGTCGCAACGGCATCCCCTCCACCGTGGTCCGCAAGGTCCACGAGGGAACGGTGGAGGGCGAACGCAACATCGCCGAGCTCATCACCGACGGGGAGATCAGCCTGGTGCTGAACACCCCCTCGGGCGGAGAGTCCCGCGGGGATGGCTACGAGATCCGTGCGGCGTCCGTCTCGGTGGGCACCCCGATCATCACCACGGTGGCCGAATTCGGTGCAGCGATCCAGGCCATCGACGCGATGCGCCACTTCGAATGGTCGGTGACCTCGCTGCAGGAGCACGCCAAGACCCTGCAGGCCGCCAACGCCGCAGAAGCAGCTGCCAGCGACGGCGCAAATGCCTAGCGCGGAGGCACGCGCCGCCCGTGCCACCCGGCGCCCGGCCTTCGGACAGCGGCTGGCCTCGGCAATGGCCGAGCACGGTCCGCTGTGCGTGGGCATCGACCCGCACCCGGGCCTGCTGGCCGCGTGGGGCCTGTCGGACGATGTGCATGGCCTGCGTAGCTTCTCCCTGACGGTCGTGGAGGCACTGGCCGGACGCGTGGCGGCGCTCAAGCCGCAGGTGGCGCTCTACGAGCGTCACGGCTCGCGCGGGCTGGCGGTGCTGGAGGAAACCCTGGCACTATGCGCTGCGGGGCACACGCTATCCATCGCCGACGCCAAGCGCGGGGACATCGGCTCCACCATGGCCGCCTACGCGGATGCCTGGCTGGGGGAGGGCAGTGTGTTGGCCGCCGATGCGGTGACGCTGAGCCCGTACCTGGGCTATGAATCGCTGCGACCGGCCCTGGACCGTGCTGCTTTCACCGGCCGCGGCGTGTTTGTGCTGGGGCTGACCTCCAACCCGGAGGGGGCTTCGGTGCAGCATGTCGGAGGCGCCGGATCCGTGGCCAAGGGCATCACCGACGCCGTGGGTGCGGAGAACGCAGGGGCCCGTCCCTTCGGTTCCACCGGTTTGGTCATCGGTGCCACGGTTGGCGGTGCACTGGAGAAGTTGGGTATTGACTTAGCCTCGACCGCTGCACCGATTTTGGCCCCGGGCCTCGGTGCCCAGGGCGCCACGGGTGCCGATATGAAGGCCTCCTTCGGGGCCTTTTGGCCGCAGGTGCTGGGCACCTCGAGCCGAGACGTGCTCAAGGCCGGCCCGGATGCTGCAGCCTTGCGCGGTGCCGCCGAGGCAACACGCGACTCGCTGCTCTAACATCGGGTAGCGCGGGGCCGTTGGTCCAACCAGCTGTGATGATGCCCCCGGTCCGTACCCCAAAGGTGCGGGCCGGGGGGCATCATCGTTGTCTCACGGGCGCCAAGTTTTTCGGCCCCGTGCCGGCGGCCGACCTATCGTTGCATGTGGGGGCGGGAACCGGTGTCGGTGCGGATCGTTCGGATGATCTTGCTTACACTCGCGGACCCGTTTGAGCCCAAATGACACGAATTTTCTCGTTGTTAACGCATTTGTGGTAGCCACAGTGCGATTACCCATTGCATCGGGGCCTCTGATTGGTTATCTTCGGTTCAGGGCTGTTTGCCCTGGTGCTGGACCCTATGGATGGATTGGCGGCAAAAGGAATGGTACTTCGAGAACTCTCTGACGAGGACCGTATTCGCGCACGGGCCAAGGCGTTGGCGGCACGCACACGGCGTGCCGAAATCAAGAATCAGTTCGGTGCCGGCAAGCTGAGCATCACCGAGCTGCTGGACCTGGTGCCCAACGACGAAGCCATCGGACGGCTGCGGGTCATGGACCTGCTGGAGTCCGTTCCGGGCGTCGGTGAAATCCGGGCGCACACGCTTATCGATAGACTAGGCATTTCACCCAGTCGGCGCCTGCGCGGGCTGGGGCGCAAACAGCGCATCGCATTGGTGGATCATTTCCAGCAATCGCCACCCAAAGTGAAAGAGTAACGACGCACACCATGACGGTTAGCCCCCACCCAACGGTTACAGTCCTCGCCGGTCCAACGGCCGTAGGGAAGGGAACGATCTCGACCTACATCCGAGATCACTACCCGGAAGTGTGGCTGTCGGTTTCGGCCACCACGCGCAACCCGCGTCCGGGCGAGGCTGACGGAGTACATTACTTCTTCGTGGGCCCGGAAAAGTTTGGTGAGCTTGTTGAAAGCGGCCAAATGCTCGAATGGGCGGTGGTGCACGGGCAGAACAGCTACGGCACCATCCGGACCAAGGTTCAGGAAGCCGTTGATGCTGGCAAGCGTGTGCTGCTGGAGATCGATTTGCAAGGTGCTCGGCAGGTTAAAGAAAATTTGCCGGACGCGAAATTCGTCTTCCTGGCTCCTCCTAGCTGGGATGAATTGGTGCGCCGGCTTGTGGGCCGCGGCACTGAAACTCCCGAGGAGCAGCAGCGGCGGCTGGAAACAGCTAAACTGGAGTTGGCTGCCGAAGCGGAATTTGACGTGACGATCGTTAACGACGAGATTTCGCGGGCGTCCGACGAGCTTGTGACCCTGATGGGGCTCACTCCGCACGCTCGCTAAAGAACTTTAGGCAAGACCTGTCCAACCCCCTGCTGCGCCGGATATTCAGGGGGATAGGCGGGTGCAGTACCAGTACCTCTTGATCCACCAACTAGTTATTTGGAGGCTTCGTGAACACGAACCTTGAAGGCATCATCAGCCCGTCCATCGACTCGCTGCTGACCACCACCGATTCGAAGTACGCATTGGTGATCAACTCCGCCAAGCGTGCACGCCAGATCAACGCGTACTACGCCCAGCTGCACGAGGGCCTCTTCGAGTACGTTGGCCCGCTGGTCGACACCCGCCTGAACGAGAAGCCGTTGTCCATCGCACTGCGCGAAATCAATGATGGCCTGCTCAGCGTCACGAAGATCGAGGAAGTAGCCGAGTAATTACTCGGTCGCAAACGTTTTCGACGCGCCGGTGCCGGCGCACAAAGCATTCGGTCCTTCACGGATTGAATGGCTTCGGCGCCGCGCACTAACGCATCGGTGGTAGCAGTGAAGCGCATTGTCCTAGGTGTATCCGCAGGGATCGCCGTCTACAAGGCAGCTTTGCTGCTACGGCTGTTTAAAGAGGCGGGGCATCAGGTCGATGTCATTCCCACAGCCGCCTCGCTTGAATTTGTCGGCCTTGCGACCTGGGAGGCGTTGAGCGGGCGCCCGGTGCGCACCTCGGTCTTCGAGGCAGTAGACACGGTTAACCACGTTCGCCTGGGCCAGGAAGCAGACCTGGTGGTGATCGCTCCGGCCACCGCGGACGTGATGGCGCGGGCCGCGGCGGGCATGGCCAACGACCTGCTCACCGGCACCCTGCTGGCTACCGGAGCCCCGGTAGTGATGGCTCCGGCCATGCACACCGAAATGTGGGAGCACCCCGCCACCCGAGCCAATGTCGCCACGCTACGAGCCCGCGGTGTGCACGTGATCGAACCTGCCGTGGGCAGGCTCACGGGCAAGGACTCCGGGGCCGGACGATTCCCCGAACCCGAGGATATCTTCGCGGCGATCACTTCGTATCTTGAGCACAACTCGGGTGACACTGGACGCGACGCGTCGGTCAAGGGCGATGTGTCCAGCACGCAGACTGCAGGCCCGTTGGCCGGGAAGATCATCGCTGTCTCCGCCGGTGGCACCCGCGAACCGCTGGACCCCGTGCGCTATCTGGGCAACAGGTCCTCGGGCCGGCAGGGCATCGCCCTGGCCAAAGCGGCGCTGGCTGCCGGTGCCACCGTCCGGTTCATCGCCGCCCACATGGATTTGCCCGCCCCGGCCGGTGTGGAACTCAGCACCGCATCAACCGCCGAGCAGTTGCAGCAAGCGGTCACCACGGCGGCCCGCGGTGCCGACGTGTTGATCATGAGCGCAGCGGTGGCCGACTTCCGTCCTGCCGAGTACCTGGATTCGAAGATCAAGAAGTCCGACGACCGCGCTGACCCGGTGATCACCTTGGTGCGCAATCCCGACATCCTGGCCATGCTGATCGCCGAGCGTGCGGCAGAGGGCCCGGCCGGGGACCTACCGCCGCTGGTGGTGGGCTTTGCCGCCGAGACCGGGGACGCGGATTCAAGCGTGCTTGAATATGGCGCCGCGAAGCTGGCCCGCAAGGGCTGCGAAATGCTGGTTGTCAACGAGGTCGGGGAGAATCTGACCTTCGGGACCGACAAAAACACCGTGACCATCCTCTTTGCCGACGGCTCCGACGCGGTGCACGCCGCCGGTTCCAAGGACGAGGTTGCGGCCTCGGTTATTGATTCGGTCGCCGTGGCGCTGCGGGCCGGCCGGGCCTAGCCCCAAGCGGGTTGGTACCGTCCGGCGGAGATGTTGATCACGCAGGTTTTTCCGGATGCCGCAGGGCACCGCACATCGCCACGAAGTACCCCGCGCATGGGTAGATGACGAGGCCCGCGCGCGAAGCCGACGGGGCGCCAACTTACCGGTAGAGTGGCTGGGTGACTTTAGAATCCCCGCAGCTTCGCCTCTTCACCTCCGAATCGGTTACGGAGGGCCACCCGGACAAGATCTGTGACCAGATCTCCGATGCCATTCTCGATGCCATGTTGGCACAGGATCCGAACTCCCGGGTTGCCGTGGAGACCCTGACCACCACAGGCCTGGTGCATGTGGCAGGCGAGGTGACGACCAACGGCTATGTGGAGATCCCGGAGATCGTGCGCCGCACCATCCTGGACATCGGTTACGACTCCTCGGCCAACGGCTTCGACGGAGCGCGCTGCGGCGTCTTGGTATCCATCGGGCAGCAGTCCCAGGAGATCTCCGACGGCGTTTTCAACTCGCTGGAGGTCCGCGAGGGCACCGCCGTTGACCCTCGCGATGCGCAGGGCGCCGGAGACCAGGGGCTGATGTTCGGCTACGCCTCGGACGAGACCGCGACCCTGATGCCTACCCCGATCCACTTGGCGCACCGGCTCTCCGAGCGCCTCACCGCCGTCCGCAAGAACGGCACGCTTTCGCTGTTGCGCCCGGATGGCAAGACCCAGGTGACCGTCGGCTACGACGGGGATACCCCGGTGTCCGTTGAAACCATCGTGGTCTCCTCGCAGCACGCCTCCGAATTCGCCTTCCCTGACCTGCTCGATGGCCTGCTGGAAGAGGTTGTTAAGCCGGTGCTTGCCGGGACCGGGCTGGACACCTCCGAAACCCGCATCATCTTGAACCCCTCGGGCCCGTTCATCATCGGTGGACCGGTTGGAGACGCCGGGCTGACCGGACGCAAGATCATCGTTGACACCTACGGCGGGTTCGCCCGGCACGGTGGTGGTGCCTTCTCCGGCAAGGATCCCTCCAAGGTCGACCGCTCGGCCGCTTACGCCATGCGTTGGGTCGCCAAGAACGTGGTGGCCGCCGGCTTGGCCCGTCGCGTCGAAGTTCAGATCGCCTACGCCATCGGCGTGGCACGGCCCGTGGGCCTGTACGTGGAGACCTTCGGCACCGAGACCGTGGATCCGGTGAGGATCACCGCTGCCATCAACGAGGTCTTCGATCTGCGCCCGCTGGGCATCATCGAGGACCTGGACCTCAAGCGCCCGATCTACCAGAAGACCGCAGCACACGGTCACTTCGGCCGCGAAGACGCCGACTTCACCTGGGAGAACCTGGACCGGGTTGACGCGCTGAAGGCCTACTTCGGCGCCTAGAGCCACTGCAGTTGCCGCAAAGTGTCAGTCTCGCCGGGTACTGTGACTTCGGCAGCTGAACGAGGCGCTCCGTGAGCCATCAGGCCCACGGCGCTGATCCGGGGCTCAGCGGTTTGCCGTACCGCCAGCTGCCAGAGGACCGCGGCCGGTAAGGTATTTCTCAAGGAGTTCAGGGGGAGGTGTGGTGCATGACCGAGTCGGTCCAGCCCTCCTTGTTGTCCGGCTTTGATCTATCCACCCCGCTACCCGGAATACCGAATATGGCCAGCGAATTGCCGGTGGCCCGGGTCGTGATCGACTCAGCCGTCCCGCACCTGGACCGCCCGTTCGACTATCTGGTCCCGACCGAGCTCGACGCCATGGCACAACCCGGGGTCCGGGTGAAGGTGCGCTTCGGCGGACAGGAACTGGCAGGTTTCCTTACCGAGCGACTCGAACATTCCGAGCCCGGCCTGAAACTGCAACCGCTGCGCAGCGTGATCTCTCCAGAAATTGTGCTCTCCGCACCGGTTCTTGCCGTGGCCCGGGCCGTGGCCGAACGCTATGCCGGCGGGGTATGGGACGTGTTGCGCTCCGCCGTCCCGGCCCGCATGGCACGGATGGAAACCCAGAAGGCCACGGACAGCGACGGTGCTCTGGAAAAAGGCAGCGTCGAGGCCGTCGATGATGTGCCCCTGGCGCGCCCCGCGCCGGTGCCCGAGGACGCACTGCTGGCCGAATACCACGGCGGCGCGGACTACGCCCGGCTGCTGCGCAACGGCGAATCCCCGCGCGCGGTGCTCTCCGCGGTGCCCAACAGGCCGGGGGACTGGCCCGCGCTGCTGCTCCAGGCCGCCGAACAGGCGCTGGCCTCCGGGCGCGGGGTACTCATCGTGGTGCCCGACGCCCGTGACCTGGCCCGGTTGACCTCCACCCTTGACGAACGTCTCGGCCCCGAGGCCTACGCACGGCTCACCGCCGAAGACGGGGCCACCCCGCGCTACCGGAACTTCCTGCGCGTGGCCCGAGGGCAGAGCCAGCTGGTCGTGGGTACCCGCAATGCCGCCTTCGCCCCGGTCAAAGACCTGGGCTTGGTGATCATCTGGGACGATGCGGATAATTCCCACGCCGAACCGCGTGCTCCCTACCACCACGCCCGCGAGGTGCTGCTGCTGCGCTGCGGCATCGAAAATGCCGGGATGCTGCTTGTCGCCCCCGGGCGCAGCGCCGAGGCCCAACGGTTGGTGCGCAGTGGCTGGGCCCACGAGTTGGGTGCCGACCGCAGCCTGCTGCGTGCGAACGCACCGCGGGTTATTGCCGCCTCCGACGAATTCGAGGCGGAGCGCGATCCGCTGCTGCATGCCGCCCGGCTCCCCGCCGCGGCCTGGCGCGAGGCCAAGGCGGCGCTGGCGCACGGCCCGGTGCTGGTGCAGGTAGCCCGGACCGGGTTCATGCCCGCGCTGCGCTGCGAACGCTGCCGTACCCCGGCTCGCTGCACCACCTGCAACGGGCCGCTGGCCCTGGGCGACGCCCGCGGGGCACCGGCCTGCGGCTGGTGCGGGCTGGTGGCCCACGATTGGAACTGCGTGGAGTGCGGATTCATGCGCTTGCGCGCCTCATCCATCGGGGCCGACCGCACGGCCGAGGAACTGGGCCGCGCGTTCCCCAACATCAAGGTGGTTGCCGCCACAGGGGCCAAGCCGCTGCACACCGTCCCGGACACTCCGGCACTCGTGGTGGCAACCCCCGGTGCCGAACCCGTGGCAGCCAACGGTTATGCCGCGGTGCTGCTGCTGGACGGGGACCGGATGCTGTCCCGCGAAGGGCTGCGCACCGGCGAGGAGGTGCTGAACCGCTGGATGGGCGCCGCACACCTGGCTCGCGGCCGGGATGCGACCGCGGAGCGCCCCGGCGGGGGCACCGTCGTGGTGGCAGGGGACCCGACCGAGCCGATGCGAGCGTTGGTGCGCTTCGATGCGGCGGCCTACGCGCAGACCGAACTCGACGAGCGACGCGATCTAGGGCTGCCGCCGGCGGTGCGCCTGGCCATGGTGCGGGGACCGGCCGCTGCCGCTGACAAGTTCATGGACGCGCTGGACCTCGGAGGCGAAGTTCGTCGGCACGGGCCGGTACTCGAGGGAGAGGGGGAGCACCGCTGGCTGCTGTTCTTCTCCTATGCCGAAGGCCCGGCCGTCACCGCGGCTCTGCGTGCCATGCGCGCCACCTTCAGCGCCGCGAAGGAACCGATCGTGGCGATCCGCATCGACCCGGACGGCATCCTCTAGCCGGTGCAGGCCACCTGTCCGGAGCCAAGGGAGGCCGATGATCTGTGCGGAAGTTCCTGCTGGGCCACCAACCCGGAGAGAACGTGCCCGCCGCCGGTCACTTTACCGGCAGGGCGGAAGAGGATCTGCGGCCAGTGGACTCGCACGAATTCTTGGGCCGGATAATTGTGGCTGCGGCTGTACCGTGGAGCGATGGTCTTTCCGTCCGGTCCAAAATGATAAACCGGGCCGACCCCTCACAGGCCGAGGCCACAGAGCCAGTAGTTGGTTTTCCGTTACTGCTTATCCTGTGACCCAGGTACGCCGCGTTCCCGGTACTGTACCCGCGGCATCCCGCGGGTGACCCACGGGTGATCGGAAGCCAAGAATCCCTCGATGAGGGCCGCGGCCTCGGCCGCCTTCTCGTAGTGGATCAGGTGTCCGACATCGCCGATGACCCGTATGGAAGCACGTGGGAAACGCCGGGCCAAGGATCGCTGGGCCTTCACCGAGCCGAGTTCGTCCTGCTCGCCGACCACCAGGAGCGTTGGCTCGTTGATGCGGGCGGCAACATCACGGACCGTCTCGGTGATCGAGGAGGCATAGGCCTCGCGCAATGTGGAGCGGGACGTGAACCCGGAAAAGTAGCGGCGGTGCTGGTCGAAGACGTAGGCGCGCATGGCAGGATCCTTGGATTTGAGCATGGCCAGCGTCATCGCATCGGTGATGAGCCGGGAGCGCAGCAGTCCCTCGCCCAGAACGGCTGGCAACCGTTCCCCGGCGGCGTAGTAGGCGCCGGCAGCCCGCGACATCAACGCTTGGTCGCCCGCAAGTGCCGGTTCACAGATGGGGTTCAGCAGCAGCAGTTCCGCGAACGATCCCGGGTGCCGGGCCAGATAGTTTGCCGCGACGATGGTTCCGAAGGAATGGCCCAGCAAGATGGTTTCCGGTCCCAGACCCAATTGGTCGCGCAGCGCACCGATGACCTCACCGTAACCGTCGGCATCATGCCGCGGCGTGGCCTCGGGGCCACCTTCCACCTGCGTGTCGGGGCTCGACACGCTGGAAAACGGGGTTGAGGCACCGAAACCGGGCAGGTCCGGGACAATCACCGTGTATCCGGGCAATGCTTCGATGACCCGGGTGAGCCCATGGTGGTCACCGCGGAAGCCGTGCACCGCCAGAATGACCCCACGGCAGCGTCCGGCCGCCGGATAGGTCCACGTTGAAAGCCGTGAGCCATGGACTACGTGGGTGCTTTGCAAGGCGCGGCGTGCGTGAGGTGGGACTTCATTCTGCGATTCAACGGGCATGGGACCAAGCTTAATGGTTGGAGGTCGGGGTGGAGTTGAGCAGACGCAGCGCGGTTCCCTCATCGAGCACCAGATCGGTGATCAGGTTTCCGGCCAGGGCACCGCGCAGCGCGCGCAACTTCCCGGTTCCCGAAATCACGCATAGTCGGCGCGGCACCTTGCGAAGTTCAGCGAGTGTGGGACCCGTGGCCCGGGAATTGATTTCGATGCCCTCATCGCTGCCGGAACCGTCGAAGAAGACCGTGGCGACGTCGCCGACCACCCCGTGGCTGTGCAGGGCAGTGGATTCGGCGGCACTGAGGTAGCCGCCGCGGTAAACCTGGCTGGGGACCGCGGCCTCGGTGGCTCCGAGGGAGAACACCGCTAGGCCCATGCCTTCTTGAACGTCAAGAACCCGACGTACCGAGCCCTCCCGCCACATTGCTTCGCGTGTGCTGGCCTCATCAAAGAACGCCGGGACAGGGAATTGCTCGATGCGAGCGGTGTAGGTGGCTCCGAAGCGTTGCAAGATCTCTGAGGCATACGTCAAACCGGTGGTCTGCGGGTTTGCCGCCCCATTGAGCTGGACGACAACGGTATCATGGGTGGGCTTCCGGGCCAGCGCCAGTGACAGCGCCTGCATGGTCGAGCCCCAGGCCACCCCCACGGTCATGCCGGAAGAGACCAAGGTGTTGAGCACATGCGCGGCATGGGCTGCAACGCGTTCCAGGACCTCGGCATCGGCAAGCGCCCCATCGGTGGGCACCACATGGACCTTGATGCCGAAAACATGCTCGAGTTCCCGCACCAAGGCCGGGGCCATGGCACCGCCGGCGTTGATCTCGATGTTCACCAATCCGGTGCGCCTGGCCATCGACAGCAGGCGCGAGACGGTGGAACGGGAGATAGCCAGTTCCCTGGCGATCGCCTCCATGGTCAAGTCCTGCAGGTAGTAGAGCTGTGCTGCACGCAGTGCGTCACGTTCCCGAGGTTGGCCGTGTCCCGGGGCCTTCCGGATGGGACCGGGGCCACGCACTTTCGGAGGCTGCTGCACAAATGGGTCAGCCCCGGGAGTTCGAGAAGCGGGGTTGACGGCCATGTTTGGCATCAGCGCTGCCTTTCTTGCACAAACGTGCAACTTGATTGACGGCTTTGTGCCGACCCGACCAGACTAACGTGGACATGGTCTTGGCAAAAGTCGGGACATTGGTTCACCGGTGATCCATCTGCTGTGAGGCACCCGCCTCGGCAGGGTTCCGGACAGAGCGGGCAGAAGCCCAGTACTTTGGTAGAACCCATGTGAAGCACGTTTATTCGACGCAACACAGTTCTAAGGATGGCCCCATCGTGGCAGCCGCAGCCTCCCACCGCTCCCATTCATCCGCGCTAGCCGCAAGGCCCGGCGCTAAGGTGCTGATCATCGGCGGTGGCATCAATGGAGTGGCGACGTTCCGCTACCTGGCCCTGCAGGGCGTCGACGTGGCGCTGGTTGAACGCGGCGACTTCTGCCAAGGTGCCTCGGGTGCCTCCTCGCATATGATCCACGGCGGCATCCGCTACCTCGAGAACGGCGAATTCCGCTTGGTTCAGGAATCGGTCCAGGAGCGCAACAGGCTGCTGGAAATTGCCCCGCACTACGTCAAGCCGTTGCGCACCACCATCCCGGTCTTCTCCACCTTCTCCGGGATTCTCTCGGCCCCGGTACGCTTCCTGACCCACAAGTCGGGTAAGCCCGCAGCACGCGGGGCGGTACTAATCAAGGCCGGACTGGTGCTTTATGACCTCTTCGCCGGAGCTGGGGGACGCAACACCCCGTGGCACAAGTTCCGTGGGGCCAAGGCCTCGCTGGCCGAGCTGCCAAAGCTACGCGACGATGTGAAGTACACGGCCACCTACTTTGATGCCTCGGTACACAACCCCGAGCGACTCACCCTCGATGTACTGGGCGACGGTCTCGAGGCCAACCGGCACGCACGGGCCTCCAACTATGTCTCGCTGATCGGCCATGGCGAAAATGGGGCGCGGCTGCGCGACGAGCTCACCGGTGACGAGTTCGACTTCGATGCCGAGGTCATCGTGAACGCCACCGGCGCCTGGGTGGATCTGACCAATACGGACATCGGCTCCCCGAGCCGGTTCATGGGCGGTACCAAGGGCAGCCACATCGTGCTCGATAGCCCCGGCCTGCTCGAAGCCTGCGCCGGACGGGAGATCTTCTTCGAACACTCCGATGGGCGCATCGTGCTCATCTACCCGATGGGCGATCGGGTGCTGGTGGGAACCACCGACATCGACGCGGATATGAGCGTCCCGGCACGCTGCACCGACTCCGAGGTCGACTACTTCTTCGACCTCATCCAACACGTCTTCCCCACCGTCGAGGTGGACCGCGAGCAAATCGTTTACAAGTTCTCCGGGGTTCGCCCGCTGCCGCGCCACGATGACACCGCACCGGGATTTGTCTCACGCGATTACCGGATTGAACGCAGTGAACTGGCCGCCGACACCACCTTGTTCTCCCTGGTCGGCGGCAAATGGACCACCTTCCGCGCGCTGGGGGAAACCCTGGGGGAGAAGGTTCTGGCCGAGCTCGGCGCCACCTCCACGGTGAGCACCAAGGACCTGGCCATTGGCGGCGGCAAGAACTACCCCGCCACCTCGGCCGCCCGCGAAGCCTGGTTCGGGGCGCGCAGCCTGCTGGCCTCCCGCGACCGCTTGGAGGTGCTGTTGCGGCGTTATGGCACCCGTGCCGACGCGGTGCTCGAGGCCATCGGCCCCCACGACCCCACCCTGGAGGGCAGTAGCGAGCTTTCGGCCGCAGAGCTGGTCTACCTCGCACGGAATGAATACGTGGGAATGCTCAGCGATGTCTTCATCCGACGTACCTCGCTGGCCTTCCGCGGCCTGGTGACCGGCGAGCTGATGCGTGAAGTAGCAGCAGTACTGGCCCCCGAAGTTGGTTGGGACCAGGACGAAACAGAACGCCAAATCGCAGAATGCACTCGCGTGCTGGAGAAGGAGCACGGGGTTCTCTTCGTCCCCGTGGCCTAGCCGGCCGGCGCTTCGCGCCACTTACCCCTAAGTTCGACCCCCACCCCACACTTCCCCACCCACGATTTCGACCGTGGGTGGATCCTGCCCAAAAGCAGGTGTGATCCACCTCACGTGGGCGGGTGTGAGAAGACCGCGGGGCGTGAGTACGCGCCGCCCCATGGCGAAGAAATGCACCACCGTCAGCTCACATATTTCCCTTCCAACGAAAGAGTCCCCCAGTATGTCCTTAACCGTTTTCATGGCCGAAATGCTCGGCACGATGCTGCTGACCCTGCTGGGTGGCGGTGTCGTGGCCAACGTGTTGCTGGCCAAGTCCAAGGGCCTAGGCGGTGGCACCCTGATGATCAACTTCGGCTGGGGCCTGGCAGTGTTCGCCGGTGTCTGGGTGGCCGCGGCCTCCGGTGCCCACCTGAACCCTGCCGTCACCATTGGGCTGCTGACCAACGGCGACCTCGCCGAGTTCGCGCCCGGTGTTGATAAGACCTTCCTGATCATGCTGGCCTACTTTGCGTCCCAGATGATCGGCGCGATGCTCGGTGCCGTGCTGTGCTACCTGGTCTACAAGCACCACTTCGACGAAGAGGAGGATGCGGCCCTGAAGTTGGCCGTGTTCGCCACCGGCCCGGCCATCCGCCACCGCGGCTGGAACCTGGTCACCGAGGCCATCGCCACCTTCGTGCTGGTCTTCGTGATCGCCGGCTTCGGCAAGACCCCGCACGAACTCGGCCCACTGGCCGTGGCACTGCTGGTCGTGGGCATCGGCGCCTCGCTGGGCGGCCCCACCGGATACGCCATCAACCCGGCCCGCGACCTCGGACCGCGCATCGTCCACGCCCTGCTGCCCATCAAGAACAAGGGCGGAAGCGACTGGTCCTACGCCTGGGTGCCGGTCCTCGGACCCCTGCTCGGGGGGCTCATCGGCGGCGTGGGCGCCGCCGCACTCTTCTAGGCGTGCGCCATGCCCGGTACCGCCCGGGCCCATCAGCCACACCCGGCGGCACGCGCCAGTAACGACGCGTATCGCGGGGAACCACCTGCATACTTGAACCGGGCCATCGCCCGAGATCGAAAGGACCACACCCACATGTCTGAATACGTCATCGCCATCGACCAAGGCACCACCAGCTCCCGCGCCATCGTCTTCGACCATGCCGGGGACATTGTTTCCACCGGGCAGATGGAGCACCAGCAGATCTTCCCGAACGCCGGCTGGGTTGAACACGATGCCACCGAGATCTGGAACAACGTTCGCGAGGTCATCGCCGTCGCACTGGCCGGGGGCAACCTCACCCGCCACGACATCGTCGCCGTGGGCATCACCAACCAGCGCGAAACCACGGTGATCTGGGACAAGCACACCGGAGTGCCGGTCTACAACGCCATCGTCTGGCAGGACACCCGCACCCAGGACATCGTCGAGGAACTGTCCGCCGATGGGGGAGTGGACCGCTACAAGCAGCGCGTGGGACTGCCCCTGGCCCCCTACTTCTCCGGCACCAAGATCAAGTGGATCCTGGACAACGTTGAGGGGGTTCGCGCACGCGCCGAGGCCGGGGACCTGCTCTTTGGCAACACCGACACCTGGGTGACCTGGAACCTGACCGGCGGCACCGACGGCGGGGTGCACATCACCGACGTCACCAACGCCTCGCGCACCTTGTTCATGGACCTGGAAACACTTCAATGGGACGCGCAGATTCTGGCGGACTTCGGGGTACCTGCCTCCATGATGCCGGCGATCAAGTCCTCCTCCGAGGTCTACGGACATGTGCACTCCTCCCAGCTCTTGCGCGAGGTGCCGATCGCCGGCATCCTGGGCGACCAGCAGGCGGCGACTTTCGGCCAGGCAGCCTTCGAGGCGGGCGAGGCCAAAAACACCTACGGCACCGGCTGCTTTTTGATCTTCAACACCGGCACCGAAATCGTGCGCTCCACCAACGGGCTGTTGACCACCCTGGGCTACAAGCTCGGCGACGCGGCCCCGGTCTACGCGCTGGAAGGCTCGATTGCCGTGGCCGGTTCGCTGGTGCAGTGGCTGCGCGACAGCATCGGGATGATCTCCTCCGCCGCCGAGGTCGAGGTGCTCGCCTCGAAGGTCAAGGACAACGGCGGGGTCTACATCGTCCCGGCCTTCTCCGGGCTGTTTGCCCCGTACTGGCGTGCCGATGCCCGCGGGGCCATCGTGGGCCTGACCCGCTATGCGAACAAGAACCACATTGCCCGGGCCGCGCTGGAATCCACAGCCTTCCAGACCCGCGAGGTCCTCGATGCGGTCAACGCCGATTCCGGGGTGCCGCTGACCGAGCTGAAGGTCGATGGCGGAATGGTCGCCAACGACGGGCTGATGCAGTTCCAGGCGGACCTGCTCGGGGTGCCGGTGATCCGTCCGAAGGTCACCGAGACCACCGCGCTGGGCGCCGCCTATGCCGCGGGACTGGCCGTCGGGTTCTGGAAGGACCTGGGCGAGCTGGGTGCCAATTGGTCGGAGGACAAGCGCTGGGAACCGCTGATGGAACCGGCCGAACGCGATCGCCAGATGCGTCTGTGGAAGAAGGCGGTGACTCGCACCTTCGACTGGGTCGACGAGGACGTACGCTAGCTCCCCGCCCCGGCGCCATGCGCAGTTGACGAATATGGCAAGAACCTCGGGCCGTCCGCCTCCGCGGACGGCCCGAATCCATGCTTCAGCACCCGGGTGCGGGAGTCAGATGGGCAGCGATGCGCCGCGCCGCCGCCGTGTGCGGTGAGAACACCCCAAGCGGTACGCGGTACCGGCAGCTGGCCGCGGCCTGATGCCGCCGAGAGGCCCCACGACGCGGGTCACGGACATGAACCCGCACCGAGCACGCATCGTGCGGTAGAATTGAGCACATGAACGTTGCACTCTTGCTAACCTAGCCGTCCGGGATACTCCCCGCACGGCCGCCCCTTGATAGCCAAGGGGCTTTTGTGTGTCAGGGGCATTTGGGTCCGACACACGCATTCGGCTCAGCTGGCCAAGAGACGTTCTCCCACAGGCGCACGACAAAAGAAGGCGAAACACGATAGTGAGCACTCAGCCCACCGGCACCGAAACCGCGGACGACGATTCCACCGCAGCGGCCTACGACTTCCACTCGATGGAGGCCAAGTGGGCTCCGGTGTGGGACGAGCTAGGGGTCTTCACGCCCAAGGACGACGGCAGTGCCGAGCGCCGCTACGTGTTGGATATGTTCCCCTACCCCTCCGGGGACCTGCACATGGGCCACGCCGAGGCCTTCGCCATGGGCGATGTCGTCTCGCGCTACTGGCGCCAGCAAGGCTACGACGTGATGCACCCGATCGGCTGGGACTCTTTCGGTCTGCCGGCCGAAAACGCTGCCATCAAGCGCAACGCCCACCCCTCGGAGTGGACCTACGCCAACATCGATACGCAGGCGGCAAGCTTCAAGCGCTACGCGATCTCCGCGGACTGGTCCCGCCGCATTCACACCTCGGATCCGGAGTACTACCGCTGGACCCAGTGGCTGTTCACCCGTTTCTACGCAAAGGGCCTGGCCTACCGCAAGAACCACCCGGTGAACTGGTGCCCGACCGACCAGACCGTGCTGGCCAACGAACAGGTGGTCAACGGCGCGTGCGAACGCTGCGGCACCCTGGTCACCAAGAAGTCGCTGAACCAGTGGTACTTCAAGATCACCGACTACGCCGACCGCCTGCTCGATGACATGGACGAGCTGCACGGGCACTGGCCCGAGCGCGTGCTGGCCATGCAGAAGAACTGGATCGGCCGCTCCGAGGGAGCCCACGTCGACTTCGTCATCGAAGCCACCGATACCCAAGATGCTCACAAGACCACGGTCTTCACCACCCGCCCGGACACGCTGCACGGGGCCACGTTCTTCGTGGTCGCCGCCGACGCCGAACTGGCCAACGAGCTGGTCACCGACGAACACCGCACCGCCCTGGAGGAATACCAGGAAACGGTTAAGGCACTGTCGGAAATTGAGCGCCAGGCCACCGAGCGGGTCAAGACCGGTGTCTTCACCGGCCGCTACGCGATCAACCCGCTCAACGGCGAAAAGCTGCAGGTCTGGGCCGCAGACTACGTGCTGGCCGACTACGGCACCGGTGCGATCATGGCCGTGCCCGCGCACGACCAGCGCGACCTGGACTTTGCCCGCACCTTCGATCTGCCAGTGCGGGCGGTGCTGGACACCGGCGAGGAAGACCCCGCGGTCTCCGGCATTGCCACCACCGGGGAAGGCACCCTGGTGAACTCCGGCGAACTGGATGGCCTGCCCAAAACCGAAGGCATCAACCGCGCCATCGAGATCATTGAGGCCGCCGGGACAGGTGAGAAGTTCGTGAACTTCCGCCTGCGCGACTGGCTGCTGTCCCGCCAGCGCTTCTGGGGCACCCCGATCCCGATCATCCACTGCGCCGATTGCGGCGAGGTCCCGGTCCCCGATGACCAGCTGCCGGTGCGCCTGCCGGAGAACCTGCGCGGGGAGCAGTTGGCCCCCAAGGGCACTTCCCCGCTGGCGGCCGTTGAGGAATGGGTCAACGTGTCCTGCCCGAAGTGTGGTGCCGACGCCAAGCGCGACACCGACACCATGGACACCTTCGTGGACTCTTCCTGGTACTTCTTGCGCTTCGTCTCGCCGAACTACACCGAGGGTCCCTTCGATCCGCAGGCGGTGCGCGACTGGATGCCGGTCGGGCAGTACGTGGGCGGGGTTGAGCACGCGATTTTGCACCTGCTCTACTCGCGCTTCTTCACCAAGGTCATTTTTGATCTGGGCCTGATCGACGTGCAGGAACCCTTCAGCGCACTGCTGAACCAGGGGCAGGTGCTCAACGGCGGCAAGGCCATGAGCAAGTCGCTGGGCAACGGCGTTGACCTGGGCGAACAGCTGGACAAGTACGGAGTTGACGCGGTCCGTCTGACCATGATCTTCGCTTCCCCGCCGGAAGACGACGTGGACTGGGCCGATGTGTCCCCGGGTGGCTCGGCGAAGTTCCTGGCACGCGCCTGGCGCATGGCCCAGGACGTGGACAGCGCAGCGGGTGTCGATGCGGCCACCGGTGACAAGGCCCTGCGCCAGGTGACCCACAAGGCCGTGCACGAATCGGCAGGCATGCTCGAGGGCGGCAAGTTCAACGTTGTGGTGGCGAAGATGATGGAGCTGGTCAACGCGACCCGCAAGACCATCGACTCCGGCGCCGGGGCAAGCGATCCGGCGGTCCGCGAGGCCGCCGAGGCCGTGGCCATCGTCCTCTCGCTCTTCGCCCCGTACACGGCCGAGGACATGTGGGCTGCCCTGGGACACGAGCCCTCGGTGGCCAACGCCGGCTGGCCCACGGTCGACGAGGCCCTGCTGGTCGAAGACACCATCACCGCCGTCGTGCAGATCAAGGGCAAGGTACGCGCCCGCCTTCAGGTCCCGGCGGACATCAGCGCCGAGGCCCTCGAGACCCTGGCCCTGAATGATGAGGGTGTGATCCGCTACCTGGACGGTGCGGCAATCGCCAAGGTGATCGTGCGCGCACCGAAGCTCGTCAACGTGGTCCCTGCCTCCTAGGCGGGCGCACGGTAGCCTTCAAGCATGGAGAACTCCCAGCGATCCGGGAACCCGCCGCGGCCCAGGCCGCCAGCCGGCTGGTTTGAGCGGCTGCGGGGGCGCCGGCCACGCGCCGGTGCCTCCGCGGTGCCCGGCGTGGTGCCGGTGGGTGTGGTCACCGATTCGGCCGCCGCGCTGCCCGTCGACTGGGTGGACCAGCACGGAACCTACCTGCGGGTGGTTCCGATGCCGGTGATGGTCAATGACCAGATCTTCTCCGAGGGCACCGACGATGTGCCCACCGAACTGGCCCTGGGCTTGGCCATTGGCCAGGCGGTGCGCACCTCGCGCCCGGCACCGGGCCAACTGCTTAACGCCTACCGGCAACTCGCCGAGGCGGGGGTCGGGCACATCATCTCCATCCACCTCTCCGCGGACCTGTCCGGGACCCTGGATGCGGCACGCCTGGCCGCCGAATCCTCGCCGGTGCCGGTCACCGTCGTAGATTCGCGCACCGTCGCCCTGGCCCAGGGCTTCGCGGTGATGGATGTGGTGGCGGCCGCCGCAGCCGGCGCCGATGCCGAGCAGCTGGCCGCACTTGCGGCCAAGGCCGCCGAGAACCACATCTACTTCGCCGTGCCCTCGCTGGAGCAATTGCGTCGTGGCGGCCGTATCGGCACGCTGGCCTCGGTGTTGGGCACGCTGCTGAACGTCAAACCGATCCTGTCGGTGCGCGAAGGTCATATCATCGCGCACGAAAAGGTCCGCACGCATTCGCGCACCCTGGCCCGGCTGGTCGCCATCGCCCGTGCCGAGGCGCAGGCCCGTGGCCCCGAGGTGCGCCTGGCGGTGCACTACTTCGGGAACCTCGAGGCTGCGGAGGAAATCGTCCAGGAACTGGCCGGTGCCTCCGTCTTTGAAGTGCTGGCCGTCCCGGTCCCGGCGGTGCTCGGCGCGCACACCGGCGTCGGGGTGCTGGCCGTGGCCATTTCCGGTGGCATCGAGCCTCCGGCCCCCGGGCCTGTGCGCCCCGAACCCCGGACCAAGGCCGAATCCCGGCCGCGGCCGGAATCGAAACCCCGCGACCCACGACGCCAACCCGTGTCCCCGAGCCCCGGGTCCGCAGTATCCGCCGGGTCGCCGCAGGAGCCCGAAGCACCGCCGGAGCACTCCGCACCGTAGCCGCGCCCGGTTCTCCACAGCCGGGATCCCCGGAACCCCGGTCGGGGTGCAACGCGGTGTCCAATGGATTCCATGGGCTCCCACGAATGGGCGGATCAATCCGCCAGGATCGCCCCGGGCCCCGCCCCCGGGCGCTTGCGTGTGCTCATCGGCAGGTCCGCAGCCATCGTGCTGATCCTGGGTGCCTTGGCGTGGATCTCGGTGTCGCTGTTGTTCAATCCGCCCCCACGGGCACCGGCCGGCGGCCAGGATATCCCGCTGCAGGTCATCGAATCGACCGGCGGGCCCGAGGCCCAGGAAGCCGGCGGGAACACGGAGACCTGGGACGCGCCACAGGAGTCCGCAACCGGGCAGGGAGGCGGCCCCCGGGAAAGCGGTGGTCTTGCGGCCAGCGGGGCCAGCGCCATGGTCCACATGATCGGAGCCGTCAAGAACCCCGGGGTCTATTCCCTGCCGTTGGGCTCCCGTGTGCTGGACGGCGTCAAGCTGGCCGGCGGCCTGGCCAAGGACGCTGCACCTGACGCCATCAACCTGGCCGCCGAAGTCAACGACGGTGAACAGATCCGCATCCCGCGCCGCGGTGAGGCTGCCTCGGCACCCACGCAGGGGGCCGACGAGGAGGATTCCGCCGAGGGAAATGGAACCGCGCCGAGCAGCGCGCCGAGCAAGGTCAACCTGAACACCGCCGATGCCACGGGCCTGCAGGAGTTGCCGGGCATCGGACCGGCGCTTTCGGGACGCATCATCGAATTCCGGGACGCCAACGGGCCGTTTAGGAACCTCGCGGAACTCGACGCGGTCAGCGGAATCGGACCGGCCATGATGGGGAACCTGAAGGACCTGGTGGTCTTCGAGTGATCCGGAAATCGGAGGCAGGCAGGTTCCGGCTGACCTACCAGAGGCGTTCACGCTGGGCAACGATAAAGTCACGTGCATCGAAAGGATTGCCATGGCCTCCCACGCCGCCGCGCGGATTGATCCCGTTCCTTCGCATCCGGCCCGCATGAAGCCAAAGCATTGGGTTTTGCTGGTCCTCGGCGTGCTGCTCAGTACGTTCGGATTGGGCCTGGCCATCGGCGGAGCTGTGACGCTGGGGGCCGACGCGGCCCAGCGTGACGGCCGTTACTTGGTGGGTGACGCCGAAAGGTACCGGAGTACGGGATATGCGCTGACGAGCCCGTCGGTGGTGCTCGACGCCGGGTCCGAGGGAATGCCTGCCATCTCTCAGCATGGGGATTCGGCCAGCATCCACGTGCGCGTGGCAAATGTGGTCCGTGATCAGGAAATCTTCGTCGGGATCGCCGAAGTCTCCGATATCGAGTCCTACCTGCAGGACTTGGCCCGCTCGACCCTTGGGGAGAACACGTGGTCTTCGGCCGACCCATGGCAGGGGCGCTTGTCGTGGTTGAAGGACAATGAGCGGACGATGGGCCCTGGTGGTCATGAACGCCGACGCCGACGCGCCGGTGTGGGTGGACCTGCAGGCCGGTGCACGTTCTGACTTGCTAGGCCCGATCGGCATCACCCTGCTGGTCGCTGGGCCGATTGCTTTGGTCCTGGGAATTCCCCTGCTGTTGCTGGGAACAGCGGGGCTGGGCCGCGACATCGACGCAGCCCGTCCGGGCACCGGTCAAGGCCCCGGGGCGGCCTTGGTGGGGAATGCGGGGCGGGGGCAGGCGCCGTTCTCGGTGTATCCGCACAGATTTGCCGGTGTTCTGGAGGGCAGACTGTCGCGGGGGTTGTGGCTGGTTAAGTGGTTGCTGGCGGTGCCGCACTACCTTGTCTTGGCGTTGCTGTGGGTCGGCCTGGTGGTGAGCACCATCGCTGCCGGGGTCGCGATCCTGTTCACCGGCCGCTATCCACGCTCATGGTTCTGCTACAACGTCGGTGTGCTCCGTTGGTCCTGGAGGGTGGGATTCTACGGGTACTCCGTGTTGGGGACTGACCGCTATCCGCCCTTCACGTTGGCGAGTACCGATTATCCCGCCGACCTTGACGTCGCCTACCCGCAGCGGCTCTCTCGCGGGTTGGTGTTGGTGAAGTGGTGGCTGCTGGCGATCCCGCACCTGCTGATCATTGGTATCTTCACCAGCGGCACCGGCGCCACGTGGAACAGCGGCTGGAAGGAAGGCTCAGAGTTTTCCAGCAATATCTGGGGGCCATCGCTGCTGGGGATGCTCGTGTTGGTCGCCGCAGTGCTCCTGCTGTTCACCGGCCGCTATTGGCACGGGCTGTTCGCTTTGATCATGGGCGTGAATCGCTGGGTCTACCGGATCTCCGCATATGTGCTTCTGATGCGAGATGAGTACCCGCCGTTCCGTCTCGATCAGGACCCGCTTGACCCGATCGTCGCCCCACCCGATGGACCGAGAGAGGTGCCGGGGAACGGGACTCCGGAAGAGAGGAACCAACCGCCGGTTTCCACCTGAACCTACGCGATCCGCCGGATGGGTCCAACCCCTTCGGCGCGGCGGGGCGAGGGCGGGCACACGCGAGCTGACGAACCGTATTTCGAAAGGAGCTCACGTACGCTCTCAGCATCAGCACTGATTAGGAGGGTGATGAGCAAGACTAAAAGCATGGACATAGCTGCTACTGAGAGATTGGAAAGCGGTCTGATCATTGCTGTCATTTTCGTCATGATCGCCGGTCTGGTGGTGTGGATCACGGGAAAATCGGTAATAATCCCGTGGTTCTTCACCGCCGATCGCCTCGCTGAAACCAGCACCTTGGGATTCGAGTTCTATATTGGCTTCCCTGGAGTCATCGCCTTCGGGCTCGTGTGTGCGGTCGCTGCCGTGCTCTTTAACCGTCGGTCCCGCCGCCTTGCCAGCGCTGCTTGAGATCGCCCAAGTCCCGACAAGCTGATCCTGGCGTTCTTGAGCATGACAACGGCGAGGGCGGCGATCGTCTGGTCATCATCACCGAACCGCGTCACGTTGAGGCTCACTTGCGCGGTCGTAGGACTAGACCGGGCAAACGGCAGGCCGGACACGCTTCCGGCTCACGGAACCAAGCAGCGTCCCAGCGAGTCCGCCATGCCCGCGCGGGGAGCGGGCATGAGGAGCTTTGCTTTGCGACCCGTGGAGGAGCCTCACGCGGGGGTTATTTTTGCTGCAACGGGGTGTTGCACTTGCTTGATAGCGGCCACGACCGTGACCGAACATCCCGTAAAGATTAGACTGAATCATGCAGCTCGAGAACAAGGTCGCATTCATCACCGGCGGGGGATCGGTGCTAGGTCTCTCCACCGCAAAGACCTTCATCGCCAAGGCGCGAAGGTCATGCTCTTCGACTTTAACCCCAAGTCGCAGGAAGTCGCCGACGAAATCGGCGCGAAGTTTGTCCAAGGTGACGTCTCGAAGGCCGAGAACGTTGAGGCCGCCGTCGCGAAGACGGTGGAGGAATTCGGCCGTCTTGACATTGCTGTCGCCTCGGCGGGGTCGGCGGTGAGGGTGACGTCGTCACCTCGACCGTCGATAACTGGGAGCGCACCAATGGCATCGACTATTCGGGCGTCTTCTACACCAACAAGTACGTCATCGCCCAGCTGATCAAACAGGGCGAGGGCGGAGTCGTCGTGAACGTCGCTTCGATGTTCTGCCTCGTGGCCATTTCGAACAACATCGCCTACTCGGCCTCGAAGGGTGGCGTCGTGAATATGACCCGCTCGGCCGGAACGATGTACGCGAAGGAAGGCATCCGGGTGAACGCCGTGGCCCCGGGCGTGATTCGCACCCCGCTCATCGACGAGCCGACTCTCGAGCAGTATGCCAAGCTGCACCCGGCCGGTCGCGTCGGTGAGGCGCAGGAAGTCGCAGACCTCATCACCTTCCTGGCGAGCGACAAGGCGAAGTTCATTCCCGGAGCGACCATTCCGATTGACGGCGGCTATACGGCCGTCTAGCCAGAAAACCCCGGCATCCCAGCGCACATCTAGCATTTGAGCGGGCGCACTCCACGACTGCCGGGACACAGCGGAGGCCAATCGGTAGATTACTTTCAAGACGTTGCCGCCGGGTGCGTTGCGCCCGGGGGCATCCTCGGCAATCCATGTGGTTTTAAGCTCCTGCCGGCCGGATTCAGGCCCTCGAGTCCGCCGGTAAGCTCAAACATGGGGATCCAACCGCAGGGGCTGCCGGCACGGAAGTATGCACGTGGCAGACGCGCGGTCATGTGCCCAACGATATCCAGCCAGGCATTAGCCGGTGAGTTCGGAACCTGAATGTCCGCCCGATCCCAGGAGACAGATTAATGCTCGTCCTAGTCCTTAATGCCGGCTCTTCGTCGCTGAAGTATTCTCTCCGGCGATTCGATCCGACTCAGCCGGGCGCCGGCGGCGTGAAGATCGCCAAAGGCATCGTGGAACAGATCGGCGAGTCAGAAGTGGCCGACCATCTCCAGGCCTTCGACATCGTCAGCGGCGAACTCGCCGAAGTACTCGGCGGGCGCACCGTGGACGCCGTAGGACACCGGGTGGTCCACGGTGGTGAACGCTTCACCGGACCCGCCCTGATCGACAACGAGATCATCCGCGCCATCGAGCAGCTGAACGAGTTGGCACCACTGCACAACCCGCCCGGTGTGCAATGCCTCCGGGCTGCTACCCGAGCCTGGCCGAAGGTGCCGCAGGTGGCGGTCTTCGACACCTCCTTCCACCGCACCCTGCCCGAACCTGCCTGGCGCTACGCCCTGCCGGACGAGCTCTACCGGCGCTATGGGATCCGCCGTTACGGCTTTCATGGCACCAGCGTGCACTATGTGGGACAGCGGGCCGCAGAGATGCTGGGAGTGCCGTGGGAGAAGTTCGACGGCGTCATCGCCCACCTGGGCAATGGTGCCTCCGTCACGGCGGTGAAGCATGGACGCAGCGTGGACACCTCCATGGGCTTCACGCCGCTGGAGGGCCTGGTCATGGGCACCCGGTCCGGCGACGTGGATCCCGGCGTGCTGGTGTTCCTGCTGCGCAAGGGCTATGACGCCGACAAACTGGACAGCTTGCTCAACCGGGATTCAGGGTTCAAGGCCCTGGCCGGGCACAACGACATGCGCGCCATCACCGAGGCGGCCGCGGCCGGGAACGAGGAAGCGGAGCTGGCGTTGGAAATAGCGGCGCACCGACTTGCCCGGTACATCGGCGGCTGCCACGTGGCCTGCACAGGGGCCCAGGCCGTGGTGCTCACCGGCGGTATCGGGGAGAACTCGGCCCCCTTCCGTGCCCGGCTCCTGACTAAGCTTGGACCGCTGGGCATCAGCCTCGACGCTGCCGCGAACGAGGAAGCCACCGGCATGGATGAAGGCCTGAGAATCTCCACACCGGATTCGGTCATTGAGGTACTGGTGATCCCCACGGATGAGGAGCGCGCCATCGCCGAGGCAACGCTCGCCCTCGTCGGGTTACCGTGAACCTGCCCGCAAGCGGTCAAGACGGGACACCCTCCGGTGGTCCTGCATCAAAGGACACCGAGACCGTCTGACCGGAAGGTGCACACCGCCAGGAGAGGCATGGGCGATGTTAGGCGGGGCTCTCCAGTGCCTTATGCGTGGGGCTGGTCGGCGGCACCGGGAGCAGCCGTCCATTGCCAGTTCCTGATGTCCGGCATGTCTTCACCGTAGGTCCGGATGTACTGGCGGTGCTCGATGAGCTTGTTTTTGAGCTCCTCGCGCACGTGGGCAGAGATGTCCTTGAGCCGCGGCACCCTGTCGATCACATCGATGGTCAGATTGAACCTGTCGATCTGGTTGAGCACGCACATGTCGAACGGTGTGGTGGTGGTGCCTTCCTCCTTGTACCCGTGGACGTGGAAGTTGGTGTGGTTGGTGCGCCGGTACGTGAGTCGGTGGATCAGCCACGGGTAACCGTGGTAGGCGAAAATCACGGGCTTGTCCGTGGTGAACAGGGCGTCAAACTCACGATCTGCCAGACCATGCGGGTTATTGGCCTCATCCTGGAGCCGGAGAAGGTCCACGACGTTGACCACCCGGATGGACAGATCCGGGAACCTGGAGCGCAGGATCTCGACGGCGGCAAGGGTTTCCATGGTCGGTACGTCCCCGGCACAGCCCATCACCACATCGGGTTCGTCATCGGTGTCCGTGCTGGCCCAGTCCCAGATGCCGATGCCCTTGGTGCAGTGCACAATGGCGTCGGCCATGCCCAAGTACTGCATCTGCGGCTGTTTGCCGGCCACGATCACGTTGACGTATTGGCGGCTGCGTAGGCAATGGTCGGCCACAGATAACAGGGTGTTCGCGTCCGGGGGGAGGTATACCCGGATCACCTCGGACTTCTTATTGATCACGTGGTCGATGAATCCGGGGTCCTGATGAGAGAAACCGTTGTGGTCCTGCCGCCAGACGTGGGAGGTCAGCAGGTAGTTGAGGGAAGCGACAGGCCGCCGCCAAGGAATACCGTTGCTGGTGTCCAGCCATTTCGCGTGTTGGTTGAACATGGAGTCGACGACGTGGATGAACGCCTCATAGCAGGAGAAGAATCCGTGGCGGCCGGTGAGCAAGTAGCCTTCCAGCCATCCCTGGCAGGTGTGTTCGGACAGGATTTCCATCAACCGTCCGTCGGGAGCCAAGTGGTCATCCTCGGGCACGGTATGGGCGTTCCACGTGCGGTCAGTGGCTTCGAGGACGGCTGCGAGCCGGTTCGAGTTGTTTTCATCCGGGGCGAAGACCCGGAAGTTGTCCATGTTCGCCGCCATGACGTCCCGCAACATCTGCCCGAGCACCCGGGTGGCTTCCACCGCGCCGGTGCCAGGTTCGTTCACCTGAACCGCGTAGTCGCGGAAATCTGGCATCCGCAGGTCCCGCAGGAGAACCCCGCCGTTGGCATGCGGGGTGGCGCTCATCCGTCGCGGACCTGTGGGGTGCAGGGTGCGGATGTCTTCAACCGGGACCCCTGCTTCGTCGAAGAGCTCCTCCGGGCGGTAGCTGCGCAGCCAGGTCTCCAGGATCTGGCGGTGGCTCTCGTTTTCGCGGGCGGCGCTGAAGGGCACCTGATGCGATCGCCAAGAACCCTCAACCTTTTTCCCGTCGACTTCTGCGGGGCCGGTCCAGCCCTTGGGGGATCGGAGCACCAGCATCGGCCAGCGGGGCCGTTCGATCTGGCCGTCCTCTCGGGCACGGCGCCTGATCTCCCTGATCTCATCGAGGCAGACATCCAGGGTCCGAGCGAAGTCTTGGTGCATCTGTTCTGGGTCTTTGCCCTCCACATAGTAGGGGGTATGGCCGTAGCCGCGCAGCAGCGCGTCCAGTTCGTCCCGGTCCATCCTGGCCAAGATCGTGGGGTTGGCGATCTTGTAGCCGTTCAGGTGCAGGATCGGCAACACGGCGCCATCACGGGCGGGGTTCATGAACTTATTGGAGTGCCAGCTGGCCGCCAGCGGACCGGTCTCCGCCTCCCCGTCTCCCACCACTGCAGCAACAATAAGGTCAGGATTGTCAAAGGCCGCCCCGTAGGCGTGGGAGAGCGAATACCCCAGCTCCCCGCCTTCGTGGATGGATCCGGGGGTTTCCGGGGCAACGTGGCTTGGTATGCCTCCGGGGAAGGAAAACTGCTTGAACAACCGTTTCATCCCCTCCAGATCCTGGGAAATATTCGGGTACGTCTCGCTGTAGGTGCCTTCCAGCCATCCCGCCGCGACCGGGCCAGGCCCGCCGTGTCCCGGACCCATGACGTACATCATCTCCAGATCACGTTTTATGATGGCCCGGTTTAGGTGGGCGTAAATGAAGTTCAGTCCCGGGGTGGTGCCCCAGTGCCCGAGTAGTCGCGGCTTGACGTGCTCAGGCAGTAGCGGTTCGCGCAGCAGCGGGTTGTCCATGAGATAGATCTGTCCTACGGAGAGATAGTTTGCCGCCCGCCACCAGGCATGAATGCGCTTAAGCTCGCGGGGCGTCAGGACATCATCCGTGTCGGAAAGCGCTGGGGTGTGATTCATGGAGGAAGTAGGTGCCTTTCACTTCGTCGTGGTGATGATTGACCGAACCGCTGTATCTACCGTGCGCCACCGGGTCCCGACGTTGCGATGGGTAGCTGCAGAACAATCGTTCCGCTCAGGATGCTTAACCCGGATCTAGGGACAGTTCCCAGAGCTGGATGGCGGTGGAGCAGTGTTTAGGCGATGACTCCGAACCTACTTGCTGATACCCGTTTAAGCCAGAGAGAAGGGGCTATATGGCAACCGGTTCATCGGCGTGGGCCTGCTGTCGGGTACTGCCCTTGACAATCAGGAAGGCCGATCTGCGGTGCAGCAATCGCAGGGGCCCCTGAGGTCCGGGCGCGGCCCCACGGTAACCCCGAACTCATCGCAGATCCCGGGAAGTGGCGAACGCTGTCGCGGTTCTCCCCAGAGCAAGAACGAGGATTCGCTCCCCATGCCGAGCAGGAAGCCTGAAGCAGAGACTCCATCGTTCCGGACGCCTCGAGGGTCTGGAGTCGCGTGGCGCAAGATTTCCATCTGGGCACCGTAAGATCAAGACCATGACCGACCTGTCCCGGGCCAAGCGCATGGTCCGGGACACCCACGGAGAAGGAAGCGCTCGCACATGAACACCCAGCTGGAACGGTTTGCCCAGATTGCCGAAATTCTGGCCCGGCACGGGCTGGGGTTTCTGGCCGGCTCCATGGGGCTGGAGCGCTGGCTCCCGGGGCAGGCAATGTTGTCCGCGAAGGAGCCCACCACGCCTGTGCGGCTTCGACTGGCGTTGGAGGAATTAGGCCCAACCTTCATCAAACTCGGCCAGCTGCTTTCCACCCGGTCCGATATTATGCCGGCAGCCTACCTGAGTGAACTATCCAAGCTTCAAGATGGCGCGCCCCCGGTGTCCGCTGCCGAGATCCGCTCATTGATCCACCAGGAACTCGGCGCAACCCCTGAACAGCTCTTTGCTTCGTTTGACGATAAACCCTTGGCCAGCGCCTCGATCGGCCAGGCCCATGCCGCGACGATGACAGATGGCACGGAGGTCGTGGTGAAGGTGCGACGCCCCGGGATCGTCAGCCGCATCGATGAGGACCTGGAGATTCTGCAAAATCTGGCTGCCCACGCAAGCCGGCGCTGGGAAGCCGCCGCTGACTACAATGTCACGGGGATCGCCACGGAATTCGCTGACACCCTGCGCGCCGAGCTCGACTACCTGCGCGAGGGCCGCAACGCCGAGCGCTTTGCGGAGAACTTTGCTTCGATCCCGGATATTTATGTTCCAACGATCTTCTGGGCGACAACCACGTCCCGAGTGCTGACCATGGAACGGATCAGGGGCATCAAAGTGGATCAGATCGCTGCTTTGGACAGTGCAGGGATTGATAGGGGCCAGGTGGCGGCACGCGCTGCTCGCGCCGCAGCGAAGATGATTTTCGAAGACGGTTTATTCCACGCCGATCCGCATCCCGGCAACCTGTTCATTCAGCCAGGCGGCAGGATTGCCTTGATTGATTTCGGGATGGTCGGGGAAATTAATGAAAAACTTCGTGGCCAGTTGGGAACGCTGCTCTTCGCGTTCACCAGCAACGATCCTGACAAGGTCAGCTCCGCACTACGAACGATCTCCGTGACACGACCGGCCGTGGACAGTGATGTGCTCCGGCGAGACGCTGCACGTTTTATCCAGCTTTATGAGGGCCACGCCCTTCGTGAGGTCGAGATCGCGCCCCTCATCACCCAGATGTTGGCCATCCTGCGCAACCACCATCTGCAACTACCCCGGGAGATGGCGATGCTGCTCAAGATGGTCCTGATGACCGAAGGCATGGGTGTCCGCTTGAACCCGGAGTTCAATCTCGGTGAGATACTTCGTCCCTATGCCAAGGCCCTGGCGCAAGACAGGTTTAGCCCCCGCAACCTGGCGGAGCGGCTGGGTAAGGCAGGATGGGAAGCCGCCGAGTTGGGAATGATTCTGCCCGAGAAGCTACGCACACTGATCGAGAACATGGATGGCGGTGTTGAAGTTCACCTGCGCGCTGAAGAGCTGGAGCCCTTGGTAGGGCGAGTGGAACGAATCGGGAACCGCCTGGTGGCCGGCATGATTGCCGCTGCCTTCATTCGAGGAATCGGCGAACTGACGGCGGCCGATCGGGAACGGCTGCGGACCTGGCAGAATCCTTTACTGGGCGCTGGTCTTGGCGCGGCCGGATCTTTGGGTGCCTACCTCGCGTGGACTTCACGACGTAAGAAGTACAAAGGTCCTCGGTAACTGTCGGCCTTGACTTGACACCATCACATCCGTTCTTGAGAAGACGTAGCTACCTAGGACCGCCAGGGTTGTTTTCGCAATCACCCTCAAAAATGCTGCACTCGTCAGGTACCCGAAGCCCGGGGCGGATGGTTATCGCCGTGATACCGCGATCACGTAGGTGACCGGGGCCTTGATTCGATCCCATCTGCCGACTGTAGGGCTACCGTTGGGCTGCACACCATCGTTCTCTAGAGACTCAGATCCCTTCTCGCGCCGGGGCCTCGGAACTCCTTGCCGTACCCAGCTCCAATAACTCCTTGAGGATCTTGAGCTGCTGATCATTGATGGCGCTGAGCCGCTCGATCTCGGCTTTTACCGCCAAATCGGTTTCCAGGTCATGTTCCGCCATGGCAGCGGCAATGGCGTCCTGACGTTTGGCGGCGATCAACAAGATGGCGCCCTGCAGGCCAGCGAGCATGGACAAGAAGAGGTTCAGCAGAATGTATGGGTAGGGATCCCACGCACGTTGCGACAGCATCCACGTATTGGCTGCTGCCCAGAGGATCATGAATACGAGAAAGCCCACCACAAACGGCCAACTACCCATCCCGTTACGCATGTAGTCAGCGGCTCGTTGGCCCTTGGTCAGGGAGGCCTTATGTTCGTCGTGCCATGTCTTCTGTTGATTGTCCATGGCTCAGCATATTCCGGGAAAGGGCCTTTCAACTCCAGATCATGTTTGAGCCCAGGATGAATCCGGGCCACACTCTGCGGCAGGCTGGAATCTGGGGCATTTCTCTGGATCCCCGTTGCCGACACCGCCTCGGCAACGGAACCATAGCCCAAGCATCGTCAGCCGCATCAAGGAGCGCCGCCGAATTGCTTCATACGGTTCTCTCAGCACTGCCGTGCTCTCGACCGTCCCCATGCCTCGACTCAGGTGAGTAGCTACGTGCGTCGTAGGCCCCCTTGATGCACTAGAAACATGGGAAACGGAAGCGTGCTGACGCAGAATTTGGGCAGGGCTGCAGTGCCGGAGCATAGCACCGGCCATGCCCAGCTGCCGATAGTGGGGGACCTGCTGCAGGCAGCCGGTCAATGCCGTCCATAACCATGAAGTCCCGTTTGCGGAGCACCAATGGGTGCGCCTCGATCCACGCGAGGAGGAACAGGAAACGTGGGTTTTGATGCCGTACGCTAACCTTTCCTCATGCGTAAAACCTTGGCAGATGGACCCAACACCGCCGGAGGTGAGCGCGTCATGATCCTTTCCGCAGGTGTGGGATCGGGGCACAACAGCGCCGCGGCGGCGGTAGAGCAAGCGTGTTCCGCGCGCACCGACATTGATGAGGTGCAGGTGCTGGACGTGCTGCAGGTCAGTAGCGCGCTCTACCGCGACGTGCTGGCGAAGGGCTACTTCGCCTTAGTCGAGGACCTGCCATGGCTCATCGAATGGGGATATGACGCCAGTGACCCGCCGTTCCGACGCCGCGGACCGATCGACCCCTGGACAGGGATCAACGCCCTCCCCGTCATCCGAGCGATCAAGCGATTCCGACCGACGGCGATCGTGTGTACGCACTTCCTGCCGGCTCAGCTGTTGGCGACCCTGCTCCTGCGTGGTGTGATCGATGCGAAGACTGCCATCGTCACCACCGACTACGACTTTCAGGGCCTGTGGCTCACCAGCGCCTTCCACCAACTCTTTGTGGCCAGGGAAGAGGGAAGAGTGGAGCTGACGGCACTCGGCCTACCCACCGACCGCATCAAGGCCACGGGAATCCCTATCGCGGCGGATCCGAACCCTGCGTCCGCGCGCGACGGCAGCGGACCCCCGATGCTGTTGATCTCCGCAGGCGCGAAAGGCGGCGACTACGCCGAGGCAGTGGTGCGCCAGACGCTGCATATGCGCTCCGCCTTCACGGCCACGATCGTGTGTGGACACGATGACGCGCTGCGGCGGCGCATCGAGGCGCTGGTGGCGCCCGCCTCAAACCGCTACCACGTGCTCGGATACACGACTCAGATGGGGCAGCTGATGCGTCGCGCCGATCTGTTCGTGGGTAAACCAGGCGGGTTAACTGCGTCGGAGTGCATGGCCGCAGGGTTGCCCATGGTGCTGGTGAGCCCTATCCCGGGGCAGGAAATTCGCAACGGTGATTACCTCATGGAACAGGGGGCGGCCGTGCGTTGCAACTCTGCCGCCACCATCGGCTGGAAGATCGATGAGGTGCTGCGCGATCCGGTCCGCCTGCGGAGCATGCAGGCGGCTGCGCAGAAAACCGGCCGTCCCGACGCGGCGGTGGACGTGCTCAGCGCCCTGCTGGACGGGCCGACCCGCCCCCTGGTGGTGACCCGTGCGGCGCAGAAGACGATCCTTGACGCGAGTGAACGGCGCGTCGTTGCCACCGATCTGACAGGACCCTCATCCCTGGTACGCCTCATCGAGAAGACTGAGGGCAGTACCGTCGCCCTGCTGCGGGCAGAAGAGCTGGTGGTGCTGCAGAAGCGGTATTCGACCGATAACGGGGATCTGATCCTGCGCCGCGAGCACTCGCCCATGTCGCTGAAGTGGGAGGAACGACGGCTATTCCGTGCCATGCTGCGGGGCGAGGACGAGCTGCAGGTGCGTATCGAGGGACCATCGGCACCATGTGGCACTCTCACCGAGTAAGCGGAACACGACCCATTGTGACCTCACGCCGACCGACGATCCGCGGCGCCTTTTCACCCGGTCAACTCCCGGCACGCCGCAAGGGGGCCGCGCCCGCCCAACTGGCGGGGCTGTGCTGGGCAGCGAGCAGGGCCCAGTCACCCGCGCGCCGGGACCAGCGCCGCGTCGCCGGGTCCCGCTGCAGCGTGGGCCCGGCATCCAGTGTCACCCGAACGGTTTTCTCCTCAGCGGCTTGCAGCGTCACCTTCTGGAAGCCCAACAGCTGCGCAACGGGCCTTTGCACCGAGATATCCGCGGCGTAGACCTGCACGACGGTTGAGCCCGCGCGCTGACCGGTGTTCGTGAGACGCACATCAGCGCGCCCACCGCTCTCGTCGAACCTGTGCTCGAGGAGCTGGTGCTCGATCCTCGTGTAGCCCAGACCGAACCCGAATGGGAAAGCGGGCGTATGTCCCTCGCGATCGAGCCTGCGTTGACCCCAATGCTCGTCGTAGATAGCGCTCTTCGCCGAAGGGTCGAACGGAGGGAGATGCCCGGCGTCCGTCGGCAGCACAAAGGGAAGTCGTCCGCCGGGCTCCGCGGCGCCGGTGAGTACGCTCGCCAGAGCGCGGCCGCCCTCCATCCCGCCGTACCACGCCAGCAGGAGCGTCGGCACACTTTCTTTCCATTCCTCCGTCAGGATCGCGCTGCCGCCGATCAACACCACAATGGTCCGGGGGTTGGCGGCGGTGACCGCGCGGATCAGGCGAACGTCTGAGGCGTGCAAATCCAGTGATGTGCGATCACCACCGTGGACAAAGCGCGATACCACGTGTGCCAGAGCGATAAACGTCTGGCGCAGCGGACCAGCGTCGAACGCCCGGCCGAGCACGCCCACCTCGACGCCGCCGGTGACGACCGACTCCCCTTCATCGTGCTCATCGAGCCCGACGATGAGGATCGCGGTGTCAGCTGCGGCAGCAGCCGCGGCCGCGGCGGAAAGGTTCCGACCCGAGGCGGTTGTGAACCGCACCCGGGGCAGCGCTTCTTTGAGTCCCTGAAGCGGTGAGACGGTGGAGGGGGGACGCACGCGTGAGGAGCCGTTATCGCCGAGATTCGCGCGTGTAGCAAGGCGCCCGATCACCGCGAGGTGATCGATGGTGGGGGCCAACGGCAGCAGCGGTGCAGCGCCGATGCTGTCGTTTTTTAGCATCACGATCGACTCCGTGGCGACCTGGTGGGCCAGCGCCCGATGCGCAGGGGAGGCGATGAGGCTTACGCTGGGCCTGGCCGCCGCTAGGGTAGCGGCATGCAGCACGCTGGTGCGCAGAATGCGACGTGCAGAGCGCTGGACCGTCGCGCGGGCCACCTCGCCGCTGCGTAGCGCTCCAGGCAGAGCGCGGGCGCGCAGCAGCCGCAACGGCATCTCGATATCCAGTCCCGCTTCAAGGCTGAGCACCGCGTCATGGGTACCGAAGACCCAGTCGCTGGTCACAAATCCCGTGAAATCCCATTCGTCCCGCAACACCTCGGTGAGCAGGGCGCGATTGCCGTCCATGTACTCGCCGCGCACCTTGTTGTAGGAACTCATCACCGAATCGGCGCCGGCCTCGATGACGGCTCTGAAGTGAGGCAAGTACACCTCGTGCAGGGCGTGCTCGCCGACCGAGACGTCGACCTCGAAGCGCTCGTTCTCCATCGAGTTCAGCGCGAAGTGTTTGACGCACGCCATCACGTGCACTCGTACGCCGCGGGTCAGTGCCGCTCCCATTCTGCCGGTGAGTACCGGATCCTCCCCGTAACACTCCTGCGCCCGGCCCCACGCGGGGTGGCGAAGCAGATTGACGCAGATGGAAGCGGAATAGTTTGCTCCCCGCGCCCTGGTTTCCAAGCCGATCGCAAGGCCCACGCGCTCCTCCAGCAATGGATCCCAGGTCGCTGCGCGCGCTATCGCCGCGGGGAAGGCGGTGGAAGGCCCGATCACGACGCCGCGGGTACCGTCGCTGAACCGGATGCCCGGGATGCCCAGCCGCGGAACCGCCCCGGCGACGAACGGCCTTCGGCCGTGCAAAAGCGGGATGATCGGCAGCAGCCGCCTGGGGGAGTCGCCGTCAAGTAGTCCGAGGAGCTCCCGATCACTCATCCTGTCGATCAGCTGGTTTGCTGCCTCGTCCGCATCGAGCGTGCCCGCCTGGACTGCCCGGACTGCCTCGTTATACGAGCCGCCCTCCGCCGACATCGTTGACCCTGACGCAGGGCGCGTACCGCCGCTCCACCACTTCTGCGCTCGCGCAGCCCCACGACCTGCAATCATGTCCATGCACTAAATACTGCACTCTCCTGGCCTCATCCGGTGTCTACCAATCGATTTGAATCCTATGCACCCCACAGCCTCACACGACGCCCTCGGAATTCTTCAAGCCAAGCGGAACCAAGGCGAATGAGTCAGTCGTTGGGCTGCTGTCTTTTCGGCGCATTCTGTTGGTTGATCCATGCAGGCCCGGGTAGGGCCAGTACCTGGGGGGGCGATGGCGGTGTTGAAACGGTGGGGGTGTTTGGTCCGGGCCGCGGTCAGCGTATTGGAGCGTTTCTATGCAACCCCGTCGGCGATTCCGTAGTGCACGATGGCGCGGGCGTGTAGCGGGACGCTTGAAGCGCCCGCTTTGAGGATTGCGGAGCTACCGACATTGCCGCCCACACCGTTAGTCCCAGTGGACAGCAAGAAGCCCCATTCGGGTCATCCGAGTGGGGCACCTTGTTTGGCTAGGCAGAGTGGTTATTTGGTCTCGTGGGGATGACTGGTATGTACCTGCTCCAGGTAGACCTCGCGGTCCACGACGTAGAACCAGATTCGTGCGTCACCCTTGAGGGTTGGCTTGTGCTGCCACCGTTTATGGACGGAGCCGTCACGCGTCACCAAACCCAGATCACCCCGTAAACGATAGTTGCTGGGTGTGGTGAGCTGAGGGGTCTTAGTGAGGAAACCCCACGCGTCTGCCAAAGGATTCCTGAGGGTTGCTTTCAGGTCTATCCAGCCACGCTTTGCCTGAACGGACGAGAACCGAATTTCGTATTCACTCTTCTTCGTCGGCCGCTCGACCTTTTCGCTTTTCGCCATGCCCTAGGGACGCTCCACGGCTTCGGAATCGTCAAGCCACTCCACAGGCTCCTTGCCCAGGCCAGCTGCGATAGCGGTCGCGGTTTCACGCCAGGCCGTAAGTTCTGCAATGGCCAGATGGGGTTGGTTGGTAGCGAAAGATGCGCGTGCGGCAGCTAAGACATCGTTCGCGCAGGCATCCTGGTCAACTGGGCTAAGCGCAAGCATCCAAGGAAAGCGATCGCTCATGCGAGATGCAAGCGTGCCCTCCGTGCTAGTCGACACCGCGACAAGCTGTGCTGCTAGTTCCAGCAGCGCGGCCCGTGCTTGGTCTGCGCTCTCGGACATCAGCACCAGGGACTCGCCGTCGCGGCGGGTTACCCGAACCGGGTGATCCGCCGCAGCCGCAAAGACATCAGCAGAGGCGCGGCTCAGCTCGGATGACTGAAAGGTTGTTCGGGAACTTGCTTGGGTGATCATGACCCAAGACTAACTCAGAACGTGTTCTGAATTCAATGCACGAAGGGGGTCTGCTCTTGCGGCACAGGTGGGGCTCTGGAGTAAGGGTGGTCGGAACGCCGAAATCCAAGTCATCGGAGCGGGGCGGGATCCTGGAACAATTCGGATTGCTTCTGCCGGCTGGGTGCTGCCCGAGGATGGGTGGGAGGGGTGACTTCTAGTCCCGTTCTCCACAGCCAGGCACGCCCCGGGCCGCCCAACAGCCGGGATCATGTGCACTGGAAAGATGGACTCCGACGCGTGGGCTGATCGTGCCGCAAGAAGTAAGCGGAACCTGGCCCACGCCCAGTTAAGGTTCGCTGGACGACTGCGTGAATCGTTGGCCCGGAGTCCGAAGAATGAAGCGGAACCGGAACCCGGTCCCATCGACATGCGCGGGGGCTGGGCCATGGCCGGTGCGTGGGCCGCCGCCCTTGGCGGGGTGCGCCTGGATGCCGCCGGACAGGCAGCGTGGGCGATCGGGCTGTGGCTGGCGGCAGGCGTTGCCCTGCTGGCACTGTTACGCCCGCGCCACGGACGGATCGGATCCGCGGCAACCCCCAGCTTCGCCGCCCCGGCACTGTGCTGCGCCGCAGCGGCCTTGATTTTCATGCAATTGCTGCTCGCGGGTGCAGGCACCAACCCCCGGGCCTTGCACGCTGCTGCGGCAACAGGGGAACCGGTGCGCGTCCAGCTCGAATTCACCGCCACACCCCGGGCAGGCACCGCCGTCAACAGGTTTTCCGAGGACCCCCGGGAGCACACCCAATACACCGTTGAAGCCCGGGTCTTGCGTATGGCCGAGCACGGCAGCTGGTTGGGCGCGGGGGTTCCGGTGCATCTGAGCTACCCCGCGTCCCGTGCACCGGCTGCGCTGCTGCCGGCCGGCAGCAGCCTCGAGGTCCTGGCGAGGGTCTCGGCCGCCGAACCCGGGGCACGCGAGCCTTTCTGGCTCAATGCCGTCTCGGACTTGCTTCTGGTGGGTGCGGTGAGGGAACCGGGGGTCTTCGAGGGGCTGCGCAGCAGATTCGTCCAGGCCTGCGCGGTGCTTCCCGAACCCGGGGGGGCGCTGCTGCCGGGCATGGTTTTCGGGGACCGCAGCGGAGCCGATGAGGAATTGAATGATGCCATGAAGGTTGCCGGGCTCTCGCACCTCACCGCCGTCAGCGGCGCAAATTGTGCCATCGTGATGGGCTTTGTTGCAGGAGCGTGCCGACTGGCCGGGGCGCGGCGCGCACCCACGTTGCTGTTGGGCCTGTTGGCGTTGTCCGGCTTCGTGCTGCTGGTCGGCTACGAACCGAGCGTGTTGCGTGCCGCGGTCATGGGCTCGATCGCCGCGGTGGGTGTGCACTCCTCCCGCGGTAGGAAGGCGATGGCTGCTCTGATGCTGGCGGTGGTCCTGCTGCTGGCCTATGATCCGTGGCTGGCCGGCGAGCCGGCGTTTCAACTCTCGGCACTGGCCACCGCCGGGATCGTGTTGATCGGGCGGCCGCTTGCCGTGCGGTTGAACCGCTGGATGCCCGCGCTGCTGGCCGAGGGCATCGCCATCGCCCTCGCCGCGCAGATTGCCTGCCTGCCGGTCCTGGTGGCCTTGAACCCTTCCTTCTCCCTGTACTCAGTGCCCGCGAACCTGGTGGTCGCCCCGTTCATCCCGTGGATCACCGTCGCCGGGACACTTGGCGTCCCGGTGCTCGCGGTGTTTGAGCCGGCCGGGTCCGCCCTGGTATGGCTGGCCGGGATGCCGGCAACCACCGTGGGCCTGCTCGGCACCTGGATCGCCGCGCTGCCCGGTGCCCTTCGCCCCTGGCCGGCCGGTGCGGCGGGTGTGTTGTTGGCTTGGGGAATCTTGCTGGGAACCCTGGTCGGGATCGGCCAGGTGGACCCCGCGGCCGGAACCTGGAAATCACGGGCACGGCTGGCGGCGCAAGGCGTCGTGACGGGGGTCTTGCTGGGACTGCTGCTCCCGGTGACGGCGCTGGTGCCTACGCCCGCGGTCGGCGACTGGTTGGTGGTTTCCTGCGATGTGGGACAGGGCGACGGCATGTTGGTCAACGCCGGGGAGGCCGGTGCGCTGGTCATCGACACCGGACGGGAACCGGAACAGATCGATGAGTGCCTGCGGCGGATGCAGGTCGAGCACGTGGCTGCGGTCTTCATTACGCACCGGCACGCCGACCACGACGGCGGGCTGGAGGGGGTGGGGCCGCGGCGCAGCGTGGATGCCCTCTACTACTCGATGGCCGACAGTACACAGGCGCCGCCGGCGATCGAGGCGGCAAGCGGCGAAGATCCGCGCGCCGAGCAACTGGGGTCCGGGGCCACGGGTGGTGCAGGGGCGGTGTCGTGGAGGGTCCTGGGTCCGCTGCCCGGAGGGGTGTTCACCGATGAGAACGATGCCTCGCTGGTCATCAGGTTCGAGATCCAGGTGCCGGGACCCGCCCGGCCGATCTCGCTGCTTGCCACCGGGGACATGCAGGAAGAAGCCATGGACCAGCTCATCGGCAAGGGGTTGGTGGGTCAGGCCGACATCTTGAAGGTCGCGCACCACGGGGCGGCCAACGGAGGGACCCGCACAGCACCGGTGGTGCATCCGTCGCTGGCACTGATCAGCGTCGGAGCGGGCAACACCTATGGGCACCCGTCGGAGACCGCGCTGCGGGCGCTGGAAGAAAACCAAGTCACGGTGCTGCGCACGGACCAGCGCGGCACCATCGTCGTCGGCTGGAATGGGCAGGGCCTGCAAGTGACCTCGTGGGGGCCTGACCCACCTCCCTGAACCGTCGGGGTCGACACAAGCCGCGGGGCAATGCCGGCGGTGCTGGCCCGTGCAGTGGTTGGCGATAGGATCGATGGGGTTCCACACATCACGAGGTAAGGGTCGGTCATGGCAGCGCCACGAGGCACATCCAAGAATGCGGGTATTTCCTGGCGGACGGTGGCCCCGGCACCCATGATCCTGTTGCAGGGTTCCGAGGAGTTGCTGGCGAGCCGTGCCTTCGAGCTGGTGCGTGCCGCACTGCGCGCCAGCGGAGAAATTGAACTGACCCGCTTCGAAGCGGCCGCCTACGAGCGCGGTGAGCTGCTGTTGGCCTCCAGTCCCTCGCTTTTCAGCGAAACCAAGTTGGTCGAGGTGCGGGGGCTGGCGACCATGAACGAGGACTTCCTCAACGACGCCCTGACCTATGCCAAGTCCCCGGCGCCGGATGTCACCCTCATCATGCACCATGGCGGGGGAGTGCGCGGCAAGAAGCTGCTGGATGCATTGAAAGCGGCCGGTGCGGTGGTCGTTGATTGCCAGCCGCTGAAGAAGGACGCCGAGAAGATCGACTTCGTTTCGCAGGAATTCCGGGCGGCCAAGCGCAAGCTCAGCGCCGAGGGTGCCCGCGCCCTGGTTGCGGCGCTGGGCAACGACCTGTCCGAACTCGGTGCCGCATGCAGTCAGTTGCTGCAGGACACCACCGGGATCGTGGACCAGGATGTTGTTGACAAGTACTACGGCGGACGGGTTGAAGCCACGGGCTTCAAGGTCGCCGATGCGGCGTTGGCGGGCCGGGCCGACATCGCCCTGAGCACGCTGCGCCACGCGCTGGCCACCGGAACCGACCCGGTGCCGATCGTCGCCAGCCTGGCCATGAAGCTGCGACAAGTCGCCAAGGTCGCCGGGGTGCGCAAGTCATCGGGCCAGCTCGCCAGCGAATTGGGTATGCCGCCGTGGCAGGTCCAGCAGGCCCAGGAACAGGCACGGCATTGGAATCCCGATGACCTGGCCCGCTGCATCCGACTGGTGGCCGAGGCGGACGCCCAAGTGAAGGGTGCCTCGCGCGATCCCGAATACGCGGTCGAGCGGGCCGTGACGCAGATTTCCTTGGCAGCACGCCGCTAAACCACTCGGTCGGTGCTCCGCTGCCAAGGCATCAGCTGTCGGTGCGGGGCCAACAGCTGTCGTTCCTGCTCATGAGGCTGAGATGCTCGTGCGCCGCCCCCTGGAAATCAAGCAAACATCGTCCTGGATGATTAAACACAAGAGGCTTCCTTTCCCCTAGATATGGGGGAAAGGAAGCCTCTTGCTTCAGTGACGCAATCCTTAGAGGGCGTTAACCTTCTTGGAGATGGCCGACTTGTGGTTTGCTGCGTTGTTCTTGTGCAGCACACCCTTCGTAGCGGCCTGGTCGATCTTACGGCCAGCTGCAACCAGTGCGGTTGTTGCTGCATCCTTATCTTCGGCGACAACGGCAGTGTTCACTGCACGGATTGCGGTGCGAAGTTCGGACTTGACGGCAGCGTTACGCTGGCGCGCCTTCTCGTTGGTGAGAATGCGCTTCTTCTGGGACTTAATATTAGCCACTGTATAAACTCTCTTGCTCATCGCTTGTAATGGTCGGTGAGGGATATCTTCCGGGCCATTGACTGAGCGGCGTGGGGATACCTATGGCGACCCGGGAGAAGTGCCCGTCGACCTGCGCGGACACACAAGCATTAACACTAGCAGGTCTGAGTGGATTCGCACGAGTTGATAAACGCTGCCGGCACTGTGATCTGCATCAGCCCTAGCTGGCCCCGCCTGCGCGACGAGGGCGCGGGAGGGGCCAGGGGCAGGTACCGAAGGCGGCGAATCAGCGGGCCAGGCCCAGCAGCTCGTCGAGGTCGGCCTCTGCGGCGGGGCCGGTACGGCTCAGCAGCGAGGACAAGACCTCGATCAGTGCGATGCGCGGGTCGCTGACCATGGAATGGGCGCGCCAGCCGATGTGTTTGTCCGGCCGGACCAGGACCATGCCGTCCTCTTCAACTTCGCGTTGACGCAACCAGTCCCCGTAGAGGTCCTGTACTGCCAGGCCCTCACCGATGACCACCGCCACCAGCTCGATGTTAAGTTCTGCAGCGACTTCGACGGCGGCGTCAGCCCATGCTTGGCCGGTGATGCCGGTAAAAATGGTGAATGCGGTGCCCTTGGCGATGTCGTGCGTGGAGAACTTGGTGTCCCGATCGCCGATCCATGCGTGCGGCAGACGCAAGCCGGGATATGTGGATTTCTGGTGGTGCAGCATCGCATCCTGCGTCAGCTCCGGGCGGGGTCCGCCATCGGTGACCACGGCGCTGGAATCGTAGAACTGGCCGATCTCGGTGCCCTGGGCGTTGAACTCGTAGTCCTTGTTATCAAGTGCCTTGCGCAAGGCCTTGCGCCGGGCTGCCCCCTCGGGGGAATTTTCCTTGCGGAGCTTGAGTTTTTCGACGAAGTCCTCGTCGGTGGTTGCATCGGTCACGCCCAACGCGTCGAAAATCGGTTTGTACTCCCGCCCGGAGTTGTTAGCCCGGGTGACGATCTGCTTGGCGACCGGAGCACGTTCAACGGAGTAGGTCTCCAGCAGCTCTTCGCCGGCGTGCCCCTTGATCACCGCGGCAAGCTTCCATGCCAGGTTGTACGCATCCTGGATGGAGGTGTTGGAACCCAGCCCGTGGCTTGGCGGATGCTTGTGGATGGCATCTCCGGCACAAAAGACCCGGCCCTTTTGCAAGTGGGTGGCGTACTGCTCGTTGTTGCCCCACAGCGAGTACCCCAGGATCTCGACGTCTAGGTCCTCGATGCCCACCAAATTGCGGATGACGCGGATTGCCTCGTCGTTGTCGAGCACCGGGGGCTCACCGTTGATGTCGAAGCCCCAGCAGATCAGCCATTCGTTCCACGGCCGGACCATGCGGATCAACCCGGCCCCCAATCCGCCGATGTTTGAACCTGGATTGAACACCCAGTAGAGGATCGAGGGTCGGTGTGCCGCGAGGTGGGCGAGGTCGGCCTTGAAGGTGATGTTCATGGAGCCGCCGATGTCCATGGCCCCCTCCATCGGCAGGTCGATGTCCGCGGCGACCTTGGAGCGTGCACCGTCGGCGCCGATGAGGTACTTGGCCCGGATGGTGTATTGGTGCCCGGTGAGTCGGTTCAGCACCTGTACGCTCACGCCCTCGGCGTCTTGGGTGTGACTGAGGTACTCGGTGGAAAATTGAGTCTGGGTGCCACGCATGGTGGCGTTCTTGAGCATGATCGGTTCCAGTAGCGTCTGCGGGATGTCACAGGGCATCGAGGGGGAGGCCAGCTCGTAGTCGGCGCGGCGGTCGGGGCGCAGGCCCCAGGTGGGGCGGCGCCCGATTTCCTCGCCGGCCATCGACTCGCAGTAGACCGTGTCACCCATCAACTCATGCGGTGTCGCCTCGGCCAAGACCTGGTCTTCGATTCCCGCATCGCGAAGCACCTCCATGGTGCGCTGGTTGGTGATGTGGGCCCGCGGGGTGTTGGCCGTCCAGCGGTACTTGGTGATCATAATGTTCTCGATGCCCTGGTTGGACAGGAACAAAGCGGCCGAGCTGCCGGCCGGGCCGGAGCCGATGATCAGGACGTCGGTCTGAACGATATTGGCGGTCTCCGGGGAGATCGTTTCGGTGATTCCATCGTTGAAAACAGGCATTGGGTGCCTCCCTTGCTTGGAGTGGTGCTCACTGCCCGTGGCGGGAGGTGCTAGGAATTCCTCCAGTGTTGCAGCTCACAATCAGCTGCGGGCCGGCCGCGCAGGATCATGGCCGGAAAGTGTCAAAAGCCGTCTGTTGCGTGCAAAATTCGCATCCGGGAGCAGGCTGGAGCGTCGCCACCAGACCTTAGCGGGCAGCCTTGTCGGGCCGCCGACGCGAGACGAGGAAAGTGGACGGCGCACTATGCCATCGGGTCAATGGGTAGACTTTCGACCGGTTGTGATTCGCGCTACACTGCTGGGGCCATGGACAAAAACACACGTGATGCCCTGCGGCAGGTTGCTGCCACGGGCCAGGCGCCAGATACCCCGAGTGCTGTCGCGCCCGCGGCTAGGGCTGCCCAGCGCTTGCAATTCAGCACGAACGGGATTCCGTCGGGCAACCGGATGGAGTTGTGGGAACATCACAATGCCAAGGCGCTGCTACCTCTGGATATCCGCACCATAGATGACTCGCCCCTGCGGGCCAGGGAACTGAGCCTGCGTTACGGGTCTCTGCGGTTTGCTGGGGTGCGAGGCAGTGCGCAGGTCGTGGAGCGCAATGAACGATTCATCAGGCAGCATCCCACCGGCGTGGTGGCGATCTGCTTTGCCCTGGAGGGGGAAACGTTCTTCTTCCACCGTGACGGCAACGAATCGCTGAAGCCGGGACAGGCCATCATCTACGATGCGGACCTGCCGTTCATGCGTGGTTTCAGCAAGGGTCTCAAGGAGCTGGTCCTGACGATTCCGCGGGATGACTACATGGAGCTTTCCGGCGGCACATCGCTGGTTCGTCCACAGGTCGTGGATTTCAACCAGGGCACTGAAGCGAACCAGCAGATGCGGGCATTGGCCCGGCTGGTCAGCGACAGTCTGGCTGAGCGGGTCAGTGGTGACCCGGTCCCTGCGGTGTGCCCGGAAGGCGCCGCGCTGGATATGTTGGGGCTGTTGGCCTCCGGGGGCCGCGATGGGCCGGGGCCGGGGCACCTCTTCGCTGCCCGCAACTACATCGAGGAACACCTGCATGATCCGGGCTTGGATATCACGGGGATCTGCTCGGCCATTGGCGTCAGCGAACGCCAGCTCTCGCGGATCTTCGCGGCCGCAGGGGAGCCGCCGGCTAGCTTCATCAGAGAACGCCGACTGGGCAAGGCCCGAGAGGTGCTGATCGATCCGGTCCACGGGTCCAGGTCCGTGGGCCGGATTGCGGGGGAGCTTGGCTTTGCCTCGCAGAGCTACTTCACACGGGCTTTCAAGGCACGGTTCGGCATCGCGCCGTTGGCGCTGCGCCGGGAGGCCTTGGGCGGCACCGACACCTAGGCGGTGCCCCGCCGGGTCAATTGGACGAGAGTTTCTCGGCGACCTGGGCGAAGCGATTGCTGTCGAGGATGGCGCCCTCGCGGCGGACCCCTGCTTCGCTCAGGCGGATGACCCGATCCAGCTTCACTTCGCTGGGCCGCCCCTGCCTGTCCCACGGCCCGGTTCCGATGTCCACATAGTCGCGGTCACGGTTCTCTGCGTTGTTGTGGTCCTTGGATGTGAGCATCAGGGCGAGCAGGTGCTTGCCCTCGCGTCCAACCAGCAGCACGGGGCGGTCCTTGCCCTGCGAATGGTCCTCCTCGTAGGGGACCCACGCCCAGACGATTTCCCCGGGATCCGGCTGCCCATCTGCTTCGGGCGCATATTTGGCTGCCACACGCCCGACGTAGTCGCCCGGATATCCGCCGAACTCCCAGGAGTCGCCGGAGCCGGTCGCCGCCGGTGCGCTTCGGGGCGGGGTGCTTGCGGACTTTCGCCCCGCCGGTGCGTGGCCGGCCGTACCCTGCGGACCGGTGCGTCCGGGCCGCTGTGCGGTGGACCCCTTGAGGGCGGAGGAGAGCACGCGGCCCAGGAGCCTGAGGACGGTATTGGTATTGAACTTCATGTGCACAAACTATCAGTTGCGCGCCCTTCCCGAGTCGCAGTGCCACACCGTGGCCACAACCATGGGAGAATGGCCTGTGCAAAGTATTTTGCACATCATCCAATACTTTTCGTCCCCCTTAGCGAGGTCCCTTACGTGTCACCCATGGCCCGCACCGCACCGGTGCCTGCCGCGACTGATCCGGCGATCATCAGAAACTTCTGCATCATCGCCCACATCGACCACGGCAAGTCGACCCTGGCCGACCGGATGTTGCAGCTCACCGGAGTCGTCTCCTCACGCGATATGAAGGCCCAGTACCTGGACCGGATGGACATCGAACGTGAACGCGGCATCACCATCAAGTCCCAAGCGGTACGCATGCCGTGGGAACTCGACGGAGTCTCCTACGCACTGAACATGATCGATACCCCCGGGCACGTCGACTTCACCTACGAAGTCTCCCGTTCGCTGGCAGCCTGCGAAGGCGCGATCCTGCTGGTAGACGCCGCCCAGGGCATCGAAGCCCAGACGCTGGCGAACCTGTACCTGGCCATGGAAAATGACATGACGATCATTCCCGTGCTCAACAAGATCGACCTCCCCAACGCGGACCCCGAGAAGTACGCCGCAGAGATCGCCAAGCTCATCGGGTGCGAACCCGAAGACATCCTCCAGGTCTCGGGCAAGACCGGCATGGGTGTCGAAGCACTGCTAGACAAGGTAGTCAGCGAGCTGCCGGCCCCACAGGGCGACCCAAACGCTCCCGCACGTGCCATGATCTTCGACTCGGTCTACGACACCTACCGTGGCGTTGTCACCTACGTCCGTGTAGTGGACGGCAAAATCTCACCGCGCGAAAAAGTGCAGATGATGTCCACCGGAACCACCTACGAGCTGCTGGAAATCGGGGTCTCCTCACCGGAACCCAAGCCCAGCAAGGGACTAGGCGTCGGCGAGGTCGGCTACCTGATCACTGGCGTGAAGGATGTGCGCCAATCAAAGGTCGGCGACACCGTCACCAACTTTGCCAAACCTGCCGCCGAGTCACTGGGCGGTTACGAAGACCCGAAGCCGATGGTGTTCTCCGGCCTGTACCCGATCGACGGCTCCGACTACCCGGCGCTGCGCGACGCACTGGACAAGCTCCAGCTCAACGATGCGGCACTGACCTACGTCCCTGAGACCTCCGTGGCCCTGGGCTTCGGTTTCCGCGTCGGCTTCCTGGGTCTGCTGCACTTGGAAATCACCCGCGAGCGGCTCGAAGCAGAATTCAACCTCGACCTGATCTCCACGGCACCCAACGTGGTGTACGAGGTCATGACCGATGACAAGGTGCTGCGCACCGTCACCAACCCCTCCGAGTTCCCCGACGGGAAGATCCTCGAGGTCCACGAGCCCATGGTCGCGGCCACCATCCTGGCGCCCAACGAATTTGTTGGTGCCATCATGGAGCTGTGCCAGGCCCGACGCGGCACCATGCGCGGCATGGACTACCTCTCCGAAGAACGCGTGGAGATCCGCTACTGGCTTCCGCTGGCCGAGATCGTCTTCGATTTTTTCGACATCCTCAAATCAAAAACCCGCGGCTACGCCTCGCTGGACTGGAAGGCCGACGGCGAACAGGTCTCGGATCTGGTCAAGGTCGACATCCTGCTCCAGAGCGAGCAGGTTGATGCCTTCAGTGCCGTCACACACCGCGACAAGGCTTACGCCTATGGGTTGATGATGACCCAAAAGCTCCGCGAACTGATTCCGCGCCAGCAGTTTGAGGTGCCGATCCAGGCCGCCATCGGCTCGCGCATCATTGCCCGCGAATCGATCCGCGCCATCCGTAAGGATGTTTTGGCCAAGTGCTACGGCGGCGATATTTCCCGTAAGCGCAAGCTGCTCGAAAAACAGAAGGCCGGCAAGAAGCGCATGAAGATGGTCGGTCGTGTCGAGGTCCCGCAGGAAGCCTTCATCGTCGCGCTGTCTTCCGACGAGCCCAAGAAAAAGTAGTCATGCCCTCTGCCTTGCCCCTCGGGGATCCGGCGCCGTCGAACGGGTTGCTTCCGGCAACCTGCCTCGACGGCGCCGCGGAGCGCACCTTCTCCATCTACGTGCACATCCCGTTTTGCGCCGTGCGCTGCGGGTACTGCGATTTCAACACCTACACGGCGCATGAGCTTGGCTCCGGCTCCAGCCAGGACACCTACGCCGAGGCAGTCTCCACGGAGATCGCCTTCGGTGCGCAGGTGCTTGTCGATTCCGGGCTGCCGACACGCGAGGTCTCCACCGTCTTCTTCGGCGGAGGAACCCCGACGTTGCTGCCGGCCGCGGACCTGGTCCGGGTGCTGGCCGAAATCCGCAAGCAATGGGATCTGGCCCCGGATGCAGAAATCACCACGGAGGCCAACCCCGATTCGGTGACCCGCGAATCCCTGCAGGAGCTTAAAGACGGCGGGTTCACCCGCGTGTCGATCGGCATGCAGTCAGCGGTCCCACACGTACTGGCGACCCTGGACCGCACACACAACCCCGACCGGGTAGGCCTGGCCGTTGACTGGGCGAAAGAAGCCGGGTTGCAGGTCAGTGTGGACTTGATCTACGGCACGCCGGGGGAGTCGATCAAGGACTGGCGTACCTCCGTGGCCACGGCGCTGAGCTACGACCCGGACCACATCAGCGCGTACGCGCTGATCATCGAGGAGGGCACCCGGCTGGCCGGGCAGATCCGCCGCGGTGAAGTAGCCAACATCGACGACGATGACCACGCAGATAAGTACCTGATCGCCGACGAACTCTTTGCCGCCGCCGGGTACTCCTGGTACGAAGTCAGCAACTGGTCCAGGGACGAATCCACGCGTTGCCTGCACAACCTGGCCTACTGGCGCGGAGGCGACTGGTGGGGTGCAGGCCCCGGCGCGCACTCGCACGTGGGTGGGCTGCGCTGGTGGAACGTCAAGCACCCGGCCGCCTATCAGCAGCGCATCGACGCCGGCACCTCACCGGCCGCCGGACGGGAAACCCCCGACGCCGAAGCCCGCTATCTGGAGGAAGCCATGCTGCTGACCCGGATTGTGGACGGCATGGAAACCTCCGCGCTGCAGCCCGCGGGACGCGCGGCCATCGCCGGGCTGATCGCCGACGGTTTGGTGGTGCCTGAGGCGGCGTTCGCCAAGAAGGTCGTGCTGACCTTGCAGGGCCGGCTGTTGGCCGATGCGGTACTGCGCCGGCTACTGGACTTCTGAGCCCATAAAGAAAGACGGTGTGGTTGCCGGCCCCGCACAGGGGAAGGCAACCACACCGTCTTTTTTGGTGTGTGGGGAGTTAGCGGAAGAGTCGCAGGTTCAGGCCATAGCGGTAGGGACGCGACTTGTTGACGTTGATACCCGCGCGGACCCCGTTGATGGTCAGGAAGAGCCAGATGGCTACGACCAGGACCGCGAAGATCCATCCGATGCCCGGCAACAGGGAGAGCAAGTGGAGCACGATCGCCACGATGGTCAGCGGGAAGGTGAAGTTCAGTGCTTCCTTGGATTCCTGGGCGGTGAACGGGCCGCGTGAGCGGAACACCGAGTAGATGATCAACGCGGGGATGCAGCCAAGGATCGCCCCGAAGTGCGCAATGGTCGCCCACTGGCGATCTTCGGACGGAGTCAAGGGCAAGGGTGCGGCCGAGGAACCTTCGAATCGATCCGACTGGCTGTCGCCGCCGGGTGCATTTCGTGCCTCGTGTACCACTGCTGGAGTCCTCTTCGTCGCGTTGGGTGGATCGGTGGCCAGTTTATCCTCAATCCGATGTCTGAAGTGAACACGCAAGGCCCTTTTTGACGCATTTTGGCCCCGCGTTTGGTTTCGTTGTGGATTCGTGATGAATCAGGCCACTTTGCGGTGGCCTTCGCCACCAATCGGTGAGCAAACTCACGGGGGAATCGGGGAGCGGATCGGGAGCGGCTAGGTGTGGTCGCCTGCGGTGAGGAAGTCGATGACCTCTTCGACCCGGCCCAGCAGTGAGGGTTCCAGATCTGCATACGAGCGCACCTGGCCCAAGATCCGTTCCCAGCCCTGGGCAACATCGATTTGCTCGGCGTGCGGCCAACCCAGTCCCTTCAAGATCCCCGTCTTCCAATCGGTCCCGCGGGGAACCACCGGCCACGCGCGGATCTTCAGCACCGAGGGCTTGATGGCCTGCCAAACATCGACGTAGGGGTGCCCGACAATCAGCACGTTGCCTGCTGCCCCCGGAACCCGCATTGCCTCGGCGGCGATCTTCGCCTCCTTGGTCCCGGGCAGCAGGTGGTCAACCAGGATGCCGAGTTTGCGCTGCGGGGAGGGAGCAAAGGTGCGGATGAATCCGGCCAGGTCATCGACGCCATGCAACGGCTCCACGACGATGCCTTCGACGCGCAGGTCGTGGCCCCAGACCTTTTCTACCAGCTGGGCATCGTGCTTGCCCTCGACCCAGATGCGGCTGGCGCGGGCGGTGCGGGCCTTTAAATCGGTGACCACGCGTGAGCCCGAGGCGCTGCGTGCTGTTCCCCGGGCGGCCGGGGGAGCGGCGGCGGGTTCGATGATCTCCACCGGTTCTCCCTCCAGAAGGAAGCCGAAGCCGGCGCGGAAGGACTTGGCGCGCCCATGACGGTCCTCCAGAACGAGCACGCGCATGCCACCTGCTTTTTCGGTGCGCACCACCTCGCCGACCCACCCGCTCTCGACGTCTTCGAGGAGCAGGCCCAAGGCCAGGGGGACCTTGCGCAATGCGCGCTTCTTGGGGGCGCTGATGTCTTGCGCGCCCCAGCCGTGGTAGCTCATCGTGTCACTTTCGCTTCTTGCCCCGCACCCGGTTGCCGGGAACGGAAAGCCGTGGATGGTGGCTAATCGCACCTATGTGTCGAACGCGGCACCGCGGTCTCAGACCAAACCATGCTAACAAGAGCCGCCGGACGTATTAGACTTGGCAGTTGAACGTGTCGAGTGCCAACTTGTCCTCCCGGGGTCCGACGCCCCACCACGGGCTGCAACAATGCCCGGAGGGCCAAGGGGGAACTGTTTGTCAGGAGAGGGTGGGGATGACCGAACCGCGTCGGCTCGAAGTCCTTCGAGCCATCGTCGAGGACTATGTGCAGTCCCGTGAGCCCGTAGGCTCCCGTGCGCTGCTCGATCGGCACAACCTCGGCGTTTCCGCCGCCACGATCCGTAACGACATGGCGTCCTTGGAAGAAGAGGGCTTGATCGTCGCCCCGCACACCTCTTCCGGACGGATCCCCACCGAAAAGGGTTACCGGCACTTCGTGGACCAGATCGGTGACATCAAGCCGCTCTCTTCCGCGGAAAGACGTGCGATTGCCGCACTGCTCGAGGGCTCCCACGATGTGAACGACGTATTGGAAAATACCGTGCGGTTGCTGGCAGGGATCACCCGTCAGGTGGCCCTGATTCAGGTTCCGCACTATTCCAATGCGACGGTGCGCCACATCGAACTGGTTGGTCTCGGTGCCGGGCAGACGCTGGTGGTGCTCATCGCCTCCAGCGGCAAGGTCGACCAGCGGGTGATCCTGTTGCCCTCCCCGGTGGGCGAAGACGAGCTAGGCAGGCTGCGTACGCTGCTGCTCTCGGTGCTCGGCTCCAAGCCGATCTCACAGGTGGAACGGCTCTCGAACGGGATCAGCGATCTCCTTGATCCGCGCCTGGTCCCGGCGGCCACGGCCGTCACCGAGGCGCTGGGGGCCTTGGCCCGTAATTCGGCGGTGGATCGGATCATCACCGCCGGCACCGCGAACCTGGCCCGTTCCAATATTGATTTCCCGCTGAGCATCACCCCGGTGCTCGAAGCACTGGAAGAACAGGTGGTGCTCTTGCGCCTGTTCTCGGAGCTGGAGCAAGACGCCCACGGGATCGCCGTGGGCATCGGCACCGAAAACCAGTACGGTCCGCTGACCGAGGCCTCGGTGGTCGCCACCGGCTACGGCCCCGGTGAACAGGCCATGATCGGGGTGCTGGGACCCACGCGGATGAACTATCCGACCTCGATGGCCGCGGTGCGTGCCGTGGCCCGATATCTTTCCAGAATCCTGGCCGGCTGATGCAGGTCAATACAATTTTTTTGAAGCACGAAAGGACACAGCGAGCACTGTGAGCACCCATTACGAAGTCCTGGGCGTCAACAAGGACGCAACTGGCGAAGAAATCAAGAAGGCCTACCGCAAACTGGCCCGCAAGCTGCACCCGGATGTGAACCCGGGTGAGGACGCGAGCGAGAAATTCAAGCTGGTCACCCGCGCCTACGAGGTGCTCTCCGATACCGACAAGCGCGCCAACTACGACGCCACGGGCAACGAGAACGGCAACGGCCAAACCGGCTTCGGCGGCGGGGGAGGCTTTGGCGGCGGAGGCGGCTTTGGGGACATCTTCGAGCAGTTCTTCGGTGGCGGCGGAGCCCAGGGACCGGCATCGCGCACCCAGCGCGGCCGTGATGCGCTGATCACCGCCACCATCGATCTGGCCGACGCCGTCGCCGGGACCGTGTACCCGCTGGAAATGGAAACAGCAGTCACCTGCAAGACCTGTGAAGGCAGCTGCTGCCGCCCGGGTAGCTCGCCGGTGACCTGCACCATCTGCCGCGGTGCCGGACAGGTGCAGCGCCCGGTGCGTTCCTTCCTGGGCCAGATGATGACGGTGGAAACCTGTGCTGCCTGCCGCGGCTACGGCACCACCATCGATGACCCGTGCATCGACTGCAACGGCCAGGGACGCATCCGTGAACGCATCTCCAAGCAACTCAAGGTACCCGCCGGCGTAGCCAGCGGCACCCGCATCCACCTGGCCAACCAGGGCGAGGCGGGACCCGGCGGAGGACCCAACGGTGACCTCTACGTTGAGCTCGAGGTCCGCCGGCACAAGATCTTCGAACGCGACGGCGTTGACCTGCACGCACGCATGAACGTACCGATGACGGCAGCTGCTCTCGGTGCCGACCTGGAACTGGAGACCTTCGATGGCCTCCAAGTGATCGAGGTCGAATCCGGGTCTCAGTCCGGGGACACCGTGCGACTGACCGGTCTGGGCGTTCCGCGGCTGCGCGGCGGCAAGCGCGGGGACATCATCGTGCACCTGCAGGTTGAGACCCCCACCAAGGTTGATGCCGCACAGCGCGAGCTGCTGGAGCAGCTGGCCAAGCTGCGTGGCGAGGAATTCGCCGAGGGCCGCATGGAAAACAGCGGCGGCATGTTCTCCCGCCTGCGCGGGAAGCTGGGCAACCTGGGCGCATGAGCAACCAGTGTTTCTTTCTGGCTCCGGGTGAACTCGACGATGCCCGCGTAGGCACCGAACTGTGCCTCGAGGGGCCCGAGGGCCACCACGCGGTCACGGTCAAGCGCGTGCGCGTGGGGGAACTGATCGATCTGGTGGACGGCGGCGGGGCCCGAGCCGTTGCCGAAGTGACAGGCACGGAGAAGGCTTCCCTGGTGGGAGTCGTGCGCGATATTCAGCGCGAGCCCCGGCCGCCGGTGGCCATCACCCTGGTGCAGGCACTGGCCAAGGGCGATCGCGACCTGCAGGCCGTGGAATCGGCCGTGGAACTGGGCATCGACGCGGTGACTCCGTGGCAGTCCGAGCGTTCGATCGTACGCTGGAATGAAGCCAAGGCCGCTAAGGCGCACGCCAAGTGGGAATCCACGGTGCTGGCCGCGGTTAAGCAGTCCAGGCGCACCTTCCGCCCCGAGGTCCGCCCGATGCTGACCAGCGCCGCACTGACCCATGAGATTGCCGGGCGCATGGCCGGTGGTGCACCGACATTGGTGGTCATCCTGCATGAGGCGGGAACCGATTCGCTGGCCGGCACCGTGAACCGCTGGCTGGAAGCGAACCCCGCCACCCAGGAAACCGCCGGGGACCCGGAGATCATGCTGGTGGTGGGTCCCGAGGGCGGGATCACCGATGCTGAACTAGAGAAGTTCGTGGCAGCCGGCGCCCGAGTGGCGCTGCTGGGCCAGCATGTGTTGCGTGCCTCCACTGCCGGTCCCGCCGCGCTGGTGCTGGTCCGCCACCTGCTGGGCCAACTTTAGGCCCCAACACGAGAAACCACACAGAAGCACCCCCGGAGGAATTCCTCCGGGGGTGCTTCTGCTGTAACTACTTCTTGAGGTGTTGCTACTTTGAGACGGTGAAATCTTTGGTCTCGGTCCCGGCATGCTTACCCGTGGCGGCATCAACACCCCAGACGGAGAACGTGTATTCACCCGGGGAGAGCACGTAGGTGAAGGAGAACTCGTTCTGGTCCAGCGACTGCCCACCGGTGTGCAGATCACCCGAGGCCACCACCGCGTCGGAGGCCTCGGCCGGGTCGCGGCTGGTGATTTCCCAAAATTCCCCACCGGAGAAGGCTGCGCTGACGCCGTGGAAAGTGACTTGGCCGGACTTTGTGCTCCTGCCGAATTGCGGGTCAATGACCCACAGTGCCGCGGCCAATCTAATGTCGCGCACGAAGTTATGGTCCAGCGGGACTTGTCCGAAGGCGTTGTATCCCGACACCCCGTCGACCAGGATCCGCACGCTGGGCTGGAGCCCTTCGGTGAGGATGCCGGCGTTGGAGGCCGCCGCCGTTGCCGTGTACACCAGTTGCGCGATCGTGCGTTCGGCCAGGCCCTTGTCGAGTTTCGAACCGAAGGCCTTTTCGGAGAGATCCACGGTGATCACGTTGTCCGGGCTCACCGAGGCGCCGACCGTGGTGCTGGGACGCCAGGCGCTGAAGTAGCGCGGGTCCTGAGGCTTGTGCGAGAGCATGTACCCGATCGAATCCGCGATGGGATCCGCCGCGCCCTGGATCTCGACGAACTCGCGGTAAAGGGAGACCGTTCCGTCGGTCTCCGCCAACCAATACACCGGAAGGTGCGTGGTGGTGTTCAACGATTCCATCTCCGCGGAAGACTGCGGGGTGGGGGCTTGGAGGCTGGTCGCCGCCTTGGGCATGCTGTATTGCTCTCCCGGGCTCCCCACGCCGCAGGCGGCGAGGGTGCCAAGCACCGCGGTGAGCCCCAGCACCACAAGACGGGTTCTGGGGGAACGGGACGAATGAGACATCGGAATGGCAAAGCTCTCTGAAATATTGCGGCGGGGAACAGGTGGAACCAGGGTGCATGGGGAATGCCGTCTCCGGTTCCATTCCACCTTGGCATAACTTGGCTACCGTTAGGTAGGGAATTGCCGCTTTGGGCAGGACCGTTGCCCGATTGATATCTGCGGGGCTTAGTTGTTTCCGAATCGTTGCACATTTGCTTCAGATTCCTCTCGTGGGCGGGTTTCGACGGGTGTGAGCGGGGCCACTGCGCGCGCTTGATACTGCCTCAGGTGACTGGGGCACGGCATGGTCGGCGGCGTTCCAAGATAGGATTGTCCTTGTACGGGGAAACGTGGTGGCGGAGGGTCCGCGGATGCCAATTGCCCGTGCGGAATGCGGAGGCTGCAACAGTCGTATGGACCAACAAGTGAGCCAGGAGGACCGGCCGCGGGGAACCGACGCGCTGGTCCAATTCGACAGTTCAGACCAAATGGTCGCCACGCTCGGTGCGCACGATGAACTGCTGCGCGTCATCACCGGCGCCTACCCGAACGTGGAACTGCACGCCCGCGGCAACGACCTACGGGTCAGCGGCGAACCCACCCAGGCGCACAAGGCCCTGCGCGTGATCTCCGAGGCACGCACGCTGGCCGGAAACGGCACCCGCATCTCCGCCCAGACCATCGAACAGCTCGTGCGGATGCTGGAGAGCTCCGATGCGCCCGACGCCCAATCGGTGCTGGGGATGAAGATCCTCTCCGGCCGTGGCAAGGCCATCCGAGCCAAGACCGTGAACCAGAAGTCCTACGTTGACGCCATCGACGAGAACACCGTGATCTTCGGCATCGGTCCGGCCGGAACCGGCAAGACCTACCTGGCCATGGCCAAGGCCGTCGCAGCGCTGCAAGCCAAGGAGGTCAGCCGCATCATCCTGACCCGCCCGGCCGTCGAAGCCGGGGAAAAGCTCGGTTTCCTGCCCGGCACCCTCACCGACAAGATAGATCCCTACCTGCGCCCGCTGTACGACGCACTGCACGACATGATCGAACCCGATTCAATGCCCCGACTGCTGGCAGCGGGCACCATCGAGGTCGCCCCGCTGGCCTACATGCGCGGGCGCACGCTCAACGACGCCTTCATCATCCTGGACGAGGCACAGAACACCACGCCCGAACAGATGAAGATGTTCCTCACCCGGCTCGGTTTCGGATCCAAGATCGTGATCACCGGGGACATCACCCAGATTGATTTGCCCGGCGACACCAAGTCCGGGCTGCGGGTGGTCACCGAGATCCTTGAGGGCGTGGATGACATTGCCTTCTGCGAACTCGACGCCACCGATGTGGTCCGCCACCGGCTGGTCGGTTCCATCGTCAGCGCCTACGAGCGCTGGACCGCACGCCAGGATCCTAACTTCAACCGTTCCAAGGCCCGGGCCCGCCGCAGTGCGGGAACCGTACAGGCCACTGCGAACAACATGATCAGCAAACGACAGGGCCCCGGGCCCGCAGCACAGGAGCATTCGGCATGAGCGTAGAGGTCAACAACGAGTCGGGGATCGACGCGGACCTTGAGCGTGTCAGCGCCCTGGGCCGCCACATCCTCACCGAGCTTTATGTGCACCCGGAAACAGACGTGTCGATCATCCTGCTCGATGAAGAGCCGATGAGTGCGCTGCATGTGGAATGGATGGACCTGGACGGGCCCACCGACGTGATGAGCTTCCCCATGGACGAGTTGCGTCCCGGGGTCCCGGGCTCACCCACCGAGGCCGGCATGCTCGGAGACATCGTGATCTGCCCGCAGGTCGCCACCACCCAGGCCCAGGCAGGCGGTCACAGCGTGGAGGACGAGATCCTGCTGCTGGCCACCCATGGCATGCTGCACCTGCTGGGCTTTGACCATGCCGAGGCAGAGGAGAAAGAGATCATGTTCTCCCTGCAACGGTCGCTGCTTGAAGGATTCCTTGGCCGTCCAGCTCCCCGGGAGACGATGGACTAGTGACCGCGATCATCCTCGCGTTATGCGCACTGGTCTTCATCCTGTGCGCCGCCTTGCTCACCGCCGCCGAGTCTGCCTACCTGGATCTTTCCCGCCAGCAGGCCGAAGCGCTGCGCGGCGAATTATCCAAAAAACATCTGGGCAATATCCTGGCCGATGCCCTCAGCCATACCCACGCGGTACGCTTTTGGCGCATCTGGTTCGAGACCGCCTCGGCCGTCTCTGTTGCACTGTTCTACCATGAGCGACTCCAGAACGTGTGGCTGGTCGGACTGCTGGCCACCATCACGATGGCCGCGGTCGGCTTCGTGCTGGTCGGGGTCTCCCCGCGTCGCTTCGGCCGCTCGCACGCCGAGTCCGTGGTGCGTTACACCGCCCCTCTGGTGCGCTTCCTGCGTGTGGTCCTGGGACCACTGCCGGCCTGGCTGGTGGACATCGGCAAGGCCATGAGCCCGCGCTCGGTGGCCGAAGACGAAGGCTTCCTGTCCAAGGAACGCCTGCGCGATCTGGTCGATCGGGCCACCGAGGGCGACGAGCTCGAAGACGAAGCCGCGGAGATCATTAACTCGGTCTTCGACATGGAGGACACCTACGTCCGGTCGGTGATGGTCCCGCGCACCGACATGGTCACCATCGACAAGGGGCAGGACCTGAATGTGGCCATGGCACTGTTCCTGGCCTCGGGTGCCTCACGCATCCCGGTGATCGGGGAGGATGCCGATGACATCTTCGGCATCGTCTACCTCAAGGACGTCGCCTACAAGCTGCACCTGGAACCCGACACCGCAGACCTCGTCGAAGATTTGGCCCGCAAGACCCGCTACGTGCCCGAATCCAAGTCCGTGGCCGAGCTGTTGCCCGAGCTACAAAGGGAATCCACCCACATGGCCATCGTGGTCGACGAATACGGCGGAACCGCCGGACTGGTCACCTTAGAGGACCTCATTGAGGAAATCGTGGGGGAGATCGACGACGAGTACGACCGGGCGAAGATCGATATTGATGACCTCGGAGACGGCAGCTTCGTGGTGCGCGCACATACCGCCATCGACGAACTGGGCGAACTGTTCGACATCGAAATCGATGAGGACGAGGTCGACTCGGTCGGCGGGCTGCTGGGCAAGGTGCTCGAATCGGTCCCGGTGCTCGGCTCCCACGCCAGCTTCGAAGGCATTGAAATGAAGGTCCTCTCGCTGAGCGGACGACGCAACAGAATCGGCAAGATTCTGGTGCGCAAGGTAGTTGAACAAACCACGACCGGCGAACTAAACGCCGACAAGGATGCACGGCATCACAAGGAGCAGTCATGAGCCGGAACAACCCCACCCCCGCATTGATGCCCGAGGGCGGCTGGCCCAAGGACTTCCGCGCCGGATTCACCTCCTTCGTGGGCCGGCCCAACGCGGGCAAATCAACACTGACCAACGCCCTGGTTGGGCAGAAGGTCGCCATCACCTCGGCAAAGCCGCAGACCACCCGGCACACCATCCGCGGCATCGTGCACCGGTCCGACGCCCAGCTGATCCTGGTCGACACCCCCGGACTGCACCGTCCGCGCACGCTGCTGGGCCAGCGCCTCAACGACCTGGTTGCCGACACCCTCTCCGAGGTCGACGCCATCGGCTTCTGCCTGCCGGCCAACGAGAAGATCGGCCCCGGGGACAGATTCATCGCCACGCAGCTGGCGCAACTGCAGAAGAAGCCGATCGTCGCGATCGTGACCAAGGCCGACACCGTTGACCGTGCCGCCCTGATGGCCCAGCTGATGGCCGTCACACAATTGGGTGTCGACACCCTAGGCGAAGACGGCTGGGCCGCGATCGTGCCGGTCTCGGCCACCGGGGACTTCCAGATCTCCGAGGTCGCCGACGTGCTGGTGAAGCAGATGCCGCTGTCCCCACCGCTGTACCCGGACGGGGAACTGACCGACGAGCCCGAGGCCAAGATGGTCTCCGAGCTGATCCGCGAGGCCGCCCTGGAGGGTGTGCGCGACGAGCTTCCGCACTCCTTGGCCGTGGTCGTGGAGGAAATGGTCCCGCGCGAGGGACGCCCGGAAGACAGCCCGCTGCTGGATGTGCGCGTCAACCTGTATGTGGAGCGTCCCAGCCAGAAAGCCATCGTCATCGGCAAGGGCGGGGCCCGGCTGCGCGACGTAGGCACGCGTTCGCGCAAGGGCATCGAGGCGTTGCTGGGCACCCGGGTCTACCTGGACCTGCACGTGAAGATCGCCAAGGAATGGCAGCGCGATCCCAAGCAGCTGGGCAAGCTCGGCTTCTAGGCCCGCCAGCAACATCAGCGAAAGGGGTACCTCCGGATCCGTCCGGAGGTACCCCTTCGCTATGTGACACACACCTGCAACAAATCGTGACGCACTGCATGAGGCTGCCTTCTCGGTGTTATGTTAAATAGATGCATTTCGGACTACTTCTACTAAGCCGCCGCGGCGAGAACCACACAGGACTCTAACGCGTCCTTCGGCCGACCCCTCGCTGCGGAGTCACCCACTGTCACGGCCCACTTTCGCACCACCAAGGAAAAGGCCCACAAGAAATGCAAAACATGCAAAAGACCTCTGGAATGCCCGTCCACAAATATGTGCCGTTCCAAGAGCAGATCAACGTCTCGCTGCCTGACCGCACCTGGCCGGACAAATACATCACCACCGCCCCGCGCTGGTGCGCAGTTGACCTGCGTGACGGAAACCAGGCCCTGATCGACCCGATGAGCCCCGAACGCAAGCACAAGATGTTTGACCTGCTGGTCAAGATGGGCTTCAAGGAAATCGAGGTCGGGTTCCCCTCGGCGTCGCAGACCGACTTCGACTTCGTCCGCCAGCTCATCGAGCGCGGCATCCCGGACGATGTGACCATCCAGGTCCTCACCCAATCCCGCGAACACCTGATCGAGCGCACCTACGAGGCACTCGAAGGTGCCAAGCAGGCCATCGTGCACCTGTACAACTCCACCTCGGTGCTCCAGCGCCGTGTGGTCTTCAACCAGGACCAGGATGGGATCGTCGACATCGCCCTGACCGGGGCCCGGCTGTGCAAGAAGTACGAGGAGCAGCTCACCGGCACCAAGATCACCTACGAATACTCGCCCGAGTCCTTCACCGGAACCGAGCTCGAGTTCGCCAAGCGCATCTCCGACGCCGTGGCCGAGGTGCTGGAGGCCTCCCCGGAAAACAAGATGATCCTGAACCTGCCGGCGACAGTGGAAATGGCCACCCCCAACGTGTACGCCGACTCGATCGAGTGGATGCACCGGAACCTGGCCAACCGCGACTCCATCGTGCTCTCCCTGCACCCGCACAACGACCGCGGCACCGGCGTTGCCGCAGCCGAGCTCGGCTACCTGGCCGGCGCCGACAGGATCGAAGGCTGCCTCTTCGGCAACGGTGAGCGCACCGGCAACGTCGACCTGGTAACCCTGGGCATGAACCTCTTCGGCCAGGGCATCGACCCGATGATCGACTTCTCCGACATGGACGAAATCCGCCGCACCGTCGAATACTGCAACCAGCTGCCCGTCGCCGAGCGCAGCCCCTACGGCGGAGACCTGGTCTTCACCGCATTCTCCGGCTCCCACCAGGACGCCATCAAGAAGGGCTTCGAATCCATGGAGGCCGACGCCAAGGCGGCCGGCAAGACCATCGACGAGATCCCCTGGGGCGTGCCGTACCTGCCGATCGACCCGAAGGACATCGGACGCTCCTACGAGGCAGTGATCCGTGTGAACTCGCAGTCCGGCAAGGGCGGGGTCGCCTACCTGCTCAAGAACGAGCACTCCTTGGATCTGCCGCGCCGCGCGCAGATCGAATTCTCCTCAGTCATCCAGCGCAAGACCGACGGCGAAGGCGGGGAAATTTCCGCGGCCGAGATCTGGAACGTATTCCAGGACGAGTACCTGCCGGTCACCGAGGGCTCGGACGCACAGGATTGGGGCCGCTTCAAGCTCGGTTCGGCCACCGCGGAAACCGCCGAAGACGGCAGCTTCGTCTTGACCGCCACCCTGCTCATCGACGGGGTGCCGCACCACCGCACCGCCGCAGGCAACGGGCCGATCAACGCCCTGGTGAACATCCTGGGCAACGAAGGTGTCGACGTGCGGGTGCTGGACTTCACCGAACATGCGCTCTCCGAGGGTGGGAACGCCTCCGCGGCGGCCTACGTCGAGGCAGCCGTGGGCGAACGCGTGCTCTGGGGTGTGGGCGTTGATACCAACACCACGATGTCCTCGCTGAAGGCAGTGGTTTCGGCAGTCAACCGGGCGGTCCGCGACCTGGCCTAGGCTCCGCGGGCGAACCGCCAGCGGTTGCTCACCTAACGATCCGGCCCCCGGGTGCCACACCAACAGGTGGTGATGCACTCGGGGGCCGGCTTTGTCTGGGATAATCATGGACGTGTCACGATCATCCTTCGCAGCCAAGAGCTACCGCACCCGCGGCATTGTCCTGCGCACCCACAAGCTCGGGGAAGCCGATCGGATCATCACGCTGCTGAGCCCCGAGTTCGGGGTAGTGCGTGCGGTGGCCAAGGGCGTGCGGCGTACCAGCTCCAAGCTGGGCGCCACCCTTGAACCCTTCATGGAGGTCGACGCGCAGATCGTCGCCGGGCGCTCGCTACACACCATCATTCAAGCCCAACTGCGCCACCCCTACGGGCAGGCACTGGTCGCTGACTACCCCGCCTACACCGCCGGGGCGGCCATGCTGGAAACCGCCGAACGACTCACCGACGCCGACGCCGATTCCATTGCCCCCCAATACCGGTTGCTGCACGGAGCACTGGCCACCCTGGCCCGCGGTGGACACGAACCCGGCACGGTGCTGGACTCCTATCTGCTGCGCGCCTTGGCTTCGGCCGGCTGGGCGCCGAGCTTCACCCACTGCGTGCGCTGCGGTGAGGTGGGTCCGCACGGGGCAGTGAACATCCCACTGGGCGGGGCCGTCTGCCACGACTGCCGTCCGTCCGGGTCTAGCTCCCCGGCCCCCGAAACCATGGCGCTGCTCGCCGCGCTGCTGACCGGCGACTGGGCCATCATCGACGCCGCGGAGCCCGCCGCCCGCGCCCAGGCCGCAACGATCACCACCAACTACCTGCAATGGCACCTAGAACGCGCAGTGAAATCCCTCAAACTCGTGGAGAGACAATGAGCAAAGCCCTCAAGATCACCGGCAAGCCCGGACGTATCGTCCCGGCCGCACGGCCAGGGCAGAGCCCGATGCCCTACATTCAGCCCGAGCTGATCCCGCAGCATGTGGCGATCGTGATGGACGGCAACGGGCGCTGGGCCAACGCGCGCGGCCTGGCCCGCACCGAGGGTCACCGGGCCGGGGAAGCGGCACTGCTCGACGTGATGGCCGGTGCCGTGCAGATGGGTATCAAATATGTGTCCGTCTACGCTTTCTCCACCGAGAACTGGAAGCGCAGCCCCGAGGAGGTCCGTTTCCTGATGGGGTTCTCCCGCGACGTGCTGCGTCGCCAGCGTGACACCCTGAGCAGTTGGGGTGTGCGCATCCGCTGGGCCGGCCGCGAACCGCGGCTCTGGCGTTCGGTGGTCAACGAGCTCAAGGCAGCCGAGGAACTCACCAAGGCCAACCAGAGCTGCCAGCTGACCATGTGCGTGAACTATGGGGGACGGGCGGAGATCGCAGACGCGGTGAAGGCCATCGCCGAACAGGTCGCCGCAGGAAAACTGAAGCCCTCACAGGTCACCGAGAAGACCGTTGCCAAGCACCTGGACGAGCCCGAGATGCCGGACGTGGATTTGTTCCTGCGCACCAGCGGCGAGCAGCGCACCTCCAATTTCCTGCTCTGGCAGTCCGCCTACGCGGAGATGGTGTTCATCGATGAATTGTGGCCCGACGTCGATCGCACCACGCTGTGGGCCGCGGTGCGCGAATACGCCAGCCGCGACAGGCGCTACGGTGGAGCGGTGGACAAACCGGCACACTCCACAGGCGCCCAGGCATAATTCCTAGAGCCCGGCTATACGCTGCGCTCCGCGGTGGACCGCAGATAGCCCGAGCCCCAACGGTCCATCGCCGCGTAGGCGGCCGCCCGCGGGTCGGGCAATGAGGAAAACACATCGTGCATGGCGCCGTCCAACATCACGTTGGTGACCTCGCGACCCAACTTCAGGGAACGCTCGCGCACCACATTGACCTCCAGCACACTGTCGTTGTGCAGCATCGATTCGTCGAAGCTGGTACCCAGATGCGAGGTCTTGGAGGTCATCACCAACACCGGGATCCGAATATCCAGGCCTTTGGACACCTCCCGGTGCCCGGCCATCACCGCGGCGATCCAACCGGCGGTCACGGGGAATGAAAGCGGCGGCCTCCAGTGCCGATGCAGGTCCCAGGAACCATGCGAGAGTCGGGAGAGCGTGCGCCAATAGTTGTCGCTTTCGGGCAAATGCAGCTTCGCCCGCGGCCGCAACCGGGCAATGGGATCGACCACACCGGATGCTGCATACCGGACCAGGTAGCTGCCCTGCATCTCCAGCCAGGGACTATTCAGCACCAGCGCGGCGAAGGCCGTGGGGTTCCGGTTGACCCACAGGCTGGCAATCAACCCGCCGGTGGAGTGGGCCACGCACACCCCAATGGCATCCTCACCTTCCAGGGTACGGATCATCGCTAAGGCCGCTTCCAGATCAGCATCGTACTCATCCAATGCGGAGGTGTATCCCGGGTCCAGGTGGTAGGCGCGTAGGCTGCGCCCGTAGCGGCGTAGATCTAGCGCGTAAAACGCGTAGCCGCGCGCTTCCCAGTGTTTGGCCTGCTCGGTGTTGTAGAAGTAGTCGCTCCACCCGTGTAGGGCCAGCACAAATCGGCGGGGCTCGGCCGGTGCGCCGCTTCTTGGGGCGGCCGCTGCGTGGCCGCCGGGAAAAAGTCCCCGTAGCGCGGTGCCAAACCGGGACAGCGCCCGCGTGAGCGTCGACGTTTGTGGGCCCGTGGCATCCGCTGCCCGGCGATAGCGCACCAGCGTCGCGCACAGTTCGCCCTCGGCATCCCGACCCAGTGGCAGGGTCGTGTAGTCGAACCCCTCACCGAGGATGTCCGACTCCCAGGCCCCCGGGTCGGTGCTCGGGGAAAAGTCGGGCCAGTCGGTGCTGGGATCCGACTCCGGCGTGGGAGGACGGGTGGAATCGGGGGAGGGGACATGCGACATATGTTGAGCATAACGAACGCCAAGTTGTTTCGAACGGCACCCACGGGGAAGACTAGGATCCATGCGCATATACCCCACGATTTTCCGGTTGCTTTTCCAGAAGATGGATCCGGAGAAGGCCCACCACTTTTCCTTTGACGCCCTGCGGATCGCGGAGAAGGTCGGGGTGTCGGTGATCGCCCGGAAGCTGTGTCTCCCCGATGCCTCGCTGCGCCGCACCGTGATGGGCATCGATTTCCCTTCCCCGTTCGGTCTGGCCGCCGGGTTCGACAAGGAGGGGGCGGGCATCCTGGCCCTGGCCGACCTCGGGTTCGGTCACGTGGAGGTCGGTACCATCACCGGTGCCGCGCAGCCGGGCAATGAAAAGCCTCGGCTCTTTCGCCTCGTGGAGGACAAAGCGGTGATCAACCGGATGGGGTTCAACAACGACGGAGCACGCGCCGTAGCACCGCGCATCCGCGCCGCACGCCTGGCCCTGGCCACCCGCTTCGGCTCGCACCGTCCGGTGATCGGAGTGAACATCGGCAAGACCAAAACCGTGGAGCTGGAACAAGCGAACGAGGACTACCTGGTCTCCACCCGGGAACTGGCCGTACATGCCGACTACCTGGTGGTCAACGTGTCATCGCCCAATACCCCGGGCCTCCGCCTGCTCCAGGGTATTGAAACCCTGCGCCCCCTGCTGACCGCCGTCGGTGTCGAAGCCGACCGGGTGGCCGGACGCCATGTGCCGCTGCTGGTGAAGATTGCCCCAGATCTGGACGACGCGGATATCGCGGACGTTGCCACCCTGGCCACCGAGTTGGGTCTCGATGGCATCATCGCCACCAACACCACCATTGAACGCCAGCCGCTGACCTCCGACGCGTTCAAGGTCGCCGAGATCGGTGCCGGTGGGCTGAGCGGAGCCCCGCTCAAGGCCCGTTCGTTGGCGGTGCTGAAGATCCTGCGCGCAAAGGTCCCGGCCGGGATGGCCATCATTTCCGTGGGCGGAGTGAGCACCGGAGAAGACGTCATCGAACGCCTAAGCGCCGGCGCAGACCTAGTCCAGGGTTACACAGCGTTCCTGTATGAGGGTCCGGCATGGGTTAGGGGCATCAACAAGGCCCTGGCCAAGGCGCTCGCTCAGGGCCGTTCGCTGTCCAAGGCGTAGCACCGCAAGACATCGCGGGTCCCGGATGCGAAGGCGTCCGGGACCCTGGTCAATCCTTGACCGGTGTCAAGCGGTCTCACAGTTCTTCTTTCGAAGAAGTGGACCTAGCTATGCTGCCATCGCGCGAATACTCACGCGGGCTGATCTGGGCCATGATGAGGTGCTCCTTGAGGGTGGCATCGCTGTGCAACAGTTGATTGGTGCTCTGCCGAAGACTCATCCTTTCTCCTTTTAGGCTCAAATAACACCTGAGATGCCTTCTAGGACCAGATCCCCGCCGACCGCTAAGACCTTGTATTAACCGAGCGGACAGGGGTTCCGGTTGCTGTTCTGATCTTGCGAAGGTCGCGAGGGCGATGCGCAGGATCATTCCTGCGCGACGTCAACGCACGATTCGGTGAGACTTCCGCAAGCCCGGTGCAATCAATGGAACCGGCGGGTGACGATGAACGGGGGATGACGCTGTAGGCCCTTTGGTTCATACGGACGGATCGGAAATCGTCCCATAGGCCAGAGAATTCCAGAAGTCACCGCGGACGTAGCGTTGCTCGGGCCTGGGTTCGAAGTCCCAGTGGTGTGCCCTTCCCTGTTGCAGGGCCTGGGCAACCAGCTGCCGATTGGACTGACTTGCCAGGACTCCGGATTCGAGGGCGTCAAGGTCGTAGCGGGCTTCGACGCCCTTGTGCAACTGTGCGATCACATCCGCATACTGCGGATCCGCTGCCCGATTCCGCAATTCGTCCGGGTCCTCGGCCAGATCGAAGAGTTGATCCGGGTCCCCGGGGCACACGACGAATTTGAACCGGCCGCGGACGAAAGTTATCTGCGGACGGTACGTACCTTCCGCCAGATACTCGATCACGATGTCGCGCGCCTCGGGGGCGACATCGCCCGAGAGCTCACGGCGGATGGATTCCAGTAACGACAGGCCGGTTGTCCTTGCCTCCGGTGCGCCGGAAAGCTCGACCAGCGTCGGCATGAGGTCAAGGAGACACACCGGGTTCGCGAATCGTCCCCTGGGTACCAGTTTCTCCGCGCCATGCATGATCAGCGGCACGCGGGACGATTGCTCGTAGGGTGACATCTTGAACCACAGGCCCTTCTCGCCGAGCATGTCTCCGTGGTCACTGGTAACGATGATTACCGTGTTGTCGGCCAACCCCAGATCCTTGAGCCGCCCGTGGATCCGACCAATGTGGTCATCAATGTAGCTGACTGCCGCGTAATACGCGCGACGGGCCCTACGAACCTTGTCGATGCTTGGGTCGCGCGTGTCGAACCCGCTCATCGCCCGTAGTCGATGGGTATGCGGATCATGGTCAGCGTGAGGCACTGAAGGGTTCTTGGGGTCCGGGATCGATTCTCCTTCGAAACGATCCCAGTGCTCGCGCGGCGGTTCATACGGGTCGTGCGGGTGGATGAATGAAGCCACCATGAGAAAGGGGAGGTCCTCTCCGGCGGCCTGGTTTGCCCTGACCCGGTCATTCAGGTGGCGGAGCGCACGAAAACCGACTTCATCGTCGAAATCTTGTTGCACCGTCGCCTTCGAAACCCCGGCGTTGAAGACCGCATCAGCATCGTGGTACCACTGCATCCGCTGGTCTAGCGACCGGGTCCAGTCCGGCACCATATCAAGATCTGCCGGATAGACATCTGTCGTTAAACGTTCCTCGAACCCGTGCTGTTGATCGGGGCCGATGAAGTGCATTCGGCCGATTAAAGTGGTGTGATAGCCGACTGCTCGCAGGCGATGCGCAAAGGTCGGCGCGGAGGCCGCAAAGTCATCGCCGTTGTCATAGCAATCGATCTCGGAGGGCATCATTCCCGCCATCATTGAGGCCCGAGACGGCGCACATAACGGGGTGTTGCAGTAGGCCCGCTCGAACACCGCACCATCTTCTGCCAGGGCGTCGATGTTCGGGGTTTTAGCTGCCTTATCACCGTAGGCGCCCAGAGCTTGGGCTGCCATCTGGTCGGCTTGGATGACTACGATATTCGGTCGTTTCTGAGCCATGAGAATTCCTATCTGTGAAGGTGCGCATGAAATTGCTGTCGCCCGTTGCGGGCGACGCCAAATGCGGTGTATCTGATCTTTCGCAGCATACGGAAAAGCTGGTATTGCCACGGCGGCGCGATTAGTGGATCCGACCAGCGCTAAAAGCCACGGGGACGAAGGCCCCATGCTTCCTGCTTCTGTCCAAACGTTGCGCTATAGCCACAGCCATAGCGGACAAGCCGCTTGCCTAAGAATTGGTTGCCAGAGCGCTGGCGCGGGGGACACCCGTTATCGCAAAGGGCGCTAAAAAGTAGCCTGAAGGAGTCGTTCAAAAAATGTGCGTGGTGGCGAACAAGTAACTAGCTCTGCAGACCTGACGTGACTCCGAAGGGGAATCTAGCGGTCTTTAGGGCTCGCCGCCCCACCATCCGATTGCAGCTGCTGTCCATGAGTCATTCGCATATCCCAGAGTGGGGAACGAGGGGAAAGACTTCCTCAGATTGCGAAAGATGACCGAAGCCTCGACTCTAATTGCACGTCCACGCCTGCGGCGGTGGGATGCGAATAAAGTGGGGTTCATCATGGGATAGGACACTAGCCCGTCGATAAATTACTGTCAACGGGGCGATGTCTTGTCCAAATCTGCACGCGAAGTGGGCAGAGCGTGTACATGGCAGAGGGTTCACGCGATGCTGGTCAGTTACTTGGGGACATCGAGAGGTGACGGTTCACTTAGCACCATGCCGTGGTCGGTCAGGATCCTTTGCACTACCCGAGGGAGGCGGTGTCCGTCTTGACGAACACCAGGGCCACCCCAAGTAGATGACCAGAACGAAGCGGGAATGCACATCCAGGAGCTGGAGGATCACGCACTCACGTACGGGGATGGGCACACGAACCCGCGGTATGCGGCCCCGGGGGGCCTTCTTCGGTGGTTGGAGACGTGGCATGTTCTTTTCGCGAAAGATATATGCCAATGAGACCACGGATGAGGACGGCATCTTCAGCGGACACTTACTTGTCGTGCACGCTGATAGCTCGGTGGCCCAATCAGGAGCATTCCAGGGCGGCCGGGAGGTTCGCCGCCTCTTGCTTGAGTTCCTTGGCGAGTATCTTGGGCGAGGCCTTCGAGCGCCACAAGCGGGAGTTCGGGGCAGCGGCCTGGTGCTTCCTACGCGTACCGGCCCGGACCGCGGAGAACGTCTTGCTGGTGGTGCCATGCTCGGAGCAGCGTGCGGTGACGGGCCCGTATGGCACGTCATCGGTTGATCGGGCGATGGCAAGCCGGATAGGAACATCGCCAGGATCGTTCCCATGTACCAAGCATTCTTTATGCTCGTGTGCCATGCCGGTCAAAGCCGTATTGTTCCTCGGGAGGTGCCACGACCGAAACCTGTCGAAGTGTCACTGATCCTTGTGACGGTGCTGTCGCCGCTGGCCTGAGACGGCGAATTTGTGAGAACTGTCAACGCCTACTTCTTGGCTACCAACGGGCATGAGAAAGGCGTGTGGCTTCCGGTGCAGGACAATAATTCCTGGCTCCGGAGGCCACACGCCTTGGTGTGGTTTCATGAACGCTGGTGCGTAGGTTAGAGGCGCGGTTCTTCTCCGCGGCGGACCTGAGGCTTGGGCAGGCGCAGCTTGCGGAACTGCATGCCGCGCATCACCGCGTACCAGACGACGCCGCGGTCTACTGCGTCGTAGCGGGCCACCAGGCCCTTCTTCAGACCGCGGGTCATGAAGAAGGAATCGATAACGACCGCTACCACCAGGAACCAGAGTGCGAAGGTGATGTAGGCCGAAACCTGTGGGTACTTCGTCAAGCTCAGGGTGATGATGAGGAATGCGAACACCGCGAACATCAGGTACTCGCCGACCATGAATCGGCGGTCGACGTAGTCGCGGGCGAAGCGCTTCTGCGGTCCCTGGTCGCGGGCCGCCATGAAGCGCTCGTCACCGGTCTCGTTGGCGAGGCGCATGCGGTTCTGCGCTTCAAGGCGTGAATTGCGCTGGGCCGCACGCGCGAGCTTGCGGTCCGTTGGAACCAGGGGTCGCTGGTTCTGCGCCTGCTGCACGCTGCGCTTCGGGGTCGGGGCATTTTTGCCTACGGGCTTTGTGGTCTCTTCTGTGGGGGCGTCTACGGAAGCCGCCTGATCCTTCTTGCGTCCAAACACCATTTCAGTCTAGCGTGCGCACGGCGCGCCGTGCGCATCGAAGACACCGATGGTGCAGTTGTAGGCTTTCTCGTATGACTACCAAGAATACCGCCGACCCGGCGTCCTTTGGCGTGGATCGCGCCTCGTTGAGCAACCACGTCGACACGGATTTTGACCGTATCGTGACCGAATTGAGCCAGCTGGTGGCCATCCCGGGCATCGCCTGGGATTCCTTCGACCCGGACCAGCTGGACCGCAGTGCCGAGGCCGTGGCCCAGCTGGTCCGCGATGCGGGCATGGAGCAGGTTGAGATCCTGCGGGTTCCCACCGCTTCGGGAGCCATGGGTGGACCGGCCATCGTGGCCAACCGCCCGGCCCGCGACTCCAAGCCCACCATTCTGCTTTATGCCCACCACGACGTTCAGCCCCCGGGCGATGAGGAGCTATGGAACACCTCGCCCTTCACGGCCACAGAAATCGATGGTCGCCTGTACGGACGAGGGGCCGCCGATGACAAGGCAGGGATCATGGTGCATATTGCCGCCCTGCGCGCGGTCCTGGATTCGGTGGAGGACTTCGGCCTGGGCGTCACCTTCTTCCTTGAGGGTGAAGAGGAGGCCGGCTCGCCGAGCTTCCGCCAATTCCTCGAAACCCACCGCGACCGGCTGGAAGCCGATGTGATCGTGGTGGCCGACTCCTCGAACTGGAAGGTCGGGGTCCCGGCGCTGACCACTTCGCTGCGCGGCATGGTCGGGGGAGTGGTCGAGGTCCGCACGCTGGACCATGCGGTGCACTCGGGCATGTTCGGCGGACCGGTGCTCGACGCACCGACCGTGGCGGCACGGTTGATCTCCACCTTCCACGATGCACAGGGCAATGTGGCCATCGAGGGTTTGGTCTCCAACGACCATGCGGTGGTCGACTACCCGGAAGAATCCTTCCGGGCCGATTCCTCGGTGTTGGAATCGGTGACGCTGGCCGGGTCAGGGAACCTCGCGGACCGGCTGTGGAACAAGCCGGCGCTTTCGATCATCGGCATGGACATCCCCTCGGTTGCGGTGTCCTCGAATACCTTGCTTCCGATGACCCGTTTCAAGCTGAGTCTTCGCGTGGCCCCGGGGCAGGATCCGGATGCCGCCACCGAAGCAGTGCGCGCGCACATCATGGCCCAAGACCTGGGTGGTGCGCGGGTGAGCTTTGAGGCCGAAGAAGCGGGGCAGTCCTTTGCCACCGATACCTCGGCACCTGCAGCGCAGGCCAGCCTCTGGGCGCTGGGAGAGGCCTGGGGCGTGCCAGCGGTCGAAACCGGCATCGGCGGTTCCATCCCCTTCATCTCGGACCTGCTCGACGTATTCCCGGAAGCACAAATCCTGGTGACCGGAGTGGAGGACCCGGATTCGCGGGCGCACTCGGCCAATGAGTCGCTGCACCTGGGGGATTTCCGTCACGCAATTTTGGCCGAGGCCTTGCTCTTGGCACGCTTGAACAGCCACGGGCTTTAAGCTCTGGGGGCGGGATCGCGACAGTAAGTGCGCAAACGCCGTACCATTGGACAATGAGGGGCCACGCTTGAGGCGTAGCCCAAGTGAGCAGTATATGGAGGATCACGCATGACAACTGCAGCCGATGAAACCACCGCTGACCCGACCGAGCTTCCGAGCCACGAGGTCCAGCTCTCCGATGTCGCAGCAGACAAGGTCCGTTCACTGCTTGAACAGGAAGGCCGCACCGATCTACGGTTGCGCGTCGCCGTTCAGCCAGGGGGATGCTCGGGCCTGATTTACCAGCTCTACTTCGACGAGCGTCTGCTGGAAGGCGACGCAGTGAAGGACTACGAAGGCGTTGAAGTTGTGGTCGACAAGATGAGCGTTCCCTACCTGGACGGTGCCTCGATCGATTTTGAGGACACAATTTCCAAGCAGGGTTTCACCATCGATAATCCCGCAGCCGGTGGATCTTGTGCCTGTGGAGATTCCTTCCACTAAGCCGGAACCAAATACACCGCCCAAACGTTGAGACATCTTCGTTCCCGGGCGGTGTTTTGGTCCGCATTGGCATGCCCGAGAGGGTAAGCTCTACGATAAGTAGTAAAACTATGGTTTTCTTCGACCTCATCAGCGTTGATTCATATTGAGTCCGGCCGCTGGGAGTCGAAGACTCATCTCAGCACCAACAAAGAGGAAGGGCCGTCTGTGAGTTCGCAAGACCGAACCAGCAGCCGCCGGAAAGGCATAGCCAAAGTCATGGCTATCGCCGGCTCCGGTGCGTTGTTGTTGACGGGATGTTCAGCGGAAGTCCAGCGAGGTTGGCTCCCAAACGTCGAACGTGACACCACCAACCACACCGGTATGATCCAGGATCTCTGGGTCAACACGTGGATTACCGTACTTTTGGTCGGTATCTTGACGTGGGGCTTGATGCTCTGGTGCATCATCGCCTACCGCCGTCGCAAGACTGACACTGGCTACCCGCGCCAGCTCAGCTACAACTTGCCTATCGAAATTTTTTACACGGCTGTGCCCCTCGTAATGGTCCTGACGTTCTTCACGTTCTCTGACTCCACCGAGAAGGCCATCAACACACCCGTGGACTCCGAGCTCGTGGTTGATATCCGTGCCAAGCAGTGGGCATGGGACTACAACTACACGTACCAGGACCAGGAAAAGTACGACGCTACCGTGCAGGCACACCTGACCGGTGAGGAAGGCCGTAAGGCCGAGCTTCCGACTTTGGTCCTGCCCGTGGGCAAGACCGTCACGCTCGAGCTGAATAGCCGCGACGTCGTCCACTCGTTCTGGGTCCCGGCATTCCTGCAGAAGCTGGACATGATTCCGGGCCGGACCAACTACATGTACCTCACGCCTGAAGTCGAAGGACAATTCGACGGTAAGTGCGCGGAGCTCTGCGGTGAATACCACTCGGAGATGCTCTTCAACGTGAAGGTAGTCTCCGAAGGTGAATTCCTGAACCACCTGGCCACCCTGAAGGATGGTCACGTCGGCGAGGAATATGACCGCAAGCCGGGCGAGGTCAATCAGCTTTCGGCCCACACCACGGAAGGAAAGTAATCCGTCGTGACTACCTACGAATACGCAACTGACGAGGCTAAGACCCTCGCTCCGCGGGTGGTTCCGGTATCCAAGGGACGCATCGTCGTCAACTGGATCACCTCCACGGACCATAAGACGATCGGGTACATGTACCTGATCTCGTCGTTCATTTTCTTCTGCATCGGCGGTGTGATGGCTCTGGTCATCCGTGCCGAGCTGTTTGAACCCGGTATGCAGATTCTGCAGACCAAGGAGCAGTACAACCAGCTGTTCACCATGCATGGCACCATCATGCTGTTGATGTTCGCGACCCCTCTCTTTGCAGGCTTCGCCAACGTCATGATGCCGTTGCAGATCGGTGCCCCGGATGTGGCCTTCCCGCGTCTGAACGCCCTGGCCTTCTGGTTCTTCTCCTTCGGCTCGACCATCGCGTTGGCAGGCTACCTCACCCCTCAGGGTGCAGCCTCCTTCGGCTGGTTCGCCTATGCACCGCTGTCCAACACGACCTTCAGCCCCGGCGTGGGTGGAGACCTCTGGGTCTTCGGTCTGGCACTGTCGGGCTTCGGCACCATCCTTGGCGCCGTCAACTTCATCACCACGATCATCTGCCTGCGAGCACCTGGAATGACCATGTGGCGCATGTCGATCTTCAGCTGGAATACGCTGATCACCGCGATCCTCATCCTGATGGCCTTCCCGCCGCTGGCAGCTGCTCTGTTTGCCTTGGGCGCGGACCGGCGGTTTGGGGCGCACGTCTTTGACGTCGATGCCGGTGGGCCGATGTTGTGGCAGCACCTGTTCTGGTTCTTCGGACACCCAGAGGTCTACATCATTGCGCTGCCGTTCTTCGGCATCGTCTCGGAGATCTTCCCGGTGTTCTCCCGCAAGCCGATCTTCGGCTACAAGGGTCTGGTCTTCGCGACCATCTCCATTGCGGCACTCTCCGTCTCGGTGTGGGCACACCACATGTACGCCACCGGCCAGGTCATGCTGCCGTTCTTCGGCTTCATGACGATGCTGATCGCCGTACCCACGGGTGTGAAGTTCTTCAACTGGATCGGTACCCTCTGGCGCGGATCGATCACCTTTGAAACCCCGATGCTCTGGAGCATCGGTTTCATGGTGACCTTCCTCTTCGGCGGACTGACCGGCGTCATCTTGGCGGCCCCGCCGCTAGACTTCCACGTCTCGGACACCTACTTCGTGGTGGCACACTTCCACTACGTGGTCTTCGGAACCGTTGTCTTCGCGATGTTCGCAGGCTTCTACTTCTGGTGGCCGAAGTGGACCGGCAAGATGCTCAACGAGCGTCTGGGTAAGATCCACTTCTGGATGCTGTTCGTCGGCTTCCACGGCACGTTCCTGATCCAGCACTGGCTGGGCGTCATCGGTATGCCGCGTCGTTACGCGGACTACATGCCCGAAGACGGGTTCACCACCATGAACCAGTTCTCCACCGTGTTCGCCTTCATCCTGGGCATGTCGATGATCCCGTTCTTCTGGAACGTTTGGGTCACGCACCGCCACGCGAAGTTGGTTACCGTGGATGATCCGTGGGGCTTTGGGGCATCGCTGGAATGGGCAACTTCTTGCCCGCCGCCGCGCCACAACTTCCACTCCATCCCGCGTATTCGCTCCGAGCGTCCGGCGCTTGACCTCCACCACCCGGAGTTGAGCTCGCGCTTGACCCCGGATACCCCGGCGGCCAAGATCTTCGGCCCGGCAGACCAGAAGGATAAGTAGAGATGAAAGTTGAATCTTGGATCTTTCTGGGCGGCTTGTTCTTCTTCACGCCGACCGCCATTGTCTACGGGTACATGACCAATTGGGAAGAACCGGTCGGCATGCTCGCCTTGTTCATGCTTGCTGCCATGACCCTCATGGTCGGTTGGTACCTGCTGCACACCTCGCGTCGGGTAGGACCTCGTCCCGAGGACCGCGTTGACGGCGAAATCCACGAGAACGCTGGGGCCGTTGGCCTCTTCGCCCCGTGGAGCTGGTGGCCGTTGATCCTGAGCACCGGCGCCGCAGTCGGCTTCCTCGGCTTGGCCGTTGGGTTCTGGGTCCTCTACATCGGTGCGGGCCTGACGGTTATCGCACTGGTCGGCTGGGTCTACGAATTCAGCCGTGGCAACCACGCCCACTAATCCGGGTCTGGCGCCAAAGCCATAACATCGACTGAAGCGGTGTCTGTTCCCCCTCGGGGGACCGGACACCGCTTCTCTCGTTTAACCCCCGAGGTGCCCGATGCGCGATAATGGGTAGGGACGAGCCACCGACCCGCGGTCGCCATCCCACGGAGAACATGTGAACCCCTACGCCCCGCAGCCCAAGGTCAACGGCACCCTTGATCCCGATTCGCCGCTGGGCAAGTACCGGCAGATCCGGGAGATCCTGCGCGCCCACGCCCGGAGCGTCTGCGAACCGGGCTACAGGCTTCCGCCCGAACGCGAATTGGCGCAAGGCTTCCACGTCGCGCGCAAGACCCTGCGCCAGGCCATCGATTCCCTCGTGGAGGAACAAGTCCTCAAACGCGTCGTGGGTGTCGGTACGTTCGTCGCCCACCCGAAGGTGGATCTGCAGGTTCGCTTGAACTCCTATAGCGAGGAAATGGTCAGGCGCGGCATGGTCCCCGATGCCCGGGTGCTTCGCTTCGACGAGGTCCCGGCCTCCAGTTCCCTCTCGCGGCACATGGAAATCGACGAGGGCGCAGCGGTGATCCGCTTTAGCCGCCTGCTGTTGGCCGACGGCAAACCGATGAGCCTGGATGAGAACTTCATGCCCAGCAAGCTGGTGCCCGGCTTCCTGAACGACCCGCCGCCAACTTCCCTCTACCAGTCGCTGCACGAACGCTACAACTTGATCCTGGAATGGGGGGAGGACCAAATCGAGAGCACCGCGGCCACCAACGAGCATGCCGGGCTGCTGCAAGTAGACGTCGGCTTTCCGCTGCTGCGCATCACCCGCTACGCGTTTGTGGGGGAGGGACTGGTCGACTATTCGGTCTCGCTGTACCGCTCGGACCGCTACAAGCTCTTTGTGCCCCTGGAGCGGCAGGGAAGCCGTAGCCCGCGCTACACGACCATTCGCTAGCGCCGGACTGTCCTAGAGCTCTTGGGTGGCGTTTGGGACCATGCTGGCCCGAAGGGTGTCCCGGAGTGATAACACGAAGTAGTGTGCTCGGCATGCCTGCCCATTGGGGGAGTAGGGCAACGCCTTGACGTTGATCACGACCTTCCCTCGGGCGTGACCTGCCAGCTGGTGAGCAGCTGTTGGCACTTCCCGGTCGACAGGAACGGCTTCGCTGTTGACGGGTTGACCCGGAGGGCACGCGCGCTTTAACGGTCGCATCTCCGGCGAACGATCCAAGCATTGCGGCGATTGCGGATGCCTTGATGTCGGGCCCCACTATTTCTCCTCGTCGTCGGTCGATGCGTTGTCAGAACGGTCGTCTGTTCGGGCGCTCATGAGCCGTACGCCGGTTGCAAGCATCCCCATGAGTCAGGCGGTGGGGCCGGGTGGCCCCACAAACAGGACCGCCGAGCCGTCATCGATCGCGAGGCTGGCCACCCCGGCGGCGAGCAGCAGGCTTCCCCTGGCCACGCCGAGCAGTCCTTGCGCTGGTGGCGCATCCGGCTCGTAGGCGCAGCCAGCGCAGCGATGATGAAGTTTCTGCCGAGCGCCGGCATCGTCAGGGCGGATGCTGCTGCATGCAGCAGCCAGGCGAGCTCGGCGGCGGATTGCACGACTCCGATCCGCTGAACGGCGTAGAGCGCTGAGAGGCTCGCATCCGCGGCTGGGACAGTTGTGCGCCACAAGCGCGGGGCTCAGGTCCTTGGGGCGAGTTAAGACTTGTAGCCGAGCCGCCTGAAGATACCGACGATCCGGTCCGCGGGCGAGGAGGTGTCAGAAGCGACGATCGTGCCCGCGGCCACCACGGCACAGATCCCATTGACCTGATCGTTGACGGTGCTGAACATTTTCAGTGGCGCGTTGGCCAAAATAGTACGGTTCCAGGTCGCTGCCACACTCATCCCGGGCCGCGGCGAAACGGCGCATCGGTGGGGGAGCAGTCGCGCGTCGGGTCTGCATCGGCGTTCGGGGGAGTGCGCGGAACTGGAACGCGGGAAGAAGACCAAACGGTTGTTAAACACCGCTGGGGCCCACCAAATGGTGGGCCCCAGCGATTTGGGAATCAATCCCGGCAGGTGCTACTTCTCGATGGAATCCGAGGAGGAGCCTTCAACTTCTGCCGGACCATGTCCGTGCTCTGCCTTCAGTGCTGCCAACTCGGACGGCGTCACCGGAGCGACGCGGTCCTCGAAGAAGAACTTCGACAGTGCGCCGCGGTTCTTCTCGCTGCGGCTGATGTGGCCAGCGGCGTTCGGCTGCGCGGGGATGACCTTGCGGTCCTCGTAGTTGACCAGCTGGTGCAACTTGTAGGCGTCCAGGTCCTCGTGGCGCTCTGCGAAGGCACCCTCGGGAGCCATCTCGATGATGCCAGTTTCGCGACCGTGCAGCACGATCTCGCGGTCCTTGCGCTGCAACGCCAGAGCGATGCGGCGGGCCACGATGAAGCCGAGGATCGGGCCGAGGATGAACAGCACACGCAACCAGTACGTGACGTCGTTCAGCGAGACCAGGAAGTGCGTTGCGATCAAGTCCGAGGAAGCGGCAGCCCACATCACGCAGTAGGAGATAACCCCTGCAACACCCATGCCCGTACGGAACGGGGCGTTGCGCGGGCGGTCCAACAGGTGGTGTTCGCGCTTGTCCTTGGTGATCCAGCTTTCGATCCATGGCCAGGTGAACATGATCATGAACATGATGCCGGCCGGAACCAGCGCCGGGAACAGCACGTTGAGGCTCAAGGTGTTGGTTCCCCACGGGAAGGGGATGAGCCACTCGAACGAGAAGTTACCGAACATACCAGGCATCAGGCGCAAGGCGCCGTCAACGAATCCGATATACCAGTCCGGCTGGGTACCTGCAGACACCGGTGAGGGGTCATAGGGCCCGTAGTTCCAGACGGGGTTGATCGTCAGCAATCCGGAGATCGCCGCGACGATGCCGAAGACGATGAAGAAGAATCCACCGGCCTTCGCTGCGTAGACCGGACCGACCGGGAAGCCAACAACGTTGTCGTTGGTGCGACCCGGGCCAGGGTACTGGGTGTGCTTGTGCACGACAACCATGAACAGGTGGATACCAACCATTAACAGGATGATGGCAGGAACGATCATGATGTGCAGCGCGTAGAGGCGACCGATGACGGCGGTTCCCGGGAATTCCCCACCGAAGAGGAACAACGAGATGTAGGAGCCGACCACCGGGATGGCCTTGACCACACCGTCAATGATGCGCAGACCGTTACCGGAGAGCAGATCATCGGGGAGGGAGTAGCCGGTGAAGCCTGCAGCCATCGCGAGGATGAGCAGAACGCCACCAACAACCCAGTTCAGTTCGCGCGGCTTGCGGAATGCACCGGTGAAGAACACGCGGAGCATGTGCACCGAAACGGCTGCAACGAAGAGGATTGCCGACCAGTGGTGAACCTGGCGCATGAACATTCCGCCACGCACATCGAAGGAGATATCCAACGTCGATGAATAGGCGGCGGACATGCCGATGCCCTTAAGCGGGTTGTACGAACCGTCGTAGACGACGTGAGTCATCGTCGGATCGAAGAAGAACGTCAGGAACGTTCCGGAGATCAGCAGCAGGACAAAGGTGTAAAGTGCCACCTCGCCGAACATGAACGACCAGTGGTCGGGGAAGATCTTGCGACCGAATTCCTTGACCATTGCCGATCCGCCGACACGAGAGTCGACGAAGTTCGCAATGCGACCGGTGGTCGTCTTAGGAGTGTACTCAGTAGTGGTGCTCATGGATTAGCCACGCTCCCAGTAACTCGGACCAACGGGCTCGTGGAAGTCGCTCTGTGCGACCAGGAAGCCGTCGGCATCAACCTTGATGGGCAGCTGCGGCAAGGCGCGTCCGGCTGGGCCGAAGATTACCTTGCATTCCTGCGTGAGGTCGAAGGTGGACTGGTGGCAAGGGCACAGCAGGTGGTGCGTCTGCTGCTCGTACAGAGCAACGGGGCAACCGACGTGGGTGCAGATCTTCGAGTAGGCAACAATGCCTTCGTAGTGCCAGTCCTCGCGTCCCTCGGAGATATCCATCTTCTTGGGATCAAGGCGCATCAACAGCACGACGGCCTTGGCCTTTTCGTTCAAGACGTTCTCCGCCTCGTCAAGACCCTCGGGGATGACGTGGAAGACCGAACCGATCTGCACATCCGAAGCCTTGATGGGGGTTCCGGAAGGATCGCGGGTGAGGCGAACATCCTTGTCCCACATGGTGTGGCGGAACTGCTCAACCATTTCACCAGCGGTCTTGCCGGTGCGGTCGAGGTCGCGGAACATGAAGATGGCCGGGATAGGGGCCAAGGCAATGGCACCGATCAGGGTGTTGCGAATGAGCGGACGGCGCTTGATGCCAGTCTCTTCGATCACCTGGTCAATGATTTCCACGGCGTCCAGTCGATCTGCCTCGGGGCGGATCGGGTGGCGCATCTCCGAAATTTCGTGGTCCGGCATCAGGGTCTTTGCCCAGTGAACGATGCCGATACCGATGCCAAGCATGGCAAATGTGGTGCCAAGGCCGAGCATCGCGTTCTGAACACGGATATCCGAAAGGTTATCCGGACGTCCCAGAACGAAGTAAGCAATAAAGAACGACAGCGTTCCGATGATGGAGATGATAAACAGCAGCGCTACCTGACGCTCTGCTCGCTTCTCTGCACGCGGGTCGGTATCTGCCAAGCGCTTCCGATGCGGCGGAAGGCCCGGGTCCTGGAATTTATCCAGGGTTCCCGTGCCAGCCTTAGCAACGGTGCCCGAGTCGTCCGGACTGCCGTGACTATGGTCGCCCATGTTGTCTCTCATCCTTTTCTCAAGATTCATTAGTACGTAGTGATGTGGCGGCGTTGGCCGCCGGCGACCTAGGAGGGACGCGAGGTGAGCCAGATGGTGAAGCCGATGATGATACCCAAACCAGCGGTCCAGATGAAGAGACCTTCAGCGACCGGACCCAGCGAGCCAAGCTTGGCGCCGCCCGGTGAACCCTGGGATTCAATTTCCTTCAGGAAGGTGATCACGTCACGCTTCTCGTCGGGGCTGATATTCGATTCGTTGAAGACGGGCATGTTCTGCGGACCGGTGATCATGGCCTCGTAGATGTGCTTCTCCGATACGCCGGCCAAAGCCGGGGCGAACTTGCCGCGCGTAAGTGCGCCGCCGGCAGCGGCGGCGTTGTGACACATTGCGCAGTTCACGCGGAATACCGTACCGCCTGCGGCGGAGTTGCCCTGAGACGTATCGAGTACGTCGTCTGACGGGATGGCCGGACCGGCACCCAGGCTCGCCACGAAAGCGGAAAGCTGGGAGATCTGGTCATCGTCGAACTGTACGGGCTTGGCCTGGGCCTGGGGGCCCTGCATCTGCATCGGCATACGGCCGGTGCCAACCTGGAAGTCGACGGCAGCGGCGCCCACGCCAATCAGCGAAGGACCGTCTGCCGTTCCTTCTGCGTTCAAGCCGTGGCAGGTAGCACAGTTCGCGACGAACAGCTTTTCGCCTTGTTCGATGTCACTTGCGCTATATCCAGTGGCCGCCTTGGCCTCGTTGACGCTGCCGGCTGCCATATACAGGCCTCCGGTGATGAGCAGGCCCATCAACAGCAGTGCGACGGCGGCGAGTGGATGGCGGCGCCTTTGCGAAAGAGCCTTCACTTGCTGGTTCCTCACTTATTTCTTAGAACGGGAGTTGCCTGAAGTAGGCAACAAAATAGTTTGCCTACTTCAGGAAGTAGATGATCGCGAACAAGGCGATCCACACAACGTCGACGAAGTGCCAGTAGTAAGACACAACGATCGCACCGGTTGCCTCGAAGTGACCAAACTTACGTGCAATAAGTGCACGTCCGATGATCAACATGAAGGCAATGAGGCCGCCAGCCACGTGCAAGCCGTGGAAGCCGGTGGTCATGTAGAAGACAGAGCCGTAGGCGTTGGAGTTCATTGCAATGCCGTGAGCAACCAGTTCGGTGTACTCGTAGGCCTGCACGGAAACAAAAATGGAACCGAGGATGACGGTCAGGACGAACCATTCCACCATTCCCCATTCCTTCAAGTTGAACAGTCCGCCGGTACGACGAGGCTTAAGATCCTCGGCACGGAAGACGCCCAACTGGCAGGAGAATGAGCTCGAGACCAAGATGATCGTGTTGATAAGTGCGAACGGAACGTTGAGTTTCGCGGTTTCGGTCGCCCACATCTCCGGCGATGCAGCACGGAGTGTGAAGTACATGGCAAATAGCGCGGCAAAGAACATCAGCTCGCTGGCAAGCCAGACGACAGTTCCTACCGACACCATGTTGGGACGGTTCGGCGCAGCTTGCGCCGGGGCATTGAGGGCATGAGTCGCAGTTGTCACAGAGCCATTATGTCTATAAAAGTGCCTCTGACACCAATGCATTAGGGCCCGCGTGGCGGGAAAGTTCACCGGTTCGGGCCTACAGCCGCGGAAACACGCGGTATTAACATTTTAGATTTTCTACGTTTCGTAGATAACCTTGTGGCGTGTCAACGATTCGAACGAAGCAAAAGTTCCCCACATGGCCAACAATCCTCTCTGCCTTGATCGCCGGCAGCGATCTCGAAAGGGACCAAGCGTACTGGGCCATGGGCGAGGTGATGACCGGTAACGCCACCGATACGCAAGTGGCCGGTTTCCTTGTCGCGCTCCGTTCCAAGGGCGAAACCGTGGACGAGCTCACCGGCTTGGTGGAGGCGATGATCGCCAACGCCGTCCCCCTGGAGGTGGAGGGTGAGCATCTGGACATCGTGGGTACCGGAGGTGACAGACAGAACACCGTTAACATCTCGACCATGGCATCGATGGTCTGTGCCGGAGCGGGCGCACGGATCGTCAAGCACGGCAACCGGGCCTCGTCCTCCTCGTCGGGTTCTGCCGATGTGCTTGAGGCGCTAGGAGTCAGGCTCGATGTGCCAGTCGACCGCCTCCACGACGTGTTGGATGCCGCCAACATCACATTCTGCTTCGCCAATCTCTTCCACCCGTCGATGCGCAACGCCGCGGTGCCGCGCCGCGAGTTGGGTGTGCCCACCGCGTTCAACTTCATGGGTCCGCTGACTAACCCCTCGGAACCTACGGCCTCGGCGATCGGCTGCGCGGATCTTCGCATGGCGCCGCTGATGGCCGGGGTGCTTGCCGCCCGCGGCGTGCGCGCACTGGTGTTCCGTGGCGACGATGGCTTGGACGAGCTGACGACCACCGCGGGAAACCGGGTCTGGGAAGTCCGTGACGGGGAAGTGCACGAGTCTGTGTTCGACGCCCAGGACATCGGGATGCCGCGGGTCACGATAGAAGATCTGCGCGGAGGCGACGCAGCCTACAACGCCCAGGTGGTGCGGGATGTGTTCGACGGTGCCCAGGGGCCGGTGCGTGACGCAGTGCTGCTCAACGCGGCGGCGGGTCTGGTTGCTTTCGACGTCGAGGGGGTCGGTTCCTTGCAGGACCGTCTGGCGAAGGCCGTCCTCAGGGCCGCGGATTCCATCGACTCGGGCTCCGCACGTCGGGTGCTGGACACCTGGATCGCAGCCACGAGCTAGTCGCCCACCATCGATTCGTGCACTAGCACTGGCGCGCCGACCACCCTCAAGGGTGCTGTTGGGGCGCCAGTGCTGTTTTGCGGGCCTCGCACACCGAATGTGACCAGAGGTCCGCTTTGCGGCTCAGTAGGTCGCAGGCCGGCCTCATGGGGTCTTGGGGGGCATCGGTTGGTTGTTGTCGGCGCTGCACGCCTCAGCTGCGCACGGTAGTGATTTGGGGCAGTGGCGCGTAACAATCAACGTCACATAAAGGATTTTTTGGCCGCCGCCCGATGATCTGTTGGTCGGTGGAAAGGCTCCGGACGCAATCGCCTCGCGCCACGTCTTAATCGCTTAACAACATAAGGCGGGTGTGTGAAGTGAGCCGAAACTAATGTCAGCTCACCTCACACACCCGCCGCGGGGCGCTCATCCAGTGCGGAGATTTATTCCAGACCGAGCGAGAACGCCGCGTCCAGATCGTGGCTGGAATATGCACGGAAGGCAATATGGGTCTGGGTCCCGGTGATTCCCGGGACCTTGGAGAGTTTGTTGGCGATGACTTCGGCCAAGTCCTCGTGTTCCCGGACCCGTGCGATAGCAATCAGGTCCCAGTCCCCGGCCACCGAGTAGACCTCGGAGATGCCTTCGATGTCCGAAATCTTTTCGGCGCACTCGGGAATGCTGTCAGATGCGGTTTGGATCATCACGAATGCAGTGACCACGTTGATACCTCCAGATGGTTGTGGGTAATGGTTCCCGGAACGTTGCGTTGAGCCTAGTTCAGGATGCGGTGCTGCGCACGCCGCGGCGTGCAATCACAGTGGTGGCGATGCGGCGACCGACCAAGAAGACCCCCAGCACGATGCTGGCCACGATGATGAACGGCACCTCCGCCGTGGCGCCGAAGAGCACCCGCAGCGCCAGACCCAGTGCCACGGTCCCCATCCAGACCAAGAGGCCCGTGGGCCAGATCCGCGAGTGGGTGACCCATGGACGCGAGATGAGCGTCAACACGCCCAGCGCCAGCAGGAACGGCGCCGCGGTCTGCAATACGCCGAGGACCGTGAGTGATTCTTGGTGTGAGCCTCGTCCGCTCCAGGCAAAGATGATGACGAGAAGGGCATCGATCGCCAGATAAGCGATCCAGGTCTTGCGAGAAGTCATGTGGCTATTCTACCGCTTGTAGTATGGCCTCGTGTCAGCCGGGGAGCTCCGCGGGGGAGTGCCGAGCTAGCTGCTGGAGGTTGGTGCGGGTGACGGAGAGGTTTTCGAGGCCCGGCCGGTGGCCCGGGGCCGGGGCGGGCGGGGGAGTAGGTCGAGTTCGACCAACACCGTCTTGTCGGTGTAGCCAAAGACCCTTCCCGAGGGGGTGGCGGCAAGCCGGGACCCGAAGCGGTCCTTGGTCTCGGGGGTGCCGATGATCGAGCGGGTGCCGGCGCGGAAATCCACGACGGTCGTGGTTCCTGCGGCGCTGTGCACCACCTTGGATCCGTCGCCCACCTGGGCGATGTCGGCGTTGGCCCAGCCCGGACGGCTCGCAGCGTTGTTGGCCTGGGTCAGCCGATGACGTGCCGCGAGCTTGCCGGTGGCGGTGTCGATCACGTTGATGCCCTCGATGTCCGCCACCACCAGCCACCCGGCAATGAGCTTGGGCGCGTAGAGCGCTCCGGCGTCGGAGACCGGCGCGGTCTCCCAGACCTTTTTCCTCGTCTTGATATCCAGCTTGAAGACCTTGCCCGGGCCCTGAGTGTCAGGGATTCCGTAGCCGTTGCGCACCGAGGTGGTCCCATAGACAAAACGTTCGTCGGCGGCCAGACCGATGATCGAGTGCGCTTTGACGAATCCGCTACCCCCGCCATCGAGCACCCAATCGATCTTGTTGGCCTGCGGGTCGATCATGCCCAGCACGCCACCGGCACGTCCGTAGTCCGGCACCGTGCCCAAGAACACGTTTTTTGTGTTGGCGGCCCAGCCGAAGGGTCGGGACTGGTGGTATTCGCGGCTCAGGCGCTCGAGCCGGGTGTAGCCCTTTGCGCTGTCCTTCTTCGCGCTTTCGAGCCCGATGATGTCGGCCGATCCGTAGGAACCGAGGTAGCTGTGTTCGGCATCGAACTCGATCATGGCCTCGATCTGGTTGATCAGCTTTTCCTCGTGCGGGGAGTGCCAGCGGGCCCCGGTGTCGGGGTTGACGCTGGCCAGTCCCTGGCCCATGTAGCCGCCGACATAGATGTTGCCATCGGAGTGGCCCAGCAGTGATTGGATCTTGTATTCGCCGGCGGTCAGCGCGAGGGTGTGCACGGATTCGACGGTGCCGCTGGGGAAGCTGAAGTGTTCCAGGCGTAGGCCGGTGGGGATTTCACCGATCACGAGCACCCCTGTGGCATCGGCCCGTAGCTCCAGCGGGGCGCTGATGCCGATTGGTCCGAGCATGGTGTCCTGCCAGGTGTCTGTGCCGGTGGCGTGGAGCCGGCCATCGGTGACGCTGTAGAAACGCCCGCCGTCGGCGGCCGGCCCCGAGGTGTTCCTGGAGGCCCAGACCCGGTCCAAGGAGCCGACCCACTTCTTGGTGCGTGGATCGAGCAGCAGTTGCTCGGTGATATCGCTGGCGGTGACCACCACACGGTTGCCCTGCACCCTGATGGAGGAGATGAAACCGTTGGGCATCGGATCGGGTAGCTGGATTTCGGTGCGCCGGCCTGGGTCGGAGGCCGGGAAGGAGAACAGCCGAGGGTTCAGCGAGCCGGTTCCGGCCCAGACGGTGTCGTCGGGGCCGATGGCCAGCCGCCTGACGTAGTCGGTATCCGGCGCCAGCCGGGAGTGGGCGCGGATTTTTTGTGTCGCCACGGTGTAGGTGAAGGTGGAGCCGTTCGGGTAGGTGCCGCCCCAGATGTTTCCGGCCGAATCCAATTGCAGTTCATACAAGGTGGTGGCACCGGGGACCTTGCCGATCCGTCTCACGGTCTTGGGGTTTGCCGGGTTCCAGGCCAGCAGGGTGGGGCCGGTGGTCAAATACAGGGTGGTGCTTCCCTGGTCCCAGATCAGCGATTCGAGCCCGCCGTTGTGGCTGTCGGGGATGCTGACCACGTGTTCGGGTGTTCCGGCTTCAGGGTTGATGATCTGCAATTGGTTGACCGGTCCGACGATGGAGACGGCAAGCCAGGGGTTCTTGGCCTTGTACAGTCCCGGCAGCGACACCACTGTCTTGGTGTTCAGCGCGGGGAAGGCCCCCTCGAAGCGGGCGATTGCGCCGCGGGTGTTCCCGGCCTTTTTCAACGTCTTGGTCAGGAGTGGATCGCGGTTGCCGAATGGCGGTGGTCCGGCCGGAGGGGTCCCACTGGGTGCTGACTTGTGGGTGCCCGGTGCCGGAACGTCGGTGGAAGTGGGGGAGTGCCAGGGGGAAAGCGCCACCCCTCCGGCCAGTACTGCAGCCAAAGACAGTACGGCGCGCCGGGTGGCCGGGTGCGAAGACGGATTCCCGTCGTGAGGCAAGGTGGTTCTCCCGTTGTTGAATGGTGGTCGGCTACCGGCTTGAGGTTAGCAGCCCATGCTGGTGGAACACGGAATGTTTCCACGAGCCTTGTCCTATCTCACATGGGGATACTCGGCCTGGTGTGGTGCTAACGCGGAACATTTCCGCACAGATAATCGGCGGCGTTGCCCCCTCTATCCGGTTGGAGGGCTTCAAAGTCGGACCGAGCAGCTTGCCTGAGGTTGGTTTTCTTCGACCCAACCGCCGTGTTCTCCTCGCAGAGGTTGGACATTCTTTTCCCATCCGGGGGAGTGGGGCTCCGGATCCAGCAGCTCGGCAACGACCATCCGTGCTTTTAAGGTGGGCACCTACGACCAGGGGTCATCGTTCAGGCTGGCCCTACTTGGTCAGTTTTTTCAGCCCCTTTTTCGGCGGCACCCGTACAGGCTCGGGCCAACGCGGGCCGAGGGTGTCGCCCAAGGTGGTGCCCCGGAGCTTGCGCCCGACCAGGGGAAGGACCCAATCGGTGACCCACACGCGATGGTCCCGCGCCCGCTGTCGTACCCCGCGCGTGGCCTTCCGCTTCTCCTGATGCGTGATGCCGTGTGGCACCGTAAGAACATCTAGGACCTTTGCCGCCAAGTATTTGTGGCCGGCCTTGGACATATGCAGCCGGTCGGGTCCCCACATGCGAGAATTCGCATAGGCGGTGAAGGTGGCGTAGTCGACCAAGAGGGCACCGTACCTCACGGCAATGAGCCGGACGCCGTCGTTGTAGGCATGGTTCTTACGGCGGAGGGGTCCCAAAATGGGTGAAACCTCGACGTCGTAGCCGGTAAAAAGCACTAGCGTGGCACCCGTGTCTGCCAGCCGTCCGACCAAGAACTCATAATTATCCAGGATGTCGGCGATCTTCGTCCCAAAGTCCATGACGTCGTTGCCGCCTGCATACAACGTGATGAGGGTCGGATTCATGGCGATGGCCGGTTCCAACTGCTCAGCGATGATGTGCCGAAGCCGCTTGCTACGAATGGCCAGATTCGCGTATTCCCAGCCGGGGGAGTTCCTGGCCAGCCCTTCGGCTACTCTGTCGGCCCAGCCCCGGACGCCGTTGGGGCGCCGCTTGCTGCTATCGCCGACGCCCTCCGTGAAGGAATCTCCCACGGCTACATAGCGGCCCGGTCCATGATCAGCCATATGAAGTTAGACGGCGGTCAGGGACGTTGCCGAGCGTGGAGGTGCTAACAGGGCCTCACTAGCGGTCAGCAGGAACAGGAAGCCGAAATCGTCCGCAGCCGTGGGTGCCGACGCGGGCAGAAGACCTGATCCACGATTGTCGGCGCCGATGAGTGGGAGTTTCATTTGCTCTTTCGCAGGGAGGCCGTGAGCCGCGGGTGCTCGTCAATGGCCTGCGTGTAGAGGTTCATCAGCTGTTCGCATACTACCTGCCAGCTGCGGCCTTGCACCTGGTGGAATGCTGCGGTTCCAAAGGCCGCACGCTTGGTCTCGTCGCCCATCAGGTCCATGGTGTAGTCACGCAACTGGGACAGATTGCCCGGCGCGTACAGCCAGCCAGTGCGGGAGGAATCCACGAGATCCACGGGGCCGCCGCGTCCGGTGGCAATGACGGGAACCCCCGACGCCATGGCTTCCTGGATGGTCTGGCAGAAGGTTTCGAGTTCGCCCGGATGCACAAACAGGTCAAAGGAGGCCATGGCTGCTGCCAGCTCGTCCCCACCGAGGAAGCCGGGGAAGTGTGCTTCGGGTATGAGTGATTCGAGCGCCTCGCGCTGGGGTCCATCGCCGACTATGACTAGCTGGGTGCCAGGGATCTTGGCTAGAACGGCTAGATCTTCCACTTGTTTTTCGAGGGCGAGGCGTCCCACATAGCCAATGATCTTTTGACCCGCCGGCGCAACCGAAAGACGGAACTGTGCGCTGCGTTTGTTGGGGTGGAAGCGTTCGGTATCCACACCGCGGCGCCACAACTCCAGCCTCGGGACGTCGTGGGCCTGTAGTTTTTGCAGTGAAGCCCTAGAGGGAACGAGTGTTTTCGTGGCCGCGCAGTGGATCTGCCTCACACGCTGCCAGGCCCAATTTTCTAGAAACGGGATGCCGTAACGGGCTGTATATCCGGGAACGTCGGTCTGGTAGACGGCGACAGAGGGAATTCCCAGAGCCGCTGCGGCCCGGACTGCGCGCCACCCCAGGACAAAGGGCGATGCCAAGTGGACAACGTCAGGGTCGAACTCTGCCAGCAGGTTTTTCACCCGCATAACCCCACCCATGGCTACCCGAATGTTCCGGTAACCGGCGAGAGGAACGGCGGGAAGCCGCCTAACCATTGCACCTTCGACACTAGGAGGCGCGTTCTCCAACGTCGATGGCGCGATGACCAAGACTTCGTCTCCGCGCGCATCCAGGTGCTGCAAGATTTTCAGTAGTGAATGGGTAACACCATTCATCTCGGGAAAGAACGATTCAGCAACTATGGCAACCTTCACGCCTCAACCATCACCGGTGAAGGTTGCTACCAAGCGCAGCTACAGGAACGCTGAGGTGACGATCGGGTGAACGGCTGTGCGCGGAACTGAGTTGGCTGTGCCGTTGTCGGCGACGCTGAAGACTGTTGGTGGTGCTGGAGAGCCAGAAAATTCGCCAACTGGGGTTGCGGACGGGTAGAGCGCAGTGACCACGAGCGTTAGAGTGTCTGCCTGCTGGGGGAGTGCTGCAGCCAGATCGCCATAGAAGCCCGTAGCCACTGAGAAATCCATGAAGTACTCGTCCCTACATCCAGGCGATGGTTTCGACTGCTTCGAACCCCTGCAAGTCATCGCCGGTCCAGAGCGAACGTGTGAGGCAGATGAAACGTTCACGGTTGACATAGGGCTACTAGAGGGAGCAGGGACCGCGGATGTCCGTTGTCTACTAAGTTGAAGCACGAAAGGCCAGGAATCTAGGCTTTTGGTTCAACTGTCATGAAACGATTCTCCCCACTTTTGTCACTGCAGTTGAATCAAATCCTTAAATCTTGCCTGCGATCGAACTCGAACCACGTATTGCTATCGTTGGAAACCGACTGTCCCGTTCGGGGAACCTCGACTGGGACGGACTACTGATCGCGGATGCACCTACCGCCAGCCTCGAGCCCCGCTGTGAGCGGTGGGTCCAGAGGGGACTGAAGCGCCGCAGATCAATAGTCATGCGTTCAACCATAGATACTGCTGCGATGATCGACGTCAATCACTAAAATGACCAGTCGTGTGTCTTGAAGATCGCAGACAATTCGAAAGTCACCGACGCGATACCTCCACAAGCCAGCCAGGTTTCCGGTGAGCGCTTTGCCCCGGTCCCGAGGGCTGTCGAGTGTGGAGATTGCTCGGAGTGCGGAACGTATGCGGCGGGCATTTTGCAGGTCGGCTTTCCGAAACCACTTCGCCGCGTCGGGCCCCAGTTCGACTTTCCAGCTCACTCGATCTCGTCCAGAATGCTGGCATCAGCCAGGGCATCGTTTAGCTCAAGCTCGTGCTCAATCTCAGCAAGCGGCACAGATTGGGCACGACCCGATCGAAGATCCGCAGCACGAGCAACTATGCGCTGTTCCCATTCCAGCTCCGAAAGATCGCGCTCCAATACTTCGCGCACAACGTCGCCTAGGCTTCGCCGGGTTGCTTTGGCGAGCGCTTCGACACGCTCACGCAGATCTTCGGGTAGACGCACCGAGATGGGCCGGCCAAGAGGCGTTACTGTACTCATGTAAACATTGTATGCGATGTTTACATTGATCCATAGTGTTCGTGCCTTGACATACCCGGCCAATGTCACTGTTGACAGTCTTTCTGTCCACTTTCTCGTTGGCCAAACGACACTTCGACAGCGTGTCCACGATGCTGCCCGCAGGCGGGCCTTATACGGGACGCCAATACTTGGTATCGAAGGGCTTTCGTCACGAGAGCTAAGCACCTGGATCTGGCAGTGGAATTGTGGTGGAACCCGGGCTTCCCGATGTCCAGTTCAGTACCATCCAGTACGTAGTGGGGGTCGAGGCTCGCCGTCGTTTTCAACTGTCAGTGATCTGAGTAGCTGGCCCGTTTCAGGAGGGAATCGGAATGAGGCGAGCACGCGAGACGCCACCAGTAGGGGGATGTGAGGGTGGTGATCAGCAAAATCGCGGACGGGTAGAGCGCAGTGCCCAAGAGCGCTTGAGTGTTTGCCTGCCGGGGGAGTGCTACAGCCAGATCGCCATAGGGGCCCGAAGTCGCTGATAAATCCAGGAACGACTCGTCACCACCTCCAGATGATGGTTTCGAGTGGTTCGAACCCCGGGCGAACCTGCTGTTGGCTGTCCGGCGGGATGAGGTTCTTGTGTGATGTCAGGCAGGGTGATTTGCGGGCAGTCACCCACGCTGAACGGGTCCACAATCCGCGCAAGGCTTCACCGACTTAGAGTGAAGGCGTGGGGCGGATGGCACGCTCACGGTTGTCGTAGGCTTCCCAGCGGGATCGGGTACCGCCGGCAACTGTCCTTTTTCATTTCAGGTGAGGCAAAGGGGCCCTGCTTTCCGCGGTTGCCTCAGGTGTAATGAGACAGAAATCGGGGTTTGTCTCATTACACCTCAGGCATTTGGGAAGATCTCTGGTTTTGGGGGACCGTGGTGTCTTTCCTGAGGTCGATTGGTGCCGGAACCGTGGGTTCAGGTGTCCCAGTTTCGTTCCTTCCAGCTGCGGAGGGGGTCGTGTGCCCCGGTGGGCCTCCAACCTTCGGTGATGCTGGTGCTGATGCGGTCAAGGAAGTCATCGGGGTGGTTTGAGTGCGCGATCTTGGCCCAGTAGGGGCTGGCGACGGCGGCAGCCAATTCCACGATGGCCGGATAGAGCGACGCGGCAACCATGGGCTGCTGGCTTGCCCGGTGGGGCCGGCTCGTGGCGAGATCGTCATAAACATTGGCCGTGTAGCTGAAGTGGTGGAACTGGTCGTACCACTGCCAAGTGATCGTTCTTGAGGTTTCAAAGGCCTTGCGGGTACGGTTGCGCACCTGACGTTGGATGATGTTTTTGTGGTGGTGCCAGGTCGCGGGTATTTCCGGACAGGCACTGATCGACAGCTGGTCGTCCGGGGTGGCTGTTCCTTCGCCAATCCAGAGGCCGTGGTTGGGACAGATGACGTGTTCGTGTGTTGTGTGGATTTCCACGAACCGGCCCGCATCGTGTGCCAATGCGCAACGTTGGCAGGCAGGGCCGTGGGTCCGGTGGGCCCGGCGTCCGGCGAAGTGCCTTGGGTTGATCAGGCCATGTTGCTGCAGTCCGAGCTGCGGCATGGCGTAGGCCAAGGATTCGAGCGATTGGTCGCACCAAAGCGAAATCGTCTCGATCCAGGGCTCGGAGATTTTGTGCAGGGTCTTTCTCGACTCACCCGGACGCCAACAGTGCGCGTCCCATGGCACCCAGTGTAAGCCGAGAACACCCGAATGCTTCGGGTGTTCTCGACTCACCCGGACGCCAACAGTGCGCGTCCCATGGCACCCAGTGTAAGCCGAGAACACCCGAATGCTTCGGGTGTAGTGAGACGGAATCACCTAATGCCTCGGGTGTAGTGAGATTGCCTCACCTGCAATGAGACAGGACAGCAACAGGGCTTGAGCGGGCTCTCTAGGAGTTCCTCAAACCGCTACTTGACATAATGTAGATTATCGGCGAAATGGACGAAGTTCTGAAAGTGGGTAAATCTGCACATTTCCGGACATTACAGCCGACAGGTCAAAGTGCCCGAATGCCCCGCAAACAAACAGCTTTTTGTTTGCCGCCTCCACAAAGTTCTGCTGTCCGTGCGCCGCGGCCGAAGCCGGCGGTGGGCACCGCAAGAAGTCGGAGGGTGACGACCTCAGGAAACGGCGAAATCCTGAAGTACCTCTCCGGAAAACCAGCGGTTCAACGTATCGCACGGGTTTCCGCCCCAGATAAATATTGGTTGACATAACTAGAATCCGCCACGTTTTGGCGGTTGCATAGTTATTCAGGGAAACTCGATGTATGCCACAGCAATATTCAGCCGTCCATGCAGGTGCACATCACCAAGCGCCGGACGGCTTCATCGACGAAGTCCAGCAGGCCGTCTTCGCCAAGGCGAGTACCGATGGCATCGTCCTAGACCCCGGACAGCAAGATACGGTGGGGTTACTGTCCCGGAACGCGATGCGATACTTGTCCCGGGCAACCGCCTCCCCTTCCGGTGACCACGTGTACTTGTGGGGTCCTCCGGGCCGCGGCAAGACCTGGATCTTAGGGGCGTTCTTCGATGCGTTGCCCACTCCCAAGAAGCGTCGGTTCCACTTTCACGACTTCTTCCGGCAATTACACGCCTCGGCACACAAAGCGACCACCGAGGCACTGGCTCTGGTAGAAGAACCAGACGCCCGCGGAAGTGCATCTCGCGGACGATCCGATCGTGTCGCCGCGCGCACCAGTGCCATCGAACAAGCCATCGAATCCATGCTGGGCGACGTCGAAATTCTTTGCTTCGACGAATTTCACTGCAACGACCCCGGCGATGCGATGTTGCTGGCCAGAATGCTGAAATTCATTATGGAACGCCGCATCTTGCTCATCACGACGTCGAACTATCCGCCCGAAGAGCTCCTGGCTGATGAGTACTACCACCATCTGATCCTGCCCACGATCGCCACCATTCGAGAGCACATGACCGTTCACGAACTTGATGGACAGAAGGACTACCGGACCTTTGACGTAGCCACTTCAGCACGCCGAGGTTACAACACCGGAAGCTTTCTGATTGGAGCCAAGCCCCAGACGCTACAGAGCATCGGGCTTACCGAACCGTTGCCACATGAAGCCGTCAGGCTAAAACCAACCAGCCACGAAATCGCTGCTCGTAGGGCTGTTCCCGGCCAACTTTGGTTCGACTTCAGCGAGCTCTGTGAATCGTTGACAGCACCATTGGACTACCTCGAGCTGGCCAAAGACTACGAACATTGGATCATTTCCGATGTTCCGGGGAGCCGCAGCATGACACCGTTCGGACTGCGACGCATGGCCAATGCCATTGACGTACTTTATGATCACGACATCCGTCTTGACCTGCTGGTTCACGCGGACTTCAGCGAGTCTCTGCAGCACTTACCCGAACTGGATGCGGCACGCCTGACAAGCAGGCTGAACGCGCTGCAAAACAACGTCACCCAAACCACTACCGAAGGTGCCAACGCATGAGCCAGGAACTCACTCCCCTTGCCAAAACGGAGCCCTACTCCCCCGCCTGGATCCACGAAGAAGTCACCCGACTGGTCGAAATCCACGAGGCGGGTGAGATCCCACCCATCGTTCAACTGGGGCACCCGGTACTGCGGATGCAAGGCCAAGAGCTCACCGACCAGCTAGCGCCGACCCTGCTTCGCCGCTTCCTGGACACCATGCGCGCGGTCATGATCGATGCCCCAGGGGTTGGCCTCGCCGCCCCGCAGCTCGGGATCCCGCTGCGGATCGCCGTATTGCAGGATCTCTACGACACCAGTGCAGAGAACTCGGTGGCACGGGAACGCGAACCTCTCGACTACCTGGAAATCATCAACCCACGCTACGAAGCCATCGGTCAACGCAGGGCAGCATTTTACGAAGGCTGCCTGTCCTTCAACGGATACCAGGGCGTCGTTGACCGCCCAGCAGATATCACCGCAACATACCTGGACGCGGTGGGAACGCCATGCGAACGCACCTTCTCCGGATGGCAGGCGCGGATCGTCCAGCATGAAACCGACCACCTGGATGGCATGCTCTACATCGATAAGGCCCTCACCCGGTCACTGTGCGCCAACGAGGAATATCCGCGCTGGGCCAACCCTGGGATCGACGAAGCGCGCGCTGGACTGGCCTTCTAGATTCCGAAGTCCTCGCCTGCTCAGCCAAGGCGGATGGCACTCAGGAACGCACGGGCATGGTCTCTGAGGCCATGCGGATCGGACCGGGCTCGCGCAATCCCCAGGAGCTGCCCGGCATCCTCGTTAGCGAGACCCGGCGGACGCACCGGAAACTGTGCACCGCTCACCTCTGCTGCCAGGTGTTCGGCGTGGCAACAGAGGTGAATCGCTAAGCCTCCTGCTGGGCCTCTGGGGTCTTGGCGGGCAGATACTTGTTGAACCAGTCAAGGATCGCTTCGAAACGCTGCCGGCGGTGCCAAGGAGAACCTCCCCGACTGAGCCCGTGGCTCTCCCCCGGGAACAGCACCAACTCCGTGGGCACCTGGCGCTGCTTGAGGCCCACATAGTAGCGCTGTGCCTGCTCCAGAGGGCAGCGGTAGTCCCCTTCGGAGTGCATGACCAGGGTCGGGGTCTGAACCTGCCCAATCTTGGCCATCGGCGATTGGGCGGCGACCTGCTCCGGGTCAGATCCGGTGTAAGCCTCGGCGAAGAACCACCCGATGTCGCTGGTTCCCACAAACGAGAGCGAATCAAGGAAACCGCGTTCGACCATCGCCGCGGCAAAGCGATGCTCATGGGCGATCGTCCACGCCGTGAGGTAGCCGCCGTAGGACCCGCCCAGGATGCCGGTGCGCTGGGCATCCAAGACCGGCTCGGCGGCGCAAGCGCCCTGAAGGAACGCCAACACGTCGGCCATGTCTACGGTGCCCATGGCGTGTTTGATCGCCAGCCCGTGTTCCCTGCCGTAGCTGGCACTGCCGCGCGGATTGCATTGAAGCACCGCATACCCGGCTTCGGCATAAACCTGCGCCTCATCAAAATAGGCGGGTCCGTATTGCGCGAACGGACCACCATGGATGTTCAACAGCACCGGGTGCGGTCCCGCTCCCTGCGGCAGGTGGATCCAACCGTGGACCGGGTAACCATCAGGAGCAGTGAATTCAACCTCGCGTGGGGCACTGAGGTTGGTCCCCTGGTGCAGCGGCGCGGCAAAGTCGGTGAGTTGGACAATGGCGCCGCCTTCCAACCGGCCGCACTCCCCCGGCGATCTCGCCGACTCATAGGAAATAACCACGTGCCCGTCCGCCGAGGCAGCACCGTGGATGTTCTGTCCTCCGGAGCCAAGCACCGTGTGTGTCCCGTCCGCCGTGACCAGATGTAGTTCCCCGGTGCCTCGCACCCGCGCCGTGGCCAGGACTCCGTCGGCCCCGTGCGGCACCAAAATCTCGCATTCGGTGTAGTCGAACGCGTCCATGTCGCTCAGTACACGAGCCTCGGGGATGCCCACCTGATCTGCTGCCACGGCGCATACAGCCACGTGCCGGGCCAAAAAATCCACGCCCGAGGATCCCAACTGCTGGCCCAAGACGAATAGGGTCGCACCGTCAGTGCTAAATTGCGGGGCGCGGTAGGCCCACTCGCCGTGAGCTACACCCAACACCCACTCCGGTGTGGCAGGCGCCGTCCCCGCCCGGGGAACTCTATGGATGTGCGAGCGCAGGTCAGTGTCGGCTTCCTCGTGCAGGGCCGCGGTGAAGTAGATCCATTTCCCGTCGGGGCTGTAGCAGGGATCGGAGACGTCACTGGTGGTTTCCGCACGCCGGGCGGATTCCGGCAGGCCCGTGGGGAGCTCTCGGACCTCGTGAGCCGCCCGACCGCGAGGCTTGACGAACGGTTCCGCGCCGAGTGCCGGCACAGGCAGGGTAAACAGTCCCTGGACCTTGTCCCGGAAGAATCCGACCCCGTCTGCGCGGTACTTCAGGGTGGAGATGCGGCGCGGTGCTTCTGCGGTGGTTCCCACGTCTTTGATTGATCCGTAGCGACCCGTCTCGGCGGTGCGCGAGGTGAAGGCCAGCTCGGTGCTATCCGGCGCCCAGACAAAGCCTGTAACCCCCAGTTGGCGGTTTGTCAGCAGCCGCGGCTCTCCACCGAGTGCCTCCACGACGGCGAGCTGACCACGGCCATCTGCATCGGTGCGGAGGAACGCGATCCACTGACCGTCCGGTGAATACTGCGGAGAGTGATCTGATTCGCCTCGGGTCAACCTTCGCGGCGAATCGGTGTCGCCTAGGCCCAGCAGCCATAGCTGCCCAACGTAGGTGTCGGACTCGAAGCTGGGCCGTGAGGCGGACACGGCGGCGGCGGATGCATCGGGGGCCACGCTTGGCGCCGATACAGTGGTCAGTAGGTCTAGCTGCTCTGGTTTCACGGCGCTAGCCTATCGAACTCCCACGAGACGAAGGACACACGTGCAGCAGCAAACACCTCTCGAAGCGGGGCTCCGCTGCCCCGTCTGCCGGCTGCCACTGCTTCTGGAGCTAACTCCGGGCAGCGCGCCACGTCTGGGGTGCACCAGCGGTCACGGTTTTGACGCCGCCAAACAGGGCTATTTCAACCTGCTCACGGGCAAGGGCACCAATTTCACCGAGGACGGCGCCGCCATGGTCGCGGCCCGGGCATCGTTCCTGGATGCCGGGCACTACGAATCACTGGCCGAGGCGCTGGGACACTTGGCACGCAACGCCCTGCACGGCAACGAACACCCCCGGGTGCTGGACGCCGGCGCCGGAACGGGTTACTACCTGCGCCAGGTACTTGAAGCATTACCCGGCACCACCGAGCCCGGCGCGGTGGCGTTGGACATTTCCCGCTATGCCATGCGCCGCGCGGCCAAGGTGCCCAACACCGTGGCATTGGTCTGGGACCTGTGGCGCGAGCTCCCCGTGGATGACGAGTCCATCGATCTTTTGCTCAATATCTTCTCCCCGCACAACGGATCGGAGTTCGCTCGGGTGCTCCGTCCCGGCGGGACCGCGCTGGTGGTCACGCCGCTGCCCGAGCATCTCTCCGAGGCCGCTGGGCTGTTGGGGCTGTTGGGGATCGGCGCCGACAAGGCCGCAGGAGTGGTCGCGTCCATGGGTGATCGGTTTGTCCTGAAATCCACCGAAGAGGTCAGGGTCCCCCTGGTCCTTGACGCGCAGGCAGCCTTTGAACTGGCCATGATGGGTCCGGCTGGACACCATCTGGACCCCGAGGTCCTGCGTGCGAAGTTGGCTGAGGCAGGAAGCGCAACACTGGTCACCGCTGCCTTCCGTATCCAAGAGTTTCGCCGGAACGACTGAGGGGCCGATCCGCACGCGATGGCGGGCCGTCATCACAATGATGAGGGCCCGGAATGGAACATCGTCCCTTGTGCTGATTCGAACCGACCACCCCATCAGGCAAAATGGAGTAGTAAGAATAAGATGTGTATCCAACACATCTGGACCCGAGGGGGAATTATGTATGAGTGGCTCGTAGCCAACGCTTGGGTGGTTTGGTTGGCGCTCTTCCTCTTGCTGGCAATCATTGAAATGATTTCACTCGATTTGTACTTCATCATGCTCGGTGTCGGCGCCTTGGGCGGCGTGACCGTGGCCTTGTTTGGAGGAGAATTCTGGGTACAGGTCGTGGTCTTCAGCGTCACGGCCATGCTCATGATCATGCTGGTACGGCCTATCGCGCTTCGACATCTGCGCAAGGATCCCGAAGCGCTCCGTACCAACATGGACCGGCTGATAGGCGAAGACGCCCTGGTCCTGGAGCCCACCTCCAGGATGAACGGCCGTGCGAAGATCGGCGGGGAAACCTGGTCGGCCCGCACCGAGGATGAGACATCCATGCAGCCTGGAACCTACGGATCGGTGGTGCGCATCGACGGGGCAACTGCGTACATCACCCTGCGGACCCACCTTCCTGATCTGGACTAGACAGCTCACCAAAAGTTTTCGGTGCCTGGAACATGGCGCCCCAACGAAAGAGAGAAGAGATGCAAACATCGGGTCTAGGCATAACTGTCGTCCTGGTAGTACTGGCAATCTTCGTGATCATCGTGCTGGTGCGCTCCGTGCGCATCGTGCCGCAGGCTCGGGCCGGGATCGTGGAGCGGCTGGGTAAGTACCATCGCACCCTGCTTCCCGGGCTGACGATCTTGATCCCGTTTGTCGACCGCTTGCTGCCCATGCTTGATCTTCGCGAACAGGTTGTCAGCTTCCCGCCGCAGCCGGTCATCACCGAAGACAACCTGGTGGTTTCCATCGACACCGTGGTCTACTTCCAGATCACCGAGCCGCGTGCAGCGACGTATGAAATCGCCAACTACATCATGGCCGTTGAGCAGCTGACCACCACCACGCTGCGTAACGTCGTGGGCGGGTTGAATCTCGAAGAAGCGCTGACCAGCCGCGACCGGATCAACGGTCAGCTCCGCGGAGTTCTTGATGAGGCCACCGGCAAGTGGGGCATTCGTGTCTCTCGCGTCGAGCTCAAGGCCATCGATCCACCGCTGTCGATCCAGGACTCCATGGAGAAGCAGATGCGTGCAGAGCGCGACCGCCGTGCCGCGATCCTCACCGCCGAAGGCACCAAGCAGTCGGCCATCCTGACCGCCGAAGGCCAGCGCCAGGCATCCATCCTGAACGCGGAGGGCGATGCCAAGGCCTCGATCCTGCGAGCCGACGGTGAAGCCCAGGCCATCCAGAAGGTCTTCGATGCAATCCATGCGGGCAAGCCGGATCAGAAGCTACTGGCCTACCAGTACCTGCAGACCTTGCCGAAGATCGCGGAAGGCTCCGCCAACAAGTTGTGGATCATTCCCAGCGAGGTCGGCGAGGCGCTGAAGGGAATTGGCGGCGCGCTGGGCAACTTCACTGAAGGTGCCGGCGACGAAGAGAAGCCGGAAGGCACCACCGACACCCTGATGTAACGGCCGATTTCAGACCGGCAACACGCGGGCGGGCTACCTCACACACGAGGTAGCCCGCCCGAAGCCGCGTCTGGGCCGTATAATGGAAACTTCGAGACTTGCGCCCCGCGGGAATTTTATGCTGAACCGGGACGTTGAAATCGGTAGCCGAACCCGTATGTAGTCGCAGTAGGGAGACAATATGAGCGATCGCAGCCTGCGAGGAATGCGCCTTGGCGCACAGAGCATGGAAACTGAGGCTGGCGTCGAGCCAGCAGCGCGTCAGCGCGTTGAATATCGTTGCGAGGACGGCGAGCAGGTGTTCGTGATTTTTGCCATAGAGGCAGATATCCCGGCAACCTGGATGTCCAAGACCGGCAAGGTAGCCAAGCTGGTTAACGGCGAAGCCAAGGTCGAGGAATCCAAGGAGAAGCCGGTGCGTACCCACTGGGATATGCTCCTGGAACGCCGCTCCGTCGAAGACTTGGAGACGATCCTCAAGGATCGCCTGACCAAGTTGCGCACCACCCGTAGTGCAGCCGAAGCTGCGGTCAAGGCAGCAGCCAAGGCCTAAACGAACCAGCTACGGTTTAACAAGCGGCGAGGGCCCGAATGGATAATTACCATTCGGGCCCTTGCCGTTTGTCTGCGCAGGGGCGATACCCCGGCGCTGTTAGTTGCGTCCGGTGAGCTTTTTCCAGCGGGCGCTCAAGCCCCATCGGGTCACGTTCAGCATGGCCTCGACCACGATGTTCCCGCTCATCTTCGAGACACCGAGCTCGCGCTCTACGAAGGTGATGGGCACCTCGACGATATTCTTGCCCAGCTGGGCCACGCGGAAAGTCATGTCGACTTGGAAGCCGTATCCGACAGATTCGATGGCGTTGAAGTCTAGGGCCTCGAGAGTCTCGCGACGGAAGGCGCGGTATCCGGCGGTGATGTCTCGCAGGTTCACTCCGAGCATCGTGCGGGAGTAGAAGCTGCCGACCCGGGAGATCATCTTGCGGTGCAGCGGCCAGTTCACGACCGATCCCCCCTTGACCCAGCGGGAACCAATGACCAGATCTGCGCCCTTGGGGATTTCGGCCAGGAGCAGGGGAAGCTGCTCGGGCTTGTGGGAGCCGTCCGCATCCATTTCCACCAGTACGTCGTACCCCGCATCCAGTGCCCAGGTGAAACCGGCCAGGTAGGCGGCTCCGAGGCCGGCCTTGCCCGTGCGGTGCATGACATGGATGGCTTTGTCATCGGCGGCCATCTTGTCGGCGAGGGCGCCGGTGCCGTCAGGTGAGTTGTCGTCAACGATCAGGACGTCCGAATCGGGCACTGCGGCACGCAGTCGTGCCACGGTGATGGGCAGCGATTCAAGCTCGTTGTACGTTGGAATGATCGTGACTACGCGCACGCGGCAGTCCCTTTCTGCTGATGGATCGATCCGCGGAAGAGGGCCGCATGTGGCCGAGAACCAACGTGCCGCACGGCGTAAACCCGCTGCGACTGGTTTCAGGGATCGGGTGGTGGTCAGTGCACAATTATACGCAGCCGTTGCGTCTAAACCCGGTTCTTTGTCATGTGATGCGCAAGACGATGGCGCGAGGGTATTCCGGACACAAATCGACCCCGAGGCTTCGGTCCGTCCCACGCGGCCGACGAGCGGCCACAGGGTGTTATCTAATGCCTACGGGGTCGATTTGTTCTTGCAGACCGGTATGCCGGTTAGCCGGATCGAAGGATCAGACATTCACTACAGCCTACCGCCCAGTTTTTCGCTGTCAACCGTTCTCGGACCACCGGTTACGTGGATTTGGTCAGGTCAAACTCGAAATGGCGGCCTATCGGTCAATTCGCGAAAAATAATCCCAACAGTTTTCCTAACGCGGTTCAGCCGAACGCTGAAACCTGTTACGGGGCAGCTCTTGACCCGTCTGGAACTCCGCGCTGCGCCTGACCGGGGTCTGA
>NZ_AOCK01000008.1 GCF_000348945.1 Paeniglutamicibacter gangotriensis Lz1y | reverse complement strand
AATCGTAGGTGTAGGCCAGGCGGCGGACTTGGTCGGTGAGCATGCGCTCTCCCATACCTTCCAGCGCGCCGGAGGAACGGAGCAGGTCTGCGTCGAGCTGTTGGCGGTCTGCCGCCAGCAGGTGCGCGGATTCCTTGTCGATGATCATGGCCTGGGTTTCGTTGATGTCCCCGGCCAGTAGGGCTGCGAAGGTCAGGGGCAGGTCGGCGATCATGCGGGCGCAGTAGGCCATGAAGGCCCGGCCCTTGGCCGGGGATTCGCGGCGGGCTTGGCCTGTTTGGACGCCGATGCCGTAGGCGGGATTGTTTTCGTGGGTTCCGGATTCGACGCGGATCTCCACCAGGCCTTTTTCCATCATGGATGCTGCGACGACTTGGGCTCCGCAGGCGGTGCCTTTGATCCGTTCGAGTCTTTCCATGGTTTCGTATTGCTCTGCGGAGGTGCCTCCGGGGAATAGTTGCGCTAGTCCGTTGCGGATGGTTTCGAGGTAGGCGAGGTCTTCGGTGTGGCTCCTGCCCGGGCGCGGTGGGGAGGGAATGATCCGGGGTGTGGGGTGTCCGGATCCAACGGTTTCGTCTGGAGGTTCGCCTCGCGAGCCTGTTTGATTCTTTTCTTCGAACATACCTCCATTCTACGCTTGGGAACCGACGATTTGAAGAGGTAACTCTTTCTTGGGATTCGCTAAAGTCTCATGTCAGGTGTTGGTTTTGGTTATCCACAGTGCAACAGAAAGCCCTTGACAACAGATGCCGAGGATGGGGCGTTAGTTGATCATGAAGACGTGAGATTTCGGAATAATTTGCAGACTTCTCCTTCTCACTTTCGAGGCGCCTATTGTGGCCATCTTCAGCTGAATAGTTCGACATCCGCCACTCAGACTCGTATCCGCTGACCAGAGACGACGAGGCGGATTCCCGATTTTCCACCCGACGTCCCCTCCATCATCGTTGCAGCCGTTCATTCTGCAGTCACAAAAGACAATATGCATCGCCAGCTGATCCTCAGGACAGACCACCAGAGGACCTCGAGCTACTGGATCTCCGGGACCAAGCGTTCGACGGATCGACCCCGTCCATGAGGCCGCCCCGGGAACCCGCAATGACGCAAGAGCTACAGATGCCGCGTTTTCAAGGATCGTTGTTGAACGTCGGGTGGGGCACCCGGGAGCGTTGAGTGGACCGACCCCTCGGGGCTCACCACGAAAGTTCTCTTGGCTTCCAACACGGCAACCTGTTACTTCGCGTTTTGCTTCCGAACCGAGTTAGAAACAACAAGCGCAGCCAAATGAATTTCTGCAAGGGACAAGGTCAAACGCAGACATCCTTCGGATGCCAGGTGAAACTACCAGCCCAGAGAAAAGCCCCTGCTTCTTCCGGCTACCGCCGAAGTCACTCTCAGTTACCCGGTGCGACTGGGCTCAGAACCAGCAATCGGCAAGCAACTGCAGTGAATGGTCTCGAACCGCCGGGTCATACGCGTAGGTGGTGGTGATGAGCTCATCGGCGCCCGTGCGCTCCACAAACTCTTCCAACTGCGCTTTAACGGTCTGCGGGGCACCAACAGCTTTAATCCTCAACATGGGCTGCCCGCCTCCGCCGTGTCCTGCAAGCGACTCCGGGTCCACCGGTGGCTGGATCTTGCGACGCTGGCCGCTATGGAGGTCCAGGAACATTTGCTCGATGACGGTGAATTCCCGCCGCGCTTCCTCGTCCGTATCGGCGACAAGGACGTTGATGCCGGCCATCACGTAGGGCTTATCGATTTGTGCGGTCGGGGATTCGGTGGTGAACGAATCCCGGTACACCTGGATGGCGGCGTCGAGTTGGTCCGGAGCGAAGTGAGAAGCAACCGAGAATGGAAGGCCCAACTGTCCGGCGATGGATGCGCCGTTGACTGTCGATCCGAGGACCCAGATGGGGACCTGGGTTCCAGCCGACACCGCGGACTCTATCGAGGTGCTGTGGGCGGTGCCGGTGTCGCTAAACCATCCTTGCAAGTCGTAAATGCTGTTCGCGAATGCCTGTGGTTCGGAGGAAGAACGACTGAGTGCTTGGGCGGTCATCATGTCTGTGCCAGGAGCACGTCCGAGTCCCAGATCAATCCGGGCTCCGTGCATATTTGCCAGGGTTCCGTATTGTTCGGCCACCATCAATGGCGCGTGGTTGGGCAACATTACGCCGCCTGCACCGACGCGAATCCGTTTTGTTACAGACGCAGCCTGAGAAATGAGCAGCGAAGTGGCGCTCGAAGCAAGGTTGGGGGTGTTGTGGTGTTCCGCGAACCAGAATCGGTGAAACCCCAAGGCGTCAGCGAGGCGGGCCGACTCCATGGAAGCGGCGATGGCGTCCCGGGCGGTGGACCCCTCGGAGATCGAGGCCAAGTCAAGAATGCTCAGGGGCACAGACAATTTAGGCAGTTTCCTTACGTTTGCAGAAAGTGGATGCTTACCCTCCTAAGAACGGCCGGAGAGCGCATTTTTATTCCCATCGATGACGTCCTGATCCCAAACATGATTGGCGCCTTGAATAAGTTGCGCTAGGAAGTCACACAGAAATCTTGACCTAGGGCGCATTGCTTTCTAGGGCTTTGCTGACGGCAGAGTCCATGCTCGGGCTGAGCACATTTGGTGCTCTCGGAGCGACCTAGACAACGCTTGATTCAGGATCGTTTTGAACCCTTCGCGAGATCCCCTTTTTGCCGACCTTGTTGTCCGTCGGAGGGTCACTGGTTCGTGGCCGGCACTGTCACGGCATCCGGAGGTGCCACCGCCCCAGGAGATCCGTTGGGTTTGAGGTTGTCTTTGAGCTGAAGAAGATGCGAATCATCCCAGCCCGGAGCCGGGCCACACCTGGACGGAGTGGAGGCGACCCGGCAGTTGGCCGGACCCGACGTCAGCGAACCGCTGGCCGTCGTCGCCATCACCACCTTCGACACCGACGAATACGTCTACGGCGCCCTCCAGCCGGGGCTCGGGGGTTCATTCTCAAGGATGCAGGGCCGGAGCTATTGACCCAAGCCCTCCACGCAGCGGCCTAGGGCGATGCCCTCATCGCTCCGCGCACCACGGCCCGCCTGCTCGCCGATTTCGCCGGCCACGGACGCCTCGCGGCGCGCACCGAACCGCTGGTTTCCCTGACCGAGCGTGAGGAAGAAGTTGCTGCGACAGTCGCACGGGGGCGGACCAACGCCGAGATCGCCGATGAACTCCACATCAGCCTCGGAACGGTGAAATTCCACCTCGCCAGCCTGATGACCAAGATCGGTGTCAGCAACCGCGTACAGATCGTCATCTGGGTCTAGGAAAACAGGCGGGTGCGATCGAACTTCCCGAACCAGGGCAGCAGATGACGCAACGGCCGCAGGCCAGCAAATAGGCAAGGTCGTCCACCGTCCCCGAGGTTTAGTTCTGCACACTCGGGTTGGCACAGCACGCCCAAGGGTTGCACGGCGGAGCAGCTGGAGGGGAAAGAGGGTGCGTGCTACTTCGCGGCCAAATCGGCGAGGGTGGCAATAAGCAGGCGGCGCTCCACGACCTTGATGCGCTCGTGCAGCGAGTCCTCGGTGTCGTCATCCTCGATGACCACCGCTTCCTGGCGCAGGATCGGACCGGTATCCACCCCGGCGTCGGCGATGTGCACGGTGCAGCCGGTGACCTTGACCCCGTAGGCCATGGCGTCACGGACCCCGTGCGCGCCGGGGAACGAGGGCAACAGCGCCGGGTGGGTGTTGATGTAGGTACCGTCGAAGGCGTTGATGAATTCTTCCCCGACGATGCGCATGAACCCCGAGGACACCACAAAATCCGGTTCATAGGACAGGCACTTCTGCGTTAGCGCGTGGTTCCAGTCCGCGCGTGCCGCGTAGTCCTTGAAGTTCACCACGAAGGTTTCGATCCCGGCCGCGGCCGAGCGTTCGACGCCGAAGGTGCCGTGTTTGTCGGCGCCGACCGCGGCGATCTGGACGTTCTCCATGGTCCCGTCGGCGACTGCGTCGATGACTGATTGGAGGTTGGACCCGGTGCCGGAGACAAGAACTACGATGCGCATAGGTACAAGTTTAGTGCGGGCTTCACCCGGCTGGGGTCAGGCGGATCAACGCCGAAGGTTTCGGGGCAGTCCCCCCAGCGGCGCGCTGGAGACAGCAGTGGTGGCATAAAGTCGGCTCTCAACGTTCCGCCCCGCCAAAATTAGACTGTGGGGGCAGCCAATTCCTCGGCAAGATCCAACGAACTGGCGAAGAGCTGTGCCGTATAGGGGTGGGCGGGGTTGGTGTAGATCTGCTCGGTGTCGCCGGCTTCGACGATCCGCCTGTCCTTCATCACGATCACCCGCTCGCACAGGTGCCGCACCACCGAGAGGTCGTGGGAGACCAGCAACAGCGTCAGCGCGTACTCATCGACCATGTCGGCGAGTAGGTTCAACACCTGTGCGCACACCGAGACATCCAGGGCAGAGACCGGCTCGTCGGCCAGCAGGATCCGCGGGCGGTTCACCAGGGCCCTGGCGATGGAAATGCGTTGGCGTTGTCCACCGGAGAACTGGTGCGGGTAGCGCAGCGCAGATTCTGGCTCCAGACCCACCGATGACAGCATCTGCTGCACGCGTTGGGAGCGAGTACGCGCGGCAAGCCTCTGGCCGGGCGTCAACAGCGGTTCGGCGATGATATCTGCGACTCTCATCCGCGGATTCAACGAACCCAGCGGGTCTTGGAAGACGACCTGCAGTTCCTTGTGCACCAGGCGCAAATCCGCTTCCTTGGCCCCGGCGATCTCGGTGCCGGCAACCACCACGCTGCCGCGGCTCGGGGCATCGAGCCCGGCCAAGATGCGCAACAACGTGGATTTTCCCGAGCCGGACTCCCCCACGATCCCCACCCGGTCCCCGGCGTGATCGGGCGCGGGCCAAAGGCCTTGGTGCGGGCGCGCTGGTAGGTCCGGCCCAGTCCGCTGACGGTGATCAGTGCGCCTTCAGCCCCGGGCGCAGCATCCGCCACGGGATCGGCCGCTGGCAGCTGTGCTTCAGGGGCCGCAGGCCGTGCCTCGCGAACCACCGGGAGCACATCGCTAGTCGAAGTCTCGAGGGTGAACAGGCGTCCGCGCGCATCGGTGGCGATCATGTCGCTGGCGGCCAGCAGTGCGCGGGTATGGGGGTGGGCCGGAGCCGTAAAGACCTCATCAATCGGCCCCAACTCCACGATCCGTCCCTGGTTGAGCACCAGCGCCCGGGTGCACATATTGGCCACCACGGCCAGATCATGGGTGATGAACAGCAACCCGGTGCCGCGGGCGCGCACCTGGGCGGAGATCAGCTCGAGCACCTGGGACTGCACCGTGACATCCAGGGCCGTGGTCGGCTCGTCCGCCAACAACAGCGCCGGGTCGTTGGCCAGTGCCATCGCGATCATCGCGCGCTGGCGTTGTCCGCCGGAAAGCTGGTGCGGGTAAGCGCGCGCCGCCTCGGCCGGATCGGGGATCTTCACCGCGGCCAGCAGCTCAAGGGTGCGCGCGCGTGCGGCGGCGCGGCTTGGCACTCTACGGTGCACCGTCATCACCTCGGTGACCTGCGAGCCCACGCACATCAGCGGGTTCGGGGCGGAGAGCGGTTCCTGGAAGATCATCGAGATCTCTGCTCCGCGCAGCCGGCGCATGGACCTGTCGTTCGCCTCTAGCAGGTCTTCGCCGAAGCCGCGCAGTCGCGCAGTCGCGCAGTCGCGCGCTTCCGGTGCGCGACAGTTCTTCGGGCAACAGCCCGAACAGCACAGTGCTGGTCAGCGATTTGCCGGACCCTGACTCGCCGATCAGCCCGACGCGTTCCCCGGGTGCCATCCCGAATGACACGTCCGTGAGCAGCTTCCGGGTACCGGCGCTGATATTCAGGCCCTTGGCCCGCAGCAGCGGTTCATCGTGGGTTCCGTGCTCCGCGCTCATCTTCGGGCCCGTCCCAGCGTCGGGTGACAGACATCGCGCGGTCCGTCGCCCGGCCAGATGCACATCCGGCGTGTGGTCTTCGTTGCCTGCATCGAGGGATCGTTCCTGTGCACATGGGTCGGTGTCCCGCGCGGGACACCAGCGACAGCACCAATACCGCCGAGGACAAAGAATGATCGTACGCTCCGGGGCACCGGGGACGAACCTGGCCCATATAACTGGGCGGCGTACGGGTCTAATGTGGAAGATATGGGCAGCAACCCTGACCGGGACACCGTTCGCGCTCGGAAGCCACGCTCAGGGGACAGCTGTTCGGCCGCCCTCACCCCGCTTGGCTCAGAGCCGCATGTCGGATCCGAGTCAAGCAGATCACCAACAGTGAATTGAGGAGCAACCCATGAACGACCAACCATCCCCCGACACCAAGGACTGGACCGTGGTGCTGAGCGAGACCTGCACCGAGTGCGGGATCGATGTGCGAGCCCTGAACACCACCCAGATCGCGGAGTTGGTGCGTGCTGCCACCGGACACTTCACCCGGGTGCTGGCCGCTCCCGGGGCCGGCGACCGCCCGGCCCCGGCGGTGTGGAGCACCCACGAGTACTGCGCGCATGTGGCGGAAATGTATCGGGTGATGCATGAGCGCCTGGGCCTGATGTTGGACCACGATGCCCCGGAGTTCGCCAATTGGGACCAGGACGAGGCGGCTATTCGCGGTGCCTACGCCCACATCCATTCCGCCGAGGTCGCCCGGTCATTGGAGGAATCAGCCGAAGGGTTTGCCGCGGCGTTGGAAGCGTTGACCGATGAGCAGATCCCGCGCCTGGGCACCCGCTCCAACGGTGCGGTGTTCAGCACCGCGACCCTGGCCCAATATGCGTGGCACGACGCCGCGCACCACCTGCACCACGATCTGGGGGTGGCGCGGACCGCGGAGTCCTAGCGGTCGAGCACCGGATCGTGTTCGAGCAGCGGGGAGATGAGGTAGCCGACGGCCGCCCCCAGGGCGACCTCGGCGGCCAACAGCACAGCTGTCATCATGATGTCGGGCCCCACCTCGGTGAACCGCCCAATGCCCAGGGATCCGCCCGAAAGCCAGGATCCAGCCAGCGACAGCACCCCGGCGAACGCCCCGACAAACACGCCCAGAGCCACGGTGGAAAGCCCCATCGACAGCCAGCGGGCACCGATCCGTTGCGACACCCAGTCATCGAGGTGGTTCTCCCCCACCCGCAGGAAGTACCAGCCGGCCATGAACCCGGCAAAGACCGGCAGCAGCATAAACGCCCACGCGTAGGAAAGGTCCCCGGTGGGCAGGGCCGCGAGCACCGGAATCGCAGGTAGCGGCCCGACGGTGGTTTCCAGGGTGGACAACGTACTGCCCACCCCCAGGGTGAAGCCGCCCCCGGTGATCCAGGCCAGGGCCCACAGCACCAGGTTGGGCATGATCCCCAGCTGGCCCAGGGTCAGCACGCTTGAGCCAATGGCCCCGGGGCGCAGCTGCTGGTAGACGTTTGAGACATCGACCCAGTGCACGGCCAGGTTGACGGAGAGCAAGGCAGCTGCCAGCGCGAAGGTGAGCAGGTAGGCCAGGGCGCCACCGCAAAGCACCGCCCACACGTAGGAACCGGCCCAGCGCGAGTGCTGGGAGGTCTTGGCGATCCAGGCTGCGGCATCGAAGCCGATCAGCCGGCCCCAGGAACCCGCCTCGCGGCGGGCACCGATCACCACTCCGGCACCGGCCGGGATCAGCGGGATCAACGTCGCGGCCAGCAGCGAGACGTTGGTTTCCTCGTTGTTCACCAGGAACCCGGTGAACAGTCCGCAGAGCAGGTAGATACCCAGTGCACCGACGATGCCCTGCCACAACGAGTCGGTGTAGGAGGCCCGGGCGATGCGGCGTCCAGCCCGCCAACAGAGGAAAAACGGAATCAGGGTGAGACCCAGCGGGATGAAATCCAGCAGTCCGCTGCCCTGCGAGGGGTCCACCCCGGTGCCCACTTGGAGCAGATGCAACGGGACGGCGTGGATCAGCAACCACAGCTGCCCACCCATTTTCAACACCGATTCGATGCTGCGGTTCTCAAAGCCGCCAGTGAACCACACAGCGAACCACGGGATCACCACCAAGAAGGCGGAGAATATCGCCGCTTGCAGGAACTCGAAGGCACCTTGGAGGAACAACGGCATGGGCCACCCGGTGCGCAACCGTTGGCGCGCCGCGTTTATTGCCGTCGCGGCGGGCTGCTGTTTCTTCTTCTCACTCATCGTCTCTAATCGTGCCATTGATGCTGCGGGCAGGCGCGGATTGGCGCGGCCCGCCCGTGAGCTCACAGTCCGCGCAACCCGCTAACCAAGGCGGTGATGGCACCGAAGAAGGCGAAACACAGCACGAAGAAACGCGCGTGCCGGTCGGTAACCACGCGCTGAACCTGCTCACCGATGAGCACTCCGGCCCAGATGAACACCGCAACCGCGATCCAGGCCCACGCCGGAAGCGGGGGAAGCTGATCGGGGGTGACGATGAATTTCATCATGATGGTGACCAGCCCGGTCACCACAAAAAACGGCTGCAAGGTGGCGGCGAAGGACCGTTGTGGCCAGCGGGCCAACACCGCGTAGGCGCTCACCGCAGGTCCCCCGACCCCGGCCAGCGAGTTGGTCAGCCCGGATAAGAACCCCGCGGTTCCCTTGGGGATCTGTCCCTCAACAACCACGTTGGCGCGAACCAGGATCAGTGAGAGCAGCAACGCCGCCAGCACCACCGCGCCGACGACGATCGACAGCGGGGCCTGCGGCAACCCGCCGGCCAGTAGGGCTCCGGCCACGGATCCGAAGACCGAGAAGGAACACAGCCAGCGGAACATCGACCAGTCGATGTCTTTCCAGACCCGCGGCATGATCAGCGCCGAAGAGACCACCCCGCAGATGTTCACCAGGAACACCCCTTGGTGGGCGCCGAGGGCGATGACAAGGAACGGTGAGATGAGCATCGCGAATCCGAGGCCCGCCACACGCTGGGCGATGGCACCGATCACGACCATGCCAAGGACAAGCAAAATGAGGGGAAGTTCCATTCGCACGAGCCTATCTCTTGTGGCCTCGTGCTGCTGACTGCAGGGTCCCGCGCCGGGCATAAACCACGGGTTTACCGGTCCTCGGTGCCGTCCTCGGAGAAAAACCAAGCGGTCCTGTGCGGAGCTCAATGCTCCGGACAAGACCGCTTGTGAGGTGCTGCCGGGATGGGTCCGGCGAGAGGTCAGTAGCTGGTCGGTGTCCCGGTCGGGCCTGCGGCAGTGGGCCTGAACTTGGCTGCCAGCGCCTCGGTGCCCCGGGCCAGCAGCGACACATCGGCGCCGACACCCACATAGTGGGCACCGAGTTCGATGTAGCGTTTGGCCGCGGCCTCAGCGAACGCGTTGACCCCGACGTACTTTCCGGCGGCCTTGCCAGCGGCAATGGATTTTTCCACCGCTGCCACGACGTCAGGGTGGTCCTGCTGCCCGATCACGCCCATGGAGGCGGCGAGGTCCGAGGGACCGATGAAGATGCCGTCGACCCCTTCGGTGGAAACGATCGCCTCGACGTTCTGGACGGCTTGCGCCGATTCGATCTGCACCATCAGGGTCAGCGATTCCCCGGCCCTGGTCAGGTAGTCCGGGACGCGGTTCCAGCGGGCCGAGCGGGCCAGCGCCGAGCCGACGCCACGCACACCCATCGGCGGGTAGTGGCAGGCAGCCACCGCATCGCGGGCGTCCTCGGCGGTGTTGACCATCGGGATGATCAGCGATTGCACGCCCAAATCCAGGTACTGCTTGATGACCACGGTGTCGTTGACCGGCGGACGGACCACCGGGATGACCGGGTATCCGCGCACCGACTGCAGCTGCACCAGGATTGATTCAAGTCCGTTGGGCGAGTGTTCGGCGTCGATGAAGATCCAGTCGAAGCCTGCCCCGGCGCAGATCTCCGCAACCAGCGGGGAGCCGGAGCATACCCAAATGCCCGCAAGGGCGCGGTCTGCGTGGTTCAGTGCGTCCTTGAAGGACGGGTCTGGTTCTATGAGAAATGGCATGTTACTGTCCCCATTCGTCCGTAATCGGCAAAGACTGTGTCGCCCTTATCCACCCACATGGGGCGGGTGAAGGAGCCGGCCAAGATGATTTCCCCGGCGTTGAGCTTGTCGCCGTGGGCGGCGATCTTGTTGGCCAGCCAGTACACCCCGGCCGCCGGGTGGTTCAGTACCCCGGCCGCGACGCCGGTCTCCTCGACGACCTGGTTCTTGAACAGGATGCCCGAGACCCAGCGTAGGTCAAGGTCGGAGGGCTTCATCGGGTTACCGCCGATGACCATGGCGCCCATCGCTGCATTGTCGCTGATGGTGTCGACGATCGTGCGTCCTTCCATCTCGATGCGCGAGTCGAGGATCTCCAGGGCGGGGATGACGTATTCGGTGGCGTTCAGGACGTCGAAAATGTTGGCGTTGGGGCCTTCGATGTCCTTGTTGAGCTTGAACGCCAGTTCCATTTCCACGCGAGGGTGGGTGTACTTGTCCCATTCGATGGTGCAGCCCGAGTCCAACACCATGTCATCGAAGATGATGCCGTAGTCCGGTTCCGTGATGCCCGTGGCCATTTGCATGGCGCGCGAGGTCAACCCGATCTTTCGTCCGGCCAGGATGCGGCCGTTGGCTTCCGAGCGTCGGCGCCAGAGGTTCTGGACCTTGTAGGAGTCATCGACGGTCATCTCGGGGAATCTCGCGGTGAGCCGTTTGACCGGAACCCGGTCGTGGCCCGCCTGAACGAGTTCATCGGCAATTTGGGTGATGGTCTCATCATTGAGCATGCTGGCCGTCGCCCCTTTCTGGAGTACTGGTGGCACGTGGTGCTGTTTCCTGCGCGCAATGCCTGCTGACGACGCAGGTCACACTCTCAACATGTTAGCCAATGCGTAGCACAAGTCACACTTCGCGCGACCACGTGTCAAGGCCGGATAGAGCATAACGATCGTCCAGCTGGCCCTGAAATGTCCTCCACCCGGTCACGCTTAGTGTTACTCGGCCTTGGCTAGGGCAGCAGCGGCAGCCGCAACCTGCTCGGAGCTGGTCACGTCGAAAGTCGATTCCCCGCCACCGGGACCCGAGGCACCCCAAATGGTTTGGGTGCGCGCCGACAGGTGGATTCCGTCCAGGAAGGAAAGGACGGGTATATCCTCGATCGTCACGCCGCCGCCTGCCTGAACCTGCGGGTTGCCCGCCGCCTCGGTTCGTAACCGGTGCAGCACCTCGGCGCCGGCTCCCGAGACCGGTGCACCGCCGGAGGTCAAGATCCTGTGCGCACCGGCGGAACGCAGCTGCGCGATAAGCTCGACAACCGACATTCCGTTTTCCAGCAGCACGTCCACGCAGCGGTGGACGGTGATTTCGATGTCACGGTTCACCGTATGCGCAGCGGCAACCAGGGTGGCGAGCACTTCGATGTCCAGTGCGGCATCGTCCTCGGTCAGTGCACCGATCACGATCCCTGCAACCCCGGCGTGGGCGGCGCGGGAAATATCAACAGCCATGAGCTCGATCTCGGCCGGTGTGTAGGTGTACCCGCCACCGCGTGGACGGATCAGCACGTGCACGCCGATTCCCACGGCAACCGCCGCCTCGATGGTGCCCAGGGTGGGCGTTAGCCCGCCCATGCCCAACGCGGAGCACAATTCGACTCTGTCAGCACCATTCTCCAGGGCAATCCTGGCTCCCACCGCATCCTGGACCGCGATCTCGAGTTTCGTCATGTGGCTAGGCATTTGCAGGGATGGCCGGGAACACCGTGGCGGTGAGGTCCGGCGCGCTCATTTCGGTGTCAAACGGGAACATTGGGCGATCGATATGTTTGTGTCCTAGGCGGATCAGATCTTGGTCCACACCGCCAGGGGTAAGCATCAGCATCCAGTCAGCCGCCAGTTCGAAGAGCTCAGGCTCCAGATAGCCGATCTTCACCACGACGATGTCTGCGTCTGTGACGGTGAGGCCTGCGGCGGCGAAGTCGGAGATCTGGTGGTACGGCTTGCGCCGTTCAGTAACGATGGCCTCGATCGAGCCGATCTTAACCACAGCGACGCGGCCGGAAGTCTCATCCCCCTCGGTCAGTTGCAGCACGATGCCCTTCAGCGTCACAGGCCCGGAATGAACGTGGTCGACTAGCGCGCCGGCTGTGACCTCGATGCCCGATCCCATCCCCGCGTCGAAGCATGCGGCGACAGCTTCCTTGTCGAAGACCGAGGCCACCACGGTACGCGGGCCGCCATCGGAAAAGCGCGGGTCGTTGATCAGTTGCGTAAGAGTCCAGGTGACGTCCCCGGAGCCACCGGCGGTCGGATTGTCGCCTGAGTCCGATAGCAGGTAGGGGCGACTGGCGCCCGGCGCCAGTGCGGCAGCCAGGCAGGCGTCTAGGCTGGCAGCGGGGGCAACGAATTGGAATTCGGCGCGGGCATCCCAGTATCTGGCGGCCAGCTCCGTGGCCTTGGCCGAGGCCAGCTCGGCGTCGTCCCCAGTGACCACGACGGTAGCGTAGCAGCGCGGCTCGTCGGCCCAGGCGTAACCGACCCAGATCGAGGCGTCGACGATGCCTTCGGAAGCCTCGATTGGCAAGATCGCCTCGTAAATTCCTGTGGCAGGTTCCAGCCGGGTGGAGGTCTTTTCGCCGGGAAGCAGCACCGGGACACGCACGTAGGCCTTGGCCGGTGCACCCATACCCCCTACCAAGCGGGCAATCAGGTTAGCCATGGCACGGGTCTTGGTTTCCTGCTCGTCTTCGTGCGGTGCCATGCGGTAGCAGGTTATCAAATCGCACTGCTCGACCAGGTCCGAGGTGACGTTGCCGTGCAGGTCCATGGTCGCTGAAACCAGTGTGCGCGGGCTACCGGCTTTGGCACTGACCTCATCCAGTGCTGTGCGCACGGCACGGGCCAGATCTGCCTCGGCATCTTGGCGTCCCACCACTGTCATAGCGCCGTGGATGTCTAAGAAGAATCCGTCAAATGGGCCCTGCGCGTGGATCATTTCGATCAGCTCGGCCTTCAGGGTCTCGTATACGACCGGCTCGACCATGCCGCCAGGCAGTGAGCGAGCATGAACCAGCGGTACCCAGGTCGCCCCGTCGGCCACCGACGCATCGTGGTTCACGTGGCCGGGCGATAGCACGGTGTAGCGCGAAAGCAGCACATCATCCTTGGTGAAGTTGAAGGCTTCGAAACCCGAGCGGTGCGGGGAGAAGGCCGAGGCTTCGATGGACATGCCACCGGTGCCAATGCGTGGACGGGTTGCTGCTGCGTTCATGGGAATGGGGCTCCTAATTCCGTGCGGGGATGAAAATCGGATGTGTAGTGCTTTGGTTCAGCCAGCTGGTTCGGAAAAACGGGCCGGAAGCGATGGCTGGTTCAACAGATGCAAGATGGCCAGCTCAGCCGCTCCGATGAGTCCGGCCTCGTTGCCCGACTGCGTCGCATCCACGCGCAACCCTGCCGTAGCTAGCGGAAGGCAGCGTTCGTAGACTTGCGAGCGCACGGCCGCGACATACACGCTGGCGGCTGAGAGTGCGCCGGTGAGATAGACATCCCCGGGATTGAAGAAGTTCACCACGGTACTCAATGCGAGGCCCAGCTGGCGCCCGGCCTCGCGCACCACGCCGTTGGCCGTGGGGTCCCCGTCGCGCACCATCTCGAGGACCTCGAAGATGTCTTTCACCTCGATGCCTGCCGCGCCTAAGTCCCGTACGATGGCAGCGCCCGAAGCAATGGTTTCCAAACATCCTCGGTTGCCACAGGAACACATGCGGTCGGCCGCGGCCTCGACCTTGGTGTGAGTGATGTCTCCGGAGGCATATGTGGAACCCCGATAGAGCTCGCCACCGGCGATGATGCCGGTTCCAACGCCGGTACCGGCCAGCACTGTGATGGAATTTGATGCCGCATCCGGACGGCACAGGTATTCGCCTAAAGCCGCAAGGTTTGCGTCGTTGTCTGTAATGGCTGGTACCCCCAACGACTTTTCCAGCAGCGCCCCTACGTCTTGGTTGTGCCAGCCGGGCATGCGTGATGGCGCAATGACGATGCGGCGTTTCACATCGACAGGTCCGGGAATGCAGATGCCCACCGACAACAGCTCTCCCCCGTGACTGGTCAGCAAGGAACGCACCTCCGCGGCGATGAGTTCCACCGTCGCCTCGGGACCCTGGGCCACGTCGATGGTGATTGCCGTGTTGACGTGGATGGTGCGGGCCAGATCGGCGAGAGCGACGTTGGCGTGCTTGGCTCCCATGGAAATCACTGCCACGCGGCCGGTTTGGTAGGTGATGGAAAGCAGCCGTCCGGGGCGCCCTCCGCGCGAGGGCGCTGCCCCGCCTTCCTCGACAAGCCCGGCGGCCATGAGGTCGGTGATCTTTGCCGAAATGGTGGAGGGAGCCAAACCCATCTCCTTGGCCAGCGCCGATCGCGTCACTGGCTCCACGGCGATGCGCCGCAGCACATCCACTGCTAGGTCACCGGTGCTCATTGGCGTGTTCCTTTGTTTCTCATGATTCAGACTTTGACTTGTCAGTGGCGACTTTGTGAGCCCTCGTTCGAAATCGTTACCTTCTCGAGATGCGAAACCCACCACTTGTGCTCTATATTACACATAGTTCGTTCATTGCGAAAGATACTTTGTTCGATGTCGAATTAAAGGTTTTTCGGCTCCACCCTTCGTCACTCACACGTCTAGCTTCAGGAGAGATCACCCAATGTCTAACGATCACAAACGTTTGAAAGTCGGGCTTGCCGCAGGCATGACCGCTTTCGCATTGCTGCTTACTGGTTGTGCCGGCGGCAGCACGGCCAACGAGCCAACCACCTCAGGCAGCGCTGCCACCGTTCCGGCCGGCGTCGACACCGACGCAGTGAACTACGCTCTGCCCCCGAATGCCACCCCCAACTGGATCCTTCCCATTGGTACTGCCGGCAAGATGGCCACCCACAACTCCTCGATCGCCCAGGCACTCTGGTCCCCCATGATGACCTTTGACGGTTCCAAGGGTGAGATGAAGCTGGACCTGGAAACCGGCATAGCCGACAAGATGGACTACGCCGCCGACGGCAAGTCAGTTACATTCCACATGCGCGACATGAACTGGTCAGATGGCGAGCCGATCACCACCCGCGACGTGGAGTTCTGGTTCAACCTGATCAAGGCGAACAAGGAAACCTGGGGCGGCTACAAGGAAGGCCGCCTTCCCGACAACATCACCGACATCAAGTACACCGATGAGAAGACCTTCACGCTGAGCTTCGACAAGGTCTACAACCAGGACTGGATGTCTTCAACGCAGCTGACCAGCATCAAGCCGCTGCCGCAGCACGTCTGGGCCAAGACCTCGGACGACGCAAAAGTCGGCGACGAGGACCGCACCGAGGCTGGCGCCAAAAAAATCTTCGAGTACCTATCCAAGTCCTCCGAGGACATGGCTTCCTATGCCACCAACCCACTGTGGAAGGTCGTCTCCGGTCCGTTCACACTGAGCGCTTTCGACAACTCCGGCAAGGTCACCCTGAGCAAGAACGAGAAGTACGACGGCTCAGACGCCGCCCAGGTCGCCACCGTGAATTTGCTGCCATTCACCTCGGCCGACGCCGAGGTCAACCTCTTGCGTTCCAAGGGCATCGACTACGGCTACATCCCCACTTCGCTGATGGACCAGAAGTCCCAGTTCGAGTCCAACAACTACCAGATTGATCCTTGGGAAGGTTGGGCAGTGACCTACATGCCGTACAACTTCAACAACCCGAAGTTAGGCGACACCTTCAAGCAGCTCTACGTCCGCCAGGCACTGCAGTCAGCAATCGACCAGCCCACCATCTCCAAGGTGATCTGGAAGGACGGAGCAAACCCGGTCTACGGCCCGGTCCCGCAGGACATTTCTTCCCCCTATCTCTCCGACGAGCAGAAGAACAACCCGTACCCGTTCGACATCGAGAAGGCCAAGACCCTCTTCGCCGACCACGGATGGAAGCCGGGCGCCGACGGCGTGCTGGTCTGCGAGGAAGCAGGCACCGCCGAAAACCAGTGCGGCGAGGGAGTCAAGAAGGGCACCAAGATGGACCTGACCATGATGGTCCAGTCAGGGTCCGACGAGGCCGACAAACAGTTCGCTGCGATCCAGTCCTCCTTCCGTGAGGTCGGCGTAGCCGTCACCTTCGACCGCGCACCGCTGAACACCGTGCTCAACCGCACCGCACCTTGCGAGTCCGACTCGGCCGACTGCGCCTGGGAGTTCTCCTACTTCGGTGCCGCGGGGTCTTGGTACTTCCCGGCCTACCCGACCGGCGAACGAATCTTCGCCACCGACGCCTCGGTGAACTTCGGCAACTACTCCAACACAGATGCTGACAAGCTCATGGACGACGCGTTGACCACCAACGATTCGAAAACCATGCAGGAATACTCGGCCCTGCTGGCCGAACAGCTGCCAGTTATGTGGCTGCCGAACCCGGTCTACCAGGTATCGGTCATCCGCGACGGAATGACCGGCACCACCCAGGATCCGACCGCCAACTTCTTCCCGCAGCGCTGGGGCTGGAACAAGTAATTCGGGCCTTCTAGCCCACCAAACGAGCCACAAGGCTCACCAAGAAGGGAGGATCGTCGATGACGACTACCACCACCGCCACTCGCGATAGCTCAGGTCTTCGGCTGTTCAGTTGGTTTTTGGCCAAAAGACTTGTGCAGGCGGCGGTCGTCATCGCGATCGTCTCAGTCATCGTGTTCCTGCTGCTCCAGGCCCTGCCCGGCGGCCCCGCTCGCGGCATCCTGGGGCAGCAGGCAACCGCGGCCCAAATCGCTGCGTTCAACCACGAGCAGGGCTTTGACCTTCCGCTGGTCCAGCAGTACTTCAACTACGTCGGCCAGTGGTTGCAGGGAGACCTTGGCCGTTCGTTCGTCATGAACACCGAGGTCTCCTCGGTCATCATCCAGCGTCTACCCAAGACCCTGATCCTCGCTCTGGCCGCGGTCGGCGGGGCACTGCTGGTGTCCATCCCGTTGGGCATGGCCCAGGCACTTCGCCGGAACAAGGCTTTTGACTACGTCATGACCGGCCTGAACTTCATCGTCTACTCGACGCCCAGCTTCTTCTTGGGCCTGCTGCTGATCATGTTTTTCACTCAACTTCTGGGCTGGCTTCCGGCCAGTGCACCGCAAGGCGACACGGTGGCCGAAATCCTCTCCCAGCCCAAGGAAATGGTCCTCCCCGTGCTGACCAGCGGGCTGGCAGGCGTGGCAACGTTCTCCCGCTACATGCGATCCTCCACGATCGACAACCTGCACGAGGACTACGTCCGCACCGCCCGCGCAAAGGGCACACCGATGAACAAGGTCATTTCCCGCCACGTGCTGCGCAACTCGCTCACCCCCGTGGTGACCATGCTCGGGTACTACCTGCCGGTCATGTTCGGCGGCGCCTTGGTCGTCGAGCAGCTCTTCAACTACCCCGGCATGGGCCTGCTCTTCTGGAACGCTGCGCAGACCAGCGACTTCCCGGTGTTGCTCGGCTGCGTGCTGGTCATCTCCGTGGCCACTGTCATCGGCTCGTTGCTGGCCGACATCACCCAGTTCATTCTCGATCCCCGCGCCCGTGGAGGAGTCAAGTGAGTACCGCAATCCTGAGCCGACAGGCCGCACCCAAATCCCCCGCCGCCCGCGCGGTGCGCGAGTTCTTCTCCAATAAACTTGCCGTTATCGGCGTCTTCATCGTGGTGGCCTTGGTGGTCTTCAGCTTCATCGGTCCCCTGATATATCAAACGGAGCAGGTTTCCACCAACCTCATGCAGGCGGATTTAAAGCCCGGTGAGGACGGGCATCCGCTGGGTACGGATGGACTGGGCTACGACGTGCTCGGCCGGCTGATGATCGCCGGCCGCACCTCCATCCTGGTCGGCCTAGCCGCCGGTGTGCTCGCCACCACATTGGGAACCCTTTGGGGCTCGGTCGCCGGCTACCTTGGCGGCTGGGTCGATGCCACCATGATGCGCATCGTCGATGCAGGTATCGCCATCCCGGGCATCTTTCTGCTGCTTGTCATCTCTGCCATCGTCCGACCAAGTGAGTGGATGATGGTGCTGATCATCGGCGCAGTGTCCTGGCTGGTCCCGGCGCGGCTGACCCGCGCTGAGGCTCTCTCTCTGAAGAGCCGCGACTATGTGCTGGCCATCAAAGCCACCGGTGGCAGCAATTCACGAGCCATTCTGCGCCACATCATTCCCAACACCATCGGTACCGTCGTGGTCAACGCGACCTTCCAGGTCGCCGATGCGATCCTGCTGATCGCCTACGTGAGTTTCCTAGGAATGGGCCTGCAGCCGCCGGCCACCGATTGGGGAGCAATGCTCACCGACGGCATCTCTTCGGTGTACTCCGGAGCCTGGTGGCTCATTTTCCCGGCAGGTATTGCCATAGTTTTGATCGTGAGCGCCTTCAACTTCATTGGTGACGGCCTGCGCGACATGTTTGATGTAAGAGGCCAGTCATGAGCACCACCGCCATCGCAGAAAATCACCCGGTTCCGGCACTCAAGTTCGAAAACCTCGTCGTGGACTTCAAAACCAAGAACGGTACCGTCAATGCCGTGCGCGGAGTTTCCTTCTCCGTAGCACGCGGCGAGGTGCTGGCCGTGGTCGGCGAGTCCGGGTCCGGCAAGACCATTACCTCGCTGACAGCCATGGCGCTGCTGCCCTCCACTGCGCGCACCTCCGGCGTGGTCGAGGTCGATGGCCACGATGTCCTAAACGCTTCCGAATCTGACATGGGTTCGAAGCGCGGCAACGTGGTATCCATGGTCTTCCAGGAGCCAATGACCGCGCTGAACCCATCTATGAAAGTCGGCAAGCAAGTTGCCGAAGCCATCCTGAACCACCGCGGCGTCTCCAAAACAGAGGCCCTCAAACGTGCCGTGGCCCTCTTGGAAAAAGTTGGGATCCCCGACCCCGTCGTCAAAGCACGGAACTACCCACACCAGCTTTCCGGTGGCCAGCGCCAGCGCGTGGTCATCGCCATCGCTCTGGCTTGCGAGCCCACGCTGATTATCGCCGACGAGCCCACCACAGCTCTAGACGTGACGGTCCAGGCTGAGATTCTAGAGCTGCTGCGCAATTTGGTGCAGCAAACCAATACCGCGCTGCTGCTGATCACCCACAACATGGGCGTCGTGGCCGATCTCTCGGACCGTGTGGCCGTCATGAACGCAGGCAAAATCGTTGAAACCGGGACCACAGTGCAGGTCCTCACTGCCCCGACACAGCCCTACACACAGGCCCTGTTGGCGGCCGTACCCACGCTGCCCGAAGCAAAGTGGGACACCGTCATAGCCGAGGAACGCGCCCGCATCTCCTGCCCCGAGGACGCCGTCAAGGAAAGCACGACCGTGGCTCCGGTCCTGGACATGCGCGGGGTCTGCGTCGACTACACCAGCGGCGGGCGCAAACTGCGAGCCGTGGACACCGCGGATTTGAAGATCAACCCCGGCGAGATCGTTGGCTTGGTCGGTGAATCAGGTTCCGGCAAATCGACTCTGGGCCGCGCCCCGCTGGGACTGGTTCCGGTGACCGGCGGATCCATCACGCTCTTTGGCGGGAACGTGCTTAAGGCTTCGACCCGAGAGATCCGCACGCTGCGCTCCCGGATCGGCATCATTTTCCAGGATCCGGGCGGCTCACTGGATCCACGGATGATCGTCGGCGATTCCATTGCCGAGCCCCTGGTAATGCACGGGATCAACGGCAAGCGTCCAAGTCGGTCAGTGCGCGAGACCCGCGTCGCCGAGCTGCTCGAGGCTGTGCGGCTGCCCGCCACCAATGCCCGGCGCTACCCGCATGAGCTTTCCGGGGGCCAGCGCCAACGCATCGGTCTGGCCCGTGCCCTAGCGCTGGCCCCCGAGCTGCTAATCGCCGACGAACCGACCAGCGCCCTGGATGTCTCAGTGCAGGACGAGGTGCTCACCCTCTTGCTGGAACTGCAGAATGAACACGGTTTCGGTTGCCTGTTCATCAGCCACGATCTAGCGGTGGTCCATTCGGTCTCGCAACGAGTGACGGTGATGCAGAGCGGCAAAGTGATCGAGAGCGGGGAAACTTCCCGGGTGCTTCAGTTGCCCGAGGCTTCTTACACCAGGCACCTGCTGGCTTCAGTACCCTCACCGAACCCTCTCCTGCAAAGACAGCGCCGTGAGGCCCGCTTGGCACTACTGTCCTCCAAGGATTCGTGACGGTGCAGCCACGACTTGGAATAGATATCGGCGGAACCGGGATTTCTGCGGTCGTCCTGGACGGCGACGGAATCATACGGGGCCGCGCTTCCACCACCACGCCCGCCGAGCACGGCGGGGATGCAATGGTTGCGGCCTGTTTGAAGGTCGCCGCGCTGGCCAGCAAGGATGCGGACTTGGTCCCAACGGCGGCCGGTGTCGGAGCGGCCGGCGTCATCGACGCCAAGGGCATGGTGCTGGCGGCCAGCGACTCTTTTGTCGGGTGGGAAGGCTATCCCCTCGGCCCACGGCTTAACGATGCGCTGGCCATGCCGGTGCAGGTGGGCAATGACGTTGCCGCCTTCGTGCTGGGCGAGCAGCAATTCGGTGCCGGGCGCGGCATCAAGAACTTCTTTGGCATTGCTCTAGGAACCGGAGTAGGAGGAGGGCTGGTCCTCAACTCCCGGCTGCACAACGGTGAAAATGGTGCGGCTGCAGAGATCGGCCACATCCCGGGTTTCGGAAAGCGCCATTGCACCTGCGGCCGCGTTGGACATCTAGAGACCATCGCTGCAGGACGCTCCATCTCTGCCCTGTACGCGCAGGAAACGGGCAATATGCACAACGCCAAAACCGTTGCCCAGCTGGCGCGTGATGGCGACGAAGTAGCCGCCCGGATTTTCGAACGGGCCGGGGAAGGCGTGGCCAAAGCTGCGTTAATGATCTCGGGAATCTTGGATATCTCCGCACTCGTGGTCGGCGGCGGGGTGGCTAGCGCCTGGGATCTGCTTCTCCCGGCGATGGAGGGCACGCTGCGGAGATCCCCGCCGATCTCCGGAATCCCCATCCGTGTCTTGCGCAGCGAGCTGGGTGGCCACGCGGTGGCTATCGGCGCTTCCCAGTTCATCAACGAGTTGTCCTGAATCTCTTGGATATTCGCCCGATTCGCCACTGAACTGAGTTGGCGAGCTATTGCTCGGTATCTGTGGGCAGGACCGGGACCGAAGAGGTGGGTTTGATGATCCTGGGCAGGAGGACCAGTAGGAACACCACAGCCGCCATCACCACCCCGCCAATGATCGAGCCAAGGACCCAACCGTAAAGGACCTGCACCACGAACCAGACGCACCCAGCCACCAGCACACCCACACCGAGAACCACCACCTTGGAGATGATATGGCCCATGTGCACGGTGGTGACCTTGACCCGTTGCCCAAAGAGATGCCGGTGCACGGCAACGGGAGTCACCAGCAGGACGATCAACAAGGCAGAGAACACTAGCAGGCCCAGGTATAAGATCCGTTCTGGGTGCTGAAGCCTGGTAAAACCGCTTTGGAAAGGAAGGACCACGAGGAATGCTGCCAAGATCTGTGCCCCGGTTTGCATCACCCGCAGCTCCTGCATGAGTTCGTTCCAGTTCCGGTCCAGGCGCTCTTCGACACTTTCGTTGCGACCGTTCATGGCGCTCCTTTCCGGTCGGAGCCGGCTGTCAGGGCAGGGTGCCAGACCGTTGGATTCGGTCCGTCTTTTCCTGATTCTCCCCTGCCTCTCTAACCTATCTAAGACGGGGTCCAATGGGCAGGAAAAATCAGGATCAGCACGAGCATTAGCCGGCGAACGAGTCTAAGCTGGCAAGATGAGCGCCCATCCATTCGACTTGCTGACCGTTGACCAACTGCGCCATAACGGCTCGTTGAAATGGACCGAATACCGTGATTCTCTGGGTGCTTGGGTGGCAGAAATGGACTTTGGCACGGCCCCCGGTGTCATTGCCGCGGCGCAGGAAACCCTAGCCAACGGTTTGATCGGTTACGCGCCTACGCAGCTGGTCCACGACATGCAGCAGGCCACTGCCGGGTGGCTGGATAACAGGTTCGCCTGGAAAATCGACCCCGAGCAGGTGCGTCCCCTGAATTCAGTGGCTACGGCATTGGATGCAGCGATCATGCACTTCTCACCACGGCACCGGCCCGATGCCCCGCTGGTGTTGCTCACCCCTGCCTATATGCCTTTTATCGCCGCGGCTTCCCGCTTTGGACGTGATTCCATCCAAGTGTCCATGCTGGCCACGGACACTGGTTGGGAGATCGAGTGGAGCGCGTTGAGACAGGCGTTGTCTGGAGGCGCATTGCTGGTTCTGGTCAATCCGCACAATCCCATTGGTAAGGTCTACACGGGCACGGAGCTGCTGCGCATTGCCGCACTCGTCGAGGCCACCGGATCGCGGGTGTTCGCCGACGAGGTCCACTCACCGCTGGTCTTTGACGGAGCCACACACATCCCCTATGCCACGGTTTCTCCGGCCGCCGCGGCGCATTCGATCACTGCCGTTGCCGCCACCAAGGCGTTCAATCTGCCCGGTTTGAAGTGCGCGCAGCTGATCCTGACCAACAACCTTGACCGAGCACTGTGGTCCAAGGTCGGCGAGATCCCGGAGCACGGTGCCGCAAACGTGGGTTTGGCGGCCACGACCGCGGCATACCGCACCGGCACTGGCTGGCTCGATTCGGTGATCAGCTACCTGGATGGTTCCCGGATGCTTTTGGCCGAGATCATCGGCGAGCATCTGCCGCAGGTGCGCTACACACCCCCGCAGGGCACGTATCTGGCGTGGCTGGATGTTTCTAGGCTGGTCTTGGAGCCCGGCCCCGCCCAGTTTTTCCTCAAGGAAGCCCAGGTTGCGTTGATCAACGGGAGTTCCTGCGGCAGCGGTGGCAGCGGATATGTCAGGCTGAACTTCGCCACCCCGCGCCCGGTGCTTGGCGGGATGATCCACCGTATGGGGGCGGCCGTTGATGGATGCGACAACAAGGACGCAAGCGATCCGGAGTTCGCGTTGTAGTCCACCTCCGGTCGCCCGACTGGCTGCCTAACCCGCTTGGACGTTGGCCAGCAGTTGCTCGAATGGCAGCGAGGTCATCTCATCGCGCGGGTTGGCGGTTTCGCTGATCCGTGGTGCGATCGATCGGGTGTCACCCAGGTCTTGGGTTCGTGCCGTCGATCCGTGGGATCCACCGATGGCCTGGGCCAGCTCGGTCCCGGCGCGCAGCTCACGTTCGGCCAGTGCTCCGTGGCCCTGGTCCGCTCCCCAGTCCTCGGGCGAGGCGAAGACCGAGGTGGGCATGATGCGCGCACGCAAGTAGGCGAAGATCGGGCGCATCGCGTAGTCGACCACCAGGTTGTGCCGCGGGCTTCCGCCGGTGGCGGCCAGCACCATCGGCTTGTCGTCGAGGGACTTGGGATCAAGCACATCGATGAAGGACTTGAAAAGTCCAGAGACGGACGCAGTGAATACCGGCGAGACAGCGATCAGTCCCGCCGCGCTCGATACGGTCTCGATCGCCTCGGCCAGGCGTGGCGGGGCATAGCCAGTGAGCAGGTTGTTGGTGATATCGGTGGCGTAGTCCCGCAGTTCCAGCACCGTCAGGTCCGCTTGGATTCCCATGGCTGCCAGTTCCCGCACTGTGGATTCGCCTAGTTGGCGCCCCAGCAGACCTGAAGTTGATGGCGTGCCCAGTCCGCCCGAGATGACGACGATGTTATGGCTCATGTTGTTTGGAGTCCCTTCAATGAATACATGTGTTTGCATGTAAAACCTTGAAGGATCGATTCTTATTCCCGGCAGGTCTCCGGCTGGGTGTCGACCGGTTCGGCGGCCGTGATCGGCACCGCGCAGACATCGCCAAAGCAGCGCCCGCGAATGGCGGAGACTGCCGAGTAAGCTGCCAGCGCTCCGGCGCCAAGGGCCGCAACCCATGCATCGGCCCACAACGAAACGGCCATGGCCGTCAGAACCACGGCAACAACGAACCAGATGATCCGCTCAAACATACGATTTTCCTCCGCGAACGTGAACGATTCCTGCAACATCGCACCCAAGCACCATCTCAGGATAGTCCGTCGTTCGGCGAAGTTACCTGTTGCGGCGTCGAGCGCGGCTGACCCACAGCACACCGGCGCCCACCACACCGATCACCATCCCGATCAACACCACGTAAAAACCCACCGAGTAGTAGCCGTTTGCGCTCGTGTCTGGGTTCAGGAAGGGGTAGGGATACCACGGCAGGTCGGTTCGCGGGTCCAGGACCAGGGCGCCACGTGCCAGGGTGTAACCGGCCCACAGAATCGGAAAGGCCACAATTCCCCACAGCGCAGTGGCCCCCAACGGCCGACGCCCCGGCGCAATCAACCAGTCCAGCACCAGAACGACAGGGCCAATGACGTGCAGGACTTCGTTTGACCACGGAACCGTCGCGCCCTGCGGCAGTTCGATGCCACGCAAGAGCAGGTTATAGACCACTCCCGTGGTCGCCATATAGGTGGTCGCCGCGGCCCTGACCAGGCTCCAGCCACGGGATTCATTGCTTCGGGAGAGGGTGAAGATTCCCACGAACAACACCAGAACCGCGACGACATTGGACTCGATGGTGAAAAACGAGAAGAAGTTTTGCGTGACGAAACCTACCTCGCCTTCACCCGAGGCCTCGTTATTGAGGCTGAGGCGCAATTGGGCAGCCACGGCTGCAGCAATGGCGATGCTTCCGCCAATGCGCAAGATGTAGGCCAAAACTCGTCTCATATTCGGTGCAGCTCCCTCAGGTATGTAGCTGCCCCAAAGCCTAGACGGTTCGGGTCCAGCAACAACGCCAAGACACTGTGGCACCTCGAGGGAAATCCTGCTGCCTTCCGGACAGAGGAGGGCTATCGTCCGCTGTATCGTCGGACGATAGCCCTCGTGGTTGGCCGCAGCGCCGGGCTACGGCGTCGGGTGCTTATGTTCGGTGTCGCCCAAGCCGAAGGCGTTGGGTCCGCCTATCAGGCGGAAGACTCCGAGAAGCATGAGCAAGGCGCCAATGATGAAACCAATCCATAGCGGACTCATCACGGTTCCCAACATTGCTCCACCGGTGATGATAAATAGCAAGAAGAACAGCGCCGTGGCGCCGCCGCCAACGATCAATCCGCGGGCGGGATGGCTTTTGTGAATCGTCAGCTTCACGACGGGCTTCTCTCGAGGTGCCGGAATATGTGCATCATGTGACATGAGTTTTCACTCCCTTTATGTTTTCCGGTTCAAATATTCGGTTTTGTCGTATCCGTTTGGCGTTCACTATTCGCTTCCGCGGACCTGACATAGCAGTTACGGCGACGATCAAGGTGACTACTTACCGGGGCTATCCCGCGTCAAAGCGGTTCTCGTCTCCCGCGCCCAATGGCTTGGGAGCATCGTTTCCGGAGCCGTCCGGCAGTTCCTGAACAGTTAACTTCGGCGACGAGAGATCTGCGGTGCCGGCCAGAGGACCGGACTGGGTTTTAGGGTCGTTGCGCATCACACGCTCCTTGGCATGACGTGGGCAAGTGCGATGACTCTCGGGAACAAGTAGGCCATCGAGGCGGACCGCAGATGCTGTGCGAGGCAATCAGCCATCCTCGCCAATGAGCAATCGAAGGTGCTCGATGCGGCAGCCAGCTGCGGCGCACCCACGGCGTCTAAGCCATCGGCTCCGAGTCATTCGCAGGATTCATATGCAGTCCTCGCGTTCCCTATATAGCGGTCACCTTGAGGGTTTTTAGCCATGCGACCTACGTCCGACGCTACGCTGTTATTCTCCACGTTTCTAGAGCTGCGGACCCTGAGGCTTCCCGCATCAGCTGGGAATGGCAATGCGCCGACTACTACTGAACAGTGAAATCAACCCGGTGCCAACCGCTGGATCCGTCGGGTGCCGGTGGCGCATGCTCTGCGGTTTGCACCTCTCCGTTTCCATCGACGGCACGCACGGTAACGGAGTGTTCCCCTCCCGGGGCACCTTCCCAGAGATAGCGCCATTGCCTCCAGGTATCCACCGATGCCTCGGCCCCCAGTTCCGCATCGGCCCATTCTCCGTCATCGATCTGGACTTGGACCTTGGAGATGCCACGGGTCTGCGCCCACGCGGTTCCGCCCATGACCACCTCGCCGGCGGGCACCTTGGCCTGTTCGCGCGGGACATCCACCCGAGAGGCCAGTTTGATGGGGCCGTGGTCGGACCAGCCGCGCGTGCTCCAATAGGCGACCTTGTCCGCGAATCGGGTGACCTCGATGTCCACGACCCACTTGGTCGCCGAGACGTAGCCATACAGTCCGGGGACGACCATCCGCACCGGGAAGCCATGCTGCAGCGGCAAAGGTTCCCTGTTCATGCCCACCGCCAACAATGCCATGCGCCCATCGGTGAGCACCTCAAGCGGTGTGGAGGCGGTGAACCCGTCGCTGGAGGTGGAAAAGACCATGTCGGCATCTGCGGTAGGGCCTGCCCTTTCGAGCAGCAGTCCCAACGGGTAGCCCAGCCATTTGGCTGTCCCCACCAATGGTCCTCCGACGGGGTTTGAGACGCAGGTGAGTGTCACGTAGCTTTCCACCAGGTCTGCGGCCAGCAGCTCGTCGAAGCTCATGGTGAATTCATGCTCGACCATGCCGTGCACGCGCAAGGACCACTGCGCGGGGTTTACCCGGGGCACCGACAGTGCGGTGTCGATCCGGTAGAAGTCCTCATTCGGAGTGATGAAGGGCTCCAGGCCAGCCACATCTAATTGTGTCCCAGGGTCCAGCGGCTTGACCGGCGTCTTGGCTGCGGGCAGCTGAAGTGCCTCGCGGAGCGCTTTGGTGGCATTTCGGGTGGCCGAAAGTGCTTGGCCCGCACCAGCGGCCACTCCCGCGGCGACCACCATCAGCACTGAGCCGCGCAGGAACGCCCGTCGGGTGAGATCGTCGGCAGCGGACTCAGTCGCGACGGCGGCCTTGCGCACCAACCACTTCAACACCAGCAGGGACAGGACGGTACCCACGACGACCGGGACCACATCCGCCGGACCCGATTCGGCCCGTGAAACCACTGCCCAGCCCATGGCAATGCCCAAGGCCACGATGCAAGCGATCGCCGAGGCCTGGCTGCTTCGCGCCAGTAGGCCGACAAAGATTGCCACCACGGCGGCAACCACACCCAGAGACAGGTAGAGCACGAGCTTGTCGTTTGTTCCGAACCACGCGATGACCGTGTCCTTAAGCCATGGCGGGGTCATATCGATGAAGGCCGATCCCATGGCTGTTAGTGGAGAGGAAGATGCGGAAAAGAAGGCCGAAAGCAGGTGTGCCACCGCAAACAGGGCCGTTGCCGCCGCGAACCCGGCGAATCCGAACATTGCGAGGCCACGGTTCGTTGCGGCCCTGTGGTGTTCCATCGGTTCCCTCACCCCGTCCATGGTATTTTCGGCCCTGTTGGCAAACGTGGGACCTGGACTGAGCCTTTCGAACGCTACCACCCTGCATTTCGGTGAACAGCCAGGGGATCGGGTGGTCTAGTGGCGCCCTGGTGCAAGAAATGGAGGAAGCGGAGAAGATGTCTGTTTCTTCTCCGCTTCCGAGGCAAAAACTCCAATCATCAAGTTGCTCAGTGTTTCTTGATGTGGGTGACCTGCTCGGTCTCCATCGTCGGTGCGTTCTTTGAGCGCTTCTCTGCGCGACGCGCCTTGATCGACTTTCCGGCAGGCTTCTTGTGTTCATATTTGTGTGGTGATTTGTCTGGCATCAATTACCTCTCACCCTGGGGCGGGGATCACTTATGACCTTTATTGGTCTCCCGGAACCGAGACTACTCCGCCGAAACGCCGGAATCCAGCGTTTTTTCAAAGTCGTTTGGTCCCCACGGCTTGACCACACCCTTTACCGCGAGGGCGAGGGGCCATAAGCTCGACACTATGCCGGTGATGATGAGAACCATCCAAACAGCACTCCCGCCCACTATCCTCTATCAGGACAAGGCCAGGGACGTCTTTGGTGCTCAACCCGGTCTGACGCGCTTGGGCCAGCGCCTGATCAACACCTCGTTCGACTCCGCCCAGATTTCCACCCGGCACACCGCCGTCACCGAGTTCACCACCGAAACGGTGGCCGAGGACCCGCTGTTCTTTGACGCTGGCTCCGGGCTGTTGTTGCGGCCCAGCACCAAGGAACGCAACCAGGTTTTTGTTGCCACCGCACCCGGTCTCTACATCGAATCGGCACAAAAAGCCCTCGATGCGTGCCCTGATCTGGGTCCCGGGGACGTCACCCACGTGATTACCGTGTCCTGCACCGGCTTCTACAACCCCGGACCCGACTACCAGCTGGTCAGGGCACTGGGGCTGAACCCCGCCACGCAGCGCTACCATCTGGGGTTCATGGGCTGCTATGCCGCTTTCCCTGCGCTGCGGGCGGCCAAGAGTTTCTGCGAAGCGGACCCCGAGGCCGTGGTGCTGGTGGTTTCCGCCGAGCTGTGCTCAATCCACGTGCGCAGCTCAAACGACCCGGACACCATCATGGGTTCGGCACTCTTTGCCGACGGGGCCGCGGCCGCCATCGTCACCGCCAGGGAATTCGATGGGCCGGGAATGCGCCTTGACTACTTCGAGACCGTGCTGACCCCGGTCGGCGAGGAAGCCATGGCCTGGAACATCGGTGACGAGGGCTTTGAAATGGTTCTGGGAACCTACGTCCCGCACATCATCGACGAGCACATCATCGGAGCGCTGGAACCCCTGCTGGCCCGCGATGAAACCCTCGACCGGCACTATGCCGACATCCCACACTGGGGCATCCACCCCGGGGGACGTGCCATCCTCGACCGCGTGCAGAAACGCCTCGAACTGGGCGAGGACCAGTTGCTGCCCGCCCGCCGGATCCTGAACGACTACGGCAACATGTCCAGTGCCACGGTGCTGTTCGTGCTCAAGGACATTATGGATTCCAACCTCACGAGGGAATCAGCCACCGGAGAGCGCGTCTGTTCGATGGCCTTTGGTCCCGGCCTCACGGTGGAAACCGCGCTGATGACCTTGGTGTCCGGGAGAACCGGCTGACCCATCATGCAACGAGATATCAGCGCAGTCGAGGAAATGGACAGGCCCGGGGCCGACCCGGTGCTGCTCGAGCGCACGTATGCGCTTTTCCCGCTGGTGAACCGGTGCGTCTCGGGGTGGCGGGGCGTCTATGTGAAACTCATCCGGCCGGCCCTGCCGCGCCATACCACCGGCACGATCTTGGACATCGGATGCGGCGGCGGGGATATCGCCTTGGCGTTGCTGCGCTGGGCGCGGGCTGACGGCTACAACGTCAAGGTGTTGGGGATCGATCCCGATCCTCGTGCGCACAGCTTCGCCACCCGCGCCGCCGAGGCCGCCGGGATCGGGCGCAGCCAGCTGGAGTTCAGAAAGGCCACCAGCACGGATTTGGTCACCGCGGGGAAAATATTTGATGTGGTGCTCTCCAACCACGTGCTGCACCACCTGGATCCGGCCGAGCTGGCCGACGTCCTGGCCGACAGCCAGGTTTTGGCACGCGTACTGGCGATCCACAGCGATATCAGGCGTCGGCGCTCGGCACTGTGGTTCTTCGGGGCCGCCACCTTGCCGCTGGCCGCCACATCCTTCATCCGGCGTGACGGGCTGACCTCGATCAGGCGCAGCCACAGCTTGACGGAGCTTGCCCGCGCGGTGCCTGTCGGATGGCACGTCCTATCCCCCGGCAGGTACAGGAACCTGGCGATCTGGCGGCCCGAAGTCCGGATCGATCCATGATCGACGCGATCATCATTGGCGGTGGGCCCAGCGGACTGGCCCTGGCCATCCTGTTGACCCAGGCCGGGCACGGTGTGCGAGTCCTGGAACACCGGCAGTCCATCGGTGAGCATTCCCGGGCCATCGGGATCCATCCCCCGGGGGTGGCGGTGCTGGAGAGACTCGGTATCGGGGAGGCCGCGGTGGACGAGGGGGTGAAGATCGGCCGAGGTGTCGGATTATCCCGGGGACGGATCGTGGCCGAATTATCGTTCGCAGCGATTCCGGCCCAACACCGCTTTGTGCTCTCCCTGCCGCAGAACCACACCGTCGCGCTGTTGCGGTGCCGGCTGCATGCCCTTGACCCCACCGCCCTGCAGACGGGCACCACCTACCTGTCGAGCACATCGCGCCCGGGGTCGGTGACGGCGAGCCTCAGGGACGCCCGGGGCAACGAGAACTCGTTGGAGGCCAGGTTCCTGATCGGGGCCGATGGCACACGCTCAGCGGTCCGCCGCGGAACTGGGATCGGGGTCAGCGCACGGGAACTGCCCGATGAATATCTCATGGGCGACTATCCCGAATCCACCGACTTCGGGTCGATTGCCGCGCTCTTCCTCCATGGTGAGGGGATCACCGAGTCCTTCCCGCTGCCGGGGAACAAACGGCGTTGGGTGTCCTGGACGGCACCATCCGAGGACAGGACTCTTGTGGAGCTGATTGAACACCGCACCGGGCACCGGGTGGATGGGAGCCGAAACTCCATGCTCAGCAGCTTCGGAGCCAGGAATCTTGCGGTGTCGTCCATGGCCCACGGGAATCTGGTGCTCATCGGCGATGCGGCCCACGAGGTCAGTCCCATCGGGGGCCAAGGCATGACGCTCGGCCTGCTTGATGCAGCGGAATTGGCGCCGATCCTTGATGCGGCGCTCGCCGGCCGACTCACCGGTCAGGGCCTTGCCGAACAACTGGGCTGCTATTCAACCCGGAGGCTGGCCGCGGCCCGGCGCGCGGGCCGACAGGCCCACGTGAACATGATGTTGGGCCGTCCCTTGTGGGGCCCTGCCGGCCATGCCCGCGATGCCTTGGCCCGGACGGTGTTTGCCTCGGACAAGTTTTCTTTGGCGGTGGCAGCCACATTCAGCATGACCGGCGGGCCGAATGCCCGGAGGTGAGCGGATACCTTCCCGGATCGACGGCTTGGCGATGCGGGGAACACCGGTCCTTGTTCCCCGCATCGTTCCGCCGGTGCCTGCTACCCGTTGAACGCGAAGCGGGTCTGCAGCTTGTCCGCTGTGCGGTCCGGATTCAACAGCAGCACGCAGATGATGCCCACCACGATCAGGTAGATGCCGATCATCGCGAAGGAGGAGTTCATGCCCTGGGCCAGCAGCGAAGCCATCTCGGCGCTGTCGCGCACGCCCTTGGGGCCCGGGACGTAGCCGGCGCGGTCCATGAGCGTGCCCACCATGGCCGGGGCAATGACCCCGCCGATGGACGCGAACCCGGTCAACGTCGCCATAATGGCCGCGCGCTGCTTCGAGCACACGCAGAAGGCAATGGCGGTGGGCGCCAGTGGGTAGATCATCGCCAGCCCCGCCCCCAGGGTCAACGCCGTCACGGCGGCGTAACCATGCAATTGCGGCAGCACGGTGAAGCAGATCCCCGAGGCCAACAGCGAGACCCCGAACAGCGCGCCCATGGCCCAGCGCACGGTGACTCCGCGGCGCATCAACAGCCGCGAGGCGTAGCCGAGCACCAGCAATGCCAAAGCACCGATGACCCACGGGAAGGTCGAGACCAAGCCGATCATTTCCGGGGACAGCGCCACCACGGAGCCAAGGTATTTCGGCGACCAGGTGGTCAGGAAGCCCTGGGCCCAGAAGCAGCCGGCGCCGGCCAGCACCGCGGCCACGAACATCTTCGATCCCAGCACCCGGCGAATGGGCACGATCTTGAGCAGGTCGGCGCGTTCGGTGATACTGCCCGAGCGCATACTTGCGTCAGGTGCCTTCGGCTGCAGCACCTCGCGCTGCGCGAGCGTGGAATCGGTATCGGGCGCTGGCTCCGCACCGGCCGGCTTCTTCGCGGTGTGGGAGTATGGCCCGTCGCGGCCCAGCAGGAACCACAAGACGGACCAAGCTAGCCCGGCGAAGCCCAGGAAACCGAAGGCCCAGCGCCAGCCGAGGTCTGGATGGGCGATGATTCCGGCGAGGATCGGGGCCGCGATAATGGGTCCGAGCGTGGAACCCACGGCAATGATGCTGGAGGGGAATCCGCGCTCCTTGGCCGGGAACCAGCCGTGGACGTGCTGCAGGGAGATGGGTGTCGCCGGGCCCTCCGCCCCACCCAGCAGGATGCGGGTCACCAGCAGCACCGCGGCGCCACCGCCGAAGAGCATCGGGAATTGCAGCACGGCCCAGCTGATGCCCATGGTCAACAGAATCCAGCGGGTGGGGACCTTGCCGGCCAGGAAGCCCACGGCGACCGCAGCAATGGCGAAGAGGAAGAAGAACGCGCTGCCGATGAAGCCGAATTCGCCGGCGGTCAACCCGAGGTCCTTCATCGCCGGATCGGCCACCAGGCCCAGCACCGCTTTGTCGGCGAAGTTAATGATCTGGAAGATGACCAGCAGGAACGTGACAACCCAGGCCCGGCGGTTCATCCTGCCGTGCTTAACGGCCGCGCGCAGGGTATGTGGCGGGATTTGCTCTGAGGTGCTCATGCGTTCGCTCCCACGATTTGGTCTACCACGGTTTCCAAGGGTCCGGAATTATTTCCCCGGGGGTAAAAGACGTCGTTGTCTTCGGCAATGTGTACGGTGCCGGCGAAGTCGCGACGCACCGCCGTCTCCATGGCCGCCAGGTCGGCGGTGCCGGGGGTATTGGGCACGATGTGGTGCAGCACCAGGGTCTTGACCCCCGCGGCGGCGGCGACCTTGCCGACGTCGGCGAAGGGCGTGTGCGATTCGCGCAGGTGCACCTCGATGCCGTCGCGCGTGGGCCCGTCGGGGAAGGTCGCCAGGATCGAGGGCAGGTCGATGACTTCGTGCAGCAGCAGGTCGGCGCCCTTGGCAAGTTTGATGCAGTTCTCCGAATAAGCGGTATCGCCGGAAATGACCACCGAGCCGTAGCGCGATTCGATGCGGAAGCCGAAGGCCGGGAAACAGAGGCGATGGTCGACCAGAATGGCCGATACGACTACCAATTCGTCGCGGTAGATCTCGAAGGGTTCCATGTCCGGGTGCCTGTTGGCCACCGGGTCGGCACCTGCAGTCGAGGGAATCTCGATGTCATGGGCACGTACCCATTCATGCGGTTCCCCGCGCCCCTCGTCGGCCATGCGAATGGCGATGTCGGAAGCGAAGACCGTATCGAGCAGCGCGTCGACGATTTGCGTGGTGCTGGTCATTTCCCGCGTACCCACCCGGGCGTCGATTTCCCTGGCATGCGCTTCGTCCAAGGCTGGGATACGCGCGGGCCGACCCGGCCCGAAGACTTCGATGGGTGCCGCGAAGGATTCGCCGGGCACCTGCCAGCCGGTGACCAGAAAGGAACCGAGGTCGTAGATGTGGTCTGAGTGGTGATGCGTCAGGAAGATGCCGCGCAGCTGGCCCCATTCGCAGTGTGAACGGTAGTTGCGGATGCTGCCCATGCCGGCGTCGAAGACGTAGGTGGCATCGTCGACCCGCACCGCGGTGCTGGTGCCGGCCCTGGAGCTGGAAACGATCGGTCCGCCTCCTGTTCCCAGGGTATGCACACTCATTCCGTTGAATTTCTTGCTGCTCACGCTGGTGCCTCGCTTCATCGGTGAAGGGCAGTCGGATGGTTGCCCGGGGCTTTGTGGGTTTCGCACGCCCCGGCAAGTTGTCCTTGCCACGGCCCACTCCCCAAAGCGTGATCCACATCATATGCAGTGAAACTTGCGATCGCAATACCTATTGCACACTTGGGTGGTCCTCTGCCATGCTGAGGACATCAAGAGACCGTTCGACAAGGAGAGCCACCATGGAAGTTCAAGAAGGCCAGGAAATCATTCTGGGCGATCTGCCCAAGGGAATCACGCTCGCCAGTGAGGCGATGGGCAACAAAACGTGGAACGTGCTAGGACACACCTACCTGTCCAAGGTAGAAAGTTCCTCGTCTTTTGCCTGGCTGTCATTGGATCCGGCTGGTACCGGCGTTCCGCCACATGTGCACCCGACCCAGGATGAGCACCTCCACATCATGGAGGGCGTCTACACGCTTTATCTTGACGGCGAGTGGACCACCGCCGGCCCCGGTGACACCGTACGTATGCCCATGGGTCTACCTCACGCCTATTACAACAAGCATGAGGACGCGGGGAAGGCACTGTTTTGGGTCAGCCCCTCGGGCCAACTCGCAACCCTCTTTGGCGAGCTGCACAACCTGACCGATCCCGAGGAGGTCGTTCGCCGCTCGGCGTTGCGCGACGTGAACTTCCTTCCCCCGGGCTCCGTCCCCGGGGCCTAACCACCGAAACAACACGCGGACGTGCGGAGCCGATTCGCACGTCCGCGCGCATTTTTCGCACAGGAGTCCGCACCATGGCAGCTGCCACACGAGTACCGAAATTCCTTGCTTACGGGCCCGCCGAGGCACAGTACGTTGCCGTTTCATGGCCAAGCCAGCAGGCTCCTCCGCGCGGAATCGTCGCTCTCATCCACGGAGGTTACTGGCGCGCGCATCTCTTTGCGTCGCTGATGGATCCGCTGGCGGCCTCGCTGCGGGAGAACGGTTGGGTCACCGCCAACATCGAATATCGTCGCGGCCCCACCGGCCGATGGCCAGCCCCGCTGAACGACGTGAGCGTGGCCTTGGAAATGCTTTCGGCATTCCGCGAGAAGCACGAGATCGGCGGGCCGCTACTGACGGTGGGCCATTCGGTGGGCGGCCAACTCGCGCTGCTGAACGCCAAGCTCACCGACGGAGTCGTGGCTCTGGCACCTGTCACCGATGTGGCGACGACTTACCGTGAGAAGCTCGGAGATGATGCAGCGGCCGAATACTTCGGCACGTCCCCGGAGCAATCACCCGAGCTCTACCGCGAGGCCTCCCCGCTGTACCAATCCCTAGGCACCACACCTGCACTTCTCCTGCACGGAATTAATGACGACCGAGTGCCCGTGGCACATTCTCGTGCTTTCCTAGCTGCTGGCCGTTCGCAAGGTTCAGCGGTTGAACTTCTCGAATACCAGGCACTGGTTCATTTGGAGGCCATCGATCCCTCGGCCGGCCACTGGCCCGACGCGTTGTCTTGGATGGCGGAAGTTCCGGAAGCAACGCCGCGCGAATCCAACAGCGCGAGCGCGTAAGCCTTGGCCACGGGCGCCAGCTGGGCATCCAAAGCCCAGAACGCGGCTTTGGCGGCCGGCGCCTTCCATCCGTCGGGTAGGAATTCCAACGGCAGGTTCGGGTCGCGGTAGGGGAAGCGCCGCCACACCGTGAGCATCGGGACATAGTAGGCAAACGCGTCCCGGGCCAAGTCACCGGCGGGGTCGATGATTCCCTTGCACGAGTCGAGCCTGGCCGCCCATTCCCGCTCGGCGATCCCGTAGATTTCCAGGAAATCCCGATACTGTCCGTCTAGCTCCTCCAGGTCCCACCACTGGGCCACTTTTGAGGCAATGTCCTGCTCACTGAGATAGTCGGCGCTGAAATATTCGACATACCCATCCAACCCGCGGTCCTTAAGCCTGTGCACTGCTTGGGAAAGCACATTGTTCGGTGCGATGGCTACCCCCGCGCCTACGGCACCGAAGCCAAGACTCGTCAGCTCCGTGCGCAATTCATAGCGACGGTTCCGTTCGGCTTCGGGTACGGAAAAGATCACCAGCGACCAGGGGTCCTCCGGGCGCGATCGCTCCGGGGCATAGATTCGCCGGTCACCTTCTTCAAAGGCGTCGAGCACATCTGCGGAAAGCGAGTATCCGGCGATTCCCGCTTCCTTGCTGCTCACCAACACACCGTTACGCTTCAGCCGGGAAACCGTGGACCGCACCGCGGGGGCGTCGATCCCCAAGGCACCAAACATGCCCACCAGTACCGAGACCGGAAAGATGCCCTGGTTCGCTTGTCCATAAAGTCCGTACAGGGTGACGAGCAGCTGCTGGTGTTGCAGCCTGGACGGCCGCGGTTCCGTACCGGTGCGCATTCGCTAGTCCTCAATCGCTTGTTCTTGGCTCCATCCTAGTCAGGATGCTGCCAAACACCCCGCACAGGACCGCCCAGGTGTAGGAACCGGTTCCCTCCCACAGCCGGACTGCATAGGTTGCCGAGTTCCGGGCCCGGTTTGCCATCCCCACGGCCCGGTATTTTGGGTAGCGTTGGTGGATGAGGGTTTTCGCGAGCGAAAAAACCCGAGCGCCGAACCGAGGAGGAGACCATGCAGGCACCACGCCCCACTCCCCCAACGACGCGTTTGATTCCCGCGGTCGATGCCGTCTCCGCACGCTCGGGAGTTACGGTGGAGGTCCAGCCCCTGAACCAAAATCTATTCTGGGCCGTGGTCCGAACCAGCGCCTACGACATCGTCGGGCAACGCAGCGGCGTCCTGCCCATCCACGAAGCAGGTCCCAGACTCGGGGACCTCATGACGCTCCTCGACAAGGCCATTCGTTCGGTGCGTTGCAACGCCTCTGAGCCCGTGTACTGTGATGACTCGTTACTTGAGGGTTGCATCCGGCTGCCCGAAGCCCTCCTGGAGCGAGGTTTTGAAGTCTCCGACCAGTTCCGACCGCCAGCCGGCGCGCGGGCGGCCATTGCGTTGTTACACGAGTGCATCAATGACTTCCACTCCGAGCTGACGATCACCACTGACGCATCGCGCAGCTGGCACAACCCGTTGACGGGTCACGGGTGGATCCTTGACTACGGCCGGGGGTCCACACCGACCATCAACGCCTTTGCTGCCAAAGGCAAGGAAATCCTCCAAGGTGAGCTGAACTCGATCCACTACGCCCTGTTGGATGCCAGCAGGTATCGAGACCAGCTGTTCGAAGGAGGGGTACGCTTCCATATCCGCTCCGATTCTCTGATGGCCGTCGATCTACTTCGGAATCCCTCAAGCCATCCACGGGCCAGATCGGCCGACGCGAGAGCCGTCGTCCAAAAGATCCATGAGCTGCTCTCCCGGTCCGAGACACAGTACAGCTGGGTCAAGGCCCACGCCGGTGATCCCATGAACGAGTTAGCCGACAGACTCGCCCTGGTGGCCAGGCGTTGCACCGCGGCGAACATTTCGGCCGGTGAACGCCAGCACCTGTTGCTGCAGATTGCCGCCGAGGGCGTGGATCTGGGCACGGTGCTCCCCCTGCGTACCGGTCGATCATTCAAACAACCCTGAGACCGGTAGCCTGATCGCCGCGGCGGATAACCCCGGTGCGCATGAGGTGCTTGCTAGCGCCAGCGCAGACGAGTGTCGGTGTTGCTGGTCTTGCAGGTGTAGCTCTTGCCGTTTTTCTTGCCGGTTCCCTTCTTCCCGCTGTCCGCTCGGGCACAGTACGCGCCGGGTGACACCTTCTTAGCAGGAGCCGTCGCATTGGGCTTCTTTTGAGGAGGAGCAACCTGCGTCTTCTCTACGCGCGGCGCTTTCGAAGCGGGCGGAGCCTTGGCGGCAATCACTTTGATGGGCGAGACTTTGGCGGATTTTTGCTTCGGGCACGATTCGAGCACCTTGCGCATGGCAGCTTTCTCCGCTGCCGTCACCGCAAGCGCATACTTTTTCTTGACGCTGACCTGGGTGGCGATGTATTGGCAACGGAACGCTTTATGCCGTGGCAACCATTCGGCTGCGTTGGCAGCGCCCTTGGAACGGTTGGCGGAGGCTTGGGAAGCCATGAGGTTCAAGGGGTCGTTGGCTACCGCGAGGCGCTGATCCTGTGAGAGTTGTTGTCCCCCGGAAATCCACACATTCCTCAGCGCAACCACATGGTCGATGTCGACCGATCCGCTGTTGACCTTCCAATTGATGGTGGTCCCCGTGTAGGCATCAGCCAAAACGCCCGATGCCAGCTGGCAGTTTTTCGCGTCCTTGAACTTTATCTTCGAAAGGTCGCGTTTCAAGGTGTCCTGTCGTTCGTCACATTTGTTGCCGTCGAAGTCCTTCCACCCGTTACCGAATTTGCCGTTCCTGTCATACCCGGTGGCTGGGGCCTTTCCCTTGACTGCCAAAGTGTTCAACACCGACAATGCGCTCGGCCCATTAAGTTTCGCTCCTGGGCGGACCGCTGACTTTTCGGAGCTTGTTGAAGGCGTCTTCTTCTTCGTCGGAGCGGCGGCGCTTGCCGGTGCGCTGCTTGTGGCCGCAGCTTTTTCATTCGCCGATGGTGCGGCTCCGGCCAAAGCAGCGGTATCCACCACCAACGTTCCAGTGAGGATCAAGACGGAGAGGATGTAGGAAATCAGGTGTTTCAAATGGTTCCTTCAAGGTGACTCAACAAGGCAATACGCCAAAAAGCAGCCAACCACGTTGCACCCACGTTTTGCGTGGGAGCAACGTGATTGGGCTGGCTACTGGAGGTTCAGGTTTAGCGCTTCGATGCCCGGTATCCGGCCTTGCGGGCATCGTCGGTGGATTTGAAGCACTGTTCGGGAACCGTGCGCTTGTAGTATTGGCCGCCCTTAACGTGATACTTCCATTCCTTGTTGCTGCCGGTCTTGTTTCCCTTGACAGGGAAGCTTTCAGGGCAGTTCTTGCCCTTCGGAGCTGCCCACGTTTTCTTGGGAGACACCTTCTTGATGACCAAGGTTTGGGCTTTGGATGCAGTGTGCTTCTTTTTGCCGATCTTGTAGTTGACCTTGGTCGTTACCTTGTATTTTCCGGCCTTCAGCTTGACCGAGGTTTTGTTTTTCGCCAGGGTCTTTTTCCCCTGCTTAACTGTCAGAACCTTGGAAGTGACCTTGACGCCTTTGGCGGCCTTGACAGACGGTCTGATGGTCGCTTTGGCCGATCCCTTAACGGACTTGTTGGCGATCTTGTTGATCGTGACCGCTGGCGCCTTCTTGGCAGCCACGATACTGACCGCTTGGGTGGGTGTCACCGGTGCCGCAGTGGCAACGACGGCACCGGAGAGCGCGATCGATGCAGCTGCCGCGAGCGCGGCAAAAGTCCGAGTAAAAGTCTTCAATTTTCCCCCTGTGCTGCGGGCCCAACTCTTGTGGGCCCTGAAGCTTCTAGTGCAAGTTTCAATCAAATCATATCGGCGCAGTAACGGAGATTTTGCGTCGGCTCGAAGGCCCTCGGGCTACCTTTGGTGACGACTCGGCCATCGGCGGCAAAATAGTCCCGCTTTCTCGGGCACTGTTTTTACGTCTCCAGAGCGTTCCATCGGCGGGCTTGAGCACTTCAGCTGCGAACCGTGAGCAAACCACCTCAATATTCCCGTGCTTCCGTGGCCGGCAGGGGACACCAGCAGATCAGATGAGCAGGACAATCTCCTATTAACATTTGCGTGGTCGGTGTGCGCGCCGGGCGACAGTAATCCAACGGATCCAAACGCTGCATCCATGGGACATCGCGTCCACCACTCCCTCCAACCACGAGACCCACCACTCGTTGCCTCGTCACGACTGGGCCGGCTTGAGGACCCTCACCCACAAAATCTCCTGCGAAGCGAGTTGTTTTCGAAAACCAATCATTAGTTTCACTTACTCGACGCGCGTCGACAAAATGATACGCTTTGGGCATGGCCTGCCCACACGCACAGGTGCCCCAGGGTGCCCGCGAAATAGAAGACACTGTCCGCACCGACTTCAGCAACACGATGTCCTATGGAAGCTATCTCGACCTCGATCGCTTACTCTCCGCGCAGCACCCGGTCAGCGTTCCGGAGCACCACGACGAACTGCTGTTCATCATCCAACATCAGACCAGCGAACTCTGGCTCAAGCTCATGCTCCATGAACTGACCGAGTCACGTCGACTGATGGACAACGACGAGATCGGAAAAGCGCTCAAATGCTTGGCCCGCGTCAAACACATCCAAAAGACCCTAACGGAGCAGTGGGCAGTTCTCGCTACACTCACACCCCGTGAATACGCAGAGTTCCGTGGTTTTCTTGGCTCGTCCTCCGGATTTCAGTCGTTCCAATACCGCGCCGTCGAGTTCATTCTGGGCAACAAGCATGAGGGCATGCTCAAAGTCTTTGAATCCGACCCCGACGCCCACAAACTGCTCTCCAAGCTCCTTCACGAACCAACGGTCTACGACGCGTTTCTCCGGGCCCTGTCCCGTGCCGGCTACGCCGTCTCCGCCGAGATACTCGAACGCGACGTCTCAAAGCCGTGGGTCTTCCAAGAGTCCTTGGTCCCCATCTACAAGGACATCTACGAGTCCGACGAAACGACGTGGAGCCTCTACCAGGCCTGCGAAGACCTCGTAGATCTGGAAGATAACTTCCAAGCCTGGCGATTCCGCCATATGCGCGTGGTGCAGCGGACCATCGGGTTCAAGCAGGGCACCGGAGGATCCTCGGGGGTGGAATTCCTCAAGCGAGCCTTGGATCTGACGTTCTTCCCAGAACTATTCGCGGTTCGTACCGAGATCGGCAAGTAGCCGGGCGACATGCTAACTTCGCTCGACGATCTAGATGCACGTCCAGGGAGCACCACGTCCTTGGTGCGGACCATCGTGGGACTGTACCTACGAGAGCTCGGCGGCTGGATCTCTTCCGCCCACCTGGTTGCGCTGATGAACTCGCTGGGAACAACGCCCCAGGTGACCCGGACGGCGATTTCACGACTGAAGAAAAAGGGGATCCTGGACCAACAGTCCCGGAAGGAAACCCCGGGATTCGCCCTCACCGCCACCGGTGAGCAGATCCTTGCCCGAGGAGACAGGCGCATATTCGAACCCCGCTCCATGGGGTCTACAGATTCTTGGTGTCTGCTTTCGTATTCCATCCCGGAAGCCGAACGCGAACGTCGCCATCAGTTGCGCAAACATCTTCAGGGCATCGGCGGTGGCCTGATAACACCAGGACTATGGATATTCCCGGACTACTTGCGCGCCGAAGTTTGGGAGATCCTGCGCGTCCTTGGCCTGGAGGACCACGCGACCATCATTGTCTCCAACCTCTTGGAATTTACTGGGACAGCGCAGGAAACGGCGTCTGCCTGGTGGGATTTGGGCGCCCTGGCTGAGCTACACGATGCGTTCCTCGAACAGAATCAGGCCGTGACTACAGAGGGGCAGGCAAGTGCCGAAGAGAGTTTTGCGGCTTACGTTCGGGCCATCGACTCTTGGCGGACCATCCCTTACGTTGACCCCGGGCTGCCGGACAGTTTCCTGCCCAAGGATTGGCCCGGCCACCGAAGCGCGGAACTGTTCCTGAGCATCCAGGCAAGCCACGCCGTCGCGGCACACAGTTTTGCGGCCTCGCTGAACGCTGTCGGATAGGGCCGCCGAGCACAAAACCTCGTGGCCGCCGACCGACCGCAGGAATGGCGCCACGATCTTCCCGTGACAACTCTTGACTATCGTCAGTCACCGGCGGATCATGATACCCAACCGAATGGTTGATAAAGAAATGAGTTGAATACTTGACGTTTGACGAGCAGGATCTCAATAGGGCATTCATGGCCCTTGCGGACCAAACACGGCGGCAAATTATCGTCAGGCTCTCCACGGGGCCGGCCACCGTCAACGAACTCGCCGAACCGTTCAAGATGTCGGTACAGGGCATCTCGAAGCACATTCAAGTCCTGGAGCAAGCCCACTTGGTGACCCGCACCCGCGAGGCGCAGACCAGACCAGTCCACCTGAATCCCGCACTCCTCACGGAACTGACACGTTGGATCGACAAGTACCGAATACTTGCCGAACTGAAGTACAACCGCTTGGATGCCGTGCTCAAAAGCCAACTAAAGCACCACTGACAACCGCGAAGGTCTCACGATGAGCAACCAACTAAATGTCACAGTCCCCGAAGGCGCACCCTTCATTGATTTCACCCGGGAATTCGATTTTCCCGTTGCCGCGGTGTTCGAAGCGCACCGAGATCCCGAGATTGTCGCCCAGTGGTTCGGGCCGAACAACATGAAAATGGAAGTTGACCACTACGACTTCCACAGCGGCGGATCCTACAAATACACCCACTCCGACGAGACGGGAAACTATGTTTTCACTGGGGTATTCCACACAGTTCGCGAGAACGAGTTCGCCATCCAGACCTTTGAGTTCGATGGCTACCCCGATGTCGTCGCCATGGACTACATCCGTTTTGAAACGCTGGAGAACAATCGCACCCGTCTGGTGGGGCATTCGGTCTACCCGACCCAGGAAGCCCGTGATGGCATGGCCGCATCCGGAATGGAGGTCGGATTATCTGAGGGGTACGCGCGACTAGACGCCCTCCTCTCCTCCCGCTAATCCCCCTTCTGGCGGGGTGCCTCCTTCCAACGACACCCCGCCACAGACCGCGTACGTTGAGGCATCGGCGACCGGCCAAACCGAATATTGGATATCTTAACGGCATGACAATACGCCAATTTAATAGTCTGATCTAACGACCGCTCTCCCCCACCACGGCGAATGCTTTTGTCCCCAACCATCGGGCCAAGACCTCACAGAAACTATGGCTTTAAAGCACGTTAGCGGCTGGGCCACCGGAAATTTTCGGCACAAAAATTAGAGCACGGGATTTGACTTATTGAGCGATTCCTGTTGCTATTAGGAGAGAACCAGCCCACCCCTAACGGGCCGATACCTGGTTCATTCGGAACCGCAACGACCGCTATCTGCCGGTCTTTTTCTGTATTGCGACGACTCTCCCTTTGCTGGGGATCGAGGCCCGGGAGCAACTGACCTTGCGGCGTACAAAGCGTCGGCAGCTGAATGCGAAGAAGAACATAGGTTCTTCCAGTGGTCGCATTTCCCGATAACGCCTTCATTGGCGCGGTTCCGAATTACCTTAAGCCACGGGTAATTGAATCGGCCCTGGAACAGAGGAGAAAAATTTGAGCTTGCGAGTTGGAATCATTGGTGCAGGACCCAGCGGAATGGCGCAGTTGCGCGCCTTCGAAGCCGCACGCGCAAAGGGTGCAGAGATGCCCGAAATCGTATGCTTTGAAAAGCAGTCCGATTGGGGCGGCCAATGGAACTACACCTGGCACACCGGCATGGACGGAACCGGAGAAACGGCTCACTCCTCGATGTACCGCCACCTCTGGTCCAACGGGCCCAAGGAATGCCTCGAGTTCTCCGACTACACTTTTGACGAGCACTTCGGCCGCCCGATCTCATCGTTCCCGCCGCGTGAAGTTCTCTTCGACTACATCGCCGGTCGTGTCGAGAAATCCGACGTGCGTAAGTACATCCAGTTCAACACCGCCGTTCGCTGGGTTACCTATGACAAATCAAGCGAAGAATTCACGCTCGTCAGCCAGGATGTGAATACCGGGGAGTCCAAGACCTATATCTTCGACAAACTGGTGGTCTCCTCCGGCCACTTCTCGACGCCGAACATCCCGGAATTCGAGGGAATCAATACCTTCCCCGGTGAAGTCCTGCACGCCCACGATTTCCGCGGTGCCGAACGCTTTGGCGGCAAGAAGCTGCTGATGATCGGCTCCTCATACTCTGCGGAGGACATCGGCATGCAGGCCCACAAGATGGGCGCGGCCTCCATCACCATGAGCTACCGCAGCGGACCCATGGGATACGACTGGCCTTCAACTACCGTAGAACGTCCGCTGGTCACCCGCTTCGAGGGGTCCACGGCTCATTTCGCGGACGGAACCAGCGACGAATTCGACGCAGTGATCATGTGCACCGGATACCTCCACAAGTACCCATTCTTGCCCTCCGAGTTGGCTGTGAAGTCCGCCAACGTCCTGTACCCGGGCAACCTCTACAAGGGCGTGGTGTGGCAGCAGAACACCAACCTTTTCTATCTCGGTGCGCAGGACCAGTACTACACCTTCAATATGTTTGACGCTCAGGCATGGTTCGCCCGCGACGTCATGACAGGGAAGATCACCCTGCCCCCTGCCGATCAGCGCTCCGTTGACATCAAGTCGTGGCTCGATGCTCAAGATGCCCTGGCCGATCATGATGCCGAGGCCGACTTCCAGACCGACTACGTCCGCGAACTCATCCAGGCGACCGACTACCCCGAATTTGATCTGGATGCGGTCAGCACCCTGTTCAAGGACTGGATGCGGCACAAGTCCGAGGACATCCTGGGTTACCGCGACAAGGCCCACCGTTCGGTGATCACCGGCACGATGGCCGAGGTCCACCACACGCGCTGGATCAACGCCATGGACGACTCCCTGGAACGCTATCTCAACGGACCGAGCCAGAACGTGGACACCAATGCCATGGCAACGCTGGACCCCAATATAATCTTGACCAAGGAGCGCTAACCCTCCTGCGATCCCTGCCCCTTGAGGGGCACGCCGAGGTCCCGCTTTCCCCGCATATGAGGGAAAGACGGGACCTTTGTCATGTCGCCGGGATCCGACGCACTGCAATCTTGCCCTCGCATCGACACACCAATGGCGGTTCAATACCTAGTACCTCTATGTATAGGATTCATGGTGCACAACGGCAAGTGCCTGGTGGCTGCCTCGGCAACCACTTTGGTGCTCGGGATCTTGGGAGACGGCGATTTGCACGGCTACGCCATCATTAAGCGGGTGGGGGAATTATCCGACGGCGACCTGCGATGGAACGAGGGGATGCTCTATCCGCTGCTTCATAGGCTTGAGCGTCTCGGCTATCTCCAGGCATCATGGGGGCTCTCAAAGGCTGGACGCCGCCGCAAGCAATACTCGATCACCGAGGAGGGCCGGGGAGCGCTTGCCCAACGCCAGAAACAGTGGGCCATCGTGGCCGATGCCTTGCGCCAAGCGTGGGAGACGTCGCGACCGACCACCGAAACGAAACCGGGATGGGCATAGTGGAACCGCACGAAGGGCTGGAAGCGCAGATCGAGCTTTGGCGAGGATACGTGGCCCGGCGTCGCGCAATCTCCGCCGCAGGCCTCGACGAGCTTGAAGACCACCTGCTCGAGCAGATCGACGAGCGACGAGCCTGCGGGCTCGACGATGATGAGGCGTTTCTGGTCGCCATCAAGCGTATGGGCAACCTCGATCCGGTATTCCCGCGAGTTCGCCCGCGAACATTCCGAACGACTGTGGAAGCAGCTGGTACTGAGACCCGGGGCGCCCGGTATCTCCGGCCCCGGCCACGGTGTCGAGCTGGCCGTCGTGCTGTCACTGGCCATCGGTGCGGGACTGACGTTGAAGGCCGGAATCTCTTGGTTGGGCGACGACATGTCCCTGCTAAAGAACGCAAGCCTGCTGGTCATCCCGCTTGTTGCCGCCTACTTTGCCTGGAAACGAAAAGTCTCTTGGAGCCTTGTCGCGGCCTTGGGAGTCGCCTTTGCGGCAGTAGCCGTGGTTTTGAATCTCTACCCCTTTGCCTAGGGCGGAGCGACAGGGCCGCTGGCCGCGCTGTATGCCCCCGTCATCGTCTGGGTCCTGGCGGGAATCGTCTACGCCGGAGGACGTTGGCGGAGCCACGGACGGCGCATGGACTTTGTGCGCTTCACCGGTGAGCTAGCCATCTACTTCACCCTATTGGCCATTGGTGGTGGGGTTCTGGTCGGGCTAACCTTTGCCGTGTTGCAGTCGGCCGGCGTGGATCTGGAACCCGTGCTGGAGTCATGGATCCTGCCCTTTGCCGTGCCCGGTGCGTTGGTCGTCGCCGGCTGGCTGGTGAAAGCCAAGCTGGACGTCATTGAGAACATCGCTCCGCTGCTGACCCGCGTCTTCACTCCGCTGACCATTGTCATGCTCGTGGCGATGTTGGCGGTGCTGTCCACTGCAGGCGGGGTCGCCGGGATTGACCGGGGCCTACTGATCATCAACAACGGTGTTCTGGTGTTGGTGTTGTGCCTGGTCCTCTACTCCCTGTCCGCACGCGAGCCACTGGCCCCGGCGGGTTATTCGACACCTTGCAACTGGTGTTGCTGGCCGCCGCCCTCGCCGTGGATGCGCTGATGCTCGCTGCCATCCTGGTGAGGATCGCCGAGTTCGGGACCAGCCCGAACAAGGTCGCCGCCGCCGAACGCTGGCAGATGCGCTATCTACCGGTATACGGGCTCTGGGCCGCAGTAGTGGTGTTTGTCTTCCCGCCACTTTTCGCTTTTTCCCGAATTTGTCCCACATTCCAAGGGGCCGCAGAGCGGGCTGAAACGCAAAAGGACTGCTCCGTAGCCACTTGGGGGGTGTGGCTACGGAACAGCCCTCTTGGCCGTTCGTCCGCTCGTAAGAGGGACCGGTTTACTTGGTTGGAAGGTCCAGAGACTGTCCAACAAAAATGAGGTCGGCGCTGGGCACGACGTCCTGGTTCAGGGAGAACAGACCCTGCCAGCTATCCAGGCCCTGGGCCTGAGCAATCTTGAACAGGGTATCCCCGGCCTTGACCGTGTAGTCCTTGCCCGAGTCTTTGACGTTCACGTTGACGACCGGAGCCTTAGCCACCGGGGCAGCAGCGCGCTTGCCGGAGGAAGCGTAGCTCTTGGCCGGGACCGACTTGGTCTTGTGCGCCTTGGCAGGAGCTGACTTGTAAGTCTTGGTCGTAGTCGACTTGGGAGTCGAGTTGTTCGAGGTCTTCTGAACAGATTCCTTCTTCGGGGCGGCCTCGTAGCTCTTGTCAACCGAGCCCTTGCCGCCGGAAAGACCCAGCTTGGCGGAGCATGCTGGCCAGGCGCCCCAGCCCTGACCCGCCTTTACCTTCTCGGCAACGCGGATCTGCTCGGACTTGGAAGCATTGCTCGCGCTTCCGCTTCCGCCAAATGCCTGCCAGGTGGAGTTCGAGAACTGCAGTCCACCCTTGTAGCCGTTTCCGGTGTTGATCGACCAGTTTCCACCGGACTCACACTGTGCCAGCGCGTCCCAGGTACTGGTGTTTGCTGCCGAGGCGGGTGCCACCGACATTGCCATGGCTCCCCCGGCCAAAGCGATTGCGGCTGCAGTTGCGGCGCCGCGGCGAATGTTCTTGCTCTTGGTATTCAGCTGGATCATGTTTCTCCAGTGCCATCCTCCGCATAAGTCGTCCAGGACCATCATGGCGGCGTTGTCCGGCGTCGCAATCGACGATTCGAGTGGCTACCGCCGCTATGGACAACGGAGGATATCCGGCGGTAGTTGAGACGGCCCCATAACTTGCTGTTATGAAAACGTTACTCAACGACGGTACGACAGCACCCCCGGGGCACGTCAAGCCAAGGCGTCCATGCAATTACATAACGCCTAGTCAGGTTCAAAAAAAATCTTAATCACACACGTAACGAGGCCTCGAGGAACGCTTCTAGCTTCGAGGCCTCGTTACCAAATCGATATAATTAGGGACTGACTAGTGCAGATTCAAGGATCCCGGGAAGATCCTTGACACCTTCCAAAACCCAGCTGTGAGGGTGCTGCTCCAGTGCTTTGCGGTCAAGCGCGCCGGTGAGTACGCCCAGTCCCTTGACCCCCGCGTGGTGTGCTGCCAAGAGATCAACCACGGTGTCACCTCCGGCCACCACCCGGCGCACATCGACCACACCGGTTGCTTCCATCACTCGATGAATCATGTACGGCGCCGGCCGCCCGGCCGCCAGTTCGTCGGGCTGTTGCTCTACCGCTTCGACGTCAATGTGCGCTCCTCGCTGGTGCTGGTGCTGGGGCTGGTCGGCGCCGGAGGCATCGGCCTGCTGATCAACCAGTCCATCAAGTCATTCCAGTTTGATGCGATGGCCACCCAGATCCTGGTGGTGTTGGTGCTGATCGTGCTGGTCGACCAGCTCTCCTCCTTCATCCGCCGCCGACTGGAGGTCTAGGGGCACATCGGGGAGGCGTAGCGTCGATTAGACTGCAATATTCACCCCCTGATTGACGGCCCGGATCCGGAGCACCACCTATGAATCGCGGCGTTCTTGCCTCTGTTGTTGCCTCTGCGCTGTTCGCCGCGATTTTTCTGGTCTCCGGGTCTCTGAAGGACATCGGGCACGCCGAGGTCTACGGCTGGCGGATCGTGCTGACGTTGCTGGTCATCAGCCCGGTGTACGCGTTGGTCCCCGCCCGCAGGGCCCAAATGGCCACGGTGCTCGGGCGGATCAGGGCCAGGCCCAGCTTGCTGTTTTTTGGTGCCATCGCCAGTGCGCTGGTGGGCGTACAACTGTGGCTGTTCATGTACGCCCCCATGAACGGGTACGCGCTGGCCACCTCGCTGGGCTACTTCCTGCTCCCGCTGGTCATGGTGGTGGTGGGCCGGGCTGCCTTCTCCGAAAGGCTGTCCCAAGCCCAGAAGATCGCTGTCACGCTGGCGATCGTGGGCGTCGGCCACCAAGTAGTCTTCGACGGCGGGCTGGCCTGGCCCACCCTGGTGATCTGCCTGGGCTATCCGCTCTACTTCGCGGCCCGGCGCCGGGCCCGCTTCGAGTCCAATGCCGCCTTCACCCTCGAAATCCTTCTCCTGACCCCGCTGGCGCTCTATTTCATCCTCACGTCGGTGCACGGACCGGGGGCCGAACTACTACCGGTGCTCTCGATCGGCCTCCTGGGAGCCGTGGCCATGTTCTTGTATCTGGGGGCCGCCTCGCTGCTCTCACTGTCGGTGTTCGGACTGCTGAGCTACGTCGAACCCGTCCTGTTGATGGTCGCAGCGGTGATCATGGGCGAGCAGCTGCTCCTCCAGGATGCGTTCACCTATGTGCCGATTCTGCTGGCCCTGGTGCTGCTGGCCGCGGACGGCTTCCGTGCCGCGCGTTCGTTGCGCTGAGCCGTTCACACCGTAAGGTGGGAATGGACCAAAACCGCCCCAGCGATTGAGGATGAATTCGCCCATGGACAAGCCACAACACAAAGAAACCAGCGTACGCAGGGACTCTTGGCTCTATGCCGCCAAACGCACCGTGCGCGAGTTCACCCGTGACGGAGCCACCGACCTGGCAGCGGCGCTGACCTATTACGCGGTGCTTTCCATGGTTCCCGGGCTGCTGGCAATGCTCTCCTTGCTCTCGCTGATCAGCGGTGGTTCCGAGGCCAGGGACTGGATGGTTGACACCATCAGCCAGGTCGGAACCCAGGAGATGGCAGACACCGCGGAGCGGCTCTTGACGCAGCTCGGCGAGCAGACCGGGGCCGGGTGGACCTTGCTGATCGGCCTGCTCGGTGCCTTGTGGTCGGCATCGGCCTATGTCGGGGCGTTCGGTCGGGCCTTGAACCGCACCTACGCCGTCACCGAGGGCCGCCCGCTGTGGAAACTTCGTCCGCAGATGTACCTGCTGACCCTGGTGATCGTCATCCTGGCGGTGCTGGCCATTGCCCTGCTGGTGCTCTCCGGGCCCGTGGCCCAGACCATCGGCGACGTGCTGGGCCTCGGCGAGGCCACGCTGCTGGCCTGGAACATCGCCAAGTGGCCCGTGCTGGTGCTGATTGCCGTGCTCATGATTGCGCTGCTCTACCACTTCACCCCGAACGTCCGGAAGCCGAAGTTCCGCTGGATCAGCGCCGGGTCTTTCGGTGCCTTGTTCGTCCTGGCCCTGGCCACGGCCGGGTTCTTCTTCTACGTCTTGAATTTCGGCAAGTACCAAAGTGCCTACGGAGCGCTGGCCGGGGTGATCATTCTGCTGTTGTGGATCTGGCTGGCGAACATTTCCCTGCTGCTGGGTTCTGAGTTGGATGCCGAACTCGAACGAGCCCGAGAATTGCGCCAGGGCTTGGCTGCCGAGGACGAGCTGGCGCTGCCGCCCCGCGACGACAGTGGGATCGCCAAGGCCAAGTTGGCGATGCTTGATGACCGGGATGAAGCCCGCGAGCTGCGGATGCGCGCCGGAGGCCAGCTGCGCCCCGAATCGAAGCTTCAGGGCCCGGGCATCCCCTGGGGTCTGTTGGCAGGGTCCCTGGGTGCCGTGGCTGCCTATGTGACCGGCAGGCGGCACGGCTCCGGGCGTTAGCTCCTTCCTCGTCCCTAGGAATGTCCCAGGACGTGGCGCAACGCCGATTCCAGCTCCGGCTGCCGAAAGCCGTAGCCGCTGGCCTCGATCTTAGTACTGGCCACCCGTTGGTCGGAGAAGGCCAGTTCCGCTGCTCCTTGGCTGCCCAGCAGAAGCTTGGGAGCGAAGCCGGGAACCGGGATCCGGGCCGGGCGGCGCAGCACCTTGCCTAGGGTCCTTGCATATTCTTCTGACTGCACCGGGTACGGCGCCACGGCGTTGACCGGGCCGGCCAGTGATTCGGTGAGCAGCGCGTGCGCATAGATCCCCACCACATCATCAAGCCCGATCCAGGACTGCCAGGCAGCGGTACCCAGCGGCCCGCCCAGACCCAGTGCGTAGAGGGGCAGCATCTGCGCCAGGATGCCGCCGGCCGGTGTCTGCACCAACCCGGTGCGGACATTGACTACCCGTACCCCTGCCGCGGCAGCTGGCGCGCAGGCCTGCTCCCACGCCGTACAGACCTCGGCAAGGAAATCTGTGCCCGGTGCCGTGTCCTCATCCAGGGGCAGCACCGGGATTCCGGTGTGCGGGGCGGCCCCGTAAATTCCGATGCCCGAGGCCACAATATAGCTGCGCTGTTTACCGTCGGCCGCGAGTGTTGCCAAGGCGCCGGCGAGCAGCTCGGTTCCCAGCACGCGCGAGGATAAGATCTTTTCCTTGGTGTCCGCGGTGAACCTGCCGCCGATGGTATGCCCGGCCAGATTCACCACAGCATCGACATCGCGCAGTTGCTCGGGATCCAACACCCCACGCTCGGGGTCCCAGAAGACCGCATCGTGTCCGTTGGCCTCGCTGCGGTGACGAACCAGCTTGATGATGCGGTGCCCGCCCCCGCCCAAGAGGGCACAGAGCTGGGTGCCGATCACTCCCGAGGCCCCGGCCACGGCAATCACCAGGGGCTCGGAGGCGTAGTTCTCGTGGAAGGCCAGGTCGGCGCGCAGCATCCTTTCCCGGTACCTGAAGACTTGGTTCAGCTCACGCATGAACGCTTTCTCGGCGAGCGCGCGTGCCCGATTGAACGGGGATCTACTGAGCACCGGTAGTTCGAATTCGACCACATCGCGCATCACCGTGCCCGGGCGCGTGTGATGGTCGTCGTCGGCAAAGAAATGTTGGTGTTCCCAGCGGGCCAACGGCCCGGATTCCATGATGTCGGTGAAATCGTGACCCGGGTTCAGCGAAATGTGTTTGGCGCGCCACGGGATCCGCGCGCCGATGCGCGCCGGCAGTCCCAGCGTTCTGGCCCCGAGGTCGGTGGCAGCGGCCAGTGCCGTACCCATGGTGCCAGGGGCGGCCACGTCCAGGACGGCCCGGGAGCCGACGGCCAGGCCCATATCCGGTTCCTGGCTGACTGTCCCAAGGTAAGGGGCCCAAAGCCGGGGCAAGGCCCCGGGGCGGGAGAACCATGCGAAGACCTTTTCCCGTGGGTACGGGAGCTTCGTCGTATATTCAAAGATGGCCATGGTGTGTCTCCTTGTTTCCTGAGGTGTTGTCCCTTAGTCCCACCGTAGGCCAAATCCCCGGCTCTCCCCGTGCCGGCTCGGAACCGAGCTGCCCTGCATCCAAATCGTCCTACCTGTGTGGTTCAGTGTTCTCACGGATCCACACAGAAAAGGAGTTGAGGGCCATGGGAACTCGACTCGGCATGCCGGCCTATCCGACGCTGCAAGAATTGCGCACCGCGGGTTGGACGATGGGCCAGATATCGGAGGCTTATGGCGTCGAGGAGCCGGCGATTCGGGCGGCATTGGCCTCGCATTTTCTGCATCGGAACGCACCGGAACGATCACCATTCGAAGGTGTCGTCGGCGACCAACTTGTGGAGCCCCTCAGGTAGTTTCCAGCTAGTGAATGCGCCGGCCGGATTCACTGCGTGTTAAGCCAAGGTCTCCCACAGCCGCCAGACCGAGAACGCCACTGAACCACCTATCACCACGGTGAAGCCAGCCAACCAGAACCATGCCGGCAACCAGCTGCGGGTGGCCAAGAGGTAAGCATCGGAGGACGCGACCAGTTCGCGCCGGCGGGTGTGCACGCCGATGACCTTGAACAGGTCGCGTACCGAGCCCACCAACAACATCATGCCCAGTCCCAGTACCACCCAGCTGGTCGCCGCCACCGGGGTAAACACCACCAGCAGTTGTGCGGCGAGCGCCGAACACAATGCCACGGCGATGCCCACCGCATTGCGCAGGAACAACAACGAAACCAGTAGCAGCAATGCCCCGATCGACAGGGCCGCTGATCCATGGCCGAAGGACGTTGCGGCTACCAGCCCCGCGCCCACCACTGCGGGAGCGGGGTAGCCCCAGAAACCGCTGAAGACCGCGGAGAAGCCGGGCTTCCCGCTGCTGACCAGTTCGCCCGAGTGGTCTAGGCGGATCTTCAACCCGTGGACGAAGCGCCCGGTCAGCAGCGCGGCAAAGGCGTGGCCCAACTCGTGCACGAAGGTCACATAGAGCCCGAAGATCCGCCAGCAGGCCCGCGGCACGGTCAGCAGCAGGCACAGTGCCAACAAGCCCAGCAGCGGCCACAAGGTGGGAACGAATTGAGCAGAGCCGCCGAATCCGGCCAGCACCGCCTGCCACCACCGGTCAATAATTTCCATCTTCCAACCCTATGTCCGCGGCGCGTCTCGATTGTCATCGCGACGGCCCCGTCCGCACTCCCGCAGGACGCTCACAGGAAATCCACAAGAGACATTTATATTGTTGAGTCCTCAATGAATCTTGGGTTCCGTTATCGAAAGGGTGCAGGAGTGAAGCGACTGCTCGGGTTGATCCTGGCCCTGACCGTGCTGCTTCCGGTGTGCCAGACCCTGGTATCTGCGCCCCTGCAGGTTTCGGCGATCCAGCATTCAAGCGTGGAAACGATCTCGCCGGCCGCCGACCGGACACAGTGCCCGCTCGATACTCCGACCAAGCAGCACTGCGCACCCACCGCGGATCCGCAGCCCCTTATCACCCAGCTCGCCCCGCGCCCGGACTCCTCAGGTGCTTTCGGTGCGATGCCGGCAACCCTGTTCGAGCATTCGAGGGCCACCGCCGCACAGCAATCCCGCGCCCCGGATCTGCACGCACTCTCCATTTCGCGCATTTAGAACACGGCTTCGCCCTCTGCCGTCCGCGCGCCCGTTTGCGGTGCACAGCATTCTTCATTTCCAAGGACTTTTGCCATGTCCGAATCCAAGACCTCACGCGCCCTGGTTGGCGCCGTGGTACTGCTTATGCTTGCCATGGCCGCCGGCGGCTGGATCTTAGGATCCGCCAACCCGCGCAGTGGTTTACCCTCCGAGGCCTCACCCGAAGCAGGGTTTGCCCGCGATATGCAAACGCACCACCAGCAGGCCGTCCAACTCTCGATGATCATCAGGAAGCATTCCACCAACGACGCGGTGCGTTCGATGGCCTATGACATCGCGTTGACCCAGCAACAACAGTCCGGACAGATGTATGCCTGGCTCGAGACCTGGGCCCTGCCGCAGACCGGCGAGTCGATGACGTGGATGGATGGCCTCCTCACCGAGGAGTCCGTCCATGCCGGTCATGGGAACATCTCTCCCGGACAGTCGCACACCATGGCCTCGATGGGCATGGCCAGCGCCGAAGAGATTACCGAGCTCACCGCGGCACGCGGTACCGAGGCCGACCGCCAGTTCCTGACGCTGATGATCGCCCACCACATCGGTGGCGTCGAGATGGCACAGGCCTACCTGCAGCACGGGAACAACCACATGGTCACCGTGTTCGCCAACAAAATCATCATGACCCAACAGGCCGAGATCTCGGCCCTGAACCAGCTGCTCGCGCAGCTGAACTAAAGGATTCCCCCAATGAACAAGCGACAAGAAGCCCAGGAAATCCTCGCCAAGGCCCGGGCCAAGGAAAAACGCGCCAAGGTCCTGACCGTCTCGATCATCGCCGCGGCGGCACTGGCCATCATCGTCCCCACCGCAGTGGTGCTCACCGGCGCCGCCGGGGACAAATCCGCAGCAGCAGCCTTGGCAGCGGCGCCCATCGACGGCGTACAGACCTACAAGGTGGCCTCCGCCAACCATGTCACCACCCAGGTCAGCTACGATCAGGCCCCCGGTGTTGGCGGGGACCACAACCCCGTCTGGCTCAATTGCGGGATCTATGAGGCTCCGGTGCCGGAAAACAATGCGGTGCATTCACTAGAGCACGGCGCGGTCTGGATCAGCTACGACGGAATTTCCGACGCCGAGCTTGCCACGCTGAAACAAGATGTGGGGGAAAAAACCTACATGCTGCTCAGCCCGTACCCGGACCAGGGAGCGAAGATCACAGTTTCTGCCTGGGGCGAGCAGCTCAGCGTCGAATCGCCTGATGACCCGCGCATCGCCGCTTTCGTGACCAAATACCGCCAAGGACCACAGACCCCCGAGCCCGGTGCCCCCTGCACCGGCGGCGTCGGCCTCTAAACTTGAATAAAAAGGAGAACAACACACTATGAAATTTCTGCCCTCGGCCCTGGCCGCAACCGGACTCATCGGCGGATTCGCCACCGCTCGCACCACCAAGAGCCGCCCGGCCGGCGGCGCGGTGCTCGCCGCTGCGGGCACCGGTGCCTTCCTGGGCTGGAAGGCCAACGTCGGGGCACCGCGTGCCGCAGCCTTGACGGGACTTTATCTTGCGGCTTTCGGAGCCTCGCATCCGCTGGCCAAGAAGCTCGGTGCGTGGCCGGCGGTCAACACGGTCACCGCCGCAGTTGTACTCACCTCACTGGTGGCCGGGCGCCGCAGGTAGCTTCACGGTCCATGGTTTTGCTTCCCCGCGCTGGTAGTTTTGGCATCGGGGAAGCAAAACCCCCCGCTTCACCGTCCCCGACATGACAAGGGTCAACGAACATGCAGGCTTTGAACATCCCGGTCCTTTCCACCCTGCCGTGCGACGTGCAGCCAGCGGTTCTCCTGTGCGACAGGCACCCGGCAGACTCTGTGGCCTTCACCGTCATCGACGCGGATTTGGCGTCGGTCGATCTGGATTATGCGACCCTGAAGACCCGCTCCGAGCAGGCCGCCGCGCTATTTGCCGCCCGCGGCATCAAACCCGGGGACCGTGTGGCCACGTTGATGGGCAAGAGCGCCGAGCTGCTCTATGCGCTACTGGGCCTCTGGCGTCTGGGTGCCGTGCATGTTCCACTGTTCACCGCTTTTGCCACCCCCGCCATCGAGGTCAGGCTCAAGGGTGCCAACGCGCGCTTGGTGCTCGCCGACCCGGTGCAACGCCACAAGCTCGACTCCCTGGCTTATCCGGTGCTGGGCACCGACGAACTGGTGGCCGCACTCGATGCCCAACCCACCGGGTTTGTCCCCGCCACCCGCTCGCTGGATGACCCCCTGGTGGAAATCTTCACCTCGGGCACCACCGGAACCCCCAAGGGCGTCCAAGTCCCGGTTCGTGCGCTGGAAGCCTTCGACACCTACTTCCGGTACGGGCTGGATGTCACAGATACCGACACTTTCTGGAATGTCGCAGACCCCGGCTGGGCGTACGGGTTGTACTACGGGATCTTGGCCCCGCTCTTTGCCGGACGCCGGAACCTGTTGCTGGCCACCGGATTCAGCGCCGAACTATGTTGGGCGGTGCTGGAAAAATTCGCTGTCACCAACCTTGCCGCGGCCCCCACCATCATCCGTTCCATGCGGGCATCCCAGCCGCAGGGGGTTCCCGGGCTGAAACTGGCCAAGGCCTCCTCGGCCGGCGAACCGCTCGATGCCACCACCATCGCCTGGTCCCTCGACACCCTGGGGGTCCCGGTGCGCGATCACTACGGGCAAACCGAAATGGGCATGTGCATCGTCAACGGTTGGGCACCCGAAGTCATCGACACGATCAAGGCCGGGTCCATGGGCCGGCCCATGCCCGGATACTCGGCCGCGGTGCTGCTGACCGACACGGACGAATGTGCCCCGGCCGGGACTCGCGGCAGGGTGGCCCTGGAGGTGGCCGGATCCACGATGCTCTGGTTCAACGGCTACTCCGCGGACCCGGTACGCACCGCCGAACGCTACACCGCCGACGGGCGCTGGTACCTCACCGGAGATGCCGGGACCATGGATGAGGACGGCTACATCTTCTTCTCCTCCCGCGACGACGACGTCATCATCATGGCCGGATACCGCATCGGCCCCTTCGAGGTCGAATCGGTGCTGGCCGAACACCCACTGGTGCTCGAGTCGGCCGTCATCGGGGTCCCCGACCAGTTGCGTGGTGAGGTGCTGGTGGCCCACGTAGTGCTCAAGGACGAAGCCACCGGCAGCACGGAACTCACCGCCGAGCTGCAGGCACTGGTCAAGAACCGCTACGCTGCCCACGCCTACCCGCGGCGCATCACCTACGCCACGGAGCTGCCCAAGACCCCCTCGGGGAAGTTGCAGCGCTTCATCCTGCGGGAGCGCGAATCGTTGCAGGAATGAGTCCGTTTCCGCCCAGAGTGCCCAGCCTCGGCCACTAGGCTTGTGGGTAGGAAAGGGGCACTATCTTGGGAACTCGCAAAACCCTGCTCGTACTCGCCTGCCTGACGCTCTTCGCCGGCCTGCTGGGCCTCTCTGGGGGCCCGCGCGCCAACGAACCGGTACCACAGGCCTTTGCGCTGCCCGCCAACGGAGTCCACACCACCTTCATGGTGGCCGGGGATTCCATCACCGCCGCCGGAAGCCACACGGTGGCTGCCGGGAATGTCGGGGAGGCTTCCTGGGTCAACTACGTGAACACGCCCGGGGCTCCGGCAACTTTGGCCTGGACCGGTGGCTGGGCGCTGGGCGGAGCCCAGTCCGGGGACATGGCCGCGGCGTTGCACCACGGATCCGCCGATGCATTGGTGCTCCTAGCCGGCACCAACGATCTGGCCCACGGCACCCCGCATGCGCGGATCGCACAAAACTTGGTTCGGATCACCTCGATCGTGCAGGCCCCGCGGGTGCTGCTGAGCAGTGTCCCGCCGCGCGACGATGCGGTGGAAGCCACCGTTGGGTACAACGACTTTTTGCAGCAGTTGGCCCTCGACCGCGGGTGGTTGTTTATTGACGCCGCCGCCGGGCTGCGCAGCGAAGAAGACACCTTTGCCGAAGGCCTGAGCGAGGATGGGGTGCACCCCAACGTCGCCGGCGCCAGGATCCTGGGTGCGGCCATTGGTCAGGCCCTGACCACCAAACCCATCGTGGCCGATGCAAACACTAACGGGACCGAGCCCCTAGGCTAGGAGCCATGCGCTCCCCCATCGACAACTATCTCGCCGACCTCCACGCCGATCTGCTGGGGCTGGACACCGGGGTCCCCTTCCAGGGCATCCCGGCGATGAAAGACGCGGACAATTCGAAGTTCGCCATCGCCATCGCCACCGTCGATGGCCATGTCTACCAGGTGGGCGACGCCGAGCTGGAATTTTCCATCCAGTCCATCTCCAAACCCTTCTCCTATGCCTTGGCCCTTGACGACATGGGCCTGGAGATCATGGATGAGAAGGTCGACGTGGAACCCAGCGGGGATGCGTTCAACGAGATCTCGTTGGCCAGGGACTCCGGACGCCCGGCCAACGCCATGATCAATGCCGGGGCCATCGCCACGATCTCGATGATCAGGGATCGGGACACCGGCCGGTTCGAACGCCTCCTTGAACACTTTTCCGCCGCCGCCGGCAGATCGCTGGAAGTGAGCGAATCGATCTACGCATCCGAGGCGCTGACCGGGCACCGCAACCGGGCGCTGGCCTACATGCTGCGCTCTTTCGACATCATCGAGACCGACCCGACCCCGGTGCTCGAGGACTACTTCCGTGCCTGCTCGGTTATGGTCAACACCCGCGATTTGGCGATGATGGCCGCGACGCTGGCCAACGGCGGTACCCAGCCGATCACCGGGACCCAGGTGATGGGTCAGGAGGCGGTGCAGCGCACGCTCTCGGTGATGACCACCTGCGGCATGTACGACGATGCAGGCTCCTGGATCGCCGCGGTGGGACTGCCGGCGAAGTCAGGTGTGGGCGGCGGGCTGATCGCCGTGCTGCCCGGGCAGCTGGGCCTGGCCATCTACTCCCCCGCGCTGAACCCGCACGGGTCCTCGGTGCGCGGGGTCGAGGCCAGCGAGCGGATCAGCGCGGACATGGGGTTGCACTTCGTGCGCGCCGCCCGGCTGGGCCGCTCGGTGATCCGCGAAAACTATTCCATCGCCGAGGTGCCCACCCACATCCGGCACACCGATGCCGCCGAAAAGCTGCTGGCCGAATACGGCGAGTGTGCCCGCATCATCGAGCTGGCCGGGGATCTGCTCTTCGCCGGGACCGAATCGTTGGTCAGGGAAGTCAGCTCTCTGGATAACGACGTGGAACTGGTGATCCTGGATTTGCGACGGGTCGACGAGATCGACAAGATCGCGGTGCGCTTGATCCACCAGCTGGCCCGCGAGCTGTCCGACGAATCACGCACCCTGGCGTTGGTCCAGGAACTTGCCTTCGAAGAGCTCTCCTCGCTGCGTTCCTTTCCCAGCCGCAACGAGGCCATCGAATGGGCCCAGAGCACGCTGCTGGCTAGGCATGGGAGCCCTGATATGGTTCCCGAGACCGTGGCGGTGCGCGATTTCTCGGCCTTGGCCCCGTTGGACGCCAGCGACATTGCCAAGCTCGAGTCGCTGATGGAGGAGAGCCAGATCGAGGACGGCCGGATCCTTCGCCGCCCCGGACAGGAATTCGGGGGCGTCTACTTCATCCTGGGCGGCAAGGTGGCCACTTCCACCCTGGAGTCGGGCAAGGCGGTGCGCCGGGCCACGCTCTCGGCAGGGATGACCTTCGGTGAGATCGCGCTGAGTGCGGAGGGCGAACAAATCACCCGGGTCACGGCGTTGGGCAAGCTGCACCTCAAGGTGCTCTCGGCCGCGTCAATCACCCAGCTGGAGGCCGAGGACCCGGCCGCGGCCCTGCGCTTCTGGAAGGCCCTGGCTCGTGATGCCTACACCCGGGTCGAGGCGAACATCAAGGACTCGACCCACCCGCTGAACTGACACCGACGGTTCATCCCCACCGCGCCAAGACCTATGTGGGATCCGCTTCCCTGTTTGGTAGGCACAGGCCAAGAGTGGGCACATGCACTCAGGGATTTCCCTGCGGTGTTCAGTGTCGTGTTGGTGGTGATGCGGCGGGGAGACACTTGCCAATGTTTTTCATCGCAACCGCCGCGCGTCAGTACGATGATTCACAGCGAACCTACCGAAGCGCTGTTTCAATCCACCGGACCGTTTTGCCACAGGTCGGGGACTACACAAGGAATGGCATCAATTGAATTCACTGAAGGGCTCCAGGCGGACTCGTCTCGCCGTCGCCGCAGTTCTGGCGCTACTGGCTCTGTCTGGTTGCTCATCCCCCAATATCGGCACCGGCGAAAGTAGCGGTGCTGTGGCACCTGCGAATGAAAACTTGACGGTGCAGAGCTCCAGTACACCCACGGAGCATCCCGACATACCAGCTGCCAGCCCGACGCCGAGCGGACAGGAATGGGCCGACGAAAAAGTCAACGCCTGGGTCGACAACTCGGGGATCAAGTCCGTCAAAGGTTTTCTTTATCCTTACAATCTCATCAACTCGTGGGATTCGCCCAAGGCCGGACATCTGCGGTTGTTCATTGACGACTCCTATGAATTCAACCGGGATGGAATGTCGCAACACTTTGAAACCGCAACTGACGAGCTGAGAATCATGGGCCTGGTCATGTTCGAAAGCATCGGAGATGATTCACCCGAACTGGAAACCGTTGATATAGCGACCGAGGACGGCTTCCGATCCGGTTCCTATTCCCGCTCCCGGACCGGGGCTGACCCCTCCGATCTGGATGCTTGGGCCGACGAGAAATACGTGCAATGGCTCGATGCCATGAACGACACCTACGAATCCTTCTGCGGATTTACGATCAAGAAGTTGGAACAATACCGCGAGTGTCTCCCCACCGATCCCCATGCCTACGTGGGATCCGTGGAAGCCCCCGCTGAAGGGGAACTCGTTGTCACGTTGAGCCCGGGTGAGTGGCAGGACAACACCTATGACACGGACACAATGCGCGGTGTGGACTTTGTCGCGTCGAACATGATGCTGAAGATCAACAGCAAGGCATTCGCCACCGAAGCAGTCGAGAGCCTCACCGTCGTGGTCGACGGAACAGACGAGTCCGGAACCGAAAAGTGGAGCGAATGAGGTCACCGGGAACGAGACAATCCGTGCATACAATCCAATCGCCCGATCAGGGTGCGACGCGGCGCATGGGAAATAGCCAGAAAGACCAACAAGTCCCGCTCGAAGGCTCACCAGATCGGTTCAAACGCCCTGCCCCATGGGAACTACGCTTGAAGTCATGAATCAGAAACTGAATATCCCGTGGGACAACGGAAGCCTCACTGCTTTGCTTGATGAGGCCGAGCATCCCAGCGCTTTTTTGATCCTGGCCCACGGAGCCGGTGCCGGCAAGGACCACGATTTCATGTCCGGCTATGCCCGGGCCATCGCGCAAAAAGGCATCTCGGTCCTGCGCTTCAACTTCCCCTCTATGGATGCCGGCAAGAAGTTTCCGGACAGGGCTCCTACTGCCATCGCGGTGTGGAAACAGGTCCGTGAGTGGGCCGGAGCAAACCTTTCGGGTGGACTTCCGGTCTTCGCGGCCGGCAAGTCTTTTGGCGGCCGGATGGCATCCATGGCCGTCGCCGACGGCATGGACACCCGGTCGCTGATCTTCCTGGGTTACCCCTTGCATGCTCCCAAGAAAGAAGACAAGCTCCGCGATGAGCATCTTTATCCTCTTCAAGTGCCGATGCTTTTTCTTGAAGGCACCCGCGATCCCTTCGCCAACCGCGAAATCATGACCCAGGTGGTCTCCGGGCTGAACCGCGACAGCGAACTGCTCTGGTTCGAAGGCGGCGATCATTCCTTCAAGGTCGCTCGTTCCGGTCGTACCGTCTCCGAGGACGGCGCCGGGCTCGCCGAAGCCACCGCGGACTTCATTCGCAGGCGACTCTCCACCCACTGATTCGCCGGCTTTAGGCCGTGGAACCGACGATGACGGGCAATGCGCCCGCCCTTTGCCGATGTGAAAGCATGGATATGCCACAGACCTCGCCGTTACTGAGAAAGCGAAACGCTTCCCCTTCATGACGAATACCACCAAGTCCCCGGGCTCGCTCTTGGCCATCCTGGCGCTGCTCAGCGCCATCGCACCCTTCGCCATCGACATGTATCTGCCGGCATTTCCGCAGATGATGACGGACCTAGACACTTCCGCAACTTCCGTGCAACTCACCTTGACCACGTTCATGTTGGGTCTGGCCGTGGGGCAGCTGGTGATCGGACCGCTCTCGGACCAATTCGGCCGCCGCAGGCCGTTGCTGCTGGGCACAGTGGTGTGCCTGGTCGCCAGTGCCTCGTGTGCCCTGGCACCGACCATCGAGTGGCTCATTGCCCTGCGCTTCGTCCAAGGGTTCAGCGGTGCAGCCGGAGTGGTGCTGGCACGGGCCATCATCACGGACATCGCCAGAGGCGTGCAGGCGGCCAAGATGTTCTCGCTCATGATGACAGTCGGCGGCATCGCCCCGGTCCTCGCGCCTCTGGTGGGCAGCGGTGTCATCCACGGTTTTGGCTGGCGCGGGGTTTTCTGGGTCTTGGCGGGGCTGAACCTGCTGATGATCATCGGCGCAATCCTCTTGGTAAAGGAATCGCTGCCACCGGAACGCCGCAGCGCCGGAGGATTCAGGGTGCTGGTGTCGAATGCCGGACAGGTGTTGCGCAACAGGCATTATCTCGGCTTCACGCTCACCTTCGCCTTTTCCATGACCGCGATGTTCGCCTACATTGCTGCTTCCCCCTTCGTCCTGCAGAACATCATCGGGCTGGGGACCACCTCCTACTCACTGGTCTTCGCTGCCATCGCGCTGGGGCTGACCATCACCAGCGTTCTCTCGGCCAGAGTGGTACCCCGGGTCGGACCGATCCGGCTGACCTTCATCGGCGTGGGAACCTTGCTGGCCGGGAGCGCAGGGTTGCTGCTCGTCATCACCCTGGGCGGCACCCCGGCGATCCCGACACTCGTGTTGCTCTTTGTCACGGTCTCCGCTTTGGGGCTCATCTTGGGAAATGCGACGGCCCTGGCCACCGCCCAGGTGACCAAGTACGCGGGCACCGGCTCCGCCATGCTCGGAGCACTGCAGTTCACTCTCGCGGCCGTTGCCTCGCCGTTGGTGGGCGTTGCCGGCGAGCAATCCGCTGTACCCATGGCCGTGACCATGGTGGTTGCCTCCTCAATCGCCGCATTGCTTCTGGGCACCATGACCCGGGGTGCTTCCATGCAGCCGGCCGAGGACGGACCCGAGGCCCTCTGACCGCCCCGCGCCGGCAGCCACATACTCCGGCGGCACCCCAAGGCCTCCACCAAATCCCAATTGTCGGGGGCCAGATGCTAGTTTCAAGGTAACGCCACAGCAAAAGGAGCACCCGCCACGTGTTTTTCCTCGATCAGGACCTGATCTATTCCGCATCCGACCTCGTACTGGCCGCCGGATGTGAATTCGCTTCGCTGTCCAAACTCGACGAACGGCTGGGACGCAGTGCCAAGGCCGACTTTGGCCCCGACGAGATGCTCGAACGCACCGCAGTGCTTGGCGACGCCCACGAGCACAAGGTTCTGCAGGAACTAAGGGAGCAATACGGCGACTACGACCCGGACACCGGCCGCGGCGTCAAAATGCTCGCCGCCGGTGTCCGCGGCGACCGGGCTTCGTTGATTGCTGCCCACGAGGAAACGCACCAGGCGCTGCTCAACGGCGCCGACGTCGTCTTCCAAGCAACGTTCTTCGACGGAGAATTCGTAGGCTTCGCAGACTTCTTGATCCGTGAGGAAGACGGCTCCTACGCGGTCTGGGACACCAAGCTCGCCCGGCATGCCCGTGTCACGGCGCTGCTGCAGCTTGCTGCCTACGGGGATCAGCTGCTCGCCAACGGGATCCCTGTGGCCGAGCAGACCACCTTGGTGCTCGGGGATAAATCGCACTCGGTGCACCAGATGCACGAGCTGCTGCCGGTCTTCAGGGACCGCCGCGCCAGGTTCAAGGCCCTGACGGCCGCCCACCGTACGGCAACTGATCCCGTGAGGTGGGGACAAGACGGCGTTGGCGCGTGTGGACGCTGCGACTACTGCGCCGTGCAGGTCGCCGCGCACCGTGACCTGCTGCTGGTGGCAGGGATGAGCACGCTCAAGCGCAAGAAGCTCATGGAATCGGGTATCACCACCATCGATGAGCTCGCCGCGTCCGAAACCAAGGGACGGGACCCGCACCATAAGCTCGCCGAGCAGGCCCGCATGCAGGTCGGGCTGGCGGCCACCGACGGCACGGTCGGCGGAGTGGCCTACAAGATCAACCGCGCCACGCAAACCATCTCACGGCTCCCGGAACCCGACACCGGAGACATCTTCTTCGACTTCGAGGGAGATCCGCTCTGGCAGGATCCCTTTGACGATTCTTGGGGCCTGGAATATCTCTTCGGTGTCATCGAGATCGACACCGGCGAACCGGTGTTCAAACCCTTCTGGGCGCACTCGAGGGCCGGCGAGCGCAAGGCCTTCACCGATTTCGTCGCCTACGTCGAAGCCCGCCGAGCGCAATACCCGAAGATGAAGATCTACCACTACGCACCGTATGAGAAAAGCGCGCTGCGGAACCTCTCACTGCGCCATGTGGTCGCCGAGGACACCATCGACCAATGGTTGCGCGAGGGGTTGCTGATCGATCTGTACGACACGGTCCGTCATTCTTTGTTGATTTCCGAGCGTTCCTACTCCATCAAGAAACTCGAGCCGCTCTACATGGGCCAGCACCTACGCGGCGGAGACGTGAAAGATGCAGGAGCCTCGGTGGTCGCCTACGCCAAATACTCCGAGCAACTCGAGGTCGATGCGGCCGAGGCCGCCAACATCCTGGAATCCATCCGCGACTACAACGAATACGACTGCCTCTCGACCTTGCGGCTGCGCGACTGGCTGCAGAGCCTGGTCCCGCACGATGACCGCCCCGAATGGGTGGATGAGGCGGCACTGCCGGGGGTCGACGACGTCGAGCCCAGTGCAGAAGAAATCGCGTTGCGTCAATACCTTGAGTCCCTGCCCGCGGACCGGGCCCTGTCCAACGATGAACGAGCCATCGCCATGGTCGCCGCGGCGACCGGCTACCACCGCCGCGAGGCCAAGCAGTTCTGGTGGGAACATTTCGACCGGCTCGACGAGCCGATCGATGTCTGGGCCGATACCCGCAACGTGTTCATTGTCGATGACGCCGAGGTGCTCGAAGACTGGCATAAGGCCAGCACCAGGGCCAGGGTCGAATCCCGGCTCACCGAGCTGCACGGAACCATGGCCGAAGGCTCCGATTTCCGGCCCGGCAGCTCCTGGTTCGCTATGTACGGCGCCCCGCTGCCTCCTGAGCTGGAACCCAGCAACGCCAACCGGGCAGGCCTCTTCAATGCCACGGTGAGCGAAAACGACGAACGCTTCGTCATCACCGAAAAATCCAGTACCATGGTCCCACCGTTCGGCACCCTGCCGATCGCCCTGACCCCCGACCAGCCGATCAACACCACTTCGCTGCGCGAATCCCTTGCGGAGCTGGCCCGCACCGTCGGCGGTGCCCTGCCCTCGCTACCGAAGCACCCGGGAATCGACATCCTGCGCAAGTCACCCCCGCGCTTCAAGACTCTTGGCGCCCCGCCGGCTCCACTGCTCGTGGACGGACACCTCAACATCGTCGGGGCCATCATCGAGGCCCTGCAGGACCTCGACCATTCTTACCTTGCCGTCCAGGGCCCTCCGGGCACCGGCAAGACGTTTGTCGCCTCGCACGTCATCGCGGCCTTGGTAAAAAAGGGGTGGAAGATCGGGGTGGTGGCACAGTCCCATGCCGTGGTCGACAACGTCCTGGCCAAGGCGATCACCGGTGCAGGAGTGCACCCCGAGCAAGTAGCCAAGAAGCCACGTGCCGGGGATAAGACCGTGGTCCCCTGGTCCGGCACCACCGACAACGCCATCGAGGAACTGCTCGATTCCGAGGAGGGTGCGTTGATTGGCGGCACGGCCTGGACCATGACCGGCAAACGGATCCCTGAGGGATCACTCGACCTGTTGGTCATCGACGAGGCCGGACAGTACTCACTGGCCAACACCCTGGCCGTTTCCCGTGCGGCCACCCGCCTGCTGCTGCTAGGAGATCCGCAGCAGCTGCCACAGGTCACCCAGGGCTCACATCCCCAGCCCGTGGATGAGTCTGCGCTGGGCTGGCTCAGCGCCGGGCATCCCACCCTGCCCGAGGAACTGGGCTATTTCTTGGCTGACTCCTGGCGGATGCACCCCGAGCTCTGTGCCAAAGTCTCGGCTCTGAGTTACTCCTCCAAGCTGCATTCGGCAGCGGCGGCCGCCACGCGATCACTTTCCGAGGTCACGGCCGGGGTCGCCACGGTCATGGTCGAACACCACGGCAACACCACCGCTTCCCTCGAGGAAGCCCACGAAATCATCACCCAGGCCCGCACCCACATCGGTTTGTCCTGGGTGGGTGGTGAAGGCCAGGACCCCCGGCCGCTGCTGGCGCAGGACATCTTGGTGGTCGCCGCGTACAACGCGCAGGTGAACCTGCTGCGCACCGAACTCGACGCCGCAGGACTCGAGGACGTGAAGGTCGGCACCGTGGATAAATTCCAAGGTCAGGAAGCCCCGGTAGTGATCGTGTCCATGGCGTGCTCCTCGGCCGACGATGCCGCCCGCGGCATTGACTTCCTGCTGAACCGCAATCGGATCAACGTGGCAGTTTCGCGCGGACAGTGGCGTGCGGTGATCGTCCGCTCCCCCGCACTCACCCACTTCCTGCCGACCACGCCCGCGGCTTTTTCCCAGCTCGGGGCGTTCCTGGCGCTGGGGGCCTGAGGCCACCAGAGGCTTCACATCACGGTCACCGGTCAGACACCTCAAAGGAGGAAGGTTGGGCTCATGATCATCACCAGCAGCCACCTGTTCATCGCCAATGATTTCGCCACCCGCGCGGTGGCCGCCGAGCTGCGCTCCCGTTCGGTGTTCCCCGGGGCAACTCAGGCACGAAAGGCACACACCGCCGAGTGCCTGCAGTCCCCGGGCAAGGACTGTGCAGATTTCCGTCCAGGCGCTTCCTCCGCGGCTGGGCCACGTTCTCTGGGCGCCGCCGACGTGAGTGCGTGACGAAGTGCGGCAACCTGATATTCGCATGCCAGCTCATGCATGCTAAGAATGAAAACATGACAACGCGCGTATTGGCTTCCAAGAAAGTCAACCCTTTGGGCTTCGGCGCCATGAACATCACCCATGGCTACTCCAGCTTCCCCAGCGATGAAGACGCCGGACGTTTGCTGCACGAGGTCCTGGATGCTGGTGTCGATCACATCGACACCGCCACGCTCTACGGCGGGCACCGCAGCGAAAACCTCATCGGGCAGTACTTGAAGAAGCGCCGAGATGAATACTTCTTGGCGTCCAAGGGCGGGCTGGCACTGGTTGCGGGCCGCGGAAAAATCGACGGACGTCCCGAGACCCTGCGCGCGCAGGTCGATGCTTCGCTCACGCGCCTGGGAGCGGAGCACATCGATTTGTATTACCTGCACCGGCTGGACCCCGCGGTACCGGTCCAGGAGTCCGTCGGCGCCCTGGCCGAGTCCGTGGCACAGGGAAAGATCGGCGGGATCGGGCTCTCAGAAATCTCGGCCGCGACGCTGCGCGAGGCCCATGCTGTGCACCCGATTGCCGCGGTGCAAAACGAATACTCGCTGGCCACCCGAAATCCCGAGTTGGGAGTGCTCGAGGCCTGCGCCGAGCTGGGCACCGCGTTCGTTGCTTTCTCGCCCTTGTACCGTGGTTATCTCTCGGGCAACCTGCGCGAGACCGCCTCACTGCCGGCCGGAGACATGCGCCATTCCATGCCGCGCTTTGAAACGGAAAACTACGCGCACAATCTTGAATTGGTGGACCGGCTCGCGGAGCTTGCCGCACGGCTGGGAACCACCGCAGCGGCACTGTCGCTGGCGTGGGTGCTGGCCCAGGGCGAGCACGTCCATGCCATTCCCGGGACCAAGCGCAGCGACCACTTTGCCGAGAACCTCGGGGCCCTGTCCGTCGCGCTGTCCCCGGCGGAGCTTGCCGAGGCCGGGCAGATCATCAACCAGTCGACCATCGCCGGGCCGCGCTACAACGTCCACCAGCAAAAGACCATCGACAGCGAGGAATTTGCGACGGCCTCCTAGAACGGCGGCTACTTCGACTTGGGCCGATCCGGGTCGATGACGTCCTTGACGTCAAAGAAGGTTTTCAGCACCGGCCGGTCCCCGCGCTTCTCCTTGGCAAATTGCAGCCCATCGATGTTGATGCGTGCCTGGCGCAGATAGTCGTCCCCCAGCTGCATCCAGGCCGGGGTGGTCCCGTCCACGCCGTAGAAGAAGTCGAACCCGTCCTTCTTGAGCATGTTGTACTTGGTGCCCGAGTACTCCGGCACCCCGGAAATGTCCGCACCAAAGGGGTAGATGTATTGGTCGGTGTCCCCCAGGATGGGGCGCACCTCCTCATCCCACAGCAACATGTCGTTCTTGATCCGCGGAATCGAGCTTTCGGTCATGTTGATGTGTCCCCAGGCGTGGGAAGCGAAGACCCAGCCGTCCTTCTTCAACGCCGTGGCAACCTTAGTGGCTGTTTCAATATCAGCTTCCAGGGTCTTGGAATCGGCGTATTGGCTCTTGGAAGTGCGGTAGCCCAGAACCCCGTTGTATCCGGTCAAGGCCAAGATGCCCTTGGACCCGCGGTAGGAAAAGTCAGGGTGCTTGGCCACGAACTCGTCGATCACCGGGGGCATGTCGTAGGCGCCGAGGTGTTTTTTGCCCGAGGCGTCCTCGTATTCGTTCTTGACTTTGCCGTCCTTGTCGATCAGCAGCTTGGTGGCGAACCCGTCGCCGTCCATGTACTCGTAGTAGCTGACGTCGTCCTCGGAGAGCACCAGCGGCTTCTTGCCCTTGGGCAGGCGGATGTCCTTGTACTTCATCTTCCCCTTGGCATCCACGCCGGCAATGTCGGCAGGATTCACCAAAACGAAACCGCGCTTGTACAGTTGCGCGATCATTTCCTTGAATTCGTCCAGTGTGACCATGTAATCCGCGTAGCCCTGCTCGCGGTCGTCGCCGTCAAAGGCCCGCTTGGTGTCAACAATCAGTGAGTGGACAAAAAGGTGGGAGATCTTGGAATTGTCTTCCCACACCACTGCCTTGGATGCGGCCTTTTCGATGTCAGCCAGCGCCGCGTCGACGTCATCGCCTTCCAACCCGGCCAAGGCCTTCTTGGCGGTCGCGTAATCGTATCCGGCCGCGAGTTTCTGTGCTTCTTCGATCTTCTCGGCCTGGGTCGGGCCTTGGTCTTCTTCGCTCGGGGAAACCATCGACTGCGGGGCCGAACCAACGGCGGTGGGGTCGTACTCTGTCGGGGGAATGTAGGGCGGAGTGGTGCACCCCGACAGGGCCAGACCCGCGACCGTCAACACGGCAGCAACGACGGCTGGGCGAAAATGTGCATTCATCGGGTGCCTCTCGCTTTCCTCCCGGTCCCGGATTGCATAGCTCCGGCCGGTGTCGACGGTGTGGTTCAACCGACCCTACTCCGTTCCGCGCCGACACTAAACGGGCGCGCCGATGGACTAGGATTGTTGGGTCAATCCCCAGCAAAAGGACCGTGATGCGACCTACCCACCAGGCGAGCCCGCTGTGGAGTCAGACGCAACAATTTAGATCGTCCGCAGCTTGGAAATTGCTTTCCACCGCCCCTTGGGCCGTGGCATTCCTGCGCGCCGAATTCACCAGTGCCAAGCCCCGCGTGGGCTTGGAGGTTTTCCATGCCTCCCTCGAATCATTCCTCAAGGTCGTGCGTTCCGAGGACCCTTCCTTCAACGACTCAATGAGTGCCAGCCAATATGCCGACGCTTGGGTGCGCAACCAGTTTCTGGCCCGCCCGCTGGTCGATGGACACTTCGTCTACGAGCCCACCGCCCAGACCTCGCGTGTGCTCAAGTTCTTGGCTGACTTCTCCGGGGATCGCACCAACCTGAACTCCTCACGACTCAATACGCTGCTGACTTCTCTGGAGTCTCTGGCCCATGAGACGGATCCGGACCCGGAAGCACGCATCCGTGCACTGGAGGCGGAAATCACCCAGCGACAGGAAAAGATCGCTTCCCTGCGCGATGGCACCACCCCGGCGGTGCTGCCTCGCGAAGGTGCTCTTGCGGCAACCCGTTCGGTGCTCGACATGGCTTCTGGGCTGCCCGCTGATTTCAAGCGCATGCGCGACGGCGTCCAGGAAATGCTCCACGCCTTGCGCGGAGAAATCATGGAATCCTCTTCTGTGAAGGGCGTCGCGGTCGGCGCGGTGCTCGAGGGTGACAAGCAACTGCGTAGTACCCCGCAGGGCGAGACCTTCCGTGGTTTTACCGAGTTCTTGAATTCTCCCGAAGCTCAGGTGCGTTTTCGCGAGGCCGTCAACGAGGTGCTCGAACGCGACTTCGTCGATTCCTTGGACGCCCAGGAACGTCACACGCTGGCGAATCTCCTGCGTGAGCTGCGCCGCCAGGCCTCAGAGGTCCACCAGTCCTACGGCCGGCTGTCCGAGTCGCTGCACGCCTACGTGCAATCGGCCGAGTTCAAGGAGGCTGCGATCCTGCGCGAGGCGGTGCGTGCAGCGGAAATCGCTGTCTCCTCCTCCCGGGTCCTGCACTCCCGCACCCCGGTGGCCCCGATCAAGCTCTATGCCCCGCGGTTCACGTCCATTGCTGCCCTGGGTATTTACGATCCGGACGAGCATGTGGCCCCACCGAAGCTTGCCGCGCCTCCCCAATTGTCGGTGGCCGACATCCGCCGTACCCCCTCGACCCCGAGTCCCAACATCCCGGTCCTGCACCGGGCCATCACCGACTCGCGGGCCAAAGCCGGCGGCACGGTGAAGTTGGCGGACACCTACAATTCCCTCGACGCCGAACACCGACACCTGAATACCCTCCGGTACCTGATCGAGACCGCACGCAACGGCGGGGATTCCATCGATGAATCCACTTGCGAGGAAATCAGCTTCACCCAGGTCAACGGCACCACACGCATCGCTTTGGTTCCGGCCATGAGCTTCACAAAGGATCCAGCATGAGCAGCACCCTTCCTACCGGCGCAGTCGATGAGCGCCGCCTTTTTGCGGGCGACACCGGGTCTTTCGAGCTGCCGCTGCGCCAGCTTTTGGTGCGCCTGCTGCGTGGTCCCTATTTGGATGGGGTCGCCGAGCCCCGGCTCTGGCAACTGGTGTTGGACCGGCGTGCGGAGATCTCCGCCTACGTTGCCGAGATCTTCCTGGAACTCGAGGTCGATGCCAACCGCAAGATCGCGTTGTTGTCCCCGGTGGATCTGGAGGCGGCGCACACCACCGCAATCGCTCCGCGCCGCGCCCTGAAGCGAGAAGAAACTCTGTTGGCCCTGCGGTTGCGACTGCTGCTCGAACGCCATGCAGGCTCCGGCACCGATGCGGTGATCAGCCGGGAGGCGGCCCGCGAGATCCTGCTCGAGCACCGCACCCCCGGGGACACCGATGACAAGAAGCTCGAGGAAAACACCGACGCGTCCCTGACCCGGTTGCTGAACCTCAAACTCATCCTGCCCACCGAACTCACCGACGAATACAAGGTATCCGGGGCTTTGGCCCTCGCCCTGCCCTTTGCCGGTATCGAGGAAATTCCCGATTACATCAAGGCCATTGAACGTGTTGGCGTCGATGACACCGAAGAATTCGACTTGGAGACAGAAGAGCTATGAGCATTGAAATGACCCTCCCGCTCTCCGACGCGGTCAATCCCGGACAGCACCGACTCACCCAGATCCAGGTCATCAACTGGGGCACCTTCCACGGCCGGCACACCCTCTACGTGGACCGTTCCGGCACCTTGCTTACCGGGCACCCCGGCGTGGGAAAATCGACCCTTTTCGACGGCATCGGGCACATTTTCCATGCCGCACCGCGACTGAACGAATCCGCGCACGAGGCCTCCACTCGCAAGGACCGCCGCACCACTTATTCCTATATGCGCGGACGCCGCTTCAAGACCGAGGCCGGGACCCTGTACCAGCGCCCCGGCGCCACGTGGAGTGCCTTGGCCCTGGTGTACGAAGACGGGCTTGGCTCCTCGGTGTGCATCGGTGCGATCTTCGATTTGCCGGCCAACGGCCTCGAAGGCCAAGTCGGCAAGCACTATGTGATGGGTGACAGGGTGCTGGACACTGCAGCCCTGGAAGATCACGGAGCCAGACGTTTCACGCCCTCCTCATTGCAGAAATCGCTGCCAGGTTTTGAAGCGTTCGACGTGCACCGTTCCTTTGCCGAGAAGTTCCGCCGCCGCCTAGGCATCGACAACGACAAGGCGTTTTCACTGCTGCGCACCTTGCAGAACGGCAAGGGACTGGACAAGGGCGTGAACCAGTTCTTCCGCTACGAGGTGCTGGAAATACCCGCCACGATGAAGGCTGCCGCCGGGGCCATCGAGGACTTCAGCCACCTTCGCGGCATCCACCGCCAGCTCGAAGAGGCCCGCGCCCAACGCGATGCACTCTCCGACGTACCTGAACAAAAGCTGCGCATCGACGAGCTCAACGGTGAACTGGCAACGCTTAACGCCTTGGTCTCCACCCAGCTGCCGGCCTACGGCGCACAATTGGCGACCCGTGCCCTGCAGGGCCAAACCAGCTCTCTGACTTCGGCGGTGGAAACGAACGCCGCGCTGATCGAGGAAAGTGGCGTCCGCAAGGCAACGCTTGAGACCAAGGTAGCGTCGCTGGCCGAACAGCATGAAGCCGACGGGGGTGCCGGTGTGGCGTTGCTGGAACGCGAGGCCGAGTCCGCACGCAAGCACCTGGCCGACCGCGAAGCGGTGTTGCAGACCCTGCGCGATAATTTCGAAGCGGTGGGCCTGACCTTCACCTTCACTGCCTCCGGGCTTCAGGCCATGCGCCGGCAAGCAGCGGTCAGCGCCGAGAACCTTGCCTCCATTGCCAAAGATGCGCGCACCATGGAATACGAAGCCATGGCCTCGGTGATGAATCTCAAGGACCGGGCCAAGAAGCTGCGGCTTCAGATCGATTCCTATGCCAAACGCGGCTCCAACATCGATGACCGTTCCATCGCCGCCCGGCGTGCCATCGCCGCATCCACCAACCTGGACATCGAAGACCTCCCGTTCGCCGGCGAGCTGATCGATCTTTCCCCGTCCCACGGGCAGTGGCGTCCCTCGGCAGAAAAGGCGCTGCGTTCCCTGGCCACGACACTGCTGGTGCGCGGGGAAGACATCAAATCCGTCACCCGAGCCATCGATTCGCTGTCCGGCTTGGGCCGGATCCGTTGGATGGACATCTCCAGGACCCCGCGCGAGGTAGTTTCCGGTCCCGGAGACCTGGTCGGCAAACTCGACTTCAAGCATTCGGCCGCCGGGACCTGGCTTCGTGCCAAGATCGCCGCCGATTATCCGTTGGCGTGTGTGGAGTCCGACACCGGGCTGCACGTCCATGACAAGGCCATCTCGCTTGCCGGGACCATCAAGACCGGCTCGGGCACTTTCGAACGTGACACCCGCCCGGTCGCCGCCTCGGATTACCTGCTGGGGTTCACCAACGCGGAGAAGATCTCCGAGTTGCAAACCAAACTTGCGGCTCTCGAGGAAGACACCGCCCGCGCCGCCGCGGTGGCCGATGACCGCACCGCGGCCAAGGACCAATTGGCCGCCAAGTTTGCGCTGCTAGGAACCCTGGCCAGCGACAACCGCTCCTTCGCCTCGCTAGATGCCTCCGGAGCCCTGCATACCCTGCAGGACCTGGAAGCGCGCATGGCCGAGGCGCTGTCGAAGTCCGGGGATCTCTCCCACGTCCGCCGTGCACTGGATGCGGCCCGCAAGGAGCTCGAGGAGTGTGTGGGCACCCTGGCCGTAGCAAGAGCCGAGGCCACCACGCTTTCGGCTTCGCTAGACAGAGCCAGCAATGCGTTGCGGGCTTCCTCGGTGCGCGAGGCACTCACCGAAGACTGGGCGGTGGAGAAGCTTTCCGCCAGCGAGCAGTTGGCCCCGCTCATCAAACGTCTGGACGAGGGTTCGGCGGTCGACACCGCCGAATTGGAAGCTGCCTTGAACGCACTGGCGTTGTCACTGTCCGAGTCGGGGGCCGAACTCAAACGCGAGGCCTATACCCTCGAAGCGGCACTGAAGGACACGTTCAAGGCCTTCGCACGCGAATTCGGGAACTCTGCCGCTGCCAGCTACGGCACCGGGATCGAGGCGGCCGAACACTATGTTTCACTGCATCAGGGCATCATCGAACAGGGATTGCCGCAGCACGAAGAGGAGTTCCGCGAGTACTTCTCCAACCGCTCCTACGAACGTTTCTCGGACCTTTTGCAGCTGTTGGAGGAGGAACGCCGCTCAATCGCCGAGCGCATCTCCCCGCTGAACCAGATCCTCGCCGACGTGCCCTTCGAACATGGCTCCAAGCTGGCGCTGGAGGTATCCACAACCGTCCCCGACGAGGCACGGGCCTTCCGCCAAGCCCTGAAAGAGGCCTTGGCCGGTGCGTATTCATCACGCGGGGCAGGAACCTTAAGCGAAAGCTACAAGGCGCTCGAAACTCTGGTGGATGCGCTGGATGATTCGTCGCGTGCCGCCTGGCGCGACACCGTGCTGGATGTGCGCCAGCACGTGACCATTGCCTGCAACGAGCACAAGCCCAACGGGGAGATCGAGACCGGGCTGGAACCCGGCACGCTCTCCGGCGGTGAGGGCCAGCGCTTCACCTCCTTCATCATGGGCGCGGCCCTGGCCTACCAGTTGGGCTTTGCCACTGCTGGGTTCACCGCCTATGGCACCGTGATGATTGACGAGGCGTTCATCCAGGCAAACTCGGAGTATGCCGCGGCAGGCATCAATGCGCTGCAGGAGTTCGGGTTCCAGTTGCTGCTCGCGGCCCCGGAGGACAAGATCGACCTCTCCAGGCACTTGGGTTCGGTGTGCGACATCATCAAACACCCCGAGTCCAACGTCTCCGGATTCGTAGCCTCGGGCCGCTCCCCGGCCGTGGCCACGAGCATCATTTTGCGCTAGCCCGCCAGTAAAGTTGTGAACGCACCATCCACCCACATTTCTGGTTAGACAACCAGAAATGTGGGTGATCGGTTCAAATCAGCGCAAGGATGTGTGCACCGTTGCTCGATGATCTGGGAGCGAGGTGCCGCTTTTTTCATCCGTCCCGTATCGAGACTGCTGGAAACTTTTTGCTCAAACCTCACATAGTGGTCCTCCGGTGCGTTTACATGGTGTGGAGATGACAACGAACCCAGCCTTCGAGATGGTGGTGCGCCGGCACGGCACCGCGGTGCTGCGCATGTGCACCGCCCTGCTGGGTCCCGGATCTAACGCGCAGGATGCTTGGAGTGAAACGTTTTTGGCGGCCCTGCGCGCTTACCCGGCGCTAGCCCCCGGAGCGAACCTCGAGGCGTGGCTGATCACCATTGCCCGGCGCAAGGCCATTGATCTGCTGCGCGCCAACCACCCGGTGCCCGTGGCCGAATTGTCCGAACCCGTGGCATTTCCCGCAGACCTAGGGCAACTGGAACTGATCGAGTCCTTGGCCTCGCTGAGCGAGCTGCAACGCAAGGTGATCGGCTACCATTACCTGCTCGGGTTCCCCTATGCTGACATCCCCGCATTTCTGGGCGGCAACCCCGCCTCACTGCGCCGGGCCGCCTCCGACGGCATCAAGACCCTGCGTAGCCAACACCGAGAAGCGGAGGAAGAATCATGAGCGAACTGGCCATGCATGAAATGGATGCCTTAAGGCAGCGGCTGGCCGAACGTGCCGCGGCCGAGGGGCTGATCGACGTGTCCTACCGATTGATGGATTCACCGGTGGGTCAATTGCTGCTTGCCGCCACCGAACACGGGATCGTGCGCGTTGCCTTTGCCCTCGAAGACTTTGATGCGGTTCTCGGATCCCTGGCCGAGAAGATCGGGGTGCGGGTACTGCATCGGGCCGCACCGTTGGATGTGGCAGCGATGCAGCTCGACGAATACTTCGCGCATTCGCGCACCGGATTCGAGCTGCCACTGGACCATCGGCTGTCCAGCGGCTACCGGTTGGAAGTTCAGCTAGCGCTGCCGGGGATCGCCTACGGGCACACTGCCAGCTACAAGGAGATGGCCGAGGCCACCGGGCGCCCGACGGCTGTGCGTGCCGTGGGCAGTGCCTGCGCCACCAATCCGTTGCCGATCGTGGTGCCCTGCCACCGGGTTTTGCGCAGCGACGGGTCTTTGGGCGGCTACCTCGGCGGGTTGGACGCCAAGAAGGTCCTGCTCGAACTCGAGCAGGACCTTCTTGGGACCTGATTCGCCGCGAGTGTTAGTCGCTGGCCAACCCCTGCACCGGGGCTAGCTTCGCGGCACGGCGTGCCGGGACGATCGAGGCGGCAAGCGCGGCAACCACTGACACCGCGATGACACCGGCCAGTTGCAGCCACGGGATGGACACGCTCATGGCACCGAACGCGCCCATGACCGACTGGGCACCGAGCAGTCCGTAGGCAGATCCGAGCAACACGCCCAGCAGGGCAGCAACCCCACCGATCAACACTGCCTCGGTGGCCAGCATCTTTTTGAGCTGGCCGCGGGTCAGGCCCAGGGCGCGCAACAGCGAGTTCTCCCGGGTCCGCTCGAGCACCGAGAGGCTCAGCGTGTTGGCGACGCCGATCAGCGCGATCAGCACCGCGACGGCCAGCAGGCCCGAGACGATCATCAGCAGCATGTCGATGACGGTGTTGAACATCTGCATTTCCTTCATGCCGCCGCCGATGGCGAATTCCTCGACGCCCAGCGCGACGGCCAGGTCGGTCTGCAGAGTTCGCAGTGCCGCGGCATCCAGGTTGTCATCGGCCTTCAGCCACAGCAGGCTCTCATGCTGGGTCGCTTCGGCCGCCACCGCCGGGGTGATGCCCAGGACCCGTTCTGCGGTGTCCCAGCCCATGACGGGACGGAAGGAGTTGCTGTCGGACACCAGTGCCTTCAGCTCGCCGGAGGCTCCCGTATAGCTGGTGGCCGCAAGCGTGGACGCCTCGTGGGTGGAGCCGGTGAGGATCTCCCCGGAGCCCGGGACCTGTTTGTCGCTGTTGAGCACCCGGGCCAAGAGGGCGGGGTCCGTTGCGTAGAGCTCCCCTTCGGCCGAGGTGCCGACACTGCCCAGTTCGGTGATGACCTCGACCCCGTCCAGGGTCGCGGCCTTGGCAATGGCGTCGGTCGAGAAGCCCTTTTGGTCGTAGTCCAGGATCTGGATGTCGACCAGGTATTCGCTGCCTAGGGCATCACCCAGGGAGGACTTGGCCGTCTGGGCCCCGACCATCATCATGGAGACCAGGGTGACCCCGATCAGCAGCGCGGTGGCGGTGGCGGTGGTGCGGCCGGGGTTGCGCACTGCGTTGAGGCTGGCCAACTTGCCCGGGACGGTGCCCCCGGAGGTCAGGTTGCCGATCGCCGAGACGGTCTTGGGCAGGAAGAGCGAGCCGAGCATCAGGATGCCGGGGAAGGAAAGCATCCCGCCGCCGAAGGCGATGAGGATGTCCCCTTCGATGGCGCCGTAGGCCAGGGCCGCGGCCCCGGCGAACAGCAGCAACAGTCCACAGACGATGCGTACCTTGCCGGCCTTGTTGCCCATCGCCACGTCGTCGGCCGGGCGCAGGGCGGCCAGCGGGGAGACTGACATGGCCTTGCCGGCAGGTACCCAGGCGGCCACCAGGGTGATCAGTGTGCCGGCCAGGATCGGTACGACGATGGCTTGTACCGGTACCGCCAGGATGGCAAAGGACATCGAGGGAACGGTGGCACCCAGGATCGCGATCAGCCCAGCCATGATTCCGGTGGCCAGCAGCACGCCGGCAGCCGAGGCCAGCAGCCCGACCAGCAGCGCCTCAATGAGCACCGAGGAGCGGATCTGGGAGCGCAAGGCACCGAGGGTGCGCATGAGGGCCAGTTCGCGGGTGCGCTGGGCGATGAGCACGGCGAAGGTGTTCATGACCACCAGCCCGGTGACGACCAGGGCGATCAGGGCGAAGACCAGCAGCACGATGGTCAGCTGGTCGTTGCCGCCGGAGAAGTTTGCGACGTCCTTGACGATTTGCTCGTCGGGGGTCAGCACCGTGGTGTATTCGATTCCCTCACTGGCCAGCGCCGAGGTGATGGAAGTTTTCAGGGTGTCCAGATCCACCGAACCGACACTGAGCAAGGCAATGCTCTGGTAGGTGGTTTCCCCGGGGCCGGACAAGGCCTCGAGCAGGGACTGGCTGACGGTCAGAGACATGTTCGCGCCGGTCAGCGGATCGTTGGAGGCTTCGGTGATGCCGGTGACCTTGACCTGCTTGCTGATTTCCTTGCCGTCCTCGGTCGCGCTCGCCACGTCCAGGACGTCTCCGCGGGAGATGTTGTATTCACCGGCGTAGGTGGCGTCGACGGCCACTTGGTCGCTGCTGCTGGGCAGGGCGCCAGATTCCAGGACGGTGCTGGTCAGACGGGGATCCTTGGCAACGGTACTGACCGAGGCGAAGTAGTCCTTGCTTCCGGCATGAACGCTGACGCTGGTTCCTGCGGCACCGTGTGCGGCCGAAACACCTGCTGTGCCTTCAACGGCCTTCAGTGCCTTGGCACCAAGTTGGTAACCGACAGGATCGGGTTCCCCGTCGGTGTCAGCGGCGTCGAGGTTGTCGTAGGCCGCGCTATAGTCCCCGTGGATGACCAAGTCGGAGTTGGCGTAGGAAGAACCGATGCTGTTTTTCAGTGATTCAGTGGCCGACGCGTTGACCATGAGCGTCGCGCCCAGAAAAGCGGTACCGATCATGACCGCCAAGGTCACGGCAATGAACCGCCGTGAATACGTTTTGAGGTTTGCTAGGGCAAGTTGCAGCACGGAGTTATACACCCAACCCGGAAAGAGCCTGGGTGACGGACTCGACGGTCGGATCCTCGAGCTGGCCGACCAGCTCGCCGTCCTTCATCAACAACACGGTATCCGCGTAGGATGCGGCGATGGCATCGTGGGTGACCATGATGATGGTTTGGCCCATTTCGCGGGTGGAGGAGCGCAGCAGCGAGAGGACCTCGGCACCGGTGCGCGAGTCAAGGTTGCCGGTGGGCTCGTCACCGAAGACCACCTCGGGGCGGGTGAGCAGGGCGCGGGCCACGGCGACACGTTGCTGCTGGCCACCGGAAAGCTCGTGGGGCTTGTGGGTCAAGCGGTCCTTCAGGCCCAGCGTTGCCACAATGGTTTCTAGCCAAGCCGCATCGTGCTTCTTACCGGCCAGAGCCAGGGGAAGCAGGATGTTTGCCTCGGCGGTGAGCGTGGGAACGAGGTTGAAGGACTGAAAAACGAATCCGACCTTTTCGCGACGCATCTTGGTCAGCGCATCGTCATTCAACTTCGAGATGTCGGTCCCGCCGATGTAGATCGATCCGCCGCTTGCATCGTCGAGACCGGCCAGGCAGTGCATGAGCGTTGATTTGCCCGAGCCCGAGGGGCCCATAATGGCGGTGAATTTGCCGCGGGCGAAGGAAACCTCGACGCCGCGCAGGGCCTCGACACGGGTGGTTCCTGCCCCGTAGATCTTGCTCAGGTTCGTGGCGTGGACAGCTATGTCGGTGCTGGTGTGTGGTGCAGTAATGGTCATAGTTCAACGTTATGTTGCTGCCGTATGGTTCTGGATCATCCGCAGGGCCCCTTTATACCCACCTTCGGCTCATACTCGGGTATGAGACAGGACCTTCACAGGCAGGGTGGATACGATCGCCTACATCATGCTTTATTTTGCCGTTCCCACCGTTACGCTGCTCATCATCATGGGTCTTGCCGCCAGCTGCGCCGTGCTGGCGCTGTTGCTGTACTTCGATTCGAAGGGCCATCACCGTGCCATCCGGCGGATCTTGGCGGTGGTTATCCCGGTGTGGGCGCTGGGGCTGGCCGTTGCGGTTCTACCCTCTGCCCCGCAGCCGGATCCTTCGATCCCCTCGGGCACCTTCAACTGGATTCCGTTCATGGCGCACCGTGAACGCGCCCTGGGCGTGGAGATGCTGGCCAACCTCGGACTTTTTGCCCCGTTGACGTTGATGTTGGCTTTTGCTTGGCGTCGCTACTCGGTACTCAAATCAACCGCCTTGGTGCTGGGGATCTCCCTGTGCGTCGAAACGACCCAGCTGCTGCTACGCAATAATCGGGCTTCCGATATCACCGACATCATCACCAACACCACCGGCGGATTCCTTGCGGCCGTGGCCGGGTGGGCACTGTTGTCCGTGGCCAGAAGCCGGCGCACCCCGGCCATCGCCGTCGCCCCCGCAGCATTGCTCCAGCGGTAGCACGACGCGGTCCATGTCCACCGGGTTCTTCACCTGCTGGGCCAAGACCCCGACGAAGAGCCGCAGCTGCGCCCTGCTTGCGGGGTCATCGACCACGCCATATACCGAAGAACCACCGGGTATTCAGTCGTGCCCTTCGTGCTCCGGAGCTTGGTGGCTGGATGACTCGATCTGGAAGGTGGAGTGTTCGATGCTCACCTCTCCGCTATTGACGCGAGACGAATATTTTGGGTACGGGCCTCGGCTTTTCAGGTAGCCTACCGAAACACGAAGATTTGGTCCGTCGCTGGCCGGCCACGGGGCCTCGGATAGGCGGAGCCGGTACCCAAGATACCGTAGTCGTCCCCCACCGATTCACGTTGAAATACGATGCGGCAGACCCACAGTCTCCGGGCAATGCAACGGATGGTAGTGCCTCAACGCTGCGTACGATTTTCCAACCATCTTGAACCGCCGGTAACGGAGCGTGGCCCCACGGGCTACTCAATATGCGCTCGTTCCCCAATGTCAAGCCCAATTTTGCCGGTAGACTGAGCAGAATTCCCGAATGTTTGGCTTGGAGTATCCGGTTTGGCTTTGAACATGTCCTTCCAGTCGCAGATCTATCGCTCCTTGCCCGAGCTGGAGCGCTCCGACGCCATTGTCAATCGCATCTCCAAGGCGATTACACTCGGCATGTTGCGCGTCGGAGAACGCCTGCCCAACGAACTCGAGATGTCCGAGATGTTCGGGGTTGCCGTTGCGACTCTTCGAGATGCCCTAGCCGTCTTGCGCGAGCACGGGATCGTGGAAACGAGACGTGGTCGCAATGGTGGAACGTTCATCCTGAAACAACCACAATTCCAGCTGGAAGCCATGCGGGCTTGGCTGATGTCCACGTCGATTGCCGAGATCAGGGATCTGGGCGACGAACAGTCAGCCGTTGCCGCTGCCACTGTTCGGTTGGCGTGCGACCGGGCCGAGTCTCATGAATTGGAAAGGTTGCAGGACATGGCTCGCGCATTGGTGCTGGCAGCCGACGCGCAGTCGAAGGCTCGTGCCGACAGCCGCTTTCATATAGAACTGGCGGTGACAGCGCAATCGACTCGGTTGGCCAACGCAGAGATTCGTTTGCAGGCCGAAACGGTTGAAGTCTTGTGGTCGCCGTTGGCGGGCAACTTTGACTCAGAACGGGCCACCGCGGAACATCTTGCCTTGGTGCGGGCTATCGCAGAGAACCGTAGCCAGCAAGGTCAACAACTGGTGATTGAGCATATCCGGCGCAATACGCACCATCTCATCGACACGAAGCTGGCACTTAGCTACTCGACCGAAACAAAGGAGACCGTATGAGCCCCTCCCAACCGGCAGTTGTGGCCTTGAGGTCCATCGCGAAATGGTTCAATGATGCATCGGCGGACACCTATGCGTTGGCTTCCGCGGTCAGCGATCTTTTCACGCTCGGTCAGGCTGCCGGTGCACCCGTTGGAAAAAACGATCTCGCCCGTTTAAAGCTCCTTGCCTGCGAGTTCCTAAAGGATCACCCGTTCACAGTGGGTTCCGGAGCAACATTCGCCTCTGCACGCATCGGTGAAGGCCACGGCCTGCTCGAATGGTGGTCGCCGGGGTCACAGGGAGCCGAGAAGTTGCAGTTTGACCTTGACCCGGACGGCGAACGGTTCTACGACTACGAACGGCTTCCCTTTTTCACCACCGCTGAACGAACCGGCGAGGAGACTATTTGGGGTCCGTATGTCGATTACCTGGGTTCGGACGAATACATCCTCACCCACACAGCTCCGTTCTATATCCACGGAGAATTTGCGGGTGTGGCGGGCTACGACGTCACGGTGCGGGTCCTGGAGGATATTTTTCTGCCGATGATGCGTTCGATTCCCGGGGACGCGGCGCTATTGAACGCCAGCAACCGGGTCATCATCGGCAATTCGGGCGCGTACCTTGTTGGAGAGAGAATCAAAATCGTTCCCGACGGAAGCGACATAGTTCCCATGGACGTAACGCACCTGGGCTTCTCCATGTTGGTCCCGGCGTAGTGGGATGGCTGGTCGATTGTTCATCGACCAGCCATCCGAAGGAAGCGGTCTACATGTGCCGGGCCAGCTGCCGGCGCCGAAGAACGGCTTGCGCAACGAGGGCACCGAAGATAGCCCGACGGTCCTCGTCGGATCCATCGCGGTCTTCCGGATGCCATTGCACCGCTACAGCCCAGGTGTACCCCGGATGTTCGACGCCTTCGATGATCCCGTCATCAGCCACTGCGCTGACTACAAGCCCCGGAGCCACTTTGTCCACGGCCTGATGGTGTCCTGAGCGTACGGTGACCCGTTCACTTCCCAAGATGGCCCTGATCTTGCTGCCTCCGGCCAGAGTCACCGATTCGTCGAGGAACATCGGCTGCCCAGCCTGCCCTTGGTGCAGGGCCGATGGAACGATGTCCGGCACCAGGGTTCCCCCGAGCGCAACATTGAAAAGTTGGGATCCCCGGCATATTGCAAGCAGCGGTTGGTCCTTCCCAAGGGTTCGATGGATCATGTCGATGCAGAACTCATCGGCTTTGCGATCCACGCCGTAGGCCTTGGGGATGGGACCCCGGAGCCCGTACAGTGCCCCGTCCACGTCCCCACCGCCGAGGAAGAGCACGGCATCGGCTTCCCCAGCAGCAATGGCCGAGTGCGGGCTTGCCGCTGAGCTGTCGATCAAGATGGCCCTCGCACCGTTTTCCAGGAGTTGGTCGAAGGCACTGCGTGTGAAGTCACGCATGATCTCGTAACTTTCGCCGGTCATGCCGGGGAACGTCAGCGAGACCACCACCGCAACCAATGGTGCTTCGGGGGAAAGCGACTCAAAACCCTCCGGGATGATCTCTTCCAGTCCCAGCATCAAGTCTCCGGGTATCTCCGTGTTCATGGGTTTACGGCCTCCAATGTTTTCGTTCGATCGGTTGCGAAGACTTCGTTCCTGCGGGTCCGGGATGCTTCGACCACCCAGGCGAACAGTGCATGGTCGGTCGATGAGGTCGCTGCCAGATCCTCGGGATGCCATTGGACGGCCAGCAGGGGGGCACCCTCAACCTCGAGTCCCTCGATGACCCCATCAGAGGCCATTGCGGAAACCTTCAGCCCTTCACCGACCAAGTCCACTGCTTGATGATGGTACGAGGATGTATTCACGGGGGTAACCCCTAACACCGAGGCAAGGAGCGTGCCCGGTTCACAGACCACAGGATGTTCGGCACCGCGGTGTTCGACCGTGCCGGATGCCAGATGCCCCACCAACGTTCCACCGTGAACAACGTTGAGCAGTTGCAAGCCCCGGCAAATCGCCAATGTCGGGGTTCCCGTATCCAGGCAGGCCCGAAGGATCCCTGCCTCGTAATCGTCCTGCCCCGCAAAGTCTGCCGGCCAGTAGTGCTCGTCGGGTTCGCTTCCATAGCGGCGTGGATCGATGTCGGCACCGCCGGGAATGACCACACCGTCAAGCCGCGAAACCTGTTCGACCCCCGATCCATGGCTCCCCGGGAACAGGGCTACGGGCTCTCCTCCTGCCCTGTCGATCGACCGCAGGACTTCCACGGCAACGGCGGTCCCGGCAAAGCGCATCCCCTGGACCTTTCCCGACCACATGCCAGGGACACCGATCAACGGGCGTCGGCCCTCCGTTGCCCCGCTACTCATGCCAGCATGCCTAGGGCTGCCTTTGCCCTGTGATCCATCGGGAAGGTAAGCCCGGGCATCCACGTAGTCCAGACCTCGCGCAGGCTGCCGTCAGCGATCACGTCCCCCAGCGCAGCGTTGAATTCCTCGCGCAGGTTCGGATTGTCCTTGGCAACCCCGATCCCCCATGGGTTGCGCGTGGCCACGGTGAAGGCCAAGTCATAGCGCGGGTCCGCTCCCAGAGGCACCAGCACCACGTCGTCGTCGACCATGGCGTCAACGCTCGAGTCTGCGACGGCCGCGAGCATGTCTTCGTAGACAGTGTCCCCTTTGAAAGGGACGATGACCGCACCGTCGAAAGTTCGGGCCAGGGCCATATTGGCGCTGCCCTCGATGGCGGCTACCCGGTATCCGACCATGTCGGCCGGGGTGCGTGCAGGATCCCCCTTGCGGACCAGGACCGTTTCGTCGAAGACTGCATACGGGCGGGTGAAATCCACAATCTTTTGGCGCTCGGGAATGATGCCTTGACCGCACCAGACAGCATCCACCCGGCGGTCTCGCACTGCGGGCAGCATCTCGTCCCAACCCATGACGACCCATTCGATCGTGCGGCCCATGCGTGCTGCCACAAGCTCAGCGGCGGCCGGTTCGAAGCCGGTGCGTTGGCCATCGTCGTCAAGCAGCGAGAAGAGCGGTGGCGCATCGGCATCGATGCAGGCCAGCTTCAGCGTTGTCATTACGGCATCGTCTCCCAGTACATTTCGCGGTCCCATTCGGTGATTGAGCCACAGTAGCGGGCCCACTCCTCTTCCTTGAGCTTGGTGTAGATGGACACCAGGTCCGCGGGAAGCTGCGAGGTCAGGTAGGTGTCCGAGACGAACGCCCCGATGGCGTCGCCGAGGGTCAGCGGAAGTTGCGCCCCGAGTGCGGGTGCGCTATCGCACCCCTCGTCAGGTGCGCCGGGCTCGAGCTTCCGGTTGATTCCGTCCTCCATTGAGGCGATGAGCAGAGTGTGGGACAAGTAGGGATTTACCGCGGCGTCAGGCACCCGGTATTCCATCCGCCCGTTGGCGGAGATTCGAATCAGGCAGCCGCGCGAGTCAAGGCCCCAGTTGGCGGTTGAAGGCGCGAACTGACCCGCGTCCCAAAAGCGCTTGTATGAGTTCACTGTCGAGGCCATCACGGCCATGGATCCTTGGGCGTGGGCTAGCATGCCGCCAATGGCGTGCCTAGCGGTTTCCGAGACGTGTAGTTCCACGCGATCGGCGTCCTCGATGACGTTGGTGTCCCCGTCCCAGAGGCTGAGGTTGTGGTGGCAGCCGTTGCCCATCTGGCCGTTGTAGGGCTTGGGCATGAACGAGGCCGTGACCCCGAACTCGCGAGCGACCTGCTTGCAAATCTGTCGGTAGGTAACCAACCGGTCGGCGGTGTTTTCCACACGGTCGTACATCCAGTTCAGTTCGAGCTGACCGTCGTCTTCGTAGTCGCCCTCGATCATGTCCAGGCCCATGGCCTTGGAGTAGGTGACGAGCTTCTTGTAGATCGGGCGCATGCGCTCGAGGTTCTCCACCTGGTAGGCAGGGCTGGAGCCGGGACGCTTGACGACCTCGAGACCGGGTCCTTCCCATGTCATTTCGGGCTCGGTGCCTGAGCGCACTTCGAACCCGGTACGTTCGGTGAACGCGGCGTGAGTGCGGGCCAGCAGAGAGCGCGTGTCGATGGCCAGCGGGCGGCCGCCGACATCCGGCAGGTGCGGGGGCTCGTAGGCGGTGCAGAAGATCCGGGCCACCGAGGTGTCCCAAGGCAGGACAACGAAGGAGTCCGGCTCCGGGAGGGCCCAGAACTCGCGGGCCTCTATGCCTCCGCCGATCAGGTTTCCATGGCGGTCGTTCTGCAGGTCGGAGAGCGCCGTGCGGTGGAAGCAGATGCCCTTTTCCAGGTTGCGGCGAAAGTGGTTGGCGGGAACCATCTTGGCCACGACTCGCGAGCCGATGGTTGGCAGCGCGTAGTAGATGTACTCGACTCCGGCAGCCTCGATCTTCGCCGCTAGGTCCTTGACGACCTGAGGCTCGAGGTTGCTGGCCTGGTGACGGAAGAAGGCTTCGCGGTCCATCATGGCGTTAGTTTCGGTGCGGATTGCTTGCAAGGTCATGGAACTCAACTCTTTTCTGTTGGAAGTCTTAGATGGTGACAAGCGCGCCGGCGTCGAGCACCAGCTGGCGGTAATGGAGATGCTTCGATGCCGGAAGGCCAGCATCGACGACGCCGATGAGGGTGTCGCCGCGGTAGTAGCCCACTGCCACTCCTGCGTGGAGCCGGCCCGGGTCGCCTTCCAGAATCCGGGTTTCCTCGGCTGAGGCAGGTGAACCGACGCCGTTGATCCGGGTCCCGAAGATGTCGGTCCAGAATGACGGGAGCGGAGCGGTGGCCTCTGCAGGAGGCCGCCCGACGAGCCCGGCGACCAATGCGGGGGCAGCGATCTTGGCGGTGTCGGTGGGGGTCGCCCAATGTTCCACGCGCCGGGCGGGGAGCCCGTTGCGATCGTCCGGGTACCTCGCAATGTCTCCGACCGCGACGAGGCCGGGAACCGGTTGCCCGTCTTCTCCTAGGACCCGTAAGTGGCTGTCGCATTCCACTCCGTCGACAAGGTCAAGTCCGTTGCCCTGCAACCATTCGACGTTGGCACGGGAGCCGACGGCTTCGACGACGACATCGACGTCGATCACACCGCCGTCGGAAAGCTCCACACCGGTGCAGGATTCGGCGCCCCGGTAGGCGACCACGGACACTGCTTGTCGGCAGTCCACACCGCGTTGCGTGAGCATGTCCCGTACTCCGGCGGAGAGCGCACGGCCCAGCGGGCGTTCCATGGGGCCCGTACGCCCTTCCACCAGCGTCACCGAGCATCCCAGCAATGCTGCGGTGGCTGCACTTTCGCATCCGATGAACCCCGAGCCGATGACGCCCACCCGGGTTCCCGGCCGCAGTGCTTCGTGCAGGGCCAACGCATCGTCGATGCTGCGCAGCAAGTGGCGCCCGGCCTGCGGGCCAGGTGCCGCCACCCGTGCAGGACGCAGGCCTGTCGCAATGACCAATCCGTCAAAGCCGAGAACCTCCCCGCCATCAAGGGTGATGGTGCGTGCCGCGAGGTTGGACGCGGTGATCCGGGTTCCCAACCGCCACTGGATTCCGGTGGCGCTGCGCCGAGGACGGAAGGCCAGTTTGGCCAGGGCTTCCTCCGGGGTGCCGGGGGCCGCCAGGACGTCCTTGGATAGCGGTGGCCGGTTGTAAGGCGGGTGCTCTTCCTCGCCAATCACCAGAATTTCTCCTGTCCAGCCGGCTACCCGCAACTGTTCCGCTGCGCGCAGTCCTCCGAGCGAGGCGCCTGCGACGATGATCCGCTGGACCACGGCTAGTCCTTCAGGAATATGGCTTGGACCGGGCATACATCGATGGCTTCCTCGACCTCGTCTAGCAGCGCGTCGTCGAAAGTTTCCGCGTATTCAAGGATCCCCTCATCGTTCATCGAAAAGACCTTTGGAGCCGCAATGGCGCATTGGCCATGGTTGTCGCAAAGCGTGCGGTCGACGGTGATCTGTGCCATGGAAGTACTCGTTTCTGTGGTGCTGGTGGTGACGTAAGGCGTTGGGCGGGGCTTAGCCGCGTTGGGTGAATCCAATGGGCAACCGGATGGGGCCGGTGTTGCCCGAGTCGGGGAGCCATTCGTCCCCGCCAGTCAGGTGTGGATTTGCAAGGCGGTTGGCCAGAAGCGGCAGGGCCTCGCTCATGTCGGCGCGGGCCACGAAGTGGCCCAGGCAGTGGTGGACTCCGCCACCAAACCCGTAATGGACCGGGTGCTCTCCCAACAGATCCAGTTCGGGGTTGGGGAACGCGAGCGGGTCGGTGCCGGAGGCCTGGGTGAACAGGTGCACAGTGGTGCCCGCGGCGATCTCGAGTCCCTGGTAGGTGAAGTCCTCGACGGCCTCGCGGGTCACCCATGTGACGGTCGGGTTGGTGCGCATGACCTCTTCGACGGCCTTAGGTCCGAGCTCGGGGCGTTCTGCCAGCAGTTCCCACTGATCCGGGTTGCGCATGAACGACTGCATGGCTAGGCCCAGCTGGTTGCGGGTGGTGTCCATGCCGCCGAAGATCAGCAGTACCAGTGCATTGCGGAGCTCCTCGTCGTTGAGCTTGTCGCCGTCCCTGCTCGCCAGCACCAGTCGAGAGACGAAGTCCTCGCCCGGGTTCGCTTGGCGGTCCTTGATAAGGTCCTCCGCGTAGGCGTAGAGCTCGGCCACTGCCGCGTCGACTTTGTCCAGGTCCTGCTTGAAGGTGACACCCAGGGCCAGTCCGATGGTGGAGGCCAACCGGGCGATGGTGGGCCATTCGCTTTCGTCGATGCCCAACAGGATGGTCAGCACGCGAGTGGCGTACGGCTCGGCAAAGTCGCCGATGAATTCGCATTCTCCCTTTTCGATAAAGTCGTCGATCAGTTCGTTTGCCAGCTCTTGGAAACGCGGGACGAGGTCCTTGATTAGTCGTGGGGAGAATGCCGGGTTGAGCAGCCGCCGGATCCGGTGGTGGTCCTCGCCCTCCAACACGAGCAGGTTCTTGGTCCACCAGTCGAAAAACAACCCGCCATGCACGCCGTTGTGTGCCGGCCACTTGGCGCTGCCTTGGATGAGCTTGGGGCTCTTCAGCAGTTTGCTCACTTCTTCATAGCGCAGCACGGCGATGCCGTAATTGGTTCTTGCGTACCAGCTGGCTTCTCGAGCGTTGCGCAGCTCCTCCGATTGCATGGCGAAGCTCGGATCGGAAATGTCCAGGTAGGGTACGGCAAACTGGTTCGGGACGATGTCGACACTCATGATGCGATCCTCTCGTTTTGTGTTGTTGGCCTTGACCGATCGGTCCGGCTGGCCGTTTTCAATTGATGCGAAGTTCTAATTGCCGGTGGTGGATGGCTGTCCCTTGATGGCGTCCGCGGCCGGGGCATCGCCCTTGAGATGTGGCTTGCGAAGGACCAGATACAAAAGACCGATGCCCAGCACGACGATCGAGGAAATCAAGACGATGTAGTTGGCGAACCAGCCGGCTTCCGGTGTGCGCGGCCAGGCCATATTGATCATGCCCAGTACGCCCCAGAGCATGGCCATCACGTTCACGGGAATGCCCCAGCGTCCGAGTTGGTACTTGCCGGCTGGCTTCCAGCCCTTGAGCCGGGCACGCAGGGATGCTAATACGACCATCTGGAAGCCCAGGTACATGCCCATAGCGGCGAAGGAGATGATGGCGACCAGCGCGTCTTCAGAAATCTTGGAACCGATTACAACGAGCGCGGGAAATATGCCGGCGATCAGCAGCGCATACGGCGGTACGTGGCGTTTCTGACTGAATCGTGCGAGCAATCCGCTGAACGGCAGAATACCGTCGCGGGCCATTGAATAGGTCAGGCGGCTTGCGGCGGCCTGCAGGCTCAAGACGCAGGAGACAAATGAAATCAGGACGACTCCGAGGACGACTTTGTATCCGACCGGGCCGAAGGCAGCCATCAGTACGCCAACGAGCGGGTCGGAGTCAGCGCCCGAAATCACGGCGCCGAAATCGGGGACTGCGAGGATCAGAGAGAGGCAGACGAACATTGCTGCGGCTCCCCCGATGTAGATGGTCATGCGCATTGCTTTGGGGATGGTGCTGCCGGGATTGGGGACTTCCTCGGCAACGTCGCCGCATGCTTCGAATCCGTAGTACTGGAAAATTCCGATGAGTCCGGCAGCGGCGAATGCCACGAAGTAGTCGGATCCTTCACCGGCGCCGAAAGAGTCGAAGAGTACTGACAGGTCGTGGTTGCGGTGGCCAATGATCAGCCAGAGGCCCACCACGATGGCACCGCCGAGTTCCGCGATCAGGCCGAGCATGGCGACCTTGTTCAGTACTCCGGTGCCAAGAAGGTTCAGGCAAGTTGCTAGAGCGATGATCACCAGCGCTGCCAGAATTGTTGCGTTGACGCTGCTTTCCAGGCCGAGGAATGCTGCGAGGTACGGGCCTGCGCCGTAGGCAACGGAGGCGATGGTGGTCAGTAGCGCGGCGAGGTAAACCCAACCATTCATCCAGCCCCATTTGCGGCCCCACAGTCGTCTTGACCATGGGTAGACGCCTCCTGCAACAGGATAGTTCGACACCACTTCACCAAAGATCATTGCGACAAAGAGCTGTCCGGCGCCAACAATGACCAATGACCAGATCATCGGTGGCCCGGCGGTGCCCAAGGCAATTGCGAACAGGGAATAAATCCCTACGACGGGCGAGAGATAGGTGAATCCCAGCGAGACGTTTCCCCAGAACGTCATTTCACGCTTGAACTGAGCTTCATACTTGTAACCGAGCGACGCCAGATGCGCCGCATCCTCATCAAGATCTTGGGTCTTGGCCTCGGGTGCTTCACGTGACTCTACGAACACGACGACTCCTTGCTGGGTTGCGGTGAGGGATCGAGAGATCAGAGCCACAGGACCTCGTGATGCTCGTCACGTGCGCTCTCGAAAAACTGTAACAGTGAATGATTTATAAGACAAGGGTTTACGAACGTACTCTTGTCGGCGCCAGCATTGAACTACGCGACCATCGGAAAACCCGACTTTGTGCGCGAAATTCTCCTGAAAATCGAACGTTTTCACCAAACTCGCACCAAAGTGCCTGTCGAGCACACCGGAGGTAGGCTGGATTGAAGGAACATTACATTCGTTTTCAAATGTTATCCATGGCACAAAAGCGTCATCAAAAGACTGAGATAGCTCCGCAACCTGGACGATACTCGCACTCCAAGCCGCTTCAAACGCGGGTTTGCTGGAGCAACTTCCGCCACAAGACAAGAAACCCGTGGGGCAGTCCTTTCGACTGCACCACGGGCATGATTTGCTTACGGCACCACGCTTGTCAGTCGTGCCCTTCGTGCTCCGGTGCCTGGTGGCTGGATGACTCGATCTGGAAGGTGGAGTGTTCGATGCTCACCACGAAGTGCTCGGCCACGCAGGACTGCAGTTCACCGAGCAGTGTGGCCGCTGCCCCGGTGTGGAACGCTTCATCCTCCACCACCACATGCGCGGAGAGGATCGGCAGATTCGTGGCGATCTGGCTGGCATGCAGATCGTGGATAGCAAGCACCTGCGGGTGCGCGACCAAGTGGGCGCGTACCTCTTCGAGGTCAAGGCCCTTGGGCGTGGACTCCAGCAGGATATGGGTGGTCTCCCCCAGCAGCTTCAAGGCCCGTGGAATGATCAGGATCGCGATGAGCATTGCGGCAAGTGAGTCTGCGCGCATCCACCCCGTGGTGGAAATGACGATGGCCGAGATAATCACGGCCACCGAACCCAGGGCGTCGTTGACGACCTCGAGGAACGCTGCGCGCATGTTCAGGTTGTCGTCCCTGCCCGAGGCCAGGATGGCCATGGAGGCGACATTTCCCAGCAGGCCGATGATGCCGAATATCAGCAGCCCACTCCCGGCAATTTCCGTCGGTTCGAAGAGCCGGCGAATGCCATCGACGAGCGCATAGATGCCCACCCCGAGCAACAGCGTGGACTGCAGGGTGGCCGAGAGGACTTCTGCCCGGCGGAATCCCCAGGTGCGCTTGGACGTGGGCTTGCGCATGATCAAGGTGGCAGCGGTGAGCGCCAACAGCAGGCCGGTGGAGTCGGTGAGCATGTGCGCCGCATCAACCAACAAGGCCAAGGAGTTGGTGAGGAACGCACCAATGACTTCGGCCACCAGGATCGTAACGGTGATGCCGAAGGCCCAGGCCAGCTTCTTTCTGTTGGTCGTCGCCGAACCGTGGTCGTGATCGTGGCTCATGGGCGGACCACGTGCTGCGCGCGACCCGGTCCGTGGACCTCGGTGAAGTCGTGGGTGTCCAGTTCGTGCTCGTCGCTGATGCCGATGTAGTGGTTTGCATCCCCGAGCAGGGCGAGCAACAATCGAGGGTTTGCCAACGAATACATGCTGGCGCGCCCCTGCGCGCGGGAGGTCACCAGTCCGCAGTCCCGCAGACAGGACAGGTGGGCGCTGACGGTGCTTTGGGCCAGCCCCAGGTGTTCGGTGAGATCCTTGACCTTGTGTTCCCCGGTGCGCAGGTGCGCCAGGATCATCAGCCGTGTGGGGTCCGCAAGCCCGTGAAAAAGCGCCGCAGCGGCCCCATGGCCTTCGACGGCGTCGTGCCGCTCGCGGTCAACCCGATTTATCATCGTCATATTACGATGATAGCGAATTCTGACGATAACTCAAATGCATCTCACCCGTGGCAGGATTGCACTATGGGCACCGGAATAATTCTTGGCGAAGACAACCTGGCCCGCCCGCTCTGGGCGGCCACCGATCCGATGCTGCGCAACTATTACGACACCGAGTGGGGCATGCCGGTCCGCGATGAGCATGGGGTCTTCGAACGCCTGAGCCTGGAGGCCTTCCAAGCCGGCCTTTCCTGGGCCACGATCCTGCGCAAGCGCGAAAACTTCCGCGAGGCCTTCGCTGGCTTCGACCCCGAGGTCATCGAGCGCTTCGGCGAGGCAAAAGTCGAAGAACTTCTGGGCAATGCGGGGATCATCCGCAACCGCGCCAAGATCCTTGCGACCATCAAGAATGCCAAGGCCACCGTTGCCCTGCGCGAGGACGGCGGGCTGGCCGAGTTCATCTGGTCGTTTCGCCCTGCGTCCACCCCGGCACCGCAAATCTTCGAGGACATCCCCACCATGAGCCCGGAATCAACGGCCATGTCCAAGGCGCTGAAGAAGCGCGGCTTCGCCTTCGTGGGACCGACCACCATGTTTGCGCTCATGGAAGCACTGGGCATTGTGGACACCCACCTTCTGGACTCGCATCGCCGCGGCACCTCGGGGATCTGGCCCGCATGAGGCCCCGCTTCCTGAAGCCCAATGGATCCTTGGACCCCGAGCACATGATGCGCACGCTGGGTATCCACTCGATCCCCACCCTCGATATCCACGAGTCCGCCGCACTTCGGCATACCCGGGTGATCTCCGTCGAATCCGGACCGAAGGCCGTGGAGTTGGAGTTTGCCTCGGATGGCGTGCAGCTGTCTTGTTTGGAGGCCGCCGCATCCGATATCGACCAGTTGGAAGCAGCGGTGCGTGCATGGTTGGATTTGGATTCCGATCTCGCCGGCATCCAGGCCCATTTCGACTTGGACGTACGGCTTGGCCCTTTGATTAGGACACGTCCATGGTTGCGTCTGGTCGGCTATCTCAATGGATTCGAGGCCGCTGCCACGACCATCTTGGGCCAGCAGGTCTCTTTGGCCGCCGGCAGGACCTTTGGTGGGCGCTTCGTTGACGCCTACGGCACCGACGGCCCCGGTGGCTTGCGTATATTCCCGACACCCGGGGCAGTGGTTGCCCTCGGCGTCGGCACCCTGCGCGAAACCATTGGCTTGACCAATAGTCGCGCCGCCACCCTGTTTCTCATGGCAGAAAAATTTGCTGCCAAGAATTTCACCGGCACCTCTGGCATTCCGTTGGATCGCGATGAACTGCTGGCGTTGCGCGGGGTCGGGCCTTGGACCGCTGACTACCTGCAGATGCGTGGCCGCAGCGATCCAGATGCCTTCGTGCCAGGGGATCTGGTCGCCCGTCGGGCCCTGGAACGGATTAGTGAACGCGAAGCTGCGGCGCTGGCAAGATCGTGGGCACCGTACAGGTCTTACGCCATGGTCCATCTCTGGGCTTCGGACGCCGCGAGTTAACGGAAGAAGGGTCCGCGAGGAGTTACCAAAACCCGCGGACCCGTCTTCCCGCCGACGGAATTGGAGTCCGCCGGCGGCTGCTACGCCGACAGCAACGTCGACAGCTGTGATTGGGTGAGCAAATCCCTAAACAGCGCCTTGTTAAGCGTGAATCCCTTCGCCGCTTCTTCAAGCAGGGCCTCGGCCCGCTCGGGTGTCACCGCGTAGTCATTGAGCCTTGCGCGGTATTCGTCCTTGTATGTCTTGCGCTTGTCGATCCCCTCGAAACGCCACATGGTGAGCGCCTCCTGAGCGACGCCGTAATGCCGCCCCACGAGGCTGCCAATGATCTGGCCACCGGAAAGATCCCCGAGATAACGCAGATAGTGGTGGGCAACCAGTCGCGCAGGCTCCTGCGCTGCGTAGCGGATGTGCCGGACATAGTCGACGGTCGCTTCCACCGGGGCGGGGACGTCGGTGAAACCGTGGGCCGGAAGCAACAAATCGAGGTCATGGTGCAGGTGCGAGGCGCGTTCCAGTCGCAGGTCAAAAATTGGTGAAAGTTCCGGGTCGGCCGACAGTGCGCGGACCTCGGATTCCAGCGCGGCATATAAGTACGTATATTGCGACAGCAACAGCACATAGTCCCGTGAGGTCCTAGACCCGGCCATCAGGGTGGTGATGAATTCACTGGTTTCCGCCTCGCTATGGTCCTTCTGAGTCACTTCGCGTAGCCGGGTGGCAAAAGTCTGTTCGTGTTCGCCGGGCATCTGATGCCACCTTTCGTCGGTACATGAAACACAACCTAACCATATTTTTGGTAATAAGAACACGCCACCATGCTCATTTGCCAATAGTCGAGGTTAGGCATACCTTAACTAGAGTTGCACTTCAGGTCATCGTCCGTATTGCCTGCCACCCGAAAGAGGTTTCAACCATGCACCACCCTGTCCGGCACCGATTGCGCGCGCTCCTCGCCGCCGCCGGCGTCATAGTCTTGTCTTCGATCGGATTGACAGCCTTGCCCGCCAGCGCGGCGCCTGTCCCGACTATTTCCGTAACCCAGGCACCTGACGGTGGAGGTTCGATCACTATCAAGGGTTCCGGATTCAATGGCGATCCAGGTATCTATCTGGGTATCGGACCACAGGGGCTGCCCGGGTTCTACGCTGGCGCCGGAAGCCTCATCGATGGCCTCACACACTTCATTGGCGACGGACTGGAGGTCGGGAATTCTGATATGGGCAAGACCGTGCCCATGACCGATGGTGGCTTCTCGGTTACCGTCAGCCTGCCAAAGAAGCCGGAGTCAGGGCTGGCCATCTATACCTCCAAGGCACACGGCCAAGGCTTCAGCGATCCGTCGCAGAACACCGTAACCAGGGTTTCCTACGCCGAGCCAACACCCGCTGCCGACCCGAAGCTGGTATCCACCAAAATCCCGGCTGCTGGCGGTAAGATCACCATTTCGGGAAGCGGATACCTCGCCGAGGAGCCGGGGATCTACATCGGTGTCGGACCAGTTACTGCGCGTAGTTTCTATGCCGCTTTCGAGTCTGGACACATTGACCGTGCGGATGTAATTTGGGTTTCACCCAGCCGTACAGCCGACAGCGGCACTGCCCCGATGAAGGCCGATGGCTCGTTCACCGTCACGTTCACTATTCCAGCGGGAACCGAGGATCTGGCCGTATTCACCTCCAAGGCCCACAACCAGGGCAAGAGCGATTCCAGCCTCGACGCCAAGCTTTCCGTCGGATCCGTACCCGCGCCGAGCGCGGAACCAACCGAAGAACCCACCACCGAACCAACTCACGAACCGACCATGGCACCCACCAAGCCAACCAAACCAACCAAAGCACCGTCCGAAGAACCCACCACCGAACCAACTCCCGAACCGACTAAGGCACCCACCACCAAGCCAACCAAAGCACCGACAAAGGTCGTCACGTCCCCCAAACTCAGTACGTCCAAGGTGCCGGCTAAGGGCGGCAAGATCACCGTCACCGGTTCTGGCTTCTCCACCGCCGGTCCGGGAATCTACCTGGGCATGGGCCCTGCGGGCCTGCCCGATTTCTACAAGGCCTCGGAGCAGCTCGTTGAGGGAACAACCGTCTATATCTCCCGCACCAACACTGAAGGATCCACCGCAATTGGTCGCACCGCACGGCTGAACGCCGACGGCAGTTTCAGCGTCACCATCGATGTCCCCTCACCTTCGAAGACGGCGCTGGCGCTCTACACTTCCAAGGCCCACGGCCAGGGCGTGAACGACTCCTCACAAAACGTCCAGCTTAAGCTCGCCTACGGTCAGTCCCAGACGGGCACCGCACCCCAAACCACACCGGGCAGCAAACCAGATACCGACACCAGTGCCACGGCCGGGCCCACCACACAGGCAACCAAGCCTGCGCCCAGCTCCTCGGCAAGCCCAACAACCGTGTCCAAGAAGCCGGTCTACAAGGAAATCTGCACGACCAACCAGATCTCCGGTGCAACCCTGGACTGGGGGCTGAAGTCCTCCTTCAGGAACTACATCCGTTCCGGTGTCGCCAAGGGCGGATGGACATTGGGTTCTGTTTCCTATTCGGGCTCGAGGTTCGGCTTCACCTCGGGTTCGGGCATCTTTGACAAGACAAAGCGCACCGGGAGTGTGGGCTTCCCCGGTTCGATTCACTTCACCGGGCATGAGGGCACCTTGGATCTGAAGCTCTCCAAGGTCCGCATCGTCCAAAGCGGCCCGTCGACCGGGACGTTGTATGCGAACGTCGCCTCGAGTGACACCAACGGAAAAAAGACCAACCGCAGTAACGTCGCCTTCGCCACGCTGAATCTCTCCGGCCTATCGGTTTCGTCAAACTCTGTCTCGGTTTCGGGAGCCCCTGCCACGTTGACAGCAGCCGGAGCCGCCGCTTTCGCCGGGTTCTACAACGCGGGTGCGACTCTTGACCCTGTCAGTTTCTCCTTCCCAGTAGGCAAGGCTAGTGGATGCTCCTCGGTGCTACTCAGCGCCGGCACCGGCATCTACGCAGGAACAGAAATCGGCCAGGCATCCGGAGCTGGCGCCCTTGCCAGCACCGGCACCGAATCGGCCATCGTGCTCTCGGTCGGCGGCGTCCTGTTGCTCGCCTCCGGCGCCAGCTTGCTGATGTTGCGCCGCCCGCGCTTCATACGCTCGCACTAGGACAGCACCCCGGGGTGGTGGGTGGGGGCGCGCCCCCACCCACCACCGTTCAATTCCACTTCTCCAAAGGTTTTCAAGTGAATCGTCGAACCGTTCTGGCCTTCTTGTGCGTCGGCGCCCTATCACTGGCCGGCTGCACAGCGAGCGCCGGGCCCGAGCCCCTGCCCGCGCCGGAACCCGTCGCGGCCTCCCCCACAAGCTCAGCCTCGTCATCGACCCCGGCCGTGGACGCCTCGACATTACGCGGACCGGCCACGGCACCGCTGGTTCCGGACATCGTGCCGCTCTCGGAGTCGTTCACTCAAACGTTGCCGACAACCGTGACTGACTACGAAAATAAGTCCGTGACCATTCCCTCGGCCCATCGCATCCTCGCCCTGGATATCTATGGCACGCTAGCCGACACCGTGGTTGGTCTGGGCCTGGGCGACAAGCTCGCCGGACGAACGGCCTCGAACACCGGAGCCTCGCTCAAGGACCTGCCGCTGGTCACGGCCGGCGCCCATGAACTGAATGCCGAGGCAATCCTGGCCATGCGTCCGGATGTGGTGCTGGCCGACTCCACCATCGGTCCCCCGGAAGTTCTGGCGCAGATCGCCGCGGCAGGCATACCTGTTGTGTCCTTCACCCCTGACCGCTCCGTGGCCGGCATTACGCAGATGGTCACCGATGTGGCCTTGGCCCTGGGCGTGCCGGAAGCCGGTGTCGCACTCAACAAGCAGATTGCCGGTGAGCTGGCCAGCACCCGAACGGCCATCGCCGGGCTGTCCTCAGGCACCAGGTCCCCGCTGCGTACAGCGGTGCTTTATGTCCGCGGCACCGCCGGGGTTTTCTTCATTATGGGGCCGGGCACCGGGGCCGAAGATCTCCTGCATGAGCTGGGGCTCCACGATGTGGCCGCTGACGCCGGGCTGAAGGGATCCCGGCCCGCCAATGCGGAGTCCTTGGCGGCCTTGGACCCCCAGGTGTACCTGATGATGAGCGACGGATTGGAATCCACCGGAGGCATCGACGGATTGTTCAAACGCCCCGGAGTGGCCAACACCGCGGCCGGGCAGCACCGGCGGATCATCGACGCACCGGATGGTCAGCTGCTCTCCTACGGGCCCAACACCCCCGCCGCGTTGCTGGCGCTGGCGAAGACCGTCTACACCCAGGGCAGCAAGTGAGCCAACAAACCCTGTCCGATGTCCGGACCCCGTCGGCAAGCCCATCCGCCCACCGGATATTCCCACGCCGCGGACGTGTCTGGGCCACGGGAGTCGCGCTGTCGGCCGCGTTGCTAGCGGTCTCGGTGCTGTCGGCCGGATCCGGGCAGTTTCCAGCCTCGCCGGGCGAGGTACTCACCGGGTTCTGGCACGGGGTCACCGGCACCGGTACCCAAGAATCGGCACTGCTGGATGCCACGTTGTGGACCGTGCGCTTCCCGCGCCTGGTCCTGGGCCTGCTGATCGGTTGTGCTCTGGGCCTCGGCGGAGCACTCATGCAGGGTGTCTTCGCCAACCCGCTGGCAGAGCCCGGGGTCATCGGTATCGGCTCGGGTGCCGCGGTAGGCGCTTGCACGGTGATCGTGCTGGGCGTTGGCAGCGCGTCACCGTTTATCCTCCCGGCGGCTGCCTTCGCCTCGGGGTTAGCCGTGACGCTGCTGGTGTATTGGTTGGCCCGCGGGTCCGGAGCTTCGGCGGTGCTCACCCTGGTGCTCACCGGCATCGCCGTGAACGCCGTCGCCGGGGCCGTGATCTCGTTCCTGGTCTTTGTTGCCGACACCTCCAGCCGTGAACAGGTCATCTTCTGGCAAATGGGCTCACTCAACGGCGCCAGCTGGTCGGCGGTTGCCACTACCGCCTTGATCGTCGTACCGGCAGCCCTTGCGGTGCTGCTGTTGGCCGGGCGGCTGGATCTGTTGGCTTTGGGCGATTCCGCAGCCTCCCACAGCGGGGTCAACGTGCCCCGGCTCCGGGTTCTGTCGATCATCGCGGTGGCGCTGCTGACCAGTGCTGCAGTCGCCCACGCGGGAATGATCGGGTTCGTGGGGCTGATCGTTCCGCACGCTCTGCGTCTGTTCACCGGGCCCTCGCACCGCTCGCTGCTGCCGCTCTCGGCACTTGGCGGCTCGTTGCTGCTGGCCGTCGCCGATCTGGTCTCCCGCACCGCGATCCCCTACGCGGATTTGCCCATCGGCATCTTCACCGCGCTCGTCGGCGGCCCGGTGTTCTTCATCCTCTTGCGGACCACGCTCAAGAAACAAGGTGTCCTGTGAATCCCCTGCTTCAGGCCGAGAATCTTTCCTATTCCATCAAGGGCAAGCCTGTCATCCATCCCTTGGATGTGCGCCTGCGCGCCGGGGAACTCTGCGTGGTCATCGGGCCGAACGGGGCCGGAAAGTCCACGCTGCTCTCGCTACTGGCAGGCTCGGTACGCCCGGATGCCGGAAGCATCGAACTGGCAGGAAAGCCGTTGCGTTCTTGGGGTGCGGCCCAGGCCGGGCGGCTGCGTTCGGTCATGGACCAGGACTCCCACGTCGCCTTCGGATTCAGTGTCGCCGAGGTCGTCCGTTTCGGGCGCACCCCCTGGCGTCATACGCCGCAGGGCGCGGACGACGAGCATATTATCAATGCTGTCCTGGCTCGCACGGGGCTGCACGGATTGGCCGGGCGCACCGTCACCACGCTCTCCGGGGGCGAGCGCCAGCGCACGGCATTTGCCCGGGTGTTGGCCCAGCAAACCCGGGTGGTGATGCTCGATGAACCAGTGGCGGCGATGGATATCAAGCACGCCGAATCCACCTTGGGAATTGCCCGTGATTTGGCCCGCGAGGGCCGTGCGGTGGTGGCAGTGCTGCACGACCTGGATGCGGCAGCGGCCTACGCCGACCGGCTCATCTTGCTCGATGCCGGCCGCATCGTGGCCCAAGGCGCGGTTGCGGAGGTGGCCCGCAGCGCGCTGCTCTCGGAGGTCTACGGCACCCGGATCGACACGTGGATCGATCCGGTCGATGGTCGGGTCAGGGTGGCCCCTGCCCGCAACTTCGCTAGGCGCTAAGCGTCTCGGGGTAGATTTGCCCGATGGGAGATTTTTTCTCGGCCTGGAATTCGTCTTCGGCACGTCCGTAGGCCCAGTAGGCCGAGAGCGACATCGCGCGCCTGTCAACGCCTCGTTCGCCATTGAGGTAGGCACGCAGCGACTTCATGGTTTCCCTCTCGCCGTGGGCAAAGACCTGGAGGGTCCCTTCATGCCACTCGGCGTTGCGTACCGTTTCCTCGAGCTTGGTGTTTTCCGGAGTGTAGTAGCCGCCGCGGTGCAGCCAGTGCACGGTGATCCCTGCCGGCGCATCGAGGCGAACCTCGTCCTCGGGGCCGGAGACTTCCAGGTAGATATCCCCGATCATGTCCTCGGTCATGTCCTCGACTGCCGCGGAAATGGCCGGAAGAGCCGACTCGTCACCGACAAGTAGGTGCCTGTCGAACTCCGGGTTCGGTGTGTAGAGGCCACCGGGGCTGGTGAAGCAGATCTGGTCGCCAAGCTTGGCGTTCAGCGCCCAGGGGCCTGCAATTCCCTGGTCCCCGTGGATGACGAAGTCGATCTGTAGGGTTTGGGCCTCGAGGTCCACGTGGCGCAGCGTGTAAGTCCGGCGCACCGGGAAGTCCTCCGGAGCCAGCTTCTCGCGCAAGTCGTCCAAGTCATAGGGCGGCTGTAGGCCCAATTCGGGCCTGGTGAAGAGGATCTTGACGTAGCGGTCGGAGACGGCTTTATCTTGGAAATTGGCGAAACCCGGTCCTCCGAATGTCAGCCGCATCATGTGCGGGGACAGCCGCTCGCTGGCCAAAACCTCGAGTACCACCTGCGGCCGAACCGGACGTGCGGGGCGTTGCGTGCTCACTAATTACCACTTTCTTGGATTAGGGAAGATAACCCTATCCTAATCGACTTGGCATGGGCTTAGCCAATGTAGTACGTCATGAAACTAGCTTCAGTCAGCAGAAGGCAGGACAACGGGTGGCTGGATCCGAGCTTTAATCTAGTATCCGATCCTGCCAGCTGCGCAATTTCCACCCGGAGGAACCTACTCCTTCGAGGGTCACCACGCCAGTGTTGTTCAGCGGCAGCGGCGAGAGCAGCGTCGGGTCGAAGTTGTTGCTCCGTATGGCCAGCCATGTCACCAGCATTGCCGCGTGGCTGATCACCGCCAGCTTCCCTGTGCCCGAGTTCCTGGCGTCTTGGACCACCGCGTCAAAGCGGTCCAGTGCCGTCTGGGCGTCTTCACCGCCGGGGACCTTGGCTCGTAGATCACCGGATAGCCAGCCGACAAAAGCATCGCTGTAGGCCAGCTGGGACTCCGGGTCGTTACGCATTTCCAGGTCCCCCGCGGAAATTTCGGTGAGCCCGACATGCTCGGCGACCACCAAACCGCGCGCCTGGGCCAACGGGGTGGCAGTCATTTTGGCACGCAGCAGCGTCGAGGAGAACACCGCATCGAGTTCGTCGGCACCTAGCCGCTCCACTAGGGCCTCGGCCTGAGCCATTCCTGTTTCATCCAAGGGTGCCCCGGGGGCCGCCGTATCCAGTGCCTGGGCCAGATTGGAAGCGGTCTGCCCGTGGCGGATCAATATCAGTCTCATGGCTCCACACTAAATCGTCGGAGGGATTTTGGTACGATGAAACCAGCTTCACGAGATGTACGCCGTTTTTGGGCTCCGACCTGGCGCACGCACCAACCCCATGCTTCACGGGTGGTTCGGATGACGAAGCGGTCCTTGTCAGCAGCCGCTGTCTGGAGGACAAGAGCAAACGAAAGGCGCCGTCCCTTGCGCAATCCGGTCATCAACACCGATTCTTGTACGTCCTTCCACCCCGGCCATCGGGCTAATCCGCGTGCCGTCAAGAGCATGATGGCCCGACCCACGCTGTGGTCTGCGGCCGATGTGGAAGTGATGTTGTCCCTCACCGAGGGACTCACGCTGCACCTGTACCACCACGGCACCCACCTCAGGGCCCACGCGCACGATCTGGCGACCATCGCGCACCTGTTGCGCATCACGCCACGCCGTCCCGAGGGGCTCTCGGTGGGCCGGGTGAATTTCCACAATTCCGTGCTGGCGTTGCCGGCGGATCCGCGGCATAGCGCGGGGCGGAGCTATTTCTCGTTCAGCACCGAGCCGTTGGCCCCGTGCAGCTTCGAGCGGGATGAGGAACTGGCCCGGGACTTCGAGTCCCTGACGGCCACTCTGCAGCTTTCCTAACGAAAGAGGGGCGGGGCTTCGTAGCGCGCCATCTCCGACTTGTTCTGCTCCGAGAGCCTCAGCAACCGTTGGGTGTCCACCGAGAAGAACGCCAGGGTGGTGGTGGCACGCACGCACACTCCGCCGTCGACTGGATCGTGAAATTCATAGCAGATATCAAAGCTTGCGGCCTTGACGGTGCTGATCCACACGTCCACGTGGGCCGGCACGTTGCGGTAGTCCAACGGCTTGAGGTAGCGGACCCGGTGTTCGACCACCAGGATCTGCGTGTTCTCCTGAACCGTGGAGAACAGGTCAACCTGCGGGTCGATGCCGGGCTTGCCGGTGCCCCCCGGCACCCCGAAACCTGCGATACGTGCCTCTTCCATCATGCGGACCAGGTTCACGTTGTTGATGTGGCCGTATGCGTCCATGTCCCCCCACCGCATGGGGACCTCGACGCGGATCTTGTTCCCATCCATCTAGGACAATCCTTGCTGTGCTTCGGGGCTGATGATGCCCAGGGATTCCAGTTTCCCGGCGATGCGCGCTCCGTCGGGCTCGTAAACCCAGGGCACCCCGGGGGTGGAGTTCAGGATTCCTTGGCTACGCCCGCCGGCGAGCACCGCCTCGGAGGGGGTGAGCTGGCGGATCACGATGGCCACGACGTGCTCGGGGAAGCGTCGGGCGAACTCGGCATATAGATAGGGGTCATGCTGGCCATCGTCGCCAATCAGCAGCCACTTCATGGTCGGGAATTCTCCGGCCAGACGACGCAACTGGTCGGCCTTGTGTTGCATGCCCGACCGGAACCAGCCACGCTCGGTGGCACCCCAGTCGGTCAGCAGCAGGGGGCCCTGTGGGTAGAGGTTGCGTGAGAGGAAGCGGGTCAGGGTTTGGGCCACGTTCCAGGCACCGGTGGACAAGTAGAAGGTGGGGGCTCCGGGCTTGTCGCGCAGCAGCCGCTCCATCATCACCGGCATCCCCGGGGTGGCCAGTCGGGCGTGCTCGGAGAGCACGAAGGAGTTCCAGGCGGCCAGCAGTGGGCGGGGCAGCGTGGTGACCACGACGGTGTCATCCACATCCGAGAGCACCCCGAATTCCTGCGACCCGTCAACGACCAGGATCGGGGCGGTGACAGCAGTGCCGCCCTCAACATGCAGGCTGATCTCGTTCCAGCCTGGTGCCAGCGAGGCTTTCACCCGGACATCGAGCACCCCGCCGCGATCGGCCTGCACCTCAAAGCGTTCACCGTTGATGTGGACCTCAACCTCGCCGTGGGGCAGGATCGGGGACATGAAGTTCCGCCAGCCACGCACCCCGTCGGCAATGACCTTGGCCCGATGGCGGCCATCTTCGAAGGCGCCGGGCTTGGCCAGCACCACGCGGGCGAAGATGCGCACCCACCCGTCGGTGGGGTCGGAGAGCCCATACCCGATGTATGACAGCACGGTGGGAACCAACCCCCGTTCGCGGGCCTGTTCGGCACGAAGCTCGTAGAGCCGATCCTCGAAGCGTGCGGCAATGTGCCGGGCACGCTCCGCTCCAGTTTCCTTGACCATGAAAGACAGTCTTTCATGGCCCGGTGGCACGGTGTGGATCAAAAGGATGAATTCGCGGTGCCCGCCCGTTTTCGCGCGCGATCGGCGTCACACTAGTATTTTTCTACGCTTCGTAGAATGATGAGAGCATGATGTTTGAACATGATGCAGACGAGCCCGTGCTGGTACTCACCGAGGAGCAGTGCTGGAGTCTGTTGGAAAGAACCAAACACGGCCGGTTGGCCACTGCGGTGGGCGGCGCCGTCGACATCTTCCCGGTGAACTTCGGCTTGCTGGAGAAATGCATTTACCTTCGCACCGCCCCGGGCGAAAAACTAGCGGCACTGACAGTGCACGATTCGGTGGCCTTCGAGGCCGACGGCATCCTCTCCGACGAAGCGTGGTCGGTGGTGGTCCACGGAAATGCGCACCAGCTGCAGACCAGCGCGGAGATCGAGCTGGCACGCAGCTCCGGGGTCTCGCCGTGGATTCCCACGGCGAAGGAATCCTGGGTGAAGATCGAGGTCAAACACATTTCCGGCCGCCATTTCCGCCTCGGGGAACAGCCCGAGACGTACTAGCGGCTCCCTGATCTACTGGTTGCTGTAGTCGTAGAACCCGACTCCGGACTTCCGGCCCAGCTTGCCCTCGGCCACTAGGGACGCAACACGCGGGTTCGGCGCGTCTTCATCGGCACCGGTTTCCGCGTGCGTGGCCTGGGCAATGAAGTCGATAACGTCCAGGCCCACCATGTCCATGAGCGCGAAGGGGCCCATAGGGTGTCCCAGTGCCGTGCGCGCGGTGGTGTCGATGTCTTCGATGCTGGCGATGCCCTGATCTGCCAGGAAGAGCGCTTCGCGCTGGATGGCTCCCATGAGGCGGTTGGCGATGAACCCGGGGACCTCGCGGTTGATCAGCACCGGTTCCTTGCCCAGTCGGCGGGCCAGCTCCATGGTGGTCTCCACCGTGGAGTCGCTGGTGGCCTCGTGGCGGACGACTTCCACGCACTTCATGACCAGCGCCGGGTTGAAGAAGTGCATATTGCAGACCTGCGCCGGACGCCCGGTGGCGTCCGCGACCTTGGAGGATCCCAGCGTTGAGGAGTTGGTGGCCAGGATGGCGTGGGCCGGCGCCAGCACGCCGAGCTTCTCAAAGATCGAAGTTTTAATGTCCAACCGTTCGGTGGCTGCCTCGATCACGAAGTCTGCAGTCGCTGCCGCCGTATCTAAATCGGTGCTGTAGCCCAGTTTTTCCAGCGCCGCGTCGGCTACACCTTGCTCCAGCTTGCCCTTGGCCACCCGTGAGGCGGCCCAGCCTTCGAGCTCGGTGCGGGCTGCTGTCAGGCCGTCGGCGGAAATGTCTTGGATGATGGTCGAGTATCCGGCCAGTGCCGCGCTCATGGCGATCTGCCGGCCCATGGTCCCGGCGCCGATGACCAGAATGGTGGAAATGTTCTCGATGCCTGTCACTGCGCTCATTCTTGGCTCCGCACTTTCGTCAATTGTTTGCTGGCTCACCTTTTCGGCCATGCCCGATGTTTATCCTAGACACCAGACGGGGCGCCAACAGCATCCGGTCTTACCAGATGAGAAGTGGCGCCCCGACGAGGTTCTTGTTAGGCCCCGCGCAAATACACCGTGGTGGTGTGCGTGAAGAATTCCTTGGCCGCGCCGCCTTGCTCCTTCGGCCCGTAGCCGGATTTCTTGGCCCCACCGAAGGGCACATGTGGGTCGGCGCCGGCCGATTCGGAGTTCACGTGCAGGATCCCCACATCGATGGTTTCCATGGCTTCCAGGACTTTGCTCAGGTCCTGGGTGAAGACCGCGCAGCTGAGCCCGTATGCGGAATCGTTGGCCAGTGCAAACGCTTCGGCGGTGCTTGCCGCACGGCGCACTGCGAGCACCGGCCCGAAGAATTCATCTCGCCAGGCGTTGTTCTCTCCGGTCGGCAGCTCAAGGACCGTCGGAGCCACGAAAGCATCACCGAGACCAACGACATCGCCCTCGAAGCGAACTGTTGCACCGGCGGTGATCGATGCTGCAATGCCGGCCCTGATTTCTTCCGCCGCCGATACCGAGACCACTGGCCCCATGTGCACCGAGGGATCCGTAGGGTCCCCGGTCTTCCACTCGGAGAGCCGTTCACGCAACCGTGTCAGGAACACCTCGGCGATCGATTCCTGCAGGATCAGCCTCGAGGTCGCCGTGCACTTCTGCCCGGTGGAGCGGAAGGCGCCGAAGAGCACCTGTTCCACGGCAAGTTCCAGATCAGCGTCCTCGAGCACGACCGAGGCGTTTTTACCACCCATTTCCGCCTGGATCGGGACCCCTGCTTCGGCGGCGGTTGCCGCGAGCTTCCTGCCCACCCGAGTGGAACCGGTGAAGGTCAGTCCATCCAGATCCGGGTGGTTCACGATTCGGTCGCCCAGTGCCCCGGGGCCGATGACCAGATTCATCACACCGTCAGGCAGGCCCGCCTGGACCAAGCCTTGGGCCAGACGCATGGCCAGCAGCGGCACCGTGGAGGCAGGCTTCCACACCACGGTGTTGCCGAAGACCAGCGCCGGGGCGATCTTCCACGCCGGGATCGCGATCGGGAAGTTGAACGGAGTGATCACCCCGAGAACTCCCAGCGGTTTGCGGGTGACCAGGATCCGCTCCCCGCGGCGCGGGGAGGAAAAGACCTCCCCGGCCAGTCTGTCGCTTTCGGCGGAATAATAGGTAAGGATCTGTGCGGCGCGCAGCACCTCGCCCCGACCCTCGACAAAGGTCTTGCCTTCCTCCCGAGCCAGTTCGGATCCCCAGGCATCGGCGTTGGCGGTGATGATCCCTGCCGCGCGGGCCAGATAGGCGCCGCGCTCGGCCATCGGGGTCGCAGCCCAGTTTGCCGCCGCGGTGCGCGCTGCGTCCATGGCGGCGTCCACGTCTTCCACTGTGGCGGTGCCACCTGAGGCAACCACCTTCTCCGGGTCCGCCGGCGAGCTGGAGGCAAGTTCTTTTCCAGCGCCTTGCGCCCATTGCCCGTTGATGAGCAGGCGCAGCTGCACCGTCTCGGTGTGCGTCATGGTTTGAGTCATTTCTCGCCTCTTGGAAACAGAGTAGGGGGCTTAGCGGAAGGCTGGGACGCCGGTGAGCTTATTACCCAGGATCAATGTATGGACCTCGTCGGTGCCCTCATAGGTCCGCACCGATTCCAGGTTGTTGGCGTGGCGCAGCGGCGAATATTCAAGAGTGATCCCGTTGCCGCCCAAGATCGTGCGGGCCTCACGGGCGATCTTGATGGCTTCACGGCAGTTGTTCAGCTTCCCCACCGAGATCTGGTGCAGATCCAGAATCCCGGCATCCTTCATCCGCCCGATATGCAGGGCCAACAGGTAGCCCTTGTTGATCTCCATCGCCATGTCCACCAGCTTCTGCTGGGTCATCTGATAGCCGGCCAACGGCTTGTCGAACTGCATGCGCTGCTGCGAATAGGCCAGTGCGTCCTCGAAGGAATCACGGGCAGCACCCATCGCACCCCAGATGATCCCGTAGCGGGCCTCGTTCAGGCAGGAGAACGGTCCCTTGAGACCCACCACGTTCGGCAGCACCGCGCTGGACGGCAGGCGCACGTCGGTCAATTCGATTTCGCACTGGATCGAGGCACGCATCGAAAGCTTCTGTTCAATTGGGGTCGCCTTGAACCCGGCGCTCTGCGTGGGAACCACAAAGCCACGGATCCCCCCGTCCGTCTGAGCCCAGATCACCGCGACCTGGGCAACATTGGCCAGCCCGATCCAGCGCTTGGTCCCGTTGATAACCCAATCATCGCCATCTCGGCGGGCGAAGGTCTTCATGGCTGAGGGATCCGAGCCCGCCGTCGGCTCGGTCAAACCAAAGCAACCAATCGCCTCGCCCGCCGCCATCTTGGGCAGCCACTCCTGCTTTTGCTCCTCGGAGCCGTGCTTGTAGATCGCGCTCATGGCCAGCGAGCCTTGCACCGAGACAAAGGTGCGTAGCCCCGAGTCACCGGCCTCCAACTCGGAACCTGCCAGCCCGTATTCCACTGCCGTGCCCCCGGCACAGCCATAACCTTTCAAATGCATGCCCAACAGGCCCAGCTTGGCCATCTCCGGGACGATCTCCAGCGGGAAATGCGCGTTGTCGTACCAGGCGGCAATGTTCGGCTTAATGGCCTCGTCCACGAAAGAACGCACCTTCGAACGCAGCGCCAGTTCTTTTTCGCTGAGTAGCGCATCGAAGTTGATCAGATCCGCAGGATCCAACAGGTGGGATTCGTGGTCATTGAGGGTGAGGGTCATGGTGTTCTCCAAGGAAAGTCGTGCGTGTGCGTGTGGGGGTCGGCGCCGCTAGTTGGCGGCGTTGGTGATGGCGTCGGCCAGGACGGTGAGTCCGTCGCGCAGCAGCTCTTCGCCGATGACCAGCGGCGGCAGCAAGCGCACGACGTTGCCGTGCGTGCCGCAGGTCAGCGTGAGTACGCCAGCTGCGTGGCAGGCCGCCGAAATGTCCCTGGCTAGGTCCGCGCGCGGGGCCAGAGAACCGGCATCGGCGAATTCGATGGCGATCATCGCCCCGCGGCCACGGATCTCCGCGACGATGTTTGTGGAGGACAGTAGTGGCTCGAGGACTTCGCGAGCGACCTCTTCGATGCGACGGGCGTGCACCAGCAAGGAACCATCCTCAAATTGTTCGAAGACCGCCAGTGCTGCCTCACAGGCCAGTGGATTGCCGGCGTAGGTGCCGCCTAGTCCTCCGGTGTGCGGTGCGTTCATCAGTTCGACTCGTCCGGTGACGGCGGAAAGCGGGACTCCGTTGGCCAAGGCCTTGGCGGTGAGGATCAGGTCCCCTGCAACTCCCTCGTGTTCGGAGGCGAAGAGTGTGCCGGTGCGTCCCATGCCGGCCTGGATCTCGTCGAGGACCAGCACGATGCCGTACTTGTCGGCCAATGCGCGCAGGCCCAGGATGAACCCGGGCGCCGGGACGATGAAGCCACCCTCGCCCTGGATCGGTTCGATGACCATGGCGGCGAACGTGTCGGCGCCGTGTTCAAGGATGGTGGCCTCCACGGATTCCAGCGCTGCGGCGGCACCAGCGTCGAGGCCTTCGGCGGGGCGCAGCGGGTTCGCGGAGGCTGCCCGGACGACGTCGGTCGGCAACGGGCCGAAGTTCAGCTTGTACGGGTTGACTTTGGCGGTCATGGCCATGGTGAGCAGCGAGCGGCCATGGTAGGCCTCGTCGAAGACCAGCACGCTGGGTCGACCGGTGGCGGCACGGGCGATCTTGATGGCGTTTTCCACGGCTTCGGCGCCAGTGGTGAACAGCCCGGTGCGCTTCTCGAAGTCGCCGGGGGTGTTGGCGTTGAGCCACTTACAGACCTGCGTGAAGGAATCGTATTCGGTGACCATGAAACACGTGTGGGTGAAGGCCTCCAGCTGGGCGGCGACGCGCTCGGCGACCCGCTTGTTACTGGCACCCAACGACGTCACGGCAATGCCGGAGGCGAAATCAATGATCCGGTTTCCATCGACGTCCTCGATGATGCCGCCTTCGGCGCGAGCCACGAAGACCGGCAGCGCGATGCCAAATCCGTTGGTCACTTCCTGCGTACGCTCGGCGTGCAGGGCGGTGGAACGCGGGCCGGGGATCGCGGTGGCAAGGTGGCGGGTCTGGGTCACGGTCGAGGCCTCTGCAGCCAACAAGATTTCAGTCATAGAACCACGTTAGGACAGGAAGTGACACGCGTCATTGGATGATCCGTCCGATTTGGTGACTGTTGTTGGATAATTCAACCCATGATCTCTTTGTTGCAATTGGGTGCTGAGCTCGGACCCGAGCTGGTTCCGGGGCCCGGGGCGGATTTCAGCGCCAAGCCGGTCACTGGCGTACATGTTTCCGAACTGGAGGACCCGACCCCGTATCTCGAGGGCGGCGAACTACTGCTGACTACCGGCATGCCCTTTGCAAAATCGGCCGCTCTCTCGTTCGCTTACATGAAGCGGTTGGGCACCAGGAACGTGCACGCGGTGGGACTGGGCCTGGGGCCCTGGCTCACCGAGGTACCAGATCACGTGCGTGAGGCAGCTGCCGCGGCGGGCATTGAACTGGCAGTAGTCCCTGACTCGGTGCCTTTCCAGCATGTCAGCCGCGCCTACTGGCGTTTGGCGGCCAGAGACGACACCTCAAACCTGATGGACTCCTTGGGCACCCAGACGGCCTTGGCCCGCGCCGCGATGCGCCCCGATGCCACCCTTGCGGTGGTACGCGGGCTGGCCCAAGCACTGGGCGGGTGGGCTGCCTACCTGCCGGCGAACGGCGGGGGCGAGACGGTATGGCCGGCCTCGGCCGGAGCCTTGGTGGGCGATCTGCGCGCAGAATCGATCCGCTTCAACAAGGCGGGCGTGCCCTCGGCTGCGACCTTCGAGGTCCACGGCCAGCCGGTGGTGCTCTACCCGATCCTGGTGGGCACCCGCATCCACGGCTTTTTGTGCATCGGCTCCGGGCGCACCCTGACCAAGGCCGACCGGCAGGTCATCATGACGGTCTCGACGTTGCTGGCCCTGCGAGCGCGGCAGCGCGAGGTCATCACCGGAACCACCACCGCACTGGGCGCGGTGACGGCCAAGTTACTGCTGCATGGTCAGGGCGAGGCCGCACACATGGTGGCCGAAGACGTGGGACTGGGAGAGCTACCCAACCGGGTGCGGTTGCTGGGGATCAGACTCTCCCCCGGGGACGACGCCGGGTTGGCGGCCCGCGCCGCGGCCCGCCTGCTGCCGGATGCGGGCCTGCCCGTCCTGGGTGCGGCGGTGGAAGCATGCGTGTTGCGCCATGCGGAGGAGTCACTGTTGTTCCTCATCCTGCCGGCAGCCGGATTGGGTGCTGGCACCTCGGGCACGGCGGAGACACTGGAGGAAAACGCGTTGCTGGGTTTGGTCGGGGAAGCTGCCACGGAGGTTTCCGGCGACCTCGCCGCGGCCCTGGGCGACCCGGTGGGACTCGGCGAGATCCAGGGGAACCTGGCGGTGCTGCGCCAAGCGACGTTGAAGGCACCGGCCGGACGGCTGGTGGCAGTGGGCGCCAGCGAGGACGCCCGCGCCGCAGGATGGGTCCAGGCACTGGCCGACTACCCGCGTGCGGATCTGCTGGGAACCGTCAGGGCTTACCTGGCCGCGCGCGGCACGTGGGAGGATGCCGCCCGAAACTTGGGCATCCACAGAAATTCCTTGCGGCACCGGATCTCGGTGGCGGGCTCCCTGCTGGGTATCGACTTTGATGATCCGGATGTCGCCGCGCACCTGTGGTTGGCGCTGCGCCGCGAGGAATCAGGGACGCTGCCGCGCTAATCCCCCGAGGTCTTCCGCGGAGTGACTGTCACTACCCAGCCAGGCACGGATCTGCTCGGTGTGTTCTCCCAGTTGCGGCGGTGCCGCGGTCGGCGGGTTAAGCGCCGGGGTCCAGGTGATGGGGTGGCGCACCTGCCGCCCCACGGCGATGCCCTCGGAATTGTGTACCTCGATGACCGGGTCCAATCCCAAGGACTCTGCGTAGGCCAGGCCCTCATCGATGCCGGCGATCTTGCCGGATGGAACACCCCGCAGGGTGAACCTGGCCTGCCAGTTCGCTCCGGTGTCTGCACCCAAGGCTTCCTCAAGGAGCCCGACGAGCACCTCTCGGTTGGCCACGCGGGCCGAGTTAGTGGCGAAGCGGGAATCTGAGGCTAGCTCCGGTTTCCCGATCTCGGCGCAGAGCCGCACGAATTGTCCATCATTGCCGCAGGCCACCGCGACGGAACCGTCGGCGCAGGCCAGCAGCTGGTAGGGCACGATCGAGGGATGATCATTGCCCATCCGCGAAGCGACCTTGCCGGCCCCCAAGTAGGCCTGGCCCTGGTTGGCCAGTGCCCCCTGCAGGCTGGAGAGCAGGTTGACCTCCACGTGCGCCCCGGCCCCGGAAGTCTTCCGGGCGTTCAGCGCTGCCAGCACACCGATGGTGGCATCCTTGGCGGTCAGCACGTCCACCAGCGCCACTCCTGCCTTCATAGGGTCAGCATCCGCCTCACCGGTGATCGACATCAGCCCACCGAGGGCCTGGACGATGAAGTCGTAGCCGGGCAGGTCCGCTCCTGCCGCGGAACCGAAGCCGGAGATCGAGGCGTAGATGAGCCCCGGGTTCATGGCCGATAGCTCCGCGTAGCCCAGCCCGAGCTTGGTCATGCCACCAGGCTTGAAGTTTTCCACCAGCACGTCGGCGCGCAGCGCCAGCTCCTGGGCCAGCCTTCGGTCCGCGGGGTCAGCAAGGTCTAGGGCGACTGATTGCTTGTTGCGGTTCACCGACTCGAAATATGTGGATCCTGTGGCGGAGAACGGTGGACCCCAGCTGCGGGTGTCATCCCCCGTTCCGGGACGCTCGACCTTGATGACGGTGGCACCGAGGTCTGCCAGCGTCATGGTGCACAACGGGCCGGCCAGTACCCGGGAGAAGTCGGCGACGAGGATTCCCTCGAGGGGGCGATTGGTACTCATGCGCGTTCTGATTCCTTGATTGTCTTGGGCGTAGGTGTGTGTTGCGGAGCCGTTGCGGGCAGGGGGCTGACCTTGGCCGCCTTGCGCATGGCCAATCGTGCGAGCAGCTCGTCCTCGGCATTGACCCCGGGCACGATGCCACGCGGGACCCGCACCAGGAAGATGAAGCCCAGGGCCCACCAGGCTCCGAAGAGCAGCCAGGGCTGGATGCCGATGGCAGCGGGCATGCCCGGCAGGTAGAGGCTGATCAGCCCGGCACAGAACAGCACCGAGGTCACGCCGATCGCCTTACCGAAGTTGCCCTTTCCGCCGATGCGCAGCGGACGAATCATCATCGGTTCGCGCTTGCGCAGGATCACGAAGGCGACACCGACCAGCAGGTAGGCGATGACGATGGACGGGGAGCCGGAATCGACCAGCCAACCGAGCATGGCAGATCCGAAGAACGGTGCCAGGACCGAGAGCCCGCCGATGAACAGCAGGGCATTGACCGGGGTGTGGTATTTCGGGTGCAGTTTGGCGAACCAGCCCGGCAGCATCCCCGAGGCGGCCATGGCGTAGAGCAGTCGCGAGGCACCCATGAGCAGGGAGTTCCAGGAGGTGAGGATTCCGGCGATGCCGCCGCAGATCAGCACCTTGGCCATCATCTCCGAGCCAAATAGTGCACCCATGGCATCGGCAGTTGCCAGTTCGGAGCCGCCTAGTGCGCCCGAGCCCAGGCCTGATGAGGTGGCGAGGATGACCATGACGTACCAGGCGGTGGCGATAAGCACGGCGATCACCACGTACTTGCCGATGCGTCGCGGCTCGATGTCGCACTCCTCGGCCGATTGCGGGATCACGTCGAAGCCAACGAACATGAACGGGACGATGATCATCACGCCGAAGAACCCCGCAACACCGTTGCTGAAGAACGGTTCCATGTTTTGGGTGGATCCGCCGGTGAAGGAGCCGAAGAGCAGCACCGCGCCGATGGCGAAGAGGAAGAGCACCACGAAGGTCTGCACAACTCCGGCGGTCTTGATGCCGCGGATGTTGATCGCGGTGATCACCACGCCGCCGAGCACCCCGACCAGCGCCCAGGTCAGATAGACCTCGGAGCCGGCAATATCCCAGAGATGGATCTTGTTCATCTCCGGGAAAAGATAAAGCGCGGTCTTGGGCAACGCCACCGCTTCGAAGGCCACGATGGTGATGTAGCCGCCCACAATGGCCCAGGAACCGGCAAAGGACCAGCGCGCGCCCATGGCCCGCAGCAGGTAGTTGTGTTCCCCTCCGGCCCGCGGCATCGCTGCCACAAGCTCGGCGTAGGTCAACCCGACCACTGCCATGATGCCGCCGCCGACCACCATCGCCAGGGCGGCACCCATCGGGCCCGCGGTGGTGATCCAGCCACCGGTCAGCACCACCCAACCGAAGCCGATCATGGCCCCAACGCCGATGGCGAGGGTGTCCCACCGTCCTAGGACCTTTTTGAGCTGTGGGGTAGGAGTGTTGCCTTGCGTGGGAATGCTGGTCATCGCGGTTCCTTCCGTGGGTACGACGTAGCTCACACTACGGAAGGGGAGTGACGGATGTCTCGGATAGATCATCCAAGGTTCGGGTCACTTCATCCGAACACAACGGTCTTTACTGACCCCTGAAGCCAGAATTCCGGGCACCTGTGCGCGAGAACCCGGCGGCGATTGCCATTTCCCTCAGGCAACTGCAATGGGCGCCCTAGGGCGTCGACACTGCCCCATGATGTCCTTAAGGGGAACGCTCTCCCGGACGTCCGCGCCCACGGTTCTTCTTGAAGTCGGCTTCCGCATACTGCACCGCGGAAACCCATATAAGGCCAAGTAAGCGATTCAGGGCTCGGCGATGGGTGCTGGGGCCCGGCATCTCGCTGTCGGGAGCGGCATCGTGCCTACTACCGCAAGGAGCTCCTCGCCAGGCATGCTCCTGAGGAAACACGACATAGACTGAGCCACGATGAGAGAGATCGACCAAGAAGTTAATTAAGTCCGGTTCGAGCATGATGCCACGGACGAAATTTGGGCTGAGATCGCGAGTCTCTTCGTCTTGAGCTTCGCGGCCCCTCCTTACAATGAATCACCAGACAAACTACAAAGCATTGATCAATGGGGCCCCGGCCAACTTGCTAGTCCTGGCGGACGACTTATCGCGGCTAGACACGATGGACACCTGGTCGGCTTTGCATTGTCTCAGAGGCTTGACCAGGACAGCTCCTGGCTGCGACGACTAAGCGCAATGCTACCAACGCTAGGTGTGGCAATCTCGCCTTCGAGAACCGTTATTGTCCAGGAACTCGCTGTCGACGAAAACTTTCGAGGCCGCGGGATAGCCAAACAGTGCATACGTGAACTCCTCTCGAGCCGAACCGAAAAGGATGCCGTCCTGGGTGTTTTCGGCCAGGCATCCCAGGTCCGAGAGATTTATAGACACTGGGGTTTTTCGGAGCTCGGCACCTCTCCCATTTACGGTGGAACCGTGACCCTGCATGCCTTGCATCATAAACTTCCCTGGACGGGCTAGTCATCTAGCCGCCACCCGTCCCCCCAAAATTCGCTTGGTTTGTTGTCATTTGCCGAAGGCGACTGCACTGACTATTCAAAGTCGCCAGCGCAGCGATTGCGAGTCCGCAAGTTGAACATGGATCGGGCACCGGGAACGCCACCCGAGTTCAGTGACATTCGGAATGTCTCAGTTCGCATTCACCTCATTTGAGGCGAGAGTACATGTACATGTCTTTACGCTGCCCGCCGACTTCCTGCCAACTATGTAGCAACCCCTCCCGCGAGTAGCCGCAGCGCTCGGCGGCTCGCCAAGAACCTTGATTCCAAGGCTCGACGTAAAGTTCCAAACGATGAATCTCTGGCAGGCTTAGCCCCCACCCTGATAAGGCATCCAGGGCGGCAGAGACTATTCCTTTGTTGCGATGACGCGGTCCAATCCAGTGTCCAATGCTGGCGCGGCCTTGACCGGAATTTTTCAGCCACAGTCCGATTTGGCCCAGTGCTTGATCAGAGCTTGCATCCACGATGGCGTATGAATATCCGGATCGATCCACAAGCCGATGGTGCTGCCGGTCGATGAAATTGAGTATTTCCTTATCCGTTCCGTTGCTAGGAACAGTCGTAATCAAAGGAATCAATGGATCGACCGATGCTTCTCGAACCAGCTCAGCATCCTTGGCCTCGAATGGGCGTAGGCGAAATTCCAAGGCATCCAAGACGGGTTGGTTCAAAGGGTCCATTCAGAGAGCCTAACGGTTCTGATCGAGGACTAACTCTGAGAAATCTACGACGTTCGCCAACAGTCCCGGCCGTTCACCGGAACCTGTGCAGAGGATTTTCGAAATTTTCGAAACAGCCTGGTTCCGCAGGTGCCAGATTCCCATATACCGTGCCCGAGAAAAAGCCCAGTGGAGCAGGGGCTAAACGCTGCACTCAAAGCCTTGACGCGACTTCTGATCGGATACGCGCCTTAGGTCAGCGCTCAGCTGTCTTGGCACAATGCTCAGGACTTCGGAATGTTCAGTGCAGTCATCTTCGGAAAACGACGGCGCTTGCCTCAGATGGTTCGGCGCAGCGGGACTTCCTTGATGAACAGGATGCACACCAGTGCGACCACCGCGACGGCGGCCGAGGTCATGAACACCACTCCGGTGGCATCGCCGAAGGAGGATTCATAGATGGCGCGCACTGCCGGCGGCATGTTGCTCAGGTTCAGCGAGGTGCCACCTGCGGCTCCTCCGGAGCCGTCCGGGGAAATCAGGTGGGCCGAGGTCAGGGCATCGGTGACCAGCACACCGACCTTGTCCGAAAGCATCGCACCGAGGACCGCGACGCCGGCGGCGCCGCCGACCGAGCGGAAGAAAGCAACTGACGAACTGGCCGTGCCGATGTCGGTGACCTTGACCGTGTTCTGCACTGCCAGGACCAGGTTCTGCATCATGAAGCCCATGCCCAGGCCGTTGAAGAACATGCCAAGGGCGAGGATCCAATAGTCGGTGTCGTGGGCCATGGTGCCCAGCAGGGCCAGCGCACCCACGTTCGCGATGGATCCGATGACCAGGAAGATCTTCCAGCGCCCGTAGCGGGAGATGAGCTGGCCGGAGAAAACCGATCCGAACAGGTTGCCGGCGATCATCGGCAGGGTCATGATCCCGGCGATGGTCGGGGTCGCATCGCGTGCCACCTGGAAGTATTGGCCAAGGAAGGCGCCGGTGCCGAACATCGCAACACCGATGGAAATGGAGGCGAGGATTGCCAGTGCGGTGGTCCGGGTGGCGATGATGCGCAGCGGGATCACCGGTTCGGGAACCCGGCCCTCGACCCAGATCAACAGGGCGATCAGCACCAGTGAGCCGCCGACCATCACATAGGTTTGCCATGAATTGAATTCAAAGAAGCCTTCTTTGCCCACATAGGAGACCCAGATCAGCAACGTGGAGACGGAAATGGTCACGAGCACCGCACCAGCCCAGTCGATGTAGACCTTGCGGGCGATGTGGGCGATGTACAGGGTCTTGTGGATCAGTACCATCGAGACGATGGCGATGGGAACCCCGATGAAGAAGGTCCAACGCCAGCCCAACGGGGAGTCGACGATCAACCCGCCCAGCAGCGGTCCACCGGCGGTGGCCGCGGCCATGACACCGCCAAAGTAGCCGGAATAGCGGCCGCGCTCACGCGGCGGGATGACGGTGCCGATCACCGCCATTCCCATCGCGGTGAGCCCGCCCATGCCGACGCCCTGGATGACACGGGCTCCCATAAGCATCGGGATATTGATGGCGAAACCGGCCAGCATGGAACCGAACACGAAGATGATGATGCCCAGTTGCAGCAGCTTCTTCTTGTCAAAGAGGTCCGCGAGCTTGCCCCAGATCGGGGTGGTGGCGGCATTGGCCAGCAAGGCTGCGGTGATGACCCAGTTGAAGTCGGTCTGCGTACCATCCAGCGCATCCATGATCGTGGGCAGTGCGATGGCGACGATGGTCGAGGCCAGCATGGCCGCGAAGAAGGAAGCCAACACTCCGGTGATGGAGCGCAGCACTTCCTTCTGGGTCATTTGCGGCTGGTCCCCCGGACGTTCCAGCGGCCTGTCGACGGACTGTTTTTCAGTCATCCGCGTCCCCCTTCGGGGCTGTGGGGGGTCTTCGGGCCGAGGGAGACGCTTCCGGCGCGCAACACCTCTTGGATCTTGTTCACCGTGGTTGTTGCGGCGGCGATGTCCGTTTCATCCCATTCTTCGAGCAGCCCCGCGAGCATGCCGGTTCGTCTGGCGTAGGCCTGTTCAAGTTCCTCGAGTCCCCGGGCAGTCAACGAGATCAGTTGCGCCCGCGCATCGACGGGGCTGGGGGTGCGTTCCAGCAGCCCCGAACCTTCCAGCTCCGCGACTTGCCGGCTCAGTGCCGCGGGCCCGACCCCGACCCACTTGGCGATGTCGGTGGCTCGAGTGGGCTCATTGCGCTGGATGTAGGCCAGCACGCCCAGGGCCGCGAAGCCCAATGAACCGCTCATCTCCCCCACATGCTCCACGCAGCGCAACGTGCGCCGCAGCGCCATGAGACTTTCGACCAGTTCCAGGGTTGATGATTCACCGCGAGGCAACGGAGCCGACTCCTTCACAAATATGGTTGACCTAGGCAAATGTTGCCTAGGTCAACCATATTGGCAATTTAGTTGCCCAGTCAAACTAACTTCACGCATGCCGTAGTCCGGCTAGGGTTGTTGATCGTGAGCACCGACAACTTCAGCATCTCAGATATCGAGTTGGCCGCACGTCTTCGCACCGTCGCCCTGGACGCGGCACGGCAGGCGGCCCCGATCCTGCGCGATGCCTTCCGCCACGGCGTGGAGCGGGAGAACAAGACCAACGCTCACGACCTAGTTACTGCCTTCGACAGGCAAAGCGAGCAGATCATCGGCGAACATCTTTTGGCCGCGGAGCCGGACTCCTGGGTCTTGGGAGAAGAAGGCGGAAGCACCGGGAACGGGAGCATCCAGTGGATCGTGGATCCGATCGACGGCACCAGCAATTTCACCCACGGGGTCGCATTCTTCTGCATCTCGATCGCCGCAGCCCGGGACGGGGTGTTGCTCGCCGCTGTCGTGTTGGATCCGATCGCCAGGCTGGAGTTCACGGCCGACGCCCAACATGCTTACCTCGATGGCCGCATCATCGCTCCGTCGCCGCGGCCCGCGCAGTCCCACGCGAACATCATGACCGACTACCCCTCTGCCGAGGCCCTGGTCACCGACGGGGATCTGGCGTTGGAGACATTCGGTTCTTGGGTCTCAGCGTTTGCCACGGTGCGTCGAAAGGTCTCGGCCGCGCTGGCCCTGGCTCATGTTGCAGCCGGCTGGTGCGATGCAACCATCGGTTTTGATACCAAGCCCTGGGATGTCTCGGCCGGAGCCCTGCTGGTGCGTCGGGCCGGCGGACGCTTTCAGGGTTTCAGCTACGACGGCCGCGACCGCCCGGCCCACGAGGCTCCCTGCTTCATGGCACTGGGACCCGGCGCGGAGTACCCCGTGTTGGAGGCCTCGGTCCAGCGGATTCTTGCCGCGCGCAAGGTCGCGTGGCACGCGAAGTAGATCAGTTCGCTTCGTGTGCGCTGATCTCTTCGGGGAATTCGATGTCTTCGACCTTGCGCAGCAATACGTCACTGAGTTCGCAGCTGGCTGTTGCGTGGGGCCCCTGGTCATCGTCAGCCACCAAGAGGTTGCCGATCGAGTCGTAGATCTCGCACCCCACGGCCCCGCCGGCGGGGTCCATAGCGGTGGCGGTGATGGCGCCATAGAGCGTGGAAGCGTCCACCGTTTGCTTGAACGACCCTTGTCGGTCGCTCGTTTCGGGGCTTTCGCTGGTCGTCGTGACAGCGACTTGGTACTCACTGTCGCCGCTCGCCCTGAACTCGAAGCTTTGGGTGTTGTCGAAGAACGACATCAGGGTGGAAAACAGGACCGCATAGAGGATTGAGACCAGCACCCCGAAGGTTCCTGTCATCAGCGCGGTGACGCTAAAACCTCGACGGGGGATCCGCTTCGCGATGGCCACGATGCCCAACACCATGGCTAGGGGCCCGAGCGCAAAGGCAATGAACCCGAAGAACGGGATCAAGGAAATCACCGCGGCAGCGATTCCGGTGATCATGGCGAATACCGTCACTCCGTGGGTACGGGGAGGGATGTAGCGGCCGTCGTGTCCGTAGTAGCCCTGGGTCGGATCTTGGCCGGGGTAGAACCCCGGGCGATAGCCCTGATATGGCAGCTGTGACTCGGCGTACTGCCCCTGGTACCCACCGTTGGATGGCCACTGTCCGTGGGCGGTATCACCGCCCGGGCGGGCATACGGATCAGTCATGAGGCTCCTGGAACGTACGGGGACGAGATCGGCACACGCCGAATGCCGTACACAAAGAAATTACCTCTTTCACGCCACTTAAGCACAATTCTTGTGCTTAGTCCGACCCATCAGCCAGACGATAGCTGGACCCATCGGGTTGGCGCAGCAGCATGCCATAGTCGACAAGATAGCGGCGCAGAAGCACCGGATCATCACTGTACTGTCCCAGCTTTGCTGTCAGTTCCGCCTCGGCGAGGTGTTCTCCGTGCTTCATGACTTTTGCGGCGACCACACGCAACATCCCCATGCGCTCGTCGAGTTTCTTGGGGTAGCGCTCGATGCGGCCCTCCGCATCGAAATAGCGGTCGGTGCCCACCCGTGGTTGCTTGCGTGCCCCAGAATCCAGAAGCCTGGAAAACAGCTCGGAGTCAACCCGACCACGCTCATCGAGCAGACCGGCCTTGGCTAGGTTGGTCCGAGCCTTGGCCACACGCTCGGGGCGGAGGTCACTGTCGATCTCCAGGATCTGTGCGGCGTAGTAGCGGCGGGTCTCCTCGTTGGCCAGGGCCCCAAACACCTGGCGCCAGTCGCCCGCCGGTTCCTGCAGTGGATCCTTCATGGTTCTTCCCTCGTTTTTCTCGTTTTTTCGGCCTACCCTGAGGATATGGCTACTCTATTTCATCGAAATGCGCAGACTGCCGTACATCACCACGGCGGTGGTTCCCTCATCCTTGGCGGAATCTTGGCGGCGTTGCTCTTCATCACGTACGCCGTTTTCCTGATTGACGCCCAAGGCACGTGGGTACCGATGATCATCGGTTTTTCTTTCAGCATCTCGGCTGTGCTCTTTGGGGTGGTTTACCACTTCACGCACTGACCAAACCCACGCGCACCGGGCCACCATCGTTCCTTCGCGCACCAAAGTGAACCGCGCAAGCAATGGCCGGTGGACCCCTCTATGTCCGCTGCCCCTCACCGGCGGCATGCCTGCCTGCCGCCCTCCCGCTGAACAGGCAACCACCCAGAAACGTACCTTCCAATGCGCGGTAGCCGTGGTAACCACCACCGCCGAATCCGGCCGCCTCCCCCGCCGCATACAGCCCCGGGACGGCGTTCCCTGCCGTGTCCAGCACACGGGAGTCCAAGTCCGTCTGGACCCCACCCAGTGATTTGCGAGTCAGGATCCTCAGGCGCACCGCAACCAGCGGGCCGGCCTTCGCCTCGGTGATCCGATGTGGCTTGACGCTGCGCACCAACTTGTCCCCGAGGTAGTTCCGGGCCATGGTGAGCGCAGAAATCTGCCCGTCCTTGCCAAAGGAGTTGGCCACCGCCGAATCCCTGGCTTCCAGGACCTCGGCTACTTGTGCAGGATCAAGGAGGTCTTCACCGGTGAGCTTGTTCATCTTGGCCACCAATTCGTGGATCGTGGGGGCTTGGAGGAAGTCTTCCCCGTGCTCAAGGAAGGCCTGGACCGGGCCTGGCACATCAACCCGGGCACGCGCCAGCACCGCGCGGACGTCCTTGCCGGTGAGGTCGGGGTTCTGTTCGGAGCCCGAGAGCGCAAACTCCTTGCCGATGATGCGGCGGTTGAGAATGAACCAGCTGTGATCGTGCCCGGTACTGCGCAGGTGCGCCAAGGTGCCCAGGGTGTCGAACCCGGGCCACAGCGGAGCGGGTAATCGCTGTCCTTGGGCATCGATCCACAACGAACTGGGGCCGGGCAGGATGCGGATCCCGTGACGCTCCCAGACCGGGTTCCAGTTGCCGATCCCTTCGGTGTAATGCCACATTCTGTCCCCATTGACCAGTCGGGCACCGGCGCGCGCGGCGATGTCCAGTCCACGCCCATCCACATGCGCAGGCACTCCGGAGACCATGGTTTCGGGTGGGGTGCCTAGGCGTTCGGGCCACGCAGCGCGGACCTTGTCCAGGTTCCCTCCGATGCCGCCGGTGGCCACGACCACGGCCGGGGCAAAGTATTCGAAGTCCCCTGTCGCGTTCCTGTTGCTTGCCACCCCGCGCGGGGCTGCGTCAGGTTCCAAGACGGTGCCGCGTACCCCGGTGACGGCTCCGTCGCGGAGGACCAGCTCATCGAGTTGGTGCCTGAAGAGCATCACCAGTTGCCCCTTGGCTTGGGCGGCCTTGGCCGCCTTGAGGAAGGGTTCGAGCAGTCCCGGACCGGTCCCCCAAGTGATGTGGAAGCGTGGCACGGAGTTTCCCGGACCCTGGGCACCGGCACCGCCGCGTTCGGCCCATCCGACTACTGGGAAGAAGCGGATGCCGCGATCGTGCAGCCATGCGCGCTTGCCTCCTGCCGCCCATTGCACATAGGCGGTGGCCCATTTGCGCGCCCAGTAATCTTCCTCGCGGTCGAAGCCCGCGGTGTTCGCCCAGTCTGCCAGGGCGAGTGCTTCGGAATCTTTGACGCAGAGCCGGCGTTGCTCGGGCGAATCGACCAAAAAGATCCCGCCGAAACTCCAATGGGCCTGGCCTCCGAGGTTGGCCTCGGGTTCTTGGTCCAGTAGTAGGACGCGGGCCCCTGCCTCGGTGGCCTCGGTGGCTGCCACGAGTCCGGCCAAACCGGCACCGACGATGATGACATCGAAGTGTTGTGAATGCGGGAATGTCGACATGGTTCCAGACTAGCGTCGAAGTGGCCCGGGCCACACGAGTCAGGGCCGCAAGACGAGGTGCCGTTCGGTTTGTTGTTAGTCTGCAGGCGTGCACTTTCTTGAACGAGGTTCCGGTACCCCACTGGTGGTAATCCACGGGTTTTGCGTCGATCACCGCTTGCTGTTGGGTCTCGATCCGGTATTGGCCGCCCGTGGTGGTTGGCGGCGGATCTATCTTGATCTTCCGGGAATGGGGCGATCGGTTGCCGGGCCGCAGCTGCGCAGCAGCGATGCCGTGGCGGACGCCCTGGCATCATTCATTCGCGACACCGTGGGCAGCGCGTCCTTTGCACTGCTGGGGAATTCCTACGGCGGGATGCTGGCCCGCCACCTCGCGGCCGAGTTTGGTGGGCAGGTCCTGGGACTGGCGCTGCTCTGTCCGGTGGCGGTGGCCGAGAATTCTCGTCGGGTGTTGCCACCACGCAGCGTCCTGCGCCAGGACCCTGCCCTGCTGGCCTCGCTGGTTCCGGAGGATGCCGAGGCATACGCAGAGATGGCGGTCATCCAGTCGGCGGAGAACTGGGGACTTTTCCGGGATTCGGTACTGCCGGGGCTGCGGTCATTCGACCGTTCGGCAATCGGCCGGATCGCCGGGCGCTACGCGCTGTCCGTGGAACCCGAGGACCGGCATGAGGTCTTCTCCGGTCCCACACTGATCATTACTGGGCGCCAAGACCACGTGGTGGGATTCACCGACCAAGCAGCATTGGCCGAGCGTTACCCGGATAGTGAACTGGTGATCCTCGATCGTGCCGGACACAACGCACATCTGGACCGGCCCGGAGCCGTCGCCGAGCTACTCGATGCATGGCTTCGCCGTATGGATAATCCTCAGGATTCATAGCTACCCGCGCGTGCCATCCGTCCCTTCGGCCCGCGCGGCCAGTGAAGCGGCCAACGAGCCGAAGCCGGAGAAGTCCTTGGACCCGGCTTCGCCCCAGACCACCAGGACGCGCAGCACACCGTCCCCGGTGTTACGTAAATCGTGTTCCACCTCCGCCGGAGCCAGCACGCTGTCCCCGGCGCCCAGCTCATAATGTTCCTGGCCCACCTGCATCTGCGCACTTCCTTCGAGCACCAGGTAGAACTCTTCGACGGCCATCCCGTCGCCGTGGTGGGAGTGCATGCCCTCGTACCCTCCGGGCTCAAGTTCCCAGGTCTGGATGGCCACGGGCATGGCCATGGAATCGGCGAAGTGGAATTGCATGCGGGTGGGACTGCCCTGGTGCAGGGAGTAGTCGAAGGTGTGCGCTCCGCGTGCTTCAAACATCGATGCTTCTTCTCCTCAATCAGATAACCGGGGCTCCCAGACGCAGACTGATCTGCCGGGCGGCCCTGATGCAGGCGGTACATAGTTGGCGTAGCTGTGTTTCGGAGACCCGGTAATAGGGGGCCGCGATCATGACGCTAGCCACCACCGCTCCACGGTGGTCAAAAATCGGGGCGGCCACGCCCACCTCATCTACGGAGGTCTCGCCGTGGTTGGCCGCGTAGCCTGTGCTCCGGACCCTCTCAAGCCGGGTGAGATAATCGGTCCGTGTCGCCTCGGTATTGGCTGGCAGCACCACTGCCCCCGATTCAAGCAGCGTTGCTGTCTTGGCAGGCTCCTCATACGCCAGAAAAACCTGCACCGAGGCGCTGAGTGCGGTGTTGTACCGGCTCCCCATGGCCGAGGTGTGTTTGACCTGGTGGATGCTGGGGATCTGCTCGACCGAGACCGATTCGGCTCCGTCCCAGATGGTGAGCACCGCGGTTTCACCGGTGTCTCGGGCCAACTCGTTCAGGAACGGGAAGGACACCCGCCGCACATTCAGGTTGGCTAGCAGCGGCCCTGCCACGGCGATCAGCCCCAGGCCCAGCGAGTATTTGCGGGTGGCTTCGTCGCGGGCCACGATGCGTTCTTGTTCCAGGGTCGCCAAGATTCGCGAGACGCTGGATTTGTGCAGCCCCACCTGTGCGGCAATCTCGGTGACACCCAGTACCGGGTGCTCGGCGGTGAAGCAGCGCAACACATCGATGACGTTGACAATGACCGAGGCGCCGCGGGGTTCGGCGGCGGGGGTTTCGGTCGTTTGGGCAACCATGGGCAGGGTCCTCCTGTGGGTGGGACGGGGTGTGTCCGAGACGGTGGCGCGGATTTGGGTCCGCGGTGTGGTTAGGACTCCTCCACGCCGATGTCTTCGTTCCACAGTGAGCGGTTTTCGGTGATGAACCGCTCCATGAGTCCGGTGGCCTGCTGGTCGTCGACAACAACGACCTCGACGCCTCGGCTGCGCAGCAGCTCCAGCTCACCGGCAAAGTTCTTGTTCTCTCCCACCACAACGCGGCGGATCCCGAACAGGATGATCGATCCCGCGCACATGGCGCAGGGGGCGAGCGTCGAGTAGAGCGTGGCCCCGGCGTATGAGGTCCGTCGCCCCGCATTGCGCAGCGCATCCATTTCCCCGTGGGCCGTCGGATCCCCTCGTTGCACCCGGCGGTTACGCCCGGCACTGATCAGTTTCCCGTTTTCGAAGATGCTCGAGCCAATCGGGACCCCTCCTTCGCCGCCACCGAGCCGTGCCTGTTCGAGGGCAATGGCATATCCCGCGCGATCGTGTTGGTCCAGGTTCATGGCGTGAGACTCGATTCTTCGTCGTGAGGCGGTCGCCGAGGTGGAACACGGCGGGGTGGGTGGTGTGCACATGTGCATCCCACCCACCCCCATCATGCCAGCTTGGCTTTAGGCATCGATGATGTTGTTCTCCGGACCGAAGCCGAACTTGGTGATGTTCTCCACGCCGCCGTCCTCGCCAATGACCAGGATGTCGTGCTCGCGGTAGCCTCCGGCACCCGGCTCGCCGTCAAGGACGGTGACCATTGGTTCCATGGAAACTACCATGCCCGGCTCGAGGACCGTGTCGATATCCTCGCGCAGTTCCAGGCCCGCCTCGCGGCCGTAGTAGTGCGAAAGCACGCCGAAGGAGTGGCCGTAACCGAAGGTGCGGTTGGGCAGCAGACCGTGGCCGATGAAGATCTCGTTGAGCTCGGCGGCGATGTCCTTGCAGACAGCCCCGGGCTTAATCAATTCCAGGCCGCGCTTGTGCACCTCGACATTGGCGTTCCACACCTGCAGCGAGCGCTCGTCTGGCTCGCCCAGGAACAAGGTGCGTTCCAGGGCGGTGTAGTAGCCACTGGTCATCGGGAAGCAGTTCAGCGAAAGGATGTCCCCACGCTGAAGCTTGCGGGTGGTGGCCCAGTTGTGGGCGCCGTCGGTGTTGATGCCGGACTGGAACCAGACCCAGGTGTCGCGGACTTCGCGGTGCGGGAAGGTCTTGGCGATTTCGTGCACCATGGCCTCGGTACCGATCAGGGCGACCTCGTACTCGGTGATGCCCTCACGGATGGCTGCCTTGATGGCTTCGCCGCCGATGTCGCCGATGCGTGCACCGTGCTTGATGACCTCGATCTCCTCGGCGGACTTGATCATGCGCTGGCGCATGGCATCCTGCGAGACATCCACCAAGGCTGCACCGTCGAACGTGTCCGCGATGGCCTGGCGGGTCATGGTCGGCAGGGCGTCGTCCTCGACACCGAGGCGGGCGGCCTTCACGCCGTTGCGCTTCAGGGCCTCCTGCAGTCCGTAGTAGAAGTTGTCGCGCTTCCAGTCGGTGTAAACAATGTTGTCGCCGTAGCTGGTGCGCCACGGCATGCCGGCGTCGATGTTCGCGGTGATGGTGGTCGAGCTGTCGGCGGTGACCACCAGCGCGTAGTTGCGACCGAAGGTGGTGTAGAGGAAATCGGAGTAGTACTTGATGCCGTGGTAGCTGGTCAGGATGACCGCGTCGAGTTCTTTCGCAGCCATGATGGTGCGAAGGCCGGTCAAGCGGCGCTCGAACTCGGCGTCGGAGAACGTGAGCTGCTGCTTGGTCCCGTTGTGCAGGGTCTTCAGGCGCTCGAGCTCGGAAACATTGGTTGCGCTGTTCGCGGTGGTGGTCAAGGTATTGGCTCCTCAGAAGTAATCAGGTGGCAATGCAGACCGGCCCAATCCTAAGGATTGCGTGGATTCTTGGGAACCGCCGGAGAAGGTTTCGGACTGTTGCATTCACTGCAACACCGTTGCACTCAGACTATGTGTGTCCCACCTCACTGTCAAGTGTTATTTGGTGGACTTTGAATTTTTTCCACTACACGCAGTCGGCTCGCTGGCTCGGAGGGATTTGCGGAGCCAGGCCGTACGCTGCGGTAAAGGACGAAGGCCGTGGCATCCGCAGTTGCGGATGCCACGGCCTTGAGGCGAGATGATTATTCCCGGGCGGCCCGGTCCTCCAGGTCCACCTCTGCCGAGACCAACCGAACCGCGCCCTCCTTCCTGGGGTCGGGAACGACGATCAGTGTCGGATCGGGGTTGTTGATGTCCCTTTCCAGCCGCTTAATCGCCTTGTCGCGCTTAAGCAGGCGCCGGATCAGGTTCACGATCATCAGAAGGATCACAAACGAGAACGGGAAGGCCCCGATGATGGTGCCGGTTTGCACGGTGTCGACTACCGCGGTCCCGCCCAGCGTCAGCAGGACAGTGGTGACAGTACCCACGGAGAGCACCAGCACCACACGGAACACCGGTCCGGACTTGTGCGGCGCCGAGACAAACTCACTCAGCGCATAGATCCCCGAGTCCAGGGAAGTGACGTAGTAGGTGGCGACCAGGATGGTGGCCACCACCAGCAGGATGGTGCCGACCACGGGGACGGCGTCGAGCATCGCGAACAGGCCAGCAGAGGTATCGGCCGCCACCGCCGCACTGATGCCGCGGTCGGACTTGTCGTCGTAGAAAATGGCGGCCGATCCAATCACCGCAACCCAGACCATGACGATCAAGGTCGGGATGACTGTCACACCCAGGACAAACTCACGGATGGTGCGCCCGCGGGAGATCCGGGCAATAAAGCCGGCGACGAAAGGTGAAAAGGCAATGACCCAGCACCAGATGAACACCGTCCACCAGCCATTCCAGCTGTCCTGCCAGCTCGCCAGCGTCGTGGTGGCCAAACCCGAGTCCGTCCACATGCTCATATCCACGAAGTTCGCCATGAAGCTGCCGAAGGTCTGGGACATGTTCGAGATGATAAACAGCGTCGGGCCGAAGATCAGCACGGCCACCACCAGCACGATGCTCAGAATCGAGTTCACACTGCTGATCCGGGCCATGCCCTTGTTGATGCCAACGATGGCCGAGACCGAGGTGATACCGGCGAAAATCAGGATGACCATGAACCACATCACCGGGCTGGCTGCGATACCGGTGAAGGAGGTGATGCCGGAGCTGAACTGCATGGCTGCGAATCCGAAGGACGTGGCCAAGCCGAGCACGGTGGCTATGATGGCCAGCAGTTCGACGACGACGCCTGCTCCGCGGCGCGACCAGCGGGGCAGGATATCGACGGTGGCCTCGCGGAATGTCAGGGTCTTGCCCAGGTTGTGGTGCGAGTAGGCCAGGCATACCGCCACCACGCAATACATAGCCCAGGCGGTCAGGCCCCAGTGGAAGTAGGTCCATACGATTGCGCCTTCGGCCCCGCCGCTGGGTCCGGCCGGGATGACCGGGTTCTCGTCGCGCAGCATGATGGGTTCGGCGACCGACCAGAAGATCAGCCCGATGCCCTGCCCGCAGGCGAAGAGCATCGAGTACCACGCAAATTTGCTGTGCTGCGGTTTCGCGTTGGGTCCGCCCAGTCGGATCTTGCCCACCTTGCTCGTGGCGAGCCAGATGCACACCACCACGGTGAAGACCGAGTACAGGATGAATAGCCAGGTGAACCGGCCGGTCACGAAGGTGCGCATTTCGGAGATCGCTGCCGCCGCGTCGACCGGGTTGGTCAGCACCCAGATAATCACCCCTATGATCAGCACCGGTGGGATGACACGGATCAGCAACCTGTCAATTGGCGGGATGTGCAGTCCCGCGAAACGCGGGACCTCCACCGGGGCTGCAGCCATGGCGTTGGCTCCGGTTTCGGGTTCGGAACGCCGCGGCGTCCGAGGCTTTGCCTTGTCCAATGTCACGCTAAGACACCTCCAGGGTAATTTTTTCAAGCGACAGTTCGCCATCAAGTGCGGCCGCGACCTGGGTGGTCACCGCATCGAGCAGCAGCTGGCCGCGTTCTGCACTCGCGCCCTTTGCGCTGGAAAGGCAGCCACTGGCCGGTGTCCGCGCCGGATCCTCGGGAAAAATGTCGTAGGGGGTCAGCTTGGCCGGCGGGTGGTCCACGACGCGGGACATGTCCACCTTTTCCGGATGAAGCAACAACATCAGGGAGGTTTCCAGCACCCCGCCATGCTCTATGTCCCAGCCCAGGAAGCCATTGGGGAAGACCTGCTCTAAAGTGGCCTCGTCAACGAAGTCCCAGTAGGAAAGCAGTACTGCGCGCGAGGAAGTACTGCTGACACGGGCACGGGAGACTGCGTTGTCCAGGCCCTCGTAGATGAACTGGTAGTTCTCGAAGTGGCCATTGAGGATCACGACATGCGCGAACCCCTGGCTCAGGAACGAGGAAACCACATCGTCCACCATCCCGGTCAACGCCGCGGCACCCAGGCTGGTGGTTCCTACACGGTGGTTTCCGCCGCCCGAGCGTGGCTGGGACTTGTACCCGTAGGCGAAGACCGGGGCAACCACCGCGCCGGTCTTTTCGGCAACCACCCCGGCGATAGCCTTCGAGAGCATTGCGTCCACGCCCAAAGGCATATGCGGACCGTGTTGTTCGGTAGCTCCGGTCGGGATAATAACGGTTGAACCTTCCTCCGCCACGATTGCGGAGTAGGTCTCTGCGTCAAGGTCTTCAAGAAATACTGAGGTCATCGTTGTCTCCTAGAATGGACAGCGGACATGGTGCGTAAGAGTCTGGACGGAACGACCAGGATTCCGGCGAAGGAAAAGATGTTGCGTTCACCACAACCTTGTTGCAGTGAAACCCTCCCAGTGATTCGCCTCACAGTCAATCTTGGTTGCGTGGGATGAACCAGGACGGCCCCGGCCAAGCAGGAGCTGCTGCAGCCGAGGGGTTGCATCCGAAAGCGAACGCCACCCCCGCCTTGCGCCGGCTCGCGGGCGTGACATGGCGAGCCCGCGCGGGGCACGCCAGAAATGTCCCCGCAGCCACCCGCACACTCCCTAGCCGGCCTTTCGACCACAACGGCACGAGCTCACTCCGAAGCAGGGGGCCGGCTCCAGCTACGGGTGCGGCATGAAGCAGCAGGAAATATCGGCCCGATTGAACTGCGCGTCACTTTCATGAACGAAATCCGGACCGTTAGGCCAGCGGTTTCTTGCTGGTTTCCACCGAGCAGGCGACAGCGATCAGCGAGATCACGGCGGCTCCCATCAGGTACCAACCCGGGGCCAGCACACTGCCCGAGGTGGCGATCAAGACGGTGGCCACGAATGGTGCGGTGCCGCCGAACAGGGCGTTGGAGAGGTTGAAGCTGACGGCGAATCCGGAGTAGCGGACCCTGGTGGGGAACATTTCGGCCAGGTAGCTGGGCAGGGTCCCGTCGTTGAGGGTGAGCATGGCACCGAGCAGGATCTGCACCAGGATGATGACCAGGAAGTTGCCGGTGCTCAGCAGCATGAACGCGGGAATCGTGAGGAGGACGAATGAGATCGATGCACACATGAGGATCTTCTTGCGTCCAAATCGGTCCGACAGCATTCCCGTGATGAAGATGAATCCGATGTACGTCACCAGGGCCACGGTGGTGGCAACATAGGATGCCGTTTCATCGAGACCAAGTTCCTGAGACAAATAGGTCGGCATGTAACTGAGGATGACGTAGAAGCCCACTGCGTTGAGCAGCACCGCTCCGACGGCCTGGATCAGCTGGCGCCAGTGGTTCTTGAACAGCGAGGAGACCGGGGCCTTAACTGCGTTGTCTTCCTTGGCCAGCTCGGTGAAGACCGGGGAGTCTTCCAGCTTGGTCCGGATGTAGCGTCCAATCAGGCCCATGGGTGCTGCCAACAGGAACGGCAGGCGCCAGCCCCAGGACTGCATCTGCTCGGGCTCGAGCAATCCCGTCAGCAAGGCCGCCATGAGTGAACCCAACAGCAGGCCGGTGGCGGTGCTGGCCGGTACCACTGCGGCGTAGAGCCCGCGTCGGTTGGCTGGCGCGTACTCGACTAGGAAGGCCGAGGCCCCAGCGTATTCACCGGAAGCCGAGAAGCCTTGGACAACGCGGACGATGAGCAGCAGGATCGGCGCCCAGATGCCGATGGTGTTGTAGGAGGGAATCAGGGCTATGCAGAAGGTCGCGGCAGACATGATCAGGATCGACCAAGCGAGCGCTTCACGTCGGCCGATCTTGTCGCCGAGGTGGCCCCAGACAAAGCCGCCCAGCGGACGAACCAGGAAGGAGACGGCGAAGAGCGCGAAGGTGAGCATCAAGCCGGTTGCCGGGTCGGATTCGGGGAAGAAGACCGCGGTGATGGTTACCGCGAGGTAGCCGTACACTGCGTAGTCGAACCATTCCACGAAGTTGCCGATGAAACTTGCGGCAACGACCTTGCGACGCGTCTTCTTGCCAACCCCCATCGGGTCCGGACGCTCCTGGCCACTGAGCGTCGGACCGAGGCCGGATACCGGGAGATTGGTGAGCGTGCTCGTTGCAGAACGCGCGTTGGCTTCATTGCCAGCCACGGAATTTTTGCGCTGAATCATTTGGGAACCACCATAGGGTCTTGGGAGTTGCAGTCAGTGCAACACTGTTGCATTGACTCTATTTGTGTCACGCGTCACTGTCAAGGGTTGCCCCGCAGGCAATCCTGGCAAAGAGCCCCCGACATTACGCAGCACGGCCCCAAGCCCCACCTACCCTTTGGAACACGCTCTCAATATGAGTTCCCGTCGAGCCTTCTCAAATCGATATTCCATGGAATAGATTGCCCGCCGTCAGTGCATCAACCGATCACGAGCAGGAATCACTGCCAATAGGTCCGGCATATATCTGGATGCCGTGGCAACAGCTGGAATCCACCATCAAGGTATTCCGCCGTCAACCCCAGACTTACTGCCTTTCGCCGATCGCATCGAAGGGACGGAAGGCACAAATGCTCGAAGAGTGGCGATAGCGGGAGTTTTCACCCGCCCGGCCTGAGCAACGACCAGCTCATAACCATGCACGAGGGCATCGTCCACGATCTGCCGGAGCGCAGTTCCGACATTTGACGCACTGCGACGGACGGCTCCTTGTCGACAGCACTTTCCCCTGCATTGGCCGCTATTCGCGAACCTCTTCCCGCACTGGCTTGAGGGCCGATGGTGCGGCAACTTCTGACAGCGATGGATACGTACAGGTGAACTCGCCCCGATACCCGAAGAGGAATCCAAAGACAGGGTTCCGCACTTGCATCTGCATGCTGAACACCCCACGGTCTTCGTCGTAACTTTCATACAGATCCGCGGTACCGGTGATGAAGCCGGGAACGGTGAACGCCAGCGGCCCTTCGTAGAAGCGCAAGTCGCTCGTTTGAAGGTGAAGCGTCCCATTCTCCAGGACCTCCATGATGAGATCGGTGGCAAGATGCTGGTGCGTGCCTAGGTAGTCGACGACTCCTCCGCGCCGCGGGCTGTGCACCATCGTGGCATCAAAACGGCGATTCTTGGCGTCAGGAAGTTCCAGTCTCCGCACGAAGGTGACGGTCGGGCGGCCGAACCCATCAAGGTAGGGGAAGTTCTCGATCGAAAAGGGGATGTTCCTGCCCTGTTCGGGGAACAGGATGTTGCGGTAGGTGCCCAAGTGCAGGAACGGCAGGGTCCACCAGGATCCGCGCCGCACCTCGGAAAATACGCCGCGGCCCACGCACGCATAACCGGCTTCCACATCGACGCCGAAACGCTTCTGGAGCATGGGGTGCAGGCGCTCGAAATCCTGCCCCAGGGCCAGCTCAAAGATCGAAGCCATTACTTTTCCGCATTCCTTGTTAGGGCGACGGATCCACGTCCTTCGATCATCGTCAGCTCGGCACACTTCGATGATGCACGCATCGATCGGGCATCTGGCGCACGCCTCGCGCAGCCCTTCGAAGAGTTGGCCGTGTCCGCTTTTTCGCGCATCCACTCATCATAGAGTCCGATGACTACCCCCTTCGAAAGGGCTTGCAGACGTTCCGGGAACATATTCGATGCCTAGAGGGCGGCGCGAATCGTTTGCTCGAAGCTAGTGATGTGGCCCAGCGCCAGGGCCTCGGCATGGTCCGCCTCGCGGTCGGCAATGGCTTCGAGCAGCTCGACATGCTCAACGATGTGACCGGCGACCGACGGGACCTTGTCTAACACCAAGCACCAGATACGTGTTGCAAGATTGTCCAGACGAATGAGGGTTTCCTCAAGGTGAGGGTTCCCCGCAACACGATAGATCAGCCGGTGGACGCTGAGGTCGTATTCCATCAACCCCCGTTTGTCCACGTTTTTCTCCCCCAGTCGTTCAATATCCCGGGCCAGCTCACGCAACTCGTCGCGCTCGTCCTCGGACGCAGCCAGTGCAGCCTTGCGCGCGGCCAGCGGTTCGAGCGAACGGCGCATTTCCGAGACATCGGCAAGTTCTGTGATATCCACGATCGTGGCGAAGGTGCCTCGGCGCGGATAGGAAACCACCAAATGGTCAATCTCCAAGCGCTTGAGAGCCTCGCGCACGGGAGTGCGTCCCACTCCGAGCTCGGCCGCCAAATGGCCGTCGTTGATCGGTTCACCGGGGCGGATGTCGAGCATGATCAACCTGTCCCGGATATCGCGGTACGACTGCTCGGCCAGGGAAATTGATTCGCCCAGCACCTCCGGGGTGGCGGAGATAGTGCTCATGTAAAGGTCTCCTTGCTGTTGCCGAGAGTATGCCGTAGCTGCATTTCGAACGGCCTGACGTCACATTTCCCGCTGACTGTTGACAGCGTGTGATCCTCATCATAGCATTGCGGTAGTTCTGATATATCAATCATAAACAACTTGTACTTCAAGGAGTGAAAGCTGTATGACGGCCTCGAACACCACGCTTATCGAGTCAACGTTGACCGAAAGCATCGCCACCCTGGATCCGGAGATTGCTCAGCGCATCGACGCGGAACTGGCTCGCCAGCAGCGTGGCCTGGAAATGATTGCCTCGGAGAACCACACGGCCGTGGCCGTGATGCAGGCGCAGGGTTCGGTAGTCACCAACAAGTACGCCGAAGGCTACCCGGGTCGCCGTTACTACGGCGGTTGCGAAGAAGTCGACGTCATTGAGACGCTGGCCATCGAACGGGTCAAGGCCCTGTTCGGTGCGGGTTTCGCTAATGTGCAGCCGCACTCCGGTGCCCAGGCCAACGCCTCGGTGATGCACGCGCTGATCCGTCCGGGCGACACCATCATGGGGTTGAACCTGGCCCACGGCGGGCACCTGACGCACGGGATGAAGATCAACTTCTCCGGGCGCCTCTACAACATCGTTCCGTACGGTGTCGAAGAGGACACCTTGGTGGTGGATATGGACAAGGTCGAGGCCCTGGCCATCGAGCACCAGCCCAAGATGATTGTCGCCGGCTGGTCAGCCTACCCGCGTCAGTTGGACTTCGAACGCTTCCGGGCGATCGCGGACAAGGTCGGGGCGTACCTGTTTGTGGACATGGCGCACTTCGCCGGTCTGGTCGCCGTGGGGTTGCACCCTTCCCCGGTGCCGCACGCCCATGTGGTGTCCTCCACCACGCATAAGACCCTGGCCGGTCCACGTGGCGGGATCATCCTGACCAACGATGCTGACATCGCCAAGAAGATCAACTCCGCGGTGTTCCCCGGGCAGCAAGGTGGCCCGTTGGAGCATGTGATTGCCGGTAAGGCCGTGGCGTTCAAGATCGCCGCGACCGAGGAGTTCAAGGAGCGTCAGGAACGCACGCTGGCCGGTGCACATATCCTGGCGGAGCGTCTAAATGCTCCGGATGTTGCTGCGGCGGGCATCAGCGTGCTCACCGGTGGCACCGATGTGCACCTGGTGCTGGTGGATCTGCGCCATTCGGAACTTGATGGGCAGCAGGGCGAGGATCTGTTGGCGAAGGTGGAGATCACGGTGAACCGCAATGCGGTGCCCTTTGATCCCCGTCCGCCGATGGTCACCTCGGGTCTGCGCATCGGTACCCCGGCGTTGGCGACCCGTGGTTTCTCCGAAGCGGCGTTTGTGGAGGTTGCGGACATCATTGCCGAGACCCTCATCGCCGGCACCCAGGAGAATAACGAGGCAACGCTCGCGGCCCTCAAGGACCGTGTGCATGCCTTGGCTAACGCCCACCCCCTCTACCCAAACCTCGCCCCGATCGGAGCATAAGACCATGGCTGATATTCTTCCCGAGCACCCAGATTTCCTCTGGCGCAACCCGGAACCCAAGTCCTCCTACGACGCAGTCATCGTCGGTGGCGGCGGACACGGACTGGCTACCGCCTACTACCTGGCCAAGAACCACGGCATGACCAACATCGCCGTACTCGAACGCGGCTGGCTGGCCGGCGGCAACATGGCCCGTAACACCACCATCATTCGTTCCAACTACCTCTGGGACGAATCCGCGGGCATGTACGAGAAGTCCCTTAAACTCTGGGAGCAGCTCCCCGAGGAACTGGAATACGACTTCCTCTTCTCCCAGCGCGGGGTCATGAACCTTGCCCACACCCTGGGAGATGTGCGCGAATCCATGCGTCGGGTCGGCGCCAACCAGCTCAACGGCGTGGACGCCGAATGGATCTCCCCCGAGCAGGTCAAGGAACTGTGCCCGATCATCAACATCGAGGACAACATCCGCTACCCAGTTATGGGAGCCACCTACCAGCCGCGCGCAGGCATCGCCAAGCACGACCACGTCGCCTGGGCCTTCGCCCGCAAATGCGATGAGATGGGCGTGGACATCATCCAGAACTGTGAAGTCACCGGCTTCATCAAGGACGGCAACCGGGTCACAGGCGTCAAGACCAACCGCGGCACCATCAACGCCGGCAAGGTCGCCCTGTGCGGTGCCGGACACTCCTCGGTGCTGGCCGAACAGGCCGGCTTCGACCTGCCGATCCAGTCCCACCCGCTGCAGGCCTTGGTCTCCGAGCTGCACGAACCGGTCCACCCGACCGTGGTGATGTCCAACCACGTACACGTCTACGTCTCTCAGGCGCACAAGGGCGAATTGGTCATGGGCGCGGGCATCGACACCTACAACGGCTACGGCCAGCGCGGCGCCTTCCACGTGATCGAGGAACAAATGGCAGCGGCCGTGGAACTCTTCCCGATCTTCGGACGCGCCCACGTGCTGCGCACCTGGGGCGGCATCGTGGACACCACCATGGATGCCTCTCCCATCGTCTCCAAGACCTCGATCGACCAGCTCTACGTGAACTGTGGCTGGGGAACCGGCGGCTTCAAGGGCACCCCGGGTGCAGGTTTCACCTTCGCCCACACCATCGCCAACGACGAACCGCACGAGCTCAATGCCGCTTTCAACATCGAACGCTTCGAAACCGGCCACCTCATCGACGAACACGGCGCCGCAGCCGTGGCCCACTAGAAAGGGACCCACACAACCATGATGCTCATCGAATGCCCCTGGTGCGGGCCCCGAAACGAGACCGAATACGGCTATGGCGGGCAGGCCCATGTGGCCTACCCCGAAGATCCTTCTACCCTGAACGACAACGAATGGGCCAAGTTCCTGTTCTACCGCACAAACCCCAAGGGGCTCTTCGCCGAACGCTGGGTCCATTCGGCAGGCTGCCGCCGCTGGTTCAACGCGGTGCGTGACACCGTGACCTACGAGTTCAAGGCCGTCTACAAGCCAGGCGAACCACAACCCATCACCACCACCAACGCCCCGGCACAGGGAGGAACCAAATGAGCAGCACTTCTTCGCACCGACTTGGCGCCGAAGCATCGGCCTCCGCCCGCATCGACCGCGGGCGGGAAATCACCTTCACCGTGGACGGCCAACAGCTTTCCGGCTTTGCCGGGGATACCGTGGCCTCGGCCATGCTCGGCGCCGGAATCCGCGCCTGCGGCGACTCGCTCTACCTCAAGCGCCCACGCGGCATCGTCGCCGCGGGCGTCGAGGAGTCCAACGCGCTGATCAAGGTGGCCGCCCGCTTCGCCGGCCACGTCAACGAATCGATGCTCCCGGCCACCGCCGTGGAACTGACCGACGGCATGGAGGTCACCCTGCTGCAGGGACTGGGCCAGCTGGACCCGCGCGCCGATGAGGCGGTCTATGACCGCAAGCACGTGCACACCGATGTGCTCATCGTCGGTGCCGGCCCTGCGGGGCTTACCGCGGCACGCGAGGCGGCCAAGTCCGGCGCCCGGGTGATCCTCATCGATGAGCAGCCTGAGGCCGGCGGCTCGCTGCTCTCCGCCTCCACCGAAACCATCGACGGCAAGAGTGCCGCCGACTGGATCGCCGAGACCCGGGCGGCCTTGGACAGGTGCGAGGAGTTCACCTACCTTTCGCGCAGCACCGCCTTTGGCAGCTACGACGCGAACTACTTCGTGGCCGTCCAGCGCCGCACCGACCACCTGGCCGGTCAGTTGGGTGCCGGGGTGTCCCGCGAACGCATCTGGCACATCCGTGCCGCCCAGGTCGTGCTGGCCACCGGGGCGCACGAACGCCCGCTGGTCTTTGAGAACAACGACCGCCCCGGCATCATGCTGGCCGCCGCGGCCCGCTCCTACCTGAACCGCTACGGCGTACAGGTCGGCACGGACGTGGTCGTGGCAACCACCAACGACTCGGCCTACGCACTGGTCGAGGACCTGTTGGCCGCCGGCACCACCGTCTCGGCGGTCGTTGATGCCCGCGAGGAGCCCTCGATCCGCGCCACCGAAGTTTCGGCACGCGGCGTGCGGGTCATTCTCGGCTCGGTCATCGCCGACACTTCCGCCGGATCCGACGGCTCCCTGGCCTCTGTCACGCTCAGCGGCATCGACGCCGCAGGCGCGCTGATCGGGGACACCGAGACCCTCACCGCGGATGTGCTGGCGGTCTCCGGTGGCTGGAACCCGGTGGTGCACCTGCACTCGCAGCGCGAACGTCGCCTGGGCTGGAACGAAGAGCTCTCCGCCTTCGTCCCGGCGCACCCGGTGGCAAACCAGCAGACCGCAGGGGCCATGAATGGGCGCCTCGAACTGGCCTCCGCACTGGCCGAGGGCGCACGCGCCGGCGCAGATGCGGCAACCGCCGCAGGATTTTCCACCACCGCCGCAGTGCCCAGTGCACCGGCAGAGACCTTCGGGGTATCCCGCGCCGTATGGCTGGTGCCCTCGCTGGCAGGAGATGACTCCGCGTACACAACGCACTTCGTGGACTTCCAGCGCGACCAAACCGTGGCGGACGTTTTGCGTTCGGTCGGCGCGGGCATGCGTTCGGTGGAGCACGTGAAGCGCTACACCTCCATCTCCACGGCCAACGACCAGGGCAAGACCAGTGGGGTCAACGCCATCGGCGTGATCGCCGCGGCCCTGAACATCAACGACGTGTCGGGCATCGGCACCACCGCGTTCCGCGCCCCCTACACCCCGGTGGCCTTCGCCGCACTGGCCGGACGCCAGCGCGGGGAACTCTTCGACCCGGCCCGCTTGACCTCCATCCACCCGTGGCATGTGGCCCGCGGTGCGCTCTTCGAGGACGTCGGACAGTGGAAGCGCCCCTGGTACTACCCGCTGGAAGGCGAGGACATGGACACCGCGGTCTACCGCGAGTCCAAGGCCGTGCGCGACTCGGTGGGTTTCATGGATGCTTCCACCCTGGGCAAGATCGAGATCCGCGGCAAGGACGCCGGCGAGTTCCTGAACCGCATGTACACCAACGCGTTCAAGAAGCTCAAGCCCGGCTTGGGCCGCTACGGGCTGATGTGCAAGGCCGACGGGATGATCTTCGATGACGGGGTCACCCTGCGTTTGGACGAGGACAGGTTCTTCATGACCACCACCACCGGCGGCGCCGCGGGCGTGCTGGATTGGCTGGAGGAATGGCTGCAGACCGAATGGCCGGAGCTCGACGTCACCTGCACCTCTGTCACCGAGCAATATTCGACCGTCGCGGTGGTGGGACCCAAGTCCCGCGCCGTGCTGGCCAAGCTGGCCCCCGACCTTGACCTGGATACCGAAGCCTTCAAGTTCATGGCCTTCCAGGAGATCACCCTGGCCTCGGGCATCGAAGCGCGCGTCTGCCGCATCTCCTTCTCCGGCGAGCTGGCCTACGAGATCAACGTGCCTTCCTGGTACGGGCTGAAGATCTGGGAGGATGTGGCAGCAGCAGGGGAAGAATTCAACATCACCCCCTACGGCACCGAGACCATGCACGTGCTGCGCGCCGAGAAGGGCTTCATCATCGTCGGGCAGGACACCGACGGCACGGTGACCCCGCAGGACGCCTCGATGGAATGGGTCGTCTCCAAGGTCAAGGACTTTGTGGGCAAGCGTTCCTTCGACCGGGCGGATAACCAGCGCGAGGACCGCAAGCAGCTGGTCACCGTGCTTCCGGCGGACAAGGAACTGCGGATGCCCGAGGGCACCCAGCTCATCAAGAAGGGAGTTCCCTTGACCTCCCCCGATTCCCCGGTGCCCATGGAGGGCTTCGTAACCTCCAGCTACATCTCCCCGGCGTTGGGGCGCAGCTTCGGCATGGCCTTGATTGCCAACGGCCGGGCGCGCATCGGCGAGGAGCTTTCCGCCTATGTCGAGGGCAAGCTCGTCGACGTCGTCGTTGCCGAAACCGTACTTTTTGATCCCGAAGGGAGCCGTCGAGATGGCTGAGCAGGTATTGACCGACATTTCCGCATTGCGCACCAGCCCGTTGGGGCACCTGAGCGAAACACTGAAACAGGGGGCCGTGGCCGGGGAACGCGGGGTCTCGCTGCGCGAGATCGCCTTCACCACCCAGATCGGCCTGCGCGCCGAACCTGGTTCCGCGGCGCACGCGGCACTCTCCGCCGCTACCGGGGTGCACCTGCCCTCCGCGGCGGGCCAAGTCGTCGGGACCGAGGATGGCACCGCGGTGCTGTGGCTGGGCCCCGATGAGTTCCTGCTGGTGGCCCCGGATGGCAGCGAGCCGTTCTCGAGCCTGGTGGCGGCACTGGGTGACGAGGCGGGACAAGTCGTTGACCTCTCGGCCAACCGCACCGTGATCGAGCTGAGTGGGCCCAGCGCCCGGGCGGTGCTGGAAAAGAGCTGCCCGGCGGACCTGCACCCACGCAGCTTTGAGATCGGCAGCGCCATCACCACGGTCCTGGGACCGGTGCCGGTGCTGTTGTGGAAAACCGGTGAGCAGACATTTAGGGTGCTGCCGCGTGCCTCGTTCGCGGACTACACCGCACGCTGGTTGCTCGATGGCATGGCGGAATTCGCCTCCGAGCCCATCGACTAGGCGCACCTCGGCCTTCGGCGGCACCGCGGGCGGGCGATCCTCATTAGTGGATGATCGCCCGCCCGCGGTGCCGTTGCGGCGAAACCATGCAAGCGGAGCACCTGGCGCATCTAACCGTGCTTACGATGAACCAGCAGCAATAATCGAAGAACATCCTCGCGGCACTGCGGCCGCGCCAGTTACGGAGTACCCACCATGGATCCACAAGCTGAAGTCGAACACATTCTGACCATCGACTGCCCGGAGCGTACCGGCATCGTCCACGCGGTGACGGGGTTCCTGCTGGAGCAGGGCCGCGACATTGTCGAACTCAAACATTTCGGGGACCGCCGTGCCGGGCAGTTCTTCATGCGCGTCGAGGTCGCGGGCGCCGACGCCCCGGATTTGACCGAGCACATGCGCGAAGTCTTTGCGCCGCTGGCCGCCGAATATGGTGCCACCTGGTCGTTGGCGCCCAAGGGCACCAAGATGCGCGTGTTGATCATGGTCTCCAAGTTCGACCACTGCCTCAACGACCTGTTGCACCGTGCCCGCCTCGGCGAGCTGCCCATCGACGTGGTGGCAGTGGTCTCCAACCACACCGACCACCAGAGCCTTGCCGAATGGCACAACATCCCCTTCTTCCATGTTCCTGTCACGCCCGAGTCCAAGCCGGCCGCCGAGGCACGTCTGCTCGAGCTCATCGAGGAGTTCGACGTGGAGCTGGTGGTGTTGGCCCGCTACATGCAGGTGCTCAGCGACGAACTCAGTCGCAAGCTCACCGGCAAGACCATCAACATCCACCACTCATTCCTGCCCTCCTTCAAGGGTGCCAAGCCCTACCACCAGGCCTGGGACCGCGGGGTCAAGACCGTGGGTGCCACCGCGCACTACGTCAACGCCGAGCTGGACGAGGGCCCGATCATCTCCCAGCAGGTTCAGGACGTCGACCACACCTACTCCCCCGCGGATTTGGTGGCGGCCGGCCGCGACACCGAATGCAAGGCGCTGTCCAACGCGGTGAAATGGCATGCCGAGGGACGCGCGTTCCTCTATGGCAACCGCACCGTGGTGCTGCGCTAGCAACGCCTCTTCCAGCTTCGGGTCGGCGGACTCCCCCGTGGGGGATTCCGCTGGCCTGATTTTTTATTGCGGGGCGGGCCACTGGGTCCGGGATGTGAGTCGCGGCCCAACGCCTTGAGATATACCCCCATGGGGTATATGGTGACAGCATGAACGACCACCAGCACCACCCCAATACGATGCGGGCCGAGCCCATGGCACACTCGCATGAGGAACACGACCACGCGGCGATGGACCACGGCGGTCACGACGGACACGGAGGCCACGAGGGCCACGTCGAGGTCTTCCGGAAACTCTTTTGGGTCATGCTGGCCCTGTCGATCCCGGTCCTGGCATTCAACTCCATGTTCACGATGCTCATCGGCATCACCCTCCCGGAGTCCACCTGGATCCCGTGGGTCTCCCCGATCCTGGGCACGGTGATGTACATCTGGGGCGGCCGGCCATTCCTCTCCGGGGCCCGAGATGAGATCAAGGCGCGCAAGCCAGGCATGATGCTGCTGATCACTCTGGGCATCACCGTCGCCTTCCTTTCATCCTGGGGTGCGAGCCTCGGCATCCTGGACCACGGACTGGACTTCTGGTGGGAGCTGGCCCTGCTGGTGGTCATCATGCTGCTGGGCCACTGGATCGAGATGCGCTCGCTGGCCCAGACCACTTCGGCCCTCGATTCCTTGGCCGCGCTGCTGCCCGACACCGCAGAACGCGTCGTAGACGGTGAAATCCAGCAGGTCTCCCCCGAGGTACTGGAGCTGGGCGATATCGTGATGGTGCGCCCCGGCGGGCGGATCCCTGCCGACGGGACCATCACCGAGGGCACTGCCGAGCTCGACGAATCGATGATCACCGGAGAATCCCGCACGGTCTCCCGTGGCCCCGGCGACCCCGTGGTGGCCGGCACCGTCTCCACCGACACCGCTGTGCGTGTGCAGGTCACCGCCATCGGCGCAGACACGGCACTGGCGGGCATCCAGCGACTGGTCGCGGACGCACAATCCTCCAGCTCGCGAGCCCAACGGGTGGCCGACACCGCCGCCGGCTGGCTGTTCTGGTTCGCCTTGGGATCCGCAGTCGTCACGGCAACCATCTGGTCGCTGCTGGGCGATCCCGACGCCGCGGTCATCCGGACCATCACGGTGCTGGTCATTGCCTGTCCGCACGCGTTGGGCCTGGCCATTCCGCTGGTGGTTTCCATCGCCACCGAACGCGCCGCCAAGGGCGGGGTACTCATCAAGGACCGCCTCGCATTGGAGGGCATGCGCCAAGTCAGCTCGGTGCTCTTCGACAAGACCGGAACCCTGACCGTCGGCGAACCAGTCGTGATCGAGGTTTCCGCCGTACCCGGCCACTCCGAAAACCAGGTCCTGGCCCTGGCCGCTGCCGCCGAATCCGACAGCGAGCACCCACTGGCCAAGGCCATCATGCGGGCCGCCGACGAACGCAAGTTGCAGCTTTCTCCGGCCACCGACTTCCGCTCGTCTCCCGCCGAGGGAGTCCAAGCGTCCGTCGACGGGGCCAGCATCGGGGTCGGCGGACCGCACCTCTTGGCCACGCACGGACTCGATCCGCTGGAGGCCAGCGAGGCCTGGAAAGCGCACGGGGCAACGATCCTGCACGTTATTGCCAACGGGCGGGTCATCGGGGCGCTGGCGCTGGCCGATGAAATTCGCCCTGAGTCCCGGGCAGCCGTGGACGCGCTCCACGCCCGGGGCGTCGAGGTCGTCATGATCACCGGGGACGCCGAAGCGGTGGCCGAGTCGGTGGGCCGGGAGCTGGGCATCGACCGGGTCTTTGCCGGGGTGCGCCCGGAGAACAAAGCGGCCAAAGTCGCCGAGCTGCAGGCCGAGGGGCGGAAGGTTGCGATGGTCGGTGACGGCGTCAACGACGCACCAGCGCTGGCGCAGGCAGATGTTGGCATCGCCATCGGCGCGGGCACCGATGTGGCCATCGCCTCCGCCGGGGTCATCTTGGCCAGCGACGATCCACGATCTGTGCTCTCCATCTTGGACCTCTCGCAGGCCAGCTACCGGAAGATGAAGCAGAACCTGTGGTGGGCAGCGGGCTATAACCTGGTTTCGGTGCCGCTGGCCGCCGGGGTGTTGGCCGGGATCGGGTTCATCCTGCCGATGTCCGTCGGCGCCGTGCTGATGTCGATTTCCACCGTCGTGGTGGCGCTGAACGCCCAGCTGCTGCGCCGGCTGGATCTGCGCCCCGGCGCCGGCACCGAAGCGCAGCGCACGTAGGCACCGCCTGCACGGCCCACAACGATGGCGTCCACCCACACCGGGGTGGACGCCATCGCCATTTCAGCGTCCCCTTGACCTTGACGTAGCGTCAAGAATTATCGTTGGTCCCATGGAACGGTCTATACAACAAGTTGCCAAGCTCGCCGGCACCACCAGCCGCACGCTGCGCCACTACGACGACATCGGGTTGCTGCCGCCCAGCCGCATCGGGCACAACGGTTACAGGTACTACGACGAGGCGACATTGATCCGTCTCCAGCGTGTGCTGTTATTGCGCGAGCTGGGGCTTGGTCTGCCACAGATCGCCGAGGTCATCGCGGCCGAGGCAGACGAAGCCGCTGCCCTGAGGACTCATCTATCCCTGTTGCGGCAGGAACAGGATCGTCTGGCACGGCAGATCACCGCGGTGCAACACACCATCAATTCAATTCAAGGAAGCGAAAATCTCATGGCAAAAAACATGTTTGACGGTTTTGACCACACGGTCCACCAAGAAGAAGTTGAACAGCGCTGGGGCAAAGATTCCTACGCACGTTCCGATTCCTGGTGGCGGTCTCTGGGCACAAACGGGCAGGAATCATGGAAGCTTCGGGTCAATGAGCTGAACCACGATTGGATCAGCGCAGCGACGGATCCGAGCGTCGCGCCCGATTCCCCGCAGGCCCAGGAACTGGCCCGGCGCCATGTGCAATGGTTGACCAGCGTTCCCGGGACCCCGGCGGCCGACCAAGAGGCGGATACCAAGGCCTATGTGCTCGGCCTGGCCGAGATGTATGTGGCCGACGAACGCTTCGCGGCCAACTACGGTGGGATCGAGAGCGCCCGGTTCGTGTGCGCCGCACTGAAGACCTATATGCAAGCCACTCCGTAGCACCGCCGAGTGGCCATCCGGCGACCCATGCGGAACTTATCGTCGAGTGGAGCTCGGACACAAGAGTAGGTCATGGAGCCCATCCTCACCGCTAGGCGCCAATCCTGTCAGGGGAGGCTCCGATCCCGGGCACCCCTGGCAGCATGGCCCAAACGCGGTCTATCCCTTCACCAGATGCCGGGATATCACTGCGGCGCTTTGTCTCGTCGAGATGTCGCCGGAAGCCACACCTAGGACCAGCTCAAAGCCTTCGTCGGTCGTGAAGTCATGACGGAAACCGTTGATCCACAGCATCAATACCATCAGGGGTAGCTTGTGAAAAAGTGGAATATCCGACGCTAAGCTTTTGACTGATGAAATGTTGGGAGCGACGCTTGGCGTATTCGTGGCTTTGAGGCTCAGCCGTTCATGATCAAGGTTTAGAGGTGCTTCTTCATTTTCGTGGTCACGGTCTCGTAACCCATCGATTCGTAGAGTCCTCGGGCACCGTGGTTGAATCCGAAGACGCTAAGGCCCAGGGTGTGGGCGCCCTGGGAACGCGCATAGTCCTCTGCTTGCTTCATTGCTTTCCTACCTAGTCCTTTGCCGCGATGCTCCTCGTCAACGACAATGTCCCACACCCACCAAGAGTGGCTATCTTCGGAACTGTCAGTTCCAACCCAGAGGTAGCCAACGATTGCCCCGGTCTCGTCAACAACATCGAACACGGCATTATCTGTGGCTGGACTGTTCTCCGGAAATGAGGCTTCAAGACTCTCGTTAGCGCGCCGATGTGCCTCTTGAAGGGATTCACCTGTCTTAATGAGATCGGATTGGTATTCAGTGCGGCTTCGTTCGATCCAGGCAGGGAATCGTTGTGCGCTGAGCGGGATGAGTTGGATAGTCATCTGTTCATCTTGACAGCAATGCATGGGAGTGCCGAGTGCCGGTGCCAAGTTCCTTACGCAGTGCCTCCCGAACCATCGTTCGCGAAGCACTGCTCCTCCGGTTTCGTGGCCCCCGGGTTCCCGAGGCCGATTTTGTAACGCTGGCCGTGTACGCGGCAATGTAATGGACTCCGGCTTTTGCGATACACAATGTCTGCGAAGGGCGCCCCGAGGTACGAACCGGACAAATTCAAGGTCACCGGCTGCAAACTACGGCGGAAAATCGCGGTAGCGTCGGATATTCGATTTTTTCACAAGCCACCCCAAATAAGCGCTGTTGAAGGCACGCAAAAGTCCGTCACGGCAGTGGGTGACGGGGCAAACAGTATTCCTCGGATCTAGCTACGGGCTTTGGTCTTCAAGCTTAGACAAGCATCTTTCTACTGCTTCCCCCGACTTGGATGAAAGATCACTAATGTATGTACATCGCTCTTTATCGTTGGACGTACGCACCTCTATAACGGAAGAGCCGTCAACAGAGACATAGGCCGCAGCGTCATCAATAGACCAATCGGAAGGTGAGATTCGATCCTTCGCTCCGGTCTTCGAACCACTGAGGTCAATTCGCACAGCTTGGTTCTTGACACACTGCACATTAACTATCTGGGGTTCTTTTGCATCCACGCTAATGTGGCATTTTTCTGCAGCATGTTGTTGTCCTACCCATGGCAAGGACGGAGCCGAGACGGCTAGTGTAAAACCAAGCGCTCCAAAGGAAATCGCTGCCCACAATTGCCTCGTTTTCAGCCTCCACGGCAAAATCTTATCCCTCTTGGCTCCATCAAGTACTTGGAAATCATTGCTGATCCCGATAGTCGCCACCGTGACAAAAAGCGTTATCATCATGCTCAATAAGATAAGCCAATCTTCGGATATTTGACGAGCAAAAAAACCCAGGGAAATCCCAATAATCCCCGCGATAAAAAGCCTTACCCCCCATTTCGACTTATCAGCTCGAGCGGAAGATTGATCCTCATAAGTATGTCGGTCAACAGTGGCGGTTGCAGCTTTTGTATTGATACCTTGAGCCTCGGTTGCAGCTTGTTTAGCAGAAGTTAAGTCACCTTTGACAGCTGCCAACCGGGCGCGGTTGGCAGCAGCCTTAGCTTCAACAACATCTTCATAAGCAGCGGCAGTACGAGCTGCCAATTCTGAGACAGTGCGCGTAGCTTCTGCTCCAGCTCCAGTGGCACTTCTAAACTCTTTTACGGCTACGTGGAGGGCTCCGACGGAAGCAGCAGCAGACGTGGCCGCACTAGCAGCAGAGGTGGCCGCACTAGCAGCAGAGGTGGCCGCACTAGCAGCAGAGGTGGCCGCTTGAGATCTTGCTCTAGATGTCCGGGCATCGTCTTTTTTACCCTCCAGCGCTTTCTCAACGCGTACTTTCTCAGCCTCCGCGTCGTCCCGCTTCTTCTCAGCGGAAACCTTCAACTTTGAAGCATTCTCAATCGCAGAGGTGGCTGTCAAAATGACTGTTGTATCGTTGCCTGCTTCCTTAGCACTCGTGACCGCTTCCTCAGCACTCGTGACCGCTTCCTCAGCACTCGTGACCGCTTCCTCAGCACTCGTGACCGCTTCCTCAGCACTCGTGACCGCTTCCTCAGCACTATGAACAGCAGTCTTAGCCTCAACAGCAGCGACAATAGCTGTAGCAGCAGCACCGATAGCAGTAGCAGTGTCAGCCTCAGCCTCTTGAACCAATTTCTCAGTATCCTGGAAAGTTCTAGTGGCCGATTCTTGAAGTTCGGCAGTGCTGACAGCTACACCATTAGCATTTCTGGCGACGTTTGAGACAGTTTGAGAGTCATCAGCGAGGCTGTGGAGCGCCTCTAAGCTTTCTCCTCTACTTAACGAACCACTTTGATACGTTCCTGATTTGTCACTCAAATTACTAACTTCTCCCAATATTTAGCGGTATCTCTATTTTTCAATGCTACCCATGGCAACGTTTACCCAATGACCGACGTCAGCAGTCCTTCATTGCGGTGAGCGCGTATTTGGCGATCTCTGCGTCAGATTTTATAGCGTCTTTCAGATCGGTGATTGACGTTCAGAATCCAGATACTTGAACAGTCCCGGGAATTATGCCGCCGTCTTTCTTGACCCTTTTATGGATTAATATCCTGCATGGAGCGATCCAGCAACCCATGCAACAGCAAAGCGGCCCCACCGACGATCTGGATATTCAGCGCGACGCCGCCGTTCTAGCTCATCGAGGAGTTCGAGGATGCGTTCGGTGCGGAACTCCGGGGCCCTCACAGCGTTCCCAGGTCACGATCGCGGATCCAGACGTTCAGCTTCGCCATCTCCGGGGAAGTCTCGCGCCTGATGAGCTCTTTCATACGATCCCCGACCGGGTGCAGCTTCTCAGCCAGGAAGAGGGGGTTGAGCCGCAATGGAACGGCCATTCACATTTAGAGCGTTCATCGTCCGTTCTTGGCGTGACTGAGCGTTCAGGGGCCCACGATCAACCAGCTACAGCCGGGACACCGCATGAATACAGACCACTTGAATAGCGGTCCCTACCAGTAAGGCGGCCCTCAAGGTCCGTGCAGGTCGCTTATTGACGTCGAGCAGAGGGTGGAATCTCGCGACAGATTCCAACAGAGTCTAGGCCTTCAGGGCAGCGACCCATAGATTTCCATACCGTTGGTGGTTGTTCTAGGACGTGCCAGTGCCGATGCCAGCAGACCGGCGTCCTGCAGGTGGATCCCGTACCGTCCAAGGGCCTGGAGAGCATCCTCGATTTCGAGGTAGAAAGTCAGGCATCCCCAAGGCGCTCGAGCAACTGAGCGTCGTGGCTCATGACGAAGTCCAAGCCTTCTTCAATGTCACGATGGCGACTATGTCGTTCCAACACCAGCTCAGCACCTTGCAAGAGCAACGCCGATTTCGAAGTGTGCTGCTCGAGCGCCAGCTCATCCAATCGTCGGTCCAACTCTTCAGGTATCCATAAATTCAGGGCAATGTATCCATGGTACGAATTCAGTACCAGAGTCGACTAGGGATGACCGTCGCCGGGCCTGCAAATTCATGGCCTCTCGCCCCGACTAGAACCGCATCCGCGGCTCAGGAGCCAGCATGTTTGGGTGGCGCTTCGTCCCCGTGAAGCGCCACCGTCCCACACCGGACCCGATTTCCTACAAGTGCGTCGGGGCAAACATCTTCAGCAACGTCTGCACCACCACGACGTTTGGCCCCTCGGCGGCGAAGGACTCCTCGAGGGCCTCGCGCACGTTCTCCGGTTCTGCATAGCGGGCCGGAATTCCGAAGGATTCGGCCAGCGCCACGAAGTCCGGGCGGGCCAATTCGGTGGCGGTTGCCTTCCCGAAGGTGCCCTCCATGTATTCGCGCAAGATCCCGTAGCCGCCGTCGTCAACGATCAGCCAGGTGACCGGCGCGTTGTGCTGCTTCGCGGTGGCCAGCTCGGCGATTGAGTACATGGCCGAGCCGTCACCGGAGACCGCAAGTACACGCGCCTGCGCGGGGGTCTTGCCCGCGACTTGCAGGCCCAATGCCCCGCCGATGGCCGAAGGGAAGCCGAAGCCTAGCCCGCCGGCGCCCTGGGCGGAATGAAATTCTCCGCCCTTGGCATCCCAGCAGCTCCAGGCCCAATACGCGGAAATGGTCATGTCCCAGAAGGTCTGCATATCGTCGGGCACCGCGGCTCGGATGTCGGCCATGAACGTGCGTTCCTTGGCCAGGTCCTGGGCGTCGAGCCGGGCGGAGACCTTGTCCAGGGTCTGCGCCACAACGGCCTCGGGACCTTGTCCGTGCCAGTCGGCGCCGACCCCGCCCTTGAGCTTGCCCAACGCCTCACCCAGGTATTCGAGCGCTGCCTTGGCGTCGGCACGGATTCCCAGTGCAGGCCTGTTGGATTCGAGCACGCGCGGCTCGGCATCGATCTGGATCAGGTGTCCGCGCGGTTCCAGGGTGAAGTAGTTGCTGGTGACTTCGCCCAGCGCGGAGCCCACCACGATCAGCACGTCCGCGTCCTCCAGGACCTCGGTGACGTGACGATCCTCAACCCAGGACTGCAGGGACAACGGGTGGATCCAGGGGAAGGCGCCATTGCCGCCCGGCGAGCACACCACCGGTGCGCCCAGGGATTCGGCCACCGCCAGCAGTGCGTCTTGGGCACCGGCCCGGCGTACCCCGCCCCCGGCCACGATCACCGGGCGCGTCGCTTGGGCGAGCCAGCGGACTGCCTCATCGATGAGTTCCACGCGCGGCGGGTGTTCGTAGGCTTCGGCCAGCGCATCGCGGACCGGCGGAACCAGCACCGGGGCGAGCAAAACATCCTGCGGGACTTCGACCCAGACCGGCCCCTGCGGAACGGTGATGGCATCGACCCAGGCATCTTGGATGGCCGAGGGAATCCCCGAGGCATGATGGACCGTGCGCTGGGACTTGGTGACGTTGGCGGCCGAGGCCTTCTGATCATCGAGCTGGTGCAGCATGCCCTTGCGGCGGGCGCCAAGCCCGTCCAAGGGGATCTGGCTGGCCACCACGACCATCGGCACACTGGTGGCGTAGGCCTCCTGCAGCCCGGCCAAGGAGGTCAGCGCCCCGGGCCCGGTGGAGAGGAAGAGCACCCCGACCTCGCCGGTGGCACGGGAGTATCCGTCGGCGGCGAAGGCTGAGTTGTTTTCCACGCGGGAGGAGACAAAGTGCAGCTTCGAGCGTGAGAGTGCATCAAAGAGTCCCAGCGCATGCTGCCCGGGGATGCCGAAGACGGTGTGGGAGCCGAGCGCCTCGAGGGTCTCGATGACCAGGTCTCCGCCGTTGCGGGTGCCCGGATCGGCGATGCTGTTCTCGCTCATTCCTTCTCCGCCTTGTCGCTGGCGCGCTTGTCGGCGATCAGCGAGATCAGGTCGTAGGCCACATGCGAGGCGGCAACGCCGGTCATCTCGGCATGGTCGTAGGCGGGGGCGACTTCCACGATGTCGGCGCCGACGATGTTCATGCCGCGCAGGCCGCGGAGAATCTCAAGCAGTTCGCGGCTGGTGATGCCGCCGGCTTCCGGGGTTCCGGTGCCAGGTGCATGAGCCGGGTCCAGCACGTCAATGTCCACGGAAATATACAGTGGCAGGTTCCCGATCCGGTCGCGCAGCTTGTCCACGACCTCGCGCACGCCCTGGTAGTAGACATCCGAGCTGGTGACGATGCCGAAGCCGAAGCGCTTGTCATCCTCGAGATCCTTCTTCCCATAGAGCGGGCCGCGGGTACCCACGTGGGAGATGGCCTCGGTGTCGAGGATGCCTTCCTCCACGGCGCGACGGAAGGGGGTGCCGTGAGTGTATTCGGCACCGAAGTAGGTGTCCCAGGTATCTAGGTGCGCATCGAAGTGCAGCATCGCCACCGGGGCGCCGGCGCGTTCGGATGCGGCGCGCAACAGCGGTAGGGCGATCGTGTGGTCCCCGCCCAGGGTCACCAGCGTTGAGCCGTCGGCGGTGAGGTCCAGGGCGTTTTGCTGGATGGTTTCGATGGCTTCGTTGATGTTGAACGGGTTCACCGCCATGTCCCCGGCATCGGCGACTTGGGTCAGCGCGAAGGGTGAGACATTCAGCGCCGGGTTGTACGGGCGGATGAGCCGCGACGATTCACGGATGTGGGTGGAGCCGAAGCGAGCACCGGGCCGGTAAGAGACACCGGAGTCGAATGGAACGCCGACGAGCTTGATATCGGCGGACGGGACCTGGTCAACGCGCGGAAGCCTGGCGTAGGTTCCCAGCCCGGCAAAGCGCGGAATTTTCGAAGCATCGATAGGCCCGATGTTTCCGTTGTCTTCAATGCGGATTTCTTCCACGGTCTTCTCCCTCGGGGGTTCCCGGCAGCACCAGCCGCCAGACACGTCTTGTTGTTCAATATGAAACAACCGTTGTCTAGCATGCTATTTGTGGCGTGGCTAACAGTCAAGACGCCAAGGTCGGGATGCTGCTAGGAATCCACCTCGAGCATCGCCCGCAACGCGGCCACGTGCCCCACATAGGCTTTTCGGCCCTCAACCGTGAGCGCCACTCGGGCATGACTCCGACCGCCCTTGGTGAACCGCTCAATATGGGCATAGCGCGCGTGAACCAGTTGCTTGAGTCGCTTACTCAACACCGAGTCCGCGACCCCGAGCGCGTCGCGCAGCTGGGCGAACTCGGCCCACGCAACCGGCGCCAAGGAAGCGCATATGCGCAGGCGCACCGGAGCGTGGATCAATTCGTCGAACACGGCCGGATTAGATGGGGCGCTCATTGGCGTCCTTGAGTCGATTGTTGATCGCGGAAGTCCGCATGCGCGAAAAGGAATACCAACTGACCGCAAATATGACAATCCATTTAGCCACAACCTCCCACCACGATTCCGGCTCCCAGAATCGGCCTCCCTGCATCACCAACATAAGCAGGAGCGCATACAGCATGTAGGGCCCGGAATGACTCAGGATGGGGCGCGGCTTGGGGCGGTTCCGCAGCAAGACCAAGTACCAAACACCCAGCGGGACAAGCAGAGCGCCGATACCCAGAAGAAGTGGCCAGGAAGCAACCCCGAGCAGGGCGATGACGGTCGAAATGATCAACACCAAAGCCAGCGCGAAGCCGCGGGGCGCCTCGGTGGAGTGCACCATGGCACCGGAAGCGCCGTCCACTTCGGCGAGCGCAGCGCGTGGGTCGAAGCCCACTGTCCGAGGGCTTTCGTCAGGCATGTCCAGACTCTCTTTCCGTTATGGAAAATCCTAACTTTTCAGAGTGGAAAATCAAGCGTTAGAGGTTGTCAGCCCGCCCTTGGGACGTGCGAACGCGCCGAACAACGAACGGTCCGCCCCATAGATGCACAGGGCAAGTCCTGCCGACATGACCAATGCCTTGATGGCGATTTCCTGCGGATTCGATGGCAGTAGCATCACCTGCGCTGGCCCCACCAGGGACACCAACAACACCATCCACAACACATACGCCGGCGATATCCGCGGCTCCAATGCCTGGGCATGCTTCTGCCGTCGGGCAATCGTGGCAACGGTGATGAGCATGATGATGGCAGCCATGGCGATCGCTCCAGGGATGACAAACGCCTTGTAGGCAAAGAGGAAAGTCATTGTGACGCCGAGGGCGCAGCCCAACAGCAAAGCCAACCACCACGGCGCCCAGAGCCGCTTGGGTCGGCCATCAACCGGTGCGGACTCTTCGGGCAGGGAACTCACAAGCAATATCCTTAGACAGGCGGGAATGACGCAGGAAGCGGCTTCCCTGCGTATGCCGCTACAAAATGGTTGCTTTTCGCCAGCCGAATGTCAAAGTTGGAGCTATCGGGCAAGTCACTGAAATGATTTGCCTCGTGGTATATCCAGTGGGCAAAACTAGGAGTAGCGTTCCTCCTCGTGAACAGATCTCGTGGTTTTCCCAAGCCTTTTTCGCTTGCGTCTCGAACGCCGCGACCATCACGCTTTTCACTGTGGCTCACGGAGACGGAAAATGCGCCGGGGAATCCGGGGCCAGCCGGAAAAAAGCCGACCGGCCACCGCTGGTGGCAGGTCATGTGTCTTTCCGGGTTGGACTATTTCTCGACGCTTGGTTACCAACCTGCCATTGCCGCATTGGCGGCCGGGGCACTGGCCCCGCTGGCCACGTTGATGCTGGTCGCGGTCACCTTGGGAGCGGCCCTACCGGTGTACCGCAGGGTGGCCAGCGAGTCCCCGCACGGGCAAGGGTCAATTTCCATGCTCGAACGCCTGCTGCCACATTGGAAGGGCAAGCTCTTTGTGTTGGTGCTGTTGGGTTTTGCGGCAACCGACTTCATGATCACTATTACGCTTTCATCCGCCGACGCTTCGGCACACATCATCGAAAACCCCTTCACCCCCGAAGGGTTCCACGGGCAGCAAATCATCATCACACTGGTGTTGATCCTGTTGCTGGGCGCCTTGTTCCTGCGCGGTTTCCACGAAGTCATCTGGCTTGCCGTGGGGTTGGTGGCCACCTACCTGCTACTCAACATCGTGGTCATCGCCGCGGCCGTGGCGTCACTGGTACGCGAGCCCGCCCCGGTGGAGAACTGGTGGCTGAACCTCACCGCCACGCACTCGAACCCGTGGATGATGATCGCCGTCGCCCTGATGGTGTTTCCCAAGCTGGCCCTTGGCCTCTCGGGTTTCGAAACCGGCGTGGCAGTGATGCCGCAGATCCGGCACACTCCCGGGGATACGGAGGCCAATCCGCGAGGACGCATTGCGGGGGCCAAAAAACTGTTGATGACCGCCGCTGTGACCATGAGCGTGTTCCTGGTGTTCTCCTCGGTGGTCACCACGTTGCTGATCCCCGCACCCGAGTTCCAACCCGGGGGCGCAGCCAACGGGCGGGCGTTGTCCTTCCTAGCCCACGCAATGCTCGGCGATGGGTTTGGCAGCGTCTACGATCTGTCCACCATCTTGATCCTGTGGTTTGCCGGCGCCTCAGCGCTGGCCGGAATGCTCAACCTCATCCCCCGGTACCTTCCACGTTTTGGCATGGCACCGGAATGGGCCCGCGCCAACCGGCCACTGGTACTGGTACTCATCGGCATTGCCGTGGTCATCACCATCGCTTTCGAAGCCAGCGTCGATGCACAGGGAGCCGCCTACGCCACCGGCGTACTGGTGCTCATGTGCTCCGCGGCGGTGGCTGTCACGATCTCCGCCAAGCGCCAGGGCCAACGGTGGCGGACCGTGGGCTTCGGGATAGTGTCGGTCATCTTCGTTTACACCACCGGTGCCAATGTCATCGAGCGGCCCGACGGCATCAAGATCGCCGCATTTTTCATCGCCGGGATCATCCTCGTCTCGCTCATTTCACGCACCCGACGTTCCACGGAACTGCGCGCCACTTCGGTCAGCCTCGACGCGGCAGCCCTGGACATCATCAAGACCTCCAGCCGGGATTCGATGGTGCGGCTCATTGCCCACGAACCGATGCGCCTCTCGGCGGCGCGCTACCGGCACAAACTGGCCCATGCCAGGATGGCCAGCCACCTGCCAGCCGAAGCACCTATCATCTTCATCGAAATCAAGGTCTCCGACTTCTCGGATTTCGCCCAGGACATCATGGTCTGCGGAATCACGCGGCATGGTTACAGCATCCTGGTGGCCCAGGCGCCCTCGGTCCCCACGGCTATTGCCGCCATCTGCTTGGAAATCCGTGACACCGCAGGGGTGATGCCACATATCTACTTCCGTTGGACCGAGGGCAAACCGCTGCGCAACCTGCTGCGCTTCTTGTTCCTGGGCCAAGGCGAAATCGCCCCGCTGACCCGGGAGGTGCTGCGCGAGGCCGAACCGGCGATCGGCCGGCGGCCCTGGGTGCACGTGGGCTAGCGGGACGCGGCCGGCACCAGGGTCCAGGTGACTATTGTTTCCTCGGCGGTGGGGTTGAGCCAGCTGTGCGGCTCACGGCCCGGGAAGGTCATGGTGTCCCCTGCTTCGAGGTCGAAACGCTCGTTGGCAAAAATCAGTACGAAGCGCCCGGACAGCACGTGGAGCACTTCGACCTCGCAATCCACGGCGTAGAGTTCTTTTTCGCCTTCGCCGTGCGGGGCGATCACTGCGCGGATGACCTGCAGGCGCTTCTCGGAGCGCGCTGTCACCAGTTGCTCCACGATGCCCTCGCCACCCAGCGAGATCCGTGGGGCCTCAGCAAGGCGCACCACGTGGGTCTCGGGCTGGCTGAACAGCTCTCCGACCTCCATCGAGAGGACCTGGCACAGTGTCACCAGGGAAGCCACCGAGGGGCTGGTCAAATCGCGTTCAACCCGGGAGAGGAAGCCCTTGGTCAAACCTGTGGAGTCGGCAACCTGGTCGATGGTGAGGCGCTGGGAGTGCCGGGCCGCACGGATCCGCGAGCCGATGGCCAGGGCGGCACTGCTGGGCTCGACGGGCAGGGCTTTCATCGGCACGGGTCTCCAAAATGGGTCAAAGAAAGAGGTGGGCCTGTCCAGCTTAAGGCCTATTGACGTGTAAGTAACCTCACATTAGCCTATAGAGCAACAATTGTTTACTTGCAGGCATCGCACGTTGGTGTCTGCATCCGCTCCACGTCAAAGGCTCGCTCCCCCATGGAATTCATCAATGGCACCATCGTCGCCCTCTATCTGGCGGCCATGCTCATCTTCGGCTGGTGGGGCAAGTCCCGCACCAAGAACAGTAGCGACTTCCTGGTGGCCGGGCGCCGGCTAGGCCCGTTCCTCTACACCGGGACCATGGCCGCTGTGGTCTTGGGAGGGGCCTCCACCGTGGGCGGCGTGGGTCTGGGATACAAGTTCGGGATCTCCGGCATGTGGCTGGTCGTGGCGATCGGCACCGGTGTCATCCTGCTTTCATTGCTCTTTGCCCCGACCCTGCAGCGCCTGAAGATCTTCACGGTCTCGCAGATGCTCACCCTGCGCTACGGCAGCAAGTCGGCAACCCACACCTCGGCCATCGTCATGCTTGCCTACACGCTGATGCTCTGCGCCACCTCCACCAGTGCCTACGCGACGATCTTTGTGGTCCTCTTCGGCTGGGAGCGTTGGATAGCCATCGCCATCGGCGGGGTCATCGTGGTCATCTACTCGACCATCGGCGGCATGTGGTCCATCACCCTGGCCGACCAGGTCCAGTTCGTCATCAAAACCATCGGCATCTTTGCCCTAATGCTTCCGTTCGCGCTGAACGCCGCCGGCGGCATGTCCGGGATCCGTGAGCGCGTCGGCGACGAATTCTTCAGCTTCACCGGCATCGGCGTACAAACGATCATCACCTACTTCGTGGTCTACACCCTGGGTCTACTGATCGGACAGGACATCTGGCAGCGCGTGTTCACCGCCAGGACCCCGAAGGTGGCCCGCTGGGGCGGTACCACCGCCGGCATCTACTGCGTGCTCTACGGGGCAGCCGGAGCCATCATCGGCATGGCCGCGAAGGTCGCCCTGCCGGACATCATCGGAGTCGACGCCAACAAGGACGTCGTCTACGCCGAAGTCGCCACCGAGCTGTTGCCCGTCGCCATCGGCGGGCTGGTGCTCGCCGCGGCGGTCGCCGCCATGATGTCCACGGCCTCCGGCGCGCTGATCGCCGCCGCAACGGTGGCTCGCGCCGATGTCACCCCGTTCGTGGCCAGCTGGTTCGGCAAGCAGATGCAGGTGAACACCAACGAGAACCCGGAACACGACATGCGTGCCAACCGCATCTGGGTGCTGCTGCTGGGCATGATCTCCATCGTGCTGGCCATTCTGGTTTCCGACGTGGTCGCGGCCCTGACCATCGCCTACGACATCCTGGTCGGCGGACTGCTGGTGGCCATCATCGGCGGGCTCATCTGGAAGCGCGGAAACGGGCTGGGCGCCGCAGCATCCATGGCAGCAGGAACCATCGTCACCCTGGGCACCATGATCGTCCTGGAGATCCAGGCGGAGCAGCGCTTTGACGGCATCTACGCCAACGAGCCGATCTACTTCGGCCTGATCGCCTCGGCGCTGACCTTCGTCCTGGTCTCACTGTTGACCCGGGCCACCGCCCCGGCAGTTATCACCCGCTGGAACGCCCGGGTAGCCGGCCAAGGCGACACCGAGGGTGCCGACCTGAATGAGATCGCCAGCCGCTAAACCGGACGCAGGTCCGCCTCTACGGCGGTGTCCCCGAGGCTCGATGCGCCCGGGGGCACCGCCGATCCCGTTTGTGCTTTTTCGCCCATTCCACACCCTCAGCACGTCCCCTACGCTGTACCCATGGAGGAACTGAAGAAGCATCTGATGACCTACTTGGACAATGCCCGCGAAGCGGTGCTGTGGAAGGCCGAGGGGCTCAGCGACTCCAACGTCAGCCGGCCCATGGTCGGCTCCGGCACCAACATCCTGGGCGTGATCCAGCACCTGGCCACCGTCGAATACGGTTACTTCGTTGAGTGCCTCGGCCATACCGTTACCGATGAACGCCACCTCACGCTCATGGCCGATGAGGAAGCCAGCGCCGATATGTGGGTCCCTGCCGAGATTCCCCGCACGGAGATCATCGACTTCTACCGCCGTGCCATCGAGACAGCCAACAAAAACATCGCCGCGCTGGACACCGACGTCCCGGCCACGGTTCCCTGGTGGAAGCCGGAAACACGGTAGACCACGCTCGGTAGACTGCTGCTGCACATGAACGTGGAAACCTCTCGCCATTCCGGGCACATCGACATCATCCGAGAATTAATCGACGGATCCACCGGCCTGTACCGGGACAACACCAATATCCCGGCCTACGAGCCGGCCGCATGGGCTGCGTTGCAGGAAAAAATCCGCAACGCCTCACATTCGCGGTAAAGTAGGTAGGGCTTCACGAGATGCGTCGGCAAGCTCCGACTAAGACGCACACCAACCCGCAGTTCATGGGTGGTTCGGATGAAGAAGCGGCCGTGGCCACGAGGCGCCGGCAAGAGCTAGCGAAAGGCCGTCCCGTACCGCCATGGCACCTTCCATCCCCGTTCTTCCCCTGCTCGATATCCAGCGCTCGGTCGCCGAATTGCGCCTCGCCGGCACCTGGCACAGCTACCACGTGTCAGATGCCGCTGCCCTGGCAGCGGCCCTGGCCAATGCCGCCGCTGCCCCACACTGGGACCCCGTGGCCCGGGCACTGACGGTGCGGATTCCACGGACCGGGAACCCCTCCGGACAGGTGCTGATTTTTAGTCTCAGCGAATTTTCTCTTGCCTTCCCGGACGCTACACTCGTGGGTTGAAGGGGAGTAGTTCCCAGGCCCGCCAAACAAGGCGGGACAGCGGTGCGTCGACATACTGGTGACAATGTTGTCACCCGGCAATCCACCCAGGTCCACGGTTAAAACCGCGGGTCCGGGCGAACGAGACCTTCGGTCCACATCATGGTGGCCCGAGGCTCGACGCACCATAAACGATCCTGCTGGGCCTCCCCGTCGCATGGCCGTCACGGCCGTGTACTCCCACCGGAGGATGAGAGCATGACGCAACAAGCGCCAACCCCCACCCCTGCCCAGATCAGACGCTGGCGAAAATATCTGGCCGACGAAATCGCCGAAGGCGCTGTCTACCGCGAGCTAGCCAGTAACCGCCACGGCGAAGAACGCGCGGTGCTGCTGGGACTTGCAGCTGCCGAAACGCGCCACGAACAGCACTGGCGCTCACTGCTTGGCGAGCACGCCACCAAAAAAACCCGACCCTCGATGCGGCGCACCATGCTCCGCTTCCTAGCCCGGCACTTCGGCTCCGTCTTCGTCCTGGCCCTAGCCCAGCGCGCCGAGGGCAACTCCCCCTACGCCGGCGACACCGATGCCAGCCGACGAATGGCGGCCGACGAACTGGTCCACGAAGAGGTCGTGCGCGGCCTGGCCACCCGTGGCCGCAACAGGCTTTCGGGCAATTTCCGCGCCGCGGTCTTCGGCGCCAACGACGGACTGGTCTCCAACCTTGCCTTGGTCATGGGCATCGGAGCCACCGGTGTGGCCACCTCCATGGTTCTATTCGCCGGCGTTGCCGGCCTGTTGGCCGGCGCCCTGTCGATGGCAGCTGGCGAATACGTCTCGGTCCGCTCCCAGCGCGAACTGCTCGACGCCTCCAAGCCCACCCAGATTACATTGGCCGCGGCACCGGATTTGGACCTCGATGCCAACGAACTGGTGCTGGTTTATAAGGCTCGTGGCATGAGCGATGCGGATGCTGCCCACCGCGCCGCAGAACGCATGGGCATTTACTCCTGTGACTGCAACCCCTCAATGTCCCTGCAGCCCGAGCTGAAGGAAACTGCCGAAGCCGAGGAACACGAGGAAATTGGCTCTGCCATGGGTGCGGCGTCATCATCCTTCTGCTTCTTTGCCTCCGGCGCAATCATCCCGATCCTGCCGTTCATTTTCGGCATGGGCGGGACTCCCGCCATCCTGCTTTCCGCGTTATTGGTCGGTGTGGCCTTGCTGGCCACCGGCGGCGTGGTGGGTCTGCTGTCCGGCGCCTCGCCGACCAAGCGCGGTCTGCGCCAGTTGGCCATTGGGCTCGGTGCCGCGGCAGTCACCTACGCGTTGGGACTGCTCTTCGGCGGTTCCGTGGCATAGCCGCGCTACAGCGAGGACAACGTTCCCACTACTTTGCGGAGATTGGCCAGAAGCCCGGGTGGACCCCGACAAGGCACGAAAAAATCGAATCTTTTTTCGTACAGATCGAAACTCGTATCCAAACTGTCGGTGCGACGTTCTAGCATTGAGGTATGGCAAAGAAGTCATCTCGCAAGGCCGCTTCGACCGGGAAAACCCCGGCCGTTCCTGCCGGCGAGGTGACCTACGCGGAGCTTCTAGCCCGCGGCACAAACATTGACGCCTTAATCGTTGAACATGTTACGGCTCAGGGCCCCGCAGGGCTCCTGGGCTTGGCCGCCGCGGTGAACACCTTCGGCGTCCTAGCCGACACCCACGAAGCAATGGCCGTAGTCCGCGCCTGCGAAGCACTGAAATCTGTCGTCACCGCTATGCAGGCCCAACACGCGATCAGCTACCAAGATTCCCTGATCAGCTACCGCAGGGACCTGGGGGTGCGGGAGAAGAACCCCGGATGGGGTTCGAACGCTGATATTGCTTTGGCCATGCATGTCTCCCGGCACCGTGGAGCGCAAACAGCCAACGAATACCGGATCCTGGTCGAGGATCTTCCCCGGACCATTCAAGGCATGCGCAACGGAGAGGTGACGTGGGAGCAGGTGAAGGTGATCATCTCCGGCATTCGCCACCTCAGTGTGGATAGCCGGAGGATGATCGATCAACTGCTTTGGGAAGAGACCCACAATTGCTTCACCGCCGGAACTGCGAAACTTCGTGAGATGGTCACCTACTGGGCGCTGATCTTGGAACCAGCCGTTGAAGAAGACCTCGAGGCGAAAGCCGAGAAGGACCGGCACCTGGATATCTACCAGATCGATAAGTATTCGGTGCGGATCTCCGGCACCGCCCCACTGGAGCAAGGCATCGCGCTCAGGCAGGTGCTCGCCCGCAAGGTCGAAGAAGCCCGGGAGAATCCCGATGATAAACGCAACGCCTCACAGATCGGTATCGATTCGGTGTATGAGGAGATGACTGGGCTGAAGGCCGGTGGAAGTGTCCCGGTGCAGTTGCTGGTGGTCATGGATCATGCGACGCTTGGCGGCGGGTCCGATAATCCGGTGCTGCTACCGGGTGCCGGATACGTTAGTGCGGCGAAGGGTCGCAGTCTTTTGGCAGGGGATCCCAAGGATCCGGTTCAGGCGTGGTGGAGGCGGCTCTTCGTGGCGCCGACTACCGGGGAATTGGTGGCTATGGATTCTAAATCCCGCCGTTTTGGTGGGAATCTGAAGCGTTTTATTTCTTTCCGCGACCAATATTGCCGTACCCCGTATTGCAACGGGGCGATCCGGGATATGGATCATGTGGTGCAGGTGCGAAAGAACGGAAAAACCACCGCAATGAATGCAGCAGCCAGATGCGGCCCGTGCAATCAGAACAAGGAAGCACCCGGATGGGCAGAAATGCCGGTACCGGGGGATCGACATAGCTTCAAAATCATCACCCCGAGCGGACATTCACATATTGCGAAGGCACCACCCCTGCTGGGGATCAACACTCCCGCGAAGGTGACCCCTCCACTGTCCCGGAGGCCGGGACCTCAACGAGAATAAACCCCAGACCCCCTGAGATTACGCGAGCACTTTTGTTGAGGCACGCGTCGTCATCAGGCACGCAATACGTGAGTTCAGCCGGCGAGCGCGATGCGTGCCAGGTCTGCGGCACCCACCATTCCTGCATCGGGACCCAACTCTGCTCGGGCGACTTGGGCAAACGGACGATAGCCCCGCCCACTCAAGTTCTCCTGGTAGGTGGTTTCGGCTGCTGCAATCAGCGACGGGACAGCGGCTCCCAAGCCACCACCGATGACGAAGATTCCTGGGTCAAGCACAGCCGCGAGATTCGCCAGGCCACGTCCCAACCACTGGCCAACTTCAATGATCAATTCTTGGCAGGCGAGGTCTCCGGCTGCGGCCAGCGACGTGACTAATTCACCGGTCACCAGGTGCGGATCGTTGTTGGCAGCGTCTCGCAACGCATGCGCCATCGGCGAATGCACGGCCATCAAGCTTCGGGCCTCACGGGCCAGCGCATTGCCAGAAGCATATTGTTCCCAACAACCGCGATTGCCGCAGGCACAACGTTGTCCACCCGGGACAACGATTTGGTGCCCGAACTCCGAGCCCACGCCGAAACGACCCCGCTGCAGCTTCCCGTCAATCACGATGGAACCGCCAATACCGGTTCCCAAGGTCAAACAGACCACGTGACTCTGTTTTCTTGCTGCACCGAAACGATATTCGGCCCACCCTGCAGCATCCGCGTCGTTGTTCAGCAGGACTCGACGACCTGTGGCGGCCTCGAGTTCTGCGCGCAACGGTTCGTTGCGCCATGCCAGATGTGGGGAGAAAAGAACGGTACTTCCGGTTGGGTCCATCCAGCCAGCGGCGCCCACACCAACCGCGGCAACTGTGATGCCGGCGCCCAGTTCGCTGATCATCGACGTGACGGTGGCAAGAACCGCGGCCGCGTCATGCCCCACGGTGGCCTGCTGAAGACGTCGGGAGATATTGCCGTCTCCGTCAACCAGCCCAGCAGCAATCTTGGTTCCACCAATGTCTATGCCGATGGCAAGTTTTTCCGCGGGCATGGAGCCTCTTAGCTTTAGGGGTGCAACCGCGGGGCCTGCTCCGCCGCGAGATGGCTCACGGGCAGAAATGGTCTCCGGCGGTCGTCGAATTTTACAAATTTATCTTCAATATCTTACTCGCTGCCTGCCCCCGCACACCGAAATCAGGCCAGCCCGCGAACACCGGAGAGCGAACCATCGTTGAGGTCCACCAATATTCGCACTGCTTCAGCAGGGTCGTCCACCAGGAAGATCTTCTCTTCCATGGCTCGACCGCGTGCCAATTCGGCCAGCAACGGATAGGCAGGAAGGGTCTTGGTCCAATACTCGATCCCCACCAGTACCATCGGGCTGATGCTCTCTGCCGCCCCGTAATAGTTTTCGCAGGCATCCTGGAAAACTTCCTGCACCGTCCCTGCGGCCCCGGGAAGGAACACGATCCCGCCGGAACTTTTCTCCAACAGCACCGCCTCGCGGGTGGCATTGGCAAAGTACTTGGCGATATGTGTCGCCAGCATGTTCGGCGGCTCATGCCCATAGAACCAGGTGGGGATCCCCAGCGTGGGAAGGCCCGCAGGCCAGCGTTCGAGCACTGCCGCTGCGGCACGCGCCCAGCGGGTCACCGAGAGCGTGAAGCCGGGCTCGCGGGCCAAGATGTCCAATGCTGCATCCAATGTGTCCGGGCCCGCGGACCCGAGGTAGGCGCCCAGATTCGCGGCTTCCATGGACCCTGGCCCGCCGCCGGTGGCCACGATGAATCCTGCCTCGGACAGCGATTGGCCGAGCCGTGCCGCTTGCTCGTAGCCTGCCGAACCGCGCAGTTGGGCGTGGCCACCCATGACGCCGACCAACGGGGCATGGGACAGCGCCCCGTCCCGGATCTGCGAATCCAGCCTCGCCCCAATGGCGTGGTCATGCAGCGTGGTGGACAGCGCCGCATTCAAGGCGTCGTGGGCACCTGCACCCAAACGGTGCGAGGCCCACGCATAGATCCGCGCATCGGGCACCGACTCATAGGATCCCGCATCCAGACCCGCATAAAGTTCCTGCCCCGAATACAGCTCTCCACGGTAGGGATCGAAGGGCAGCCCGGGAATTTCAGGGAAAACCAGCGCTCCACCGCCGCGCAGCCGCCGCTCGATCTTGCCCTCGATCTCACAGCCCATGAATACCGAGCCTGCCGAACGAAGCTTCTCAAGCACGGGGCCGCGAGCGCGCAGGTCGACGGACTGCACGTGCCAGCCGTGCATCGAAGCAGCCAGTCGCTTATCGGTGAGCGCGAGCGCTGTCGCCGCGTGCCTGTCAAAGTCCGCCAGCGAGGCGATCTCGATGACCCGCGGGAGCGGATGTAGTGCAGGAGTGCTGTTCATGACATCAAAGACTAGTCACTTCCGGGCCTGTGATGCGCTTTACTTCCGGTGCGGCCCGCTTTGGGTTCGTGCTGGGGTGCTGAACGTGAAACGATAGGAGGATGACCAATCCTGTTTTTCCCATGGTCGACGCGCGTGAGATCCTTGGCGTCGTCGGCGGAGGCTCCTTCACCCGCGGCAAGGCTCTCATCGCCGCAGGCGCGCTGGACGGGTTCGCGTGGGATCCGGATTCCCAGGTGCTCTCCGCAACGGTGACCGAAGAGGGGGAAGACCCTCTCGAGGTGACCGTCACGCTGGGCTTCAAAAAGGGTGAGCGCGCCATCGAGGAGATCGATTGCCCCTGCGCGGATGTACCCCAGTGCCGTCATGCCGGCGCGGTGCTGATCCACTCCAACTCCATGCATTTGCGGGCCAAGGACGTGGTCTACCGCAATACCACCGCCACGGTCCCGGCCTGGCAGCAATCCCTGCAAACCTTGCTGAACCCGACCCCTGCAACACCCCGGTCCCTGGGCGGAAGCAATTCGAAGCACCCGGTGCTGCAGATGGGCCTGCAGTTCGAGCTGCAGGACACCACCCTTTCGGCGCACCAGCAATGGGCCCCTGGTTCCGGGGTCGGCCAGCTCAAGGCAGCCTCGCGACGCTGGCGCCTGGCCGTGCGCCCCATGGTCCGTGCCGGTTCCGACCGCTGGGCCCGCGCCAACCTGCGCTGGCACAACCTCAGCTTCAAAACCTACGGGTTGAACCTGGACATCGAACAGCACAGCTGGTTCTGCCACTTCGCCCCGCTGTACCGCGCCAAGGCCGCCATGCAATTTGGTGTCGACAACGACTGGCTCTACCTCGATGAGTTCCATTCCCCGCTGCTGTGGGAAATGCTCACCCAGGCCAAGGCAATGGGCATCGCACTGATCGGCATGCGCACCAACACCCGCATCTTGCTCTCCTCCCCCGCCAAGGTAGCCCTGGGCGCGCAGGTCTCCGAGGGCGGGATCGAGCTGGCCCCCGCCCTGGAGATGGGCGGACACCGCTTCATCCTTGATGCTTCCTCGTCGTCCGGATCCATCGGCAACCACGGTGTCTATGCCGCAACGGCCGACCAGCACGAGATCCTGCTGGGCCAGGTCCCTGGCGGGTTGAACCATGCTGAACTGTTGATGCTGCACCAGCCCGAGGCCTTGAACGTCCCGGAAGCGGAAACCGGCGAGTTCTTCTCCCGCGTCTACCCGCGGCTGGCCCGCAAGCTGCGGGTCACCAGCCCTGATGCTTCGGTGGAACTTCCCGCGGTGCTGCCACCGAAGCTGATCGCCAAGATCCGCTACGGCGACGGGGAAAAGGTCGACGTGGACTGGACCTTCGACTACCAGGGCATGGTGGTGGAGGCCGCGGACCGCGACATCGCGGCCGAATCCGCCCTGGAAAACCAGGTCTTGGAGATCCTCAACATCTATGAGGCCTTCGAGACCACGGTGCTGGGCCCCAGGGTCTTGCACGGGCTCGAAGTCATCGACTTCGTGCGCCGGGTGCTGCCGGCCATTGCCGACATCGAGGGTGTGGTGCTCTCCGAGACCGGCACCCGTCCGGTGTTCCACGAACTGACCGAGGCTCCCGAGCTGGTGATCACCACCGTGGAATCGGACCGCCGTGACTGGTTCGACCTGGGTCTGCTGATTTCCATCGGCGGCCGGCAGATCCCCTACGCCGACATCCTGCGCGCCCTGGCACAGGGCCAGACCAAGCTCCTGATGCCCGACCGCAGCTACTTCTCGCTGGAAGATCCGCTCTTCGACAAGCTCCGTGCCCTGGTCACCGAGGCCGGCGGGCTGCGGGACATGAAGGACAAGGAAGCGGACATCTCGCTGACGCAATACCAGTACGCGATGTGGGAGGAACTGGAAGAACTCGCCACTCACATCGAGGGACCGGACTCCTGGGTAGGCGCCCTGAACTCACTGGTGAATTTGAAGACCACCACTGTCACGGATCTGCCTCCGACCTTGGAAGCCACGCTGCGCCCCTACCAGGTGGAGGGCTTCGGCTGGCTGGCCACGCTGTGGCGCAACGGACTGGGCGGGGTGCTGGCCGATGACATGGGCCTGGGCAAGACCGTGCAGACCCTGGCGCTGATGCTCCATGCCCACCAGGTGTGGGCGAACCCGCAGGACTTCGGCGGAACCACCCAGCACATTGGGACCCGCGCACCCTTCCTGGTGGTGGCTCCGACCTCGGTGGTTTCGAACTGGAAGGACGAGGCCGCGCGCTTCGCCCCCTCGCTGCGGGTCGTAGCGGTCACCGACACCGAAATGCGTGCCACGGCCTCGCTGGCGCAGCTGGCCAAGGACTACGATATCGTGGTGACCTCCTACACGTTGCTGCGTCTGGATGACGATGCGTATGCCGACATCAACTGGGCCGGACTGATCCTCGATGAGGCCCAGTTCGTGAAGAACAAGGCCACCAAGGCACACAGGTGGCCCGGGATATGCCTGCCCGCTTCAAGCTGGCCATCACCGGTACGCCGATGGAAAACAACCTCATGGAGCTGTGGTCGATCTTCGCCATCGTCTCCCCCGGGTTGTTCCCCTCCTCGATGCGCTTTGCCGAGAACTACCAGCGGCCCATCGAACGCCAGGGGCTGCCCGAACCGCTCGAGCGCCTGCGCCGGAGGGTCCGCCCGTTCATGCTCCGGCGGACCAAGGACGCGGTGGTCACCGATCTGCCGCCGAAGCAGGAACAGGTCCTGCACGTGGAGCTGGGCGAGGCACACCGCAAGGTCTACGACACGCACCTGCACCGCGAACGCCAGAAGGTGTTGCGCCTGGTCGATGACATGGACAAGAACCGGTTCACGATCTTCCAGTCGCTGACCCTGCTGCGCATGCTGGCCCTGGACGCCTCCCTGGTCGACCCGGAGTACAGCGATGTGCCCAGCGCCAAGCTCGACGTGCTCTTTGAGCAGCTCGAGGATGTGTTGGCCGAGGGTCACCGCGCGCTGATCTTCTCCCAGTTCACCTCCTTCCTGAAGAAGGCGGCGGACCGGTTGGATGCCGCGGGGGTGCCCTACGCGTACTTGGATGGTTCCACACGCAAGCGCGCCGAGGTCATCGACTCCTTCAAGTCGGGCCAGGCACCGGTGTTCCTGATTTCGCTGAAGGCCGGCGGGTTTGGGTTGAATCTCACCGAGGCCGACTACTGCTTCCTGTTGGATCCCTGGTGGAACCCGGCAGCGGAGTCGCAGGCCGTGGACCGGGCGCACCGCATCGGGCAGACCCGCAATGTGATGGTGTACCGGATGGTCGCCAAGGACACCATCGAGGAGAAGGTGGTGGCGCTGCAGGATTCCAAGCGCCAGCTGATCTCCTCGGTCATGGACGAGGGTGCCGGCTTCGGCAAGGTACTCAACGCGGACGACATCCGCGAGCTGCTGCGCTAATACGGCGCAGCAGCCCCGCGGGGCCGGCCGAACCCAGGCGCGCTGCACGGCCTTGAGGGAACGGCGCACTCAGGGCCCGTCAGGAGGCTTGGACCTGCCCCAGGCCCCAGCCTGTATCACAGACCAAGCCGGGGCCGCTGGCGCGACGGCTAATGGCTTTATGCGGGGCCTTCACGAAGTCGCCGATCCGGTTGATCCTGCGCCAATGCCACGGACCAGCGTCGCACCTGCACGACTCACTCACCCGCACGATGGCTCCGGTGTCGTGCAGCCCGCATCTGCACCGTCTTTGGCCGGCCCGTTGCCGCGCCAGGCCTACTCTCCGTAAAGTTCCTGCTGCATGTGCTCACCGATGAGCAGTCGAGGCAGATGACCCCGTGTTGCTCGGGTGCGGTCCTCGGTGGCTAAACGTCGGCGATTCGACGTAGGCTTGAAACAGCTTCACGAATACTGGCTGCCGCATAGGCAAGGCTCCGACCTCAACCAGTTACCAACCCCATAGTTGCACGGTGGGTGGTTCGGATGACGAAGCGGCCCTGTCGTGCATCCCGTGCGGAGGGCAAGGACAACAAAACCCTTAGGACAAGTGCACGATCATGTACAGCCCCACGCTGAGCGCCCAACCAACCGAAAACCTTGTGCCCCGCTTCGCCGGCGACTGGATTAGCGCCTGGATCAACCGCGATGCCGATACCGGCCTGCTTCATGTGGGCTCCGGTCCACATGAATGGGTCCTCGAAGCACTCGCCCCTCAGAAGCTCACCGAGGCCCTGACGGGCCGTGGACCGGTTGAGGTCCAATTCAATCCGGAGCTGTTCGTCGTGCTGGTGCCCGGCGCACATGCGCTGGTCGGCAACTCGTTCTTCAAGCTGCGCACCTGACCACAAGAGCTCCGGTACCGCCCTGACTTAAACGACCGGTGGCGGTCACCTCGCTGCGTAAGCAACAAGGTGACCGCCACCGAAAAGGTGCGCTCTAAGGGTTTAGAGTGCGGCGTAAACTTCGCGCAGCAGCGTTGCGGTTTCCGATGGGGTCTTGCCGACCTTCACGCCGGCAGCCTCAAGTGCTTCCTTCTTGGCCTGTGCGGTACCCGAGGAGCCGGAGACAATGGCGCCAGCGTGGCCCATGGTCTTGCCTTCGGGAGCGGTGAAGCCTGCCACGTAGCCAACAACGGGCTTGGTGACGTGAGCCTTGATGTACTCGGCTGCACGCTCTTCGGCGTCGCCACCGATTTCACCGATCATGACGATGGCCTTGGTTTCCGGATCCGCTTCGAATGCCTCGAGGGCGTCGATGTGGGTGGTGCCGATCACCGGGTCGCCGCCGATGCCGATGGCCGTGGAGAAGCCAAGGTCGCGCAGTTCGTACATCATCTGGTAGGTCAGGGTGCCGGACTTGGAGACCAAGCCGATCGGGCCCTTCTGGGTGATGTTGGCAGGTGTAATACCAACCAGTGCTTCACCCGGAGTGATGATACCTGGGCAGTTCGGGCCGATCACGCGGGTGATCTGCTTGCCATTGGCATCAACCTTGGACTGGGCAAGTGCCCAGAACTCGGCCGAATCCTGAACCGGCATGCCTTCGGTGATGACTACAACGAGGCCAATTTCGGCTTCGATGGCTTCAACGACTGCATCCTTGGTGAACTTCGGCGGTACGAAGACAATCGAGACGTCCGCACCGGTTTCGGCCTTGGCTTCTGCCACGGTGCCGTAAACCTTGATTTCGTTTTCACCGTGGGTCACGGTGGTGCCGGCCTTGCGGGCGTTAACGCCGCCAACAATGTTGGTGCCAGCCTTGAGCATCAGGGCGGTGTGCTTGGTGCCTTCGCCGCCGGTGATGCCCTGAACGATGACCTTTGAGTCCTTGTTAAGGTAAATGCTCATTTTCGCGTATCCCTCTACTTCGCTGAGTTGGCGAGCTCGGCAGCCTTGTTGGCGCCTTCGTCCATGGTTGCTGCCAGGGTGACCAGCGGGTGGTTGGCTGCTGCCAAGATGCGGCGGCCTTCCTCCACGTTGTTGCCGTCCAAGCGAACGATCAGCGGCTTGTTTGCAGCGTCGCCCAAGGTGTTCAGTGCGCCAACGATGCCGTTTGCCACTGCGTCACACGCGGTGATGCCACCGAAGACGTTAACGAACACGGACTTGACCTGCGGGTCGTTCAAGATGACGTCAAGGCCAGCGGCCATGACCTCGGCGGAAGCTCCGCCACCGATGTCCAGGAAGTTTGCAGGCTTCACGTTGCCGTGGTTTTCGCCAGCGTAGGCGACAACGTCCAAGGTGGACATAACCAGGCCTGCACCGTTGCCGATGACGCCAACTTCGCCGTCAAGCTTGACGTAGTTCAGGCCAGCAGCAGCTGCCTTGGCTTCGAGCGGATCCGTATTGGCCTTGTCGTCGAGCTCTTCGTGGCCCGGGTGGCGGATCTCGGATGCGCTGTCGTCAAGGGTGACCTTGCCGTCAAGAGCAACGATGTCGCCGCCGCCGGTGAGAACCAGCGGGTTGACCTCAACCAGGGTTGCGTCTTCCTTTGTGAAGACGTCCCACAGCTTCAGGATCGCAGCTGCGACCTTTTCGGTCAGTTCCGGAGCGAAACCTGCCGCGGCGACGATCTCGTCGGCCTTGGCCTGGTCGATGCCCACGGCCGGGTCAACGGCAATGCGGGCCAGGGCCTCGGGACGCTCAACAGCGAGTTCCTCGATTTCCATGCCGCCTTCAACCGAGCACATGGCCAGGTAGTTGCGGTTTGCGCGGTCCAACAGCACGGAGAAGTAGAACTCCTCGGCGATGTCTGCACCCTGGGCGATCATAACCTTGTTCACGGTATGGCCCTTGATGTCCATGCCGAGAATGTCGGTTGCGTACTGGAATGCCTCGTCGGCGGTCTTTGCGACCTTTACGCCACCGGCCTTGCCTCGGCCTCCGACCTTGACCTGGGCTTTAACAACCACGACGCCACCGATTTTCTCGGCTGCGGCCTTGGCTTCTTCAGGTGTGTAGGCAACGATACCGGCCAGCACGGGTACACCGTGCGACTCGAACATATCGCGCGCCTGGTATTCATACAGGTCCACGGGCTTGTGTCCTTCTTGTCGAAGTCTATGCTGACTCGAAGGCATGGCATCGCTTACACGGTTCCATGCTTCGAGGGGGTGGGGCCGACCTGAGTACAGGCCAGACTCCTTGCTCAGCCTAACGCCTTAGCGCCCAATGACACAGTTCTACGCTCGGTAGAGCAAAGGGGTCCGTGACGTCCACCACAAGGCGGTTGAGGTGAGGAAATCCACGGGTGCGCCAATAGCTCGCGAAGGGGCTAGTCAACCTTGGATAATGGGGCATATCGGAGCAGCAATCGCTTCTCCGCCTCGGCGAATTTCACCTTGGCTACGGTCTTGTCGCCGGCCCCTTCCAGTGCCAGGACCACACCTTCGCCGAAGCTGCCATGGGCCACCTTGTCTCCCACCGTCAAGGCAATGATTTCCTTGTTTGGTTGCACCCGGCTCTTGGCCCGTGCAGTGGGCGCGGTGCGCAGCGTATGGACCTCCGGTGCACCGGAAAGTCTGCCGCCGCCCGTGGATGCCGATGCCGATCCGGCACCCCAGTAGGAACCCGACTCGTAGCGGCTGGTGGCGAAGTTGTTGCGGCCACCGAAGGATTCAAAGGAGACGCGCTTGGTCCCTTCACGCTTCCAATCCAGCAGGTGCTCGGGGATCTCCTCGAGAAACTGGCTGGCGGGGTTGTATTGCGCTTGGCCCCAGAGGCTGCGGTATTCGGCACGGGTCAGATACAAGCGCTTGCGGGCGCGGGTGAGCCCGACGTAGGCCAGTCGACGTTCCTCGGCCAGTTCCTTTTCGTCGGTGAGGGAGCGCTGGTGCGGGAAGATGCCGTGCTCCATGCCGGTCAGGAAGACCACCGGGAACTCCAGACCCTTGGCGGTGTGCAGGGTCATCAAGGTGACCTGTCCTTCGCGGTCTGCCATGTCCACACCTTCCGCGTCCGAGGGTGCCTCGGGGATGGAATCGGCATCGGCGACCAGTGCCACGCGTTCGAGGAAGTCGGTCAGTGTGCCTTCGGGATTCTCCTTCATGAAGTCCCGCACCACCGCCACCAGCTCGGCGAGGTTTTCCACGCGTGATTCATCCTGCGGGTCGTTGGAGGATCGCAACATCTCCAGGTATCCGGTCTGCTCCAGCACCGCTTCGAGAGCTTCGGCGGGTCCCGAACCGTCGGCGACCACGGCTAGGTCATCGATGATCTTCACGAAGGCGCCGATCATGTTTTGGCCTCGGGTGCCGAGCCCCGGGGCGCGGTCCGCGCTGTGCAGGGCCTCCATGAAGGAGGTCCGTTCGCGTTCGGCCAGCGCAGCCACCGCATACTCGGCCCGGTCCCCGATTCCACGCTTGGGCTCGTTGAGGATCCGGCGCACGTTGACATCGTCTTCCGGGTTCACCAATACCCGCAGGTACGCCAGTGCGTCCTTAACTTCCTTGCGGTCATAAAAGCGGGTGCCGCCAACAACCTTGTATTTCAAGTCCACGCGGATCAGCTGCTCCTCGAGGGAACGAGACTGCGCGTTGGTGCGGTAGAAGATCGCGACGTCACCGGGGCGCACGCCATCCTCGTCGTTGAGGCGAAGGATCTCTTCGGCGATCCAGCGGGCCTCGTCCGACTCGGACTCCCCCACGTAGCCAATGATCTTTTCGCCGTCGCCTTCAGCCGTCCACAGTCGTTTTTCCGGTCGGTCGGGGTTGCGCTTGATGACCTCGTTGGCTGCCGAAAGGATGGTTTGGGTGGAACGGTAGTTCTGTTCGAGCTTGATGGTCGCAGCGTCGGGGTAGTCCTTGGCGAACTCGACGATGTTGCGGATGTCCGCACCGCGGAAGGCATAGATCGATTGGTCGGAGTCGCCCACCACGGTCAGTTCTCCGCCCGGGGTCGGTCCGTCGGGTCCTGTCAGTTCGCGCACCAGCGCGTACTGGGCGTGGTTGGTGTCCTGGTATTCGTCGACCATCACATGGCGGAACCTGCGCCGATAGTTATCTGCCACCGCGGGGAAGGCCCGGAAGATGTTCACCACGTGGCCGATCAGGTCATCGAAGTCCAGGGCGTTGGCCGAGCGGAGCCGTTCGGTGTAGCCCCGGTAGACCTGGGAGACCGCCGAGGCGAACGGGTCGTTGGAAGCAACAGTTGCCGCATACTGTTCGTCATCGATGAGCTCGTTCTTCAACGCGGAGATCTTGTGCATGATGGACTTCGGCGTGAATTTCTTCGGGTCCAGGTCCAATCCCTTGGTCACCAAGGTGATCAACCGCAGCGAGTCAGCGGAGTCGTAGATGGAGAAGCTGGATTTCAGTCCGACCGAAGCGGCCTCGCGGCGCAGGATCCGCACGCATGAGGAGTGGAAGGTCGAGACCCACATCTTCTTGGCTACCTCATCGCCCACCAATGCCGAAATGCGTTCACGCATTTCCGCTGCGGCCTTGTTGGTGAAGGTGATCGCCAGGATCTCGTGCGGGCGCGCCCGTCCAGTGGCCAGCAGGTAAGCCATGCGATGCGAGAGCACACGCGTCTTGCCCGAGCCTGCGCCTGCAACGATGAGCAGCGGTGAGCCGGCGTGCTTGACGGCCTGCTCTTGCTGTGGGTTTAACCCGGCAAGCAGCCCTTGAGCATCTGGGAGGGTCGGGGGCTGTGCGGGTGCGACGAAGTCATCGAAGAGAAAATCCATGATGGGCCCTAGTCTACGGCGGTGGACCAACGCGTTGGTCTGGCCCGACGCATTTGACGGCATAATTGGGGGCATGGCCAAGTCACACAAGAAAAAGAAGCAGTACAACCGTCCGGCCCCGGTAGCGCCGGTTTCCAACCCCTCGACACAGCGCACCCCGGAGAAGGCCGCCAACAACGGCAACCTGATCTTGGTTGCCGGGTTTGTCGTGGTACTTTTCCTCTTTTGGTATTACCACCTGTTGGTGCTGAACCAAATGACAGACCTCTCAAACGAGTTGACCATGCCGGATCAAATGATGGGCGGCTACTCCCCCGAACACATTGAAGCCTTACGTCTGGCCATGAATGAAGACGCCGTGGGCCAGTTGAACTATGTGCACAAGACCGCAGGTCTGCTCTTCCCGCTCTTCTTGGCTTTGATCACCATGCTGGCAGTAAACATCAATATGCCGCGCGGACTGAGCCGCTGGGTCATGTGGGCCGTCCCGATCGCCTTCGCCGTGGTTGACCTATGGGAAAACCGTGCCATTGATGCCCTGTTCACCGGTGCGTTGGACCCGGCCGCGGTATCGCTGGCCTCCACGTTGACTTCCGCCCGGTGGATCCTACTCATCGCTACGGCAGCGATCCTCTTCGGGGTGCTCATCGCTTCGTTCGTGCGGACGTTCCGTGAGAAGTGGGACTTGTCGCAACAGGGTCTGCTCTAAGGAGCCAACCGGCGCGCCGCTCCACGACCCGGCACGGTGCGCCACGTTGCCCACGCTTCGACAAAATACCGTTAGGATTGATCCGGATCGTTTTTTGACGAAGCTGGCCCCTGTAGCTCAGTTGGATAGAGCGACTCTCTCCTAAAGAGTAGGCCGTCGGTTCAATTCCGGCCAGGGGCACCACATCGTGCGCGACTTGCATTCTTGCAGGTCGCGCACTGCTTTAACGTCTTATCCTGACTTCTTGCGTGCATCCGTGCTGGCCAACTTGCGCTATCTGGGCCCTAAAGGGAACCCTTTGTCCGGCGCCCCACACGTGTCATTGGCGGCGTTGATGTTCACGGTGGACCGGAATGCCACGTTACGGGTGCGGGGCCTGACACTCGACCACCAAAGTGCCGTTAACAAAAAGGTGCCGTCGACCGGTGAGACCGTGGGATAACTCCCATTACATCCCACGGCACCGGTCGACGGCGATAAGAGGAGGGTCCCCAGCAACCTACCTGCCGTTCCCCCACGCACTGACTTGCGGCACATCAAGATAGGCACACAAACAGTGGTGGGCAGCTCGGCTGCCACCACCTCTTAATCGTAATCTAAATCCATTAGAGAAAGATTGTCAACTGACTCACCAGTAGCAAGTCAATGGGACGTTAAATGGTCACATTTGTCGTCCCATTGACGCAATAAACGACCGTCTACCGCAACAGCAGGGCTGCTGCCTTGGGCGACAAACTCGCGTCCATGATGGCACATGCCCCGCCGATGGCGCCGACCTCATGACCTAAGGTCGAGGAACGCACCTCGATTGAATGGACATTCTTGGAGCTGAATCGCTCGTTGATAATGTCGCGGACATCCTCCAGGCACCATTCGCCAACCTCGGACCACAGCGGTCCGGTCATGATCACCAAACCTACGTCCAAGGTGTTGCACAACTGTCCGGCAACCTGGCCAACATGTCCCATGCAATCACGGATCAACTGGAGCGCGGCTTCATCTCCCGACTTGGCCAGGCTGACGATCTCGTTCATGCCGGCAGCACGCTGTTCGGCGGTTCCGTCGTCGGGGGCATCGAGGTTCATCCCACCCGCGCGGGCCTTCTGCGCGATCATGCTGAAGGCTAGAGAAGCATGCAAACAATCGTTGCGGCCGCAGATCTCGCATTCCTGGGCAATGACACCCGTCGAGAAATGCCCGATTTCTCCTGCATTACTGCTGATGCCGCGGTGGATTTCCCCGTCGAGAACCATGCCTGCGCCGATTCCGGCGCCCACATACATCGTGATGAAGTTGTCTCGCTCCGCGTCGTTGCCCTTCCACTGCTCGGCAATGGAAGCAGCGATGGTGTCCTTTTCAATGACAACATCGAGCTTGAGCATCCGCTGCAGTGGGTCAACCATGTCGACGTCTTTCCAGCCGTCCAGCAAAGGCGGGTCGATCATGACCCCGCGTTCGGGATCCAAGGGTCCGGGAACAACCACTCCGACTCCGAGCACATTGCTACGCGGCACTCCCGACTCGGAGATGATTGCCTCGACCGTCTGCGCCATGGCCTCGATGGTCTTTTCCGGAACCTCAACGGCGGGGATGTCCAGGCGACGCGAGTGCATGGTTTCACCCCGCAGGTTCAGCATGGCCACGGTGATCATCCCGGGATCGAGGTGGATGCCCACGGCCACCATGCGGTTGGCCTCGAGTTCCAGAACGGTGCGCGGCTTGCCCGGGCCCGAAACGATGGTGCGATCTTCGCGGACGAGCCCCTCGTCCAACAGTCTGCGCACAACGTTTGAAATGGTTTGTGGGGACAGGCCGGTTGAGCCTGCGAGCTCGACGCGGCTGACGCCGTCGACTGCCCGGCGGATCGATTCAAAAATGACCGCCTGATTAAAGTCCCCGAGTCGACCTAAGTTGGTGCCCCGCTGCATCAATTCTCCATATGTAGTTCCGCATTTGCTACCCCGTTGGACATACCAACACCCGCTAGCCCCCAATGACTAGGTTCGATTGTCGGTCCAGGAACTTCGTCCGGATTGTCTCCGGCATCCACTGTTAAATGGAAGAATAGGCCCCAAAGCCGTCCACAAAGCACGCTATCACTCGCACCTGTGCTTTGACCGTAGTTAAGCTTAAGTTGTGCCAAAGATTCTTATCATCGCCGCCCTGCAGTTACTCGACCCCCGTGGACGCATTCTTTTGGTCCGAAAAAAGGGAACAACCATGTTTATGCAGCCGGGAGGAAAACTCGAGCCAGGCGAGAGCCCGCAAGCCGCGGTATTACGCGAAGTCCAAGAGGAAGTGGGCCTAGAATTCGGCGCCGACAAGGTCGTTTCCCTGGGGCTGTGGAAAGGTCCGGCGGCCAATGAAGCCGATACTTTCATCCACGCTCACCTCTTCTCGGCGCAGACATCCGACACGCCGAGTGCCCGCGCCGAGATCGAGGAATTGTTGTGGATCGATCCGGCCGCCGCTCTGACCCGCAGCGACATCGCACCCTTGCTCAGGGACAAGGTGCTGCCCGGATTATTGGGCCGGTAGTCTGCTTCGGCTCTTACTGGGCGAACTGAGTGTCGTGCAGTTCGGCGTAGCGCCCGCGCACGGCCAGCAACTCGGAGTGGGTACCGCGTTCGGCGATGCGCCCATCCTCGATCACCAGGATCAGGTCCGCCGAACGGATGGTGGAAAGCCGGTGGGCAATCACCAGCGCCGTGCGGTTGGCCAGGGCCTCGGCCAGTGCGGCCTGGACGGCAGCCTCGTTGGCAGAATCCAGTGCCGCCGTGGCCTCGTCAAGGATGACAACCTGTGGGGCGGCAAGCAGCAGCCGGGCGATGGTCATGCGCTGTCGTTCCCCACCCGAGAGCCGGTAACCGCGCTCCCCCACCATGGTGTCCAACCCGTCGGGCAATGAGGCGATGGTTGGCCGCAGCCGGGCACGCTCCAGGGCCTGCCAGATTTCCTCGTCGCTGGCCTCGGGCTTGGCCAGTCGCAGGTTCGAGCCGATGGTCTCGTGGAAGAGGTGGCCGTCCTGGGTGACCATGGAAACGGTGGAGGGCAGCGAGTCGAGCCGCAGCTGGCGGATATCAACACCGGCCAGCTCAACGCTGCCAGAATCCACGTCGTAGAGCCGTGCCAGCAGCGAGGCGATGGTCGATTTTCCTGCACCCGAGGAACCGACCAAGGCCACGGTGGAGCCTGCGGGAATTTCGAAGTCGATGCCGTGCAACACGGTTTCCCCGCCACGGGTGTCGAGCACCGAGACATCCTCTAGCGAGGCAAGCGAAACCTTTTCCGCGCTCGGGTAGGCAAAGGAAACGTTGGAGAACTTCACCGGCACCGGGCCGGGATCCAAGACCCGGGCATCGGGTGCGTCGGTGATCAGTGGCTTGAGGTCAAGGATCTCAAAGACACGGTCGAAGCTGACCAGTGCGCTGGTGATTTCCACCCGGGCGTTGGCCAGGGCTGTCAGCGGGGCGTAGAGCCGGGTCAGCAGCATGCCCAGCACCACCACGTCGCCGGCGGCTAACTCCCCGCGGATCGCATAAACACCACCCATGCCGTAGACCAGCGCTAGGGCCAAGGCTGCGACCAGGGTGAGCATCGCAACGAAGAAGAACTGGCGCATGGCCATCTTCACTCCGATGTCGCGCACCCGTCCGGCACGCAGCGCAAATTGTGAGGATTCCTCGGCAGGACGGCCAAAAAGCTTGATCAGGGTGGCTCCCGGAGCGGAGAAGCGCTCGGTCATCTGGGAGCCCATCGAGGCGTTCAGATCGGCCGATTCCTTGCGCATCAGTGCAATGGACTTGCCGAAGTGCCGCGCCGGGAGCAGGAAGACCGGCAGCAGCACCAACGCCACCGCGGTGACTTGCCAGGACGTGGAGAACATCACCCCAGCAGTCAGCACCAAGGCGACACTGTTGGACACCAGCCCCGACAGCGTCCCGGCGAAAGCCGACTGGGCGCCGATTACGTCGTTGTTTAGCCTGCTGACCAGCGCGCCGGTCCTGGTCCGGGTGAAGAAGGCCACGGGCATCTTCTGCACGTGGTCAAAGACCGCCGTGCGCAGATCGAAGATGATCCCCTCGCCCAGCTTCGAGGAAAACCAGCGCACCACCAGCGAGACCCCTGCATCAAGGATCGCCACGATCGCGATGAGCACCGCGATCCGCAGCACCACCTCGATCCCGGATTCCGCCACGATGGCGTCCACGACCCGGCCGGCCAGCACCGGGGTGATCACCGCCAACACTGCGGAGAACACCGAGAAGAGGATGAAAACCAACAGCCGGTTCTTGTAACTCGCGGCAAAAGACAACACCCGTCGCGGGGTGGTGGCGGCATAGGCCTTGCCTTTGTCTCCGGACATCCGCCACAGCGAATGCCAGGCCGCGTTTTCCATGCTCATGTGGTGCTCTTTTCATGCTGCCGGGGCCAGCTCTCACGCAGCAGGGAACCCTGAAGCATGCCACTGGCCGATCATTAGTCGGCAGGCATACCGCCGACTGTGGTTGCAACCGATTCGGTCTCGGTTTTCTTCCCCTGTTCGCCACCGGCACCCGGACGCACCCGCGGCCGACGCGGGCCGACTGCGGCCAGGAACATGGCGGCAAGCACGATCACGATCCCCACCACCGTCTGCACGTAGATGGCCGTGCCTTCGGCGGGGAACAACATATCAAGCGCCAGCGCCCCGATCAGCTGTCCGGCGATCATGCCCAACCCGGTGACCAGGATCCCGATGTGCCGGGTCAGAATGGCGGAGAGGATCAGGTTTCCCGTCCCCAGCGCCCCTGCAGCATACAGCCACGGTTCGCGGGGCAGCACCGGGAGATGCCCGTCAAGGGCCAGCTTCACCAGCCATACCGCCAACAAGACGATCGCCCCGAGGATGTAGTTCACCAGGGTGCCGGGCAGCGGGGATCCCGCGCGCGCGGCCAACGTCCCGTTGAAGCCATGCTGGATGCTCATGATGACGCCCGAGGCAAAAACCGCCAGGATGGGTACCACCAGCGCAACAGGGTCCTCGAGTCCGGACAGGCGCGGGGAGACCGCCACCAGCACCCCGGCGATTGCCAGCACTACCCCGAGTCCCCGGGCCGTGGTGATTTTCCGCCGGCCACCGGGGCCCAGACCGAGCCGGTCCACCATCAGTCCGGACACCGTCTGGCCCGCGACCACGACCACGGTGTAGATGGCCAATCCTACGATCGGTGCGGTGGCTGCCATCACCACCACGAACACTGCACCCATGATCCCGGCCAGGTAGTTCCACCAGCCGATGGATCCGGAACGAGTTTCGGTGCCCAGACGGCTCAGGCCCCGACGTCCGCCGCGGGTGCCGACGGTGGCTGCGAGAATGACCGTCAGGGCCACCACCATGCTCACCAGCGCGGCCGCGACAGCGTCCTGGAGCCGGATCCCCATTTCCCCGTTGATGCGGGCTTGCAGCGGCATTGCGTGGCCCGCCAGCACGGCCAGCAGGACGCCGACAACCACGACCGTTCGTGGAGAAAACCTAGTAATCATGTGTGTTGCCTTCGGCGGTGGGGCTGGACGGTTCAAGCAACCGCCCAGCCTATCCGGCTTCGGCCCCGCACCATCTTCCGATTCTCAATGAATGGGAATCGCTAGGTGTTGCGTTGTCAGCGTCAGCTGGCCTAACGCGCCGTTGCCGCTTCCGTTTCCTCGTCGAAGGTCCGCGAGGCTTCCCGGGTATGCGGCACGAAGCGCACCATCATGGCCTTGAACCCCGGGGTGTTTGATTCGCGGGCCACCAGGTCCCGGTGTACCAAGGCGTTGGCTTCGGGGAAGTAGGCCGCGGCACACCCCTTGGCCGTCGGGTAGGCGACCAAGCGGAAGCGGTTGGCCCGGCGCTCGGTGCCGCCGAAGGTAGAAATGACATCCACCAGTGCCCTGTCCTGAAGTCCCAGCTCCACCAAGTCATCCGGGTTAATCAGGATGACCCGCCGACCGTTCTTGATGCCGCGGTACCTGTCATCAAGCCCGTAGAAGGTGGTGTTGTACTGGTCGTGCGACCGCATGGTCTGCAGGATCAGGTGCCCCTCGGGCGCCTCGAGCGCCTCAAAGTCAGAGACCGTGAACTTACCCTTGCCGATGTCCGTGGCGAAGGAGCGCGTATCGCGCGGCGGGTTGGGCAGCACGAAGCCGTTGCGACCGCGGACCCGCTTGTTGAAGTCTTCAAAGCCCGGCAGCACCCGGGAGATGTGATCGCGGATCACATCGTAGTCATCGGCCATGGCCTTCCAGTCCACCGAGTGGTCCTCACCCAGGATGGCGGTGGCCATCCGCGCCACAATCACCGGCTCGGCCAGCAGGTGCTCGGAGACCGGCTTCAGCCGCCCCTGGGTCGAGTCGATCACGGACATCGAATCTTCCACGGAGAGGAACTGTGGCCCACCGGGGTGCTTGTCGTCGCGGTCGGTGCGACCCAGCGTGGGAAGAATCAGCGAGGTCTGCCCGTGCACCACGTGGGAACGGTTGGGTTTGGTGGAGATGTGCACGGTGAGCTTGGTCCGCTGCATTCCGGCTTCCAGCGCCTCGGTTTCCGAATTCGCCAGAGCAAAGTTGCCACCCATGGAGACGAACACGTCGACGTTGTCCTGTTCGAAGGCGTCCAGGGCGTCGGTGGAGTCATAACCGTGGGCTCGTGGGGACTCGATCTTGAACTCGGTGTCCAAGGCGGCCAGCAGGGCCTCTCCGGGCTTTTCCCAGATGCCCATGGTCCGGTCGCCTTGGACGTTGGAGTGTCCGCGCACCGGGCAGGCACCGGCGCCGGGCTTGCCGAAGTTGCCCTGCAACAGCAACAGGTTGATGATTTCCTTCAGCGTCGGCACCGAGTGCGGCTGCTGGGTCAGGCCCAGCGCCCAGCAGAAGATGGACGCCTTGGATTTGATCAGCAGGTTGGCCACGGTGGTGATTTCCTCCCGGGTCAGCCCGGTGGCTTCCTCGGTGGCTTCCCAGTCCAGGGTGGCACGTGCTTCCTTGTAGGCCGCGTAGCCATCGGTCACCGACTCGATGAAGGCATGGTCGGCTACGGAACCGGGGTTCTTGGCCTCGGCTTCGAGCAGCAGGTGCCCGAAGGCCTGGAAGAGCGCCAAATCACCGCCGACCTTAATCTGCAGGAAATGGCTGCTGATGTCATCGGCCTTGCCCAGCATTCCGCGGACGGCCTGCGGGTCCTTGAAGCCGAAGAAACCGGCCTCGGGCAACGGGTTCACTGCCACGATGTGCGCTCCGCGTTTGCGGGCCTCGGCCAGTGTCGAGAGCATCCGCGGGTGGTTGGTGCCGGGGTTCTGCCCGACGAGGAAGATCAACTCCGCGTGCTCAAAGTCCTCGAGCGAGACGGTGCCCTTGCCGATCCCGATGGTCGGGTTCAGTGCCGATCCGGAGGATTCGTGGCACATGTTCGAGCAGTCCGGCAGGTTGTTGGTGCCCAGCGAGCGGGCCAACAGCTGGTACATGAACGCCGTCTCATTGGCGGTGCGCCCCGAGGTGTAGAAGACGCATTTATCCGGAGTGGTGGCATTGACGTGCTCGCCGATGGTGGCGAAGGCCTGCGCCCAGGAGATGGGCGTGTAGTGGCTCTCTCCGGCGCGGATGATCATGGGTTCGGTAATCCGGCCCTGGGAGCCAAGCCAGTACTCGGTCTTCTCGCGCAGCACGTTGATCGGGTGTTTGGCCCACCATTCGGGGGTCACGGTGCGGGCGCTGGCCTCTTCGGCAACGGCCTTGGCCCCGTTCTCACAGAATTCTGCGGGCTTGCGCGCCCCGGTGATGGATTCGGGCCAGGCGCAGCCCGGGCAGTCGAAGCCGCCGCGCTGGTTGATCCGCAGCATCGAGCGCAGCGTCCGGCTCACGCCGGCCTCGGCGAATCCGCGCTGCATCGAAACCAGCACGGCTTCGACGCCTGCCGCACTGCGTTTGGGCTCCGAGACGACCAGATCGTCTTCGATGATGTCCTGCGTTGGGGCTGGCCGATGCATTTGTCCTCCACGTTCAACATACGGTGTCGCGGACCGCGGCCGCTCGCCTGCCACTGTGCCAGAGTTTCCAGTGCGGATCCTAGGAGCCGCTCGAAACCCTGTCTGCATGCGTGTATATGTTCACCGTACTACCCCGGGAGAACGCCGCAAGGGTCAACTCGGTCTCCTGTGCCAGTTCCACCGCCAGCGAAGAGGGTGCACTGACCGCGGAGAGCACCGGGATACCCGCCATCGCTGCCTTCTGGACCAGTTCGAAGGAGGCCCGCCCGGAAACCTGCAGGACGGTGTCATGAAGCGGTAACTTGTGCTCCCGCAGCGCCGCTCCCACTACCTTGTCCACGGCGTTGTGCCGCCCCACGTCTTCGCGCAGCAGCAACAGTTCCCCGGAGGTGCTGAACAGCCCGGCGGCATGTACTCCTCCGGTGGCGGAGAACAGGAGCTGTTCCTGGCGCAGCGCGGCGGGCAGTCCCAGCAGCACCTTGATATCCACGATGCCGCGCGTCGGATCCAGCGGGTAGGAGGAGTTCTTGGTGACCTCGTCGATGGAGTTGGTGCCGCAGATCCCGCAGGCCGAGGAGGTCACCACGTTCCGGGCAGCGGAGAGGTCAGGGGGTTGGGCTCCTAAGCCGACCTGCACGTCGATGACGTTGAAGGTTTGGTTGCCGTCTTCATCGGTGCCCGCGCAATAGCGCATCGATACCAGGTGCTCGGCGCGGCTGATGATGCCTTCGGCCAGCAGGAATCCTGCCACCATGTCGAAGTCGTCCCCGGGTGTGCGCATCGAGGTGGTGAAGGAGGTGCCGTTGAAGCGTATTTCCAGGGGTTCTTCGACGGCCATCTTTTCCTCGCGGATGGTTCGTATCCCGTCCAGGGTTACCCGCACGACGCGCCTGCGTATTATTCTGCGTCCCATCCGATGTCCTTCCCTTCTGTGCCGATATCCCGCCGGCATCCGCCGCGTATCGCTCTTACCACGGTAGCTCCAAGTAGTGCACCGGAGCTCCTGCTGCGGCGCCCTCGGGACCGATGACCAGGATCGCATCGGCGGCGGCCAAACCGCGCAGCATCGCCGGGGCGATATGTTCAGAAGGGGCCAGCGCGTCGGGCCCGGCCGCATCGCGGGTCCAGCTGGCCGGAACCAGCCGGGTGCGCCCGGGCAACGGCCCGAAGTCTGCGGTACTGACCGCGGCGCGCAGCCTGGCCGGTGCACGTCCGGTGGCCCCGCGCAGGATCGGGTCCACTAGCGTGGCCGCTGCCATGAGTGCGGCCAAGGGATTTCCGGGCAGGGCCACCAGCAGCCTGTTTCCGGGCAGAGAAGAGAGCATCGAGGGGTGCCCCGGGCGCATGGCGATGGAGGAGATGACTTCGCTTCCGCCGAGTTCGTGCACTGCTGCGCGGACGAAGTCGCGGTCGGAGAATCCTGTGCCGCCGGTGGTGACGATGATGTTGGCGTCTCGGGCGGACGCCGAGTCCAGTGCCGCCACGGTGGCTTCGAGGGTGTCGCCGATCCGTGTGGTGCCAGAGGTTTGTCCGCCCAGTGTGGCCACGAGCAGTGGCAGTACCGGGGAGAATCCGTCGCGGACCTGCCCGGGTGCCGGGTACCCGGAGGTGACGACCTCATCACCGGTGAACACCAGATGCACCGAGGGTCTGGCAAAGACGCTGAGTTCGTCGTGACCCGAGACGGCAGCCGTGGCTAGGACTCCGGCGCGCAGCCGGGTTCCGGCGCTGGCCAGTAGCTCACCGGCGGCTGCCTCGGTGCCCGCGGGACGGATATCGGCCCCGGTCCGTGGGGGGCGATCGGCAACCAGCAGTGCGCCGTCTCGATGCGAGTCTTCCACGCGCAGGATCGAGGTGGTGCCGGTCGGGATCAATGAGCCGGTGACCACCGCGATGGCCTGCCCTTCGGCGATCCCCGGCGTTTTGCCTTCGCCGGGGTTTGGTGCCAGGTCGGCCAGCAACTGCCACGGTCCGGGTCCGTTAACCGCGTAGCCGTCCATGGCGGAGGTTTCGCAATGCGGCAGGGGGTAATTGGCTCGTAGCTCCGTGGCAAGGATCCGCCCGGCGGCGTGGTGCAGGTCAATGGATTCGGTCCTGGCGGTGCGCAAGGCGCCCAGTCGATGCGCGTCGGTGCGCGCGGCTTCCCAGCTGTGGTCTCTCAACGGTTGACGGACTAGGCGTTGTCTGCGGAACCGGAGCGTTTTGCCAGGACCGAGCGGGCCAAGGCATCGGCGGAGTCCATGGCCGGCTTCTCGGATGATTGACCGCTGCCTACGGCAAGGCCGGCCGCGTAACCGGCCAGGAAGGTGGTCAGCGGTGCCGCGGGACGCACGATGGTGTGGGCGGCAACACCGGCCAGCGAAAGCACCTGGTCAATGTCGACCCTCGTCCCGGAGAGCTCAAAGGCCCTCAAGAGTTCTGTGACCCAGTCTTCGAGTTGGGCTTCAGGCATGGTGCGTTCTCCTTGTCAGTGCCCGTTGGACACTGCTATCCCGTGCCGCCCGGCGTCCCCGGGCGTATCAACGTCGCTGAAGTCCGCATCGGGAAGCTTCAGCCGTTCCATCTGAACTGTAGCAAGCAGACGCATCATCGAAGCATTCTCGAGACTTCCGTGGGGTTCGGCGGCCTGGCTGATGGCTTCGCGCAGCGGGGTGGTGAGGATGGCGCAGGAAAGTGTCTGCAGCACCCCGGTCGCATCCTGGGGAACCCAGGCTTCGATGCCCGGTGCAGGCCTTTCGGTGGCTGCCAGCAGTGCTGCCACGACCGGGGCGGGGTCCAGCAGATCCGAGGCCAGTACCACGGTGAGTTCGGAGGCCTCGTTTTCGCGTTGTGCCCCTTCGTCGTCCGGCCCGTCATCGAGGGCTGCCCGACCAGCGGCGACCGCCGCGGCGGGGCCGGCAAAGGTGGGGTACTCACGAGTGATCACGACGCGCTGTTCATCCGGTGCGCCATCCATGTATCTGGTCACGGCCTCGGCCAGGGCATGGGCTCCGACGACCGCGATGGCTTGGGCGTCGCGAACGGCGTTGAGCGAATGTTCCAGTAACGTTTCACCCCGATGTTCCAGCAAGGGTTTGCTAACCCCGCCAAGTCGGGAACCACGGCCACCGGCCACGATGATCGCATCGAATTTCATGCTGCACTCCGTAAAAAGGGACTCCAAGCTTCTGCGGGGCGTTCAAGTTCAGTGATGAACCATTGCGCGCCTCGCGGGCGGCTCGGGGCGAACCGCAGCTTCCAACCAAGTTGCGCCAGCGTCCGGTCTCCCTTGGCACTGTTGCACCCTTGGCATGCTGCAACTAGATTCTCCCATGAATCCTCGCCACCGCGGCTTCGCGGCACGATGTGGTCGATCGTGTTGGCACTTCGTCCGCAATAGGCACAGCGGTGTCCATCGCGGCGTAGCACCCCGCGCCGCGAGACATTGATGGACGTGCGGTACGGCAACCGGACATAACGGTTGAGCAGGATCACCGTGGGCCTGGGCATGACGTGATTGACGCCGATCACCGGGTGGCGGTCGTCGTTGGCAAGGACCGTGGCCTTCCCCGTGAGGACAAGCAGAAGTGCCCGGCGGAAGGTGATGACCGCCAGCGGTTCAAATCCTGCATTCAGTACCAGGGTTCGCATGTGCGCCTCCGTTGATCCTGACCCGGCGCAACTAAGGGACCCGTCCACGACGGAAGTCCCTCACGGTGGCGCTCACGGCACTCGGCTTTGGCTCCTGCGCACTAGCCTAGGACAAGAAAGCGCTGTTTTCCTCGTTTTGGGCTCAAACGGCTTAAATTTCCATCATCATTTCAGCGTCCGTTCACCGGCCGGGGCGACCACTGCGTGGCGGCTGTCTGCCCTGCGCAATTCTCCGTTGTGTCGGCAGCAGGTAGCCGATGGGCTTAGGCCGGGGTGGCACACCGGTGCCACCCGGCGGAGCATCTCCGGGCTACGAGCAGTCTCAAGGGATTACGGAGCGTGGGTCAAGGCGCGGTCCGGACGACCAACCGTCGAGGTCCCCGTGGTTAAGCACAAGGCCCCGGCGGATCCTTGCGGATCGCCGGGGCCTTTGCCAAGACTAGAACTAGCCCTTGAGGGTGTAGTACCCGTAGAGCGGGTTGCGTGAAACGCTGTGCAGGATGGTGCCGACCGAGGGGTTCTGTGCACCGATCATCTTGCCACCACCGAGGTAGATGCCGACGTGGCCTCCACCGTTCTGGAAGACGAGGTCGCCCGGCTTCGGTGAGGAGGTGCGAACAAACTGGCCCGAACCGCGGATGGCGGAGGTGCCACGGGCGATGTTGATGCCGTGCTGCGCGTAGACGTACTTGACGAAGCCGGAGCAGTCCCAGCCAGAGGGGCTGCTGCCGCCCCAGACGTAGGGGGCGCCGACGTACTTGGCGGCGGTTGCTGCGATGCCTGAGAGGTTGCCGGTGTTGGCCGACTCCTTCTTGGCCTTCGGAGCTTCGGGCGCCTTAGGTGCCTTGGCGGTGGACTGCGGGGCGCCGCCGTTGTTTGAACGGGTCATCGGGGCGCTGGAGTCGTCGTTGTTGTTCGACGAGCGGGTCACCGGGGCGCTGGAGTTATTCGAGTTGTTCGAAGCGCGGGTCTGCGGAGCAGTTGACTGCTCGGTGACCTCATCGGCTACGGCAATCACGACGGGAGCCGGTGCGGGCTTGGAGGTGAACGCTGCGCGCTCGATGTCCAGGTCCTTGGAGCGATCCGCGGAGACCGAAACGGCCTTGACGGCAACGCGCTCTGCGGAAAGGCCTTCAACGGGGGTGGCGCTTGAATCGCGAGCCACGTTGCCCTGGGCTGCGGGTACACCCAAGGTCAATACGAGACCGGATGCTGCAGCGATGACCGCTGCCTGACGGCCAACGGAACCTGCATTCGAGGCAACTGCCTTCGAGATGGATTCGAGCGGGTTAGTCCGAACCGGGGTCGCGCGGTGGCGGCCCAATGCTGCTTGACGTGTAGTCACGTAGTGATGCCTCTCCTGATGCCTGCGGGGTGAGCTGTCGGGTTCGAGTGGGAGTCACTCGGCAATCCGGCTGTAAGGCCGCACTGCTTAACCCCAAGGCTTCCTAGTGTGGAAACCGAAAGTGGGTCCCCCGCCACTGCCAAACGAGTAATTGAACGGACACCGTGGGCTGGCAGTGCTCGGCACTTCCCGCGGCGGTATTCAGAGTTGATCCCTGAACACATCTTTTAGAATATATGAAGCGATTGCAAAAGTCACGTTCTGGTCACGGAACGGTGACAATTGGCGTTATAACCAGCCCTCGGGGTTTACCCATTTGCCGTTGACTATGACTTCGAGGTGCAGGTGAGGGCCTGTTGAGTTGCCGGTGCTGCCGCTCAAAGAGACGACATCGCCGCGGTTGACCTTCTGGCCTACTTTCACCTTCAGGACCGAGTTGTGGTTGTAGCTGGTTTCCAGCCCATTGCCATGGTCAACCTTCACCCGAAACCCGGAGTGCCCGGCCCATTCGGCCTGCACTACGGTACCGGCCGCGCTGGCCTTGATCGGCGTGCCCATCGGGACACCGTAGTCGAGGCCGTTGTGGCTCATAAAGCCAGGACCGGTGGGGTTTTTGCGGTGGCCGAAGCGTGAAGTCAGTCGCACGTTGTCTACCGGCTGGGCCAGAACGCCCTCGCTGGAGATCCTGGTGACGTCTCCGCCGGCGGCCGTCATGACGGTCTCCAGCTTGTCTTCGACGGTGTACTGGCTGGTCACTGATGCGCGATCGATCTTGATGGCGTCACCGGCAGGGGCCTTCACGTCAACAACCACTGACTGTGCCACACGCTGGGTGTCGGCAACTGCGTCTTCGGGTTCCTGCCCGGGCGAGGCGGCAGCGAAGGCGAGGCCGGAAACAGCCGCAACTGCCGCAAGTTTGTGGGTGAAACCCATGCGGGACCGCGGCCCTCGGGCTGCCCGTGGTGCGAGCGTGAGGACATTGTCCAGCTCGTCGGCTTTTGCAGGAGCGGACACCGGGGTGACGGGAGCCGCCAGAGCGACGGGAATCTCGGTGGCGGCGATGGATGCAGCATCCGGGACCGCTCCGTAGCGCAGGCCTGCACCAAAGCGGCGGCCTGTGTACTGAGTTGAGCTCGGGGTACCAGTGACCTCCGGGGCCACGACTAGAGAGCGTCGTCCTGAGCGACGGTTCGTGCCTTCACCGCCCAATGCGGTGTCCACAACCTGCTCTAGTGTGCCTTCTGCAGGCAGAGCATCAACGGGACCGGACGCACGACGGCGCCCAGCGGTGTGCTGCTGGGTCAAATGACTACCTCTCATGTATCGCCTGCGAAGTTAGCTGTCGGATTCGAGTCATGAGATCTACTCGGCCGAGCCCACCTGGGCGGACTCAGCTTCACCCCAAGAACCATGGCCATCGGCCAGGAACGGTTGAGTTGGGTCCTCCGCCCCTACCGGGACTGCTTGCTCCTGAATCCGCCGGTAGGGTTATGCGAACCGGATCAGGACCGGATTGCCTAAGTGCAACCCAACGTGAAACCCTACCGGTGTTTATGCCAAAGTTACAATTCCGTTATCAATCCATGCGACGGACAAATACATGGGCGCTGACTTCGGTCGGAAGCTCCAGCGCCCCCTCGATTCCTTCCACCCGCACCACCACGTAGTCTCCGGCCCTTTCGAGGGTGACTAGGGCTCCCGGGCGGATGCCGCCCTCATCAAGCTGCACCAGCAGCTCAGGCTCGACCTGAATGGTCTCGGCTAGGCGCTCGACACGCACAGGACCCGAATTGCCATCCAGCAGAGCGGAATCGAGATTTTGGACACTCACAGAGATTTCGGACAACGCCGGTCCTCCCAACGTTTCCAGCCCGGGAATGGGATTGCCATACGGGGACGCAGCCGGCTTACCGAGCAGTGCGTACAAACGCTGCTCTACCCGTTCGCTCATCACGTGTTCCCAACGACAGGCTTCCTCGTGGACATATTCCCACTCAAGGCCGATGACATCCGCCAGCAATCGTTCGGCCAAGCGGTGTTTGCGCATCACTCCGGTGGCGACCTCCGCACCGTGTTCGGTCAATTCGAGGTGCCGGTCGGTAGTCACCACGACAAGCCCGTCGCGTTCCATGCGGGCAATCGTCTGCGAAACCGTGGGACCAGAGTGCCCGAGGCGCTCGGCAATACGTGCACGCAGGGCGATGATGCCTTCTTCCTGGAGTTCCAGGATGGTGCGCAGGTACATTTCGGTGGTATCGATCAGATCTGACACGTTTGCAGCTCCCGCATGGGTTGTTTTTTACAAGAGTTCACGACGCCTCCACTCTACCCGCGTTCACATTACGGACTCGTTATTACGCATTGAATGCGAAGGTGCGAGATTATAGAAGACGGCAGGCGTCCCCCGATCCAACGGGTGAGAGGGAGCCAAAGCATACCCCCCCCTAATGAGGAGCAACATGAGCACCGGCATGACTATTCCCCAAGACCTTCTGCCAGTGGACGGCCGCTTCGGCGCTGGTCCGTCCAAGGTCCGCCCGGAACAGCTCCAGGCACTAAGCGATGCGGGCACGCAGCTCTTGGGAACCTCCCACCGTCAGGCGCCGGTCAAGAACTTGGTCCGCGAGATCCAGGAAGGCCTCAAAACCTTCTTCAACGCTCCCGAGGACTACGAAGTGGTCCTCGGCGTAGGCGGATCTACCGCATTCTGGGACGTGGCCACCTTCGGGTTGGTCCGCCACAAGGCCCAGCACCTGTCCTTCGGGGAGTTCGGCTCAAAGTTTGCCGCCGCCACCAACAAGGCCCCGTTCCTCGAGCCCTCCACCATCATCGTCTCCGAACCCGGCACACGCCCCGTTCCTGTCGCCGAGGCCGGGGTGGATGTATACGCTTGGCCCCAGAACGAGACCTCCACGGGCGTGGCCGCTCCTGTGCACCGGGTTGAGGGCGCCGATCAGGATGCACTGATCGTCATCGACGCCACCTCGGCTGCTGGCGGGCTAGACGTAGACGTCTCACAAACCGACGTCTACTACTTTGCCCCGCAGAAAAACTTCGCCTCCGACGGTGGACTGTGGATTGCCTTCTTCTCCCCCGCGGCCATTGCCCGCGCCGAGGAGATCGCTGCCTCGGGTCGCTGGATCCCTGACTTCTTGAACCTGAAGACCGCGATCGACAACTCGCGTCTGAACCAGACCTACAACACCCCAGCCCTCTCCACTCTGGTGACGCTCAACGCCCAGGTCCAGTGGCTCAATGCCAATGGCGGTTTGGCCTTTGCCTCGGGACGAACCGCGGACTCGGCCTCCCGCTTGTACGACTGGGCCGAGGCTTCCGACGTCGCCACCCCGTATGTGGTTGACCCGAAGGACCGCTCCAATGTCATTGCCACGATCGACTTCAACGATTCGATTGACGCCGCGGCCGTTGCTAAGACGCTGCGCGCCAACGGAGTGGTGGATGTCGAGCCGTACCGCAAGCTCGGCCGCAACCAGCTGCGCGTTGCCACCTTCGTGGCCATCGAGCCCGAAGATGTCTCGGCCTTGATCAAGTGCATCGAATACGTGCTGAAGAACAGCTAATTTCCCGGCCCAGTCAGGCGGCGTCATTGCACCGGATTTGAAACCGGAGCGGTGGCGCCGCCTTTCTCATGCCCGGTGACCGGGGTGGGATAGCTCCGATTGCCATAAAAAAGGGTGCATGGGCAACGATTCCCTGATCGTTTCCCATGCACCCTTTTGGTGGACTAGTCCACCGGAAGATTAATCTACTATTGCTTGTCGCTGTCTTCCGCGCCCTCGGCTTCGACCTCGGACTCTGGGTCGGCTTCCGCATCCGCTGCGTCCGTTGCAGAGGGCTCCTGCGCGGCATTCTCTACGGGCAGTTCAATCCCCGCAGCGGCCGCGGCGGCCTCCTCAGCCACACGTCGCTCGGCGTCGATCTCTTCGGGACGCACACGCTCTGCCCATGGCACCCAGGCCGGGGCCAGCAGTGCGTCGTCGCCAGGAAGGATCCCCACTTCACACACCGTGAGGTCCTTGGCCTGGCCGCGAGGAACGCGGGTCAGCGTCGCGAACCAGCACCAGCCCTCGTATCCGGGCAGTAGCGAGGCAAAGCGATGGGTCACCAGACGTTCGCCGTCGTTGACCGCGTCAACATGCTCGCCGATCATCGAAGCATCGGTGATTTCCAGCAATGCGCTGCGGGCGGGCTCGATGGCCTTGGCCAGGGTTGCGTCCAGTATTGGTTTCCGTGCCATATTGATCAGGCGTCCAAATCGTCGGCCACGGCGCGCAGCACTGCTGCGATCTTGGCGCCATGGGCTTTTTCAGGGTAACGGCCGTAGCGCAGGCCGTTGGAGACCGAGTCGAGCACCTTAATGAGGTCTTCGATCAGCACGGCGGTGTCTTCGGCCGGCTTGCGCTTGGCGCGCGATACGGAAGGGATCTCATCCAGCAAGCGTACGCTCAGCGCTTGGGCGCCCTTGCGTCCTTCGGCAATACCAAACTCTAGGCGGGTTCCTGCGCGCAGCTCCGTCACGCCCGCTGGCAGCGCAGAGGCGTTCAAATACACTTCCTGACCCTCATCGGTCACCAAGAATCCGAACCCCTTGGAGGGTTCGTACCATTTCACTTTGCCGGTTGGCACGTCTAACTACCTCGTTCTTGCGTCACAATGGGCCGTCCGCGGGGTCCTTGACCAACCGCGTTCCCCATTTTCTGGCGATCTCCCGGAACGAAACCACGCGGCCCGACACCCGCTTGCGGGGCGTCCGGGTCGGCTCATGCGACCGGGGAAGTCTATATCTTCTAGGGTACGACATCCCGGGCATACCCTCTTCCAGTCCCCGATCCGCACCCCGATATGGCTTCGCGTCCGCTGCACGGTAGTTTTAAGGGGTGAACACCACTGCCTCTACCCCCGCATCCCAGCGCATCCTGACCCTCGTGGCCGGCTCTATTGCCATTGTTTCGTTGGTTGCTCTGGCCATCATCCTCATCCAATACATGATGCAGACAGCCCCGGTCCCGGCCCTGCTTGCCGTGGCGCTCTACGGACTGCCGGTCGCCTTCATCCTGCTGATCGTGATCCTGGCGCTGAATTTCCGCGAACGCCGCCGTTCCCCCTAGCCCGGCCACCGGCATTCCCACTGCACAACCCGGCAAGTGCCGGGTGCCTTGGCTGCTTGCACCGTGTCGACAACCTCTGGGCTCACAATGAACACACAGGATTCATACAGACAACGGTTGCAGACTGGTAACTATGAATGCCAAAACCCCCGAAGCAAAGCTCCTGGTCGTCGACGACGAACCAAACATCCGCGAGTTGCTCTCCACCTCCCTACGCTTCGCAGGCTTCGAGGTGGTTGCGGCAGCCAACGGCCGTGAGGCTCTGGCCGCGGTGGAAGCAGACACCCCGGACCTTGCGGTCCTCGATGTGATGCTCCCCGACATGGACGGGTTCACCATCACCCGACGGCTGCGCGCCGCCGGCAAACACTTCCCGGTACTCTTCCTCACCGCCCGTGACGACACCGAGGACAAAGTCACCGGCCTGACCGTGGGCGGCGACGACTATGTCACCAAGCCCTTCAGCCTCGACGAGGTCGTGGCGCGCATCCGTGCGGTGCTGCGACGCACGCAGCCTGCCGAGGAAGACAGCGCAATCATCCGCGTGGACGACCTCGAACTGGATGACGACGCACACGAGGTCCGTCGCTCCGGGGAAGTCATCGAGCTCTCCCCGACCGAGTTCAAGCTGCTGCGCTACCTGATGATGAACCCCAACCGGGTGCTGTCCAAGGCACAGATCCTTGACCACGTCTGGGAATACGACTTCAACGGCGACGCCTCCATCGTGGAGTCATACATCTCCTACCTTCGTCGAAAGATCGACTCGCACCCCGACTGGCCTTCACTGATCCAGACCAAGCGCGGTGTCGGCTACCTCATGCGGACCGCTGACCGCCGCTAAGACGAAAGGCCGGTTCCCCCACGTGGAAAGCGCCCGCAGGTTTTGGCGACAGGTGTCGCTGCGGACCAAGCTCGTGGCCCTCATGAGCACACTGATGATCGCGGGCATTATGGTCACAGCGGTCGGCTCTGCCCAATCCCTGCGGCTGATGCTAACGGCCCAGGTCGACACCGATCTGAAGTCCAACACCGCCACCGTCACCGCCACGATGCTCAACGATTATGCGGGCATCGCCGCGATCAACCCCAAATCCAGCGGGCTGGCACGTTTCTACGGGGATCTGCGCGACGAATCCGGGACCAAGCTCTACACCATGCCGCGCAAGGCCTCCTCCGACGACAAGCCCCTCGATGCCCCGGACATCGAGGCCGCCGAACTTCAGAAGTTGCGCGAAAATCCTTCCGATTCATTGACGGTCAACGGCAGCAACCTCGGTTCTGCCGGCTGGCGGGTGCGCATCGTGGATCTACCGCGCACCGACTATGATCTGGTCTATGCCCTGCCGATGACCTCCGTGAACGACACCGTCACCAAGGCCACCATGCTGGTGATCTCCACGGGCATGCTGGCAACACTACTGATGTCGATGATCGCCTACGGGATCACCACCCGTGCGCTGCTGCCGCTGTTGCGCGTTGAACGCACCGCCGCGGCCATTGCCGCGGGCGACCTGTCCCGGCGCGTGGAGGATTATCCGCCAGAAACCGAGGTCGGGCGACTCTCGCGTTCCTTGAACGCGATGCTGGCGCACATCGAACACGCCTTCCGTGGACGGGCCGCCTCCGAGCGCAAGATGCGCCGCTTCATCCAGGACGCCTCACACGAGCTGCGCACCCCCTTGGTCACCATCCAGGGGTATTCGGAGTTCTACCGGCAAGGCGGACTGAACGACCCGGAGATGCTGCGCACCGCCATGGGACGGATCGAAGCCGAATCCAAACGCATGGCCCAACTGGTCGAAGACCTACTGACCCTGGCCCGGCTCGACGAGCAGCGCCCGTTGGAGCGCATACCCATTGACCTGCTGATGCTGGCAGGGGATGCCGTCGAGGACCTGCGGGTCAACGACGTGGACCGCAAGGTGCGGCTGGTCGGCCTCGACGGCGGAGCTCCGCAACAGGCGCCCACCAGCGGGGACGAGGCAAGGCTGCGCCAGATCGTCGCCAATCTCATGACCAACGCCCTGCGCTACACCCCTGCGGGAACCGACATCGAGATCGCTGTCGGGGTCAAACCCGTCATCGACGGGAGATCCGACGCAGTGTTGGAGATCCGTGACCACGGTCCTGGCATCTCCGAAGAAGACGCTGGGCGGGTCTTTGAACGGTTCTACCGTGCCGACTCTTCACGTCAGCGAGAAACCGGCGGCACCGGCCTGGGCCTGGCCATCGTCGCGGCGATCGCCGCACAGCACGACGGCTCCATCAGGCTCAGCGACACCGCCGGAGGCGGAGCAACAATGTCGATCCACCTGCCCTACGTCAAGCCGGAGGACTCGCTAGAGGCCGAGGAAGACGTCGAAGTTTAAGCCCTCGAGCCTTCCAGCATTATCCACACCCCGTTGCGGCCTCTGCCCGCAACGGGGTGTGTTGCTTTTAGCCTGTAGTCAGAAGCCTGCGCCGAATCGGCCAGAAGTTTCCCGCCGCGGACCAAATCGGCCCGCGGTGCCACCTGATTACCAGCACGGAAGTGAAAGCAACATGAGTACTTTTGCCGCCAATACCAATGAGATGCAGGTCCGTTCCATGAACCTGCAGGCCACCATCGAGCGCGTCCGGGCCGAGGTGAACTCCTTGACCTCGTCACTGCAAGATCTGCAAGGAACCTGGCAGGGCGCAGCCTCTGGCAATTTCCAGTCCGTGGTCGCCGACTGGCGCACCACCCAGGCTCGCGTCGAGGAATCCCTGTCTTCCATCGGCACCGCTCTGAACCGTGCCTCGGTTCAATACGACGAGGCCGAGGCCGCCAACGCCAGCCTCTTCACGTACTGACCGCCGAAGGCGTGATGGGCGTATTAGTCTAGGGAACGTGTCCATCCTTATTGATCCACCGTTCTGGCCGGCCCACGGAACCCTCTTCTCGCATATGGTCTCCGATGCCTCGCTCGAGGAGCTCCACGCCTTCGCCCGCGCCCAGGACCTCTCTGAGCGCGCCTTCGACCGCGACCACTACGACGTCCCGCAGCAACGCTACGACGCTCTGGTGGCCGCCGGCGCCGTCGCGGTGCCGGCCACCGAGCTGGTGCGCCGGCTGATTGCTTCGGGGTTGCGGGTGCGCGCCAAGGAACGGCCCGAACGCCTGGACGCGGTGTTGCTGGCCCGTTGGGAGTCTCTGGGGCTCTCGGCACCGGAGCTGGGTCGGGAACTACTGGATTGCTGGAGCCAGGAACAGCGGACTTATCACGACAGGGCACACCTGTTAGCGGTCTTGGCAGCCCTTGATACGTTGGGCTCTCCAGCGAGGCTGGGCTCCGAGCATCTGGGGGTGCATTTGGCCGCGTGGTTCCACGATGCGGTGTATCTGGGCCGTGCCACCGATGAGGAGGACTCCGCGGCGTTGGCAGCCGCCCGGCTGCCGGGCATCGGAGTTCGGGAGCAGGTAGTGGCCGAGGTGGTGCGGCTAGTGCGCTTGACCAAGACACATAAGCCGGAGCCCGGCGACAACGCAGGAGCGCTACTTTGCGATGCGGATCTGGAGGTACTGGCCCGAAACCCGGCGGCATACCGTCGCTACACCACCGCGGTGCGGCGCGAATACGCTCACGTTCCGGACCCGGATTTCGCCCGCGGCCGCGCGGTAATCCTGCGCGGGCTGCTGGCGGACGGTTCGTTGTATTCCACTGCCCGTGGCCGGGAACTATGGGAAGAAAAAGCCTTGGCGAATCTCCATCTCGAGCTCATGGAGTTGGAATCCGTGGAACCATAGCTCGTCGCAGCTCACGCGGGTTGCTCATCGCGGTGCAGTGCCCGGACCCAGAGCTCGAGGTGTTCTTCCATAAACCTTGTGGCGCCGACGCAATGCTCTCCGTGGCCATCGAGGAACATCTGTCCCCAGGGCTGGTGGTTTTCCTGGTGTGCGGCGCGCAGAAAGTCGTACATGGCCCGGGTACGTTCGATCATCGTGCTTGGCAGACCCGCACACATCTCGGTGTCCGCCGCGTCCCCCTCCACCGCTAGGCTCCGTAGGCGTACTGCGGCAACGTGGGGGTCCTGGCCGGCGACGAGGAAGGCAAAGGATTGGGCGGCATAGGCTAGAGGCGAGTACTGGGTCCGGCACCGTCACAGTCGATAAAGACCGGTTCATCGCCCAGCACAAGGCTCCATGGCGCCAAGTCGTTGTGACAGATCATCTCCGCATCGGCCACCGGTACCAAGGAAGAACAGGGCTCCCCCGGGGCAGGTGTGAAACCGGCGGCACAATCGTGGATGCTGCGGATCGATCGTCCGACCGTGGACAGGAGGTCCGCGAGCAGGGAACGGTCGTGTGGTGCTGGTGTCCCGGCAACGAATTCCACGACGTGGCGACCTTGCGGATCTTTGCCGTACGTTTGGGGGCCTCGGAGAGGCCCTGATCCCTGAGATGTTCCATGAACCGGTGGACCGCCGGGGTATTTTCCTGCCAAGGCTTGCGTACCGTATTTCCCACACGCATCACCGCGTCGGTCGCGTTACCGCCGCGCAGCTGCTCTTCATTCCGGGGCATGGAAACATCTTAGACCCATGGTTAACGCCGGAGGCCGCCTTCCGGTGCGGCGCTCCGTTCCCTCAGTGAAGAGGGGGTGGAGCACCGCGGGAAAGCGACCTCTGATTTGGCCCTAGGGCCTACACGTCAAACGTGGTGTGAAGCAACAGGGGGATTAGAATCCACCCATGCCACCCATGCCACCCATGTCGTCGCCACCCGGTGCTGCTGCGCCGGCCGGAGCCGGCTTGTCAGCGACAACGGCCTCGGTGGTCAGGAACAGACCGGCAATGGAAGCCGCGTTCTGCAGTGCAGAGCGCGTAACCTTTACCGGGTCGTTCACGCCGGCGGTGAGGAGATCCTCGTAGACGCCGGTCATCGCGTTCAGGCCGTGGCCCGAGGGCAGGGACTTGACCTTGTCGGCGACAACGCCCGGCTCCATGCCAGCGTTGAAGGCGATCTGCTTCAGCGGAGCTTCGATGGCAACGCGAACGATGTTCGCACCGGTTGCCTCGTCACCCGTCAGTTCCAGCTTGGCGAATGCAGCAGCGCCGGCCTGGATGAGGGCTACGCCGCCACCGGCGACAATGCCTTCTTCAACAGCAGCCTTGGCGTTGCGCACTGCATCTTCGATGCGGTGCTTGCGTTCCTTGAGCTCGACCTCTGTAGCGGCACCGGCCTTGATGACGGCAACGCCGCCGGCCAGCTTGGCCAGACGTTCCTGCAGCTTCTCGCGGTCGTAGTCCGAATCGGAGTTCTCGATCTCGGCGCGAATCTGGTTCACGCGACCGGCGATCTCCTCGGCGTCGCCGGCACCTTCGACGATGGTGGTCTCGTCCTTGGTGACAACAACCTTGCGGGCGGAGCCCAGCAGGTCGATGGTGGCGTTTTCGAGCTTCAGGCCGATTTCCTCGGAGATGACCTGGCCACCGGAGAGGATGGCGATGTCGGCCAGCATGGCCTTGCGACGGTCACCGAAGCCCGGTGCCTTGACGGCGACGGACTTGAACAGGCCACGGATCTTGTTCACGATCAGGGTGGCCAGGGCTTCGCCCTCGATGTCTTCGGCGATGATCAGCAGCGGCTTGTTGGACTGCATGACCTTCTCAAGGATCGAAACCATGTCCTTGACGTTGGTGATCTTCGAGTTGACGATCAGGATGTACGGATCCTCAAGGACCGTTTCCTGGCGCTCGTTGTCGGTGACAAAGTAGGCCGAGATGTAGCCCTTGTCGAAGCGCATGCCCTCGGTGAGCTCAAGTTCGAGGCCGAAGGTGTTCGACTCCTCAACGGTGATGACACCTTCCTTGCCGACCTTGTCCAACGCTTCAGCGATTAGTGCGCCGATTTCGTTGTCACCGGCGGAGATCGACGCGGTGGCCGCAATCTGCTCCTTGGTTTCGATTTCCTTGGCGGAGGCCAGCAGTTCGGCGGTAACCGCGTCAACTGCCTTCTCGATGCCGCGCTTGAGGCTCAGCGGGTCGGCGCCGGCTGCAACGTTGCGCAGACCTTCCTTGACCAGGGCCTGTGCCAGGACGGTTGCGGTGGTGGTGCCGTCGCCTGCGACGTCATCAGTCTTCTTGGCAACTTCCTTGACGAGCTCGGCACCGATCTTCTCGTACGGGTCCTCGAGCTCGATCTCCTTGGCAATGGAAACACCATCGTTGGTGATCGTGGGTGCGCCCCACTTCTTTTCCAAAACGACGTTGCGTCCACGCGGGCCAAGGGTGACCTTGACGGCGTCGGCCAAGATGTTCAGGCCGCGCTCAAGGCCGCGGCGTGCTTCCTCGTCAAATGCAATGATTTTGGCCATAGCGGCTTATGTCCTTTCGGGACGTTCATGCGTATCTACGACCTGAGGCAACGCCCGCGACGGACGAAGAATCCGCGATGTCATGGGACGATCGCAAAAGCTTCTCGCTGCCTTGGTCAAGGACTCACTCAAACACCGCCCCGAGACCGCATATATTCGGTCGAAACTTCGATCGAATTAGCAGTCGGGTCGTGCGAGTGCTAATACAAATCTTGGCACTCCGGACCGTGGAGTGCAAGCTGTGGGACTTTGCCCTCAGCGTAGCGCGCTCATCTATTGGTAGGTGTTGCCCAGCACGATGGCGATATTGCCGGGGATGTCGGCACTTTGCATGATTGAGGTCAGCCCGAGTTCCTTGGCCGCGGCCTCTGCGGTGGCGCGGTAGGTCTCGGAACGGTAGTACACCGTTGAGTAGGTAACCTTCTTCGTCCAGTCCGAGGCCACTACGTTGGAGTATCCGGCGTCGAGCAGCGTAGTGCGTGCCGTTCCGGCGACGCCTCCGATGTTGGACCCGTTGTAAACGCCCATGGTCATTGTGGGGTCGACATCCTCTGGGAAGTCACTTTGGCCCGGTGAGCTGGACTGACTCTCGTCCGACGAACCGGTGGTATCGCTTGGTTCCGTGGAGTCGGAGTCCATGGATTCGGATTCTGTGGACGATTCCGATGGCGTCTCCGAGGAGTCAGCGGAAGAATCAACCGTTGGTTCTTCGCTGGCCTTCGTGGAAGCCGAGGAACTGGCAGCCACTGGCGCCGGGTCGTTCGAGGTGCCCATGAGTTTGGGCAGAACCATGAAGGAAAACAGTCCCACGACCAGGGCAAGCGCCCCGAACACCATCAGCCAGCGCAACCCGGATCGGGCCCCGCCCACGGATGCTGCTGCAGCCCAGCCGTTTTCGCGGTGCGATCCGCTACGGTTGCTGAACTCTGGGACGCGATCAAATTCATCGCGCGGATAGTTGGTCATACCCGTCCTCGGTGATGTCTCTTGCAATGTGGGCATGCGCGGGTGCACGATCGCAAGCCTTCACGGGCCAGGAACTGCCCGTTGTGCATTGCTCTCATGCCTCGGATTCGACGCGTTTGGCCGACCGAGCGCGATGCCTAGTCGTTCGTAGTCTACGCAATCGCTTGACCAGCATGGGGTCATGGGCCAACGCCGCGTCCGTGTCGATCAGCGTATTGAGCAACTGATAGTAATTAGTCGGGGAGATGGAAAACATCTCCGTGATGGCCTGTTCCTTGGCTCCGGCGTATTTCCACCACGAGCGTTCCAGCGCGAGAATCCGCTGAGAACGCTCGTCCAGTCCACTGGCCTCATCGAGTTCAAACTCGCTCTCTGGCGTCTCAGATGACATCGCACTTCCCTTAAGATTCCGGTTCGCCGGGGTACGGCGAACCACTGGGCAATCTGCCCCAACTGTAATGATTCTAACGTGCGGCGTGCGCTCTCGGGCTGTCCTTCGGTCCGTGTATCGGCCCACAATGGTTCCTATGGACACGCACGAGACACCTTTGTTTGAATTTGCCGCTCCGCAGGCACAGCCCGCACCGTTTCCGTTTGCTACGGGCTTGAACGACGCGGTGGCTGGAGGTTTCATTGCCCCAGACTGGGCACTGGCACTAGAACCGGTCCAGGGGGTGCTGGTGGACCTGGCGCGTGATCTTGAGGCCAGGCGTGCCGCCGGCGAGCACATCCTGCCCGAGCCCGGGAACATCCTGCGGGCCTTTAGTCGCCCGTTAGCCGAGGCCAGGGTGCTGGTCATGGGTCAGGATCCGTACCCCACCCCGGGGCATTCGATGGGATTGAGCTTCGCGGCGTTGCCACAGGTGCAGCCGCTGCCGCGCAGCCTGAAGAACATCTATACCGAGCTGCATCAGGATACCGGGCTGCCGGTTCCGGGCCACGGAGATTTGTCGGCGTGGGCGAACCAGGGTGTGGTGCTGCTGAACCGAGTTCTCACCGTGGCAGCCGGGGACGCGGGCTCGCATCGGAAGCTTGGCTGGGAGGCCATCACCGACGCTGCGATAGCGGCCCTGGCAGCGCGCGGTGGCCCGCTGGTGGCGATCCTGTGGGGCAAGGACGCCCAAGCGCTTGCCCCGGCACTGGACAGCATTCCGATCATCGCGTCCGCGCACCCCTCACCGCTCTCGGCGCGCCGCGGTTTCTTTGGCTCCAAGCCCTTCACCCGGGCGAATGAGTTGCTCGTCGCCCAGGGTGGTAACCCCATTGACTGGGCTCTGCCGCTGGCACGCCGCAGGGGCTAGCGGCGACGGATGTTGCGGCGCTCGGCCAATACCTCGGCGCCGATGAGCGGGCGGGCGATGGTGTCGCCGAAGACCACGCCTCCGGCGATGGCCATCATGATGGTGAATGCGGTGAACATCTGCACCATCGCACCGGACATGTCCGCGACATCAAAAACGATCCCGTACATGGATCGGAAAATCATGAGTCCCGGCAGCAGGAACACGATTGCTGGCGCTGCCAGCACCAGTTGCGGGGCGCGCAGCTTGTAAGCGGCCCAGCGTCCGGCAAAGCCAACAAAGGTCGCGGCCACCGCCGGTGCCGCCCGGTCCCCCACACCTAACGCCTGGATCCCGAGCAAGATCATGTAGCCCAGCAAAGCGATGGCCCCGATGGGCAGCAATAGCTTGGGCTCGGACTGCTCGGTGACGCCTCCAGCCATGACTGCAAGAACCACCAGCGCCGCCAGTAGCCAGCCGGGGTAGACGATCACGTCGATGGAACTGACGTCGAGCTCCGGGGCTCCTAGCATCCGCCCGGAGACCAACGCGGTCATGATCCCGGTCAGGATCGCGGCGTAGGTCAGCGCGGCGGAGAAGAAGCGCCCGGAGGCCGTGACGGGAAACCCATTGATCGCATCCTGTAACGCCGAGACGAATCTGGACGAGGGTAGTAACAACAGGATGCCACCGGCGACCACGATCGACGGATCCATGGGTGCACGCAACGCGTGGAAGAGGATCGCGATGGCCGTGACGACAAAGGTAGAGGTGGCGATCGAGAAAAATTCGGGCACCCTCCAGCGCGACGCGTATTTGATGACCTGCCCCACGGCTATCGAGGAGACAAAGGCCAGGGCAGCGCCGGTCAGTGAGCCGCCGATGAACACCACGAAGAGCGCGGCAAAGGCACCGGCCGCCGAGGCGACCATCCAGCGCGGGAAGGGTTTGGGCTTGCGCGCGATCGCCCGCAGCCTGTCCACCGACTGCTGGCGGGTGACGCCACCGGAGATGATGTCTGAAACCAACCGGTGCACCTGGGCCAAACCGGCAAAGTTGGTGGTCCAGGAGCGCACCACGCGCAGCATCGAATACGACTCGCCTTCCGGCGGGGAGAAGTTCAGGTGGATCGACTGGTTGGTGATATCCACGTCGGTGTGCCGCAGACCCAGCGCCGCGGTCACCGCGATAACACTGGTTTCCACTTCCAGGGACCCTGCCCCGTAGCGGAACATGGTTTCGGCCAGGTCGAGCGCAAATTCTAGGGTCTTGCGGGCCGAAGCGTCCTGGGCCGCGTTCACCTTCGGATTGGCGTAGGGAGTGCCCCTGAGACGATCGACGATGTTGATGGCTTGGGTGGGCGGGGTATCGGAGGCCAGAAAGCGCGAGATCATCCGCTTGGCCGCCGGGTTAACCCGTGGTGGCATGGCCGGCAGGCCGCTGGAGGTGACTCCGACCAGGCCGGTCTTCGCGTTGATGGCGTCTTGGGCCAGGGTGGTGGGCCGCGACCGCTTAGCAGGTTTGGCGGGTTTGGGGATCTTGGACGCGGCGGGGCGCTTTGCCGCCGGCCTTCCAGAGGGTGTGGGCGAGTTCCCACCCATGGGCTTGGACGCGGGCTTCCGCTGGCCGGTCATGGAGGCTGGTGAAGCCGCCTCCGAGGTCTCTGATTTCAGCACGGCTCGGGGAATCTGGGGAGCATTTTGCGCATACTCGGCAGCATCCTTCAGGGCTTGGGTAATGTTGACCATTTCCCGTGTCTGGACACGGCGCAGCCTGGCCACCTGCGGGTTGGGATCCTCGCCCGGGGACACCGGAATGCCGGTGTCCGGATCCTTGCCTGAAGACACACTTTCTCCTGTCGTTTGCGCTTTCTCCCACTCACCTTACCGCCGCCTTATTGGACTTTGAGCCATGGGCCGCGCAACTCACAGTTGTCGCATTGGACACAGTGGGTATTCGCGTCCCGGGAATATCGCGGAGCGAGCCATAGTTGAGCCAGAGTGAATGCAAACGCATATAAGTTTTGACAGGAGAACCACCGGAAACCATGAGTGAACCCACCACCAACACACAGCAACTTGAGATCGGTGTCGAAACCTTCGGAGACATCACTACCGCTGCCGACGGAACGACGCTGCACCCCGCCCAGGTTTTACGCAATGTCGTTGCAGAGGCCAAAGCCGCCGAGGCCGCAGGACTGGATTTCTTCGGCGTGGGCGAACACCACCGGGACGATTATGCAATCTCGGCACCCGAAGTGGTCCTTGGTGCCATCGCTTCGGTGACCGAGAGCATCAAGCTGGGCACCGCGGTGACGGTATTGAGCTCGGATGATCCGGTACGGGTCTACGAACGCTTCGCCACGGTGGACGGGTTATCCAATGGCCGTGCCGAAGCCATCTTGGGCCGCGGTTCGTTCGTCGAATCCTTCCCGCTTTTTGGCTACGAACTTTCCGACTACGAATTGCTCTTCGAAGAAAAGCTGGCGCTCTTCGCCAAGCTGCGCAAGGGTGAGCCGGTCAGCTGGTCGGGGCAGACCCGTCCGGCACTGCGCAACCAGTCCGTCTACCCACCCATTGAAAACGGCATCTTGAATGCCTGGGTGGGTGTTGGAGGAAGCCCCGAGTCGGTGGTGCGTGCGGCCCGGCACGGGCTGCCGCTATTCCTGGCGATCATCGGTGGACAGCCGATGGCCTTCGAGCCACTGACCCGGCTATACAAGCGATCCTTGGAGGAATTCGGACATCAGCCCCAGCGTATCGGCGCCCACTTCCACGGCTTGGTCGCCGAGACCGACCAAGAAGCCCAGGATCTGTTGTGGCCGCACTACAAGATCACGATGGACCGTTTAGGGGCCGAGCGGGGCTGGCCGCCGGCGAGCCGCATGCGCTTCGAAGCTTCGACCGGCGCCGACGGTTCGATGCTGGCCGGCAGCCCGGAGACAGTTGCCCGCAAGATTGCCCGCTTTGCCACTGGGCTGGGGCTCTCGCGTGTCGACATCAAGTACTCGGCAGGTTCACTGCCGCACGAGACCATGCTGCGCAGCATTGAACTACTGGGAACCAAGGTCAAGCCCCTTGTCCTGGAAATGCTCAGCGACAAGTAGACGCGGAACAAAGTTACAGGTCCGGCCGCAACAAGGCCCGATTAACGAAAGGAACCCCGGAGATCCGGGGTTCCTTTCGTATTGGTGGTTCTTAGCAGACTCGAACTGCTGACCTCTCGCGTGTGAAGCGAGCGCTCTAACCAACTGAGCTAAAGAACCATTTTGCATCTCCCGAAGGAGTACCTAGCAAGATTAGCCGAGCACTGCGGCACACACCAAATCGATGACCGGCCGCAGGACCCGCTGTTCCGTCCGCCACTGCCCCGCCGGCGCCCATCCCAAGGATCATTTCAGCGGCCCGCGCGTTCTGCCTGGCCATAGGTTAAATCTTGATGAACCAGGCTCAGGTTTCCGTTGACTTCCGATACTGAAATCCGCGTAGAACCGGGGAATTTGCAAACTCGGCTGTGCCCGGGGAATGGACCAGCAGGTATCCGTCGGCGAGTCGCTAAACAGCCCGGTTTACAGAGCCATCTTCGACGGATCATAATTTTAATGTCGAGTACTTCCACCACCACACGGGCCTTGCAAGGAGGCCGCCGGGAACCACCGGCGGTGCTCCCCTACCGGCCACGGAACCGGCCCGGTGCAATTCCGGGAACTTTTTCCTTCGTTCACTCTCTTTTCCCGTGAGAGGACCGCTCCCGGTGCTTCCCGTTATTGAGTACTTACTGTCTTATTCCGTACCCGCCGGCCTCGAGCGCCAGGCCCTTTCGGCGCTCACGCTGAACCCCGATCACCGGTGGCACGAACGCATGGACCATGCCTTGTTCGTGGTCACCGCACAGCATGAAGGTAGCCGCGTAGGCGTGGGAATCGTTCATAACGCCGTCACCGCGCCGACGCAGGCTCCGCGCCCCCTGGAACTTGGTGGCATGTTTGTGCACCCGGCATATCGGCGGTTGGGCATCCGCCAACACATGGCCGAGTCTCGGCTGACCTATGCACTGTCCATGGGAGGGACCCCGATCACGGTGATCGCCCACCACAACCAGACTTCCTGGAACTACTACGGGCGTTCGGCCCGGTGGACGCCGGAATGCGAATACCTCAGCGATGTCACCGGCCGACCGATGACCATCTGGGTGTCCACTGAATCCCCGTGGCACCGGACCGGCAGAGGGCTGGTCCCGTTGGTTCCGGCCCAACCGAACACCGCGCTTCCGCACTACACACAGGTGCATCGACCGCCGTTGGGCCCGGGGCAGGACAATGCCGTTCCTGCCTAGGGACCTTGCGTGCAGCCTGGTCCAGCACCATGCACGGAGCCCGTGTCGCAGGCCTCGCGAAAGGCGTGCAAAACGGGCTCCTCTTGGATCTGTGCAGTTTATGCTTGTGCGGCGCCCGGGCGCATGTCTCCGGTGTCGATGAAGCGCTGGTGCCAGGACAGCGATTCACCCAGCAGGTGCGGGGTGTGCTTGCCGTAGCTGGAAACCTTGGCGCGGTCGAAGTAGTCCTGCAGCATCGGGCGGTACTCGGGGGCTGCGCAATTGTCGATGATGACCTGGGCGCGCTGCTTCGGAGAAAGCCCGCGCAGGTCGGCCAGACCGCGCTCGGTAATCAGGATCATGGTGTCGTGCTCGGTGTGGTCCACGTGGCTGGCCATCGGCACGATCCCGGAGATTTTCCCGCCCTTGGCCACCGAGGGAGACATGAACACCGAAAGATATCCGTTGCGCGCGAAGTCGCCCGAGCCGCCGATGCCGTTCATCACGTGCGAACCCACGACGTTGGTGGAGTTCACGTTGCCGTAGATATCCGCCTCGATCATGCCATTCAGCGCGATGCACCCCAGCCGGCGTACCAACTCGGGGTGGTTGGAGATCTCCTGCGGGCGCAGCAGAATGCGTTCGCGGTAGAAGTCCACATGGCGGTTGAACTCTTCGATGCCATCGGAGGAGAGCGAGAAGGATGTGGCCGAGGCGAAACCGATCGTCTCGTCCTTGAGCAGGGACAGCATGCCGTCCTGGATGACCTCGGTGTAGGCCTGCAAGCCCTTGTAGCCGCCGCGGGACAGACCGGCGAGCACGGCGTTGGCGATGTTGCCGACACCAGACTGCAGGGGCAGGAGCTTGTCGGTCAGACGGCCGGCGCGGATCTCATGGTCCAAGAAGTCCAACAGATGGTCGGCGATCTGGCTCGAGGTCTCGTCGACCGGGGCGAAGGGGCTCAGCCGGTCGGGGGCATCGGTTTCCACCACCGCAACGATCTTGGACGGATCCACCCGTAGGTATGGTTCGCCGATCCGCTGGTCTGCGGTGGTCATTTCGATCGGCTGGCGGTGTGGAGGCAGCGCGGTGCCGTAGTAAATGTCGTGCATTCCCTCCAAGGCGGGGGACTGCTGGGTGTTGACCTCGAGAATGACCTTGTCGGCCATGTCCAACCAGGTTTTGTTGTTGCCCACCGATGATGAAGGGATCAGCTGCCCGTCCTCGGTCACACCGACGATCTCGATGATGGCCAAATCGATCTTGCCGTAAAAACCGAACCACGCGTGCTGGGCCACGTGGGAAAGATGGATATCCATGTATTCCATCTCGCCGTCATTGATACGACGACGCAGCTCGGGATCCGACATATATGGCAGCCGCAGGTTCATGCCTCCGGCCCGGGCCAGCACCCCGTCGAGCTCAGGGGCCGTGGAGGCGCCGGTGAGCACGTTGATCTTGAACGGGTTCCCCGCGGCCTGTTCCTTTTCCATGAGTGCGGCAAGCGCGCCCGGGACGGCCTTGGGGTAGCCGGCACCGGTGAACCCGCTCATGGCCACGGTCATGCCGGGCTTGACCAGGTCGGCGGCCTGCTCGGCCGACATACGGAGGTCAAGGAACTTGGAGTAATGGATCCGATCGTGCACGGCTGCCCTTCCGAAAGATGTGTGACACACGTTGCTTCGTGCCATCTGCGACACCTTAGTCGCTGATCGCGTCACATTTACGCCATTTTGGGCCTCCTGCGACACCAATGAGCCCGACATGCTGTGAGGCCGCCCATTTTTGCGGTGACTGGCACCCGAAAGCCGAGCGTCGGATAGCATTGCGGGATGACCGAAAAGCAGAAAATGACCGGGACCATGTCAGCCATCGGAACCCTGGTCGTCGCCGGTTGGGTGTTTATCGGTTCCGGGGGCCTGGCCCTGCTGCTCGATTACTGACCCCTGGCGTGGCAGACTCTGCCCCATGACCTGTGCCCTGACCACGACCGCCCGGCTTCGCCGCGCCGAAGCCGCGCCCGACCCCTTCAGGGCAGGTTCGGCCCGCTTCACGCCAATTCTTGACGGCAGCGACCCGGCATTGCTGGCGATCGGTGCCCGGCTGCGGGACAGCACCGGCAACGACCTGGAGTTCCTGCGTGAGGCCCACCGGTGGATCCAGCAGCGTGTCCGCCCCGTGTATTCACTCAACGAAACCCAGCCGGTTTCGCTCACGCTGGCCAAGGGCCGGGGATCGTGTTCCCAGCGTATTGCCTTGCTGGAGGCGTTGGCGCGCGGAGCGGGAATCGCCACCTGCTCGGAGGCACTGCTGATCCATGGTTCGTTTTGGTATCCCCGGTTCACTTACTTGCGCCGGGCGGTCCCCCAGTGCATCCTCATCGCTTGGCCGGATTTCATGGTCGATTCCGGGTGGTTGAATCTCTCGGATCTCTTCGGGGCGGAGGCCCCCGCCCCGGCTTTCGCAAACCACGGCGCCGAGACCCTCTTCGATGCCATTGCCACCGGGTCCGCGAGCTGGGTGGCCAAGGGCTGCGCTGAAGGCTCTTGTATGCCCGGCGACCTGGCCCAGGTTGATCGGTCACTGGGCAGGTTCGCGGACCGGGACGAGGTCTTTGCCCGCTATGGGCAGAACTTGCCGTTGCCGTTGCGCTGGGTGCTCGAACCCATCTTTGGGCGCTGGGCAGCAACGGGTTAGCTTGTTGAGCTCCGGCCGCGATCCTGCAGAAAACCGGCATCAGCTCACATCTAGGCCCAGCATGTACTGACGGCAAACGTATACCCGTTTGAACATTCCACGCATGCGTTCCTCTTCCTGGATATCGGCGTGCATGAAGGCCATCACCGGCCGAGTCAGTCCCACCGGGCTTTGGAACCCTTCCTGCGGCTCGTCTGCGGCCTTGTACACGTGCAAGTATCGGAAGTGTTCTTGAAAGCCATTGCGTTGGTACCACTGGTTTGCTGCGTTGTCCTCCCGCGTCCAGGCATCCACGGTCCGGATTGTTTGAGGGAGCCGGAGCAATCCCTCGGCCAGTAGGGAGGAGGCGATGCCTTGCTTCCGGGCAGCAGGATGCACGGCAATTGAATCAATGGTTGCGCTCTGGTCGCCCCATTCAATGTCGAGTAGACCCACGATCTTGCCGCCATCTTCGGCAACAAGGCTGATACAGGGTGCTTCGATGTCGCCTCGGTCGGTTCTGACGTCATCGTAGTAGTTGCTATCAAGGAAGCCGAGCAAGCGGCATTCGAGCCAACCACGCTCATCGGACGGCTGGTATTCACGGATGGTGACCATGGGAATTTGACCTGTCGCTGGGAGGTGCGGCTCGAGGTGCGGCCGCGCGGGATGTGTGCGTTGCTGCCAATTCAGGTCATGCTGCCAAGTCAACCATCGTATGAACACCATGTTCAAGGACTAGCAAGCATGCGGTCATTGAGTCAAAGAAAAACGGGCGTGTCTGCCAAGCGGCGGACACACCCGTTTCTTTTTTGTTATTGGACCGGGCCGTTCATTCCCGGGCCAACCACATCCCTATGCGGCCTGTTCGGCGCTTGATTCTTCTAATGCGTTGTGGGACTTGCGGTAGCGAGCGACCATCGAAAAGGTCAATATGCTTAGCAGCCCGATCATTGTGAAGGCCGTAATGATAAGTGTTTCATGACCTGGTGTCATTATGATCCGTCCTTTCATGACAGTGCGACCGAATGACGAGACGTCTCCGTCTGGGTCAATCGTCGCCGGAAGTTCCTGGTCCACGCCGGGGGCGTCGAGCCATCGAAGCTTCCCGATTCCTGCGGTGTTGCTGCCGGCTAGTATCTGCCACGTCGTGGTGGCAAGCCGGTCATTGTTTCGAACAGTCAAGGCCATTTCATCCGGCCTCGTTGCCGGAGGTCCCCTACAGTGGCCCTATTGTTCGTTCGTCTTCCCGGGTTTGCGCTATTGGTTCGAGCGGCGGCACGAACAAGGTCGACCGCTCACGCTCTTCTAGAAACCCGTATAGAAGTCTTTAATTATCGCACGTTTGTACTACATAAGCAACTGATCGTCCCGCCGTGTGCCGGGGAACCGCTAGGGCCCCTGCTCACCACTCAGCGCACCCCAGTAGGGTCGATTGGTCCGCCGCATCCCGGGCGACCGCTCGGCCTAGCTCGCCGGCGGCTTGTTCGGCCATGGAATAGTCGCCTAGCACCACCACGTTGTGTCCGCGGGCAGCGAGCCTGCGTGCGACGCCGATCTCCGGCGGCACCGTGCCGCCCGCGTCCTTGAGTGCAAAAAGGTAGGTACGGCGCATGGTTTCCGCATCGGGTCCGGCGTCCGTGGGCCCGGCAGTGGAGTCGCTCATGGCAGAAACGGTACGCCGCCGGCCCAAGGAGCAACATCCGTTCCAGTACCCAACTTGTTGCGTGTTCACCGGCGCATAGTAGGCTTCGCTTCATGATCGCCGTAGTCGCTTTCGTCGCCCTCCTAGTCCTGTTGGCCCTCTTCCAGATCGCTTTGGTATTCGGCGCCCCGTGGGGCCGGTTTGCCTGGGGCGGGCAGCACCCGGGGACGTTGCCGACTAACTACCGGATCGCTTCGGCGTTCTCCCTGCTGGTCTACGGCTTCATGGTGGTACTTGCCCTGGACCGCGCCGGGCTCATCGACGTGTTACCGCAAAACTTCTCAAGCGTGGGCAGCTGGGTGGTTTTTGCCTACCTCGTCCTCGGGGTGGTGATGAACGCGATTTCCCGGTCCAAGGCCGAACGCTGGGTGATGACACCGGTTAGCCTGGTACTCGCGGTCCTTGCACTGCTTATTGCGTTGTCCCCGGTCACCGAGAGGGCCTTCACCGGCATGGTGCTGGGCAACGGGGCCGGAGAGGTGTTCTGCACATCCGTCATGGAGTCCTACCCGCCGCAATGCGGCGCCGACTCCCCTGCGGTGCCCGGCTGGGACTGGGGCACCGTGGAGCACGAGCAGTCGCAGTCCATCCGCTGGGGCGAGTACAGTTTCGATGGGGTGCGCGGGCATGACACGATCATCCTCGGCGACCGGGCGATTCTGATGCGCTGAGCAGGTCGGAAAGAAGGTATGCACCGATGAAGGCAACGAGGTACGGCGGCTGGTTCGCCGGAATCCTGACTGCAGCAATGTTGCTGTCAGGTTGTTCTGGCCCTGCGAGTGTGGCCGAGCGGGTGGAGCGGGGCCTTCCAACCTCATGGACCGAGGCCCAACGTTCGGCGATCCCTTGGGAGACGATCTCTGCCGTATGGCTCGAGGACGGCAGCCGGTTTGCGCTCATCACGTGGGGCAGCTCTTCCTGCCCGGCGGTGGTGACCTCGTTGGAGGCGATTGCCGCCGACGGCATCGAGTTGCGTCTGGAGCCTTCCGGCGGGTACGGCCCGTGCTCCGCGGACATGGCCGCGACCGCTCACGAACTGGCGGTTCCGGAATCGGTCACGGGGCGCCCGGTCACTCTGACCCTGAGGTACCCGGAAGGTGCTGCCGAGAAGACCTTGGCCCTTCACTGAGGCGCTGGGACAACGCACACGTGCCAGCTCCCTGACGGGGGGTCGAGATCGGGCCGTGGATCAGCCGTTGAGCTTGGCGTACACGGTGCCGGCATCCAAGCCCGAGGCCTGAATGCCCTTCCTGGTCGCGGCCATCGCCGCGCCCACCGAGGTGCTCCCCTCACCGTGCAGGGTCTGCCCCGTCTGCGGCAGGCGTTGGGTGCAGATGGCCGGGTCCGCATTCAGCGAACCGAGAACCGTGATGCGGGACGACCCTTGGGAGGGGCCCGGGTCCGTGCGTTATTCCACCTCTGCGTCAACCGGCTTGGGGATCAGCAGCGAGGCGGCGAAGGCGGCCACGGTGATGAGCAGCCCGACCACTACCACCGTCACGTAGGAGGTGTGGTCCCCCAGCGACGAGGTACCCACCAACACCGCGGGCAGCACCAGGAAGCTCAGCCCGGCGCCCAGGTTGAAGGCTCCGGCGTTCATCCCCGGCAGGAACCCGGGGTTGCCCTTCGGGGAGAGCACCACGCCGAGTCCGTTGAGCATGATGTTGGCGGTCCCGGCGTAGGTGATGCCCAGCAGCGCGGTTCCCGCCACCATCATCGGCAGCGAATCCATGCCGAAGAACACGATGATCAGCAGCGCGACAATCGAGCCGAGCATTCCGAGGCGCAGCACCCTGTTGTAACCCCAGACCGGTGCCAGACGGCCACTGAACGGACCGAAGATCCAGCCCAACAGTGCGTAGGGAGTCAAAATCAGCAGCGCGGTCTGCGTGGCGCCGACCCCGAAACCGGGGCCAGCGGCCTGGACGTAGGCCGGGACAATGCCATTGATCACGGCAAAGATCCCGGTCATGGTCAGCACCGTGGTCAGCAGCGGAGCCCACGTGGCACGCTGGCGCAGATGCTCGATCTGCACCATCGGCTCGGCCACGCGCTTCTCGGTGGCCCAGAAACCGTAGAACGCCGCGGCTGAAACCACCAGCAGCACCGCGGAGAGCAGCACCGTCGAGGAGTCGATGCCGCCGACCAGCTTGGCGGCCTCGTTCAGGGCTGTCAGCAAGGCGCCGACGGCAACGACGATGAAGAACACACCGCGCCAGTCCATGCGGGTACCGGCTTGCGGCTTGGATTCACGGGTGAAGAGTGCAACCCCGAGGGCAGCGATCACTGCCAGCACCACCATCACCCAGAAGATCGAGCGGAAGCCGTGGTTTTCGGCCAGATAGCCGCCCAAGAAGGAGTCCACGCCTGCGACCCCACCGTTCACGGCCAGGATCAACCCCATCAAGGCGCCGTAGCGCTTGGGGTTGGGCACGGCGCTGCGCAGCATCAGCAAGGCCAATGGGACGGTGGGCCCGGAAATGCCCTGGATGATGCGCCCGGCAAAGAGCCATTCGATGTTCGGTGCCAGCGCCGCAACAACGGAACCGAAGGCCGTCATCAGCATCATGAAGACCAGGATCTTCTTGCGGCCCACCACGTCCGAGAGCCGGGGCAGGAACAACGAGAACAGTGCCGCGGTGGTGAAGAACCAGGTCTGTGAGAGCCCGATGGAGCCCTGGTCGGTATTCAGTTCCTCGCCCATGGTGACCAGCGCGGGGCTGAGCATCGAGGCGTTGAGCTGGAAGGCGATGCATGCGGTGAGCAGGGCAGCGGTCAGCGCCGTGGCGCTTCCCCGGGTGCCGGTCGGCTTGTGGGTCAGCGTGCTCACGGGACGAGCACCTTGACCTCGCCGATGCGTACCAACGCGTCGGTGACCAGGTCCCAGAAGCGTTCGTGGTCGAGGTCGACTGCCACCGAGGTGTGGCAGTCAGCCGGTGCCGGGGCACGGAAGTCTGCCACGGTCATGCCCAGGGTCAGGGTGCCGGCGAGCTCGATGTTCACCGGGACCTTGCGGGTTGTGACAATGCTGGGGTCGATGACGTAGGCCACGGCACAGGGGTCGTGGACCGGCGGGAAGTCGAAGCCCTGGGCGTCTTTGTAGGTGGCTTGGAAGAAGTCCATGAGTTCGCGCACGAACTTCGCCGGCCCGGTGCCGATCTCCTCGATCTTCTTGACCACCTCGTCGGTGGCCAGCGCCTGGTGGGTCAAATCCAGCCCAACCATCACCACCGGCCATTTCTCGTTGAAGACAATGTGGGCGGCTTCGGGGTCGATGATGATGTTGAATTCGGCCACGGCGCTCCAGTTGCCCACGTGGTAACCGCCGCCCATCAGCACAACTTCCTTGACCCGCTCAACGATGCGCGGCTCCTTGCGGGCGGCCATGGCAATGTTGGTCAGCCCGCCGGTGGGGACCAAGGTGATGGTGCCCGGGTCATGGGCCATGACGGTGTCGATGATCAGGTCGACCGCGTGGCGGGGATCCAGCTCAATCGCGGACTCTGGCTGTACGGGGCCATCCATGCCCGATTCGCCGTGGATATCGGGGGCATTTTCGATGGTGCGTACCAGCGGGCGGGCGCAGCCGGCGGCGAAGGGAACACCGGTGATACCGGCGATGGTTCCCACCGCAAGGGCGTTTTGGGTGACCTTTTCCAGCGTCTGGTTCCCGACCACTGTGGTGACGGCGAGCAATTCGATCGCGGGGCTGCCGTGCGCCAGCAGGATCGCCACGGCATCGTCATGTCCGGGATCGCAGTCCAGGATGATCTTCCGCGGTTCGGTCGAGGCGATGGGTGCGCCCATGGTGTTCTCCACATCTTCGGGGATAGTCGTCCCGCTGCGCGTGGCATGGGGACGGGAAATGCTCGTTCAACGGAAGTCTGGCACCCTCAACACCCTCGCGTCAAACGCTTAACGCGGAGTATGCGAAGCACCTAGTCAAACGCTTGACCCTCAAGGAGGGGCAGGAAGTGTCTCCTCGACTAGGATTGAAACCATGCATTCGACCCAAGAGCCGCGGCCAACCCCAGTCAGCCGTCGTCGGGTCACCGCAGCCATGGTGGCAGATTTGGCCGGTGTCTCCACCGCCACGGTGTCATTGGTCGCCAACGGCAAGGCCGAGGGCCGGGTCTCCACAGCGAACGAAGCCAAGGTCCGCGCCGCCATCCGAGAGCTTGGCTACGTGGTCGATGGCATCGGCAGCTCACTGGCCCGCGGCGTCAGCAACACCGTGATCATGATTGCCCCGGACATCTCCAACCCCTTCTTTGCCACGGTCATCGCCGGGGTCCGCGCCGCCTTGGGGTCGCAATTCCAATTGCTGTTATCGGTCACCGACGCCGGCCAGCTGCCCAGCGCAGATGACACCCGCCGATTGCTTGGGTTGCGCCCGGCAGGGCTTCTGGTTGATGCCCCGGAGCCCTCGTTCCTCGAAGAGCTCTCGGCCCCCGGTCCGCTGGTGTTGCTCGATGCCCCCGGTTTTGGGCCCGAAGTCCCGGCGGTGAACCTCGACGTGGCCCAGGGCTCACGGCTGTTGGCCGAACACCTGGCCGCGGCAGGCCACAAAAAAGTCGCCTACCTCGATGGCACCACCGGCACCACCACCTTCGAGGTGCGGCGCACCGCATTCCTGGCTGCAGCAGCCGAACTCGGCATGGAAGTCCCCGCCGGTGCCCTGGCCGCCGCCGCCATCAACGTGGGTCTGGCCGCCACGGCCTTCGCCGAGGTCTGGCCACGGTGGAAGCGCGACGGGATCACCGCGGTGGTTTGTGCAACCGACACCCACGCCTACGGCATCTTGCAGGAAGCACGGGCCACCGGAATTTCCATTCCCGGTGAACTCGCCGTAACAGGTTTCGATAACCTGCCTTATTCGATGACCAGCTCCCCGGGTCTGACCAGCATCAACCTGCCCGGTGAACTGTTGGGGCGGCGCGCAGCCGAGCAATTGCTTAAGCTCATCGCTGGGGAACACCTTGAAACGCAGCAAGTGACCTTGGAAAGCTCCCTCATGGTGCGTGGCTCAACTTCCGACATCTGAGGCATTCTTTCGCCCCACGTCGTGTCAGCTCCGCAAGATGCCCTAAACCGATGCTGACTGTGCCTGCTAAAGGTCACGCGAGGTCATGACGCTATGAAGCGGCTTGGCTAGGTAGCCTTGAAGCTCAGTGACGATTCCCCACATCAATGCATAAGAAACGAGGTCAAGGTGTCGGAACACCCCCACCCTCAGGATCCCTCACAAGGCGTGGTTGAACCCCGGGCATTTTGTATCTTGGTGTTTGTCCCCATCTGCGCCCTGGCTCTGGTGGCTGTCCTTGTCCTTTTCCTGATCCCGCTGCTGCCCGAGCACATTGCCATGCACGTGGGACCGGACGGTGTCGGCTACGGGTCGACACCGCTCATGCTCGCAATCACCTGCGCTGCTGCCGCCCTGGCACTTGCCATCGGTAGCATCACGGGCCTGGGTTTCTTCAAGGCAGAACATTGGTACCAGAAGGAAAAGCTTATCTCTATCGGGATTCTGTCGTTGGGCTACGGGGTGCTGGGCATCTCGTTGGCCACTATGGCCAGCACCCTCGGGGTGGAACAGTCAGCGGTCTCCGGCAACTCCGTGGGAACGTCCATGCTCGCCTTCGTGCTCGGTTTCATTGCAGCCCTGTGGTTCCACATCGGGGCCCTGCCAGCAGGAAAAATGGAACAGCTCGGGAGCCAGTAGCCTCGCGGCCCCGAGGCTGTTGTTTGCCCGCAGTCAGTGACCATCCGGCGGGGACACAACACCAAGCAGTGCGGGTCAGTCGGATTCGGTGCGGACACCTAGGGTGGACAAGAACAGGTCCAAGACCTGGGGAACATCGGCGCTGAATACGATGTCGATATCGGGCCACACATCGGCGGTGCCGTGGATGGTGTCCTCGCCAACGTGATTGCGGCGGTCCACCATCGTTTGGCCGCGGCTGGCCCCTGCCGCCAGCTGCACCTGCACCGGACAGGTTTCCCGGTACATGAGCCCGCTGTCGGCCACCAAGGAACACACCGCACCGGCGTCCCCGATCAAGCTCAGCGCAAGTTCTGGCTCGGATTCGGGTCCTTCAGCGCGGAAGGCCAGCAGTCCGCCCAGGACGCGTGAAACTCGATCCTCGGCCGTGACAAGGCTGCTGACCTGCTGGGTGTTCATCCCCACGGTGTTGAACACGTCCAGCCCATACATGGTCAGCGGAATTCCACTGTTAATCACGATGTGCGCGGCTTCCGGGTCATGCCAGATATTGAATTCGGCAACGGCTGTCGCGTTTCCGACCGATGCAGAGCCACCCATGAACAGGATCCTCTCGATCTTCTGCGCGCATTCGGGATACGTACGCAGGAGCAGCGCGACGTTGGTCAAGGGTGCCAAAGCCACCAAGGTGAGCGGCTCTGAAGACTCCGAAAGTACGTGCCGCATCATTTCAACGGCATGCACCGGAAGCGGTGTGCGTGAGGTGGCCGGCAGGTTGACGTTGCCCAGCCCGTCCTCGCCGTGGATGAACGCTGCGCTCCGTGCGTTCTCGATCAACGGCCGCACGGCTCCGCCAGCCACCGGGATCTGAGGTGCATCCATCAGATCCAGGATCTTGAGCGTGTTATCAACGACGGTGTCCAGATCGACGTTGCCCGAAACACAACTGATCGCCTTCACCACAATATCGGGGTGCCTGAGCGCAAACATAATGGCCAAGGCGTCATCGATCCCGGTGTCGACGTCCATCAGAATGGAATGCTTCATGACATGTTCCTTCTTTTCGTGATGCGAGAGGTTTTTCCAGCGCGCGGCCGACCCGTGGGTCGAATCCAATAAGACGGTAAAACAAGCTGGCCACCCATGGCATCGCCATGCGGATCGGGAAATACATTTCCCGGAGTAGACGCCCCATGCCCTACGTCAGGGGCAACCAGCCCCCACGGCAATCCACAAACACCCGGCATTCACCCAAGCGGCAAAGTGCCATGAAACAAGAAATTCCCCGTGATTCTTGGCGGCATGACCGCGGAACCACGGGGAATTCGGTGGAGCCCCCTGCCGGATTCGAACCGGCGACCCTCGCTTTACAAGAGCGATGCTCTGGCCAACTGAGCTAAGGAGGCGCGCTACATGGAAACCGAGATTCTCGGTCCAAGTGCAGGAAACAGCTTATCCGACAATTGCCCGCAGCATGAAACCCGTAGATCTGGCCCTTCCAGGAACTGCGTCCTTGGTTGGGTGGTTCACCGTGAGACGGTCAACCACCCAACCCGCAGAAGGTTTTGTGTTATTACTTGTTTGCCTTGATGGCAGCGTTGACAACGCCGACGAGGTCGGGCTCAGCGTTCGGGTCCCACAGCTCGTTCTGAACGAAGACGCTCGGGGTTCCGCCGATGGAATCCACGCGGGAGGCTTCGTCGGTGAACTTCACAAATGAGCGGAAGGTGCCGTCATTGATGCAGTTTTCAACGTCCGCACCGTTGTCCTTGGCCAAACTGGCCAGTGCCGCGTTCTTCAGTTCACCCTCGGCTGCCTGGGCGAACAAGGCCTTGGAGAAGGGCAGGTACGAGGCCGGTGCCGCGTCAGCGACGCAGGCCAGTGCGTTGGCACCGCGTGAGGAGAAGTTGGTCGGTGATCCCGAATCCAGGTACGCCACATTGCGGTATTCGACCTTGACGTCCCCTGCAGCAAGCCAGGCGCCGATCTGGTCCGCGTATTCGGCTTCGAAGGTTGAACAGTGCGGGCAGTTAACGTCCACATAGATGAGCAGGTTGATCGGTTCACCCTTGGCCGCGGCCTCGGAGTCACGCGGTGACGGCTCGGCAGCTTGGGCCGGCGCGGTACCCACCTTGTTGATGTCAACGGTCAGCCCGGAGGTATCGGCAACGGTCGTATCGGAGGTGAGCGTAATACCGCCGGCTTCGTTGCCGCCCTTCGGTACCGCACCGGAGTCTGCGACCTTGCCCGAGTTGTTCTGCACGACGATTCCGATGATCAACGCCACCACGGCGAGCACAGCCACCACGACGCCCAACTTGATCAAGAGCGACTTGCGCTTGTCAGCAGCCTCTTGCGCCACACGCATCTGCTGGGCTTGCTCACGCGCGCTGGCGGTCCGCTCGGCCTTGCTCGGCCGCTGGCTATTCGATGCCATAGGTCAAAACGTCCTTTGAGATTGGATTGATACTCCCCCGACCAAACCAGTTTAGGGCACAGCGGACACGTAGTTTAGCGCCACCTTGTCGCTTACGTCACGCCCGTGACCTAAGCTCAAGCATGATCTTGAGCTAAAAATGGAGGGTCGTCATGGAAGCGGAGCTGTTGAACGAACACGCATCGGGTAATGAAAAACCGGGCTACGACTTCATTGTGGTGGCCAATAGGCTACCCGTGGACCGCGTGGAGGGCGATGACGGCGAACTGTCGTGGCGCCGTTCACCCGGAGGCTTGGTCACCGCCATTGCCCCGGTGATGCAGGAATCTGATGGCGCCTGGGTCGGCTGGCATGGATCCCCCGGTGAGGAATTGGAGCCGTTCGAGAACGATCGAATCAGTCTCATTCCGGTCCCGCTGGACGAGGAAGACCTGGAACTTTACTACGAAGGGTTCTCCAATTCGACCTTGTGGCCGCTGTACCACGATGTGATTGTGCCTCCTGAGTTCCACCGCACCTGGTGGGACAACTACAAGAAGGTCAACAAGCGCTTCGCCGAAGCAACCGCCAAGGTCGCCGCGCACGGCGCAACGGTCTGGGTGCAGGATTATCAGCTGCAGCTGGTTCCCAAACTTTTGCGTGAGGCCCGCCCTGACCTGCGCATCGGGTTCTTCAACCACATTCCTTTCCCCTCACCGGGGATTTTTTCTCAGCTGCCCTGGCGCAAGCAGATCCTCGAAGGGTTGGCCGGCGCCGACGTGGTGGGATTCCAGCGCACCGCCGATGCCAGCAACTTCCTGCGCTGCATGCGCCGCTACACCGATCGCACGGTCAAGGGCTCGTTGGCGATCCCGCCGGTTTCATCCGAGGGCAACAGCGCCAGTCTCAACATTTGCCGCGCCGAGGCCCACCCGATTTCCATCGATACCCGGCAGGTTGCCGAGATGGCCCACGATCCCGAGATCATGGCGCGTGCCAAACAGATCCGCCACGAACTGGGTGATCCCAAGACCGTCCTGCTGGGCGTGGACCGGCTTGACTACACCAAGGGGATCCGACATCGGCTCAAGGCCTACGGAGAACTGTTGGCCGACGGTGAGATCCATGTCGGCGACGCCTGCCTGGTGCAGGTTGCCAGCCCCAGCCGCGAAAACGTTGAGCGCTACCAACAGCTCAAGGACCAGGTCGAGCTCATGGTCGGCAACCTCAATGGTGAGCACGACACCATGGAACACACCGCCATTCGCTACCTGCACCACTCCTACCCAATGCGGGAAATGATTGCCCTGTACCTGGCCGCGGACATCATGTTGGTGACCTCGCTACGCGACGGCATGAACCTGGTGGCCAAGGAGTTTGTCGCGGCCCACACCGATGACACGGGAATGCTGGTGCTCTCCGAATTCACCGGGGCAGCTGACCAACTCACCCAGTCGTTGCTGGTGAACCCGCACGACATCGACGGGATGAAGTCGGGGATCCTGCGCGCTTTGCGCATGGACCCGACGGACTCGGCTAGACGGATGCGCCGCATGCGCAGACACCTGCGCGAGCACGACGTAGCCAGCTGGTCCAAGGCCTTCCTGGCCTCGCTGGCCCAACCGCTCCCGATCGACTCACTGGTCTAAGGTGAACGATTCCGTGGCGCGGGTGCGGCGGTAAGTGGCACACGCCGCTTCCTGCCGCACCCGCGTCTTGCTTTTCCGTATCTCGTGCCACGGGTCCGCCGTTTGATACAGTCCGCCCCCTGGCAACCGTTCATGAACCGCATACTGCCTGAAAGGATTACCTGCATAGCCATGGATCCCATCACCCCCGATCTCGCCGATGCTATTGAGTCCCTGGTCGACACCCCGATCCTGCTTGTGGCCCTGGATTTCGACGGCACGCTGGCGCCCTTGGTCGATCGCCCCGAGGACGCACGCCCCCTCCCGGCCGCCTCCGAAGCCCTGGCCGAGCTGGCTTCGCTGGAGAACACCGTCACCGCGCTGATCTCCGGACGAGACCTGGCCTCCCTGCGTGCGGTGGCAGAACCTCCGGAACGAACATTGCTGGTCGGCAGCCACGGCACCGAACGCTGGGCTCCTGCCGCCTTTGACGCGCAGGACGAGCACATTGATCTTTCCACCGCGCAAACTACCGCGCTGGCCACGGCAACCAGGATCCTGGAAACTATCAGTGCCGCGAACCCGGGCACCACCTTGGAATACAAACCGGCTTCGATCGTCCTGCACGTGCGCCAGGCCTCCCCCGCCATTGCCACCGCGGCTCTGCATGCCGCACGCCAAGAGCTGGACGGTATCGAGCACCTGCAGACACTGGACGGCAAGGCAGTGCTTGAGGCCAGCGTCCTGGAAGGCACCAAGGGCGAAGGGCTGAATTGGCTGCGTGAGGTAGCGGATGCGACCACCGTCGTTTTTGTCGGCGACGACATCACCGACGAGGATGCTTTTGCCGTCCTGCGCCCCGGAGATATCGGCGTTAAAATCGGTTCGGGGAAAACGCTGGCACAATTCCGCCTTAATGGGCCCGGGGAATTGCCTGCCCTTATGCAATCCATCCTTAATATGAGAAGCTTGTGATTCCATTCACTACGGATCGTCGGGCACGTACCTGCCCGTGAAAGGATTGTTGCCCCATGGCATCAGTAACTTTTGACCAGGCCACCCGCACCTACCCGGGTGCAACCAAGCCCAGCGTCGACAAAATCTCCTTGGACATCGCCGACGGCGAATTCCTGGTTCTTGTTGGACCCTCCGGCTGCGGAAAATCCACGACCCTGCGCATGCTCGCCGGTCTGGAAGACATCAACTCGGGACGCATCTTCATTGGTGACCGCGATGTCACCAATGTTCCGCCCAAGGACCGCGACATCGCGATGGTCTTCCAGAACTACGCGCTCTACCCGCACATGTCCGTGGGCGACAATATGGGCTTCGCCCTGAAGATCGCCGGCGTCGACAAGGAAGAACGCGCCCGCCGCGTGCAGGATGCAGCCAAGCTCCTGGACCTCGAGGACTACCTGGACCGCAAGCCCAAGGCACTTTCCGGCGGTCAACGCCAGCGTGTTGCCATGGGCCGGGCCATCGTACGTAGCCCGCAGGTCTTCCTGATGGATGAGCCGCTGTCGAACCTCGATGCCAAGCTCCGCGTGCAGACCCGCACGCAGATCGCCTCACTGACCCGCCGTCTGGGTGTCACCACCGTCTACGTGACCCACGACCAGGTCGAGGCCCTGACCATGGGCGACCGCGTCGCGGTACTCAAGGACGGATTGCTGCAGCAGGTCGGCACCCCGCGCGATCTCTACGACTACCCGCAGAATGTCTTTGTTGCAGGCTTCATCGGCTCACCCGCCATGAACCTGCTGGAGCTTCCGGTGGCCGACGGTGGAGTCGCCTTCGGCGGAACCATCTACCCGGTTGCCTCGGCAACACTGGAATCAGCCACCGGAAACTCGGTGACCCTGGGTGTACGCCCCGAGGATCTGGATCTGGTCTCGGCCGACAAGGGCCTTGCAGTGAACGTGGACGTCGTCGAGGAACTCGGCGCCGACGCCTACGTCTACGGACACACCACCGTGGGCGGCACCGAATACCAGATGGTCGTGCGCGTCGATGGCCGCAAGCCACCGTTCAAGGGCGACACCATCCATGTGCTGCCCAAGGTCGGCCACGTCCACCTCTTCGACACCGCCTCCGGCGAGCGCCTGGCCGAACCGGCCAACACCGGCGCCCACGCCACGGTGGCCAGCGAGGTCTAACGGCTCCGGTCCCCCGCGTCGGCCACCATGCCCGACGACTAGGCCACAGGCGGCCGCATTCAGCCCAGCGCTGGGTGCGGCCGCCTTCGCTTAAATTCTTCCCCCCCTTCCAACCAGCACCAAGGGACGGCATCCACGCCATGAGTCGCCACACCGCAAACTGGCATGACGAGCCCACCAACCACTCCCAGCCCGGCAAGCTACCCCGGGAGAACACTGAACAGGGGCTCTCTGCGGTCGCCGGATCACTGTCCATCACCGCGGCTACCGCCGATCCCGGGCTGTTGGACCTGCCCTGGCAGATCCAACTGGAGGACTGGCCCGCCGAGACCCTGGCTCCGCTGCCGCGCGGCATCTCCCGCCACGTGGTGCGCTTCGCGATGATGGGCGGGGCAGTCATCGCCATCAAGGAGACCGGCGAACATGTGGCCCGCCACGAATACCACATGCTGCGCAAGCTGCGCCGGCTGGCCGCCCCCTGTGTGGAACCCGTCGCGGTGATCACCGGGCGCAAGGATCTGGACGGAAACGACCTGGATCCGGTGCTGGTCACCCGACACCTGAAATACTCCCTGCCCTACCGCGCACTCTTCTCCCAAAAACTGCGCCGCGAAACCCTCACCCGACTGATCGACGCCCAGGCCTTGCTGCTGGTGCGTCTGCACCTGATCGGTTTCTACTGGGGGGACGTCTCCCTGTCCAACACGCTCTTCAGACGAGATGCCGGCTCCTTCGCCGCTTACCTGGTGGATGCCGAAACCGGCGAGCTCTACCCGGAATTATCTTCCGGACAGCGCGAATACGATTTGGAAATCGCCCGAGTGAACATTGCCGGGGAGCTCATGGATCTGATGGAGGCCGGGCTGATCGAGGACACCGTCGACCCGGTGGCCACCAGCGAGGACATCCTGCACTCCTACCGTGGTTTGTGGGCGGAGCTCAACGAGAAGGAATCCTTCGACCTGGCCGAACGCTGGCGGGTGGACGAACGCATTCGGCGGTTGAACGACCTGGGCTTCGATGTCGAGGAGATCAGCCTCAAGACTTCCCCCGACGGCGGCCAGCTGCTCATCCAGCCGAAGGTCGTTGATGCCGGGCACCATACCCGGCGGTTGTTGCGGCTGACCGGCCTGGATGTCGAGGAGGGTCAGGCCCGCAGGCTGCTCAACGACCTTGACGCTTACCGTGCCAAGAAGCACCCTGACACGGATGAAGAAATCGCCGCGGCCCGCTGGGTGGGAGATGTCTTCGACCGGATCACCGGGGCCATCCCGCGTGAATTCCACGGCAAGCTGGAACCTGCGCAGATTGTCCACGAAGTGCTTGAGCATCGCTGGTATATTTCCGAGGCGCGCGGTTCCAACGTCCCGATGGAGGAGGCCGTGGCCTCCTATGTGGAGGCGGTGCTGCGCCACCGTCGGGACGAAGCCCGACTGGTGTTCGGCCCGGAGGAACAGTCCCCGGGCAACTAAGGGCAGGGCAGGGCAGGACCGTACCCAGGCTAGGGCTGCGGGTGGAAATGCCGCCGGCAGAGGGCCTGGTAGGACTCGGCACCACCGACAAGTTCCGCCGTCACCGCCCCGGCATCGTCGACGACGCTGGGGACCGAACGCTGGTGAAACACCGCACCGGCGCCGCAACGGGAGCACACCGCGGTGAGCTTGGAGACGTCCTCGGCGAGCGCCATGAGCCCGGGAACAGGATCAAAGGGTTCCCCGTCGAATCTCACGCACAGCCCGGCCAGCAGGACAGTGGTCCCCTCCGCCAGCAGGCGGGAAACGGTGGGGACAAGCTCCGGGCCGAAGAACTGCGCCTCGTCGATCGCCAGCAGGTCCAGTGACCGGTTTCCTGCCACTTCCCAGATGTGCCCCACATCGGTGGCGGTCCGTGACTCGATGCTCAGCCCCGCATGGGTGGAGACGATACCGGCGCCCTTGCGCACATCGAGGGCATGGCTGATCACTTCCATGTGCAGCCCTGCTACCTTGGCGCGACGGACCCTGCGCAGCAGTTCTTCGGATTTCCCGGAAAACATGGGCCCGGCGATCACCTGGAGCCTGCCCTGCTGCTGTCTCATGGTGTGTTCCTCCCGTTGCCACCTCCGACGGTGCCGGTGATGCCCCCAGACTACAACGCAGCGACTTCCGGGCCACCGGGAGCCGGCGAAATCCACGGCGCAGATGCCGCGGCGCGTATGAACACCGCGCCGGGGCCCTCGAAGCCGGCCAACAGCTCACCCTCCTCGTTCACCGCCAGTTCTGGCTCGGTGCCCACGCTCATCAGCACGGTGTCCGATTCCATGGCAGCCAGACCCAGCACACCGAGGTTGGTTTCTGCCACCGGTCCCCGGGCCACGAGACACAGCACCGAGCCGGTCGCATGCTCTCTGAGATACACCAGCAGGTTGCCTTCGGCCTGGATGAAGCGCAACGATCCATCCACCAGCGCACGGTTCTCCGTACGCAGCCGAGCCAACGTGGAATAGAGTCCGCGGAGGTCCGCTCCCCATTTTTCCGGCTCGTCCCAGGGTATCGGGGTGCGCGAATCCTCGCCGTTGAATCCGTGTAAACCGAATTCATCTCCGGCAAAGACCAGGGGGATGCCCGGGAAGCTGAATTGCGCGCACGCTGCGAGCTCTTGTCCGCCCGCGATCATATGGCTCGCCGCCCGGGCGGTGTCGTGGGTATCCAAGGCGTTGGCGTTGGCCAGTCGCACCTCCCAATCAAATCCGGCCGACATTTCGCGGTGTGTGGCCACAAAGTCCTCCGCGTCGATGCGCGCGGGACCTGCCTGCGGCAGCCCGAAGAACCAGGCAAAAGCTTCGGGGTCCGGGTCCCTGGCCAACCATTGCCAGAGCGGCCTGGTGAAGTTGCTATAGCTGAGAACGCCCTGCCAGCCGTCCCCCGGAACATCGTGTGCCGCGTCGGAGGTCGACTCGGCCAGCAGCATGGCCCCCGGCTTCACGTCTTCGATGCGTCGGCGCAGCATCCTGGCAACCTCATGGTTCAGATCATCGCTCCCGCGGCGTCCGGTCATGTTGCCCACGTCGATGCGCCAGCCATCGAGGTTGAAGGGCTCCTTGAGCCAACGCACGGCCACCGAGTCCTGAGCCACAATGAAGCGCTCACGCAGGGCCACGGAATTCCAGTTCAGTTTGGGCAGCGAGGAAACACCCAGCCAGGCCTCGTAGCCGCTGTGGTCCTGATTGAAGTAGTAGTACTGACCGGTGGGCGAGGCGGGGTTTTGGTAGGCGTCAACAAACCAGTGGTGTCCGGCCCCGGTGTGGTTGGCTGTCAGGTCCCCCACCACACGCAGACCGCGGGCGTGGGCGGAAGCAACCAGCGAGATCAGTGCGGCATCCCCGCCCAGGAGCGGGTCCACCTCGTCGAAGGATGAGGCGTCGTAGCGGTGGTTGGAGGCCGCGGGGAACACCGGGGTCAGGTACAGCACCGTGGCACCCAGGGCCGCCAGGTGCCCGAGCCGAGATTCGATCCCGGGCAGGTCTCCGCCGTAGAACTGTCGGCTGGTGTCTTCTCCGGTGCCCTGCACCGCGGTGTCCCAGTCGCAGGACACCATCCAACCGGCTTTTGGCTTGGCTGCTCCCGAATTTTCGAACCTGTCCGGGAACACCTGATACATGATCGATTCCTTGACCCAGTCAGGAGTCCCAGCTCCCGTATGGATCCTGAAGTCGAAGGCATCGGGGACATCGCGTCGGTGCCATCCGGCGGCGTTCAGCCACCGGTGGTGTTCGCTTCCGTGGTGTTCCCGGTACTGCACGTACCAGCGGTAGCGCTGCACCGGGTTCACCAGGAGCAGTGGTGCCTCGAAGTAGGCGTGTGATGCGTCCCCCGGAGTGTGGATCGCGGCCTCGAAGTGCGGTTCTCCGTCGCGCAAGGACCGCAGCCACACCGCCACCGGTGCTCCTGCTCCCACCGGGACGCGCAGCCGCACCCGTAATTCGCCGCCCAGCGCAGGTTCTGTGCCCTCGTGGATGTGGACGGCGGATCCGTCGTGGTGCGGTTGCAGCCATAGGCTCGTATCGATGGTGTGCATGTCGGCGGCGGGCATCTTGCTATTATCCCTTGACCCCGCCGGCGGTCAGGCCGGAGGTGATGTAGCGCTGCAGGAAGAGGAACAGTGCCATGACCGGAATCGCCGCAAGCACGGCGCCGGCGGCGAAAACTCCCCAGTTTTCGCTGCGCTGCTGCGCCACATAGGAATACAACCCTACGGCCAAGGTCTGCGAATCGGGGTCGGTAAGCACCACGGAGGCGATCACAAATTCCGAGGAAATTGAGATGAACACCAGCAGCCCCACCACCGCGAGGATCGGGGTGACCAGCGGCATGATGATCTTGAAGAACACTTGCACGTGGCTGGCCCCGTCAATGCGCGCCGACTCGTCCAAGGAGACCGGAACGGTGTTGAAGAAGCCGTACATCAGGTAGGTATTGACGCCCAGCGCCCCACCGAGGTACACCATGATCAGCCCGAGCTGGGATCCTAGGCCCAGGGCCGGGATGATGTCGCCGATGAAGTTCAGCAGCAAAAATATGGCCACCACGGTGAGCAGCTGCGGGAACATTTGTAGCAGCAACAAGGTCAGCAGTCCCACGCGGCGCCCGGAAAAACGCATCCGGGAGAACGCGTAGGCGGCCAGTGCGCCCAGGAAGACCGTGGCCACGGAGGTGATGGTCCCGATGACCAGGGTGTTGACGAACCAGCGACCGAAGGGGCGTTCCTGGTTGGCGAAGAGTTCTTCGAAGTTGCCCAGGCCAAACTCGGTGAACAGCGTGCTGGCCCCGGCCATGGTGCCGGTGGGGTTCAGTGCCGCGGAGAGCACGTAGAGCAGCGGGAAGATGGAGAAGGCCGTGGCCGCGAGGGCAATCAGGTGACGCCAGCCCTTGGTCTTGAACCATCGGGTGAAGCCCTGCTTGTTGGTCTGTAAAGCGGGTGCGGTTGGGGTCCGGGTGCTCATTAGTTCAGGTCCTCCAGTGCCTTGGTCTTCTTGAAGCTCAACGCCGAGACTGCTGCGACGATGAGGAAGATGATGATGGCCAGAGCGCTGGCCAGGCCGTAGTCGCGTCCGGCGCCGGTACCGAAAGCGATCTTGTAGACCATGGTGATCAGGATGTCCGTGGAACCGATGTCGAACGTTGTCCCGTCAAAGCGCGGCCCTCCCCCGGTGAGCATGTAAATGACGTTGAAGTTGTTGAAGTTAAAGGCAAAGGATGAGATCAGCAGCGGAGCCAGGGAGACCAGCAGCAGCGGCAGTTTGATGGCCGTGAAGATCTTGAACACCCCGGCCCCGTCCATCCGTGCCGCCTCGTCCACCTCTTCGGGCAGGGACTGCAGGGCGCCGGTGCAGACTAAGAACATGTAGGGGTAGCCCAACCACAGGTTCACCACGAGCACCGAGATTTTAGCCAGCACCGGATCGGTGAGCCAGGGGATCGCGGCTCCGCCCAACAAGGCGTTGTTGATGAAGCCGAATTCCGGGTTCAGCAGCCCGGACCACACTAGGCCGGAGAGGAAGGCGGGGAAGGCATAGGGCAGGATCATCAGGATCCGGTAGATCTTCTGTCCCTTCAAGTCCGCCCGGTTGAAGGTGATGGCCAGGAACAGGCCCAGGGCGAAGGTGGTGGCCACCGAGAGGATGGCAAACGTGAACGTCCAGGCGATGACCTTCAGCAGTGGGCCCTGCAGGTTCTGATCGGTGAAGGCGCGGACGAAGTTGTCCAGACCCACGTTCACCTTCCAGCCGGTGTTCAGTGCCGTGCCGTCCTCGGCCACGAAGGAACCCCGGCCACCATCGGAGTACACGACGCCGGTGGTGGTGTCGGTGAAGGTATCTGCCGCGGCATCGAATTTCAGCTTGGGTGTGTAGACGTAGGAGGTGGAGCCGTCCGCGGTCTTCAGCGAACCGTCTTCCGGGTTGTCGCTCAGGGGCACGGTGAGCGTGGTGATGGCCTGCTGGTTGGCCAACAGGGCGGTGAAGTCGAGGGTAGTGTAGCCATCCACCCCGGTGGCGGCACCCGTGGGGCCAGTGGTCGAGGGGGTGACGGTTTCCAACGGGGTTTCGGCACCGCCGAGCCGTGCCTCGCCCTCGGGCGTGGTGACCAGCAGGAAGTAGCTGCCGTTCTTCTCCAGCACGGAGGTGGCGAACTGGGGTGAGTCCGGGACGCGTTCGGAGGCCGAGAGCTGGATCGAGGCGATCGCATCGGATTTGGTGGAGTTGTGCCCGTCGCCGTAGTTGGTGAAGGCGATGTAGGTGGAAAAGATCATCACGAACACCTGGAAGATCATCAGGAAAATGACCCCGGGTGCCAGGTACTTCGCCGGCAGGCCCCCGCGGCGCAGGTAGATCCAGTTGATCACCAGTGTGGTGGCCAGGGAGATGACGAAGATCAGCCATTCTCCGGAGAGGACCAGTTGAAAGAGTACGAAGGCCGCCACGGCATCGGTGATGCCCAGCAGGATGATCTTCGCCAGGATACCGCCCAAGGAATCGGGGCCGTGGCCCTTTTTCCCAGGTCGTTCCCGACCCGGGCGCACGGGTGCCGCGCTGGGCTTTTCTTCGATTTCAACCATGGGGTGCAACATCTTTCATCGTGCTCGTCCCGCCGCGCGGCGGTGCTGATCGGTGCCCACACAGGGGCGGGGGCGCACCGGGTTCGGTGCCAGCCCCCGGGCCCCGCATGGGACCAGTTTGTTGGCCGGAGAGCTACTAGTTGTCGGCGATCTTCTTTTCGATGTTGCTTGCCATCTTGCTCCAGGCTGCCGCCGGGTCCGCTTCCTTGCCCTTGATCAGGTTCAGCTCGGTGCCTCCCCAGTCGGCCCAGACCGCGTCCATGGCCGGAACTGCCGGCATGGGCACGCCGTTGGCGCCGATTTCGCCGTAGGCCTTGACCACCGGGTCGCTGGCGGCCTTATCGAATGAGGCGGTCAGTGCCGGCGGTCGTCCGCCGACCTTGAACAGTTCGTCCTGTGCTTCTTCCAGCGAGAGGTAGTTGACGACGAATTCGTTGGCGGCCAGGGCGTTGGTGGACTTAGCCGAAACGAAGAACCCGTTAACACCGATGAAGGGCTGAGCGGGCTTGTCGCCGGTGGTGGGCAGCGGATCAATAGCGAATTTGATGCCCTTGGCCGCGATGTCCGGGACATTCCACGGGCCGGAGAGGAAGTACGGGGATTCCCCGGCCAGGAACTTCTCCTTGGCGATGTCACCGGTGATGTTGGAGTTCAGTACCTTTTCACCCTTGTCACCCAGGTCGTTGAGCAGCTGCGCGAATTCCTTGCCACCTGCGGTGTCGAGGGCCAGCTTGGTGGAGTCGTAGCTTCCGTCGTCGTTCTGCTCAAAGACTTGCGAACCCAGCGAAGTCTGCAGCGGGTAGAGGTGGTACGGGTCCGCTTGCTTGGGATCCAGGCCCACTAGGAACGGGAACTTGGCGTCGCCTGCGGAGACAGCCTTCTTGCCCTCGGCGATGACCTCGTCCAGCGTGGTCTTGGCCTCGGGTGCGAGCTCGGTGTTGCGGATCAGTGCGACGTTTTCGATGGAGTACGGCACACCGTAGGTCTGGCCGTCGTAGGTCATGGCCTTGATGGAGCTCTCGGTGAATGATGCGGCCTTGTCACCGAGCTGTACCGGGGCGACCACACCGTTTTGTACCAGCTTGCCTAGCCAGTCATGCGGGCCGACCAGGATGTCGGGGCCCTTTCCGGTGGGAGCCTGGGTGATGAAGTCATCGCGTACCGCGGCGAAGTCCTTCACAACGAGCTTGACGTCGATACCCTTCTCGGTTTTGAACTTGGCGGCGATGGACTTCAGGGCCGGGGCTCGCTCTGCATCAACCCACATGGTCAGGTTGGTTCCGGTGGCCGGGACGCTGGCGGCGGCGCTGGTGGATGCTGCGGCGCTCGTGCCGGCGGCTGGCGCACTCGTTCCCCCGCACGCGGTCAGTGCCAGAGCCGAGAGCGCCCCAACGGCGCCCAGGGTGAAGCTTCGGCGCGTGAAGCGTGCACCGGCTGTGTTCTTACCCGTCATGATGGTTCCTCTTTCGAGTGTTGTGCGCCTGGTGGAGCCTTCGGCGCTGGAGTCGTAGAATCGAGTGTAAACGCTTCCACTATTGTCGTCCAGATCACAATAACCCAAGTTCCCTCGGAAATGCATCACCTTCGCACAATTTTCCCCACCCTCGGTGCAGATCAAGGGTTCTGGCGGCGAAAATAAAAGCGTTTCACGCTAGACCCGACACCTCGCCGCAAAAACACTTTGTGGAAACGCTTCCCGTTTTTGATCTTTCATCGTTATGATGGAGCGCATGTCACAGACCGAACAGCGCACCGCGATTCCCCAGCACAACATCGAGGCTCGCTTCGAGGAACCCACCCATGGCCCCTCGACAAGCTCCGAGTGGTGGCGCCGCTCGGTCATCTACCAGATCTACCCGCGATCCTTCCGCGACACCACGGGAAACGGCATCGGGGATCTTCCCGGGATCACCGCCGAGTTGCACCACATCGCCGCGCTTGGTGTCGATGCCATCTGGCTTTCCCCATTCTTTGCCTCCCCGCAAAAAGACGCCGGCTACGACGTCTCGGACTACCGCGCGGTCGATCCGATCTTCGGGACCTTAGAGGACTTCGATGCGCTGATAGCCGAGGCAAACCGGCTGGGCGTCAAGATCCTGGTGGATCTGGTCCCCAATCACTGCTCCAACGAACATGCGCTCTTCGTCGAGGCGCTGGCCTCCCCCAAGGGATCCTCCGCGCGGGAGCATTTCATCTTCCGCGACGGGCGCGGGGTCGACTGCCAGTTGCCTCCCAACAACTGGCAGTCCCACTTTGGCGGCCCAGCCTGGACACGCATCACCGAGCCGGACGGCACACCCGGCCAGTACTACCTGCACCTTTTTGACTCCGCGCAGCCGGATTTCAATTGGGACAACCCAGCTGTCGGTGACGAATTCGAATCCGTCCTGCGCTTCTGGCTGGACCGCGGTGCCGGAGGTTTCCGCGTCGATGTGGCCCACGCACTGATCAAGGCCTCGGGGCTACCGGACTGGGACGGCCGGGCCGACGGTGCCGACTCCCCCGGCTACCCCTTCGCAGATGCCCCGATGTTCGGCCAGCCGGCCGTCCATGAGGTCTACCGCCGCTGGCGGTCGATCTGTGAGGAGTACGAGGGCGAACGCGTCTTGTGCGCCGAGGCCAACGTGCACCCGATCGAGTCCATGGCCGACTGGGTGCGTCCGGATGAAATGCACCAGTCCTTCAACTTTCCGTTCCTGCACACCGGCTGGGACCACGCGGCACTCAAGGCCATCATTACCCGCTCACTGAAAGCCTTCGGCGCCGTGAACGCCCCGAGCACCTGGGTACTGTCCAACCACGACGTGCCCCGCCACGCCACCAGACTCGGTGCCACAGCACCCTCCCCGCGCCCCGGCGACGGGCTGGGGCCCCAAGACGAACAACCAGACATCGTCCTGGGACTGGCGCGCGCCCGTGCCGCAACACTGTTCATGCTGGGCCTGCCGGGCGGCGCCTACCTCTACCAGGGCGAGGAACTCGGACTCGGGGACAACACCATGCTTCCCAACGAACACCGCCAGGATCCCTCTTACGCACGCACCAACGGCGAGCGCCTGGGTCGCGACGGTTGCAGGGTCCCGTTGCCCTGGGACGATTCAAGCTCTTCGCTCGGGTTCAGCGACTCCGCTGCCAGCTGGCTGCCGCAGCCCGCCGAATGGGCCAAGCTCACCCGTCAGGCCCAGGAAACGGACCCCGACTCCACGCTGAATTTCTACCGGAACGCCCTGGCACTGCGCTCTTCGAGCCAACTGGGGCTGGGCAACCTAAACTGGCTTGAGGACACTACCAACGGACAGCTGCTCGGATTCGAGAACACCGGGGTGATGGTGGCGCTGAATCTGGGGGTCGAACCCGTGGCGCTTCCCGCCGGGGAGGTACTGTTGGCCAGTTCGTCCGAGGCGCTCTCCCCTGCCGGACCCGAAGGATCGGCGGTGTTGCTGAACCCGAACGCTGCGGTATGGCTGCGCCGGGCCAGCAGCTAGAAGCAGGCGCCGGGGGACGGCACCTATACGCACTACACGACCACCAAGGAGCCCGGAGAACATGGCAAGCATCAAGGACGTCGCCCTGCGCGCCGGGGTCTCCGTTGCTACGGTGTCCCGGGCCCTGTCCGGGAACGGCAAGGTCTCCGTGGCCTCACGCCAGGCGGTGCAGCAGGCAGCCAAGGAACTGGGCTACGTCCTGTCCTACAATGCTTCCTCGCTGGCCTCGGGCCGCAGCCGGAACATCGGCATCGTGATGCCCACGGTCTCGCGCTGGTATTACGCCAACGTCCTACAGGGCGCGACCCAGGAACTCAACGAACGCGGTTACGACCTGACCTTGTATAACACCAGCGGCGAGCAGCGGCACCGTGATGCGGTGTTCCAGGACCTGCTCATGCGCCAGCGCCTGGACGCGGTCATCACCGTCACGCTCAAGTTGACCGCCCCGGAGCTTCACCAGCTGCGCGCAGTGAAAAAACCACTGGTGGCCTTAGGCGGGCTGCTGCCCGAGGTGGACACCATCCGCGTTGACGATTTCAACATCGCATCGTTGGCCACCGAGCACCTGATCTCACTGGGGCATACACGGCTCGCCTTCCTGGGTGGGGCAGATGTGTTCAACGTGGATTTCAATTTGCCCGCCGCTCGGCTTGACGGCTTCGAATATGCCCTGGACCAAGCGGATTTGGCAGTGAATCCGCAATGGCTACTGGATTCCGACTTCACCATGGCCGGGGCCTACCAAAAGGTTCGCAGCCTGCTCTCGAACCCGCGGGGACGGCCCACCGCGTTGCTTTGCGCCTCGGATGAGATGGCTTTTGGTGCGATTATGGCGGCCCGCGATTTGGGTTTGTCGTTGCCCGGGGATTTCTCGGTGATCGGCATCGACGGGCACGAACTTGGCGAGCTCTTCGGATTGACCACCCTGGCCCAATTCCCCGCGGCACAGGGCGAGGCAGCTGTCGCGCGCATCATGGATCTGCTCGGCGAGGGCGGGGCGGATGCTGCTTCCGGCACCCCACCGGCCGATGATTTCTTCCCCACCGAGTTCGTGCTGCGCACCTCCACCGCACCGCCCGCCACCACGTAACCGGTGGGCCGGCATGAGTCGCGGCGCACCTCAGTAGATAGGCTTGAAATCATGTCGCTCCCCACGCCCGCGTCCAACGCCTCGCCCTACGCCCTGCAACCGCTGCTGCACGCACCCTCACCGGATGAGGCGTGGTGGCGTCGCGCGGTGATTTACCAGATCTACCCGCGCTCCTTCAAGGATTCCACCGGCTCCGGCATGGGCGACCTGGCCGGCATCACCGCCGAGCTTCCCCAGATCGCCACCCTGGGTGTTGATGCCATCTGGCTCTCCCCGTTCTTCCCCTCCCCGCAAAAGGACGCTGGCTACGACGTATCCGATTACCGGGGCGTTGATGCGCTCTTTGGCACCATGGACGATGCCCAGATACTCATCAACACCGCCAAGTCATTCGGCATCCGCATCATCATCGACATCGTCCCCAACCACTGCTCCAACGAACACGCGCTGTTCACTGCGGCCTTGGCCGCGGCGCCGGGCTCGGCCGAACGGGAGATGTTCCACTTTGCCGATGGGCTAGGCGAGGGCGGAAACACCCCGCCAAATAACTGGTCCTCGCTGTTCGGTGGCTCGGGCTGGACCCGCGTGCAGAACCCCGACGGCACACCCGGGCAGTACTACTTCCACCTTTTTGACACCACTCAGCCCGATTTCAACTGGCGCAACCCCGCGGTGCAGGAAGAATTCGAAAAGACCCTGCGCTTCTGGCTGGATGCCGGGGCCGGAGGATTCCGAATCGACGTCGCCCATGCGATGTTCAAGAAGGAAGGCCTGCCCGACTGGGGCGGGGCACCGGACGGCACTCCGCGACCAGGCTTCCCCTTCGCCGATGCCCCCATGTTCGCCCAGCCCGAACTGCACCAGGTGTTCGCCCGCTGGCGGGAGATCTGCGATGTCTACCCCGGCGAGCCCGTGCTCTGCTCCGAGGCCAATGTGCGCCCGCTGACCCGGCTGGCCGATTGGGTGGCCCCGGGCCAGATGCACCAGTCCTTCAACTTCGATTTCCTGCGCACGCTCTGGGACCGCGACGCGCTGGCCTCGGTCATCGGCGACTCGTTGAGCGCCTTCGACACCGTCGGTGCGCCGACCACCTGGGTGTTGTCCAACCACGATGTCTCCCGCCATGCCACCCGCTTCGGCCTGGACGGGGTCGCCCTGGACCTGGGTGACGGGATCGGGCCACGCGACCCACAGCCTGACACGGTGCGGGGCCTGGCACGTGCGCGTGCCGCCACGGTGTTCATGCTCGGGCTGCCCGGTGGCGCTTACCTCTATCAGGGCGAGGAGCTGGGTCTGGGTGACCACACGACGCTGGAGGACGGCTTCCGCCAGGACCCCACGTTCCTGCGCAGCAACGGGGAACGCATCGGCCGCGACGGCTGCCGGGTGCCGATCCCCTGGGTGCATGATGCACCGGCCTATGGCTTCTCCCCCACCGGGGAGAGCTGGCTACCCCAGCCCGAAGACTTCGCCGAGCTCTCCCGCGACCTACAGAAGGCGGACCCTGCCTCCACGTTGAACCTGTACCGCAAGGCCCTGGCGCTGCGCAGCGAATTGGGTCTGGGCTTGGGCTCGCTGGCTTTCTATGAGAACCCTGAACTGCCCGAGGTGCTGGCGATCCGCAATGGGGACACCATCAGCGTGCTGAACCTCTCCGACGCCCCGGTCGTCTTGCCGGCAGGCGAGCCACTGCTCTTCTCGGATGCCGACGGCGAGCCGCTGGCCGCCGAGGGCCTACTGGGGGCCAACGCGGCGGCGTGGCTGCGCGCCACCGACTGACCCCCTGGTTTCTAGGCCCGTTTGGCGGCCCGTCCCTCGCGGGAGAGCAGCCAGATCAGGTAGATGCCGCCGATACTGACCGTCACCACGCCCACCGGAAGCTGCACGGGGGCAAAGACGCGTTGGGCCACCAGATCGCTGGCTACCAGCAGCAGTGCGCCCATGCAGGCGGCGGGGGCCAGACGCATGCCCGCCGCCCGGTTCAGCCGTTTGGCCAGTTGCGGGGCCACCAACGCCACGAAGGCGATGGGTCCGGCGACCGCCGTAGCGGCGGAGGTCAGCAGCACCGCCAGCACGATCAAGACCAACCGCGCCGGTTCCACCCGCACGCCCAACGCCGTGGCCGTGTCATCACCGAGCTCCAGCATGCCCAAGTTCCTGCCTCCGGCCAGGGTGAGGCCCAGGACCGGCACAATGGCGATCAACGCGGGAATGAGCACCGGCCAGCCGACCCCGTTGAGCGTGCCTGCGCCCCAGACCGCTGCTGCCATCGCCACCTCGATCTCGGCGCGCAGCACCAGCCATTGGTTCAGCGCGGCAAGCATGGCCGAGACCCCGATGCCCACCAGAATCAGCCTGAAGCCGTGCGAACCGCGCCGCCAGGCCAGGAAGTACACGGTCAGGGCCGTGGCCAGCCCTCCGGCCAGAGCACCCAACGAGGTGGCCAGGAAGCTTCCTCCCACCAAGGTCAGGGCCAACAGCGCACCGGTGTAGGCCCCGGTGGAAAAACCGATGATGTCCGGTGAGCCCAGCGGGTTGCGGGTCAGCGACTGGAAAACCGCACCCGCCACGCCGAGTGCGGCACCGAAGGCCAGGGCCGCGACCGCGCGCGGGGCACGCCATTGGAACACGATGGTGCCCTCAAGTCCCTCCCCGCCGCCGAGGATCACGTTGATGACCTTCCCCAGACCCATCGGGTAGTCGCCGCTGCCGACCACCAGCAGTGCGAACAGCACGGCCAGCGCTGAGAGGACCAGGCAGAGCGCCGTCTCGCGGCCCAGTCGCCGGGCCCTCCCGGGCACCGTGACCGCGGCGCCCGGTGCCTCGGCGCTCATACGGCCACCGGCTTCTTACGGCGCGCCAGCACGATCAGCACCGGTGCGCCGATAAATGCACAGACCACCCCGGCCTCGAGCTCGCCGGGAATGATGACCCGTCCCAGCACATCGGCCAGCAGCAGGATCACCGGGGCCAGCACCGCGGTGTAGGCAAGCATCCAGCGTGCGTCGGGGCCGGAGAAGCGTCGGGCCAGGTGCGGTGCCATCAAACCCAGGAAGCTGATCGCCCCCACCGCGGCGGTTGCGGCTCCTGCCAGCACCGTGACGGCCAGCAGGATCAGCACGCGGGCCCTGCCCACCTTGTATCCCAAGGCCAGGGCGGTGTCGTCTCCCAGGGCTAGGGCGTTCAGCGACCGGCCGGTGAAGGCCGCCAGCACGAAGCCCACCAGCACCGCGGCGGCCAACGGGACCAAGACCTCTCCCGATCGGCCTTCCAAGGAACCAATGGTCCAGGCGCGCAACTGGTCAAAGGCCGAGGGATGCACCAGGGCCAGTGCCGTGCCGATACCCGAGAGCACCGCGCCCAGGGCAACACCGGCCAGCACCAGCCGCACCGGGTCGCTGGACCGGGCCCCTGCCATCCCGACCAGGTAGACGGCACCGGTGGCGAGCACCGCGCCGCCGAAGGCGAACCAAACGTAGGAGTTGAAACCGTTGATCCCGAAGGTGCCCACGGCGATCACGATCGCCAGCGAGGCACCGGCGTTCACGCCCAGGATCCCGGGTTCGGCCAGTGCGTTGCGGGTCATGGATTGGACCAGAGCCCCTGCGATGCCCAGCGCGCTTCCGGCCAGGACACCCAGGATGGCCCGCGGGAGGCGCGAATCGCGGATGATTGCGTGGTCGGCAGAATCGTTGGGCTGCAGTAGCGCGTCGATCACCACCGAGAGTTCAATATGTTTGGATCCCACGGCCAGTGAGAAGAGCGCCAGCAGCCCGAGCAACAATCCGAAACAGAGTAATAGTGCTAGCCGGCGGACCGGTTTGCCCGGATTCTTCGCCGACGCCGTAGAGCCCGTGGCCGGCGGCATGCCCGCATGCGCGTTCATTGCGCCGCTGGCTTGGCTGTTTTCCGGGTTCGCCGCAACAGGAGTGGGACTGGCCACGATTCATCTCCTTTGCTTCGAACCGTTCAACACTACCGCGTCCTCTCTCCCTAGGCTGCAACATCACTTAGGCGTGGGCAACATCAATACGATACATTTACGTCGTGAAATCCTTTTCTTCGAGCCGCAGGCCCCGCTTTGGCGCCGCCCAGGCGGTAGCCGCACTATTCATGATCGCCCTGACCGCGGGATGTGCAGCCGGCGGCACGACCGATTCGGCGCCAGGGAACTCCGACGTGGCAGTGGGCGGCGAACGCTTCTCCACCGCGGACGAGGCCACCGCCAAGTTCGGTGCCAATGTCGCCCCGGGCGTCTTCCCACGCACCTTGGAACACGCCAACGGCGAGACCGAGATCGAGAAGAAGCCCGAACGCGTCGTGGTGCTGGACACCGGCGAACTCGACGCAGTGCTGTCTCTGGGCATCACTCCGGTCGGGATCCCCTCCACCGAGGGCGCCAACTCAATCCCCAGCTACCTGGCCGACGACGTCAAGGACGCACAGACCGTGGGCACCATCCAGGAACTGAACCTGGAGGCCGTTGCCGCGCTGAAACCGGATCTGATCATCGGCTCACAGCTGCGTGCCGACAAGCTCTACCCGCAGCTGTCGCAGATCGCCCCGACGGTCTTCTCCATCCGCCCGGGTTACCCGTGGAAGGAAAACTTCCGTCTGGCCGCAGCAGCGTTGGGCGAGGAAACCAAGGCCGTCGAGGTCCTGAACGCCTATCAGGACAAGGCCACAGCATTGGGCAACGATGTGACCGGCGATCCGAAGATCTCACTGTTGCGTTTCATGCCGGAGAAGATCCGCCTCTACGGCAACGCCTCGCTGATCGGGGTGATCCTCAATGATGCAGGATTCTCCCGGCCCGCCAACCAGGACATCGATGACCTGGCCAAAGAAATCTCCGGGGAGAATCTGGCCGAGGCAGACTCGGACTGGATTTTCTACACCTCCTACGGCACCCCGGAAGCCACCGGCGAAAAGGATGCGCTCGAGGGCCCGATCTGGGACAGGCTCGAGGCAGTCAAGGCCGGAAACGTGCAACGCGTGAACGACGACGTCTGGTTCCTGGGCCTCGGCCCGACGGGCGCCTCAATCGTCCTGGACGAACTGCGAGGCTACCTGGTCAAGTAACCGGCCCGTCTATTGATTCCTGCTTCGTGTGGGGCCCGGCGCAAGCAGGGCCCCACACGCGCTTAACCGGTTGGGGCCTCAGCCAATGGGCTCGGCCATCTGCCGCACGGCGTAGGCAACCTCAATGCTCTGGCCGGTGACTCGAAGCACCGCAGCATTCATGAGTCCCTGCAGACGCGAACCGGCAAGCGCAACATCGAAGAGGGGCCTTAAAAGGGACGAACCCCGCATGAAACCGAAGTTTCTTGCGGGGTTTACATTGGTCGGGATAACAGGATTTGAACCTGCGACCTCGTCGTCCCGAACGACGCGCGCTACCAAGCTGCGCCATATCCCGGTGTTGTACCAACGAATAAAAAGTTTACCGACTTTTCACCCCAGCACCTAATCGGGGTCCACTTCTCTACATCACAGGATGGCTTTTCCGGGGTTCAGGATGCCTTCCGGATCGAAGACAGCCTTGATCTTGCGCTGCAATTCCAGCACCTCGGCCGACTGCTCCCAGGCCAGCCACTCACGTTTCACGGTGCCCACACCGTGTTCGCCGGTGATGGTCCCACCCACGTCCAGCGCGGCGCGGATGGACTCGTCCAGCGCAGCGTCGAGCCGGGCCACGCCTTCGGAGCCGTCGTCAGGATCGACCCAGAAGGTGGGGTGCAGATTTCCGTCCCCGGCATGGGCAACAATGCGCACCATGACGTGGTTGCGAGCAGCGATCATATCCAGCGTTCCCATGTACTCGACCATGGCCGAGCGAGGCACTGCAATATCCTCTCCGACCCGGTATTTGTCATCTTGTCCGTCTCCGCGGCTGGCCCGACGCATCTCGATCAACCGCACAGCCTCCTCGTCCTCCGCGCCGCTCAGCTGCGCTCCGAGGTTCTCCAAGGCCGAGCGGACGATGCCCGCCTCGATCTCAGCGCCATGCCCGTCGGTGCGTACCAACAGCAGTGCGCCGCCGCGGGCACTGAGATCCGAGCCGTAGGTCGCATCCAGCACACGCATGGTCCCGATATCAAGCAGCTCCAGGATTGCCGGCTGCACCCGCACGCCGGCGATGGCCATCACCCCTGCCGCTGCCTGGACGACATCGGTGAACACCGCGGCGATGGAACACGTCTTGGCGCTGAGGTAGCGCAGCCGCACGGTAGCCGAGACAACTACCCCAAGAGTTCCCTCCGAACCCACCAGCAACGAAGTCAGGTCGTAGCCCGCAACGCCTTTGAAGGTGTTGCGCCCGGTCGAAATCAGTGTGCCATCCGCCAAGACGACGTCCAGGCCGAGGACGGAATCGGTGGTGACTCCGTACTTGGCGCAACGTAGTCCACCGGCGTTGGTGGCCACATTCCCACCAATGGTGGATACCTTGTAGCTGGCAGGGTCGGGCGCGTACATCAGTCCGTGCTTGGCGACGGCATGGTTCAACTCGGCATTGATGACGCCGGGCTGGACCACTGCGACTTCGTCCTCCGCACGGATCTCCAAGATCCGGTTCATACGCTCGAGCGAGAGCACGATGCAACGAGGCACTGCATGCGCGCCCCCTGAGACGCCTGTGCCGGCCCCACGAGGCACAACGCTCACACCTGCCGCCGAGGCCAGACGCAAGGTCGCCTGGACGTCCTCCACGCGTTCTGCAAAGACCACGGCCAAGGGCAGCTGGTGGTCAACGATCTTCCCGAAGTCGTGGCTATTAGAGAGCAGCACCTTGGGGTCAATGGACACCGCCTCTTCACCAACATGTTGGACAAGGTCGTCGATCAAGGCCGCATCAGCGGTTTGGAGGTTCATGCCACCCTTTCGAAGCATTGCGGATATAGCGGTGCCGCACGACGCGGCGACGGATCTGTGTGGATTAGAGGGACCGGTGGCCGGCTCCCATGAAGCGGGCATAGTATTCGAGGATTTCCGGCCAGTCAGAATAGAGCTCGTATTGCTCTTGGCCGAGCTCGCCGGCTGCCCAGCCGTCGTGGGTGAGCACTACTTCCGTGCCGCTTCCCTGCTCGTGGAATTCGAGGCTCACATGTGTGGGCGGTGCAGTTTCCATGCCGAGTGTGAAGTCCAAGATGATCGTCTCCGGCGCATCGAGGTGGACAACCTTGCCCCAAAGATGCAGATCTCCGTCCTCCGATTCCTCGATCAGGCTCCCACGATCAAAGGTGAGATGGCTGCCGGGACCGAAGTGCGAGAATTTGTTCACCGGCCACCAAAGGTGAATGTATTCAGAGAAGCCTTCGAAAGCTTGGTCTGCAGCTAACGGGACGTTCACCACATGCCGATGTTCTGGCAGGCGGTAACCCTCTTGAGGGCTGGGATCGTGGGCTGATGCCGCGTGTGAAAAAAGTCCGTCCATCCCCCAACCCTAACGGCTTAGGGTATGAACGACGCTCCGAGTCAAACTCCTGGGCC
>NZ_AOCK01000007.1 GCF_000348945.1 Paeniglutamicibacter gangotriensis Lz1y | reverse complement strand
GCCGGCAAGATTGGGACGTAGATGGCCGAGCAGTGGCTTCTTTGATATTTCAACGCCTCTGCTCCAACGATTGCTCAAGGCCCGTCTCAGGCAGCTATCAATAATTTGCCGTAGTATGGATCAGTTGCGTTGCGCACTATTGGTATAAATCGCGGAGTCGAATCGGTAGCCTCGACTAAGATAGATGCAGACGTTCAACGCCCTGGTGAGGGCGAAAGATTTTATTGTGGACTTCCGTGAGATGCGGGAGTCCATTGGTTCATGCGTGGGGTCCAAAACTGAAGACCCTTTTGAGAGGAACACATCTAGTGTCAAACGAAAACAAGGGCTTCGGGTCGAAGGACAACCGCGACCGAAACGAATCTAAGCCGAGTAATTCCGGTGGATTCCGCCGTGGTGGCGATGATCGTCGTGAGGGTGGTTTCAAGCCCCGTGAAGACCGCGGTGGCTTCAAGCCCCGTGAAGATCGTGGTGGATACCAGGGTGGCAACGACCGCCGTGAGGGTGGCTTCAAGCCGCGCGAAGATCGCGGTGGATACCAGGGTGGCAACGACCGCCGTGAGGGTGGCTTCAAGCCGCGCGAAGATCGCGGTGGATACCAGGGTGGCAACGACCGCCGTGAGGGTGGCTTCAAGCCGCGCGAAGACCGCGGTGGCTTCAAGCCCCGTGAAGATCGTGGTGGATACCAGGGTGGCAACGACCGTCGTGAAGGTGGCTTCAAGCCCCGCGAAGACCGTGGTGGATTCCGTGGCGGCGATGACCGTCGTGAAGGTGGCTTCAAGCCCCGTGAAGATCGCGGTGGCTTCAAGCCGCGCGAAGACCGCGGTGGATTCCGTGGCGGCGATGACCGTCGTGAAGGTGGCTTCAAGCCCCGCGAAGACCGTGGTGGATTCCGTGGAGGCGACGACCGCCGTGGAGGAAGCTCCGCGCCACGCTCCGGCGCCAGCACGGCCGACCTTGAGGCGATGCGCGACGAAGAAAACGCACGTCGCCCGCACAACCCGGCCGACCTGCGCAGCTCGAACAGCCCCGAGCGCGGACGTTCTCCCGAGATCGACGACGATGTAACAGGCAAGGAGCTGGACCGCATTACCCGTGCGGAACTGCGTTACCTTGACGACGTCAACAACGAATGGGTCTCCAAGCACCTGGTCATGGCCGGACGCTTGATCGACATCGATCCACAGTTGGCCTACGAACACACCATCGCAGCTTCCCGTCGTGGTGGCCGTGTAGCAGTTGTCCGCGAAGCAGTCGGCCTCGCCGCATACGCTGCCGGCGAGTTCGCCGAAGCCCTGCGCGAATTCCGCACGCACCGCCGCATCAGCGGTTCCAACCTGCACCTGCCCCGGATTGCCGACGCCGAACGTGGCATCGGTCGTCCCGGGAAGACCTTGGAAATCGCCCACAGCGAGGTCGTCGAGACCCTCGACACCAACGGCAAGGTCGAGATGGCCATGGTTGCTTCGGGTGCCCAGAACGACTTGGGCGACCTCAATGCAGCACTGGCGGAACTCGAGATCCCGCAGCTGGATATCAACCGCGCGTTCAGCTACAGCCCGCGACTCTTCTCGGCTTACGCCGACGCCCTGGAAAACCTGGGTCGCAACGAAGAAGCAGTCAAGTGGCGCAAGCAGATCTCCGTGGCCGAGGAAGCACTGGGCACCGGCGAATTCGCCGAACCGGACATCATCGACCTGGGTGAAGACGACGAAGCCGATGCCCGCCGTCCGCGTGCCCGCGACATCGTTGAACCCGAGAACCTCACGGTCGACGGCGACGAGGATGCAGCAGCAGCTGATACCGCGGACACCACCGACGGTGACGAGGAAGACGCATCGGCGGAAGCCGCGGACACCGTGGCCGACGACGACGCCCTTGAGGTTGTTGACGCCGACGCACTGGCCGAGCCGGCCGAGGAACTGAACCCGGAACTCGAGGACGAGGCGCCTGTCGCCGAAGCCCCGAACGGTGCATCCCCGGCCATCGATCAGGACGAGAACGACGAAAAGTAGGAAAACGATCCATCCATGCTGATTTCAGGTTTTGACGCACTGCTCTCCGATTTGGACGGCGTCGTCTATGCAGGCAACGGAGCAATCCCCAAGGCTATCGACGCCTTGAACCGATTGAGCGAATGCTCGGTCTCCCTGGCGTATGTCACCAACAACGCCTCGAGGTCCCCGGGTGCCGTTGCCGCACACCTGAAACAGCTTGGTGCCCCAGCGTCCGCCGAACAGGTCTTTGGTTCAGCGGACGCCGGGGCAGAACTCCTGGCCCAGAAACTGCCCCAAGGATCCAAGGTCCTGGTGGTGGGCAGTGGCTACCTGCGTGACTGTGTCAGCTCCTTCGGCATGGAAATCGTGGCAAGCCACACCGACGGGCCCCTGGGAGTCATCCAGGGATTCGACCCGGCACTCGGCTGGAAAGACCTGGCGGAGGCGGCGTTTGCCATCAACGGCGGTGCCATCTGGGTCGCCACCAACACCGACCTGACCATTCCCCGCGCCGAGGGCATCGCCCCCGGCAACGGGTCATTGGTCAACGCCATCGGCGCGGCAACTAACACCCGCCCGCTGGTGGCCGGCAAGCCCGAGCCGTTGCTCTTCCGCCGTGCCGCAGAAAACTTTGAGGCAACCCGCCCACTGGTCGTCGGGGACCGCCTCGACACCGACATCCTGGGTGGAAACCGCGCCGGATACAACACCGTGCTGGTACTCACCGGGGTTGACACCGCACTGAGTGCATTGTCGGCCAAGACTGCCGAACGCCCCGATTACCTCATCGCTGACCTTTCGGACCTCTACGAGGAATACCCCGTCATCGAAGCCACCGGCTTCGGCATCCGCTGCGGCTCGGCCGTGGCCTGCGTCAACGATCAAACCATCGTCATTGACGGCGAAGAAAACAACCTGGACTCCTGGCGGGCAGCATGCGCCGCCTGGTGGCTGGCCCACCCGGAGCAGGAACACGCAGTCGAACCAAAACTGACGTTTTCGCAAAAAGTCGGCTCCAAGCCATAAGCTCGTAGGCGATGAGCAACAACCAGAACACACCAGTATCCGGCCCCACCAGCGCCCTACCCGTACCTGTACCCGGGCCACGGCCGACGGACCGGACGGACGAAGCCTCCCGTGAATCCACCTCGCTCGAGGTCCTCGAGACACTGGCAGAGCTGCCCGTTGCCGAGCACCTTGCCCTCTTCGAACAGCTGCAGGCTTCCTTAGCCGCAGACCTTGAATCCACCGCGCAGGAGCACCCATGAGCCGACTCGACCAGGAACTAGTTACCCGCTCCCTGGCACGCTCGCGCACCGATGCCGCCCGGCTCATCTCCGAGGCACGGGTCCGGGTCAACGGTGAGTTGGCCGCCAAGGCCTCCAAAAACGTTACCGAAGCCTCCACGATCGACGTGGACCCGGCCACCGGCGAGGAATTCGTCTCACGCGCCGGGCACAAGCTTGCCGGGGCGCTTGCCGCATTCAACACCATCGACGTCGCGGCAAAACGCTGCCTGGACGCTGGCGCATCCACCGGGGGATTCACCGACGTGCTGTTGCGCCGCGGGGCCGACCACGTCGAAGCGGTGGACGTTGGACACGGCCAACTGGTCCCCGAGCTGCGTGCCGATCCACGCGTGCACGTCCACGAGGGCATGAATGTGCGCTACCTGAATCCCGCGGACATCGGGGGAGTCGTGGACCTGGTGGTTGCTGATCTCTCCTTCATCTCCCTCACCCTGGTCATGTCGGCGCTCTCCGGTGCCACCGCACCGGGAGGCGAACTGGTGCTCATGGTCAAGCCGCAATTCGAGATCGGCCGCGAACAGCTGGCCCGCACCGGGGTGGTGAGCAGCCCCGTGCAGCGGCGCAAGGCCGTGGACACCGTGTTGTCCTCCGCCATGGACGCAGGGCTGCGCGTGGACGGGCTGGCCCGCAGCCCGTTGCCCGGCCAGGACGGCAACGTCGAATTCTTCCTCTGGCTCACCCAGGTCTCAGCCGCCAATTCCGACGCTTCTCCACAACCCCGCGTCGGGACCACCGCCTGGCCGGACGTTGACTATTCTTAGACTGGCGGCATCGGAACTGATGTCCCTATTTTCGGTCCGCCGAGGAAGGAACCCATGCGCAGGATTTTGGTCCTCACCCACACTGGCCGTTCGGATGCACTCATCGCGGCGGTGGACACCTGTTCCCGGCTGCGCCAAGCAGGGCTCATCCCCGTGATGCTCCGCGTCGAAATGCAGGCCGTGAGAAACATTCCCGAGGGCGAAAACCTGGACGTGGAAGTCCTGGGCGAAGACACCAGCCTCGCGGCCATCGACCTCGGCGTGGTGCTCGGAGGAGACGGCAGCGTGCTGCGTGCTGCCGAGCTGGTCCGCGACGACGGGGTCCCGCTACTCGGAGTCAACCTCGGACACGTGGGCTTCCTGGCCGAAAGCGAGCGGCCAGCCCTGCAGGAGACCGTGCAGTGGATCGTGGAACGTCGTTACACCGTCGAGGAACGCATGACCATCGACGTGCAGGTCTGGCGAGATAACCGCCGCATCGCCCACACCTGGGCGCTGAACGAAGCCGCCGTGGAAAAAGCCAACCGCGAACGCATGATCGAAGTGGTCATGGAGGTCGACGGCCGCCCGTTGAGCACCTTCGGCTGCGACGGGGTCGTCATGGCCACCCCCACCGGTTCCACCGCCTACGCGTTCTCCGCCGGCGGTCCGGTGGTCTGGCCCGAGGTCGAGGCCCTGGTGATGGTGCCGATCAGCGCGCACGCACTCTTCGCGAAGCCGCTGGTGGTCGCCCCGGCTTCGGTGCTCGCCATCGAGATCCTGACCCGCACGGATGCCGGCGCGGTGCTCTGGTGCGACGGCCGACGAACCATCGATCTTCCACCCGGTGCCCGCATCGAAGTCACCCGATCCTCCAAGCCGGTGCGCCTGGCCCGGGTCAACCAGACCCCGTTCTCCGAACGCCTGGTCAATAAGTTTGAACTTCCCATCCAAGGCTGGCGCGGACCGGTGGAACCGGAAGATCGCGAGACTGCAACCACCGCACTGCCGGTCATCACCCCGGCGGTCCAAGTCATCGAACCGCGCCACCACGAACCCAAGCCGGAACCGAAAACGCTCCCCGGCCCGGAATATCGGAGGCAACTGTGATTCAGGAAATCCGTATCAAGGACCTGGGAGTCATCTCCCAGGCCACCCTGCCGCTGGGACCCGGCTTCAGCGTGGTCACCGGCGAAACCGGTGCAGGCAAGACCATGGTCATCACCGCGCTCGGGCTGCTGCTTGGACGCCGTGCCGACGCCGGCGCAGTGCGCCACGGCGCCAAGCAAGCCGTCGCCGACGCCACCCTGGTACTGCCGGCGAGCAGCAAGGTCTTGGACCGTGCCGAGGAGGCCGGAGCCCTCGTTGAACGCTATGACGACGAGGCCGAACTGATCGTCACCCGCACCTTGTCAGCCGAAGGGCGCAGCCGCGCCTCGGTGGGCGGCCGGGCGGCGCCGGTGGGCGTCCTGGTGGAACTGGGCGAGGACCTCATCGCGATCCACGGCCAGACCGACCAGATGCGGCTCAAGGGTGCCGTGACCCAACGAGCGGCGCTGGACAAGTTCGCCGGCGCACCGCTGGGCAAGGTACTGGCAACCTACAAGGAAGCCTTCGAGAAGTGGGGTGCTTCCTCCACCGAGCTCGCGGAACTGCAGGCTGCATCCCGTGAACGCATCCGCGAGGCGGAATCCTTGCAAGTCGCCCTGGAAGAGATTGATGCTGTCGACCCCCAGCCCGGGGAAGATTCCGAACTCAAGACCCAGTCACTGAAACTCACCAACGTCGAGGAACTGCGCGCCAACGCCGACGCCGCCCACGAGGCGCTCAATAGCGAGGCCTTCGATGCCACCAGCGTGATCTCGCTGGTCGAGACCGCGAAGCATGCCCTGGAGCAGGTCGCCGACGACGACGCGGAGATCAAGTCACTGGCCGAGCGGCTGCACGAAATCGGGATCCTGGCCGCCGAGGTCTCCACCGATCTCGCCGCCTACCTCGCGGACCTGGACGCGGAGGGCCCGGGACGGCTCGCCGCGCTTGAAGAACGCCGCGGGGACCTGAACCGACTGATCCGCAAATACGCCCCGGACATCGACGAGGTCATCGCCTGGGCCGAGGTCTCCCGGGCCCGACTGACCGAGATCCAGGGCGACGACGGTCGCATCGAGGAGCTGCGGGCCGAAACCGAGGCCCTGCGCACCGAGGTCGAGACCCTCGGTGAAAAGCTGTCCAAGCTGCGCGCCAAGGCCGCCAAGGACCTGGCTGCCCGGGTGACCGCCGAACTTGCCGCACTGGCCATGCCGGATGCGAAGTTCGTGCTCGATCTCGAAAAGCTCACCGAGCCAACCCGCCACGGGTTCGATGCCATCACCATGCTGTTGCAGCCGCACGCAGGAACGACCCCACGCCCACTGGGCAAGGGAGCCTCCGGCGGTGAGCTCTCCCGGGTGATGCTGGCCATTGAAGTGGTGCTGGCCGCGGTGGACCCGGTCCCAACCTTCGTCTTCGACGAAGTAGACGCCGGAGTCGGCGGCAAGGCGGCGGTGGAGATCGGAAAGCGCCTAGCCATGCTGGCCAAGCACGTCCAGGTGATTGTGGTCACCCACCTGCCCCAGGTGGCAGCCTATGCTGACCGCCATGTGCGGGTGATTAAGTCCTCTGACGCGGGTGCTGCAGCCGGTGCAGGGTTCACCGCCAGCGACGTCGTATTGCTCGACGAAGCCGAGCGGGTAAGAGAATTGGCAAGGATGCTCGCAGGTCAGGAGGATTCCTCAACCGCCCAGGCGCATGCCGAGGAATTGCTCGGCGATGCTCAGCAAATGGTTAGCTCGCTCTCTTGAACCGCCGTTTTCGCCTGTGCCGTGGCCCGGGCATGTAGAGTCATTCCCAACTGTTCAACATCGAAAAGGTGATAGGGTAAAACCCCGTGGTGCAACGTAATCTTTCCCGTGATTCCAGGTCGTCTGAAACGACAAAGCATATCTTCGTCACCGGCGGTGTGGCCTCGTCCCTCGGCAAGGGACTGACGGCTTCCAGCCTCGGTCACCTGCTTCGGGCACGCGGACTCTCCGTCACGATGCAGAAACTAGACCCGTATCTGAACGTGGATCCGGGAACAATGAACCCCTTCCAGCACGGTGAAGTATTTGTCACCGATGATGGCGCCGAAACAGACCTCGACATCGGTCACTACGAGCGCTTCCTGGACGAAAACCTCACCGGCATGGCCAACGTGACTACCGGTCAGGTGTACTCAACCGTCATCGAGAAGGAACGCCGCGGCGACTACCTCGGCGACACCGTTCAGGTCATCCCGCACATCACCGATGAGATCAAGCGCCGCATGCGTCTGCCGGCCACCGAGCCGGGCAAGGGCAAGAAGGCACCGGACGTGATCATCACCGAAATCGGTGGCACCGTGGGCGACATCGAATCCCAGCCCTTCCTCGAATCGGCCCGCCAAGTCCGCCAGGACATCGGCCGCGGAAACGTCTTCTTCGTCCACGTCTCCCTGGTGCCCTACATCGGCCCCAGCCACGAGCTGAAGACCAAGCCGACCCAGCACTCCGTGGCTGCGCTGCGCTCCATCGGCATCCAGCCCGACGCCCTGGTCATCCGCTCGGACCGGGACATCCCTGACGAGATGCGCGTGAAAATCGGACGCACCTGCGATGTCGATCCGGAAGCAGTGGTCAACTGCCCCGATGCCCCGAGCATCTACGACATCCCCGTGGTGCTGCACTCCCAGGGCCTGGACGCATACATCGTTCAGCACCTGGGCATGAAGTTCAAGGATGTGAACTGGTCCAAGTGGAACAAACTGCTTGACGCCGTCCACAACCCCAAGCACCACCTGGAAATCGCGCTGGTCGGTAAGTACATCGAACTGCCCGACGCCTACCTCTCGGTCACCGAGGCTCTGCGTGCCGGCGGCTTCGCCAACAAAACCAAGGTCCAGATCCGCTGGGTCCCGTCGGATGACTGCTCCACCCCGGCAGGCGCTGCCAAGGCACTGGCCGGCGTGGACGCGATCTGCGTGCCTGGTGGCTTCGGCATCCGCGGCCTGGACGGCAAGCTCGGCGCCCTGAAGCATGCCCGCGAAAACGGCATGCCGACCCTGGGCCTGTGCCTGGGTCTGCAGTCGATGGTCATCGAATACGCACGCAACGTCGTCGGCCTGGTCGATGCCTCGAGCACCGAATTCGATCCGGACACCAAGCACCCGGTCATTGCGACCATGGAAGAGCAGCTGGACATCGTTGACGGCAAGGGCGATCTGGGCGGCACCATGCGCCTGGGCCTCTACGACGCGGCCCTCACCGAGGGTTCGGTCGTGGCCGAGACCTACGGCAAGACCAAGGTCGCCGAACGTCACCGCCACCGCTACGAGGTCAACAACGCCTACCGCGAGCAGCTCGCGGCGGCGGGCCTGGTCTTCTCCGGCACGTCGCCGGACGGCAAGCTCGTGGAGTTCGTGGAACTGCCCAAGGACGTTCACCCGTACTACGTCTCCACTCAGGCCCACCCGGAGCTCTCCAGCCGCCCGACCCGCCCGCACGCGCTCTTCGCGGGACTGGTCAAGGCAGCGTTGGCCCACCAGAAGGCCGGCAAGTAACACCATGACAACAACGGACGGCGGGGTGCTGGGCGATTCGCTCAGCCCTCGCCGCCTGCTGTCTTCCCAGACCGTCTATGACGGGCGCATCTGGGACGTCGTGCAGGACACCTTCGAATTCACCCCCGGCAACGAACCGTTGGTCAGAGACTACATCGAGCACCCCGGCGCCGTGGCAGTGCTGGTACTCAACGACGCCGACGAGGTGTTGCTGATCAACCAATACCGCCACCCGGTGCGCATGAACCTGTGGGAAATCCCTGCCGGCCTGCTCGATGTTGCAGGAGAGCCCCCGCACCTTGCTGCGGCTCGCGAACTGGCCGAGGAAACAGATCTCATCGCCGCCGACTGGTCGGTGCTGGTGGACCTGTTCCTTTCCCCGGGTTCCTCCTCGGAAGCGATCCGCATCTATCTGGCACGCACCACCAGCCCGGTTCCCGCGGAGCAACGACACCAACGGACCGATGAGGAAGCGGACATGGCCGTGGCCTGGGTTCCCTTTGACGACGCTGTGGCCGCGGTCCTGGCCGGGCGAATCCACAACCCCTCCGCAGTGGCAGGCCTGCTGGCCGCCGCAGCTTCTCGAGCCGGCGGATACGCCTCCTTGCGGCCCGTGGACGAGGCTTTCGAAGCCCACCCGCGCCTGCGCTCCGGCGAGCCGCGGGCATAGGGCCCGGCCATGCCCACCGGCACCGACGATCCGACCCTGCGCCTGGGTGTGGTCCCCGAAACGGTTTCGCTTCCTAGCTCCTCCCGGTCCGAGACCGTGAAACTTGGCACCATCGCGGCAACCCAAGTGCTGAAAACGGTCCCCGATCCGGTTCCAGCACCGGCACCGGATCCCACCTCGCTGCCCATTGGCAAGCACCTGGCCGTCTACCTGCAGCACCTGGCCGTGGAACGCGGCATGGCGAAGAACACCGTCAGCGCCTACCGCCGCGACCTCTACCGCTACGCCTCCTACCTGCATGCCCAACAAGTCCATGCCCCGGATCAGGTGACCCTGCGGCACCTGACGTCCTTCGCCCAAGCGGTCCGTGACGGTGCCGACGGTGCCGCCCCGCTCAGCGCCCGCTCGGCGGCACGCACCATCGTGGCGGTGCGTGGAGTACACAAGTTCTGGGAGCTCGAAGGCCTGGCACCCACCAACCCCGCCGTCGACCTGCACCCGCCGACCCCCGGGCGCCGGTTGCCCAAGGCCATCTCCGTCGCCGAGGTCACCGCGATCCTTGACTCGGTTTCCATCGACACCTCCGCGGGCCTGCGCGACAAGGCGATCCTCGAATTCCTGTACTCCACCGGGGCCCGAATCTCCGAGGCCGTGGGCCTGGACGTCGATGACCTGCACCTGGAACGCCCCGCCGAGGGCCCTGCCGTGGTGCGGCTCTTCGGTAAGGGCTCCAAGGAACGCATCGTTCCGCTGGGGTCCTACGCGATCGACGCGCTGAACTCCTACCTGGTCCGCGGGCGCCCCGAGCTGGTTTCCAAGGGCAAGGGCACCGCGGCACTCTTCCTGAACCAGCGCGGCGGGCGGCTCTCACGTCAATCGGCGTGGACGGTGCTCACCAAGGCCGCCGAACGCGCAGGCATCGAACAGGACGTCTCCCCGCATACGTTGCGCCACTCCTTCGCCACCCACCTGCTCGAGGGCGGGGCTGATGTGCGTGTGGTCCAGGAGCTGCTGGGCCATGCCTCGGTCACCACCACCCAGGTCTACACGCTGGTCACCGCCGACACGCTGCGCGAAATCTATGCCGCGGCCCACCCGCGAGCCAACCTCTAAGGAAGCAGGAAAGCCCACCCATGGCCCACCGCCGAGCAACCACCCCGGTCCAGGTCGTGTTGTGCCTGCCGATCCAAGAATCACCCTCCGGTGAGAAGATCCTGCTGGGGCTCAAACAACGGGGCTTCGGCGCCGGACGCATCGTGGCCCCGGGCGGCAAGATCGAAGCCGGAGAAAGCCCGCGGGGAGCCGCGGTGCGTGAGCTGGCTGAAGAAACCGGGTTGCTGGCCGAGCCCGAAACCCTGCAGGCCGCGGCCCGAGTGTATTTCCGTTTCCCCGGACAGCCCGCCGCCGACATGGACTGCACCATCTTCCTGGTGCCTTCCTTCAGCGGGGAGCCCGCGGCCTCCGAGGAACTGATTCCTGCCTGGTACCCGGTCGGCGCGCTGCCGGTGCAGAAGATGTGGGAGGACTCGGCACTGTGGCTCTCTCGCCTGCTGGCAGGGGAACGCTTTGATGCCCTGGTGGTGCTGGGTGCGGATAACGAATCGGTGGCCCGGTTCTCGATGATCGGCTGGCCGGAAAAAAGAATTCCCGCCGCACCCGCCACCGAAGCCGACTTCCCGGACCTTACTTAGTCAACAGCGAGCCCTGAAGCCTCGGGGGAGCCGCACGCACAAAGGGGGATCGAACACATGGGAGCGTTAACAGCCTCGCACGTGGAAGAACTGCACCAGCAGTATGCCCGGCGTGTCTACGCCTACACCTACCGACGGATCCGCGACGTCTCATCGCCACAGCAGATCACCAACGACGTCTTCCGCATCGCCTGGCAGCAGCAGAAGGCCCCGGCGGCCGACGTGCTGCCGGGGCTGCTGGTCACCGCACGGAACCTGGTCGCCAACGGATTACGAGCCATCCAACGCCAGCGTCGGCTGGCACAAAAGGTCGGCGGCGAGGAACTACATCGCCGTGAATCGTCCCCCGATCCCATGTCCGAGGCGGTCCGCGAGGTACTCGACTCGCTGCGTGCTGCAGAACGTGAAATCCTCATGCTCTCCTACTGGGACGCGCTGTCTCTGGCCGAGATCGCGGCCCTACTCGACTGCTCCGTCGACTCGGCCAAATCCAGGCTCTTCCGGGCCCGCAAGGCCTTCTCCCGCAAGGCGCCGAACCACATGTTGAAGGGTGGAACCGAGAATGGACAACATTGAGAAGCTTCTTCGTGATGCCGACCCCCGCGCTTCACGGGACTCGGGCGGACCGCTACCCCTGGACCTTTCGGAGCCGGCACCGGTCTTCATCCAACGCCCCGTCGCCGAGCCTTTACGGACCAAGCGCTCCTGGTGGCCCGCGGCAGCCGGGGCGATGGCCACGGCCGCCGCGGTGGCCGCGGTGATTATCTGGGCGCCCTGGAACTCCCCGACGCCCGAGCCGCTGCCGGCGACCCCGCCCACACAGTCGGCGCCGGCACCGGATCCCTCTCAGTCCAGCTCCGCCGAGCCGAGCAGCACCCCGCAGTCGCAGGCGCTGCCAAACGGGCTCTTCGCCGCCTGGGACGGTGCGCACTTCGCCGACGATGAGGCCTGCCAGGCCCTGTCGCTGCCCGAGATGCTGGTGGCCGACGCCCAGGGCAAGAGAACCAAGGGCGGTTTTGATGCCCAGTCCTACGCACTCATCGGCTGCCTGGACGGCTTTTCCGCCTTCAACCCCACCGACCAGTACCGCACCGAGAACAACATCGGGGACACCGCCGGCGGCATGCTGGTGGCCGAATGGAATGAGAAAACGTCGCAATGGGTCAACTCGCCGGTGTCCATCAACGCCGACGGGATAGAGGTGCACCAGGAATTCCTGGCCTGGCCGACACTGCGCGGCTACAGCTACGAACCGGGCCAAAGCCCCGCCGAACGCATGGAAGAAGCCCGCAAGGAGTTGGGCATCGAGGCAGCCACCGCCGAAGACCTCTTCGGCCCCAACCTTCCCTCATGGATGGAAGCTGAATCGGGTACTGAGCCCGTCGCCTACGGCAATACGGCCCTGGAAGTCACCTACCCGGGGTGGAGCATGAGCGAATCGGCGCGCGGCGCCGACGGCACGGTCCTGGATCCGGTCACCACCGATCCGCTGGACGCCGCCACCTACCAGCTGATGTTCTTCGACGCTCACGGCAAGGCGGTATTCAACATGGCCCTGTTCACCGACGATCAGGGCGGGACCGAGGGCGGAACCGCATGCAACGATCCGGGCGCGAATTATGTGCTGCACGGTGTCTCGCCCAGCTCCGTGGTGGTTGATGAGGGAGCACTGGCCCTGGGGCTGGTGACCGAAACCGACGCCGCCGGCATCGAACGCTCGACGGTGTCCCTGGTACTGGCCGACAGCGCCAAGCAGGGCAAGATGTGCGATCTGCCCACCGCTTTCCACCACCGCGGCAAGATGTTCCAATCCGATGCCTGGAACGGATACCTAGGGTTCCTGGATGCTAAGGAGCGCACCACCGACCTGGCATCCTCGGAGTACCAACAGGCCAAGGACCTTGCAGCGTCACTGACGCTGAAGTGACCCACCCGGGCCCCGAGACCTTCAGGCTGCGGGATCCAAAAAGCAGGGGCGGAGGGGACCATGTGGTCCCCTCCGCCCCTGGGGGTTCTACGGAATCTCTACAGTGCGCGCTGCTCCGGGCCGTTGTAGGCCGAGAGCGGGCGGATCAATGCGTTGGCCGCACGCTGTTCCATGATGTGGGCCGTCCAGCCGGTGATGCGCGCCGCGATGAAGATCGGGGTGAACATCTCGGTGTCGAAGCCCATCAGGTGGTACGTCGGGCCGGCCGGGTAGTCGAGGTTCGGCTTGATCGCCTTGGCCTCGTCCATGGCCGCTTCCAGACCGTCGTAGAGGCCCAGCATTTCGCCGCGCCCATAATGCTCGATCATCTTGTCCAACGCGGCCTTCATGGTCGGAACGCGGGAGTCGCCGTGCTTGTATACGCGATGCCCGAAGCCCATGACCTTTTTCTTGGCCGCAAGCGCCTCTTCCATCCAGGTCTTGGCGCGTGCCGCCGCGTCCTCCCGGGTTTCGTTCTTGTCGATCCCGATCTCCTGGAAGGTATGCATCACTGCCTCGTTGGCCCCGCCGTGCAGCGAGCCCTTGAGCGCGCCGATGGCCCCGGTGACAGCCGAGTGCAGATCCGAGAGGGTCGAGGTGATGACCCGGGCGGTGAAGGTCGAGGCGTTAAAGGAGTGCTCGGCGTAGAGCACCATCGAAACGCGGAACGCGTCCACGACCTCCGGTGCTGCTTCTTCGCCGAAGGTCATCCACAAGAAGTTCTGCGCGTAGTCCAGGTCCGCGCGCGGTTCCACGACGTCCAGGCCGCGACGGCGGCGCTGGTCGTAGGCGACCACCGCCGGGAACGCGGCAAAGAGCTCCTTGGCCTTGGCCAGCTCGGCCTCGGGGGAGGAATCTTCGGCCAGTGCATGGTTCGCGCCGATGACCGAGACCGCGGTGCGGCCCACATCCATCGGGTGGCAATCGGTCGGCAGCAGGTCGATGGCGGCCTTCACGTTGGCCGCCAGGGTGCGCCCCGCACGTTCCGCCGCCACGAAGTCGGCCAATTCGGCTTCGGAGGGAAGTTCCCCGGTCCACAGCAGCAAGGCAACTTCCTCGAAGCTCTTGGATGCTGCCAGGTCCTGCACCGGATAGCCGCGGTAAAGCAGCGAATTGGTGTCCGGGTTGACCTTGGAAACGGCCGTGTAGTCAACTACGACCCCGGCCAGGCCCTTCTTGATGTCGGTTTCAGTCATCGCTTCGCTCCTGCTTTCCTACAGATTCGCGTTATTCGAGTGGATATCGAGGTCGGGGACCTGGAAATTGAAGATCCCGGTGTCGAAGCGGTTGTACGCCTCGTAGTCAACCAGCTCGTATAAACGAGCACGCGTCAACATTGAATCTACCCGAGACTCCTGGGTTCCGTCGGCAGCGATGGCATCTAGGACGCGTTCGGCCTCACCCATGGCGCTGCGCAGCAACGTCACCGGGTAGATGACGATGGCCACGCCGGTATCGGCCAGCTGTTGACGGGTGAAGAGATCCGACTTTCCGAACTCGGTCATGTTGGCCAGCACCGGCACGTCCACGGCCTTGCAGACCGCCTCGAACTCGGTGAGGTCCTTCATGGCCTCGGGGAAGATCGCATCGGCGCCGGCATCCACCAGGGCCTTGGCCCGATCGATGACAGCATCCAGGCCCTCGACGCCGCGCACATCGGTGCGCGCCATGATCAGGAAGTTCGGATCTCGGCGGGCATCTGCCGCGGCGGCAATGCGCTTGACCATGGTGTTCAGCTCGACAACGTTCTTGCCGTCCAGGTGGCCGCAGCGCTTCGGGTTGAACTGGTCCTCGATGTGGCAGCCGGCCAGCCCCGCGTGCTCGAGTTCCTGGATGGTGCGGGCCACGTTCATGGGCTCGCCGAAGCCGGTATCGGCATCAACGATGGCCGGCAGGTCGCTCATCCGGGCGATCTGCCCGGCCCGGGTGGCTACCTCGGTGAGCGTGGTCAGCCCAATGTCCGGGAAGCCCAGATCGTTGGCGAGTACCGCGCCGGAGATGTAGACACCGTCAAAGCCCTTTTCCTCGATCAGCTTCGCCGAGAGCGGGTTGAAGGCGCCGGGGAATTGGCGTGCGGTGCCCGGGACGAGCATTTCGCGTAAGGATGCGCGCTTCTGCTCCGGGGTGACGTGCGAGTACAACATTTAGAACAGTCCCTTCGGGGCGGACGCGAGGTCGATGACCCCCGGTGCCGCGGTGATGTTCAGCTGCTCCAGCTCGCCGGCACCCAAGTTTTCCAGGTTTTCGGCCGCGGCGATGAAGCGCTCGATTTCCTCTTCCGCCACCAGATCAGCGGCCAGGGTCCGGAACTTGTTGATGTACTGCTCGCGAGCGAACGGACGTGCGCCCAGCGGGTGTGCGTCGGCCACGGCGATTTCATCGGTGATGACGGTGCCGTCGGTCAGGGTGATCTCCACCGAGCCGCCGAAGGCTTTCTCGGCGATGTCCAGGGAGTGGTAGCGGCGGGTCCACTCGGCGTCTTCCTCGGTGGTCACCTTGTTCCACAGCTCGATGGTGTCAGGGCGGCCGGCGCGCTCGGGGGAGTAGGAATCCACGTGGTGCCAGGAGCCGTCCTGCAGTGCAACGGTGAAGATGTACGGGATCGAGTGATCCAGAGTCTCACGCGATGCCGTCGGGTCGTACTTCTGCGGGTCGTTGGCGCCGGAGCCGATCACGAAGTGGGTGTGGTGCGAGGTCTTGATCAGCACCGATGCGACGTTCTTCGCGTCGACGGCCTCTGGGTGCTCGCGGTGCAGCTTGCGGGCCAGGTCGATCCAGGCCTGTGCCTGGTACTCGGCGGAGTGCTCCTTGGTGTAGGTATCAAGGATCGCGCGCTTGGCCTCGCCGGCTTCTGGCAGCGGCACGGTGTAGGCAGCATCCGGTCCGTCGAGCAGCCAGGCGATGACGCCGTCTTCGCCTTCGTAGATCGGCACCGGGGAGGTCTGTCCGCGCATGGCGCGGTCGGCGGCTTCGACGGCCATCTTGCCGGCGAAGGCTGGGGCGTGAGCCTTCCAGGTGGAGATCTCGCCCTTGCGTGACTGGCGGGTGGCGGTGGTGGTGTGCAGGCCCTGTCCCACGGCCTGGAAGATGGTCTCGACGTCAAGGCCCAGCAGGGTGCCGATGCCGGCTGCTGCTGAGGGGCCCAGGTGGGCGACGTGGTCGATCTTGTGCTCGTGCAGGCAAATGGACTTGACCAGGTCGACCTGGATCTCGTAGCCGGTGGCCAGCCCGCGGATCAGGTCCTTGCCGGAGGCTCCGGTGTGCTGGGCGACGGCCAGGATCGGTGGGATGTTGTCACCCGGGTGGGAGTACTCGGCGGACAGGAAGGTGTCGTGGTAGTCGAGTTCGCGCACTGCCACTCCGTTGGCCCAGGCCGCCCACTCGGGGGAGACCTTCTCGGAAATCCCGAAGACATTGGCGCCGGCTCCGCCGGTGGAGGGTGCGTGGGTCAGAGCCTGGGCGCGGGCTGCGACGATTGGGCCGCGGTTCAGCGAGGCAATGGCTACCGAGGCGTTGTCGATGACGCGGTTGATGATCATCTCGGTGACCTCGGGGCTGACCTCGACAGGGTCCGCGGCGACGACGGCGATCTTGTGCGCGAGCTGATCCTCGCGGGGAAGGTTTTCTTCACTGCGGTACACGCGTACTGGGTGGTTGATCATTGAGGTGTCCTCTTTTCGGATTCGGCATGATTCTTGATGTGTTCGAGACTGTGGTGGAGATGCAACTGGGTGGCCGCAGCGGCGATATCCGGGTTGCGGGCTGCGATGCCTTCGGCGATCGCTGCATGTTCCAGGGCCGATGCCGCCAAGCGGGTGGGGTCGTCCTGGGCCAGTCGGCGGACGCGGGCCAGATGCACGCGCAGGGAGCGCAGTGACTGCTGGATGTAGGGGTTGGCCACTGCCGCATCGATGCTTCGGTCAAGTTCCCCGGCCAACCGATAGTAGGCCTCGCGAGTTTCAGGGGCGGTGGAGCGTCCCGCTTCGAGGAAACGGGCGCGCAGCGCGGCAAAGGTGCCGGGCTCGGCATTGAGCGCTGCGATGCGGGCGGATTCGATTTCAAGGGCCCTGCGCAAGGCAAAGAGGTTATCGACGTGCTCGAGTGAGACATCCGAGACCACCGCGCCGCGTCCGCGCTGCTGCACGGCCAGCCCGTCGGCGACCAGCCGGGCCAGGGCCTCGCGCAGCGGGGTGCGGGAAACCCCCAGCCGTTCAGCCTGCTCAACCTCGCCCAATACGGCACCGGGACGCAACCGCCATTCGACGATGTCGGTCCGCAGCTCCTCGTAGGCTTTGTCGCTTGCTCTCATGCCATCAATTGTATACAGAAATACCAAAATGTCACGACAAAAGGAGGAAATCTTGGAAAGTTGCCTTTCTGTGTATACAAAGGTCTTGAAATCTTGTGTCACTGGTCATAAGCTCGTCTGAACCGAACACTCACGAGACACGAATGGATAAATGGTTCGCATGGCACATTCCTACGCGCAGACCTTTGCCGACTCCACCCAGGACCCTGCGGCCTTTTGGCTCAAGGCCGCCGAGTCGATCGACTGGGAGCAGGAGCCTGTCATCGGACTCGATGCAAGCCGCGCCCCCATCTACTCCTGGTATCCCGATGGGGTGCTCAATGTTTGCCACAACGCGTTGGACCGCCATGTTCAGGCAGGACGCGGGGGCAGCACCGCGCTGATTTACGACTCGGCGGTGCTTGGCATCCAGGAGCGCTACAGCTACGACGAGCTGCTGGAGAAGGTCGCACGCTTTGCCGGGGTGCTGCGCGCCCAGGGTATTGGGATGGGGGACCGGGTGCTGATCTACCTGCCGATGATCCCGCAGGCGCACATTGCCATGCTGGCCTGTGCACGCATCGGCGCGATCCACTCGGTGGTTTTCGGCGGCTTCGCTCCCCGGGAACTTGCCTCCCGGATTGACGATGCCACCCCGACCGCGGTCCTCACCGCCACCGGCGGCGTCGAACCTTCCCGCCGCCTGGAGTACCTGCCGGCCGTCAACGAGGCCATCACCATGGCCACCCACAAGATTCCCACCGTCATCGTCGCCCACCGTGACGACTTCGAGCATTCCTTGGCCGAGTTCCAGAGCCCCGAGACTGCGTGGCACGACTGGGACGAGCTGGCCGATGCCGCCACGGCTGTCGCCCCGGTCCCGGTGCCTTCCACCCACCCGTTGTACATCCTGTACACCTCGGGCACCACCGGCGCGCCCAAGGGTGTGGTGCGCGATTCCGGCGGCTACGCGGTGGCCATGGACTACTCGATGCGCACCGTCTACGGGGTCGGGCCCGGCTCCACCATGCTCACCGCCTCCGATGTGGGCTGGGTGGTGGGGCACTCCTACATCGTTTATGGCCCGCTGATCGCCGGGGCCACCACGGTGCTCTACGAGGGCAAACCGGTGGGCACCCCGGATGCCGGTGCCTTCTGGCGGCTGATCGCCGAACACCGCGTCGATACCTTCTTCACCGCACCGACGGCGCTGCGCGCGATCCGCAAGGCCGACCCGGAAGCGGCACTGCTCGCCGGGCACGACCTCTCCAGCCTGAAGAACTTCTTTGTCGCGGGCGAACGCCTGGATCCGGACACCTACCGGTGGACGGGTCAGAAGCTCGGGGTGCCGGTGATCGATAACTGGTGGCAGACCGAGACTGGCTGGCCGATCGCCTCCAATTGTGTGGGCCTGGAAGCACTCGAGCTCAAGGCCGGTTCCCCCACGGTCCCGGTACCCGGCTACGACGTGCGGATCCTGGACGGTTTCGGCACCGAGCAAGGCCCCAATACCGAAGGCAACATCGCCATCAAGCTGCCGTTGCCCCCGGGCACGCTGGCCACGCTCTGGGGCAACGACCAGCGCTTCGTCGATACATATTTGGCACAGTTCCCGGGCTACTATGCCACCGGGGACTCCGGGTTTCTCGATGAGGACGGCTACCTGTTCGTGATGGGCCGCACCGACGACGTCATCAACGTCTCGGGACACCGGCTCTCCACCGGGGCCATGGAACAGGTACTTGGTTCCCATGCGGCGGTGGCCGAATGCGCGGTCATCGGTGTCGCCGACGCACTGAAGGGTCAGAGCCCGCGCGGCTACGTGGTGCTCAAAACCGGGTCCGGCATCAGCGAGGAGGACTTGCGCACCGAATTGGTGGCCATGATCCGTGCGCACATTGGCCCGGTGGCCGACTTCCGCCAGGTTCAGGTGGTGGACGCCCTGCCCAAGACCCGCTCGGGAAAGATCCTGCGCAAAACCATGCGACAGATCGCCGACGGCAAGCCCTACACGGTGCCGGCCACCATCGAGGACCCCTCGGTGATCGAGGAACTGATCCCGTTCCTGCGCCCTGCTGGCTAAATAGCTGGTCCTAGCGTTTCGGACTCCACCGGTATTCGTACTCCGGACGACCCCGGGTCCCGTGCCGCGGTGCCTTCTCGGCCTGGCCATCATCGGCCAGATGCTCCAAGTAGCGCCGCGCGGTGACCCGGGAGATCTCCAGGACCTCAGAGACCTCGGTGGCCGAGAGCGCTGCGCTCGTCGAGCGCAGCGTCTGGGCAATGGCGCCCAGGGTCTCGGTGATTAGTCCCTTGGGCAGCGGGGCGTGGCCCACCGAGCGCAGTGCGGCAAACGCGTTGTCGATCGATTCCTGTGAGGCCGAGGGCCCGGTGGTGCCCAGATTGAAGCGGAACATCCGGTAATTTTCCAGCTTTTCGGAAAACGCGGCGAAGCCAAAGGGTTTGATCAGGTACTGGGTGACGCCCGCGGAGATCGCGGTGCGCACCACGTTCAGGTCCCGGATTGCGGTGATCGCGATGATGTCCACGGTGTTCCCGCGCCCGCGCACCCTCCGGGCGACATCCAGACCGTGCAGATCCGGCAGATTCATATCCAGCAGCACCAAGTCGATGGGGGTGCCGGCCTCCAGTGCTGTATCCAGAGCCGCGAAGGCTTCCCGTCCGCTGTGCGCGACGGCGTGCACAGCAAATCCCGGTACCCGGTTGGTGAACTTGGCATGTGCCGCGGCGGTGGTGGCCTCATCGTCCACCACAAGCACGCGCAAATCTGGGTGCTGATCCATTTACCGGTGTTTCCTTGGGGTCTGATCATCGGATGGCATCGGGTCGGCGCCTCGGGACACCGGGCCGGCAAGCGGCAGGGTGACGGTGAAGATGGCTCCGGCATCATTATCCACCTCGAGGGACCCGTTCAGGCGCGCCACCGCCTGTCGCACCAGGGCCAGGCCTAGGCCGCGCGACCCGCTGCCGGGGCCCACCGGCTTGGAGGAGGACCCCAGCCGGAAGTATTCATCGAGCAGATCGGGGTCCACCCCAGGCCCTGAATCGGCCACCGAAATCACCACCGAGTCGGTATCTGCGGCAAAATCCGCCCAGACCCGACGCAGCTGAGAGCCGGCCGCTGCATCAAATGCGTTATCCAGCAGGTTCCCGGTGATGGTCACCAAATCCCGGGCATCCAACGCACCGGTGGGCAGGTGCCCGGAAGCACTCATGGTCAGCGTGATCCCGCGCTCGTGCGCCTGGGCGGCCTTGCCCACCAGCAGTGAGGTCAGGTACGGCTCGTCGACGGCCTGCACAAATTCGTCGGTGAGCCGCTGGGATTCCTGCCGGTCGGCCACCGCGAAGTCCAAGGCCTCCCGTTCCCTGCCCAGCTCGATCAGCGTCGCGACGGTATGCAGCCTATTGGCGTGCTCGTGAGTCTGGGCACGCAATGCTTCGGTCAGGGTCCGCATCGATTCCAGTTGCCCGGTCAACGCCTGCACCTCGGTATGGTCGCGCAGCGTGGCCACGGTGCCCAGCGAGGATTCGACCAGGCGCCGGCGCAGCGGCCAGGGCACCCTGGCCTCGGGGCCCGAATCTGGTTGCTCGGCGTTCTGCTGGGAGATGACCAACACCCGGTTGTTGGTCAGGTGGATCTCGTCGGTGGCGCGACGGCCCGAGGCAAAAAGCTCGGCCACGGTCTCGGGCAGCCCGACCTTGTCCACCGGCAGCGGGCGCAGTGAGCCGGCCGGAGGCAGGCCCAGCAACTGGGCTGCTTGGTCGTTGTAGAGCACCAGCCGGCCCTTGGCATCGACCAGCACCAACCCCTCGCGCAGCGAATGCAGGGCGGAAAAATAGTAGGCATAGAGCCGGCGCAGCTCCTCGGGCCCATAGCCCAGGGTGGCCCGGCGCAAGTAGCGGGCCAGCGCGTAGGTGAACACCGCGCCGAGTCCGGCGGCCAGCAGCCCCACCCCGAGCGTTGTCGGTATCTGCGCGGCCTGGGTGACGCTCAACGATTGCAGGGTCACTCCCACCGCGACCATGGCCGTCACGTTTCCTGCGGCGTCACGGATCGGGGCGATGGCACGCACCGAGGGGCCCAAGGTCCCGGCATAGTCCTCCACCAGGCTCTGCCCGGCCAGCGGAGACTCGACGCTGCCGACGTATTGGCGCCCAATCTCTCCGGCGGTCGGGTGGGTGTAGCGGGTGCGATCGGTATCCATGATGGTCACGAAGTCCACCGTGGCGTGCCGCAACACTTCCCCGGTGTAGGGCTGCAATACGGCGGACGGGTCATCACCCTGCACCGCCAAGGTCACAAACGGGTCGTGGGAGAGCGTCTCGGCCACCGAGAGCACCCGCATGGCAGCGAATTCGTGGGCTTGGCTGCGGGCGTTGAGGTAGTTCGCGGTGGAGAGAACCAACACCACCAGCGAAATCAGGGCCAGCTGCGCGACGAAGATGCGGGTGGCCAGCGAATAGGAGGACCTCGGTCCCCGTGCGGCGCCGCGGGACACCGTGGAGCGTGGCGCTGGCTGCGGCATCGGTGGGCCCTCCTTCAGCTTCTCGGTTCGGCGGCGGGCACCCGGGCGGTGCTTCGTCCCGGTGCGTTGTGCTCCGCCCACAAGGGTGGCATGCCCCGGAGGGCGCCATGACCATTATGAACACAAGAGAGATGTCGGTCACTTTCGCACCCACCATAGATGAAGTACACGGGAGCTCGAGCGCCACCAGCACCCGAGTTCCCCGACACAAAAACTTTCAGAAGGAGCCACATCATGACATCGACGCCGGCATCGATCGGAGTCCTGGACCGGGACCCCCACGAAAACCAGGATCCACCGGTCAAAAAGGACCGCACCCACTGGCTGTACATCATGGTCATCGTTGCCGTGGTGGCCGGTGCGACCATCGGCCTGGTGGCCCCGGACCTGGGCAAGGCGCTTAAGCCGTTGGGCACCGGGTTCGTGGCGTTGATCAAAATGATCATCGCCCCGGTGATCTTCTGCACCATCGTGCTGGGCATCGGCTCGATCGCCAAGGCCGCCACGGTCGGCAAGGTCGGCGGACTGGCACTGCTCTACTTCATGACCATGTCCACCTTCGCCCTGGCCATCGGCCTGTTCGTGGGCAACCTGATCCACCCGGGTGCCGGGTTGAAGCTGGAGAAGTACGAAAACGCTGCGGCCAGCGCCGAGAACGGCACCGTGAAGTTCCTGCTGGATTTGATCCCCGGGGACATCCCGGTGCTCCCGACCCTGGTCCTGGCCCTCTTCGTCGGCTTCGCGCTGCAGTCCATGGGCAAGAGCGGGGAACCGGTGCTCGGCGCCATCAAGAGCATCCAGGCAGTGGTCTTCCGCCTGATGATGATGATCATGTGGCTCGCCCCGATCGGCGCCTTCGGTGCCATCGCCGCGGTGGTCGGTGCCACCGGTTGGGCCGCCATCGGCTCCATGGCCATCCTCATGGGCGCCTTCTACGCCACCTGTGCCCTGTTCATCGTCGTGGTCCTGGGGTCGATGCTGCGCGCGGTGACCGGCCTGAACATCTTCGCGCTGATGAAGTACCTGGCCCGCGAATACCTGCTGATCTTCTCCACCTCCTCCTCCGAATCGGCGCTGCCGCGGCTGATCGCCAAGATGGAGCACGCCGGGGTCTCCAAGCCGGTTGTAGGCATCACGGTTCCCACCGGCTACTCCTTCAACCTTGATGGCACCGCGATCTACCTGACCATGAGCGCCCTGTTCGTCTCCACCGCGATGGGCATGCCGATGAGCCTGGGCGAGCAGATCTCCTTGCTGGTCTTTATGATCATCGCCTCCAAGGGGGCCGCGGGAGTCACCGGCGCCGGCCTGGCCACGCTGGCCGCTGGCCTGCAGTCGCACCGCCCGGAACTGCTTGATGGCATGGGCGTGATCGTGGGCATCGACAAGTTCATGTCCGAGGCCCGCGCGCTGACCAACTTCACCGGCAACGCCGTGGCCACCTTGTTGATTGGCAAGTGGACCAAGGAAATCGATATGGACCAGGCCCGTGCGGTACTGGCCGGGGACCGTCCCTTCGACGAGCTGTCGCTGACCGCCAACGAGCACTAGCGCCACCGCACCACCAGCTGAGGAACGCCAGGGCGCCGCACGAGCGGGCGCCCTGGCGTTGGTGTGTGCACCGCCATAGCCCAACATTGGACTTCAACTTCAAGGTAAAGGCTCGCCGTAACGCCGATTGGGCAAAGGCTGGCGCACAACCTATACCCTTGAAACCAGTAGACAACAACATCGCACAACGAACGGAAGCGTGGTTCATACCGTGAGCGAGGAACAGGGCAGCAAGTCGCGAGGCGCGGGCTTACTCAAGGAGCCCACACCGTTGGGACCCACCGGGCGGCCGATGACGATTTTCCCCGAGCCTTTGCCACTGGAATCCCACGGCCCGGCCCGCGTGATTGCCATGGTTAACCAGAAGGGCGGGGTCGGCAAGACCACCTCGACCATCAACCTGGCCGCGGCCCTGGCCGAGTACGGCCGCAAGGTGCTGCTGGTGGACTTCGACCCCCAGGGTGCCCTCTCGGCAGGCTTCGGGACCAACCCGCACGAGCTGGACGTCACCGTGTACAACGTGCTGATGGACCGCAAGACCGGAATTCGCGACGCGATCATCACCACCGACGTCGAGAATGTTGATCTGTTGCCGGCCAACATTGACCTCTCGGCAGCAGAAGTGCAGCTGGTTAACGAGGTGGCACGCGAGCAGGTCTTAGAACGTGCCCTGCGTTCGGTCACCGACGACTACGACATCGTGCTCATCGACTGCCAGCCGTCGCTGGGACTGCTCACCGTCAACGCGTTGACCGCCGCACACGGGGTCATCATCCCGCTGACCGCCGAGTTCTTCGCGCTGCGCGCCGTGGCGCTGCTGGTGGAAACCATCGAGAAGGTCCAGGACCGGCTGAACCCGGCGCTGGCCATCGACGGGGTGCTGGCCACCATGTACGACCCGCGCACCCTGCACGGCCGCGAGGTCGTGGGCCGGTTGGTCGAGGCCTTCGGGGACACCGTCTTTGAGACGGTGATCCGCCGGACCATCAAGTTCGCCGACGCCAACGTCGCGGCCGAACCCATCACGTCCTACGCGACCAATCACCCCGGGGCCGAGGCCTACCGCCAGCTGGCCAAGGAATTGATATCCCGTGGTGGCGCCCCGTAATGACGGCACCCGCCGCTGACACCCTGGCCACCGAGCCGGTTCCCGATGCGGAACCGACCGGTGGCTTTCGGGTTTCGCTGCAGAACTTCACCGGACCCTTCGACCTGCTGCTCTCGCTGATCGCCAAGCGCGAGCTGGACATCACGCAGATCGCCATGGCCGAGGTCACCGACGATTTTATTGCCTACCTCAAGGTGCTCACCGCCCTGCCCGGGTCCAAGTCCCTGGATGAGACCACCGAGTTCCTGGTCATCGCCTCCACCTTGTTGGACTTGAAGGCGGCGCGCCTGCTGCCCAACGCCGACGCCGAGTCCGAGGAGGACATGGCGCTGCTCGAGGCCCGCGACCTGCTTTTTGCCCGGTTGCTGCAATACAAGGCGTTTAAGCACGCCGCCGGCTGGATCGGGACAAAACTACGCGACGAGGCCGAAAGCTACCCGCGCATGGCGGGGCTCGAGGCACACTTCGCCGCGCTGCTACCGGAACTGATGTTCAACACCACCCCGGGCTCACTGGCCCAGCTCGCCGCCGCGGCCCTGGCCCCCAAGACACCTGCCCCCACCGAAGTGGGCATCGCCCACCTGCACGGGGGCAACGTCTCGGTGCGCGAACAGGGACTGATCCTGGCCGAGAAACTGCGTCAACACGGCACACTAGCCTTTGGCGAACTGGTCGCCGACGCCCCCACGCAGCTGGTGGTGGTAGCCCGCTTCCTCGCGCTGCTGGAGATGTACCGGGATCAGGTCGTCGCCTTCACCCAGGACGCACCGCTGGAAGAGTTGCTGGTGCGCTGGCAATCGAGTGAAACCGACTGGGATCCGGCGGCGCTGAGCGAGGAATACGGTCCCGTCCCGGTGCCTGCCGGCGAGAGATCGGACACAACAACGCCCACGGCACCCGCGGAGGGACCATGAACCACAGCCCGAACGATCCCGCCAGCCTGTCCTGGGCAGGTCATCCGCGGGATGACGGGGCTCCGCGCAGCGAGGTGGACGCGTTGCCCGGGGGGCTGTGTGCCGGCATCGAGGCGGTGCTGATGGTCATCGACGAGCCCATCGGCGCGTCGGCCCTGGCACGGGTGCTCCAGGTCGGTGAGGATCGCGTCACAGCGGCCCTGCAAGAGCTGCGGGCACAGTATGATGGTGGGGATACACCACGCGGTTTTGAGCTGCGTGAATTGGCCGGCGGCTGGCGCATCTTCTCTCGACGTGAATTTGCTTCCTTCGTTTCACGCTTCGTCATCGACGGCCAAACGGCAAGACTTACTCAGGCAGCGTTGGAAACCTTGGCTGTGATCGCCTACCGGCAACCGGTCTCCCGCGGCAGGATCGCGGCGATTCGCGGGGTCAATGTCGATTCGGTGGTACGCACCCTTCTGACGCGCGGGCTCATTCATGAAGCGCCCGACGACGGTGATAGTGGTGCCACGTTGTATCAGACCACCACGTACTTTCTGGAAAGATTGGGACTGGGCAGTATCTCCGAGCTGCCCCGGCTCTCCCCGTATCTTCCCGGAGTGGGTGACATTGACGATTACGACGTTGATTCGCCTTGGCAATCGGCGAACCACGACACGACATAAGGACAGATCATGACCCAGGGATCCCGCCCAGGCCGCGGAAACCAGCGCTCCGAAGGCTCCGGCAACGGCCGCGGCCGCGGAGCGTCCGGCGCTGGCCGTTCCAACGACAAGCCGCGCTCGTCCACCCCGCGTTCGGGCTCCGAACGCGGCACCGAGGGATCAACAGGTTCCTGGTCCAAGGCACACGGCGGTCCCAAGCAGGCCAAGAAGTCAGGTGCCCCGGCCAAGAAATACGGTGGACCCAAGGCCTTCGGCAAGGAACGCTTCGGACAGAGCCTGGGCCCGGTTGACGCCGTGCGCACCAAGCCGACCCAGCGCGCCCAAGCGCAGGCAGCCAACTCGGATCTTGAGGGTGTGCGCCTGCAGAAGGTCATGGCCAACGCCGGGGTGGCATCGCGCCGCGTCTGCGAGGAAATGATCGCCAACGGCCGCGTCGAGGTCAACGGCACCCTCATCGTGGAACCCGGTGTGCGCATCGACCCCGAGCGCGACAGGGTACACGTGGACGGCATGCGCCTGCAGCTGAACGCCGCGATGCAGTACTTCGTCTTCAACAAGCCGCGCAACGTCGTCTCCACCATGGAAGATCCCGAGGGTCGCAAATGCGTCGCTGACTTCCTGCGCAAGCAGGGCCAGACACGCCTCTTCCATGTGGGCCGCCTCGACTACCAGACCGAGGGCCTGCTGCTGCTGACCAACGACGGAGAGGCAGCCAACCGGCTGGCCCACCCCTCCTACGAAGTCCCCAAGACCTACCTGGTGCAGGTCCGCGGCACGCTGCCCGCGGGCATCGGCGCGCAAATGAAGAAGGGCATCAAGCTCGAAGACGGGTGGGCCTCGGTCGATTCCTTCCGGATCATCGATTCCACCCCCGGGCACATGCTCGTGGAAGTCATCTTGCACTCGGGCCGCAACCGCATCGTCCGCCGCCTCTTTGATGAGGTCGGATTCCCCGTCACCCGCCTGGTGCGCGTGCAGGTCGGACCCATCCGCCTGGGCGACCAGAAGCAGGGCGCCATCCGTCCGCTGGGCAACCAGGAAGTCGGGCACCTGCTGGCAATGGTGGGGATGTAGCTTCATGCCCACCACGCACCTGGCCGGACCGATCTTGGTTCTTGGCACCGGGCTGCTGGGCACCAGCGTGGGGCTGGGGCTGAGCCAGCGCGGGCTTTCCGTCTGGCTTTCCGACCCCTCTCCCACGGCCCAAACCGTCGCGCAGGACATCGGCGCCGGCACCGTGATAGTGCCCGGGAAACCCTTGGCCCCCGAGCTGGTGGTGGTTGCCGCGCCGCCTGATGTCACCGTCGCCGTCGTCGCCCAAGCCTTGTGCGACTACCCGATGTCCACCGTGGTGGACATCGCCTCGGTCAAGGGCTCAATCCTGGCCGGGGTGCAAAGCGATCCGCGGATCACCGCCGCGCACCTGGCCCGCTACGTGGGCACCCACCCGATGGCTGGGCGCGAACGCTCGGGTCCGGCCTCGGCACGCAGCGGACTGTTCACCTCGATGCCGTGGGTCATCTGCGCGCACTCCGGTTCGCGCGGCGACGCGGTGAAGACCGCCGAGGCCCTGGCCATCGATTTGGGGGCCACGGTCTCACGGATGAACGCGGTCGAGCACGATGATTCCGTCGCGCTGATCTCGCACTTCCCGCAGGTAGCCTCCTCGCTGATCGCCTCGAGGCTGCTCAGCGCCCCGGGGCATTCGCTGGCGCTGGCCGGCAACGGCTTGCGCGACACCACCCGGATCGCGGCCTCGGACCCGAGCCTGTGGATCCAGATCCTCAGCCACAACGCCGGGGCACTGGTCCCGATCCTGCGCGGCATGCGTGAGGACCTGGAACGGCTCATCGGCACCCTGGCCGACCCCACGGCCTCCGGCGCCCTGCTGGACCTCGCCGAGCTGATGGGGGAGGGCAACGCCGGACAGGCGCGCATCCCGGGCAAACACGGCGCCCCGCCGCAGGCCTTCGCCCTGGTCACCGTCGTGGTCAAGGACAAGCCGGGCCAGGTTGCCGCCTTGCTGGCCGATGTCGGGAACGCCGGCATCAACATGGAGGACCTGCGGATGGAACACTCCGCCGGACACCAGGTCGGACTGGTCGACATCTCCGTCATCCCCGGACGCCGGGAAGAATTGATCACAGTGCTCAGCGCACTAGGTTGGAAGGTTGTGCAGTAATGCAGAGAATCACCGTGGCCATCGACGGCCCCTCCGGAAGCGGCAAGTCCTCGGTCTCCAAGGAGGCGGCCCGCCGCCTGAATGCGGCTTACCTGGACACCGGTGCCATGTACCGGGCCGTGACCTGGCATGCACTGGATGCCGGCACGGACCTCGCCGACGCAGCGGCCGTCACCGCAGCGGTGAAGGCAGCTGAGCTGTTCATCTCCACCGACCCGGACGTGGAACGCATCACCATCCACGGCACCGATGTCACCGAGGCCATCCGCGAACCGTTCGTCTCCGCGGCGGTCTCGGCGGTGGCCACCAACCTTCAGGCACGCGCGGAGCTGGTGGCCCGGCAGCGGGCCATCATCAACGAGCATGAGCGGATCGTGGCCGAAGGCCGGGACATCACCACCGTGGTGGCCCCCGACGCCGACGCCCGCATCCTGCTCACCGCATCCGAGGAGGCGCGCCTGCGCCGCCGCGGACTGCAACTGGGCGGAACCCAGAGCGCCGCCGAACTCGAGGCCCAGGTGCTCGCCCGCGACGCCAAGGACTCCACGGTGGTCAACTTCCAGGTTGCCGCCGACGGCGTGGTGACCGTCGACTCCTCGGAGCTCGACTTCGAACAGACCGTGGCGACGGTGCTTGAGGCCATCAAGGCCCAGGCCGCCTAAGACACCACCTGATCCGCCGCCACACGGATCACCCCCCCCTATCCCCACCGGAGGGCAGTTGCGCCAAGGCGCCGCTGCAGCCCCCCGGGGGAGACATGCTTGAATTGATACGGCTTCCGCGTTTGGTGGAGGCACGCAACGCAAAGGAACCACACCATGAGTGAGAGCCTGCTTCCGGACGAGGGCGCCGAATACGTCCCGTTCAACGAGGACAACATCGCCGACCGCCTGGCCGAAATCAGCGACGAGGACGCCGACGCGCGTGCCACCTCCCTGCTGGCAGGTCTTCAGGACTACGACCTGGACTCCGAAGACGCCGAGCTGCTGGCGCACCTGAACGATGACTACGATGACGACGCCGACGAGGTCATCGCCCCGGTGCTGGCCATCATCGGGCGTCCCAACGTGGGCAAGTCCACGCTGGTCAACCGCATCCTGGGCCGCCGCGAAGCGGTCGTGGAGGATGTCCCGGGCGTGACCCGCGACCGCGTCACCTACCAGGCCGAATGGCTGGGCAAGACCTTCACACTGGTGGACACCGGTGGCTGGGAACATGACGCCAAGGGCATCCACGCCCGCGTCGCCGAGCAGGCCGAAATGGCCGCTGACCTGGCCGACGTCATCCTTTTTGTGGTGGACTCGCGCGTCGGGGCCACCGCCACCGACGAGGCAGTGGTCAAGATGCTGCGCCGGAAGAAGAAGCCGGTGCTGCTGGTGGCCAACAAGGTTGACGACGCCAACCAGGAAGCCGACGCCTCCTTCCTCTGGGGCCTGGGCTTCGGCCAGCCCTGGCCGGTCTCGGCCCTGCACGGCCGCGGTGCCGCGGACCTGCTTGACGCCGTGGTAGCCAAGCTGCCCGAGCACTCGGCCTTCGGCGGGATCATCCCGCGTGGCGGCCCGCGCCGCATTGCGCTGGTCGGCCGCCCGAACGTGGGCAAGTCCTCGCTGTTGAACAAGATGGCCGGCTCGGAGCGCGTGGTCGTTGACAACGTCGCTGGCACCACCCGTGACCCGGTTGATGAGCTCGTGGAGCTCGGCGACGAAATCTGGCGCTTCGTGGACACCGCGGGCATCCGCCGCCGCCAGCACATGGCCCAGGGTTCGGACTACTACGCCTCGCTGCGTACCCAGGCCGCCCTGGAAAAGGCCGAGGTCGCCGTCGTGCTGATCGCCGTCGACGAGGTGCTCTCCGAGCAGGATGTGCGCATCTTGCAGATGACCATTGACTCGGGCCGTGCCTTGGTGCTCGCTTTCAACAAGTGGGACCTGATGGACGATGACCGCCGCCGCTACCTCGAGCGCGAGATCGAACAGGACCTCGCCCACGTTGAGTGGGCCCCGCGCGTGAACATCTCGGCCAAGACCGGCTGGCACAAGGACCGGCTCGTTCCGGCCCTGCACACGGCCCTGGAATCGTGGGATAAGCGCATCTCCACCGGCAAGCTCAACACCTTCCTGGGCGAGCTTGTGGGAGCCCATCCGCACCCCCTGCGCGGAGGCAAGCAACCACGTATTCTCTTCGGTACCCAGGTGTCCTCCCGGCCACCGCGTTTTGTTCTGTTCACCACTGGTTTCTTGGATCCGGGGTACCGTCGTTTCATTACCCGCAGGCTTCGTGAGACCTTCGGTTTTGAGGGCACTCCCATTGAAGTGGCGATGCGTGTGCGCGAAAAGCGTCAGCGTTCGAAGTAGCCCCAAAAATGGGGTAGGGTAATCACGGAGCTTTTCGCAGACGGCACCTTCATGAAAATGAGGGAGAACGGCTGCGAAAGCAACCGGGCTATGGCGCAGCTTGGTAGCGCGCCTGACTGGGGGTCAGGAGGCCGTGGGTTCGAATCCCGCTAGCCCGACCGGTTAATACCCCGGCAGAACAACGAAGTAGCGTTGATCTGCCGGGGTTTTTCCATGTCCGGGGACTTTTCCCCACTCCGTCGGGTTTCCACGGATTGCTGTTGGTCTACCGGAACTGAAAGTGCCCAGAAGGTGCCCACCGATTTCGCCGGCTTGTTCGCACGGCCGCACGAGGACCCAGATAGCCATCTAGGGGCCCACGCGTGGGCCGATTCCCGCCAGTAATGCCGTGGAAGCCCGTCAGGACCATGGCATCGCGTCAAGCTCTGTAGCTCCATCTCCGGGGCGAGGACAAAGAAAAAGCGCCCCATCCCAGCGAACCTCCTGCACCGGGGTGGGGGAGTCGTGGAGTCAGGCGCCAGCGGCCGCGTGCGGCCGGCGATGCTAGCTAGTCGGTGGCAGTGGACTGCTCGGGGGATCGGGGCCTTGTGGTCTCGGCGGGAGCCTCTGGGCGATCGGCAACGGCGTCCGGGGACTGCCTCCGCGTTTCGGCCGATGCGTCGCGGGCATCGTCCTGCGTCTTGATTTCCGACTTCAAGGCCTTCATCTTCTTGCCACGAGAACGCCACAGGTGCCAGAACGCTGCGATGCCAACGAAGAGGATCAGGGCCGCTGCCGCACCACCGATGCTCCACGACGGGAACCACGTGGCGCTGATATCAATCATCGAACGAGCCTTGGCCGCGGCGCCGGACGAATTCGCGTAGATGCTCAGGGTCAGCAGGTTCGGAGTAGCGGCCAAGACCGCCACCCCGATGATCACTGCCTTCCAAGGCCACGAAACTTTCTTGTAGCGGGCCTGCCAAGCAACGAACAACGGAATGAAAGTAAATATGAAGCCATAAACCAGGCCAAGGATGATGCCGCTGGTGATTGAACCCTGTGTCTGATTACCGATCCGGGTGGCCCACCAAACCGGCAGGAATAGCCGCACCACCAGGTAGACGATCGCTAAAAGGGCGAGGGCAGCTACACCCAGACCAATGCGACGGCCCCAGCGGGGTTTGGTGTCAGCTTTCTGGGAATCCGCGGCTGCGCGCGGGACGTGGTTCTTGGAATCATCCATAAATGCATCTTCCCATGCCGCACCCAAAACTATGGAGATTTAGATACTCCTCCATGCTCGAAAACCCGTGTGCGGCTAGTAGGCTAATCTGGTGGGAGTGGGATTGTCCTAATATGGGGTGGGACAACGTCTAATTGAGAATTATAAGTAGGAATTTTGGGAGGACCGGAAATGGCTGAAGCTCAGGTGCCTAACCAGCAGCACGAAACGTCTGCGGAGACGACGGGAATTGCTTTGCCTCCCGTGACCCGTGAACCGGTTGTTTTCTACGGCCTGAGCCCCGAAGAGCGTGCCGCTGTTTCCGCTTTGCCCTCAGGATCCGCCCTGTTGATCGCCCACTCGGGGCCGAACCACGGCGCACGCTTCCTGCTTGACCAGGACATGACGCAGGCCGGACGCCACCCGGAGGCAGGGGTCTTCCTCGACGACGTCACCGTATCGCGCAAGCACGCCCAGTTCCTTCGTAGCGCCGAAGGCTTCAAGGTCGTTGATAGCGGTTCGTTGAATGGTACCTACGTCAACAATGACCGCGTTGACTCAGTGCGCTTGACCAACGGCTCGGAAGTTCGCATCGGCAAGTTCCGGCTGACCTTCTACGACGCCCTGCCCAACAACCCGGCAAACACCCGCGACTAAGCAGGACGACGTAGTGAACCAGGCAGCACGAAACCAGCGGCTGGCAGTAGTTTCCAGCGATACCCAGCGCCCCGTTGCGCTCAATATCGGCGAGGTGCTGTCCGAACTCCACGATGAGTTTCCTCAGGTGACGGCGTCGAAGATCCGTTTTCTCGAAGAAAAAGGATTGCTGACCCCACAACGCACCTCGGCCGGGTACCGCAAGTATCTGCCCGATGATGTGGGGCGCCTGCGTTTCATCCTCGGATTGCAACGCGACCAGTACCTGCCGTTGAAGGTCATCAAGGACTACCTGGACGCCGTAGACAGCGGCGAGCGTCCCGATCAGCTGCCCGGGGGCCACACCCTGGCTCCGCGAAGCATCAGCGAGCAGATGACCCAGGACCTGGCCGCACGCACCCGTCCGGTGACCAAGGCAGAACTGCAGGGGCTCTGCGGTGCCAGCCCGGACTTGGTCGACGACCTCCTGGCGTTCGGCATGATAACTCCCGAAAATGATCGCTTTGACGAACATGCGCAGCGCATTGCTGCGGCCTCCGCGGCCCTGGCGGGGCATGGCATCGAGCCGCGTCACCTGCGCGCCTTCCGCGCAGCGGCCGACCGTGAAGTGGGATTGGTTGAACGCGTCGTGGCCCCGCAGATGAGTCGGGGAGATGTGGCCTCACGCGCCCGCGCCGCAGAGACTGCCCGCGAAATCAGCGATGCCTGCATGGCATTGCATGGTGCCCTGGTCAACGGTGCGATTGCTAAATTGGATCATTAGTCCGGCCGCGGTGGCCTGGAGACCGGCCACGGAACAAGGAGCGAACGATGCATGAACTTGAAGTAGTGGGAGTTCGCATAGAACTTCCCTCCAATCAGCCGCTTGTCCTGCTCAAGGAACTCAACTCCGCTCGGCATCTGCCGATCTGGATCGGTGCCCCCGAGGCCTCTGCCATCGCCATGTTCCAACAGGGGCTTGTCCCTCCGCGACCGCTGACCCACGACCTGATGATTTCCACGCTGCAGGCACTGCACGCGCCCTTGGTGCGGGTGGAAATCGTGTCGGTCCTCAACGCCGTCTTCACCGCGGAATTGGTCTTTGCCGATGAGGTTCGGGTCGATGCAAGGTCCTCGGACGCCATCGCCCTGGCACTACGGGCGGAATGCCCGATCCTCTGCGACGAAGGGGTATTGCAGGAAGCCTCCGTGATGGTTTCAGACGACTCCGAGGTCGGCGAGGGCGAAGAAGACCAGGTCCGGGAATTCCGCGAATTCCTCAATGAGGTCGAACCCGAAGATTTCGATAAATAGACGACCGTCCGCGACACGCCTCAAGTTAAGCTTGAAGGTCTTTGACGAAGACCCTTTGTAGTCGTACCGTCGAAGCATAAGTTTCCCTAGGTTTGCCTCGGACGGTATTCGGTTTCACTCGTAACGAAGTCGTTCCATGCCCCGGCAGTCCTCCTTCCCTCGCGGGATGCTTGAGCAAGGAGATTCCAATGAATCCCACGGACGACCAACACGCGACCTCACCGAGGCATGCCGTGTCCCATCAAAATACCCAAGGGCTCCTCTTCACCGAGGACCTGCCGGTGCTTGACGAGGACGCCGGTTACCGAGGCCCGATCGTTTGCAAGGCCGCGGGTATCACCTACCGCCAACTCGATTACTGGGCACGCACCGGACTGGTTGAACCAGCCGTTCGCGAGGCCAAGGGATCTGGTTCCCAACGTCTCTACGGGTTCCGTGACATCTTGGTGCTCAAGGTCGTCAAGCGGCTCCTGGACACGGGTGTGTCCTTGCAGCAGATACGTACAGCCGTCGAACACCTGCGTGAGCGTGGGGTCGAGGACCTCGCCCAGATCACCCTGATGAGCGATGGTGCATCCGTCTACGAATGCACCTCTGCCGACGAGGTCATCGACCTGGTCCAAGGCGGACAGGGCGTCTTCGGCATAGCCGTGGGACGCGTGTGGCGAGAGGTTGAGGGATCCTTGTCGCAGCTGCCCAGCGAACGTGCCAGTAGCTTTCCAGAAGACGAGTTGGCCATGCGCCGGGCCGCGAAGCGCTCGGCTAGCTAAGGATCCAACCGCCCCGAATTTTCGAAAATGGGCCTCTTGCCTCCGCCGCCTTACCGGCATCGGACGCAAGAGGCCCATTCTTTTTGTCTGCGGGCAGAAACCACCACGGCAATGCTCCGGGCCAAGGGCAAACGAACGCCCCTCGGCCCCGGGAATTATCCGCGGGTCCGCGGGGCGGTCCGTAAATAGTAGGTTAGTGGCCTTCCGGCGCGCTTCTTGGCTAGGTGAGAGCGTGCTTCTTCGCGGTTTCGGTGATGTTACGTAGCAACTCGTCGAAGAGGTTCGCGGTTTTCTGTGCGGGGCGACCTGGCCACTGGTGCACCGAATATGCGGCACCCTGGATCTGCTGCCAGTCGGCAAACTCGGGAAGCTCGGGGCTCAGCACCGAGTTGCCGAACATGGAACGCATCTCGGTCAGCCGGAAGCGGTGTTCATCGGATTCCTTGCGCACACGGTTGGCGACCACATCGACACGGCCCAGGCCCGGAGAGTATTCCTTGCGGAACATTTCCAGGGCTCGCTGGGTGCGTTCGGTGCCGGCGACGGAGAACAATGACGGCTCGGCCACCAGCAGGATGCGGTCGCTGGCGGTCCACGCCATCCGGGTCAACCCGTTCAGGGAGGGCGGGCAGTCGATGAGCACCAGTGAGTAGCCGGAAGTCTTGGCCAGCAGCTGAGTCAGTCGGCGCAGGTCTCGGGCCCGCAGGTCGGGACGATCGTAAATCCCGGTATAGGCATCGCCCACTGCAACGTCGAGCACCGGAATTCGGGTCAACGAACGCTTGGATGCGGCCTTGGCCTGCCAAGAGCTGGAAACGATGTTGTCGGACAAATTCGCCCTGCGCGCAGCCTTGAGCATCCTTCCGATGGTCATCTTCCCATCCGCTCTGACACCCAGACCCGTGCTGGCATCTGCATGCGGATCCAAATCGATGACCAGTGTGGGGATACCAGCTGCTAGGGCGGCCGAAGCAAGCCCCAATGTAACGGAGGTCTTCCCTACGCCACCTTTAAGGCTGCTAATGCTCACTACCTGCACGGAACGGACCACGCCCTTTTCTACTGTTAGTTGCTCGCGTCTAATTGTTTGGTTCCCATAACATCATAATCGGGTTCCGTGTTCTTTGCCGCCACGGTCGTCAACGGTCCTTTGACACCACTGTTTCGTACCCCGCGCAATCTTTTGCCGCACGTGCGGCCGATCACGGTAGGGTGTGGATTTGGGGCGCCAGAGCATCGATGCCCACTCCCTTTCAGCCGCGGGTTCATACCCAGAACCCGCATGACTTCATCCTTTTATCATTTGGCAGGAGCGCCATGTTTAAGAAGATCTTGGTAGCCAACCGCGGCGAGATCGCTATTCGCGCCTTCCGCGCCGGCTACGAGCTGGGCGCGAAGACCGTCGCCGTTTACCCGTACGAGGATCGTAATTCGATCCACCGCCAGAAGGCCGATGAGGCCTACCAGATCGGTGAAGAAGGACACCCGGTCAGGGCCTACCTGGATGCCGAAGAAGTCATCCGGGTCGCCAAGGAAGCCGGCGCGGACGCCATCTACCCGGGCTACGGATTCTTGGCCGAGAACCCCGATCTTTCACGCGCAGCGGCGGAAGCTGGCATCAAGTTCATCGGCCCGGCGGCCGAAATCCTTGAAATGGCGGGAAACAAGGTGGAGGCCCTGCGCTCCGCCCGTGCGGCGGGCATTCCCGTCCTGGAGTCTTCGGAGCCCAGCTCCGATGTCGAATACCTCAGCGCAGAAGCCGACAAGATCGGTTTCCCGGTCTTCGTCAAGGCAGTCGCCGGCGGCGGCGGCCGCGGCATGCGCCGCGTGGACACCCGCGACCAACTGGCCGAATCGCTCTCCGCAGCAATGCGCGAAGCCGCAAGCGCTTTTGGCGATGACACGATGTTCGTTGAACAGGCAGTGCTGCGCCCGCGCCACATCGAAGTGCAGATCCTCGCCGATGAGCACGGCAACGTCGTGCACCTCTTTGAGCGTGATTGCTCCTTGCAGCGCCGCCACCAGAAGGTCATCGAGATCGCCCCGGCACCAAACCTGGACGAGTCCATCCGCCAGGCCCTCTACGCCGACGCGGTCAAGTTCGCCAAGGCACTGAACTACCAAAACGCCGGAACCGTGGAGTTCCTGGTGGACACCGTGGGCGAACGCGCCGGACAGCACGTGTTCATCGAGATGAACCCGCGCATCCAGGTCGAGCACACGGTCACCGAGGAAATCACCGATGTCGACCTGGTGCAGGCGCAGATGCGCATTGCCGCCGGCGCGACCCTGGACGAACTCGATATCCGCCAGGACGAGCTGCAGATCCGTGGCGTCGCCCTGCAATCCCGCATCACCACCGAGGACCCGGCCAACGGCTTCCGCCCGGATGTCGGAACCATCACGGTTTACCGTTCCGCCGGCGGTTCGGGGGTGCGCCTCGACGGCGGCACCATCTACACCGGCGCCGAAGTCTCCCCGCACTTCGACTCGATGTTGGTCAAGCTCACCTGCCGTGGCCGCGACTTCTCCACGGCCACGGCCCGCCTGCGGCGTGCCCTGGCCGAATTCCGCATCCGCGGCGTGACCACGAACATCCCGTTCCTGATGAACGTGCTTGACGATCCGACCTTCTTGGCCGGCGAGGCAGCAACAGACTTCATCGACACCCACCCCGAGCTGCTGGCCGGCCGGAAATCACAGGACCGCGGCACCAAGGCGCTCTCGTTCCTGGCCGATGTGACGGTCAACCAGCCCCACGGCGATCGTGTTGACGGCATCGATCCGCGCAAGAAGCTGCCATCCTTCCCCGGGGACAAGGCCTCGCAGCCCGAGCGCAGCCCGTTTGACGGTCCCTCGGACCAGACACCGCCGGCCGGCTGGCGCCAGCGGCTGCTGGAGCTGGGCCCGGAAGGCTTCGCAAAGGCCCTGCGCGCGGAGACCGCTGTCGCGGTCACCGACACCACGTTCCGCGACGCCCACCAGTCGCTGTTGGCCACCCGGGTGCGAACCCGAGACCTGCTGGCCGCGGCACCGGCCTACGCGCATGTGCTGCCGCAGCTGTTCTCCATGGAGGTCTGGGGCGGGGCGACGTACGACGTGTCGCTGCGCTTCCTGGGCGAGGACCCGTGGAAGCGCCTGGCGCTGCTGCGTGCCGAGCTGCCCAACATCCCGTTGCAGATGCTGCTGCGTGGACGCAACACCGTGGGCTACACCCCGTACCCGACCGAGGTCACTGACGCGTTCGTGAAGGAAGCCGCTGCCACAGGCATCGACATCTTCCGGATCTTCGACGCGCTGAACGACGTCTCGCAGATGGCCCCGGCCATCAAGGCGGTGCGTGCCACGGGTACCGCGGTGGCCGAGGTGGCCCTGTGCTACACCGGCAACCTGCTGGACCCCGCCGAGGACCTGTACACGCTGGACTACTACCTGGAGTTGGCGCAGCAGATCGTCGATGCCGGGGCGCACATCCTGGCGATCAAGGACATGGCAGGGCTGTTGCGTCCCGCCGCCGCTGCCAAGCTGGTCACCGCGCTGCGCGAACGCTTCGACCTGCCGGTGCACCTGCACACCCATGATACCGCCGGCGGCCAGCTGGCAACGCTCATGGCCGCAATCGATGCGGGCGTGGACGCCGTGGACGTCGCCGCGGCCTCGATGGCCGGGACCACCTCCCAGCCCTCGTCCTCGGCACTGGTTGCCGCGTTGGAGAACACCGAACGCGACACCGGCATCTCCCTGGATGCTGCCGCTTCCCTGGAACCGTACTGGGAATCGGTGCGTGCCATGTACGCGCCGTTCGAATCCGGGCTTGCCGCCCCGACCGGACGGGTCTACCGGCACGAGATCCCCGGAGGCCAGCTCTCCAACCTGCGTCAGCAGGCCATCGCGTTGGGTCTGGGGGAGCGCTTCGAAGCCATCGAAGACATGTACACCGCGGCCAACCGCATCCTGGGCCGCCTGGTGAAGGTCACCCCGTCCTCCAAGGTGGTCGGCGATTTGGCCCTGGCCATGGTGGGCATGGGCGTGGATCCCGACGAGTTCGCGGCGGACCCGAAGTCCTTCGACATCCCGGACTCGGTCATTCAGTTCCTCTCCGGGGAACTGGGCAACCCTCCGGGCGGCTGGCCCGAGCCCTTCCGCTCCAAGGCGCTGGAAGGCCGCGTTGTGCGTCCGCACGTCGAGGAACTGGCCGCCGAGGACTCAGCCGCGCTGGAAGCCGATTCGGACACCCGCCGCAGCACGCTGAACCGTCTGCTCTTTGCCGGCCCGACCCGTGAATTCGCCGCCACGGTCGAAGCCTACGGGGATGTCTCCACGCTGCACACCCGCGACTACCTCTACGGGCTGGTCAAGGGCCGCGAACATGTGGTCTCGCTGGGCAAGGGCGTGCGCCTGCTGGTGATCCTGCAGTCGATCTCCGAGGCCGACGAGAAGGGCCTGCGCACCGTGACGGTGCTGCTCAACGGCCAGTCCCGTCAGCTGATGGTGCGCGATACCTCGGTCGAATCCACGGTCATTGTCGCGGAGAAGGCCGATTCGGCCGACCCGAACCACATCGCAGCACCGTTTGCCGGTGCGGTCACCCCGCAGGTGGCCGTCGGTGACCGGATCGAGGTCGGTGGCACGGTCGCGAGCATCGAGGCGATGAAGATGGAAGCTGGCATCACCTCTACGGTGGCAGGAACCGTCGCCCGCCTGGCGATCTCCGGCACCGCACAGGTGCAAGGTGGCGATCTGCTGATGGTCATCGATCCGGCATAATACCGGCCACACGGTCAACGAACGGGCAATGGGCCCGGTCGCCACCGCTCTCACGGGCAGGTGGTGGCCGGGTCCATCCGTATTTGCATGTTATTGTGCGAGATGCCCGAGGATGCACCACTGGGCAAGATCTAGGCGGCGGCGCACCGGAGACGGAACGCCCCGGAACGGGGATGAGGAACATGGCCGGCAAACGGACAGGATTCATGGCACGATGGCTCGCGCGTCGGGCCGAGCAAGGTCCCGGGCAGCCCGGAGTAGTGCACCAACCAGTTGACCCGAGTCCGCCGACCCCCGCCCCAGCCGCGGCGCACGATCCAACGTACGAGGTAGCCCCGGACCAAGAACAGGCCGCTGAGCCTGGCGTTGAACTTCCGGCTGCCTCCGCGCCCGGAGCAACGGATGAAGCCACGATTCCCGAGCCGCAGCCCGAGCCACGCTCCGCCGACGAAGCGGAGCCTGTGCCGGTGCCTCCTTCCGAGAATGATCTTGCCAGTGCTGATGCCGCAGGCAACAGCGAAGCGACCGAAGACTCCGTGGCCGGGCCCGATGCGGCTTCGGCCACCTCCGAAGACACCGTGGCCCCCGCAGCTGCCAACGAGCCGGAAACGCTCATCCCCGAGATTCTCACCCCGGAGACAGTAGCCGAGCGCACCGGCATGCCCGATCCTGCAGTCCGGGAACAAAAGGTCATCACGATTGTTTCCCTGGTGCCGCACTCCGGGGCCAAGACCCTCTGCGCGGCGCTGGAAGGCCGTGTCGGTGGGCGGGGGTGGCAGATCCGGACCGCGGGCCCCGGGCTGATGCGCGCGGCGTTTTTAGGAATGCTCACCGACACCGACGCGCTGCTGCTCATCGCCCCCGCGGAAGCGGAAGTCACCCAAGAACTGGGTGAAAGGCTGGAATGGCTCGAGCTCAACAACCGCCCCTCGCTGCCCGAACGCACCATCTTCGTGCTGAATCGGAGCACCGGCGAGGGTGGGCCGGTGCAGCTGCCGGCCGATCTGTCCCGACCCGTGGTCCTGCTGCCCTTTGACCCGGCCCTCAGCCTGCCGCGCACCAGCGAACGGGCGCCACGCCGCGCCGCGCGCCACGCGCTGGCCCACCTCATCGACGAACTCACCACCCTCATCCAGGAGCACTAAATACCTATGGCACACTACGACCTGGCCATCATCGGCTCCGGCTCCGGCAACTCGCTGATCACCGAGTACTGGGACACCCAGAAGGTGGCGATCATCGACGCCGGCATCTTCGGCGGCACCTGCCTGAACGTTGGCTGCATCCCCACCAAGATGTTTGTCTACCCGGGCCAGCTTGCTGCCTCCGTCACCCAGGCCAAGGCCCTGGGGGTGGAGCTGAAGTTCGAGGGCGCCGACTGGGCGGGGATCCGCGACAGGATTTTCGGGCGCATCGATGCCATCTCGGAAGCCGGGAAGAACTACCGCGCCCACGAGCTGGAGAACGTCACGCTCTACACCGAGCACGTCTCCTTCGTCTCCGAGCACGAGCTGCGCACCGCCAGCGGCGAATCCATCACCGCCGACAAGATCGTCATCGCCACCGGTTCGCGCGCCGTCCTTCCCGAGGTCCCGGGCATCAGCCTGCCCGGCGTCCACACCTCGGACACCATCATGCGCCTGGCGGAACTGCCTAAGCGCCTGGTGATCCTGGGCGGTGGCTACATTGCCAGTGAGTTCGCCGCGGTGTTCGCCGCACTGGGCTCCGAGGTCGTGCAAGTGAACCGCTCCGGTGCCTTGATGCGCCAACTGGATGCCGATATCTCCGCCGCCTTCACCACCGCGGCCGCCGCACGTTGGCGCGTGGAACTCGACGCGGACCTGCGCCGGATCAGCGAGCATGACGGTGGGCTGCAGCTGGAATTTGAGCAGGACGGCGCACCCCTGACGCTGGAAGCCGACGTGGTGCTGGTGGCCACGGGGCGCACGCCCAATACCGACGCGTTGGGCGTCGCGCAGCTGGGCTTCGATCTGCGCGAGGACGGATCGCTGGTGGTCGATGACTACCAGCGGGTGCTGGCCGACGGCGAGCCGGTGCCCGGGATCTTCGGGTTGGGCGACGCGGCAAACACCGAGCAGCTCAAGCATGTGGCCAACCGCGAGGCCCGCGTGCTGATCCACAATCTGCAGCATCCCGACGCCATGCGCCCGATGGACCGGCGCTTTGTGCCCGCGGCGGTGTTCACCAACCCGCAGATCGCTTACGTGGGTGCCACCGAGGCCCAAGCGAGGGCCCAGCACGGCGATGCGGTGTGCTCGGTCATCCAGGACTACGGATCCACCGCCTACGGCTGGGCGATGGAGGACGAAGAAGGCATCGTAAAGCTGCTGGCCCACCGCGAGACCGGGTTGCTGCTCGGGGCGCACCTGATGGGGCACGAGGCCGCACTGCTGATCCAGCCGCTGATCCAGGCGATGAGCATGAACCTGGAGGTGAACACCATGGCCCGTGGACCGTTCTGGATCCATCCGGCACTGAGCGAGGTCGTGGAAAACGCGCTGCTGTCACTGCAGATTCCGGCGCGCGACTCCGACCCGCTGTAGGGATTCCCCTCGCGCATCTCGGGCATCCTGGACATCCCGGGTATCCAGGGCATCCCTGAGAGCCGGGATCCGGGCAGCACCGCCAGGGGTCAGTACACACAAAAGTGCCGTGGGGGTGGACACCATCCGGTGTCCACCCCCACGGCACTTTGCTGCCGCTCACCAGGTGCTAGGCGCGGGGCTTGGCTCCCGAGTAGATGTCCTCAAGCACCGACTCGTAGTCCTTGAGCACCTGGCCGCGCTTGATCTTCAGCGACGGGGTCAGGTGGCCCGAGTCCTCGGTGAAGTCGGTGGGCACGATGCGGAACTCCTTGATGGCTTCGGCCCGCGAGACGGTGGTGTTGGCCTTTTGAACCAGCGCGGCGATCGCGTCGCGGACCTGCGGCAGCTCGGAGGCCTGGGCCACGGTGGTGCCGGCAGGTAGCTTGTGGCGCTCCAGCCAGCCCGGCAGCGCCTCGGCATCGAGGGTGACCAGTGCGGCGATGAACGGGCGGGCGTCGCCGACGACCAGACACTGGGAGACCAGCGGATCGGCACGGATCTGGTCCTCGAGCAGCGCCGGGATGACGTTCTTGCCGCTGGCGGTGATGATGATTTCCTTCTTGCGCCCGGTGATGCGCAGGAAGCCCTCGTCGTCCAGCTCGCCGATGTCCCCGGTGCGGAACCAGCCATCGGCAAAGGTTTCCTCGTCCAGATCCGGGCGGTTGTAGTAGCCGCGCATCACACAGAAGCCCTTGGCCAGGATTTCCCCGTCCTGGGCGATCTTCACGGCGTTGCCCGGCAGCGGCCGGCCCACGGAGCCGATCTTCAGCTGGGTCGGGGTGTTCACGGTGATCGGGGCGGTGGTCTCGGTCAGCCCGTAGCCCTCCAGTACCGTGAGGCCGATGCCGTGGAAGAAGTGTCCCAGTCGTTCGCCCAGCGGGGCGCCGCCGGAGACCGCGTGCACGACCTTGCCACCCATCGCCGCACGAATCTTGCCGTACAGCAGCTTATCGAAGAGCATGTGCTTGAGCTTCAGGCCCAGCGGGACCTTACCGTCCTGCTCGGCGCGGGAGAAAGCGATGGCGACGTCCGAACCGGCGTGGAAGATCTTGCCCTTGCCGCCGTCCTCGGCCTTGAGCATCGAGGAGTTGTAGACCTTCTCGAAGACTCGGGGCACCGCGAGGATGAAGTTCGGCTGGAAGGACTGCAGGTCAGGCAGCAGGTTCTTCACATCGGCGGTGTGAGCCACCTTGACCCCGCCGGCCACGGCGAGCACCGAAATATACCTGGCGAAGACGTGGGCCAGCGGCAGGAACATGATGGTGGCTGCTCCCGGGAAGACCACATCGGGAAGCGAAGCAGCGGCGTTGTCGCTGAGCTCCACGAAGTTCGAGTGCGTCAGTTCGCAGCCCTTGGGCCGCCCGGTGGTTCCGGAGGTGTAGATGATGGTGGCCAGCGAGTCCAGTCCTGCCGCGCTTCGACGCTCCTCCAAGACCGCGTCGTCGACGTCCTTTCCGGCGTCGCGTAGCGCATCGAGGCCGTTGCCCTCGATCTGCCAGACGTGGGCTACCTCGTCCAAGCCTTCCTGGTGGGCGGCCTGACGCACGACGTTCTCATGGCGTGGGGCCTCGACCACTGCGGCAACCGCGTGGGAGTCGCCCAGGATCCAGGCGACCTGACTGGGGGAGGAGGTCTCATAGACCGGGACGGTGACGCAGCCGGCGAACCAAATGGCGAAGTCCACCAGGGTCCACTCGTAGCGGGTGCGTGCCATCAGCCCGATGCGTGCCCCCGGTTCGATGCCGGAGGCGATGAAGCCCTTGGCCAGCGCCGAGGCGTCGGCGGCGAACTCCGAGGCGGGGATGTCGATCCACGTTCCGTCCGGGCCCGGCTTGGCCAGCAGCGCCGGATCGGCGGCGGAGCGTGCATGGCGCAGGAGCAGGTCGGTGATGTTGGTTTCTGGTGGGTTCTCCACCAGTGGAGGGATCGAGATTTCCTGCATTTTGCGCTCCTTCGGTTCCGGGTGGGGATTCATGCGCTCCGGCAGGAACATTCCCCGTTGCTCCCCTCATCACCCATCATAGTGGTTCGGGTCACAGTGCGTACTCACTAGTAACTTACGGGTATTCGTCACTCTTCGCAACAATCGCCGCGCCCCGTCTCGGTGCCAGAAGAAAAATCGGTGCCAGCACGCACCCCGTCGCCGGAGTTACACGCGGGCGCCGTCGTCGCCGTCGTGACGATGGCGCGGCAGCCTGGCGAAGAGGAATATTGCCGCAGCAACGGCGATGGCGACCAGGCCCACCCACAGTGGCGCCGGTGCTCGGCGCCAGAAGATCGTCAGCAGCACCAGGGCGATGGGTGCCCCGGCAGCACAGACCCACGCCAGGTTCAGCAGCGGGTTGCCCGATCCCAGGGCCGGTGGAACCTCCGGGATGAACTCCCCATCGTCGGTGTCCTCGGGTGCTTCGTAGTCCCGCGGACCGGTGAGCGCCGGGTGCATCCTAAACAGCTGCGGATCCACCGGCCTCGGTGCGGGGACTGAGGAAGCGTCGGGTGCACCCGGGGTGCCGGGGTTTTCCGGCGTGGGGGAGCCCGGGGTGGCGGGGCTGCGGGGATCGGTCGGGTCCGCCTCGAGGCGGCGCACCAAGTCCTCCCACACGGAATCGTCGGAATCGCCGGATTCGGCCGGCTCGTGAAACGGGTTGGTCATGGCCTGCTGGTGTCCACTTCCTGGAAGAACTCGATGGAACGGGCAAAGATCTCTTGCGCCTCGTAATCAAGCGTGGCCACATGATAGCTGCGCGTCAACCGTTTCACCTCAAGGTGGACACTCTCATCAAGCCCGTCGCGCAGCACCTCCAGACTGGATTCGGGCACCACATGGTCGGCGTCCGAGCGGAAGACGATCACCGGTGCGGTGATGGACCCCAGCGCGGCGATGGTGGATCTGAAGAGTCTGCGCAGCTGGTGCACCCCGGCCACCGGGGTGCGGGCATAGGCATGCTCGTCGCCGCCGGGCTTGGCGATGTCGTTGGAGATTCCCGCCAGGCTGGGCACCACGAAGCGCAGCAACCCGGTGAACCGGGCCAGCGGGGAGGCGATGGTCAACCCGGGATTCACCAGGGCCAGGGCAGCGACCTCATGGGTCGAGGCCAGGTTCAGGGCCAGTGCCCCGCCCATCGACAGCCCGGCAACAAACACGCGTGCGTGGGTCGCGGCAAGTTCTGCATGGGCCTGGCGGACCGCGTCGAGGATCTCGCTGTGCTTGGTGGCGGCGAGATCCTGCCAGCTGGTTCCGTGTCCCGGAAGTAGTGGGACCCGGACCGAGTAGCCTGCCGCGGCAAAGGCGTGCGCCCAGGGCATCATGCCTGCCGGTCCGGCGGTGAACCCATGGATCACCAACACCGCATCCCCGTTGCTGCCCTGATGGGTGTACGGTGCGTTGGGGTCGGCGGATGCTGGTGGTTGTGCCATGTGATGACTGCTCCTGGCTGAAGACGAGATATTGCGGCGAAAGCCGCCCTCGGGAGAACCGCTGTGGTGCGTGTACCGCGTCCAGCGTGACCGATGGCATTGTTTTGCCTACAGTTAGAGCCTAACCGAGAACCATGTTTTCCCCTCCGGGCACGCCCCGTCCCCGCACCCTGGGGCGCCGGAGAATGGGGAGAGCCGATGTACGACGCCCCGCACGATCACCCGGCCCGGAAGGCACAACACGTCACATGTTTTACCAATTCATGAAGCGGTTCATCGTCGGACCGATGGTCAACGTGTTGTTCCGTCCCTGGGTGAAGGGCATCGAAAACATCCCCTCCTCCGGCGGCGCAATCCTGGCCAGCAACCACCTCTCGGTCTCCGACTCGATTTTCCTGCCGGTGGCAGTGGACCGCACCGTGATCTTCCTGGCCAAGATGGACTATTTCACCGGCAAGGGCCCCAAGGGCAGGCTCACCGCCTGGTTCTTCCGCATGATCAATCAGATCCCGATGGACCGTTCCGGCGGGGCCGCCAGTGCCAACTCGCTGGGGGCCGGGGCACAAGCCTTGGTCGACGGATCCCTGCTGGGGATCTACCCCGAGGGCACCCGCAGCCCCGACGGGCGTCTTCATCGTGGCAAGCTCGGCGTCGCCAAGCTGGCCCTGCAGGCGGGAGTGCCGGTGATCCCGGTGGCGATGATCGGCACCGACAAGGTCCAGCCCATCGGCAAACGCATGCCCAACATCCGCCGCGTGGGCATGATCATCGGTGAACCACTGGACTTCTCCCGCTACGCGGGGATGAGCGAGGACCGCTTCGTGCAGCGCTCGGTCACCGACGAGATCATGTACGCGATCATGCGCCTGTCCGGGCAGGAATACGTCGACACCTACGCGGCCACGGTCAAGGCCAAGCTCGATGCCCAACGCCGCGAAGCCGGCAAGAAGAAGTAGTACCCCGGCTTCCGGGACTGTGAACTCGATCGCGTCGTGAGTTACGCCCGGAATGCCGCGGTGAAGGCTAGGCGGTTTACTCTTGAAGGGTGACTCAGCTATCTTCAACTTCCTCAATGCCCGGACGATCCCCGGCCGGCCCCGCAGCCGACCCCGACCTGGACATCTGGCGCACCCTGCCGATTGCCCAGCAGCCGACGTGGAGCGAGCATGCCCACTATGCCGAGTCCATCGCCGAGCTAGGCTCGCGCCCGCCGCTGGTCTTCGCCGGCGAGGTCGACGTATTGCGCGAGCGGCTTGCCGCTGCGGCCCAGGGCAAGGCGTTCCTGTTGCAGGGTGGCGACTGCGCCGAGACCTTCGCCGGGGCGACCGCCGACAAGATCTCCGCACGGGTGAAGACCATCTTGCAGATGGCGGTGGTGCTGACCTACGGCGCCTCGATGCCGGTGATCAAGATGGGACGCATGGCCGGGCAGTTCGCCAAGCCGCGTTCCTCCAACGACGAGACCCGCGATGGGGTGACGCTTCCGGCGTTCCGGGGCGAGATCGTCAACGGCTTCGACTTCACCCCCGAGTCCCGGGCACACGATCCGCGCCGCATGGTCGAGGCCTACAACACCTCCTCCTCCACGCTGAACCTGATCCGCGCCTTCACCCAGGGTGGCTTCGCCGACCTGCGCTCGGTACACTCCTGGAACAAGGGCTTCATGGCCAACCCGGCCCACACCGCCTACGAGCAGCTGGCCGGAGAGATCGACCGCGCCGTGCGGTTCATGGACGCCTGCGGGGCGGACTTCGAGGCGCTGAAGCGCACCGAGTTCTTCGCTTCCCACGAGGCCCTGCTGCTGGACTACGAGCGGGCGCTGACCCGCACCGACTCACGCACCTCGCAGCCCTACGACACCTCGGGTCACTTCCTGTGGATCGGTGAGCGCACGCGCCAGCTCGACGGCGCCCACGTGGACTTCCTGTCCCGGGTGCGCAACCCGATCGGCGTCAAGCTCGGCCCGAACACCACTCCCGAGGACGCCCTGGCGCTCATCGAGAAGCTGGACCCGAACCGCGAGCCGGGCCGCCTGACCTTCATCACTCGCATGGGTGCGAAGAACATCCGCGAGAAGCTGCCGAATCTGGTCCAGAAGGTCACCGAATCCGGGGCGCAGGTCCTCTGGGTCACCGACCCGATGCACGGAAACACCGTGACCAGCGAAAACGGCTACAAGACCCGTAAGTTCGACGACGTCATGGACGAGGTCCGCGGCTTCTTCGAGGTCCACGATTCGTTGGGCACCTACCCCGGCGGCCTGCACGTGGAAATGACCGGCGACGACGTGGCCGAGTGCCTCGGTGGCGCCGATCCGATCCGCCAGGAACAGTTCGACGACCTCTACGAGTCGGTCTGCGATCCGCGACTGAACCACAAGCAGTCCCTGGAAATGGCCTTCCTGGTCTCCGGGGCCTTGGCCAAGCGCGGGATCCAGAGCTAGGGCTCACAGCCCCGTTTATACGTACGAAGGCCAGGTTATTTCCCCCGGTAGCTACTGGGAAAATAACCCGGCCTTCGGCATTTCTGCTCTGCTTCCTCTGCGCCGCGGCGTGAACTTCAGCTATCCCGGGCTTGCCCAGGATGAAAGTGCAGGAGCCCGGTCCTAGACCACCACGAGCTTGATCGTGGAACCCTCCTCGGCGCTTCCGCCGTCGGGGGACTGGGAACGCACGGTGCCGAAGAACCCGCCGAGGAACTCCTCGACCTCGACCTTGAAGCCCAACGCCTCAAGTTCCTTGCGCGCCTCGGCCAGCTGCCTGCCCTGCACGCTGGGAACCTCAATCATCTTCGGACCGCGGGAAACAACATATTCGACCGTTGACCCGCGTTCCAGCTGCCCGCTGGCCGGTTTCTGCGATGAGACCTGCCCGGAGGGCACCGTGGAGCTATATTCCTTGCCGGCGTTCTTCCCCTTCAGCCCCACCTTCTTCAGCGCAGCATCGGCCTGCTTCGCACTCATCGCTGCCAACGAGGGCACCTCGACGGGGGCCGGTCCGAGCGAAACAACCAACGAGACCTTGCTGCCGCGGCGCAGCTTCTCCCCGGATCCGGGGTCTTGGCTGAGCACCACGCCCTTGGCGAGCTCTTCGGAGTGCTTTGTGCTGGTCTTTCCGGCGGCAAGGTTCGCGGTCTTAAGGTCGGCCTGGGCCTCGGCCAGCTTGCGGCCGCTCAGATTCGGGACGGCAAAAAGCTCGGGTCCCTTGGACACCAGGAGGGTCAGACCTTGAAATCGACGGATTGTTTCCCCGGCGGCAGGTTCACTTCCAACCACGAGGCCCCGCTCGATCTTCCCGTCAAACACTTCGCGAGTATCCGCCTGAACTCCGGCATCTCCCAGTTTCCCGACCGCCTGGCTGGCAGTGCTTCCGGTGAGCAGCGGAATCTGGATGTTCGCTCCGGGACCCATGCCGAAGAACAGCGACACCGCGGCAATCAGTGCTGCCAGCAGCACCAGTCCAACACCCAGCAGCCACTTGCGCCGTGTCGGAGTGCGCGGGGCCAGCTCGTGCGTGGGAATCTGCGCGTCTTTCCGCCAGGCGAGCTCAGCGGCCTTGGCCTGCTTCTTGGCCTGCCGGGCGGAGGTCGGGGCCTGTGCGTGCTGATGCGGGGGCACACTCAGCGCCTGGGTGTGGCTGGCGCCGGCCGTCGCTGCGCTCTGGGATCCGTCGAACACCTGGGTGTGATCGCCGCCGGGCAGCACGGTGGTGTGCTCCCCGCCGGCGCCTAGGGCACGGGTCACCTCTTGGGACGGGTCCTCATCGGCAGCCTCGGGACCAGGGCCACCCAAGGCACGGGTAGCATCTTCAGCACCGTCGCTGCGCGCGGCGGCGGAATCGCGGTATTCTTGGGCCTGGGCGAGGGCTTCATGCACGGTGGTGTGCGCGCTGGTGGCCGGCGGGATCAGATCGCGGAGTCCGCCCAGAATCTCCGAACCCAGATCTAGCTGGGCCGGCGGAAGCGAATCGTGGATCTGCTTCAGATCGCTGAGCAGGAAGGACGCATTCTGCGGCCGGTCCTCCGGATCCTTGTTGGTGCAATAGGCCACCAGCTCGTCGAGCTCACTGGAGAGCCCGGGGACGATGGCCGAGGGCGCCGGGACGTCGTCGTTGATGTGCTTGAACGCGAGCCCGTAGGCGCTCTCCGCGGTGAAGGGCTGGCGCCCGGTGAGCAGCTCGTAGGCGATGATGCCCACGGCATAGATGTCGCTGCGCTCATCGGACGGATCGCCCTTGGCCAGCTCGGGGGAGATGTAGGCGGCGGTGCCAAAGAAGTTGGTGGCATTGGTGTGGGCGGAGGCCGCGCGAGCCAGCCCGAAGTCCGCGACCTTGATGCGCCCCTCGTCGGAAATCAACACATTGGCTGGCTTCATGTCGCGGTGCACGATGCCTGCCTCGTGCGCGACGGACAACCCGGTGCAGATCGCTTGGAGCACCACCAGCGCCTGGCGCGGGGTATAGCGGCCGCGGGACTTCAGCGATTGGCTCAGGTTCAGCCCGCGCACGTACTCCATCACCAAGTAGGCGGTGGATCCCGAGACATGGTGGTCGCGGATGCCCACGATGTTGTCGTGGGTCAGACCGGCGGAGATGATCGCTTCGGCTTCGAAACGCTCGAGCACCGCGGGGTCCGAGGCCATATGCGCGTGCAGGATCTTCACCGCGACGGTGCGGTGCAGGCGCACGTCCATGGCCCGGTAGACGGTGGACATGCCGCCGTCGGCGATGCGGGCGTCGAGTCGATAGCGTGCATCGAGAGTCGTGCCTATGCGGGGGTCAGTGTGTGGCGCTGTCACTTATCGATCGTAACCAGTGGTAGATGGTAATGGGAGTGTGCAACACGGGGCGGGGGCTTGTTGCGCCTCGTCCCGCCTTGCCTAGGTGGTGCCCGCCCAGCACATGAGGGGCCGGTTCAATCAAGAACCGACCCCTCATCAAAATGTGCTGTGGGACATCACGTGGAGACTAGGAGGCCCGACGGGCCCTTGCTGCCCGACGCTTCAGCGCCCGACGCTCGTCTTCGCTCATACCGCCCCAGACACCGGCATCTTGGCCGGACTCGATGGCCCAAGCCAAGCAGGTGTCCACAACGGGGCACCGCCGGCAGACACTCTTGGCTTCTTCGATCTGGAGAAGGGCCGGACCCGTGTTCCCTACCGGGAAAAATAGTTCCGGGTCCTTGTCCAGACAAGCCGCGCGGCTACGCCAATCCATGCTTGTTGTTGCTCCTTGGGGGTAGGAAAAGTGAGGGGGTCGACCGGAACAATAACCCGGTCAATAAGCAATGCGTCAAGTAAAAGACATACTCGAACGACTGCCTAACAAGGTTTTCATGTTACGTTCACGTAAACAAGGGTCCTGTGTTGCAAATACCTCCGCTTCCTTGAGTGCTTAGTCACAAGGGCCCGCTTTTTCCTCGGGAGTAACAGGTTTACCCCGTAGCGACAAGGGTCTTTTTAGACTTGTTGGGGGGGCTTTGTCACAGCTTCGCTGCCCTCGCTTTGGCTCCAAGGCATCGGCCCGTACTAGATTTGGGGGGTGAAGAGCCAGCCAATGCCCCAGTCCAGCCGTTCCGCGACCCCTCGCCCGATGTCGGTGCTTTTCATTTCGGCACTGCTGGTCATCGAAGGCTTGGCGGTGCTTGCCTACGCATTCACCTATGCCCTGCAGCTGGGTGAGGCCGGCCCTCTGGGCATGGGCGCGCGGATTTTCATGCTGTTGCTGATCATCGTCGGCGGCGTTTGGCAACTGCTCGTTGCCCACCACTTCTTCCGTGCCCGGGCCTGGACCCGTGCCGCGGCACTGATGTGGCAGATCTTCCAGATCATCCTGGCCATTCCGTACTTCCAGACCGACCCGGCGATGGCCTGGCTCTGGCTAGTGCCCGCAGCACTGATCGTGGTGCTGCTCTTCGACCCGCGTACCACAGCGTTCCTGGGCGACCGGCCGAGATCCGAGAGCTCCTGAACCGAATTGGAGGAACGACCTCCGGACCCGGACAGCGCATCGCAAGGTCACGAAGCGAAGCCGTCGACACACTGAATTTGGCGCAGTGTGCCGCGGTCCAACACCAGCGCCCGCCCCGGGACGCTTTCGCCGGCCGGAGGAAACCTCAATCCGCTGGGGTCGGAATCGGCCCCGAACTGCGGATCCAACACCAGGAATGAGCGTTGGTCGCGCACCGCCGCGGTGAGGCCCAGTTCAAAGAGTAGGCGTGGGCCCGGCTCCGCGCTCAGGACAACCTGTAGTCCGGCCCCCAGAAGTATCTCCACGGCCCGCGAGGCACGAGCCACACGCACATCCGCGCGCTCCACCAGCACCCGTGCGACCCCGGGGTGCAGCTCCAAGAAGTTCTCGGCCTGCACCGGCAACTCGTCGTGCAGCCGCAGGTATACGGTGTGCCCCGGTGCGCTTCCCGTCAGCACCGCCAGATGGGCCAGTAATGCACCCTTCCCCGCCCCCTCATGGCCGAGCACGATGCCGCAGGGACCCGGCGACCAGATGAACTCCCGGTTATCGGGTCCGCAGACCCCCACCCGCAAGCCCGGTGCCAGGCCACCCTCGATCGAATCGGCCAGAAGCAGGTGTGAATCGGCCGCGTCGAGGTCAGCGGGCAGGAGGACACCGGGCAGCGGTACGGAGCGCAGCCAATGATCCGGTGCCGGGCCCGCGGGCAGTGGCAACCTCGCGGCGTCGTCAAGCAACTGGAATTCGGTGCCCCGCTCGGGTTCGTCCGGACCCAACAACACCCCGCGTCCTGCATGCGAGGCGATCCTGCGCAGGCGGGGCCATCCCATGAGCAGTTCGGGGCCGGCGCCGCGCGGAAAGTACCAGCGGGTCTCGCACAGTGAGGCGGCACGGGAACCGGCCAGCTCGCGGTCCCCGCAGATCACCAGCGCACGCCCGGCCTCGGCGGCGGTACGCGCAAAGACGGTGAGCATCGCCTCCAACCGCATCAATGTTCCGGCTTCCAACGACTGGGCCCAGCCACCGAGGCCACAGACGATGAGCAGCACCGGATCGGTGATGCGTGGATCGCCCAGCTGCAGCAGCAACTCGTTAATGCGCCAGGTGTCCCCGGGTCCGAAGTAACCGCGCAGCACCGGATGCCCACGCAACCGGGATTGGGTCCCGTTTCCGTCCAGCAGGAAGGCCGGCATGGTGAAGGATCCCCGGCTGATCGCATGCAGCAACAATTCAGGGATCCGCTCGATGCCCGAAGACGGCAGCCCACAAGCCAGCAACCGCGGGGTGGCGCGCGGATCAAAGACCAGGGCGCTGGCCGAGGATAGCTGCACCCGATCCAGCAAGCCAACGATGCCCCGGCCGGCCGGCAGCTGCCGGGCCACTGACCGCCCAATTCCCGGCAGTTGTGCGGGAAGCGCCGCGGAGAACGGGTTTCCGGCCGGCTCGATCTTCTGGTGGCGTCCAATGACCCGTTGTACCTGGGACGCCAATTCGGCATCCGACCCGGGCTCTGCCGGGTCCCGTCCGGCCGCGCCGCCCTCGTCCGTCAGCAACTCGGTAAACAGGACCTGGGCCAGCGTGCCACCGCGAGCCCTGAGCAGGGCGGGGATGCTGGGCCGTGCATTGACTCGGGCCCGGAACTTCACCGGGGCAGCTCCGCCATGGCGGAAATACGCGATGCCCGGAAGCCCCGGATCGAGCCCGGCAGCCAGCGGTGAACCAATCAGGTCATTGGATTCGGACTCCCCGATGGTGCGCAACGCGATCACCGAGCCGATGTTGGCCCGCAACGGGGCACTGACGGTGCCGGCCGGCCGCTGTGTGCTCAACACCAAATGGATCCCCAACGAACGCCCCACCGTGGCGATGTGGATGACACGTTCCAGGGCATCGGGCAGCTCGCTGGCGAAGACTCGGAACTCATCGATGACCACCACCAGCCGGGGCAACGGAGGATCCTCGGGGGAGCGTGAGCGCAGGTAGTCGCGGTGGTCGGTGGCCGCGTGCCGGGCCAGGAACGTCTCACGCCTGCGTAATTCGTGACCCAGCAGCTCCAGCAGCCGCTCGCCGGCCGCCGCATCCAGATCGGACACGAACAGCTGGACGTGCGGCATCGGCGCCAGCGGTGCCAGCGTCGCTCCGCCCTTAAAGTCCACCAGCATGAACGCCAGTTCGTCGGGTCCAAGCCCTAACCCCAGGCCCAGCACCCAGGACCGCAGCAACTCGGACTTGCCCGACCCGGTGGTCCCTGCGACCAGGAAATGTGGTCCGTCGGCGTCCAGATCCACCCGCAGTGGGCCGGCCTCGGTGTCCCCGACCAGCGCCAGCGCAGCCGGGAAGGTGGACCCGGATGCCGCTGCGGCGCTCGCTTGCTCGTCGTCATCCGGCGCGCCAAGGACGGAGGTGGCCGTCTGGGCGGTGCTCTCGAGGATCCGCTGGATGGCCCGGGCCAGGACCTGCAGGCTGATTCCCTCGGGCTCCACCTTCAGTGTGGTGGCTGTGCTTGAGCCAGCGCCTTGGCCCGCATCCGCACCCCGGCCTCGCTCCCGTGGCCCGCTCCCGCTGGATTCCTGATGCGGCGCAGTGCGCCGGGCCCGGCGCGCGGCACCTGCGGTGGCAGCGTCCACGACCGCAGGGACCCGCAGCAGCCACGGATTCTCCCGGCACCCGGAGGGTTCCAGCAGCACCCGGTGATTGCTGCAGTCCACGCGGATTCCTGCCGGCTGAGCAGGCTCCGGGCCTCCGCAGCATAACCACGTCGTTGCACCGGCAGGCCCCGCCGCCTGTTCGGGCCGCAGAAGGGCGCCGCGCTCGTCGGTGCGCAGGACCATCACGATCGTCGGTGCGCCGTCGGCGGGGATCTGCTGCCCGCCTTCAAGCACCAGGACTCCGCGAAGCATCGCGAACTCGGCCGGTAGGAACCCTGCGGGCCCCACCACGACCACACGCAAGGAACCCTGGTTCAGCAGCGGCAGCCAACGGACCAGCACCGCGCGCAGCACCGGGCCCCATACCTGCGCCGGCCCCGGAAACCACACCGTGGAGCCATCGCCGAGTGATAACGCCACCGGGGAATCGGCAATGATGCCAGGCTCCGGCGGGGTTGCGGCATCGGCCGGCATCCCCGGCGCCGTCGCCTCACCCTCGGCGATCTTCACGTTGCTCCGCCGGCCCGCCCCAGCACGGAGAGCTGAGCCTGAGACCCGGCGCGGTTTAACCTCGGGCGGTTCGGCACCGGAAGTCGTACACAACCACGCGGCAAGCCTCCCGTGCCCGACCACCATCGGCGGCAGGCCAGCCGGATCCACGCCGACTGATGCCGCCAACCCGGCAGCCACCGCACCCACCGGCGGTGCGCCGTCCGCGCGGCGCTTCATATCGGCCACGGTGGCCCGCACCCAGGCCCGCCGAAATACCTTTCGGGCGCGCAGCGCCGCCACCGCCGGCAAGCCACCGGTCAGTACCGACAACGCGCAGAACGCCAGAAAGAACACGCTGTGCGTCAGCAGGAACAGGCCCACCCCGAGACCCAGTGGTGCCAGTGCACCGACGAGCATCGTGGCCAGCCTGCTTCCGGGCTCCGGTGCATCGATCGGCAACTTGTCCCACGGCCAGCGGGAATGCCCGGTCCCGAGTCCTGCCGGCGGGAGCACCCCCAGCAGGCTTTCTCCGGCCCCAAAGACGTCACCAATGAGCAGACGGCGATGCACGATGGGCGTCCGGGCGAACCACAGTCCGTTGGCCGAACCCTCGTCACTGAGCACGATGGAGGTGCCATCAACACGCACCAGCGCGTGACGGCGTGAGAGCAACAGGTCACCAATGGGCAGATCGACGTCGCCGCGGCCCAGCGCCCACACCCCGCGGTGCAGCGGAAGCCGTCCGCCGGGGTCCGGGCCGCGCAAGACCACCAGCACGGCAGGATCTACCCCGTTGACCGTCTGCGACCCGGAGCCCTCACCCATCGGCGCATCACCCAACAGCAACCGACCCTGCAGGGGAAGCCGCGCCATGGATTCCAGCGCGACGGTCCCGGAAAACCAGTGCTGTCCGGGCCAATGCCTAGCCAACGCCGCGGCCAGACCGGCCCCGCTGACCGGCTCGGCGGCCTCCACTTCAAGGAGCACCGCGTGGCCCAGCGAGGGCGATGACAACCGGATGAATAATCCGTGGCCCATGTTCTGCCTGCCTCGGGCCTGGTCCGCCGGGCGCGTCTTTGCGCTCGGTGGACCAAGCCCGTTTGTTTGTCCTGCGCACCGTCGACCCATCAGAGGGATAGATGGGACGATATCGGCACGGATTCCTCGTCCCAATCTAGGGATTTTCGGGTCGTCGCATGTCGCCACGGGTTCCGGCTGTGGACCCGCGTGCCGGCACCGGCGCCGTTTATCCACAGAACCTCTCCGAGCCTTGAAGCGCTGGCAACACGGGCGTATGGTCGCGGTATTGCGACACGAAAATAACTAGATATGCCGCTAGCCTGAAACCACGAGGGCCCCAGCACGACCTTCCATCTGCGCAACTTGCATCTGCTGCGCACGCGACGGCGAACGGCACGGCCCCGGCCAGACCCGGGAGCCGTACATGGGGCGGGGACCTACGATGGCCGACGGACTGGCGATAATTGAGGTTGAGGTACGCGAACTCATCCGCAGGAACGGGCTTGACCCGGCCACGCAACTCGGTGAGGTCCGCCGCCTAGTGGACGAGGTGGTCCACGATTACGACGAACGCTCGCTGCTCGGTGTGCTGCCGGCCTTGGGGGAGCTCGGTCTGGCCCGCCGCCGGATCATGGATGCCGTCGCCGGGCTTGGTGCACTGCAGCCCCTGCTCGATGACCCCGACGTCGAAGAAATTTGGCTCAACGGCCCCGACCAGGTCTTTTGCGCTCGCGGCGGGACCTCGGAGCTGACCTCTATTCGGCTTCCGGAAGCCGAGGTCCCGGCCCTGGTGGAACGGATGCTCAAGTCTTCGGGCCGACGTCTTGACCTTTCCCAACCGTTCGTCGACTGTCAGCTGTCCGACGGTTCCCGGTTGCACGTGGTCATCCCCGACATCACCCGCAAGCATTGGGCGGTGAACATCCGCAAATTCATCGCCCGGGCCAGTCGCCTGCAGCACCTGGTGGAGCTCGGCTCGCTGTCCCGGCAGGCCGCCTACTATCTGGATGTCGCGGTTGGCGCCGGGCTTAACGTGTTGGTCTCCGGGGCCACCCAGGCCGGGAAGACCACGATGCTCAATTGCTTGGCCTCCTCCATCGGCAGCCGCGAACGCGTGGTGACCATCGAGGAGATCTTCGAACTCAAGATCAATCTGCGCGATGTGGTGGGCCTGCAGACCCGGCAGCAAAACTTGGAGGGCCACGGGGAGATCAACATGCGCCGGCTGGTCAAAGAAGCGCTGCGGATGCGCCCTGACCGCCTGATCATCGGGGAGGTGCGCGAAGCCGAAGCCTTGGACATGCTCATCGCCCTGAATTCGGGCATCCCCGGTTTGGCGACGGTGCACGCGAACTCCGCGCACGATGCCGTGACCAAGATCTGCACGTTGCCGTTGCTCGCCGGTGAAAATATTTCCGCGGCATTTGTGGTTCCCACGGTGGCAGCGTGCCTCGACCTGGTGGTGCACTGCCGACGCGATGCCGCAGGACAGCGGTTCATCGGGGAAATCCTGGCGCTGGGGCGCCGGGTGGAAAACGGGGCCATCGAGACCACCACACTGTTCGAACATCACGAGGGGGAGCTGGTGCTGGCTCCAACGGCGGACCTTGCCCACCAGAAGCTCCTCGAAGCAGGAATCGACGTGGCCGAACTGGGACGGCTGGTGGCATGAGCATCTTCCTAGGTCTCACCCTCGGCTTCGGGCTGCTCTTGGTGTTCCGGGCCTTCACCTCGGTGCCGGGCCACGGGATCAAGACCTCCAACGGCCGCATCGAAACCCTGCTGCTTCATGCCGGGCTGGACAAGGTCACCCGCGGCGGATTCATCACCGCATCGATCACCTCCGCGGTCATCGTCGGACTCGTGGTACTGATCCTCACCGGTGCCCCGCTAATTGCGCTGACCTTTGCCGGGTTCGGTGCCGGTGCGCCTTGGATGCTGGTGCGCCACCAGGGAAACAAGCGTGCGGCCAACCTCCGGGAGCAATGGCCTGACGTAGTGGACCACCTGCGCTCTGCGATTCGCGCAGGGATGTCGCTGCCCGAGGCCCTGACTCAGCTGGGGGCACAAGGGCCCGAAGCCCTGCGTCCGGCCTTCTCCGACTTCGGTCTGGACTACCGTGCCACCGCACGTTTCAACGATTCGCTTGAGGGGCTCGCCAAACGTCTGGCCGACCCGGTGGCCGACAAGATCGTTGAGGCGCTGCGCATCACCCGCGAGGTCGGCGGCACGGACTTAGGCGAAATGCTCGGTACCCTCAGCTCCTTCCTGCGCGACTCGGCCCGGACCCGCGGGGAGTTGGAAGCGCGGCAGTCCTGGACGGTGTCCGCAGCCCGGCTGGCCATCGGTGCTCCCTGGGTGATTCTGCTTCTGCTGGCCGGGCAACCGGCGGCGGTGATCGCCTACACCTCGTTCAGCGGCATGCTGGTGCTCATCGGAGGCTTGGTGGTCTCGTTCATCTGTTATCGGACGATGATGCGCATCGGCAGGCTGCCCGAGGAAGAACGGGTGTTCCGATGAGCACCACGATGATCCTGTCGCTGGTTCTGGGTGTGGCACTGGGCAGCGGTTTGTGGCTGGTGCTCGTGCGGATCCCGGCGATGCGCCCGGTCACCTTCGCCCAGCGTGTGGCCCCGCACCTGCGAGCCGGCAGGTCCGGCTCACGCATGCTCGCCGAACCGTTGGCCGCGCAGACCCCCTTCGGGCCGCTGGGTCGCATACTCGCGCCCATGCTGGCCGATGTTGCACGGTTCTCGCAGCGGCTGAACCCCAGCAATGAAGCCATGGGCAGGAGGCTGGCCCGAGCGGGGTTGGGGATCAGCGTGCTTGACTTCCGCGCCCAGCAGCTGCTGTGGTCGGCGGCGTTGACCTTGGTCGGGGCAGCGTTGCTCGCTGCCAACCTCGCGGCCGGGCGGTTCAATCCGATGTTCGCGTTCCTCGTGCTGATTTTCTGTGCTGTCGGTGGCTATCTGCTGCGCGACTGGTACTTGGGGGAGCAGACCACCCGGCGCAGCAAGCGGATCCTGAACCAATTCCCCACGATCGCCGAACTCATGGCCTTGGCCGTTGCCGCTGGGGAAAGCACCGTTGGCTCCATCGAACGAGTAGCGCGCACGTCCAAGGGGGCGCTGAGCGAAGAATTCACGTTGACACTGGCCTATGTGCGCGCCGGAGCCACGTTGGCCGACGCGCTGGCGGAGATGGCTGACCGTATTCAGCTGACGGCCATGACCCGGTTCGTCGACGCAATCACGGTGGCCAGCGAACGGGGTACTCCGATTGCCGCGGTGATGCGCGCTCAAGCCCAAGACGTGCGTGACGCTGCCAAACGCGAACTGATGGAAACCGCCGGCAAAAAAGAAATAGGCATGATGATTCCCATAGTTTTCGGCATCCTCCCCTTGACCATCGTTTTTTCGGTGTTCCCGGGGCTGGCGCTGATCGACATGAACTACTAACGAGGAGGCTACACCACAACACACCTTGGCCCGCGGGAGGGGAGGGCCGGACGAAGTAGGACTTCAACACAGCACTCACACACGTCACGTGCGCCGGACCAACGTCGGGCGGGTAAACCAACAAGGAGAAGGAATTATGAGGATCAAACGGCAGATTGAGTTGTTGTTCCTGGGGGCGGGCATCTGGATCGGGAACTGCACGATAAACCTAGCAGGGCGCATCAAGCGCAACGAACGCGGGGACGTTCCTGGTTGGGTCATGATCACTCTAATGAGTGCGCTCTTAGTCGCGGCCCTGCTGGCAATCGCCGGGCCCCGGCTGGAGGAACTGTTCAACCAAGCGATCGACCGGGTCGCGGGGATGGGCTGACCCGCGGCTATGTTCAGGCATCGCCCACTCTGGCGGCGCATCAAGGTCGATGATCAGCGGGGTTCGGCCGTCGCCGAATTTGTGATGGTCTCCGCGCTGATCATCGCCGTGTTCTTAGGAATTCTGCAGTTAGCCTTCGCCCTGCATGTGCGCAATACGCTCATGGATGCAGCGGCCTCCGGGGCCAGATATGGAACGCTGGCCGACCGGGGACCCGCGGACGGAGTCCAACGCACCCGCGAGCTGATCCGCGGTGCGCTTAGCGATGGCTTCGCATCCAACGTCCAAGCGACCTCGATCAGCGTCGGCGGAACCCCAGGAGTGCGCATCACGGTGCGCGCCGCGGTACCGGTCTTCGGCATGGTCCCGTTTGTCGGCGAATTTGTGGTCCATGGGGAGTCGGTGCGCTATGGCTAAGCCCCCACGCCCCGCCGAGCCGGTGAACCAAGCGGGGTCCTCCATGATCGAATTCATCTTTCTGGTGGTCCTGCTGTTGGTCCCACTGGTTTATCTAGTGGTTGGTGCAGCGCAGATCCAGGCGGCGAGCTATGCGGCCGTGGGCGCGGCCGACCACGCCGCCAAGGTCTTCGTGACCGCCGAAAGCGAAGGAGAGGGCCGGGCCCGGGCCACAGACGCGGTCCAGCGGGCAGCGGCAAGTATGCAGCTGGATGCCGGTCGAGCGCACTTCAGCTACAGCTGCCGCGGTACCTGCCTCTCACCGGGCAGCACCGTGACGGTCCACGTGTCGATCGACACCGTCCTGCCGCTGCTGCCGCAGGGGTGGAGCTGGCGCACCGGCACCGTCGGCTCCGATGCAACCCAGAGGGTCGATCTATATGGCTAGATCCAGGGCGAACATCACCGAACACGACCCGACACATTCCCACTACCAAGGCCGGAGAGCTCAAATGGAAAAACGGCCCGTCAGCGCTGAAGAAACTGGCCAGTCAATGGTACTGATCATCGGGCTGATCGCGGTGTCGCTGCTGGCCATCAGCGTCGTGTTCGCGGCCACAGCAGTGAATATCTCGGCCCACAAGCTCTTGTCGCTGGCCGACGGAGCCGTTGCCGCGGCGGCCGACAACTTCGAACTCACTGCCGGCGGGGACGAGATTGCCACGATCCGCTTGCAACCAGCCGAGGTCAGGCACGCCGCGGAAAAATACCTGTCCGACACCAACGCCCATGCAGGGATCACGGGGCTTCACATCATCAGTGCAGGGGTGGCAGGCGATTCGGTGACGGCGCATGTCCGGCTCGGGGCGGTCGTGCACCCACCGATCATCGGCTGGGTAGTTCCGCGCGGGGTTCCCATCCAAGTCGATGCCTACGCCCGCACCTTGCTTTCGCGATGATCCGTTAAACGGGATCCTGCCCAAACCGAGCAGCTCTTCGACGCCCCGGACGTATCCGGTCTGTGGCGCTCGCCGACGGTCAGCGTTGGCAATGCCGCGCGTGTGGCACCGACCTGCTGGCAGTTCCCGGGCGGCGGATATCGAGACGGTACCCGTGATCCGACGCGTGGCGTGCCCCATATATGTCGTAGGCTGGAACCACCATGGCTTCAACTGACTTTTCTGCCGAAATTAAATCCCTGCGCTCCACCTATGCCTCCATTGAAGAGGTTTCCGATGTTCCGCGCATCCGCACCGACATCGCAATGCTCTCCGAGGAAGCTGGAATGCCCGATCTTTGGGATAACCCGGCCGCCGCACAGGTGGTCACCTCCAAGCTTTCGCACCGCCAGTCGGAACTGGAACGCCTGATGAGCATTCATGACCGTATCGACGACCTAGAGGTCTTGGTCGAGTTGGGGGAAATGGAAGGCGACGCTGACTCCATGGCCGAAGCGGAGACTGAGCTTAAGTCCGTGCGCAAGGCCTTGGCGAATTTGGAAGTTGTCACCCTGCTCTCCGGCGAATTCGATTCTCGAGAGGCCGTGGTCACCATCCGCGCCGGCGCCGGTGGCATCGACGCCGCGGACTTCGCTGAGATGCTCATGCGTATGTACCTGCGCTGGGCTGAGAAACACGGCCATCCGACCCGCGTCATGGACACGTCCTATGCGGAGGAAGCTGGCCTGAAGTCGGCCACCTTCGAGGTCAACTCACCCTATGCCTTCGGCACCTTGTCGGTCGAAGCGGGCACCCACCGCCTCGTGCGGATCTCCCCGTTCGACAACCAGGGACGCCGCCAGACCTCATTTGCGGCTGTCGAAGTCATCCCGCTGATCGAACAGACCGACTCCATCGAGATCCCGGAAAACGAGATCAAGGTTGATGTGTTCCGTTCCTCGGGCCCGGGCGGACAATCAGTGAACACCACAGACTCCGCGGTGCGCATGACCCACATTCCCACCGGAATCGTGGTGTCGATGCAGAACGAGAAGTCGCAGATCCAGAACCGTGCGGCGGCACTTCGCGTCTTGCAGTCCCGGCTGCTGTTGCAGAAAAAGGCTGAGCAGGACGCACAAAAGAAGCAGATGGCAGGGGACGTGAAAGCTTCTTGGGGCGATCAAATGCGTTCTTATGTTTTGAATCCGTATCAGATGGTCAAGGACCTGCGTACGGAGCACGAGGTCGGGAACACCTCGGCTGTGCTCGACGGTGATCTCGATGACTTCATCGATGCAGGGATCCGTTGGCGCGCCGGGCAGCGTCGCCCGCAAGCCTAGACTGCACTGCTTCAGGGGTCAGGAACACATTTCAGATGTGTGCCTGGCCCCTTTTTTGTTTACACTGCTGGCAACCATCATGTCGGTGGTTACTGATGATCCATGGTCATCACCGAGGTGCTCGTTTCAGCAATGGCGGCCCCTAGCTTTCCTAGCTACTGGCGAATTTTGTGGCGACGACGAAAGCCGAACTTTTGCTCTGCCAAACGCTCGGGGCCAGATGCTCACCTGAAGTGGTGGGCCCGTGTCGCTGGCAGTCCGACGATGGTCACCACCGGAAGTGGTCGCCGCGTTAATTGTGTCATTTCCGTGCGTTGTACGGTCAAGCGGGACCACATAGCGGACACTCACCTCGCTCACAGAATCATGACACACCCACTTTTTGTGCCGGATGTGCGGCACCGGGACGGATAGAGTTCAAGGGCTGGCTTTGCAACTTCCCACAACAAAGTCCCGTGCCTGGATCATGCACCGGCGATCCCGCGGGCAGAGCTGCGATGATTAGATTCGAAAACGTCACGATGGTCTATGACCAAAAGTCACGCCTTGGTTCGGAAAATGCGCGCCCTGGCCTCGATGACGTAACCATTGAGATTGACCGCGGTGACTTTGCGTTTCTTGTGGGTGCTTCAGGGTCCGGTAAATCCACGTTCCTTCGGTTGATCCTGCGCGAAATCGTCGCGACGGGCGGTTCGGTGCACGTCGCCGGACAAAACGTTGCACGTATCCCGTCATGGCGCGTGCCGAAACTGCGTCGAGGCATCGGCGTGGTGTTCCAAGACTTCCGTCTCCTGCCGCAAAAGAACGTTTTTGAAAACGTAGCTTTTGCCATGCAGGTGGTGGGGGAGAGCCGCAGCGCCATCCGTGACCACGTTCCCCAAGTACTCAAGCTTGTGGGGCTCGAGGGCAAGGAAAAACGCCAGCCAGATGAGCTCTCTGGCGGAGAACAGCAACGTGTGGCCATCGCCCGTGCCATTGCCAATAAACCCCAGATTCTGTTGGCCGATGAACCTACAGGAAACCTTGACCCGGCGACAAGCGTCGGAATCATGAACGTCCTGGACCGGATCAACCAAAACGGCACCACGGTGCTGATGGCCACCCACGATGACGGCATCGTGAACTCCATGCGGCGTCGTGTTGTCGAACTGTCCCTCGGAAAAATCATGCGCGACGAAGTCGCCGGCGAGTACACCTCGATGATCCCCGTGATCAATCAGGACGGCACGCGCGAATTGCGCCAGGCGAATCACGGGACGTGGCAAAAACCACCGGCCGGCAGCCAGGCCTTTGCACCGTTTGACACTGAGGATGACATGCCATGAAACTAGGATTCATTCTCGGCGAAGTAGGCACTGGCCTCCGCCGAAACCTCTCCATGGTGGTATCCGTGGTGTTGGTTACCTTCATCTCTTTGACCTTTGTGGGCACAGCCGCCCTCATGCAAATGCAGATCACCCAGATGAAGGGCTACTGGTACGACAAGGTCCAAGTAGCCATCTATCTTTGCGGTGAACACAATGAGAGCTCCAACTGCACCGAGGGCGCCGTAACTGAAGGTCAGCGAGGCGAAATCGAGTCGATGCTCGGCTCCTCCGCCGTCAAGCCCTACGTGGATAACTTCGAATATGAGTCCAAAGAACAGGCACTCGCTCACTTCCAAGAACAGTTTGAAAACTCTTCGATGAGCGAAACCGTGACTGCGGAGCAGCTGCCCGAATCATTCCGTGTTTCGCTGGTCGATCCGGAAAAGTATCAGATCATCAAGGAACTGTTCTCGTCCACGGACGGTGTGGACGTCGTGGTTGACCAACGGGAACTGTTGGAAAAGATCTTCTCGATCATCAATATCGCCTCCTTTGTAGCCATCGGAATCGCAGGGGTGATGATCTTGTGTGCCGTGTTGCTTGTCGGCACCACCATCCGTCTATCTGCGTATCTGCGCCGCAGAGAGACCGGGATCATGCGCTTGGTGGGCGCCTCCAAATCGTCGCTTCAGCTCCCCTTCGTCCTCGAAGGGATCATTGCTGCGCTCGTTGGAGCGCTGTTGGCTTCAGGAGTGCTGTGGGCGGCCGTCAGATTCTTAGTCGATGAAAAGCTGGCTATCGAATATAAGGACACCGCCTTCATCTCCACGGGTGAAGTACTCATTGTCGCGCCGTGGCTAATCTTGCTGGGTGTGGTTTTGGCTGGTGTATCGTCGTTGGTAACCTTGCGACGCTACTTGAAGGTTTAGTGCGTCGCTTCTTCATGCAAAATACGTTTTCACGGGAATTCAAAGGACACTTATGTTAGCCAAAGCAGTATGGTGCCGAATGGCGCGTTCAGGGGCTGTGGGTGCGCTTACGATCGCACTTCTGGTTTCCGGAGGCGTCGGTGCCCACGCCGACGAGCTAGATGACCGAAAGATCGAGGTTGAGCAAAACCTTGATCACCTGAATGAAGACATGGAAGTCCTTGACGATGACATCAAGGAAACCGATTCGAAGCTTCGCGGCTTGCAGGCACAACTGCCAGCGGCGGAACAGGCCCTGGCAGATGCACAAGGTCGTGTGAGCAGAGCAGCCGATGAAGCAGCGGATTTGGCCCGACGCGTCCAGGTGGCCCGCGAAACCCGTGACCAGCTGAACGTCAAGATTGCCGAAGGCAAGGTGAAGCTGGAAGATTCCAAACAGATCATCGGCCAGATCGCGACGGAAGCCTACAAACGCGGCGGTGTTTCTTCCGATCTTTCCTTGCTGCTGAACGCCAGCGCCGACGGAAACTTGGCGGCCGGAATGGATTTGGCCGATCAGGCCATGCGCTCACAAAACGCAGCGCTTGATTCCCTCTCTGAGCAGTCCGCCACCGATGCCAATGCGCAACTGCGACTTGCTGCCGTGGAAGAAGAAATCACCGACCTCAAGTCGGCAGCAGATGCTGCCCTGGTCCGCGAGCAAGTCGCCCGCGATGACGCCGAGGAAAAGAAGCAGTCGCTTGACGGCATCATTTCCCAAACGGACGCACTCAGTGCCGAGCTCTTGGCCCAGCGTCCGCGGATTCAGGAAAAGCTTCGGGTGAAAGAGGCTGAACAGGTCCAGATCAATGGTCAGATCAAGGAACGCCAGGAACGGCTGATCCGTGAGGAAGCCGAGCGCAAGGCCAAGGCAGCGGCTGCCGAACGCAAACGAATTGCCGAAGAAAAAGCTAAGTGGGAGCGTGAGGAAGCCGCCCGGGCCAAGGAAGCCAGGGAAGAGGCCGCACGACAGAAGAAGAAGAACTCCTACGTCAAACCCAAGTACGTGGCGCCGGCACCGCAGGCAGCGCCGCAGGAGCGAAGCTCGTGGGGGCTGATTCGGCCCGTAAGCGGTGGGCGACAGACCTCCGGCTTTGGGTGGCGCCCAACGCCTGCCGGAACTATTGACTACGGTGGTCGCGGTGGTTACGTCCACGCTGGTGTCGACTGGGGGTTCGGCGGACAATGCGGGTCGCCGGTGAAGGCTTCGGCGGACGGCGAAGTCTGGATGGCTGGTTGGGGAGGTTCCTCCGGTAACAAGGTCACCGTCAGCCATGGAGTGGTCAAGGGCAAGGCCCTTGCGACGAACTACCACCACATGCAGCGTGTCGTGGTCAATGTCGGCCAACACGTCAAGCAGGGGCAGGTTGTCGGTTATGTCGGAACCACCGGCAACTCCACCGGCTGCCACATGCACTTTGAAACGATTATCAATGGTGCGGCCGTGAACCCATTGGGACTTCTCTAGCGGTAAGCTATAAGCTCGCCAAGTGAAGAAACCATTTGCGGAGAGGAATTGCCACCATGGCTAAGAAAGACCCGCAAGAGCGGATCATTGCCAGCAACCGCAAGGCTCGCCACGACTATGAGATCCTCGATACTTACGAGGCTGGCATGGTGCTCAGCGGGACCGAAGTGAAGTCGCTGCGTGAAGGTAAGGCCTCTCTAGTCGATGGGTTCGGCCAGTTTTACCGCAATGAGCTGTACCTCGAGCATGTTTACATCCCGGAGTACCTCAACGGTTCATGGACGAATCATGCAGCGCGCCGACGCCGCAAGCTTTTGCTACACCGGCAGGAACTTCTAAAGATCGAACGAAAGATCAACGAAGCTGGCCTGACCATCGTGCCACTGAGCTTGTATTTCAAGAACGGTCGCGCAAAAGTCGAGATCGGCGTTGCACGGGGCAAGAGGGAATACGACAAGCGCCAGACACTGCGTGAAAAGCAGGACAACAGGGAAGCACTGCGCTCCATGAGAGAGCGGAACCGCGGGGTTCAGGAGTAAATATTTGAGGCCCGGGGAATAGACTTGGCGTGAATGTGCGCTAGACTAGATATGCGCGGTTAATCTGCGTGGTTGGGGCAACGCAAGTTGCCCGTTGACAACAAAATACGGGGATGATCGGTTTCGACGGTGTGAGTCGCGACAAGTGAAGCGGGCCGAGGATGCAAAGTTATCTCGTAAACGCTCTTTGCAAAACAATAAGTGCCGACTCAAAGCGCACTGACTTCGCTCTCGCTGCCTAAGCAGCCAGAGTAGTCCGTTAGCCAGGGGATGCTATCGCCCCTGTTCCTAACGTCATTTAGATAGCCACTGCGGGAAGTTAGTGTTACCGGAACGACCTGCATAATTTAGGTAACTGTGCCTGGATCAGCCGCTTGTTTGCATGACGGCTGGGGCAGAGAAAATCCAACGCAAACTGCGCCCGGAGAAGACCTGGCAACACCACATCGGACGGGAGTTCAATTCTCCCCATCTCCACAATGAAGGCCCTACAGTTCTCCGGAACTGTAGGGCCTTTCTTGCGTCCTGAAACAGACGGGATTTTGGGCAGATCGCAGAATCCGAGCACTAGAACAACGTGGGCTTGGTTTGGCGAGCGTGTTGCCAATAATCATTGCGACGCGGAAGCTGCTCCGGGTCCAGATACTTCGGCAACAAGACCGCCGGCAGACCATCGACATCTCGAACCAACGTGATTTTTCCCGAATGGAAATCATGGTGGTGCGCGCTACACCCCGGGCCGGCGTTTTCCGCACTTGTCACCCCTCCGTCTTGCCATGAGTCGACATGACAGATCTCGCAATGCTCCGGAGGTACGGTGCAACCAGGGACCAGGCATCCTCCGTCCCTGGCCAGGATTGCTAATCGGAGGTAGTCGGGTACAAATCGTTGTTCACGACCGAGGTCGAGGATTTGGCTTTTGCCATTGAACACCATGGGAATCACACCTGCGTCGCATAACAGTCGTCTGAGCTCTCCAACACTGACTTCCAGGCCGTGTGCACTGATTCCTGCCCGTTGGGCAAGCCCCAGAAGTGTTTCGAGCTGGCAATGGACGACGAGTGTTGCCTTGGCGATAGCGGTAGCGCCGTTGGCGCTACCGCTGATGTGCCGTAAAGCGTTGAGGATGGATTGCAGGTGTCTGCGGGCGGGCGTCAATCCGTCGACTGGCCCGAAGGCTTCGTCCTCCAACGTCACGGTGTTAGTTTCCGCAGGCACCGTACCCGGTTGGGCTGCAGGTTTTGCGCCGGCCGCCGTTCCCACATCCGTGTAGACCGCGCGCGGACGTTCAGCCTCCGGGGTGTCCGGGTTGGCAGCCCACTGAGGAATTGGCGGAGCCGTGGTTGGTTCCATTCTCTGGCCATCCGAGGCGGGGGCGCCGTTGGAACCGGTCGCGGCGTTACGGCCCAAGGTATCCCGGTTGCCGGCGGTGGTCCGCGCATTGTCGGCAGCGGCGAAGTGTGACAGGAAGATTTCAGCTTCCACGTTGAGCATGCACAGGCTGAAGTACGAGAAGTGTTCGGTGCGGCGGGTCAGAAGGATTCCGGTCTTCGCGCTGATCTCCTCGGCAGTGGGCTCCCCGGGGGAGCTCTGCTCTAAGGACTGCTGCCACGCAGTGATCAGCTTGCCGGTGGCTTGCGGGCCCTGGGTCTTCAAGGATTCCCGGACCTTCTCCTGCAGGGACGTGGAGAGTTGTTTGGCCTCGGGTTGCTTCTTGATCACCGGGGCGACCTTGTCCAGCTTTCTGGCCGCCTGCATCACGTGCTTGGGATCGATGGTTCCTGCTTGCGCATCCGTCGACAGCTCCGGGTAGCGCGCGGGGTGCTTGATTCCATGTTCATCGACGTGCTTGAGCAGCGCGGTGGTGGCCTTGACCCGGTCCCGGGCCTCAAAATAGCTGATGCCCAGCAGGTGTTGCAGGAAGTCGGCGGTGTCCCGGTGGGGCAGGCGCCCGGTCGGTGGGACGGGCGGGTCTTCCGGCAGCAGGGTGTCTCCGCGCATGAACGGTGCGGGATCAGCGATCACCGCGGTGAGCTCCTCCATGGTCTGGATCGGCAATTCGTGCGCCAGGGTGCGTTGGGCGCCCTGGGCCACGAGCACCTGGGCGTAGGCGGTGCGGCGGTGGGCCAACTCGACGATCAAGGCCAGGGTTGCGGCCTCGGTGGGAGATGTGGTCTCGGCGGCAAGTTCGGTGGTGGCGGAGATGAAGAATTCTTCGGCATCGAGCAGCTTGCGCAACAGATCGGCCCGGGACCGCTGACGGCCGGGCTTCGGATTCCGACCGGTGTGTGCACGGCCAAGACCCGAGCTCTGGGGGAACTGCTCGGTGTTCATGACATACAGCATGGCCGACCTGCCCCTAACGATGCCAGAGGGTAGAGAAATCTGTGGATAACCCTGCTGCGGGCTGTCCCGGGGAGCATCCATCGGCCCCTGGGGAATCCTCGACGGGTGCAGGAAGTCCGCGCATGGCATCGGTGGGGGAGCGCGTGTACGGGGCGTGGGGGAAAAGCGAAACGGACCCGCGAACCGCAGAAATACTTCACTGCAGGTTCTCAGGTCCGTCCCGTGCTTGCGGGAGGCCGGTGGCTGCCCGCAAGCGGTGGTGGTGCGGCTGGCTACTCGTCTGCGCCAGTGGTGATCGACGGGGCGCTCTTGGGCCCCTTCAGAGCGGCCAGGCGGGCCTCGATCTCGGTCTGCTCGCCCAAGTCCTCGAGCGAGTTGAACTGGGCGTCGAGCGACGAAGATGCCAGCTCGGCGGCGCCGCGCACGCGGGCTTCTTCGCGACGGATCTTTTCCTCGAAGCGGCTGACCTCGCTGGTGGGATCCATGAAGTCGATGGCCTTCACGGCCTCCTGCACCTGGTTCTGGGCCTGGGCCGACTTGGCGCGGGCCACCAGCTCGTCGCGCTTAGAAACCAGTTCATGGCGCTTGGACTTCATCGCATCCAGGCCGGTCTTCAGCTTCTCCACGATCTCGCGCTGCGAGCTGATACTCGGTTCGGCGGACTTTGCCTCCGACTCGGACTGCATCTGTCGCTGAATGGCTACCTTGGCCAGCGAATCGAACTTGTCGGCGTTTGCCGTGTCCCCTGAAGCACGGAACTCGTCGGCCTTGCCCGAAGCGGCCAGAGCTTTGTTGCCCCAATCGGCGCTGGCTTGCTTATCCTCCGTGTAGTCCTCTTCGATCATGCGCAGGTTGCCGATGGTCTGCGCCACCGCGGTTTCTGCTTCGGCGATGTTATCGGTGTAGTCACGGACCATCTGGTCGAGCATCTTCTGCGGATCCTCCGCAGAGTCGAGCATGGCGTTGATGTTGGCCTTGGCCAGCTGGGAGACACGACCAAAAATAGACTGCTTTGCCACGGTGAGACCTTTCGTTGACTGACTTATCGAGCATCTGTTGACGCGTTTCCGTGGGCCGGAAGCACGGTACTGAAATCTAGGTACGGCACGCAGCTGGTGCCGTGGATGGATTGATTTGGTTAGAAGTTGCCGCCGGCTCCGCCTCCGAAGCCGCCACCACCGCCGCCACCGAAGCCGCCACCTCCACCGCCGCCGAAGCCGCCGAAGCCGCCTCCGCCAAAGATGCCGCCGGAGCCCCCGGAGTTTGAGCCGCCGCGCAGGATCGAGTCGATGAGGATGCCGCCGAGGATGGCGCCGCCGAGCCCGCCGCCGCCGCTACCGCCACCGAACCCTCCGCCCATGCCTCCGCCGAAACCGTCCACATCGCTCTCCGCCTCGCGAGCGGCCTGATCGGCAAGGGCCGAGGCATGCTCGGCAAAGGCCAGTGCGTTGAGCGGGTCGGAGGAAGCCATGCGCAGGGCCTCGTCGAGGTTGCGTTTGGCCTCGGCCAGCCGGGTGCGTGCCCTGGAGCCGACGCCGCCGCGCCGGGCGCGAATGAAGTCGTCGGTACCGCTGATTTTCATCTGGGCGGTGCGCAGTGCCGATTGCAGCTGGTCCGCGGCGCGACGGTTGCGTTCTTGTGCATCGCGGATCTGGTTCAGCTGCTCATTGAGCGGACGCAGGCCCGCATCGACCTCGGTCAGCAAGGCTGCCGGATCCACCTTGCCGCCGCTGACCTGGGCCTGGACCGAGGACAGCGCTGTCTCCAGGGCCGCGACGGGACCGGCAAGTTCCGGGTTGGAACCGTTGGCTACCAGGGCGCGGCCCTGGGCCAGATCCTGGGCTGCCGAGGAGACCAGTGCTTCGAGATCGGCCCGGGCCTTGTCTAGATCGGCGCTGGCGTGCGCTACGGCGTCGAGCAAGACCGTGGCCTGGTGCACCGCGTCTTCCCCGGCACGGACCGCCACGGCGGCCTCTGCGGTGTTGGCTTCGGCGATCTTCGCCTCGGCGGTGAGCACCGCGGTATTGGCGAAGTCCAGCCGGTCGGTGGCCTCGGCGATGTTGCCCTTGACCTGATTCAAGGCGCTCTCGGTGTAGCGGGCGCCGAGCTCGGTCAATTGGGCCTGGACCGAGCCGACACGCTGGCGCAGCGGATCGATCTGGGTCTTCAGGGCCGCAGCGGCTTCCGGGGCATTCTTTTCCAGCTCGCGCAGCGAGGCGAACTCCTCGGTGTGCGTCTCGAGGGTCTCGTTGACCGCCTCACAGCGGCGAATGATCTCCCCGAGCCAGGAGCGCTGCTCTTCCTCGGTGTCCGGGATGTGGTCGTCGAGTTGCTGCTGCAGCTTGAAGGACTCATTCATGTGGGTCTTGGCGGTCTCAATGTCCTCGGCGAAGGGCTTGACCGCTTCCTCGCCGTACTGTGCCTGAGCGAAGCCGACCTCTTGTTCGGAGGAGCGGATCGCGTCGTCGGCGGCAATCAGCAGGCTGCCGGCCTGGGTGCGCAGTTCCGGGATGCTCAGTGAAGCCAGCGGGTCCAGGGGCTTGCCATCCGGGCCAGTGGCCACCGGTGGGACGTAGTCCGGGAGCTTCTTGCGACGGGTCAGGGCCCAGGCGGTGGCACCGCCGGCGAGTACCACGCCGCCGACCAGCAGCCAGCCGGCCCCGCCGCCGGAGGAATCCGAGGAGTCGGAACCGGAGGAAGCCTCGCCGCCGGTGGGGCTCTTACCTTCGGAGACGTTCTGGATGCCGGTGACGGCACCCAGTGCCGCGGCGGCCCACTCTTGGTCGGACAGCTCGGGCTTGACCATCTTATTGAAGATGTCTTGGTCGAATTCGTGCAGTTCGCTGTTGTCGTTGGATACGAACTTGGCGTTGCGCGTCTCCACGGCAACGGCCAGTACCGTGTCGCTGGTGCCCATGTTCTTGGACTGGGCGACCTGCTGCACCCAGGCCGTGGGATCGGAGGGGCTGGAGAAGGAATCGACGTAGATGACGAAGAGTGACTGGCCGGTGTCTCGCTGGAGCTGCTTCACCGCGGCTTCGACCTCTGAGGCATCCGAACCCAGGGCGTTGGCCTGGTCCAGGACGAATTCGCCCGGGGGAATGTTCACCGGGCCGGTCGCCAGCGCAGGGGGTGCAAACATGAACATGGACAGGATTCCTGCGGAGGCAACAAATGCCATCCGCCGGGGGAGCGACTTCATAGTTTTCCTTCACCCTTGCGTGGTCGGCCGCAGAAGGAGCATCGGAAAGTGCATGTCGTCATGCGTAAACCGGTTTCTGCTGTCGATGTTGATTCTAGGTGGGTCAGCCGCGCGCGTCCACAGAATCGCCGGGACAACGGGTGTGCGGTTGCCGAATTGCGAGAACTCACAGCCGACACTCAGGTTCTCCTTTTCGTTGCCACAGCCCGCACGGGCATAGTTGTAACCAAGATACGCAGAGGAACCCCAACTTCAGGGATTGGAAGCACCACCATGAGCGAGAACCAGTTCGATCACCCGGGTACCCCGAAAGAGGGCGGGCCACAGCCGGAATCCGGTGCGGTCCCGCCGCGCCCGGTCACCCCGCCCGAATCGCCTTCCGTGACCCCGGCCGACGAACCGGGCCAGCGCCAGCCAACGACCGATTCATCGGCGCCGGTTTCCAAGATTGAGGGAGCGGCGGATCAGACTCAGGCCCTGCCGCGCCACTCCGGGACCCCCGACCAGGGGGCGGGCACGGCCGGCGCAGCAGCGCAGCAGCACAGTGCCCCCGCGCAGCCGTACGGGGCCCCTGCGCCCGGAACCCAGCTGCCCGCGGGCCAGCACGCCTGGAATGCGCAGCAGCACCAGCAGGGCGGTTCCCCCTATGGGATCCCGACGCCCGAGGAACACTCTTCGGCCTTCGGCGCACCGCTGCCCCCGGCACCGCGCAACACCCCGAAGAAGTTCACCTCCGGCGCCCTGATCGTGGGCATGGTTGCCGCGGCCGTCATCGGTGCCGGCGGTGCGGTCGGCGCAAACTATGTGATGAACTCGAACCAGTCGGTGGCCTCCTCGAGCAGCAGCACCCCGCAGGGAGACGTGGTCATCAACAACCCGGAGAACGTCACCGCCGTGACGGCGGCCGCGGCGAAGGCCAGCCCGAGCGTCGTGACCATCGACGTGGCGGGGTCCTCCGAGGCAGGTTCGGGCTCGGGCATCATCCTGGACACCGCCGGTCACATCCTGACCAACACCCACGTGGTGACCCTGGGCGGGGCCACCAGCGACGCGAAGATCGCTGTGCGCACCTCCGATGGGAAGGTCCACAACGCCACGGTGGTGGGCACCGACCCGCTCTCTGACCTGGCAGTGATCAAGATCGAGGCGCAGGACCTGGTGCCGGCCTCCCTGGGCGCCTCCGGGGAGCTGAACGTGGGTGACACCGCGATCGCCATCGGCGCCCCGCTGGGACTCAGCGGGACCGTCACCGACGGGATCATCTCCACGCTGAACCGCACCATCTCCGTGGCTTCCTCCGCGGTGCCGAAGGAATCGGCGGGCGACGATTCGAGCGAGGGCGGAGACGGCAACCAGTTCAACTTCCAGTTCCCCGGCGCTCCGGAGCAGCAGCAATCCGGTTCCGAGGGCTCGATCTTCATCAATGTGATCCAGACCGACGCGGCGATCAACCACGGCAACTCCGGTGGCGCGCTGGTGGATGTGAACGGGAAGATCATCGGGGTCAACGTGGCGATTGCTTCCTCCGGGTCCGGGGCCACCTCGTCGTCCGACAGCGGCTCCATCGGCGTGGGCTTCGCCATCCCGATCGACTACGCCAAGCGCGTGGCCAACGACATCATCGAGAACGGTTCGGCGACCCACGGGATGCTGGGGGTCACGGTGGCGGCCAAGCCGGCCAGCGCCAACGGCACAAACTCCTCATCCTTCAGCGTCGGCGCCGAGGTCAAGTCCGTGGTGCCCGACAGCCCGGCCGCCAAGGCCCAGTTGAAGGTGGGAGACGTGATCACCGGGGTGGATTCGCGCAACATTTCCGATAGCACCTCGCTGACCGCGGCGATCCGCGAAATCCCCGCCGGAGGCCAGACCGAGATCCACTACACCCGCGGCGGATCCGAGGGCTCGGCAACGGTGACGGTCGGGGAGTCCCCGGCCGGCTAACCGCCAGAGCACGGGTAGCAACCCGCGGCAAGAGTGCAGATGACGGGCGGGTCCGAAGAGCATGAGCTCCTCTTCGGACCCGCCCGTCGCGTACGTGCCGGGTGTTAGGTGCTTGTCCTAGGTGCCCGTCGCGCCGCTTGCCCCTGCGCCTTCGCACCCGGGAGCACGCCGCGATGCGGCGTGCTCCAAGCACCGCAGGATGCGCCACCGGTGAAAATCACTCTCCACGATGCGGTCCACCGATGCGTGCACCGATACCATTGAGCCGGGGGGGAGCGAACCCGGTCCCACGGCATCGTGCAGATGATGCCCCGCGCGCCCCGGGCCCCCGATGCGCCAGCGCAGCTTTGTCCACGTTTTGCAGAAAGGCAGCAATGAGCCAGAACAGCGGCACGCCCTTGAACATCCTCGTGTTGGTCAAACACGTCCCCGATGTCCAATTCGAGCGGCATCTATCGGCACCGGAAAACCGGTTGGACCGAGCGGATTCGGTCCTGTCCGAACTCGATGAGTACGCGATCGAGGCGGCCCTGGCGCTTGCCGAATCCCGCGGTGGGGACAAAGCCGGGAACACCGTCACGACCCTGACCATGGGTCCTTCGGCCGCGGTGAACGCCGTGAAGAAATCCCTGCAGATGGGTGCCACCTCCGGGGTGCATATCTGTGATCCAGCGCTGGCGGGCTCCGATGCCGTCACCACGTCGATGGTGCTGGCCGCGGCCGTGCAGAGCCTGGGCGGCTTCGACATCGTGCTGACCGGCATGGCCTCCACCGACGCCGAAACCTCGCTGGTTCCCGCCTCGCTGGCCGAGCGTCTGGGCCTGGCGATGCTGACCAACCTCTCGACGCTGGAGCTGGCCCCCGGGTCCACCACGATCACCGGGGTGCGTGAGGCAGAAGAAGGCGCCCAAAGCCTCGAAGCGCCGTTGCCGGTGCTCATCTCGGTCACCGACCAGGCCAACGAGCCGCGCTACCCGAACTTCCGCGGAATCCTGGGGGCGAAGAAGAAGAAAATCGTCACCTTGACGCTGGAGGAACTGGGCCTGGACGCCGCAGCGGTGGGTGCCGAAGGGTCGGCGACCCGGGTGGTTTCTGCCCAGGCCCGTCCGCCGCGCTCCGGCGGGGAAATCATCACCGATTCCGGATCGGCCGGCATCGCGCTGGTGGACTTCCTCACCGACGCCAAGCTGCTCTAGCACCACCTGAAGGGGAATTACATGTCAAACATCCTAGTATACATCCACGCCCCGGCACCGGTGCCGACCAAGTCCCAGCGCGAGTTGCTGGCCCTGGCCGCCTCCCTGGGCGAGGTTCACGCGGTGCTGGGCGGCCCCGCCGACCCCATCGCCCTTGAGGCCCTGACCTCCGCAGGAGCCAACGGGTTCTACACCGCGGCCGGGGGGATCGATCCGGCGGCGCTGCTGAGCCCCGCGGTCTGCCTGCTGACCGCCGCGGTGCGCGAGAGCGCTGCAACAGCGGTCCTGCTGCCCAATTCCATCGAGGGCCGCGAGATCGCCGCCCGCGCCGCGGTGCGCCTGGACTCCGGGGTCATCACTGACGCGATCGAGGTGGACGCCGAGTTGTTGGTGACCAAGTCGGTGCTGGCCGGAAGCTACACCGTCAAGGCACAGGTCACCCGCGGCCCGGCGCTGATCACCCTGAAGCCCAATAGTGTCCAGCTGCCCGCACACGAGACAGCGTCCGCCGCTGCCGCCCCGGTGCGCGAGCTCGAGCTCGGGGATAACGCCCCGGCAGCCCGGATCACCGGCACGCGCCCGCGCACCTCCAGCGGGCGCCCCGCACTGGCCGAGGCCCGCTTCGTGGTGGCAGGTGGCCGCGGCGTCGACGGAGACTTCTCCGCGGTGGAGGACCTGGCCGACGCCCTGGGTGCGGCGGTGGGTGCCTCACGCGCCGCCACCGACGCCGGGTGGATCGATCACTCCGCGCAGGTCGGGCAGACCGGTACCACGGTCTCCCCGCAGCTGTACATCTCCGCCGGGATCTCCGGGGCCATCCAGCAGAAGGCCGGGATGCAAAGCGCCAAGACCATCATCGCCATCAACAAGGACCCCGACGCACCGGTGTTTGAGATCGCAGATCTGGGCATCGTGGGAGATCTGACCCAGGTGTTGCCGCAGGCTGCAGCCGAGATTCGTCGGCGCAAGGCCTAGGCGGGCATGAGCATCTTCGACCCCGCGATCCATCGCGTGCAGCGCGTCTTGTGCTTCGGCGCGCACCCCGACGACCTGGACTTCGGCGCCTCGGGCACCGTGGCCACCTGGACCGCCGCGGGCGTGGAGGTTCAGTACTGCATCATGACCGACGGGGACGCCGGCGGCTTCGACGCGCGCAGCACCGAAGAAATCATCGCGATGCGGCACGCCGAGCAGCGTGCCGCAGCGGCCCTGGTGGGCGTGGACACCGTGCATTTCCTGGGGGAGGCCGACGGCTTCCTGGAGCCCAACCACCGGGTGATGAAGCAGGTGGTCGCGCTGATCCGCGGCCTGCGTCCCGACGTGGTGCTGGTCATGCACCCGGAGCGGAACTGGGAGCGGATCCAGCGTTCGCACCCCGACCACATGGCCTGCGGCGAGGCCGTCACCCGGGCCATCTACCCCGCGGTGGAGAACCCGTTTTCCTACCCGGAGCTGCTTGAAGAGGGCCTGGCGGCGTACAAGCTGCCCTGGCTCTGGCTCTACGGGGCGCCCTCTGAACGTGAGAACCACCGGGTGGACATCACGGAGGTGTTCGATCTAAAGCTCGCGGCACTGCGTCAGCACCTGAGCCAGCACCCCGATGTGCCGGCCATGGAAGCCTATGTGCGCGCCCAATCCGTGGAGCAGGGGACCAAGGCCGGGTTTGCACCCGGCGCGCTGGCCGAAGCCTTCCACGTGGTGGCCGTCAACGCCGCGGACACCATCGCCGGCTTCTGACCGGCGGGCACCGGCGGGCTCCGACAGGCCACGAGGTTTGTGGCTCAACGGCGGTGTGGCTTAAACGACTGTGGGCAGCTTCCTCGATGGATCTCGGGAAGCTGCCCACAGTTTGCTGTGCGCTAGGGCGCTCGGTGCTACTTCGCTTCGGGAAGTTCCAGTACGGCCAACGGCTCGTCGCTGGGGCCGGTGGAGCTGCCATCGCCGGGTTCCACCGAGACCATGACGAAGGCCAGTGACTTCACACCGCTGAATCCTTCAACGATGGGCTTCTCGTCGGGGGTGACGTTGGCCAGCAGGGTGGGCCGGTCGGTGGAGGCCTCGATCAGCCACACCGCGTAGGTTTCGGTGGGATCGATGGTCGGCAGGCTGGTCAGTTCGATCTTGCCGGCGTCGGCCTTCTCCGAGGTGGTCAGCACCGCATGTCCGCCGCCTTCCACCTTCGCCTCCACCACCACCTGGTCCGAGGCGCGGTCGACCTTGGCGGCGTAGTCGGTGGGGATCAGGTTCACGAGTCCGGCGATCAAACCGATGGCCACTACCGCCAGGGCGGCGACCAGGAACATCCATTTTTTCAGCGGGCGACGCGCAGGGACCTCTGCTTCGGTGGACACCGCATCGACGAGATCCATGCCGAGGTCCTCGTCGTTCTCATCGCCGCGGTGTGCAGGATCGGTGCCGGTCATGAGTTGCCATCCTTAGTGAAGAGATTTCGGTGGCTGATAAATGCCACGTGTAATCCTAGGGCAGAAGCCTAGGTGTTTTGTGTGTGCGCCTCGAAGTGGCGGCTGCGTGGTGGGTTGACGGTGTGGGTTAAGCCGGGGTGCTGGCGAAGGAATGTTGCCGCCAGGCCTCGTACACCGCAATGGAGGCGGCGTTGGCCAGGTTCAGCGACCGGCGGGCCTCGAGCATCGGCAGTCGCACCAGCGCCGTGACGTGCTCATCCTGCTTCACCTCGTCGGGCAGGCCCACGGATTCGGGGCCGAAGAGCAGCACATCGCCGGGCTCGTAAGCCACCTCGGTGTGCAGGGTTTCTCCTTCGGAGGTGAAGGCGAAGACGCGGGAGGGGGCCAGAGCCGCCCATGCCGCTTCGAGGTTAGGGTGCACGGTGACCACGGCCAGGTCGTGGTAGTCCAGACCGGCGCGGCGCAGTTTGGCGTCTTCGAAGTCGAAGCCCAAAGGCTCGACCAGATGCAGCTGCGCACCGGTCACCGCGGCCAAACGGATGGCGTTGCCGGTATTGCCGGGAATTTCAGGAGTGTAAAAAAGGATTCGGAACACGGAGACCAGTTTACGCCCGCGCCGGTGGAGCCGGGCATTAAGCCCTCCCGTGGCGTGGCCGCAGAGGCACCGCAGCGCCCCGCGGGGGTGCGTGGCTAGTGCATTCCGCCCAGCAGTCGGGCCAGAATGGTGCGATCCACCACATGTGGTGCGGGGCCGGTGCCCAGGAACATCTTCAGTTCCCGCACCAGCTTCACCGCGTTGACGACGTTGAGCACATTCATCGGCCCCGGCTCCCCGCCGCGGGCGTAGTCGATGACAGGTTCGTGCAGATTTCCGTCGGGCGAGAGAATCACGGTCCACCCGGTGACGTTCAGTTCCGGGAAGAGGCGCTGCATCTGGTGCACCACCGGGGACAGCTGCGGCGGGGCAATGTGTTTGCCGTCGCGCAGCAGGTGTGCCCCGTCCCAGCGGTAGACGCCCTTGGGCAACATCATCGAGTGCACCAGCGCCAGCCGGTACCCGCCGAGCAGGGCGTGGTCGATGTATCCGCCGGCCGGGGCGTGGAGCCCGTTGACCAGTCGTGCCGACGGCAGCACCGAGAGCAGCTGTTTTTCCAGCAGGGCCACCGTGCGGTTCTCGCGGGCCAGACGCGCCTGGGCACCGAAGATGCCGCGCTTGCGCGGGGTGCCGTGGACCTTGCGGAGCGAAGTGGCCCGATCCGCGGCGCCTAACTGATCCAGCGGGGGCAGATAACTGGTGGCCGAGGTGGCCGAAGGAGATGACCCGCCGGTGCCAAAACGCATGGAACCGTTTCCAGGGGCGCCGGAATAGGCGGGGTCGTGGGTCTCGGGGGCCGGGGCACCGCCGCGCAGGTGGCTGGACTTGGTGCCATAGCTGCGGTCGTAACGGGTCCGCGCCTCGGAATCGATGAGCGTCTCGTAGGCCAGGGTGGCGCGGGCAAAGTCCTCGGCGTTGCCGCCATGGTCCGGGTGTGTGAGTCGGGCTGCCTTGCGGTATGCGGACTTGACCTCCGTGGCACTGGCGGTGTGCGAGATTCCCAGGATGTCGTAAGGGGTTTGACGCTGGGCCACGGGCGGGAGCCTTTCACAAGTATGGACGGAGTCGGAGGTGCGTGATGCTCTTGGAATCCTACCGGTTGGCCTCCCACCGAGTGAATTTGCTGGCCGGGAGAATGCCGGGAACACGAGAAATCATCGCGAGTTCCGCGGCGCACACCTCGTGACAGTCTTGGGGCAGGGGCCCTCGGTCAAGGCCGGTCTAGTCGGCTTGGCCCTGCGGGTCCGCGGGAGCGTTCTGCCGCGCACGTCGGTATTCGGCCAGCAGGGCGGCATCTTCTTCGAACAGGGTGTGTAGAGACATCGGGCGGGAGTCGTTGTGCCCGGTCCCGTGGGCGATGCGCGGCGAATCCCCGCCGGCCAGCAACGGGGTATAGGTCACGCACAGGCTGTCGACGGCATCGGCCCGCTGGAAATCGGCGAAGAGCGTGGGTCCGCCCTCCGAGTGCAGGACCCGGTGCCCGCGGGCGGCCAGCGTCTTGATGATCCACCGGGGATCGATCCCCGGTCCCGGTGTGCCGGTGGAAACGACCTCGGCGATTGATTCAAATTGCGCGATCTTGGCACCGGCAGCGGAGCCCGTGGTCAGCACCATGATCTGGCCAGGGTTCTGGGTGAACAGCTCGCTGTGAGGATCCAGGTCCAAGTGCCCGGAGACCACGACCAGCACGGGGCGTTCGGGCAGAGACCGGGCCACCCGCCAGGTGCGGGAGGGCTCATCAAGCAGTTCCCCCTCATAGCCCTCGGCCCGGATGGTCCCGGCACCCACCAGGATCACATCGGCCTGGCGGCGTAGCAGCATGAACACGCGTTTGTCGGCGGCGGTGCCCAACGCTCCGGAGAGCCCTCCGAGGGTGGCTGCACCATCGAGCGAACTGACGAAGTTGAAGCGGGTGAACGGGGCATCTCCCGCCGGTGGGGCATAGGAGGCCAGCAGCAGCGCGTCGTCGGGGGCGGTGGCCGCGGAGGGCAGCAACCGGCGCATCAGGCATCTTCCCTGCTGGCCAGCGGGAGGCCCGTGGTGATCCCGTGTGCGGGGTCGGGTAGATGGGGATGCGCCGGGGCATTGACCTCGCCCATGTTGTGCGCCAGGTAGGCCGGCTCGCGCCAGCCCATCGCCGCCTCCAGCATCCGGATCGTCGCGACCGACTCTTCGACATTGTGCATGCGGATGATCCGAGCGCCGTTCATGATGCACATTGCCGCGGCGGCCATGGATCCGGCCGTGCGCTCGGTCTTGGGCGCATCGAGGGTCTCACCGATGAAGTCCTTGTTGGAGACCGCCGCGAGGCTGGGGTAGCCCAGTGCCGCAATGGCCTGGAACCCGGCGGTGATCTCCAAGGTGTGCAGGGTGTTCTTGTTCAGGTCGTGGCCGGGATCCACGATGAGCTTGTCCTCGGCGATGCCCAGGGAGATGGCGTAGTCGACCCTGCCGCGCAGGTAGGCGGCCACCTCGGTGACGACCTGGTGGTAATGCGGGCGAGGGTAGATGGTCCGCGGTGCTGCCAGTGAATGGGTGAGCACCAGGTGGACCCCGGTGCTCGCGACCACCGCTGCGAGTTCCGGGTTGCTGATCCCGGTGGTGTCGTTGATGACATCGGCTCCTGCGGCAATCGCCGCCGCGGCTACCTGCGGATCGAAGGTATCGGCGGAAATGATCACGTCGCTGGTGGCCCGGACCGCCTCGATCACCGGGACGATGCGTTGGGCTTCCTCCTGCCAGGACAAGGCCGGCCCGGGGGAGAAGGGCACCCCGCCGATGTCGATCCAGTCCGCTCCGGCATCTACCGCGTCCAGCGCCGCATCCACGGCCGAGCCCAGGGCAAAGGTGGCCCCGGAGTCGTAGAAGCTGTCGGGGGTGCGGTTGATGATGGCCATCAACGCGATGCGTTGGCTGAAGTCGATGCTGCGGTGCGCAAAATGGTGCACCGGGTGGCGGAGATCTGGCAGGTACATGCTCATGCGGGCTCCTCGTGAAGATCTGTTAGATCATTCTTACCAGTTTTAGAAGGATTTGGTGGCCCGGACCCGATCTTGTTCCCCCCGAGTGAGGGCGCCGCAGTAAAGCTCGGTACGCTGGATGGATGACTTTGAATTTCGTTGACCCGGTCGCCGGTGCATGGATTGTGCAGGCACTGCAGGACCAGGGCGGGGACGCCGACACCGCCAACCTCGTCGCGGGGCAGGTGCCGCGCGGCTATGGCGCCTACATCAGGATCTTCCACCCGGCCATGGACCAGGACGGTCAGCCCGTGAGCTGGACCAAGATCGCCGCACGCCGGGGTGCCACCATGCATGCGCTGGCCCAATTTGCCGCACTCTCGGGGATCGGCGAGGACGGGGTGCCGCTGGCCGAGGACTCCTGGGAAGGCGAAGCGCCGGGCTGGGACGGACTCGGAGCGAAAGAGCTGCGGGCGATGGCCCCGCTGCTGAGCGCACACACCGGCACCCCCCAGATGATCCATCTGGCCCTGTGGAACGGGCTGGCCTTCATTCACGGCGGGGACCAGGTCGAAGTGGTGATCACCGAAGACCCTGCGCTGAGTGCCGAAGAGAACGCGGCTCGGGCCGTCGAGCATGCGGCCCGCGCCAAGGCCCCGGCCTTCTCCGAAGACGTACGCACCGGCCCGACCCTGCAGATCGGATCGGGCTACCGCTCCTTCTACCTCTTCACGGGGGACGGAGAGGACCTGGCCAGCCCGCTGTGGGCGCGCACCTCGCTGGGCGAACAGCGCCAGTCCCCGTCCCTGGCCTGGCCCGAGGACCGCGCCTGGATGATGAGCACCGAACTCTACGAGGACTCCACCATCGTCGGCGGAAGCCGCGAGCTGATCAACGCCCTGCTGGCAGCCGAGGGCCTTGAAGCCTTCGAAGTGCACGAGGATTCGCGGCTCGACGCCGCCGGAGACACCCTGAACGAACTTCCCGAGCCCGATACCACGGCCTTTGACCCCGAAGAGCTCTCCGCCGAGTTCTTCGCACCCGGGGCAGCGGAACGAAACCGGGACCCCTTCGGGCAGCTGTGAGGAATCACTCCGCCCCGAAGCAGTGCAACAGGGCTAGAATTGTTCGGTGCCCATGACGCCCATATACCTCGATCACGCGGCGACCACACCCATGTCGTCGACCGCACTGGCCGCCATGACCCATGAGCTGGCCCAAACCGGCAACCCGTCCTCGCTGCACGGGGCCGGACGCCGCGCCCACCGCGTCATGGAGGAGTCCCGCGAACGCCTGGCCGCGGCCGCCGGCGCGCATGCCTCGGAGGTCATCTTCACCTCCGGCGGCACCGAGTCCGACAACCTGGCGCTCAAGGGCCTGTACTGGAACCGCAACGGCGCCGACGCGCGCCGCACCCGCATCCTGGTTCCGGTCATCGAACACCACGCGGTGCTCGATACCGCAGCATGGCTCGAGGCCCACGAAGGGGCGCAGATTACCTGGCTGCCGGTCGACTCCGATGGGGTCATCGACCAAGAGGTGCTCGAAGCGGAAATCACCGCCGATCCCGGCTCCATCGCGCTACTGACCTGCATGTGGGCCAACAACGAGGTTGGCAGCGTCCAGCCGATCGCGCAGATTGTTGCGCTCGCCGAAGAACATGGCATCCCGGTGCACGCCGACGCGGTCCAGGCCTTCACCGCTCTGCCGATCTCCTTCGCCGACTCCGGCCTGGCCACCATGGCCATCTCCGGGCACAAAATCGGCGGTCCGGTGGGCATCGGCGCCCTGCTGGTACGCCGCGACATCGTGCTGACCCCGGTGCAACACGGCGGCGGGCACGAACGCGCGCTGCGCTCCGGCACGCTGAACGCCGCCTCCGCCGCGGGATTCGCCGCCGCTGCCACCGAGGCCACGGCCAACCTGGCCGCCGAGTCGCAGCGGCTGGCCACGCTGCGCGACACCCTGATCGCCGGGGTGCGCCAACAGATCCCCGAAGCTGTCTTCAACGGCACCGCCGATGCGCAGCACACAGGGACCCGGCTGCCGGGCAACGCACACTTCACCTTCCCGGGCTGCGAGGGCGATTCCTTGCTCTTTGTGCTGGACATGCTCGGGGTGCATTCCTCCACGGGTTCGGCCTGCACCGCCGGGGTCCCGCGGCCCTCCCACGTATTGCTGGCCATGGGCCGGGACGAGGAAACCGCGCGCGGAGCCCAACGCTTCACGCTGGGACACAGCACCGGCCCCGAGGACGTAGAAAAACTCGTGGCAGCATTGCCCGAGGCCTACGCGCGGGCCAAAAAGGCCGGTATGGCCGCACAAGTCAGCAGCATTCAAACGGCAGGGACAGGGTTTTCACGATGAAGGTTTTGGCAGCAATGAGCGGCGGGGTCGACTCCGCGGTCGCGGCGGCACGCGCCGTGGAAGCAGGCCACGAGGTCGTCGGGGTGCACCTGGCGCTGAGCCGGATGCCCGGCACCCTGCGCACCGGGTCCCGCGGCTGCTGCACCGTGGAGGACTCCAACGACGCCTGGCGCGCCTGCGACAAGCTCGGCATCCCCTACTACGTGTGGGACTTCTCCGAGCGCTTCAAGGAAGATGTGGTCGACGACTTCATCGCCGAGTACGAGGCCGGGCGCACCCCCAACCCCTGCATGCGCTGCAACGAGCGCATCAAGTTTGCCGCGCTGCTGGAAAAGGCCCTCGCGCTGGGCTTCGACGCGGTCTGCACCGGTCACTACGCCAAGGTCATCCGCGACACCGAGGGCAACCCCGAGCTGCACCGCGCCGCTGACTGGGCCAAGGACCAGTCCTACGTGCTGGGCGTGCTGACCGGCGAACAGCTCGAGCACTGCATCTTCCCGCTGGCCGAGACCCCCTCGAAGGCCGAGGTGCGTGCCGAGGCCGAGGCCCGCGGGCTCTCGGTGGCCAGCAAGCCCGACAGCCACGACATCTGCTTCATCCCCGACGGTGACACCCGCGGCTGGCTGGCCGAACGCATCGATATGACCAAGGGCGAGATCGTTGATGCGACAGGCGCCCCGCTGGGCGAGCACGAGGGCGCCCACGCCTTCACCGTCGGGCAGCGCAAGGGCCTGAAGCTTGGCACCCCGGCGGCCGACGGCAAGCCGCGCTTTGTGCTGGAGATTCGTCCGAAGGAAAACAAGGTCATCGTCGGGCCTGAGGCACTGCTGGCGGTCGACGAGCTGCGCGGCATCAGGATTTCCTGGGCGGGGTTGCCGATCGCCGACGCGGCGGCCGGCATCGAATTCGACTGCATGGTCCAGGTGCGTGCGCACGGGGACCCGGTCGATGCCCGTGCCCGCGTTGAAACCCAGGAGGACGGGTCGGCCGTCCTGGTCGCCACGCTCATCGAGCCGATGCGCGGTGTTGCGCCGGGCCAGACCATGGTGATCTACCAGGGCACCCGCGTGCTGGGCCAGGCCACCATCGACTCGGCCCGCTCCACCGCATGGGACCCGTCCCTGGTGTCCTAAGGCTGAACCACGTTTGTTGAAGGCCTCGCCGGTTGCTTGTTGCACCGGCGGGGCCTTTGTTCTTGATGCGGGATGGGTCGCTGTTCGCTGTTCCCTGGCCGCAATCGAGCGACTATCGTGTGGCCATGACCAGTCGACTAGCCTCCATAACCATCGATGCGACAAATCCATCGGTGGTGGCCGATTTTTGGTGCGCAGTGCTGGGCTGGCAGGTGATCGAAGAAGACGACGAGGGCATCGGCATCGGCCCGAGCGACCAAGCGTGGCCTTCCCTTGAGGTGTTTGCGGTGCCCGAGGCCAAGAGCGTGAAGAACCGGCTGCATTTTGATCTGCGCGCGGACGGGGTATCCACCGCAGTGGAGCTTGAGCGACTGCTGGGCCTTGGTGCCCGGCGCACGGAGGTGGGGCAGGGGCCCGAGGTCAGCTGGGTGGTCCTGGCTGATCCCGAGGGCAACGAATTCTGCCTGCTCTCCCGAACCGTCCAGGACCTCCCGAACCACGAATGAGCCCGGCTGCGCCCGGCTGAGCTGCCGTGCGCAGAAAACTAGATCGGCGAAACCCGCGGTGGCTTCGGGCGAGCCCGCACCCAAACGAAAGCCAAGAGAATCAACGCCACGGCACTGACCAGGCACAGCAGAGCGCCCCACGGGGCATGATCGCCGCCGGAGATACCGAAGGTGTCGGCCAGACCCATGCCCGCGGGGAACGAAGCGATCATCATCGAGGGGGCACCGAGCACGATGATCGCCAAGGGCAGCCTCGTGGCACCGGCGGCGGAGATTTTCCGGCGCAGCGCGGCTACCAGCACTCCGGCGCCCAGCAGGATTCCTGTCAGTGCCCACACCGCCACCAGGGGCGTGCCCCCAGACACATTGGCTCCGGACATGTGCGCACGGATTTCTCTCAGCGTGGAACCAGGAACCGCGGATACGGGGTTCCACACCAATGATCTGCAAGGCGCCGACGATCGCGTAGCAGGCGATGAGCCCAAACCCCACCCAAGCGGCCCGCACCGCGGGGGAGTGCTCGGAAAATGAATCAGTCATCATGCCGCCACCCTAGCTGCCCTCGGGAGGCCCCTCGGGGTGCGGATCTTCAGCGAGGGACCTGATGTAGGAGGCGTTGCCGCGGATGGCGGGTTTGTACCTGTCCAGATCCGGGGTCTGGACACCTGCGGCGACCACCTCGAGCAGGGTGGCAACTGCCGCGTCGAGCCGGCTGCAGGCATGCAAAGAGATCGCCTCGAACACAGCCAGGGACGGTGAGTCAGGAAATTGTGCCCTGGCACGCTCGAAGACCGCGGCCGAACCGGCAAGCTCGCCAAGGTTCCGCAAGGTGGATCCGTACTGCACGTAGCATCGGCGCAGCTCATCACCGGACAGCCCGGCCTGCAGGGCCCGCTCGTAGTAACAGGCAGCGGTGCGTTCCTCGCCCGCGGTGTCGTAGGCTCCGCCAACCTCGTACAGGACCCGGGGAATGGCCGGGTGCTCGTGGGCGATCGGCAACAGCGCCTCAATGGTGGGCTGCATATTGTTTCGGTCGCCGGCTGCGAAGATCCGATCGAGTTCATCATCCAGTGTCGTGGACCCAGTATCCGGCAATTCCCGTCCCTGGGGAGTTAGCTCGGTGGCGAGTTGGCAGGGGACTTGGCCTCGCCGGCGGGCAGCGGAACTGCCTGTAGGATCTGAGATCATGTCGCTGGGGCGCAGATACCGAAGATTGTGGGCGGGCCATGCCGCCTCGAACTTTGGCGATGGCATCAGCTACGTCGCCATCCCGTTGCTGGCCACGGCGTTGACGACCAACCCGCTGCTGGTCGCGGGGCTGCCCATGGTGTATTCGGCGGCCAAATTCCTGGTGGTGCTGCCCGTCGGCGCCGTCGTGGACCGGATGGACCGCAAAAAGATTCTCGGGGTCTCCAATCTGGGCAGAAGCCTCCTGTTGGCGGTCTTGGCAGTGCTGGTGGCCACCGGAACCGGGTCGCTGCCGGCCCTGTATGTGGTCTTCACCCTGATCGGGCTGCTGGAAACGGCTTCGGACAACTCGGCATTGGCCATCCTCCCGTCACTGGTGGACAGCAAGGACCTGGACCGGGCCAACAGCCAGATTTCCGCCACTCAGCTGGTTGCCGACGAGTTCATCGGCCCGCCGCTGGGCGGGTTGCTGTTCGCCGCGGCCATGGCCTTGCCCCTCGCCACCACCGCCGGGGCGTACGCGGCGGCCGCGTTCCTTTTCCTGGGTGTGGTGGGTACCTTCCGGCCCGGACGACGGCCCGGGCCCCGAAGATCGCTGCACCGCGAGGTTGCCGAAGGGGCCACATGGCTGGCCAGGCACCCACTGCTGCGCTCGTTGGCGGTCATCAGCGGATTGGCAAGCATCGGTTACATGATGCCGTTCTCGATCCTGGTCCTGTTTGTGCAGGACGTGCTGGGTCTGGGGTCCGCAGGTTATGGGATCCTGCTCTCGGTATCGGCGCTGGGCGGGCTCGGCGGGGCGGCAGTGGTGGCGCCGCTGCGCCGCAGGATCGGGTATGGGGCCACCACCGCCGGCAGCCTGCTGGTGGGCGCGGCCAGCCTGTTGGCGATTTTCTTGACCGATGTCCCGTGGGTGGCCGGATTGTTCTTGGCCACCTACATCCTGCACGCCGTGATCTTCAGCATCTGCGTCAGCTCCCTGCGCCAACGTCTGGTGCCGGATCAGCTGCGCGGACGAGTCAATGCCGTCTCGAAATTGTTCGGTCTGGCCGGACTGAGCGTCGGTGCCGGCCTGGGCGGGCTGCTCGCGACAGCATTCGATCTTGCCGTGCCGTTCCTGGCCGGGACCGTGGTGTTCATCCTCTGCGCGGCCATCGCCTGGCCCAACCTCCACAGATGGGAAAGGGCCGCCACGGATCATGCGTGAGCGGGGAAACAGAACCTCGAACCATCACCCGGGGCCCGGGACCGACGCCGTTCCACACTCAACCGACGGCACGGCGAGGGCGGCGCAGGGTGAGCAGGCTCATGGCGTTGTTGCTTGCCCACGCACAAAAAATCCCGCCTGCAGGTCGCGGAAAGCGGCTGGCAGGCGGGAGATTGGTGTTCAAAAAGCGCTGAGGGTTAGGCCTTGTCTTCGTCGACGATGCCGTACATACGGGGGGAGATGTCGGGGTATTCCAAACGGGTCTTGCCCGCTTCCAGGCTCGGCAGCTGCGCAGGACCGTGTTCGGTGCAGTGCACGAAGTCGAACTCGGGCCACCACTTCTTGGGTCGCTCGGTCTCGGAGAACCCACAAACAGCGCAGGTCAGGTGGACCCACACGGGTCGTTTACCGGTTCGGTTGGCGCGCGATTGAATCAGCCAAGCCGGGGGATTGGTGTTCAACTCGGCAAAGGCCGCTTCGCTCATGCGCGGCGGAATTCCGTGGCGCTTGGCCATTTCCATGGGGATATCCAACGCAATGGCTGCGTCTCTACGTGTCATCATCGTGCTTAATCCTAGGCCACCGGTGCCGCTGTGCCGACCTCGTGCGGTTTATACCCCATCCGGGGCGCTGACTTGGCGATGGAACTATCACGTTTGGGTTTCAATCCGTGCCAAGGTCCGGGATATTGGTATTTGGTGACGGTGATCACCTAGGCTGTATGGCACGTGGGTTTACTCACACTTCACGTGCTCGCAGACAGATTAAGGATTGCTCATGGCCCGCAAGAAAAACGGGATGCGTCTCGCCGCAGCCGTTATCGGCATCTCTGCCCTGGCCCTGACCGGTTGTACCGGTCCGGCCGCAAGCCCCGAGGGCAGCGAAGGAGGCGACGGCGGCACCACAAGTGCGCCGATCACCCTGGGAACCACCGACAAGACCACTTCCCTTGACCCGGCCGGTTCCTATGACAATGGCTCGTTCATGGTCATGAACCAGATCTACCCGTTCCTGCTGAACTCCAAGCCCGGATCGGCCGAACCGGAGAACGACATGGCGGTCTCCGCCGAGTTCAGCACCCCGACCGAATACACCGTGAAGTTGAAGCCCGGACTGAAATGGGCCAACGGTTCCGATCTGGACTCCAAGGACGTCAAGCACACCTTCGACCGCCAGGTGAAGATCAACGATCCCAATGGTCCCGCTTCCCTGCTGGGCAACCTCGATAGCGTCGAGGCCCCGGACGCAACCACCGTGGTCTTCAAGCTCAAGAGCGGCAACGACCAGACCTTCCCACAGGTGCTCACCAGCCCCGTGGGCCCGATCGTTGACGACGAACTCTTCCCGGCCGACGAAATCCTGGACGATGACGCGATCATTTCCGGCGAGGGCTTCGCCGGCCAGTACACGATCGAGTCCTTCGCCAAGAACTCGCTGATCTCCCTCAAGGCCTACGAAGGCTACCAGGGCTTGCTCGGTGAACCGGCGAATACCGAAGCCAACATCAAGTACTACGCGGACTCCAACAACCTGAAGCTCGACGTGCAGCAGGGCAACATCGATGTTGCCTGGCGCTCGCTCTCGCCCACGGACGTCGAGGACCTCTCCAAGGACTCCAACGTCCAGGTGCTCAAGGGTGCCGGTGGCGAGCTGCGCTACATTGTGTTCAACTTCGACATCATGCCGTTCGGGGCCAAGACCTCGGACGCGGATGAGAAGAAGTCACAGGCGGTCCGCCAGGCCGCGGCCAACCTGCTTGATCGCCAGGCCATCGCCACCCAGGTCTACAAGGACACCTACATCCCGGCGTACTCCTACGTTCCGGCGGGCTTCACCGGTGCCATCGAACCGCTGAAGGACATGTACGGCGAGGACGGGGGCCCGTCGCTGGACAAGGCCAAGGCAGTGCTGAAGGACGCAGGGGTAGATGCCCCGATCACCCTGAAGCTGCAGTACAACCCGGACCACTACGGTCCGAGCTCCGGTGATGAATACGCCATGGTGAAGAACCAGCTGGAAGAAGGCGGCCTGTTCAAGGTCGACCTGCAGTCCACCGAATGGGTCACGTACCAGAAGTCACGCGTCACCGACTACCCGGCCTACCAGCTGGGTTGGTTCCCGGACTATTCGGATGCCGATAACTTCCTCTCGCCGTTCTTCGCCAAGGACAACTTCCTGGGCAATGGGTACGACAACGCGGAGGTCGGCAAGCTGATCAACGAGCAGCGCGTCGAAACCGACCGTGACAAGCGCACCGAGCTGATCGAGGAAATTCAGACCAAGGTCGCCGAGGATCTCTCCACCCTGCCGATCCTGCAAGGTGCTCAGGTCGCCGTGGTCGGCGCCGATGTGAAGGGCGTGGAGTCCACGCTCGACGCTTCGTTCAAGTTCCGTTTGGGCGTCGTCTTCAAGTAGATTCCCCTGCGACTCGCGGATACCCACCGCGAAGCATCCTGCCTACGGCCCAACCAAGCCGCGCACACCGACAGTTTTGACGGTGGGCGCGGCTTGGTTGCGGCCCGCCGCACAGTTTTCCACCGTTTCCTGAGCTAGGACTCCACCACCTCATGGCCATCACCACCGAACTTGCCGAGGAACCCTCGGCGCTCCCGGGCCCGACAACGAAGCCCACCAAGGCAGGGGGAAGTTTTGCGCGCTACCTCGTCACACGCTTCCTGCTGATCTTCCCCACTATTTTCATCCTGGTCACGCTCGTCTTCTTCCTGATGCGCATCACCGGCGACCCGATCACCGCGGCCCTCGGCGGCCGTTTGACCCCCGGCCAGCTGGCCGAGCGCATCGCCGAGGCCGGCTACGACCGCCCGGTGATGGTCCAGTACTTCGAATACCTCGGACAGGTTTTCACCGGCAACTTCGGCCGCACCATCTCCGATAACCGTGCGGTCACCGAGGTGCTGCTGACCTACGGGTCGGCCACCGCGGAACTGGCCTTCAACTCCCTGCTCATCGCCCTGCTCATCGGCATCCCCTTCGGCTTGCTCTCGGCCAAGCTGCGCGACCGCTGGCCAGATGCGATGCTGCGCGTCTTCGCGATCCTGTGCTACGCCACCCCGGTGTTCTTCGCCGGGCTGCTGCTCAAGCTGATCTTCGGGGTCTGGCTGGGCTGGCTGCCGATCGCCGGTCGTGCCGGCATCAACGCAGAATTATCGCTGACCAGGCTGCAAAACCCGTCGGGCATCTACCTGCTTGACGCACTGCGCTCGGGAAATATGGAGGCTGCTTCAGATGTCATCCAGCACGCGATCCTGCCCGCCGTGGCCCTGGGCCTGCTCACCGCCGGGGTGTTCCTGCGCCTGGTGCGCACCAACGTCATCGGTACCCTGGGCCGCGAATACGTGGAGGCAGGCCGCTCCCGCGGAGTCTCCGAGTACCGGCTGCTCACCAAGCACGCCTACCGTCCGGCGCTGATCCCCATCATCACCGTGATGGGCCTGCAGATCGCGTTGCTGCTCGGTGGCGCGGTACTCACCGAGACCACCTTCGAGTGGAAGGGCCTGGGCTTCATGCTGGCCCAGTACCTCACCGCGCGCGACTTCGTGGCGGTGCAGGGCATCGTGGTGCTGCTGGCAGTCATCGTCGCGCTGACCAATTTCATTGTGGACATCGTTGCCGCACTCATCGACCCCCGAGTGAGGTTCTAACCATGAGTACATCCATCGTCAGCACCCCGCGGGCCGGAAAACCGCTGTGGCAGCGTCTGCCCATCATCTCCCACTACCGGATGAGCGCCGGGCTGCAGCGCGGCATGCTCGTCGCCGGTTTGGTGCTCACCTGCATCTTCGTCCTGGCCGCCGCCCTGGCCCCGCTGATTGCGCCGTACGGGCACGCACAGATTTCCGATGCCTCGGGCAACTTCCCCACCCAGGCACCGCCCGGCGGCAGATTCCTCTGGGGCACCACCGTGGGCGGGTTCGACGTGTTCTCCCGTACGCTCTGGGGCGCACAGACAGCCTTCGCGGTCATCGTCATCGCCGTGGCCTTCTCCATCTTCCTCGGGGTGATCCTGGGCCTGGTCTCCGGGTACCTCGGCGGCTGGCTGGATCGGATCATGGTGGTGCTGGCAGATGCCATCTACGCCTTCCCCTCGCTGCTGCTGGCCATCGTGATGTCCATCGTGATCTCCCAAGGCCAATCCAGCCTGTGGGGCGGGGTGATGGCCGCGGCCATCTCCATCACCGTGGTCTTCATCCCGCAGTACTTCCGGGTGATCCGCGCCGAAACCGTCCGGCTGAAGGCCGAACCATTTGTGGAATCCGCGAAGGTCGTGGGCGCCTCCAGCGGCAGGATCATGTTCAAACACATCTTCCGCAACGCCACCCGGACGCTGCCGCTGATCTTCACGCTCAACGCCTCCGAGGCGCTGCTGACCCTGGCGGGCCTGGGCTTTTTGGGCTTCGGCATCGAACCTACCGCGGCCTCCGAATGGGGCTTTGACCTGAACCGTGCGATGAGCGATGCGACCAGCGGGATCTGGTGGACCGGGGTCTTCCCGGGTGCCGCGATCGTGCTCACGGTGCTCGGACTGACCCTGGTGGGCGAATCCATGAACGACTTGGCGGATCCACGCCTGCGGCTGCGCCGCAAGGCCAAGAACCGCGGCGGAAAGGCCACAGCATGAACGCGCAACCACTAGACGCGACCGGTCGGGCCGACGGCATCGTACTGTCCATCGAGGACCTCGAGGTCACCTTCGCCACCGACGCCGGGCAGGTCCCCGCGGTCCGCAAGGTCGGCTTCGAGGTCAGTGCAGGCGAGGTCGTGGCCGTGGTCGGCGAATCCGGATCCGGCAAATCGGTCACGGCCCGCACCATCTTGGGGCTGCTGGCCGAGACCGCCACGGCCCGCGGGGCGGTGCTGCTCAACGGCAGCAACATGCTCACGCTCTCGGCCCGCGAGCTGCGCGCGATGCGCGGGGATGACGTGTCGATGGTCTTCCAGGAGCCCTCCACCGCACTGAACCCGGTCTACACCGTGGGCTGGCAGATCATCGAGGGCCTCCGCGCGCACGGCAAGGTCTCCAAAAAGGAAGCCAAGGCCCGCGCCATCGAGGTGTTGCGCAAGGTCGGCATCCCCGAGCCGGAAAAGCGCGTCAACTACTACCCTCACCAATTCTCCGGCGGGCAGAAGCAGCGCGTGGTCATCGCCGCGGCGCTGGCCCTGAACCCGGCGCTGATCGTCGCCGACGAACCCACCACGGCCTTGGATGTCACGGTGCAGGCCGAAATCCTGGAGCTGCTGCGCGAGGTCCGCGACGACTTCAACACCGGGATCGTGCTGATCACCCACAATATGGGGGTGGTCGCCGACCTCGCGGACCGGGTGGTGGTGATGTACCAGGGCAAGATCGTGGAAACCGCGCCGAGCGTGGAGCTCTTCGCCAACCCGCGTGAAGAATACACCCAGGCGCTGCTGGCAGCGGTGCCGCACCTGGGCCGGAACTCCGCCTCCGCGGGGATGAGCGAACGCTCCGGGCAGGAGCAAGAGGTGCTGGTCGAGGCCACGGACCTGAACATCACCTTCCCTGGACGCCTGGGTTCCCCCTCCTTCACCGCGGTGGATGGGGTGTCCCTGCAGATCTGCGCCGGGGAGGTCTACGGGCTGGTGGGGGAGTCGGGCTCCGGCAAGACCACCATTGGCCGGGCCATCGCCGGACTGAACCGGGTCAGCTCCGGATCGCTGAAGGTGCTGGGCCACGAGATGCTCGGGTTCAAGGAGCGCAGTTTCAAGAAGGTGCGCCAGGACATCGGGTTCGTGTTTCAGGACCCGGCGGCCAGCTTCAACCCGCAGCTTTCGGTGGGCGAATGTGTGGCCGAGCCGTTGTACGTGCACACCTCGCTGGAGCCGCGCGCGGCCCGCAAGAAGGTTGAGGAGCTGCTCGAAGCGGTGCAGCTGCCGGCAGCGTTTGCCGCCCGCTTCCCGCACGAGCTTTCCGGCGGGCAGCGTCAGCGTGCCTCGTTGGCCAGGGCCCTGGCGTTGGATCCGAAGCTGCTGATCGCCGACGAGCCGACCAGTGCACTGGATGTCTCGGTGCAGGCCAAGGTGCTGGAGCTGTTCAAGGAGCTGCAGGCCGAGCTCGGTTTCGCTGCCCTGTTCATCTCCCACGACCTGGCCGTGGTGGACATGCTTTCCACCTGGGTGGGTGTGCTGTACCGCGGAAAGCTCGTCGAGGAAGGCATCGGCAACCAGGTAATGGGCGACCCCCAGCACCCCTACACGCGGCGGCTCATCGCCTCGCTACCCGTGCCGGATCCGGTGGAACAAGCCATCCGTCGTGAGGCGTTCCTCAAGACGTTGTCGTGACGTTGTAGCGTCGCTGGTGTGCGCACCAGCTACCGGCCCGGGGGCCCGGTCCACCGCATCGGTGGGCCGGCCCCCGTCGTGTTTTCCCCCACCGGCGCGGGCGTGCCCATGTCATGGTTGGGCGCATTTGGGGACACAACCCTAGACTTGAAGCCATGAGCCAACAGAAGAACGAGCAGGTGCCCGGCACCGACGACACCGGTGCCTACGACCCCAGTGCCAGTTCGCTGGCCGACACCGTCGATCAAGAGATCATGGACGAGTTGCTGGCCATCCGCAGCAGCATCGACAACTTCGACGCGACACTGGTCTACCTGCTGGCCGAACGCTTTAAGGCGACCCAGCGGGTCGGCCATCTCAAGGCCGTGCACGCGCTGCCACCGAGCGACCCGGGACGGGAAAAAGCGCAGATTGACCGGCTGCGCCGGTTGGCCCACGAAGCCCACCTGGACCCCGAATTCGCCGAAAAGTTCATGAACTTCATCATTTCCGAGGTCATTCGGCACCATCAGACCATTTCGGCCACGCATGCGGAGGCCGGAAACTAGGTGCAGCACCTCGATGATCGGCAGCGCCAGCAGACACCACCCGAGCCAGCGCCGCGCCCGGTGCGCGCCAGCGCCCTAGGCCCGATGCCCGGCACCGACCCGATGGAATCGGTGCTGGTGATCCGCGGCGAGATCGGCGCCCCGAACCTGCCGCACCTGCAACAGCTTCCCGGACGCGGCGTGGGCTCCGATGCCACCGGCCGCGGGGCCCAGCTGCTCGAGGAGCTCGCGGTGGACCTGCGCCCGCACGGCTGGAAACTGTCCGATGCCCCGGGCATCGACGCCAAGCGGGCCGCCTCGGCCCTGCGCACCGACCTGAACGTGCTTGCCGATGCCATCGGCGCCGAAGAATCCGGCGGCAACGCGCTGAAGATTCAGTTCCCCGGCCCCGCCACGCTGGCCGCCAACCTGTACCTGCACCATGGTGAACGGGCGATCTCCGATCACGGGGCACGCCGCGACGTGGCCCAGTCGCTGGCCCTGGGCGCGGCCCGGCACGTGGCGGACGTGGCTCGGATGACCGGCGGACAGAAAATCACCGTGTACCTCGAGGAACCCGATGCCGCCGCGGTGCTCGGCGGGCTGCTGCCCACCGCCAGCGGCTACCGCACGCTGCGCTCGGTCCCTGCCGCGGAGCTGCGCAGCTGGTGGTCCGAGCTCATCGAGGCGCTGCGCGGTGCGGGCGCCGACGAGGTCGTGATCGGTGCCCAGGGTGCCCCCGGAAGTTGGATAACGTTGGCCGGCACCGCACTGGAGGCGGGAGCCGACTCACTGGGCGCCAACGCCGCAGCACTGACCGTCCCGGGCTGGGAATTGTTGGCCTCGGCCGTGGAATCGGGCAAGGGCCTGTGGCTGGGTTGTCTGGACCCGGCAGCGGAGCCGGCCGGCACCGTGGAAGCGGTCCAGGCGATCCGCCGCCCGTGGCGTCAGCTGGGCCTGCCCGATTCGGCCCTGGGCGCTTTGGTGTTGACCCCGACGCACGGGCTCGGGGAGAGTTCCCCGGCGCGGGCTTCGGCCCTGCTAGGGAAGCTGGCCGAATACTCCGAGGCGCTGAACCAGGTCCGTGTCGACGGTTAAGCCGACGTCGATGACTAAGCCGGGGGCTCAGTCCGCCGGGCCGCATGTCCGGGGATCGGATGGGCCGGGCCCCGCACCGATTCGGCGTGCAGCACCACATCCAGGCGTTCGTGTCGGATCCGCGCATCAACATGCAGCAGCGTCAGCATGATCTGTCCCAGCACCATGGACAGGGCACCGACCACCGCCTGGATGACGACGCTGGCACCCACTGTCAGCGGGGTCTCCGCGGCGCCGGTGATGAATTGTCCCGAGAGCACACCCAGGATCTGGGTGGCGAGCCCGGATAACAGGGCCAGGATGATGCCGACCACCAACAAGATCCCCAGGATCCGCCACCAGGAGCCGCGAACCAGCCGCCACGAGGAGGCCATGGCAGCGCCGAGACCCAGCGACCTGGCCACCATTTCGGTCGGCGCGAAGCAGAGCTTGATGGCTAGCCACACGTACAGCACCGCCAGCGGCAGGCAGCAGAGCAGCAGCAGTGCCAGCGCCACAGCCAAGCCCAGCTGGCTTGCCGCCAGCACGGTGCCCGCCACCGCGAGCACTCCAACCACTGACAGCGCCGCGGCGATCAACAGGTTCCAGACGGCCAGCCGCGGCATGGCCCTAGCGCTCAGTGCCAGCGCTTGGCCCCACCCGGTGCGCTGGCCCAGCGTGGCGCGCATCGCGACCACGGTGCTCGGCCCGATGACCAGCACCCCGGCCACCAGCTGCACCAGCAGGTAGATCGCCAAACCCAGGGCGTAGCCGGGCCAGGCCTCCTCAAGCTCCTGCAGCAAGCCGGGCGGCAGCGGCAGCCCGGGGCCGACCTCGACCCCGACCTCGACGCGGGGAGCCAGCGCAGCGAGCAGCAACACCGCGGTCAGCGCCGGCAGCAGCTGGGCCAACACGGCGTTTAGCAGCGTGGGAATCGGCGCGAGCCGGATCACCGCGAAAGTGCCATCCAGCAGGTCCCCGAAACCCAGTGGCCGCAAGGCGATGACCCCGAGTTTTTGCGGCGGTGGCAGCTGAGGCGGGGGCACGGGCGCGGGACCGGCGGCAGGAAGGGGCTGGCGGTCCCACCCGGACGGGGGAGGCCCCCAGCCCGGGGAAGGATCCTGCCGATCGTGTCCGGGCCCGTCGTGGGGTATCGGCATCGGAGAACTTCCTCTGTTCAGTGGGTGGGGGAACCTTGGCGGCACAAGCGCCCTCGAGTACGCAGGTTCCCCTGCTGCGGCAAGTCTAACCGCGCCGTAACAGAGTACAAACGCCGTGGTGGATTGCTGTTTGCGCGCCGATCGGCGTGCTGCGCTCATGTACCCTAGAGGTATCCGGGCGCACGTTTTTTGCTGCGCCCAGCGCAAGGCTACGGAAGGTCAGATTATGAAGGCACGCATCCTGGTTGTCGACGACGACGAGGCGCTGGCCGAAATGATCGGCATCGTGTTACAGAACGACGGCTTCGAGGCCGTGTTCTGCTACGACGGTGCCAAGGCATTGGGCGTGTTCCGCGAGGTCAAGCCCGACCTGGTCCTCCTTGATCTGATGCTTCCCGGGCTGGACGGCATCGAGGTCTGCAAGCTCATCCGTGCCGAGGACGATGTTCCGATCGTGATGCTCACCGCCAAGTCCGACACCGCCGACGTGGTTCGTGGCCTGGAATCCGGTGCCGACGACTACGTGCCCAAGCCCTTTAAGCCCGCCGAACTGGTCGCTCGGGTCCGTGCACGGCTGCGCCCCGGCGAACAGCACGCCCCCGAAACCCTGAAGATCGGCGATCTGAGCATCGACGTCGCCGGCCACCGGGTGACCCGTGGCAACGACGCCATCGGGCTGACCCCACTGGAATTCGATCTGCTGGTCGCCTTGGCGCGCAAACCCTGGCAGGTCTTCACCCGCGAACAACTCCTTGAACAGGTCTGGGGCTACCGCCACGCCGCGGACACCCGGTTGGTCAACGTACACGTGCAGCGCCTGCGCTCCAAGGTCGAACTCGACCCGGAGAGCCCAGAGGTCGTCCAGACCGTGCGCGGCGTGGGATACAAGGCGGGCCAGGCCTGAGCCTGGAGATGGGCCGAAGCATGGACTCCGTCGAACCGGCAGCGGCCGGAAGCACGACACCGGCGGCCGACACGCCGAAACCGGCCGGCGGATTACGTGCGTGGGGCGCGGTGCTGACACGGGTACGCAAAACCGTGCGTTCGCGCTGGATGCGGTCTCTGCTTTTTCGCACCGTGACCTCCGCGGCGCTGCTCACCGCCCTGGCGTTGCTGGGCGCGGGGGCCTTTTTGTCGAACCAGATCGCCACCGGATTGTTCCAGGAACGCTTCAACCAGGTCGAATCGGAATCCGTGCGCGGCCTGAACCAGGTCAAGGCGATCTTCGATTCGGCTGCCACCACCGATCGCACCAGCACCCACTCGCTGGTCACCAGCACGCTGCGGATCCTGGAGGGCGACACCGCCCTGGTCCCACGTAACTTTGTGCTGGACCCGTTGCCAGGGGCCGAGAACATCTACGTGGGCCCCACCGCCAGCGGCAACCTGACCTCGCGCATCATCCCTGCAGCGCTGGCCGCCGAGATCCAGGAATCCAACGCCGTGCACTGGCAGTCGATCGAGGTTAAATCCGCGGCGGGTGACGGGCCGGGGCTGATCTTCGGCACCAAGGTGACCCTCCCGCCCGGCGCCGAGTACGGGCTCTACCTGGTCTATGACCTGACCAGCGTGCAAAAAACGCTCGACTTCATCAACCGGGCCATGGCCCTGGTGGGCGGGCTGCTGCTGTTGGTTGTCAGTGGCATCACCTGGTACGTCACCCGGTTGGTGGTCAGCCCGGTGGCGGCCGCTGCGCAAGTCTCCGAGAAGCTCGCCGCGGGCAGGCTCCAAGAACGCATGGTCGTTTCCGGGGAGGACGAGATCGCGCGGCTGGGCAACTCCTTCAACCACATGGCGGCATCGCTGCAGGACCAGATCAACCAGCTGGCCACGCTCTCGGCCATGCAACAACGCTTCGTGTCGGATGTGTCCCACGAGCTGCGCACCCCGCTGACCACGGTGCGGATGGCAGCAGAGGTGCTGCATGATGCCCGTGAAGACTTTGATCCGATCAACAAGCGCAGCGCCGAACTGCTCTACAACCAGGTTGAACGCTTCCAGATCCTGCTCAATGACCTGTTGGAGGTCTCGCGCTTCGATGCCGGGGTCGCGGTGCTTGACCCCGAACCCAACGACCTGGTCTCCGTGGCCCGGCGCGTCATCGACGCCGCCACCCCGCACGCCGAAGCCATGGGCTCGGTGCTGCGCCTGGGCACCCCGGCCGGCGGTGCCGTGGCGGAAATGGACTCGCGGCGCATCGAGCGGGTGGTGCGCAACCTGGTCATGAACGCCATCGAACACAGCGAGGGAAACCCCATCGACATCACCGTGGCCGGGAACGCGAATGCCGTGGCCATCACGGTGCGCGACCGCGGCATCGGCATGAGCCCCGAGGCCAGGACCCGGGTCTTCGATAGGTTTTGGCGTGCCGACCCGGCCCGCGCACGGACCACCGGTGGCTCGGGGCTGGGCCTGTCCATCGCCATGGAGGACACCCGCCTGCACTCGGGCCGGCTCGAAGCCTGGGGCGAACGCGGGGTGGGGTCTTGCTTCAGATTGACCCTGCCGCGGGTCCTGGGCGATGAGATCATCGCCTCCCCGCTGCCGTTGGAACCGATCGTGCTGGCCGACGCGGTGCTTGATCGCGGCATGGTCGTCTCCTTCCCGCTGACCGGAGAGATCCCGGCCATCGGCTTCAAACCGGCGCCCCCCTTGATCTCCGAGGAAACCGCGGACACGGACCCCGCAAGCGAGTCGTCCGCCACGCATACCCCGGGAAAGAGACACCACCATGACTAGGATCCGTCGCAGCTCCACCGTGCTTGCCGCCGTGCTGGGCGTCGTGCTGGTGCTCACGGGCTGCTCGGAAATCCCACGCAACTCCCCGGTGCAGACCATCGCGCTGGACGGCGGGGGCTCCGACACCGAAGGCAACGTGCAATTCAACCTTCCCGGACCGAGCGACGGCGCGGCCCCGCAGGAAATCGTCGAGGGGTTTATCGGGGCGGGCATCGACGCCCAGGACGACTACAAGACCGCCCGCGAATTCCTTGGCCCCCAACAGGCAGGGGTCTGGAACGGCTCGACGCGGACCCTGGTCTACGATGCGCGGCCCTCGGTGATCGCCGGGGCCAAGGCCAACAGCTACACCGTCCAGATGGAGCTCGTCTCGGAGATCGATGCGGCTGGCATTATGACCGAGATGCCCCCGCACACCACCCGGGCGGTGGATGTCACCCTCAAAAAGGTCGAGGGGCAATGGCGGATCTCTTCGGTGCCCGACGGCATCATGGTGGACAGCGCCAGCCTCTCCCACGTCTTCGCCCCGCAGACCCTCTACTTCTACGACGTCAGCTACCACTATGCCGTTCCGGACGTGCGCTGGTTCCCGACCCGCACCGGGGTGGCAGCGGCCATGGTCGATGCCCTCCTGGCAGGCCCTGCCCCGTACCTGGAAAACGCCGCCGTCTCCGCGTTCCCGACAGGCAGCTCCCTGGTGCGCCCCGCGGTGCCCATCGAATCGCAGCGCGCCACCATTGATTTGACCTCGGCCACCTTCCTGGACTCGACCGAGCTCACCCGCCAGCAAATGCGGCAACAACTGGAGCTCACACTGGGTGGGCTGGGCAATGTGCGCTCGGTGGCCATGACCGACGAACAATCCGAGGTCAAGGCCGGGCCGAAGGACGCCGAGTTCGTGGCCGCAGAGATCAACCCCTCGGTTCCCGACACGCAGGTCGGCATCCTGGACAAGGCCCTGTACTACCTCAAGGGCAGGTCGCTGCGGCTGGTCGGCGGCATCCACGATATTTCCGGCTACAACCCGCAGCTGCCGGCGATGAGCCCGCTGGGAAACCGCTACGCCTTCCTGAACGGGGACCGCACGAAATTGGTGACAGTGGACGAGGACGGCCAGGATTCGGTGGTCGCCACAGGCAACGATCTGGTCCGCCCGTCGATGGACGCCCACGGCTGGACCTGGACCGTGGATAATTCCTCGCCCGCCAGGGTGCTGGCGGTTCCGGAAGATCCGGCGCTCAGTGGCAAAGTTCGTCCGATCACCGCGGCCGCACTGGCCGAGGCCACGGTCAGCTCCTTGCGCATCTCCCGGGACGGGACTCGCGCGCTGATCGTCTCGACCCTGGACGGGGACACGAGCGTGACGATCTCCGGGATCCTGCGTGACGCCGACGGGGCACCGCGTGGATTCGCCCCGGCCAAGCGGATCTACCCCGAGGTGCCGGCGACCCAGGCCGTCTGGAACTCGGATGTCTCGATCATCGTCTCCTCATCCAGCGCTACCGAGAAGATCACGGCCCAAGAAATCAGCCTGACCGGCACCTCGGTGAACTACATGCCGCTGCTGGGCATGGTCGGTTTGTCGGCGGGGCCCGGGGAACGTCGCCCGGTGTATGCCGAAACCAAGGAATACATCTACTCGCGAGTGGGCAACTCGTGGCATGTGATGGAAGAAATGGTCCGGGACCTGTCCTACCCGGGCTAAGTAGCATCACGATGGGCCGAACCGGCCCTGGGGGTTATCCACATCCACGTGGGTAGGGCGTCGCGCCAGTATTGCAGCGGCCCATGCTGGTGGCATGAAGATGATGATGCGCCGGCAGAACGACGCGCCCTACCGCCGGCAGGCAGCCCGACCCGGGTCCCCGGTCCGCGGTTGGGCCCGGAGCCTTGATGCGGTGTGGTGGCACAGTGGCACCCGGTCCGTGCGTGCGGCCCTGGCCGGGACCGCGGCGCTGCTGCTGCCGGTGGACTGTGTGTGCTGCGGGCGCCCCGATGCAGTGCTCTGCCCACAATGCGCCAGGAAGATGCGCACCTCATGCCTGCACCCGCACCGGGTCGAGGACCGGGCCGAGTCCTTGCCACTGAACACCGTCGGACTCCCGCTCCCGGTGATCTGCGCCGGTTCCTACGATCATGAGCTGGCAGCCGTCGTTTTGGCGTTCAAGAATCACCAGATGCCGTCGCTGGCAGGGATATTGGCTCCGTCGCTGGCACGCGCGGTCCTTGCCGCACTGGCATCCCTAGTCGATCCGGGCCGCCCCGTGGTGCTGGTTCCGATGCCGACCCGCCTGCGGGCCAAGGCCAAGCGCGGATACTTCCCGGTGGGATTGTTACTGGCACGATTGCGCCGCTCCGGGGTGCTGCCGCAGGGCGTCGAGATGGCCCAGCTGCTGCGCTACCGGATGGGGAACCAACTGGTTTCCGCGCAGAAGGGGAAGGGGCGTCGGGAACGCAGTTCGACACGCCAGTCGATGAAGGTTTCCAACACGCCGGTGCTGCAGCAATTTCGGCTGTGCGGTGCGCAGGTGATCTTGGTCGATGACGTGCTGACCACCGGGGCGACGCTGGCAGAAGCCCACCGTGCGCTGGGCGGAACCGGGTTGTTGGTATGCGGAGCGGTGGTGGTGGCAGCGACTCCGGCCCCGAGTGAAAAACACGCTGTTCGCTGAACGCGATGAAGAAATAGGCCGAACATCCTTGATTATTGTTACTTGTGTCATAGGGTGAAGTATGGGCACCCCGCAAGGGGAAAGGCGCCCATCTTCAGCGGCCGGAAGGAGAGCATTCTTCGGTCGCTGATGTGTCACCTGAGCAATGATGGAGGACACCATGGAGATGACGATCAACGGACGCAATGTTAGTGTCACGGATCGCTTCCGCGAGTACGTGGACGAGAAGATCGACAAGGTCGATCAGCTTGCGACAAAGATCCAGCGTTTGGACATCAAGGTCACCAAGGAGCAACACGCACGCAACGCGGAAAGCGCCCTGACCGTCGAATTGACGGTTCTTGGCCGGGGACCGGCAATCCGAGCAGAGGCGAAGGCATCAGACAAGTTCGCTGCCTTTGATACGGCTTTCGCTAAACTCCTCGAGCGGCTGCGCAAGGCACGGGATCGCCGCAAGGTCCACCACGGCAGCCGGACACCCAAGGCGGTCCACGAGGCCACCAGTGGTTTGGAACCTGCGGCCAGCTCGCTGCCGCTGCACGAGGCAACACGTCTGGCCCAGCAGGAAGAAGAAGCCCGCAGCGCTGCGGAAGCAGCGGAGAATGGTGCGCCCCCGATCGAGATCCGCCGGAAGGTCTTTCCTGCGGAGTCCATGAGCGTAGACGATGCCGTTGACCGCATGGAAATGATCGGCCACCCCTTCTATCTCTTCGTTGACGAGGCAACCGGGGCTCATTCGGTCGTTTATGCCCGTAAGTCCAAGGGCAACCAGCAGTACTCTTACGGAACCATCACCCTGGATCCTGCGGCGACGGACGAAGCGACGCTCGAGACGCGCCGCTATCGCGATCCACTGGTGGAACCCGCCAACGCATAACCACGGCGCATACGATGGGTCCATGAGCAGGACATTCTCCGCATCACAAGCCCGTCGCATCGCCATCGCAGCCCAGGGGCTGCATCGGGTCCGGCCCGCCACACCGATCAATATCGGTGCGGTGGGCCGGACCTTTGCCCGGCTCGAGCTGATCCAGATCGACTCGGTCAATATCCTCGCCCGCGCCCAATACCTGCCGATCTTCTCTCGGCTCGGACCGTATTCCACAGCGCTTCTTGACGCTCTCGCGATGAAAAAACCGCGCCGCGTCGTTGAATACTGGGCCCACGAGGCCTCGCTGGTGCGCAGCGAACACTTCAACGACCTGCTGCCGTGGCAACAACGCTCGTGGCCTGGTTCCTTGGAGACCATTGATCCGGACGGGCGGATCTTGGCCGGCCGCATCCTAGAAATGTTGGACGACGGCGCCCCGCGTACGGCGCGGGAAGCCGCAGCAGAACTTGGCCACGAACAGCCGCGCAATACCGAAGAGTGGGGCTGGAACTGGTCAGCGGTCAAGCGGGCGACCGAGGCCTTGTTCGCCGAGGGGCTGATCAGCTCCGAGGGACGCAACAGCGCGTTCGAACGCAGGTACACCTCGTTGCGGAACGTGATCGGCGAGCACCCCGGCACGGCCACCGAGAAAGAGCGGGGCGAGGGGATCGAACGATTGCTGTTGGCGGCCGCCGGAGCGCACGGAATCGGTACGGTGCATTGCCTGGCCGACTATTTCCGGCTTCCGCAACGGAACAGCGCCGCAGCCCTGGAACGGCTGGTGGCCCGCGGAGAACTCGACACGGCGCGCGTCGCGGGACTCAAAGAGACCTTCTACCTGGTTCCGGGAACGGTGGTGCCGCGCCGCTCGGACGCCCGGGCCCTGTTGGGACCCTTTGACTCGATGGTCTTCAACCGCCGGCGGCTGGAAAAACTCTTTGGCTTCAGCTATCGGCTGGAAATCTACACGCCGGCCGCGAAACGCGTCTACGGCTACTACGTCTTGCCGTTCCTGTTGGGGGAGGCGCTGGTGGCTCGCGTCGACCTGAAAGCAGAAAGATCAACGGGCAGGCTGTTAGTGCGAGGTGCCTTCGCTGAGCCCGGTGCGCCGGGGAATACCGCGGTGGAATTGGCTGCCGAACTTCGGCTCATGGCACGATGGCTGGACCTGACCGAGATCGTGGTTTCCACCCACGGGAATCTGGCAGCAGCCTTGGAGTTTTCACTTAGCTCGCCTGATTCCTGCTAAAAGCCGCAAGTGAAAGCAATCTCTCACGTAGACTGAACACGCCAGAAATCCTGTGCTAGAGATTTGGGAGCTGCCTCGTGGCATCACTGCTTGAACGTATCCTTCGTACCGGCGATAAGAAAACGCTGAAGAAACTGCGGGGATACGCGGACGCCATCAACCTGCTTGAGAGCGAATTCCGTGCCATGTCCGACACGGAGCTGCGTGGTGAAACAGACAAGTTCCGGGAACGTATTGCCGATGGCGAGTCCCTGGACCACTTGCTGCCCGAGGCATTTGCCGCCGTCAGGGAGGCCGCCGACCGGACGTTGGGCATGCGCCACTTCGATGTGCAGCTCATGGGTGGTGCCGCACTACACCTGGGGAACATCGCCGAAATGAAGACTGGCGAAGGCAAGACCCTGGTGGCAACGGGCCCCGCCTACCTCAATGCGCTCTCCGGCAAGGGCGTGCACGTCATCACGACGAACGACTACCTGGCCGAGTACCAGTCCGACCTCATGGGCCGTGTCTTCCGCTTCTTGGGCCTGACCAATGGCTGCATCCTGTCCAACCAGGACCCGGCAGTGCGCCGGAAGCAGTACGAAGCTGACATCACCTACGGGACCAACAATGAGTTCGGGTTCGACTACCTGCGCGACAACATGGCCTGGAGCTCCGAAGAGCTGGTTCAGCGCACCCACAACTTCGCCATCGTCGATGAAGTCGACTCGATCCTCATCGACGAGGCCCGCACACCGCTGATCATTTCCGGCCAGGCCTCGGGCGACGTGAACCGCTGGTACACCGAATTCGCCAAGCTTGTCACCCGTTTGAGCCTGGATACCGACTACGAAGTCGACGAGAAGAAGCGCACCGTCGGTGTGCTGGAGCCCGGCATCGAAAAGGTCGAGGACTACCTGGGGATCCACAACCTCTACGAGTCCTCCAACACCCCGCTGATCGGCTTCCTGAACAACGCCATCAAGGCCAAGGAACTGTTCAAGAACGACAAGGACTACGTCGTGATCAACGGGGAGGTCATGATCGTGGACGAGCACACCGGACGTTCCTTGGCCGGACGCCGCTACTCCGAGGGCATGCACCAGGCCATCGAGGCGAAGGAAGGGGTGGAGATCAAGGCCGAGAACCAGACCATGGCGACCGTCACCCTGCAGAACTACTTCCGCCTCTACAAAAAGCTGTCGGGCATGACCGGTACCGCGCAGACCGAGGCCGCCGAATTCCAAGGCACCTACAAGTTGGGCGTCGTGGAAATGCCGACCAACAAGCCGCTGGTGCGCAAGGACCAGGCCGACCTCATCTACAAGAACGAAATCGCGAAGTTCGACGCCGTGGTGCAGGACATCGCCGAACGTCACGCCACCGGACAACCGGTGCTCGTGGGTACCACCAGTGTGGAGAAGAGCGAGTACCTGGCCCGCCTGTTGGCCAAGCAGGGCATCCGCCACGAGGTCCTCAATGCTAAGCAGCACGCTCGCGAGGCGGCGATCATCGCCCAGGCAGGTAAGAAGGGCGCCGTCACGGTGGCCACCAACATGGCTGGCCGCGGCACCGACATCATGCTCGGTGGAAACGCCGAGTTCAACGCTGTCGCCGAGATGGAACGCCGCGGGCTGGACCCGGAGGCCAACTCCGAGGAGTACGAGCGCGTCTGGGATTCGGTCTTTGAGGACGCCAAGAAGCTGGTCAAAACGGAGGCGCAAGAAGTCGCCGATGCCGGCGGACTGTACGTGCTGGGCACCGAACGCCACGAATCGCGCCGTATCGACAACCAGCTGCGCGGCCGTTCGGGACGTCAGGGTGACCCCGGCGAGTCCCGCTTCTACCTGTCGATGACCGATGAGCTGATGCGCCGCTTCAACGCCGGCGCAGCCCAGCGGATCATGAACAATCCCTCGATGCCCGACGATGTGGCCCTCGAATCCAAGATTGTCTCTAAGGCCATCGAGACCGCACAGGCCCAGGTTGAGGGAACCAACGCCGAACAGCGCAAGAACGTGCTGAAGTATGACGACGTGATGAACCGCCAGCGCGAAGCCATCTACGGCGATCGCCGCCGCATCCTCGAAGGCGGGGACCTCGAAGAGAAGGTCGGCCACTTCCTGGAAGACGTGATCAAGGCCATGGTCACCGAAGCCACAGCTGAGGGCCACGCCGAGGACTGGGACCTGAAACGCCTGTGGGTGAACCTCAAGCAGCTCTACCCGATCACTCTCACCCTCGAGGAAGTCACCGAGGAGGCCGGGCACCGCGACGCGATCACTCCGGCCCTGCTGGAACGGGAAATTCTCTCCGATGCACGCTTGGCCTACGCTGCCCGTGAGGAAGCCGTTGGCGAGGAGAACATGCGTGAACTCGAACGCCGCGTGGTGCTCTCGGTCATTGGGCGCAAGTGGCAGGAACACCTCTACGAGATGGATTACCTCAAGGAAGGCATCGGGCTGCGTGCGATGGCCCAGCGCGACCCGCTGGTCGAGTACCAGCGCGAGGGCTTCTTGATGTTCCAGACGATGATGGAGTCCATCCGCGAGGAAAGCATCGGGATGATCTTCAATATCGAGGTCGAAACCAAGCAGACACCGGCGGTGTCGCTACCCGGTGTCACCGATGCCCGTTCGGTCACCACGGAACCGACGCTCAACACTCCCGGACTTGAGGCGCCCACCCGCCCCTCCACGCTGCGCTACACCGCACCGGAGGAAAGCGGCGAGGCTTCGACCCACATTGAGCGGGCAGCCGGAGCCAAGGCTCCGAAGTCCAATGGCGGGAACAACGGGAACAAGAAGAAGCAGAAGAAGGGCAAGCGTAGCTAGCCGATTTCCAAGGCAGTAACCTGCCAGCGTCCGTGCCACCGCTCGATTCTGAGGGCGGTGGCACGGACTTTTTGCATGTCACGCAGAATCACCGCAGCCTCAAAGATCAGCGGCAGGACTTGGGTGATGCGCATCCGTATGACCCGCGGATTCGAATAACAGTATTCGTCGGGATCCGGACGTTGGTCGGCTCCCAGACGCATCTGATATTTGAGCTTGAGCATGCATTCGGGGCTCAAGGAGTGGCACAACTGCCGTGCCGGACGTGCCCCGGCCAACACCTCCAAGACTGCCGGTGCCGCAGCGTGCGCGACCGCGGCCACGGACTCTGCCGCTGCCAAGGTCCTGTCGGAGGGTGGGAACAGCTTCTCCGCCACGGCTTGGGCCTCGGCGTTTGAAACGTCCGGATAGAATACCTCGTCGAAATCATGCCCGAATTCGGTCTGGAAATCTTGTTCGAGTTCCTGCTGGGACAGGAAGCTGTTCGGTGGGTCCAAAGGCGTCTGTAGGGGACGTCGGCAACGCCTGGCCCGTCCCGGTGCGCCGGGACGAAAAGTCTGCGGAAAGCGTTTGACCTGTGTCGGTTCGGGTGGGGCCTGTGCGGCTGAGAGGACGTTCTCATGTAGGCGCAGTGGCACCGTGGCAAGCAAAGCCGGTTGGATCGCGGTGACGGACATGGTTGGCTCCTGGTGGGCGGACGATGAACGGGAGATGGGTGAATCAGGATGCCGGCGAGTCGGAATGCGGTGTGTGCAGCACCCATCCGATTTCCAATAGGTTGGGGTCCGGGCCGATGAGCCTGCGGTTTGCCTCGTGCCATCGCGGCCAGGCGGCGGCGATTTCCACGCTGCTCGCATCTTGAGGCAGATGGCGGGCGGCTATCGACCAGAGGCTGTCGCCGGCGCGGACCACTACCTCGTCGGGGGACCGTGTGGTGCCTCCGGCCAGGCGAGCCAGCGGCAACGGCACCCGGTGGGGGATGAATCCGGGGGACAGTAGCTCGGTCCCGTCGCGTGGCGGGTTGGTGACCGGTGGTGGAACCGGTTCGTCGGCGGTGATGGGTGCACCGGTGCGGTGTGTGGTCTGTGCCGCGGTAACGGGTGGGACGCTCGGTGGGGAGTTATCGGAGGCGCAGCCGGCCAGTGCCAGCGAACCGCCGATGCCTGCCAATGTCAGCCGGGCCATGAAGCCGGGCAGCAGTGCCGACAGAGTGGCGCTGCGGTGGTATTGACCGCGGGCTGCTGCCAGCCGGGCCGAGAATGACAGCGTAAGGCAGAACAGCAGCCACATGATGACGAGGGCTCCGAGGGAACCCAGCGCCACTCCCGTGAGCCGTTCAAGGGTCGTGGCATCGAGTAATGTGTCGGCGCTGAAACGGGGGCGCAACGACTGCCAAGTCACGTAGCCGGCGCTCAGCATGCCCAAGGCCAGGGCCGTGATGGCGGTCAGTGCCAGCGTATCGCGGGCTCTCTGTGAGTCTGAGAAAGAGTGCATCATAACCATCTTTAATGTTGTTTGATGACGTTTGATGTTATTTGTAACTGTATGATGACATTTCTTCTGGCAAGAAACTAGGCCTAGGCGGGAAACCTTTGCGCACCTAGTGTTGGCCCCATGAGATGGGAATCATTGTTCGCCGACCTGGAGGCCCAGTTCGAGGCCGAAGCCGCACGGGGAAAGCTGAGCGAAATCCAGGAAATGGTGCGGATCGAACGGGCCCGGCAGACGCTGGTGCAACGTTTGGGCCGGCATCTGGGAAGTCCTCTCGACGTGCACCTGTTGGGCTCCGAACGCCTCGGGGGACAGCTGGCCGCCCTGGGCAAGGACTGGTTGATGCTGGTGCACGGCGGCACCGAAGAACTGATTCCTTTCAGGGCCCTGGCCTGGTGGTCGGGGAGTGGCGCCGGAGGTGGAGCAGAGACCGGGCAGCGACTCGTCGGATTCTCTCAAGCCTTGCGTTTACTGGTGCGTGACCGGGCCAGGGTAGGGATCGATGGGGTCGACGGCCGGGCCCTAGCCAACGGGACCCTGGACCAGGTGGGGCAGGACTTTGTGGAGGTCGCGTTGCATGCACGCGATGAATTTCGACGTGGAGCCGCGGTGCACTCCAGGGCGGTGGTTCCCTTCACCGCCATGGCCCGAGTGCGTCGCGAGGACTGAACCAGCACCGGGTGGTGATCCACCATTGTGCACCGTGCCCTTTCGGGCGCCGCCACCGCGGCGTATGGTGGCCCCCAAGAAGCAACCGCACTGAGGGGCCCCATGGGGGAGGACCACTTACGGCCGCGGACGAGGTGGGGGAAGCACAACATGGATAAGGCGAGGGACCCGGTACCCGGGGTAGCTAAGCGCGTGGGGAAGCCCAGTTGGAAGGACCCACGGTTGCTGCTGGGGATACTAATCGTGCTGGCTTCCTGCGTCGGTGTGGTGGCGTTGACCAGCTCCATGGACCGCACCACGGCGATGTATTCGGCCAAGGCAGACATCTCGTTGGGCGAGGAAATAACCCCCGAGAAGCTCACCATCGTCAACGTGAAACTTGACGCCCTCGAAGAACGTTACGTGCAGGCCGACCCGGGAATGCTCGAAGGAACCCGGGCCAATTCGCTGGTGCGTGCCGGACAGTTGCTGCCACGCAGCGCCTTGGGACTGGACGACGGAACGAACCGCCGGCCGGTGTCCATCGATCTGCCCGACTCCCTGCCCCAGGCCATTACCCCCGGGGCGCATGTCGATGTCTGGGTCTCGTTGAAGGAACGCAGCGAGAACACCTACGCCCCACCCTCACTGCTGCTTCCCTCCGCCGAGGTCAGCTCGCGGGCAGAACGGGCCACCGGCTTCGGTGGGACCTCCGGAACACTAGTCGAGCTCCTGGTGGAAGACACCAAGCTGGCGGACCTGCTCGAGGCCATGGCCAACGACGCACGGATCATCGTGGTCTTCAACCCCGGGGCAAGTGCCTCATGAATATCTCCGTGGTGGTCCATGGTGATGACGGAACCTTAGTTGACCGGATCGAAAGCCACCGCGGGGTACTCACGGTCGCCCGCAGCTGCGCGGAAATCTCCGAAGTGATCGCGCTGTGTGAGACCGGGCTGGCGGACACGGTGATCCTGGCCGGTCCGCCGGTGGAGATCGAGACCCACGACATCGACGCGATGATTGAGCGCGGGGTGCCGGTGGTGGTGCTCTGCGACGACGCGGCCCAAGGCAACCGGCTTGCCGCGGCCGGGGCCTACCTGGCCACCACCGCCACCGGCGCAGCCGACCTCGGGGTGCTGGTCACCCAAGCCCGGGAGGAACTCGGCCACCGGGAGCGCGGGACCGGTGCTGCCCGGGCGCGCGAACCCGTGGCACCTGTAGCCCGGAAACGAGCGCACGTGGTGGTCTTCTGGGGGCCCGTCGGATCCCCTGGCCGCTCGCTGGTGGCACTGAACTATGCGGTGGAATGTGCGTTGTCCGACCGCGAGGTCGTGCTGCTGGACGCCGACACCTACGGGGCATCCCAGGCGGTGCAGTTGGGACTGCTCGACGAGGCCGCGGGCATCGCACAGATCTGCCGCACCGTGGACGCGGGGCGCTTCGATGCGGTGAAGCTCGTGCAGCTCTGTGCCCCGGTGCTCATCGCCGGCGCACAGATGCGCGTTGCCACCGGACTGCCGCGGGCCAACAGATGGCCCGAGCTGCGCCCCACAGCACTGCGCCGGGCGGTGCTGGCCCTGCAAGAAAGCGTCGATGTGATAGTCATCGACGTTGCAGCGCCTCTGGAAATGGATGAGGATCTGTCCTTCGACACCGCGGCACCGCAACGCAACGGGGTCACCGCCTCGATGTTGCGTATTGCCGATGAGATCTTCGCGGTCGGGGCGGCCGATGCCATCGGAGTTCCCCGGTTGATCCGCGCACTGGAGGAAATGCAGGAGGTGCTGGGCGAATTGCCGCTCAAGGTGCTGTTCAACAAGGTCTCGGTGGCCGGCGCCGGGACCTCCCCGCGCCATGCGCTGGCCGAGACCTGGAAGCGCTTCGGACCGGAGATTCCGATCGCTGGATTCCTGCCCAATGACCCCGCCGCCGTGGACGCGGCATTGTTGGCCGGCAGTGCCCTAGCAGAAATTGCGCCCCGTTCGGGCCTCAGGGAGGCGGTGGCGGGGCTTGCCGGGCACCGAATCAGGGCCCGAACGACGTTCCTGCGCCGTTTTTCACCCTCGATGTGACGTCCGTAACCCGGCGGGATAGTGTGTTAACACAAGCGTTTTGCAATGGAGCAAAACGCGCACTCTTATACACGGAGGCGTTCTTTTGAACTCGTCGGAGTCCAGCATGTCCGAATCATTCATCGCTGAGACGCTCACGCCCGAATTGGTAGGATCCTACTACGGGCAGTTGGCAAAAGAAGATGCGTCGGCCTACAGTCCGGCGCAACTTGAATCCCGGGTGGGAGCCCACCTGGCCATGGGCTGGAAGCGTGAGGCGAAGACAGCCCGCGTCGCCGTCACTCGACACGCCGGAGTGACCATGGTTTACGTGGTCACCGACGACATGCCGTTCCTGGTCGATTCGGTGACCGCCGAGATCGTGCGGCAGAAGATCGCCATCAACGTCGTGGTGCACCCGACCTTTGTGGTCGGCCGCGACGCCACCGACGGACATATCACCGCGCTGGACACCGTGTCCGCCAGCAGCCACCTGGCCAGCGGCGACACCGCAGCGATGCCGAGCATCTCCGCACTGGTCGCCGAAAACCGTGACACCTCCGTCGAGTCCTGGATCTCCGTGGAACTGGGCGGGGACCCGAGCGATGAGGAAGTTTCGGCACTGATCGCCGGGCTTGAACGCATTCTGAAGGATGTGCGCGCCGCCGTGGAGGACTGGGTCCCGATGCGCAATAAGGCCCACGAGATCGCCGATTCTCTGGCCACCGTCACCGGTGCCGAGGACATCCCGGACCTGGACGCCGCAGTGGATCTGCTGCACTGGCTCGACGACGGGAACTTCTCCTTCCTCGGCTACCGCGAATACGACCTGATCACCGAGAATAACGAAGATTTGCTGCGCATCCAGCCCGAATCCGGCCTAGGATTGATGCGCAATACCGTTTCGACCCGCGGCACCCAGCACCTGACCAAGCGCGGCCGGGCCATGGCCCGCGACAAGCGCGCCCTGGTGATCACCAAGGCCAACTCGCGCTCCACCGTGCACCGCGGGATCTACCTGGACTACGTGGGCGTCAAGCGCTTCGACGCCGACGGAAACGTCAACGGCGAACGCCGCTTCATCGGCCTGTTCGCCTCGAGCGTCTACACCTCCTCGGTACGCAGCGTCCCGGTGGTCCGCGAAAAAGTCGAGGCAGTGCTCAAGCTCGCTGGCTTCGCCCCGGATTCGCACTCCGGCAAGGACATCGTCACCATTTTGGAGACCTACCCGCGCGATGAGCTCTTCCAGATCTCCGTGGAGGACCTCACCCGCACCGTGCTGGGCATCCTGCGCCTGCAGGAACGCCGCCGCACCTCGCTCTTCCTGCGCCCAGATGTATACGGGCGCTTCATGTCCGCGATCGTTTACCTGCCGCGCGATCGGTACACCACCGGGGTGCGCCTGCGCATCGAGAACGAACTGACCAAGGCCTTCAACGCCGAATCAATGGACTTCGAGACGCGCATGAGCGAATCCTCGCTGGTGCGCCTGTTCTACCGGATCCGTCTGCAGCGCCACGGGTTGACCCCCGTGGTGGACCGTGCAGCCCTGGAGACCCGTCTGGTTGCCGCGGTGCGTTCCTGGTCCGAGGGCATCTCCATGGCCGCCAACGAACTCTACGGCTCCGAGCAGGGCACAGCCTTGGCCGCCGGCTGGTCCGAGGCCTTCCCCGCCGCCTACCGCGTCGAATTCGAGGTCGAGGACGCACTGGCCGACATCGAACGCTTCGGCCGCTACGAGGAACCCGGCCACCTGGGCCCCGTGGTGAAGTTCCACGTCCCGGAGGAAGACGAAGACTCCGAGGTCAACGCCCGGATGAAGCTTTACGTCACCGCACCGCTCTCGCTGTCCAAGATCCTGCCGGTGCTGCAGAACCTGGGCCTGGAAGTCATCGAGGAGCGTCCCTTCGCGGTGACCCCCTCACGCGGAGAACCCCGCTACCTCTACGACCTGGGGCTGAAGTTCCCCGAGGGAATCGATCCACTGGAATCCGAGGAGCTGCTGGCCGACGCCTACTCCGCGGTGGTCACCGGGCTGGCCGAATCCGATGCGATGAACCGGCTGGTGCTCTTCGAATCGATCACCTGGAAGCAGGTCGCGTTGCTGCGCGCCTACTCGCGTTACCTGCACCAGCTGGGTGTCTCCACCTCCTATGCGTTCATTTCCGACACGCTGGTGTCCAACCCGGAGGTCACCCACGGGATCATCGCGCTCTTCGAGGGCACCTTCGATCCGCGGCTGACCGCCGAGGAATCGTCTGCGGCCATCGCCGCGGCACACGAGGTGCTTACCGAGGCGCTGGAGAAGGTTCCGACGCTGGATGCCGACAAGCTGCTGCGCCGCTACGTGAACCTCATCGAGGCCACGCTGCGCACCAACTACTACACCGATCCGGCGGCCTTGGCCTTCAAGCTGCTGCCCGGAAAGATCACCGATGCGCCGTTCCCGCGGCCCAAGTACGAGATCTGGGTCTGCTCCCCTCGCGTCGAAGGCGTGCACCTGCGCTTCGGCGAAGTAGCCCGTGGCGGACTGCGCTGGAGTGACCGCCGCGAAGACTTCCGCACCGAGGTGCTGGGCCTGGTCAAGGCGCAGATGGTGAAGAACGCAGTGATCGTTCCCACCGGGGCCAAGGGCGGCTTCTACGCCAAGGAACTGCCCAACCCGGCAGTTGACCGTGGTGCCTGGATGGAGGAAGGCAAGGCCGCCTACCGCATCTTCATCCGCTCGCTGCTGGAAATCACCGACAACCTCGTCGCCGATGAGCACGGTGAGCACGTGGTTCCGCCCACCGACGTGGTGCGCCTGGATGGGGATGACACCTACCTGGTGGTCGCCGCCGACAAGGGCACCGCAGCGTTCTCCGACACCGCCAACGCCATTTCCGCCGAGCGCGGCCACTGGTTGGGCGATGCCTTCGCCTCGGGTGGCTCGATCGGCTATGACCACAAGGCCATGGGCATCACCGCCCGCGGCGCCTGGGAGTCGGTCAAGCGGCACTTCTTCGAGGTCGGCATCGACACCCAGTCTCAGGAATTCACTGCCGCAGGTGTCGGGGACATGTCCGGGGACGTGTTCGGCAACGGCATGATGCGCACCGAAACCCTGAAGCTGGTGGCGGCCTTCGACCACCGCGACATCTTCCTGGACCCCAGCCCGGATCCTGCGTCCTCTTTCGCCGAACGCGTCAGGCTCTTTGAGCTGCCCCGCTCGTCCTGGGCCGATTACAACCAGGAGCTGATTTCCGCCGGTGGCGGGGTCTACTCCCGCTCGCTGAAATCCATCCCGATTTCCGCCGAGGTGCGCCAGGTGCTGGGCCTGGGCGCCACGGTCAGCTCGATGGCCCCTAACGAACTGCTCAAGGCCATCCTGGGTGCCCCGGTGGACCTGCTCTACAACGGCGGCATCGGCACCTACGTCAAGGCGGCCGATGAGTCCCATGCCGAGGTCGGGGACCGCGCCAACGACGCGATCCGGGTGGACGGGGCACAGATCCGTGCCCGCGTCATCGGCGAGGGCGGAAACCTGGGCATGACCCAGCGTGGCCGCATCGAAGCGGCGTTGCACGGGGTCATCCTGAACACCGACGCGATCGATAACTCCGCCGGAGTGGATTGCTCGGACCACGAGGTCAACATCAAGATCTTCGTGGACCGCATGGTCAAGGCCGGAAAGCTGGATCCCGAAGAGCGGTCCGAATTCCTGCACTCGATGACCGACGAGGTCGCCCGCCTGGTGCTGAAGACCAACTTCGACCAGAACGTGCTGCTGCTCAACGACAAGCAGGAGCTCACCTTGATGTCCGCAGCCCACGAGCGGCTCATGGACTGGCTGGAGGAGCACGCGGACCTGAGCCGGGACCTGGAGTTCCTGCCCTCCACTGTGGTGCTCGAGGAGCGGATGGCTGCCGGCGGCTCGCTGACCACCCCCGAACTGGCGGTGCTGGTGGCGTACGCCAAGATCCAGCTGGCCGGGGCCCTGGCGGACTCCGATCTGCCCGATGACCCGTACTTCGCCTCCACGCTGCGCAACTACTTCCCCGTGCAGCTGGCCGAACGCTTCGGCGAGGAGCTGGATAATCACCCGCTGCGCCGCGAGATCATCGCCACGGTCATCGCCAACGACATGGTCAACATCGGCGGCACCACCTACACCTTCCGGGTGATGGAGGAGACCGGTGCCACCGAGGCACAGGTCGCCAAGGCGTTTGTGGCGCTGCGCGAGATCTACGCGTTCGATGAGCAGTCAGCTGCCATCAACGCGCTGCCGGCCTCCTTCGAGTCGAAGCACTGGTGCCGCATGCACCTGGACATGCGCCGGCTGCTGGATCGGGCCACCCGCTGGTACGTCCACCACATCGACCGCAACCAGACGGTAGCTGACGCGGTAGCGGTGCTGGCCCCGACCGTGCACCAGCTGCGCCCCGAACTCGGGTCGCTGCTGCGTGGGGCCGATGCCGAGCGCGTCGCCACCTGGAAGTCCGAGGGCATGGGCTGGGGGCTGAACGATGAGATCGCCACGCGCTCGGCCGAGCAGTTCGAGGCCTTCGCGTTGCTGGATATCGCCGCCGCTGCCACGCGCAGCGGGATCGAAGCGCGGACGCTGGCGGAGATCTACTTCGTGCTCTACAACCGCTTCGAGATCGACTCGCTGCTGGAGCGCATCACCTCGCTGCCGCGCGATGATCGCTGGAAGGCGTTGGCCCGTGCGGCGCTGCGCGATGACCTGTACTCCACGGTCGTCGACTTCACCCGCGACGTGGTTGCGCTCACCGACGATGCGCAAAGCGACCCGGCGGTGCGTGTTCAGCAGTGGTTGGAGACAAACGCGGCTAATCTTGATCGTGCACAGAACATGTTCGCGGAAGTGAACCGGCTCGGACGCGACGATATGGCGTCCCTGTCGGTGGCACTGCGACTGTTGCGTTCCATCGTACGGAGGTAATATCCATGGCCATCTTCTCGGACCAATTACGTCAGGGCGCTGATTTTGGTCCGGGGGATGAAGACTGGATCCACCTGTTGGTGGGGGACTGGCAACTCATCGCCGATCTGGCTTTCGCCGATCTGGTGTTGTGGTTCCCGGTCCCGGAGGGGACGTACAAGGCGCTGGCCCATGTGCGTCCCTCCACCTCGCACACCGTGTTCCACACGGACTTTGTGGGGGAGCGGATCCGCAAGGACCTCAAACCCCTGGTCGAATCCGCCTGGCAGTCCCAGGACATCGTGCGCTCCGACACGGGGCTGGTGAGCCCCGGCGAGCACTCGATGCTCATCGAGGCGGTACCGCTGGTCCGCAACGGGCGCACCCTGGCGGTGCTCTCGGTACACTTCGACCTCTCCGGGTCACGTCTGCCCTCGCGCCTCGAGCTAACCTACCGGCAATGCGCCGAAGATTTGTTGCGCATGTGCACCCGCGGGCTGTGGCCCGACTTTGCCACGCCCACCGGGTCCCGGCGCGGTGCCCCGCGCGTGGGCGACGGGTTCATCCGCCTGGATGCTGACGCGGTGGTGCAGTACGCCAGCCCCAACGCGGTCTCCGCCTACCGCCGTCTGGGTGCCGCTGCCGCGCTGGAGGGCGTCTCGCTCTCCGAGGCGACCATGGCGCTGGTCAAGGACCGCAGAATGACCGATGAGGCGCTGCCGCTGGTGGTCTCGGGCAAGATGCCTTGGCGCACCGAGGTCGAGTCGATGGGGGTGACCCTGTCGCTGCGTGCCATCCCCTTGCGCAACGCCAAGGGCAGGTACGGTGCGTTGGTGCTGTGCCGCGACGTGAGTGAGCTGCGCCGCCGCGAGAAGGAACTGGTGTCCAAGGACGCGACCATCCGCGAAATCCACCACCGGGTGAAAAACAACTTGCAGACCGTTGCGGCGCTGCTGCGGATGCAGTCGCGCCGGATGAAGTCCGAGGAGGGCCGGGCCGGCCTGGACCAGGCGATGCGCCGGGTGGCCACCATCGCGGCGGTGCACGAGACCCTGTCCCAGGGACTGGGCGACAACGTGGACTTTGATGAGCTCATCGATAGGCAATTTAGGATGATCGTGGAGATCGCCTCGCCCGGGCAGCGAGTCAAGACCCAAAAGACCGGGGCCTTCGGGCAGCTGCCGGCGGAGCTGGCAACCCCGCTCTCGCTGGTCATCAACGAATTAGTTACCAACGCCGTGGAGCACGGGTTGGCGGAGCGTGATGGCACGGTGCAGTTGGAAGCCGAACGCAAACGCAACGCCGTGGGCGAGGACGTGCTGCTGGTGGCCATTTCCGACGACGGGGTGGGGCTGCCGGAGGGACCGCCGTCCGAGGGGCTGGGCCTACAGATCGTCCGTACCCTGGTCACCAGCGAATTGAGTGGGAACATCCATTGGGAGGACCGTACCGGCAAGGGCACTCGCGTGGTCATCGAACTGCCCGTGGCCGCTAGGCGCTAGGCGCTAGGCGCTGCCCACCACGGTGGCACCTGCCGGTGCACGGTGGGCCACGACGCAAAAATGGTGGTGGGTCAGGTTCCAACAGGAACCTGACCCACCACCATTTTTTCTGCTTCCCGAACCGGTTAGCTGTACTTCTTCTGGTGCGTCTGGATCATCTTGACGTAGTTCTTGGTGTCCGCGTACATGCCGTTGCGCTGCACACCGGTTGCGCCTTGGTAGTAGTAGGCGATGCCCAGCTCGGCGGACGGTGCGTTGCCCTGGTGGGCGCGGATGATCGCGACCCCGGCGGTGACGTTGTCCTGCGGATTGAGCAGGTCAAGCTTGCGGCCCACCAACCCTTCGGCCCACGCTCCGGCGGAGGGGATCACCTGCATGACGCCCACGGCGTTGGCGGGAGAGACGGCACTCATGCTGAAACCGGACTCCTGGAAGGCGTGTGCCTGTGCCAGGGACGGGTCCACGCCCATCGAGCGGGCGGTGCTCGCAACCATTGACTGCATGGAAGCACGCGAGGGCAAGTTGCGGGAGAGCAGTTCGGCTTTGTTCTCGTTTGCGGAGCGGACCACATCGGACTTGTAGGTCCTGCCCAGGAACGAGTTGCCGACCAACGGCTTCTTGGAACCTGTCGGGTTCACCGAGGTCGTGGACTCCGGTGCCGCGGCGCTTCCGCTGGTTTTCAGCGTGCGGCCGATCTTCAGGACCGTGGAGTACGTCAGGCCCGGGTTCAGCTTCAACAGCGTGTTCATCGGGGTTCCGGTTTTCGCCGCGATGTGGCCCAAGGTGTCTCCGGAGACCACGGTGTACTTGCCGCCAGTGTTGGACTTCGGAGCGGCTGGTGCCTTGGACGAAGACTTCGGTTTGGCAGGGGCACTGGAGCCGCCGCTGACCTGCAGCTTGTCGCCGGGCTTGATGATGGCGCCCTTGGACAGGTTGTTCAGAGCCATGAAAGAGGAGACGGACATGTTGTGGCTGATGGCGATCCCTGAAGGGGTGTCGCCGGCCTTGACCGTGTAGCTGCCCTGAGAGGAACCGGAGTTCGACGTCGGGGCTGCGTTGGAACCCTTGGAAGTGCCGCTCGACCCAAAACGCAGCACCTGGCCGACGTAAATGGTGTCCTTGGCAGGATTGCCCGCCGCGCGGCGGACGTCGACGAGGCTGACTTCGAGCTTGTTCGCGATCGATCCCATGACATCTCCGGCGGCGACCTTGTAGGTCTGGGCGCTCTTGCTGGAGGAGCTGGCCTTAGCGGAGGACGACTTGGGGGCGGAGGATGCCTTGCTGCCGCCCAGACGCAGGACCTGGCCAGGGAAGATCGTATCGGAAGTGAGCTTGTTGATCTTCTTGAGTTCGGAGACCGAAAGGCCGCTGCTTACGGAAATATGCGAGAGCGTTTCGTTTTGCTTGACCGTGACGGACCCGCTCTTCTTGGCCTTGGGGGCCACGGAGTTCGGGACGTGGGAGGCAACAAGATGGGCGCTGATTCGTGCCTCTGCTGCCTTCATCATCGCAGGGGTGGCGGCCTTTGGCATCAGCAGGTCGCGGGTCGGCAGGGGTGCTGCCTCGGCCGGTACCGCGAGCGAACCAAGGACCACCGCAGGGATTGCTACCGTGGCAACCGCGCTGCCGAAGGCTTTGACGCGTTTGTTATGTGCAAGGGACAATGGGGCGTTCCTTTGGGTCGGGGCAAGGACGAATCATTCAGTCTCATAGAACCGCACAAGGACTGATGCCCCTGTGGGAGTTGTGACTCATGGTGCAGTTGTGACTATTGTGAATTTACACCACGGATCCACATTTGTGAAAGATCCCACGAAGAATCCGTACATATGGCTCCAGAAACGCCCCGGGATGTGGCACGCTGGAATGGTGAGCAATCTTGAAAATCTAGTAGCCGAATGGCTGCCCCTGCCCGACCTTGCCGAAGAGCTCGATGTATCCATCAAAAAGGTTCATAGCCTGATTGATGAACGAGCCATCATTGCCGTGCGTGTGGGCAAGCGAAACATCCGTTCGGTGCCTGCAGCCTTCGTGCTGGACGGCGGTATCGTCGACAGCCTCAAGGGCACGATCTCGGTCCTGATGGACTCGGGCTACACGGATGATGAGCTGCTGGTCTGGCTCTTCACCCCGGACGAATCCTTGAACGGCACGCCGATGGACGCGCTGCGCGCCGGACGCAAGACCGAAATCCGCCGTCGTGCCCAGGCACTGAGCTGGTAACCACACTCAAATTACGGCCTTCTTGCACCTAGCCAAGAAGAGCACAATAAAAGCGACGTGCCCACCGGTATCGGTTGGCACGTCGCTTTTGTCGTTTCTGCGGGACCCTAGGAACTACGAGGTTCGTCGGATCGCCGCCAGCCCCAGGGTCCGCAGACCGTGACGTGCCAGCGAGGTCACCGTCAGCTCATCCAGAGCGGTCAGACCCTGCTCGGAGAGCTCGGCAATCGACGCTTCGGTGGCCGCCAGCGCCCCGCAGGACTCCAACAGCGCGCTGAGCCGGGCGACCTCCTCGTCGCGCAGATCATCGGCACCCAGACGGGACTGGATGAACTCCTGGTCGGTCGCCGACGCCAGCGTCAAGGCGTGGGCGATGATCTCGGTTCGTTTGCCTTCACGCAGGTCTCCACCGGTTGGCTTGCCGGTGACCTCGGAATCGCCGAAGACTCCCAGAACGTCGTCGCGCAATTGGAACGCCTCGCCGAGCGGAAGTGCGAAGCGGGAGTACTCCTCGAGCAACGCGGTCGGGGCGCCGGCCAACGCACCACCAAGCAACGTCGGGTTCTCCACCGAGTACTTCGCGGACTTGTAGCGCACGATTGTTCTGGCCCGCTTGACCGCATCGGCCGGGCCGTAGGAAGGACCTGCCGACTCCTCCAAGACATCCAGGTACTGTCCGGCCATCACCTGGGCGCGCATCCGGTCAAAGATCGTCCGAGCCGCCGGAACCATCGGCTGGATCGTGGCGAAGAGCTGTTCGCTCAGGGAGAGGCACAAGTCACCGGCCAAGATCGAAGCTGCCTCCCCAAAACGGTTGGCGTCGCGGTGCCAGCCGGAGGAACGGTGCAGAGTTTCGAAACGGCGGTGCATGCTGGGCTGTCCGCGACGGGTGTCGGATCTATCGATCAAGTCGTCGTGGATCAGCGCCGCGGCTTGGAAGAGCTCCAATGCGGCACCAGCCCGGACGATCTCGGTGGCCTGAGGGTCCCCGCCGGCACCCAGGTAACCCCAGAAAGCGAACAGGGGGCGCAGACGTTTTCCTCCGCGGGTCAACTCGCCAATGGCTGTGACGATCTCCGCCGCGGCGGGGGCGATGTCGGAAATTACTTCATGCTGCTCGGCCAAGAACGTTGAGAGCATGGACTCGAGTCGTTGCGAGAAGTCTGCGGAAAGATCCCGTGCCTTTTCGGGGTCCGAAGTGTCCGCAGCATAAAGTGTCATGAGTCCCATCCATTGGTTGCGCAGCATCGTGTTTCCTTAACTCTAGCCGTGCTGCAGCCCAGGCCGGATTGTCTCTCCCGTTGACTAGACTTCAAGGCATGACCCAAGGCAAGGTACGCGCGATATTGCATATCGACATGGATGCGTATTTCGTATCCGTCGAGTTGCTCACTCGTCCCGAGCTGAAGGGGAAACAAATCATTGTTGGACACCCGGGTGAGCGTTCGGTGGTGCTATCGGCTTCCTATGAATGCCGTGCCTTGGGTGTGAAATCGGCCATGCCCATGTCGATCGCCATGCGGATGGCGCCGCACGCGATAGTGATCGAACCGTCACAGGGCCTCTATTCGATGTACTCCGCCAAGATCATGGAGATTTTTCGTGAGGTCACCCCGTTGGTCGAGCAACTGAGCGTGGACGAGGCCTTCCTGGATGTCACGGGCAGCATACGGCGTCTTGGTCCGCCGGAGAAGATCGGGCAGATGATCCGTGCGCGATTACGCAGCGAGCTGGGTTTGCCGGCCAGCGTGGGCATCGCTGCCTCGAAGTTTGTGGCCAAAGTCGCATCGACCGGCGCCAAGCCCGACGGCATGTTGGTCATCCGCCCGGAGCAAACGTTGGCCTATCTGCACACCCTGCCGGTGGGAGCCCTGTGGGGTGTCGGTGCCAAGACTGAGACGGTGCTGCGTGAAATGGGCGTTACCACCGTGGCGCAGCTGGCCCAGACACCGCAGAACACCCTCAGCAGGCGGTTGGGCGCCACGGGAGTCCACCTACACAACCTCGCGTGGGGCCTGGACGACCGGGAAGTGGAGACCGAGCGCGAAGAAAAGAGCATCGGCGCGGAGGAAACCTTCGCTATCGACCTCTGGGATGAGGATGAGTTGCGTCGCGAAATTCTTCATCTGGCACACCGGGTCGGCGCACGGTTGCGCGCGGCAGGAAAAGTTGCAGGGGTAGTGGCGCTAAAGCTTCGCTACGCTGACTTCTCCACATTTTCACGCAGCCGGACTCTGCCGGTGCCTAGCAACGGAGCAACGGAGCTGGTAGCGGCGGCCGAGGGACTCCTCGAGAAGCTGGGGCCGCGCCCGCAAGCTGTCCGACTGGTAGGCATCCGCGCGGAAAAGTTGGGGGATGCCGGCGGCGGGATGCAACTAAGTATCGACCCGCGTGAAGAACATTGGCGGCAGACCGAGGTAACCATGGATCTGATCCGTTCCCGTTTTCCTGCTGGAGCACTTCGTCCTGCTTCATTGCTCGATCATGGGCAAAAAGAGAAAAAACCGGAGCAAGGTTCCTGACATACAAGCAGTGAGTATGCCCCGAGTTGAATCCTGACTACCTTATTACCGAGATTCAGGACTATTCTGGAAGTAGGACTTAGCCAGATAAATCGGCCGGGAACATTGCCAGGACGTATTACGTTGAAGTAGGTAAAGGCGCAAGCCGGGACCGTGAAGTGAAAGGGAAGAGACGATGCCACTTTCCGAGCATGAACAACGTCTTCTGGAACAGCTGGAAAAGCAGCTGCATGAGGATCACCGCTTCGCCTCGACGATGAAGTCTGCGTCGACGGCGGGTAACTACTCGACGCGTAATCTGGCATTGGGCGCATTGATCGGCGTCGTGGGGATTGGTGTGCTGATCTTTGGAGTGTCCAGCCAAATCATCCTCGTGGGTGTATTGGGCTTCGTCATCATGTTTGCCGGCGTGTACTTGGCGCTATCACGCAAGGGCAGCACCAAGAAGGGTGCCATCCCGGGAATGGGGAAGACCCCGCAGAAATCTGGGTTCATGAGCGACTTGGAAAACAAGTGGGAACAGCGCAAGCGCGACGAACACGGGTCCTCCTAAACTGATCGCACCCATGAATTCTTAACTCGGAAGCGCGGTTCGCGCGCTCCGTGACCACAGCTAAGGCTCCGCCAACCGCGGGGCCTTCGCCTTTTTAAGTGTGTTATTGGCCGTTGGACGGTCTGCTGCGACGAGCTTTGCCCGCAGGGTCGACACCGTGGGAGGAGCCCTCGGTACCCACCTGGCGCAGACCGCATAGTCGGTCCGAGTCGGCGTGGCGGTGCGGCGCGGGGCTCGGGAAGCTTCGCGACGCGCCGAGTATGACCAATCGCTGCAGTTTTTTATTCGGCGGGGTGTCCTGATCAGGAATCGTCCTTCGTTATTCCCTCCACTTTGCCCCACATTGATCTGACAGCGCCTTTCCTTTCGCCCCTGTTGAGCAGAAATCCCTTGTGAGTGCGCGAATTTCAGAACTTGCGGACGTGTCGCCCGTCACGCGACGGTTTCTGGGAGTTTGATCAGAGTTCTTTTCCCTCCACTTCGCACCCCGGCTCAAATTCCGCGGGAAATCAACACTTTTCGTTCTCTTTTCATTTCAGAATTCCCGAATGGTCGTTGACAGTGGGGACTTGTGGAGTAAAGTGGAGCGAAATAGAGGAGAATGGGGCAAGTCGCCTTCCTCAATCGGAAGGCGGTCTGTGTGTTCCTTGGAACGTATACGCCGCGTCTGGATGAGAAGGGGCGTTTGATCCTCCCGGCCAAGTATCGCGATGAATTAGCCAATGGTTTAGTTCTGACTCGTGGCCAAGAACGTTGCATCTATGTTTTTAGCCAGCGTGAATTTGAGAAACAGCATGAACAAATGAGTCAAGCTCCGATCTCCTCACGCCAAGCCCGAGACTATGCGCGTGTTTTCCTCTCCGGTGCTTCTGATGAATTGCCGGATAAGCAAGGTCGGGTAACTATTCCTTCCATGCTTCGCTCCTATGCGGGGCTTGATCGTGAAGTGACGGTCATCGGTGCGGGCAACCGCGTCGAAATCTGGGATTCCACGGCGTGGAATTCCTACCTCGAAGAACAGGAGAATTCGTTCTCCGAAACGGACGACGAAGTGCTTCCGGGATTCTAGGCACCCCATGGTGGCTGAATGCCGGCAAGTGGCTTGGATGAGATCTCCAGCCGCCCGTGCAACGTACATCCTGACTCCACTTCCCCGGAGCCAGGCTGAACAGCATCGGGTCGGAGGGGGATCTGATCTCAGCCAGAGACTAGAGAATGAATGCCCACGCGAAAGGGGGAGCGGTGAATACAGACGGCAACGCAGAGCGACCAACCTCGGAACGCCACGTTCCAGTACTGCTCGAACGATGCGTAGGGCTCTTGGCGCCAGGCATCGAAGCCGGAATCGCCGCTCGCGGCCGCGCAGTGGTCGTGGATTGCACCCTGGGGATGGGCGGACACTCCGAAGCGATACTCCAACGCTTCCCGGATGTGCACCTGATCGGTCTGGACCGCGACGAACAAGCCCTGGATCTCGCCGGGGCCCGGCTTGAATCCTTTGAAAGCCGCACCGACCTGGTCCACGCCATCTACGACGAAATCGCAGACGTCGTCGCTGACCTCGGCTTCGACGGAATCGATGGAGTGCTCTTCGACCTCGGCGTTTCCTCGCTGCAACTCGACGAACGCGATCGTGGCTTCGCCTATTCGTATGATGCACCGCTTGACATGCGCATGGACACTTCGCGCGGACCGACAGCAGCGGACATCGTCAACCAATACAGCGAAACCGAACTCGTGCGCATCATTCGGGCATGGGGAGAAGAAAAGTTTGCTGGACGTATTGCTTCGGCGATCGTTGAGACACGCAAGACCAAGCCCTTTAGCACCACCGAGGAACTGGTCGCGGCCATCCGCTCTGTGGTTCCTGCCGCTGCCGCCCGCACCGGGGGACACCCGGCCAAGCGGACCTTCCAAGCCCTGCGCATCGAGGTCAACGAGGAGCTCGACGTGCTTGATCGGGCCATCCCAGCGGCCATGGGAGCGCTGCATGTGGGCGGCCGGGTCGTAGTGATGAGCTATCACTCGCTGGAGGACAAGATCACCAAGCGGCACTTCGCCGCCGGATCGAAATCCTCGGCACCAGCAGGCTTCCCCGTCGAGTTGGAAGAACACAAGGCACAATTCAAGGTCCTCACTCGAGGAACCGAGAAGCCAACTGACCAAGAAATTGCAGAAAACTCACGTGCAGCCTCAGCCAAGCTGCGCGCCGTGGAACGCATCCTGAAGAGGAGCTGAGTATGAGCAACCGGACACCCCACCGCATACGCTCGCGCGTCATCGAGCTGCCCGCAACACAGGGTGCCAATGCCCTCAGCCATGCGCCGCAGCCGATCCCTGCCTCGCGTCCTGAGGAATCAACGGCCAAACGCCGCACCACGCTCTCCGTCGTTCCGGCCATGGGCTCCAAGCGGCGCGTTCCCTTCATCGTCTCCATTTTCGTGCTGGTCATCGCGACCGTGGTTGCGGTGTTGCTCATCAACATTTACATCGCCAACGGCCAGTACACGGCCGTGGAGCTGCGCGGCCAGGAACGCACGCTGTCTCAGGAAAACGAGGCCCTGCGTCAGGAAGCGCTGTATTTGGGTGCCCCGCAGGTCGTTGCCAAGAAGGCGGCGGACCTGGGCATGGTCAAGCCCGGAACACCCGCGGCGATCAACCTCGACAATGGCAAGGTGTCCGGGACTGCCACCGCCGCAGAAAAGCCGGATGCGGAAAACAAGACCGAGGCAACAAGCAGCGTACTTAACTCGCCGCTGAAGCCCGAGACGGTGTTGCCAGTCAAGGACACCAGCAAGGCCTCGGAGAGCGCCGCTGAGGCACCCAAGCAGGAAAGCGCCAAGGCACCTGCCACCGAACAGGCGCAGCCCAAGGCCCCGGTCAACGAGGCCAAGAAGACCGAGACCAACAAGTCGGACGATGGCGCCCGTCCGGAGTTCGCGAACTCCGAACTCAACGGCGGCACCATCCCCGCACCGAGCCTCAAAACCCCAGGGCAGTAGCCCCACCACGGGAACAGCGGCCCGAACCTGCCGCGCGCAAGCACCACAACCCCCACCTGGTATGAGCTGAGGACCAAATGCCCAAGAAATCCACAACCGCGGCCGCAACGACCCACCTGCGACTACGCATGGTCGTGGCGTTCGCGCTGGTCCTCCTGATGCTTTCGGGCGGTCGGCTGTTCTTCGTACAGTCGCTCAATGCCAAGGCTGTGGCTGCCGAAGCAGTGGATAACCGCACCAGGGTCCAAGAAACGCAGGCCAAGCGCGGCCAGATCGTGGATTCCAAGGGCAAGATCCTGGCCACCAGCGTCGATCGCTATGACCTAGTCATCGACCAGCGCAAGGTTGATGCGGACAAGCCCATCGTGCGCAGGAAGCTCTCCGGGGGCACCACCCGGGAATCGGTCACCGTCGAACAGGCCGTGGGCGAGCTGGCCGAAATCCTTCACCAAGACGTCGACACCGTGCGCACCGCCATCATCGGGGACGAAGGGGCAAAAAAGAACGCCTACTCGGTCGTGGCCAAGAGTGTGACTCCCGAGGTACGCAACGCGGTCAACGAATTACGCATCCCCACACTCTCCGGCCAGCTGCGCAGCGAACGCCAATACCCTAACGGTGTGGTGGCGGGCCCCCTGCTCGGCTTCGTGATGAACACCGAAGACCAGCAATCCCACCAGGGCGCCGAAGGCCTGGAAATGAGCCAGAACGAGCGTCTCACCGGCACCGCCGGAAAACGGACCTATGAGATAGGTGCCGACGGTGTGCGGATCCCGGTCGCCGAGATGACCGAGGTTCCTGCGGTCGACGGGCAGGACATCAAACTGACCATTGACGGGGACATCAACTTCATCGCCCAAGAAGAGGCCCTGAAGAAGCAGAATCAATTCGGTGCCGAATGGGTCTCGGTCATCGTCCAAGAGGTCAAGACCGGCCGGCTGATCGCCATCGGAGATTCCAACCAGCTCGACCCCAACGACCCCAGCGCCACCGAGGGCACGTTCCGCCGCTCGGCGTCGATCACTCAGGCCTTCGAACCCGGTTCGACCGGCAAGGTCGCCACCTTCGCCGCGGCCTTGGACCAGGGAGTCATCAAACCCACCGATGAGTTCAGGGTCCCCAACGCCTACACGATCAACAAGGAGACCATCAACGACTCCTTGAAGCACACCACCTATGACATGACCGCGGCAGGCATCTTCGCCCGTTCCTACAACACCGGCACCGTGATGGTCGGCAACAAGATGAGCAACGAGACCCGGCACAAGTACCTGCAGAAGTTCGGGCTGGGCCAGGCCATAGACATTGGGCTCTCCGGAGCCAGCAAGGGAATCTTGGCCAAGCCACAGGACTGGGAACGTCGCCAGCAGTACATGACGATGTTCGGTCAGGCCTACACCCAGACCGCATTGCACACCTCGCAGATCGCCCAGACCATCGGCAACGGCGGGGTACGCATCGATCCCACGCTGATCGACTCCTACACCAACCCGGACGGGTCCATCGAGAAGAACGCCGCACCCAAGACCGAGCGCGTGCTTTCCGAAAAGGCGTCCAAGGAGATGCTGCGGATGATGGAAACTGTGGTTTTGAACGGCACCGGCACTAAGATGGCAGTGTCCGGGTACCGCGTGGGCGGCAAAACCGGCACCGGCCAGGCTGCCGGCCCCACCGGTAAGTACGACGGGCACACCAACTCATTTTCCGGTGTCGCCCCGCTGGATGACCCGCAGATCGCCGTGACTGTCACCATGTATCGTCCCAAGGGCAACTGGCGCTCGTGGTCCGTGGGGGACACCTTCAGCGAAGTCATGAGCAAGACCCTGAACGCCTACAACGTTCCGCCGAGCAACTCAAAGCCCAACGGGTACGACGTGTTCATCGGATCCGAACAGAAGAAACCTTGGTAATGCCTGAAGCTCTCACACCCCGCGCGGCCGAAGCCCTGCTGCGTCCGACGTCCACCGGAAACACCACGCTTCGTGCCATGCTCGAACACCTGCACGAGACCGGACGCGGCGCGAACATCATCGGCAACGATGCGGCAACAGTCACCGGCATCACCCTTGATTCCCGTGCCGTGCAACCCGGCGACCTGTACATCGCCGCACCCGGTGCCCGCTTCCACGGGTCGCGCTTCGCCGCAGACGCTGCTGCGGCAGGGGCTGCTGCGATCCTTACCGACCTTGAAGGCGAAGCCGCATCCTCCTCGCTGGGGCTGCCGGTGCTATTGGCCAACGACGTGCGTGAGGCCATCGGCGAGCTTTCCGCGCTGATCTACGGCACCGACGAGCACTGCCCAGAACTCTTCGGGCTCACCGGCACCAATGGCAAGACCACCACCAGCTACATGATCCGCTCGGTGCTTCGCGCTCTGGGCCGCGAAACCGGTTTGGTGGGCACCATCGAGATCTCCGCCGGCCAAACCCCGATCCCCAGCATCCTCACCACCCCCGAGGCCCCGCAGCTGCATGGGCTGATGGCTCGCATGGTTGAACTCGGCGTCACCTCGGCCACCATGGAGGTCTCCTCCCACTCGTTGTCTTATCGTCGGGTCGACGGGTTGCGTTTCGCCGTCTCGGGCTTCACCAACCTCACCCAGGACCACCTGGACCTGCACGGGTCGATGCAGGAGTACTTCGCTACCAAGGCCGCCCTCTTTGATTTAGAGCGCAGCGACCGTGCCGTGATCACGGTGGACGACGACTGGGGCCATGCGATGGCGGATCACGCCACCTCCGAGGTCTGGACCCTGTGCACCACCGGGGAACGGGACGCGGATTGGATGGTGACCAATATCGTCGCAAACTCGTTGGGCCACGACTTTGAACTGCACGGCCCGGACAACCTAGTCCTGCGTGCCACCACCGGCCTGCCCGGGGACTTCAACGTCTCCAACGCCGCGCTGGCGGTGCTGATGGTCCTGGCCTCGGGAGTCCAGATCCAGGAGCTGCAAGAGGTACTCGAGGCAGCCGAGCCGCTCACCGTCGAGGTACCCGGGCGGATGCAGATCATCGCCCATTCCCCGGCTGCGATCGTCGACTTCGCGCACAACCCCGATGCATTGGCCAGGGCGCTGTCCTCGGTGCGTTCGACCGTTCCGGGCTCTAAGGTCATCGTGGTGTTCGGGGCCACCGGCGAACGTGACGCCTCCAAGCGCCCGATCATGGGCGCCGTGGCTGCCAAACACGCCGACGTGGTCATTGTCACTGATGATGATCCGCACTCCGAGGACCCCGCCCCGATCCGGGAAGCGGTGGCCGAGGGAGCACGCTGCGAAATCGCCGCCCACGCCCTGCAGACCGAAGTCCACGTGATCCACCCGCGCGCGGCAGCGATTGCAGCAGCGGCGGCGATGGCAGGGGAGAACGACACGATTCTGGTTGCCGGACGCGGGCACGAGGTCTTCCAAGAAGTCATGGGCGTGAACCTGGAACTTGACGACCGTGCCGAACTGCGTCGGGCCCTGGTGGCCCACGGCTTCAGCCCGTTGGCCTCGAGCGAGGATTCAGATCTTCCCTTGGATGAAGGGTAAAGTCCTAGTTGCCATGATTGATCTACTTTCCGCCGAAATCGCCGAAATTACCGGCGGGCGACTCACCCACACAGCCCACCCCGACACCCAGGTCCTCGGGGTCGACACAGACTCCCGCGACTGCGAGACCGGGTGGCTTTTTGTGGCCAAGCCCGGGGAAGCCTCCGACGGCCACCACTTCATCGACTCCGCCATGAAGCAAGGCGCCGTGCTGGCCCTTGCCGAACGCGAAACGCACGCGGAAGACAGCACCGTCCACCCGGCGATCATCGTGCCCGACGCAGTGATCGCCATGGGGCAGATCGCCGCCGCCATCGTGTCCCGACTCAAGGCCGCCAACGGCATGCGCGTGGTGGGTATCACCGGTTCGGCTGGGAAGACCACCACCAAGGACCTGCTCGCCGCGCTGCTGAGCGAACTGGGCCCGACCATCGCACCGGTGGGCTCCTACAACGGAGAGGTCGGCGTCCCGCTGACGGTCTTCCGGGCCACCGCAGAGACCAAGTACCTCATCGTGGAGATGGGTGCCACCGGCATCGGACACATCCGCTACCTCACCGACATGGTCCACCCCGAGGTGGGGGTGGTGCTGGGCGTCGGTTCGGCACACGCCGGGGAATTTGGCGGAATTCAGAACATTGCCAAGGCCAAGGGCGAAATGGTCGAGGCACTATCGGCCACTGGACTGGCGGTGCTGAACAACGACGACAACCTGGTCGCCGCGATGAAATCTCGCACCAGCGCCCCCGTGCTGCGCTTCGGCATCCAGCGCACTGCCACCGACACTCCAGGGGTATGGGCCCAGGACCTGGACGTCGATGCCGACGGCCACCCGGTGTTCACCCTGGTCTCGGCCGACTCCTCGAAACACCACGTCGTCTCCGGGCTCATCGGACGCCACCACGTGGCCAACATCTTGGCGGCCGCCGCGGTGGCCGAATACTTGGGCTTGGATGCCGCCCGCGTCGCAGCGGTGCTGCAGGGCCTTGGTCCGAGTAGCCGCTGGCGGATGGAACGCATCGAGCGGGCCGACGGGGTGAGCATCATCAACGACGCCTACAACGCGAACCCGGATTCGATGCGCGCCGCGCTTGTCACGCTGGCCGAACTCGGCCTGCCCGACGCCCACGGCAACGCCCGGCGCACCTGGGCGGTACTGGGGGAGATGCTGGAACTCGGCGATGAATCCCGCCACGAACACGACATGCTCGGCCGTATCGCGGTGCGCATGAACATCAAGAAACTGCTTGTTGTGGGTCGCGGCGCGAAGTTGGCTTACAACTCCGCGGTGCTTGAAGGTAGCTGGGGAGACGAGGCGTACTACGTCGAAGACACCCAGGCCGCAGCCCGCATCCTGAAAGAAAACCTGCTCCCGGGGGACATCGTGCTGTTCAAGTCCTCCAACGGATCGGGATTGCGCTTCCTGGGCGACCAGATCGCTGAAACCACTAGCGGCCCAGCCGCCGCAAAGGAGGGCTCCGCGCAGTGATTGCCCTCATCCTGGGATCCGGCATTGCCTTGATCTTCACAATGGTCACCATGCCGTTGTTCATCCGCCTGCTCAAAAGCAAGCAATACGGCCAAGTCGTCCGCGACGACGGGCCGACCAGCCATGCCACCAAGTCCGGCACCCCCACCATGGGCGGGGTCGTGGTCATCGCCGCGGTGATCCTGAGCTACTTCGTGACCCACGGGCTCCTGAGCCTGATGGGCCGGCCCTCTTACGGGATTACGGCCAGCGGGCTGCTGGTGCTGCTGCTCTTCGGCGGCATGGGCGTGGTCGGGTTCCTCGACGACTTCATCAAGATTGCCAAGAAACGCTCCCTGGGCCTGCGTGCCTGGGAAAAGATCGTGCTGCAGGCCGTGGTGGGCATCGGCTTCGCCGTGCTGGCCCTAAACTTCCCCAACGGTCAAGGTCTGACGCCCGCGTCCACGGCGATCTCGTTCCTGCGCGATACCAACATCGATCTCGCCTTTGCCGGCCCGGCCCTGGGCCTGGTGCTGTTCGTGATCTGGTCCAATCTGATCGTCACGGCCACCACCAACGGTGTGAACCTCACCGACGGGTTGGACGGGCTGGCCACCGGCGTTTCCATCATGGTCTTCGGCGCCTACACGCTCATCGGCATTTGGCAGCAGAACCAGGCCTGTGGCCTGGATATGTCAGCCAACGTTTGCTACACCGTGCGGGACCCCATGGACTTGGCACTGCTCGGGGCCATCCTCAGCGGCGCACTGATCGGCTTCCTCTGGTGGAACGCGAAGCCGGCAAAGATCTTCATGGGCGATACCGGTTCGCTGGCCATCGGCGGGGCCGTGGCAGCGTTTGCCATACTTTCACGCACGCAGATCCTGTTGCTCGTGCTGGCCGGCCTGTTCGTGATGATCACCCTCTCGGTGATCATCCAGGTCGGGTTCTTTAAACTCTCCGGCGGCAAACGCGTCTTTAAGATGGCGCCGCTGCAACACCACTTCGAACTCTCCGGCTGGGCCGAGGAGAACGTCGTGGTCAGGTTCTGGATTCTCGGCGGGCTCTTCGTGGCCGCCGGGCTTGGTATCTTCTACTCCGAATGGGTTGTTGCACTGTGACACACACCAATCTCGATCACCTCGTGCGCTGGGAATCTGACTGGGCCGGACTGCGTGTGGTGGTCGCAGGCCTGGGCCTGAGTGGGTTCTCCGCTGCCGACACCCTGATTGAACTCGGAGCCAAGGTTCTCGTCGTGGACGGTTCGGACACCGAGGTAAACCGCGCGCGGGCCGATACCCTGAAAATCGTTGGAGCCACCGACGTGCTGTTGGGCGGCGCACACAACGATGCTCTGCCGCTCATTGACGGGCAAGCACCGCAGCTAGTCATCGCTTCCCCGGGCTGGAACCCGCGCCAGCCGCTGCTGGCCGCCGCCGCCGAGGCAGGGATCGAGATCTGGGGGGATGTCGAGCTGGCCTGGCGCGTACGCGAAAAAGAGGGGCGCAAGCTCGCCGAATGGGTGGTCATCACCGGCACCAACGGGAAAACTACCACCGTGGGCATGACCGAGTCGATCTTCCGCGCCGCCGGCCTGCGTTCGATCGCCGCCGGTAACGTGGGCACCCCCATCCTGGATGCGATCCGGGACCCCGAGGGCTTCGACGTCATTGCCGTGGAACTCTCCTCCTTCCAGCTGCACTACACCCACAGCATGTCGCCGCTGGCCTCCGTGGTGCTGAACATCGCCGAGGACCACGTGGACTGGCACGGCGGGTTCGAGAACTACAAGGCCGACAAGGCCAAAATCTACGAACGCACCCGCCTGGCGGCCATCTATAACGCCGAAGAATCGGTGGTGGAGTCAATGGTGGAGAACGCAGACGTTGTTGAGGGCTGCCGCGCCATCGGATTCACCACCGGGGTCCCGTCTCTGAGCATGGTCGGGATCGTCGAGGATCTTCTGGTGGATCGCGCCTTCATCGAGGACCGCAAGAACTCAGCCACAGAACTTGTGCCGCTGGACTCCATCGGTGAGATCGTTCCCCGGCACACCGCCGCTAACGCCGCCGCCGCAGCGGCGCTGGCCCGGGCCTTCGGGGTTGAACCCGAGGCAGTTGCCAAGGGACTGTCCGGCTACGATGCCGGGGACCACCGCATCCAAGCAGTGGCGCGCCGCGACGACGTGCTGTGGATCAATGATTCCAAGGCCACCAACCCGCACGCTGCCAATGCCTCGCTCGGTGCCTTTAGCTCGGTCGTGTGGATCGCCGGCGGCCTGTCCAAGGGCGTTGACTACAACGAGCTGGTCTCGAGCAATGCGACGCGGCTCAAGGCCGTGGTGCTGATCGGCACCGACACCGCGGGACTACGCGAAGCCCTTCAGCGACACGTGCCGCAGGTACCGGTGATCGCGGCCGATGTGCGAGAAACTGAAGAAGAGGCAGTAGCAGGCGCGGGCGCCGGCTGGTCCGTGATGGCAGCTGCTGTCAGGGCCGCTGCGGAAATTGCCGCCCCGGGGGACACGGTGCTGATGGCACCAGCAGCTGCCTCAATGGACCAATTCACCTCATACGCCCAACGCGGAGAGGCCTTCATTGGCGCCGTCGGTGCGCTCATGGGGGAGACCAGTAAGTAAGGAGAAACCATGAGCGGCACATCCCGGACCCCGCGCGGCAAGGGCGCCAAGGCTGGCGCCCCCGGCCGCAAGCGCGGCCGGGGCGCTGAAGCACGCGGTGTCGCTACCTGGTTCAGCCGACTCGAGGACCCGTCGCTGCGTGGGGCCCAGATCAACTACTACGTGGTGCTCGGCACCACCCTGGCGTTGGCGTTCATGGGCCTGATCATGGTGCTGTCTTCCTCCTCGGTCGAGGCCATTGCGCGGAACGAATCTGCCTTCTCCGACTTCTCCAAGCAGTCGCTCTGGGCACTGGTCGGCGTTGCCTGCATGCTGGGTATGCAACAAGTTGCCCCCAAGGTGCTTAAGTCGCTGGCATGGCCGGCGATCATCGGCGCCATCGCCCTGCTGATCCTGGTGCTGGCCATCGGCACGGAGATCTACGGCAACAAGAACTGGATCCGCTTCGGCGCCTTCTCTGTGCAGCCCTCGGAATTTGCCAAGGCCGCGCTGGCGCTGTGGGGGGCAGCGATCGTCGAGCGCAAGACCAAGCTGATGGGCCACTGGAAGCATGCGCTGGTCCCGCTGCTGGTCCCTGTCGGCGGGCTGGTGCTGCTACTGGTGTTGATCGGCAAGGACCTGGGTACCGCCCTGGTCCTGGGCTTGGTCCTGGTCGTGGTGTTGTTCGTCGGCGGTGCGCCCCGGAAGATTTTTGTCATCGGCGCAGGGCTTGCCGCGGTCGGGTTGACAGCTGCGGTGCTGCTGGCTCCCACGCGCCTGGGCCGCGTCACGGCCTGGCTCTTTGGCTGTGCCGCCGGCCCGCCGGCCGCCGGCTCCCAGGACTACTGCTACCAGGCACAGCAGGGCATCTACGCGCTGGCCTCGGGCGGTTGGTTCGGCGTGGGCCTGGGCCAGTCGCGGCAGAAATGGTCGCACATCCCCGAGGCGCAAAACGACTTCATCTTCGCGGTGCTCGGCGAGGAACTGGGCCTGCTGGGCACGCTCTTCGTGATCGTGCTCTACGGGATGCTGGCCGTGGCCATGTACCGGATCGCGGTGCGCACCGGAACGATCTTCGGCCGGGTGGCGATCGCCGGCATTATGTCCTGGATCATCGGCCAGGCATTCATCAACATCGGGATGGTCATCGGCCTGCTGCCGGTCATCGGCGTCCCACTGCCCTTCATCTCCTCCGGCGGCTCGGCGCTTCTTGCCACGTTCCTGGGCATCGGGGTGGTACTGTCCTTTGCCCGGGAACAACGTGTTCGGCTGCAGCCGGCAGGAACGCCGCGCGGCATCGCCGCCCTGCTGGCCAGACGCCGTACGCGATAGCCGCAGCACCGGAAAATCAGATCCTTTTTGTGAAAGTGGTACAGGTATCCAAATGAACGACGCCTTACGCGTGGTGGTTGCCGGCGGCGGCACCGCCGGACACATCAACCCGATGATCGCCATTGCCGATGCACTGCGCCAGGTCGAGCCCGACACGCAAATCACCGCCGTGGGGACACCCGGGGCACTAGAAACCACCCTGGTGCCCGAGGCCGGCTACGAGCTGCGCACCATCAATAAGGTCCCGATGCCACGGCGGCCCTCGGTGGACCTGCTCAAGCTGCCCTTCCGGTTTTGGTCGGCGATCAAGGCCGCAGGGAAGATCCTTGATGAGACGCAGGCCCAGGCGGTGCTTGGGGTCGGGGGATATGTCTGCACGCCGGTCTACCTGGCGGCCAAGATGCGTAAGCTGCCGATCTTCGTGCACGAGGCCAATGCCCGGGCCGGGCTGGCGAACAAGGTCGGCGCCCGCTGGGCCGCCGGCGTGGGTGCAGCCTTCAGCGGCACGTCCCTGCCCGGGGCCCAGGTCGTGGGCATGCCGATGCGCGGGTTCGTGGCCACCATGGACCGTCAGGCCCTGCGCGAAAGCGCCCGTGCTGCGATGGGCTTCAGCGCTGAGGGGCCGGCGCTGGTTGTCACCGGTGGTTCTTCAGGTGCTGCATCGATCAACTCCACCATCGCCGCAGGGCTCGAAACGCTCATCGCGGCGGGAGTCCAAGTCCTGCACATCACCGGTCGAGGCAAGACCATCGCCGACGCGCATGGAAACCCGTTGACTGCCGAGGGCTACCGACAGGTCGAATACGTGGATTCCATGGACCAGGCCTACGCCGCTGCTGACCTGTTGGTGGCCCGTTCCGGGGCCGGCACGGTGTGCGAGCTCGCGGTGGCAGGAACCCCTTCGGTGCTTGTTCCGCTGCCCATCGGCAACGGGGAGCAGCGGCTCAACGCCGCCGACCTGGTGGCCGCCGGGGGAGCGGTGCTGGTGGAAGACTCGAAGTTCACCACGCAATACCTCGCCGACACGGTGCTGCCACTGCTGCAGGACCCGGCGGCGTTGGCCGCCATGGGTGCGGCGGCCAAGACCCAAGGTAAAACCGACGCCGCCGAGGTCATGGCGGAGATGATCCGCCGCACGCTGGGCCGCGCGACACCGCAACATGGAACGGGAAGCTAAGGGACATGCAGGAACTACACACACTCGAGAACCTGGGAAACGTCCACCTGATGGGCATCGCCGGGGTCGGGGTATCGGCCGTGGCACGACTGATGCTGGCCCGCGGGCTGAAGGTCTCGGGCACCGACGCCAAGGAACTTCCCGTGCTCACGGATCTGCGGGAGGCAGGGGCCCGGATCTGTGTGGGATACGACGCGAAGAACCTGGGTGATGCCGACACCCTGGTGATCTCGTCGATCATCAAGGAAGGCAACCCGGAATATGACGAGGCGGTGGCCCGCGGGCTGCGCATCCTGCACCGTTCACAAGGCCTTGCCGCGACCATGGAGGGCCACCGGGTGATCACCGTGGCAGGAACCCACGGCAAGACCACCACCACCTCGCTGATCGCCTTCATGCTGCGCGATGCCGGGCTGTCCCCGACCTTCGCGGTCGGGGCGAACATCGCCTCGCTGGGCGTGAATGCCGAATATGGGCAGGGCGGACTGTTCGTGGCCGAGGCCGACGAATCCGATGCCTCGTTCCTGAACTATTCCCCGGATGTCGCGGTCATCACCAACATCGAGGCCGACCACCTCGACCACTACGGGTCGGTGGAAGCGGTGCACCAGGCTTTTTATGACTTTGCCTCGCTGCTTCCGGAATCCGGGCTGTTGATCTGTTGCGCGGATGATCCCGGTTCCCGGGCCCTGGCCGTGCGGATGCGCAGTGAACGTCCGGACCTGCGCGTGCAGACCTACGGTTTCTCCGAACAGGCCGACCTCCGACTGGCCAACGCCCACCCGCGCGGCCAACGATTCGCCTGCGATCTGCACTGGGGCAGCGCAGAAGCAGCCGAGCTCGAACTCGCCCTGCCGGGAAACCACAATCTGCTTAATGCCGCTGCCGGCTTTGCCGTGGGCCTGGATTGTGGAATGGATCCCGCGGCGGCAGTGGCCGGACTCGGTGCCTTCAGCGGTGCTGCGCGCCGCTTCGATTTCCGCGGCGAGTCCGCCGGGGTGCGGGTCTACGACGATTACGCCCACCATCCCACCGAGGTGTTGGCAGCCTTGCGCGCCGCCCGCGCAGTGGCCGGGGAAGGTGCAGTTCATGTGCTGTTCCAGCCGCATCTGTTCTCCCGCACGCAGGAATTTCACCGCGAATTCGCTTCCGCATTGTCGTTGGCCGATTCGGCCCACGTGCTGGAGATCTATGCCGCGCGCGAATCCCCGATCCCGGGAGTGACCAGCGAATTGGTGACCAGTGAACTGGATACCGCAGGTGGCCCGGTGTCGATGGCCGAGGCTGCCGTCGTGCTGGCTGCCTCGGCGAAAGCCGGGGACGTGATCATGACCATTGGTGCCGGGGACGTCACCGAGCAGGGCAGCGCCATCCTGGCAGCTCTGGAAGAACGCCTGGTCCGCTGATGATGGCAAACGCTTCGCGCCGCCCAGGATCCAGCAATGTTCTGGACCTGCCCGAAGATCCTGCGCTGCGTACCAAGAAGCGTTGGCTTATCGGCGCCGGTGTGGTGGCCGGATTGGTGATCACGCTGGTGCTCGTGCTGACGTTTTCCCCGATCCTGGCGATCAAGTCGATCACCGTGAGCGGTAATTCGTTGGTCAGTGAAAAGAAGATCCAGACTGCGTTGGAGCCGCTGCACGGGGTCCCACTCTCACGGGTCGGCACCGGCAAGGTGATGGAACTGCTCTCTGGAGAGCCCGGGGTTAAGGACGCGATTGTCCAGTCCGAGGCGGAGAACGTGTTGCACGTCCAGATCGTGGAACACGTTCCGGTAGCGGTGTTGCTTGAGGGGAAGAAGCGTTCGCTGGTCGGCCCAGAAGGGCAGCGGTTGGCGGTGTTGGGTGGCAAGGACAAGCCAAAGCTTCCTACTATTCGCTCCTCGAAGGCGGCCAAGGACCCCAAGGTGTTCTCGATGCTCACCAGCGTTCTCTCGGAACTACCGGATAAGCTGTTGAAGTCGGTAGACCACGCATCGGCCTCGAGCAAGGACTTTGTTGAGCTCAAGCTTAAGAGCGGGACACGGGTGATTTGGGGTAACGACCAGGATCCTGCGCTCAAGGCCAAGGTCTTGGAGGCGCTTCTGGCAGCCCCCAAGGACAAGAGTTCACCGATCAAGGTCTACGACATTTCCAGCCCGAACCACCCAGTGGCTCGGTAATGGTGCGCCCAAGGCGTAATTACAGGATTAAACAACGACTTTGCGGCGACACGCGGCCGTGGTCGTTGCATGTAAGGACTACGAAACATAGCGTTTTCATAGCGGTTGCTTGACATAACTATAACCTTCCAGTTGAGGGTTAGGGTTGGTCCGGTTGAGCTTCCTCGGTCAGCAGCACATCGAACAAGGGAAACAGGACGTGGCAGCTCCACAGAACTACCTCGCCGTCATCAAGGTCGTCGGCATCGGCGGTGGTGGCGTCAACGCCGTCAACCGCATGATCGAAGTTGGCCTGCGAGGCGTCGAATTTATTGCAATTAACACGGATGCGCAGGCATTGCTCATGAGCGATGCCGACGTCAAACTCGATGTGGGACGCGAACTTACCCGTGGCCTCGGCGCCGGAGCGAACCCCGATGTGGGTCGCCAGGCGGCAGAGGATCACGCGGAGGAAATCGAGGAAGTGCTTCGCGGGGCCGACATGGTCTTCGTGACAGCAGGCGAAGGCGGCGGCACCGGCACCGGTGGCGCACCTGTCATCGCCCGCATCGCCCGAGGACTCGGCGCGCTGACCATTGGTGTGGTCACCCGCCCGTTCACCTTCGAGGGACGCCGCCGCGCCACGAGTGCCGATAACGGCATTGAGGCGCTGCGCGACGAGGTCGACACTCTCATCGTCATCCCCAACGATCGACTGCTCTCGATTTCCGACCGCAACGTCTCGGTGCTTGACGCATTCCGTCAAGCCGACCAGGTGCTGCTTTCCGGCGTTCAGGGCATCACCGACCTGATCACCACCCCGGGTTTGATCAACCTTGACTTCGCGGACGTCAAGTCCGTCATGCAGGGTGCAGGCTCGGCCCTCATGGGTATCGGTTCGGCTCGTGGCGAGGACCGCGCCGTCAAGGCCGCGGAACTGGCCATCGCCTCCCCGCTGCTTGAAGCATCCATCGATGGCGCCCACGGCGTCCTGCTGTCCATTCAGGGCGGCTCGGATCTGGGTCTGTTCGAAATCAACGAGGCGGCCCGCCTCGTTCAGGAAGTGGCCCACCCCGAAGCCAACATCATCTTCGGCGCCGTCATCGACGACGCCCTGGGTGACGAGGCCCGGGTGACGGTGATTGCCGCAGGCTTCGATCAGGTTGATGCCACCAGTGCCGCACCGGCACCGGTGCATGTGCCGCGCTCGGCTCCGGCGGCACCTGCAGCAGCTCCAGCGGTACCGGCCTCGGCTCCGGCCCCTGCTCGTGAAGAGGCCCACGCGGCCGTCGCCACGGCAGAGTCCGGTTTTGAGGAACTGCCGGCCATCGTTGAGCCGGACCTCTCGGCAACCAATGACGACCTGGATGTCCCTGACTTCCTGAAGTAGGAGTCAAACACCTGGAGAAGGGTTCCCCGAGGCCGACCATGTTGCGATATCAATCCACGCTCGCACCGAGCGTGAACATTGCCTTCACTTCCGTGGCCGAGGGGAACCTCGCCTTCCACGTCCCGGATGATCGCGACGCCGTGCTGCTGCGGCGTCGCGACCTGGAAGATGCGTTGGAGCTGGGCCCGCAGCGGTTCAGCTACATGGACCAAATCCACACGGCCACGGTCCTCGAGGTGAATCGGGCCCCGGAGGAATCCGTGATCCCCACCTGCGATGCGTTATTCAGTGCCGATGCCAGCCAGCCGCTGGCCGTGATGGTCGCCGATTGCGTGCCGGTCGTGTTTGTTGGAACGGCGGGAGAGCGCACCATCAGTGCTGTCGCTCATGCCGGCCGCCGCGGTCTGCTCGACGGAATCCTTTCGGCCACCATCGAGAGCATGCACGCCGCCGGGGCAACACGCCTCGAGGCGTGGATCGGGCCAGCGATTTGCGGGCGCTGCTACGAGGTCCCGGCCGAGATGGCCGCCGACGCCGAAGCACAGCGACCCGGAATCGCATCGAGAACCACCCAGGGAACCTCCGGACTTGATCTGCCGGCCGCTGCGGCCGCAGAACTGCGAGAGCAGGGTGTGGCGGTCACCGAGTCCGGGATCTGTACCCTGGAGAACAAAAACTACTTTTCCTATCGCAGGGATCCTGCCACCGGACGGTTGGCGGGACTGGTCTGGGATAGGATAATCACCACTTTGCACGCAGCCCCGGAGTACACGACCGATCTGCAGCACCCAAGCCCCTAGGGGCGACACACCGCGCTAAACGTCTCGATGTCCTCGGGCACCATCACATGGTGCTGTAGCGTCGAGTTAGCGGAGAGACTTGCGGTACGGCACATCCGTCGACCGCGCACGATTAAAGGAGAAGACCATGGCTGGCGCATTGCGCAAGACAATGATCTACCTGGGACTCGCCGAGGGTGACGAGAACTTCGAGGCCGAAAAGCACGACATTGAAGCGCGTGAAGAAGTGCGCGTCGTCGAGCCGGTCCGCGAAGAACCGGTTGCCGCACAGCCTGCTCCGGTAGCACCAGTGGCACCACGCCCTGTCATCGATAACGAATACCGGGCTCCGGTAACACCCATCAAGCGCGCTCCTTCAGCACGGGACGAGGACTCTTCATTGCGTCAGATCACCACCGTTCATCCACGGTCCTACAATGATGCAAAAATCATTGGGGAGAATTTCCGTGATGGCATTCCAGTCATCATGAACGTCACGGACATGGGTGAAGGCGACGCGAAGCGTCTGGTCGATTTCTCGGCTGGCCTCGTCTTTGCCCTGCATGGCAGCATCGAGCGAGTCACCAACAAGGTGTTCTTGCTCTCGCCGTCCTCCGTGGAGGTCCTGGGTGAGGACAAGAATCAGTCCGAAGACCAGGCCACCTTCTTTAACCAGAGCTAAGTCCAAGGGTTCTAGGCATAGTGGAGCTTATTTTCGCACTGCTGTATGTGGTGCTGACGGTCTTGCAAATCATGTTGCTTTTGCGCATAGTGCTGGATATCACGGAGTCCTTTGCCCGCTCGTGGCGGCCCAAGGGCATGGCATTGGTTTTGGTCTCGATGATCGCCAAGACCACCGATCCGCCAATGCGTTGGTTGCGATCCCGCATTAAACCCCTTGATTTCGGGGGAATACGCCTTGATTTGGCGTTCATCATTTTGTTCTTAGCCGTCATTGTTCTCAAGATCCTGGTCAACAACCTGGGCATTGGCGCAATGAACGGATAGGCCTTGCAAGAGGCATGAATTAGGTTGCGACAAGGGTTGAAGCAAGAGGATTTCCACAAGAAACTCTCCGTCCTTTAGCCTTTATCGGTTCAGTCGTTATAGTGTTGTCACATTAGGCGTAACGACTGCACCGGGTTACGCACCAGTAGACGGTAAGTGTACTCGGGCCGCACTTCAGCGGTTCGAGGATAGAACCAAGTATTCGAGGTGACCAGATGGCTCTCACGCCAGAAGATGTAGTCAACAAGCGATTTCAGCCGACGAAGTTTCGTGAAGGCTACGATCAGGATGAAGTTGACGATTTCCTAGACGAGATCGTTGTCGAGCTACGTCGTCTGACGCAGGAGAACGACGAACTGCGTCGCCGCCTGTCGGAAGCCGGCATCAGCGAAGGCGATCAGGCAGTTCCAGCTCCTGTGGCAGCTGCCCCGGCAGCCAAGCCGGCAGAGGCCGAGAAGCCCAAGGAAACAAAGGCTCCCGAGGTCAAGAAGGAAGAGACCAAGGCCGCCGAAACTCCGAAGGCAGCAGAGCCAGCCAAGGTTGTTGCAGCAGCCCCGGCAGCAGCTCCCGCATCGGGTTCCACCGCAGAATCCGCAGCCGGCGTTCTTGCCATGGCCCAGCGTTTGCACGACGAATACGTCTCCGCAGGTGTTGAACAGCGTGACAAGATCATTGCCGAAGCTCAGGTCGAGGCCACCGGCCTCGTCACCGATGCTGAGGAGAAGAGCCGCAAGACCCTGTCGGCCCTGGAACAGCAGAAGACCGTTCTGGAGCGCAAGGTCGAGCAGCTGCGCGGCTTCGAGCGCGACTACCGTGCCCGTTTGAAGACCTACATCGAAGGTCAGCTACGCGACCTCGAAGCCAAGGGCTCCATGGACACGACAGAAGCCAAGGACAACGGCTAATCTGCTTCACCACACGCCTCATAAATTGATGGCTTAGGATTGTTGGCGGTCGGGTAACCGGCCGCCAACAATGCGTTAAAGGACATGATGGACTACAGCTCTGAACCACCGGCTTCGCAGGATGCTGCCCCACACGCGAGGGGCGGCGAGCTCCGGCGACGTATGGTGCTTGTCACGGTGCTTCTTGCCGCCGTGGCACTGGTCCTGGACCAGCTCACCAAACGCGTGGTCGAGACCACCATGGAGGTGGGGCAGTCCATCGATGTTTTCGCGCCGCTGTTGCGTTGGTATTACATCAAGAACTCCGGTGCAGCCTTTTCCATGGGGGAGGGCTTCACCTGGATTTTCACCATCATCCAGGCAGCGGTATTGATCTATGTCGCGGTGTTCTTGGTACGCAAGATCCGTGTCTGGCCCTGGGCGCTGGCCCTGGGTGGTCTCATGGGCGGGGTCGCCGGAAACCTTACCGATCGGCTCTTCAGGGAACCGTCCTTCGGCAACGGGCACGTGGTCGACTTCATCGCGCTACCCAACTTCGCCATCTTCAACGTGGCAGATATGTTCATCGTGTGCTCGATGATTGGCATCTGCCTGTTGCTTTTCACCGGCAGAGAGCTTGATGGCAGCAAAAGCGGGGCCGTGAAACCGAACCCAAAACTTAACGGAAACGACGGGCAGGAAACGCCGTGAGCGAACCACGCACCGAACAGCTGGTGGTCTCCCCTGACGAAGCAGGGACCCGGATCGATGCCCTCCTGACGCGTCGACTCGGGCTCTCCCGGGTCCAGGCGGCTTTACTGTGCACCGAAGGCAACGTCACGCTGGCCGGAAAGGCACTGGGCAAATCCCGTAAGGCCCCCGCCGGGGCGACCATCGAAGTCTTCATCCCACTTCGTCCGGACCCACTGGAAATTAGGGTAGAAATCGTGGAAGACCTCAAGATCATTGCTGACGAGGATGACTACGTGGTCATCGACAAACCCGTCGGAGTCGCAGCGCATCCCTCGCCGGGCTGGGTCGGGCCCACAGTAGTCGGCGCGTTGGCCGGGGCGGGCTACCGCATCTCGACCTCCGGCTCCGCCGAGCGCCAAGGCATCGTGCACCGCCTCGATGTGGGAACCAGCGGACTGATGGTGGTCGCCAAGAGCGAACGAGCCTACACTGCGCTCAAGCGCGCCTTCAAGGAACGAACCACGAAGAAGATTTACCATGCGGTGGTCCAGGGCCTTCCAGACCCGCTCGAAGGCACCATCGACGCACCCTTGGGCCGGCACCCAGGTCACGACTGGAAGTTCGCTGTCCTGGAGGACGGGCGTGCCTCGGTCACCCACTACAAGGTCCTTGAAGCCTTCGGCCGTGCCTCATTGGTGGAGGTCGTCTTGGAAACCGGGCGCACCCACCAGATCCGCGTACACTTTTCCGCGATGCGTCACCCCTGCGCCGGAGACCAGACCTATGGGGCAGATCCAAAGCTTTCCGCGGCACTCGGGCTGACCCGGCAATGGCTGCATGCCCAGCGTCTGGGCTTCAACCACCCGGTCACCGGCGAATGGGTCGAATACACCAGCGACTACCCGGTGGATCTTAATAGCGCCTTAGAAAAGCTCCGCGACGGAGAATTCTAGAACGCACCCGCACGCCCTGCACCTGGTGTGCGGGTGCTGCTGTTCACATCACCTGCATGCGGCGGGCAACGCTTGACGAGACGGCCTAGACTGGATCGGTGGCTAGCTCTAATCGCGATGGATTCGTACACCTTCACACGCACACCGAATACTCAATGCTTGACGGTGCTGCACGACTAACAGAACTCTTTGAAGAGACCAACCGGCTCGGGATGACCGCCCTGGCCACTACCGATCACGGGTATCTCTTCGGAGCCTTTGATTTCTGGAACAAGGCGACCCAAGCCGGCGTCAAGCCGATCATCGGCATTGAGGCCTATGTCACCCCAGGCACGGCTCGGGACGACAAGACACGCGTGAAGTGGCGCACCGATGAGAGCCAGAAACGAGATGACGTCTCAGGTGGTGGCCTGTATACGCACATGACGCTGCTGAGCTACAACAACACCGGGATGAAGAACCTCTTCAAGGCCTCCTCGATCGCCTCGCTCGACTCGGTATTTGGCAAGTACCCGCGGCTGGACCGCGATCTGCTGGACACCTATCACGAGGGCGTCATCGCTACCACCGGCTGCCCCTCGGGCGAGGTGCAGACCAAGCTCCGACTGGGCCAGTATGCCGAGGCTAAGGCCGCCGCCGCCGATTATCAGGACCTCTTTGGCAAAGAAAACTACTACTGCGAGTTCATGGATCATGGACTGGACATTGAACGCCGGGTCACCAAGGACCTGCTGCGACTGGCCAAGGAACTGGACATCCCGCGGCTTGCCACCAATGACCTGCACTACACCCACGAACATGACGCCCCGGCGCACGAGGCATTGCTGGCCATCAACTCCGGCTCCACCCTCGATGAGCCGACCTACGATCAGGGCGGTTCGCGCTTCGCGTTCTCCGGAACAAGTTTCTACCTCAAGTCGCCGGCGGAAATGCGGCACCTGTTCAGAGAAATGCCCGATGCCTGCGACAACACCTTGGAAATTGCCGACCGTGCCGAGGTCTCCTTCGACACCAGCGCCAACTACATGCCGCGTTTCCCCTGCCCACCGGGCGAGGATGAGACGAGCTGGCTCATCAAGGAAGTCGAGACCGGGCTGCACTACCGCTACCCCAACGGCATCTCCGACGATGTGCGCCGCCAGGCCGACTACGAACTCGATGTCATCATCAAGATGGGCTTCCCCGGATACTTCCTCGTGGTGGCGGACTTCATCAACTGGGCCAAGAACAACGGCATCCGTGTGGGTCCCGGACGCGGCTCCGGTGCAGGATCCATGGTCGCGTACGCCATGCGCATCACCGACCTGGACCCCTTGCACCACGGGCTGATCTTTGAGCGCTTCCTGAACCCCGAACGTGTCTCCATGCCCGACTTCGACGTCGACTTCGATGATAGGCGCCGCTCGGAAGTGATCAAGTACGTCACCGAGAAATACGGTGACGAGCGCGTGTCGATGATCGTGACCTACGGGTCGATCAAGACCAAGCAGGCGCTGAAGGACTCCTCTCGTGTGCTCGGCTACCCGTTCTCCATGGGCGAGCAGCTCACCAAGGCGCTGCCCCCGGCAGTGATGGCCAAGGACATCCCACTCAACGACATCGACGACCCCAAATCCAAGCGTTACTCCGAAGCCGGGGACTTCCGCCAACTGGTGGCCACCGATCCGGAGGCCGCCCGCGTCTTCGAGACCGCCAAGGGTATCGAGGGGCTTAAGCGCCAGTGGGGCGTGCACGCCGCCGGGGTCATCATGAGCTCGGACCCGATCATCGACGTCATCCCGATCATGCGCCGCATCCAGGACGGCCAGGTCATCACCCAGTTCGACTACCCGACCTGTGAAGGCCTGGGGCTGATCAAGATGGACTTCCTGGGGCTGCGAAACCTGACCATCATTTCCGACGCGCTGGACAACATGAAGGCGAACCAGGATGTCGACCTGGACCTTGAGGTCCTGCCCCTGGACGATCCGGGCGCCTACGAGCTCATGGCTCGCGGCGACACCCTGGGCGTGTTCCAGCTGGACGGCGGGCCCATGCGCGCACTGCTCAAGCTCATGCGCCCGGATAACTTCGAAGACATCTCCGCGGTGCTCGCGCTGTACCGTCCGGGCCCGATGGGCGCGAACTCGCACAACAACTACGCGCTGCGTAAAAACAAGCTCCAAGAGGAAACACCGATCCACCCCACGCTCCTGGAGCCACTGCGGGAGATCCTGGGCGGGACCTACGGCCTGATCGTGTACCAGGAGCAGGTCATGTCCATCGCGCAGAAACTAGCCGGCTTCTCACTGGGCCAGGCCGACATTCTGCGTCGCGCGATGGGAAAGAAGAAGAAGTCCGAGCTGGACAAGCAGTTTGTTGGCTTCTCCCAGGGCATGATCGATAACGGATACACCAAGGAAGCCATCAAGGCCCTGTGGGATATTCTGCTGCCGTTCTCCGACTACGCCTTCAACAAGGCGCACTCGGCCGCCTACGGGGTCATCTCCTACTGGACCGCGTACCTCAAGCACCACTACCCGTCCGAATACATGGCGGCGCTGCTGACGTCGGTGGCCGACGACAAAGACAAAACGGCCATGTACCTCAACGAATGCCGGCACATGGGCATCACCGTGTTGGCCCCGGACGTCAACGAATCCGCACTGAACTTCACCCCGGTGGGCAAGGACATCCGCTTCGGCATGGGCGGAATCCGCAACGTCGGCGCCAACGTGGTCAACGCACTGGTCGAGTCCCGGACGGAAAAGGGCAACTTCGAGAGCTTCGCCGACTTCCTGCAAAAGGTCCCCGCGGTGGTCTGCAACAAGCGCACCATCGATTCCCTGATCAAGGCCGGGGCCTTCGACACCATGGGACACGCCCGACGTGCCTTGGTGGCCATCCACGAGGAAGCCGTGGACTCGATCATCACGGTCAAACGCAACGAGGCGGCGAACCAGTTCGACCTCTTCAGCGCGTTCGATGACCCCACGGCGGCGGCAGGCATGGCGGTGTCGATCCCCGATCTGCCCGACTGGGACAAGAAGGACAAGCTGGCCTTCGAACGAGACATGCTCGGGCTCTACGTCTCGGACCACCCGCTCAAGGGCCTCGGCGGGCTGCTGGCGCAAAACGCCGACCTGTCCGTGACCCAGGTGCTCTCCGATGACGGGCCGCAGGACGGACACAACGTGACCATCTGCGGCATGATTACCTCGTTGCAGCGCCGGATCGCCAAGAAGAGCGGTAACCCCTACGCGCGCTGCGAGATCGAGGACCTCTCCGGCTCCATGGAGGTCATGTTCTTCGGCAATGCCTACGCGCCGATCGCCAACGTGCTGGCCGAGGACCTCATCGTGGTCGTCAAGGGCCGGGTCCAGAAGCGCGACGACGGTTCGATCACGCTCAACGCGCAGGAACTCACCGTCCCGGAAATCAGCGAGGACGGCGAGGGTGGACCGGTGGTGATTTCCATGCCCAACCACAAGGCCACCGAAGAAGTCATCAGCGCACTCGGAGACGTGCTGCGCGTGCACCAAGGCACAACCGAGGTGCGGGTGAAGCTGCACAGCACCCGCGGGGTCTCGTTGGTGCGCCTGGGCATCGAGTATCGGGTCAACCCGAACTCCGCGCTCTTCGGCGACCTGAAGGTGTTGCTGGGCCCCACCTGCCTAGACGGTTAAGCGCACACCTATTGCACTGCGTCCCGGAAGGCTACTGCTTTCCGGGCGCGGGGGAGTCGGCGGCGGCCAACTCCGGATGGAAGTCTTCCCACCTCACCGAGTCGGGATCAACACCCAGCGTGAATTCGATGGCCGGTTGACGGGCGTACGTCCGGTCCGGGCGCCTGATGCCCGAAGCAGTGCGCAGCAGCCCGATCCAGTTGGTCCACATGAGCCTGGATGTGTGGCCGGGTTACGGCCTCCGGAGCCCGTATGGCAGCCAAGGCCGGCGGGAGCGTGCACCCGCGATAAACTGGTGCGGTGACTTCCAACGTGAGCCCCCAGATATTTTCCGCCCTCCAAGATCTCGATCTGCGCGGCGCGGCACTGAACCATGCAAGCCTCAAGGCGGTGCTGCCGCGCCCGGAACTGGACTTCTCCACCGCCGCAGCGGCCGTGGAGTCGATCATTGGGCGGGTGCGCACCGAGGGGTTCACCGCGCTAGCGGAGCTGGCTCAGAAATTTGACGGCGTTCTCCAGAGCCACACCCGGGTCCCGGCCGAGGCCATGGAACGCGCCCTGGTCGAACTTGACCCCGAGGTCCGTGCCGGGTTGGAGGAATCCATCACCCGGGCACGAGCCTTTGCCGCAGCCCAGGTCCCCGGGGACACCGTGGTCGAATACGGCGTCGGTGCCACCGTCACCCAGCGCTGGGTTCCGGTGCGCCGGGTGGGCCTGTACGTGCCCGGCGGATTGGCCGTCTACCCCAGCTCGGTAATCATGAACGCCGTGCCCGCCTTGGCCGCAGGCGTCGGATCCCTGGCCATAGCCTCGCCGCCGCAAAAGGAATTCGGCGGCCTGCCGCACCCCACGATCCTGGCCGCTGCCCTGCTGCTGGGTGTGACGGAGGTGCATGCGATCGGCGGCGCACAGGCCATAGCGGCCTTCGCCTACGGCGTTCCGGTCGGCGAAGGCATGGACCCGGCCCTGGCCATCGAGCCGGTCGACGTGGTCACGGGCCCCGGCAACCTGTTTGTGGCAACCGCCAAGCGCCTGGTCAAGGGCGTGGTCGGCATCGACGCGGAGGCCGGCCCCACCGAGATCGCGATCCTGGCCGACGCCGCCGCCAACCCTGCCTTCGTGGCGGCGGACATGATTTCCCAGGCCGAACACGACCCGAACGCCGCGGCGGTGCTCATCACCGACTCTCCCGAGCTCGCCGAGTCTGTGCGCAACGCGTTGGAGGACCAATGTGCCACCACCAAGCACTCCGAACGCGTGCGCGAGGCCCTGGGCGGCAATCAGTCGGCCATCATCCTGGTTGACGACGTGGAGGCGGGGATCGCGGTCTGTAATGTGTACGCCGCCGAGCACCTGGAGATCCATACGCGCGATGCCGCGGCCGTCGCCGCCAGGATCACCGCGGCCGGCGCCGTGTTTGTGGGTCCCGACGCCCCGGTGAGTCTGGGGGACTACTGTGCCGGCTCCAACCACGTGCTGCCCACCAGTGGAACCGCCGCGTTCGCCTCGGGCCTGAACGTGAACACTTTCCTCAAGGCCATCCAGGTCATTGACTACGACCGCGGCGCACTTTCCGTGGTGGCTCCGCACGTGATCGCGCTGGCCAACGCCGAGGACCTCCCGGGGCACGGCGACGCCGTGGCCCTGCGCTTTTCCTAGCCCGGTCTGGCATCGTCATGAACGCTGATATGTGACTTGACCACGAGTTATGGTATTGGCTTTGTTGTGAATAAACTGTAGGTGGCCCTAAACTAATCCTCAGCACAAGTGTGCTTTGTGAAAGACCCGAGGAAGGGGTGCCATGTACTGTCCCTATTGCAGGCACACCGATTCGCGTGTTGTAGACAGCCGCCTCACCGACGACGGAACCGCGATCCGGCGACGCCGCCAATGCGCAGCATGCGGTCGGCGATTTAGCACCGCGGAAACCACCAGCCTGAATGTGCTCAAGCGTTCCGGGGTGGCCGAGCCGTTTAGCCGCGCCAAGGTCATCAACGGTGTGCGCAAGGCCTGCCAAGGGCGGCCCGTCACCGACGACGATCTGGCGATGTTGGCCCAGGAAGTTGAGGAAGCGGTGCGCTCCAGTGGGGCCGCGGAGATCAACGCCCGCGAGGTCGGGCTGGCGATCCTGGCGCCGCTGCAACGCCTCGACGAGGTCGCCTACCTGCGCTTCGCCAGCGTCTACCAGGACTTTGAATCGCTCAAGGACTTTGAAAGTGCGATCGCGAAGTTGCGCGCCGAGCGTGATACCCGGCCGGTGGGCCATCAGCGTCCATTGGGCGCACATTAGCTTTCGGCAGATTTATGGGCTCCGGCGCCCAACAGAAACGGCGGGTTCCCCGCGCTTGGTCCAGTAGTGGACAGCGCAGCGGGAACCCGCCGTTTGGCTTTGCGAATACGGCTAGGAGACCGCCGACTGCAAGGCTCCACCCACGATTCCGGCATTGTTCTTCGACTTCGCCACGGTGATTGGGGTGTTGATCGAGAGCTGGGGCAGATAGTCTTCGGCCCGCTTGGAGATCCCGCCGCCAATGACAAACAGGCTGGGGGAGAAGAGGAACTCCACGTGGGAGAAGAAGCGCTGCAACCGTTGCGCGTATTCGTCCCAGGACAGGTTCTCGCGTTCGCGTGCGGAGGCCGAAGCGCGGGATTCGGCGACGGCCGAGTCTAGCTCCAGGTGTCCGAGTTCCAGGTTCGGGACCAGCACGCCGTTGTGGATCAACGCCGAGCCGATGCCGGTGCCCAGGGTGATGACCAGTACCGTGCCGTCGACCCCCACCCCGGCACCGAAGTGCACCTCGGCCAGGCCTGCAGCATCGGCATCGTTCATCACATGCACCGGGCGACCCAACTGGTTGGTGAACAGTGCATCGACGTCGGTGCCGATCCAGGACTTGTCCACGTTGGCCGCGGAGCGGGCCACCCCGCGGTGGATGATTGCCGGGAAGGTGACGCCCACCGGGGAAGCGGTTCCCGGGGCGTCTTCGCGGGCATCGAGCTGCTCCACGATCTGCGCCACGACCTGGGCGACGGCCGGCGGGGTCGCTGGCTTCGGGGTGTCGATGCGGACGCGTTCCCCGACCAATTTCCCGGTGGAGAGGTCGACGATGCCTCCCTTGATTCCGGTGCCGCCAATGTCGACCCCGATGGCAAGGGAAGCGGCCGGGAGGTTTGCGCTATGTGACATGCAGTGATGTTTCCTTCTCGAACGGGACTATTGGCAGACGGCCAGCAGCTAGGGCAGGGTGAGTATTTCTGCGCCGTCCTCGTTGACGAGCAAGGTGTGTTCAAACTGGGCGGTCCGTTTCCGGTCCTTGGTGGTGGCGGTCCAGCCGTCCTCCCACATGTCCCACTCGATGGTGCCCAGGGTCAACATGGGCTCGATCGTAAAGGTCATGCCTTCCTCGATGAGCTGGCTGTAGGCCGGTGCGGCGTCGTAGTGCGGGATGATCAAACCTGTATGAAAGGATTCTGCCACGCCATGCCCTGTGAAGTCACGCACCACGCCGTAACCGAAGCGCTTGGCATAAGCGGAGATGGTGCGGCCGATGACGTTGATCTCCCGGCCAGGCATCACCGATTTGATGGCTCGACGCAGCGATTCCTGGGTGCGCTCCACCAGCAGGCGGGAATCCTCATCCACGTTTCCGGCCAGGAATGTCGCATTGGTGTCCCCATGCACCCCGCCAATGAACGCGGTGATATCGATGTTGACGATGTCCCCGTCCTGCACCACGGTGGTGTCGGGGATGCCGTGGCAGATGACCTCGTTGATCGAGGCACACAACGACTTGGTGAAACCGCGGTAGCCCAGGGTTGAGGGGTAGGCCTTGTGATCCAGCAGGAACTCGTGACCGACCCGATCCAACTCATCGGTGGTGACCCCCGGGACTACGGCCTTGCCGACCTCAACCAGCGCCTGCGCGGCGATTTTCGAGGCCACGCGCATCTTAGCGATGATCTCCGGCGACCTGACTTCCGGGGCATCTGACTTGCGTGGGGCCGGGCGCCCGACGTACTCGGGGCGGGGGATGGAATGCGGGACGGTTCGTTGGGGCGTCGGGGTCCCGGGGGTCAGGGAGCCGATGGGTGCTGTTGTTGCTGAAGACATGGTTTCCATTCTAGCGCCGAGAACACGGCCTCGGACCATGGGGAACTATCGTTTCGCACGGACCAAGAGGCCCGCCCGACGGTAGGGTAGGTGGCACAAGGATCTAGGCACTAACGAAAGGTGGGTCAGTCCCGATGAGTGGAGCATTGCCCGGCGAGGGCGAATTCTGGTTCAACATCACCACCGGCCAGGTCGAGTCGGGCCCGATGGCCGACTGGTCGAAGCTGCTGGGCCCTTACAAGTCCCGTGCCGAGGCCGAACTGGCCATGTCCAAGGTGCGCGAACGCAACGAACAGTGGGATGAAGAGGACGAGGAAGAAGAGGACTAGCTGCGAGTTAGCTACTGCCCGAACTCGTGCTCGGCGGAGGGAAATGCCCCGTCGAGCACCTCGCGGTGGTAGGCGGCGGCTGCGCCGGCGACCACCGAGCGCAGGTCCGCATACTTCTTCACAAAGCGTGGGCTCTTGCCCTCACCGAGCCCGAGCATGTCCTGCCACACCAGCACCTGGCCGGTCGTGGCGCCGCCGGCCCCGATGCCCACGGTGGGCACGTGCAGGGCCGCATCGACCCTGGCCGCGGTGTCGGTGGGAACCATTTCCATCAGCACCGTGAAGGCGCCGGCCTCTTCTAAAGCGCGGGCATCGGCGAGCATCGCCTCCGCGGCATCCCCACGGCCCTGCACCCTGTAGCCGCCCAGGGCGTGCTCGGCCTGCGGGGTGAAACCGATGTGTGCCATCACCGGCACACCGGCAGCGACCATCGCCCGCACATGCGGGGCGTAGTAGGCCCCGCCCTCCATCTTCACCGCGTGCACCCCGCCCTCTTTCATGAGCTTCACCGCGGAGGCCACTGCTTGTTCGATGGAGACCTCGTAGGAGCCGAAGGGCAGGTCACAGACCACCAGGGCACGCTTGGCACCGGAGACCACGGACTTGGCAAAGACCACCATCTCCTCGAGCGTGATCGGCAGGGTCGAGGAGTAGCCCATGACGGTGTTCGCCGCAGAATCGCCCACCAGCAGCACCTCGATACCCGCGGCATCAAAGATGGAAGCCATCATGGTGTCGTAGGCGGTGAGCATCGCGAATTTCGTCCCCTCGTCCTTGGCCTTTTGCAAGTGGTGCAGCCTGATGCGGGGGCCCGAACCGGTGCCGGGGGTGGGAGGAATGACGGGTGTGGAAGGATGAGCACTCATGGGCACGAGACTAATGCACTTTCCACCGAAGTTGTGGTTCTGTGTCGCCCAGCCAAAGCGTATAAAGTGAGTCAGTGGGGGCGGGAACCGTCGCCAGATAACCCCTTGTGGAAGGACCCTCCGTGGATCGTCAGCAGGAATTCGTCCTAAGGACCATCGAAGAGCGCGACGTTCGCTTCGTGCGTCTGTGGTTCACCGATGTCGTGGGTTCCATGAAATCCGTGGCCTTGGCGCCGGCCGAGGTCGAGGGGGCCTTCGAAGAAGGCCTGGGATTCGATGGTTCCTCCATCGAGGGTCTGTCGCGCATTTACGAATCGGACATGCTGCTGCAGCCCGATCCCTCCACATTCCAGATCCTGCCGTGGCGCGGCGAGGTGGAACCCACCTCCCGGATGTTCTGTGACATCCTCACCCCCGACGGACTGCCCGCCGTGGCCGACCCGCGCCACGTTCTCAAGCGTCAGCTGGCTGCCGCCTCGGAGATGGGCTTCACCTGCTACACCCACCCGGAGATCGAGTTCTACCTGCTGCGTTCTTCCGAACTGGGCCCCGACGGCTACCCGGTGCCGGTTGACCGCGGCGGATACTTCGACCACGTCACCGGCGGGGTGGCCCAGGATTTTAGGCGCACCGCTGTCACGATGCTCGAGGCCGTGGGGATCTCGGTGGAATTTTCCCACCACGAAAGCGGTCCCGGGCAGAACGAGATCGACCTGCGTTACGCCGATGCGCTGCAGACCGCCGACAACGTGATGACCTTCCGGACGGTGATCAAGGAAGTTGCGATCCAACAGGGTATCTATGCCACGTTCATGCCTAAACCGTTCTCCGATGAGCCAGGCAGTGGCATGCACACCCATTTTTCGCTCTTTGAGGGCGACACCAATGCGTTCTTCGAGGCCGGACGTGAATTTCAGCTCTCGGACACTGCGCGGCAGTTCATTGCCGGGATCTTGCACCACGCCCCGGAATTTACGGCCGTGACTAACCAGTTTGTGAACTCCTACAAGCGTCTCTGGGGCGGGGGAGAAGCCCCCAGCCACAGGTCCTGGGGCCACAACAACCGTTCGGCACTGGTGCGTGTGCCGCTGTACAAGCCGGGCAAGGGGCAGAGCGCCCGCGTGGAATACCGCGGAATCGACTCCGCCACCAACCCCTACCTGGCCTACGCCTGCCTGCTGGGTGCCGGACTAAAGGGCATCCAGGAAGGCTACGAGCTGGAGCCACAGGCCGAGGAAGACGTTTGGGGGCTCAGCAGCGCTGAACGTCGGGCCTCCGGGCACGACCCGCTGCCCGGCTCACTGCACGATGCCATCCGCGCCATGGAAGAATCCGAGCTGGTCGCCGAGATCCTGGGCGAACAGGTGTACACCTCCTTCCTGCGCAACAAGCGCGATGAGTGGGAGGGCTACCGGCAGAACGTCAGCCCGTTCGAGCTGCGCCGCTACCTGGGGATCCTCTAGAACCGAAAGGAGGGTGCAATCCACGTGCAGATTTCCACGCGGCAACTGATCTCCTCCGGGTTTGACGACCTGAAGCGGGCCAAACGGTTCCTGGAGGACCAGGAGCTGGAGGGCATCGACCATGCAGCCTTGGTGCGCCACCTGGCCTACGCCGCGGACCCGGACCAGGCGCTGCTGGCGCTGATCCGGATCATCCCGCATGCACCCGCGGCCCTGGACCTGGCGAAGAATGCGCCTACAGCCCCGGGCTTCCTGCGGCTGCTGGGCGCCTCCGACGCACTGGCCAACTTCCTGATCCGTGCCCCCGAAGCCCTGGAAATCTTCGAAAAACCCGCCCCGGCAGAAATCGTCGGGCGCGACGGACAACAACTGCGGGCCCAGATGCTGCGGGCCGTGGGCGCCGATCCGGCATCGGGTATCCCACCGGTCGCCACGGTGAGCGGCGAGGAAGCCTACCGGACGCTGCGTGTGGCCTACCGTACGGCCCTGCTGTCCCTGGCCCACCGCGACCTGGGCGCCGCCGACGCGCTCGCGGCGATGCCGGTGGTGGGTCGGGAACTGGCGGACCTGGCGGCAGCCGCGCTCGATGGCGCGCTGGCCATTAGCCGGGCGGAGGCAGCCGGACGCTTCGAGGCCCAAGACATTGCCGAGGTGCGCCTCGCGGTGATCGGCATGGGCAAGTGCGGGGCCAGCGAACTGAACTACGTCTCCGACGTTGATGTCATCTACGTCCACTCCAGTGAAGGCCTTGAAGAGCAGCTGGCCTTGGGCATTGCCCGGGAACTGGCCACCGGGATCTCGCGCGCCATCGATGCCCCGGGCATCGAGCCGGGGTTGTGGGAAGTGGATGCGAACCTGCGCCCCGAGGGCAAGGATGGGGCGTTGAGCCGGACCCTTGAATCCCACGCCGCCTATTACGCTCGCTGGGCGGCCTCCTGGGAGTTCCAGGCGCTGCTCAAGGCCCGGGCCATCGCCGGGGATGCGGAGCTCGGTGCCGCGTATGAGGCCATGGTGGCGCCGCTGATCTGGAACTCCTCGGAACGCGAAGGCTTTGTGGAATCCGTGCAGCGCATGCGCCGGCGGGTCACCGCAAACATTAAGCCGGCCGAATTGGCGCACCAGCTTAAGCTGGGCCCCGGAGGGTTGCGCGATGTCGAATTCACCGTGCAGCTGCTCCAGCTGGTGCACGGACGCATTGATGAAACCCTGCGGGTGCGCTCCACCACCGGGGCCATCGCCGCGCTGTCCCTGGCCGGGTACATCGGTCGTGACGATGCCGCGAAGTTCGATGATTCCTACCGTTTCCTGCGGGTCCTGGAGCACCGCATCCAGCTGGTGAACCTGCGCCGGACCCATCAGATGCCTCACAAGGAGTACGGGCAGCGGGTGCTGGCGCGCGCGTTGCGCTCCACCCTGGGCGTGGAACTGTCCACGGCTGCCGGGTTGCTGGCGCGCTGGGGCGAGACCAAGCGCCTGGTCCGCCAGCTACACGAACGGATCTTCTACCGCCCGCTGCTGAGCAACGCCTCAAACCTCTCGGCCGATGAGGTGCGGCTCTCGCCCGAGGCCGCCCAGTCGCGGCTGCGTGCCCTGGGATACATCGACCCCAAGGCAGCGATGCGGCACATCGAGGCACTCACCGGCGGCATGCGCCGCCGCGCCTCCCTGCAGCGGCAGCTGCTGCCGGTGTTGCTGGGCTGGATCGCTGAGGGGGTGGATCCGGATGCCGGCCTGCTGGGCTTCCGGCGGTTGAGTGAATCGCTGGGGGAGTCGCACTGGTACCTGGGGATGCTGCGTGATTCAAAGGGCGCGGCCGAGCGATTGTGCAAGATGCTCTCCAACTCCCGCTTCGTCACTGACCTGTTGGAAGTCTCCCCGGAGTCGACGGCGTGGCTGGGGGACGACAAATTGCTGCGTCCTTTGAGCTATGAGGCGCTCTCGACGGAGATCTCCTCCAAACTGAAGCGCAATCTCGCTCCCGAGCAGGCGATCCGGTTGATCAGGGTGATTCGTCGCCGTGAGATCCTGCGGATTGCGCTGGCCGATGGTGCGGCGGTCGTCGACCTGGAACAGATGGGCCGGGCCCTGGCTGATAACGACCGTGCCGCGGTGCGCGGCGCGTTGGAGGTGGCTCAACGCACCGAGTTTGCCGTGAACCCGCAGTTGGGCGAGTTTTTGGTGGTGGCCATGGGGCGGCAGGGCGGGCACGAAATCGGTTATTGCTCGGATGCCGATGTGCTGTTTGTGCAACGGGCCTTTGACGGTGCCGACCCCCAGGCTGCCCAGGAACAGGCCATCCGCATCGCGACCTCGCTCGGTCCACTGCTGGGCAGACCCATGGTCCCGGCGATCCAGGCGGAGCCGCGGCTGGAGATCGATGCTGCGCTGCGCCCGGAGGGCAAGAGCGGCCCGCTGGTGCGCTCTCTTGACGCTTATGCAGAGTATTACCGGCGTTGGTCCCAGCTCTGGGAACAGCAGGCCTTGCTCCGGGCCACCCCCATGGCCGGTTCCGAGGAACTGGGAGTGGACTTCATGGCCTTAGTTGATCCGCTGCGCTACGAACAGCATATGGGCCCGGAGCAGGTCACGGAGATCCGCCGGATCAAGGCCCGAGTAGAGGCCGAGCGTCTGCCGCGAGGTGCGGAGCCCGAACGGCACCTGAAGCTGGGGCGCGGCTCGCTGAGCGATGTCGAGTGGCTGGTCCAGCTCATGCAGCTGCAACATGCCAAGGTCCATCCGGAGTTGCGCACCACTTCCACGTTGCCGGCCCTGGCGGCGATTGCCGAGGCCGAGATTATTCCGGCGGACGAGGTGGAGCTGCTGGAACAGGCATGGTCGCTGGCCAGTCGGATCCGGAGCGCCGGGCTGATTTGCACCGGCAGGATCAGCGATGTGTTGCCCAAGTCTTGGCGGGACATGGAAGCCGTCGCCCGTTGGTGCGGTTACGCGCCGGGGGAGGCCTCGGTGATGGAGGATGATTACTTCAAGGCCACTCGCCGGGCACGGCAGGTCTTCGAACGGTATTTTTACGGATTTGAAGATTAAGGATCCGGGGCCGGAACATCCGGCCCGGGGCAGGAATTTATTGTTGTTTTTTGAAGGGACAGGAAATAGCCATGCATCTCACCATCGCCGAACTTGATCAGATGGTCGCCCAGGAATGGGCGAAGGCTTCTGCTTCGAATAATGGGCGCAGCGCCATTGCCGTGCTCAAGGACGGGCGACTGCGCCATACCCTGATCACCTTGCTGACCGGCTGCAAGATGAATGACCACGAGAAGCCCGAGTCGGCGACCTTGCAGGTGTTGCGCGGAACCATCGTGGTCAGCTGGGGCGGGGAGTCGAAGACCATCGAGCACGGCGGTCTCTACGTGCTCCCGGATGCAATTCACAATGTGGTGGCCATCGAAGACAGTGCCTTCCTGCTGACTTCCCTGGCTGGCTAGGTACCCGCAAAGATACTTTCTGCACAAAATGCGTCAAGAAACCTTGACACAGATTTTGTTGTCAAGATAAGTTGACGCATGGAGGGTGATGTGTGCGATGGACAAGACCAGTCTCGAGCAAGCCGAGGGCGGACCGATCAAGGCGCTGCAAGCCGTTGCAGAGCTGCAACGCGATGCTAGACGGCAGGAATCGGTCCTGGTGCGCCGGGCACGCGCCGAGGGCTTGTCGTGGGAAGCCATAGCCCAATCGCTCGGGGTCAGCCGCCAGGCGGTCCACCAGCGCTACGGCAAGAAGTCCTAGGCAGCCCGGTAGTTCGGGAAACCGAATAGTCACTCCGCGATGGACTCACTCCTCAGGTTTCGTCAGATGCTCGCGAAGACATCGCGAGCACTAACTTCATGCGTTGAAACGATGGGCGTCGACGCTAGTCCCCACCCCATGCCTATCGCACTACTGCCACCATCTGGGCCCAGCGCTACCTTGCGTTTTGCCGGCCAGCTATGCCCGGGCATGGAAAAGTCCGCACGTGCCGCCTTCGAAAACGTTCTGGCGGCCCGTGCGGACTTTACGTGGACTAAAGACGAATCAGCCCCATGACGTGGCTAGCAGCCGTAGTAGAGCTCGAACTCGTAGGGGTTCGGACGCAGCGACAGCGGCTTGATCTCGTATTCGCGCTTGTAGTCGATCCAAGTACGGACCAAGTCCTCGGTGAACACGTCGCCCTCGAGCAGGAAGTCGAAGTCGGCTTCCAGCGCTTCGAGTGCCTCGTCCAGCGAACCCGGTGCCTTCTGGATGTCCTTGGCCTCTTCGGCCGGGAGCTCGTAGAGGTCCTTGTCGATCGGGTCTGCCGGCTCGATGCGATTCTTGATGCCGTCAAGGCCAGCCATCAGCTGGGCTGCGAAGGCTAGGTACGGGTTCGAGGCGGCATCCGGTGCGCGGAACTCGATGCGCTTGGCCTTCGGGTTCGAGCCGGTGATCGGGATACGGATACCGGCGGAGCGGTTGCCCTGCGAGTAAACCATGTTGACCGGAGCCTCGTAGCCCTTGACCAAGCGGCGGTAGGAGTTCACCGTCGGGTTGGTGAAGGCCAGAACGGCGGAAGCGTGCTTCAGCAAGCCGCCGATGTACCAGCGGGCGGTATCCGAGAGGCCGGCGTAACCCTTCTCGTCGTAGAACAGCGGGACGCCGTTGGCCCACAGCGACTGGTGGCAGTGCATGCCCGAGCCGTTGTCACCGAAGATCGGCTTCGGCATGAAGGTCGCTGACTTGCCCCAAGCGTCGGCCACGTTCTTGACGATGTACTTGAACTTCAAGAGGTCATCGGCCGAGTGGGTCAGCGTATTGAACTTGTAGTTGATCTCGGCCTGGCCGGCGGCGCCGACTTCGTGGTGGCTGCGCTCGACCTCTAGGCCGGCTGCCTCCAGCTCGAGGCAGATGGCGTCGCGTAGGTCGGCCTGCTTGTCGGTGGGGGAGACCGGGAAGTAGCCGCCCTTGAAGGGGGTCTTGTAACCCTGGTTGCCGCCCTCTTCCTTCTTGCCGGTGTTCCACGGAGCCTCAATGGAATCCACCTTGTAGAAGGAACTCTGCGGCTTCGACTCGTACTGCACGTTGTCGAAGATGAAGAACTCGGCCTCGGGGGCGAAGAATGCAGTGTCGGCGATGCCGGTGGAGGACAAGTAGGACTCGGCGCGTTCGGCCACGCCACGTGGGTCGCGGTGGTACGGCTCGCCGGTGCGGGGGTTCACGATGGAGAAGTTGAACGCGAGGGTCTTCTCGAGACGGAACGGATCGATGTATCCGGAAGTGACATCGGGGATCAGCTGCATGTCGGAGTCGGAGATTCCGGCAAAGCCATGGATCGAGGACGCATCGAAGAGCTGCCCGTTGACGAAGAAATCCGCGTCGACGGTGCGTGCCGGGACGTTGAAGTGCTGCTGAATGCCGGGGAGATCGGTGAACCTGACGTCAACGAATTTGACGCCTTCTTCGGCAATATATGCGATGACTTCTTCTGGACTCTTGAACATGCTCAGGGACTCCTGTGTGGGATTTCTGCCAGGCAGGCTTGGATGCCATGCCGTGAAACGTTTACCAACGTTTATTTCCTGTGTTATCAACACTATCCCGAAGCGATTACTCTGCTGTGTCTCGATTGTTTCCATTACGTTACATAGTCGGGGAATTCGCCTTAAGTGACGTTGGCTAAATCACATCCTATGGGGGCTGCGCGCCTAAGGGCTCTGTGCCGGGCGCGAAAGCGATTGCGGGGCGGGGCGGTCGGTCGTTTGCCCCGGTAAGCTGGGGCTGTGGAAAGAAAAGATTTCGGCTCGTGGCTCGAGGGCCCACCGCAGCTAAGCAACCAGGAATGGCCCGGCAAGAGAATGGGGCGCCCCGAAAAGGGGGCTGGTTCCGTTGCGCGCATCGGTCGGCGTGTCGCGGCCATTGCATTGGATTGGGGTATCGCGATGCTGATCTCGATGTTCTTCTTCAACTCCGATCCCACCGCGAATATGATCATCTTTGCGGCAACCCAGATGCTCTTTGTCGGGGTCACCGGACACTCGATCGGGCACCGCGTCTTTGGCATGCAGGTCCAACGTCTCGATGGTACCGCGATCAAACCACTCGGAGGGGTCGTGCGCACGCTGCTTTTGTGCCTGATCATCCCGGTCTTGTTCAGCGACTCCGACCAGCGCGGCTATCACGATCGGGTCGGCCAGACGATCCTGGTACGCATCTGATTCCCTCTGCGCAGCGGGCAAGGTTGACCGCTGCGCAGAGGCAGGTACTTCGGGGATGAAAGAAGGTGGGTGTTGGAACCATATGGTTCCAACACCCACCTTCTTTATTGGTGGTTCTATATGTCTAGCGTCCGCGCATTGACTTGCGGTCCGGGCGTGCCCGGTTCGGGTCGATGCCCTTCGGGATCGGGAGCCGTGCGCTGCCCAAGGTGGCTAGGCGCTTGTCAACGGCGCCGATCTCCAGCTTGGTGATCGACTTCGGGAGCTTCTTCATCTTCTTGCCGACTTCTGCCAGGGGGACCTGGCCTTCGTCGCTTCCTGCGTTGATGACGTGGATCGGGACATTGGGCAGGACGCGGCCCATGCGCTTGCGCTCCGCGTCGACCAAGGCGCGAACGCGGGTGCTCGGTCCTTCGGACACCAGCACCACACCTGCGCGGCCAATGCCCATGAAGACTAGGTCCTTGGTGCGCGGGTTCACGGCAACCGGTTCGTCCTTCAGGATCCAGCCGCGGCGCAACACGCTCATGGCGGCGCCGGCGGCGCCGGGGCGTCCCTCCAACTGTTTGAAGGCAGCCTTTTCCGCGCGGCGGGAAAGAATCATGGTCGCTGCCAGCAATGCCAGCGGAAGCGAGATCAAGACCGTGGTGATCCAGTTCTTGATCAGCAGACCGACCACCAGACCCACGACAATGATGCCAAGGGCAGCCAGAAGCATCAGCCAGACGACCATCGGGTCGTTCTTCCGGGTCATCTGGAAGACTTCGCCCAGCTGTTTCAGCCGACCCGGCTTCTTAGGGGCCTTGTCGGCCTTCGGCTTGCGCGAGAACAGTCCGCGCTTAGGACTTGCAGCCTCGGACGAGGCGTTATCGGTGTTTTTGGCCATAGTGATTCAATTCTACCTTGATGTCGAGAGCCTCGCGTGAACCATCGGGATTCTTGGCTCAGCGCGAGCGGCGCCTCAACGGCCTCGGAAATATTCTGCGGCCATGAGTGTGCTCCGGCAGCTACCAGCGAAGCGTTAACGATCCGGACCGCCGCGCAAGCGGCGGCCCGAAGTTCCCCTGCCAAATCAGCAGCAGGGGAAGGTATTTCAGTTGGTTCGGTGGATGGCTAGGAGCCGACCAGCGATGAGGCTTCCTGCCGAGTGTCGCCGGAGCTGGCGATGTGGGACAGTTCCTCGGGAATCGGCAAACCCTTGCGGCGCATGGCGCCAGCCCACAGCCGGCCGGCGCGGTAGGAGGAACGCACCAACGGGCCGCTCATGACACCGATGATGCCCAGCTCTTCGGCTTCCTGCTGGAGATCCACGAATTCCTGCGGCTTGACCCAGCGATCCACCGGCAGGTGGCGCTCGGTGGGGCGCAGGTACTGCGTGATGGTCAACAGGTCGCAGCCCGCCTCGACCAGATCCTTGATGGCCTCGGTGATTTCCTCGCGTGTTTCGCCCATGCCCAGGATCAGGTTCGACTTGGTGATCATGCCATTGGCCCGGCCCTGCGAAATGACATCCAAGGACCGTTCGTAGCGGAAGGCCGGACGGATGGACTTGAACAGGCGCGGCACGGTTTCGAGGTTGTGTGCATATACCTCGGGGGCGGAGGCGCAAATTTCGTCCAGGTGTTCAGGCTTGCCGGAGAAGTCAGGAATCAGCAGTTCCACACCGGTGCCGGGATTCAGCTGGTGAATGCGGCGCACCGTCTCGGCGTACAGCCAGGTGCCCTCGTCTTCGAGATCATCGCGGGCCACGCCGGTGACGGTTGCGTAGCGCAGGCCCATTTTCTTCACGCTCATGGCGACCTTGAATGGTTCGGCACGGTCGATGGCTTGGGGCTTGCCGGTGTCGATCTGGCAGAAGTCGCAGCGACGGGTGCACTCGGAGCCGCCGATCAAGAAGGTGGCTTCCTTGTCTTCCCAGCACTCGAAGATATTCGGGCAGCCTGCCTCTTCGCAGACCGTGTTCAGCCCCTCGGACTTGACCAGCTTCTTCATTGCCACATATTCGGGGCCGATGTCGATCTTTGCCTTGATCCATTCAGGCTTGCGCTCGACCGGGGTTTGGGTGTTTCGCTGCTCAATGCGCAGCAGGCGGCGACCTTCGGGTGCGGCACTCATGATCGGGCTCCTTCGAGGGTGGTAGCAGTCGACGCCACGAGGGGGCCGAGCAGGGATTCAAGTTCTTGTTCGACACGCTCAAGCACGTCGGCCGGATCGATGGTGGTTCCGGTCTCCATGCTGAGGGTTGTGACCCCTGCGTCAGTGATCCCACAGGGGATGATCTGGTTGTAGGGTGCCAAATCGTTGGAGCAGTTGAGCGCGAAACCATGCATCGTGACACCGTGGTCCACACGGATCCCGATGGCGGCCAGCTTGCGGTCCTGGGAACCGTCGCTGCCCGCGACCCATACTCCGCTGCGGCCCTTGATGCGGACCGCGGGAATGGAGTACTCCACCGCGACGTTGATCAGCGCTTCTTCGAGGGTCCAAACGTATTCGCGAATTCCCTTCATATCGAGCAGCCGCACGATCGGGTAACCGACCAACTGGCCTGGACCGTGCCAGGTGAGCTTTCCGCCGCGATCGACATCGATCACGGGTGTGCCGTCGATCGGAAGATCCTCTGGCTCGGTTCGCCGTCCTGCCGTGTAAACGGCCGCATGTTCCAGTAGGAAGACCTTGGGACCGGCTTCGCCCGCGGCCACTTCATCGTGGACACGGCGCTGCAAATCCCAGGCCTCTTGATAATCGACCAGCTCCGGGGCATGACCGATTCTCTCGAAATTGATGCTCATGGCGACAACAGTACGCCGTTGACAGGGCCCTTTCGAATCGTGAAGCGGATTGTTGCTTGTGGATAACTTAAGCACGCTATTTCTATGAGGCGTAGAAAAGGTTCATGGAATCTTTTGAAGAATCAATGGTATTCCCGATCATTGGCGGGTTTCGTACCGTTAGACATCTGGATGAGGGATCGGGCAGTACGGTTTGGGTGGTTGAAGACGACTCCACGAAGGAAGAATTCGCCCTCAAGATCCTGCCACGCGGGGCGACGGACGAAGCCGCGGCAGCGGAATCGCCGGCTCTGCGACATGAATTTCTGGTCGACGGTCTCGGTCTAGTGTCCACCTCGTTGGGACCAGGAATACTCATGGAGTACTGTCCGGCCGGGTCTGCGGCACAGGTGGTGGCGGTCCGCGGGCCATTGGGCGTAGGAGAAGTCATCACCGTCATGGCACCTATCGCGGCGGCACTGGCCTTCCTGCATGAGCGTGGGCTCATGCATGGGGATCTGAGTCCACGCAATATATTGTTTACCGCCGAGGGGAAACCCAAGCTCTGCGACTTCGGGACACATCGAATCGTCGGGCAGTCGCCCACGGAGTTCGGCACCCAGGGTTTCTGTGCTCCGGAAACCGCCTCCGAAGGCGCGGCCGGAACCATTGAACCCGCGCGTGATATCTATGCTCTGGCGGCGTGCACTTGGTACCTGCTGACCGGACGGCCACCCAATGCAACGGCCAGCAGGGTACCGCTGGGCTCCATGGTTCCCGAAGTCAACGACGAATTTGCCAAGCTGCTCGAACAGTCGTTGGCGCAAGATCCCGCCATCCGTCCCAGCGCCGAGCAGTTTGGACAACGGATCTTTGTTGCCGGGGAACCCCTGCCGGTGGAGCTGACCGATGCCGTTGAGCATGATGCGCTCAAGCACATGCTCACCACCCGGCAAACCCCGAAATCAGGCGGTCCTCGACGCCGCGGCGCGCCGAGCGCAGCAGACAAGCAACTGCTCAAGGAACGCAAAGTCCAGATCAAGGCGCAGCAGAAACCCGTTCCTCGTAAACTGCGTGCTGCATTTGCCGGTAACGGCACAGCGGAGTCCACAAGTCAGCGGAGCAGCGCCGCGGAATGTTGGGCCAGCGGGCACCGCATCCACAGGTTGAAGCGCGGAAACCGCCGAATCCTCGTTGCACTGGGTAGCGGTGCCCTGCTGGTGGCGGTTTCGGCCGGGGGAGCGGTCTGGATCAACGGCAACGCCGCGTCCACCACTGCCCGGGAAACGCAGGCACTGGTGGACGCGGCGGCCGTGGCACCAGTGACCAGCGAACCGCGAGGGGATCCGGCCTTGGGGCAAACGGACCGCGAGTTGGTGCTGGTGGCCGCAGATCTGTCTGCGCGTCGCGACAGTGGCTTGATGAATGGAAAAATGGCCGCGCTCAGCGAGGTCCATGCACCGGGCTCACCGTCGCTCGGAGTCGACGAAAAGGTCATGGCCGCGATGAAGAAGATGGGGTTTCGATTGGAAGGGTTGGAAACACGGCTGATAAATGTTCAGGTGCTACCGGGAGACGTGCAGGGACGCGCGACGCTGCAAGCAGACAGCCAACAAGCTGGATACCACTACCTCGATGCCACGGGCGCGGTGGTGGTCAGTGCCGGGAAAACCGAGAGTCAACGAATACAGATGGTCCTGAAGCTGACCGATGGAAGCTGGCGGCTGTGGGAAGTTTCGGCTGTCGAATGAAGGATCGCCGGGGCGGTGTGTGGGCGCCTGCCCGCACACCGCACCCGATTAGACCCCTAGCTGAGGCTTGCCGTCAAGGTGATGGATGGGACTGAAGCCAGAGCGACCGAGACCGGGCACCCTTCCTTGGCTGCCTGGGCGTGCTTCTGGAACTCGGTGTCCTCCAGCCCCGGGACGGTTGCCTTGAGCGTGAGCCGGATTGCGCTGATCTTCGGTCCATCACTGGTGTCAAAATCCACTTCGGCCGTTGTCTCCAGTTTTTCGGGGACGTGGCCTGCCTCCTTCAGGACGTTGCTCAATGCCATGGTGAAACAGGAGGCATGTGCGGCGGCGATTAATTCTTCGGGGCTGGTCTTGCCCTCTGCAGCCTCGGCGCGGGCCCGCCAGGTCACCGGGAATGTGCCGATTCCTGAGGTGTCAAAGGTGGTTTCCCCTGAACCTGAGACCAGATCGCCGGACCAAACGGTGCTTGCGTTTCGTGTTACTGCCATGGTGACAACTCCTTGAACGTGCAGCGTGATGGAGGCAGATGCCTCCACTACTCATCCTAGGGCGGGCAGCGGGCGAATCGAAGCCTAGGGGTTAAACACGCATGCGGTGCTTCGCCAGAAATCCTGGCGGAGCACCGCATGAGCACCGGCCTTGGCCGGGATGCACGGTTGTTGGGTCTAGACCCAGAGGACCGCGACGGCGATGGCGATCAACGCGGTGCCGCCGGTGCCGTGTGCCAGTCCGGTCGGAACCTCGAGGCCGTTCTTGATCTTCTTGCGGCCCAGCAGTGCTGCCACGAAGATGCCAATGGCCAGGAGGGCCTTGACGCCGATCTTCACGTGGTTGACGTCGCCGTCGCCCATTTCGGCCATGCCCACCAGCAGCAGGCCGGTGACTAGCTGGGAGATGGCTCCGTACCACTGCCAGATGTTCACGGTGGGGGTCTTGAAGTTGGCGAGCCAGCCACCGAAGATTGCGGCTGCGCCCAAGATGTGCAGGAATACGAGGATTGCAGTCAAGAAAGTCATGATGCAAGCCTAGTGGAGATTTGACGTGTTGTAGAACTTTGCTCAGTCCTTGGTGGTGGAGAACATACAGGTGAGGGCGGCACTCTCCGTGGAGTACCGCCCTCACCTTGACTGCCTAGGGCTTAGCGGCCCAGATCGGCTTCGAAGGCGCCTTCCTCAAGGCGTGCCTTCAGCGTCTGCAGGAAGCGTCCTGCATCGGCGCCGTCGACCAGACGGTGATCGTAGGTCAGCGACAGGTACATCATGTGACGGATGGCGATGGTGTCGTCTCCGTCAACGCCGTTCACAACAACCGCACGCTTCACGATGGCGCCGGTGCCCAGGATAGCGACCTGAGGCTGGTTGATGATCGGGGTGTCGAAGAGTGCGCCAACCGAACCGATGTTGGTGATCGAGAAGGTTCCGCCGGACAACTCGTCCGGACCGATCTTGTTGTTGCGCGTGCGCGAAGCAACATCGGCGATCTTACCGGCCAGGCCAGCAAGGTTCAGGTCTCCAGCGTTGTTGATCACCGGAACCAGCAGGCCCTTGTCGGTGTCGACCGCAATCGCCAGGTGCTCGGCGTTGTGGTACGTGATCTCCTGCTTTTCCTCGTCGTACTCGGCGTTCAGCTTCGGGTGCTGCTTCAGGGCCTCGGCCACTGCCTTGGCGATGAACGGCAAGAAGGTGAGCTTGGAACCGTTGATGGCAGCGAACTCGGCCTTGGCAGCGTTGCGCAGGTTGAACACGCGAGTCATGTCGACCTCGTGGACCTGGGTCAGCTGAGTGGAGGTATCCAAGGACTCGCGCATACGGCGGGCAATAACCTGGCGGATGCGTGGTGCCTTGGCAACGGTGCCGCGCAGCGAGGAAGCCTCGACTGGTGCGGCAGCCTTGGCAGCCGGTGCTGCAGGTGCAGCCGCGGCGGCCGGAGCGCTGGAGGCTGCAGCAGCCTCAACGACGTCCTGCTTGCGGATGCGTCCACCAACGCCGGTGCCGGTCACGGTGGACAGGTCGACGTTGTTCTCCTTGGCCAAGCGGCGAACCAGCGGCGTAACGTAGCCGTCGTTGCCAGTGGCAGGAGCAGGTGCAGCTGCGGCAGGAGCCTGTGCCGGAGCTGCTGGAGCTGCCGGAGCTGCTGGAGCTGCCGGAGCGGCGGCGGCAGGAGCCTGTGCCGGAGCTGCCGGAGCGGCGGCGGGTGTAGCAGCCGGTGCAGGTGCAGCAGCTGGCTCGGCAACAGGTGCGGCAGCGGCTGCCTCGGGTGCTGCAGGGGCAGCTGCGCCCGCGGCACCGATGACGGCCAGTACTGCGCCAACTTCGGCGGTATCGTCTTCCGGAACACGGATTTCCAGCAAGGTTCCGGCCACGGGGGACGGGACCTCGGTGTCGACCTTGTCGGTGGAGACCTCGAGCAGTGGCTCATCCATGGCGACTTCGTCGCCCACGGCCTTGAGCCAGCGGGTGACGGTGCCTTCGGTGACGGATTCGCCCAAAGCCGGGAGAGTGATCTCGGTACCGGAAGCCGGATCGGCATCGGCGGCAGGTGCGGCAGGGGCCTCTTCGGCGGCAGGCGCTGCCTCGGCCGGGGCTTCTTCAGCCGGGGCCTCTGCGGCGGGTGCTTCAGCTGCGGGTGTCTCTTCTGCAGGTGCTTCGGCGGAGCCGGAGCCATCGCCGATGCGCACCAGTGCGGCACCGACTTCTGCGGTCTCATCCTCGGCGACGAGGATCTCTTCGATAACACCGGCCACCGGCGAAGGGATTTCGGTATCGACCTTGTCGGTCGATACTTCCAGCAGCGGCTCGTCGACCTCGACGCGGTCGCCGACCTGCTTCAACCAGCGCGTAACGGTGCCTTCGGTGACGCTTTCACCCAGTGCGGGCAAGTTCACGGTTTCAGACATCTTGTTCCCGTTCTCCTAAAACTAAAAAATTTGTGTGCGAGAGATCCGCGGTTTCCCGCACATCCCATGGGAGGTCAGTGCCTCCGAGCTTAGTGCACCGGGCACGCATTCCTGCAGGGAATGCGTGCCCGGCCATGCAAATGTGACTAACCGTGCAGCGGCTTGCCGGCCAGAGCCATAGCGGCCTCGCCGAGCGATTCGTTCTGCGTCGGGTGTGCGTGGATGAGCTGAGCAACATCCTCCGGGTAGGCTTCCCAGTTCACGATGAGCTGTGCTTCACCGATCTGCTCGCCGATTCGTCCGCCGATGCCGTGGACACCGACGATCGGGCCATTCTTCACGCGAACCATCTTGATCAGGCCGCTGGTGCCCAGGATGGAAGACTTGCCGTTGCCTGCAAGGTTGTATTCGGTGGTTTCGATCTGGTCGGCACCGAACTTTTCCTTGGCAGCGGGTTCGGAGTAGCCGACCGAAGCGATCTCCGGCTCGCAGAAGGTGACCTTCGGGATGTTGATGTCCTCGACGACCACCGGCTTCAGGCCGCCGATTTCCTCGGCCACGAAGATGCCGTGCTGGTAGCCGCGGTGTGCAAGCTGCACGCCCGGGACGATGTCGCCGATGGCGTAGATGTTGCCCACGCCGGTGTGGCAGCGCTCGTTGGCGAGCACGAAGCCGCGGTCCATCGGGATGCCGACCTCTTCGTAGCCGAGGTTCGCGGTGACCGGGCCGCGGCCAACGGCCACGAGTACGATCTCGGCTTCCAGGACCTTGCCGTCTGCCAAGGAGACCTTGACACCGTTCTCGTCCTGCTCGACCTTTTCGAAGAAGACACCGGTGTTGAACTTGATGCCGCGCTTCTTGAAGGCACGCTCCAGGTTCTTGATGATGGCCGGGTCCTCGTTCGGGACCAGCGAAGGCAGGCCCTCCACGATAGTCACCTCGACGCCGAAGGACTTCCAGACCGAGGCGAACTCGACGCCGATGACGCCGCCGCCGAGCACGATGGCGCTCTTGGGCAGGGTGTCCATGTTCAGGGCCTCGGTGCTGGTGAGCACGCGTCCGCCGATTTCCAGGCCAAAGGTCTTGGACTCGGAACCGGTGGCGAGGATGATGTTCTTGCCCTTGTAAGCAACTCCGTCAACGTCGATGGTGTCCTGCGAAACCAGGCGGCCGTTACCTTCGATAACGGTGACCTTCTTCATCTTCAGCAGGCCGGTCAGGCCCTTGTGCTTGCCGGCGACGATGCCGTCCTTGTAGCTGCGCACGGCACCTAAGTCGATGGAGTCGAGGGTGGTGTTGATGCCGTACTTGGCACCTTCACGAGCGTTCTCGGCCAATTCGGCGGAGTGCAGGTACGCCTTGGTGGGGATGCAGCCGGTGTGCAGGCAGGTGCCACCGAGCTTGGCCTTCTCAATCAAGCCGACGGTGAATCCCAGCTGGACGGCGCGCAATGCTGCCGAGTAGCCAGCGGAACCGCCGCCGAGAATGAGGATGTCGAATTCTTGCGTTGCTGCCGATTCGGCCACGTGAACGCTCCCTCGTTAAGAGTTGTGGCCGACGTTGTGGTCGACCGGGGGTCTGTTGGGTGTACGTGCGTACCCGTTCGGGCGTGCACAAATACGGTAATGCAAGTGATCTATCAGCATTACCTTATCCCCCCGAAACGCCCGCGGCCACATGCGGTGAGGCAGATTGCGTTGGCGTGTGACGGGCTACACAACGCCCGGGGCCCCTTCGATGGTGTTGAAGGTGCCCCAGGCGTTATGTACGCGGATAACTACTACAGGAAGTAGAAATCCTCGAGGGGTCGGACGAAGCTGTGGGCTACTTGCCCGTTGCCATGTCCTCGGCCAAAGCGACCAAGGTGCGCACCGAGGAGCCGGTGCCGTTCTTGTGCGTGTAACCAAACGGAGCCTGCTCATTGAAGGCCGGGCCGGCGATGTCCACGTGGGCCCACGGGATCTTGACGCCATCGGTCTCGCCGACGAACTCGTTGAGGAAGACCGCTGCGGTCATCATTCCGCCCATGCGCTCACCGATGTTCGCCAGGTCCGCGACCTGGGAATCGATCGTGGGTCGCAGTTCCTCGGGCATCGGCATGGCCCATGCGGCTTCGCCGACCTTGTCGGCGGCGGCGACCACGGCGTCACGCAGGGTTGCATCGCCCATGACGCCGGCGGTACGTAGTCCGAGGGCAACCATCTGGGCCCCGGTCAAGGTGGCAACGTCGATGAGCGCGTCGGGGTTCTCGGCGCTGGCGGCAACCAGGCCATCGGCCATGACCAAGCGTCCCTCGGCATCGGTGTTGAGCACCTCCACCGTCTTGCCACCGAACATGGTCAGGACATCGCCGGGGCGCGTGGAGGCACCGCCGGGCATGTTCTCTGCCAGGCAGAGCCAGCCGGTTACCTTGATCGGCAGACCGAGCTCGGCGATCGCAACGATCGCCTGGAAGACGGTTGCGGCCCCGGCCATATCGCACTTCATTGCGTGCATGCCCGCGGCAGGCTTGATGGAGATACCGCCGGTGTCGAAGGTGATGCCCTTGCCCACCAGGGCCAGATGCTTGGCGGCCTTGGTCGGGGAGTATTCAACCTTGACCATGCGCGGCTTGCGCTCGGAACCGCCGCCGACGCCCATGAGGCCGCCGTAACCATCCTTCTCCAGCTTCTTTTCGTCGAAGATCGTGACCTTCAGCGGCTGGCTCTTGACCGAATCCTTGACCTCCTGGGCGAAAGTGGCGGGGTAGAGCACGTTGGGGGCGACGTTGACGAGGTCCCGGGTGGCGCGTACTGCGCGGCCCAAGATTGCGGCACGCTTCAGGGCTGCCGGAAGTGCCTTGTCGGCGGATGCCGCGGTGGCAATGATCGCTTCGCTGACCGGCACCTTGGTGGCCGGCGTCGAGCGGTGGGAGTTGAACTGGTAGGCGCCAAGGGCAACACCCTCGGCCACGGCCGCTGCCTGGTCCACCGTGGCGGCGGGCAGAGCGAAGACGACAGTGGAGGCTCCGGCGAGCTGGCGTGCGGCCGATCCGGCGGCACGGCGCAGCGCTTCGGTGCTGAGTGTCGATTCCTCAAAAGAGCCCAGGCCGGCGAATGCCAGCAGCTGGGCCTTGGTCTCGGCGGTGGCCGGCAGTCGGACCAATTCATCGGCTGCACCGGTGATGTTCAGTGCGGCCAGCGAGTTCTGAAGGGTCTCGGTGACTTTGGCGCTAAACGGCGAGGCCACCAAGACCGGTCCGTCGGTGCCCTTGACGACACCGACTACCAGTGCGTCTGCACCGATGCGCTTGATGTCGGTCGAAACAGCTGTCAGCTTGAGATCCATGGAGTTGATCACGGAACGATTCCTGTTCGTTGGATTTGTACATGCATGTCAGATGCCCATGCATCGAAGGAGCCAAAAAGGCGCTGCGGGTTCGGAGTCTCCGGACCGCAAATGCCGATTGGTCTTTATCGATCGTATCGTTGAGACGGAGCACACACCGCATCGAGCCCTCATCCGGCCTAGAATGTAGGTCAGTGCCATGGGAAGAAAATCCCCTCCAGCGCGGTTGACCATCGGTAGTAGGCAACCGAACGAATCAATATTGGGTTCACTTCCCGCACTCCTTTTGCTTGGCATGCAGCCCCAGAATCCGATACGCAGCGAAAATCTGCGCCGGTAACAGGAGCGTCGTGGCGCCAGCCGGAACACGTTTCCGCTGGCTGGCGAAGGGTGTGACCGTGTGGAACCCCAGGAGACAACACGAAAGGAGCAGCGGCAATGATTGATCCCCAATCCCTGATCAGGTTCGAAAACTTCGACATCGACGCCATCGAACTACAGGGCCTTGACCTGCTCATTGGCCTTCGTGGCCACGCCGATGCCGGCCACGCGCTTGCTCAGGTGCGCACCGAACTTCTTGACTCGCTGAACCCGCGGCTGATTGCATCTTTCGATGCCGACCAGCTGGTCAACTATCGCGAGCGTCGCCCCCAGATTTCCTTTTTGGGCGACCACTTTGCCGCCTATCAAGGCCCGAGCATCGAGCTCTACCTTCTCACCGATGGGCTGGACCGCGACTTCCTCTTCCTCAGTGGACCCGAGCCGGATTTGGCGTGGGACAGGTTCACCCGATCGGTCATTGCTCTGATCAACGCGTTCAACGTGCAATTGACAGTGTCCTTTGACGCGGTGCCGATGCCTGTTCCGCATACCCGTCCGCTGGGCATCACCGCCCACGGAAACCGCAAGGACCTGATCGAGGGGATTTCCACGTGGTCCCCGACGGCCGAAATTCCGGCAAGTCTGACCGCCTTGCTCGAGGTCCGATTGATCGAATCCGGTCGGGACGCGGTGGGATACTCCATCCACGTGCCGCACTACCTCTCCGAGGCCGAATACCCTCAGGTTGCTGTGGGCATCCTTGAACACATCGGTGCGGCCATGGAATTGGGTTTGCCCACTGACAGGCTGCGCGAGGCAGGGCGTGACATCGAATCCCAGATCGCCGAACAGGTTGCCGCGACCCCGGACGTGGCACGCATGGTGGAAAACTTCGAAAAACGCTTCGACAAGCACGTTCCGGAAATCGAACGGCGATCCTTGCTGGTCACCGTCGATGCGGAACTTCCCGATGGCGATGAAATCGCCCTAGCCGCTGAGGAATTCCTCTCCGGTTTCCCCGATTCAGGTGGCACGGCTGCCAAGGAAAAGTAAGTGACAAAGGTCGATCATCTCGACAGTGCCAAATCCTGGCTGGTGTGGATCGCCAGTGTCTGCGCCTACCTCATTGCTGTAACGCAGCGCACGAGTTTCGGTGTGGCAGGGCTCGAGGCAACCGACCGCTTTAGTGCGTCGGCCTCGATCCTGGCCACATTCTCGGTGGTGCAGCTGGTGGTCTATGCAGGACTGCAGATTCCGGTGGGAATCTTGGTGGACCGATGGGGTCCGAGGGCAATGATCACCGGGGGAGCGGCTCTGATGGTGATCGGCCAGTTATTGCTGGCCATGGCAGACTCTGTTGGTTCGGGTCTGGTTGGAAGGTTCTTCGTCGGGGCGGGTGACGCGATGACTTTTGTCTCGGTGATGCGTCTGCTGCCGAATTGGTTCTCCGGACACCGGATTCCGATGCTCACCCAAGCCACCGGCATGGTGGGCCAACTCGGGCAGTTGTTGTCGCTGATTCCCTTCGTGGCCCTGCTTCACCTGTGGAGCTGGACCCCCGCGTTCCTTTCCTTGGCCGCATTTTCGGTTCTGGGGCTCGTCCTTGCACTGGTCCTCGTTCGCAACGGCCCACGAGTAGCGGAGGTACCAGCCGTCCCTACGAGGGCCCGTACCCTGCTGTCCGTCGCCTGGAAGGAACCGGGCACTAGGCTCGGATTCTGGACGCACTTCACCACGCAATTCACGGCCAATGTCTTCTTGCTGACCTGGGGCTATCCCTTTTTGGTCTCCGGCCAAGGCATCAGCCCGGCCACGGCATCGGGGCTATTGTCGATCTTCGTCGTGGTGGCGTTGGTGGCTGCCCCCATCTTGGGTGCCGCGGTCGCGCGTCATCCTCACCGGCGCTCGGCGATAGCCTTCAACGTCATTGGGATGATCGCGCTGATGTGGCTGGTGGTGATCTTGTGGCCCGGTCCGGCCCCCATGTGGCTGCTAATCATACTGATCGTTTGCATTGCGACCGGCGGACCCGCCTCGATGATTGCTTTCGACTTCGTGCGCACCTTCAACCCTTCCCATGTCATCGGTACGGGCACCGGAATTGTCAATGTCGGCGGGTTCCTGGCCGCGTTGGTGACTGTCTACGTGGTCGGGTGGCTGTTGGATCTCCAACAGCGGGCAGCGGGGCCGGGCGCCGAGCTCTACACTCTTGACTCATTCAGGTGGGCTCTCTCCTTTCAATTCATCGTCATCGCCGGCGGAGTGATCGGGATGGTTGTCACCCGAAACAAGGCGCGCCGGGCCATGGCGCTGCGCGGGGAATACCCGCCGCAGGCCGAGCGGCGCAATGCTCGGGACATCCAAGAACGCTAGATTGCCCTGCTTGGCGCGGAGGAGATGACTCCGTTTGCGGCGCACTGTTCCGCACAGCTCGAAGCATCTCGAACCCTCTGGGGACCCGCATCCACAGATCTCATGCGGCAACTGCCGCCGGCACCGTGGCGCGGAGCAAAGTGGGGTGCATGACTACAACACCTTCAGCTTCCGGTTTTTCCCTGGTCAGCCCCGAAGAGGTACTGGCCTATATTCCCCACGCACTGGGGTTCTACCCGCGCAACGCCGTGGTCCTGCTGATCATGCAAGGCCAGGGTCTGGCGGCGACCCTGCGCGTGGATCTGCCACGGCCAGAGAACGGAACCGATCAGGCGACGCGATGGGTTGCGCAACTGGTGCACCTGGTTCACAAGGTCCCCGCACCCACCGCGGTTTTCGCGGCGATCTACACCGGCACCACCCCTACACAGGGCCACGGTTCCCTGCCGAAGCACGAGTTGGTCGACCGGCTAGCCCCTGCCTTAGTACGTTCGGGCGTTCACGTCCGCGATGCCTGGTACGTGGGGGATAAGAGGTGGCACAGCTACTTCTGCGCGAGCGATGATTGCTGCCCGGCCGAAGGGTTTGACCTGCCGGACCTAGCGCTGACCGAGACCCATCTGCGGATGGTAATCGCCGGATCGGCACCCGAAGCGGAGATTTGGGACGGCAGCGGCGTTTGTGCATGGTCCAACAAAGCCGCCATCAGGGAAAACACCGAGATCCTGTGCAAAGAATATGCAGGGCGGTTGCCGCGAGAATCCTTGATGAGGGACTGGGCTGAGCTCTTAGCAGCGGATCCGGCGGTTGCTGAACACAAGATGCGCTCCGAAGAAGTCTTCTGCGCCTCGTTGTTGGTCTCATTGCAAGATCGGATGCTGCGCGACATCCTTCCCTATCTGGCTGGCCGCGGTGCGGTCCGGGCAGCCGGCGCGCTCCAAGAAGTGAACCGGCCCTCGGATTTCGGGACCGCAGCCAGCGATTTCTCGGGATTCTTGCTGGGGACATCGAACTGCACCCCGGACTGGGACCGTCTTGACCACTTGTGGTATCTCTGTCGGGACCTGCTCGGGGTCGCGGAAGGTCAAGAAGAGTCCGCGCTGTTGTGTCTCTTGGGATGGATCAACTGGGCCAAGGGCAAGGGAAGCTCGGCGTTGCGGCTCTTTACCTCCGTGTTGGAGAAAGATCCGGAGTACCGCCTCGCCCAGCTCATGGTGAAGCTGTTGGAAACAGGTGAAATGCCCTCGTGGGTGGCAGATCCGCAACGTGCCTGGCGTCTTCGCTTGGAGGGGCGGCTCAGCGCCTGAGCATGTAGGCGTGTGTCGTAGCGACTCGATGAATCTCCATGCGGTCGAAACGTGAGAGACTATTAAGCAACAGACCCGGTTGGGTTCGTGATCCATGGCTACCAAGCCAGCACTGCCGAGACACTCGGTGGGAACAAATGGCGGGATAAAGGCGTTCAATTTACTGGACCCGGATTCCCGACTCGCCTCTAGCAGGCGGGACGCGGACTTGACAGGGTCATAGTGGTGTTACCGGTAGGTGGCATCGCGGACGAACCGTGAGAAAGGTATTTCGTGTCTTCTGAGACGACCACCAATGGCAAGGCAGCAGACACTGCCGCCGAACCGCAGGCTGCTGCAACTACGGCTAAGGCCGCTGCAAAGCCAGCTGTCGAAAAGGCTGCCACCGCGAAGAAGCCTGCTGCCAAGCGGGCTCCTGCAAAGTCCCGTGCCAAGGCCAAGGCCGAGGATGACGTCGAGAGCGAGGACGTCGAGACGGACGAAGACGCCGAGGAAAAGCAGAAGACCCCGGCCATCGATCCAAACTCCAAGGGCTTCATCCTTGCCGCCGACGAAGACGATGCCCCGCAGCAGCAGGTCATGGTTGCTGGCGCCACCGCGGACCCGGTTAAGGACTACCTGAAGCAGATCGGCAAGGTTGCCTTGCTGAATGCCGAGCAAGAAGTCGACTTGGCACTGCGCATTGAAGCCGGGCTTTTCGCCAATGAGAAGCTTACGGCCGATACCGGCAGCAAGAAGATGGACAAGCGTCTGCGCTGGGACTACGAGCAGATCGTCCATGACGGCAAGATCGCCAAGAACCACCTGCTCGAGGCTAACCTCCGACTCGTCGTGTCGTTGGCCAAGCGCTACACCGGACGCGGCATGCTCTTCCTTGACCTGATTCAGGAAGGCAACCTCGGCCTGATCCGTGCCGTCGAGAAGTTCGACTACACCAAGGGCTTCAAATTCTCCACCTACGCAACTTGGTGGATCCGCCAGGCGATTACTCGCGCCATGGCTGATCAGGCCCGCACCATCCGTATCCCGGTGCACATGGTCGAGGTCATCAACAAGCTCGCCCGCGTGCAGCGTCAGATGCTTCAGGATCTGGGTCGCGAACCCACTCCCGAAGAGCTGGCCAAGGAACTAGATATGACCCCCGAAAAGGTCGTTGAAGTCCAGAAGTATGGTCGCGAACCGATTTCGTTGCACACACCGTTGGGTGAAGACGGCGACTCTGAGTTCGGTGACCTCATTGAGGACTCCGAAGCCGTTGTCCCGGCCGATGCCGTGTCCTTCACCTTGCTGCAGGAACAACTGCACTCGGTCCTCGATACGCTCTCGGAGCGCGAAGCCGGCGTTGTGGCCATGCGCTTCGGCCTGACCGATGGTCAGCCGAAGACGCTGGATGAAATCGGTAAGGTCTACGGTGTGACCCGCGAGCGGATCCGTCAGATCGAATCGAAGACCATGTCGAAGCTGCGTCATCCCTCGCGTTCACAGGTGCTGCGCGACTACCTTGATTAAGAAGTATCGGGTCGCTTGACCCGAGCCTGGCTGCCGGTGTGGTGTCTCCTTCACGGGGGACACCGCACCGGCAGCTTTTGTTTCTGGCCTTCGCCCTTCGGCGGTGCGCTGTCGTCAACCTAGGTTAACGACAGCGGGGCCCCGGCATGATGCCGGAGCCCCGCTATACGGACTGAACGTCGCAGACTTTTTAGTCTTGGTCGTCGTAAACGGGCTTCTCGTAGAGACGCGCCGTTTCGTCTTGCCACTCAATGGTCATGGGGCGGAGCTTGGCTTCCACAGCACGTCCGTGGTGTCCGCAGAAGAAAAGTTCACCACCAGAAGTCTCCAGAACCGCGCGCACGAAAGCCTGCGCACCGCAGCGGTCGCAACGATCGAGTGCGTTGAGCTCTCGGGTTACCGTCGTCGTTGTCATGATGACCTCCTTCATTCGATGTGTACTCAATACAACCAGCAATCGCAGGATTTCCGTCTCGATATTCTTCCCTTTCGCTCACCGCGTAGCCCCACGACGGGTGAGCTGCCGCTCAATGGATGCAGATTCAGCGAAATGACGGGGCCAGAGACTATTGTGGATAGCGTCGTTCCGACGATTTGAGGAGTTTTAACAACCTTGGCCAAAAACGCTGACTATAACGCCCGACACCTATCCGTCTTGGAAGGTCTCGAGGCGGTACGCAAACGCCCGGGCATGTACATCGGTTCCACCGACTCGCGTGGACTCATGCACTGCCTGTGGGAGATCATCGACAACTCCGTTGACGAGGCCCTGGCTGGCTATGGTCAGTCCATCAGGGTTGTTCTTCACCCCGATGGGTCGGTCGAGATCAATGATGACGGCCGTGGCATCCCCGTGGATATTGAACCCAAGACCGGGCTCTCCGGCGTTGAGGTGGTCTTCACCAAATTGCACGCCGGCGGCAAATTCGGTGGAGGTTCATACACCGCATCCGGTGGCCTGCACGGGGTGGGCGCCTCGGTGGTTAACGCCTTGTCCTCGAGGCTCGACGTCGCGGTTGACCGCGGGGGGAAGACCTACGGGATGCAATTCCGCCGTGGTGAGCCGGGCCGTTTCACCGACTCGGGAAAACCCAAGCCGGACGTCCCGTTCGAACCTTTCTCCACGGCGTCGGTGCTGGATGTCGTTGGCAAGGCTAAGCGCGGCGTCACCGGCACACGCGTTCGTTACTGGGCCGATCGCCAGATCTTCACCCCTGACGCAAAATTCTCCTACACCGAGTTGCAAGCTCGTGCCCGCCAAACCTCGTTCCTAGTCCCGGGGTTGAAAATCACCCTGCGCGACGAACGTGGTCTGCCTGACACCCTGGGCGCGGACGGTCCCTACGAAGAAGTCTTCCACCACGACGGAGGAATTTCCGAGTTCGTCGAGTACCTGTCCAACGATCCCGCGGTGACCGACATCTGGCGATTTCACGGTTCGGGCACCTTCAAGGAGTCGGTCCCGGTACTGGACGAGTCGGGGCATAGCCGCATCACCGAAGTTGAGCGGACCTGTGAGGTCGACATCGCTCTGCGCTGGGGCATTGGCTACGAGACTTCCTTGCGTTCGTTCGTGAACATCATTGCCACGCCCAAAGGCGGTACGCACCAAACCGGATTCGAACAGGCGCTGCTCAAGACCTTCCGCAAGGTTATTGAGGCCAATGCCCGCAAGCTCAAGGCCGGAAACGACAAGATCGAACGCGACGATGTGAGCGCCGGGTTGACCGCAGTGCTCACGGTCAGGTTGGCTGAACCGCAGTTCGAGGGGCAGACCAAGGAGATCCTTGGTACCTCCGCGGTGCGCCAGATCGTTGCAAAGGTCGTGGAAAAGGATTTGACCGCGAAGCTGAATTCCTCGGCCAAGGGGGAGAAGACTCAAGCGGCGATGCTGCTTGAGAAGGTCGTCAGCGAGATGAAATCCCGTATTTCCGCGCGAGTCCACAAGGAGACTCAACGCCGGAAGAACGCGCTTGAAACCTCATCGCTTCCCACCAAGTTGGCCGATTGCCGCAGTACAGAGACTGAAAAGACCGAGCTGTTCATTGTCGAGGGTGACAGCGCCTTGGGCACGGCCCGGTTGGCGCGTTCCTCGGATTTCCAAGCACTGCTGCCGATCCGTGGCAAGATCCTGAACGTGCAGAAGGCCTCGGTGGCAGATATGCTCTCGAACGCCGAATGTGCGGCACTGATCCAGGTCGTGGGCGCAGGCTCGGGCCGAAGCTTCGATATTGATGCGGCGCGGTACGGCAAGATCGTCTTGATGACCGATGCCGATGTTGACGGCGCCCATATCCGCACGCTGCTGCTGACATTGTTCTTCCGCTATATGCGTCCCATGGTTGAAGCGGGACGGGTCTATGCCGCGGTGCCGCCACTGCACCGCGTGGAAGTGATCAATCACGGTTCCAAGGACAATGAGATGGTCTACACCTACTCGGAGACCGAACTGCATGAGGTGCTGGCTGGGCTGGAAAAGGCTGGGAAGCGCTACAAGGAGCCGATCCAGCGTTACAAGGGGCTGGGAGAGATGGATGCTGACCAGCTGGCGGAAACCACGATGGACCCGCGCCACCGTACTTTGCGACGGGTAGGACTAGAGCATGCCGAATCGGCCGAACGCGTCTTTGACCTATTGATGGGATCCGATGTGGCTCCCCGCAAGGAATTCATTATTTCGGGCGCCGAGTACCTGGAACGCGACAGGATCGACGTCTAACGCAACAAAGGCAACAACCAAAGGTCGGCGGGCACTCCCTCAGGGGTGTCCGCCGTTCTTTGCGCTTGGTGAAGGGTCTCTGAGGTGTACCTAGTCTCAGGCAAAGAGCCCCGGGGCGATCAACATCGTGGTCGGCAACGCCAAAAGTAGCACGGCGGCCGAAATGATCATGGCCCGCAACGCCGTCGACAGCGGTGGCTGGGGGGTGAGCAGTCGGCGCAGGCGGTACGAAGACAGTTCCTCGGTCGGGGCACCTCCCGTGGCAGTGGAGGGGAGAGCTGCGGGATTGCTCATGTCCGATTCCCCCAAGGCCCCGGTGGCCACCGTGAGCAGTGCTCGCAACAGGACCTGGGGAGTGACTTCGCGCAGGGCTGCATCGTCGGCAAGCATTTCGACAAGTTCCTGGACTGCTGCCATCGAATGCTTTGAGGTCGGCAGCCAGGGAAGTGCATCGTTCCAAGACGTGAAGGCCAGCAGCAGTAGGTCGTGGCGTTGCTCCAGATGAGCTTTTTCGTGTGCGAGCACTGCCCGTAGTTCTTCCGGGCTCAGGCGTTGAACCAGCCCACGGGAGAGCACCGTGATTGAGCCGCTGAAACTGGGAAGGCAGTATGCGATGGGGGTCTCGTGGTCAAGTACGAGCGTGCCGGGATTCGAGGTGGATTCTTCGGTGAGCAGCCTGAGGATGTTCCGATGTCGGGATCTCTGGCGGGTGATTCGCCAGGCTGCCCTGATCAACGTCAGTATCAAGTGGAATCCGAGGAGGGTCGCTGTACTCAAGGCGAAGATATGGACGATGCCGGGGGAATTCGCGGCGGGGTTTCCCGAGATGAGACGGATGCCGCCATCAAGTGCATCAAGCAACGTGCCGCCCAGCGGCTCAAGACCCCAGAAAAGCATCGCACCGATCATCGACAGCCCGCCAGCAAGTGCGATGGACTGCCAGACGACCATCGCTGCGAAGGGGGATCGGGCCGTCCACCGGGCGCGCGAAAGCGCCACGGGTATCGGCCAAGCCAACAGTATGGCGAGCCCCGCCAGAAGATAGGACGTCAGTAGCACGTTGGTTGCTCGTGCCGATCGTCGCTAGGCGTTACGTGGTGTATCGAGGAGCTGGCGCAATGCCTGTGCTTCTTCGGCGGAGATTCCGCCAATGAAGCGAGCCAGAACGGCTTCGCGATCCATCACGGTGCCTAGTGCTTCGTTCATGAGGGAGACTGTGTGTTCCTCGCGGCTGGTCACCGAAGAGTAGCGGTGCGGTCGGATATCGCGTTCGCGGGCAACCAGACCCTTTTTCTCCAGTCGAGCGAGAACTGTCAACACGGTGGTTACGGCAAGCTCCCTGCCATCGACTCCACCCGGTGCCGCAAGCAGGTCGCGGAGTTCATTGGCCGTGAGCGGGGAATCGGCATCCCAAAGGAAGTCCATTACTGCACGTTCAAGGTCGCCAAGAGTGGCCAATCTATTTCCTTACAAAGTGTTCCAAGGCCCGTGCAGCTAACGCAGGGGCCAACGAGGTACGCCGTAGACGCCCCTCGCTAATAGCAGTTTACCGTGTTTCGCAGAAATGTTCTACAGTGGGTAGAAATGAATTCTACGGAGCGTAGAATTCGTTTCGGGCGGACGACCAACGCTCGTGGACTCCTGCCTCGAAGGGTTTCTCATGGATGTACTTGAAATTGCCAGGTGGCAATTTGGCATCACCACCGTCTATCACTTCCTGATGGTGCCCTTGACCATCGGCCTGGGGGTGACGGTGGCCGTCATGCAAACGGCCTGGCACCGCACCGGCAAGGCCGAGTACCTGCGGATGACCAAATTTTGGGGGAAGCTGTTCCTCATCAACTTCATCATGGGCGTGGCCACCGGGCTGGTCCAGGAATTCCAGTTCGGCATGGCTTGGAGCGAGTACAGCAGGTTTGTCGGCGACGTCTTCGGTGCGCCGTTGGCCATGGAGGCGCTGCTGGCCTTCTTTGTTGAATCGATCTTCCTCGGACTCTGGATCTTCGGCTGGGACCGGCTCCCCAAGCGGATACACCTTGCAACTATTTGGTGCGCATCCCTGGCAACCGTGTTTTCCGCCTATTTCATCCTCGTGGCCAACTCGTGGATGCAGCACCCTGTCGGCACCGAAATGATCGACGGCCGCGCCGTGATGACCGATGCCTGGGCCGTATTTACCAACAGCACCGCGATGGTCACCTTCCCCCACACCATCTTCGGGGCCTTTGCCGTTGCCGGAGGGTTCCTCTTGGGAATCTCCTGGTACCACCTCTACAAGCGACGCCACGCAGGAATCGACACCGTGGATGCCACCGGCCGAGTCATCGTGGGGGAATCTGCCACATTGGGCAAAAACCGCGACAAGGTCGATTACAAGGTGTGGATCAAGTCCCTGCGCATCGGCGCCGTCGTGGCCATGATCTCCTTCGCCGGCGTCGCCCTGTCCGGGCACGCACAGGCCCAGCTGATGATTGAGCAGCAGCCGATGAAAATGGCAGCAGCCGAAGCTGCATGCCACGACGGCACAGGTTTCTCCTTGCTGTCCATCGGTGACCTTCGCAGCGGGGGCGCAACGACCTGTGACGACGTGGTGGGAGTGTTCGAAATACCGGGGCTGCTCTCGTTCTTGGCACACGAAAACTTCACCACCGAAGTCAAGGGCGTGAACACCCTGCTGCCCGAATACCAAGAAAAATACGGTACACACCTACCCGATGACCCGATGTATGGAGACCGTGCCGGCAGCGAAATCAACTACCTGCCGGTCATGGAAGTCACCTACTGGGGATTCCGTCTGATGATCACCCTGGGAGGGCTCTCGGCAGTTGCAGCAGCAGTGGCGCTGTGGCTCACCCGCAAGGGAACCGTTCCACTGAACAAATGGATTTCCCGCCTCGCCCTGTTCGGGATGCTGGCACCCTTCGGAGCAAACTCCGCAGGCTGGATCTTCACCGAAATGGGCCGCCAACCTTTTGTGGTGGCTCCCAACCCGAGCTTCGAAGGCATCGACCAGGTGTTCATGTATACCGCCGCGGCGGTCTCCCCGGGGGTGAGCGCCGGAGAGATGCTCTTCTCGCTGATCGCATTGACCTCGATCTACGCCTTCCTGCTGGTCGTTGAGGTCGTCCTGCTCACCCGCTACATCCGCGGCGGCATCGGATCGGCCATGCCCGAGTTCCATGAGCGCCCCGGCGACGGGGATAACGACCAGGACACCGACGCGTTGTCCTTCGCCTACTGACCCGCCGATTCACGAGAAAGGACCAAATCCATGGATTTCCTGCCCACACTGTGGTTCATCCTGATCGCCATCCTCTGGACCGGCTATCTGTTCCTTGAAGGCTTCGACTTGGGCGTCGGCATGCTCATGAAGCTCTTCGCCAAGAACGAGAAGCAGCGGCGCGTGCTGCTGAACACCGTCGGACCGGTCTGGGACGGCAACGAGGTCTGGCTGATCACCGCCGGGGCCGCAACATTTGCCGCGTTCCCGTACTGGTACGCCTCGCTCTTCTCGGCCCTCTACATTCCGCTGACCTTGGTGCTCGTTGCCCTGATCTTCCGTGCCGTCGCCTTCGAATACCGCGGAAAAGCACATACACTCGCGGTGCGAAACGCCTGGGACTGGGCCATCTTCCTTGGCTCCTTCATCGCGGCCTTCGGCGTCGGGGCGATGCTCGCGCTGAGCACCACGGGACTGCCGCTGAATGCCAACGGCGACCGAGTGGGCGGGCCCTTCGCCTGGTTCAACCAATACGCAGTCCTGGGCGGCATCGGTGTGGTGGCCTTCAGCCTGATCCACGCCCTGGCCTTCCTCGGTTTGAAAACCGACGGAGACATCCGGGACCGAGCGGCCAAGCTACTGGCCCGCTGGTTGCCGGTGGCGTTGCTGCCGTTGGCCTGCTGGGCCATTGCGGTGGTGTGGATCAACGCCAGTCTCGCCGCATTGGCACCGTTGCTCCTGGCCGTGGTGGCGATGGTCTTCGCCTGGATACAGGCCCGCGCCCGACGTGAAGGATGGGCATTCATCGGCCTTGGAGTCTTCCTGCTGGCCGGAGTTGCAGCAATCTTCACCGCCGCGTACCCCAACGTTCTGCCGTCGACCATCGATGCGGCCTACAACCTGACCGTATCCAACGCGTCGTCGACGCCGTACACGCTGCGGTTGATGAGCATCGTGGCGGCCTTCGGCCTGCCGGCGGTGCTGGCCTACCAGACCTGGACCTACTGGGTGTTCCGCAAACGCATCACCGAATCCCACATCCCCGCGGCCCACCCCGTCATCCCGATTATCTAAGCGGACAAAGAAAAGACTCACACCGTGAAACCAGCACTCCTTGCCGGAACCGGCTCCCGCATGATCCTTGCCTTGCTCGCCGGGCTTGCCGCCGCAAAGGCCGTGGGAGTGATCCTGATCGCCGATGCCCTGGCCACTGGGATCTCCCAGCTGGCCGCCGGTACCACCCTTGATGCCACGCGCCTGCTGACGCTGGGTCTAGGCGGGACAATCCTGCGTGCCGGAGCGGTGTGGGCCACGGAATTTGCTGCCCACCGGGCAGGCCTCGGTGCCAAAGAATTGCTACGTTCCCGGCTCGTGGCCGTGGGACTGAGCGGTCGTGCGGCGGCGGGCGACCCCGGACACGGTGCCCTGTCGGCACTGGCCAGTCGCGGGCTGGACGGACTGGATAACTACTACACCAAGTACCTGCCGGCGCTGGTCTCGGCGATGGTCATCCCCGTCCTGATCGGTGTCAGGGTGCTGGTGGCGGACTGGGTCTCTGCCCTGGTCATCGTCCTGACGGTGCCCCTGGTGCCGATGTTCATGATCCTGATCGGGCTGCACACCCAAGACCGGGTCAAGGCCGCGGCCGCCGGATTGGACAGGCTCTCCAACCAGCTGCTGGAACTGGCCCAGGGATTGCCGGCGCTGATCGGGCTGCGCCGTGCCGAGGGCAAGGGCCGCGCCTTGGCCAAGGTCTCCGAAGACTACCGCAGCACCAGCATGAGGACGCTGCGCACGGCCTTCCTCTCCGGACTGGCCCTGGAACTTATCGCCACGATCTCCGTGGCGCTGGTCGCGGTGTTCATCGGTGTGCGTCTGGTCTACGGGCAGATGGGACTGGAAGCAGGGCTGCTCGCCCTGATCCTCGCCCCCGAATGCTACCTGCCGCTACGCACCCTCGGAGCGGCCTTCCACTCTTCCGAGGATGGTGTCGAAGCGCTCGAACGCAGCGAAGAATTCATTGGTGCTAGCGCCGAGCGGACCGCCCCGGAAACTAACCCCGCAGCTGCAGGCACCCACCACATCTTGGTGGTGGAGAGCCTCTCGGTCCGGTATCCCGGGCGCACCGAACCGGTGCTCGACGACGCGAGCCTGGTGCTGAGTGCCGGGTCGGTGCACGTCCTGGATGCCGCCAGCGGCAGCGGCAAGAGCACACTGCTGCATGCTGTGCTCGGACGGCTCGGACAGGGGGCCGAAATCACCGGCCGGATCCAGGTGGATGCGGCGCGCACAGCATTCATCTCCCAGCATCCCAGGTTCACGGAAACCACCGTCGAGCAGGAAATTGTGTTGCACGCCGGGGAAACACTGGATCCTGCGATGCTCCAAGCGGTGCTGCACGATGCGAACATCGCGCACCTGGCCCAGCGGAACCTGGTGGATTGCAGTCCGGGGGAGTTGCGCCGTATCGCCGTGGCGCGGGTGCTAGCCAAGGTAGCAGCAGACCCACAGATCAACCTGATACTGGCCGATGAACCCACGGCACACCTGGATACGGAATCCGCCGGGCACATCCGTCGGGCGCTGGCCGGATTGGACCCCCGATGCGCCATGCTCCTCGCCTCTCACGACCGTGCCCTGGCAACCATGCTCCGTCAGCCCGAAGACCGCGCACACCCGGGCTATGAGCACCAGGACACGGCTACGGTTCATGACCCCGTGATTCCGGCAGCAGCATCCGCGGCGGCCGAACCCTTCGCTCCGGCGGGCGGGCGCACAGCGCACTGGCGGCTGCTGGGCTCGATGCCGTGGTTCCGCAAGGGACTGGTGGCCGGGTTGTTGCTCGCCGCTGCTGCGGCGATCTTCGGTGCGGGGTTGACCGGGATCTCCGGCTGGCTCATCGTCACCGCCAGCCACCAACCCCCAATGCTGCACCTGATGGTCGCGATCGTGGGCGTGCGCGCCTTCGGCATCGGCCGCTCGGTGCTGCGCTACGCCGAACAGCTGCGCGTGCACGACGCGGTGCTCGGCTTTGCCTCAAGCCTGCGCGAACGGCTGTGGGACGCGCTGGTGGCCCAGCCGCGCAGCTGGGGCAGGATCACCCGCTCCGGCGCGGCCCTGGGCCACCTGGTCGCGGAAGTCGACGAGGTCCGTGATGCGGTGCCGCGGGTGCTGGTGCCGCCGGTGGCCGGAATCGGTACCTGGCTTGCTGTGAGCGTGGGCATCGGCTTCTGGGCGCCGGACGCCCTGCCGCTGGCGCTCGGATTGGGCCTGCTGGCCTTCATCGGCTTGCCGCTGGCCGTGCTTGCCGTGGAAAAACGAAGCACCACCGAGGTTGCCGAGCACCGCATCTGGCTCGGATCCAGGGTACCCACGCTGCTGCGCGCGGCCGGGGACCTGGGCGCCAACCAGGTAACGGCACGCGCCCTGGACGGATTTGCCCGGGCGGATTCGGCCGCCACCCACTCGCTGCGGGCAGCGGCCCGCGGTGCCGGTCTGGCCCAGGGTGGTGCCGCGCTGCTTTCTGCCTTGGCCGCGGTGCTGGCCGTGCTGGCGGTGGGCACCGGCGGAGAACAGGCCGCGGTGGCCGCACTGCTGCTGTTGGCCCTGGGCGAGCCCATCGCCAACACCGCCGTCTCCATTCAACAGCTGCCGCAGCTCGATGCGGTGCTGCGCCGCGTCTGGGCCAACATCGGGGAGGAAAAGCCGAAACCCGTCTGTGCCCCCACCGGTACGAAGGCCGCAGCACCCGGCGCCCAAGGCGCCCTGTCGCTGCGTCTGGAGAACGCAGATATCGGCTGGGCCCCGGGCCGGCCAGTGGTCACGGATCTGGGGCTGGAACTACTCCCGGGTCAGTGGACGGTGCTGACAGGACCCTCGGGCGCGGGCAAATCAACGCTGCTGGCCGCCATGCTCGGGGCCCTAGAACCATTGTCCGGAACCCTGCAGGCCCGCCGCGGGGACGGGCCGTGGCAGCACGCTAGCGCCGCCGATCTGGCCCAGGTGGCCTGGTGCCCGCAGGAAGCCCACCTCTTCGATTCGACGGTGCGCTCCAACCTGGGGCTGGGCCGGGAAACCTGGGACCAGCCCGGGGACGCGGAGCTGCAGGAGTTGCTGGCCAAGGTCGGGCTTGATCGGTGGCTGGCCACGCTGCCCGCGGGTTTGGATACCCGCATCGGATCGGGCGGCCACCATCTCTCGGGCGGACAGCGCCAACGCCTGGCGGTGGCTCGTGCACTGGCGGCCCGGGCCACGGTGCTGCTGCTGGATGAACCCACCGCGCACCTGGGCGCCGACGAGGCTGTGGATTTGGTTGCCGACCTGCGTATGGCGCTGGCGGACACCGCGGTGTTGCTGGTCACCCACGATGCGGCGGTCGCCGCGCTGGGGGATAGCGTCCTGGACTTGGCCCGGCCCGCGGAGAGGGTATCGGTGCCGGCCTAAGCCTGGCTCACGGTCCGTGGGCCGGAAGGGGAGAGCCGTCCTGGCGGCTAGGAGCCGTTGGCTTGGTTCCGTTGGAGTGCGGCGAAGACCCCGGAGAGCTCGAAGGCGGCGGAATTCAGCTGGATCACGGTCCCGTCGTTGCCGCACAGCTTGAGCATCGGCACCTTGCCGTTGCGGTACTGCCGGAACTTCTTGATCTGGTCGTAGCGGATGGTGCGCAGCTGGCGCCAGGCGGTGCGTTGGATGATCTCATCGTCGCGGATGATGACGTACCAGTTCGCGTAGATGGCCACCAGAAGCGACGCCGTCAGGAACAGCACGATGCCGCAGATGAGCATCGGCAGCCGGTCATCGGGGTCCGGGGAGCCGGAGCGTGAGAAGAGGATGAGCAGCAGCCCGATCGGCGCTATCACCCACCCCACCACTGCGATGATCTTCGGCTGACGGATCGCTTCGGGGTTTCTTCGGTCCCGGTTTGGCCGATGCTTAGACCACCCAGCCAATCAGCGTGACCATGAGCAGGACAAAGACCCCGATCCCCAGGCGGATCAGTTCTTCCTCGGTCATGGGGAATCCTTAGGTCTATCGGGGGAAACACTCGGTATGTCATGGCCATCGCACCCTGGTCAGGGGCCCACCGTGTGGTCCGGGACAGCCCCGGACCACACGGTGGGCGGATTCGCCCGGTGCTACTCGTCCAGCAACGAATCCTGGATGGCGACCCGGTGGGCGGGTTCGACCTCGACGACCCCCGAATCGGCAAACGGCTTGCTGTCCTCAACCGCTGCTAAGGGTGCACGCTTCGAGCTGCCGGGCAACGGCAACTGTCCCTCGGGTACCGTGGCAACATCGCCTTCGGTTCCATCCAGAAGTGGCGTCCCGCCCAGCACATCGATGCCCTGGGCCAACGGCACACCGGAGCCGTCGCGCTTGGAAAACTCGGTGGGCAGGGCACGGACCACTCCCGCGGACGAGGAGGCCCGGGCCGGGCCGGGACCGGCATAGGCCAGCTCCAACCGGTCTTCGCCCTTCAGGAAGCGGTGTGCCCGCACCCCTCCGGTGGCTCGACCCTTGAGCGGGTATTCGGCGAAGTCCGTCACCTTCACCGAATGCGATGCTGTGCCGGGCAGCGTGTTTGAGCCGGTGGCGATGGAAACGAACACCGGTGCGGGGGCATCCTCGGCCACCACACCAAAGAAGATCACCTGGTCCCCGGCACCCAGCTTGATCCCTGCCATGCCGCTGGCGGTGCGGCCCTGCGGACGCACCGCGGTGGCCGGGAAGCGCAGCAGCTGCGCGCCGGCAGTGGCGAAGACCAGATCCGAGCCGTCGATACCGACCGCGGCACCCACCACGGTGTCCTTGTCCTTGAGCGAAATGGCTTCCCACTCGTCGCGGTTCAACGGGTATTCCGGGCTGAGGCGCTTGACCACGCCATTAGCGGTGCCCAGTGCCACGACGGCATCCAACGGCACCAGGGCCACCATCTTTTCGCCCTTGCCCAGCTGCGCGAATTCGTCGACTTTCACCCCACCGGTCAACTGCGGGAAGCCGTGGGATGCAGGAAGCAACGGCAAATCCACGACCTGCAGGCGCAGCATGCGCCCGGTGGAGGTGATCCCGCCGATCTCGCCGCGCGCGCTGGTGGACACCACCGAGGAGAGCACATCGTGCTTCACCCGTGCTCCGGCACCATCTAACGGATCGAGCGACCCGGTGCGGGCCACCTGCCCGGTGGCCGAGAGCAGCACCCGGCACGGGTCATCGGCGATTTCCAGGCTCAGCGGGGCCTTCTTCCCGGGGCCCACGGCCGCGGGCATGATCGTGCCCTTCAACGGGGTGCCGGACTCCGATTGGAGCAGGATCGTGCGGCGCGGGGTGGCGAACTTCTCGCTCATCTCCGCCAATTCCCCCGAGACCAGCGCGCGCAACCGCTCGTCGGAGGCCAGAATTGCCTTGAGCTCGTCGATCGCGCTCTGCAGTTCGGCTGCTTCTTTCTCCAACTCGATGCGGGAGAACTTGGTCAGCTGACGCAGGCGCAGCTCCAGGATGTGGCTGGCCTGCAGCTCGGACAGGTCGTAGATGGTCATCAAGCGCTCGCGGGCCTGGGCCGTCTCGTCCGAGGAGCGGATGATCGCAATGACCTCGTCGATGTCGACTATCGCAATGAGTAGGCCCTCGACCAGGTGCAGTCGGTCGAGCTTCTTCGCCAGCCGGTGTTCGGTGCGGCGGCGCACCACCAGCAACCGGTGATCCACGTACACGGTGAGCAGTTCCACCAGCCCCAAGGTGCGCGGCTGGCCGTCGACCAGGGCCACGTTGTTGATGCCGAAGGAATCCTCCATCGGGGTGAACTTGTACAGCGCGGTGAGCACGGCATTGGGGTTGAAGCCGTTCTTCAGCTCAATGACCAGGCGCAGCCCGTGGTTCCTGTCGGTCAGATCCACCACGTCGGCGATGCCGGTGAGCTTCTTCGCCGTGACGGCGTCCTTGATCTTCTCGATGACCTTTTCCGGTCCGACCATGTAGGGCAACTCGGTGATCACCAGGCCCTGCCGGCGGGCGGTGATTTGCTCCAGCTCCACCTTGGCCTTAGTCCGGAAGGTGCCGCGGCCGGTGCGGTAGGCGTCACGGATCCCGTCCAGGCCCACGATCTTGCCACCGGTTGGCATATCGGGTCCGGGAACGAACTTCATGATGGCCGCCAGATCCGCATCCGGGTGCTCGATCAGGTGCCGGGCCGCTGCGATGACCTCGCCGAGGTTGTGCGGGGCCATGTTGGTGGCCATGCCCACGGCAATGCCGGTGGTGCCGTTGACCAAGAGGTTCGGGAACGCGGCCGGGAGCACCGAGGGCTGCAGGAACTGGTTGTCGTAGTTCGGGACGAAATCCACGACGTCCTCGTCGAGGTTCGCCGTCATCGCCACCGCGGAGGCTCCCAGACGCGCCTCGGTGTAACGCGGGGCGGCCGGGCCATCATCTAGCGAACCGAAGTTTCCGTGCCCGTCGATCAGCGGCAGGCGCAGCGCGAAGCCCTGGCTCATGCGCACCATCGCGTCGTAAATCGCGGTGTCGCCGTGCGGGTGCAGCTTACCCATGACTTCGCCCACCACGCGGGCGCTCTTGACGTGGCCCTTGTCCGGGCGCAGGCCCATCTCGGACATCATGTACAAAATGCGCCGCTGCACCGGTTTCAGCCCGTCACGGGCGTCGGGCAGTGCCCGGGAGTAGATCACCGAGTAGGCGTACTCCAGGAAGGAGCCTTCCATCTCCTGGGTCACATCGATGTCAACGATGTGCTCCACGAAGTCTGCGGGCAGTGGTTCAGGCTTTTTGCGCGCCATATTTGGTGTGAATCCTCGATTCGGTACTGATCCTGTCCCTAGGGCAAGGGCAGGAGCCATGTGCTGCTGCGGTCCCGGCGCGTCGTATCAACTGCACTCGTCGCTGTGGCCGTTAGGCTAAGCCTATGGTGGATGGTCGTAAACCCGGTGAATATCCGTCCCATTGGGAAGCAGACGTTGTCTTGCGCAATGGTTCGACGGCACATCTACGCCCGATTCAACCCGGTGACGCCGACAAATTGCAAAAAATGCACCGGAGTCAGTCGGAATCCTCCGTCTACATGCGCTATTTTACGTACAAATCTGCGCTCACGGCCAAAGAGCTCAAACGCTTCACCGAAGTAAACCACATGGACAGGGTTGCTTTCGTGGTGGTTCGGGGCGAAGACATCATCGGTGTGGGGCGCTACGACAGACTCGATGACCCGACCGACGCCGAAGTCGCTTTCAACATTTCCGACGCCTACCAGGGAATGGGCGTGGGCTCCATCCTGCTTGAACACCTGGCCGCCGCGGCCCGCGAAAACGACATTGAGCGCTTCTCCGCTGAGGTGCTGCCGGAAAACCGGAAAATGCTGACGGTCTTCGCCGAGGCTGGCTACGCGGTGCGCCGGCACTTCGACGAGGGCGTGGTGATGCTCGAATTCCCCATCGACCCCACCGAAAAATCGCGTGCCGTGATGGAATCACGCGAGCACCGTGCCGAAGCCAAATCGTTGGCCGGGCTGTTGGCCCCGAGCTCGATCGCCGTGATCGGTGCCAGCCGCGAATGGGGCACCATCGGACACACGCTGCTGCACAACCTCATCGAGGGCGGCTACACCGGCACTGTCTACGCCGTGAACCCGCAGGCCTTCGAACTGGGCGGGATGAGAAGCTACGCCTCGGTCGCCGAGCTCCCCGGGCCCATCGACCTGGCCGTGGTCGCGGTCCCGCGCGAAGGAATCGGGGCGGTCATCACCGAATGTGCGGCAGCCGGAGCCAAGGGGCTGGTCATCGCCACCGGAGGATTCGAGAAGGACGGCGAAGCAGGGATGGCGCAGCAGCGCGAACTGGTGCGTCAGGCCCGAGCCAACGGCATGCGCGTGATCGGCCCGGCCTCCCTGGGCCTGGTGAACACCGATGAAGCAACCTCCATGAACGCTTCGGTCGCCCCGGGCATGCCCAAGGCCGGGGCGCTGGGGCTCTTTAGCCAATCGGCGGCCGTGGGCGTGCTGCTCTACGCCGCCTCGGTGCGCCGCGGCGTCGGAGTCTCCTCGATCGTCTCGGCCGGGAACCGGGCCGATGTCTCGGGCAACGACGCCATGCAGTTCTGGGAGGACGATCCCTCAACCCGTGCGGTGGGCCTGTACCTGGAATCCTTCGGCAACCCGCGCAAGTTCTCCCGCATCGCCCGCCGGCTCTCACATTCCAAACCGGTGATCGTGGCGAAGTCCGATGTGATGGGGTTGCGACTGCCTCCGGGCCACGCGGTGCGCACCACCCAGGCACCCACCGCCGCTGTCGATGCGATGCTGCGCCAATCGGGGGTGATCCGGGTGAGCACCAACGAGGAATTGATGGAAATCGCCCAGGTGGTCGCCTCCCAGCCGCTGCCTGGCGGAAACGGGCTGGCGGTGCTCTCCAACTCCGAGGCCCTGGCCTCGGTGGTGGCGGACTCCGCCGAACAACACGGCCTGGACGTCACTCTCTCCCATGCGGAGATCGAACTCGATGACGGGGCCTCCAGGGCCCTGCCGCGACTTGCCGCGATCTTGGCTACGGCGTTGGAGGACCCCGCGGTGCACTGCGGGATCATCACGCTGCTGCCCGTGGCGGGGTTGAACAAGGCCTCGGTGGCCAAGACCCTCCGCGAGGCCGCCGCATCCTCGGGCAAGCCAGTGGTTGCGGTGTTTACCGGCATCCTGGAACCTGGTTCGGTGGTTGATGGGCTGTTGGATGATGGGAAGCATGAAGACGGCAGCAACTACGGACTGCCCTGCTATTCGAGTCCGGGAACAGCGGTGAAGGCGTTGGCCGCGATCGCGCGCTACGCCCGCTGGGTAGCCCGCGAACAGGGCGAGGTCATCGAGCCGGTCGGCATCGAGGTGCCGGCCGCCGCAGAATTCATCGAGGACGCACTGGGTGCCATCGACGGCGTGGAACTGCTGCACCTTTCCAAGGCGCAGGCCGCGACGCTGCTGGGCCACTACGGCATCTCCGTGCTCGAATCGGCGAACTTTGAGGATGCCGATGAGGCCGTAGCCGCCGCGCACCGGCTCGGCTGGCCCGTTGCCCTCAAGGCGCGGGACGAGAACCTGCGCCATCGCCTGGATCTGGGCGGGGTGCGGCTGAACATCCCCGACGAAGCTTCGCTGCGCTCGAACATCTTGCATATGCGCGAGGTTCTGGCACCGTACTCGGCCACCGACCTGGAGATCCAGTCGATGGCCCCGGCAGGGCAGGGATGCGTGATTCGGGCCGTCGAAGACCCGCTGCTGGGCCCGGTGGTTTCCTATGGGCTGGCCGGGGACGCGGTGAACCTGCTCGATGACTGGGCGCACGGCACCCCGCCGTTGACCAACACCGACCTGGCGGACCTGCTCAACGCCCCGCGCGCTGCGGCGCGCCTGCGCGGCTACCAGGGCCTACCGGCAGTGGACCTGGCCGCATTGCAGGACCTGCTGAACCGGATCGCGACGCTCAAGGACAACCATCCGGAGGTTTCGCTGCTGGAAATCAACCCGGTGATGGCCACCACCACCGGGACCTGCGTGCTTGGTGTGGAAATCTGGTTGGGCAATGCGCAGCAGCGCACCGATTCGGCCCGGCGGGCCATGCGCCACTGATCGATTCGCACCCCGCAGGTAGACTGGGGACATGACCCCCCTTTCTTCGGCCTCGGCCCCCGACCTGCACACTGCTCTGACCCGCGCGGGTTTCTACCCCAAAATCCTTGCCGACGTCATCGACGAGGCACTCGACGGCCGGGAACCCGGTGGGCATCTGGTGCACCTGGAGACGCATTTCGACCAGCACGAGGTGCACCGGCACATCACGGTGCTGGTGCTGGCCGAGGACGTCTTGTTGGTCACCCACGTCGATGACCAGCAACTCGATGAGAAGGGCAAGGAAGTCATGGCCCAGATCTCCACCGAGCTGGTCCAGCTTTCCAAGGTCACCACCGTGGCCACCAGCTACGTCTACCACCAGCCGCAGAATTACCGCAGCGGCGATCTGGTCAAGGAACTGACCCTGGGCATCGCCTGGGCCGGAGCGCAGCGCATCGACCTCGCACCGGCAGGCTGCCCCGACCCGGAATGCGATGCCGACCACGGCTACACCGGAACCTCCCAGCAGGAAGACCTGGTCCTGCGCGTCAGCGCGGAAGCCGACGGCGCCAATGCTGTGGCCGCTGCCCGCAGCTTTGCCTTGGCCATGCGCCGGGCCTCGGCCCCGCGTGTCACCGAGACCCGCGTACCTGCCCCGGCATCGGTGTCGACCACCGAGGTCCGTGGCCGGGTTGGCTCGCGCTTTGGCCGCAACACCCACCAAGGCTAGGCAGAGCCCCAGGGAAACGGTCGCCGATATGAAAACCACTACGAAGACATCCCCTGCGGCAGCACTCCCAGCAGCCCCGCCCTATGGCAGCAAAACCATTGCCGAGCTGCTGCCCAGTGCTGCAGCGGCGCTGGGCGTGCCGGGCTTCGAAAACCCGCTGGGGCTGCCACGGGCCAACCGCATCGCGGTGGTCATGGTCGACGGTCTGGGCAAGGCGCTGTTGAAGGCGCGCGGGGGACACGCACCGTTTTTGCGCAAGCTCATGGAGAATTCGCAGACGCTGTCCGCTTCCTTCCCCTCGACCACTGCCGCCTCACTGACCTCCCTGGGCACCGGCCTGCCTCCTGGCCAACACGGGGTGGTGGGCTACGACGCCGTTGATCCGGAACGTCGCCGCGTGGTGAACCAGCTCGGTGGATGGCCCAAGGACCTTGACCCGCTGGCCTGGCAGCCGCATGCGACGGTGTTTGAACGGGTCGCGGCCGACGGTGTACATACCGCCACGGTGTCGCTGTCCCAATTCAAATCCTCGGCGCTGACCCAGGCCGCGCTGCGCGGTCCGGAATTTGTTCCGGCGGAGTCCCCGCATGCGAGGGTGCGTGAAACCTGCGAGACCCTGGCCGCAAACCGGCGGGCCCTGGTCTACTGCTACTTCAACGAACTCGACAAGGCCGGGCACCGCTTCGGTAAGGATTCAGCCCAGTGGGGCCACGCGTTGGAGGAACTGGATTCGGTGATGCGCACGCTGGCGGCCCGGGTGCCGGCCGGTACGCTGCTGTTGCTGACCGCGGACCACGGCATGGTCGATGTCCCGGAGAGCTGGCGCATCGATTACTCCCAGTACCCGGAACTAGTTGATGGGGTTGAGCTGACGGCCGGGGAACCGAGAGCCGTGCAACTTCATTTCCACCCGGAAACCCCGGTGGCCAAGCGCGAAGAAGTCGCCCAGGCTTGGCGTGGGCGTTTTGGTTCCAAGGCGTGGATCATGACCCGCCAGGAGGCCATCGACCACGGTTTGTTTGGCGAGGTGGCCGACACGGTGCGCGCACGCATCGGGGATCTGTTGATCCTGGCCGCCGAAGACGTGGCCTTCTTAGATGGGCGCCGGGTCAACCCCGCAGCGTTCTCGATGGTGGGCCAGCACGGCTCCCTGACGCGAGCCGAATGTGAAGTCCCGCTGCTGACCCTGGCACGCGCGGCCAGCAAGAAGTAGCGACAGCGCCCCAGTGCGCCGCATCCACCCCGCACCGATGCTGATCGGGTTCTGAACCCGTTACTGCTGGCATGCTTGCGGAGTCGTAGGTCTCAGCGAAGTGGACAAGAGTGCTGGCTCAGACAAAAAACATCGGCCCGGCATGTGCCAAGGTCCAAAACCTTGGCACATGCCGGGCCGATGGTGTCAGCGCAGGTGCATATTCCGTCGGGAACGAGCGCGCGTGTTAGTCGTTGTTGTTGCGGCGCCCGAAGACGATCTCGTCCCAGCTGGGGACCGAGGATCGCTTGGCCTTCTTCTTGGCGTTTGCCTCGTCCTCGGCACTGGACGTCTCCGAGTCGGCGGATGAATCCTTGGCCTCGTCTTTTTCCGGTCGAGGGGCGGGTACCAACGAAATGGATGTGGTGCGGGTGCTGACTCCGTCATAGAGTCGCGGCAGCCCGTCTTCGGTCGGGGCTGGACCGGCCAGGCGCGGGTCGTCGTCGGGGTGCGGGTTGCGTGAAAGCATTGCGGCCAGCGCGTCGTCGCTCTCCTCGTCGACTCCTAGGCGTTGTCCCCGGCGTGCGCTGAGCACGTCCAGGAGCTCCTCGGAATCGGCAGCCGGAGCCTCGGCGCCGGCTTCTTCGCCGTCGGCCTCGACATCGAAGGGCTGATCGGCAACTGCCGTCAGCCGGCGGGCACCGACCGGTGCGTCGAGTGGTTCAAGCTCGCTGAGCACCTGTGCCCAGCGGTTGGCGTTCTGCAGCGACTTGCGGTTGGGGTGGAAGGACCACTTGGCGGTCGAATCCTCGTCGCCGGAATCCAGAGCGATGCTCGCATCGGTTTCGGGCAGCTCAAACCGTGCCACCACGTCCCATGAGCCATCGGAAGCGCGCCAGGCATCCCAGGTGAGCGATTCGTTGTCGATGCCCAGCGAGTGGATGCGGTAGGCCACCATTTCACCGAGGTTTGCCGGTTCTTCGCCGAAGATGCTGCGGTAGCCATCGTGGGTCTGGGGGGCTGAGACCTCGATATTGCGAGCCTGGGAGGCGATGTATTCGCGTTCGGCCAGCACCGGACCTTCGTAACGCATGACGCGTTCGAGCGGCATACCAGACTCTTGTGAGACTTCCTCGGCGGTGGCTCCGGAACGAATCCGGGTCTGGATGTCGCGCGGGGAAAGCGGTGCAGCCGGTGACTCCGAACGATCTGCACGGGCAGCCCGGGTCAAGGCACTGCGTAGTGCTTCATCGACGGGCAACACAAAGCTGTTCCCGTCGTCGCTGCTCAGGTGCAGGCTCTCGCCGTTCTCGTGGATTCCCACCAGTCGTAGTTGACGCATGACTATCCTCCACAAACCGTCGTGTTATGCCTAAAACTCTGCCACTTGTGCCGCCAAATACCTAAGAAGCGCGGTGGTGTGGCGTGGACCTGCTTCATGATTATTCCCTCAGCGGAGCGAAATGGCGGTAAAAGGGCGGTAAAAAATCTTGTCTTTGGCCTCTAAGATGCAATGATGATCAGGCCGTGGCGAACCGGGCACAAAAACGACCGCTTCTGCGTTGAATCATAGGCGCATCCAAGTGCGTGGATTTACCCCCGGGGCAGAGGCACCACCTTGCTGGGGGCGCCCCAGACGAACGACAGCTTGAACCAAGCGGAGTGTGAAGCAGCAATTATGGCAACCGATTACGATGCACCTCGACAGCATGCAGGGGACGATGAGAAGGCCGAGGCACTGCCGGAGCTCAAGGCCCAACGCAATACCAACACCAATGCCTCGAACCTGATCGACGAAGACGAATCAGCGCTGGCTGACAGCTACGAGTTGCCCGGTGCGGACCTCTCGGGTGAAGAACTATCGGTGATGGTCCTTCCGGCGCAGGCCAACGAATTCACCTGCGCCTCGTGTTTCCTGGTGCGGCACCGTTCACAGATCGCACTTGAACGTGACGGTCAGCTCTACTGCGCCGATTGCGAAGGCTAAGTACCAGCGCCGATAACAAAGCGCCCGCCCCCGACCCGTTGAATCCCTGGAACTAGGGAAGCACGTGGTGGAGGCGGGCGCTGTGTTTGTGCTGCGTCGGTTGGCTCTTTAGACCGAGTCGGCCTCGGCCGCGGAGTCTGGGGAGTGTGCACCGGTGGCCTGCTCCTGCTCCAGGGCTGCTTCGCGGAACTGCACCATGACCCCGCCCAGCGCCGCGGTGAGTTCCTCGGGACGACGGGTGGAGGTGATCCAGTACGGGGTGGTATCGCGCTCGTCGGTGATTTCGATGCGCACCACCGGGTCGATCCAACCGCGGATGCACATGAAGGCAATGCCGTTCAGGCCCGGGCCGCGCTGGTGGTAAGCGGCGGCGGCACGGTAACCGGTGACTTCGCCGATGAACTTGCGTTCGATGGTGGCTCTGCCCACGCGCACGTTGTCTTCGTCGACTTCGATGAGCGGGGTGTTGTTGATCAAGGCGAAGGCAATCAGCGCCAGCGCGACGAGGCCGCCAATGACGCCCCATTTGATGCCGATGGGCATGAAGGCCACGGCGGCGGTGCCGGCCAGACCCAGGGTGACCAGCCAGATCCACCAGGCGGGCCACAACTTTTCGCGGAAGTGGGCGGGGGCAGGATGCGTGGGGGAAGGGTTCTCGGCCATACCACCAAGCATAAGCGGTGGGCGTTGAGCGCCCTGCCATCGCCGCCGGAGCCAAGGCACTAGAGTTAACCCCGGAACCCGAGCTGCCGCACGACGGCACGCACCCTTTCTTGAACCCCTGGAGTGGAAAACATATGTCCGAATCGAGTGTCGATATCGCCCTGAAAATGCTTGATCCAGAGCTCCCTGTTCCAAGCTATGCACATGAGGGTGATGCCGGAGCCGATCTGTGCGCCCGCGAGGACGTCACCCTGGCGCCGGGGCAACGGGCTTTGGTTCCCACCGGTGTTGCGCTGGGCCTGCCGCTGGGATTTGTCGGGTTGATCCACCCCCGCTCCGGACTGGCCACCAAGCACGGTCTGACCGTGGTCAATGCCCCCGGAACCGTCGATGCCGGGTACCGTGGTGAGTTGAAAGTCACGTTGTTGAACACGGATGCAAGCACCCCGATCGTGTTGAAGCGCGGGGACCGCATCGCCCAGCTGGTTATCCAGAAGGTTGAGCGGGCCCGTTTCCTCCAGGTCCAGGAACTTGATGACACAGCCCGCGGCGCAGGCGGTTTTGGGTCCACCGGTGGATTCGAAACCGCGTCCACCAGCCACTAGCTCCGACCGCAGCATCACCACGGTCGACATAGCAAGAAAGCATTTTCCATGATTTTCAAGCGTAAGAAGAAGGCCGACGCTCCCGCGCAGCCCGAGCAGACGATCTCCGGACTCAACGCGGAGGCCACCTCCACCCAGGCCGCGGCCGCTGCTGCCACGCCTCCGGCCACGGACGCCGAAGCCGCAATACCGGCACCGGCCGGCGCCTCCGAGAAACCTGCTTCCGCGGTGGACCGCAACGAGGGCCCCTTCGACGGGGATGACTTCGGGGACCACGACAGCTACCTGGACCTCGGCGCCCTGTTGATCAAGCCGGTTCCCGGGCTCCAGCTGCGCCTCGAGGTCGAGGAATCCACCCAGCGCGTCATCGCCGTGGCCCTGGAGATTGGTGGCTCACGCATGCAGCTGCAGGTCTTCGCGGCACCCAAGACCGATGACTTGTGGCCGGGGATCTCCTCGCAGATCGCCACCGGTATCGCCGACCAGGGTGGGGAAACCGAAACCATCCCGGGCCGCTTTGGCAACGAACTGCTGGCCCGCGTGCCGCAGCAAGCACCCGATGGCCGAGCCGGCCACGTGGTCCTGCGCTTCCTGGGCATCGACGGCCCGCGCTGGTTCCTGCGCGCAGTCATTGGCGGTGCGGCACTGACCGACCCGGCCGAGTCCAAGACCATGGAAGACGCACTGGCGCAGGTGGTGGTGGTGCGCGGGGACACCCCGATGCCACCGACCGAACTGTTGCCGCTGACCGTCCCGGCCGGTGCCTTGGCCCGTGCCGACTCGGATAACGTGGCCGACGAGGAAACCACCGGCACCGAGCGCCCCGAACGCGGCCCGGAAATCACCCAGATCGGCTAACCACGGTGCCCAAGGACAAGACTCCCAAGGCCAAGCGGGGTACGAAGGAAGCGGCAGCGGCCACAAGTCTGACGCAGGGACCGCAACCCGGGACTCAACTGTTGACCTCGCTCAGCGAGCTTCCGCAGCGCGGGCGCATCGACCACCACGGGTATGTCGAATCCATGACGATCCTGCCCCCGCAGCAGGCCCCGGCCTTCAGCGTCACGGTTGTGGACCATCCGGCGCCTCCGGGTGGGCGCCGCAGCGCGGTGCCGCACCTGCGCCTTATCTTCGTCGGCCAGCGCAGGGTCCCCGGGCTCGTGGCAGGGGCCCGGCTGCACTACGTGGGCATGGTGGCACCGATCGATTCGGTCCCCACGATCTTTAACCCGCGCTATGAGATCCTGCCCGCCAAGTAATCCACCGCCCCGACGCGACCCAAGGACAAAACATCGCCATGAGCGAGCACAACGAAGAAACCCCCCGGCCGGAGGACTCCGGCCCCAACGCCGAGGACGTGGCCCACCGGATCGGTGCCAACTCCGGGATCGAGCGCCGCGGCGACGGGCAGATCGACGTGCTCAAGACCATTGGCGGGGTGCGCGGGCTGATCGAGTCTTTGCTTCCGGGGCTCGTGTTCCTGGTCGTCTTCACGATCTGGCAGCAACTGAACCCGGCACTGATCGCCTCCGTGGCGGTGGCCATCATCTTCACCGTGGCACGGTTGGTGCGCCGCGGAACTCTGACCCAGGCACTGACCGGGTTGGTGGGCGTGGCCATCTGTGCGATCTTCTCCCGGGTCACCGGGGAAGCGAAGGACTACTACGTGCCGGGCTTCTACACGAATCTGGCCTATGGTGCCGTGCTGGCGATCTCGGTGCTGGTCAGGTGGCCGCTGATGGGCGTGATCTTCGGGTTCATCCGTTCAGAAAACACCAACTGGCGTGAGAGCAAGACCCGCACCAACGCCTATGCCTGGGCCACCTGGATCGTGGTGGCGGTCTTCGCCGCCAGGCTCGCGGTGCAGGTCCCGCTGTACTTCGCCGACAACGTCCCGGCACTGGGCGCCGCACGCCTGGCCATGGGGGTCCCGCTGTACGCGGCGGGCCTCTGGGTGGCGTGGATGATCTCGCGTCCGCAGCCTTCAGCAAAGACGCCCGACACAGCATAAGAAAAAGGCCCCCGCCGCGGCGGGGGCCTTTTACGCTGGGTACAGCTATGGGGTGAAGCCTAGTCGGTGCGGTTGCGCAGCACCGTGCGCAATGCGTCCTCGGCCAAGATAGTGGTGACGAAGAAGAGTTCGTCCCCGCCCTCGATGACATCGTCGGGGCTGGGGGTCAACGGCACGTCGTCGCGCAGGATCGCGACCACCGTGGCATCTGGGGGCCACGGCACCGAGCCCAGGGTGCGTCCGATCATCGTCGAATCATGCGGAACGGTGAACTCCACCATGGAGACCACCCCGGACTGCAGGGTCATCAGGCGCACCAAGTCGCCGATCTCCACCGCCTCCTCGACCAGGGCCGTCATCAGTCGCGGGGTGCTCACCGCGACATCAACGCCCCAGGCGTCATCGAACATCCAGTCATTTTTCGGATTGTTCACCCGCCCCACGGTGCGCCCGACCCCGAACTCGCTCTTGGCCAGCAGCGAGACGACCAGGTTCACCTTGTCATCTCCGGTGGCCGAGACGACCACGTCGACCTCGTCGAGCTTGGCTTCCTTGAGGACGGAGATTTCGCAGGCGTCCCCGAAGAGCCAGCGGGCGCCCTGCACCCCGGCCCGGGCGACGACCTCTGGCTTCTCGTCGATCAGCAGCACCTCGTGGCCGTTGGTGATCAGTTCCTTGGCAATCGATGAGCCCACGGATCCGGCCCCGGCAATCATGACCTTCATTATGTGTTCTGCTCCGTGGTTGGTTTGGGTGCGGCAGAGAGGATCTTTTCGATGTCCTTGCCCGCGTTGACGGGCATCATCGCGTGCACGATGTCGCCTTGCTGCAGGCGCATGCCCGGTACCGGTAGCACACCCTCGCCGAAGCGTGAGAGGTAGGCGATGCGGATGGGGGCTGCCGCCTCGAGGTCTTCGAGCGCATAGCCGGACCATCCCTCGTGCACGTTGACTTCGCCGAGGATCAGCCGGCCGGAGGCCTCGCGGAAGTCTCCGTTCAGTGAATGCTCGGGCAGGATCCGGCGCAATACCTGATCCGAGCTCCAGCGCACCGCCGCGACCGTGGGGATGCCCAGGCGCTGGTAGATTTCCGCGCGTCCGGGGTCGTAGATCCGGGCGACCACGTGCGGGACATGGTAGGTCTCGCGGGCCACCCGGGTGGCCAAAATGTTGGAGTTATCCCCGCTGGAGACCGCGGCGAAGGCGTAGGCCTTGCCGATGTCTGCACGTTCCAGGGTCTCGCGGTCGAAGCCGACGCCGGTGACCTTCAAACCCGAGAAATTACGCCGCAGTCGGCGGAACGCGCGATCGTCTTGATCGATGATCGCCACCGAATGCCCGGCATCGTCGAGCGTGTGGGCCAGGGTCACCCCGACCCTGCCGCAACCCATGATGACGAAGTGCGCCATGTTCAATCCTTTGGTTCCGCGTGAGGTACCCGAAACGTTTCCCGGACACTCTCCGAAGACCAGTGTTTCACGCTTCAGGGCCCCGATGCGTGATTCTTCACGTTGCGTCCAGCGGTGTGGTGTATGACAGGGCAGGGCAAAGGGGCTAGCTTTGGAGCGTGCTTTCATTCCTTGCCGCCCTGAAGCGGATCCTGGTGGGGCGCCCGTTTAGGACCGAGAAACTCAAACGGGCGCCGCTTCGCAAGCGCTTGGCGCTGCCCATTTTCTCTGCGTCGGCGTTCTCCTCGATCGCTTATGCCCCGGATGAAGTGATCTTGACCCTGGCGCTGGCCGGGCTCAGTGCGATGGCGTTCTCACCGCTGATCGGGCTGGCCGTGATGGTCGTGATGCTGGTGATCATCGCCTCCTACCGGCAGTCGGTGAAGGCCTACCCCTCGGGCGGTGGCGACTATGAGATTGCCTCGGTGAACCTCGGGCCCCGGGCCGGGACCACGGTGGCCGCCGCGCTGCTGGTGGACTTTGTCTTGACCGTGGCGGTGTCGATTTCTTCGGCCTCACACTATGTGGTGGCGGCGTTGCCCGCGCTGGCCGGATCTCAGACCTGGATCGCGACCGGGGGAGTGGTGGTCCTGACGGTGCTGAACCTGCGTGGCCGCGGCCGGTCCCGGTTGGGCACCGCGGCACCGGTGTATCTCTTTGTCGGGGTGGTGCTGGTGATGCTGGCAGCCGGCGGAATCCTGGCCGCGACGGGAAACCTGGGCAGTGCCCCGTCTGCAGGCTTCGACGTGGTCCCCGATCCCCAGTACCCGCACGGGCTCACCGGGCTCGCGGGGGTATTGCTGGTGCTGCGTGCCTTCTCCACCGGTTCGGCGGCGCTGACCGGCGTCGAGGTTCCGATTTCCAACGTCCACACCCTGGCGGCACCCAAGGCCCGCAACGCGGCCAGCGTGCTGCTGCTCTTGGGGTTGATCGCCGGCGCCCTGACGCTGGGCACCATGTACCTGGCCCGGGCCGTGAAGGTGCACGTGGTCGAGGACCCCGCCACCGGGCTGCAGCTGAACGGCGGGCCGATCCCGGCGGACTACATCCAGAACCCGGTCTTGGGCCAACTGGCCCATGCGATCTTCGGGGCCGGCTCGCTGGGCCTGTACCTGGTGCTGGCCTTGACCGTGGCGGTACTGCTGATGGCCTCGCACACCTCCTTCAATTCCTTCCCGAACCTCGCCTCGCACCTGGCCACCGACGGCTACCTGCCCCGGCAGTTGCGCACCCGCGGGGACCGGCTGGGCTTCTCCAACGGCATCCTGGCCCTGGCGATTGCCGCGATCGTGTTGATCTGGGTCTTCGAAGCGCACGTGCCGACGCTGATCCAGCTCTACGTGGTGGGCGTCTTCGTCTCCTTCACACTCAGCCAGCTGGGCATGATCAGACACTGGGGCCGCGAACTGGCCCAGACTCCAGACAAACGCGTGCGGGCACGTATCCACCGTTCCAGGCTGCTGAACCTGGTGGGCCTGGTGCTGACGGCCGCGGTGCTCGTGATCGTGCTGGGCACCCGGCTGGTCCACGGCGCCTGGCTGGCGGTGCTGGGCATTGCGGTGCTCTTCATCATGATGGACTCGCTGCACCGGCACTACAAGCAGGTTGACGCGGAGCTGTCGATCGGTGGCGAGGAATCTGCCACCGCGCTGCCGGCCCGGGTCCATGCGCTGGTGCTGGTCTCCACCCTGCGCAAGCCGGTGCTGCGGGCAGTGGCCTTCGCCCGGGCCTCGCGCCCCTCGAAGCTCGACGCGATCGTGGTGGACTCGGACTCCGAGCGCACCGAGGCGACACTGCGCGAATGGGAGGCACTGGGCATCCCGGTGCCGATCACCGTGCTGGCCTCCCCGTACCGGGAGATCCCCGCCCCGCTGATCGAACACATCCGCTCCATCAAGCGCGATTCCCCGCGCGATTTGATTGTTGTCTACATTCCCGAATACGTGGTGGGGCGCTGGTGGGAGCAGCTGGTGCACAACCAGACGGCCATGCGGATCAAAAACCGCCTGCATTACGAGCCGGGGGTGGTCGTGGCCTCGGTGCCGTGGCGTTTGGCCTCCTCCGAGGACTCATTGGCTCTGGGCTCCCCGAACACACTCCCGATCTCCAACCCGAAAGAAACTCCATGAGCATGCAAGAAAACATCATCACGGTGCGCCTCGAAGCACCAGCCCACGGCGGACATGTTGTCGCCCGCCACGACGGCCGGGTGATCTTCGTGCGTCACGGAATCCCCGGCGAGCTGGTCTCCATCGCGGTGCGTGATGACGCAGAAAAGGCCCGCTTCTGGCGCGGCGACGTGGTTGAGGTCCTTGAACCATCCGAACACCGGGTGCCGCACTTCTGGCCGCTGGCCGATGCCCTGGCCTCGGCCTCCCGCGGTGTACTGCCGGTGGGTGGGGCCGAATTCGGGCACATCGCCCTAGCCGCTCAGCGCGAGATCAAGGGTCAGATCTTCCTCGAGCAGATGCAGCGTCTGGGTGGCATCGATGCCACCGAGCACGGATTTACCGGTGTGCGGGCCCCCGAGGGCGAAGCTGCGGACGCCTTGGGCTGGCGCACCCGGATGGCGTATGCGGTGGATTCCAAGGGTCGCCTGGCGATGAACGCGTTCCGCTCAGATGAGCAGATTCCGGTCAAAGAAATGCCGCTGGCGCACCCGAAAATCAACGATCTTAGGCTCTGGGAACTGCCGTTGGCAGGGATCAGCCGCGTCGAGGTTGCCGTGGGTTCGGGTGCCGAGGAACCGGTGTTGGTGCTCTTCATCGAGGACGGAAGCATTGCCGGGGCCGCGGGCCGCGCAGCCAAGCGTCTACCGGAGGGAACCAACGCCGCAGCGTTGACCCAGGTTGCTGGATCGGTGGCCGATGGCCGCGGCGCCTTGCAGCGCCTGCGTGGGCGCACCTGGTTGACCGAAACCGTGGCCGGGCACGATTACCGGATTACCGGTGAGGGTTTCTGGCAGATCCACCGTTTGGCTCCGGCGGCGCTCATTGAGCGGGTCATGGCCCAGCTGGAGCCGAGCTACGGTTCGCGCATCGCCGACCTGTACGCCGGGGCGGGTCTCTTCAGTGCCCCGCTGGCCAAGGCCGTGGGCGACGACGGAATGTTGCTGTCCATTGAGGGTGCCCCGGGCACCAGCAAGGACGCCTTGAAGAACCTGCGCGAGTTGCCGCAGGCAGTCATTTCCCAGGGTCGTGTCGAAAAAACTCTGTCCAGGGAATTGAACACGCGCAAGACCAAATTGGATTCGATTGTGCTTGATCCGCCACGCACCGGTGCCGGCAAGATCGCGGTCTCGGCGATGGTTCGTTCGGGCGCCAAAAAGATCTCCTATGTTTCGTGCGATCCGGCATCCTTTGCCCGTGACACCGCCGATCTGTTGGCTGCCGGGTTCCGGCTGAGCGAAATCGATGTCATTGACCTGTATCCGCACACCCACCACATGGAAACCGTGGGGTTGTTCATCCGCAATTAATGCGCGGATATGACAACGTTCGAGCCCTGAATGTCGGGCTGGCGGCGTTCGATGTGCGGCGGGGGATAGACTGTCTATAGCTCTGCCGCAATAAAACACAAGTCGAACTCAGTTAGGACCGCCTAACTGGATTTCCTTGTGGCGTGCAACGAAGATGAAAAATCCGGCGAGAGGAGTCCCCGTGAGCAATGTGGACAGTTTTGGTGCCAAGGGCGTATTGGACGTCAAGGGCAACGAATATGAAATTTACCGGCTGAACGCCGTCGAAGGCGCGCAAAGCCTTCCGTACAGCCTGAAGGTTCTCTTGGAGAACCTGCTTCGCACCGAAGATGGTGCGAACATTACCAAGGATCACGTCAAGGCCGTAGGCCAGTGGGATCCGTCATCGGAACCCGACACCGAGATCCAGTTCACCCCGGCACGCGTCTTGATGCAGGACTTCACCGGTGTTCCGTGCATCGTGGACCTCGCTACCATGCGCGAAGCCGTGAAGGACCTGGGGGGAGACCCCACCCGTGTGAACCCGTTGGCGCCTGCCGAAATGGTCATTGACCACTCCGTGCAGATCGACGCATTCGGCAACGCCGGTGCGCTCGAGCGCAACATGGAAATCGAATATCAGCGCAACGGGGAGCGTTACCAGTTCCTGCGCTGGGGCCAGACGGCATTCGACGACTTCAAGGTCGTCCCGCCAGGCACCGGCATCGTGCACCAGGTGAACATCGAGTTCCTGGCCCGCACCGTGATGACCCGCGAGGTCAACGGCGTGCTGCGTGCCTACCCGGACACCTGCGTCGGCACCGACTCCCACACCACCATGGTCAACGGCATGGGTGTGTTGGGCTGGGGTGTGGGCGGCATTGAGGCCGAGGCAGCAATGCTCGGCCAGCCGGTCTCCATGCTGATCCCGCGCGTCGTAGGCTTCAAGCTCAAGGGCTCGATCGCCGCCGGCGCCACCGCGACCGACGTCGTGCTGACCATCACCGAGATTCTGCGTAAGCACGGTGTGGTGGGCAAGTTCGTGGAATTCTACGGCGAAGGTGTTGCCGAAGTTCCGCTGGCAAACCGCGCGACCATCGGCAACATGTCCCCGGAGTTCGGCTCCACTGCGGCCATGTTCCCGATCGATGACGTCACCCTGGATTACCTGCGCCTGACCGGCCGCTCCGAGGAGAACGTGGACCTCGTTGAGGCCTACGCCAAGGAGCAGGGCCTGTGGCACGATCCGAGCCGTGAAATCCGTTTCTCGGAATTCCTCGAGCTGGATCTGTCCACTGTGGTTCCCTCCATCGCCGGCCCGAAGCGTCCCCAGGACCGCATCGAGCTCTCCAGCGCGAAGGAGCAGTTCCGCAAGGACATCCACAACTACGCCGCAGGTGCAGCCGACGAGCTGAACATCGGTCGCCCGTCGACCAGCGTCGAGGTCACCACGGCCGATGGCACCAGCTTCGCCATCGACCACGGTCTGGTCTCGATCGCTTCGATCACCTCCTGCACCAACACCTCCAACCCCTCGGTCATGCTTGCCGCAGCTCTGCTGGCACGCAAGGCAGTGGAAAAGGGCCTGGTGTCCAAGCCGTGGGTCAAGACTTCGGTCGCCCCCGGCTCGAAGGTTGTCACCGAGTACTACGAGAAGTCCGGCCTCATGCCGTACCTGGAGAAGCTTGGCTTCTTCATCGTGGGCTACGGCTGCGCAACGTGCATCGGCAACTCCGGTCCGCTGGAAGCCGAGATCTCCGAGGCCATCCAGGCCAACGACCTCGCGGCTACCGCGGTGCTCTCGGGTAACCGTAACTTCGAAGGCCGCATCAACCCGGACGTGAAGATGAACTACCTGGCCTCACCGCCATTGGTCATCGCTTACGCCCTGGCCGGCACCATGGACTTCGACTTCGAGAACGATTCGCTGGGTACCGACGAGGCAGGCAACGAGGTGTTCCTCAAGGACATCTGGCCGACCCCGACCGAGGTCCAGGCAACGATGGATTCTTCCATCGACGCCGACATGTTCGCTCGCGGCTACGAAGGCGTCTTCGACGGCGACGATCGCTGGAAGGCGCTCGACACCCCGGCAGGAAACACCTTCGAGTGGGCCGAGGATTCGACCTACGTCCGCAAGCCCCCATACTTCGAGGGCATGCAGGCAACCCCGGAGCCGGTCACGGACATCACCGGCGCTCGTGTGCTGCTGAAGCTGGGCGATTCGGTCACCACCGACCACATCTCCCCGGCCGGTTCGTTCAAGTCCGATTCCCCGGCGGGGCAGTACCTGCTCTCGCACGGTGTGGATCGCAAGGACTTCAACTCCTACGGCTCACGCCGTGGTAACCACGAGGTCATGATTCGCGGCACGTTCGCGAACATCCGCATCAAGAATCAGCTGCTGGACGGCGTCGAGGGTGGTTTCACCCGCGACTTCAGCCAGGAAGGTGCACCGCAGGCCTTTGTCTACGATGCAGCGGAAAACTACAAGACAGCCGACACCCCGCTGGTTGTCCTGGGTGGCAAGGAATACGGTTCGGGATCCTCGCGTGACTGGGCAGCCAAGGGCACAGCATTGCTGGGCGTCAAGGCCGTCATCACCGAGTCCTTCGAGCGCATCCACCGCTCGAACCTGATTGGCATGGGCGTGTTGCCGCTGCAGTTCCCGGCCGGCGAAAACGCCGAGACCCTGGGCCTGAGTGGCACCGAGACCTTCTCCGTCGAGGGAGTGACCGAACTGAACAACGGCACCACCCCCAAGACCCTGAAGGTCACCGCCGTGGCTGAAGACGGCAAGACCGTCTCCTTCGATGCCGATTTGCGCATCGATACCCCGGGCGAAGCAGATTACTACCGCAACGGTGGCATCCTGCAGTACGTCCTGCGTCAGATCTCCGCCAGCTAATCAGCTAGCGCGACTCAACGCACCGCAAGGGCGGATCTTCCCGGAGCAATCCGGTGAGGCCCGCCCTTGCGGCATTTAACCACCACGTATCTGCTGCCGGTAGGACCTGACGAATACATGGTGTTCTGGAGAATCGCTTCACGGGTCAACTTGCGGTTTCGGGACCGCATACGGGAATCGCATAGCCTGGCCCGGAGGTCAACGAACTGCTGGAGCGGGATAGTTGCTCGGACAACCGGTCCCGCCGGCGCACCACTGAGCCAGCGGGGTGTAGCTGCGGTCAACTGCAGCAACCAGCACGGGGCGCACCTCGCCCGTGCTGGTTGCCTTCAAGACCCATGGCCCCGGGCAAGGCGAAGCGTTTTAGAGCCCGAGCAGGGCCGTTGCTTCCTCGCGGAGCTGGATCTTGCGGATCTTGCCGGTCACCGTCATCGGAAAGTCATCGACAAGGACCAGATACGACGGAATCTTATAGTGGGCGAGCCTGCCGTCGATGAAATCTCGCAGCGTCGGCAGAGTCAGCGGCGCGGTGCCCGCCTTCATCTTGATGCAGGCACACAGCGCCTCGCCGTACTTCTGATCGGGCACCCCGATGATTTGGACGTCTTCGATGTCCGGGTGGCGGTACAAGAACTCCTCGACCTCCCGGGGATAGATGTTCTCACCGCCGCGGATGACCATGTCCTTGATTCTGCCTACGACGTTGCAGTAGCCGTCCTCGCGCATCTCGGCGAGGTCCCCGGTGTGCATCCACCCCTCGGCATCTATCGCCTCGTGGGTTTTCTGCTCATCGTTCCAGTAGCCGAGCATCACCGAGTACCCGCGGGTGCACAATTCGCCGGGCTGGCCGCGATCCAGGGTCTCGCCCGTGGCAGGATCAACGATCTTGATCTCCAGATGCGGGTGGACGCGGCCGATGGTGGAGGTGCGGCGCCCCAGATCGTCATCGACCCGGGTTTGGCATGAGACCGGGCTGGTCTCGGTCATCCCGTAGGCGATGGACACCTCGGACATGTTCATCTCGTCGATGCAGCGTTGCATGACCTCCACCGGACAGACCGAGCCGGCCATGATCCCGGTGCGCAGGCTCGAGAGGTCATGAGTGCCGAAGCTGGGGTGGTTCTGCATGGAGATGAACATGGTTGGCACCCCGTAGACGGCGGTGCAGCGTTCCTCGGCGATTGTGCGCAAGGTAGTTTCGGCGTCGAAGCCGGGGGAGGGGATGACCATGGTGGCCCCGTGCGTGGTGCAACCGATATTAGCCATGACCATGCCGAAGCAGTGGTAGAACGGGACGGGGATGCACAACCGGTCGGAGGCCTTCAGCCCGATCAGTTCCGTGGTGAAGTGGCCGTTGTTCAGGATGTTGCGGTGGCTGAGGGTCGCCCCCTTCGGGAAGCCGGTGGTCCCGGAGGTGTACTGGATATTGATCGGATCATCCGGTGAGAGGGTCTCCAATCGACGAGCCACCGCATCAGGTTCAAGGTGTTTGCCCGATCCGATGAGTTCGGCCCAATCGTCGGTGTCGAGGTAGACCACCTGTTCCAGCCCCGGGGTCTCGTCTGCGGCCTGTTCGATCATTGATCTGTTGTCGCTGGTTTTGAAGCGTGAAATGGCGATGAGCATCCGCAGTCCGCTGTGGTTGGCGGCGTAGGCGTACTCATGGGTGCGGTAGGCGGGGTTGATATTGACCAGGATGACACCGATCTTCGCCGTGGCGAACTGGACCAGCGTCCATGCGGCGCAGTTGGGCGCCCAGATTCCGACGCGATCGCCCGCGCTCATCCCTGCTGCAAGTAGGCCCCTGGCCAAGTCGTCGACGTCTCGGTCAAGTTCCGTCCAGGTCCACCGACGCCCGGTGGAAACCTCGACCAGGGCATCGGAGGGGCCATGCTGACGCACTGTCGATTCGAAAGCGTGGCCGATCGTTTCGGTCAGCAGTGGTACCTGAGTCTCACCTTTCGCATAGGATTTCATGCTCGTTCCCCCATTGCGCGCGGGAGGATCTTCGCGCCCCGATGAGGGAAACTCGTGTGGGCAGGGCTCGTGAGGCCCTGCATTATCTGAGTAGTCGCAGCGCTCATGGGTGCATCCAATCGTGCTAGGGGCCTCGAGGGGAGACCACGGTAGGGAGGGGATCGGGCTGGGTGGAATCCGGCCGAGGAATTCTTTGTTCGGTGTCGCCCATGTGGGCGAATGCGGATGTCAGTTGCGTGTTGGTCTCAAATCGGGCAATTACACGGGGGTCTGCCAGCACGCTTGCGGTGTGCTGAAAATCACGGTTAATGGAGACTAACCCAAATCGGCGTCAAGCGAAACCATGCAGTCTCTTTTGGTCGGCGGAGTGTCTTCGGCCGAAGCTTTAGGTGCCTTGCCGCAGCGAGCGGGAATGATCGTCCCGTTGCGCCGGGTCCGCCTCGGGGACTGAGCCCTGGGAGTGCGCCCGTGTGGTGATCTAAGGCAGGGTCTAGGAGTGGCGGGGGCCTCGAGCCCGCTCATCGTCGGCCAGCTGTGATCCGTTCGGGCACCAATATGGCGTCGTGGGTGACGTCGGAATCGAAAGCACCAACTCAGCCCCACAAACTCTCGATCACGTTTCGTGAAGCACCATTTGAAACACTGGCGGATAAAAGTCAGGTTTCGTGTATGACTGTGGTCATGTCGCTCTCATCTCTCACCTGCCGGAGGTCCCCGTGATCAAACATCTACTTTCCACTATGGCCGAGGTTGACACGGTTGCGCTGGCCTTGACGTTGTTGCCTGCCACTGTCGACGCGAAGCCAGCCCTGGCCTCGGAAACAGTCACTACGGTGACGTCCACGCTTCCTGTTGCCAAGAATGCCGCATCCACCACCGACGAGCGTTCAACGGGCCCGTCATCGACTTCGAGCGTCCGTCTGGACGTAGCCACGCCGGCGCTGGTGCCGATTATCGGGTTCATACTGGGGATGGTTGTCAGGTACGGGATCAAGCACGTCATCAAGGTATTCGGGAAACAGGACTAAAGAAGGCCCTGAGGCAGAAGACGCTGAGCCTGAACGCGAACAAGTGGAACCACATTATGCAGAAGAGGCACAACTGGCATAAGTTTGGGGCTCAAGGTAACAGGGGCAAGGCCGCAGACCTCCTGACGAATGCAGTGGCAAACGGTTAGAGGTACAACCGCGGTACGCAGGCTTATGAATACCGCTGGGTGCACAAGGGAAAGCCGATCATCGCCGTGGTATCCAAGAAAACCGGCGAGATCTCAGACGGATGGGTGACGTAATGTCAGTAGCAGTCACGCCGATCATCGAGGCCATCGAGGCCAAGGATCCGAAGACGGCTGCAGGTCTGGCGATCGAACAGAAACCAGAGCTGCTCGTGGAGGCATTCGACTACCACCGGATCGCCGAGGACACGTAGCCCTACCTGGAGTTTGTCCGGGAATGAATCGCTGTCGCCCATCCACTGGACAAGCCGCATATCGCCAGCTGGATTCTCAACGGATCCGTCGCCGACTTCTCTTACCTCGAAGTGCAGACTGAAGCCGCCGCACTTATGGCATCATCGGTACGAACCGCAAAGGATCACCTGGCGGATCTCCTGGAGGAAACGAAGCTCTTGTCGCGAAGCCCCGAAGCGGGATTTACTAAGGACCAGGTCATCGAATACCGGGACGCGGCAGCTAGGCTGCGCGAGTTGTCCATCCCGTAAGCGTCACTCCAACAAAAGCGGCGCTAAACGGCGCCGCTTTTGCGTTGCTGGGCCCGATCCTCATCGTGGCACTATTTGCCTTCCCCGATCACACGGCCGGCTGACCCAAGGAATCTTTCCGCGGCCGCAGCTGTACGGATGCTTCCCGTGCGCAATCCAAGGTTGCGCTCGACGGGTCAGCCGAGGACTCGATCCGCATTTCAGGCTTGCTTACTAGCCAATCGCGTGCTCCTCGTTTTTCGGCACGGTCGATCGGGCCTTCCTCGTTGATGGGGAAGTAGGGGTATCCAGACTCCGGATATGGGGCGGACCGTTGGCTTGTAGTCCTACTCGGCGGCGGAGCCCAGCTCCTTGGCCAGTTCCGAGACTCGGGCGGCAAGATCCTCGCGTAGGAACTCCATGCGCTCGTGATCGGTGGCCAGTGAGGCCGGGGCCTCAGCCGGTACCCAACGTTCCATGGGGACCCCCTCGAGTTCTGGGACCTGGGCCTCGCCCACAATGATCACCTTATCGGCAGCCCGCAGCGCCTCATCGCTCAGCGCGCTGGGAACCTCGGAGCGCATATCCGCGCCGACTTCCTCCGCCACTGAGGCGACCAACTCGTTGACGTGGTGCGCAGGGATGAGCCCGGCGGACTGGACCTGCACGGAATCGCCCGCGGCTCGGCGAAGCAACGCGGCGGCAAGCTGGGATTTGCCACCGTTGGTGTTGCAGACGAAGAGGACCGTGGGCCCGGAACTGTTCGACGAAGTCATGGTGCGGTGCGTCCTTAGAATTGTCGGTGGAAGGGGGAAACGGGAAGGGTTCCCATGAAGTGATCCTATGCGCGGGCAATGAACGTTGCCCAATACCTGTCCACCGACGAATGCACAGGGATGTGGCGTACACCGCGATGGTGTCCGGGTCCAAATCCTGAGCGGTAGGATTGAGTGGGTATTTGTCATCTTGAAAGGACTGCATCCGTGCCATTGCTTCAGACCATTAAGGAACCGCGGGACCTTCGTGGCTTGGACGCGGCCCAAATGCAGCAGCTTGCCCAGGAAATCCGCGATTTCCTGATCAAGAACGTGGCCCGCACCGGCGGGCACCTGGGCCCGAACCTCGGCGTGGTCGAACTGACCCTGGGAATCCACCGGGTCTTCGATTCACCCACGGACTCCATCATCTTTGATACCGGGCACCAGTCCTACGTGCACAAGCTGCTCACCGGACGCCAAGACTTCTCCACCTTGCGCCAGGCCGGAGGCCTCTCCGGGTACCCAGAGCGCGCCGAATCGGTGCACGACATCGTCGAGTCCTCCCACGCTTCTTCCTCGCTTTCATGGGCCGACGGAATTTCCCGGGCCCGCAAACTCACCGGGGAAGCCGAACGCTACGTGGTCGCGATGGTCGGTGACGGTGCGCTGACTGGCGGCATGGCCTGGGAAGCGGTGAACAACATTGCCGCGGACAAGGATCGTCGCGTGGTGATCGTGGTCAATGACAACGGTCGCTCCTACGCCCCGACCATTGGCGGGATCGCGGACCAGCTGGCAGGGCTGCGCCAGCGTCTGGACCAGTTCCGTACGCACCCTGCCTACGAAGACACCATGGACAAGCTCAAGACGCGGCTGAAGGACTCGGGCGCCGTGGGCCAGTTCGCCTATAAGTCCTTGCACGCCACCAAGAAGGGCATCAAGGACTGGTGGGCACCCCAGGGCCTCTTTGAAGACCTGGGCATGAAATACATCGGCCCGATCGACGGGCACAACCAGGCCTCCGTGGACGAGGCCCTGCTCCAGGCAAGGAAGTTCGCCGGCCCGGTGATCGTGCACGTGCTGACAGAAAAGGGTCGCGGCTACGCGCCGGCCCGCGCCAACGAAGCGGACCAGTTCCACGCCGTGGGCGTGATTGACCCGCAGACCGGTGAGCCGATTTCCAAGGCCTCGGCACGGTCCTGGACTTCCGTCTTTGGTGAGGAAATCGCCGACATCGCCGACGAGCGCGATGACATCGTTGCCATCACCGGTGCGATGCTGCAACCGGTGGGCCTGAAGACCATGTCCGAGCGACACCCCGAGCGGGTCTTGGACGTGGGCATCGCCGAACAGCACGCCATGACCTCCGCCGCCGGTCTGGCCTTCGGCGGCCTGCACCCGGTGGTCTGCGTCTATGCGACCTTCCTGAACCGCGCGTTTGACCAGCTGCTCATGGACGTGGCCCTGCACAAGGCAGGGGTCACCGTGGTGCTGGACCGCGCCGGTGTCACCGGGCCGGACGGGCCCAGCCACCACGGGATGTGGGACATGGCGCTGATGCAGATCGTGCCCAACCTTCACCTGGCAGCCCCGCGCGACGCGGTGCGGTTGCGCGAGGAACTGCGCGAGGCCGTGGCTATTTCCGATGCACCCTCGGTGGTGCGCTTTTCCAAGGGCAACGTCGGGGCGGAAATTGTGGCTACCGCTCGCCTGCACGACGGGGTCGACGTTCTGGCCAAGCTCGGTGCCGGGGAGGAACGCGACGTGCTGATCGTCTCTGTCGGCGCGATGAGCGAACTCTGCCTGGATGTTGCCGGGCGGCTGAACGCCCAAGGCATCACCGTCACCGTGGTCGATCCACGCTGGGTGTTGCCGGTGCCGCGCTCCATCATCGGCCTGGCCGCACGCCACCGCATCGTGGTCTGCGTCGAGGACGGGGTCCGCGCCGGTGGCGTGGGCTCTCGCATCCGCCAGGAAATGCGCGCAGCGGGCGTCGACACTGCCCTGAACGAGGTCGGCCTGCCCACCGAATTCCTGGCCCATGGCAGCCGCGACCAGGTCCTGGAGCGGGTCGGTCTGACCGCAGACCGGATCGCCAACGACACCCTGGCGCAGGTGCTGGGCACCAAGGTCCCCTTCGCGCGGCCGTTGCCCGGGGCCGAAATGCCGACCGGACAGATTCCTCAGCTGTGAACGCGGCAGCACCGGTGCCAGCAAGCCTTCCGCGGGACCTCACCGGAGCCATCCCCGGGGACCTGGTGGTCGCTCGAGCCTGGAAATACGACGGGACCCCGCACTGGGTGGTTCCCGGACGCTACCTAGGTGAAGACGATCACGGCCAGTGGGTCTATCAGCCGACCGGATCCCTGGTCTCGCGCCCCGGCCACGGCCATTGGGCCGAGTCCGATGCCGTCTGCCTCATCCCACACACCGGATCGTGGCTTGGGACCTTCTACGACGACGCGGACGAGGACTTCCGCACCTACCTGGACCTCTCCACTCAGATCGGCTGGCGGACCCTGGCCCGCGGCGGCTGGGAAGTGAACTCGGTGGATATGGACCTCGACGTCGTCGACTCGCGTTCCCGCGGCCTCTACCTGGATGACGAGGACGAATTCGCTGAACACTCCGCGCTGATGCGCTATCCACGCCGTCTGGTGGAGGCCATCGACGCCGAGGCCCGCACCTTGCTTGACGCCGTCGGCTCGCATCTGGCGCCCTTCGACGGCACCGCCCATGGCTGGCTGATACGCGGCCGCACGGAATTTTCACGGACATCATCCCGCTAAGGAGCACCACCACATGTCAATCATCCGCACCTACCGCCGCGACGACGCTGGAACCCTACTCTTCCGCGAGGCCTGGTTCACCAGCTACGAGGGCGAGGAAGTGGGCCAGTTCGTGGTCAACCACGGAACCGTCGGGAACCTGTCGAAGACCGAGACCGCCAAGGACGTCAACGAGGCCACCGCAGAGGGGCTGCTGGCAGCCTTTGGTGAAGCCTGCATCGAAGATGGCTTCGCTGCCATCACGGACGCCGACCAGGGCTGGGTCATCGTGCAGTACGCGCTGAAGACCGCCGAGGGCACCGACCGTGACCGCTACCTGGAATCCACTGCCAAGGAAGCCCTGACCGGGCACCTGGCCTGGCGTGGCCTGGGCACCGTGGAGTCCTCGGATTTCGCCCCCCGCAAGCTGAACATCCGCATCCTGTCCCCGGAACCCAAGAAGGCAGTCGCGGCGATCAAGACCTGCCTGCGCGGGGCCAAGCTCGACTTCACCAAGCTCTCCATCGCCACCGCACCGTTCGAGGACGTGAACAAGCTGCGGCAGGCCTACCCGTTGCCGGCCAAGACGCCGTTCACCCTGGAATAAGCATGCAACGACTACGCCCGGCCACGAGGAATTGTGGCCGGGCGTTGTGCTGTGTTGTGTGCCTCCAGATTCCTCCGGCGGTGTGCTGAACCCCTATTCGAGGGTTGCATCGGAGATGACCAAGCCCTACTCCGGGTCCGCTGCCAACCTCGTGTTCCTTAGCTCCCGGATCATCCAGAGGAAGTTCTTCCCCGACTCGTGAGAGACGAAATGACTGCCAAGGGCCTGTACCCCAATCAAGGCTGTCGGGCTGCGACCCCACCCCCGGGGCATCACGTCAGGCCCTGGTACACCGGGCAAACAGGGTATCGACGCCGTCTCCGGTGAGCTGCTGGCAATAGGCTCCACGCCCGGCCACGGCCATCACCAGCGCCATAGTGATGCCGGTGACCAACGGGCCGGTGTCGCCGGAGGTGAACGGGCCGTCGGTGGCTTGGAGCCGCAACCCGGCACTGGTCGTCTTGCTCGGAACCGTGAAGTCGCCCTTGACCAGGAATCGGGCGACCGCTGTTGTAGCGTCGATATTGGCCTGGTGTTTGATGCCCAGCGGATGGCGGATGTCTTGGCCGTGGATGAGTACTTCGCCCACCCAGGCCTCGATCGGCCCAAACGTCGAGGTGGTACTGGTGCGTATCGCGTGGAAGCGCGCGAGCGTTTCGGTGGGTCTAGCTCCGAGGTGCTCGGCCAAACGCCGGTCGTTGTGCAGATCGAAATTAAACTTGGCGGCCACGGCACTGGTGACCCAACGTGCCGGACCGATGCTTGCCGCCGCAGTCAGGTGCGCCACGACCTCTTCCACGTTCCACCGTCCGCACAGTGAGCGGGATGCCCATTGCTTTTCGTCGAGGTCGGCAAGGTCCCGGGCCAGGGCCGCGCGCTCAACGTGAGCCCAGGACCAGAGCTGATTCCGTGCAATCTTCTGCGGCAAAGTGTCTCCGAACGTGGGCAACGTGGTGTGTTCAGAAAGTCTAGCAACTAGGTGCTGGTCGAGGCCTTCAGCTGCCACCGCCTGGGTGATAGCGTGGGTCCGCGGCCACCGCGCCCCATCTTGCCAGCCGGCCAGTACGGGGGAGCGCACCTACGGGAGAAATAGGAACCCCCATGGCAGTCTTCGATTGACATGATGACTTGCACGGAGCGCGGTTCAAGGATGTGGACCTGAGCGGGTCCAGGTACAGCGACTGCATCCTCACCGACGCGGTGATGCGTGGGGTCGACGCGCGGGGAATCGACATCGATGACCCATGGCTGCTTCGGGACGGGGGAGTGCTGAGGGTCAATGGCGTCGACGTCGTGCCGTTCGTGCGGGACCAATTGTTGCGTCGCTTCCCGGGGATGGCTCTGATGCGGGCGGCGGACCCCGAGGGTTTGCGCGCCGCATGGGCGGCCGTCGAGCATGCTTGGGAATCCACGCTGGAACGCGTGGCGGCAATGACGGCCGGGACCATCGGGGCGTCGGTGGACGGGGAATGGTCGTTCGCGCAGACGCTGCGCCACCTGGTGATGGCCACCGACATCTGGCTTCGCCGGACCATCTTGGGCATCGAAGCTCCGTTCCACCCGCTGGGCCTGCCCTTTGACGGCTACGCGGAGGCCGGCTATGACGCCTCCGCCTTCGCGCCAGGTGTTCCCGAATACGCCGAGGTGCTCAAGGCCAGGGCCGGGCGCTTGGCCATGGTGCGGGAATTCCTGGCCGAACTCGACCACGATGAGTTGGGCGAGGCGAAGCAGAACCCCTGGAACCCGGAGAGCAGCGAGAACACGCGGTCCTGCCTGCACGTGATCCTGTTGGAGGAGTGGGAGCACCTCCGCTTTGCCGTGCGCGACCTTGACGCACTCGAAAATCGTGGTTGACGCCGGACACAAAAAACGGGCGAGGCCTTTGACCGATTTCTCGGTGAAAAGCCCCGCCCGCTTTGGCAACCTCATGAGGTCACCGGTGTTGCATTTTTAGTCAGTGCCCGAATCGAAGGCTGCGCGCTCCAAGGCGCGATCGGTAGCCAGGTCATCGGCGTCGACTGCCTCGGCGTCGACGATTGCCGAAGCTCCGCCTGCCTCAAGCTCTCCGACGAGTTCGACGGTCTTGTTGCCCAACAGGCCCTGGGCCGCGTACTGCTCCAGGCGCGAGCGGGAATCGGCGATGTCTAGGTTACGCATGGTCAGCTGGCCAATGCGGTCCAGCGGGCCGAAGGCCGAGTCGCCCACGCGCTCCATGGAGAGCTTGTCCGGGTGGTAGCTGAGGTTCGGACCCTCGGTGTTCAGCACCGTGTAGTCATCGCCGCGGCGCAGGCGCACGGTGACGGTGCCGGTGACGGCGGAGCCGACCCAGCGCTGCAAGGACTCGCGCATCATCAAGGCCTGCGGGTCCAGCCAGCGACCTTCGTACATCAGACGGCCTAGGCGACGACCCTCGGTGTGGTAGTTGGCCACGGTGTCTTCGTTGTGGATGGCGTTGAGCAGGCGCTCGTAGGTGATGTGCAGCAGTGCCATGGCCGGGGCCTCGTAGATGCCACGGGACTTCGCTTCGATGATGCGGTTTTCGATCTGGTCACTCATGCCCAGACCGTGGCGGCCGCCGATCTTGTTGGCCTCGTCGACCAATGCCACGGCATCGGCGAATTTCACGCCGTTGATCGCGACGGGGCGGCCGGCCTCGAAGGTCACCGACACGTCTTCGGTCTTGATGGCGACCGATTCGTCCCAGTAGCGCACGCCCATGATCGGCTGGACCGACTCCAAGGAGGTGTTCAGCAGTTCGAGGGTCTTGGCCTCGTGGGTGGCGCCCCAGATGTTGGCGTCGGTGGAGTAAGCCTTTTCGGCCGAGTCACGGTAGGGGAAGTTGCGCTCAATGAGCCATTCGCTCATTTCCGAGCGACCGCCGAGCTCCTGCACGAATGCTGGGTCGAGCCACGGCTTGTAGATGCGCAGCTTCGGGTTCGAGAGCAGTCCATAGCGGTAGAACCGCTCAATGTCGTTGCCCTTGTAGGTTGAGCCATCGCCCCACACGTCCACGCCGTCTTCGCGCATGGCACGCACCAGCAGGGTGCCGGTGACGGCGCGGCCCAGCGGGGTGGTGTTGAAGTAGGCCTTGCCGCCGGAGCGGATGTGGAAGGCGCCGCAGGCCAGGGCCACGAGCCCCTCTTCGACCAGGGCAGGCTTGCAATCGACCAGGCGAGCGGCTTCGGCTCCGTACTCCAGGGCACGGCCCGGGACTGCATCAATATTCGGTTCATCGTACTGGCCAAGGTCGCCGGTGTACGTGTAAGGGATGGCACCCTTTTCACGCATCCAGGCAACGGCTACGGAAGTATCAAGGCCACCGGAGAACGCGATACCTACGCGTTCGCCAACGGGCAGGGAGGTGAGGACTTTAGACATGGTCCCCATCCTATAGCGTGTTTGGGGGTTTCCGAGGAATAATGACAAGACTGCCGGGCGACATGCGACGCCCCCGAAAGGCAGGTCATACTTGGATTTTCCAGGCACGTGGTTGCAGATCCGTGTAAGCGGGACCTTCGCGGGTAGCACTGGATGCATAATTATTTGAAGGGATGAATCCTTATGAGCACTGTGGAGTATCGCCGTTTGGGCAATTCTGGGCTGGTGGTTTCGGTGGTGGGGCTGGGCTGCAATAACCTGGGCAGGACCGGCACCGCGACCGCGGAGCAAGCCGGAACTGATGCTGTCATCAATGCCGCCCTTGAGTCGGGAATCACATTCTTCGACGTGGCCGATACCTACGGTAAGGAACCGGGACTGTCCGAAACCATGCTCGGCAAGGCACTGGGAAAGCGCCGGGACGAGGTAGTCATCGGCACCAAGTTCGGGATGGACATGGGGGGCGCCAACGGCAACGACTTCGCAGCACGCGGTTCGCGGCGCTACATCATCCGTGCCGTGGAAGCTTCGCTGCGACGCCTGGGCACCGACTACATCGACCTCTACCAATTCCACACCCCCGACCCGCTCACCCCCATCGCCGAGACCCTGACGGCACTCGATGACCTGGTGACCGCCGGGAAAGTGCGCTACCTGGGCCACTCGAACCGCGCCGGATGGCAGATCGCCGAGGCCGAGTTCACCGCCCGCGCCACCGGCACCGCACCGTTCATCTCCTCGCAGAACCACTACAACCTGCTGGACCGGCGTGCCGAACTCGAGGTGGTGCCGGCCGCGGAAGCCTACTGCCTAGGGCTGCTTCCCTACTTCCCGCTGGCCAACGGACTACTGACCGGCAAGTACTCCGCCGGGGCGGCCCCGGACGGGTCCCGGCTGACCCACGCACGCCAACACCTCATGGACACCGTGGACTTCGGACAGTTGCGCCAATTTTCCGACTTCGCCCGTGGACGCGGCTTCACCGAACTCCAGATCGCCTTCTCTTGGCTGGCCGCGCAGCCGGCGGTGGCCAGCGTCATCGCCGGGGCCACCCGCCCCGAACAAGTGAGGCAAAATGCCGCGGCGGTTGCTTGGTGCCCAGGAGCCGAGGATCTGGCGGAGCTCGACGAGATCTTCCCCCAGGTCCCGAAGATCGCGCTGTTCTAGCTGATGGGCGCTGCGCGCAGCAGGATCCTGCTGGATAACGACACTGGGATCGATGATGCATTGGCATTGGCCTATCTGGCCGCCTGTGAGCACGTCGAGATCGTGGCCGTCACCTCCTCACCGGGGAACGTGGACGCCGAGGCTGTCGCTGCCAACAACCGGGCACTGCTGGCCCTGTGCGGGCAGCCGGCGGTGCCGGTGCTGATCGGTGCGCGGCAACCGCTGCGCGTCGCGCTGGTGACCACCCCGGAAACCCACGGCCCACAGGGGGTGGGCTACGCGACGCTGCCCGCACCTCCCGGACCGGGGGAGGAGAGCCTTGACGCGATCGACTTCTGGATCGAGGCGGCCCGGGCCGAACCCGGGGAACTGATCGCGCTATTCACCGCCCCGCTGACCAACTTCGCGCTCGCCCTGCGCCGCGAGCCACGCTTACCCTGGTTGTTGGGAAAAGTGGTGATCATGGGCGGTGCCTTCTACCACCAGGGCAACACCACCCCGACGGCCGAATGGAACACCCACGTGGACCCGCATGCCGCCGCCGAAGTTTTTGCCGCTTACAGCGCCGCGGCCGAGGCCGGTCTGGACACCGAGAAACTCCCTATTCTTTGCTCGCTGGACACCACCGAACGCTTCGAGATGCGCCCGGAACTCCTCACCGATCTGGCCGCTGCGGCGCACTGCACCGCCCCCGAGATTGTCAGCGAGGCTGATCCGTCCGGGACCCGCAGCGGCGCCTCGAACCCGCTGGTGCGCTACCTCAGTGATGCGTTGCGTTTCTACTTCGAATTCCACCGTGACTACGACCAGGGTTACATCGCCCACGTGCACGACTTCTTTGCCGCAGGTATCGCCGCCGGCACCATGGAACACCGCACCCGGGCCGCGACCGTGGCCGTGGAGACAGAATCCCCGCTGCTGATCGGCACCACCGTGGCCGATTTTCGCGGGCTCTGGGGCAAAGCCGCCAACGCCCACGTGGTGTCGTGGAACGACCCGGATGCCGGATTCGCCGAGCTGGTGGACCGGCTCGGCGCCCTGGCCCGGCAGCTGGATCCGATGGGCTGAGCGGTCGGCTAGAATCGTTGATCGGGTCGAGGTGACATAGGCTCGTTTCCTGCTCCCCGAGCGCCACGGACCTGTTCCCGGCGCCCCCGCACCCGAGGAATGTCCTCCGCCATGTCACAGTCTCTGCTCCTGCCCGAGAATCACACCGGGCCCCTGCTGCGCCGCCGCTTCCTGGCCGTCGCCGCCGTATTGCTGCTCGCCGGCACCTATACCGTCCTGGTGCTGACCCACCCGGCCGGACTCACCGATGGTCTAGGCCAAACCGTCGCCCTGGCCACCTTCGCCGCCTACCTAGCCGCGGCGCTGATGCTGCTGGCAGCGGTGCTGCCCGATCTGCCGGTGGCCACCCTGAGCCTGATCCCGGTGGCCTTGGCCCTGAACATCGTGCTGGGCCAATTCGTCGGCTCGGTATTCATCCCGCTGTACCTGGATTCCCTGGGCACCGTGCTGGTCGGCTTCCTGGCCGGCCGCCGCGCCGGGGCAGCCACCGGTGTGCTGGGCACGCTGATCTGGTCCCTGTTCAACCCGACGGTACTTCCCTTCGCCGCCGGGGCCGCGCTGGTGGGATTCCTGGCCGGTACCGCAGCCCGCTTCGGTGCGCTGCGCCGCCCCTACCTGGCTCCAATCGCGGGCCTAGGCGCCGGAGTGCTGGTCGGAGTTGCCTCCGCCCCGGTGGCAACCTTCGTCTTTGGCGGAACCTCCGGGGTAGGCACCGGTGCGGTGGTGGCGGCGTTCCGCTCGATGGGCGACTCGTTGCTGTCCGCGGTGACCAAACAGGCACTGATATCCGACCCCGGGGACAAGGCCATCGTCTTCCTGCTGGCCGCGCTGCTCATTTACGCACTGCCGGCCCGGCTGAATGGCGGATTCGCGTTTGTGCGCCGCCACCGGGTGCTTGGTTCGCGGGGCTCGCGCTAAGTGCACCAGTTGCCCCGCACCGGCCGGTTGCACCCGTTCACCGTGCTGGTGCTGGCCGCGGCCGTCGTGGCGATCACCACCGCGGCGGGCCGCTGGTGGCTTCACACCGCGGTGCTGGCCGGCTGCCTACTGCTCGCGGCCAGGGCCAAGCGCGCAGGGAAGCTGGTGCGACTGGGCGCGGTGATCCTGGTTCCGGCGTGGGGGTCGCACTTGCTGATCCACGGGCTGATCGACACCGGCGGAGGCCACGTGCTGGCGGCGGCAGGTCCGTTGCGGATCACCACCGAGGGATTGGTGACCGCCGGGCAACTGGGGCTGCGCACCGGGGTACTGGTGGTCGCCGGGTTGCTGTGCTCGATGCTGATTGACCGCCACGATCTGGTGGCCGCGGTGGACCTCTCGAGTGCCCCGCCGCAAGCCGGCTACCTGTTGGCCGCCACGCTGTCGTTGCTGCCCCGCTTGGCGCAGCGGCAGCGTGCCATCGGGCAGGCTCAGGCGCTGCGCGGGATACCTCTGGCTGCCGGGCCGCGTGGCTGGTGGAGGAGCGTGCGCTTACGCTCGGTGCCGTTGGTCCTCTCCTCGGTGCAGGATGCTGCCGACCGTTCCGCCTATCTGGCCGCACGCGGCTTCCCCGCGAAGGGCGCGCATACGCGCCTGCGCGAGGTTCCGGACTCGCCCGCCCAGTGCTGGGTGCGTCGAGTGGCGCTGGGAGCGATGGTGCTGGGACCGGTGGCGCTGCTGGCACCGACCTGGGTGGGACAAGGATGAGTCGCGGAAACCCGCTGTTCGAGGTTGAACTGGAGCGGTTCCGCTACTCCGGGGATGGCGACGATACACTGGCGGGCATCGGGTTGTCCTTGGAGGCAGGCTCGCTGACGGTCATTGTGGGAGACTCTGGCTCGGGCAAATCAACGCTGGGGGCCGTGCTGTGCGGGATGCTGCCGCGGCACGACGGCGAGGAACTGGAGGCAGTGTTCGAGATACAAGGCCAAACCATTCGACACGGCACCGGCAAGAGTGTGCGCATCGATCCGGTGGGATGGGCACGACATGTGGGCATGCTGCCCCAGGATGCTCGCCACTATCTCTCCGGGGTCCGCGAAACAGTGGCCGAGGAGCTGGCCGTGGGGCTGGAGAACGCCGGGGTGCCGCGCGCCCAGATGCACGCACGGATCACCGCGCTCGCCCACAGGTTGGGCCTCGGAGAATTGCTGGACCGTGACCCTGAGACGCTCTCCGGGGGCCAGGAGCGTCTGGTGGCACTCGCGGCGCTCACCCTGGATGGTGCGCCGGTGCTCATCTTGGATGAGCCGCTGGCCGGACTAGATGCCGCGGCTTCCGCGCGCGTGGCGGCCCTGCTGCAGCAATTACGCGCCGAGGGTACGGCGTTGGTACTGCTCACCCGGGCCGTGGACGGCTCGGTGGACGGAGCGGACCACATGCTGCGGCTGCGCGCCGGACGCTGCGAATCGGTGCCGGGCGAGCAAATCAGTATCCCGCGAAATGAGGTTTCTGCGCCGGACCGCCGGCACTCGCCCGGCACTGCGGCCTTGCTCGAATTCAGTGCCGCCGAGCTTGGTTACCCCGGCTCCGCGGCGTCTGCGGTGACGGGTCTGGATCTGTTGGTGCACGCCGGGGAATGCGTGGGGTTGGCCGGACCCAACGGCTCGGGCAAATCCACGGTGCTCAAGACCGCCGCGGGACTGCTGAACCTGCGAGCCGGAGTACTACGCCAGGGAACCAAGCGTGGAGCCGGCGTGGGGCTGTTGCTGCAGAACCCCGCCGACCAGCTTTTCGAGCGCACCGTCCACCGGGAGGTCGCCTTCGGTCTGCCGCGCAGCACTGCGGTGAAGATCCCCGAAGTGCTCGAATCACTGGGGCTTGCCGGCACGGGTGAAACCCACCCCTATGAGCTTCCCGCAGCAGCCCGCAGGCTCGTGGCATTGGCCACGGTGCTGATCCGCAGGCCGGCACTGTTGTTACTCGACGAACCCACAGAGGCGCTGGATGCCGGGGGACTTGAGGTGCTGCGAGCGGTGATTGGAAAGGTGCTGGACCGCGGTGGCGCGGTGCTGATTGCCAGTCACGACGAGGGGTTTCTGATCGGGGTGGCAGGGCGGATCCATCGGATGCAGCCCGTTGCGCAAGCGGCGCGATGACGTACTCTCCGGAAATTCTGAGCCTTTGGCCATGACGCGCAGGTAGGATCGAACGTTGTGGGGGACGGTTTTGATTTTATGGAGGGTACATTGTTCACGGATTTTGAGCGTTGGGAAGTGCTGGTCAAAGACCAGCGGCGCATTGGGGTGCGCTACCAATCGATGGCCTCAAATGTGCTGTTGACTCGGATGTTGGTCGACGAAGAGCCAGAGGTCTATCGCGCCGAATCACGGATTCGTTTGGATCCGAAGACCGATAACTGGGAAGTGAATCAGTTCCGGGACCAGAACCTCGATCGAGCGCAGATCATGCACCGGGATTCGGTCCGCTTCCCGACGCGGTCGATGCCGAGTTTCGGAGACATCCTGATGGTCATGAAGGCCGTGGAAGCAGCCGAGGAACAGTTCACATATTGGCGCCTGAGCGAGGTTTCGCGCGCAGCACAGGAGCCGGTCATCAACCAGCCCGATGAGCCCAATGCCTGGGTGAAGCGTGTGGGCCACTTCGAGGAGCTTCCCATCCCGCTGGGCATCACCCTGAAGGCCGAGCGCTATGAAGCGTGGGCCGATGGGTTGTTGGTGGCCACCCATTGGGTGAACAAACACAAGGAAGTAGTGTCTACCAACTGGGGCGACAGCCTGATCGCTTACCGTGTGCCAGGGTCCGCGAGCGAAGCCGGATGGCTTTCGCTCTCGGGCCTTGACGAGGGAGTCGTGTCATTCATGTCCCACGGATTCGACACCAACGGTTAAACCGTCAGTAGCCGCGCGAGGTGTCGGCTAGGTCCCGGGACGATTCCATCGTTGCAATGAACGCGTCGCTGGTGGTCGGGGTCGAGAACATCGGATAGTTGAAGCGCACCGCTGACTCGCCTTCCTCCACGGAGGTTGCTGCGACGGCATCGGTGAGCGTCACGACCTCGAATCCGCGCTCGTAGGCCGTGCGCATGGTGGACTCCACGCAGCAGTTGGTCAGGAAACCGGCCAACACTACCTTGCCGATTCCCTTGGATCGCAGGATGAAGTCCAGGTTGGTGCTGCCGAAAGCATCGAGTCCGCGTTTGCCCTCGATGACGATGTCGGTTGGCTGCGGGGCGAATCGTGCATCAATTTCCGCGCCCCACTGACCCTTAACGAACGCCGTCGCGTCGACCACGCCCTTGAGGATCCCGTACGGATGGGAAGAAATCTCGTTGTAGCCGGGGGCGAAACTGATGGGGGAATGGATGACGACAGCCCCATGCTCTCGTGCCGAGGCCAAGACTCTTGCGGCGTTATCGAGCGTCGAGTTTGCTTCGATCGAGTCCTTGACCGCGTCGTGCAGGACGCCGCCGGGGGATGTGAAGTCGTTTTGGAATTCGATGAACACGACGGCAGTTGACTCATTGGACATGGCGGTGCGGCTCCTTCAATCACGGGGAAATGAAGCGGGTAGGCACCCGGTGGGAGCCTACCCATGAACCTATGTTGCCCGGCAGTCCAAGGGAAGAGCCGGGACGGAAATCGTGCTAAACGTAGATCAGAACGTCGTCGTCCTTGATTTCTGCGGCGAACCGCTCCAACGCCTCTCGGGCGGGCCCCGCAACGGCCTTGCCATCCTCCGGCTGGAAGTAGGACCCATGGCAGGGGCAGTAGAAGTTATCCCCGTCCGGGGCCTTGACTGTCACGGCGCATCCCTGGTGCGTGCAAATAGCCGTGTAGGCCAACACGGTCTGCTCGTCTGGACGGAACAGCAGGAAGCCAGCCTGTTTGCCTGCCTCATCGCCCTGGGTACGTACTGCCGCCACCGACAGGCGTGTTCCCACCGGCAGCTCGGCCACGGTGGCCACGACGGTTCCCTCACCGGAGACTTCGGGAGCAGTAGAGGGCTCGTTATTCGGTGCAGCGGAGGAACCGTCGCCGCAGGCGGCCAGAGCGAGAGTGGCGCCGGTGGCCACGGTGGTACCGACAAAAGCGCGGCGCGAACAGGGCGGGATCGTGAAACTCATGAAACCCATCATTCCATGTCGGAATGGCTCTACGGCCCCATGGCCTGTGCGATGTCACTTACAGCAGCCCATTGCCACGAGCAGACTCAGAGGAAGATCCTCACCTCGGTGCTACCGACCTCCGTGGCGTAGCGGACCAACGGTGCCTTGGCGGGGCCTTGGATCACCGAACCGTCGAGCTTCGAAAACTCCGAGCCGTGGCAGGGGCATTTGAAGGTGGTGCCGGTTCCGGTACCAACGGAGCAACCCTGATGCGTGCACACCGCCGTGTAGGCCAGTACCGTCGCCTCGTCGGGACGATAGAGCAGGTAGTCGTGGCCCTGCACCGAGACCGAGGCGGTACCCTCCACGGGTAGTTTCGACAGTTCGACGGCGTTTTGAGCGGAGCCGCTGGGCTCTGGGACGTCTTGGGGTTTATTGCCCGATCCGCAGGCAACCAGACTTACCGAGGCTCCTGCGACCAGAGAAGCCCCGATGACGCTTCTGCGGGTAGGCATCAATTCGATGAACTGTTTCATAGCCACATTCTCGCGCAGAAACCTTGCAAGGTCGATGGATGGGCGGCTCTTACCCGTCGATGAGCGTCGTAAACACCATCATTGAGCGCGGAGTGCGAAGAAGATGAAGCTCAAGAACGAGTCTCGGTCTTTGAATTGTGGCGGGATGATCCCCGCAGGAGCATCAGAGGAGTATGGGGGTTCGCTGATGGTCTCGATTTGGAATCCTGCTTTGCTAAACGCGTCTGTCATGGCGTGCAAGGGCCGGTGCCAATACGTGAGGGTGCCCCGTTGGCCATTGAAAGAGTGCTCATCGGAGTACTTCGTGAGGTTGAAGTAGCCTTTTCCGGGATTTGTCAGTGGATAGAGGAGCGGATGGTTTACGGACATGATGAGCCTGCCTCCGGGCCGTAGAACGCGGCGTATCTCCTTGAGGGGGCTTACCCAGTCTGGCAAATAGTGGAAAACCAGTGAGGCAACAACATCATCAAACGAGTCATCTTCGAACGGAAGGGGCTGACCTAGATCGGCTACGAGTAGGTCGGCCTCGTCGCCAAGCCGCTGTCGAGCCAAGCGGATCATCTCTTTACTCGCGTCAAATCCCGTCATGATGGCACCGCGACTGCCGAGTGCTTTGGTTAGCGGTCCCGATCCACAACCGGCATCAAGAATTCGACGGTTTCGTGCGTCGCCTACAAGATCCAACACGGCCGGTCGTTCGTAGAATGCATTGATCAGACTGGATTCATTTTCGGTCGAGTACGCTTCGGCAAAAGAGTCGTAATTAGTGTCTGGCAACATTTACCGTTTCCTCCGGGGAACGCAGAAGTGGAGCACGAATTTTTATGAGACTAACAGTCTCATCTCACTTTTACCGGCATGAATCGGTACTTTCACCTGCCTGTTTCGGTCGCGGCAGGACCCTTCAGGAAGATCTCCGTCTGAACATCTTGAAACTCTATCGCCCGCAGGAGACCTCTACACGTGCAGAATACCTATCGGCTCCTGGCGAACAGACACGTGGGAGAATCGCCAGAAACGCATATGAGTTGGATGGTGAATAAAAATTCTCGTTGTGAGATTAGGCAGCCTAGCTCCGCCCAGCGGCCTTAGAAATCGGCCCGAGTCCTGACATGACGCAGGCGGTGTCGGAAAGGGGAAGCCCTTCCCGACACCGCCTGCGGTGCTGCTGTTGCGTCCTAGTTTTGGTGGAACTTCTTGCCGTTGACCCGTTCGGAGGCGCCGACGGCATCAAGGTAGGGGGTGATTCCGCCCAGGTGCATGGGCCAACCGGCACCCATGACCATGCACAGGTCGATGTCTTCGGGACCAGCGACCACGCCCTCTGCCAGCATCAACCCGATTTCCTGGGCCAGTGCGTCCTGAGTGCGAACCAGCAGTTCCTCAGCGGTGCTCGGAGTGTTGCCGAAGGAGAGCAGTTCCATGGTGGAGGCGGGGATCTCCTGCCCGCCGTCCTCGGTGGGAACCCAGAGGGAGGTGATGCCATTCTCGATGAGTCGTGCGTAGTTTTCCGAGACGTGGAAGCGTTCGCCGAATGCTGCATGCAGGGACTCGGAGACGTGGTGCGCCACCGGTATCCCGACCATCGCCAGCAACGTGAACGGGGTCATGGGCAGGCCCATGGACCGCAGTGCCCCGTCGGCGGTGGCCGCGTCGGTTCCATCGTCGAAGGCCTTGGCGATCTCGCCCATCAAGCGCAGCAGGATCCGGTTGACCACGAAGGCGGCCTCGTCCTTGACCAGCACGCTGGTCTTGCGTAGCGCCTTGCCCAGCACGAAGGCGGTGGCCAGCGCGGTCTCATCGGTTTCTTGCGCTCGCACAATCTCCAGCAGCGGCATCTGTGCGACCGGGTTGAAGAAGTGGAAGCCGACCAGACGCTCTGGATGCTTCAAGTCCTTACCCATCTCGGTGACCGAGAGGCTCGAGGTGTTGGTAGCCAAGATGCATTCGGGCGAAACGACGGCTTCGACCTCGGCAAAGACCTGCTTCTTGACGCCAAGTTCTTCGAAGACCGCCTCGATCACGAAGTCCGCATCGGCGAATGCTTCCTTGGATACCGAGCCGGTGACCAATGCCTTGGTGCGGTTTGCCGCACTGCTGGAAATCCTGCCCTTGGCCAGCTGCTTGTCGACCTCGCTGTGGATGTGGGCCAGGCCCTTTTCGACCCGCGCGGCGTCGATGTCGGTGATGACCACCGGAACCTTCAGGTTCTTGGCGAAGAGCAGTGCCAGCTGCCCGGCCATCAGCCCGGCGCCGACAACGCCGACCTTGGTGACGGGTCGGGCGAGCTTCTTATCCGGTGCCCCAGCGGGGCGCTTGGAACGCTTCTGTACCAGGTCTAGGAACGCATAAACGGTGTTGTGGAAGGCGTCGGTCTGCATCAGCCCGGTCAGTGCGGCAATTTCTAGGGCAGCCGATTCCTTCTGGGTGATCGTGGCTCCGGCCTCAAAGACTTCCAGCACCTTGGCCGGTGCCGGTGCGGCGTTGGAGGTTTTCGCCTCAATGAAGGCACGCGCCTTGGCTGCGGCGGCGGCCCAACGAGCGGTGACCTCGGGGTTGCCGAGAGGTTCGACGGCGTTGGGCCGTGAGACCTCGGCACCGCCTAGCACTGAATCGGTCCAGAGCAGGGATTGCTCCAGGAAGTCGGCAGGCTCAAAGATCGCGTCGGCGATTCCGAGCTTGAATGCCGCGGGCCCGTTCAGCGAGCGGTTGTTGTTCAAGGGGTTCTCGATCATCACCGTCATCGCGGCCTCGGGCCCGGTCAGGCGCGGCAGCCGGTAAACCCCGCCCCAACCGGGGACCAGTCCAATGAAGGCCTCGGGCAGGCCGATACCGTTGGCTCCGGTGGACACGGTGCGGTAGGTGCAGGCCAGAGCGATTTCCAGCCCGCCGCCCAGCGCCACGCCGTTGATGAAGGCAAACGTGGGTACCCCCAGGTCCGCCAGCAGGTCGTAGGCGGCGTGACCCAAGGAGGCCATGGCCGAACCGTTTTCCTGCGAGGCGAGGTTCTTCACGCCGTTCAGGTCCGCACCGGCCACCAGGTAGTGCGGTTTGCCGATCAGAGCCAGTGCCGCGATCTCGCCGGCGGCGGCGCGTTCCTTCTGCGCGGTGAGTGTGGCGTGCAGTTCCAACAGGGTGTTGGGGCCCAGGGTGGTGGGCTTGGAGTGGTCGTAACCGTTATCTAGGGTCAACAGGGCGATGGTGGCGCCGCCGGGCAGCACCACGTCCTTGACCAAGGAATGGGTGATGATCTCGTCGGGGACCAGCGAGGCGAGGGAAGCGAAATTTTCAACGATGCTCTGACTCATGGCCCTAGGCATCCTTTCCGTAGTCGGCGTGGTGCGGGTTTTCCCAGATGACTGTGCCACCCATGCCCAAACCAATGCACATGGTGGTCAGTCCGTAACGGACCGAGGGGTCCTGTTCGAATTGGCGGGCCAGCTGGTTCATCAGACGTACGCCCGAGGAAGCCAGTGGGTGGCCCACCGCGATGGCCCCGCCGTAGCGGTTCACGCGCGGGTCCTCATCGGTGATGCCGTAGTAATCCAGGAAGGAGAGCACTTGGACGGCGAAGGCCTCGTTGATCTCGAACAGGCCGATGTCTTCGATGGATAGCCCGGCCTGGGCCAGGGCCTTCTCGGTGGCGGGGACCGGGCCGTAACCCATGATCGAGGGATCGACCCCGGCAAAAGCGTAGGAGACCAAGCGCATCTTCACGCTCAGACCCAACTCTTCGGCTGCCTGCGCGCTGGCCAGCACCGCGGCGGTGGCCCCGTCGTTCAGGCCCGCGGCGTTACCGGCGGTGACCCTGCCGTGAGCGCGGAAGGGGGTGCGCAGATCGGCCAGCGACTCCAGCGTGGTGCCCGGGCGCGGCGGCTCATCGGAGGTGTGCAGCGCGTAGCCCTCGGAGGGGCGGCGGGCCGCGACAGGGACCAGATCCGGTTGGATGTTCCCGTCCGTGTAGGCGGCGGCGAGCTTCGTCTGGGAGGCCACCGCGTAAGCGTCGGCGCGTTCCTTGGTGATGGCCGGGAACTTGTCATGCAGATTCTCGGCGGTGTTTCCCATGTTCAGTGCCGCGGGATCCACAATGCGTTCGGAGAGGAAGCGGGGGTTCGGGTCCGCGCCGGCACCCATGGGGTGGTTGCCCATGTGCTCGACACCGCCGGCGATGACCACGTCGTAGGCGCCAAAGGCGATGGAACCGGCAGTGGTGGTCACCGCGGTCATGGCCCCGGCGCACATCCGGTCGATGGCGAAGCCCGGGACCGACTGGGGCAGTCCTGCCAGCAAGGCGGCGGTGCGCCCGATGGTCAGGCCCTGGTCGCCGGTCTGCGTGGTGGCAGCGATGGCTACCTCGTCGATGCGTTCGGGTGGCAGGGCCGGGTTGCGGCGAACAAGTTCGCGGATACATTTAACGACCAGGTCATCGGCACGGGTGCCGTGGTAGATGCCCTTCTCGCCGGCCTTGCCGAAGGGGGTGCGGACGCCGTCGACGAAGACGACGTCGCGGACGCTTCGTGCGTTGGAAGTGTTCACTGGCTGAGGGCTCACCGGTACTCCTTGGATGGATATGGGGATGTGATCCACCCCATATGCTACTGATGAGTAACTTAGAGTGCAAGCCCCGACACACCGGAACCACAAAAAGGGGCGCGGGCAGGGTGCACGCATGTGCACCCTGCCCGCGCCCCAAGATGGATCAGCGCTTGGTCAGCTCGTCCGGATCCAGCAGGGCCACGGTGAGTACCGGCCCCACCAGCTCGATCTGCCAGGCGCGGGCGCCCAATTCCGCCAGGGCCGCAGCGACGGTGTCCGGGTCAATCTCCTGCGGCGGGTTCCAGCAGAGCCGGCGCAGGGTGTCCGGGGTCAGCAGGTTCTCCGTGGGGATGTTCAGCGACTCAGCGGTGCGGGCCACCCGGGCGCGGGCCGTGGCCAGACGTGCTGCAGCCACCGGGTCCCGATCCGCCCAGACCTTGGGCGGTGGCGGGGAATTCGAGGGCACCTGGTTGGGAGGCAGATCGGTGGTCGATGCCGCCTCCTGCAGGGCGCGCAGCCACTTCGGGGCGTCCTTGGACGCCGAGCGGCCGTGGAATCCGGGGGTTTTGAGCAGCGTCGGAACGCTCTTGGGCATGGCCTTGGCCGCGGCCACCAATGCCGAATCGGGGATCAAACGCCCCGGAGCGGTGTCGCGTGTCTGAGCCAGCGATTCGCGGGTTTCCCACAGGGCGCGCACCGCGGCCAGGGTGCGACGATCGCGGATCTGGTGCAGGCCCGAGGTGCGGCGCCAGGGGTCAACGCGCGGCGGTGCCGCCGGAGCGGTGCGCACTGCCTCAAACTCCTGCTCGGCGAAATCGAGTTTCCCGTCGGCCTCAAGGAGCTTGATTAGTTCAATTCGCAGCTCGGCCAGGACCTCGACGTCCAGGGCCGCATAGCGCAGCCACGGCTCGGGCAGCGGGCGGGTGGACCAGTCTGCGGCCGAGTGCTCCTTGGCCAGGCGCAGGCCCAGCAGGGCCTCGACAGCATGCCCCAGGCCCACGCGCGGCAGCCCGGCGATGCGGGCGGCAAGCTCGGTGTCGAAGAGGCGTGCCGGGTCCATGCCCAGTTCACGCAGGCACGGCAGGTCTTGGGAGGCCGCGTGCAAGATCCAGATTTCATCCCCGATGGCTTCCTGGAGCGGGTCCAGGTTCTCGAAGGGGACCGGGTCGATCAACCAGCTGCCGGATCCTTCGCGGCGCAGTTGGACCAGGAAGGCGCGTTGACCGTAACGGAAGCCCGAGGCCCTTTCGGCATCCACTGCCACCGGGCCGGTGCCCGCGGCGATGGCGCGTGCGGCCCGTTGCAGGCCCGCGGGGGTGGTGATGACCTCCGGGACGCCGTCGCGCGGGGTATCCAGCAGGACCGGTTCCGGGCGCTCTTCGGGCGTCGGCTCGAGCCCTTCGGAGGACTGCTGGGCCGCGGTTTCGGAGCTCTCGGCGCGGTCTTGGACGGGTTTGGTGGCGTGGGGGGTACTGGTCATGGTGTAAACGATTCTAGTACCGATTCCCCGGCACCCGGGTTTTTGGCGGCGTTGCGACAGGTTTTTAGGAGAGCCGGCGGTGCGGCAGCGCGGTGACTCCGCTGGGCAGCGGGGGCAGTCCTGCGAAGGTGCAGACCATGTCGGCCCAAGCCTCCAAGTGCGTGGCGACGTCCTGGTTCCCGGGGGTCCAAGAAGCACGCAATTCGATGTCGATGGTCTCGGGCCGGTCGGCCAGAATCCCGTAGCTTTCCGACAGGACCCGCGTGGTGGTCCCGCCGGCCTGACGGTAGTCGGCTCCGGATTCGTTCAGGGCGTCGAGCAACCAGGTCCAGGCTACTGAGCCGAGCATGGTGTCGTTGCCCATCTCCGAATCCATCCGGGCCCGGATGTATGTCACGATCCTGAAGGTGCCGTCCCAGAGTGGGGTGCCGGCCGGGTCGTGCAGCAGTACGAAGCGTCCGGTGGCCAGTTCCTCGGCGGGTTCCGGGGTGGTTCCATGCTCGGATTGGCGTGTGATGGGCTCGTGGACGTCCGCCGAGAGCGCCAGGGCATAAGGGGCCAAGCGTGCCGGCGCGGGGATCTCCTGAAGGTGGATTTCGCGGCGGCAACTGGCACGGCGAACCGCCGCCAGGGCTTCGAGGAAGGCCGGCGGCACTGCGGGGACTGGACCTTGTGAACTCACATGGCGAGTCTAAAGTGCGCCCGTGGCTTGGCGGCTTCGGCACGCCGGGGGCCCGCCGGACGGTTGTCCAACAGACCCTGCGGCGCTCGGCGGATCAGGCGCGGATCTTGGCCAGTTCCTGCTTGAGGGCCGCGAGGAACGCATCGATGTCGGCCTCGGTGGTATCGAAGGAACACATCCAGCGGACCTGGCCGGCGGCGCGGTCCCAGTCGTAGAAGGGGAAGCGCTCACGCAGGGCATCGGCGGCGGCATTGGGCAGGGCGGCGAACACGCCGTTGGACTGCGTCGGGTAGACCAATTCCACCCCGTCGGTACCTTGGACTCCGGCCGAGAGACGGGCGGCCATCGCATTGGAGTGGCTGGCCGAGGTGCGCCACAAATCGGTGCCGTACAGGGCCAGCAGCTGGGCGGAGATGAAACGCATCTTGGAGGCCAGCTGCATATTGAGCTTGCGCAGGTACTTCATGGAATCCACGGGGCCTTCGGACAGGGTCACGATGCCCTCGCCGAACATGATGCCGTTCTTGGTGCCGCCCAGGGACAGGATATCGATGCCCGTTCCCGTGGTCATCTCGCCCAGACCGACGCCCAGGGCCACGGCGGCGTTGGCGAGCCTGGCCCCATCCATGTGCACGCGCATGCCCAAGTTGTGGGCGTGCTCGGTGATGGCGCGGAGCTCGTCCAGGGTGTACAGGGTGCCCAGCTCGGTGGATTGAGTTATCGAGACGGCCAGCGGCTGCGCGCGGTGCTCGTCGCCCCAGCCCCAGGCTTCCTGATCGATGAGCTCGGGGGTGAGCTTGCCGTCGGTGGTGGGCACCGACAGCAGCTTCATGCCGCCGACGCGCTCGGGTGCGCCGTTCTCGTCGACGTTAATGTGGGCGCTGGCGGCGCAGACGACGGCTCCCCAGCGTGGCAGCAGCGACTGCAGGGCCGTGACGTTGGCCGCGGTGCCGTTGAAGACCGGGAAAACAGTGGAGTGCTCACCGAAATGCGAGGTGATGACGCGGCCGAGCTCGGCGGTGTACTGGTCCCCTCCGTAGGCGACCTGGTGCCCGCCGTTGGCCTCGGCCAAGGCAGTAAGGACCTCGGGGTGCACCCCGGAGTAGTTATCCGAGGCGAAGCCGCGCATGGAGGAATCGTGGAGGGCAGTAGTCATGGGGTGGGGGTCCTAACGACGGAGGGACTGAGGAGAGCTAAAGGGTGGGCAGATGGATCCGGGCGCCGTTGAGGTCGGCGGCATCGGAGGTAAACAGCTGAACCGCGGCCTGGCCCAAGGCCGTAACATCGGTGAACCCGGCGGTCTTGGCCTCGGGTTTTGCCGCGCGGGCCTCGGCGTTGGTGAAGGCCTTGATGACCCAGATCAGTGCCGCGGCCCGCTGTGGTACCGGATCGGTTTTGTGTCCGGATTGGGCGGTGCGCAGCTCGGCGGCCACCGAACGCATCCACGCCTCGGCTCCGGCCTTGGCGGTGGTGTAGTTGGCGTTGGATCCGGAGGGCGCATCGACCGCGGTGGCCGAGACGATTCCGACGCGCCCGCACTTCGAGGCCACGAGGTCGTCACGGAACACCCTGGTGGTATTGCGCAGCGTGGTGATGACCTGGGTGTGCAGGAACGCGTAGTCGTCGTCGGACTGGCCGGCCAGAGCCTTACCGCCGCGCCAGCCGCCGACCAGATGCAGGAGCCCGTCGATGGGTCCGCGTTCGACGTCGATCAGCGCGCGCAATTCGGTCACCGCGGCATGGTCCGCCAAGTCGACCTCGTAGCGTCCGTGGACGAAGGGCAGAGCCTCGTTCAGGCGCCCGGCGTTGGAGCCGGCGGCCAAAACCGTGGCCCCGGCCTGGCACAGGGCGTGCGCCGCCGCGACACCGGCGGCGGATGTCGCCCCGGCTATCAGTACCGTCAGATCCGTAAGGTCAGCCATGTCTTGGATTCTATCCCTTCGAGGTGTTGCTGCAGGTGGCGACCTAGATGTCGGCGGTGCCGGTGATGCCCAGCGTCGATTCGATCACGGGGCTCAGTTTCTTGGACAGCGCTTCGTAGAACATCGAGAGTGGAAACTCGTCGTCCATGACCGCATTGGTCATTTCGCGCAGCGGAGCTTGCAGCGGCAGAGCATCGGGGCCCTTGGACCACACCGAGGCCGGGTGCGGGGTCAGGGTTTCGGAGACCAATTCGTAGGCGGCGAGCCAGTGGGCGAGCTTCGGGCGGTCGATGGAACGCCAGTACAGCTCGTCGATCTTTTCGCCCAGGGCGCTGACGACCTCGGGGACCTGATCCCAGTCGATGGTCAGCTTGGTGTCGGTCCAGTGCAGTACGTGGTGCTGGTGCATCCAGGCGAAGAGCAGCTGGCCGCCGAGCCCGTCGTAGTTTCGGGTGCGGGATCCGGTGATCGCGAAGCGGAAGATCCTATCGAAGATCACCGCGTACTGGACCAGCTTGGCGTGTTTCCGGGTGGAATCATCGCTGCTGGTGTCTCGGGCGATCTTCACGCATTCGCGGAACGCCGTCAGGTCGCAGCGCAGTTCCTCGAGCGAGTACAGGAAGTAGGGCATGCGTTGCTTGATCATGAACGGGTCGAAGGGCAGATCCCCGCGCATGTGGGTGCGGTCGTGGATCAGGTCCCACATCACGAAGGTCGCTTCGGTCAGGGACTGATCCCCGAGCATCTCCGCGGCGTCGGCCGGAAGTTCGAGGTTGGTGATTTGTGCGGCGGACTTGAGCACGCGGCGGAAGCGTGCTGCCTCGCGGTCCTGGAAAATCGCCCCCCAAGTGAAGGACGGGGTCTCGCGGATGGCCACGGACTCGGGGAAGAGCACCGCGGAGTTGGTGTCGTAACCCGGGGTGAAGTCCAAGAAGCGCAGCGGCACGAAGAGCTTATTGGAGTAATCCCCGGCTTCGAGGGCGGCAATGAACTCGGGCCAGATGACCTCGACCAGCACGGCCTCGAGCAGTCGGTTGGTGGAGCCGTTCTGTGTGTACATCGGGAAGATCACCAGGTGGCGCAGGCCATCCTGTCGGGCCAGCTGCGGCGCGAAGGCCTGCAGGGCGTCGAGGAAGTCAGGGATCCCGAACCCTGACGCTTCCCACGCGGCCAGATCTGCGAGTACGGCTTGGAGGTACTGGGCATCGTGGGGGAACTGCGGGGCCAGTTCCTGCAGGGATGCGGTGACGGTGGCTAGCAGGGCAGCAGCGCGCGGGTGGTCCGCTGGATCGGTCACCGACCCGTCTTGGGCCTGAAGCCCCTGGAATTCGGTGGCTGCGGACTTCAGTCCCAGCCATGACTGGGATGAGACGAGCTCGTGGTTGGACAATGACTTGGGAAGTGTTTCCTGTGACATGTCGATACCCCTTTCGATACGGCCGAACGCGCCGTGGATGCTGTGATTCTTTCCTTGATTCCAGCGTATCGAGAGGTTGTTGTTGCTGATTGAAAATTGGGGCAAGCATAAGCAGTGCTATTGCATATGGTGCCCACGCGGATCACAAGGAGCACGCAGCAGGAGTGCTCGGTTCCCGGGACCGTGTACTAGCGCCCCGGGAAGATTCCGACAAAAGCCCCTGTTAGGTGGTCTTTAAGCGCAATGACACCGAGTTCATGCAAAAACGCTGATCGGTCGGGGTATCGAAACCTTCGCCCTCGAAGACGTGGCCCATGTGCGAATCGCAGGCGGCGCAGAGTACTTCGATGCGCGCCATGCCCATGGACTCGTCCCGGATGTAGCGCACACGGTCCTCGGCCAAGGGCGCGAAGAACGAGGGCCAACCGCAGCCAGCGTCGAACTTGGCATGGGAGGTGAACAATTCCTGGCCACAGGCCCGGCACTCGTAGACACCCTCGGTGGTCGAATCCCAATACTCGCCGGTGTAAGGGCGCTCGGTGCCGGCTCGACGCAGCACCTGATATTCCTCAGGGGTCAATTCGGTGCGCCATTGCTCGTCCGGTTTCACAATGCTTGGAACGGCGGTGGTGTCGCTTTTTTCTGGGATCTGGTTTTCACTCACACCACGGGTAACACCACGGGAGCCCTGCTCATTCCCGGCCCACGGAACCGAGCCAGGACGCCCCGAGATTTTCATCAGCCCGAAAACCCGGGCTCCGGTGCGGTTCTTTGCAATGATGGTACCCATGAAGGCATATACAACCCCGACGCCCCGGCCTACACCCTCCGCTGGCAAGGGCCTGAGCTGGGTCTTGCTGGGCGTTGGCATCGGAGCCGCGGCAGGATCGCTCTTTGCCGGAAGCGTCTCGGGACTCGCCGGCTACTTCGCACGCCGCGTGGTGACCCCGGATGCCGTCCCGGACCAAAGCCTGGAGATCCTGGCCCTGGTGCCAACGGCCGAAGGGCGGGACGTGATCCTGCCGGCCAACAAGGACTCCACCGCCCCGGGCAGCTACTCGTTGCTCTTCTCCGCCGACACCGGGCATGCCCGGCTGGGCGAGCCGAAGGGCTACCGCCCCGGGGACGGTACCGTCACCCGCGCGGTGGAGAAGGTTTACTTCGGGGACCTGAGCACAGCGGTGCGCGGTCGTCTGTCCGGGATCGTCTACGACTCGCCTGAGGACTTGGGCCTTGCCTACAACGAGGTTGAGATCCCGATCCTCGGGGGCATGGCCCCGGCCTGGCATGTCCCGGGGGCAGCCAACGCAGAGATCTGGGCCATCTGTGTCCACGGCCGCGGTGCGACACGCAAGGAAGGGTTGCGTGCCCTTCCGACGTTCCAGCGATTGGGGATCAGTGCGCTGCTGGTGTCCTACCGCAACGACGGGGTGGCCCCGGCCGCAGTGGATGGACGTTACGGACTTGGTGCCACCGAATGGCCCGACATCGAAGCTGCCATCGAATACGCCCTGGGCCACGGAGCCCGAGAGGTGCTGCTCTTCGGCTGGTCCATGGGCGGGGCGATCGTGCTGCAGGTGGCCGATAAATCGTCTTATGCCCGCAAGATCGGTGCGCTGGTGCTCGACGGGCCGGTGATCAACTGGATCGATGTGCTCTCCCACCAGGCCAAGCGCAACCGCATCCCCGAGGCAGTGGGCCACTTCGGCCAATGGCTGCTGGGCAACAAGGCCGGTCGCTGGATGACCGGGCTCGCCGCCCCACTGGATTTGAAGATTCTGAACTGGGTCGAACGGCACGACCAGCTGCGTTTCCCCACCCTGATCCTGCACAGCGAGGACGATGACTTCGTGCCGATCGGTCCTTCCGAACAACTGGCGGCACTTAACCCGCAAATGGTGTCCCTGGCGCGCTTTATCCGCGCCGGACACACCCGGGAATGGAACGTGGACCCGCAGCGCTGGGAGGCCGAAACCGAAGCATTCGTCAACACGGTACTCAACGCGCCTCGTCCAGGGGACGGCGCTGTCGACCGCAGCTAAACCGAGACGCCGGCGGCCACGGCCCACAACAGGAAGCTACGGCCCGGCGATGTGCTCCACGTGCGCCTCGGTCAACCGTTGCAGGTCCGCCGGGTCCAAGGCCAGCTCAAGGCCGCGGTGCCCGCCGGAGACATAGATGGTCCCGGCATCCAGGGCACTGGCATCAAGCACCGTGCGCGAGCGGTGGCGTTGGGCCAGCGGGGAGATCCCGCCTCGCACATACCCGGTACGCCGCTCGGCAGCGGCCGGATCAGCCATCTCCACCTTCTTGAGACCCAGCGCCGCGGCCATCGCTTTCAGGTCAAGAGATCGATGCACCGGGACGATTCCCACGGCCAGCGCCCCTGCCCCGGGCTCCCCGGTGGCAACCAGCAGGGTCTTGAACACCACCGCGGGCTCAACCCCGAGCGCTTCGGCGGCTTCCAACCCGTAACTGGGAGCCGCCGGATCATGGGTGTAGGAATGCACCGTGTAGGGGACTGCTTCACGGTCCAACAACGTCGTGGCCGGGGTGCCGGTCGAGTGCGTGTGCTTTTTCTTCGCCATGGCGGACCTTCCGAGGGCTTCGTGCTTAAAGATGTGTGGGTGCCGACAGTCGCCAGCACCCACACATTTGAAATACTTTCCGAAGCTTAGGCTTCGGCCGCGGCAACCTGCTCGCTGACTTGCCGTTTGATACGGCCGAGCATGGCAGTCATGCCGCGCAAACGCAACGGAGTCAGCGCCCGGGTCAAACCCAACTTGTTGGGCATGTCATCGGGGACCGCAAGAACGTCCGCGGCGGGCAACCCGTCGAGCCCTTGTGCCAGCACCGAGGCGAACCCGCGGGTGGTGGGAGCCTGCGGGGGAGCGGAGAAGAACAGCGAGACCTTGTGCTCCCCGGCCGGTTCCACCTCGATGGTCAGGAACAGCGGGGTCTGGCACTCCACAACCTGCTCCAGCAGGTCGGGATGCTCGGCAAAGCGGGCGGGCAGCTCGGGGAGTTCTTCGGAGAAATCCAGCAGCATCTCCAGACGCTGCTCCTCGGTGATCGCCTGGAAGTCCTCAACAATCTCGGCTAGGGCCGGAGGCATAGCACTCATGCGCTTACGCCCCGAATCCTGCGGGAATGGCGCCCGGTTCGATTCCCTTCACGATGGGAACACGCACGGCGTTGCCCCACTCGGTCCAGGAACCGTCGTAATTACGCACATTCTCGAAGCCGAGCAGGAACTGCAGGGCAAACCAGGTGTGGCTGGAGCGCTCGCCGATGCGGCAGTAAGTGATGATGTCATCGCCCGCAGACAGGCCGGCCTCATCCAGGTAAATCGCTTCGAGCTCGGCGCGAGACTTGAACGTCCCGTCCTCGGCTGCGGCACGGGCCCAAGGAACCGATGCTGCCGAAGGAATGTGCCCACCACGCAGCGTGCCTTCCTCAGGGTAGGCCGGCATGTGGGTGCGCTCGCCGGTGAACTCCTCGGTGGAGCGCACATCGATCATCGGCTTGCCGAAGTGCTCAAGCACCTGCGGAAGGAAAGCGCGGATGACGGAATCATCGCGCTCGATGACCGGGTAGCTGGAAGCGGTGATGGACGGCTTCTCACGAGTGGTCACGCGGTCCTCGGCCAGCCACTTGTCGCGACCGCCGTCAAGCAGCCGGACGTCCTCGTGGCCGAAGAGGGTGAAGACCCACAGCGCGTAAGAGGCCCACCAGTTGGACTTGTCCCCGTAGATCACCACGGTGGAATCCCTGCTGATGCCCTTGGCTGCCATCAAGGCCGCGAAACCTTCGCCGTCGACGTAGTCACGGGTGTCTTCGTCGTTGAGCTCGGTGTGCCAATCGACCTTGACCGCGCCGGGGATGTGTCCGGTGTCGTAGAGCAGGATGTCTTCGTTGGACTCGACAATCACCAAGCCCTCGGCGGACAGGTTGGCCGCCAGCCATTCGGTGGATACCAACCGTTCTGGGTGGGCATACTCGGCGAATGCCGGATTGGCGTCGATAGACAGGCTCATGTTTGATTGACCTCGCAACAAGAAAATGGGGGATGGTGCAACATCCAGCCTAGCCACCCTCGGCGCTCCGTGGGACGTGGCGAAGTCATCCAGCGCCATATTTCGCTCCGAGCGTCCGGGATTGCGATATAAGCCGCCGCTTCCACCAGCGCCATTTAGGGGATGTTCCGGGTGTGCGCATAAAATGGCCGAGGCGTGCCTTTTGTGCCTCGCCCGCCCGTCACCGCCTTTTCGAAGACTTTAAGGACCGTTCAGCCGTATGGCCACGATTACTCATCTTTCCCAACGGACCCCAACGGTCTCCGTTGACGATCTGCTTGCAGGCTTCCACCCGTCCTACCGGTTTGGGGAGGTCTCTTTCGAGACCTACCGGCCGGACCCGGCCTGGCCCACCCAAGCCGAGGCCGTGACCAAGCTTCGGAATTTCGCCTCGACCATTGGCAAGTCCAAGGGAGGCTTCCTCTCCAACCTCTTCGGCAAGAAGAAGGCCGAGAAGTCGGGCATGTACCTCGATGGCGGATTCGGCGTGGGCAAGACCCACCTGTTGGCCTCGCTATGGCACCTGGCTCCGGGCCGCAAGGCCTTTGGCACGTTCGTCGAATACACCAACCTGGTCGGCGCGCTGTCTTTCCGCCAGACCGTCGAGGTCTTGAGCACCTACTCGCTGGTCTGCATCGACGAGTTCGAACTCGACGACCCGGGGGACACCGTGCTGATGTCCCGGTTGATGCGTGAGCTTTCCGATGCCGGTGTGAAAATCGCTGCGACCTCAAATACGCTTCCCGGTGCACTGGGAGAGGGGCGCTTTGCCGCCGTTGACTTCCAACGCGAGATCAAAGTGCTTTCCGAACAATTCGATGTGCACCGCGTTGATGGCGTGGACTTCCGCCACCGCGGCCTGCCCGACGCGCCCACCCCGCTGGAGGACGATGCCATCGAGGAATACGCCATGGCACGCTATGGCGAGAAGACCTACGCTGTCGACGAGTTCGCTGAACTGGTGGCACATATCTCCAAGGTTCACCCCAGCCGCTACCGGGCCTTGCTGGCCGAGACCGACGTGCTGGTGCTGCACAATGTCGAAACCATCACCGAGCAGGCCGTCGCGCTGCGCTTCGTGGTGCTCGCCGACCGCCTGTATGACAAGGACGTGCCGATCGTTGCCTCAGGCAAACCGTTCTCTGAGCTGTTCACCCCGGAAATGATGGCTGGCGGCTACCAAAAGAAGTACTTCCGAGCAGTCTCCCGCCTCACCGCGCTGGCCCGCGAAGCCCAGACCGGCGAACCCGGGCAGTAACACCAACTGCTCAAAGGCCGTGGCACTGCACCTTTCCCTCCGCGCATCACAAGATCCGCCGGAAGAGAATAGAACCACGGCCTTTTTTGCGCCCGGAATCCGGGACGGTTAGTGGCGTTTGCGTTCGATGACAAATCGCACAGCGAGCCCTGCGAGCAAAGCCCAGAAGGCACCGCCGATTCCGGCAAAGCTCAGTCCCGAACCGGCAATCAGGAACGCAACCAGCGAACTCATCCGGCTGGTGGGGTCCGAGAGCGCCGAGGAAGCAGCTGCTCCCAGGGTCCCCAGCAGAGCCAAGCCGGCGGCGGCCTCCAGAAGACCCGTGGGGCTAGCGCTGGCCAGGGCGGTAATAGCTGTCGAGGCCAGACCCAACAGGATGTAGAAAATGCCGGAGGAGACTGCAGCGATCCAACGTCGAGAGCGGTCCTCCCCCGCTTCATGGCCGGCTGCCAGTGCGGCTGATATTGCCGCAAGGTTGATGGCGTGGCCACCAAAGAGCGCGGCTACCGAACTTCCGATGCCGGTCGAAATCATCGATGCCCGCCAAGGGGTTTTGTAGCCGAAACTGGCCAGCACCGCGACGCCTGGGACGTTTTGCGACGCCATGGTCACCACGAAGAGTGGCAGCGTGATCGCCATGAAGGCCTCGAGGCTGAAAACAGGGGCGGTGACGTGCAGGGTGGGCAGCAGCTCACCCACCAAGAATGTGGTTCCGGCTTGCCCCATTGCGAAACCGGCAATGCCCAGGGCTGCGGCCATGGCGGCGGGAACGGCCCATCGCGGGCTGAGCCGCAAGAAGATCAACCAGACCACGATGACCGGTGCGACATACACCGGGATAGTGGAAAGGGCCACGAAGGGCGCCAGGCAGAGTTGCAGCAGGACCCCTGCGAGCATTGCCTGGGCCAACGACACGGGGATGGCCGCTAGCAACCTGCCAAGCCAGGGAATGGCCCCGGTGGCGGCAATCAGCACGCCGGTCATGATGAAGGCCCCGACTGCTTCGGACCAACCGAAGTTTACGGCGGCAGCCCCGGCCAGCAGTGCCGCCCCAGGCGTCGACCATGCGATGGTGATGGGCCGCTTGGTGAACCAAGCCAGCCCGACGGCACAAATGGCCATGGCGATGGTCAGTGCGAAAAGACCCGAGGCTGCCTGCGCATCGGAAGCACCGACGGCCTTCAGCCCGGTGAGCACCACGGCAAAGGAAGAGGTGTATCCGACCAGCGAGGTGACCAGACCGGCAACTATCGGTTGGGTCCGGGAACCTTTTATTGGCGGGCGGGGGAGTGCTGTTGATGTCACGGCAGTTCTTTCCTTGCAAACAACAGGTGCCGGTCCCGCCTCACGGCGGTACCGGCACCCGCTTGTCGTGCCTAGGGCAAATGTCCTAGTGGACCAGGCTGGAACCTAAGCGGTAGGTGTGCCGTTTCCTTCGCCCTTGTTCAGGAAGCCTTTAGCGCCATCCTGAACCTTGTCGACGTGCTCGGCGAACTTGCCGCCGGTCTTTTCGTCAATGAAGTCGCCAGCGTTGTCGATGGCCCCACCGACCTTGTCCGAGTGCTCGTGGAGCAACTCGCCCGCCTTTTCCTTCAGTCCTTCGGCCTTGCCCTTCAGCTCGTCAAAAATAGACAAAAGGCACCTCCTCTCAATCGTGGGAGCCTGGAAAGCTCCCGTCTGCGTTTCATCTTATGCCGCATAGATGAGGTTTCAAGGTGAATTGTATGAATTTGTGAAGATTTCCGTGATGACTTGGTCTTGAACAGCTAAAAACGAACGCCGTGTGTAATTCGTGGAGCTCCCTAAAGCTCCCAAATTGCACCGTCAGCTGCGCAGCACTACCGGTCGCAAGTCCGCCTATAAACGGCCTGTGTATGGCCCATGGTTAAACGCGAAGGCCGTTTGGTTTAGGTAAACCAAACGGCCTTCGGAAGTGGAGTGGACAACGAGGTTCGAACTCGCGACCTCGACCTTGGCAAGGTCGCGCTCTACCAGCTGAGCTATGTCCACGTAGGCAATCAATACTATCAGTATGAATCGTCGTGGGCGATACTGGGATCGAACCAGTGACCTCTTCCGTGTCAGGGAAGCGCGCTACCGCTGCGCCAATCGCCCATTATGGGGTACTGCACCTGAACTATAGCCCGGATCAACACGCCGTAAAACCGTTGGCCATCAATTCGAATGTTAGTTCAAGAGTTGCGGTGTCCTGCAAAAGCAGGACTCAAGGAAAAGGACCTCTTTTCCATGGAATTGAGGTCCATTTCTTCAGAGTGGACAACGAGGTTCGAACTCGCGACCTCGACCTTGGCAAGGTCGCGCTCTACCAGCTGAGCTATGTCCACGTGAAAAACCTTGCACCTAGATGCGGGTTCTTCGTG
>NZ_AOCK01000006.1 GCF_000348945.1 Paeniglutamicibacter gangotriensis Lz1y | reverse complement strand
GAGTACGGCAAATGGGAGTTGGTGCGCACCTGCCTCTACGAGGGTGGCGGACAGAAGTACTGGATGCGCCGGCGCATCATGCGGGTCAAACCGACCCTTGACATCCGCGCCTGAGCACCGCCGCGTCCCGACCCACGAGCGGTATCGACAGGCGGCCGCGAGCTGCAACGTCCTGGCCAGGGGCCGTGCCCGGTCAAAACCTGGCGAGGTAGGCAGGCTCGCTGGACACCGCGGCGGGATTACCGTCCAGGAGGTTGCTGACCTGCAGCGAGATGTACCGACCGATGCGTTCCCCGGCTTCGAGGGGATCGACTGTCGAAACGGCATCAAGAAGTGATTCCAGGGTCTCATGCACCTGTGCGCGGGCGGCACGCTCCGGAATGCCCCACCCAATGCCCTCGTTGACGAGATGTTCCACGGTCACTGCTGGCTGGTATGAGACGCCGTTGATGCTCAGGGCAAGGTTTTGCTGTCCATTCGGGGCCAACGCCAGGGCCGTGACATCGTATAGCGGCGCCAATCCCACCTTGCCGTCCCGGAAGTGAAGGATGGAGAAGTTCTTCGCATGGGCATCAGTGTTTCCGATTGCTGCATTGAAGGTGGCATAAGAGAGTAGCCGATGCCGATCTCCATGGCTGGACGAGAGCTTCCGTACCGTCGGAAGGAGTCCCGCGACATGGGTGAGATTTGCCCTGTGGTCCACGGCTTCGAACTTGGCGTCTCCGTCCCACGGGAGATTAAGGGCCTGCGCCGAATCCTCCTGGTGCAGACGCTCAATCTCGCTGGCACCCAGGATGATTCTGTCGTACCGCTCCACAACCAGCGCGGTGCGGGATCCAAAATGCATGACAGCCGCCGTGAATTCCAACAGCCCGAGCTTTCGCCCAAGCGACAGGCAGTATGCCTCCCAGTGCGCGCCCCACTCTTCGCCGACCGCAACCGGCTTGACGATATGGGTCGAAGTGGCACCAGCTTTGGTGATGTGCCACTTCCCCTCAAGGAGTGCCAGCGTGGCCTTCGGCTGGACGCCAGGTAGCGACCCGCCTCCGCCGACAGCACCCATGGCGTAGTCGGCGGTCCGATTGAGGAGCTGTTCAATATCAGTTTCACTGGCGGGAATGTGCACTGCTTTGGGGCCGGGATTTGCTCCGACATTGACGGCACCGGGCAGGTCCCACCCGGCGTAGCCAAGCATGCCGAAGACATCGGTGCTGTCCACGCCGGCCTGCTTGGCCAAGTTGGTTCGACCGCGTCCCTCGGGTAACAGTCCACCAAAGAAATTCGTTGATTGTTCCGCCTGCGACGGCACGGCCGAGAATGGAAGGCTCGCAGAAAGGATCGTGGAGCCCACGCCGTACAAATCCAGCGCGTCTTCATTGGCGCAAAAGACGACCGAGGAGGATCCAACACGTTCAAGGTGGCCGATGGTTGCACCGAACAAGTGCACCTGGAGATTCTCAGTCATGTGCCACCGTCCTGAAACTGAGCTCGATCCCCACCTGGTCAAGGACTTCAAAGAGTTTGGGGCCCAAGTTCTTCGGCTTGCCGGTTTCAATCTCCGAAATGTAGCGCTGGGTCACCCCTAGTGCCTCGGCCAATTGGGTTTGTGTCAGCCCATGCTGGATCCTTGCCGCGAGCAGCGCCCTACCCAGGTCTGCGGTGGAACTTATTTTTCCGTGCACGGTACTCCAATTACGAATAGTGGACAGAAACTAGTTTATTACCTAAATGTAATAAGTCAAGGGGTATCCGCTATCCGTAATAAGGGGTTCCGAAACCAGGGTCTCGCAAGAGGCTCCCCGCCTACTCATTGAGCGGGCCCAGCAGCCAGGAAGCCACCGTGGAGTGCGCCGATTCGGCATCCGAGGGGTGGTAGAGGCTGGCCAGCGCATCGCGATAAAGCCGTTCGAGCTCCGAACCGCGGAAGTACTGCCCGCCTCCGGAGACCTTCGCGGCGATGTCGATGCAGGAGCGGGCCGCGTCCCCGGCCGCGGTGCGCAGCGTCACCAGCCGCGGGAACCAGGAGCCCCCGTGATCCACCAGGTCATCTAAGTCTCGGGTGGTCATCCGCAGCAAGGCATCGAGGCGCAGGATCTCCAACCCGGCATCGGCAACCTGCCAGCGGATATCCGGGTCCTGGTCATAGGTTCGCCCGGCGTGCTTCAAGGACTTGCGCTTGGTGGGGTTCACCGCGGCCAGCTGCATCCCACGCTCGGCCAATCCCACATACACCGAGGCGGTCAGCGACAGGAACGAGGCGAAGATCCCGAAGACCAAGGCATCGGCCACGGGGCCGACGGCTAACTTCGTATGGATGTCTTCGGCCGGCACCCGCGCATCACGCAGGATGGTCGAGTTCGACTGCGTGGCCCGCATCCCCAGGGTGTTCCAGTTGTCCGGGATCTCGATGCCCTCGGTATCCCGCTGCAGGAAACCGTGGACCAGTTGCCCCGCCTCGGTGCTCTCATCCTTACCGAACACGCCCAAACGGGTCCAGACCGGGGCCAGCGAGGTAAAGACCTTCACGCCGGTGAAGGCGTAGGAACCATCGGGTGCCGGCACAGCGCGGGTGACCGAATCGAAGAGGACTTCGTCGTTTCCGCCTTCGGATACCCCGAAGCCCATGACCTCCCCGGCCTCTACCCAGTCCAGGACCCGGGCCAGACGGCCATCCCCGCGGGCGGCGAGCAATGTCGCCACGCCGGTCCAGACCAGGTGCATATTCACGGCCAGCGCCGTGGCCGGCGCGTAGGAGCCCAATACGCGCTGGGCCGCGGTCATCGACTCCATGCCCCAGCCCAGACCGCCCCGGGACTCCGGAAGCATGGCGCGCAGATAGCCGGCCTCTTTCAGTTCTGCGAAGTCCTCGGTGCAGAAGGTGTTTTGTTCGTCGTATCCCGGTGCCCGTGCCCTGAATCGTTCGAGCATCTCGGTGCCGAGCACCTCGTGGATGGTTTTCACGTGTGTGTACTTCGCTTCCTGCGGTGGGGATGATTCCGGTGGCGGGCGCATGCGCCCGCAGGTGGTTAGTAGGTGCTCAGCAGGTCGTGCAGGACCCGGGTGCCAAATTTCAGCGAATCCACCGGGACCCGTTCGTCGACCCCGTGGAACATGCCGGTGAAGTCCAGATCCGCCGGTAGGCGCAGCGGTGCGAACCCATAACCGGTGATGCCCAAGGTGGCCAGCGACTTGTTATCCGTCCCGCCAGAGAGCATGTAGGGCAACACTTCTGCCTCGGGGTCCTCGCGCTTGAGCGAGGCGACCATGGAGTCCACGAGGTTTCCGGCGAACGGGACCTCCAGTGCGCGGTCCAGGTGCAGCGCGGAGAGCTGGACGTCGGGCCCGGCCAGGACCCGCAGCGTTTCCATCACTGCTTCTTGCTGCCCAGGCAGGGTTCGCACATCCAGCAGTGCCTCGGCGGCCCCGGGGATCACGTTGTGCTTGTAGCCCGCCGAGAGCACCGTGGGGTTGGCGGTGTTCTGCAAGGTGGCCCCGACAAAACGGGCGACGTTGCCCAGCTCCGCCAGCAGCACCTGCGGGTTGTTATCGGTGAACTCGATGCCCGTCATCTCGGAGACTCCCTCCAAGAACGCCCGGGTGGTGTCGGTGTAGGTAATCGGCCAGTCATGCTCGCCGATGCGGCTGATGGCCGCGGCCAGCCGGGTTACCGCGTTCTGCTCGTTGATCTGTGAGCCATGCCCGGCGCGGCCCGCGGCGGTGAGCTTGAGCCAGGCGATGCCCTTCTCGGCGGTCTGCAGCAGATATGCACGTTTGCCGTCGATGGTCGCGGAGAACCCGCCGACCTCGCTGATGGCCTCGGTGGCGCCCTCGAAGAGCTCGGGGTGGTGCTCGACCATCCACCGCGCCCCATAGTCTCCTCCGGCTTCCTCATCGGCGAAGAACGCGAAGATCAGGTCGCGACGTGGGCGCGTGCCGGTGCGCTGCAGCTGACGCAGGACCGCCAGCATCATCGCATCCATGTCCTTCATGTCCACCGCGCCGCGGCCCCAGATCATCGAGTCTTTGAGCTCGGCGCCAAAGGGGTCCATGGACCATTCGTCCTTGAACGCCGGCACCACATCCAGATGGCCGTGGACGATCAGGGCCGGCAGGGACTTATCGGTTCCTTCGATGCGGGCCACGACGTTGGCGCGGCCCTGGGCGGATTCGAGCACCGTGGTCTCGAGCCCGACCTCGGAGATCAGCCCGGCCACGTATTCGGCGGCCTGGCGCTCCCCCGCACCCTCGTTGTTGCCGTAGTTGGTGGTGTCAATCCGGATCAGGGCCTGGCAAAGGCCGGCGACCTCGTCCTCGGCCAGAAGAATGGGCTGGCTGTTCTGCGTGGCTGACATGGGGGAATCCTTCATTTCGCCGGGACTGGACCAAGTCCTTCCACCCTATCGAGCCAAGTGCTTGCGGCGCGAGGGGCGGGCGCAGGCCAAAGCGATCGGGTACGAGAAAACCCCCGGCCAGATTTTCATCCGACCGGGGGTTTGTCTGTGCGAAGGAGGGGACTTGAACCCCCACCCACTTGCGTGGACTAGCACCTCAAGCTAGCGCGTCTACCATTCCGCCACCCTCGCTGGTGGCCGCTGCACCGTCTCAAAGTTCGTGAAGAACTTTATTTCCGTTGTCCGCGGCGAGATAAGACTCTAGCACGGGTTTGGGGCGCACATCAATTCGGGCGCTCCCCCATCGAAAAACCTGTGTTTACAAGGGGTTTTCCGCTTCCCAGGGGCAAAATCCCGACTCAGTGAAGTTGATTGTGAGCAGCATCATATTCCGGGGCTGGGCCGCCTGCTTCGCGGCCGTCTCGCCGGAGGCTGCCTCAGGCTTTTGTCGGTGCGTAGGATGAAGGGGTTCGCCGATTCTCCCGATAGGCTCCGGCCCGGAATTCAGGTGGACACCACCATCCCCTCCCTCTCCTTGACAGGCGGCCCGAACAGCGATGTCCGATCCCACGCTTCGCCCCAGGCGCATCGCCATGATCTCCCTGCACACCTCACCGCTGGAACAGCCCGGCTCCGGGGACGCCGGTGGAATGAACGTGTACATTCGCCATCTGGCCCTCGCCCTTGCCGCCGACGGAACTCAGGTGGACGTCTATGTCCGGGCCGCAGAGATGGACCGGGCCACCGAGATGGCTCCCGGGGTCATCTGCCACGAGGTGCAGGCGGGCCCTGTAGGTCAGCTGAGTAAGGATGAGCTTGCCGAGCACCTGGGGCAGTCCGCTGCGGCGATCGCCGCCTACGCCTCGCATCTGGCCCCGTACGACGTCATCCACTCGCACTACTGGCTCTCCGGGCTCGTGGGGCTGGAGTTATCCCGGGGCTGGGGAATCCCGCTGGTGCACACCATGCACACCATGGGCAAGGTCAAGAAGATCTCCGCGCAAAGCGAGGAATCGGCGGCTCGTATCCGCGGGGAAATGCTGCTGTGCACGGACGCGGACCGACTCACCGCCAACACCCCGGCCGAGGCTGATGAGCTGATCCACCTCTACGGTGCGGATCCACAGCGCCTGGATATCGTGGAACCGGGGGTGGATCTGACCACCTTTCACCCCGGCGTGTGTGAGCGCCGCGAAAGTGGACCCAACGCACTGCGTGTGCTGTTTGCCGGGCGCATCCAAAAACTCAAGGGCCCACAGATCCTGGTGCGGGCGTTGGGTGTCCTGGCCCGTGAGCGGCCGGATCTTGATGTGAAGCTCTCGGTCATCGGGGCGCGCTCGGGGTCCAAGGAATTGAACTTGCAGAAGCTGGTGGAAGCCGAGGAGGTGGAGCACCTGGTGCGTTTCAGCCTGCCGATGCCCGCCGAGCACCTAGCCAAGGCATTCCGCTGTGCGGACGTGGTGGCAGTCCCGTCGTACAGCGAGTCCTTCGGTCTGGTCGCTCTGGAGGCCCAGGCCTGCGGCACCCCGGTGCTGGCGAGGCGCGTAGGAGGGCTGCCTCACGCGGTTCGTGACGGGGAGACGGGCATTCTGGTCGACGGGCCGGATCCCGCTACATGGGCGGTGGCGTTGGCGAAACTTGCCGTCGATGAGCCGCTGCGCACCGAACTTGGCACCAGTGCCGCAGCATTTGCCTCAGATCACGGCTGGGAAAAAACCGCCGCTGCTGCGCTGGATTCCTACAGCCGGGCCATGTCCGAAACGGCCACCCGCCCCACGGATCCCGCCTCCAAGTAGTTTGCTCGCTCGCCCTGGGCAGTTCTTGCTGAACGGCCCAGGAAGCAGACTGCCCCGCAACTACCTTTCTACGGCACACCAACAGGGGTGTATGCCGCATCGGCCACCACCGTTTCGAGCCCTTCCAAACGGTTCTTCAATTCGGGCTCTTCAAGGGGGAACTTGCCACAACTGCGTAGCCGCCGACTCGTAGTTGGCCCGGGTGTGGTCCGTAGGGTCTTCTGGCTCAGCGCCACCGGGACTCTATCGTCCAGCCCGACCGCACCAGGCGGACCCGCGTGCAGCGCGCAACCGCGAGATTCTCGCCCCTCCCTTCGGAATACCCTTAACGACGCACCATGGAGGGGCCACGGTTTTGAGCATTCTGGAGCGAGAGACTTCCTGGTTACATACAAGCTCTTACGCGTCATCGTGAACGTTCCACCCTTTTTGTGTCGGTGCACTATGGAAGTATTCAGTAGACCACCTGACTAAGAGGAGAAAATTGGAAACGCAACTCCCTCTGAGGATATTAGAAGCTGTTAGGTTACTTCACCGATTGGGCTATCGCGGGTTGCGGATTCTCCCCGGCTTGAACGCCTCCGGCACCGCCTGGAGAATCGTGATCTTTAACGTTACTGAGTGGAATGCCGATGATGAGTTTGGCGCTGCATTCGAGGCGTCAGAGTCTTGTCTATATTCAACCGCCGCGGACAATATATTCAATGACTCAGTCCAATTTCCGGTTGACGTGAGCCATGTGGAAGTTGCCGAAGCCGTACTTGAAGCTATGCCTTCGCTCCAGCGCCGCTCGTTAGCGGAAACGGGGAACAGTGATTACGTGGGCTGGTACGCACAATTGATGAGCCAGGTTCATCAATTATCAGACCTGCCTGTGGCCTATGCCGATTGGTACGACCCGCCAGACGGGTGGGAACTTGGAACGGATATGAATTGCGAACGCTTATTCCCTAAACCGCCCCATTACACCCCCGATGTCCCCAGCTCGGACAGTCGCGGGGGCAGCGACGAGCACTATGTGTTGGGCCTGTGTGAGGAAGTAGCTGGCGCGCCTTGTGTCAAGCAGAAGACGTTCGACTGGCTCGTGGGCTTGCCATCGAAGAAAACAGGGTCCCGTAGGCCGCTGCCAGTCGACGGCTACTGGGAGAAGCTACGTCTCGTCGTCGAATATCACGAGAAGCAACATTCGGAACCAGTCCCGTTCTTCGACAACAAGGTCACCGCCTCAGGCCTGCTGCGCGGAGAGCAGCGCAAGATCCATGACCAACGAAAAGCAGACCTCATCCCGGCCCAAGGTCTTTCATTGCTCGTCATTGACTACCGCGCGTTCGAGCACCGGAAGGGGAAAATTGTTCGTGTACCTAACCAGGATCGTCTGGTTATTGGAAAAATGATTGAAGACGTCTTACGGTAGTGGACTTTCGCACTTTTGGAGGCTGACTCGGCTCTGCTCCCGCGGACGTAATCCACCGAATGTCCTGTTGATTTGCGGCCTATTTTCCCTACCTTGGACGCGCCCAATGAGCGTATGGAAGCGCGCAAATGCCATATTTTCATGTTGACGAAAGAAGCACCCATGAAACCCAGTGCCCCAACCCCGTTCCCCTGCATGATCCGCGACTCCGTCATCGTCAGACGGTGCCGCCGCGGAACAGCAACCTGCCGCTGCTCTGACGGGAAACGACTCCATGAATCCACCGTCCTCAGCTAGTCGGCCGGAGGCCGTGGCAAGACCCTGATGCTGAAACTGGAGCAATTTGAGCCGGTCTGCATCGCCGAGGACCGTAGAACGCGGGTAATCCGGCGCCAAGGGCGACCGCCTGCCAACCGCGACAGCATTCTCCAAGGCCACGTTGGTTGAAGACTGGGCCATCATGGAGGCCGAGAGCCGGGGCGCCACCATCGAACGACAGTTCCATGTCCAAAACGCCCTGTGGCACAGGGGGGAACAAGACCGAGCAGGTCCGCTTAGTGACCGTGTGCGACACCTAGGGCGTCGAGCCGGAGGGCTAGTTCTTCACCACCGACATCATCGCCAGCGGAGTCGAAGTGAACTCGCGCTACGCCGTCTGGTGGGTAATCGAAGTGACCTTCAGATACCAATCAGGATCCCGGCGGTCAGGTTCCGCAGTCGCGGAAGCGGTAGGGACACGGATGGGTATGGAGACTACCAGGTGGCTTCAAGAGGTCACCTGGTAGTGGTATTTGCAGGCGCACCCCCGGCTGGCGGAGACGAATCGTCCGACCCCAGTTCCGATCCAAGACGACCACCGGCTTTCTCGACTCCTTGGCAGCGATACGCCGGGAGATTTGGTCCCATCGAATATCCGAAGCTTCCCGATCGGAGGCCGAATCCACGTAAATATCCCACACTTCATCGACACGCAGGCCTGCGTGACATGAACAAACCCGAAAATGCGAAAGCACGCCAGGGGCTTCACCTGATAAAGAAAATCAGCCCGAGCCGTGAGGCGAGCGGACTGATCATGATGTGACGAGCATATCGGAATTCCAGCCGCTGGATAAGCGGAATCGCACCAGCACAGGCACGAGCTGCGTCATCAGGTTCGGCGGCGGGTGGGATCTTGCTTAGTCCTCGCTACTGATCGTTGATGATCGATGCGATGCTATAGGGCCTCTGGATAGCGGGCGAACGGTTCGGGTCTGTCATGCAAGACCCGAACCGTTGCCTCCCCATCGACCAGAATCCGCGGGATCTACTCCCCGGAAGCGGAGGTCCGGGGCGCCACGGTGATCGATCCGCTGAAGTGCGGCTTTCCGCTGCGGGCGCCCCAGCCGCTGAAGGACATGCCATCAGCCTTGTCCTCGAAGGCCACATCGACGCTCGACGGCAGGAACGCCGGGGTCGCGAACTCAATCTCCCAGTCGTAGCCGGTGCTCTGTGGGGTGGCGCCGGCCAGTGCCCGTCCGGCCATGTACATCCCGTGCGCGATCGCCCGCTGCAGGCCCAAGGCCTTGGCCGAGAACGCCGAGAGGTGGATGGGGTTGTAGTCCCCCATCACCGCGGCGTAGGCCCGGCCGGTGTCGGCAGCCAATTTCCAGGACCCGGTGCGGGCCGGGGCAACGAACGGTGTCCTGGCCTCGGTCTGGCTTCCGGGCTTAGACCCGAGCCATACCCCGCGGGCCAGGTAGGTCGAGACCCCGCGCCAGAGAACCCGGGTTCCGTCGGTGACCTCGACGATGACATCGACGGCGGTGCCGGCCCGGTGACCACGCATCGACTCGGCCCAGGCGATGGCGCCCAGCGTTGCATCCACCGGGATCGAGGCCACGTGGTTAACCTGGTTGGACAGGTGCACCATGCCCAGCAGGGGCAGCGGGAAATCGTCGCGCACCATCACCGACATCGCCAACGGGAACACCAGCCCGTGAACAAAGACGCTGGGCAGCGTATCGCGCACGGTGTCCCCCATCAGCCGCTGGTAGGCCACCAGCTTGGCCGGATCCACCGGAACGTGGGCCAGCTGGTGCTCAACGTGGGGCAGGTCCAAGGCCTCGCGCTTGGCATCGGGCAGCATCTGGCGCAGCCTGGCCCCGGTGGCCTTGGCGTAGAGCGAGCCGAGCGACGGTGCGGCATCCAGGACGACCCTGGTGCGGGCGATCATGCCCCCACCAACGACTGTCCGCACACCCGCAGGGTGCGCCCGTTGATACCGGCTGCGGCGTCGGAGGCCAGGAAGCCGATGGCTTCGGCGACGTCGACCGGCAGCCCGCCCTGCATCAGCGAGGGCATGAGCATACGCGCCACGGTGCGGGTAGCCACCGGGATCTTCGCCGTCATCTCGGTCTCGATGAAGCCCGGGGCAACGGCGTTGATGCCCCCGCCGGCGGCGGCGAAGGACGCGGCCGAGGCCCGGACCATCCCGATGACCCCGCCCTTGGAGGCGGCGTAGTTGGTCTGTCCGCGGTTCCCGGCAATGCCGGAGGTGGAGGCCAGCGACACGATGCGCAGCCCGGGCAGCTCCGCGGCCAGGAACGCCTCATTCATGGCCAGCTGCGAGGAGATGTTCACCGCGATCACCGAGTCCCAGCGTCGCGCATCCATGTTCGCCAGCAACTTATCGCGGGTGATTCCCGCATTGTGGATCACGATGTCCAAGGACCCGTGGCGTGCCACCGCGTGCTCGATGATTTTCGCACCGGCATCGGGTCGTGTGACATCCACCTGCAGAGCCGTGCCGGAGACCTTGTTGGCAACCTTGGCCAACGCATCCCCGGCGCCCGGGACATCGACCACCACCACGGTGGCTCCGTCGCGGTGCAGCGTCTGCGCGATGGCCGCACCGATGCCGCGTGCGGCGCCGGTGACCACTGCCACCTTGCCCGCCAGCGGCTGGGAGAAGTCCGCCGGCAGGGTGCCGTCGGCCGAATCCACGCTCAGGAACTGCCCGTCGACGTAGGCGCTGCGGCCCGAGAAGAAGAAGTGCAAGGCGGCGAGGGCCGAAGGTGCGCTCGGTGAAACGCCGTGGCCCAGCACGATGCCGTTGGCCGTGGCCCCGCCACGCAATTCGCGGCCCACCGAGCGCATGGCGCCGTCGATGCCCTGGCGCACCGCTGCCACTGCTGGGGCATCGGTATCCAGGGCCTCACGGCTGAGGGACACCACGCGGCCACCGGGGGCCAGCTGGCGCAAGGCAGCTCCTGCCGCCAACATCGGGGCGGAAAGCTCAGCGGGTGCCTCGAGCTCATCAAGCATCAGCACGATGCCGCCGAGCCGGTTGACGCCCACGGCATGCCGGCGCACATCCAGTCCCCAGCCCAGCAGGGTGTCGGCGAGTTGCTGCGCGGACGAGGAATCCCCGAGCAGCAGTACCGGTCCGGGCAGCAGCGCTTCGCCCGGCGCGTAGCGGCGCAGGATCGAGGGGCGCGGCAGCCCCAGGGAGGTGGCCAGCTTCTTGGTGAGGCCGGAGTTCACGAGTTCTAGGTACTTGTCGGCCATGTTTATCGTGCTTCCAGGATCGCGACGACGCCTTGGCCGCCGGCGGCGCACACGGAGATGAGTCCGCGTCCGGACCCCTTTTCATGCAGCATCTTGGCCAGTGTTGCCACGAGGCGTCCGCCGGTGGCGGCAAAGGGGTGACCGGCTGCCAGCGAGGAGCCGTTGACGTTGAGCTTGGAACGGTCGATGGCACCGAGCGGAGCCTCGAGTCCCAGCTTGTTCTTGCAGAATTCCGGATCATCCCAGGCGGCCAGAGTGGAGAGTACGGTGCCGGCGAAGGCCTCGTGGATCTCGTAGAAGTCGAAATCCTGCAAGGTGAGATTGTTGCGCTTCAGCATCCGGGCCACCGCGTAGGCAGGTGCCATCAGCAGGCCATCGGCCCCGTGCACGAAGTCCACAGCTGCTGCCTCGAAGTCCACGAAGTTGGCCAGCATCGGCAGGTCGTGTTCCCGAGCGTAGTCCTCGGAGCCCAGCAGCACCGCGGAGGCACCGTCGGTCAGCGGGGTGGAGTTGCCGGCGGTCATGGTGGCCTCGGCACCCAGGTTCTTGCCGAAGGCCGGCTTGAGCGACGCGAGTTTCTCGATGGTGGAGTCGGCACGCAGGTTGGTGTCCTTCGAGACCCCGGCGAACGGGGTGATCAGGTCATCGAAGAAGTTCCGCTCATAGGCGGCGGCCAGGTTCTTGTGGCTGGCCAGGGCGAGCTCGTCCTGGGCTTCGCGGGAAATCTTCCAGGCCTTGGTGGTGATCGCCTGGTGATCGCCCATCGACAGACCGGTACGCGGTTCCCCGGTGCCCGGGGCGTTGGGTGCCAGGTCGCGGGGCCGGATCCGGGAGATCGCCTTGAGCTTGGGGCTGGTGCTCCGGGCGCGGGAGAGGTCCATCAGCACCGAGCGCAGGCCTTCGGAGACCGCGATGGGCGCATCTGAGGTGGTGTCCACGCCGCCGCCGATGGCCGAGTCGATCTGGCCCAGTTTGATCTTGTTGGCCAGTGAGCCGATGGCTTCCATGCCGGTGGCGCAGGCCATCTGCACATCGTACGCGGGAGTCTGGGCGCTCAACGAGGTGCCCAGCACCGATTCGCGCACCAGGTTGAAGTCCTTGGAGTGCTTGAGCACCGCACCGGCGGCCACACCACCGAGGCGCTGGCCCTGCAGGCCGAAGCGGGCGACCAGCCCGTCGAGGGCGGCGGTGAGCATGTCCTGATTGCTGGCCTTGGAGTACGGGCCGTTGGAACGGGCGAAGGGGATGCGGTTACCGCCGATGACCACGGCGGGGCGTATGGGCTGTTGGGTGTCGGACATGCCGGTGCTCTCCTGCTGTTGATGTGAGATCAGTTACTGATACCCAGCGTACCTGATACGCTGGGTATCGTGAACATCCAGCCAGCCGCCGACACCCGGGGCACCCAGCAGCAAGCCGCAGGCGACGGCCGATCCGCGCGGTGGGACGCCCACCGCGCCAGCCGACGCCTCGAATTGCTCAAACTCGCCCGGCACACCATCCACCGTTTGGGTCCCGGCGCCTCCATGGAGGAGATCGCGGCCCAGGCCAACACCTCCAAGTCGGTGTTCTACCGCTACTTCGGCGACAAGGAAGGGCTGCGACAGGCCCTCGGTCAATACGTCATCAGCAATTTCCGCACCCAGGTCCTGTCCGCCGCACGAAGCACCGCGGGGGAAGGTGACGCACTGCACGCCATGGTCCTGGCCTACCTGCAGATGGCAGCAACCTCCCCGAACATCTACTTTTTTGTCACCGCCAACCCGGCCGCGGACCTGCTCACCAACCCCGCCGAGGACCCGAACCTGGAAACCGGCAGCGGGGTCCTGAACGACTTCTTTGACGAACTGACCCGCATGATGCGCACCCGGATGCACAACTACATGGGCATCGGGCCCGGACAGCGGGCCAGCGCCGCGCTGGAATTGTGGCCGCGGGCCTCCATCGGGATGGTCCGTGCCGCCGGGGAACTCTGGCTGCGCGCCTCGGACACGCCCGAACGGCCAGGCATCGAAGAACTTGCCACGTCCATCACCTCGTGGCTCACCCACGGGGTCGCCCCGCAGGCCACCGGATAGGACAGCATCATGAACCAAAGCCCCACCCCACAGACCCAGCAACGCCCCCACCGAAAGGCAGATACTCCAGTGACCACGGAACAACTCTCCACCCAGGCAGCCCACGCCACCATCGATGTAGCAGCCCTCGGCGAACAGCTGCTGGGCCGGTGGACCGATATCCGCAAGGAAGCCCGCGCTCTGGCCGGCTCCGAGGCTTTACGCGGCACCCCCGGACTGAGCATGGACGAGCACCGCGAACGAGTTTTCGCCCAGCTCCAAGAACTGGCCAATATCGGTTCCGTGCACCGCGCCTTCCCAAAGCACCTGGGCGGTGACGACAACCACGGCGGCTCGGTGGCCAGCTTCGAGGAACTGGTCACCGCCGACCCGTCACTGCAGATCAAGGCCGGCGTCCAATGGGGCCTATTTGGTTGCGCAGTACTGCACCTGGGCACCGAAGAGCACCACAACAAGTGGCTGCCGGGCATCATGAACCTGGAAATCCCCGGCGCCTTCGCGATGACCGAGATTGGCCACGGTTCCGACGTCGCCTCCATCGGCACCACTGCCACCTATGACGTTGAGACCCAAGAATTTGTCATCAACACCCCGTTCAAGGCCGCATGGAAGGAATACCTGGGCAACGCCGGGATCCATGGCAAGGCAGCGGTCCTTTTCGCGCAGCTGATCACCGGAGGCGTGAACCACGGCGTGCACGCCTTCTACGTGGACATCCGTGACGAGAACGGCTTCCTGCCGGGGATCGGCGGGGAAGATGACGGGCTCAAGGGCGGTCTCAACGGCATCGACAACGGGCGGTTGCACTTCTCCAACGTGCGCATCCCGCGCACCAACCTGCTCAACCGCTATGGCGATGTCACGGCCGATGGCACCTACTCCTCGCCGATCCACTCCCCCGGAAGACGCTTCTTCACCATGCTCGGCACCCTGGTCCAGGGCCGCGTCTCGCTGGACGGCGCCGCCACCGCCGCCTCCAAGATGGCCCTGCAGATCGCGGTGACCTACGGCAACCAACGCCGTCAGTTCAACGCCTCCTCGGACACACAAGAGGAAAACATCATGGACTACCAGCGCCACCAGCGCCGGTTGCTGCCCCGCCTGGCCCGCACCTACGCTGCATCCTTCGCGCACGAAGAGCTGCTGGAAAAGTTCGATGGCGTGTTCTCCGGAGCTACCGACACCGACGCTGACCGCCAAGATCTCGAGACGCTGGCCGCGGCCCTCAAGCCGTTGAGCACCTGGGACGCATTGGACACCCTGCAGGAGGCCCGCGAGGCATGCGGCGGCGCCGGATTCATCGCCGAGAACCGTTTCACCGCCCTGCGCGCCGACCTGGATGTCTATGTCACCTTCGAGGGCGACAACAACGTGCTGCTGCAGCTGGTGGGCAAACGGCTGCTGACCGACTACGGCCAGGAGTTTCGCAAGCTCGATGCCGGGGTGCTGGCCCGCTACGTCGTCAAGCAGGCCGAAAACGTGGCCCTGCACCGCACCGGGCTGCGCTCGGTGGCCCAGGCCTTCGCCGATACCGGCGATGAGCGCAAGAGCGCGAACTTCTTCAAGGACGAGGACAACCAGCGCGCCCTGCTCACTGACCGGATTAACACCTTGGTCGCCGAAATCGCCGACGCCCTGCGCGGGGTCGACACCAAGGATCGAGCCGCCTCGGCAGCGGCCTTCAATGAGAAGCAGGACGCGCTGATCTCCGCGGCCCGCGCCCACGGAGAACTGCTGCGTTGGGAGGCCTTCACCACGGCCCTGGGCAAGACCTCCGACGCCGGGACCCGCACGGTGCTCACCTGGCTGCGCGATGTCTACGCGCTGACCCTGATCGAGGAGAACCTCGACTGGTACCTGATGAACGGGCGCCTGTCGATGCAGCGGGCCCGCACGCTCACCGGCTACATCAACATCCTGCTGGCCCGCCTGCGCCCGCACGCCCAGGACCTGGTCGACGCCTTTGGCTACGGCCCGGAGCACCTGCGTGCGAAGATCGCCGACGGTGGCGAGAAGGAACGCCAGGACGAGGCCGCGGAGCACTACCGCCGGTTGCGTGCCAGCGCCGATGCTCCGATCGATGAAAAGGTGCTGATCGCCCGCGAAAAGGCGGCCAAAAAGTTGGCCCAGCAGAGCGCCAGGAAGTAGCAGTCCCCCGCCGACATTCCGGAGGGTTGCACCACCTGATTAAGTGCGGTGTGCAGGTCGGCAGGTCACTGCCATGACCTGCACACCGCGCTTTTTGGCTCAGTGCTCCCGCGCCTCACCGACGACGCGCTGGAGGAAATCCCGGGATCCGGGACCGGCAAGCTCCTCGTATCCCGGCGCCCGCCCGGACACCGCCAGCAGCAGGGCGATCGCCGGGCCACGGACCGCCGGTCCTGCCCCACATTCGAAGTCCGTGTCGGTGGCCACCAGCTTGAACCCGGCCGCAAGCTCCTTGCCGCCGCCCATCTTGGTGCTGGTGCGCACCTGGTAGTCCAGCCCCTGGGCGACAAAGGCTGCAGGGTACCCACCGCGCATGCCCAACGGCCGGCGGATATCCTCCCCATGCACAAACGCCTCCACCAGGCGCGTGGCCAGTGCTGCTGGTGGGGTGCTGGTGAGCCGGGCGACGTCGCGGAATCCCTGCAGGGTCTCAAGCGGTTCCGCGCGCCGTGCCCTTTCCACACCCCTGTCGTTGTCCTTGTCGAAATCGAAGCCCGCGGAAACCATGCCCCGGATGAAACCCAGCCGTGTGGTCGTGGCACTGTCGCTCAGATGCGCCAGAACATCGTGGATGTCCCAGCCCGGACACAGCGAACCGATGTCCCATTGTGCCGCTGGCAGCGCTTCCAGATCCCGGGCCAGGGCCTCGCGCTCTTCGTGCACCACCGCCCAGATGGCGGCCTTGGAGTCCTTGTTCATGCGTCTAGCCAAACAGCACCTGGACCGGATTGGCAAGATGTCAGGCGCATCGGTGCACGGCTCATGGTGCGTGGTGGCACAAACCTCCTGATGGGCCCGTCATGGGGTGGTCCCGGGGTTCAGTCGGCCCCGCCCGTCGCATAGAGTTAAGCTAACGCGGCTAATGAAAGGGCAACGCTCCCCCCATGAAGAAGAACTCATTTTTTGCACGACTGTTCCGTATCGGAAGGTCCAATGCCAACGCCGCATTGGACGCACTGGAAGACCCACAGAAGATGCTGGACCAGAGCGTCCGCGAATATACCGATAACATCGCCCAGGCCGAGACCGCAGTGGCCCAGACCATCGGCAACCTGCGCATGCTTGAAGATGATTACAAGACCGCGGTCAACGACGCCCGGGAGTGGGGTGTCAAGGCCTTGGCCGCCTCCAACAAGGCCGAAGAGTACGCAGCTGCCGGTGACGGTGCCAACGCGGAGAAGTTCAACAAGCTGGCCACCATGGCGATCCAGCGTCAAATGACCAGCGAAAAGAAGGCTGCCAGCGCCGAGCCGAACATCGCCTCGCAGCGCAAGGTCGTCGAGCAGCTCAAGTCCGGGCTGAACACCATGTCCACCAAACGCCAGGAGCTGGTCTCCAAGCGCGATGAATTGGTGGCTCGTGCCCGCAATGCCAAGACGCAGAGCCAGATGATGGACGCCGTCAAGGCCCTGGACATGAGCGATCCGACCTCGGAGATCGGCCGTTTCGAGGCCAAGATCCGTACCGACGAGGCCCGGGTGCGCGGTGCATCCGAGCTTGCGGCTTCCTCCCTCGACGCTCAGTTCGCTTCCCTTGAGGATCTGGGTGAGGCCACCGAGATTGAGGCCCGTCTGGCGGCCATGAAGAGCGAAAGCAATGTCTTGGACCAGGCTCCTACTGCCGCTCAGATCGAGGACGCCCCGTCGGAATCCGAGATCGAGGCCCGTCTGGCAGCTTTGAAGGGCGAAAACCAGGGCTAGGTTTGCCTCGGGTCGTGGCGCTCCTGCCACGACCCGGATGCTGGAATGCGGTGGAGGCGAGTGATCGGGCCCACCGCATTTTTCATGCCCGGGGATCTTGCCGTAGACCGTCGGCCTTAGCGGTTTCTTCCCTTGTCAGGTACTTCCCGGATGCCGTTGACAGTTGCCCTTGACGTGGTTGAATAGGGAGGACACGATCAGGAGGGCCTCGAATGCGCAACAGTCGCGGTTTCACGGCAGGAATCTTGTCCGGGTGGGGAATTCTTCTGATGCTGAGCCCCGTCGCCTTGTATCTGTTCATCCATGGAGACTCCGAGCGCAAGGCGTGGATTATTTCCGGTCCCGAACCGTTTAGCGATTTCGCCGGTGGCCCTTATCAACTGCGCATGTATGTCGGACTTTTTGCGGCGGGAGTCATCTTCCTGGCCGGCGGCTTGATCATCGGATCCCTCAAGCGTCGCGAGGCCAGCAGACGACATAGCGCATGGCTCGTGTAGTCGAGCGATCTGAACGCTGCCTTGTGAACAGCCCCAGGAGTTCCTCGGCACCGAGCAATGCGGGACGCCCGTAGCTCACCAATGCCACGACAGGGGCCGCTGCCTTCTACTCTTTCTCCACGCCAAGCCCAAGGATCCGGTCATCGTCGCTGCTCGGTGTTCCCCGGCCATCGGTGTTGTTGGTCAGGAACCACAGCTCCCCGTCCGGGGATACCGTGACATCCCGAATGCGGCCGTAGTCACCGTCGTAGTGATCGGTGTGCGTGGCAGGGTCCGCGACAGGTACCGCGCGCAGTACCGAACCGCGGAGGTTGGCGATAAACAGGGTGCCATCGAGGTGGGTCATGCCGCTGGGGCTGGCTTTCTCGGGAGTCCACTGCTGCACGGGATCTGTGAAGCCTTCAGCATCCGCGATGCCCTCGACCGTCGGCCACCCATAGTTGGCGCCGGCGGTGATGATGTTCAGTTCGTCCCAGGTGTTTTGCCCGAATTCCGTGGCAAACATCGTTCCATCGTCGGACCAAGCGAGTCCTTGCGGATTGCGGTGCCCATAGCTGTACACCAGGGAACCTTCGAAGGGGTTGCCCTCGGGCACTTCCCCATCGAGGTTCATCCGCAGGATCTTGCCACCCAAGGAGTCCACGTTTTGGGCCTGGTCGGCCTGCCCGGCGTCCCCGGCGGTGGCGTAGAGCATCCCATCCGGGCCAAAGGCCAGGCGTCCGCCGTCGTGGTAGCTCGCCGAGGGGATCCCGTCCAGAATCGTGACGGCGTCGCCCAGTGCCAACGACCCGGGCGATCCCGTGACATCGAAGCGTTGGATGCGGTTTTCCTCGGCACCTGTCGAGTACACATACAGCCGTCCTTGGTCATCGACCGCCAGGCCCAACAGTCCACCCTCACCGGATCCTGCCACCCCGTCAACAGTGCCAATGGGACGCGAGGTGCCATCGGGGGCCAGCTCAAGGATGCGGGCGCTGTCGCGTTCACTGACCAATGCCGTATCTTCGCGAAACACCACCGACCACGGGGCCTGAAGGTCCTGACTGACCACCCGCGGAGTCCCGGTGGGTGTGGCGGTTCCGGCCGGTTCGCCCGAACCGGATGTTGTTGCCGAGGCCGGGGCCGCCGTTGAAGACGCTGCCGATGAGGTGCCCGGAGTCGGGGGCTGGGCCGGAGGGGTCGGGGTACATGAAGTCAGCAAGAAGCTGATCCCCAATCCGGTGCCCAGCACTGCTATTGCTCGTTGGCTTATCAAGGTCTGCTCCTGAAATGTTGGCCTGTGCGCCGGTGCGTCGGCGAGCATGGGACGTGGGGTGAGCGGCCACGTGGGCGGAAGCCGGTTCCTGTTGGGTTGATAGCAATCGGGAGCCGGTCGGCAGCCAGATCGGCGACGACCAGTGGCGTCAAGTGTAGACCGATGCCGCAGTCCGCACCGAACGAGAAGATCCTCAGAGGTGTTCTCCTTGTGGTTCCGGTCTTGTGTGATGTTCCGCGGACGATGCCGAAGTGCCGGACCTCAACGATACGGGTGACGGTGACGTTGCTGCCCTCGAGGATTTCCCATTGGTCGGCAGTGGCTTCATAGGTCCCGAGGTGGATTATCTGGTCCGACTAACCGATGCCAGCAGTGTTGTATTACGGCCTGAGGGAACAGTGGAACAGCCGTTGGAGCTATGCACTTGGTCATGCTCCTCCAACACAGGCGATCCAGGTTGCGCGGAGTTTCGCCGGAAGACGCGAACCGCGATGCCCGACCAAGGTCCCGCATGAGGTCTCCTGCATGCCGCCCGCTTGGACGTGCAGGCTTTTCGATCGCCGAATCCGGCGTAAGCGCGGGGATGGGCTGCCGGTAGACTTGATGGCGACATGACTGAGAATTATCCTTCGGCCAATGCTGCCGACACTGACGAACTTTTCACCGACGCCGAGCTTCAAGCTGCCTTGAAGGTGCTGGGCCAGGTGCACCGGCTGGACGCCGAAGACGAGCGCCACGTCGCGGTGCGGCGAGCCACGGGAAAGATGTTCAAGTCCGCCAAACGGCACCGTAAAAACGAGAAACGTTCGGCCATCAATGCCGCCGACCGTGCCGTCGTTGAACGCACCGCCACCGGCTCCCCGCAGCGGTTGGACGACGAGACCCTGGGCCTGGATTTGAGCACTCCTACCGAGGACCACACCGCCGGGGAGTACATCAAGCCACGGGGCTGCTACATCTGCAAGAAGCGCTACACCACGGTCGATGCCTTCCACCATTACCTGTGCCCGGAGTGTGCCGCGGCTGGCCGCGAACGCCGTGACGCCCGCACAGACCTAACCGGCAAGCGTGCACTGCTCACCGGCGGACGTGCCAAGATCGGTATGCACATCGCTCTGCGGCTGCTGCGCGACGGCGCTCACACCACCATCACCACGCGCTTCCCGCGCGATGCGGCCCGGCGTTTTGCCGCCCTGGAGGACTCCGCTGAGTGGATCCACCGCCTGCGCATCGTCGGCATCGACTTGCGTGATCCCTCCCAGGTGATCTCGCTGGCCGACCGTGTCGCCGCCGAGGGGCCACTGGACATCCTGATCAACAATGCGGCCCAGACGGTGCGTCGCACCTCGAACTCCTACCTGCACCTGGTGGAATCCGAGACCCAACCGCTGCCGGCCGCCCTGGAGTTTTCCGCCGGTGGCCCCGAGGTGTGGGGTGAAGCCAATCCCCCGGCCGAGCACCCGCGTGCGTTGGCCAGCGCCTTCCGTCTGGAAGACTCGGCGTTGCTGGTCCCCCACACCCCGACCGCATACGACGCGCAGGCAGTGGCCGATCTGGCCATGACCGCCGGCTCCGCCACGCTGGAGCGCATTGCCGATGGAACTGCGATCGACGCCGGCGGCATGGTCCCCGACGTGGTTACGGAGAACTCCTGGACGCAGATCCTGGGAAACGTCGACGCGCTGGAAATGCTCGAGGTGCAGCTGTGCAACGTCACCGCCCCGTTCCTGTTGGCCTCACGCCTGCGCCCCGCATTGGCCGCCTCGGAGGCACACCGGAAGTACATCGTGAATGTTTCGGCGATGGAGGGGCAATTCTCCCGCCGCTACAAGGGCGCGGGACATCCGCATACCAATATGGCCAAGGCCTCGCTGAACATGCTTACTCGCACCAGCGCCGAGGAAATGCTGCAGACCGATCGGATCCTGATGTCTGCGGTGGACACCGGGTGGATCACCGATGAGCGTCCGCACGATTCCAAGGTCCGCATGGTCGCCGAGGGCTGGCACGCACCACTGGATTTGATCGACGGGGCGGCCCGGGTCTACCAACCGATCGTCGATGGGGAACGCGGCATCGACCTCTACGGCTGCTTCCTGAAGGACTACGAACCTTCCCCCTGGTAGAAAGCCAGGCAGTAAGAGCGCCCAAGGCCCCGATCCGTCCGCAAGAAGCCTGATTTTCACAGCACAGGCCTGCGGAACGGCGGGGCCTTTACCGTGCCGTCGGCCTTCCTCCATCTGCGGGGAACTCACGGCGTCGACCGCTGCCGGGGAGAGGTGCCTCACATACCAGAGAAACTAATTGCACACGATGCAAGGTTGCACTTAGTGTAAGAGGGTGACCTCCCCTACCACTGCCGCGGACCGACGTGCCGACATCAAAACCCGGCACCGCCGCGCCATCCTCGATGCCGGCGCAACCATCATGCGTGAACGCGAATCCAGTGTGTTCTCCGTGGATGAACTCGCTGCCCGGGCGGAGGTGTCCCGCCGCACCGTCTTCAACCACTTTGCATCGATCGACGATGTGGTGATCGCCGTGTTCGGCATCGAACTCGGTGCCGTCGTGGACCGGCTCGCCTCGATCCCGGTACGCCCCGAAGGGCGCACGGCCTCGATGTGCGACGAACTGGCCGAAACGGTGCGCACCACCGATCTGGTCCCGCCCATGGTCTATCTGACCCGCGTGCTGGGCGGCGACAATACCGAGCCGACCCCCAAGCAGACGCTGATGGCCGCCCGAACGTTCACCGAAATCAGTACGGGCCTCGCCGCGGAGATGAAAAAGCGCCACCCGGAAACCGATGCGCTGCTGATCAATCTGTTGGTTGGATCGCTGACCAGCGGCCTGCTGGTGATCTATCAACAGTGGTTCACCCTCTGCGGTGCTTTCGACACCGCGGAAACCCGCAATCACTGGAATCGACTCGTTCAGACCCTGCTCGAAACCCTTGAAACGGGCTTCGGAGCGCGCTAATCGCCGTCCCTCCATTTTTCTCCCGCTTGACCAACTTGAAGGACATCATGGCCGAACTTCTCTATCGTCTGGGACGCGGATCAGCGCGCCACGCACGAAAAATCATTGCCGCATGGTTTGCGGTCCTGCTGGTGGCCGGTCTCGCATTTGCCATCGGCGGGGGAACCCTCTCGAGCAGCATGTCGATCCCCGGAACCCCCACCGCCGAAGTGACCGACAGGCTTGCGGCCGAATTGCCCTCCGCTTCCGGGGGAACCGGAAACATCGTGGCGCAGAGCACCGACGGCAAGCCATTCACCGATGCGCAGGAAAAGGCCATCGGAACCCTGACGGCCGACGCTGCCAAGATCGACGGCATCGAAACCGTCATCGATCCATTTGCCACTGAGGCGGAACGCGCTGAGTCAGCACAAGCGATCAAGGATGGTCGGCAAAAGCTGGCCGATGCCCGCACTCAGCTCGAGGCCGGCGACACGCAGCTGAACAGCTCGGAGCAGGAACTGGCCGCAGGCCAGGAGCAGCTGGATGCCGCGATCGCCCAGGCGCGTGCCGCGGGCATGTATCAGCAGGCCAAGCCCGAGCTCGACAAGCAGCAGGCGCAACTCGACGCCGGAGCCAAGAAACTGGAAGCCGGGCGCACGGAGCTCAAAGAGAACCGCTCCACACTGGAGAAGGAATCGGCCAAGCTCGACCAGGGCGCATCACAGCTGGAGATGGCCACCGAAATCCGCACGGTCTCAGAAGATGGTGCCGCGGCCATCACCATGGTGGTCTTCACCGAAGCCCAAATGGACATCGAGCAGGACACCAAGGACGCCTTGGTCGCACTCTTCGACAATGCCACCGTCGATGGCGTCCAGTTCGACTTCTCCTCGGAGATCACCCAGGGCGTCCCGAGCATCTTCGGCCCCGGCGAAGCCATCGGGCTGGTCGTTGCGGGCATTGTCCTGGTGCTCATGCTGGGCACCTTCGTCGGCGCCGGCTTGCCGCTACTGACCGCCCTGGTCGGCGTCGGCATCGGCGCGCTCGGTGCACTCTCGCTCTCCAGTGTGCTGGAAATGTCCTCGGTGACCCCGATGCTGGGCCTGATGCTCGGCCTGGCCGTGGGCATCGACTACTCGCTGTTCATCATCAACCGCCACCGACACCAGCTCAAGGACGGCTACGAGGTCCGCGAATCCATCGCCCTGGCCAACGGCACCTCGGGCAATGCCGTGGTCTTCGCCGGAGCCACGGTCTTCATCGCCTTGCTGGCACTGAATGTCACCAGCATCCCGTTCCTGGGGCTGATGGGCTCGGTCGGCGCCGCCAGCGTGCTGATCGCGGTGCTGGTGGCCATCACGATGACCCCGGCACTGCTCTCGCTGGTGGGAACCAAGATCCTCAGCCGCAAGGAACGCGCGGCCCTGGCAACCGGTCCCGCCGGCGCCACCACCGGTGCGGCACACGCACCCAAGACCCGCGTGCGGCCGATGTCCAGCGCCGTCGCGATCCTCACCGCGATTGCCTCTGTCGCGGTGCTCCTGGTCATCGCCACCCCCGCCCTTGACCTGCGCTTGAACCTGCCCGACGGCTCTTCTGAGTCGCAGGAAAGCACGCAGTACCGGGCGTACACCGCGATTTCCGAAAACTTCGGCGAGGGCCAAAACGGTGCGCTGCTGGTGGTGGCCGACCTGCCCGGCTCACCCACCGAAGAAGAATCCCAGGCCCACCAGATGCGCATCGCCGAGGCTTTGTTCGCCCAGGACGACGTTATTGCCGTCGCACCGGCCGGGACGTCCACGGACCGCACCGTGGCAGCCTTCCAGGTCATCCCCGCCGAGGGACCCACCAGCGAATCGACCGAAGAGCTGGTGCACTCGTTGCGTGATCTCTCCCCGCTGGAAGGCACCTATGACATCGGGGTCGCCGGCTCAGCCAGCGGCAACGTGGATATCTCCGAGAAGCTCTCCGACGCGCTGCCGTTCTACCTGATGGTGGTGGTCGGACTCTCGATGCTGATCCTGCTGCTGGTGTTCCGCTCCATCCTGGTCCCGATCATCGCCACCCTAGGATTCATCCTGTCTTACTACGCGGCATTGGGCGGCGTGGTGGCCATCTACCAGTGGGGATGGCTCTCGGCGATCTTCGGGGTGGACACCCCGGGCCCGATCCTCAGCTTCCTGCCCACGATTCTGGTCGGGATCCTGTTTGGGCTGGCCATGGACTACCAGCTGTTCCTAGGCACCGGGATGCGCGAGGCATTTGTCCACGGCGCCCCGGCTCGCCTGGCGGTCATCAAGGGGGTGCGGGCAGGACGTGCGGTGGTCTCTGCCGCGGCCATCATCATGATCTCGGTCTTCGGCGGCTTCATCTTCGCCGAGAGCGCGATGATCCGCCCGATCGGATTCGCATTGGCCTTCGGCGTGCTGCTGGATGCCTTTGTGGTGCGCATGCTGCTGATCCCGGCGCTGATGCACCTAGCCGGCGACAAGGCCTGGTGGCTGCCTCGCTGGCTGGAGAGAATCCTGCCGGACATCGATGTGGAGGGTGCCAAGCTTGAACGCCAGCACCCGCACACCGGTGTTGAGCACGCGGAAGACGCCGAGGGAACCGCTCGCGTCGAGGCCTAGGCCGCACGCAGGCGTCAAGCATGTGAGGTGCCGCCATTCCCGTTGAACCCGGGGGTGGTGGCACCTTCGCCGTTAAGCCATACGCGGGGTGCCGAGTGCCGGGCCGCGGGGCACCCACCATTTGTCAAACGCTCGTTTCATGTTTGAATGGTCTGGTGGATCACATGCGACGAAACTCCGGCCAAAATGAAAACCTCACCCGCGACGAGGCCGCCTGGCGTGCCCAAACCCTGAAGGTGCACTCTTATCGGGTGGAGCTGGACCTCGGCGCCGCGCAGGATCCGGAGGTCACCGGCTACCGGTCCAAGACCACCATCGAGTTTGAAGCGGATGGCACCACCGACACGTTCCTGGACTTCATCCACGAATCGGTGCAGTCGATCACGCTCAACGGCGCAGCGGTGGATCCGGCACGGGCAGTGATCGGCTCCCGCATCCAGCTCACCGGCCTGAGGCAGGGCTCTGGGGCGCCCAACACCGTGATCATCGATGCGCACGCGAGCTACTCGCGCAGCGGCGAGGGACTGCACCGCTACGTCGATCCGGCCGACGGGGCCACCTACTGCTACACGCAGTTCGAACCGGCCGACGCCCGCCGCGTCTACGCCAACTTCGAACAGCCCGATCTGAAGGCTCCCTTCACCTTTGTGGTGCGAGCCCCGCAGGGCTGGCATGTGGGTTCCAACCAGTCCCCCTCGCGCGTCGACGCCCACGGGGACGGCACCTCCACCACGCACTTCGCACCCACCCTGCCGATCTCCACCTACATCACCACGGTGCTCGCCGGACCCTACTTCGTGGCCACCGACACCTACACCCGAACCCTAGAGGACGGCACCGAGCTGGTTATTCCGCTCAACGCCACCTGCCGCGCCTCGCTGGAACCGCACTTCGACGCGCATAATGTCCTGGAACTAACCAAGGGCGGCCTGGACTACTTCCACGAGCTCTTCGACTACCCCTACCCCTGGGGCAAGTACGACTCGGCGTTTGTCCCCGAATATAACCTCGGCGCCATGGAAAACCCCGGTCTGGTCACCTTCACCGAGCAGTACGTATTCACCTCGCGGGCCACCGAGGCCCAGTACGAGGCCCGCTCCAACACGCTGATGCACGAGATGGTGCACATGTGGTTCGGCGACCTGGTCACCATGGCCTGGTGGGATGATTTGTGGCTCAAGGAGTCCTTCGCCGACTACATCGGCACCCTGGCCAACGCGCAGGCCACCGAATTCACCACCGCCTGGACCACCTTCGCCAACCGCCGCAAGGGCTGGGCGTATGTGGCCGACCAGCTGCCCTCCACCCACCCGATCGTCGCGGATATCACCGATCTGGAGGCGGCCAAGCAGAACTTCGATGGCATCACCTACGCCAAGGGCGCGTCCGTGCTTAAGCAACTGGCCGCCTATGTGGGCGCCGAGGCCTTCCGCGACGCGGCCCGCAGCTACTTCCGCACCCACGAATACGCCAACACCACGCTGAGCGACTTCCTCACCGCGCTGGAAGCCGCATCGGGCCGGGATATGGGCGCCTGGGCCGATGCCTGGTTGAAAACCGCCGGGGTCCCGCGGCTAGGCATCACCCTTTGTGAAGCCGATGGCAAGATCAGCGCCGCGCGCCTGACCCAGTCGGGCGCCGACCCGGTCAGCGGGGCCGCCATCAGGCACCCCCATGTGCTAAACGTGGGCCTGTTCGACGTCATCGACGGCAAGCTGACCCGCACCGCCTCTCATCGGGTGGAACTCACCGGTGAGGGCATCGAGCTGCCCTTCCTCACCGGGCTCCGCCGCCCGGATCTGATCCTGCCCAACGACGGCGATGACACCTACGCCATGGTGGACTTCGATGAGGTCTCGCTGGCCACGTTGCTGGGCCACCTGGGCACCCTGGCCGACCCGCTGGCCCGCGCCACCTGTTGGGCTGCCCTGTGGAACAGCGTGCGCGACGCGAAGCTGCCGGCCACCGAGTTCCTGGCAGCGGTCCGCGCCCACGCCGGAGCCGTCACCGAGGTGGGGGTATTCACCCAACTGGTGGCCCAGGCCACCACCGCGATCACCCACTACCTGCCCGCCGACCAGCGCTCCGCCGAGCGTCAGGCCCTGGCCGAGGCCGTCACCGGCTGGTTGGAAACCGCGGCACCGGGCAGCGACGCGCAGATTGCCGCGGCCCGTGCCTTGGCCGTGCTGGCCCGCGGCGCGGTGGCAGGGGAATTTGTCGATGCGCTGCTGGCCGGGGAACCACGCTACGAGGGTCTGATCCTGGACGAAGCGCTGCGCTGGTCCCTGTGGGCCGCCAAAGCCGCCTCGGGAACCCTGGATGATGCGGCACTGGCCCGTTTGGAAGCCGACGCCCTGGCACATCCTTCTGCCGTGGCTACCGCCGGGCGTCTGTTGGCCCTGGCTGCCCGCCCGGATCCGGAGGTCAAGGAGGCAGCATTTACCGCGGTGCTCAGTGGAAAAAATCCAGATTCAAGCGCACTGTCCAACGAGGCGATCTCCTCCACCGCAGCCGGCTTCCTGCTGGGCACCCACGAGCTGCTCGATGGCCACTACGCCGGCTACTGGCCGGCGCTGGAGGAGATCTGGGAGTCGATGAGCATCGGAATGGCCACCCGTGTCATCTCCGGGCTCTTCCCCAGCGCCCAGGATCTCACCGCCGAGGGCACCCACCCGGTGGTTGGGCAGGTAGATACCTGGCTACACGAGCACCCCAAAGCTCCGCGCGCACTACGCAGGATCCTGCTCGAGGAGCGCGACCACCTGGTGCGCTCACTGGCGGCCCAACGGGTCTCGACGCAGCAAAAAACCGCGGTCTAATACCCAACCCTAGTAGCCAACGCAGAGCGGTCCCCGACAGTTTCCTGTCGGGGACCGCTCTGCGTGTTCGGGTTCAGTGCTCAGCGCACGATTGCCGGGCGTAGGTGCAGCCAAGTGCCCACCAAGGACATCGCGATGACCGCCACAGCGGCGACAGCCAACCACCACTGGCGGAACCCGGCGAAGATCTCGGCGGCACTCGGGACCAAGATGATCGCCGCAATGATCAGCACGATGCCGATCGCCGAAGCTAGCACCGCCGGTCCGAGTGAACCGTACCTGACCCAGGCCGCGGCAAAGACCCCGCCGGCAGACAGTAGCGTTAACGTGGCCAGAAAGACCGTGGGAATCAGCCTGCCTAGGTCCCCGGCACCGAGTAGGTTCACATCAAAGATGTAGAAGCCGGAGAACCAGTGATCGGTCTTGACCTCGATGAAGGCCAGCACTGCCATGACCGCCGTCAGGTACGCGGACATCAGCAGCATCCAGAGCAGCGTCCCGGCGGTGAACGACTTGCGAGTCGCTCCCAGGGTCAGCGCAAACGGGAAGGTAGTCGCTACGGACTGCACACCCAAGTAGCCCAGATAGCCGGCCAACGCCCAGAGCATGGCCGGGTTCGCCCGGGAGGAATCCACCCAGGCATCGGACCCCGGAACGCTGCCGGCACGGAGGAACAAGAACGAAATCAGCGCTGAGAGTACCGCGGCAAGCGCCGTGCAGTACAGCGGCACCAGTATGGTGAACTCGCGTTTGTTCAGGTGCAGCTTGGCTGCCGCAATGATCGGATTCATGACATGGCTCCCATGCTCTGCTCGGTGGTTTCTGCTTCCCCGTGGGCCGCTACGAGGTCCTGTAGCGACACCGGGGCCAGGCGCACATTGTGTCGTGCAGCCTTCTCCCCGGCGGATCCGTCCAATGTTCCGGACACCGTTACGGATTTCAACCCGCCAACGCCCTGGCTGCGCAGCACCCGGTAACCGGCGCTAAACCCGTCCACGGCATCGGGCACACCGCTCACGGTGAAGGCTAGCTTCCGTGCTTCCTCGGCGTCGCATTCGACCACCGTCCTGCCGCGGTCCACGATCACCACCCGATCCAGCATCCGCTCGGACTCTTCAATCAGGTGCGTGGAGAGCAGCACCGTGCGCGGATGTTCGGCGAAGTCGCGCAGTAGCATCTCGTGGAAGGTGGCCCGGGCCGTGACATCCAGCCCGAGGTAAGGCTCATCGAGAAGGGTCACAGCAGCTCGGGATGCCAGGCCCAGCACGATGGCCACCGAAGAGACCTGGCCGCGGGAAAACTTGGTGATCTGCACCCGTGACGGGATATGCAGCCGTTCCACGAGCTCTTCGGCGACTTCCGTACTCCAGTTCGGCGCGAAATCCGGGGCGATCCGCAGTACGTGGTGCAGCTTGTAGCCGTCCGGATAGCGCTGGTTATCGCGCACAAAGGTGATGTTCCGCAGGATCTCCGAGTTCTCGAAGGGGTTCCCGCCCAGCACCTCGACGCTTCCACTACTGGGTCGGTCCTGACCGGAGATCATGGCCATGGCCGTGGTTTTTCCGGCACCGTTGCGGCCCAGCAGGCCGGTGATCGAGCCGGCGGGAACATGGAAGTCCATGGAATCCGCTGCGGAGACCCGGCCGAATTTCCGGGTGACGTCCCGTAGTTCGATCGCGTTGCTCATGATTTGTCCTTTACTCGGTTGGAAATTATCTGGCAGATGGTTGCCGGATCAATACCCAGCAGAGCTGCCTCGTGCAGCATCGGTTCGATGTAGTTCGCTTCGAAACCGTCGTGTCTGCGGCGCCGCAACTCGTTCGTCGCTTGGGGGGCAACAAAGATGCCCACTCCACGCTTTTTGAAGAGCACGCCCCTATCCACCAGGAGATTGACTCCCCTGCTGACGGTGGCCGGATTTAAGCGAAAGAAAACGCCGAGGTCGGTGGCCGAAGGGATCGCCGCCCCCTCGGGATAGACGCCCGCGGCAATGTCGTCGGCCAGTAGGTCGGCAAGTTGCTGGAAAATCGGTCGATCGTCGGTGAACATGACTCAACCATAGTCCATTAGTGGACTAATGGACCCGTGGGCAGGGAAAAAGTTTTGAGGAATCTTTCAGGCGCAAACTCGCAAAGCCGTCCAGCGGTCCGTGAAAACTAACAAAACAGCTCTCCCACGTGGCCCTTATTGCCAGCTACCCTTCCCTCACCCGGTCAAACAGTGCCCCAGGAATTCATCCTGGGCTATCTCCATGGCAGCGCAAACGGGGCGGGCGCATGCCCGCGGACCGTGACTGGGCATGTTCTGAGCAGCGGCGCAACAAGCACCAGGCCGTCTCGAAGCCGACCGCGATAATCCCCCGCCACCGGCAGCGATTCGGCGCAGTGCCGGTGCCGGATCAGGAAATGCAGAACTCGTTACCCTCAGGGTCAGCCAGCGTGTACCAAGCAAAGGGGCCCTGGGATTCCTCGTGCAGGAACGTTGCCCCGCGCTCCAACAACTGAGCGCGCGTACCTTCTCGGTCACCCAGATGGAGGTCGAGGTGCATCCTGTTCTTGACGGTTTTGGACTCGGGCACCAGCTGAAAAAGCATCCGTTGTCGCGGTACTTTTCCCAGCTGGTCCAGCGGACAGATTCCGGCCCCAGCCTTCCATGCCAGCTGCCCGTCAAAGATCAGTGTTTCGTCCTCTGTGGCATGACCCTCGTCGATCATCTGCTGGATGAAATCCGGGTCGCTAGGCTCTACCGTCCAGCCCAGGGTTTCGGCCCACCATACGGCCTGCTCGTGGGGATTGACGCTGTCAACGGTGATTTGCAGGCGTAGGTCCATGTCCACACGTTATTCCGCAGGACCCTCCCGGCACAAGGGAAGCCGCCGGAGAATGCCGCGCGCACCGGCTGAACGTATTCCGGGCTTCATAACGCGCCTGCGCCATCGCGGTGACAACCCTCCGGCACACGGAAGAAGGCGAGGCAACCATGGCACGGGGCAGGGTTCACAATTTCAGCGTCTCGATCGACGGCTACGGCGCAGGCATCGACTAGGGCATCGGTCAACCGTTCGGAGTGCGTGGGATGGAGCTGTACGGGTGGGCCTTCCCCACCGTCTCTTGGCGCGAGTGCATTGGCGAAGCAGGAGGGAGTACCGGGACAGTAGGTGCGTGGCTGCGGGCCGGTGACGCGGGCATCGGCCTGATCGTCAGGGGAACGAACCTTTTCGGGCCGATCGGCGGACCCTGGGACGCCGACAACGAGTCCCGTTTCTAGCGCGGCTGGTAGGGCGAATCCCCGCCCTACGGGCATGACGATTTCGTCCTCACCCACCATGCCCGTCTGGGCGGTGGCCGCGGGCCTGATCGACCAGCTGCACTAGGCATTTGCCCCGGTGCCGCTGGGCGCTGGTGAAGGGCTGTTCACCGGCAACTGGGCCGAGGGCGGCTACCGCGTCGCTGAGTCGCAACAAGGCGAAGGCGCCGTGCACGTGCGCCTTCTGCGCTCTTGACCCAGTGCTTCCCCCCACCCGGATACGGGCCCGGCATCGGCTCCGGCCAGGGTGCCGGATGCCTAAACATCCGATCCACCCGGGCGTAGTCTTGGCCCCATGTATTTGGAGAACATCGTATTCGACGCCGTAAACCCGCGACTCGTTGGACTGTTTTGGCAGGATCTACTGGGCTGCGAGCAGCTCACCGACTCAGCAGAAGGGTTCGAAACCCGTCTCACGGTGCCCGGCGGACCGGCTCTGGATCTGTGCTTCCAACCAGTTCCCGAGGCACCCAAGGATCCAGGCAGGCTGCATTTAGACGTACTCGGCGGTGCGGAAACAAACTCGATGGTTGCCGCGGCGCTGGGACTGGGAGCCATCGGCACGGGTACCGGAACCAGGCAGGGAGATGCCTCCCGCGTCGATCTGGAAGATCCGGAATCCAACACGTTCTCTGTGCTGAAAAACGGCTCCGCCTACCTGAACACCGGGCCCATCGCCTCCCTTCGGTTGGAGAGCGCCGATCCGGACCGGGATACAGAATTCTGGGCCTGGCTGACGGGATGGAACGCCATGGCGCTTCACCCACAAACCCTTCGCCACCCCACGCTGCGCGGACCGCTGCTCTCAGTGTCCCAAGAACCCGCAGCCAAATCGGGACCGAAGAACAGGATGCACCTTGATGTGCGCTTGGAAGCAGACGACGATCCCGACGCGGTGGCCTCCGAAATTGGTGCACGCGGCGGGCAGGAATTGCACCCGAACTGGGGAGAGCTTCCTTGGAGGGTCTACCAAGATCCCTCCGGCAACGAATTCTGTGTGCTGCCGTCAAACTAGCTTGGGCTCGCCACCAGCAGGGGGCCGGTTGGTGATCGGTCACACACGTGGCATACGGTGGAAGGTATCCATGTTCTGCCGTTTCAAGGAGTGCCCATGAGTGTTTATGCAGTCACCAACCCCACCACCGGCATCGTCGAGGCCAGCTACCCCACGGCCACAGATGCCAACATCCAGACCGCCCTGGACCGCACCCATGCTGCCTTCGGCACCTGGAACAGCTCGGAGATCTCCGAACGCGCGACTCTGCTGAACCGCGTCGCGGACCTCTACGAAGAACGCCGCGACGAGCTCGCCGCGATCATCACCCGCGAAATGGGCAAGCCGATCTTCCAGTCCGGCAAGGAAATCGATATCACCGCCTCGATCTACCGCTACTACGCGGCCAACGGCGCCAAGTTCCTGCAGGACGAGGAACTGGAGGTCGCTGCCGGCGGTACCGCGGTGATCCGCAAGGAGGGCGTGGGTGTACTGCTGGGCATCATGCCGTGGAACTTCCCGTACTACCAGGTCGCCCGCTTTGCCGCGCCAAACCTGATGAACGGCAACACCATCATGCTCAAGCATGCCCCGCAGTGCCCCGAATCCGCGCTGGCCATGGAGCAGCTCTTCATCGACGCCGGGGCCCCGGACGGTGCCTATGTCAACGTGTTCGCCACCAACGAGCAGATCGCCGGCGTGATCGCCGATCCCCGCATCCAGGGCGTCTCGCTCACGGGCTCCGAACGCGCAGGCTCGGCCGTGGCCGAGATCGCCGGGCGGAACCTGAAGAAGGTCGTGCTGGAACTGGGCGGCTCGGATCCATTCCTGGTCTTGGCCGACGCCAACATCAAGCGCGCCGCCAAGCAGGCGATGTTCGGGCGCTTCGGCAATACCGGGCAGGCCTGCAATGCCGCCAAGCGCATCATCGTCGATGAATCGGTCTACGACGAGTTCGTGGAGAATTTCACCGGTGCGGTCGCCGGCATCAAGGTCGGGGACCCAGCACACCCGGATACCTTCCTGGGCCCGCTGTCCTCCGTCGCGGCCCGCGATGGGCTGGCCGCCCAGGTCGCCGACGCCATCGATAAGGGTGCCACGGTACTCGCCGGCGGATCAGCGCTGGAAGGCGACGGATCGTTCTTCGCTCCCACCGTGCTGGCCGATGTCACCGAGGACATGCGGGCCTACGCCGAGGAGCTCTTCGGACCCGTGGCCGTGCTCTATAAGGTCTCCGGCGATGCACAAGCCGTGGAGCTGGCCAACAGCTCCGCCTACGGGCTGGGCGCCTCCATCCAGACCGAGGACATGGACCGGGCACACGCCATTGCCCGGCAGCTTGAGGTAGGAATGGTCTCGATCAACCAGACCAGCGGGTCGGCCGCCGAGCTACCTTTCGGCGGCGTGAAGCGCTCCGGGGTTGGCCGCGAACTGGGCAAGTACGGCATGGAAGAGTTCGTCAACCGCAAACTGGTCACCTTCCGCGGATAACCTGGCCCTGAGCCCGCTCTTCCCAGAGATTCCCGGAGATACCACCGCGGGCCCGGTTTCGGAACTCCCGAAACCGGGCCCGCGGACCGTGACCTCCGTTTCGAGGAACGCTTCCACCAACCGGGCGCTGGGAGCCGAGCAGCGCCTCCCAGCGCCCGCCGGATAGAATGGGAGCTGCACTAACCGCGCCCGAGCTGGCCCGGCGACTAAACCCCGGCAGGAAAGCACAACCATGACCACTGAACGCATGAACGTTGAGTCCTTCAACCTCGATCACCGCACGGTTGCCGCACCCTACGTGCGCGTCGCGGACCGCAAACAGCTCTCGCAGGGGGACGTGATTACCAAATATGACGTGCGTTTCACCCAGCCAAACGTGGCGCACCTTGAGATGGATGTGATCCACTCCCTGGAGCACCTCTTCGCCGAATCCTCCCGCAATCACTCGGACTCCGTGATCGATTTCTCTCCCATGGGCTGCCAGACCGGCTACTACCTGATCTTGGAGGGCGAGCCGGATGTCACCGCGACCGCGGCATTGATCGAAGCGACACTCACCGACGTGCTCAAGGCCACCGAGGTACCGGCCGCGAACGAGATCCAGTGCGGTTGGGGCGCAAACCATTCACTTGCCGGGGCACAGGACGCTGCCCGGGCCTTCCTGGCCCAGCGCGAAGCCTGGGAACAGGTCACCGCGTGAGCCCGATCGACGTCGTGATCATCACGGCCATGGAAGAAGAAACCCTTCCCTTCCTGCAGCGAGCCAGCGAGGTGGGTGAGGAAGTGGCGGTGGGCAACTCGGTCCAGCGCACCGGCACCCTGGGCGGGCTCAATACATTGTTCGTGAGGGGCGGAATCGGTCTGGTCAACGCCTCCGCCGCGGCCACGGCGGCACTGCTGCGGGCACAGTACGAAGCCCCCGAGGCTCCGGCTCCCCTGGTCATTAGCGCCGGCAGTGCCGGCGGGCTGGGCGATTTGGTGCGGGTGGGTGACGTGGTCATCGGTACGCAGAACATCAATGCCGATGCCGATGCGCGGGCCTTCGGCTACGAGCTCGGACAGGTCCCGGGCATGCCCGAGGCCTCCTTGGTGCCCGAAGTGCTGCTGGATGCCAGCAACATCGGTACCCCGGGCCACGGCACCGTGGAAACCGTGCACCACGGACTGATGGTCTCCAGCTATTCCTTTGTTGGCCACGAACGCTCCGCCGTGATCAAGGAGCAGTTCGCCGGTGCCCTGGCCACCGACATGGAATCTTCGGCGATCGCCCAGACCTGCACGTCATTCGGCGCCCCGTTCCTGGCCATCAGGGGGATCTCCGACCTTTGCGGACCGGCCTCCGATGCCGACTTCCTCACCCACGTCGATGACGCCGCCGAACGCTCCGCCGCGATCACCTGCGCGGTTCTGGCCTCGTGGCAGGATGCAGGATTACTGCGCGGGGACACCGAGTTGGCCTTCGCCTGATCCACGCCCCCAGTAACCCCGGCCCCGCTGGGCCTAACGCCAGGGCCCGTTCCTTGTTTTATAAGGAACGGGCCCTAGTTGTTTTCTACCGGAGAAAGGCCCAGCTGTCCGGGAGCCTGCGCGGCTAAGGGACGCGCGCGGTCCAGGTCTCGGTGGCGAACTTCGAGTCAACCAGCTCGCGGGTGGCCTGCCGTGTTGCCTCGTCGATCCCGCCGACGGTGGCGCTGTAGCGCCGGGTGAAGGTGTCAATCATGGCGTCGATGATTTCATTCCTGGCCAGGTGCGCCTGGCTCTTGAGCGGATCCACGCGCTTGACGGCGGAGGCGATGCCCTTGTCGGAGATCTTCTCGCGGCCGATGCGCAGCACCTTCAGCATCTTCTCCGCGTCGATGTCGTAGCTCATGGTCACGTGGTGCAGCACGACGCCGCCGGCCAGACGCTTTTGTGCTGCCCCGCCAATCTTTCCGGCGTCGGTGGCAATGTCGTTCAACGGCTTGTAATGTGCCTTGACCCCGATGCAGGCCAGCGCCTCCATGACCCAGGCGTCCAAGAACGGGTAGGAGTCCGCGAAGCTCATCCCATCGACCAGCGAGGTGGGCAGGTAGAGCGAGTAGGTGATGCAGTTTCCAGCCTCCATGAACATCGCGCCTCCCCCGCTGATCCGCCTGATGACCTGGATGCCATGTTCGGCAGCGGCCTGCGTGTCGACCTCATTGCGGACCGACTGGAAGGAGCCGATTACCACCCCGGAGTCGTTCCAGTCCCAGATGCGCAGGCTCGGGCCGCGTTCCCCGGAGGCAACCTGGCGTGCGAAGACTTCGTCAAGGGCCACGTTCTCGATGATGGGCATGGTCACCGGGGCGATGACTTCCCAGCGGTGGTCGGCCCAAGCGGTCGCGTGACCCAGGGCCCGGCGGACGGTGCGGGCCACCGCATCGGCATCGAAACCGAACATCACCGCACCTTCACGCAGCCCGTTGAGCACTGCATCACGCACCACCGCATGCTCGACGTTCTCCGGCAGGCCGACTAGCGCCTCGTTCAGGTCAAACAGCGCTTCGTCGGGCTCCAGGAAGAAGTCCCCGTTCAGTGACGCGATGGCGATCACCCCGTCGGCCACCGATAGGTCGACGACCACCAATTTGCCGCCGACAACCTTGTATTCACCATGATGTGTATAGCCGTGATTCATGTACTCCATCCTAGTCACCGGCCTGGTGCGGTGTTTTGCACAAAACACCGCAGCGGGCCGTTAACGCAACACGGGACCCTCCCGTCAAGGAGGATCCCGTGTGCAAAAGGGTGGGGCGAAGGACTACTTCTTGCCGCCGAAGCCCTTGAAGCGTGCGTTGAAGCGCTCGACACGGCCAGCCGAGTCCATGATGCGCTGCTTGCCCGTGTAGAACGGGTGCGAGGCAGCCGAAATTTCGACGTCGATGACCGGGTAGGTGTTACCGTCTTCCCATTCGATCGTCTTCTTGCTCGTGGCGGTCGAACGGGTCAAGAACTTTTCGCCGGAGGCGAGGTCGTTGAACACCATCGTGTTGTACTTCGGGTGGATATCAGCCTTCATGGAAAAACCTTTGTTCACGTCACTGGATTTTGCCAGCAACCAAATGTGCCAAACCGGCTTGTGGGATCACGAAGCCGACGTTCCAGTGTAGCGGAACCGACCAAGGAATCCACAATTTGCCACATGGCTTGACCTTCGGCCCGCGCCGGCTTCCGGAAGAGCTCGGCAACGCGGAGAATCTTCCCGAAAAGGCGAAGGCCGATGGCGATGCCACATTCAGCGAATCAACGCCCGGACGCAGCAGAATCAAGCCGCGCGCGGCCACCTGTTCATGCCCCGCCCGGTTCACCCGCACGGTCCGCCGGGGACATCAGGATCCGACGAAGAGCTTAGCGACCATGTTCACCAGGGCCACCATCCCCAGCACCACAATGACGGTGCGCAGCCAGCCCGGAGAAAGCTTTCGTCCGACCTTGGCCCCGATAAACCCACCGATCAGTGAACCGACGGCGATCATCAGCACCACAGGCCAGTGGATGCGCTCGGGAGCGAAGATCAGGTAAGAGATTGCCGCGACCATGTTCACCACCAGTGACAGAATCACCTTGATCGCATTGGACTGCTGCAAGGAGGCGTGCAGGAATATCCCGAATACCGCCATGAGCAAGATCCCTTGGGCCGCGGTGAAGTAGCCGCCGTAGATCCCGATGAAGAACACCATGACGTAGAGTCCGACGCCAATCTGCGCCTTGTCGGCCTCGGCGGGGTTGACTCCAACGCTGGCTGCCTGACGCTTCTTGGCCCAGGCGGAGAGCCGAGGTTGGAAGATCACCAGCAGCAGCGCGAGCACGATGAGCACCGGGGCGACGTAGCCGAAGACGGTGTCGGGCAGGTGCAGCAGCAGGTAGGCGCCGATCAGACCGCCGACCAGCGACACCGGAACCAACTTGAGCATCGTCCGCCAGACGGTGGCGGCCTCCCGACGGTAACCCCAGGCGCCGGAGAAGCCTCCGGCGATCAAGCCCATGGCGTTGGAGACCACCGCGTTGACCGGTGCGAAGCCCAGAGCCACCAGCACCGGGAAGGTGACCAGTGAGCCGGATCCGACGATGGTGTTGATGGTTCCGGCCCAGAGTCCCGCGAAAAAGATGATGATATCGCGCCACAAGTCCACGCCGGCTACCGCTCCTGGGTTGTTGGTTCAAGGTGTCCCGCGCCGCACGGTGGTGGCGCGGGAGCATGGGCCGGCGACACGTACCGTCGACCCCAAGATGAGGTGCTTAGCGCTTGGCCACCGCGCTGAAGCGGCCGCCCTCTGCCCGCAGGCTCAACGGCATGTTGAATGTCTCAGAGAGATTTTCCTCGGTGAGCGTGTCTTCGATGGGGCCGGCGGCAACAATGCCGCCTTCGCGCATCAGCAGCACGTGGGTGAATCCCGGGGGAATCTCTTCGAGGTGGTGGGTGACCAACACCATGGCCGGGGATTCCTCGTCGGCAGCCAATTCGCTGAGCCGAGCTACCAGGTCCTCGCGCCCTGCCAGGTCGAGTCCGGCGCCGGGCTCATCAAGCAGCAATAGTTCAGGGTCGGTCATCAAGGCACGGGCGATCTGTACCCGCTTGCGTTCGCCTTCCGACAGGGTGGAGAAGGGACGATTGATCATGGTCGACATCCCCCAGTCGTGCAGCAGCGTGAAGGCGCGGCGCTCGTCCAGCTTCTCGTACGCCTCACGCCAACGACCCGTCATCCCATAAGAGGCAGTCAGCACGACGTTCAGGACGTTCTCCTGCTCGGGAATGTGGTTGGCCAGTGACGCCGAGGACAAGCCGATGCGCGGGCGCAACTCAAAGACATCCACCGCACCAAGCACCTCACCCAAGACCCCGGCAAGCCCGCGCGTGGGGTGCATGCGCGCACCGGCGATCTGCAGCAATGTGGTCTTTCCTGCGCCGTTAGGTCCCAACACGACCCACCGTTCGCCCTCCTTGACCTGCCAGTTGATATCGGTCAGTAAATCTTTGCGTCCGCGCACCACGGAGACGTCGGCCAAGCCCAACACTTCATTCATGGGTAAAACACTAGGCCAGTGACCCGCCTTTGGCCCAACCCGGCACGGTGTGCAGGTGCGGGAAAAGTGCGCCTTTCACCGGTGGATGCCGCGCACCGAAGCTCAGGGGACGCTCCGGCCACGCCACAACGGCGCAACAATCCCCACCCCGTTTTGGGCCGTTGCCCCATGCCACGGGAGAATATGGGAATGCATTCCACCGCGTTCATCGTCTTCTACTCCGCTTCCCCCTCCTTCAGCGAACCTGTGGGCCTGCGCCGCACTCTGGCCGCGGCAGGCCACGAGGTGCTCTCCGAGGAGCCGTTCACCGGCATCGGACGCACAGGCGCACGCTGGGAAGTGGTTGGTTCCGTCCGCCAGCTCCGTGCCCTGGTCAACCCGCTCGATGGACAGCTGGCCCGTTCCGAGGACCCCGAGTTGCGCGGGACCGCGATCGCCGTAGTTCCTGCGGAGCTGGTGCATGCCAAGAAGCTGTTGCTGGTGATGGATGTGGATTCCACACTTATTAAGCAAGAAGTCATTGAACTGCTGGCAGCCCATGCGGGGAAGGAAGCCGAAGTTGCCGCCGTGACGGAGTTGGCCATGCGCGGGGAGCTAGATTTTGCCCAGTCGCTGCACGCCCGGGTGGCAACGCTGGCGGGACTCGACGCCACCGTGATCAATGAGGTGCGCGCACGCCTGGAACTTTCCGACGGCGCGGCCGAACTCATCGCCTCCTTCAAGAATGCCGGGCACCATGTCGCGGTGGTTTCCGGTGGCTTCGCCCAAGTCCTGGATCCCTTGGCCGCCGACCTGGGGCTGGATTTTGCCCGCGCCAACGACCTGGTCATCGTCGACGGGCAGCTGAGCGGAACCGTCAGCGGCACGGTGGTCGATCGGGCTTACAAGGAAGAGATGCTGCGCTCTTGGGCTAAGGAACTAGGCGTGGAAATCGGCCACACCGTTGCCGCCGGTGACGGGGCCAACGACCTGGACATGGTGGAAGCTGCGGGCCTAGGGGTTGCGTTCAACGCCAAACCGCTGCTGCGCGATGCTGCAGATGCACGCATTGACCTGCCACGCTTGGACATCATTGCGGATCTGGTGGGGATCTCATAACGATTTGATACGACCGGCGGTTATTTACTCCTTCGTTTGGAGACCGCCGGTATGATGCAGAAGGCGGCCGGTCCCATCGGGCAGGTAAGCCGCCACCCATGCCACGGTTCGCCGCCGTGACCCGTTGGAAGAGAACTAGTCGTTTTGCACAATGAAGAAGTGGGCCGCCGCAAGCGTGGTCCGGAACGCAAATCCCGTCGCGGTTGGATCATCACCGGTGCCACCGTGGTGGTGGCAGCCGGTCTCTATGCCGGCGCCGCAGCCTATCTCGGCTCCCAGATCCCCGCGAACACCACGGTGCACGGGATCAATGTGGGAGCTCTCTCCAGCGATGAGGCACGGACCCAACTCGAGCGAGACCTCTCCCCCGAGGCAGCCAAGGACATCGCGGTCTCGGTCGGCGGCAAGGACGAGGTGCTGAAGCCGGCGGACGCCGGACTGGGCCTGGACCTCGAGCAGACCTTGGAGGGACTGACCGGTTTTGACCTGAACCCGGTGAACCTTTATCAAAAGCTCACCGGGCAGCTTCACATCGAACCTTCGCTCAGCGTGGACGAGACCAAACTGCGTGCCACTCTGGAAGGGCTCGCCCCGAAGGTCGCAACAAAGACTACCGAGGGCACGCTAGCCTTCGACGGAGCGAAGCCCGTGCTGACCAAGCCCGTCACCGGCGTCGCCTTGGACATCGATGGGGCGGTGGACACAGTGACCGACTCCTGGTTCGACTCCGCGGAACCACTGGAGCTGCCGGCAACCCTCACGGAGCCCAAGACGTCTTCCGCCACGCTGGAAAAGGCCTTGGAAGAGACGGCCAAGCCGCTGGTAGCTGACCCGATCAAACTGACAGACGGAAAATCCAGCGCTAGCTTGAGCCCCAAGCAACTGGCGTCCGCCGCAACATTCAAGATCGCCGACGACGCGGTGTCCATGAGCCTGGATTCAAAGAAGCTGGCGGAGGCTGCAAGCGCCGGGGCCGACGGTTTCAAGTCGACTGCCAAGGAAGCGAAGATCGTGCTCTCCGGCGGGAAGCCGAAGATCATTCCCTCGCAAAACGGTGAATCCATCGATGAGAAGGGGCTTGACGCCCTGGTGCTGGCCGCCTCCCAAGACAAAGACCGCACCGCTACGGTGAAGTTGGCCACCACGGCCCCCGAGTTGACCACGGAGGAGGCCAAGAAGCTGGGCGTGAAGGAATCAATTGTGCACTTCTCCTCCCCCTATCCCGCGTCCGACACTGTGCGCACTAAGAACCTCCTCGCCGGATCCAAGCGGCTCAACGGCGTGATCGTGATGCCCGGCGAGACCTTCTCGCTGGAGAAGGCCTTGGGCCCGATCACCGTCGCAAACGGGTATTACGACTCCGGCGTGGTCGTCAACGGTTTCTCCTCCTCGGCCGTCGGCGGCGGCTTGTCGCAGATCTCCACACAGATGTACAACGCAGGCTTCCTGGCCGGCTACGACGACATCACCCACAAGCCGCACAGCCGCTGGTTCGAACGCTACCCGGCCGGCCGCGAGGCAACCCTCTGGGAGGGCCAGATCGACATGGCGTGGAAGAACAACACCCCCTATGCCGTCATGATCGAGGCTTGGGTCGGCGGCGGCGAGGTCCATACCCGCCTGTGGAGCACCGAGTACTGGAAGGTCGGTTCCAAGTCCTCGGGCAAGTACAACTTGACCGACCCGAAGACCACTTACAACCCGGCCGACGGCTGCGTGGCTGAACGCGGAGGCAAGAAGGGCTTCTCCATCGATGTCACCCGCACGCGTACAGCTGCGGACAAGACGCTGCCGGCGGAGACCAAGTCCTGGACCTACCAGCCATGGAACAAGGTCATCTGCGGCAAGAAGCCCTGAACCGCTCCCTAACACAGCACCACCAAGAATGCGTTCTCACCCCTCGACGGGGTGGGAACGCATTCTTCGTCTGTCACCAGGGTGCTCTGGAGGATGTCTTCGGCCGCACAGCAAGGTTCCGGCCAAAAACAACGACCGCGCATCCGCACCTCCGCAATCGGGAGGAACATATGCACGGTCGTCAGCCTGCCGGATGTCGACCCGGAAAGCAGGAACCTACTTCTTCAGGAAGTCCCCTGCCCCGCCCACGTATTCGGTGTGCCCGGTGGGAACATCGGCGGTGACCATCGCGGCCACTTCGGCCCCGAACTCCACCACGGAGTAGAGCTTGCCTGCGGCGGCGCGGCGTGCCTCGATGGCACCGGGCTCGGCACGGTCCAGCAGCGTCGCGGTGATGGTCCCCTCGATCATGTCACCGGATACGACCACGAAGCCGATGCCCTTGGCCTCGAGTGCCGGGATGAACTCACGCAGCGCCAGCTCACCGGCGCGCTTGGAACGGGCCACCGGCTCGTAGGCATCCATGGTTTCAACCTGGTCGATGAAATGCGCCTGGTGGCTGGTGACGAAGACGACGCGGGAGCCAGGGGACATCTTTGCGGTGGCGGCCTCGAGCATGGAGACCTGCGCGTCACGGTTCAGGCGCAGCGCGTAGTCCTCGCCGAGGCCCGATTCCATGCCGCCCGAGGCGTTGAGCACCAGCACGTCGAGCGAGCCGAAGTTCTCGATGGCCGCATCAACCAATGCGGTCGGGCCCTCCGGGGTGGTCAGGTCGGAGCCTACGGCTACTGCGCGGCCGCCGGCCTCGGTGATGCCGGCAACAATCTTGTTGGCCCGCGGGGCCTTCTGGCGGTAGTTGATGACTACGCCGGCACCCTGTGCGGCTAGATTCTTGGCTACTTCGGCACCAATGCCCCGGGAAGATCCGGTGACAATTGCTGACTTGCCCGTGAGGTCGGTCATTTACTCTCCTTGTGCATCACTGCGTGAAAATTTTGGTCCCTTGCCGGCGCACCGGCGTTGGGGAGTCCGTACAAGAAGCCGGACGCTGCCTTCAATCCTGCCAGCTTGCCCCGGTCAAGGTCCTTGTAGGAATCCTCCAAATGAGTCTAGTCGAGCGCGGCGTGGCGCGGGCGACTGATCACGGTGCCGAGGGCACCTGTCCGGTGCTGTACCAGATAACGTCGTCGCCCAAGGAGTTCGTGTAGCTGAGCCGTGGCACGGCGAGCCCGACGCCCTTGAAAACCAGATCCCCGACGGCGCATTGGCCCTGTGCCAGGGTGTCGCGGCGTAGTTGCTCGTCGCTGTCGATGAGCCGTGCTGCGGCAGACTGCTCGTTGAACATGCCGAAATCGGTGGGCGAGACGCTGCGTTGGGTTTCCGGTCGAAAATCACCGGAGCTGGTATCCCCGCCGGCGCAGAATCGTACATGCACTGCGACCTGTGATTCAAGATCCTCCGGAGCCTTCGGCTGTTTCTCGAACCCCGTGGCGGTGATCGTGGTTCCGTTGCCCAGTTGCGCCGTCTGCCCGATGGTGATCCGCTCGGTCACCTGCGGTTCGTCGCTGTTCGATAGCACACTGCTGACGACCAGGTACCCGATCACGACCGTCGCCCCGGCCAGCAGCCACAGGGGCCGGCGCGTGGCGCGTCGTCGGCGGCGAGAAACGCCCGCGGGGTCTGCATCGTTGTTGTTTTCCAGGTGCGGCAGTCCATGCAATTGCGTATCGAGGCGCTGCCGCAGCAGCCGGCTGCGCCTGAACAGCAGCGGATGGAACGAGAGCACCTGTTGGTCGTCATCGATGATCGCCAGCGTCCCCGCCGGGTCCACCAAGACAGCCAGTGCCTTGTCCCTCTTGATGAGCGTCTCGTTTATTGTCCCTCCGCCGTGGCCACCCGAGCGTGTTCGCAGGGCCACAGAATCCTCTGCGAGGGCCAACGTCGTGGATCGGTCCATGGGAGGGGTGCCGCCAGCCAGCGGCCTGAAGATGCGCTCAGCGCCCTTCGTGGACGACTTCGTCACAGCGCTTGGGTTCTCGATGGGGTCCAGGGACAAATGCAGGCAGTGTGTCGCTTCGATCAGCGCCTGGCGCACCTGGGCCGCGTCGGCCCCCTGGTCGTCGTCGAGTCCCAGACTCCTGCGTTCGCGGGCCAGCCTCGGGGAGATCCCCTCCGCGGTTTCCTGCACCGCATCGTCCACCCAGGAATCCGGGACCATGGACATGCTGCGCCCGAATTCCAGGAGCACCCGCCGCCGGGCCGTCCCCGGTGCCGTCTCGGAGAGTAGGAACACGCAGAATTGGGCACCGATGCCCACCATCCCGATGCCGATGGCTTCCGGGTCGTGGCCCGCGTTGGCTGCGCACGCGGCCAGCTGTGTGCGCAGCAGTTCAGCGGCGGCCAGGCCGGCGGCCGAGCGGGGAACCAGTGTGGAGATCAACACCGAGTCCTCGCCTGCAGGCAGGGTTCCGCGCCCGTTGCCGATTGCAGGTTTCTCTGGGGAATCGGGTCCTGTGCCACCGAGGCCCGGGCCATTCAAGAGCTTCTCGGTGCCGTCGGCCCAGCAGCTCGAGGGGACCGGGCCCGGGGCGCTCTCGATGACCCGAAAACCGACACCAATGAGAGACTCATCGGTGGTAAAAAATGTAGACCGGATCTTGCCTGCGCCCGGGTCGAGCCGCGGCAACAAGGCTCTGGCACGATTTCGTGCGTCGGCTGCACTGACCTGCACGCTGGCAAGGGCTGCAGCATTCCTGCCGGTGCGACGGACCAGATCGGCGGGCCAGACCGGGTGTTCCGGGCGAATCGGAGAAGTCTGTTCGGTGACGATCCACCCGGCAAAGAGATTGGGTAGTCGGCGCCAGGCGGCTGCGGCAGTCTGGGAGGCACCGCGGACCAGGAGCGTAGCGGTGTCGGTCCCCAGCTCGACGATGACCTCGGGGAACCCGGTGCGGCCGGGCCCCAACTCGACGGGGCGAGACAACTCGGTGCGTAGGGCGGATAACACCAGTGACAAGGTGCCGGTGGCGGCGACCTCTTCGTCGAGTAGTCCCAGGCCGAAGGTAACCCCGATCCGGGTTTGGGTGTCCTCGTCGTCAAAGAATTGCCAGTTTGTTCCGGCCCAGCCAGTCATCCAGCTCCCACATCGTCTCGCGTCTTGTGCCCGGTGCATTTCCGCATGGGCGTTTCACTACTCGTGGCACTGCCGCACGCGCTCCACGGCCAGCGTCAGTGCCACACCCGGTGGCGGCCACTCCTTTCGGAGATGCCGCCACCGGGCATGGGACTATCTCCAGAGCCTTAGAATCAGGCTAGTTCGGCCTTCACCATGTTGCTCACTGACTTGCCATCGTAGCGGCCGGCCACTTTTTCGGTGACCAGCTTCATGACCGCTCCCATCTGGCGCATGCCCAGTTCGGAGCCGTCGGCGCGAAGGGTGGCTACTGCCTCGCTGACGATGGCTTTGGCCTCGTCCTCGCTCAGCGCCGCGGGCAGGTAGGCCTCGATGATAGCCGCTTCTTGCTCCTCGGCGGCAGCCCGATCCTCCTGGCCGGCTTCCTTGTAGGTAACGGCGGTTTCGCGACGACGTGCGGCTTCCTTCTGCAACAGCGAAATCACTGCTGAGTCATCCATCTCGACCGGGGTCTTGCCACCCTTCTCGCGGGTGTTAATCTCGCCGAGCAGGTTGCGCACGGTGGTGAGCTCCACTTTGTTGCCGGCCTTGAGGTGGGCAGTCATGTCTGCGCGGAGGCGATCCTTGAGGGTTTCCATGATGGCGTCTTCTTCCCGTTGTAGCCCGGCCGCTACGAGGTGCGGCTGCACCCGTCGACTTGCCGGTATCAAGAACAGTTTATTGGGTTGCAGCGACGACCTCGACATTTGGAAGAGAGCGCGTACCCGGAATGCTGCCCGCCAGAGCCCCCGGTCCCCCGATTTGTGGCACTCGGTGCTGTGCGGCTTCGCCCCGTTTGTCGGGGCTCTTTTTGTGCGGAGGGGTGATCTCCTGGCGCAACCCGGGACGGAAGCGACTAAGTCGAAAATTGATCTAGATATGTATTTTGTCTACGGATTTCAACAGACGGTCGAACACGGTCCGGCACCGTGGAATCTCCGTCTGCTTGTGCTGCCTGCAGTCCCGGGGCAGCTGACCGCACTGTATGCCTACGGTGCTGGGCCCAATGAACACGGCGGTGGCTTCCGCTTTCATCACGGTGGCCACCGCCTGGTGCTGGCACTCCCCCGTCGGGGAGTGAACCAGTACGTGAGGACTGCTTAGTGCCCCATACCCAGACCGCCGTCAACAGGAATGACTGCGCCGGAGATGTAGGCAGCTTCGTCGCTGGCGATCCAGCGCACGACGTTGGCTACTTCTTCAGGCTCGGCAAAACGTTTTGCCGGGATAGTGGAGAGGTAGTCCTTCTGGGTGGCTTCGGGCAGTGCCGCAGTCATATCGGTGTTGATGAACCCCGGAGCCACGACGTTGGCGGTGATCCCGCGCGAACCCAATTCACGGGTCAACGAGCGGGCCATGCCCACCAGACCGGCCTTGGACGCGGCATAGTTGATTTGTCCCGGGGAGCCGTAGAGGCCTACAACCGAGGAGATCAGCACCACACGCCCCTTGCGCTTCTTGATCATGCCCTTGGAGGCGCGCTTGATCACCCGGAAGGCACCGGTGAGGTTGGTGTCGATGACCGAGCTGAAGTCGTCCTCGTTCATGCGCAGCAACAGCATGTCGCGAGTGACCCCGGCATTGGCGACGAGTACCTCTACGGGTCCATGTGCGGCCTCCACCTCGGTGAAAGCCTTATCGATGGAGGCGGTGTCGGTGACATCGGCCTTTACTCCCAGCAAACCCTCTGGGACTTCCCCGCTGCGGTAAGTGATGGCGACCAGGTCGCCGTTGGCTTCAAAGGCCCTGGCAATAGCCAGGCCGATGCCGCGGTTGCCGCCGGTGACCAGCACACTGCGGCCGGTGGTGATTTCGGACATGGATCCTCCGTGGGGGACGTTCGGGGGTGGTTGGGGTCGACATCGATTCTAGCCCGCGGGCAGGGCTGGCACTGCCCGCGACGTGCGGGCGGCGGGCAGCGCTGGCCGTCTTCTCGGACGGCAGGACGGCAGTCTGAGTGTTTGCTGCACGAGCTAGCACCGGATTCGTGCCCCGGCACAGGTCGGTGAGACAATGATGGGTGACGGATCGACGGAAGAACCATGAGCGAGCCACATACAAATCAGCATCATCCTGACCAAGACCCAACGGTGCATAGAATCACCGAGGCCCAAGAGTCTCATGCCGTGGAGCAGCACTCCCGCGTGATGAAATACACCATCTCGATGTCGGTGCGACTGGCCTGCTTTATTGCTGCCTTCTTCGTCCACGGATGGCTGCAGTGGGCATTCTTGGCCGCTGCCATTGTGCTTCCCTACATTGCCGTGGTCATTGCCAACGGCGGTGCTGACCTCACCAAACGTGAGCCCCGAGCGGAGTTTTATGATGGCGACGAGCCACGCCTGCTAGCCTCCGGCACGACCACGGACCGTGGTGCCCAAACCGGCGCTGCGGGAACCACTCGCCCGGACGATGAGGTGTTCACCGTGAACGAGGATGGGGAAACGATCTCCGAAGGCAACGCAGCCGAGCTAGATCCGCAGGATCATGAAGCACCCACGTCCTTTGCTAACGCACCCGAAGATTTCCCTTCCGAGGCCCCCACCACCATTGATGGCGCCTTCATGGAAGAACCCCCAACGCCGGCGCAACCGACCCCCGGGCACCGCCACTCCGGTGGGACAACATGAGTATCTTCGATTCGCTCGGCGGCAGTGGCCCCCAGGGTCCGGCCGGTCCCCCACGCTGTTCACGAAAGGGCTGCCGCAGCGACGCGGCGGTGCAATTACTGTGGAACAACCCCAAGATCCACGCCCCGGAACGCCGAAAGATTTGGCTGGCCTGCGCCGAACACGCGGATTGGCTTGAAAACTACCTCACCGAGCGTCTGCTCTTCAAGGAGCGACAGCCCCTCGAAGAGCAGACCCCCGGCACAGCCTCCTAAGGAGAACAACACAGCGTGTATCGATTCCTGGCCAGCTCCCGCTGGATCGGCTGGCTGTTGCTGGTCTGCCTGTTTGCTACCACCTTCGTCTTTCTGGGCCAATGGCAGATGGACCGGCGCGATACGGCCCTCACCGAGATCTCCCATGTGCAGCGTAACTACGATGCAGAGCCGATCGAATTCCAAGCGGCAGATGCGTTCTTTGAACAATTGCCCGCTGACGGCAAATGGACCCCGGTGACGCTGCGCGGCAGCTACCTGCCCGAGGATGACGTGGTGGTCCGCAACCGCATTTCCGGTTCCCGTCCGGGCTACGAGGTGTTGGTTCCCTTCCGCACGACCGACGGCTCCGTGGTCATCGTCGACAGGGGCTTCCTGCCCATCGGCAACGACGAGGCCGGACGCCCCGACTCCGTCCCTGCACCGCCGGAAGGAACCGTCGAGGTACAGGTGCGACTCAAGGCCTCCGAGCCAACACTGGACCGCGGCGCTCCCGAAGGGCAGTTGGCCTCCATCGACCTGCCCACCTATGAGCAGCAGTTGGGCTACGACATCTCCACTGGCAGTTACGGGCTGATGTATCTGGAAACGCCCGCACCGGCCGAGGCACCTGCGCAGATGCTGCGCCCCGAGGAAGACGAAGGACCGCACCTGTCCTACTCCCTGCAGTGGTTTGCCTTCGGCGTGCTGGCCTTCATCGGCTTCGGCTATGCGGCGAAACAACAGTCGCGGATCAACCGCGAGGACCGTGAGGAACGGGCCGAGGCGGCATTGCGCGGCGAGGAACCGGTGTTGCATCAGGCCCACCGGATGCGCAAGCGGCCCAAGAAGCTGGTGCGGCGCGATGGCAGTCCCACCGATGAAGCCACCGAGGACGCTTACCTCGACGAGCTCGAGCGCCAGGCGGCCGCCGAACGTGACGCAGAAGTGCCCGGCTCGCACTAAGAGTCGCGCCGAGGAACCCTAAGAGGACGTTCGGGGTGCCACATCCGGGGCGAAGGCCTCGGCCAGGTCGTTCCACTCGATGAACACCGATTCGGTGTCCACCGTGGCACCCAGGGACGTGTAGACAGCCAGTGCCGCAGCATTCCCGCTCCCGGTCCCGGTCCACATGCCCGCACGGCCCAAGTCCACGGCTTGGCGTGCCAGCGCACGGATCGACGCGACGGCAATTACACGGCGCCTGTAGGCATCGTCGACGCCCAACTCAAAGAGGAACATTTCAGGGTCCTTGTCGGGGTGGCGCATCAGCACACCGGAGACGAAACCGACGGCCCGTCCACTCCCTATGGTGGCCAGCAGCAGCAGGTGACCCGGCATGTCCAAGAACTCCCGGACGCCGCGCGGTCACCGGGTAGTCGAAGAGCCCGGAGGCCGCGACCCATTCGGCGGGGTCTGCTGCGGGGCCGATGGACCATTCGATGGCAACCATGGGCGGTCCCTCCGGTTGGCGGGTGGCCAAGGTTCCAGCCGGTGCCTACGGGATCGGTACGCTAAAACTATACCGGTCAGGAGCCACGTGCAAGATCTTTCGTGGCATCGATCCCCACATGCCTCCGCTAAGCCTGCCCGGGCACAAAAAGGCCCGCCTTCCCGCTCTGCCGTGGGGCAGTGAGCGGGAAGGCGGGCCAGATCCGAACTTAGGCCAGCGTGACCAATTCCAGGTAGGAATCGTTCCAGAGGTCTTCGTCACCGTCGGGAAGCAGCACCACCCGGTCGGGATTCAACGCGGCCACCGCACCCTCATCGTGCGAGACCATGACTACGGCGCCCGGGAAATTGGACAGCGCGGCCAGGATCTCGGCGCGTGAAGCCGGGTCCAGGTTGTTAGTGGGCTCATCGAGCAGCAGCACATTCGCGCTGGAGGCCACGATGGTGGCCAGGGCCAGGCGGGTCTTCTCGCCACCGGAGAGCACACCGGCAGGCTTGGACACGTCGTCACCGGAGAACATGAAGGATCCGAGGATGCCGCGGACCTCCGCGTCCCCCATGTGGCTCGGGGCAGCGGAACGCATGTTTTCGAGCACCGAACGATCCACATCCAGGGTGTCGTGTTCCTGGGCGAAGTAGCCGATCTTCAGGCCGAAACCCGGGACCAAATCGCCGGTGTCCGGATCCGAGACCCCCGCGAGCATGCGCAGCAGCGTGGTCTTGCCCGCACCGTTCAGGCCCAGAATCACGACCTTGGAGCCGCGGTCGATGGCCAAGGACACATCGGTGAAGATTTCCAGCGAACCGTAGGACTTCGAAAGCCCCTTGGCCATCAGCGGGGTCTTGCCACAGGGTGCAGGATCCGGGAAGCGCAGGTTGGCGACGCGATCGACGGCGCGTGCTTCTTCCAGCCCGCCCATCAGCCGGTCCACGCGCTTGAGCATCGACTGGGCCGCGGAGGCGCCCGAGGCGCGGGCCTTCATCTTGTTGGCCTGTGCCAGCAAGGTGCCGGCCTTCTTCTCGGTATTGGCGCGCTCGCGCTTGCGGGCCCGCTCGTCGGTTTCGCGCTGCTGCAGGTAACGCTTCCAGCCGAGGTTGTACACATCCATGGTGGCGCGGTTGGCATCCAGGTGGATGACCTTGTTCACGGTGGCCTCAAGCAGAGCGGTATCGTGCGAGATAACCATCAGCCCGCCCTGGTGGTTAGCCAGGAATCCGCGCAGCCAGGTCACCGAGTCGGCGTCAAGGTGGTTAGTCGGCTCATCAAGCAGCAGCGTCTCGGCGTCGGCGTACAGAATACGAGCGAGTTCGACACGGCGGCGCTGGCCACCGGAAAGGGTGGAAAGCGCCTGATTGAGCAGGCGCTCGGGCAACGCCAAGTTATTGGAGATCGCTGCGGCCTCGGACTCGGCGGCGTAACCGCCACCGGCGATGAACTCGGCCTCGATGCGATCGTACTGGCGCATGGCCTTGGCCGCGACAGCTTCGTCCTCCGACGCCATGTCGTCCTGGCACTTCTTGAGCTTGCCGACGATGACATCCAGGCCACGGGCCGAAAGGATGCGGTCTCGGGCCAGCTGTTCCATGTTGGGGGTACGCGGATCCTGCGGCAGGTAGCCGATGGTTCCAGTCGTGTTCACGGTGCCACCGGCCGGTAGCGATTCGCCGGCCAGAACGCGCGTCATGGTGGTCTTACCTGCACCGTTTCGCCCGACTAGGCCGATCTTGTCGCCTTTGTCGATGCGGAACGAGACGCCCTCCATAAGAAGGCGTGCGCCGGCGCGCAGCTCCAAATCGGCAACGGAAATCACGGTGACCCTTTCGGTAAAGTTGTATGGCCCAGCTGGGCAACCTACCCAGTCTACGCGGGTCGAGGTGACAAACGCATGATGATGCGTTCAATCTCACTACCCGACCCACTTTTATCCTCCGTGATCCTGCAAAACAGGTTCGGACGTGGGCCGGGATGGCACCTGACGCTGCCGTGCCGAAGTACTTCTCAGGCCTTGGTGCCGGATGCCTTGGCTTGCGGGGTCTCGGCCTTGGTTCCATTGGACTTCGGAGAAACCTTGGCCGCGCCCTTGGCATCGGACTTGGCGTTCGATGCTGCTTGCTGCTTCGAGACTGCCTCGCCCTCTGTGTCCATGGGTGCAGTTGCCGGGGCAGCTATGGATGGGGCGACCGGCACGGGTTCGGCTTGCTTGACACGGTAGGCGTCCATTTGCACCAAGCGTCGACGCAGCGAATCGGCACGATGCGCATCTCCGCCACTGGTGGCCTTGATGTGCGCCTTGCCGAAATGCCACAGCAGCACGTCATCCAACAGACGGTCCGGGCCCGGGGAATAGCGGTGGTCAAGAGCCGCACGGACCGAGGTGATCACGCTGGGCTCAAGCAGTTTCGCAAATTCCCTCGTCCGGGAGAGACCATGGGCGGCGAGCAGTTCCGCGGCCCAGCCCCAATCATCGTCGGATTTCCGATCGACGTGCGGCAGCAGTGTCTGCCAAATGAACTGGATGCGTTCGGCGCTCAACTCCTCCGCGCCCTCGCCCTCGGCATCCCAGAATCCGGTGACGGTCTGGAAACGTTCGTGCAATTCGGAGAACTGGTCCTCCACTGCTTCGAGCATCGCGGCGGTGGCGGTGAACTGCCTGTCGATATGCGGGCTCCAGGCCCGTGGCTCGGCGTTCTTGAAGCGGATGTCGTGTTCGATCTCGCTCCAGGCGTGGGAGAGAATGGTGCGGATCTGCACCTCGAAAACGAAGTTCCCGGTGATCTTCACGTCCCCGTCCAGCTTTGCCTGGAAGTCGCGCACGACCTCTTCGCCGCGGGTCTTGAGAATCAGGTGGCGCGAGGAGTACCCGTAGGTTCCCGATTCCACCGAACCGATGTCCTTCTCTCGGTCCGAACGGCAATCGAAGTCCGAACGGCGCCGCTTGATCAGGTTCGCGGCTTCACGGATTTCGTGTGGAAGCTTCACGATCACCCGCACACCCACCAGGTCATGGATTTCACGCAAGGGATTGGGGAATTCCAGCGCAGGGGTCTCCCCCACGTCGCCCACCAGCATTCGCGAGGCTTTGTCGCGGAAAGACTCGACGGTCTTGACCCGACCGACGATGAAAAGCGGATTGTTCTCTGTTTCGTCGAACAGCGACTCGATGCGGCTGCGCATGGAATCGGCGACGCGCTCAAGCATCGGCCGTGCAGCGGCATAACGCTCGACGCTCGCGCCGACTTCATCGCGCAATGATTCGTCTAAAACTTCCCAGGGTTTGCCCACACGTGCCTCCTACAAAAAACGGCTGGTCGGGGTGCTCAGTGTTTAGCCTATCAATACCGGGTGTGGCGCCCGTTGCCACGACTCCGAATAAACGGAACCCGATCTCGGCCTTCGGCCGGGAATCTGAGTTGGTTGCTGCAGCAAAAAAGATCCGCACCAAAAGCCAGACCAGGTGGACGATGTCCTGCCGTGGTGGCCTCCGGATGCGGATCTTCTCAGCGGTCGGTTCCCGCCTCTGAGAGGCTCAGCACCGCGGCTCTCGGCAGAAAAGTCTTAGTTCTGCGTATCGATCGACTGAGCTACCTCGTCATACAACGGCGAGGCGGCACCCGACATGGCCTGGACCTTGGGCGCAGAGGCGGGCTTGGCGCCGTTGGAGGCCGCCGGCCGGACATTCTGAGCCTTGGTGTTGCTTGAGGCGCCCTTGTTGGCTGCTGCATGACCCTCTGCGCGAGCACGCGAGGTCGCTTCGATCAGCTGTTCCTTGGCCGCTTCAAGACGTTCGGCTTCGGCCGCCTGGGCATCACTCATCGCGGCCTGGAAACCGTCGTCATAGGCGACCCCGTACTTCTCGGACTCGATGGCTTCCTCGTCGTACTCGATGGCCGCACGCAGCTCGGCCGCTTCGGCCTTCTTCTGGTACATGTGAACCGTCAGGTGGGTGATGGCCAACAGGACCACCGGCGGCATGGCCGCGACGAGGGCCGAGACCACCGGAGGGACACCGTTGGAGATTGAATCCACGGTGAGGATCGCGTGGGTGGAGTTCGCAGCGGTGGAGACAATGGCACCGAAGAACAACAGCGACCACGGGTAGACCATGGCTTTACGCGGGAAGCCGTTGAGCGCCACGATCGCCACGGTGGCTGCCACGATCATGCCGTCAATGATGATCGGCCAGATCCATGCGAGATTCGCATCGATGCCCGAGCGCTGCGCCAGGTCGGTCAGGGCGGCGAAGGACAGCATAAACGCGCCGACAGCGATCAGTATGGTCGCCGCTACAGCGGTGCGCAGAACTGCCTTGTGCGGTTCGTTCGGGATCTTTTCATTCATCTGGCTTCGATGCCTCAATCATTCGTGGGTCGGGTGTTCACGTCGCGAGTGGCCGGCCGATCCGCGCCAAGGCAACGGGTCCCCCATGGCGGGCCGTTGTCAATCCTATGCGCTGCACCCGCGGCCGCGGACCATCGCATGACGTTTTTCTGTCCCGAACACACCCCGGCGGCCGGCCGGTCAGTTCCTCGGTGGCCGGTTGGCAGGGCCCAATCGGCCCCGCGTGAGGCGTTGGCCCATACGCGGTCTGCCAGGATCGGCATTTGATGGTTAAGCCCATCGATTAGTACTCATCGGGGGTGGCCTGTGCCAATGATCACCCGCGCCGAGGATCCCCCCGACCTGCCCAAAAGGACCCCGAGCGGCTATTGTTAACGGTGGGTCAACCCTGTGTTCATCGAGAGGCACGCCAGCCACCGAAACCATTTTGATCCCATGCCACCCCCACTCAAGCAGCATCGACACGTAATAGACCGTGCGCGGCCACCCTCGGCTCGCATCCGGTCCCATGTCCCGTGCCACCCGTACCACCAGCAGGAGAAGCTCACCTTCATGACAGCAATTGCCCCGGACCACGTCGAAACCTCCCTCATGGAACGCCGATACGAGGAGCAGATCGAACCCGTTAACCGTCTTCTGGACGAGACCCGGGCGCTTCGACCCGAGACCTCGGTCTCCTATGTTGATCCGATGCACAATGTCGAGGAAGTACGCATCATCTCGCTGTTTTCAAACATTGGCGTGGCCAACGAGAACGGTTTGATCGACGCCGGATCCGAGGAAGCAGCCACACGGATGCTGGGCATGCAGTGGCAGCTGGGCCTGCGCCCCGAGTTCCTTCTGCCCTGGAACGTTCACCCGTGGCACACCCCGGGCGAGGCCAACGGCAAGTTCACCCCGCCGCAGATCACTTCCGGACTCAAGCCGCTGCTGCGCATGCTCAAGGTCGTGCCGCGCGCTTCGGTGCTGATTGCCCATGGCACCGAGGCTCACCGTCTCTCCGAACAGCTGGTCAAAACGCAGAACCCACTGCTGTGGCGCCGCGGTTTCAAGACCTACAAGGTCAAGTCCCTTGATGGCCGCGCGTTTGCCGGGTCCCCTGAGCGGCAGCAGAATCACCTGGAAGAAATTTACGCGGCCTACTCCGACGCCATGGCCCGCACCGGCCTGGCCCTGGTCAAGTAGAACCGCCTAAACACACCGCGCGGGAACTGCTCCAGCGTGCGTCCCGACGCTACGGATAAACTCGTTCCCATGCCACAACACACCCCTGCCACCGTCAGCCGCGCCCAGAAACTGCATTTGGGAGCGGCGATGGCCGTGGCGGGGGTGTTGTACGTTGCCCACTCCTTCCTGCGCTTCGCCAACTTCGAGTCGCGCGGCTACGACTTGGGTATCTTCGACCAGGCCGCCCGCCAGTACGCGCTGTTCAAGGCACCGATCGTGCCGATCAAGGGCGTGGACTTCAACCTGCTTGGTGATCACTTCCACCCGATCCTGGTGCTGTTGGCACCGTTCTACTGGATCTGGGACGACCCGCGGATGCTGGGCATTGTCCTGAGTCTGCTGCTGATTTCTTCCGCGATCCCCGTTTATTTGTTCACCCGGAGACGCTTCGGGCACCTCGGGGCACTGCTGACCGCGTGCGCCATGCTGCTGTGGTGGCCGTTCCAGGCCATCGTGAACTGGGAATTCCACGAGGTCGCCTTCGGCGTACCGATCATGGCGTGGATCATTTGGGCCTTTGACCGCAAGCGTTACTGGCTGGCGTCGGGGCTCTCGGCTTCGCTGCTGCTAATCCGCGAGGATATGGGCATCACCATTGTGGCGGTGGGCATCGTCATGCTCTTCCACAAACAGTGGTTCAAGGCCGCGGCACTGGCGGTGCTGGGCCTGGTCGGCTACGCGGTGGTCACCAGCTATCTGATCCCGATGTTCTCCCCGGCCGGGGAATTCACCTACTGGCAGTACACCGCCTTGGGGGCCAGCGCCGGGTCCGCGATCGTGTTCCTGCTGACCCACCCGTTCAAATCGCTCGCGATTCTGTTCGACCACCAGCTCAAGGTGGCCCTGTGGCTGCTCAGCTTCCTGCCGCTGGCACTGCTCCCCTTGCTATCCCCGTACGTCATTCTGGGCGCACCGATGCTGCTGTCCCGGCTGTTCAATGACCGCCTGAACACCTGGGCGCCGGTCTACCAGTATGACGCGATCATGGCCCCAATCCTGATCCTCTCCGCCGTGCACGTGTTGGGCAAGCTCATGGCACGCTACGGCTGGAAAAAAATCCGCATCATCGGCCCGGCCTGGCTCCTGGCCTTCGCCTTGGTCGGCACCCTGTTCTTCCACTCGGTGTTCCCTCTGGGACGCACCCTCACCGGAGCCAATTGGACGCCGGGTACGCTGGTCGCCGCCAAGGAACGGGCCGTGGCGATGATCCCCGACAATGTCTGTGTGGAGGCTGCCGATACTTTGGTGCCGCACCTGAGCACGCGCACCTACGTGGGCATGATGGGCGACATCGGAACCGAGCTTTCCAGCTGGATGATCATCGACTTCAACGAACAAGAACTCGGTGGCTGGGATCCATTGAACCCGCCCCAGGCCCTGGAGCGTGCCCACGCCCTGGGCTTCACCGAGGTCGCACCCATCGACACCGGGATCTTGGTGCTGCATCGTGACATCCCCGTGGATCCGATCTGCTCTAGCTACCTCAAGCGCTAACCGCCCACACCTCGATGCCTCGAGCCTTGGACAGCTGGATGCCAGCCCCGGCGTCGATGAAGCAACGTTCCTGACTCTCGAGGCACTTGTGGCCCTCCCCGGGCACTTCCCTGCTCGCAGGCTGACGGCGCATCCGAACTCCTTGGACGCATCGATGCAGCGACATTGATCCATTGGTGCCGGGTGCCAGCCGCTTCAAAGTCCTGCATCATGAGTTGCTCGCTACCCTTTGCCGACTGCCAGCACGTTGGCCTGGGCCTCGGGCGCCAGCAGAAACGCAAAAGCCGTCCGGCAGCTACAAGGAAATTCCCTTGCGGCTGCCGGACGGCCTGCGTTGTGCTGTGGACCTTAGCGTGCGTAGTTAGGCCCGAGTCTTGGATCCCAGCACGAAGGAGTCCCCCAGACCTTCCAGGGGCCCGGCCAAGGGGTCATCCACGCCCTCGGCACGCACCAGATCGTGCTCAGGGTTGCGGATATCTCCGATGATCTTCATGCAGATGTACACCAGCATCGCCATGTGCGCCACGATGCCCAGCCCGTAGAAGATTTCGATGGTCCAGCTGTCCCCAAAGTATTTGAGCTCACTGACCCACTTGGCGCTCCAGAGCCACACAAACACCCAGTGGAACATCTCGATCCCCTGCCACACCAGGAATTCGCGCCACTTGGGCCGTGCCAGGACGTAGAGCGGGATCAGCCACATCACGAACTGCGGCGAATACACCTTGCCGAAGAGCAGGAATGCGGCAACGATCAGGAACGCGAGCTGGGCCATGCGCGGGCGTCGGACCGCGGTGAGCCCCAGCCAGGCGATGCCCAGGCAGGCCACACCAAAGAGCCCGTTGGAGATCAACGACATCGTCGAACCATCCATCCCGGTCCACACGAACGCCAACCACATCGAGGAGTTGCCTGCCGGGCGGTCCCCGGAGAAGGTGTAGAACCTGCTCCATTCATCGAACGCGGTGATCATGAACGGCACATTGACCGCCAGCCAGGCGACCACCCCGGAGGCCAGCGAAACCCAGAAATGGCGCATCCGACCGGTGCGAAGGCAGAGCACCAGGATCGCCCCGAAGAGGAAGAACGGGTAGAGCTTGGCCGCGGCGCCCAATCCCAGCAGCACCCCGGCAAGCACGATGTGTTTGCGCGAGAAGGCCAGCAGGCCGGTCATCGCCAGCATCACCGCCAAGAGATCCCAGTTCAACTGACTGGTCAAGATGATGCCCGGGGCCAGCGCCACCATGATCGCATCACGGCTGCGGTGCTTCGCGGCGTAGGCCACTGCCACGACCACCACGGCCCAGCAGATGAAGGACACGGCCGAGTTCACATCGAAGTAGGCCAGCTGCCGCTCGAAGGAAAAGCCGGTACCCGGGATCAGCAGGGCAGTGACCCCGGCCATGATGGCCAGCAGCACCGGGTATTCCAGTGCCTGTTCGGCCGGGAGCCCGGTGAAGTACGGGAAGAGCTTGTCCGCCATCCCGCGGGTGCCGAAGAGCTGGGAGAAGTCCGAATAGCACAGGTGCAGGTGCTGTTCGGCGTCGGGCCAGCCGTTGATCCGGCACCATTGCTTGGTCAGCACGGCAAGGCACGCACCAATCGCGGTGAGCACCAGCAGCCCGATAATCACCGGGCGGGTTGCCTCGCGGGCGTTGAACAGGTTCTTGACCGGTTGCATCACGATCCGGATGCCTCGTTTCTACGTCGTTGGTGCGGAAAAATTCTGGGAAGACGTGCCGGACACCAGGCTCGGTGCGCCTCGGCGTCGGTGGCGCTCATGCCTTGGGTCCGGTGCGGGGTCGCCGTCTGTCGGCACCGAAGATTGAGGCCGTTTTCGGGTCGATGAACACCAGGTAGGCCATATACGCCAGCCCGATCACCGCGGCGAAGATCCGCACCCACAACAGCGAGAACCACTGGCCGATGGACAGCTGGTCCACCACCCCGGAGAGCAGCACCAGCAGGCACAGCACATACAGTGCGCGTTCCCAGTTGATCGGGTAGCGCTTGGACAGGGCGAAGAACGGGATCAGCCACAACAGGTACCAGGGCTGGATGATCGGGGCCAGCACGACGGCGGCGCCCAGCGCGTAGCCGGCGTACAGCAGTGGCGGGCCGGCGGGCCGGCGGATGGCCAACAGGAAGACGAGCACCAAGGAGGCGACGCGGAAGACGGAGAACACGATGGAGGAAATCAGCTCCAGATCCCCTCCGAGAAGCGAGCCGAGCCACCCCAGTAGCATCCCCAGCAACCCCACCGGGGCGTAGGGGAAGGCCGCGGAGCCCGCGCCTGCCATCGCAGAGACCCAACCAAACCAGAGGCCCGAGGCCGCGCCCAGCAACGCCAGTACGCTCCCCGCCACGGCGCCGGTGAAGACCCAGGCGCGGATCTTGGCCTGCAGTGAGGCGTCGCGGGACACCATGGCCAGGCCCAAGAAGGGCAGCACCAGCACCACGATGGGCTTGATGGCGATGGCAGCAGCCACCGCAAGGACGCCGGCCAGGTGGCGCTTGCGGGCCACCAGCACAAAACCGAGCAGCACCCCGCCGATCATCAGCCCGTCGTTGTGCACTCCGCCGACCATGTTCAGCAAGAACAGCGGGTTGGCCACCGAGATCCACAGCGGCCAGGCGGCATCCCTGCCGCTGAGCCGGGCCAGGGCCACCACGGCCCAGGCGCACAGTCCGACCCCGGCAACGGCCACCAGGCGCATCAGCATGACCCCGTATTCGGGGACCGCCCCGGAGACGAAGTAGACGAACCGTGCATACATCAAAAACAGTGGCCCGTAGGGCGAGGTGGATTCGGCCCAGAGGGAGTCCGAGCCCTGTGCGAACCAGCCCGGCAGTTGGGAGACCCAGTCGGTGTAGGGCGAGAGCCCGGCATGCATCAGCCGGCCCTGGCCCAGGTAGGAGTAGACATCCTTGGAGAGGATCGGGAAGGAGAAGAGCAGTGGGATGGACCAGGCCCAGATGGCCTTGGTGATGATCGCCACGGGGTTGGCCTCGGAGTGCTGGGCGCGTTGACGCAGCCGCAGCCAGGCGCGGAAGAGCAGCATCGAGCCCAGGGCCAAGAGCAGGGTGCAAAGCACCACCCCGAGCGATTCGACACGCAGCGGCAGCAGGAACTTGGCCCGGGCCAGCAAGGACTCTTGCGAGGAGGGGATCCAGCCCACGCCCCAGGATGCGACCATGACCATCAGCGAGGCCAGCAGGCCCTGGAAGATGGCGATCTGCGGGTCATCGTCCCCGCCGCCGGTGAGCCGTCGCAGCAGCGGCAGTCTGGCACCGCGGACCCGCAGGGCTTCCAGCGCACGCGTGGTGGAGACGAAGCGCCGCGGCCGGGTGCTGGGCTGGTGCGACTCGGGGCCGGGCTGGTTCACTGCTTCGTCACTCCGGGATCGCGGGGCGCGGCGGTCCGGCTGCGGCGCAGCGCCGCAGGTAGCGTCGCGGCAAAGAGCGGTTTGGTGCGCGGGTCTAAGAAGGCCAGGTAGGCCATCATCACCCAGGAAATGCCGGTGGACAGGTGTTTGACCCAGGGGTCGAGGTCGGAGAGGAACTGCCAGATGAAGATCTGGTCTGCCGCGCCGAAGGCGATGAAGAAGGCGGTGGTGAAGTACACCCAGAGCAGCTGCCAGTCATCGCGGATGCCGGTGACGGCGAAGAAGGGCAACAGCCACAGGATGTACCAGGGCTGGATGATCGGCGAGAGCACCACCAGTGCGGAGAAGGCCAGGGCCATGCGCTGAACCAAATGCGTGGACTTGCCCTTGAAGATCAGCAGCAGCACCAGCCCCACCGAGGCCAGCCGACCGATGAGTTTGAGGATCGGCAGCAGCCAGTCGGCAGGCAATCCGATGGTCGCCAGCGCCCCGGAGAGCACCATGTTGATGGCCCCCAGCGGTGCGAAGGTCACCGCCCCGGTCCCGGTACCCAGCATGACCTTGAGCCAACCGAAGCCATAGCCGTTGGCCCAACCGATGATTGCCATGATTACCGCGACCAACACCACGGTGTACACCCAGTAGCGGATCTTGCGGCCCCAGCTGGCCTTGGGACCTGCCCAGAGCAGGCCGATGAACGGCAACAGCACGATGGTGATGGGCTTGACGCCGATGGAGGCGGCAATCAGCACTACCCCCAGGACCCCGCGGCGGGTTGCCGCATAGTAGGTCCCGGCCAGGGCCAGTCCCACCATCAGGGAGTCGTTGTGCGCGGAGGCCACAAAGGAAATCAGGAACAGCGGGTTCGCCACCGAGATCCAGGCGGCCTTCGCCCCGGAAACCTTGTGCAGTGCGGCGATCTTCGGCACGTAGATCAGGCACAGGATGACCCCGAGGAACGCGACCAGGCGGTAGAGCAGCACCGAGGCATCGGGGCTGGAGCCCACCAGCTGGTTCACCCAGTATTCGACGTTGAGGTACAGCGGACCGTACGGGGTTTCGTCTTCCGCCCAGGTGATGTCGGCGCCCAGCTGGAACCAGTTGTTCAGCGTGGAGATCCCATCGACATAGGGGTCCTGCCCGGCGGCTACCAGCCTGCCCTGGCCGATGTAGGCGAAGACGTCACGGGAGAAGATCGGCAGCGCCAGCAGCATCGGTGCGCTCCAGGCCCAGACGGCCTTGCGCACCACCTGCAGCGAGCCTTCGGGCCAGCCGGCCAGTTGTTGGCCCAGTCGCAGCCAGGCGCGGAACAGGATCCAGCAGCCCAGCGTCAGTATCACGGTGCCGGCGATGACCCCGGCGTAGTCGGTGCGGATGGCGATCAGCAGGGGGTAGCGGTTCAACGGGGACACCGAAGCCAGCCAGCCGATGGCGTAGGAACCGAGCATGATCATCAGCGAACCGATGGTGCCCTGGATCAGCGGCGAGAGATGCAGTCCGCGACCGGTGACCGTCCGCGGGTCGGGCGTGGCCCGCAAGTGCTTCATCTGCGCCCCGCTCCTGGTTCGTCGTGCCCTCGTGGTGGATCCGGCCGTGCGCGTCACTGCCACAGGCCGGGTGCAGGTGCCCCGAGCGGGCACACGCGGGCACGTGAATTGTGCCGAAAAATCAAGTCCGATCCTAGCATCGCGCACTGCCAATGCCCCGGAGGGCATCACCGGATGCGCGCTAGCTCACACTCCCCCGACCGTCACCGCTGGCGAACACGTCGGCCGTGCCCGGGCGTGGCTGCCCCTCGAGGGGCCCGCACCCTGCATAGGCTGGGTGCACTTGACCAATAATTCATGCTGAAACGAGGCACCACCTGTGGGTAGGCGTTCAAAAAATACCCGGCGTCCGGCGCGCAACCATTCGTTGCTCGGTTGGGGCATCTTCGTTTCCCTGCTGTTGGGCATCGTGTCCCCGCAGGTAGGCATGAGCCTGATCGCCTCGCTGGCGTTGGCCGGAACCAGCCTGGTCGTCTTTGCGACGCTGTGGCTGCTCTCGACCCCCGGGGATACTCCCACTCCGTAGCGCACCGCTGGCTGGGGATCGGGCCCGCGCGGCCCGCGTATCGGGTAAATTGGGCTTCGTGTCTAAATCAGCTGAAAAAATTGTCTGGATCGACTGCGAGATGACGGGGCTGTCCCTGGAATCCGACGCATTGATCGAAGTTGCGGTCCTGGTCACGGACGCAGAACTGAACATCCTGGGTGAGGGAGTCGAGGTGGTGATCAAGCCACCCGCGGCCGCCCTGGAGCAAATGGGCGACTTCGTGCGCAACATGCACATCACCAGCGGGCTGATCACCGAGCTGGATGCCGGCCTGGAGATGGACGCGGCGCAGAAGATCGTCATGGACTACATCCGCTCCTTCGCCCCGGAACCCAACAAGGCGTTGCTTGCCGGAAACTCCGTGGGCACCGATAAGAACTTCCTGGCCCGTGACATGCCCGAGGTCGTCGACCACCTGCATTACCGGATCCTGGATGTCTCCACGCTCAAGGAACTGGCCCGCCGCTGGTACCCCCGGGTGTTCTTCCAGGCCCCTGCCAAAACCGGAAACCACCGGGCGTTGGGCGACATCCGCGATTCCATCGATGAGCTGAAGTACTACCGCGCTACCTTGATGGTCCCGGCACCGGGTCCCGACATCGCCTCGGCCAAGGCCTCCGCCGCCCAGATTGTGGCTCAAAGACCGGCTGATTAGGCCCTGTGTCGCAGAACACAGCCCCTAAGGCTTGTTTCGAGTTGGCGTTCCACCTCGAAGTATGTGTAATATAGTTCTCGTTGCCCAGCGGTACGGAAGAGATTCCGAGCCACGGACAACTAGCCTTAGGGCGAACTTGGTGGGTATAGCTCAGTTGGCAGAGCGTCTGGTTGTGGTCCAGAAGGTCGCGGGTTCAATCCCCGTTACTCACCCCAATGAAGCCGCTCCGGAACTTTTCCGGAGCGGCTTTTGTTATTCCACACCGCAGTTCGGTTTCAGGTGCGAAAAACGAACACCGAAGCACAGGTTGCCGCTGGCAGCCACCACCGCATCCCCCCCTCCATCCGAGAGCACCAGGAGAAGTCTTGAGCATTCGTCCAGTTACCATCTACGGCGAACCGGTCCTGCACACGCGCGCGAAGGAAGTCACGGAGTTCACCGACGAACTCCGTGAGCTCATCACCGACATGTACGACACCATGGACGCGGCAAACGCCGTGGGCCTGGCGGCACCGCAGGTCGGGGTCGGACTGCGCATCTTCACGTACCAGTATGAGAACGAGGATGAGGTCCCGGCCCGCGGGGTCATCGTCAACCCGCACCTGACCCTATCCAAGGTCTCTCAGGCCACTCCGGACCCGGACGAGGAGCTCGAGGGCTGCCTCTCCGCCCCGGCCCTGAACTTCCCACTCAAGCGCGCCGAATTCGCCCGCGTGGAGGGCTTCGACGGCGACGGGAACCCGATCTCCTTCGAAGCCACCGGATGGTTCGCCCGGGTCATGCAACACGAATACGATCACCTGGACGGCTACCTTTACGTCGACAAGCTCACCGAGAAGTGGGCCAAGCGCTGGAAAAAGGCCAAGAAGTCCCTAGAATGGGGCGTTCCGGGCCTCACCTGGATGCCGGGCACCGACGAGGATCCCTTCGGGCACTAACCGCCTGGCAGCCTACAGGCGTCATCCTCTTTTGCTGGCGCCAGCGACGACCACCCACAGTGCAGTGCGGAGGATTTGATGATCGAGCAGTATTCCTCATCCATGGTCACCTCGATCCTGGATCTGTGCGCCGTGGAGGCAGCAGACAGGCCCGAGGGCTCGAAGCTGCTGCAGGCTCCGGTGACCGAGTCGGTGCGCAACGTGCTGGCAGCTCTTGACGCACGCTGGGGCTGGTTCCCGGCCGAGGGTATGCACCGTCCCGCCGGGATCGATGAGCTCTCGTGGCAGACCGGATTGTTGCGCTTCGCCGCGACCACCGCCGAACGGCTCGAATCCTCAGGCATCAGCCCCGCAATCATCGAGGCGACACTGGGCGATGTCGGCAACCAATTCGCCCTGCACCGGAGGATGCACGGGACCTTCGGGATGGCCACCGACTGGTGGTCGACCCTCCACCTTTCCGGTTCACTTTTCAGGATCGGGCGTCTGCAGTTCCACCTGCACCGCAACCACGATGCAGGTCCCTGGGTGCTGGGCCTCCACATTCCGCAAGATGGGCCGCTGGATGCCGTCTCGGTCGATCAATCCTGTGCCGAGGCCGCAGCCTTCTTCGCAAGACACTTCGGTGATCGAGTCATCGACCACGCCTACTGCGATTCCTGGCTGCTGGATCCCTACCTGTCTGCACACAGGCCCTCGTCGAATATCGCCTCATTTGCCGCACGCTTTGGCGAGGTTCAGTTGCGCGATGAACCGGGCGACGCACTCTATTTCACCTTCCGGGCACAGCCGAACGTGGACATCTCTACACTGCCGCGCGACACCTCGTTACAGAGCTTGGTGCTCGAGCGCATCGAGACCGGCGGGGTCTGGCAGTGCGGCAAGGGGACAGTGCTCTGGCCCATGGCTGTGGGCTGAGCTGCCCCACGTCTTGGTTGCGGAAGCCCGGATGCCACGCTTCCCCGGTCCCCGGCCAGGGGCTCAATTGCTGAACGCTTCGATCAGCCCCTGGATGAAAAAGAGTTCGTTGGCATCGGCGCACGGGGCCACGAGTGAGCGCTCCGCCGGCTCCAGGTCCGTATAGCCGCCCGCGAAGGCCGCCTTCTGACCGAACGGAAATTCTCTGTCGGCGATGGCGATCCCCGGTGTGCCGCCATCGACCACGACGGTTTCCAGGGGAAACGCCGGGACCACGGTGCGGCCCTCGGAATCGGTGACCGCCAGGCAGCCATCCGGACCCACCAGCAACGTACCCTCCAGCAACGCCTGGTTTGCCGCATCGGGGATCGCGTAGTTGCCCTGGATGAAGCGCGGGTTGGTGTCCGAGAGGCTCAGCTTTTCCGCATCCAGGGCACAAGCGCTTGCACCGAGCCCCAGCATCGCGGCCACGACGAACCATCGGACAGCTGCATGATTCAGTGCGCGGCGGGGCACTGGCTCGCACCTGGCACTAGCCGTGGCCTTCGCCTCGTGTACTGCTGAAACATCGGCTGGCTGCTTCATGGCCACAGCTTGGCTGCAGTTTCGCGGTCTTGGACCCACTGGACCTAAAACGTTATGGACGCACCTCCCCTGGAGCCTGCTGGCACGTCGGGCCCCCTGCTCACTGGCACCCTCGGACCGGCGTCGGGCAGTTGCCGGCGTTAAACGCCACGGCGTGCCCCACACCTCATGGTGTGGGGCACGCCGGTGGTGCTTGGTTGCGGAGGCCGGTTAGACGGCAGCCGTGGCAACGGTAGCGATGGCCGGGACAGCCAGCGGGTGGGTGCCGGCCATGGTCTCGATGACGCGGACCACCTGGCAGGAGTAACCGAACTCGTTGTCGTACCAGACGTAGACGACGGCGTTCTTGCCAGTGGCGATGGTCGCCAGGCCGTCAACGATTCCTGCACGGCGCGAGCCGACGAAGTCGGTGGAGACGACCTCGGGCGAATCAATGTAGTCGATTTGCTTGTGCAGCTCGGCACCCAGCGAGGTTTCGCGCAGGTAGTTGTTCAGCTCTTCCTTGTCCGTCGCCGTTTCCAGGTTCAGGTTCAGGATTGCCATCGATACATCCGGGGTGGGGACGCGGATCGCGTTGCCGGTGAGCTTGCCTTCAAGCTCGGGCAGGGCCTTGGCCACGGCCTTGGCCGCACCGGTCTCGGTGATGACCATGTTCAGCGCCGCCGAACGGCCGCGACGCTCACCCTTGTGGAAGTTGTCGATGAGGTTCTGGTCGTTGGTGAACGAGTGAACCGTCTCGACGTGGCCGTGCACAACGCCGAAGCGGTCGTTCAGGGCCTTGAGCACCGGGGTGATCGCATTGGTGGTGCAGGACGCGGCGGTGACAATCTTGTCATCGGCGGTGATGTCACCGTGGTTGATGCCGTGGACGATGTTCTTCAGGTTGCCCTTGCCCGGTGCGGTGAGCAGCACGCGGGAAACGCCCTTGGCGGTCAGGTGCTGGGACAGTCCTTCTTCGTCGCGCCAGCGACCGGTGTTGTCCACCACGATGGCGTTGTTGATGCCGAAGGCGGTGTAGTCCACGGTGCTGGGATCGTTCGAGTAGATGACCTGGATCAGCGTGCCGTTGGCGAGGATCGTGTTGTTTTCCTCATCGACGGTGATCGAGCCATCGAACGGGCCGTGGACCGAATCGCGGCGCAGCAGCGAAGCGCGCTTGACGATGTCGTCGTCCGAACCCTTGCGCACCACAATGGCGCGCAGGCGCAGGCCATAGCCGCCACGTTCGATGAGAATGCGGGCCAGCAGACGGCCGATGCGTCCGAAGCCGTAGAGCACGACGTCAGTGGGTTCGGCGTCGGTGGCGCCGGCCTGGTTGACCTTTTCGCCCAGCTCTTCGACGAGGAAGGCGTCCAGGTCGCTGGAGCCGGATTCGGTGAACTTCTTGTTCAGGCGTCCCAGGTCGATGGCGACGGCACCGGTATTCAGTGCCTCGATGGCCTGCAACATCGGCATGGTCTGCTCGAGGGAGAGCTCCACGCCGTCGATGCGGCGCACCACGCGGTGGGCCTTGAGGATGTTGATGGCCGACTGGTTGATCAGCTTACGGCCGTAAATGGAGGTCACCACGTTGTTGTTGCGGTACAGGCGCCCGATCAACGGGATCATGGCCTCGGCGAGCTCTTCGCGCCCGCTCCATTCCTGTAGGGCTTCGACAGACTGCTGGGTCACTGAAAATCCTTCCGATTCAGCCGGCTGGCGATCCTCTAGCCGGTTGTTACCGCTAAAGCACCATTGCAGAAGCGGTTGTGCAGGGGGTGTCGGGATCATTCCCCCATGGAGCGCTAAGGCCCGTAAACCATTCTAGTATGTGTGCGCGGCGTTCTCCGGCACCTATCGGTGAGGTCTCTCACATCCTGCTCGTCGCTGGGCGATTCCCGGGGTTTTTCCCGGCCGGTGAACCCTGGCGCAGCGGCCGCTCCTGGGGGTCCTCGAGTGGCCCCGAGGCCTCGGCCCACGGGTCGATCCCGTCCCGCAGCCAGATCAGTGTCTGGCTCCAGAAACTCTCGGCATAATCGCTGTGGAAGAGCCCAAAGTGACCGATGGATGCTTTCCCGTAGGCACGCGGTTCGAGGCGATGGATGAACGTTGGCGCCTGGGGTGTGTAGGCCAGGGCGCGTTTCATCGCTCGGACGCTGGCGTAGGGATCATCGGTGGTGGCCAGGGCGAGGATGGGCGTGCGGAGTGCCTGCCCGGCAGCGCGCATGCCCGTTTGCTGCCCGGCCGGGGCGTTCTTGATGAAGTCCTTTCTGCTGCGCGCCCAATCCAGGGCGACGCCGCGGGGCAGGTCTTCGAGCCAGCCTCGGCGTTTTCCCCGAAAGTAGCCCGAAGCGCGGGTCATCAGTGGCATGTACAGGTGCCATCGGGTCAGGAATTGTGCCCGATAGCCTTTGGCGTAGTCGCGCCAGTAGGCGTGTTGCGCCCCCACGGTGAGGATGCGGGCCAGATGGTGTGCTTCCGGAGCCAGCCCGACGCCGAATCCGCCGAAGCTGTGGCCGACAAAAGACACCGTTCCATCCGGCTGGTGGTTCCGTGCCCAGCGCACGGCCGCGTCGATGTCCTCGGTGCCCCATTGATGCCACCGCGCCGTGAAGTCGCGCAGGTCTGCCGGGGCGGAGGCGCCAATTCCGCGGTAGTCGAAGGTCAGTGCCGTAAAACCGTGTTCGGCCAGGAAGGTGGCGTACCGGTGGTAGTAGCTGGCACGGACCCCGGTGGCGCAGGCAATGACCACCAGTTGCCGTGGCGACGTGTTTTCGCGTTTCGGCTCGGTGGCTTGGTTCGGTTCAAAGAGGTGTCCGTGAAGCAGTTGCTCGTCGACACAGGGGATTTCGATTTCTTTCGAGGTGATGCTGGCCGGTTTCCCACCGGGGACGCTTAACGGGGTGCCCATGGTTCCTCAGGGGTGTCCTCGGCACCGTCGGCCGGCTGGTGGGGATGCTGCGTCGATGGCTCTGCGAAGCCTTCGAGCGGATCCTTGTCCTGGCCTTGGGCCGACTCGTGGATGTGGCGCTTTTGTTCCTCGATGGCCTGCGCCGCAGCAGAGCCGGAAGGTTTGTAGAAGGAGTTCAGTGCATCGAAGACCCCCGATGCGCCGCCACCCCCGCCGGAAGTGGCGAAAGTGAACTTCGAGGCAGCCCACAACAGACCAAGGCAAAGCACGGGTATCGCGATCAGCCAGATGAGCCACTCCATGTACCGAGTCTAATGCCGCCGCAAATGCTTTCTGTGCCGGGGCTGCTGCTTCGAGTAGTCCCGCTCTGCCCAGGAGGCCAGCTCTGACCCGCGCAGAGGCTTGCTGCAACGCTTTGTAGTCATAGGGGTCCGCCGCGTCGCACCCCTTGAACCGATTGGTCGCGATGCCATGGACCAGGGGCATGACTGTGGGCACCTTGAGTGTCCTGCTTCGTTCTATATGAAGGATTGCGGCATCGGGCAGCTGTGCGGGGAAGTGCACCCGGGTTCGTTCGGCCCTCCCCTACCGCGAATCAACGGCGTGCGCGGGGACACGAAAAAGCCTTCACGTCCCGCCGTATTTACGGTGGCTGTGAAGGCTTTGAGTGGACGGGAGGGCCGATACGCCGGGTTTCCGTTAACTCCTCGCCAGCATGCCGATCTACTGCCGCGGGGTCACTCTGGGGTCACTCGGCAAACTATTGAACACCACCAAACCGTCAACCATCGCCGCCAACTTCGAGTCATCATCCGGGAACAAATGGCTGTACGTCTTTAGAGTCTCCGTGGCGTCCTTGTGCCCCATCCTATGCGCCACCGCAACCGGTGACGCTCCCCCAGCAATAAGTAGCGATGCGTGGTGGTGACGGAGCTGATGCCACCCAGATCCGGCCCAAGGAAGCTTGTCCCTTACTGTCCGCCAAACTGCAGACATCTTCGTTTGAGTGATGCCAGACCCAAACGTATGGAAGATCAAACCCTCGGGGCCAGGGCGCGCCACGAGCTCCCGAATTAGCTCCACCGTCTGCGGGCCGACCATAATCTTTCGCGTAGAGAACTTCGTTTTCAGAGGCCCAAACTTCGGACTCCGTGCCGAAGCGCCCGCGTACTGCCGATCCACGCTGATCAGCCCTCGCTTGAGGTCGACCCGGTCCGCGGTTAGCCCACGCCACTCCCCCGGCCTCAACCCGGTTGCTGCAGCGAAAATGACAGCATGCCGGTAGGTCACGTGAATGGTGTCCGCGATCGTCTGCACTTGGGCGGCATCCAGCGGATCAATCTTTTCCTCGCTCTCGGCCGGCAGCTTGATCTTTATGCACGGGGTTGCCCGGATCATCTGGTCGAGGACGGCTTCGGACATAATTCCTGACAGGTAGGTGTAGGCAAGTTTGATGGTGGTTGGCGCCAAACCATTTTCTGCCCATGTGGTGATCGCTTGCTGAATCTCGATCCGACTAATGCCGCGCATAGTGATGTCCTTAAAAGCGGGCATGATGTGATTCTTGATGTTGCGATCTACCGTCTTCAGGGACCCGTCGCGTTGGTGGAGTTGCTTCGACCGCCAGATGGTCACGTAGTCACTGAAGAGCATGTCTGGGCGTAGCTCATTTTCTCCGGTGACTCGTTGGGTTGCGACGTTGTCGAGGTGCGCTTTGGCTTGGTCCTTGGTCCGGAAGTTCTGCTTTCGGGTTTTGCCTCCTGGTGCTGTCCAGATGGCTTGCCAGCGCATGCCAATCCCGTAGCGGGCGGAGTGTGTTTTGTCTCTATTGAGCCAGAGGTCTCTGATTCTGCTTTGCGCCATGGTGGTTCCCCCTTATTTTTGGGTGCGCTGAATGAAGCGTGCGTATGCGTGGACGTCTCGCGGGAGCACGTTGAGTTCGTGCGCGAGCGCGGTGGGTGTGCTGTAGATCCGGGCTGCATGCTGGAAGTCGCAGTGCCGGATGAGCCAGGTCGCGGAGAGCTCTTCGGCTGCGCGTTCGTGGCGGGATTGATATTCGTGGTGGCCGTCGTGCTTGAGGACGGCGTGCGCTAGCTCGTGGGAGAGCGTGGACCGCCGCTGGATGGGCGCGAGGAGGCGGCGGAGGCCGATGGTGTTGGTGGTGATGTCATAGGCACCCCACCAGCCGTTTGGCAGGTCGGTTTCGATGACGTGAACGTGGAGTTTCCCCAATAGATTCTCGAACATGTGTTCGAGCTTAGGGGTGTGCGCCGACAGTTAGTTGAACATCCAATTAACAGCCGGGCCGACGTGAGCTTACTCGTCCGGCAGCTGCTCCGGGTCAACCCCTGGCTCGCCAGCGTCAGCCACCTTGCCCCACTTCGGGGCGTGCAAACGGTGAACATTATCCGGCGTTTCGCCGCGGCCACCCTCATGATCACCGTCGGCCACCGAGGACGCATCGACCTGCTCCATCCACCAGAGCATGTTTTGTGCAGTCTCGAGCAGTAGCCGCCGGGACTCTTCGGGGAGCCGGCCAGCCTCCGGAATGAGCAGGTCGTCATCCGTGGATGCATGGATCGGCATCCCGACAGATATCGCGGCAGCATGGAGGACGTCTACCATGCGGACGCCGAGGCCTTTCGAGAGGCCCACAAGTACTTCGACCGTAGGGAAATGCTTTATGGGTTTGGTGGCGAGGCGTTGGGCGTTGACGGTGGATGGCACTCCGCCGCACGCGGCGGACAGTCTGGCGTAGGAGCGGTCACCCTTATGGTTCAGGATGAGCTCGTGAAGGCCGTTCTTGGGAAGTTTGCTTGTCATGCCAACCACTGTCATTTGTCGATCTGATTAGTGCAATCGCATACGGTTTCGATGCGCCTACTGGCAATTCTGCCTTATTGAAGTAGATGTGCCTACTAAGAAAATGCCAGCAACCGGCCGCCCCGCCTACTTGAAAGAAATGATTCACCTTATTCGAGTTGACAACATGCCTACTGGGGTGGGATGCTTTACCTATCAGCAAGAAGCAAACCCGCCTACAACAGACAGGGACAAAATGTCACCCTTCCGAACCAAATGCCGCTGGCAGAAAGGAACATACATGCGCCTCGCATCTAAAGAGCGATTCAAGACGCTCGTCTACACCAAAGAGGACATGGAGGCCATCAGAATGGGCCGCCCCGTCGACTTCCGCAAGATCAGCCAGCGCAAACTGGCCAAGCGGGTCGGCGTGCACCCCAGCTTCATCAACCACCTAGTCTCCGGATATCGAACCGACTGCACCACCGAAGTTGCTGAGAACATCGCGGAGGTGTTCGGCCTGGACGTCACCGTCCTTTTCGACCCCCAAGAACCTATTTCAAATCGTCAATCCGCCTGATTCAAGTAGTTTCCTATCTTCGAAAGGACACGCCGACATGGCAACACCAATTGCTCTTGAAGACCATTCTTGGTCGCAGGACGCCACGGACCTGATTGAACGTTGGGCCACGGAGGGACGCCGGTTTAATGCGGATGACCTCCGCCGGGCCATGCGGCCAGCACCTAACCCGAACATGGTCGGATCAGTTTTCCGTACCGCGGCCCGGCGCCGGCTGATCGAGAAGGTCTCCGACAACACGTCGAGGACAAAGTCCCGGAACGGCGGCCACCAATACACATGGGTCGGCATCCGAGAAGCACTGAGGTTGGTCGCATGAGCAAGAAGGTATTGAGCGTGAAGGAAACCGCAGTGGAGCTGGACATGCACCCGGACACGGTTCGGGAACTGTTGCGGCGTGGCGATCTGGCCGGGTCGAAGATGCCAGGGCTTCGCGGGGCTTGGAAGATCCGTCCCGAAGCGATTGACCGGTTTCTGAATCGGCACGCGTACACAGCATAAAAAATTGGGCCCGCACTCCCTTGAGAAGCGTGCGAGCCCAACCGAAAACAATGTTTGAAAGTGAGTATACCAATGAGTGTTTTGAAGAACCCCAAGTTCTTGGCCGCGAAGGCCACCCTGATCGCGACAGTCGGCCAGCACCTGAATGAGTTCGGGTTGGACACGGATCGTGGTGAGTGGGTTGTGATGATCGGCCGGCTCCGCACGCAGTTGAAGCATAAGGTCCGCGGCGCCGTGTTGGAAGAGCTGCTGGATTTGTTGGCTGACCGGTTCCTGTGCGAGTGGGACGACATTCCCCTCGACTTTGATGTGAAGGGCCCTGACTATGCGGACGCGAAGAGCCGCTGGCTTGAAGCGCAGGATGACCTGATCAGTGCGAAGTGCCTTGATCTTATGGGTCGGAAGTTTTATCCGGCACCGCTCCCGGCTGTGGAGTTCGCAGCATGAAGGGCCTCGTGCTGACCCCGCGGGGCGAGGATGTCCTGTTCGTCCTGCAGGTCCTGGGTGGGGTCGCTGGCTTCTATATCAGCATCCTGGCCTTCACCGCTCTGTGCGGTGCGCTGTGAAGTGCTTGTGCCCGTCCGGTGACTGCCCCGGTTGGGAACGCAAAGCCGGACTCGACCCGGTGAATATTGACTGCCCCATCCACGGAGAGGACAACATCATGACCCCCAAGCCGAAGCCCGCCGGGCTCGTATTCAACGCAGGAAACCACACCTACCGCCTCGACTCCAAGCCGGTCCGCGGCGTCACCGGACTGATCGGCGCCGGGATCCCGAAAGACAACCTAATCCCCTGGGCCGCGGAAGTCGCTGGCACTTGGGCGATGGATCACCTCGACGAACTGCGCACCATGGACCGGGCCAACGCGATCCAGACGATGCGCATGGCATGGCGGAAGGTCCGCGACGACGCCGGGATCACCGGCACAGCAGTGCACGGGCTGGCCGAGCAGCTGGCCACCACCGGCGAAGTCGAAGCGCCGGACGAGTTGGCCGGATACATCGAGGGATTCGCGGACTTCCTCGAGGCGTGGCAGATCACCCCGGTACTCACCGAACGCCCGTGCGGCAACCGGACGGATCACTTCGGCGGCACGTTCGACATGCTGGCCACCTCTCCCCTACTGCTCACCCCGGAGCAGCTGGCCGACGGCTGGGTAGTGCAGGTCGACCTCAAGACATCCAAGGGCGTCTACGGGGAAACCGCGCTACAGACCGCGGCCTACTCCAAGGCCGAGTTCTACGTCGACACCGACGGGAACGAACAGCCCATGCCGAAGGTCGCCAAGACCTACGTCGCACATGTCACCCCGATGGACCGCGAAGGCGTGAACGCCCGCTACGGAGACAAGCCACTGGGAACCACGCTCTACCCGCTGGCCGGATCCCCCGAAGAAATCGACGAGCACTACTCCTGGTTCTTGGCCGCAGCATTCACCGCGAAGACCGCCAAGCTCCGCGACAAGCTCGCCCGCGAACCACTCACCGTACCCACCCACGAACTGAAAGCAGCATGATCATGAGCGAACTAGCCACCACCCCCAACGCATTCACCCCGGCAGTCCAGCCCGCGAACATCGAGCAGGTCACCACCGACGCGACGATGTCCCTCGAAGCTTGGGCATCCGAACTGGCCCACGCCTACACAATCGCCAACACCATCTGCAACACCATGTTCACCCCGCAGCACTTCCGCGGGAAGCCAGAGGAAGCCGCAGCAGCCATCCTCTACGGCTTCACCCTTGGCATGGCCCCCATGGTGTCTCTCAAGACGATCTACGTCGTGCACGGCACCCCTGCTCTGTACGCACAGCAGATGTACGCCATCGCACTGTCCAAGGGTCACGAGATTGAGCGTGTTTACGCCGACAACGAGCGGGTTGAATTCCGGGCCCGCCGCCGTGGCCAGTCCGGCTGGCAGAAGATCGAATGGACCATCGAACGTGCACGCCAGGCCAAGTACACGACCAACGGCAAGTACCAAGAGAACCCCATCGGGATGCTCACCGAGAAGTGCAAGGCGGAGGCCGCGAAGCTCGTGGCCCCGGATGCGCTGGCCGGTATGAACAGCATCGAAGAAATCGAGTTGGGCGACTACGACCCGGCACCGTTCGTGCAGGTCGAACCGACCGCCGCGAAGACTGCCACACGGAAGATCAGCCGCCCCCGCAAGAACGCGGCCCCGGAACCGGTGGCCCCCGATGTCATCCACGACGCACCCGTCGAAGCGGATCCGGAGCCCGAGGAAGCCGCGGACCCGGACACCGGTGAACTGCCGGACGAAGGAACCCCCGCGGTCCTCGAGCTGAACTACCTTGACGAGGTTCAACGCCTCGCCGGAGACAAGACCGCACTTCGCGCCCTCTACGGCCAAGCATCCAGCGAAGGCCAACCACAAGACGTGCTCGACGCAATCGCGTCCGCCGGCACCGCAGCATAACCAACCCACCACCAATAGGAGTCTGACCCATCATGGCAAAGTCAACCGAAGTAACACTGAAAGATTTCCAGCGTCTCGAGTACGTGCAGATCGCCCCCCGCGGCGCACTGGTCGCCATCAGCGGCCGCAACGCCCAGGGCAAGTCGTCCATCCTTGACGGGCTCGAGGCAACCATCATCGGGCACAACAAGCGGGACGTGCCCCGCCCGGTCCGTGAGGGCCAGAAGACCGCCGAGGTCGTAAACATCCTCGACAACGGCATGACGCTGACCCGCAAGTACAAGGCCGATGGCTCATCCTCCTTGACCGGGAAGGCGTCCGACGGGTCCAAGGTCGCACAAGCCACGCTTAACGGCATGCTCGGCTCCCTGGGCATGGACGCTGGCGCGTTCTCCCTGCTGGACGATAAGAAGCAGCTGGCCGTTGTTCTCGACCTCGCCGACCTGCCGTTCGACCCTGCGAAGCTGGCCACGGATCAGAAAGCGATCTTCGAGCAGCGGACGTTCATCAACCGCAAGGCCAAGGAACTCGAAGCGCAGGTAGCCCGCTACGGCGACCTGCCCCCGGCGCCGACTGCCGAGGTGAGCGTCGTGGAGCTGGCCGAAGAAATCAGGGCAGCCGAACAAGTCGAGCGGAAGCAGGAGGACGACCATGCGATGTTGGTGCGATCCAACTCCGAGCTTGACCGGCTCAACTCCGAGATCCAGCGTCTGACTGCACAGCGCGCCATCGTCGAATCCGACCTCGACAGCGTCCGACAAATCATCGAAGGCCACGAACCGCTGCCCGATATCGATGCGCTGCGTGAACGCATGGCCACCGCGGAGGAAACTAACCGGACGGTCCGCACGGCGAAGGAAAAGGCGAACCTCGTGTTCCAGCTCGAGGCCACACAAGATCAAGCCGAAGGGCTCACCAAGCAGCTCGAAGCGCTGGACAAGCAGAAGGCCGACGGACTGGCCGCCGCCGCGTTCCCCGTCGAGGGCATGAGCTTCGACGAGGAAGGTGTCCTGCTCAACGGCCGCCCATTCCGCAAGGCATCCACCCGCGAACAGACCATCGCATCCGCACACATGATCATCGCCTCCAATCCGGAGCTGCGCGTCATGATCGTGCGCAACGGCAACGACCTGGACTCCGATGGTCTCGCCGAACTCGAAGCACTGGGAGATGCTCACGACTTCCAAATATTTGCAGAATTTGTAGACGAGTCCGGCGAATTCGGTTGGACCATCGAAGACGGAAAGGTGGCCTAACCATGGCTGGCGAGACTGTAATAACGGTAATTGGGAACCTCACGGCGGACCCGGAGTTGCGCTTCACCCCGGCGGGCGCGGCGGTTGCTTCGTTCACCATCGCATCGACCCCGCGCACGTTCGACAAGCAGTCCAATGAATGGAAGGACGGCGACACGCTGTTCCTCCGCTGCTCGGTCTGGCGTGAAGCAGCAGAAAACGTGGCCGAGACCCTGACCAAGGGAATGCGCGTCGTGGCCCAAGGCCGCCTGTCGTCACGGTCTTACGAGACCAAGGAAGGCGAGAAGCGGAACGTCACCGAGCTCGAGGTTGACGAAATCGGCCCGTCGTTGAAGTACGCATCAGCCAAGGTCACGCGGACGGCCCGCGGCAACGGTGAAGGATCGGCCAACCGGGGCGGCAGTAGCGGCGGCGGGTTCGGCGGAACCCCCACGAACGGTTCTTGGACACCGGACGCGGGCGGCAACGCCGGAGCATGGGGCGCACCAGCTGGCAGCACCGCGGGCGGCTGGGGAACCGGCGCACCCGCAGATGGCGCACCCTTTTAGCAAGTAGCGCCACCCAGTAATCGGGGCCCGTCCACGGGCGGGCCCCATTCCGTACCCACAAACAGGAGAACACCATGAACGAATGCAAGCGGTCTTGTTGCTGGACACCGTACAGCTGCGGCAAGCAGCGGAACTGTGGTTGTCACTCATGGCGGCCGGATGATGAGGAACGCCAGCAGCGTGCCGAGATCGTGGACATCCTCCGCGGCACCACGCTGGCCCGGGTGAAGACATCATGACCATGTTCCAAGCAGTCTGGCCGATCACCGACACGACGATCCCGTTCGCTGACCTCGTGTTCGAAGCTGAGCAGGACCTCCCCGCGGTGGCCACCCGGCACGGGGCCACGATCACCGGGCCCGCCGTGTTCAACGTCGTTGATGGTCGCACACAGCCAGGTTCCCAAGGCGCGGAGCAATGCGTGGTCGCTACTGCCCCGGCCATTACCCGAAAACGAAACTACGGACGGATAGCAGCATGAACACCCTCGATCGAAGCATCCTTGAGTCAATGGCGGAACTGACCGTCACCGATATGTTCTGCGGTGCTGGCGGATCATCCACCGGTGCGCTGGAAGTGCCCGGCGTGACTGTGAAGACGGCCATGAACCACTGGGCCCGCGCCATCGAAACCCACAACACTAACCACCCCGACACTGACCATGTGCTGGCTGACATTCAGGTCACTGATCCCCGGTACATCGCCTCTTCGGACATCCTGTGGGCCAGCCCGGAGTGCACGAATCACTCGGTAGCCAAGGGGCGTAAGCGCATCAGTAACCAGCCCGACCTATTCGGGGAAAGCCTCGCTGATGAGGCCGCGGAGAAGTCCCGGGCAACCATGTGGGACGTACCCCGGTTCGCCGAGCAGCACGCGTACAAGCTGATCATCACGGAGAACGTTGTCGACGCCGCCAAGTGGGTCATGTTCGACGCCTGGCTGTTCGCCATGGAAGCACTCGGCTACGACCACCACATCGTCTACATGAACTCGATGCACGCGCAGCTCGGCGGGCTCCCTGCCCCGCAGTCCCGTGATCGCATGTACGTGATGTTCTGGCTCAAGGGCAACCCGAAACCTGACTTTGACATGCTCATGCCGCTGGCTCACTGCCCCACGTGCGACGAGACGGTGCGCTGCATCCAGTCGTGGAAGAACCCCGCCTACCGGTGGGGACGATACAAGGCGCAATACGCCTATCGATGCCCGAATACGCGGTGCAAGAACGCCATCATCGAACCGGGATGGCTCCCGGCAGCCGCGGCCATCGATTGGGACCTTCGTGGCCAGCGCATCGGCGACCGCAAGAAGCCACTGGTGGAGAAGACCATGGCCCGGATACGGGCAGGGCTCGAGAAGTACGGGAAGCATCCGGTGAGCATCGACGCGGTGCGAGGCTCGCAGATCATTGCCCCGGTGAATGCTGAGCCGTTCCCGACGCAGACGACCAGCTACACCCGGTCGTTGTTAGTTCCGGTGGAAGGTCGGGAGGGGAAGGTGGCGCAGCCTGTTGAGGATGTCATGCGAACGCAGACAACCCGGAACGAGACCGGCTTCTTGATGCCGCCCTCCCCCGCGGCCACTTCCTCGCTGCTGATGGAGTACTACGGCAACGGCGTCATGCACCCAACGTCGAAAGCAATCCCGACGATCAGCACCACCGACCGGTTCGCGATGATCACCACCATGCGCGGCACTGCACCGGAACAGATCCAAGGCTCCGCCGCACCGGTATCGGACCCGCTGCGCACGATCAGCGCGGGCGGCAACCACGCGGGCCTCACCGAATGGACCGTCCCCGAAGTCGAGGACTGCGAATTCCGGATGCTCGAACCCTACGAAATCACCGCGGGCATGGCCTTCCCCAAGTCCTACATCATGACCGGGAACAAGCGAGAGCAGGTCAAGCAGGCAGGCAACGCCGTCACCCCGCCCGCCGCCCGAGATTTGTTCATCGTGGCTGCGCTGTCCCTGGCGTCGAGGTCGGTGGCCGTATGACCACGGAGACTCGGCGACGGGACAAGACCCGCGTGTGTGGCCGGTGCGGCATCCGGCATATCCCGAACGAACCCCCGGCAAACAGTTTTGCCTCGACTGCCGACCTGATGCAGCCGTCTTCGGCTGGTACTACCAACCCTCCTACGGAGAACGAACAAAGGAAACGAAATGAACTCGAACTACGCATGCGCAACTGAGCAGGGGTACCTGAATCATGTCCGGCGAAATGACGCCCCGTGCATGACCTGCAAGGCCTGGAAGAAGAAGAACGACGCCGGAGAGGCGGCCAAGGCTGCACCGGTCAGGTCCAAGGCCCAGGTCGCCGAGTGTGGCACGGTGTCGGGGTATCGCAAACACCGTCGCAACAGCGAAGCCGCATGCGCGCCATGCCGCGAAGAAGCTAACCGAGTCAGCCGCGAAAACAAGGCCAAGAAGCGTACGGTGCGCGTAGCAGGCGGACCAAAGCCAGCACCCCAAGAGCCGAAGGAACCTCGCACTATCAAGCATGGGACCACGGCTGGATATCAAGCGCACAAGCGCCGGGACGAGCAGCCTTGTGAGCCATGCTTGGCAGCGCTCCGTGAGAAGAGCCGGAAAGCGCGGGCGGACGCACCGAAGAAGCCACGAGTGCGCAAGCTGTTGCCGTGCGGGACCGCTGCAGCGTATCTACGCCACCTCCGCGACAACGAAGAGGCCTGCCCACCGTGCAAGGAAGCGCAACGTCTCGACAGCGTAGCCAAACGTGCCCGGAAGATCGCACGTGAAGGAGGTCCGCGACCTCATGCCGGCCGGAAGCCAATCACTCATGGGACCATCGCGGGCCGAGCCCAGCACGTGCGCCGCGGGGAAATGCCGTGCGACCCATGCAGGATCGCTTTCAACGAATACAACCGGCAGTACAGCGCAAGCCGAAGGAAAGCAGCATGAGCGCCCAACCGTCCCGCCGGGCCCCGCACAGATCAACCCGCGCTATCTGCCCAGAGGCATACTGCGGAAAGTTCTGGTCACCGACCCGCGAAGATGCGAAGCTCCTGCGTCGAGAGATTGCCAGCGAGACCGGGGACAACCAGCCGGTGAGATATTACGAACACGGCGGCGGCTGGCACTGGACCAGGCGCATCAACCGGCGGGACGCATAAAAATGGTGGGCACAAGAACTGCTGCGCCCACCATTCCCTGCAACTTAGTCCGCTGGAGTTCCGTAAACAAAGAACCCGTTCACATCATCACGCTCAGTCATGAGCATGAACAGCTCGTCATCGTCAGAAGCCCCGAACTTATCTGCGGAGGCAAGCCATCGACGGATATCACCGACAGTGGCGCGACCATCGCCTTCCGGCTCCATAAATTCAAGTTCAAGACGAATACCAACAGCCACGATAAGCCCCCACGTGAGTAGACAATGATGAACTCAATCATGCCAGAGAGGACCGACAAATGACCGAGAAAGACGAGCGCCCCTTCATCAAGATCACGCTCGACTACCTGGACAACCCCAAGATCGACGCCCTATCCGATGCAGGGATTGTTCTGCACCTTTCCCTCATGCTCCGAGCGGCCAAGAACAACCTCGCAGCGCACAAGGGAACCAAGTCCCCACTCATCGACGGGAAGCTCTCAGCACGCTCCTGTGAGACCCGAGGGAAGCCCGTCCTCAAGGAACTAATCGACCAAGGATTGCTCAGGAAATTGAGTCCCACCACCTACGAATTGCACGACTACGTCAAGCACCAAACAGCCCTCGGAATCATCCAAAAAAGGTCAGCTTCTGGGGCCATTGGAGGGCACACAAAGAACCACAAAAACAGGCACAAATTCGTGGACACCTGCGAGCACTGCCAAACAGCGTTCGAAAATAACGAAGAATGGCTGAAACATCCCGAACTTACCGCCACACCACCCAAATAAACAGAGTGGCAAAAGTGGCAAAACAGGGTGCGTAGCCACCCCAAAACAGTGGCAACAGCAGTGGAAGAACTTAAGAACAACTACTAGCGTCTTCGTCTCACCACCGTGAGACAAGACTTTTAAAGAAAAAGAAAATGGGAACCTCCAACCAAATCGTCACCTAAGTAACGTGCGAGACCGAAACGTTTTGGTTGGATGAAATTTGATCGAAGGAAAACGAAATGCGAGAACTGAACGAACCCCAAGCCAGACACCTGGCCGGGATCCTGAACATCATCCGCCCTGATTGGCCAGTGCCATCACTGCTCACCCTGATCTGGGAACACCGTGCACAGCCAGACTTCCCAGCACTCGTGGTTGCTGCGGTGACGAAGGCGCAGGATCGGACGTGCAAGACCCCGGCACCAATCTTCACTCCGGGCGCTCATTGGCCCGAGGCAGTGCGCGACAAGCTGCCAGCACTCCCCCGCTGCAGGGACCACGACACCGAAGACGCACCCACCTGCCGATCCTGCCTCGCCGACGTGAAGACTGGGGATCGACCGGAAACCATGATCGGCAAACGGCTTGCACTACCGACCCCACCCGTAGGGTCAACCAAGCAGGCCAACACTTCACCCGCCGAACGCATCAGATCCGATCTGCGGGCCGCAAAAGATGCAAGACGAGCAATCCCCCACCCAGACCCCACCGAGCCGCCCAGCCCCGCAAAGAATCAGAATGGAGCCACCCCGTGACCGGAGCGTCTACTTCAACTAGGCAGACCATGCCGCCGATGAGTGAGCGGAAGCTGCAGTCGGCGGTGCTGAAGCTCGCTGGCTTTCACGGGTACGAGGTTAGGTACCACACCAAGGATTCCCGTGGCTCTCAGGCGGGTTTCCCTGATCTGGTGTTGGCCAGCAAGAAGCGTGGGAAGCTTTTGTTTCGTGAGCTCAAGAGTGATTCTGGGCGGTTGCGTCCGGAGCAGAAGGTGGTGCTTGAGGTGTTGGCGGCGTGTGGCCAGGATGTTGGGGTGTGGCGGCCGGCGGATTTGTTGTCGGGTCGGATTGTGGCGGAGTTGCGCGCTGCGCCGACCGACTATTTGAAGTAGTTGCACTGCCTACTTGCAGTAGGTAGAGTGATGAGTGTCGATAGAAACCGCCCCACAAGCTGGGGCCACCTTGGGAGGAAACTATGAGCACCATTCACGTACCACCAGCCGTCACCACAGACCGGGCACAGCGTGCCGTTCATGCTGCCCGTCGGACGGTACGCCGCGCAGCGTTACACGTCGATACGGTCACGTTCACCGGCGGGGATGTGCACGCCGCGATTGAGGACGTCGTCCGCGCCGGCACCGCACTGGAACAAGCTGAGGCTGAGCTGGCCACCGTGAGCGAGATGGCAGCGTGAGCGGCTGGATGCTTGCCCCGCTCGGAGTCAAGGAAGAAGCTTTCTACGTGCCGAGCGGTTACAAGGTGCTCGACCCCGAGGCGCTACTGATCGCCGCAGAGGAAGCCGCACGAGAAAAGGCCACCAAGTGACCGTGTTCAAGCCGGGCGACCGAGTCCACCTCAAAGGCCACGCTCACACCCCAGCCACCACCGGCACCGTCATCACCGAGACACTGGCCGCCGCCCACGTCATGTGGGACGACAACCACACCACCACCCCGCACCACCCCCAACACCTCGAACTTGTAGGAGAGCCCATGGAAGCCGACCCCAGGATCGAAGCCGCAGCGGAAGCGATTGAGGCCGTCACGTATAGCGATGTTACCGGCGCGCTTGCTGAGGAATGCGCAACCGCTGCTCTTGCTGCTGCTGACAACGCCGCAACCATCACGACCGTGGAAGAACTCGACGCGCTGCCAGTGGGGAGCGTGGTTCTTTCGGATGTATACAGGTACTCGCTGACGTACCCCAACTACACCGTGTCTTTCCAGAAGCTCTACGACGACTCCTGGCACCGTGGCGGCCGGGCAAGCGACACACACCCAAGCGTGATCATCCCCGCCCGCGTCATCCACTGGGGCACCGAATGAGCCACTTCACCAACCCTCGCTTTTTCTATCGCCGCGCACGAAACGGCAAAGGCTGGGTACTGGAAGTCGGACGCTACCGCCAAGAGTTCTGGAAGCCCCTCGTCCGCGAAACCCAGCACGGCCTATCCCACGGGCTCAAGCCCCTACTTCACAAAGGACGCAAGCCATGACCACCCCACCGCTTGACCTGACCGCGCACGACCTCGCTGCTATCCGCATTATTGCCGAAGGGACCAGCCGCGGCGACACGATGAGGATTAAGAACACCGCCGTGCTTCGCCTACTCGACCGCCTGGAAGCCGCCGAGCGTGATTTGGCGGCGGTCACAGTCTCCCGTGACGGATGGCAAACCCGCGCAGAAGCCGCCGAAGCTGCCCTCCAGCGCGTGACCCGGGAAGTCGATCACTGGCTCGACGGCGGCGAAGAAGACAAGTACCACGCAGACCAGATCGTTCTAGCGCTCAACCACACCCCCGAAACGGAGACAACCCCATGAGTGAGATCCTGCCGCCTATCGTCCGCACGCTCACCGCCAACGTCATCGAAAAGACCGCCGAGGGCTACGACTTCACCGGATGCGACAACCGATCCGCGAGCCACTGCAACTGTGAATCATGGACGCCTGTTGAATGCTCACTGTGCGATCAGGAAATTGCAGACGGGCAACTGATCCACACGATCACCATGCCCACGAACCCCCATTTCGACATGCTCAGCATGGACCAGGAATGGGAAGAAACGACATGGCACGTCGAGTGCCCCGAACCGGAGGAATCATGAGCGACCTTGAAGCGCGGATCGCTGAAGTTCTGGCCCCACTGTTGTGCGGAGAAGGTCGGCTCCAGTGGGAGCGGAAATGGGAAGATTCGAGCCCGTTAGTGAAGAGCGCATGGAGCGTCCTTGCCAGAGAGTACGCAACCATGCTGGCCCCGGTTATCACGTCATCGAACGCGAAGGCTTGGCACGAAGGATTCAACGACGGCAAGCGCCAAGACGCCGAGGGTGACGACGGCCCACGATTTACCAACCCCTATCACGCCGACAGCCTGGAGGCGTCGTGAGCGCGAATGACAAGGCGGCCGCGACCTACCACCCGCACCCGTCCTACACAGCCATGGAAGCCGCATGGGCACGCCACCACGAACGCCAAGGAGAACCCGATGCCAGTAACCCGTGAAGCCCGCTACCTGTCCGGCGCGGACCGGGGCAAACACGTGAGCCTCACGGTGCCCGGCGGCCGCTTCGGTGACTGGGAACTCGCCGGAAAACTCGTCGGCACCCAGCACTGGGGAGACGGAACCGTCGACATCCTCGTCAACCGCGGCGATTCCCGCGGCCCAAGCATCGCCAACCACCTCCCACCCGAAACCCTCGTCACCATCACCGGGAAGGAATCATGAAGTGGTGGTGGCACCGCGTGATCCTACGCCACGACTCTAAACAAATGTGGTCATCGCCCGGTTACTTCCAAGTCATCACCACACGAGTCTGCGAATGCGGGGAGAAGTTATGAAGCCAGCACGCGTCACCGATGACGGGACGGTGGCCGCGGTCGTCGCGAAGTGGAAGGGTGACCCGACCTACGCGCCCGGGCAGGTAGTGAACGGCAAGACGATCTGCGGAGCCAAGAAACGCAAAGACCAGGAACCCTGCGGAGCCCCACCCATCAACGGGGCCACCCGCTGCGGAAGACACGGAGCCAAAGCCCCCGCCGTAGCCCAGAAAGCCAAGGAACGCGTCATTGAGACCAACGCACGCGGCATCCTCGGCCGCATCGACCCAGAAGCCCCAAGAGAACACCCAGTCGAGACACTGCTCAACCTGATCCGCGCCAAAAATGCTGAGGTGCAATGGCTGAGAAGCAAAGTCCAGGCACTCGAAGACGAAGAACTAGTCTGGGGCCTTGCGTCTCATCGCGAAGGCTTAGGCCCAGAAGGACCGATTGATGTCAAGGAACACCGGGCCGATCAGTCCGTCTGGTGGAAGCTACTCCGGGAAGCCGAGAACCAACTGGCGAACTGGATCACCATGGCACTCAAGGCCGGGGTGGAAGATCGCAGGGTAAGACTTGCCGAGAGCCAGGGCGGCGCGGTGGCTGGTGCTATTCGCCAGATCCTCGACGGCCTCAACCTCACAACCGAACAAGCCGCACTCATCCCCGTGCTCGTCCCACAAGCCCTACGACAACTCACCGGAGACGCCCAATGAGCAACTACCCTCGGATGATCCAAGAAGGAAGAGTGCGAATGGTCCCCCGCAAACCGACCATCGTAGAGCTTGAGATTGCGGTAGATACCAGCAAATTCATGCGCGCCCTCCGCGGCATCAACTGGGATCGCGCCACACCATTCGAGACTGCGATGACCAAGGTGCAAGCCACCGTCGACCACGCATCTGCGGCCATGATCAAGATCGACCAGATCGCCAAGGAAGCCGCCGCGACCACGGGCGCCAACCTCGACGAAATCAAGACCATCCTCGAGGGGATCGCCACGGCTGCCCGCCCGCACTACGGCGGCTACGGCATCCGCCCGTGGAACAGGTTCGGGGAAACCCCCGACCAGGAACTCAACCGACGACTCAACCAACGGCTACGCGGGGAAGACCCCGGCCCACCCGTCAACTGGAAAGGACTCCCCCGATGAGCCAGACAACAGCAGGCAGCCTGACCCACGAACACACCGGGAAGACCGTCACCGTGACCGGCGGCGGTGCCACCGTCACGGGCGTCCTGCTCATGGTCTCCCACAAGCGGGACATGATCGACGACAGCCGCATGTTCCCCAGCCCGGGCGACATCCAGTGGGTACCGGGGCAGGCAAGGACTGTGGTCACGCTGATCCCCGACCTTGACCTGATGCTGAACCCAGACAGCATCGTAGAGGTGGCGGAGTGAGCCGCCTGCGCGAATGGGTAGTGAGGCAGCAATGCCAACGCAAGGGCCACAAGGACACCGGGTGCTACTCCGAGTCGGGCTCAACCGGCGTCTGCTGTGACCGCTGCGGCCGGACCCTATGGACTCGGCACGGCTGGGAGGAACCCGGCCCGCCGAGATTCCAAGCGCCAAACTACCCCACGCTCTACACCGGATACGGACGCCGGCCCTTCAAAGGCTGGTGGAAGTGACCGCCCGAGACGCCAAGCACATGCCGTGCAACTGCGTGCCCGACCTTGGCCCACCCCACTGCCACCAACACCCATACGAAACCGAATGGCCATGTGCCGAATCCATCAAGGCCGAGCAGGCCGAACACCTCCGGAGGTTCTACGCATGACCGAGTGCACACACTGCGAAGCTGACCTCCCGGCAGGCCTCACGCTCTGCAACACGGGAGCCGATGATCTGCGTCGGATCCTGTCCCGCGTCCGCAGCACCCTGAACACGGCCGGGGGTACATTGACGAACACCGCGGTAGCCCCTGCGCCTATCGGTGGCGGTGGCGGTGGGCAAGAGGCCCCCGGACTGCCGTACAGCGTGGACATGAGCGACCGCGTTCGCGACTACCAAGAGGCCATCCGGTACTGGGCGGGCATGATCGGGGAAGCGCAGGGCAAGCCGGCCCCGGTCGACACCATCGCCGCGGGAATGTTCCTGCGCGCTCACATCGGCCTCATCCGTGGAAACGAACACGCCAACACCATCCTGCAAGAGCTACGGGCCGCAGAGCGTAGTGTCATCAACGCAGCCGACCGCCAAGCCCCCAAACTGCTGCTCGGCGAATGCGGGGCACCAGTCTGGGAAGAGCACACCATCGTGAGGTGCGCCGGCCAGATCATCGGCAGGGAAGGCGACGACCAAGCCAAATGCGACACCTGCCGCAGCACACACAGTGCCCGGGAACGCATCGAAGCGAAGATCAGCCGCGCCTGGCACGTACTCGCACCACTCCCACAAATCATCCGAGCCCTCAAAGCCTACGGAATCCACATCCGCTACGACACCGCCAAAAAGTGGGTCACCCGCGGCAAGCTCGCACCAGTCTGCGACCTCCGAACCCGCACGGAGGGATATTCACCCGCCGCCGTACTCGCAGTCATGCCAAAACCATCTACTCCAATAAGGCAACATGTCGACTTGAAGTAGACAAAACCGCCCAACTGTCCCTAAGATGAAATCAATATCGGATCACTGGCTCGATATTCAACACGCGTGTGTGGCCGGAACCTATCGACAATAGCGCTGACGAGCTGCGGACCCGCCCACCCCCAAGGGGCCTCCGGACGGCAATGACCAGCAACCGGCCACACGCCAACACTTCCCGCACATCATGTTTTCGCGAACGCGTGCGGGGGAAACACCACCAGACGCCCGAACAGAAGCCGGGCGAGGGTTCGATGCACTCGCAGGCCCACTGGTGGACATAACTGAATAGAGCTTGGCCGCACATGAGGCGGCCAAGCACAAGGGATCGTAGCTCAGTTGGTAGAGCATGGGATCGCAACCCAGCGCGCAGGTTCAACTCCTGCCGAACCCACGAGGCCCGCACAGCAAGCCGACAATGACTGACATCAACCAAGCCCAACGTGCGGGCCCAACAACTTCCCGGTGGAAATCAGGCTAAAACCTTCCACAGACCAGAGCTGACTCACCACCGGGACCACCCTTGACGGCGGCCAACGAGCCGACAACACAACACGATCGCACGCAGGTTGCCGGCCCCCGGAGTGGGGAGCAAGCCGCGACACCGCCTAGCGACAACAACCGCGGACGTACCGACGTCAACACGCTTGAATGACCGGAAGCGGTGAGGTAGCCGTGAACCTGGACTGGATAGAGCACGCCATCAAGGCCTTCGAACCCCTCATTCCGAAGTGGGATACGCCCGGCGAAATGGCCGTGGCACTGGATCCCAAAACGGTCCAGACGCCCACCATGAAGATCTTCGACGAGGCGCTGGTCTGGGCATGGAACACGCCCGATGCCCGCCTCATCATTTCCTGCCCGCCTCAGGCTGGAAAATCTCAACGAGCTGTCCGCCGGTTCGCCGCGTGGGCACTCTCCCAGAACCCGGACACCCGAATCACGGTCTGTTCGTACAACACCGACACCGCCCGCCGCTGGGGCCGGGTCATCCGCGACGACGTCACCGAGCACGGCGACGACATGGGCGGCCTCAAGGTCCGCAACGACGTCGCATCACAGTCCGAATGGCAGCTAGACGGCCACCTCGGTGGCGTGTTCACCGCGGGCGTTGGCTCATCCCTGACTGGCCGGCCTTCCGAGCTCATGATCGTGGATGACCCCGTCAAGGGCCGCGAAGATGCGGACTCCGAGCGGTACCAGGAGCGCAACTGGGACTGGTGGCGTGAAGTCGCCATGACCCGCCTCGCCCCCGGCGCCCCGGCCATCCTCGTGATGACCCGTTGGGCAACGGAGGATCTTGGCGGGAAAGTCCTCAAAGCCGAGAACGGCGGTGAGGAATGGCGGGTAGTCAACATTCCCGCCCAAGCGAACCACCGCCCAGAACTTGGCGAGACCGACCCGCTGGGCCGTGAGCCCGGCGAGTGGATGGAAACCACCCGCGGGATGACCGAAGCCCAGTGGGAGCGCCGCAAGCGTGACACCGGGCCCCGCTCGTGGGCAGCTCTTTATCAGGGCTCCCCTACTCCGGACGAGGGCGGCATCTTCCCCCGCGACTGGGCGACCTACGACGAGCCGATGTGGACTGTCCGCGAGGATGGCGCACACATCATCCCCGGCATCGGTCGACAGGATACCGAGCTAGCCGCCTCGTGGGATTTGACCTTTTCCGATGGGAAGAACGCCGACTTTGTTGTCGGGCAGGTGTGGCTCCGCGTTGGCAACACCGCGTATCTGCTGGATCAAGTCCGGCGCCGGATGAACTTCAACGACACCTGCGAAGCAATGCTGGCCATGAAAGCCAAGTGGCCGCAATGCATTCAGGTATTCGTGGAAAACAAGGCCAATGGGCCTGCCGTCATCAACGCGCTACAGCAGCAGATCATGGGCCTGATCCCAATTGAACCCGAGGGGTCGAAGTCGGCCCGCGCCTCTGCCGTGTCGCCGTTAGCGTTCTCGAAGAACATTGTTCTCCCGACCGCGAAGCTGCTGCCGAACGTTGAGGATCTTCGCGAAGAGCTCGTGAACTTCCCCAGCAAGCACGATGACACGGTGGACGCGCTGTCGCAGGCCATCAATCGCCTGTTGCTTATGCCGCTGTTGTCCCCGGATCAGCAGTTCGTCAACCATGACGTCTACGACGACTATGACGACCGTGGATTCCTTTTCTCCCCTGTCTAAATTGGAGGTGCCCGTGGGCATTCTAGAAGTGCTTGGCCTCCGTGAGGCTGGCGTGCCCGAGGGCAAGGAGCTGGTTGCCACGGGAACGCTGGCGACGATGGGGCACCGCCTCGAGGAACTGACTGAGTCCTATTCTGCGCTGATCATGGCGCGGGAGGATGTGGGCTGGCAGAAGATCACGCAGGATGCGGCGCAGGAGTTCTCCCGGCAGGGCTTGAAGACCTCAGCCGAGCTTGCGCGGGTGTTCCTCGTGGCCAACCCCCTGATCAAGCGCGCTGGGAAGCTGCGCGGCGCCTACGTGCACGGGCAAGGCTGCGGCACCAATGCCACCGGCGACGGCACTAACGGCGCCCAGGACGTCAACGGGCTGATCCAAGAATGGTTGGATGATCCCGAGGTCCGCGAAGTGTTCTCTGGTGCGCAAGCGAACGAACGTAACGAAGACTCGTTGACCACTGACGGCAACGTGTTCTTCAGCCTCTTCACGAACCCACTCACCGGCCGTGTGAAGCCCCGTCTGATCGACTTCGACGAGGTCGAGGACAAGATCACGAAGCCCGGCGACAAGACCACGACCTGGTTCTACCTGCGCACATGGGTGGAGGCTGACCAGAACGGCCGTGAGGTCCAACGCAAGGCCTACTACCCGGACATCTCTTACCGGCCTTTGGCTCGGCAGAAGCGGATTCAGCAGGGCGGTTCCACGGAGTCCGTCGAGGTCATGTGGGATGCCCCGATCTACCACATCAAGGTCAACGCCTTGAATGGGTGGAAGTTCGGTATCGGTGACGCTTATGCTGCGTTGCCGTGGGCTCGCGGGTTCAAGGAGTTCCTTGAGGACTGGGCTTTGCTCATGAAGTCGTTGTCGCGGATTGCGTGGCAGAACGTGGGTGGGAAGAAGTCGGATGCGCAGAAGCGCCGCCAACAGCTCGCGGCACTGCAACAGCAGCCCGCCGGGTCCACGGTGAACGCTTCGGAGGACAACAAGTTCGAGGCGGTGCCGAAGTCCGGCGCCACCCTGGACTCCGAGTCGGCGAAGCCATTGGCGGCCATGGTCGCCAGTGCGATGGGCCTCCCGGTAACGATGATCCTGTCCGATCCCGGGCAGACCGGGGCCCGTGCCGTGGCCGAGACGCTGGACCGACCAACCCGGCTGGAAATGCAGTCCCGTCAAGAAGTGTGGCGGGAAGCGCGCCGGCAGATCCTCGGCTACGTCATCGAACAAGCAGTCATCGCACCCCGCGGCCCGCTCAAGGGCACTGTGGAGCGGGACGATGACCGCCTCCGGGTCCGGTTGCCGCGCCCGCAGGACATGACACTGACGATCACGTACCCGGACCTCGAAGAGATCCCGCTGGACGTGGTCATGGACGCTCTCGTGGCAGCCAATGGCCATGTCCCACCGCTGCTGATAGCTGAGCAGATGATGCGGGCACTCAAGATCCGTGACGTGGATGAGTGGCTTGAGGAAATGAAGGACGATGACGGAAACTTCATCGACCCAACGGTTACGGCTGGGCAGGCTGCTGCGGACGCGTTCCGCCGCGGCGAAGACCCGGCCAAGGTGCTGCAGTAGGAAGTAGGTGCGCGGTGGCGATCACGGATGAAACACTGCTGATCGCTGCCGACACCAAACGCCGGCTCCGAACCATGTCCAACGAGCAGATCGTCGCGATCACCCGAGCATGGGTAGACGCCTGGGACTCCCTCGGTCCTGAGTTTCACGAAGCGTTGCTCGAGGTCATCGGGGACGGCAAGACCCGCGTCCCCTACTCCAAGGTGGCAAAGTCACGCCGTCTCAAGGATGCTCTACGGCAGGCTCGCACCACACTGGACGAGCTGGCCGCACAAACTCGGGTCACCGTCACCAACGACCTGGCGTCCGCTGTACTGGATGCCGCCGACACTCACCTCGCTGTGTCCCGGTCGCAACTGCCACCGAACGCCGCGGGTGTGGCCATCAACTTCGATGCGATGTCCAAGACCGCACTGGACGCGATCGTGCTGCGCTCCACCGAGCAGATCCACGCACTGTCCCGGCCACTGCCTGCTGATGTTGAGCGGATGATGAAGCGGGAACTCGTGAGAGCCATCGCCGTGGGAGATAATCCGCGCACCACGGCCCGCCGCATCCTCCGGGGCGCCGAGGGCCAGTTCAATGGGGGTCTCACCCGGGCGGCGACCATCGCCCGAACAGAACTCTTGGACGCGCACAGGAACGGTGCCCTAACAGCCGCGCAGCAGAACAAGGACTTACTTACCGGCTGGTTCTGGTCCGCATCCCTAGACGGGCGCACGTGCCCGTCCTGCCTCGCAAACCACGGCACCTTCCACCCCGTCGACGAGTTCGGACCCATCGACCACCACCAAGGCCGCTGCGCACGCATCGACAAAACGAAGTCATGGCGGGACCTCGGCTTCGATATCGACGAGCCCGAGGACGCGATCCCGGACTCTGAGGCATGGTTCGACAACCTCACCGAGGATTCCCAACGCCACATCATGGGGCCGACGAAGCTCAAGATGCTGCAGGACGGCGACATCGAATGGGCGGACCTCACGAAGCGTGTTGAAACGCCAGGATGGCGGGACTCCATGACGAACACCCGCGTGAAGGAGCTACGTCCCGTCGCTTAGGGATGGCTCGTACTGGATCGCGCCGCACCATTTGCACTCCACGGACATGGACCCGCCACTCATGCGCAGGTAGACGCCGTGCAGCTTCCAAGCATGTTCGGGGCATTCCCCAGGCACACCAGCGGCATCGTTCGCATCATCAATAGCCATCCCACAAGCATAGGAGGTCGCGATGTCGACTCTGATCAAAGAAGCAGCCACCGCGACCGCCGTTGAGCTGTCCGGCAGCCGCCAACTCATCGCCCTCATCACTCCCGGATGGGGATCCTCGGGCTACTACTCCGCCGAAGTCCTCGAGCAGGCGGCCTACGACCGAGTGTTCCCCAAGGGCACGCGCCAGCACATCGACCATGACGGCGAAATGGCCCGCTTCGAACAGCCCGTCGGCTCCATCACCACGCTGGCCGCGGCCCTGGCCGAAGATGCCCGATGGGATCCGAACTACGTCCACCCCAAGACCGGCGAAAAGGGGGCACTGCTCGCGGAATCAAACATCTTCCCCCGCTGGCGGGCAGACCTCGCAGCCATGAAGGACGCCATCGGCAACTCCATCGTCGCCAGCGCCATCATGTCCGAAGGTGAAGTCGAAGGCCGCAAGGGAATGATCGTGGAGAAGCTACTCCCGAGCACCCTGAATCGCGTCGACTACGTCACGGCAGAAGGCCGCGGAGGGCACATCAGCGCCGTCCTCGAGTCAGCACTGACCCGCCACGCGATCGAGGCCACGGCAAACGAGACACGCCAACTCATCCTGGCTGCCCTCAAGGCCGCGCACGGCGACGAAGGCACATGGGTGTGGATCCGCGACTACGACGACGCCAAGGTCTGGTTCGAAGTCGAGTCCGACGAATCCTTCAAAATCTACGAGCAGTCATGGACGCTGGCAAACGGCGCCGTGTCCCTCGGCGAAGGTCGCATCGAAGTTCGCTCCACCACCAGTTACGTCCCCGTAACCAGCACGACCGAGGCGCTACGCACGGTCACCAAGACCACCCCGCCGGACCCGGCAGGGGCAACCCCAAATCAGGAGGAAGCCAACATGGCAACCATTGATGACAAGGAACTCGCGGACCTCCGCGAATCCGCTAGCCGGGCCACCACGGCCGCAAGCGAACTGGCCGAAGCCAACAAGCGCGCAGACGCCGCTGAGGCCAAGGTCGCAGAATCCGAAGCGAAGGCCACCAAGGCCACCGCCGAAGCCATCGTCGCCGAAGCATTCGGTGACACCGACGCCAAGGTCACCCGCGCCGCACTCATCACCGCCGCACTGGCCGCCGAAGCGTTCGACCCGGACAAGCTCCGCGCCGACGCCACCGAAGCCGCCGCAGAAATCGCGGTCACCCACGGCGCCGGCACCCCCCGCGGTGTAGGCGAAACCGCCAAGGTCACCGAATCCGGCAAGACCATCACCAGCGAGAGCATCGTCTCCGCACTCCACGGGAAGGCGGCCTAACCATGGCTAAGAACCAGCGCTACTCCAACGCCCTGCACATCAGCGTCACCGCACCGCGTGACGTCCTGTCCGGCGAACCGGTACAGGTCGGCCAGATCAACGGTGTCGCCCAGACCTCCGCGAAGTCCGGCGAGAAGGTCACCATCTGGCTCGACGCCTCGTGGGACATCGAAGTTACCGGCGCACTGGCCACCGAGGGCCTGCCGGTGTACATCACCAGCGCGGGCAAGCTCGACGCCTCCGCCACCGGTAACAAGCCGTGGGGCGTGGCCCTGTCCACGAAGACCGCAGCCGCGGCACCAGCCGAAGTAGTCCCCCTGGGCTACGCAACCCCCGCCGCCCCGGCAGCGTAAGGAGACCACCACCATGGCAACAACTCTCGCAACTGAAGGCTTCCGCGCCGCCCCGACCCTGGACGAGCGCGTCTACGAAGCCGCACTCCTGTTCGGGGAAGGTCGCAACCCTTCGAACTTCTCCCGACAGAACACCCTCATGGAAGCGCTCACCACCGACGACTTCCCGAAGCTGCTCGGCGCCGCTTTCGAAAAGGAGGCCATGACTGCCCAGAAGGACGCAGTCAAGGAATACGAGCTCTTCGCACTCCCGAAGAACCTCTCCGACTTCCGCCCCAAGAAGCTCGTCGACCTGTTCGGCAACGAGTACTTCGAAGACGTGAAGGAAGGGGAGGAATATAAGGGCGGCAAGCTGGCCGAAACTGATGTGGAGATCCGCACCGGCAAGACCGGCAAGTTCTTCAACCTCACCTGGGAACTGCAACTGTCCCGCGACTTCTCCGACCTCGCCGACTTCCCAAAGGTCCTCGGCAATGCCGCGGTCAACACGGAGAACAAGAAGGTCTACGAAGTGCTCGTGGGCAAGGCTGGTCTGAACACCAGTTTCTTCGGATCGGTGGACAACAAGCCGCTGACTTCCGAGAACCTGATCGCGGCGATCCAGGCGCTTTCGGTGAAGGAAAACCACCGCAAGGAACTGGTCGACATCAGCACCCTCGTGCTCGTTGTCGGCCCGGGTCTTGCCATTCAGGCAAACAGCATCCTGAACGCTGAGAAGATCGTCCGCAAGGTCACTGACGGCGGCGCGACCACGGAAACCACGGAGTCGAACCCGTTCCGCGGCCAGATTCAGCTGCAGGTGTCCCGCGAGTTCGTGAACCAAAACGGTGCCGCGACGAAGAACACCTCGTGGGCACTGCTCCCGGGCAAGAACACCAGCAACCCGGCAGTCGTGAAGACCGGCCTGATCGGTCACGAGGCCGTGGATATCCGCGTGAAGCGCGACCAGGGCGAACGTGTTGGTGGTGGCGCTGTCGCTGTCAACGAGGGTTCGATTCAGGACGACACGATTCACTTCCGTGGCCGTCACGTTACTGGCGCGGCGAAGGGCTTCACTGAGGCCGCTTACGGCTCCAAGGGCGCGGCCTAGCTTCACCCCGATCATTTTCCACTACTCCGGAAAATGATCCCCGGTACGCCCGGCCAACTCTTAACTCTCAGTTAACAGTTGGCCGGGCGTACCACCCCACAACCTTTAGGAGGCGGCATGGCCGACTACACCACGCCCACCGGGCAAGTCCGTCTGCTCATTGCCGACCTCGCCGAGCCGCCGATCTTCGATGACATGATCCTCGAGGGCTACCTCGCCATGCACGACTACGTGGTCGGCGACCCGGACAGCATCAAGCGCACCGGGGTTTGGCGGGCCGCCGCCGACGCACTGGACGCCATCGCGACCAGTGAAGCGCTCACGTCGAAGAAGATCCGCACGCAGGATCTTTCCACGGACGGGCCGGCGGTCGCCGCCGAACTCCGCAAGCAAGCCGCCGTACTCCGGGCCAAGGCCGACCAGGCGGACGCCGAAGCGGACAGCTTCTTCGAAATCATCCCGTTCTGCAGCCCGGGCGGGCCCGAAGGTGCGGAGGCGCGCTGGTGAGCCCCCTCCCCAACGCCATGGTCATCCCGACCAACTGGGCCGAGCATCACCGCCCGGTAGCCGTGCAAACGATGACGGCCATGTGCATCATCAAGCGGATCCAAGAGGGCCCGGCCCCGTACCCACTGCCCGATGGCTGGTCGAACGAAGCCATCGTGTGGACGGGCATGTGCCGCCTGCAGGAACTCAAACGTGAAACGTCGCCGTTGGTTGCAGATCAGCCGTCCGAGCTACGCCAGTACTTGATCGCCCTCCCGTTCGAGAACGGGGCTGGTGTCCCGCTCCCCCGGTTGTTCACCGGCGAACGTGGCGACATCGTGGCGACCGTGGGCCGAGTGTTCAACCTCAAGCAGTCCATGGCCGGATCCCTGCTCTGGGAAAACGACTTCATCGCCTACGAAAACCAAACCCAGCAACAGCCCTAGCCGATCCGGCGGGGCTTTTCTTATGGAGGTGCCCCTTGGACTTTGATGCATCCCAGATGTTCCAGCTGGCCGCGGACCTGCAAAAGGTTCCATCCAAGGCGATTCCACTGGCGTCGAAGGTGGTCCGCAAGACCGCCAAGGACATCGAGGGCACTGCCAAGAGTATCGCGCCGGTCGATACGGGCAACCTGAAGAACAGCATCGGCAGTCAGGACGTGGGCCCGCTCGAGGCTGAGGTCCGCGCTACCGCAAGCTACGCGGTCTACCTCGAGGTGGGGACCAGCCGCATGGCCGCTCAGCCCTACATGGGCCCGGCCACCGATAAGCACACGCCGGCGTTCTCCGATGCGATGGCTCAAATCATTGGTGGTGCGCTCTAGTGGTTGACCCAAACGTCCTAGCCGACCTCCTGTTGGCCAAGCTTCGGTCCCTGCCGGACATCGGTGCTCGCGTTTATGACGGGCTGGTCCCGGAGCGTGTGCCCGAGGCTGGCGGGTACATCCGCCCTTACATTGCCTTCCATGCCGGGCTGGCCGCTGATCTACCAGGCGAACGCGACCTAACCGGACTCGTGGACGTCACCGTCGCCGATTGGTCCCCACAGACGACTGTGGTCGGCCCTGACGCCCGCATCTGCCGTATCGCTGCCCAGCAAGTCACCGCAGCACTCACCAACCTGCCCATCGGCGGCGGCTGGCTCATGCCCGACCCCGACGCATTCCGGGTCACCAGACCCCTCCCCGACACCCAGGCCACCCCGGCCCGGGCTTACCTGCCGCTGCAATGGCGGCTCATCACCAATTAGGAGGCCCACCGTGGCAACCCCCAAACAGATCACCGAGCCCGCCGCCCCAGCGGTGGACGCCGCGACCGAACCCGCACAGCCAGCAGCTCAGGTCATCGACATCGACAAGCTCAAAACCCTTGACCCGCGCCGCAAGGTCTTCGTCCGCGACTCCCGAACCGGCCGCAAGATCGACAACCCAGTCCCCGAAACACACCTCGTGATCTTCCCGCACCTGCGTGAAGTCGCTTCCAAGAAGGAAGGCAAATAACCATGGGCCAGAAAATGCTCACCGACGCGAACCGCCATGCCGTGTTCGTTACCGACCTCGCCGACTACCGCGCCCCGAAGGCCAGCGAACTGACCGGCGTTGGCGCCGTCGTGCTGTCCTGCAACGTGACCGCCGCCAACTTCGTCCTTGGCGCCACCGGTGACGACGCTATCAGCGACCCTGCCCTGTGCGCGTCGAGCAACTCGTCCACCCCCGGCCGCACCAACTACGAAGCCGTCATGGATTTCTTCCGCTGGAAGGACGCCATCGACGACATCCCGTGGGAGACCTTCACCTCGAAGGGCATCCACGGGTACATCGTTTCCCGCATTGGGCAGCAGCCCGAAGGCACGAAGGCGCATGAGCACCCGTTCACTGCCGCCGACGAGGTGCAGGTCTACGAGGTTCTCACGAACACCCCGCAGATCCTGTCCCCGGCCGACGCCGGCTATGAGAAGTTCAAGATGAATTTCTCGGTGCAGGACAACGTGGACGAGCGCGCCATCGTGGCCGCCGGAGTCTAACCGCTCCCACAAGACCCCGTGGCGGGGTGTACGTCAGACTCCGCCCCGCCACGGCACCACCCCCCGAGTCTGACGACCCCCAAAGCAATGGAGTCTGACCCATGAGCAAGACAATCCCCGGCGTGCCCGAATCCGTGACCAGAGAGCAATGGCTCTCGTTCTTCACCGCGGCTGGCATTACTCCCGAGCTGACGAAGTCCTTGCGGTTCGAACCGGAAGGCATCTACGCCACCGTGTTCGAGGCAGGCCCCGAGGGCCGCCGAATCGTCACGGACAGCAACGGCTACGCAAAGCACGAAATCTTCATCCCCATCAACGTCGAAACCCCTTCAGGAGTCTGACCATGACTGAAAACCAGAACACCCCCACCGCTGAACTTGACTTCGACGAATGGTTGGCCGGTGGAGAACGCACCACCCACCACGTCACCCTCTTTGGCCGCCTCGACCTCTTGGCTGACATCGAAGAACTCGAAAAGCAGCGGATCCCCTACCAGGCCCCGCCCGAAGGCGACGAAGCTTTGGGCGGCGAAACCGACCCGAACACCGAACTTGATGCCAAGATCGCGGTGCTCGAGGCACAGGTCTATGCGTCCAAGCGCGAGTTCCGAGTTTCCGCCATCACCGGCAACGAAGAGCTGGACCTCTTGGACCAGATCCGCAAGGACCTCGCCAAGGAGATTGAAGCGGCCGCCGCGGAAGGCCGCCGGGAAGCGAAGACCACGGCAAAGCTCATGGACATCACAGCTCCCGCGGACATCAACGCACTCGCACGCACCGGCGCCAACGAGAAAACGAATGAAGTCGTCTCCCGAGAGCTTCGCGTTCGCAAGATCGCGATGGCCGCAAAGACCCGCATCAAGGGTGATTGGGCGCCGATCAGCCGGGACCAGGTGGAGCGCATGCTCACCGTCCTTGGTGATGCTCAGATGGGCCTCATTGCTGACGCCGTCATCGCATCCTCGGATGATGTGCCGTTGGTGACTGTCCCAAAATCGTAGAGGCCCTCACGCGCCCGCGCTGGCAACACCTGATCGATTTGGTGGAGACAGCGCGGGCGTGCACCATTCCCGTGACCGTGCTTTTGGGCGTGCGGGAGCAAGACGGGAAGTACAACGACCGCGACCGGATCATGCAGATCGCGTACACCAAGTACCTGAACAGCCTGTGCAACGGCTGCGGGTTGCCGCACTCCATGGTCCGCGGGGACGAGAACGTCGGCCGCATCGAATGGCACGACGACGCCATCTGCCACGGATGCGCCGCCCGGGAATCACTGGCCGAGGACAAGAACCGAACGAAGTACCCCGGCCAGCTGATCTACCCGGTGGACACGCAGGCTTAGGCGGCTGGAGTCTCCCGGCGCCGGCCAACACCAACCAGCAGTGCGACCAGCCCGGCGAGGGCCACAAGGATCGCGAAGCCCTGCAGCCCAGGCGCATCCCCATAACCGCCGACCAGTGCGAACGCGATTGCCCATAACGAGCATTGCGAGTCCGGTCATCATCGTGTTGTGGCCGCGCTTGTGCTGCACATTCCCACTCGTGTTTGTCATGCCGCAAGCATCCCATGTCGGGGTGACGAAAACTAAATATTGGAGGCCCTGCGTTGGCAACTCGTGACGTGACAGTTCGCATCAAGGCCGAGATCGGTTCATTCAAGCGTGACATGCTGGTCGCCGCCGGCGCCGCCCGCAAGGCCGCTGCGGAAACTGAGGCAGCCAGCACGAAGGCCAGCTCCGGCATCGGCAAACTTGGCCGCGTCGCTGGCATGCACGAGCAGGCCTGGGGGCAAGTCTCCACTGGCCTTGTCGCTGGCGGTGTTGCTGCAGCTGGTGGCGTCGCACTGGTGACGAAGGCCGCGATCGATTGGGAGTCGGCCTGGACCGGTGTCAAGAAGACCGTGGATGGCACACCGAAGCAACTGGCCGAGGTTGAAGGTGGGCTGCGTGAACTAGCACGCACTCTCCCCTCCACTCACACCGAGATTGCCGCCGTAGCTGAGGCCGCAGGCCAGCTGGGTATCAAGACTGGGGACGTCGTTAGTTTCACTAAGACGATGATCGACCTCGGCGAAACCACGAACCTTTCAGCTGAGGAAGCCGCAACCGGCCTCGCCCGGTTCTCCAACATCATGGGCACCAGTGCATCGGATGTTGACAGGCTCGGCTCAACACTCGTCGGCCTGGGCAATAACTACGCCACCACTGAGTCCGAAATCCTAGCCTTGTCGATGCGTCTCTCCGGTGCTGGCCGACAGGTGAACCTCTCTGAGGGTGAAGTCATGGGCCTGTCTGCTGCCATGTCTTCGGTGGGTATTGAGGCTGAGGCTGGCGGCTCTGCCATGTCCCTGACGATGAAGCGCATTGGCAAGGCTGTCGATGGCGGCGATGAGGCACTGTCTTCGTTTGCGGAGACCGCGGGCATGTCTGCCGACCAGTTCTCCACCATGTGGAAGGACGATGCCGCAGGGGCACTAGAAGCGTTCGTTGGTGGCCTTGGTGCAGCTGGCGAGCAGGGCGAATCCGTCAACGGGATCCTCACCGAACTGGGCATCACTGGCATCCGCGAATCGGATGCACTCCTTCGCTTGTCGGCATCGGCTGGCATCATGGGCGACGCCATGGCGCAGGGCAACAAAGAGTTTGAAACGAACAACGCACTGCTCGAGGAAGCAGACAAGCGCTACAGCACCACCGAATCGAAGATCAAGGCCGCACTCTCTAGCATTCAAGACTCTGCCATCACGTTCGGTGGCGTCATGCTGCCTGTGGTTGCTGGTGTCTCTGAGGGTGTCGCTGGGATTGCTACCGCGTTCTCGAAGATCCCTGCCCCCATTGCTGGGGCCCTGACTGTCATCACTGGCTTCCTTGGTGTTGGTGCGCTCGTTGCTGGTGTTGGCATGAAGATGGTCGGCTCGTTCACTTCCACAGTGGGCGGCCTGAAAGCATTGGGCCTCGAGTTCCCTGGGCTCACCGGCAAGATGGAGAAGTTCGGCAACGCTGCCCCCGGTGTCGCGAAGAAGTTCGCGAAGTTCGCTGGTGCAGCTGTCGCCATTGGTGCTGTCACGGTTGCTGTTGCGAAGCTCGCCGAAGCATCCTACATGTCCAAGATCGACGAGGGCATGGGCCGTGTTGATCGTGCGATGGCAAAAATCATTCATAATGCGCCGGATGCCTCGGACGCGCTCGATGGGCTGTTCAAGAACAAGGCAGGCGAAGGCCTCACCAGTGACATTGACAGTCTCGGTAGTGCTATTGATCGCACGTTCAACAAGACCGCTGGGCAGAAGTTCAACGACTGGGGCGAAAACCTCGTCACCTCCACCATTGGTGTCAAGGGATCTTTGGCGATCACCGAAGAAGCTTTCGGGCGTATCGATCAGTCCCTCGCTGACCTTGTTGGGTCCGGGAACGTTGAGGGTGCGAAGACTGCGTTTGATGGGATCGCTGAGAAGTTTGTGGAGCAGGGCCGCACGGTCGAAGAGGCCAAGGCCATGTTCCCCGGTTACGCTGACGCGCTGGCCGGTGTTGCTGCTGAGGCGGCCAACGCTGGGGGTGGGCTCGAAGCCCTCGGTGGTGCTGCTGAGGGTGTTGCTAGTGGTGTTGGTGCAGCGTTCGCACCGTCCAAGGAAATGGCCGAAGCGCTCGAAGAGATCGGTGTCGCCGCTGACGGTTCCGTGGCGAGCCTGGGCGCGTTCACTGACTACCTGTTCAACTCCGGGCTGGCAATGATGTCATCGAAGGATGCAGCATTCCAGTGGGCCAAGGGCTTGCGGGACATGGACGGCGAAATTAAGAAGATCACCGACTCCCAAGGCAAGATGGGCGCTGTCCTCAACAAGGGCAAGGACGACTTCAATGCCAGCACTGATGCTGGCTATGCGGGGCTGCAGCTCTTCCAAGGGAAACTGCAAGAAGGCATCGCGGTTGCCCAAACTTATGCCGCTGATACCTCCAAGTCGCAGAAGGACGTTGTTGCTCAGTACCAAGCCACCTACGATGCGGGCATCAAGACCGCTGAGGGCTTCGGGATCATGGGCGAGAAAGCTGATGCGTTGGTGCGTTCAACGATGGGCATCCCCGATGATGTGTCGATCAAAACATGGATCGAAGACGAAGCCACCGCGGCCGCTGAGCGGATCACCGGGCAACTCTTGGAGATACCGAAGGACCTGCAAATCAAGGTCATGGTTACCGACGATGGCACCACGAACCTCACTAAAGAGCAGATCGCGGCCATCAAGGGCCAGACCGTTGGTATTGAAGTTACCGACGAGGGCACCGTCCTCACCACGCAGGGCGCGATCAATGGCGTCACCGATGGCGATGCGAAGATCCTAGTGAGCGATGACGGCACAATCACCGTCGTGCAGGGCGGCATCAACAACGTCAAGGATGGGGCCGCCAACGTCAACGTGACCGACAATGGGACCGTCTCGTGGGTCCAGGGCCTGATCAACAGCATCTCTGGCAAGAGCGTCACCATCAACACCCACTACACCAAATCTGGTGCAGTGGGTGGACAGAGCGGTCCCGGCGCCAAGGCAACGCCTGGCCGTGATGCGGCCAAGGCGCGTGGTGGCCGCGCTCCGGGGCTTGCTGACGGCGGCCGTGTCCCTCGTACGGGGCTTGGCACGGATAAGGTCATGGGCATCAACTCGGATGGCATCCCGCATGTGTGGGTGGATGATCGGGAGTGGGTGATCAACCGCCGGTCCTCAGACAAGCATGATGACCTGCTGAACGCGATCAACCGGGACGATCCACGAGTTGACCAACTCAAGGGTCTGGCCGGGCTCGCCGGTGGGGGCCGCGCCGGTTCTTACACGGTCAAGCGCGGTGACACGCTGTCCGGGATCGCCAGGCAGTTCGGGACCACGTGGCGGGAACTCCAGCGGATCAACAAGATCCAAAACGAGGACCTGATCTACGCGGGGCAGACCATCGATCTGCCTGGCGGCGCAAGCAAGGCGAAGGCCAAGCCGGCCCCCGCCCGCTCCTACTCGACCTCCCGGACCGGGTGGGCGGAGAAGGAACGCGACCAGGACGCCCGCGAGGTCAAGGCCGCCACCGCGGAACTGACCGCAGCCAAGCGGACGAAGAACGACAAGAAAATCGCCGCGGCCGAGAAGAACCTCGACAAGGCGAAGAAGTCCTACGACGATTCCAAGGAACGAGTCGTCCGGCTCCGGGAGAAGGAATTCGACCTACGCCGGGACTTGAAGCGCGGGAACATCGTCGATGCTTTCACATCCGGGTCGGGAATGTCTGTGGTGGATCAGCTCTTTGACCAGTCCAACAACAAGGACCTATCGAAGAAGCAACGCGCCACACTGCGGTCCACGGCATACAGCATGGAATCGCAGCTGCTGAAACTGGAGAAGCAGTCGGATAAGTTGTCCGTTTCCTTGGGCAAGGCGGCCGATAAGCGCGACGACCTGCTCTCGGCCCGCAATGGTGTCAGGGATTCCATGGTCGGCGCGTTCGACCTGGGCGGGCTGGCAGGGCAGAAGGATGCCTACGGCTACGACACCAGCGTGGGCAAGAAGGGCTTGCTGAATTACGGGAAGTCCATGGCGTCCGGTGCGAAGAAGCTGTCATCCAAAGTGGCCGCTTTGCAGAAGGCCGGTTTCCATCCGTCGATGATCGAGCAAGTCATCAGCGAATGGACCAGCTCGGGAACCTTCGAGTTGGCCGACGCAATGCTGTCCATGAACAAGTCCGAACGCTCGTCTTTCAACAGCTCGTTCAAGAGCGTGGAGCGGTACGGACTGTCCACGGGCACATCGCTGACCAACGCAATGGCCAAGGGCGGCATCAACGCCGCCGAAGGTCTCGTGAAGGGGCTCACCTCTCAGCAAAAGAAGGTCGATAACGCCTTCTACAAGCTGGGCAAGGACGCGGAGAAGTCGTTCAAGCGGTCACTCGGGATCAAATCGCCTTCCACGGTGATGTTTGGTGCTGGTGTGAACGTGGGTGAGGGTGCCGAGTTGGGCATCTTGTCCAAGGTGTCAGACGTGCAGGGCGCAATGGGCTTGCTTGCCGAGGCGCCTGCATTCGCGGTGCCACCATCGGCTGAGGTTGCCCGGTACGCTGCACAACCCCCCGCGTCGGCGGGCGTGGTCATTGACTACGACCGGTTGGCTCAAGCCATGACCAGTGTTCAGCTGAATGCCAACTTGCAGATCGATCGCAAGCAGGCGGGCACGTTGGTGCAGGCTGGCCAGAAGTTCAACGGAAATCATTAGGAGGGCCGGATGGCCGCATTTTTGTTTGGCCCTCTCGGGGGCATGGTTCCGTTGAAGGTGTCCCGCGGGGTGACTGATAGCCCGGCGCGCACGATGTCGGAGCTGGTCACGTCGGGGGGTGTGCGCTACGTCCAGCGCGGACGGCGCGCACCCCGTACATGGCAGGTTGGCCGGGCCTATGAAGGCCCGGGATGGGCGGCGCTCCTTGCGGACGCCGCCCACGGGCTTCTGGGCCAGTGCTGGCTCTACGATGTGGCCGCGGCGCGGGAGAATATGGTCCCTGCCGAGAAGTCGGCCGGGGTCGGGCTTCCTGTCTTGGTGGATGGTCGTCCGATGGGGGCACTTCCCGTGGGGCACGCCGTGACGGTGCAGGTCTTGGCTGGCCGCACCTATACGGTGTCGCTCTGGTCCGCAGCGGCGGCCGGGTCCACGGTGGCGTCCTTCCTGCGCAGCCCCAACCTGCTCGCCCTGGTCAAGGCCCCGCCGGGCACTGGTTCACGGTCCTGCGCTGCAAGCTTCACCCCGCTGGCCGACGGGGTCGTAACCGTCACCGTATCGGCGGGCGGGGCATCCGGCTTGCGGGTCCACGAAGGCGGCCCGGACGGGCGGTTCTTCTCCGGGCATGGAACCCCATGCAAGGTGGCGGTGCAGGACCCGCAGCGCACCTTGGAACTGGTAGTTGACCGAGAGACAAGATCTGCATATCAGGTCACTTTGATGGAGGTCGGGAAACCCGGCACCGTTTGATTCCTTGGAGGAACCATGCAGGAAAAGCCAGCTGGCTGGCCCCTTGAGGGCGATGTGGAAACGCTTCCGGAGATCTTCCTGGAGCTGCACGGAAGCCAGTGGCCACCGGCCCGCGGGGACGTGCCACAGGGAACTGCGGAGGTCGGCTCGTGGTCGGTCTCCCAGCAGCTGACCGGCTCCGCATTGCCGGGGCAGGTGCGGGCAGCGTCCGGGCACTCGATCCCCTCCGGGTCCGTGTCTTTCGCCCAGCCCGAAGGAGCCCCGCTGACACCGTGGGCGCGAGGCCCGCTGAACCTGGGCCCGGGTGGCGCCTGCACGCTCTACGCCTCGCACGACGGCGTGGGGCAGGCCCACGGGCTGCGCCTCGGCGGCTTCCACCTGGCACCCATTGCCGGATCTAGCCTGAGCACCACTGTGGATCTGGAGCTGGACGGCGATCCGATCCGGATGCAGAAGCCTTTCACCCTGCGCTGGCGCTACAACACCAAGGCCAGCAGCTTCGCGGAACCGCCCTTTGAGCTGGACGCCTCGTGGGTCATCGACCAGGTCGCCCGCTCCACCGGCTACTACCAGACCCCCGCGCTGGTCACCAGCGCGTTCCTCTCGGTCCCGCTGTGCGGGGGCACGATGGCGGACCGCGGATCCACGATCACGGCGACCGTCGCCGGGTGGGTGGCGGCAGAGCACCAAGCGGGCCTCGGCCCGGGCTCGTCCATCGACGCCAGCCTGTCCACAGTGGTCCCGAACAAGTTCCATATCTCGTGCGACGTGGCCGGCGCAGGTGGGCGGATCATCATCGGCGGAGCGGTCTTCGACTTCTCCTCCACGAAGCTCGATGTCCGCTCCGGGATCACCACGCTGGCCTCGGCCGCGTACCCGGTGGCGTCGGGAACGATTCGCCGGGTGCAGGCCGAGGTCACCCGCACCGGCAACAACCTCGCGGTGCGAGTGCGCTGCGGCTCGGGGGCATGGTCGGCCGCGGCCACCGCGGCCTTCGGCTCGGCTCCGTGGGGCTCCCGCACCGACACCGCCACCATCGACACAACCTTGTCTCCCACGGGCCGCTGGATTCGCGGGATACAGCTGCACGCCGCGGACGATCCCCGGATCTGGATCCCCCCAAAGGCCCAGATCGACATGTCATACTCCCCGATCCACGCGGCCTTCGGCATCGAGAAGGTCACCGCGTGGGAAGTCGTGCAGGACATCGCGGCCAAGACGATGGGCGCCGCTTGGATGACTCCGGGCGGTGTGCTGGTGTACCGCAACGGGGAACGGATGCGCGGCACTGATGCCCCGGTGGAGACCATCGAGGCCCTGGACAAACTGGAGGATCTGGCGTGGGTGATCGACCCGGGCGAGATCGCCGACCGCGTGGAGCTCACTTACACCCCCACGGACGTGGAGACCTCCTACGGGATGAGCACGCTGTGGGAATCGACGGAGACTATCCGGATCCCGGCCCGCAAGACGGTCACCGTCTACGCGGACATCAACGGCACCACCAACGTGCTCTCCCCGTTCGTCCCATTGTGGCCACCCACCGATCCGTCGGTCACCAAGTACGCCGACGGGCGCATGTCCCGCTGGGCCGCAGCCACATCCCCCGACGGTTCCGGTGCGCGGCCGGCAGACAATGCCATCCGGGTCTCTGCGGTGATGGCTGGGGTCTCGCGGGTGAAGATCAGCATCACCAACGCCACCGGCGGCACCCTCTGGCTGGTGGACGGCACCGGCTCCCCCTGCCTGATCCTGCGCACCGGCCTGCACATCGCCCCCGGGGAGCCGGAGACCATCAGCCACGGACCCGCCGTGGAGGACGCACTGAACCCGATCAGCTTGGATGCCGGGGCATGGGTGCAGGATGCGGACGCCGCCCAGCGGATCCTCGACTGGCTCGTCGGGCAAACCAGCACGGCCAAGGCAGTGATCAACTCCGTGCGGGTGAAGCCGGATCTGTCCCGGGAAATCGGCGACGTCATCCGGCTGACCGACGGCCACACCGGACTACGCACCGAGGCCATCATCAGCGGGATCAGTCTGGCTGGGGATTCCACTGGATACACCCAGCACCTTGACCTGGCCCTGCTCGATGTCGCATACCAGGACTTCGACGCATGGCTGGAACGCGAATCCATCACCACGTTCGCGGCCTTCGACACCTGGCTGGCAGCCAACAACATCACCACCTTCGAAGACTTCGATCAGTGGGCCATAGACCTAGGAGGCACCTGGTGACCATCCAAAACCAATTCCCCGACAGCCCCACCCAAGCCTCACCCATGCGCAAGGCTGGGCAGTTCCGGGGATGGTTCACCACCATCACCGACCTGCTCAACGCCATGAGCCCCACGGGCAAGCCCTATTCCACGGACTGGATTGCCGGGCCCAGCAAGGTGGACCGGGTCCTGGCCCTAACCGCCGACTGGCAATGCACGGCCTTCGCCTGTTCCCGGGAGGGGCGGGACGTGGACATGCAAATCAACCTCACCTATGTCGGCGCGCCCGTGAGCGTGCCGGGTAACGGCAACATCACCAACGTCATCATTGGGCAGGTCGATGAGGGCTTCCGCCCCCGCTACATGGGGAGCCTCACCACCGGGCACACCGGCCCCCTGGCAGCCGCAGCCGTCCACAGCGGCGGGGAAATGGCACTGGCCGCCGTCGCCCCGGGCACCACCATCGCCGGAGGAACAGCCTTCACCTTCCAAGGCATGTGGCGCATGGCCTCCGTGGACGCGGCGTAATGGGCACATCATCAAGCGCCCTGCTCCGCACCATGGCAGCGGCCCGCGAATACACTGCCGACGCCACCGGCACCATCGAAGCCCTTGCGGACGTCATCGCCCGTCTGGACGCCATCCAAGCCCAGCTTGCAGATCAGCAGGTCGATGTCGGGGAAATCCAGTCCGCGCTGATCGCCATGCAAACCACACTGGCCGGCATCGTCTCGACCCAGTCAGTGCACACCACGAAGCTGGATGGGATCACCACCACGCAGGCGGCACACACCACTTCCCTGGCAAGCCTTCCCACCATGAAGACCCAGATCCAAGCCATTTACGACGCTGTCGTCACACCGTAGGAGGAACCCCTTTGGGACGCAATATTGAGATCGACGCCCGCCGCGGCGGAGGTGCGCCGCATGAGATCCTTTTCGGCGAGGTCACCATCGAGGCGACCGCGATGCGCCAGGACGGCACGAAGACCGTATTCCCCGCGCCAACGACCATCGGGATCAGCAACGGTGTGGCCGTGCTGGAGAACGTTGACGTGTCCCCCGCCGGACCGGAGCCCGCCTGGGCATACCGGATGACCTTCCGAGACCACATGTCCGGCAGGGGCTGGTCGGAAATGGTGGGCGTTCCCACCGGGACCACCGCGGTGAAGTACCCGACCCTGCCCCGCTTCACCACGGCGATCCCGCCCGAGACCACCAAGGCCGACCTGCAGAACTGGGTGGACACCACCGAGGCAGCAAAGAACACCGCGGTACAGGCCGCGGCGACAGCCACAGCACCCACCGACGCCATGGTCGCGGGCAAAATCAACGACCCCGCAAGCCTCACCGGGACCGCACTATCCGCCGCGATTGTTGGGACAGCCGAGCCAATCGCCAAGCAGGTGGCGAACAATCGCTACCTGTCCCCGTCAGCGGTGGTCTATGAGTCCAAGGCCGACCTCTACCGCACGGCACTGGCGCAGGACGGCTCCACCGTTTACGCATCGCAGACCATCAACGGTACGGGGTTCCCGAAGCTGGACAAGACGTTGGACTGGGGCAAGACCTGGACGACGCTCGGCACTCTGCCGGGGTTCATCTCCTCGCTGGTGAAGCTGGCAAGCGGAACATTGCTCGCATTTGAGGCAACGATCCTGACGCAGGCCAACCAAAACCCGAAGGTGTGGCGTTCCACCGACGACGGAGCAACGTGGACGCACACGTTCACAACCCAGTTCCCGCCGTTCACCAACGGAACCGGCGTCACCGAAGGCACCGACGGTTCGGTGATTATTTCCGAATACGGAAACGTCAACAACATGCAATATAAGATATACCGTTCCACCAACGACGGGGTGAACTTCACGCAGGTCTGGGCGTCCCCATCGGTATCCAGCGGCGGCGACGTTGGGCACATTCACTCCGTCACTTACGACCCCTACGAGGGTTGCCATGTCGCATTCTCCGATCTTGCCAACTTCGCCCAAACCGGACCATTGTGGTTGCGCTCCAACGACAACGGGGCGACCTGGGCAACGTTCGGTATCGCGATTGGCTCGGATACTCCCAATTGTGTGCGACCCATGTTCTTTGAGAACTACATTGGCTGGGGCACGGACAACGAGCGCAACGGACGCATCGGCCGTATCAAGCGTGAGGATTTTTACGCGGGCCGTATGACCGACATTGAGGTTGTCGCCACCGTCAACGGCAAATCCCTGTACTACACGTTCCCGATTCGACAGGGTGTGTGGATGATTACCGTAGCATCGGAAACCATCATGAAGGTCAACGATCCCAACGCGCCGGGCAACTGGGGGCACGAGGTCTACATTGTGGACGAGGACGGTGGCCGAGTGTCCGGTGGCTTTACCCATATGCCACGGACCATCACTCTAGGCGTGTACTCCAACACCAAACCCGCGTTCCCGTCGCACAAGTTTGACGCGCTCGACCACAACGGGCTGACGTTCGTAAATCTTGTGTCGGGTCTTCCGCGTGCCATCGTCACCGTCCCGGTGTCACAGGACTGGCAGATGCCTATGAATCAAGTCGGAACGTGGGGCATGTCCAAGCAGATCCTCCCGAACCGTTACCCACTGTCCTTTGCTAGGGCAGACGGTACGGCAGTGGACACGCTGCGGGTGGAAGAAAACGGGGACCTCGTAATCACCCGCGATGACGTGGCGGTAGGGGCGCGCTCCGAAATCGTAATGACACCCACCGGCCTCACTCGATTCCGTCACGGCGGCGTGCAGGTTGCCTATATGGACGCCGGGCAACTGATCTTCCCCAAGGTCACGCTCGCGGCCACTGGGCTGAATATTAGTGCAGGAGGCGGGACCACGCCCAACGGTGTCCTCACCGCGCCAGCCGGGTCAATCTTCACGAACTGGAACGGGGGGAAGGGAACCACCGCATGGGTCAAAGAATCAGGTACCGGCAACACGGGATGGGTGCCGTTCGGTCACAGCGCCGGGTCAATCCTGCCCGCCGCGCCAATCGTCGGGCAACAGCACTACCTCACCACGCTAGGTAGACCCGTTTGGTGGAATGGCGCAGCGTGGGCGGACGCTATGGGCGTTACCGTCTAGCAGAAACCGAAGCGCCCCTAGCGGGGAGGGTCGCCGGCCTAACCGCCGGCGACCTGCGCCTCGGCATGAGGACCCGGTGGGCCAGCCCACCCCAGGTCAAGACGATCAGGAAAACGATGAGCAACCGGATGCCGGCGCGACCCATGAACAGGTGGAAGCCGCCCCAGAGGATGTCGCTCATGCCTCCTGCAATGATGGCGAAGGCAACGATCGCCAGGAGTGCACGTCTGGAACTTGCGCCACGTGCCACGGCTTGGAAGAAACCAAGGTCAAGCCGCCGGATGAGCCAGCCCAAGACGATCACCATGATGGGCAATCCGAACGCGCCGAAGTTGTAGATGAACTCACCGTGTGTCAGCGCAGCATAGGTCCCGCCGACGTCCGCGAATGCTGGTTCATAGAATCGAGCGAGGACCAGCCCGAATCCCTCGGGTTTATCAGGCCATATGGCCGAAGGGATCAGCGTTACAGCACCAGCGTAGAAGGTGTGGCCCCATGCGAGCGTGACCATCTCCAAGTCACGGAATATGACGGCGAACTGCTCAAGAGGCGCGACGATTGAGCCGATTCCATCAAGTGCCTGGCCGAAGGTTTCCACGCCGAATTCTTCGCGCTGGTCTACGAGATACATCATTGCGGGCGGAATGGCAACGAGGGTCAGCGCTTTGATCCAATAGGTGCGGAACCGGATCGTCAGGATGAACAGTACGGAGAATGCCATGGCGGAAAGGACGAGCCGCCCGAAACCCACGAACACAAACTGCACGTAGAACAGTGCAGCCGCGCCGGACACCATCATCGCCCAGAGCTTGAAGCCGCGACGTCCTCCAATAACGAATGCGGCCGAAACGAGGACCACTCCGGCGAACGCTGCGGGGGCTGCCAGTGAACTGCCAACGCCGGCCCGAGCTGCTACTGCTCCGACAATCATCAACAGAACACCGATCATTCCAGCCCCCCGCACAGTGGACCGCTTCACCGGCCCTAGGGTTGGTGGTTTCATTCTCCGCCAGAAAATGTAGTACATGGCAACGAGACAGAAATACCCAGCTGTAACGGCATCGGCAATGTACCCAACATCGTTACCATTTGTGAGCCAGTAAATGCCCGGGTACCCAACGAAGACCGCGGCACACAGAGAAAAGATCCCCGCCGTAGTCACCATCCGGCGCCCATGAACCAAAAAAACCCATGCGCCAAACCCCATGGTTAGATACGAGAGCGCGGCCAAACGGTTCTCTGGGTCCGGCTCAAGAAACCCGTAGGCCAAGCCGAGCCCAATCCAGAGGACCGCGCCAGGTATCTCCAACCTGCCGACATCGAAGCGCTTCGGGGGCAAATACTTACTCATGAATCTAGAGTGCAAAAATTGGCAGAAGTATCCACAGCAGACCAACAGTGACGACGATCGTACCCAGATAAAGCATTACGCCCTGTGCGTCCACGTCAGCGAACTCCTTAGTGAAAGTCGTTTACAAATACTCTTTGATAGATTACCGCACCCAGACAAAGACCCCTATTTGACGAAACCCCGACAGTGACACAATCTGCCGGAATTGCTCAATCCCCCGCGCCCGTCACAATCTGTGGCGGGCGCTTCCATTTCACTAGGAGGCCTCGTGCCTACACACGTGTATCAGCCCCAACGTAACCCGCCGGCGTGGCCGGAGGTGATGCGCCATTGATGAGATCCCTTGGGCCGCGATTGGTGGCCTCACCCCGTACGGGCTGCTCATGCTGGCAATCTGGTTGATCCTCACCGGCAAACTCATCCCACGCTCCATGTATGACGTGATGGTGACCGCAAAGAAGGAATGGAAGGACGCAGCGGAAACGTTGCGGGAAACCAACGCGGTGCAGGCCCAGACGATCAACAAGCAGCAGATGGTTGGGGAGTCCGTCATCAAGGTTATGGGTGCGGTGCAGGAGGCTCGGGACGGTGAGCCCCGATGAAGTTCCTACTTCGATTCTTACCGCACCAAGTGGACGTGGAAGAAGCCCAAGCGATGAAGCGTGAAGCCGTCTCAGAGCACACGGCAGCACTGGAAAGTTTGGAAGCGGCACGCGAGCAGTCCGCCGTGCTACGCAAAATCAACGCACGAAACCATTTTAGTGAGTCACTGACACGAACGTTCCAGGGAAGGGGCGCAGTATGACGATTCAACCACTGACGGGGATCCTGATCGGCACCGCCTTATTGGAGACGCTTGTGGTGATGCTGGGCTGGCACTGGATCACCCGTGGTGGGTGGCAGGGGTTCCCTGCTGGCCGTGTCCTGATGGGCTTACTTGGTGTGCAGTCAGCGATCCTTACTTTGGCGGCGGCGTCGTCATTCTTTCCGGGGTTCGCTGGCCGGCCCTACGTGTATATCGCCTTGTATGTGGTGTTGATTATTGCTGTTGGGCGGCTCGGGTACACGATCTTCACTGAGCAGCGGAGCCACCGAGACAAGAGGCCGCCCGACCCTCCCACGAACGAAAACACTAACTAAGCCACGCACGCCGCGTGGCTTTTCTTATGCCCTCGAAAGGGGAACATCATCATGGCTGATCTTGACCCGCAAGAAGCAATCGACCTCGAAAAGTACGACGACCCGAACCCGGAACCGATCACCGACCCGAAGCACCCCGACTATGTGGAGCCCGCAAAGGGCATCGCACCAATTGGAGGCAAGTAACCATGGCGATCTTCAACGGATATACCGGCGCAAAAACTTGCACTACCGGCCCGCGATCCGGCGCGCAGGGTGCCATGGCATGGTTCCTCGCCGCATACAAGGAACATGGCGCGCAGAACTCCGGGATCTACAACTGCCGCAATGTTCGCGGCTCCAGCCGCACCAACTCGCTACATGGCGAGTGGCGTGCCGTGGACTTCGGCCTCAAGTGGGCATCGGACATCCCCGCTTATGACGAGTTCGCCGAGCAGCTGCGCCTCAACAGTGCAGAGCTGGGCATCCAGTGCATCATCTTCAACCGTAAGATCTTCTCCGGCGGCTACGAGAATAAGGGCTGGCACCGGTACTCGGGAGTCAACCCGCACACCGATCACCTGCACGTCGAGTTCTCCTGGGGTGCAGCACGTCGCGGCGTCGCGGACACCGTCGCACTGTGGGACAAGGAACTGCGAGGCAAGGTCACCGGCAACGTGAAGCCGACTGCCGGAACACCGAAGCCTACGGTCTCCAAGTTCCCGACCGACTACAAGGACGTCGCCGTGGACGGCATCTGGGGCAAGGGGTCCGTGAAGGCCTTCCAGATCCTCATGCGCGCAGTCGGACACTACAACCGCGCCGTAGATGGGGACTTCGGTTACTACACCATCGTCGCCTTGCAGAAGTGGTTGCGCGGCCTCGGCTACTACCCGTCGTCCAAGTACGTCATCGACGGCAAGGCAGGCAAGGCCACCTACAAGGCCCTGCAGTCCTTCCTTGCGAAGAAGGGCCACCTCGATACCAAGCGTTGGCTGATTGATGGGAAGTTCGGCAAGGAAACCATCAAGGCGTTTCAGCGCTACCAAAATACCCAGAACGGAAAGTGACCCCCATGGCAAAGCACATCGCAACTGGCACACCAACCCAGCTGGCCCACCCCGGCAAGGCAACACTTCGCACGGCGGCCGCGGTCATCGTCGCGGCACTGATCGCCGTCGTTGGCTTCGGCCCGCTGATCATCGACGCCATCATCCAGGAACCCATCGTCCCGGAGGCCCTACGCGGGGCACTGCTGGCCGTGTCTGCGGTACTCGTGGCCCTCGGTGCCATCGTCACCCGCATCATGGCGATCCCGGGCATCAACGACCTGCTCAAGAAGGTCGGCTTCGGCACTGGTGTTGAGAAGGAACCGGATCCGGACCTGCTTGAGGATTCCGTGGCGGCACAGTTCTACGCCGCGGGCTACCCTATCCCAGACGCGCACGAGCCCACCACTGCCGATGATGAGCGTTACGAGCAGTAAACACAACGAAGCCCCCTCATCCGAAAGGATCGAGGGGGCTTTTTGCGTTTAAGTCAGCGAGCAATTCCTGAGCACGAGGCCACCCCATAGTCCGACGAAGACTCGTTCCTGCTGACAATTACTCCGTCGACAGTAATTATGCATGTGACCTTGCCGTAGCTCGACCCATTCTGCACGCTGAGTGACACCGGCGACCCAGCGCTATAGCTGTAGAACACCACGGGATCACCAGCACCGTTCACCATCTTCTGAGAGTAGTCGTTCTGAACGATGCCTGTTGGGGTGCTTAGCGTGATCGATATCTTTCCCTCGCGGCGCTTCATGGCTTCGTTTGCGTTGATGTATTGCGGGAGGGTCTTGTAGGCCTCAAATCGCACCTTCACCTGGGTCGGCGCCTTGTAGCTGGGCCCAGCGCTGGCACTACCGCTGCATGCCGTAAGGGTCATCAGGATGGCAGCAGCAATCACTGCGAGTGACTTCTTCATGACGCTGAGCTTAGTCGATCGCTCGTAGGGATCGGCCCATGGTTACGCCACGGCTCGTTCCGCTTCTCTGACCCGCCAGCCACCGGTGGATGGATGCTGCACGAGCTCCCAGGTGAGGATGTCGGAGGTCCTGGCGCCGAGGGTGACTTGAACTTGCCAGACCTGTGAGTCGATCCGGAACGGCTCACCTTTCGGCGCCCGCAGCTCTGACTCCCACCAGTTGAACCGCTCAAACCAACGCACCGGTTCGGCGACGATCTTCCACACGCGGCCCCGCCGGCGCACCCGCATAGGTTGGCCGGCCGCGCTGAATTGCACCTCGATTGATTCCATGGGAACAAGAATACGACTCGACCCCGACAGGATAGAACGCCTGTTTGCCCCGTGCGTATCTGAAAGTCCGCACCCGGTCTGAAGCCGGGGGCACTCTGGGGGCACTTTAGAACCCACAGACCCCCTTTTTCGGCCCCATTCGACCACAAGCAGGGCCAACACAAAAGCCGCTACTCCCCTTTGTTTGCAAGGGAAGCAGCGGCTTTGAGTGGACGGGAGGGCCGATACGCCGGGTTTTGTGTCGCGGTCGGTTACCCGAATCGCGGTGACGATCATCTATCTAGGAGTGTCGTTGCCGACACCCTCAAGCGGTCCACCCGACTACATTGAGCGAACAACCCAGTAGTCTGTCTGACCTTGCTCCGGGTGGGGTTTACCAAGCCGCTCCGGTCACCCGGAGCGCTGGTGGTCTCTTACACCACCGTTTCACCCTTACCCGCACAAGTGCGGGCGGTCTATTCTCTGTGGCACTGGCCTGCGGGTTTCCCCGAGTGGGCGTTACCCACCACCCTGTTCTGTGGAGCCCGGACGTTCCTCGGGCCACTTGCGTGGCACGCGATCGTCTGGCCTTCCCGTCCAGCGTTCAAGTCTAGTCCCATTTATGAACCGGGTGTAACCAGTGGTTGCAGGGAGCCCTTGGGAAAGTTGCTGTCGCCGAATCAGGGATCGCGGTGCCGGAAGACTAGGCTGGACCGGTGCTTATTTTGCTTCCGCCCTCCGAGGGCAAAAAACCTGCCGACAGCGGCGCCCCTTTTGATGCCGAAGATCTGCAGTTCCCCGCACTGAACCCGCATCGACAGCAGCTGCTGTCGGCTTTGGCCGAAGTCTCACGGGCCGATGACGCGCTCAAGGTCCTCGCGGTGGGCAAGTCACTGGTAGCCGACGTGGTTCGCAACATCGAATTACACACCGAGCCTTCGGCACCCGCACACACGATTTATACCGGAGTACTCTTCGAGGCGCTGGGCTACGACCGCTTGGATGCTGCCGCGCGAAAGCGCGCCGATGCCGACATTCTGGTCATTTCGGCGTTGTGGGGGGCGGTGGGTTTCGGCGATCGAATTCCCGCCTACCGGCTCTCAATGTCGGTGAAGTTACCCGAGATCGGTAAGTTGGCCAGCTGGTGGAAGCCGAAGCTCACCCCGGTACTCAATGAACGCGCCGGTGACGGTCTGGTGGTTGATTGCCGCTCCAGCACCTACGCTGCCGCATGGACTCCCCCTGCGGAAAACACCGTGGCCGTCTCGGTGTTCCAACTCCGTGGCGGGGTGCGCAAGGTTGTCTCGCACTTTGCCAAACACACTAGAGGCGAGCTCGCCGGGCACTTGCTCACCCGTGGCGTGGAAGTGGAAACGCCGGAGGAATTGCTCGAAGCCGCGAGCGAGCGGTGGGAGGCCGAACTGGTTCCGGGCACGGGACGCAAGCCGCATCAGTTGAACATCATCCTGCCCGAGGACCACGCCTTTAAGGCCGTGGGAAACTAAGCGGCAGGCGGCGACCCAGCGTCATCGACCTCGGTAGTGGGTTCGGCGCGATCGTCGGCCACCAATTCTATTTCCATGCCGGCCGGATCCTCCAAGTACGCTGCATAGTGCCCAAGGCCGCCCGCATGGGGGTGGGCTTCGGCGAAGAGCAGGGTGAAACCGCGCTGCAACGCCTCCTGAGTGAGCTCCTCAACCCGTCGCCGGTCTCCGGCGCGGAACGCCAGATGGTTGATGCCCGGGGCACGTCGTCGGTGGGGCCGCTCAAGCACGTCGGGCCCTGCTTCAAGCACGAGATAGTCGTGGGCACCGACATAGCTGGTTCCGTGTTTCCATGATTCCCCCGGCGCATAACCTAGTTCTTCGAACAGCCAGCCGAGCGTGCTCCTGGCCATCGCGATGTCACTGACCCAGATCTCGGTGTGGTGCAGGCGACCCGTGGGTGCGGCTTGCCCTGAAGTATGCGAAATACCGGGGCCGGCAGCAGCACCGGGGATTATGCCCCCCATTCCTCGCTGCGGACCAAGATGGCACCGGTGTCCGGGCAGAAGACCAATTCGTCGGCCGGAGCCGCCTTGATTTCTCCCAGGTCGCCAGCGGCAAGCGCCATGCCACTGGCTTCGGAGACCCCGTGGAACAGTCTGGCTGCACCGATGCCGTTGCGTGTGCGCAACCGCTCATAGGTGGTGATCAGCCCTTCGTCGAACGTTGCGGCCAGGGTGGCACGTGCGCTTTGGTTCTCAGCGAGCTGCTGACGCAGAGCGGCGAGGGCTGCATCGCGGCGGGCCAAGTGTGCTGCCTGCTCCCTCATACGGGTATCGACAAGGGCCTGTGCCTCGGCGGCCCGCTCCTGTACCTCTTCGAGCTCCGTCATGTGCTCAAGTTCGGTGTCTTCAAGTTCATTGCGCCGGATGGTGAGCGAATCGATTTCATGGGACAGCGCCATCATGTCCTGGTGAGTGCCGGCGCCTGCGTCGATGCGGGACTGGTCCTTGGCAATATGCGCCACGACCTTCTCCACTGCCCGCTCAGATTCCTTCAGGACCCCTGCAGCCGCTGCAACCTCTACCTGCACCTCGGTCAGGGCGCTGGTGGCTTCTTCGAGGGCCGAATTGGCCGCGGCAAGTTGCGCGTCGGCGGTGGCTTCGGTGATCTCACGGTTGATCTTGGTGGCCTGAGAATCCAATGCCGCCACGTCCAAGAGCCGTATCTGTTCCGCCGGTGCTGCCTTTGCCATACTGTCCTCCGCTGTGCGCCGTGGCGCTGCCATTCCTGCTGTGCCTCCGGCGATCAGTGATCGCCTAGCCACAACCCTAGTCATACAGGGAACCCGGAGTGGAATATGACCCGCCTGATGCCGTCTTTTCGGCGCAGGCCCGGTCAAGGCAGCGGGGGTCGCAGCATCACAGGATACGGATGGGGCGGTGTGGGTGGTGTTAGGCGGCTGCGGCTTCGGGATGGAAGACCCAGTTCCGCAAGGGTCTTTGCAGTGGATCGCGGGATTTGGGGAGCACAACGTGCGGGATTCCCTGGTGAATGACGATGCTGAAGTGCCCGGCGTGCAGGGCTGTGTGGCAGCGAATGCACAGCAACAGCCCGTCGCTGACATCGGTCATCCCGCCCTCAGAGAAGGGTGTGATGTGGTGGACTTCAGTGCGGTGCACGGGCATTGAACAGCCGGGGTTCGCGCATCCGCGATCGCGGGCGGCGATGGCCAGTTTTTGTGCCCGGGAGAAGAATCGTTTGCGTCGTCCCAGATCCAACGGCTGACTATCACCGCCCATGACCACCGGGATGATGCCACCGTTGCAGGCCATGCGTCGGGCGGTGGCCGCGGAGATCAATTCACCGTGGCTGGTGAAGCCCGCCGTGTCGAGGGCTCCGGTGAGGGCGGCGTAGTCGATCATCACCAACAGTTCGATGCGCGATTTCATCGGCAGGTCCGCGGCGGGCGCAGCGGCCGGGTCCATCCACAGGCGCATGGCATCAAACAGAGCCTGAGAGAGGCGTTGGGCACGGCGTCGAGCGTTGGCTTCCTGCCGGGTTTCGTCGGGGTACTGATCCCCGTCGGGAAGCCCGTAGGGGTTGGAGGCTGGAAGCGTGATGGCCAGGTCGGTAAATCCGGCGCGCGGGCGCAGCTCTTCCGGGGTGTCGGGGTTGATGGCCCACGCGGGGATCGGCGCCCCGTCTCTCGGGTCGGCAAAGAGCGCCGGCTGGGTGCTCGGGGAACCTGAAGCAGCGTCGGAAGCGGCATCAGCCTCGGCATCGGGGTCGGAAGCGGTGTCGGGGTTCGGGATGGTGCCGGAGGCTGAGCGCGGGTTATTCAGGTCATCTGCCACGGTGCAGAGAAACTCGTGGCCTTCCAGATCGGTGATGAATTCCCAGTGATACCCCGTGGATTTGTGTCCGCGGAAGCGCAACCCCAGATGGCGGGCGGTGGCCTCTTCATCACGTTCCACGCTGGCGTGTTCCAGCGCCAGGGAGGCCTGCTTGATGAGCTTGCCCACGGCATTCTCGTCCGCGGTGTGCGCGGTTCGGATGATTTGTTCCTCGAGCACATTTCGGGCCTGCTCGGGATCCGGCTGCGCGTCGAGAGTTGGTTCTAGGGTGGCGAGTTTGGCAGCGGCGTTGGCCAACATCTTTGGATCCGCGGTGCCCTTGGTGAGGGCCCGGCCGAGGGTTGGGCAGCTGGGCGGCAGGGTTTCACCGTCGGGGCCTTGATGAACCATGAGTCGGTCGTGAGTACTGGTGCGGTGTTTGGCCTGGAAATATCCCAGGTGCAGTTGGTTCTTGAGGAATTCGGCGGTGTCCTGGTGCAAGGGTTTGCGATCCGCGCCGCTCACCACCTCGAGCGGCAGGTTGGTGGTGCCCGCGGCGAAAGATTCAGGGTCTTGCAGGATCTGGTTCAGTTCGGCCAGGGGCTGGTCGGTGAGTGTGTTGACCTCTGCCGCGTCGCAGGCGCCGGCGGCCAGGATCTGCCCGTAGGAACCTGTGCGGTAAATACTTTCGGCCAGATGGGCCAGGGCCGCGGCGCGTACCGGGAACCCGACGCTGGATGCTGCTGCCTCCTCGAGCACCCGGCGGGTGGCCAGGTCTAGGACGGCGAGCAGACGCAAGGCATCGGTGGGGCTCTGGGGACCGGGTGTGATCCCGGCGCCCGTTCCCAGGACCTGGCCAATGGCGGCCAGGGCCTTGTCGATGATGCTTGCGGGTGTGTCCATGGGATCCATGGTGCTCCCCCGTGGTGGCTGGCCACCAGTACCCCACGAGGACCTGTGGATAACCGCCCGGGGCCATCGGCTACGGGGTCAGGATGAAGTCCCACGGGTCGGTGTTTATTGCCGAGACGCCGATTTCCACGTCGTGGCCCAGATCGTGCAGGACGTTCTTCAGTGCCTCGGCCCCGGTGGGTAGCCAGAGCCATTCGGAGGCGAAGTGGGAGACGTCGATGAGATACGGCGTGCCGTTCAGCGCTGCCTCGCGGGCCTCGGAGGCCGGGTGGTGGCGCAGGTCGGCGGTGACGTAGACGTCGGCCTCGGAGGCGCGGACCGCGTCGAACAGCGAATCGCCGGCCCCGCCGCACACCGCGACCTTGCGCACGATGCCCGTACGCTCCCCTGCCACGCGCACTCCCCCGGCGACCGCCGGCATGGCGGAGAACACGCGGGAAGCGAATTCGTGCAGCTGCAGTGGTTCGGGCAGCATGCCCACCCGGCCGATACCCTCCTCGGGCAGTCCGTCCTTGGACGGGGCCAGCGGTTGCGTGTCGGTGAGCCCGAAGATGTCCGCAAGTACATCCGAGACCCCGCCGATGGCCGAGTCGGCATTGGTGTGCGCCGTGACCAGCGCGCAGCCGGATTCGATCAGCAGGTGGATCGCTTCGCCCTTGAAGCTGGTGGCAGCCACGGAGTTGACCGGGCGCAGCAGCAGCGGGTGGTGGGTGATCAGCAGGTCGGTGCCGCGCGCCACGGCATCGGCCACCACCTCGAGGGTGGGGTCCACGGCGAACATGATGCGTTTGATGGGGCGTTCGGGTCGGCCGACCACCGGGCCGACGGTATCCCAGGACTCGGCCAGTGAGGCGGGCCAGAGTTCTTCGACGGCCACCAACACCTGACCGAGGGTCGGGGTGCTCAGCGTCGAATCTGGCTCCTGGGCCTCGACGTCGTCGGAATCGGTGGTGGCCACTGGCTCCTGCTCCGTGTCCAGAACGCTGTCGGTGTCGGGGTGGCTCTGGGCGTCGTTGCCCGACTCCGGGGCCACCGACTGCGGCGGGCCGGCCGCTGCGGTCCGGTCGTTTTCGGTTGCTTTGGGGGCTGCGTCCAGCGGTTCGTCGTGGCTGCCGGCATTCTCGGCGCCGGTGTGGGCGGCCGCTCCCGGCCCGGAGACGATACGCATGCCGTGGGGCTGCTGCTTGTTGCTCTGCATGATTCCACCGTAGCCTCCGTGGGGCGCTTTGGACGCATGCGCGCACCGATGAACTGCTCACGTTCGCAGGCCCGCGGCCACACCGCGGGGGCTACGGCTGGCAGCTCGAGATCGTGGGTAGAAACCGCTCAATGGGATGCGGGTAGGTGGGGCCGGGAATGAAATGCGCGCCGCGGCACTTGAAGCTGGTGTGAATGAGTTTTCAATTTCCAGCACGCCCATCCGTTTCCAAGCCCACACCACCGGCCCGCAGGGGCAGGACCTGACCACTTTTGTGGTGGCCGGGGGCTGCTTTTGGTGCCTGGATGCTGTCTACCAGCGCACCCGCGGGGTCGCCTCGGTGATCTCCGGTTACACCGGCGGGGCCGATCCTGCACCCACCTATCGCTCGGTTTGCGGCGGCGGAACGGGACACGCCGAAGCCGTTGCCGTAACATTCGATCCCGCCGTCGTGCCGGGGGAAGTGATCCTGGACATGTTCTTCACCACCCACGATCCCACCACGCTGAATCGGCAGGGCTACGACGTGGGCACTCAGTACCGCTCCGCGCTCTTCCCGCTCGATGCCGCCCAGGAGGTCGAATTCGCCGCCGCAGTGCGGAAGTTCGCAGAACTCTACCCCGACCCGATTGTCACCGTCTTCGAGTCCCCGGCAGATTTCTTCGTCGCCGAAGGAATCCACCAGGACTACTACAACCGCTTCCCCGATGAGGGGTACTGCCGGGTCATCATCGACCCGAAGTTGGCCAAGGCGAGGAAATATTACGCAACATGGCTCGAAGAACCCGCCACACCGCGCTCCTGACTAGGCTTGTACCAAAGTGTCCCGAGGGATTTGGCATCCGCCGGGATCAATTCGTCACAGCACGCCGCATACTCACCACCAAGGACTAAGGACACCATGTCGAAGATCTACAACGATGTCACGCAAATTGTTGGCCGCACCCCGTTGGTGCGCCTGAACCGAATCGGTGCCGGACTGCCGGGCAACATCGCGGTCAAGCTGGAATTCTGCAACCCAGCCAACTCGGTCAAGGACCGCATCGGCGTGGCCATCGTTGATGCGGCCGAGGCTTCAGGGGACCTGCGTCCCGGCGGCACCATCGTCGAAGGCACCTCCGGTAACACCGGCATCGCCCTGGCCATGGTCGGTGCTGCCCGCGGCTACAAGGTCGTGCTGACCATGCCGGAGACCATGAGCACCGAGCGCCGCGTCATGCTGCGCGCCTTCGGCGCCGAGATCGTGCTGACCCCGGGTTCCGAGGGCATGCGCGGTGCGGTGGAGAAGGCCAAGGAGATCGTGGCTACCACCGAGAACGCCATCTGGGCCCAGCAGTTTGCCAACGAGGCCAACCCTGCGATCCACGCGAGCACCACCGGCCCGGAGATCTGGGCGGACACCGAGGGCACGGTGGACATCTTCGTCGCCGGCATCGGTACCGGCGGCACCATCACCGGTGCCGGGCGCTACCTCAAGGAGCAGAAGTCCTCCGTGCAGGTCATCGCGGTCGAGCCCAAGGATTCGGCGATCCTCAACGGTGGCAAGCCGGGCCCGCACAAGATCCAGGGTCTGGGCGCCAACTTCATTCCCGAGGTGCTGGACACCGAACTCTATGACGAGGTGCTTGACGCATCGATCGAGGACTCGGTGGCCATCGCCCGCGCGCTGGGTACCCAGGAAGGCATCCTCGGCGGCATCTCCGCCGGTGCCGCCGTCTGGGGCGCCCTCGAGGTGGCCAAGCGTGAGGAGAATGCCGGCAAGCTGATCGTCGCGGTGATCCCGGACTTCGGCGAGCGTTACATCTCCACGTTGCTTTTCGATGACATCCGTGGCTGATCCTTCCACCGATTCGGCCGGTTCCGGTCCGGGCGCGAGGTTCGCGTCCGGACCCGGTGGCGGACCGCTTCACTCCCGCGGCACTACTTCGGACCGCCGCGGGTCCGCACAAACAAAGGCCCAGCAGTGAGATTCTTTTCCCGACTAGCCGAAGATTTGCGCGGAGCCAGCGCGCATGACCCCGCAGCGCGGGGCAAGAGCGAAAACTTCTTGGCCTATTCAGGCCTGCACGCGATCTGGATCCACCGGTTGACCCACCGGCTGTGGCAGAACCCGCGGACCCGATTCCCTGCGCGCCTGATCTCCCAGGCCGGACGGTTCCTGACCGGGATCGAGATCCACCCCGGGGCCACCATCGGGCGGCGCTTCTTCATCGACCACGGCATGGGTGTGGTCATCGGGGAGACAGCGGAAATCGGCGACGATGTGATGATCTACCACGGGGTGACCCTGGGCGGGCGTTCGCTGGCCAAGGTCAAGCGCCACCCGACCATCGGGGACCGCGTGGTCATCGGTGCCGGCGCCAAAGTGCTGGGACCGATTGTGATCGGCGCTGACTCGGCCATCGGCGCCAACGCCGTGGTGGTCAAGGACGCACCTGCGGATTCAATCATCACCGGGATCCCGGCGAAGAACCGGCCACGCACCGCCGAGGAGCACGCCCCAGCGGTGGACCCGGCCGAGTACATCGACCCGGCCATGTGGATTTAGTTTCCACTCGAGCTTTTCCCTCAGCACCCGCGCGGCGGGCGGAACATTCCCTTTCACCCGGGGCCTGTTCCGCCCGCCGCGCGCGTTAATCAGGCGGTGCTGCCCGGCTCATGCGCCGGGACCCGGGTCGCTGGCACCAGGCGAGTAAGCTGCGCAGAACAAACTGCCGGGTTCACGAGGTAACGTCCTGACACCGGTAACATCGGCAGCACGAGGGCACCTTTCTTCTTCGGCCGGCGAGGGAAGCCGGTCGCTGGATCCATCCACCTGATTCATGACGGCCCGGTGCCCAGCGGTGGTCCCCCTCGCCACAGAACCCTCTTCTACTATCGATTACACGCAGCGATATCCATGACCTCACGGCCCGAGCCGCAGACCAACCGAACGCGGACCATCCGCTACCACAGCCCCGAAGCAGACAAGAAGAAGTTGTTTGAAAATACCGGACTCGAGCAGTTGCGCGCACTGGCCGACGGCCGGACTCCGCCGCCACCGATCAGCAGCCACGTCGGGCTGGAATTCGTCTGCGTCGCCGAGGGTGAGGTGGTGATGTCCGCCCAGCCGGATCGCTCGCATGACAACCCGACCGGTTCGGTGCACGGCTGATTTTTCGCCACGGTTCTTGACTCGGTGTGCGGGTGTGCCGTGCACAGCACCCTGCCCGCAGGAGTCGGGTACACGAGCCTGGAAATCAAGGTCTCGTTCCTGCGGCCCATCACTGCAGAGACCGGTCCGGTCACTGCCCATGGTTGGGTGACCCGCCGCGGCAGGAGCGTCGCCTTCGCCGAGGCGGACATCCGGGACAGTAGCGGAAGGGTGCTGGCCACCGCCTCGAGCACCTGCCTGGTGATCCACCCGGATCCCGCCGGATGACCCCATCTGGTTCGGTCGCGGCCGGGACGGCATCGTCTTCCCGCGACCGTACGGGCAGGCGTGGGGTGTTCTGGGCGGCGGCCTCCGTGCTCGCACTGGTGCTCTGGTCCTCCGGAGCACCAGCACGCTGTACCCGATCTATGCCGCACAGTGGGACTTGACTCCGCTGATCGTCACCATTGTCGTCGCCGCCTACCCGCTGGCACTGCTGGTGGTGCTGCCAATCTTGGGTAACCTCTCGGACCAGTTTGGTCGGCGCGTGGTGATGATTGCCGGCGTGGTGCTCATTGCCGCCTCCGCCGCCACCTTAGCCCTCGCCCCCCCATGTGGGCTTCTTGCTGATCGGCCGCGTACTGCAGGGGGTGGGCGCCGGATTGGCAATGGGCGCAGGGACTGCCGCCCTGATGGAGAACAACCCGACCTCCAACCTCCGCTTCCCCAGCGCCACGGCGACAGTGTCCACCGCGAGCGGACTGACCCTGGCTCTGGTGCTCAGCGGCGCGTTCGCGCAGTACTTCCCGATGCCGTTGTTCTGGAGCTAGATCGTGCTGCTGGTGTTATCCCTCGGCTCAATCGTGGCGCTGTTATGCACCGACGGGCACAGGCCGGAGCGGGGCGGCAGGTGGCGGCCGCAGGCACCGACCGTGCCCCGGGGCATCCGGCTGCGTTTTTCCATCGCCGCGATGTCGGTGGCCCTGGCCTATTGCGTTGGTGCGATCTTCATGTCCCTCGGTGCGCAGATGATCACCGAGTTCACCCAGAGTGCGAACACCGCGCTCACCGGTGTGCTGCTGGGCTGCTCGGCGGCGGCCATCGGCATCACCGCACTGTTTTTGGGCTGGTGCATCGTCGGTGGGATCGCTTATTCCTTTGCCTTCACCGGGGGTTTGGGTTTGATCAACCAGGCGTCCGCAGCACGGCACCGCGGTGCTACCTTGTCGCTGCTCTAGGTAATCGCCTACGCCTTCCAGGCGGGCACAGCCATCGGGGTGGGCGCGCTGGCGACCGGCAACGGCCTGAACGCCGCGGTGGGGGGCGCCGCGCTGACCTTGGTCGGCCTGAGCGCCACACTCTTCCTGCTGCTGATCTTCGAGGGCAGGATGCAGCCAGCCGTACCCGGAGAATCGCGCGCGTTGAACAACAGCCCTGGCACGGTGTAAGCCTAGGCGGGCCGAGTTTCGGGGCTGAGAGTCTTGGCCGGATCGCGTTCGATGCAGTCCCCCAGCACCGCATCGATCTGGGACATCACCTCCGGCGGGAGCACCACGCCGGAGGCCAACACGTTCTCTGCGACCTGTTCCGGGCGTGAGGCCCCGACCAGTGCCGAGGCCACGTTGGGGTTCTGCAGGACCCAGGCGATGGCCAGTTGCGACATCTTCAAACCCATTTCCGCGGCGATGGGCGCCAGCTTCTGCACCCGTTCGAGAACCGTGTCATCCAAGAACCGGGAGATGGTGTTCGCGCCGCCCTTCTTATCGGTGGCGCGGCTTCCTGCCGGGGCGTCCTGGCCCGGGAGGTACTTTCCGGAGAGCACCCCCTGGGCCATCGGCGACCAGACCACCTGGGACATCCCCAGGTCGGCGGCGGCCGGAATGACTTCGGCCTCGATCACACGCCACAGGGCGGAGTACTGCGGCTGGTTGGACACCAGCGAGAATCCTGCGGCCTTGGCCAGTACCTGGCCGGCACGCAGCTGCTCGGCATTCCATTCGGAGACCCCGATATACAGGGCCTTGCCTGAGCGCACCACATCGGCAAAGGCACCGATGGTTTCTTCCAGCGGCGTTTGGTGGTCGTAGCGGTGCGCCTGGTAGAGGTCGACGTAGTCCATCTGCAGGCGCCGCAGCGAGCCGTTGATGCCCTCCATAATGTGCTTGCGTGAGAGCCCGGTGTCGTTGGGGCCCTTGGGTCCCACGGGCCAGTAGACCTTGGTGAAGACCTCCAGGGATTCGCGGCGCTGGGATTTTAGTGCCGTGCCGAGTACCTCTTCGGCGGCCCCGTTGGCGTAGACATCGGCGGTGTCAAAGGTGGTGATGCCCGCATCCAGTGCCGCCTGCACGCACGCGGTGGCGACCTCGTTCTCGATCTGGGAGCCGTGGGTCAGCCAGTTGCCGTAGGTGATTTCGGTGATCTTGAGCCCCGAGGCTCCGAGGAAGCGATAGTCCATGGGGCCGAGCCTATGCTTGGTCGCGGGCACATCACAAGGGCTCCGAATTTGGGGCGCGTCAGTGGGATAGGGCGAGGTATTGGTGGGTGAAGGCGATGGACATGCCCCCTTCGCCGACCCCCGCGGCCACTCGCTTGACCGACCCGGAGCGCACATCTCCGATCGCGAAGATCCCCGGCACACTGCTTTCCAGGGCGAACGGGCGCCGCGGCTGCTCCCACGCGGGGGTCTCGGCCGCGTCGGGCCCGGTGAGGATGAATCCGTGGCCATCGCGCGCAATGTGCCCCGGCAGCCACCCGGTGACGGCATCGGCGCCGATCATCACGAATACCGCCGGGCACGGGCGCAACTGACTGGTGCCGCTGGAGGAGTCCAGGATCTCGAGGGAATGCGAGGAGGTGTCGCCGGCCAACGCGGTGATCTGGGAATTGGGCTGCACCTCGATGGCGGCGGTGGCCTCGATTTGCTCGATCAGGTAGCTGGACATCCGGGCTGCCAACGAGGGCCCGCGCAGCAGCATGGTCACGGTGCGGGCGTGTCGGGAGAAGAAGAGCGCCGCTTGCCCGGCAGAGTTCCCCGCCCCGACCGATGACAATGTCTTGGCTCTGGGCCAGTGGTGCGTCGCTGTGCGCGGCGCCGTAGTACAGGCCGTTGCCCAGGAAACGCTCTGCCCCTTCGAGGGTGAGTTTGCGCCAGGCCACTCCGGTGGCCACGATCAGCGAACGCGCCCGCAGCGTATCTCCCCCGTCGAGCTCGACCCTCAGGGTGCCGGGGTCGATTCCGCAGGCGGTGCGGGTGACCACGATTTCGGCGCCCAGCCGGGTGGCCTGGGTCAGTGCCCGGGAGGCCAGGTCGTCTCCGGAGATCCCGTAGGGGAAGCCGGTGTAGTTCTCGATGCGGGTGGAGGTGCCGGCCTGCCCGCCGGGGGCCAGCTGTTCAATCACCACGGTGCGCAGGCCCTCGGCCGCGGCGTTGACTGCGGCGGTTAGCCCCGCCGGTCCCCCTCCGAGGATCACCACGTCGTAGTCCACCGCCGCCGGAACCACCTCGAGCCCCACCGCCTGGGCCGCCAGGCGCATGACCGGGTCGGCGTAGCGGGTGCCGTCGCGCAGCTCGAGCACCGGGTATGCCTGCCCGTCCGCGGGAGTCTCAAGGGTGGTGTTTTCGAAGGCGACGTGGTTGCGGGTCAGGAAGGTGGAGAGTTCACGGACCTTGGCATGGCGTCGCGGACCGATCACGCGGGCCACGGCATCGGGCTTTTCGGCAGCGAGCTCCTGCAGCGAGTCCAGGTAGCGCCGGGCCAGCGAGCCGAACTTCTCCGGCACCGAGGGTGCCATGGCGGCCAGTGTGTAGTAGCCGGCCACCTCAAGTTTGATGATTCGTGCCGCGCCGGCTGCCCGCCCGCTGGCCGGGAAGTTGGTGCTCAACGTCAGCGGGACTTCGCCGAAGAATCGGCCGGGTGTGCGGGTGCCGATGACTCGTTCGATGCAGGCGACGACCTTGGTGATTTCCACCAGGCCCTCGATGACCACGATCAGTGCGCGTTCGTCGCCTTCGTGCAGGAAGTATTCCCCGTCCAGCAGGTGGATGTCTTCCACGGCCCCGGCCAGGTACACCAGCACCTCCGCCGGGAGCGGGGCGAAGGTTTTGACCGTGCGCAGCTCATCGATGCCGATCATCGGGAACCTGCCGCGGGATTGTTTCCGGACACAGTCGTCGCGGGTGTTGCGTGCTGCCGGCACCGGTTCATGCCCCGAATCTATGCCCGACGAGGGGCGGGGTCAATGGCTCGGGCCCACGGGGGTTGGCGGGGCAATGCTCGTCACCGGACCGTGAAAGCACCAAACCGTGAAAGCACCAAGGGGCGGCGCTTGCCGGAAAACCGGAAGCGCCGCCCCTTGGAGGGACGAATCAGCGTAAAGACTAGTGCGTGTCTTCGGCTTCGATCTCGGTCTTGTCGCCGCTCCACTGGGTGTGGAACGAACCCTCGGCGTCGACGCGGTTGTAGGTGTGCGCACCAAAGAGGTCGCGCAGGCCTTGAGTTAGCGCGGCTGGCAGGCGCTTGCGGCGCAGGCCGTCGTAGTAGGCCAGCGAGGAGGAGAACACCGGAACCGGAACGCCCAGCTGGACGGCGGTGGACACCACGCGGCGCCAGGCCGGAACGGCTGCGGCGATGGCCTCGGAGAAGGCCGGGGCGAAGAGCAGGTTCGCCGGCTTCTCTTCGGCCGCGTAGGCCTTGGTGATGTCGGCCAGCAGTGCGGCGCGGATGATACAGCCCTCGCGCCACAGCGAGGCGATCTCGTCGAGCTTCAAATCCCAGTTGTATTCCTCGCCGGCGCTGGTGAGCATGTCCAGGCCCTGGGCGTAGGAAACCAGCTTGGAGGCGAAGAGTGCCTGGCGGACATCCTCGACGAAGTTCTCGCCCAGTTCCACGGCGATCTCGTTGCCGGTGAGTACTTCCTGGCCAATGGCGCGCATCTCGCGCTGTGAGGACAGGCCGCGGGCGAAGACCGATTCGGCGATGGCCGAGGTCGGGGAGCCCAGATCCAGTGCTGACTGCACGGTCCAGCGACCGGTGCCCTTCTGTCCTGCGGAGTCCACGATGACATCGACCAGCGGCTTACCGGTCTTAGCGTCGGTGTGGGCCAGTACCTCGGCGGTGATTTCGATCAGGAAGGAGGCGAGTTCGCCCTTGTTCCATTCGTTGAAGATCTCGGCCTGGGCCGCAGGCTCGATGCCAGCGCCGCTGCGCAGCAGGTCGTAGGCCTCGCCGATGACCTGCATGTCCGCGTATTCGATACCGTTGTGGACCATCTTCACGAAGTGGCCGGCACCGTCGGTGGAGATCCAGGCACAGCATGGGGCGCCGTCGATGGCCTTGGCGGAAATCTTTTCGAGCATCGGGCCCAGCGCGTCGTAGGACTGCTTCGAACCGCCGGGCATGATCGAGGGGCCCAATAGGGCGCCCTCTTCGCCGCCGGAGACGCCGATACCCACAAAGTGCAGGCCCTTTTCGGCCAGCGCGGCCTCGCGTCGGCGGGTGTCGACGAAGTTGGAGTTACCGCCATCGATGATGATGTCGCCCTCTTCGAGCAGCGGGACCAGAGAGTCGATGACCGAGTCAACGGGGCCGCCGGCCTTGACCATGATCAGCACGCGGCGGGGAGTCTCGAGGCTTGCGACCAGCTCTTCCACGGTCTCGGTGCGGATGAATTCGCCCTCGTCGCCGTGGGCCTCCAGCAATGCGTCGGTCTTGGCGATCGAGCGGTTGTGCAGGGCGACGGTGTATCCGTTGCGGGCGAAGTTCCGGGCGAGGTTTGCGCCCATGACGGCTAGGCCGGTGACGCCGATCTGTGCAGGCATGTAGTCTCCATCGTTGCGATTGTGCTGAGCCGGGCGAGTACCGGCACGAAAGAGGGCCGGGCACGGCTCCGTGTCTTGTACCTACTTTAGTTTGTCCGGTGCGCCCATGGCCAGACAAACACGCACCGTTGCCATAAGTTGCCCCGCAAATGCGCGCTTTTGTCCTTAGTCACGCGGGATTTTGCGCCTCGGAATACCGATAAGGTTGGATCATGCCCAAGTCATTGCATCAACGCGCGGTTGAACACCTCGGAAGCCGGATCGTTGACGGTTCTATTCCTGCCGGCGAGGTGATCGTGGCCGCGGAGCTGGAAAGCGAATTGAGTGTCTCGCGCTCGGTGATCCGCGAGGCCGTGCGCGTACTGGCCTCGGCCGGGCTGGTGGTCTCCACCAAGCGCGTCGGGATCCGGGTGCTGCCGCCCGCGGACTGGAACCCCTTTGACCCGTTGGTGATCCGTTGGCGGCTGGCCGGGGATGGCCAGGGCGCGCAATTGCGTTCGCTGACCGAACTGCGAGTTGCCGTCGAGCCCATGGCCGCGGAACTTGCCGCGGAGCATGCACCGGCGGAATTTTGCGGCGAACTGCTGAACCTAGCCGCGCAGATGCGCCATGCCGGACGCTCCGGGGATCTGGCGTCCTTCCTGGAACTTGATATCCGCTTCCACGCGATGGTGCTGGCGGCATCGGGCAATGAGATGTTCGCGAACCTCGCCAACCCGATCGCCGAGACGCTGCGTGGACGCACCGAACTGGGCCTGATGCCCGAGCACCCGCACGAGGAGGCCCTGGCCTGGCACCAGGGTGTGGCCGATGCGATCTCGGCGCACGAACCGCATCGGGCACGCGAGTCCATGGAATTGATCATGCGCCGCACCAATGAGGAGATCTGCGGGGTGTGGGCGCACAAGCCGCGCCTTTTCCCGCAGCCGCGCGCCTAATCCCCCAAACACCGTCAACCGCGGATCACGCAACCTATTGACAATCGATAGATGCCTATCGATACTCGATATATGAAACAATCCGTAATCCTCGCACTGCGCGTATTGCTCGTCCTAGTCTTCTTGGTTCTGCTTGGTGGCCAACTTTACGTGATTCCCGCATTCGCCAGCGTGTCAGCCAACGACTTCCCCGAGATCGCCTTCCTCGCCGGCCCGTACACAGTGATCGCCATTGTGGGGATCGCCTGCGTCCAAATCGGCCTGTTTGCCACCTGGGTGCTGCTCTCCATGGTCGAACGCGGCGCGATCTTCTCTGAACACGCCTTCCGCTGGGTCAACGTCATCATCGGCGCTGCCATCGCTCTGACGATCCTGACTCTTTTCACGGGTGTTCACCTCTTATTTGTGGTCCAGGTCGGTGGGCCCGGGGTGTTGCTCGCCGTGGCCGCCGCGGGCTTTGCCGGGGCCTCGATCATCCTGCTCATGGTCGTCATGCGAGGGCTGCTCCGCAGCGCGACGATGCTTGAAAATGAATTGGCCGAGGTTGTCTAGTGGCAATCATCGTGGATATCGACGTTGAACTCGCACGCCGAAAGATGACGGTGGGAGAGTTTGCCGAAGCCGTCGGAATCTCCCCCGCCAACATCGCGGTGCTCAAGAACGGTCGGGCGAAAGCCATCCGTTTCAGCACCCTCGATGCCATCTGCAACGTCTTAGATTGCCAACCGGGCAACATCCTGCGTTGGGTCCCGGATGAAGCCGAAAACCCCGCCGACGGCTGAGGCCCGGGCATCTGAAGCAACCACCCGGATGACGGCAGGCTTGCCCGCACGGCACCTCAATCCATGCCTAGGGTTCGGTCAACGGGCACAGCACCAGGAGAACCACGGACAGGGCATGCCGGTTGGCGGCCCTCGGAATGGAGAAACAATGACGATGATCAAACCCACAGCCGGCACCATCGGTTCGACCTCGGTTCCGATGACCGGGGCATTCGAGCGGTGGCTCACGCACTTTCGAGAGAATCCTGCCCGGCAGCAGCGCTCCGAGTCGACAGTCTCTTGGGATGCACCGATGCTCTTGGACAGCGTCACCCGTCAGGCGTTCATTCGCTCGTTTCAACGATTTGAACTCGGTGAAAGTGGCGACGGGAGACATCTGCTGGCCAAGGCCGCGCTTGAGGGTGACCCGGTCTACCTCGCGGCGCTCGAAATGCTGGTGGCAGAGGAACAAAAGCATTCCGCACTTTTCCGCCGCGGATTGGACCACCTTGACGCGCTCAGCCTCAAGGCCCACTGGTCGGATTCGGTCTTCGTCCGACTGCGCCGGATGCTCGGGCTGCGCACCGAACTGGGGTTGTTCCTGATCGTCGAATCCGTGGCCATGGGATATTTCACTGCCCTTGCCGAGCGTGCGCCGGATCCGGTGCTTCGCGGCATCGGCTTGAGGATTGCCCTCGATGAGCGGGACCACATCCGCTTCCAGATCGATCGGCTTCGCCAAGGTTTCCTTCGGACCCCTCGTGTGGGGCGGCTGGCCGTGGGCTTGGTCTGGGGAGCCATCGCTGCGGGGGCATCGACGGTGTTGGCAATCGATCATGGTTCCGCCCTGCGGGCCTGCGGGTTTTCGAGAATCGAATATTGGCGTCATGGGATGGGCGAATTCAGTGAAGCTGCCATTTCGGTGCTCGCCGACCCCGGCACCGAGCCACTTGGTCCGCTGGAATAGCCCTCCCGGCTCTCGAAGTTACTTGCTAAGCACCGCGGCTGCCAGTGCTCCAGCGACGGGGGCATACCCACCGATTTGGTGCCGAAACGTGATTTGCCCTCCCGGACTCATCTTGAGTCAGGAAGGGCAAATCATGGTGTTGGGTGCTCGGCAAGTGGCCCGGCGCAGAGTAGCGCCTACCGCTGGAACCGCAGCAGCACCTTGCCGGATTCGGCGGAGTTCCTCGCGACGGAGAAGGCCTCCAGCGCGTCTGTGACGTCGAACTCGTGAGTGACGACGGAGGAGAGATCCAGTGACCCCTCGGCCAGCGCGGTAAGCACCTCATCGATCTCGTCGTTGAAGCGGAAGGATCCGAGAAGTTCGAGCTCACGGGTGATCGCCAGGGAGATCAGCGCGGGCTGCTCACCGGAGGGCAGCAGTCCGACCATCACGATCCGTCCCCCACGCACAGCACCGCGCACCGCCGAGGCCAGGCCATGGTGGTTGCCGCTGGCCTCGATGACCACGTCTGCCTCGATCGCGGAAATAGCCTCCACATCGTCGGCCTTCAGCGTGGCGGTGGCCCCGGCGGCCACCGCGATCTCCAACGGCCGATCGAACATGTCCACCGCGATGATTTCGCTTGCTCCGGCGCGCTTGAGCACCGCGACGGCCAGCGTCCCGATGGGCCCGGCGCCGATGACCATGACGCGCTTGCCTGCCACCTCTCCGGCGCGGGAGACCGCATGCCAGGCCACCGCCGCGGGTTCGGCCAGTGCCGCATCGCGCAGCGAGAGCCCGTCGGGCAGGGCCCGGAGCATCCGGGAGGGCAGGTTCACGCTCGTGGCAAACGCACCCTCGGTGTGCGGGTAGCGCGCTGCGGAGCCCAGGTAGGTGCAGCCCGGGGACAGGTTGGGTCGCTGCCGCGGGTAGCGCGCCCCGGTGTCACCGGGGGTGGCCGGGTGCACTGCCACCGCGGTGCCCACCGCTGGTCCGCTGCCATCGGCCGCGGCCACCGTGATGGTGCCGACGATCTCGTGGCCCAGGATCATGGGTGCCTTGAGGATGGATTCCCCCGCGGCGCCATGGCTCCAGTAATGAAGGTCCGATCCGCAGATCCCGCCGTAGGCGATGGCGATTTGTGCCTCATTCGCCTGCGGTGCCGGAACGTTGATCGTTTCCACGCGCAGGTCCCCGGCCGCGTGGGCGATGACCGCGGTGGCCGTGGTGGCGGCGTTGCTGGGGTTAGACGACAACGGTCATGCCTCCGTCGATGAAGATGGTCTGGCCGTTGACGTAGTTGGAGCCGTCGGAGGCCAGCCACACGGCCGGTCCGGCCAGATCGGCCACCGTGCCCCAGCGCCCGGCCGGGGTGCGGCCCAGGATCCAGGAGTTGAAGGTTTCATCGTCGACCAGGTTCTGCGTCATTTCGGTGTGGATGTAGCCCGGGGCGATGCCGTTGATCTGCAGGCCGGCGGACGCCCATTCGGCGGTCATGGCCCGGGTCAGGTTCCGTAGCCCGCCCTTGGCCGCGGTGTAGGCGGCGATGGTGGGGCGGGCCAGGTCGGTCTGCACCGAGCAGATGTTGATGATCTTTCCTTCCCCGCGCTCCAACATGCCCCGGGCGGCCTCGCGGCCGACCAGGAACGCGCTGGTCAGGTTGGTGTCCAGCACTCGCTGCCAGTCCGCAACCTCAAGCTCCAGCAGCGGGACTCGGTACTGGATGCCGGCATTGTTCACCAGGATGCGGATCGGGCCCACTTCGGCCTCGATGGCCGCGATGTTGCTGGCCACGGCCCGCGCGTCGGTGACGTCGAACGCGTAGGAAAAGATGCGTTCGGGCCCGAAGCGCTTGGCAAACTCGGCGGTGGTTGCCGCCAGGGTCTGCGTGTTGCGCCCGTGCAGGACGATGGTTGCGCCGGCGTCCGCCAGTCCGGCGGCGAGTTCCTTGCCGATGCCGCGCGAGGAACCGGTGACCAGCGCGATGCGGCCGGTGAGGTCAAAAAGGTTGCTGCCCATGAATCTTCCTTAACTAAAGGGGTGCCAAACGTGTCCGTGAGGGAAATGCGCCTAGAACGCTGTGGCGATGGCGTAGATCAGGTACGCGATGGCGAAGCCGATGACACCGACCAGCGCTTGACCCACGGTCCAGACCTTCAGCGTGGTTTTCACGTCCATCCCGAAGAAGCGCGAGACCAGCCAGAAGCCCGAGTCGTTGACGTGGCCGGCGAATACGGAGCCCGCGGCCAGGGCGAGCACGATGGCCACGACCTCGATCTGGTTGAAATCGGCGTTGCCCACCACCACGGGCTGGATGATGGCTGCGGCGGTGGTCAACGCGACCGTGGCCGAACCCTGGGCGACACGCACCACGGCGGCGATGATGAAGCCGGCAACAATGACCGGCAGGCCGAGGGCGTCAAGCGAGCCGGCCACGGCATCGCCGATGCCGCTGGCGCGCAGCACCGCACCGAACATGCCGCCGGCGCCGGTGATCAGGATGATCGAGCAGACCGGGCCGAGCGCGGAATCGACCACGGTCTCCACCAGGGTCTTGTCCTTGTTCTGCTTGTAACCCAGCAGGTACATGCCCAGCAACACGGTGATGAGCAGAGCGACGGGAGTTTCGCCGATCAGGCGCAGGATCTGGACCCACTGGGCGTCCTTGTCGACCGCACCGGCGGAAGCCAGGGTGTTCAGGCCGGTGTTCATGAAGATCAGGATCAGCGGCAGCAGCAGCAGGGTCACTACGGTGCCCAGCTTCGGCGTGGAGGCAAAGCCGTGCTTTTCGGACTCAGTGCCGGCCAGAATGTCGGGGATGGCGATGTTGAACTTGCGTCCCACGTACTTGCCGTAGAGGTGCCCGGCGAAGTACCAGGTCGGAAGCGCAACAACGAGGCCCAGCAGCAGCACCAGGCCGACGTTGGCTTCGAGCAGGCCGGAGGCGGCCACCGGGCCCGGGTGCGGCGGCACGAAGATGTGCATGACCGAGAAGGCGGTGGCTGCCGGGAAGGCGTAGCCCAGGAACGATCCGCCCAGGCGGCGTGCCACGGTGAAGATGATCGGCAGCATGACGACCAGGCCGGCGTCGAAGAAGATCGGGAAGCCGAAGAGCAGTGAGGCGATGGACAGCGCCAGCGGTGCGCGCTTTTCCCCGAATCTACTGATCAACGCATTGGTCAGCACCTCGGCGCCACCACTGGTCTCGAGCATCCGCCCGAGCATGGCACCCAAGCCCACCAGCAGGGCCACGGAGGCAAGCGTGCCGCCGAAGCCGCCGGTCAGGGTCGGTATCACCGCGCCCACGGGGATGCCCGTGGCAACGGCGGTCAGCAGCGAGATGACCACCAGCGCCACAAACGCATGGATGCGCCATTTGATAATGAACAGCAGTAGCAGCAGGATCGCGCCCACGGCAATGGAGAGGAGCGCTGGTGTACCCAGCGTCCAGTTCATAACTAACTCGTCGGTCATCATTGTCCTTCGGAGGTGGAGGTGTAGCGGGTGGTGGAATGGAACCGGTTGGTTACATGGTGGAGAGCTCGGTGGCCACCTGGGTCACGATGTCCTCGGGGCTGAGGCTGACATTGACTTCGATGGCGGCCTCGTCCGATCCGAGGGCTTCGAGGGTGGTCAACTGCGAGGTGAGCAACGTCGGGGGCATGTATTCATGGCTCCGCTCATCCAGGCGATGCTGGATCAGATCGGCTGTGCCGCGCAGATGGATGAAGATCGTGGAGGGCTCGTGGCCGCGCAAAAGGTCGCGGTAGCTGCGTTTGAGTGCCGAGCAGGCGATGATGGCTGGCGCTCCGGCCTGGGCGCTTCGGGAGAGTTCATCTCCGATGATTGCGAGCCAGGGCGTGCGATCAACATCATTGAGCGGGTGCCCCGCAGCCATTTTTTCCTTGTTCGATGTTGGGTGCAGGTCGTCGCCATCGATGAACACCGAACCGAGCTTTTCGGCCAGCAAACGCCCCACCGTTGATTTTCCGGAGCCGGAAACGCCCATAACGATCATGGGCGGGTAAGCAGGGCTGTTCATCGTCACTCCATCGTGGAACCAAAGCAAATAGCGGACATTACAACGTGACGTCCGACATAAATATGATTTAATCAGACTAGGGCTCCGAGGCATGGAGTGTCAACAGGGTGTATTCATAAAATCTTTTGATCAAGCGGGGGCCAACGATTCCCGCGTCACCGTGCCGGTGTAACGGCACCATTCCTTCGGGTGGGCATGGTTTTTCAGCAGATTTTTTCCCCGTTAACAGCAAACGCTAAGGTTAGGTTCCTAGCGTGGGGAGAGTTCAAGCAGGATCAAACGAAGGGAAAACCCATCATGGGACTCGGAGACAAGATCAGCAACAAGGCGCAGGAAGTCGCTGGCGAGGCCAAGGAAAAGTTTGGTGACGCCACGAACAACGAGAACCTTCAGGCCGAAGGACTCAAGGACCAGGCCGCGGCCAAGGCCAAGCAGGCCGGGGAGCACGTCAAGGACGCGACCAAGGACATCACTGGCGGCTAACACAGACTTTCAATATTAAGTAAGAGCCTCGCGGTCCCGGATACATCCGGGACCGCGAGGCTCTTTGCATGTGGCGGAAGCGGCACCGTCACAGCAACAAAAAATCCCTGGTGAAGTGGGACTTAAGCCGTACTTCACCAGGGATCTTGACTGTGGGCCCTACCGGGATCGAACCGATGACATTCACGGTGTAAACGTGACGCTCTACCAGCTGAGCTAAAGGCCCCGAAACAACTACCGACCGGATACCTTCGTTCCGAACAGGTGCGCTGCAACAAGAGAATAATCTAATACACACATGACTCACTTGGCAAATCGGCCGCCGCTCCGAACCGCTTTCTCAACAATGCATGCGCTTCGAAGACGGCGGCGCCGATTCCTCCCGCGAGCAAAGTTGCCGGAGAAACCGGGCTTGGTCCCGGTCCCTCCGACAACGCCCTGCTCAGCGCTGGTTGTAGCGGGTGCGCACGAAGTAGAGCCCCACCAACGAAATCACCGCGATGGCCATGTAGTACAAGCTGGGTGCATTCAACGAGCCAGTGACAGCCAACAGCCAGGTCAGCACGAGCGGAGCGATGCCGCCGAGCAACGTCACCCCCACGTTGTAAGTCACCGCCAAGCCCGTGCCACGGATGGCGGAGGGAAACATCGCGGACAGCAGCGCCGGCAGCGGCCCGAAGTAGAAGGCCATGAGCACGCCCAGCAGGGCGATGACCAGGACCATGACCGGCACCGTCGGGTTGGTGACCATCAGCTGGAACAGCGGCCAGGCCAGCAACAGAGCGGCAATTGCCGAGTACGTCATGACCTTCGCCGGGCCCACCCGGTCGGCCAGGTGCCCCACGAACGGGACGCCGACCAGCACCACGAGCCCGGCCACCACACCGCCCAGGAACGCGGCGGTGGCGGGGATGCCCAGGTTCTTCACGGCGAAGGTCGGCATGTACAGGATCATGTACACCGAGATGGTTGCCACCCCGATGACCGCCGAACCTGCCAGCAGGCGGCCGTAGTGGTGCACGAACAAGTCCTTGAGCGGGGTCTTGGTCTTCTCGCCCTTGGTGAATTCCTCGGTCTCATCGAGCCGGGCCCGGATGTACAGGCCCACCGGACCGATCAGCAGGCCCACGAAGAACGGTACCCGCCAGCCCCAGCTGTACAGCGCCTCCTCGGAGAGCCATTGGGTCAGTCCGTAGCCGAAGGCCGAGGCCAGCAGCATCGAGGCGCCCTGCGCGGCAACCTGCCACGAGGCGTAGAAGGCCTTCTTGTGCGGGGCGGTCTCGATCAGGAAGGCCGTAGCCGTACCGAACTCGCCACCGGCCGAGAACCCCTGGATCAGGCGTGAGAGAAGGATGATGACAGCTCCCCAGACGCCGACCATCGCATAGGTGGGGGCCACCGCCATGATCAGGGTGCCAACCATCATCAGCATCAGGGTCAGCGTCAGGGCGTTCTTCCGGCCCTTGCGGTCCGCATAGCTACCCAGGATCATGCCGCCCAGCGGACGGATGAGGTAGGAGATCGCGAAAGTGGCGAAAGTGAGCAGCAGCGCCACCGTGCCGTCGGATTCAGGGAAGAAGTTCTCGGCGATCACCACAGCAAACGTCGCGTAGACGATGATGTCAAACCATTCCAGTGCGGCACCGATCGAGCTGCTGATCACCGCCTTCTTTGCGGCGGCCAGCTGCTGCGGGGTGGCGGTTGTTGCCTCGGCCATGGGAGCTTCTCCTTGCGTTAGGTAGGTGGCAGGACGGGTTAGACGGCGAGCTTGGTGAGCAGGTTCTCGAAGAACGCCTCGCACGCGGTGATCTGTTCGAGTTCGATGAACTCATCCGGTGCGTGGGCCTGGGCGATGTCGCCGGGGCCACACACCACCGTGGGGATGCCGGCGTTGAAGAACAGTCCTGCCTCGGTGCCGTAGGTGGCCTTGTCGGGACTGGGCAGGCCACCGAGTTCGGCGGCCAGTGCCACGATGTCCGCGTCTTGGGGGGTGTCGAGTCCCGGGGTCTGCGCCAGGACCGTGAATTCGATGCCGACGTCCTGTTGCTGCTTGCGCATCGTGGCTTCGATCCGCCTGGCCTCGGCACGGAAGCGCTCGATCAGTTCCGTGGGGTCATCGGCCCCGATGGAACGGAATTCGAAATGCAGGGTGCATTCGGCAGGAATGGTATTGACCGCGATGCCACCGGAAATCTTGTTGACCGTGGTGGTGGTGTACGGAACGATGAATGCGTCGTCGAACGGGCCATCTGCCTTGAAATCCTGGGCCATGGATTCGACGAAGCGGGTGAATTCGGCCGCGGCGGTGATGGCGTTGACGCCCTGTGGGGTCAACGACGAGTGGGCCGCGATGCCGCGGAAGTCCACGCGGATGACGTTGACGGACTTGTGTCCGCGGACCACGCGCATGCTGGTGGGCTCCCCCACGATGGCGGCGCGCGGCTTCAGGCCGGTCTCGGTGATCGCCGAGACCAGATCGACGGCCCCGATGCAGCCGACTTCTTCATCATAGGAGAAGGCCAGGTGCAGCGGTTCGGAGAGTTTGGCGGCCACCAGATCGTCGAGCTTGGCCATGATGACCGCGAGGTAGGCCTTCATGTCGCAGGCGCCGCGGGCGTAGAGCTTGCCGTCGCGGATGTCGGGGGTGAAGGGCTCGCTGCTCCACGACTGTCCGTCGACCGGGACCACGTCGGTGTGCCCGGAAAGCACGATGCCGCCGGTTCGGGTGCCGTCTGCTGCCGGGATGGTGGCCAGCAGGTTGGCCTTGTCGCCTTCGGCATTGTGGATGAGGGTCGAGGTGATGCCCAGGGCGTCGAGGCGCCCGACGACGTAGTCGATCAGTGGGAGGTTGCTGTCCCGGCTGGTGGTGTCGAAGCCGATGAGTTTGGTGAGTTCGGCCATGGTTGTTGTCTGCGGTTGTGCTGGCATTGCTGCTCCTCGGGGACGTGCTGGCCATCGGGCTGCCGATGGCCAAATCTGAAGGGGTTCATGAAAAGTCTCCCACTCGGACCGCCGCGCGTCGCGGCGGCGCGTCATAAACCTTCGCGCCCGCGCACGACCTCGAGCCGGGAGCCGGACATCCGATGGTCGGCTCCCGGCGCCGTGGGTGAACGGCACGGCGCCCGACGGCCCGCGGTGTCAGCACGGCGGAGCCCGCAACCAGCGCCACATGCACCATCGTCCAAAGCTACCCGGGATGGCCCGGGGATGACAGGGGGTGCGCGGGATGCCGAACAGTAATGAAAGCGCAAGGAAAGTGCCGCGTTGAAGAATGTGCGTTTGTCACTGCGAACCCGGGAGAAGCAAGCCATGCCAGATGAATATCCAGAACCAGCAACGGCCACGAAGGCCTCGACGGCGCCCGGCCAAGCACAACCCGGCGCATCATCCCCCGCGCCTCTGGGCCGGGCACGCATGGTCTGCGTCTGCCTCGCCCTGCTGCTTGAGGGCATGAGTTCCTCGAGCATCAACGTGCAGATCGCCGCGATCCACACGGATCTGGCACTGGACGCCGGTGAAATGCAGATCGTTGCCAGTGCCTTCCTGCTCAGCTATGCCGGGTTGCTCCCCCTGGCCGGGCGCCTGGTCGATGCGTGGAACCGCCGCGCGGTCTTCCTGATCGGCGTCGGACTCTTCGGGCTCGGCTGCCTGGCCTGCGCGCTTGCCGGTTCAGTGCTGTTGCTGGGCGCCGGTCGCTTCATCCAAGGTGCCGGTGCGGCACTCAGCGCCCCGGCCGCACTAGCACTCATCACCGCGGGGTTGGCGGAATCGGCCCGGCGCAACCGGGCGATCGCCCTGTACGGGGCGATGGGTGCCGTCGGGTTTTCGCTGGGACTGGTGCTGCCTGGCGCGGTGGTCACGTTGTTTGGCTGGCGGGCGAGTTTCCTGCTCTTCCTTCCGGTGGTGCTGCTGGTGCTGCTGGCAGGTTCCTCCGTGAAGGTGGCGGCGGTTCGCGTGCGCCAGCGCATCGAAGTGCGCTCAACGCTCTTGCTCACCGGCGCGTTGATCCTGTCGGTGCATCTGCTCGGGGCGTTCACCACCCTTGCGATGCCGTGGCTTGCAATCGAAGCCGTTGCCCTGCTGGCCCTGGTCGGTCTGCTGCTGTTCCGCAGCGGTCCTGCCCTCTTTCCGTCCGCGGTGATCCATTCCCCGCGCATCCTGGCCTCGTGCCTGGGCCCGTCCGGGGTGTTTGGTGCGGTGGTGGCCTCCATGTATGTGCTCAGTCTTGGCCTGGTGGCCCGTGGCGGCGCCGACGCCTTTGTGGTGGGCCTGCTGATCCTGCCGCAGCCGCTGTTCTTCAGCCTCCTCTCCGGTGCGGGCGCGCGGATGGTCACCCGTTTCGGTGCCCCGTGGGTGTTCACTGCCGGGGCGCTGCTTCTGGCCGCCAGCCTCGTGTTCCTGGGCATCGTCGGCCTGAGCGCCGATCCCTGGATGGTGGTGTTGCCGTCGATGGCGGGCGTGGGCGCGGCGCTGGCTCTATGCTTCCCCGCGGCCTCGATCGGGGCGGTAGATGCCGCACCCGAGGAGTTCCGTGGAACCGTCGCGAGCCTGCTCACCACGTTTCAAAACGTCGGCGGTGCCGCGGGACTGGCCCTCGTCACGGTGTTGGCGATCGTGCCCCGGGGGGCCAACCGCATCGGCATCGAGCCCGGGATGCTGGTGTCCGCGGCGGTCCTGGTGCTGGGGATCGGCGTTGCCGCGTGCGTCGCGGGCATCCCGGCCACGGGCGTGCGGAATCACCGATCCGCGGCCCCGTCGGTTCGGGGCAATCGTCGCTGGTAGCGCTCGGCCGGGAGCCTACCGGGCTGGCTTCGCCGGGGATCGCGCGGGGGCACCGGGAAGGACGTGGACTGCGGGAGCCGTGCGCAGCCCGGCGAGGGCGCGCCGCAGCTCCGCTTCCCGGGCGGGACAATGATGGCTCCGGGCGAGATCGATGGCCTCGAGGTAGTGGGTCCGGCTCGTGTGCGGATCGGTTGATGCAACAAGTTCGGCCCGTCCCCGCAGCTGTTCCAGGAGCAGGTCCAGGTTTCCGGTGCAACGGGCCTGGGCCAGCGCCGCGTCATGGTGCCGGCGGGCCTGCCGGGCATTGCCGGTGAGGGCGTAAATCCGTCCGAGGGTGCCGTGGGCCCGGGCCTCGGCGACCTGGCTGGCCTCCAGCCGCCCCTGGTCCAGGGATTGCTGGGCCAGGGACAATGCCTCGTCGTACGCTCCGCGGCCGATGGCCAGGCGGGTCAGCCCCCGCAGTGCCAGTTGAAGGGTTCTGCGGAACCCGTGGACGAGCGATATTTCTAGTGCCTCGCCGTAGCTGGTACCAGCCTGGGTATCGCGGCCGAGCCTGCCCTGCAGCTCGCCGATGTTTCCCAGCGCAATGGCGGTCCGGGCCTCGTCGTGTTCGGCGCGCACCAGTTCGAGGGCGCGGGAGAGCAGCGCAAGCCCCTCTCCGGTTCGGCCCGAGGCATCGGCGGCAATGCCCAGGTCGTGCAGGGCCAGGGATGCACCGAGGCGATCGTGGGTTTGGCCGCTCAATTCCAGGGCACGACGATGGTGGGCTTCTGCGCCCTCCAGATCGCCGCGGTCCCTGCACAGCGATCCCAGGAGTTGTTCGGCGTGCACTTCCGCGGCAGGGTCCCGCGCCCTGCGGGCGCGATCGCGGTTCTCTTCCTGCAGGCGTTGCGCCTCCACCCCGTGGGACTGCGTCCACAGGAAAAGTTCGAGGCTCTGTGATAGTTCGACCAGCCGGTGTCCGTTTCCGGTGTCGGCCGAACCCGCCAGCGCCTCGAAGGAGGGCCTTTCGGCCTCCAACCAGGCGACCGAGGAATCCAGTTCCGTCTGTCGCGCGGCAGCGGGAGTCCCCGGCAGGTTCCCTCCCGCCGGGCCGGCCATGTCGATGGCCAGCGAGGTAACCGAGCCGTAATAGTCGATGAGCCGCGAGATCGCGGTTTCGCGTTCGGCCACCGCGAAGCTGCGCAGCGCAAGTTCGAGGGTGTATTCACGCAGGAGCCCGTGCAGCCGAAAACGCCCTTGCGCTGTCCTTTCGACAAGGTTTGCCCCCACCAGCGTCTTGAGCAGGCGGCGGGCCACCCGAAGGTCGATCCCGGCGAGGGCCGAGATGGTCTCAGCATCCGCGTCGGGACCGGGCAGGAGCCCCAAATGGGCAAAGAAGCGCGCTGCGTCCGGCGGCAGCGTGCCGTAGGACCAGGAGAAGACCGCGCGCATATCTGTCTGGGGGCCGGTGCCCAGCTCCAGGTGGTCGAGTCTGGATCGTTCCTGCCTGATTTCCCGCACCAGCACTCCAAGGTTGCTCCCGGGACGTGAGCGCACCTGTTCGCCCGCCAGTCGAAGCGCAATCGGCAGCCGGGCGCAGGCCTCCACGAGGGCGCTGGCTGCCCCTGCATCCCCATGCACCTGCTCGCCGGCCACGCCGACGAGCAATTCCAGGCTGGCGCTGTGTCCGAGCCGTTCGAGGTGCAGCGAATCGGTTCCGTAATGCACTGCAAGTTCGGGCAGCGAATCCCTGCTGGTCACCAGGACGAAGCAGCCGCCGGTTCCGGGCAGCAGTTCGCGGACCTGCGCCGCGGAACGGGCGTTGTCGAGCACGATCAGCATCCACTGCCCGTCAACGAGGCTTCGAAACAGAGCCGCGCGTTCACCGACGTCCATGGCAGCAAGATCGGTAGTGCCGCCGCCAATGGCCCTGATGAACGAGGCAAGCACACTGCCAGGCTCAAGCGGTGCATCGGCGCTGTAACCGCACAGGTCGGCGTAGAGCTGTCCGTCGGGAAAGTCCAGGCGCCGGCCCCGGGCCCACGCGATGGCCAGTGCCGTTTTGCCCACTCCCGCTGTACCCGTGACGGTGCATCCGGTCGGCTTGCCAGCCCGGGGGCTGCGAGCCTCGAACAGCGCGTCCAATGTCCCGAGGTCCGTTTCGCGGCCGAACAACTCGCCGGATCCGCGTGGGAGCTGCGCGGGCACCACCCGGATTCGCGGCGCCGCCGCGGGATCACCACCGAGGACGCCTTGGTGCAGGCGCCTCAGTTCCGGCCCCGGTTCCAAGCCAAGTTCCTGCACGAGCACCTCGCGTGTGCGCCGATACACCTGTAGCGCCTCGGCCTGCCTTCCGCAGCGGTACAGCGCTGTCAACAACATGCCCTGGACGTGTTCGTTGAGCAGGTGCGCCCGAGCCAATTCCTCAAGTTCGGGAAGGATCGCCAAGTGTTGCCCCAGCGCGAGCTCGGCGTCGAAGAGTTGTTCCTGGACACCCAGGCGTTGCTCCGTCAACTGATGACGTTCTTCGTCAAGGATCGGATGGTCCAACTCGGCAAAGGGCCGTCCGCGCCAGCAGGCCAGGGCGTCGCGCGCATGAGCCACCGCTGCGGCCGGGTCCGAAGCGTGCAAAAGCACGTCGGCGGAGGTCCTGAACCGTTCGGCGTCAGACTCGTTTTCCTCGAGATGCAGCTCGTAACCCTGCGGCCCCAGGCTGATCCGATCGGCAGCACCCAGTCGGGTCCGTAGTCGGTGCACCAACAGCTGGAGCCGGGCGGGGGCATGCGCATCTGGCGGATCACCCCACAGGGCCTGGGTGAGCACATCCACCGAAACCCCCCGGTGTCCCCGTGCCAGCAGCAGCGCCAGCAGGAGCCGCTGCAGTCCTCCCTGTGGTGTGATATCCGCCGCGTCCAGGGAAACCCTCATGGGGCCAAGTACCTCAAACCGCATCCAACCACCTCCGCCTAGGTTACCTCGCCGTCCCCTCCGGGGGAATGCGTGCGCGGCTCGCTTCGGTGCGGCCGGCATGTTCGCCGCTAACTAGGTCGCAAGCACGGCTCCGGCGAGCACCTGGAAAGCGGCGTACGCGCCAGAGCAGGGTCGGAACGCTAGGAGCAAGAAGTCCTTCCTCGAGGGTGGTGGCCTCAAGCCCGGTGAGCGGCTCTTCAGATTTTCTACGAGCCACAGCCGATTCCTCCGAGCTGGCCATTGGGGCTGGCTCAAACCTGAACGACGACTTGGAGCGCGAGCCAGATGGAAATGGCTCCTACCGTGGTCCAGAGGACGATGGAGATAGCTTGCCAGAGCAGCACCCTAGCTCGGGAAGTACCGCCTGCGACGAGCATGGCGGCGGTGAACTGGCCGGGGATCGCCAGGGGGCCGAGGATGCTTGCGCCTGGGACTCCGTATTGGTCGAGCCACTTCTTGAGGCGCAGGCGGCCCTTCGACTCGAGCTTCGCGGGCGGGGCTTCCATCGTGGTCACGGTTCCTGCACTGCCAGCGGTGGCATCTGCATGGCCTGCCTGGCGGTTCATGACGGCGGTGCGTGCCCGGGAACTGAGTAAGACAACAAGTGCCACGCTGAGGAGATTTCCCGCCGCTGCAAAGATCGCAGCGATGATCGGGTTGATGCCGCCGACGATGCCGATAATGGCTGCTCCTTCACCGTCGATGAAGGGTATGGCACCGGCGAGCATAACGATGAACGGTTGGATGAGCTCGGGGACCTGGCCCACGAGATCCTGGAAGTTGTTGACGAGTTCCTCGAGGGGATTCATGAGGACCAGCTCCTTGAAATGGTGGATGTAAGCCAAGATATTTCTCGACTGATTCCATTAGAAACCGTGTTCTCAGCACATGGTCAAGTCCAGACAGAGCTAGACCTCAGCCGCTTTCCCCGCTCTCATCATCAGCGCCGTCCAGCTGTTCCTGGGCCAGGACAGTCGCACGACCGAACACATCGAGCTGAGCGGGGTTGTACAGCTCCACCAGCGCTTCGAAGAAAGTCTGCTGGGTGAGGTGTTCACTCTGCGACAGGTGCTCCCCCGGATCGTTTATCCAGGGATAGGCAATCATGTTCCGCGCAAGATCTGGCGCAAGCTGTTCGGCAAGCCGTTGTCTGGTCGCATCGTCTGCATCCGCGGGGAGCGCATCGATTTCGGCGCTGACGGCCTGCGTGTCCGTCTCCACCATCTTGAGCAGGTCCGCAAGTGCATCCTCGTCGTAGAATTGCTTGGTGATGTGGATGATCGAATTATCAGCTTCTGATAGCCGTGAGGCCACTGATTCGAAGCCCGCGGGCGCGTCGGCCGGCGCGCTGTCACGCAGGATGGAGGCGATGTCCGATCGCGCCTGCTGCAGGCGTTCGATATTCGCAGCCAACTCCGCGTCAAGTTCCCGCAACGCATCCGGCGTGCTGTCCCCACCCGCGCCAACCTCACCAATTTGTGATAGCGGCACACCTAGGTCCACCAGACGTCGGATGCGCAGAACACGCACCAGATGCCGCACCTCGTATTCCTTGTAGCCGTTGTATTTGCGCTCAGGCACGTCGAGCAATCCCAACCGGTGGTTGTGCCGGATAGTGTTCACCGTCGTCCCCGCCAGATTGGCGAGCTCACGAGTACTCCACGCCACCTTCGACTCCTTAGAATGGAACCCATCCTACCGATCGGTGCGACCCGGACCACGAGATTGCTCGGAAATCAGACATCCCTCGGACACCCTGAAGACGCCTGGTTCTTGTGCCGATTGTCCCTCAACGTCCGAGCGAAATAAGTGGCCTTCGCACTACATACATCTCTCGCCGCACTGCCACTACGTGCCTCAAGCGCGACCCCACGCGCACTTATTGTTGAGTCTGGAACCAACACATTTATGCCTCGGCGTATGCCACTGTGTCGCCGAAGGTCCGGTGTTCTTCAATGCGCTCGGAGGGACCCTGGCACCCTGATCCCGGGCAGCTGGGCAGCGATATCAGTTGGGTTTCCGCTGAGGCTCCGGGGCCGCGCAGCATTCGTCGCAGAAGCAAGCTCTGCGAACCCGGCCGCCCTGGCAGCACGGCCAATATCGGCTGTGACCTGCTCCGCGGGTGCCCGAGTGCCGATGATCCAGGGCGTTTCGGGAAGCCTTGGCCTTCTCCCTGCCAGGGGTACCTGGTGGGTGGCGTCTCGGCGTCTAGAAGTTTCCGCCACTAGTGGGCCAGCAAGGGATATCCCTTGCCGTGACCACCACATAACACGCAAGTTGGTGATGGCCCAAAGGCCGGTCTGTTGATAAACGCGAGTAATCTTTCCGCTGATAGGAACGATGCTGCCCGGCACGATCTGCTCGTAGCCGATCGCGCGGGGACGGAGGAACGGTGCAACACTGCCGAACAGAATTCCTCGTTCACACACGACGAGCCGCTCCCCCGCAAGCATCAGGTATATGAGTACCCAGATGATGAGGAAGGCGAACGTCGGAACTATCGCGAGCAAGAATGTCTCTGCCGGGTTGATGAGCGTTATTGCGCTCATGCCGACCCACGCGGCAACAAATCCGAGTGTTGTTCCGCGGTTTGGTCGGTCATGGTGAATCGCGACTACCTCACCCAACTGATTGCGGTGCTGACGCGCTGCCGAATGTGAACCCATCAACTCGGCAACCCCGGCAAAACCGCGGAGCTCGGGTCTACGACAGGCCCATGCGGTAATAGTGCGCTGGTCACACCCAGATGAGTGGAATCATCGACGAATCCGGTGCGCTCGGCGGCATCGGTTTCCAGCAGCACCTGCGGATGCGTGCGGGCGAAGGTGGGGAAGCCGGACGGCAATTTATGCGCAGCATTGGCGATGAGCCATGCAGCCTGCGCGCCGGCCATTCCGGCAGCCTGGGGAGGACCCGCAGGCCCCTCAATGGTGTCTCCGATGCCAGTCACCGGATCCAAGACGGCACCGATTTGCTCAGCAAATATCGTCATGACTTGAATCTATCATTGCAAGATCAGGCGATTCCGGGCCGAAACGACCGACTCCTTCACCCAGGAACACGCCACCCAGCGGAATCTCGATAGAGCCCGCTGGAGAGGACTCCACTCGACGTTAGCTATGCAATGCCCTCGGCCGGATGCGGCATCAAGAAGCAAGAAACCGCCATGCGGAATCCAACTGAAAAATCTCTGACCCAGGTACTTGACTAATAGTTGGTATCGCTACTGATACCTGATGTTTGTGGGCCCTACCGGGATCGAACCGATGACATTCACGGTGTAAACGTGACGCTCTACCAGCTGAGCTAAAGGCCCTTGGCACTACTGAATTCGTTTGGTTGATATACCGCCCGAAGAGTTCGTGACAAGACTATGACTTTGGCAATGTACCCGCCCGCGCTGTCGAAATAGACGCAAAGATTCTTCGACAACAATTAGGTGAGTAGGTCCATCGCCTCTCGGTAGCGCGCGATGTTGCGCGCCAGATGGATAGGTGAACTAAAGGAATCCACTACACGTCCCTCCGCTATGAGGAAAGTGTGCCGCGTTGCCGCGCCGGACTCGTTGTTGAAGGCTCCGTAGCTGTTTGCCACGGCGCCATGTGGCCAGAAGTCGGCCAGCAGATCAAACCCGAAATGGGCCTGATCCGCATAGGTTCGCAAGGTAAATTTATGATCCACCGAGACAGCCATGATTCGGATGCGGCGTCCGGCAAATTCCTGACGTACTTTTTCCAATTCCTCCAGCTCCGACCCGCAGACCGCGGAAAACGCGAACGGGTAGAAAACCAGGAAGTAGGCCTGCTCGCCCAGCAATCGGGACTCGATGAGTTCACCGTACTGGTTGGAAAGGGCGAAGCCCGGAGCTATTTGACCGGCCCTCGGCGCAGGGAACGTGTCCCCCGTCGCCGGTGTTGGGAAATCCATTGCGCTAGTTCTTGCGGCGCGCAACAAGCCGTGTGGCTGACCAATCTTCGGAAACACCCTCGGTGTTTGTTACATGAAGGCCCGCTGTGGGTGCGTCTGCCTGGATGGCTGCCGGAGACACGTAACCATCTCGACCCGATTTCGGGGTCAGGAGCCATACGACCGCATCATCATCGAGGCTTACCAGCGAGTCAACGAGGGCATCGATCAGATCCCCGTCGTCGTCACGCCACCAGTAGATGATTCCGTCGACTACCTCGTGGTCTTCCTCTGTCAGTAGTTCTGAACCCACTGCGTCCTCAAGGGAATCGCGCAGATCAAAGTCCACATCGTCGTCGTACCCGAGTTCCTGTATCAGGTCCCCGTCTTTGAAGCCCATTTTCTGTGCGGCTTCGTGCTTTGCCGGTGCGGCGTCGCTCACGTCACTCCTCCTGCTGCTGTATAGCGTCTGGTACCAACCAAACACCCTTTTTGTAATCCCATCAAGCGCAACGCCTCCAACACGCCGAAATAGTGACAACATAGACCCGCATTCGGCTATGAGCACATTCGCCATGTAACTTCGAAAGGTCGCATGTGTTGGGCCCGGATACGTTTTGGGTACTCATGCGCATTAGAGTGTAACCGGCGGTCCGCGCCCAACCACCCTTGGGGAACGGGCCACACCTTTGGCGCTAGCAACGCCACTGTGGGTTGTGTGCGCTAATTTGCGCCCAACGCACAGTCCCCGCTGTACCCCATAACGAGGAGAAGATGGACGTGGCTGTAGAGGAACATATTTCTCACATCCGTAGTGGCCTGACGAGTCAGTTGCCCGACAGGGATCCGGAGGAGACCGCTGAATGGATCGAGTCCTTCGATGATCTGGTCGAAACACAGGGCACCGAGCGTGCCCAGTACATTGTTCGTTCACTGCTACAGCGCGCAGGCGCTAAGAGTGTGGGCGTCCCCATGGTTACCACCACGGACTATGTGAATACTATTCCGGTGGACCAGGAACCTGAGTTCCCGGGTGACGAGCAGATTGAACGACGCTACCGAGCTTTCATGCGCTGGAACGCTGCTGTCATGGTGCACCGCGGCCAGCGCCCGGGTGTTGGGGTCGGTGGACATATCTCCACCTACGCCGGTGCCGCAACCCTGTATGAAGTGGGCTTCAACCACTTCTTCCGCGGCAAGGAGCATTCCGGAGGTGGTGACCAGGTCTTCTTCCAGGGCCACGCCTCCCCGGGTATGTACGCCCGCGCATTCCTCGAAGGACGCCTGAGCGAAGAAGACCTCGATGGGTTCCGCCAGGAGAAGTCCCGCGAGGGTCATGCCCTGCCGTCGTACCCGCACCCGCACTCGTTGCCGGACTTCTGGGAATTCCCCACGGTTTCCATGGGCATCGGTCCGATGAACGCCATCTACCAGGCGCAGTCGAACCGCTACCTGCAGAACCGCGGCATCAAGGACACCAGCGACCAGCAGGTGTGGGCTTTCCTGGGCGACGGCGAAATGGACGAGCCCGAGTCACGCGGCCTGCTCCAGCTGGCAGCCAATGAGAAGCTGGACAACCTCACCTTCGTGGTCAACTGCAACCTGCAGCGCCTCGATGGACCGGTCCGCGGCAACGGCAAGATCATGCAGGAACTCGAGGCATTCTTCCGCGGCGCGGGCTGGAACGTCATCAAGGTTGTTTGGGGCCGCGAGTGGGATGCCCTACTCGACAAGGACGAAGACAACTCGCTGGTTGACATCATGAACCAGACCCCGGATGGCGACTACCAGACCTACAAGGCTGAAAACGGCGCCTTCGTCCGCGAGCACTTCTTCGGCAAGTCCCCGCAGACCAAGGAAATGGTTGCGGATCTGACCGACGAGCAGATCTGGAACCTGAAGCGTGGCGGCCACGATTACCACAAGGTTTACGCGGCCTACAAGGCAGCCACGGAGTTCAAGGGCAAGCCCACGGTCATCTTGACCAAGACGGTCAAGGGCTACGGCCTGGGCCCCCACTTCGAGGCGCGTAATGCTACGCACCAGATGAAGAAGATGACGCTGGAGGACCTCAAGGCCTTCCGCGACCACTTGCGCATCCCGATCACCGACGAGCAGCTCGAAGCCGACCCGTACATGCCCCCGTACTACCGTCCGGAGCAGGACTCGGCCGAGTACAAGTACATGATGGAACGTCGCAACGAGCTGGGCGGATCTGTTCCTTCGCGCCGCAACAAGTCCAAGGAGATTCACCTCCCCGAGGACAAGGCCTACGAAACCGCTTCGCGCGGATCGGGCAAGCAGCAGGCGGCCACCACCATGGCCTTCGTGCGTCTGCTCAAGGATCTGATGCGCGATAAGGAATTCGGCAAGCGTGTTGTTCCGATCGTGCCCGATGAATCACGCACCTTCGGCATGGATGCCTTCTTCCCGACCGCGAAGATCTACAACCCGGCCGGCCAGAACTACCTCTCGGTTGACCGCGAATTGGTTCTCGCCTACAAGGAATCCCCGGCCGGACAGTTGATCCACCCGGGCATCAATGAGGCCGGCGCCGTCGCGGCATTCACCGCGGCGGGCACCTCGTATTCCACGCACGACGAGCCGTTGATCCCGATCTACGTGTTCTACTCGATGTTCGGTTTCCAGCGCACCGGCGACGCGTTCTGGGCGGCCGGAGACCAGATGACCCGCGGGTTCATCATGGGTGCCACTGCCGGGCGCACCACGCTGACCGGAGAGGGCCTGCAGCACGCTGACGGCCACTCCCCGATCCTTGCCTCCACCAACCCCGCGGTCATCACCTACGACCCGGCTTACGGGTACGAGATCGGCCACATCGTGAAGGCCGGCCTGGAACGCATGTACGGCGGCAAGCACGAGGACCCGAACGTGATGTACTACATCACGATCTACAACGAGCCGTACCAGCAGCCCAAGGAGCCAGAAGACCTCGATGTCCCCGGCATCCTGGGTGGCATCTACCAGGTCTCCCCGGCCACCATCGACGGTCCGCGTGCCCAGCTGCTCGCTTCCGGCGTGGCGGTGCCGTGGACCATAGAGGCTCAGCGCATGCTCGCCGAGGACTGGGGCGTGTCGGCAGATGTCTGGTCAGTCACCTCGTGGAACGAGTTGCGCCGTGATGGTCTGGCGTGCGAGGAGCAGTCGTTCCTGGATCCGACCGCCGAGCCGCGCATCCCGTTCGTGGCACAGCAGCTGGCCGGAGCCACCGGCCCGATTGTTGCGGTCTCGGACTACATGAAGGCCGTTCCGGATCAGATCCGTCAGTTCGTGCCCAACGAGTTCGCTACCCTCGGCGCCGACGGGTTCGGTTTCTCCGATACCCGCGAAGCCGCACGTCGCTTCTTCAAGATCGACGCGCACTCGGTGGTTGTTCGCACGCTGCAGATGCTGGCCAAGCGCGGAGAGGTTGACGCCTCGGCGCCAGCCGCCGCCTTTGCCAAGTACAAGCTCGATGACGTGACAGCCGAGGCCACGGCTATCGCAGGAGCAGACGCGTAGCGGTTTGTAGCCCTGAGTAACAGCGGTGGCGCGTATCCCCTTTTGACGGGGATACGCGCCACCGCTGTTTGGGCTCACGATCAGGTGCCGGCCGGCGATTAGGCCCTGGCTGGGGCACTCACCTGGGTGCCGTCTGCTGCAGCGGGGACTCATCGACCTCCGGTATGTCTTCGTGCTGATCCTCGCCGAGGCCGACCTGCGTTTCAAGCAGGGTCTCGGCCTGATCCGCCGAAATTCCGAGCGACAGGCCAATCTCCGTGACCAGCGGCTTTTGTGCTTCCTTCAACATCGATTTCTCCATCGGAGACAGGTGGCTCCGGCTCCGGCGACGAATCAGGTTTCGGACCACCGCCGCTGCGGCATAGATGTCCCCTGTCCGCAGGTTCTCCTGCGCGTCCTTGGTCCGCCGAGCCCACTGCTCCTCCTCCGGGTCGGATGGTGCCCGGAACACTTCAAACAGCCGCTCGACTTCCGCCTGGTTGAAGACCGCACGCAGACCAACGGATTGGGCTTGATCCATGGGCACCCCCACGATGAGGTTCGTCTCCTTGATTTCCAGGATCAGGTAGCGGGACTCGACCTTCCGGATGGTTCGGGTGGTGATGGATTGGACCCTGGCGGGCCCGTGGTGCGGGTGGACGATGGTCTGACCTTCGATGAAATTCATTTGTTGTTGCCTTCGCGTGGAAGAGAGGCCATGCCCGACGTCAGCGAGCGAGCTCGCACGAGCCCGCCACTGCCCGACAGTCGTCCCGCTCGATCCATGGACCCGAAAACGGGGGTTCCTCCATGGCGGTGGGAGCGCGAACCTGCGCGCCGCCCCTCGGGGGATGGTGCCTGGGCCCGCGAGCCTGACACCATCCATTGTCCCAGCTCTTGGCGTCATGTTCCCGGCCTATTGCTCCCGGAGACGAGCATCGGAGCCCGTCCGGGGACACCGCGAGGGTATTTGATCGACGCATTTAGGCCTCGCTTCTCCGTCCTGGCGGGCACCGACACCACCGTTGACACCCAACACGGAACCACTCAGGCGCTGGCCCCTTGGATAAAACCGTCGTACCCGTCCTTGCATCATCGACCACAGCTGTCCGGCGGTCGAAGATCATCATTTTTCGTTGTGCGAATCATACAAAATAGTTCGTCGGACTGATGATGCGTATGCTCTTTCTATGAGTGAAGAGCAAACGTCGAATCCGACACAGAGGATCCGGCCGTTCCGGCAAGCCAAGGCCAGTCCGGAGACCCTCAAACGACTCAAACAGCACCTGGGCGTGCTCTCCACCGTCGCACTGAAGCACTTGGACCAGTCGTTGCCTTGGTACCGCGGCCTGCGCCCCGAGGAACGTGCGGCGCTGGGACTGGTAGCCCAAAAGGGCATCGCGTCCTTCGTCTCCTGGTATGAACGGCCCACCACGTCCCCGCAATGGGTGCTCAACGACGTCTTTGGTGCGGCTCCCACGGAACTGACCCGCTCCATCAGCCTCCAAAAGGCGCTGCAACTGATTCGCACCATCGTGGAAGTCGTCGAGTCCCAGGTCCCTGACATCGCCCCGGAATCCGAACACACCCAACTGCGCGAAGCAGTCCTCCGGTATTCACGGGAGGTCGCTTTCGCCGCGGCCGATGTGTACGCACGGGCCGCCGAAACCCGCGGAGCCTGGGATTCCAGGCTTGAAGCATTGGTAGTTGATGCGGTGATGCGCGGCGAATCCCAGGACTCGCTCCGCTCGCGGATTGCCGCCGTGGGGTGGAAGTCCCACGAGAACATCCTGGTGATGATTGGTGCCACCCCGACCTCCTCACAGGTCGGTTTCGTGAGCGAACTGCGCCGCGCCGCGGCCCGCTACGCCCGCGATTCCCTGGTCGGTGTCCATGGTGAACGTGCCATCTTGATGCTCGGCGGGGTCGAATCCGACCGGGCCGGCATGGATCGGTTGGCCTCATTCTTTGGTGACGGCCCGGTGGTCTACAGCCCGTTGGCCCCCACCTTGAAGGAAGCATCGGACAGCGCCAAGGCAGCCTTTGCCGCGATTGCCGCCGCCAAGGCGTGGCCCTCGGCCCCGCGCCCCGTGGACGCCGATGACCTGTGGCCCGAGCGGGTCATGAACAATGATGCCGAGGCTCGCGATGCCTTGGTTCAGGGAATCTACAATCCCCTGATCAAGGCCGGAAACGGGCTGATCGAAACGCTCTCGAGCTACCTCTCCTTGGGCCATTCCCTGGAAGGGACGGCCCGCGAGCTCTTCGTTCACGCCAACACCGTACGTTATAGACTTAAACGCGTGTGCGACGTCACCGGCTGGGATCCGCTGGTTCCGCGGGAAGCGTTTGTCTTGCAAACCGCGCTCGTGGTTGGTCGACTGGATACCGAAACATCGGAAAAGGCGCCCGAAACACGGCAGTCGGTGCCGCGCAAGGGCCCGTCTTCCTTGTAGGATTCATACAAAAGCATGCCGACAAGTCGGTGTGCGAAAACAGCCGTTGAGACGGACTTCTTTGGAAAGCTGGAGTAGTGCTAGCAATCGTGTGCCCTGGACAGGGCTCCCAGACCCCCGGATTCCTTTCTCCGTGGCTCAAGGTTCCGGGTGTTTCCGAACATCTCACCGAACTTTCGGCCATCACGGAGCGTGACCTGACCGCCCACGGGACGGTCTCGGACGAAGAGACCATCAAGGACACGGCCGTCGCCCAGCCCTTGATCGTGGCGGCCGGTCTCATCGCTGCCCGCGCCTTGTTCGGCGACACCCTGCCGGGCAACACCGTGCTGGCAGGCCACTCCGTCGGCGAGATCACCGCGACCGCCCTGGCCGGTGCACTGAGCGAACAGGACTCCATGGTCTTCGTCCGCGAACGCGCCAACGCCATGGCCCTGGCTGCGGCCGTCACTCCCACCGGCATGGCCGCGGTGTTGGGCGGGGACCCCGAGGAAGTCAACGCGGCCATCTCCGCCGCTGGACTGAGCCCGGCCAACGCCAACGGCGGCGGCCAGATCGTCGCAGCCGGAACCCTGGAACAGATCGAGGCCTTCGCAGCCAATCCCCCGGCCAAGGCCCGGGTGATTCCCCTAAAGGTCGCAGGTGCGTTCCACACCCAGCACATGGCCCCAGCCGTGGACGTGCTCGAGGAACTGTCCTCGTCGCTGCAGGCCAATGACCCGACCACCACGCTGCTGTCGAACTTTGACGGACAAGCGGTTGTCGATGGTCCGTCAAACCTCGCCTCACTGGTCGCCCAGGTCTCCCGCCCGGTCCGCTGGGACAAGTGCATGGAAGAACTGGCCGCACGCGGGGTCACCGGCATCATTGAGCTTCCCCCGGCAGGAACCCTGGTCGGTTTGGCCCGCCGTGGCCTGAAGGGGATCCCGACGCTGGCCCTGAAGTCCCCCGATGATCTCGAGGCGGCCCGTGCTTTCGTCCTCGAACACACCCAAGCCTAGGAAGACAGTAAACATGACTGCAGTGATGAACCAGACGGCCAGCCGTGAATTCAGCCGGATCCACGGCGTTGGGTCTTTCCGCCCCGATGTCATCGTGACCAACGACGATGTCTGCCAGTGGATCGATTCCTCCGACGAGTGGATCCAGCAGCGCACCGGCATCGTGACCCGTGCCCGCGCCGATGCAGATACCTCGCTGTTGGACATGGCCGAAGGTGCCGCACGTTCGGCACTGGCCTCCGCCGGGATCGAAGCCAGCCAGATCGGCGCCGTCATAGTCGCGACCGTGACCTTCCCTTACGCCACCCCGTCCGCGGCATCTGCGCTGGCCGACCGCATCGGGGCAACCCCGGCACCTGCCTTCGACATCTCCGCAGCCTGCGCCGGATACTGCTACGGAGTGGCCCAGGCCGACGCCCTGGTGCGTTCCGGCATGGCCGAGTACGTGCTGGTCGTCGGCGCAGAGAAGCTCTCGGACGTCATCGACAACCACGAACGCACCATTTCCTTCCTGCTGGGTGACGGCGCTGGCGCAGTGATCGTCGGCCCCTCGGATATCCCCGGCATCTCCCCCTCGGTCTGGGGTTCGGACGGCTCACGGTGGAACGCCATTGGCATGACCCACTCGCAGCTCGATCTGCGCGACGCTGTTCTGCAGGCCGAGTCTTCCCCGGACGGTACCGCCTTGGTGGCAGGCACCGAGGCACAGCTGTGGCCGACCCTGCGCCAGGATGGACAGACGGTCTTCCGCTGGGCTGTGTGGGAAATGGCCAAAATGGCTAAGCTTGCCCTTGAAAAGGCCGGAATCACCGCCGAGGACCTAGTTGCCTTCATTCCGCACCAGGCCAACATGCGCATCATCGACGAGATGGTCAAGCAGCTGAAGGTTCCGGAAAAGGTGATTGTCGCGCGCGACATCGCCACCTCGGGCAACACCTCGGCTGCGTCGATCCCCATGGCCATGGATAACATGCTCAAGGAGAACCCGGAGCTTTCCGGCGGTCTTGCTTTGCAAATTGGGTTTGGCGCCGGGCTTGTCTTTGGCGCACAGGTCGTTGTCCTGCCCTAGGGTTAACACCCAGGGATACAACCCATCATTCGGACCCCACACCTGTGGTCTGCATAGTCGTCGGGCTTGTTACCGGCAAACACAGAAAAGGAGCCATCATGGCTAGCAACGAAGAGATTCTGGCCGGCTTGGCCGAGATCGTCAATGAAGAGACCGGCCTCGAGACCGAGGCAGTTGAAATGGACAAGTCCTTCACCGAGGACCTCGACATCGACTCCATCTCGATGATGACCATCGTCGTCAACGCCGAAGAGAAGTTCGACGTGAAGATCCCGGACGAAGAGGTCAAGAACCTCAAGACCGTTGCCGATGCAGTGAACTTCATCGCTGGCGCTCAGGCCTAAGCAGTCCATTGATGCCACTGCCGTGGACTGTCCGTTCTTCGTTCGGAGACTGGCCAGTCCACGGCGGGGACATCGATTCGTCCATCATCCTTGATGGCACGCCGGCAACCGCCAGCCAATTCCGCTTTACCGGTTTCGTAACCGATCCCCAGATTTTCGATCCAATCCGGAAAACCGCACTCACACCGCGACCCGATGCTTGGATCGCGCGCTAGCTTCGCTAGCCGTTTCGCCCCCCAACCAGTAGAGAGTTTCAACATGGCTCGCAAAGTTGTTATCACCGGCCTTGGCGCCACCACCCCCATCGGCGGGGACGTCCCGACTCTGTGGGCCAACGCCCTCAAGGGTGTTTCCGGCGCGCACACGCTGCCCGATGAATGGGTTGAAACCTACAACCTGCCGGTGAAGTTTGCCGCCAAGGCCTCCACCCCCGCTTCCGAGGTGCTCTCCCGCATCGAAATGAAGCGCATGGACCCGTCCACCCAGTTCGCCGTGGTTGCCGCGCGCGAAGCCTGGAAGGATTCGGGCATCGAGGAAGTCGACCACGACCGCCTGGCCGTTGCCTTCGCCACCGGCATCGGCGGTGTCTGGACACTGCTGGATGCTTGGGACACTTTGAAGGAAAAGGGCCCGCGCCGCGTGCTGCCGATGACCGTGCCGATGCTGATGCCCAACGGCCCTGCTGCTGCGGTTTCCTTGGACCTCGGCGCCCGCGCCGGCGCACACACCCCCGTCTCGGCCTGTGCCTCGGGTACCGAGGCCATGCATATCGGCCTCGAGCTGATCCGTTCGGGCAAGGCCGACGTCGTGGTCTGCGGCGGTGCCGAGGCAGCCATCCACCCGATGCCGATGGCTTCCTTCGCCGCCATGAAGGCGCTGTCCAAGCGCAATGACGACCCGGAGCACGCATCACGTCCCTACGATCGCGATCGTGACGGATTTGTCATGGGTGAAGGTGCAGGGGCTTTGGTCCTCGAAGCCGAAGAGCACGCCATTGCCCGCGGAGCAACGATCTACGCGGAACTTGCAGGCACCTCGGTAACCGCCGACGCCTACCACATCACCGCACCGGACCCGGAGGGTCTGGGCGCCACCCGCGCCCTGAAGGCGGCCATGTTTGACGGCCTGATCCAGCCCGAGGACGTCGTGCACGTCAACGCGCACGCCACCTCGACTCCGGTGGGCGACAAGCCCGAGTACACCGCACTGCGTGCCGCCCTGGGAACCCACCTGGACAAGGTCTGCGTCTCGGCCACCAAGTCGCAGATGGGCCACTTGCTCGGTGCCTCCGGCGCCGTTGAATCGGTCCTGGCTGTGCTCGCCGTCTACCACCGCAAGGCACCGGTCACCATCAACCTGGAGAACCAGGATCCGGAGATCCCGTTGGATGTTGTTGTCGGCACCCCTCGAGAGCTGCCCGAAGGGTCCATCGTCGCGCTGAACAACTCGTTCGGCTTCGGTGGACACAACGCCGTGGTTGCGATCCGCAGCGTCTAGACACCGAGCGGATCCGTATCCGCTTCGCCAATGGCCCGGGGCTTCACTGAAATCCCGGGCCATTTGCGTTAATACGATGAAAGCTCCCCGAGGAGAGCTCTCAAACCATCCGGCTCTACGCCCATACACACATGTACTGGGCGTGGCTCCGAGGATATCTGGTAGAGATATCCGCTGGAAGCAAAAAAGACTGGTTGTGCAGTCACCGTCGACTCATCGACGGTGACTGCACAACCAATCTTGCTGTTTTGGGGTCTGGAACCGGTTCGGCCGTGGACCCTAGATCACTTGATGGAGCCAGCGCACGGGGGCGCCTTCTGCGGCGTAACGGAAGGGTTCGAGCTCCTCGTCCCAGGCTTCACCGAGAGCGATGGAAAGTTCTTGGTAAACGATCGCGGGATCGCCAGCACCCTTTTCGTAGGCCCAGCGGATGCGCTCTTCGGAAACCATGATGTTTCCGGCGGCATCGGTGGTGGCATGGAAAATCCCCAATTCGGGGGTATGGGACCAGCGGCTCGAATCGACGCCGGGGCTTGCGTCCTCGGTGACCTCGTAGCGAAGGTGCGCCCAACCGCGAAGTGCGGACGCTAAAAGAGCGCCTGTGCCCGGCTTTCCGGTCCAGTTGACTTCCGCCCGTGACATGCCGGGAGAAGCGCTCTGCTCGGTCCAGTGCAGATCCGTCCGCCGGTCGACAACGGAGCCGATCGCCCATTCGATGTGCGGGCACAGCGCTGAAGGGGCTGAGTGTACGAAAAGTACGCCCCTGGTCAGTGCTTTAGACATGCTTTCCTCCGATGTGCTGTTGGAACGTCTTCCCCAACGCCAACAATCCGTATTCGAAGTCCAGCAAGTCCTCTCTAGTATTGTGCACGATTATACGGCGTTCGGCCAGCTGTCCTTGACCACAACTTTCTGCAGTGACCTAGGTTTATACATATTTACGCCCGAGGATGGGCTTTTTGGTAGCTATCCTTGAGCCGTTCCACCGACACGTGGGTGTACAGCTGCGTGGTGGCCAGCGAAGAGTGGCCGAGGATCTCTTGCACGGCACGCAGGTCTGCCCCGCGATCCAGCAGATGTGTGGCGGCGCTGTGGCGCAACGCGTGGGGCCCGCGCGCTGCAGTGTCCCCCAGCGCCGCCAGGGCGTCCGAGACCACCTGGCGGGCCGCCCTGGCATCGAGCCGCTTGCCCCTGCGGCCCAGCAGTAGCGCATGGCCGGATTCATTGGTGCGCAGCACCGGGCGGGAGCGGCGCAGCCAATCATCGATTGCATTCAGCGCGGGCTGTCCGAACGGGACCGTGCGTTCATTGTTGCCCTTGCCGATGACCCGCAAGGTCCGCCGGTCCAAGTCGATGTCACCGATATCCAGCGAAACCAGCTCCCCCACACGAATGGCAGTGGCATAGAGCAACTCGAGGATGAGCTTGTTGCGGTCGGCGAGCGCGAGCTGTTCCTTCGTTGGCTCCTTGATCTTGACATCTGCGGTTTCGGGTAGGCGGGTCGCGGGCTGGAAGATGCGTTCGATTTGGTTGTTTTGCAGGATGTGCGGGAGGCGTTGTTCGCGCTTGGGTGATTGGAGGCGGATTGCCGGGTTGGTGCTGATGAGTTCTTCGCGGACTGCCCAGGCGAGGAAGCTGCGGATGGTGGCGGAGCGTCTGGCGAGCGTGGCTCTGGCGAGTCCGGATTCTTGGAGGGTCATGAGCCAGCCGCGTAACAGGCTGAGGTCGAGCCCCGCGAGGTTGGTGGCGCCGTGTGGGATCGCGTAGACGTAGAGGTTGGCGATGTCCCCTGCGTAGGCGCGCAAGGTGTGTTCGCTGCGTTCGCGTTCCAGAGCCATGTGGCGCAGGAAGCCGTCCCGGGCGTGGCTGAGTTCGGCCGGGATGTATGCTGCGTCGGGGTTTTCTTGGATTGGATCTGGCACGTCTCTACTGTCTCCCGCGCGGAGCATGCGGGCAATGCTGCCACGCCGGTCGGTGTGCTTCCGTTACCCCCTACCCGTGGTGAGGTGCCCCGCGTTGGGGTTCGCGCCCCTGGGGGAAGCGGCGTATCCAGCCGTTGGGGGTGCGTTCGGCCAGGCCTTGGGAAGCGAGGCGGGAGAGTCCGCCGAGAATGGAACCGATGCCCAGTCCGGCGACGATGGCCAGTTGGTCAACGGTACGCGCGGTGCGTACCGGCAGTGCGTCGAGCAGCAAGAGGTCGGGGATGGCCAGCCCGTCGTAGTCACGCCCCTGCGCTGGATCCTTACCGCTCCCGGGGCTCGGTTGACCTGCGTCCGGGATTGGCCGCTGGCTTCCGAGGCCGAACAGTTCGATGGCTTCGGCACCGTCGGTGATCAGCGTTGCCGCACCTTCGCGGATGAGGCGGTGGCAGCCTGCTGAGTTGGCAGAGAAGACCGAACCGGGGACGGCCCCGACCTCGCGGCCCATTTCTGCCGCGTGGTGTGCGGTGCTCAGTGCCCCCGAGCGCCAGCGGGCTTCGGTGACAATGGTTGCGGCGCAGATGGCTGCGATCAACCTATTGCGTTGCAAAAAGCGCCAACGGCTGGGTGTGGCCCCGGGTGCCACCTCGGCAATGAGCAGGCCATGGCGCTGTACCGATTTGAGCAGCTCGTCGTTTCCGACCGGGTAGTAACGGTTCAGCCCCCCTGCCATGACGGCAATGGTTGGTGCTGGCGGGGTGCTGCCCTCTGTCGCGGCCGAGGTCGGCTCGTCGGCGAGCGCTGCTTGGTGCGCCTGGGCATCGATGCCGTAGGCGCCTCCGGAGACGATGGTGACTCCCCGGGCGCGCAGGTCGTGGACGAGTTCGGCGGTGATGGTGCGCCCGTATTCGGTGGCGTCCCGTGACCCGACGATGGCGACAAGGTTTGCCGGCTCGTGGAGGATGGAGCGCTCCGCGGTGCCGCGGAACCATAGGGCCAACGGGGATGCCAGCTCGAGGGCTTCGAAGCCTGCTGGCCATTCGGGGTCCGTGGGCAGGATGATCCCTCCCCCGAGGTTGGCCATGAGTTTGAGATCTGACTCGGGGTCGGCGAGAGCGGCGCGGGGACGCCAACGTTCCAGCCCCGCGTCCAGGCGCAGGGTGGCGCGGGAGGCCCCGTGGGCATCGAGGAGCTCTGCTACCTGTTGTTGTTCACTGGCAGGGGCTGCTCCGCGGTGTTCGCGGATGAGCCGGTAGGCCTCGACCGCTCCGGCGATCTGAACCAGGGCGGCACCGGTTTGGTCGTTAGGTTCGATGATGTGCGTCAATCCGGCTCGTGCAGTTGCTTCGGGCGAGTAGGTACCCATGGCTGTCTGGGTCCTTTCCTTGGTGTTCGCGGCCCCCTTGGTTGCGCCTGGCATATCTGTTTGATTGGCGCCGTGGAGCTAGGGCAAGTGGGAATGGTGGGGGGCATGCCCCTCTCCCCTAGGGTGTTGCCTCTCCGCGGCCCGCTGTCGGTGCGGGCTGCGGGTTGTGGACGGTGCCGGTGGGCAGCGGCGGGAGGCCGTTGTGCGGGCAAGTGCTTCGGTCTTGTCTCTGGGATTTGGGAGCGCCCGTTGGCCGTACGACACGCCGATACACGGTTCGGCATATATGTTGCTTGTCGAAGTGACTATGGGGAACGATGGGAGGAAACTTCAGTACCGACGGCCACATGATTTTGTGGCAACTTCGCCGGTATCAGCAACCGACATGAAACTAGGCACGTAAATGAGACTCCTGAAGCTTCCCTTGATTGCAGCATTCTCCGTAGTTACAGGCTCGCTGATCCTCTCCGGGTGTTCAGACCCCACCGCGGCGCCTTCCCCCACAGACGAGGCCGGATCGACCACGCTGATGGTGTCCTCGGCGAACTTCCCGGAGTCGGAGATCATCGGCAACCTGTATGCCGAGGCATTGAAGGCCAAGGGGTACTCCGTGGAGACGAAGTTCAACATCGGTTCCCGCGAGGCCTACATTCCGGCGTTGGCCGACGGTTCGATCGATTTGATCCCCGACTACACCGGCAACCTACTGCTATTCATCGATCCCGCGGCGGACGTCTCGAGCCCCGAGTCGATTCTCAGTGCCTTACCCAAGGCCTTGGAAGACAAGGGCCTGAGCATGTTCACCCCGGCCGCGGCAGAGGACAAGGATGCGGTGGTTGTCACCCGTGCCACCGCCGAGAAATGGAACTTGAAGACCATCGAGGATCTGGCCGCCCACAACGCGGAAGTGACCATGGCAGGTCCTCCGGAATTCAAGGACCGGCCCGTGGGACTGCCGGGGCTAGAGAAGAACTACGGGTTTGTGCCTTCCAAGTTTGAACCGATTTCCGACGGCGGCGGCCCCGCTACGGTGAAGGCGCTGGTCGATGGCAAGGTCACCGCCGCGAACATCTTCACCACCAGTACAGCGATTCCGGCCAATGACCTAGTGGTGCTCGAGGATCCGAAGAACAACTTTCCGGCGCAGCAGGTCGTTCCCGTGGCCGCGAAAGACAAAGTTGACGAGGGAGCCCAGCAAGTCATTGATGCGATTTCCGCGAAGTTGAGCACCGAAGAATTGATCAAGCTCAACGAGCAAGTCTCCGGTGAGGCGAAGATCGAGCCAAAGCAGGCAGCCATCACGTGGCTGACCGACCAAGACTTGCTGGGCAAGTAGCCCGGGATTCCGCCCCCGAATCAATCATATTAGAACGCATGTTCGATTCTGGGGTGGCGGGCTTGCCCGCCGGTGCGCAACCGGCATTTTCTGCCACAACTTTTGCCCAGCCCGTGATGAACAGGATCCCCAGGAACCACAATGATCACCTTTGAATCAGTGTCTAAAACCTTTCCTGACGGAACCAAGGCGGTGACCGACCTTGACCTAGAAATCCCTACCGGGTCCTTCACCGTGTTGGTGGGTCCCAGCGGTTGCGGCAAGACCACCTCGATGCGGATGATCAATCGCATGGTGGCACCCACCGCGGGACGGGTGCTGATCGACGGGCAGGACATCGCCGAGATCCGTGCCGTCACCCTGCGTCTGGGGATCGGCTACGTGCTGCAGAATGCCGGTCTCTTTCCGCACCGCACGGTGCTGGACAATGTCGCCACGGTCCAGCGCCTGCTGGGACTGAGCAAGTCCCAGGCCCGGGCCAAGGCTCATGAGGCGCTCGAGCGGGTGGGGCTGGATGCCGCGCTGGCAAACCGTTATCCGGCCCAGCTTTCCGGTGGGCAGCAGCAGCGCGTCGGAGTGGCCCGTGCTTTGGCCGCCGACCCGCCGATCCTGCTCATGGACGAGCCATTCTCCGCGGTGGATCCGATCGTGCGCGAGGAACTCCAGGCCGAGGTTCGCCACCTGCAGGCGGAGATCAAGAAGACCATCGTGATGGTCACGCACGATATCGATGAGGCGTTGGGTTTGGGCGACAAGATCGCGGTGATGGCCCCGGGCGGGCAGCTGCAGCAATATGACACCCCGCTGCAGATCCTCACCCGGCCTGCCAACTCCTTCGTCAACTCCCTGGTGGCCAAGGACCGCGGATTTCGCACTTTGTCCTTCGCCACACTGAAAGACGTGGACGCCACGTCGCTTGGCTCTCCGGGCTCAGACGGTTTGATCCCGCTGGGCGTCGGCGCACCGGGCTGGCTGTTGGAGCTCGACATGGCGTTGCGCACGGCGACGTGGCGCGGACCCGACGGCGAGGAAACCGGAGCTGCGGTGTTGCACCGCGGCGACTCGGTGCGCTCGGCCCTGGACGCAGTACTAGCCTCGCCGTGCTCGCTGGTGCTGCTGATGGACGAGAACGATGTCCCGCGCTCCTACGTGGGCCTGGAGGATCTGGCGCCGTACCTGCGCCACGGCGTGCGGAGCCGCGCATGAAGTGGCTACTGGAAAACCCCGCACAAACCTGGTCGCTGACACTCGACCACTTGTACCTTTCGTTGGTTCCCACCCTCGCCGGTCTCGTGGTGGCGTTGGGGTTGGGCCTGGTCTTCGGCAACCGCCCACGGGCTCGGGCCATCATCACCGCGGTGGCCAGCGCGGTCTTTACCATCCCCTCACTCGCTTTGTTCGTGGTGATCCCCTCGTTGATCGGCACCCAGGTCCTTGACCCGCTCAATGTGGTGATCGCTCTGGCCCTGTACTCGGCCTCGCTGCTGGTGCGCACGGTCTTTGACGCCTTGGACGCGGTGGCCCCCGAAGTGCTCAACGCGGCCGAGGCTCTGGGCTATTCACCGGCACGCCGCCGCCTGTTCGTGGACCTGCCGCTGGCTCTGGCCCCGCTGGCCGCCGGCACTCGGGTCGCGGTGGTGACGAACGTGTCGTTGGTGTCGGTCGGCGCGGTGATCGGCGTGGGCGGCCTGGGTCAGCTCTTCACCTCCGGATACCAACGCAACTACCCGGATCAGATTCTCGCGGGCATCATCATGATCCTCATCCTTGCCCTGGTCTTCGACCGGGTCATCGCCGTTTCAGCCCACCTGTTGACCCCGTGGCTGCGCCAGCGCAACGGCTCGGAATCGGGGGCGCGCGCCATGCGTAACGGCTCGGGCAACGGTGCCTCCGCTGCCATGCAGGCACCCGGGGCGGTGGGCTCATGATCAACGACATGCTCTCCTACTTCGCCGATGCCGCGAATTGGGCAGGCGATACCGGGATCCCGGCACGGTTGGGCGAACATCTCTGGTACTCATTCCTGGCAGTGGTCGCAGCGCTCATCATCGCCTTCCCGCTGGGTGTCTTCATCGGACACACCGGGGTGGGCAAGGTCTTTTTGGTCTCCGCCTCTAACGTGCTGCGCGCGCTGCCCTCGCTGGGCATCATGACGCTGCTGGTGCTCCTGATGGGCATCGGCCTGTTGCCGCCCTTGGCGGCGTTGGTGTTGATCGCCATCCCGCCGATCCTGGCCGGGGTCTATGCGGGGGTAGCCAATGTTGACCCCGAGGTGGTGGACGCCGCCCGGGCCATCGGCATGAAAGACTCACGCATCATCCTGCAGGTCGAATTGCCGTTGGCGCTCCCACTGATACTGGGCGGACTGCGCGGGGCCATCTTGCAGGTGATCGCCACCGCCACCATCGCCGCCTACGTAAACCTGGGCGGGCTGGGTCGCTACATCTTCGACGGACTGGCCGTCTACGACTACGGGCAGGTGCTGGTCGGCGCGGTTTTGGTCACCGGACTGGCCTTGGTCCTCGACGGCCTGTTGGCCGTACTGGTCAAGGTCTTCTCCCCTGCACGGCTCGCGATCGCCCGGTAGGACCCGGCGCGCAGCCCTCATCCGGCGAGCGCCGGGTCAGGTTTATGTTTGCCAATGCGCGTGCTTTCGCTCCGCATCTTGCACGACACGCGGGAGCTTCTCAGGCGGACCGGAATACCATGTCGTTGTTCGTGTGGTTGTACGGCATGATCGCTTCGGTCCTGTTGAGTTTCCTTTACCTAGCCATCACGCCCATGGACATTTCACCTGGGGAACAGATTGCCGTCATGGCTGCTGGGGCTGTGATCCTCGTCTTCGCCCCGATGGCCAACATCTTCCACCGCCAAGTGGCCGCCATTGCCTACGAGCCACTGCGTCTTCGACCGGTTCCTGTGGTGGGCCTGATCGTTTTGGCGCTGCTCGTCGCCGGAAATATCATGCTCTCCTTCGTACTGCAGGTGGGCTGATCTGCAGACTTGCCACACCCGTGCGACTATGACGCAGGCATCATCCGATGGTGAATGCATCCCGGGCTGGTGCCGGTTGCCGAGCGATAGCGGACCTACCGGTCAATGCGCAGGACAAATTCCTGTTCCTTCTGTTTCGGGGAGCTCGGCCAAGAGGATCCGCAGTTTGGGTAACTCGACAAGTTGATTATTGAAGACGACGGCGGCATGATGTGCATCGTGGACCGCGGGTGTCTGGCAAGCCAAGAGGCAAGGGTCGGACGCTTTCCAGTAGCAGCCTACCTGCGGTACCTCACAGTGGTCCCGCCACCCTTGACCCGCAGCAGGGACACGTGAGTATCTCTGAACACTTCGGATCGCCGCTCCCCCAGATATACGAAAGTGAACATCAAAATCTAGCCAACGTCCCCTTTGCCGTGTTGGCGCAGCTGGATCGCCACATCCACATCCTCGGCGGTGGGACATGCATGGGAGTTCAAGTCCGCGATCGTCCACGCAATGCGTAGCACCCGGTCATGGCCGCGGGCGCTGAGCCGCAACGCTTCCCCTGCCCTGTTGAGCCCGGCCAAGGTGGCTGAGACCAAACGCAGATCGTTGCGCAACAACGATCCAGGAACCTCTGAGTTGGTGCAAATCCCCCAGCGCTTGAGCCTGTCACGGGCCTGCACGCGGGCCTCGGCCACCCTGGCGGCAACCACCGCCGAGGACTCTCCGCTGCCGCGGCTGGCAAGTTCCCGGGAGGAAAGCTGTGGGACAAAAAGTTGCATGTCGATCCGGTCCAGCAGCGGGCCCGAGAGCCGGGCGAGGTAGCGCCGGCGTGCCATGGGCGTGCAGGTGCATTCGGTGCCCTTGCCCAGGTTGCGCCCGCACGGACACGGGTTGGCGGCCAGCAACAGTTGAAAGCGGGCCGGGTAGCTGGCGGTGCCCGCCGCCCGGTGCAGCGTCAGCACTCCGGACTCCAGTGGCTGGCGCAACGCGTCCAGCGCCGAGGCGGAGAACTCTGGCGCCTCATCCAGAAACAGCACGCCCCGGTGTGCCCTGGAGGCGGCACCGGGGCGCGGGATGCCGCTGCCTCCACCGATCAGCGCGACCATGGAGGCCGAGTGGTGCGGGGCTTCAAAAGGCGGTCGGCGCACCAGCGCAGAGATCGGGTTCCCGCCGCCGGCCAGCGAGTGCACGGCGGTGGTTTCAATTGCTTGGGCATCATCCAGATCTGGCAGCAATCCAGGCAGTCGCTGGGCCAGCATCGTCTTACCCGCCCCTGGAGGACCGCTGAACAGGAGGTGGTGCCCACCAGCGGCTGCTACCTCTAGGGCGTAGCGCCCCTGAGCCTGCCCCACGATGTCTGTGAGGTCCAGGGATCCCGGTGTCTGCCCTCCGGGCCCAGCGGGGTCCCGGCGCGCCGGAGAGTCGTGCCGCGCTCTGTAGCGCAGCACTAATGGGTCGGCACCGCAATCACCCAGGACCTGCGATAAATGCGCGTAGGCCCTGACCCTGGCCCCTGCCACGAGTTCGGCCTCCGCACGATTGGCCTCGGCCACCACCACGTCCCGGACCCCGGCCCTGACCGCCGCCAGTACTGCCGGAAGAACCCCGGGAACCGGGCGCAGTGATCCATCCAGGCCCAGCTCGGCCAGATAGACGACATGGGCGGGCGGGCTGATGGACCTGTCTGCGGCCAGCGCCGCCACGACGAGGGCGAGGTCGAACCCGGATCCGCGCTTGTGCAGGGTGGCCGGGCTCAGGTTCAGGGTCAGCCGGCGGTTGGGCAGTGGGATGCCGGAATTCCGGGCCGCCGAGCGGATGCGTTCGCGTGATTCGTTTAGCGCCGCGTCGGGCAAGCCCAGCAGGATGAACGCGGGGATGCCGTTGCCCACGTCGGCCTCGATCTCGATCAGCTGTCCGGCAAGTCCCGTCAGGCCGATCCCCAGGGTCCGGGCCAGGCTCATGATTCGACTCCGATGAGGTGTTCGATGCGTGGTTCGCGCCCCGGGGGCATCAGGATGGCCAGCACATCCACGCGCACGGTGTGTGGATTGCGTCGGTGCGTCACGCACCAGCGCCGAACCAGCAGCGAGAGCCTGCGCAGCTTGGCGGGGTTCACCGCCTCGGCCGGGTGTCCGAAGCCCAGGGAGCTGCGAGTCTTGACCTCCACGCCGATGATCTGCCCGTTGGTTTCGGCCACAATGTCCAGCTCCCCGAGGTTGCATCGCCAATTGCGTTCCAGCACCGCATAGCCGGCGTCGAGCAGGTAGTTTGCTGCCAGCTCCTCGCCGGCGGCACCGAGTTCTTGGTTGTGGTTCATGCACACACTCCTTGGTCGACCGCACCCGCGTGCCACGCCGATCGGCATGACACGCGGGTGCTACTTCCAAGAATGCAGGGTCAGCGGGCCTCGCGGGGCCGGCATCCGGCAGGCATGTGGATAAGCGTGACAGGGCGCCACTCCCACGCCGCAGGCTGGTCCTAGTCCCCGTAAGGCCAGGACCAGCCGCCGTTCTCCTGGGGGTCGTAGGCGACGCGACCCTGGGTGACTTCCACAGCGAGGACCAGCTTGCCCGTCACGGTCTGACCCGGGTTCACCACCGGTGGCAGGAGCACCGAATCGTCGAAGCAGCCCCACGCGGTTTCCGAGGTGACATTGCGGTCAGGTGTCCCCTGCTCGGTGGCCACGGAGAAGGTTTCGGCGACCAGCGGCATGTACGACTCTTCCGGGTCCCCGCCGACCTTGTCGGCGACATCGGCGGCCAGGGTGGCGTTGATGTCGAGGATGAGAAAGATGCTGCGCGTGGGAGCTAGTGGTGCCGAGCCGACCCGAGGGGTGCATTCGGAGGCCAAGGTGGCGTTGGTGACTTCGATGGTGAAGTAGTTCTCTTTGGTCTTCTCATCGATCAGGCCAGCCTTCTCCCCGACCTTTTTCTGCACGTTTTTGTGCGCATCGGTCTTCACCGTGGTCCCGGTGCTCGCGTCGGCGGGTACGACTTCCGGGGCCGGGCCCGTGTCGGATGCCTGGCTTTGCACCGTTTGTTTGGCGGTGGAGACCGGCGGAGGGAAGGGATCCGCTGCACCCGAGCACCCGGTAGTCGTTGTTGTAATCCCCAGTCCACGGCCCAACAGGTAAGGGTCCGTGTCTGCGGTCTCATGCTTAGTCGCCGCAGATGACGCGGATTCCGTTTTTGACCAGGTAGTTACTGATCTTGGAGGCACCCACGTAGGCCCAAGATCGTTTGCCGTCCCTGTCGGTAACGAGCTTGCGGTTGTAATTCTGGTCCGCCAAGGGCTTGGAGAGGTTGAAGCGTTCCGATTTGTCCAGGTTCGCCAGGGTGGAACGGTACAGCCCGGGCTTGATGTCCATGCGTTCAACCACCACGGTTCGGGCGCTCGAGGACGGCCCGTCCGCGGCTGCCTCCGCATCGAGCACTGGGACCGAGCTGCAGGGTGGCTTCAGCGCCGCACCGCCAGCCTGACGCCGGCAGGATTCCTCCAATGTGTAGCTGTCGCCCTCAGGGTGATGAAGCTCTTGTTCGACGACTCGTCAACGAGTCCAGCCTCCTCGACGACTTTCTTCTGTACCTGATCAAAACCGTCGATCGTGGCCGCCGAGCAAGTGTGCGGGTTCAGAGTGACGTTCGCCGGCCCCGCAGCCTACTGCATGAGGCTCGTCCATTCAGCGCAGGACGTATCGATGGCCCCGATCGCCCACGCCGCGGTTCCCCTGTCACGACGTCGTCCACGGCGATGTCGGCGTAGATCCTGCCCGGCCTTGTGTTGGTCCGAACCTTTTCAGCAAGTCGCAGGAAGTCCGGGGTGCTTCTCTAGCGGATTGCCCATCGAAGCCGAGCTGCAGCGGATATCGCCATGGCCGCTACCGCGGCGTGGTTGAGCGACCGCGAAAAATCGGGGGTCGCGGGGAACGCGTCCCTGGCTCGCGGGAACAGCACAACCATGGGATCGCCGACTGTAGTGGATGGCACGTAGAGACCGTCGAGTAAGGTATCTGATCCCCGACTAAGTTCCTCCCAGATGCTGTTAGACCAGTTACAACAAATATTCCTTGTCGCCTGAGGCAGCGAAGCTGATGCTCCGTAATGCACAGCCCAGTCGCTACTAACCAGATCAAGCAAGGTCAGTGCCCGGCGGGGATACCAGCCCGATAATGCGCGGCTAGCCGAAAGAGTGATGGCTTGGTCATGCTGAAAGACCTCCGCGAAGGCCGTGACAAATCCCGTGGCCGCATAAGAAACGGCGGCCTCAAGGTGTAGTTGCGTGGGCGCAGGTTGAGGATCCCAACGGAAGCGGGAAATCGGTCCGTAGGTCCTTAGCTCATCCCAGGCCGTGGGGTGCGCTCCGACAGTGGTGTGAATCCGCCAAAGCGCCTGGCCATAGGTGATGAGGTGCTTCGGTTCTACGTGAAGCGGTACTTTTGGTTTCAGTGGATTCTTGGGGTGATTCGGGCTCACTCGTAACCCAGTTCATCGGCAAGCTTTGCCACGGCATCTGGTGCACCATCCATGGCAAGCCATTCCACCGGTGTCATGCCGTCTAAATCATCATTCGCAGTGGTCATGAAGCGCTCGATGGACAAAGGGTGAAAGTGAGTAGGAAAAGCAGGGATCACCATCCGAAGCCCTGGCAACGGCGCGCCACCTACGAACTGCCAGGAAGGGAACCTCAGGCTCTGGCCAGGGACCCCGTCGCCTAGCGAATACAGGGCACCCTCAAGCCGAGAACGGCGCACGTTTGCTGGATCTCGACCAATCAGCGAGGCAACTTCAGCCGTGCTGAGAGAATTTTCCCTAAGTCGCGCTCGTGAACTGGCCTGACCTGCAAGAACCTTGAGGTTGGTTGCAACCAGGCTTCTTGGGGGGAGATCAGCCTCCGTCAGATCAGTATTTCGCAGCAAGAAGTCCTGCTCGCCTGCGGTGAGTGGTTCAACCGCAATGCTCGAGACCTCCTCAAGGACCGCAAGAAATTCCTGAGTGCTGATGGGGGTGCCGCGACGGCGCAAAGCCCGGTCTACTTGCGATTCAAATGCCATGCTCGTCATAATTCAATGATACGAGCTTAGATGTCGTATCACCATAGGAGTGTCAGGGGCGTTGCACTTTTTCCCAGCAGAAGGTGACAATTTTGCCGACCGCTCCACCCGGACGACAGCGGAATATCAGACCAGCAGCAGGTCTGGGCGAACCCGGCCCGGCAAGGAGCGGGCATATCGCTGCGCAGCCTGCCGTAGGAATGATGCCCGGATACCACCATGCATGACGCTGCCCCGCACACCGAAGGGCGTGCGGGGCAGCAAGTTGCGATCAGCGATCAGTCGGGGGCGCTAGTTCAGCCCCTCCTTGGGGATGGTCAGCTCTTCGGTGCGGTTCAGTTCCTCGATGTTGACGTCCTTGAAGGTGACGATGCGTACCGATTGAACGAAGCGTCCGGTGCGGTAGACGTCCCAGACCCAAGCATCGGTGAGCGTGAGGTCGAAGAAGACCTCACCATCGGCCGAGCGGGTTTTGAGGTCGACGTTGTTGGCGAGGTAAAATCGTCGCTCGGTTTCCACCACGTAATTAAAGAGGTTCGCCACGTCTTTGTACTCGCGGTAGAGCTGCAGTTCGAGTTCCGCTTCGTAATTTTCCAAGTCTTCGGCGCTCATGGTGTTTTCCCTTCGCCCTTTGCCTTGCGGGTGGTCCCTGGTGCCTTGGGTATCAGCTGCCAGGTCTTGCGGTGGTACTCGCTCGCCCCATGCTCGATGATGCCTGCGCGGTGTGCGGCGGTGCCATAGCCTTTGTTCTTCATCCAACCGTACGCCGGGTATTGGCGATCATACCCATCCATGAGGTCGTCGCGTTCGACCTTGGCTAGGATCGAGGCCGCCGCGATGGACACCGCGAGCAGGTCGCCCTTGATCAGGGTCTGCACCGGGATCTGCAACCCGTCGATGTCCTGCGGGTCCCCGAATCCCGGCATCGCAGATTCAAGCAGCGTGGGTTGGACGGTGGACGAGAGCCAGTCGAGGTTGCCATCGAGCAGCACCGCGTCGGCCATCTGGGTCCGGTGTGCGGCGCTGGTGGCGCGCAGCCCGGCCAGACGCAGGGCCGGAACCAGGCCCAGTGCGTCGATTTCCGCGGCGCTGGCGTGCCCCACACCCCAGGCAGTCGCCCAGGATTTGATGAGCGGCACCAGTTCGTGGCGGATCGTGTCACTGAGCAGTTTGGAATCGCGCACCCGCGGCAGTTCCTCTACGGCGCTCGGGTCGATCACGACGTAGCCCACCGATACCGGGCCGGCCAGCGGCCCTCGTCCTACCTCATCGGCTGCACCAATGAAGCGGTGTCCTCCGTATGCGGCGAGGGCCTTTTCGTGGAGCAGAGTTGGTGGAAGTGCTGCCATTACTTGCTGGACGCCCCTGCCGGTTCGGGGACGTCGTCGAAGACTTCGTGGTGCCCGGAGATCGACCCGAGGCGGTCCAGCGGCCAGGAGATCACCGCGGCGCGCCCCTCGACGGCTGAGAAGTCCACGAAGCCGCCCTGTAAGTCCTCGTGGTAGCGTGAGTCGGCCGATGCCGCGCGGTGGTCGCCCATGACCCAGATCTTGCCCTCCGGGACGGTCTTGGTGAATTCAATGTCGGAAGGGTTATCACCCGGGTAGATGTAGGGCTCCTGGATGTCCACTCCGTTGACCGTCAGGTTCCCATCGGGCGAGCAGCAGGTCACGGTGTCTCCGGGCATGCCGATGATGCGCTTGATCAGGTGCTGGTTGGAGGGATCGGGGACCAGCCCGACGAAGGTGAAGAACTCCGAGACGGGGTTGGAATCCGGGGCGGCCACGGGTGGCAGCCAGGCCTCCTCGTCGCGGAAGACCACGACGTCGCCGCGATCCAGATCGAAGGGGCCCGGGACCATGAGGTTGGCGAAGATGCGGTCGTTGACCTGCAGGGTTTCTTCCATGGAACCCGAGGGGATGTAAAAGGCCCGGAAAAAGAAGGTTTTCACGACCAGCGAGATAATCAGGGCCACCACGACGATGATGAGCACTTCGCGGATAGCTGCCCATACGGGGTTTCTTTTCCTGCCGGGTTGCTTGGGTGTTGCTGCTGGGTCGCTGGCGTGGCTCACGTGGGTGCAGGCCCTTTCAAGGTTCTTTGGTAGCTAGAGTTGAGGGCCGTTATTGCGTCGCAGCGGCGACTAAATGCCGAACCCTCGACTATTAGCCTACGTCGCACGGTGCGTGCACCACGTGTGTGGCGCGCTCTGACTTGTCGAAAGACGCGCCACACACGTTGAGCGGGTTAGCTGTTTGCCGGTGAGGCGGGTCCTGCCGATTTCTCGAAGCGCAGCGGGATGCCGCCGGTCACGTCGGCTTTCGCCAGTCCTGACTTGATGGTCTCGAGCTGGGCGGTGTCCACCGCCAGGGTGATGGTTCCGTCGCGGCCCGAGGGAACGTAGCGGTGGATGGCGGTCGCGACGTCGCCGCCCTGCTCACGCTGCCAGGCCATGACCTTGCCGATGGCATCCTCGAGCTCCTGGGCGGAGTACTTGGCTAGGTGCCCTATGGCGCCGGCGTCGTTGACGACCTCTTCGGCGGCCTTGTCCGTCACTGCGACGTGCAGGCGGTTGTCGGCGATCCACGCCTCGGAGTACTTCTCCCCCAGAGTTTCTTTGAGGGATTCATTAAGTTGGAGCATGTCCGGGTCCTGGCTCTGGTTGGGTTCGGCGCTGATGGTTGTGCTGGGAGTCGGATCCGTGGCTGTCGGGGCACCGGTCTCGGTGCCGCAAGCCGACAGCAGGAGCACCACGGCGAACGCCGCGCTACCCATTGCCAAGCTCTTTGTGGGGTTCTTCATGGGTTGACCACCTTCTTCTCTGGGCTGAGTCTAGGGGCCCAGGCAGGTTGTTTGCTGCGTGCTGTCTGGGAAAAGCGGGGGGCCTTCCGTGGAATTGCAAGCAATTCCACGGAAGGCCCCCCCGCTCATTCACGAGTCTCGGCTACCCGAGGACTACGTGGTTAGGCACCGTGGTGCCCCTTGATGTTCTTGCGCCGGAAGAGCAGGAATGCTCCACCTGCGACCAGCAGCACGCCGCCGGTAGCGATGAACGGCAATGCTGCGTTCGGGCCGGTGTTGGCCAACGGTGCATCATCGTCATCGTCGTTGTTGTTGTTACCCTGCGGCTCTACCGGGGCCTTGGAAGGCTCAGGCGAGTCGCTCGGTGCCTGGGAAGGCTTCGGCGAGGCCGTTGGCTTCTCGGTCGGTTCCGGCTTCGGCTCCGCCGCGATGGTGAAGTCGATGGAGACCGGTGCCGAGGATACCTCGTCAATGACCTGCACGGCGGTGACCTTGTGGTCGCCGGTTTCCAGATCCTTCGGAGCCATAACGGTCCAGGCGCCATCGGCCACAGTTGCAGTCAATTCGGTATCACCGATGGTCACCTTGACGGTGGCACCATTGATGCCGAAGCCACTGATGGTCTTCGGAGCCTTATCGAACGCGAACTCCTGGCCGTCTTCCGGCGAGTCGATCGACGGTGCGGCAGGGATAACCTTGAACGCGGTCTTCACCGAGGTCGAGGTGGTCTCGCCCGAGGTCTGCACGGCGGTGATGCTGTGCGAACCGTAGGAGAGAGCTTCGTCCAGGATGACGCTCCACTTGCCGTCTGCGCCAACCTTGACGGTTTCGGTGACAGCGCCGGAGAGCTTCACGGTTGCGCCGGCCACGCCGGTACCGGCGATCTCGGACTGCACTCCGGTGAAGGTCTTACCGTTGGCCGGGGTGGTGATGGCCGGGGCGGCAAGCTGGATCTTGAAGGAGCTCTTGGCAGCCTTCGAGGTCTGTCCGTCCTTCGCCTGGGTGGCGGAGACTGAGTACTCGCCGTACGACAGCGCGGTGTCGAGCTTTACGCTCCACTTGCCATCGGCTGCAACGGTAGCGGTGCCGCTGGCATCGCCGGTAAGGGTCACAACTGCTCCGGCAACGCCGGTACCCGAGATGGTGGACACCGGTGCGTTGAGCGTGGCGCCGGTTTTCGGGGTGGTGATCGCCGGGGCGCCGATGACGATGTTGAACGAGCCCTTGGTGATCGTGGATTCGTTGAATCCATTGACCGTCTGCAGGGTGAAGTCGTACTTGCCGAAGTCGGCAGGTGCCTTGAAGCTGAACTTTCCGTTGGCGACCTTAGCGGAGATGTTCTTCTGGCCGGCAGACTTGATCTTGACAGTCGAACCGCTCGGAGCACCGGAAACGGTTCCGTTGAGGGTCTGACCCACAGCAATATCCGAGCCCTCGGCAGGAGTTACCACAGCTGGAGCGTTCAGGAACACTGCGATGGAGTAACCATCGGTGTGCTTCAGGCCGTCCTTGATGTCCGTGAAGTACGCGCGGCCACCATCGTCAGGGGCGATGGCGCTGGTGACGCCCACTGCGGTGCCACCGGAAATAACCGATCCACCGGAGTCGCCTTCGTTGGCCTTTGAGTATCCCGGGTTCGGCATGCCGAAGCCGCGAACGGCGCGGCCATCATCAGCCCCGTTGTAGCCACCGACCAGGAAGATGCCTACTTCGTCAACGGTTCCACAGGTCCAGCCGGTGGTGCGGCCCGACTTGCAGATTTTTGTTCCTTCGACGGCTGGTGCAACGCCAGTGACCTTGACGCTGGAGTCACGAATATCTGCAGCCTTCCAGTCCGAGACAAGGGCCTTAAGGTCGAGATCCTTGTTAATCTTGTCGATGACGGAGATGTCGGTGCCTACATTTCCTAGGTCATCTTCGGTCTTGGCCGTGTCCAGTCCAGTGACGGAGGAATTGTTGGGTCCGCCGAACTGGGAGAACCCGAAAGTCCCCAAGTCTTGACCCGGACCGGTGAATTTGCCCGGAACACTGTGCTCGAGGATCTTCACGTCAGTGAGGTCACCGTCCTGCGAACAGTGGCCGGCAGAAATCGCTGCATCGTCACCGGCGGCGTTGAATCCGCTGAAGCCGATTGAGCAAACCGCGTAGTTAGTGGGCGAGGTCTGAGCACCGTAGCCCATGCCACCGAGCACGTCGTTGGCGTCGGCCTTCTTGGCCGGACCTTCAGCAACTTCGAGGGAGACCTTGGTGAACTGGTCAACGAATTCAGTGGGGCTCATTTTGCCCCCGAAGCGTAGATCCGTGGCCCCCGCAGAGGGGGAGCTCTTCCTGGTCTTGCTCTCAGTCTTGGCAACACCGCCAGTGCGGATGATGAAGGAGCCGCTGCTGTCCTTCATGACTGCCTGCAGCTGCGAAACAGCCTCGGGATCCACCGATTCAACGTAGGCATCCAAGAGGGCATCTACGTTGGTCGGGTTAGCCTTGGTCTTCGTCGTGTCGACGACCTCGGCTTCAGTATTCGGAGTTTTGGCCTTCTGCAGGTCCTTGCTCTTGGGCGAAGCGGATGCCTTAGCTTCCCCGCTTGCATCCTTAGCAGGGGCGGCTGAGGAATCCTCAGCCTTGACCTTCTCGGTTGATGTCGCGGCCTCAGCGGCTACGATCTCGAGCTCAACCTTGGTGTCCTTCGTCAGCGCGTCAAGCTTCTTGGTGACGGCCTTCAGGGCGGGCGCTGCAACTTCGACCTTGATCTTGCTATCAGCAATTACAAAGTCGGCGTCAAGCTTGGCCTGCTTTAGTTCAGTGGAGAGTGATTCAACAACGGAGCTAAGCTCGCCGTTTTTGTAGAACTCTTCGATGCTGATACCCAGATCGCGCTTTACAGCGTCTTCCAAGCCAGCCGGAAGATCAGCCTTGCTGTCGTCCTTTGACGCTCCGGTGGTCGGAGCCGCCGAAGTCTCGGTGCCAGCGGGGGCAGGGCTTGCCGTGGTCGTGGCGATCGCGGGAGCCGCGAAGCTGCTCCCGATCACCAACGCCGTGGCAGCAGCGGCGATTCCGCTCCGCTTTAGTAGAGCACGTGATGAATCGTGCATATAGGATTCTCCCAATTCAAGGTGTGGTACCTCGCTTTTGTGTGCGCCGCGTCTGTCTTGGGGACATCCGATTGGGCCTACCGCGAGCAATGAGTGTTACCAAAATGAAACCCTAACCTGTGTAGATATGGGTACACAAACCCCGCGCCTGCCCATGTCCACCTTTTGGATAAATTGACGCGTCAACCATAAGCGACCGCATCGGCATGATGTAGAGGTTAGGCGAGGCGGAGATTCTGCTCACGCGAAGCGACACGCCCGAACCAAAATTTTCAGGTCTGCCCACGTAATTTATTCTGAATTCACAGGCTTCGTGAAGGTTTGTATGCGGTGGCGTTTTGTTGCGCCCCGCTATGGGTCGCCGCGATGCGCGTCAGACTGTATTCAGACAACAAGTTGCGTTGCTTGAACCTCAAATAAAACTCGGGTCCACAGCGTCACTCGTCCGAGGCGACAATCCAACGCGTGGCAGGCACGAGCCTCATCAGTCAATACCAAGACGTCGATTATCAGAAGCCACTGTTGGGACGGAGCAATCGGTAGCAGGTGCCTAACGCAATATTTTGTGGCGACGTGCCGCCGTCCCGCCACAGACCGGATAGAGCTTCCCGGTGGGCCCATCATCCGGCGGTACTAGCAAAGTTCCTGGGACCATCCCCCACTTCAGCACCTTGCCAACAGTCACTCGCCCTCCCAGCAGCTGACCGCGCTATCAAAAGGACCTCGGGCGACGGACAGGACAAATATTGCACGGTCTCCCGAGAGCACCTCTTTCAGCGCCGGTGGTCCGCAGTTCCGGCACCTGCGTGCAGTACGTATCAGGCGCGGCTCGTCAAATCCCTGGTGGCACGTGCCTGCCCGCAAGCTGAGGCTTCCGACCGCGCTCTCAAATGACGATTGTGGCGCCGAGGTATGGTCGGTTCCAGCATTAGGCACGTGGTCGTGAGCTTGGCGAATGGTGCTGGAGGCGGCTTTTCCAAACGCATGGAGCCTAGCCCCGCTCCTGAGCGAGGAGCCGCGTCGCGCCTAATTGCTCTCCAATGCGCTTTCAGAGCTGTTCTTGGGCGTTCCTGCGAGGGCATGAAAAAGCCCGCCACTGGTATGTGGCGGGCTCATGATCAATGCGTGTCAGATGCGTCTGTCGCGGAGCGTCTGGATTCCAGGGGCCAGATCACGTCAGTGACCTCCCCGATGACCCGGTCCCGTGCGATCATCCCGCCGCCCGGGGCCCCCAGGAGCGAACGAGAGTCTTCCGATATGGAGCGATGGTCCCCCATCACCCATAACCGATCCGCCGGAACTTCGACGGTGAATTCAAGATCGCTGGGATTGTTGCCGGCGAAGACATAGTCTTCCTCCAACGGCTTGCCGTTGACGCTGAGTTTGCCCTCGGGTCCGCAGCAGGTGATGCTGTCCCCGCCGACGCCGATGACGCGTTTGACGTATATAGAGTCGTTTCCGCTTATACGCAGCGCCCGCGCCATCGAGTCCAAGGGGTTGGCTCGTTGGTAGGGAAGGAATGAACCGCGGCCGTCGAAAACCACGATGTCTCCTCGCTGGATTTCTGTCCCCTTATAGGCCAAGCGGTTCACCAGTAATCCTTCGCCAGGATTCAACGTGGGCTCCATGGAGCTGGACCCAATGTAGAAGAGGTCAATAACGGTGGCACGGAGGATGAGGGTGATCACCGCCGCCGCCACAAGAGCACCAACGACAAAGCGCCAGGCCCGCGAACGGGTCCGGCGCTTCGTCGAAGCGGACATGTTATCCGATTCAGTAGGTTGAGCCACGATGGATCCCCCACCCCGTACGACCCGGGGGCCGACAGGAATCGGGGGAACTCGCTTTTCTTGCTACTTGGCAGTCTTGAAGTCGCGCTTTTCGCGGATCTTCGCGGCCTTGCCGTGGCGATCTCGCATGTAGAACAGCTTCGCACGGCGAACGTCACCACGCGAGACAACTTCGATCTTGTCGAGCACTGGGGAGTGAACCGGGAAGGTACGCTCCACGCCGACGCCGAAGGAGACCTTGCGAACGGTGAAGGTTTCACCCACGCCGCGGCCCTGGCGGCCAAGGACGAAGCCCTGGAATACCTGGACACGGGTGTTCTTGCCTTCGATGATGTTGACGTGGACCTTGACGGTATCGCCAGCACGGAAGTCGGGAACATCGTTGCGCAGCGAGGCTGCATCGACTGAGTCGAGAATATGCATGAATGCATCTCCTAGATAGACGCCGCAGGTCACCTATCTTAGACACGGACCCACATTGTTTTCCTGACGCACAAGTGCGCCGAGAAAAATATGAGATGGTCCGAAGCTTGGTACCGCGACCCGTTAGCGGATCGGCGGCTGGTCCAACTGTTGGTTCGTTCCCCCTGCGGCAGGAGCAGAACCCAGTAGACCCAAGAGTCCATTTTGCCACACTCCGGGGCATGGTGCGACGTTCGGCATCCGTCGACGGTCCCGAACGGACAGGTTCCACCCCCGTGCTTGCCGGCCTCCGCCCCGCACCACCGCACCGGGCCCGGGCGCAATCCCGCCGCAGACGGAGCCCCGGCACCCCCACAGGGCCGGAAACCACCGGCAACAAGGCCGGATTCGACGTCAAGTGCTCATCACGAAGGCATCGCATGGGAGCAGGGCCGCTCCGACGGGCACTTCTCGCCGGTGCCCAAGGTCACAATCCGCAAGAGACCGGATCATGTGATAGTTTCGCTAACGACCACACGGGGGCCCTTGCAGGGGCTGAGATCGAGCTGACGCAGCGAGAGACCGTTGAACCTGTCCGGGTAATGCCGGCGAAGGAAGTGAGTACTCCTTGAGCAACACCATTTCAATGCACAACCCTGTCCCAAACGCTGCGGAAACCGCCGAGACCCAGTTCCTGAAATCTCACTCGCTGGCCTACATCGAGGACAACCGAACCGGGATCCGGGTCCCGGTCACACAGATCGCGCTGGAGCCATCCCCCGGAGGAAAGGACAACGCCCCGCTGCAGGTCTACCGCACCGCCGGCCCAGGCAGCGACCCTGTCGTTGGCCTGCCGGCGTTCCGCAGCACATGGATCGAGGAACGCGCGGACACGCAGACCTATGCCGGGCGCGAGAGGAACCTGCTCGACGACGGGAAGTCCGCGGTCCGCCGCGGCCAGGCGTCCGCCGAATGGAAGGGCAGCCGGCCGGTTCCCCGGCGCGCCGAGGCAGGGAAGCGAGTGACCCAGATGCACTACGCCCGGGCCGGAATCACCACCCCCGAGATGCGCTTCGTGGCGCTGCGCGAGAACTGCGATGTGGAATTGGTACGCAGCGAGGTCGCCGCGGGCCGGGCGATCATTCCGAACAACATCAACCACCCGGAGTCCGAGCCGATGATCATCGGCAAGGCCTTCCTGGTGAAGATCAACGCCAACATCGGCAACTCGGCGGTCACCAGCTCCATCGCCGAGGAAGTCGACAAGCTGCAGTGGGCCACCCAGTGGGGCGCCGACACCGTGATGGACTTGTCCACCGGCGATGACATCCATACCACCCGCGAATGGCTGATCCGCAACGCCCCGGTCCCCATCGGCACCGTGCCGATCTACCAGGCACTGGAAAAAGTCAACGGCGAGGCCAACGCGCTGACCTGGGAAATCTTCCGCGACACAGTGATCGAACAGTGCGAGCAAGGCGTGGACTATATGACAATCCACGCCGGGGTGCTGCTGCGCTACGTGCCGCTGTCTGCCAACCGCGTGACCGGGATCGTCTCGCGCGGCGGGGCCATCATGGCCGGCTGGTGCCTGGCCCACCACCAGGAGAACTTCCTGTACACGCACTTCGACGAGCTGTGCGAGATCTTCGCGCAATACGACGTGGCGTTCTCCCTGGGCGACGGGCTGCGCCCGGGTTCCATTGCCGACGCCAACGACGCCGCCCAGTTCGCCGAGCTAAACACCCTGGCCGAACTGACCGCGCGGGCCTGGGAATACGACGTGCAGGTCATGGTCGAGGGACCCGGGCACATCCCCTTCCACCTGGTGCGCGAGAACGTGGAGCGCCAGCAGGAACTGTGCAATGGCGCACCCTTCTACACGCTCGGCCCGCTGGTCACCGACATCGCCCCGGGCTACGACCACATCACCAGCGCCATCGGCGCCACCGAGATCGCCCGCTACGGCACCGCGATGCTCTGCTACGTCACCCCCAAGGAACACCTGGGCCTGCCGAACAAGGACGACGTGAAGACCGGAGTGATCACCTACAAGATCGCCGCCCACGCAGCCGACCTGGCCAAGGGCCACCCGGGTGCTTCCGAGCGCGACGACGCGCTGTCCAAGGCTAGATTCGAGTTCCGCTGGCGCGACCAGTTCGCCCTGTCGCTGGACCCGGTCACCGCCGAGTCCTTCCACGACGAGACGTTGCCTGCCGAGCCGGCAAAGACCGCGCATTTCTGTTCCATGTGCGGACCGAAGTTCTGCTCCATGCGCATCAGCCAGGACATCCGCGACGAATACGGCTCGGCCGACTCGCAGGCGGCCATCGCGGACATGGTGAGCGGGATGCGCGATAAGAGCCAGGAGTTCCTGGCCTCCGGAGGCAAGGTCTACCTGCCCGAGCCCGGGATGCCCGCCAGGGCGTAGTGCCGCCGGCCGGGCCGGACCCCATCCCGGGCGCGGGCCATATAAAGGAAAGGCTTCTCGGTCTTCCCCACATCTGTGAGAAGACCGAGAAGCCTCGACAGTTGCTCCGTCGGATCTACTCCGGCGCGATTTGGTCCTTGGGCACGATGCGCCCCTCGACAAGGGCAAAACCGTTGTGCCACAACGTGTCTCGGTCGTGCCGATTCAGCGTGGAGGCATCCAGTTCAACGATCAAGTCGGGGCGCCTGGCCGCGGTGCGTTCAAGTTGCTTATTGCGGCGGAATCGGGCGATCTTCGCGTGGTTGCCCGAGAGCAAAACCTCGGGAACCTCTCGCCCCTGCCAGGAACCGGGCTTGGTGTACACCGGGTATTCAAGCAACCCATCCGAGTGGGACTCCTCAACGAGGGACTCGGGGTTGCCAATAACCCCGGGGATCAGCCGGCCGATAGCCTCGACCATGGCCAGCACCGCGACCTCTCCTCCGTTAAGCACGTAGTCGCCGATCGATACCGGGCGGACGTCAAAGGATTCGGCCGCGTGCTCCAGCACGCGTTCGTCTATACCCTCGTACCGGCCGCACGCGAAGGTCAGGTGCTGCGCCTCGGCAAGCTCGTAGGCCATGGCCTGGTCAAAGACCGCACCGGCCGGCGCGGGGACGATCAAAATCGGCTTCTCTCCCAGGGGGCCTGCGGCCGGGGATTCGGCGGCGATCCGGTTCAGGGCCGCGCCCCATGGCTCGGGCTTCATCACCATGCCGGCGCCGCCGCCATAGGGAGTGTCATCCACCTTGCGGTGGCGGTCATGGGTGTAGTCGCGCAGGTCGTGGACGTTCAAGTCCAGCAGGTTATCCCGACGTGCCTTTCCGATCAGCGACAGGTCAAGGGCGGCGAGGTACTCCGGAAAGATGGAGACAACATCAATGCGCATGGCCCTTAGGCGTCCTTGTCCGCTGCGTTGTCCTCTGCGCCATCCTCGCGGTTGACTTCAAAGAGGCCTTCAGGAGGTGTCATCAGAATGTAGCCGCCCTCGATGTTGACCTCCGGGACGATGCTTTCCACGAACGGGACATAGACCTCGTCCCCTTCGATGGATTCAACGACCAACAGGTCTTGGACGTTGCCGGTGCGCAGTGCGGTGATCTTACCGACGACCTTGTCCGCCACCCGAGCCTCGAGGTCTACGAGTTCGTGCTCGTACCAGCCCTCACTGTCGTCTTCTACCTCGTCGGTGTCGATGAACAGTTTGGCCCCGCGCATGGTTTCGGCGCCATTGCGATCAAGGATCTCTGCGAAGGCCAGCAACAGAATTTCCTTGTTCCAGCGCGCACCCTCGACGGTGAGCGTCTTGAGGGTGGCGTCCTCGACCTCGAAGACCTCTCCGGGGGCAAACCTGTCTTCTGGCGCGTCGGTGAGCACCTGGACGGTCACCTCGCCGCGGATACCGTGGGGTTTGCCAATGCGGGCGACCTGGAGGCGCATGCGTTTTCTCCTTGAATACAAAATCGGTGGTTGCCGGGCAAACCGGCGTTACAGGATGTGCTCGCGTGGGGAAAGGACTACCACTTTGAGCATGAGTCTCTTAGCAATCTTACGTGGGGTGCGGACCTTGCCCGCGCCCGATATGGCGAGGGTTGCGTCGCACTTTGGCCGTTAACGACTTTGGTCCCGCAATCCATCATGGATCGCGGGACCAAAGTGACACAAAATTGTGTGGTGAGGCTGGCTACCGGCGTCGGTCCGTGTCGACTACGTCAACGCGGATCGGTTCCTCCGCCAGAGCGGCAACCACGGTACGCAACGCCTTGGCGGTGCGGCCCTGGCGGCCAATGACCCGGCCGAGATCCTCGGGGTGCACGCGCACCTCAAGGGTGTCACCGCGACGGTTTCCCTTCAACGCAACCTGTACGTCTTCGGGGGTGTCTACGATGCCACGAACCAGGTGATCCAGTCCCTCAACGAGCACTGGTTACTCAGCCTCGGTTGCTTCGGCTTCAACTTCTGCCTCGGCAGGCTTTTCAGCCTTCTTGGTGATGGCCTCGGGCAAAATGACCGAGCCCTTCTCTGGAACAACGAACGCAGGCTTGGCTTCCTTGACGCGCAAGGTGCCTTCCTGGCCTTCGATGCCCTTGAACTTCTGCCAGTCACCGGTGATCTTCAAGAGAGCGGCAACCTGCTCGGTCGGCTGTGCGCCGACGGAGAGCCAGTACTGCGCACGCTCGGACTTGACCTCGATGAACGAAGGCTCTTCGGTGGGGTGGTACTTGCCGATTTCTTCAATCGCACGGCCATCGCGCTTGGCGCGACCATCCATGACGACGATACGGTAGTACGGGGCGCGGATCTTACCGAAACGCTTCAGACGAATTTTAACGGCCACGGTAGTGGTCACTCCTGTTTTCTCAACATGTGCGAAGTTCTGTTTCTGCACCCGTGGGGCGGGCCGTACCGCAGATCTTCAAAAGGACAGGACTTAAGGCGGAGAGAGGGGCCACTTCAAATCGAGTACCTGTCTATTGTGCCAGATACTTTCCCCTCGCACGAACAGATCGGATCTTTTGGCCTGATCCGTGTCCGATCCCACGCGAAAGACCCTCCGCAGCCCAATCCTCAACGCGCCTGAACACCGCATTACTGCTCTTCGCGCCGCCCCTCCCGCTCACCAATAGGCGAGAGTCCGTATCAACAGTCCAAGGACGCCTCGCCAACCGGATACCTGACGTTCACCCCGGACAAGACACGATGCCCTCGCGGGAGCGCACCTGATCCTAAAACCGCAACACTTCCAACGCACCGCGCAAGAACGGCAGTGGACTGGGCTGATCGCCACGCGACCAGCGCAGCCACGCGGCAAAGCTCACCGAAGCGTGCGCGATCGACAGGTAATGGGCCCGTTCGGCTTCCATTCCACTGGCTAGAAAATACTCATGCACCCGGCGGCGCTGGCTTTCGAGCATGCTCAGTGCGTGGGCCATCAGCTCCGGGTGGTTGGCAATAAGCCGCAATCTGCCGCGGGTCACCTCCAGATCCGGCAGTGAGGCCACCACCGCAGCCGAGGCAGCCATCAGCCCCTCAAGGATCGCGGAGTTGTCGAGTGCAGCGGTTTGCAGCATCGAACCGGAGACATCAACGGCCTCCAGCAGCCCTCCCCACACCAGTGCGGGCTTGCTTTCAAAATAGCGATACAGGCTCTTGCGGGCGATGCCCGTTTCCACAGCGATCTCCCCCATGGATACAGCGTCGTAGCCGCGGGCGGCAAAGAGTTCCAGGGCGCGTCGGGCCACGACCTCAGGATCTATCGATACCGGCCGTCCCGAGGGGCGCTGAGGAGTCTGGTGGGGGCTCTGAGACATGCACCTAGTATGGCCCATTCCTTTATGACACAGAGTGTCATAAGATGGTGTCACCACATGCTTTCGACACAAGGGAGAACTCCATGAACACCGAAAACAGCTGGCAGGAACAGCTCACCGTCGGCCGCTTTGCCTCCAAGACCGTCATCGTCACGGGCGCCGGATCGGGCATTGGGCAGGCTACGGCGCTGCGTATTGCCAAGGAAGGCGGCAAAGTCATTGCCGCAGACATCAGCGTCGAACGCCTCGATTCCCTGGTGGCCGAGCACCCGGACCTGGATCTCGTTCCCGTGGCGGGCGATATCACCAACGAAGACGTCGTGGCCCAGGTCGTCGCTGCGGCAGGTGGCACCATTCACGGCTTGGCCAACGTCGCAGGGATCATGGATAAGTTTGAACCCATCCACGAGGTCGAAGACTCGACCTGGGAACGCGTCTTCAATATCAACGTCAACTCGATCCTGCGTCTGAGTCGCGCGGTGGTTCCGGTGATGCTCGAAGCCGGCTCCGGTTCGGTCGTGAACATCACCTCGGAAGCAGGGATCCGCGGATCTGCCGCGGGCGTTGCCTACACCGCTTCCAAGCACGCAGTTGTCGGCATCACCAAGAACTCTGCAGTGATGTACGGCAAGTCGGGACTGCGCTTCAATGCCGTCGCCCCAGGTGCCACCATCACCAACATCGAGGCACCGATGGATTCGGTGCACGCGCAGCAGGTCCTGGGCCCCATCATGGGCACGATCATTCCCACTCCCGTGGCAGCGAACGAGCTGGCCGCTTCGATTACCTTTTTGCTCAGCGACGACGGCACCAACCTCAACGGCGTCATTCTGCCATCGGACGGCGGCTGGTCGGCGATCTAGCACCGACGCACCCTGGCAGCTATCCACCGTCCCACTGTCCAAGGTCCGCCGGGTGTCAGAGAAGTTCCGCCCGGCGCACCTTGGTAGATTCGAACCCGGCACCGGGTTGACGAAGCCTGGAATTCGGTACAAAGACAAAGGGGTTGCTGTGGCACTGGCGGATCATTGGAAGCGCGCCCAACCAGACGACCCGTTTTGGCAGGAGCAGCTCGCCGACCGGTTCGATCCCCATGTGGCCCCACTGAACAGCCTCATCGAACGATTGGGCGCCGCCAAGGGCGGGGTCGGCATGCCGCTGGCAGCCCCCTGGCACGGCGGAATCAATGCCCCGGCGCTCGTGGTCCTCAATGACGCCGGTGAACCTGGCGAGGAAACCACGTTCATGTGCATTCGGAATCCCGACCGGGCTGCGGACCGCCAACGTCACCTGATGACCGAGTTCAACATCGATCCGGTCAACTTTTGCTACTGGAACGGCTACCCGTGGCCCCGCGTTGATCCCAAGCGGGATATGACACCCGAGCAATCACTCGAGGGCGGCCTGGCTCTGTTGGAGGTCATGGGGCTGATGACGGATCTGCGGATGCTGTTGCTGCTGGGCCGCAAGGCCCAGGATGCAGCAGCTGCGGTACTGCCCCAACTGCTGGCAGCGCACCCGAAGGTGCACATCATCCGCTCGCTGCACCCGCTGGGAGCCAAGCGGGCCGTTGACCGCCAGGAGCAAAAGCGTATCTGGGCGGATATCGCTGCACGCCTGAAGGAAGCCAGTTCCCAACCCTGACCCGTGCATCGGCTCGTTCGTGCCGGGAACCGCCCACAAGCCACGATTCCGGCGCTCGTTGGCCCCAATCCCGTGATACCTGCTACCCCAAGGCCTTGGGGCTATCGATTAGGCGCCCGACCGTGCCATGATTATGGCTCGACACCATTCGAAAGATTCATGAGAGAACTTAATGCCCCGCAAGATGAATGACTCCGACTTCAGGAACTCGCAGGAATCGGGGTTGTGGGCCGAACACGTTGCACCGCTCAATTCCCTGGTGAACGACCTGCGCGACGCCCGGCCGCAGAACGCCGGCTCGGTTCCCTACTTCGCGCCCCTGAACGGCGGCACCGATGCCACCATCTTGTGCTTGCTGCCCTCCCCGGCCCAGGACTCCGCAGATGGCGAGTTCGTCCTCTCCACCGAGGACGACGATGCTGCTGCCGAGGCCTTGGCCACGTTGCTGGAAGAGTCGGGAATCGACACCAAGGAAGTCGTGCTGGCGCATGCATACCCCTGGGAACGTGCCGCGGACGCGTCTGGACGCCTGACCGGCGCCGAGACCACGGCGGGTCTTGAACCAATGAGCCGGCTGTTGCGCCTGGTCCCCAACCTGCGTGCCGTCATCCTGATGGGCAAGGGACCGGAGGACTTCTGGGGCAAGGTCACCAAGAAGTACCCGCAGGCCATCACCCGCATCACCGCGATCCCCAGCTTCTCCCCCGGCCCGTTGTCGTTGAGCGGCACCACCGCGCAACGCGAAGCCCGTATCGCCCGTCGCTCGGAAGCCATGCGCGAGGCCCGCGCGATCGTGCGGGCCCCACGGGGACCGGCCGGCCCACGCCGTGAATCCATGGTGCGCGCCGAGGACCTAGGACCCGAGCACCTCAGCCGTGTGATCGAGGTCAACGATGGAACCCAAACGCTGCATGGCCCTCTGCTCAAGGCCTTTCAGCCCAGCCCGGAGTGGCGGGTGACCTTGACTGTTGAGGTCGCCGGACAGCGCCGCGCCCTGGGCGTCACCCCGGACACGTGGGTCCGGGTCTACCGCGGAGCCGGCGTCAGATAGCGGCAACCGTGCCGAGAAGATAAAAAAATGCCTGTTCGCGGAAGGAGATTCCTTCAACGAACAGGCATTTTCATAAGCAATTCCTGTGGCCGATTGGCTCAGCCATGGCGCATAGCGTTTACTTCGAAGCCTTACGCACAGGGTCAATGATGGTCTCCCCTGCGCTCTTCGAGCGCTTCTCGGCACGCTTTTCCTTGATCGACTTCGAAGGTTTCTTGTCTTCTGCCTTGCGCGGTGACTTCGACATATGGTGCCGTCCTAGCCGGGAATGCGCCGCATTCCCACAATGTAGGGGAAAGTACCCCTACCGCATCACCATACGCTGTATTCCTGCACGTTTGGCTGCAATCCGCGGACGGCTCCACGGACGACCCGTCCGCCGGAACTTGAAGCTATGAGGCCAGCCACGCACGGGCAGCAACCACCAGGGCATCGACGCCCACACCCAGGGTCGGTTGGATCCACGGGGCGAAATGCGGCGAATGGTTCGAGGGAATGTTCTCCGGCATCCTGCCCGTGGCGGCAAAGTCCTTGAATAACGCGGGATCCGCCCCTCCCAAGAACCAATACACCAGCGGAACACCGGCCGCCGTGGCTAGGACGCCCACGTCCTCGCTGCCCGCAACCGCGCCTGGGTCAATGATGCGATCGGTGCCGAAGTGTCCGGCCAGCGCCGAAGAGACCCGTGCCGTGGCCGTGGGGTCGTTAATGGTCAGCGGGAAATGTTCGTCGAAGGTGATCACCGGATCCATGGGTGAGCCCGAAGCCATGGCCTCCCCATGCACCACGCGTTCGATGGAACTGAGTACCTTGGCGCGCACCGATTCATGGAAGGTCCTGATGCTCAGTCCCAGGGTTGCCTGGGAAGCGATGATGTTGTTCTTGGTGCCGGCATGGATTTGTCCCACGGTCAGCACCGCTTGATCGGCGGCGGCCAGCTCCCGCGAGATCACGCCCTGCAGGCGCATGGTGGTGGCAGCGGCCAGCAGTACCGGGTCCACGGTCGTTTCCGGGCGCGAGCCATGTCCCCCGGAGCCGTATAGGGTGACGTTCAGCGAATCGGCAGCGGCCATGGCAACACCGGCGCGCAACCCGAGCCAGCCGGCCGGGAACGGAGCCACGTGCTGCCCTAAGACGACATCCGGTGTCGGCACCCGGGCATAGAGCCCGTCATCAACCATGGCTTGGGCACCGCCACCGTGCTCCTCCGCCGGCTGGAAGAGCGCGACCAGGGTCCCTGACCATGATCCGGGTTCGGCAGCGAACTTTTCCACCGCGCCGATCAGGCAGCTGACGTGCACGTCGTGTCCGCAGGCATGCATGACCAGGACGGGATGGCCTTCGGAGTCGGTGCCGATCACGGTACTGGCGTAGTCCAAGCCAGTGGCTTCGAGCACCGGGAGCCCGTCCATGTCCGCCCGGAGCAGCACGGTGGGTCCTGTCCCGTTGGCCAACACCCCGACTACGCCCGTTCCACCAATTCCCCGGTGAACATCGAGGCCCAGTTCGATCAGGTGCCCGGCGACGATGTCAGCGGTGCGGTGCTCCTGGAAGGAGAGCTCGGGGTTGGCGTGCAGGTCGCGGTACAGGTGCTCCAGATCAATGCCCATGGTCATGAGCTTAGGACCCGAGCCCCCCTTGCTGCCATGGTGTTGCCGTGTCGCGCCCGCACCGGGCCGCCAGGTTACTGCGGGGCTTCGACCCAGACTGGGAATTCACTGTGAACGACGTGCGTGTGGCCACCGGCATGGTTGCGTGCGCTTTCCTTAGAGTCATGGGCTCGCAGGGGACCTTAGGGGCCGGAAACGCGCTGACGGGGGCCACCACGCGCACCATCGGGAAGCAACAGGCCAGCTAGAATCGTAAGCATTATGGATGACCCCCCTTCTCACATGCCCACGCCCCTCTCCCTATCTGCCGGAATGATTCCGACACCCATCGGAGAGGGGCGCCCGAATGTATGAATTGATCATGATCGGCATCGGTCTTGTCCTCACCGTTGGCACAGGATTATTTGTTGCCTCCGAATTCGCCTTGGTCAACCTTGACCGGCACGAACTTGAATCCCGTGCAGCGCGCGGCGAAAAGCGCCTTGGAACCACCATCAAGGCCCTGAAAATCACCTCGACCCACCTCTCCAGCGCCCAGCTGGGAATCACCCTCACCACCCTGCTGACCGGCTACACCTTCGAACCGGCCATCAGCTCGCTGCTGCGTGGTCCGCTGTTGGATTCCGGCGTGCCGGAATCGATTGTCCCGGGCATCGGCGCGGTGGTGGGCATCTTCATCGCCACCGTCTTCTCGATGATCATTGGCGAACTGGTGCCCAAGAACTTCGCCCTGGCGCTGCCGCTGGCCACCGCCAAGGTGGTGGTGCCCTTTCAGGCATTGTTCACCTCCGTCTTCAAGCCAGTGATCCTGCTGTTCAACAACACCGCCAACGCCATCATCCGCTCCTTCGGCATCGAACCGAAGGAAGAACTCTCCGGAGCCCGGAGCGCCGAGGAGCTCAGCTCTCTGGTCCGCCGCTCCGCGATGGAAGGCGTGCTTGACCAAGACCACGCGACGCTGCTGCATCGCACGCTGCGCTTCTCCGAGCACAGTGCCGTTGATGTGATGACTCCCCGCGTGCGCATGATGGCCGTGGAGGCGCAGGACAGTGCCGAGGACATCATTACGCTGGCCATCCGGACCGGCTTCTCGCGTTTCCCCGTCACCGGCCGGGACCGCGACGACATCCTGGGCGTGCTGCATGTCAAACAGGCCTTTGCCTTGCCCATGGAGCAGCGGGCAACGGTACGTGCCGAGGATTTGATGCATGAGCCGTTGCGGATTCCCGAATCCATGGGTGTCGAATCGCTGCTGGGGCTTCTGCGTCAGCAGGGCCTGCAAGTCGCCATCGTCTCCGACGAGCACGGCGGGACAGCAGGCATCGTCACCCTCGAGGACCTCGTGGAGGAGATCGTCGGTGAGCTCGAGGACGAACACGACAAGGTCCGCATCGGCGTGGTAAAGACCGGACGCTCGGTGACCTTTGATGCGTCCCTGCGCCCCGACGAGCTGCTGGACCGCACCGGGATCAAGGTCCCGGACGGCGAGGACTACGACACCCTGGCGGGCTTCGTCACCGACCGCTTGGACCGCATCCCGGAACTCGGCGACGAGGTGTCCCTGCCCGAGGGGTTGCTGCGCGTCGAACGCGTCCTGGGCACGCACATCGAGCGCCTGAAGTTCACCCCCGCCGACCCCGTGCCGGACGCCGATGAGCGCACCTTCCAGAACCCGAACCAGGAGCAGAGTCGATGAACGAGTACCTACCCGGAATCATTTGGCTCGTGGTGCTGCTGGCCATCAACGCCTTCTTCGTCGGCGCCGAGTTCGCCGTGATCTCCGCCCGCCGCTCGCAGATCGAGCCGAAGGCCGAGGCAGGCTCCAAGGCAGCCAAGACCACGCTGTGGGCCATGGAGCATGCCACCTTGATGCTGGCCACGAGCCAGCTTGGCATCACCGTGTGCTCGCTGGTGATCCTGAACGTCTCCGAGCCGGCGATCCACCACTTGTTGGAGATCCCGCTGGGCCTCACCACGCTCTCGGCCGAGGCCATCGGAATCATCGCCTTCATCACGGCGCTGCTGCTGGTCACCTTCCTGCACGTGGTGATCGGCGAAATGGTCCCCAAGAACATCTCCTTCTCGGTGCCCACGCGTGCCGCCCTGATCCTGGCCCCGCCGCTGGTCATGGTGGCCCGCATCGTGAAGCCGGTGATCTGGACCCTGAATGGCATCGCTAACTCCATCCTGCGTCTGTTCCGGGTTGAACCCAAGGACGGCGCCACCAGCGCCTATACCCTCGACGAGGTGGCAAGCATTGTGGACCAGTCGACCCGCGACGGCATGCTCTCGGATGCCAGCGGGACGCTGAGCAAGGCCTTCGAGTTCACCACCAAGAAGGTCGCCGCCGTTGAGGTGCCGATCTCACAGATGGTGCTGCTGCCCCAGGGTTCCACCCCGGCCGACATCCAGGGCGCGGTGGCCACGCACGGCTTTTCCCGCTACATCCTGATCAACGAGGCGGGCGAGCCCACCGGCTACCTGCATCTGAAGGACGTCATGGACCTCACCACCGCACAGGCCTTTGCCGCACCCGTCCCGCCCAAGCGGATCCGACCCCTGGCCTCGGTGTCGGGTTCCAGCGAACTGGAAGACGCGCTGGCGGCGATGCGCCGCAGCGGATCCCACGTCGCCCGCGTGCTTGATGCGCAGGGTTCCACCACCGGGGTGCTCTTTCTGGAGGACATCATCGAGGAATTGGTCGGCGAGGTGCAGGACGCCACCAGTGCCTAGGGACGCCACCTCCGCCTAGGGAACGGGAGCGGTCCACCTAGAAACCAGGTGCACCGCTCCCGTTTTTCGCGCGCCGTACCGCCGGGCTAGTGCCGCAAGGTGATCGATTCGATGGCCGCGGCAGCCTCGACGGCAAGCTCGGTGGGCATCGGAGCGCTCTTGGCCGAGTCCGCTGCTACCTGTTGGCCCTCGTCGCTGACGATGTAGTTCCCGAAGGCCTTGATCAGTTCCACGGTGTTCGGATCGGAGTAGCTGCTGCAGACGATGAAGTAAGAGACCAGCACCAGCGGGTAGGCCCCCGCCTTGGTGGTCTTGCGGTCCAGATCCAAGGCAATATCGTGCCCTCCGCGGCCCGGGGCCCGCTGCGAGGCTGTCACGGCGAGGGCCGCCGATTCACCGCTGACCGCCACGTCCGTTTCGCCCACGCGCAGCTTGGCCTTGCCCAGCGATTCATCAACCAGTGAGTCATCGGCGTAGGTCAGTGCCCCGGGGGTGCGGGCCACGGTGGTCACCACCCCGGAGTTGCCCTGAGCCTGTTCGCTGCCCAGCCCGCCGGGCCAGGACCCGGAAGGATCGTGCTTCCAGTCTTGGGGCGCCGCTGCGTGCAGGTAGTCGGTGAAGTTCTCCGTGGTGCCCGAGTCATCCGAGCGGGCCACGGCGGTCATCGGGACATCGGGGATGTTGGTATCCGGGTTCAGTGCCTTGATGGCTGGGTCTTGCCAGGAGGTGATGGTGCCGCTGAAGATCTGCGCGAGGGTCTGAGCGTCAAAGGTCAGCTCCTTGATGCCCGGCAGGTTGAACGCGACGGAAATCGGGGAGATATAGGTGGGGATGTTGATGGCCCCGGCCGGTCCGCAAGTTTCCTGCGAATCGGCGACCTCGGATTCCTTGAGGTAAGCATCGGAGCCGGCGAAGGTGGTGGCACCGGCCAGCAGACCGGCACGCCCGGCCCCGGAACCAACCGAGGCGTATTGCACCTGCACCTTGGGGTTCATGGTGGCAAATCCGCCGATCCAGGCGTTCATCGCGGAGTTCTGTGCGCTGGAGCCTCCGCCGGTGACGGTGCCCGAAAGCTTCGAGGTGTTGTTCTCGGCCGCCTGCCGCTGGGCCTCGCCCAGCGGGTAGTCGGCCCCGCACCCGGTGAGCAACAGGCCCGCACCGAGCGCCATGGCCACGGACCGGCGCACAGTTCTCGGTGCCGCCAAACGGTGCTGAAGATGCTGCTTCGCCTGAACTGACACGGGGCGTTCCTCCTGGGTGTACTGCGTGCATGCCGGTGCCAGCACGAGCGCAGCTACGAATTTTTTACCTTACCGACCATAGCGCGACCCCGGCCCGGGCACCGCATCGGAGGGTGTTACCGGCCCGGGACCTGGGCCAGTTCGGTGAACCCGTGCAGCGTTCCGGTGCCGAATCCGATGGACACCGGCACGGGAGTGCCGCAGCAGGAATCGGCTGCGGGTTCCTCCGTGCCACAGGCGGCAGCTGGTTCCCCGGTGGCCGGGGCATCGCAGGAACCACCCAGGTCGGTGGAGCACACCCCGGTTTCGGGAAGTTGAAGTTCAAGATTCTCTGCGGCGGCGCGGTCCCCGGCCAGGGACGCGGCGATGGAGCGGACCTGCTCGTAGCCGGTGGCCATGAGGAAGGTCGGCGCGCGGCCGTAGCTCTTCATCCCCACGATGTAGAAGTCGGCTTCCGGGTGCGCCAGCACGGACTCGCCGTGGGCGGTGACGGTGCCGCAGCTGTGGAATTCCGGATCGATCAGCGGGCCCAGCGCGCTGGGTGCCTCCACGATCGTATCCAGATCCAGGCGCAGCTCGGAGAGCATGGCCAGGTCCGGGCGGAATCCGGTGGCAGGAACCAGGAGGTCAACCACGAGGTTGCGGCCCCCGGCCAAGTCCAGCGTCAACTTCTCGCCGATGTCCAGGGCGCTGATCGAGAGGTTTTCCACGATGGTGATGTCGGAGTTTTCGACGAAACGACGCAGCGAGGTGCCCAGTTGGCCTCGGGCCGGCAGCTGATCCGCCGCTCCCCCGCCGTAGAGCTTCACCGGGTTCGCTTCCCCGCGCAGACCCCAGAGGATGGTGGTGTCCGGGTGTTGTTGGCGCAACCGGCCCAGGCTGATCAGCGTGTTGGAAGCGGAGTGCCCGGCACCCAGGACCAGGATCGTTTTGCGCGCAAAGGCTTCCCGGTCCGTTCCCAGTGGATCGGGCAACGGGCAGGTGATGAATCCGGAGGCGCGGGCCTCGGTTTCGCCGATGGCTTCGATGCCGGAGCGACCCACCGGGTTGGGGGTGTCCCAGGTTCCGGAGGCGTCGATGACGGCCCGGGCCAGCAGGTCCTCGGTTCCGGCTGCGGTTTGTGTGCGCACCAGGAAGAGGGAATCCTCACGGCCCTGGGTGCGGGTCTTGTCCACGCTCTTGCCCTCTGCCTGGATGCGGGTGATCTGCGTGACGCGGTGCCCGTAGCTGATGTTCGGGGCCAGCGCCGGGTGGGCTGCCAGCGGTTCAAGGTAGTTGGTGACCATCTCGGCGCCGGTGGGCAGGCGGGTTTCCCGAGGTGCCACCCAATCGCCGGGATAGGTGCCTGTCGGGGTTTCCAGCAGCCGGCGGGAGGCGGCGTCAATGTTGTATTTCCAGGTGGAGAAGAGCTTGATGTGCCCCCAGTTTTGGATGGCCGCCCCTGCGCTGGGCCCGGCTTCGAGGACACGAACGTCCTGGTGACGTTCGATCAGGTGTGCCGCGGCGGCCAGACCGATGGGGCCGGCGCCGATGATGATCACGGGGTACTGCTGGTTCATGCTCTTGAGCTCCTGAGATCCGACGGGGCGTGCGTTACGTGGTTGCGGGCAGCAGTTCGGAGATCAGGGCCTCGATGCGGGTGCGGATCTCGTCGCGGATCGGACGGACAGCCTCGATACCTTGTCCGGCGGGGTCTTCGAGCACCCAGTCCTCGTAGCGTTTGCCCGGGAAGATCGGGCAGGTGTCCCCGCAGCCCATGGTGATGACCACGTCGGATTCCTTCACCGCTTCGGTGGTGAGGATCTTGGGGGCTTCACCCGCCATGTCGATGCCTACCTCGTTCATGGCGGCAACTGCGGCCGGGTTCACGGCGTCGGCCGGCTGTGAGCCGGCGGAGCGGACTTCGATCTGCCCGGCGGACAGGTTGCTCAGGAAGGCTGCGGCCATTTGCGAGCGTCCGGCGTTGTGCACGCAGACGAACAGGACGGAGGGCTTCGATGTACTGCTCATGCGGAGGCCTTTGCGGAGTTGATAGAAGGAAAGAACTTGCGGGACCACAGGGCGACATAGACCAGGGCCACGAGCAGCGGGACCTCGATGAGCGGTCCGACGACTCCGGCCAGGGCCTGGCCGCTGGTGACCCCGAAGGTGGCGATGGCCACGGCGATGGCCAGCTCGAAGTTGTTGCTGGCCGCGGTGAAGGCCAGGGAGGTCGTGCGGGCATAGCCCATGCGCAGGGCGCGTCCGATGAGCATCGAGGCGCCGAAGGTCACCAGGAAGTAGACCAGCAGCGGTAACGCAATGCTCACCACATCCAGCGGCTTGGCAATGATGTTATCGCCCTGCAGGGCGAAGAGCAGCACAATGGTGAACAGCAGCCCGTAGAGGGCCCACGGACCGATCTTGGGCAGGAACTTATCCTCGTACCAGTCGCGTCCCCTGGTCTTTTCCCCCAGGGTGCGGGTGAGGTACCCGGCGATCAGCGGGATACCCAGGAACACCAGGACGGAGAGCGTGATGGTGAGAATCGAGAATTCGGCACTCGTGGTGGGCAGTCCGAGCCAGGACGGCAGGGCCTGCAGGTAGAACCAGCCCAGGGCGCCGAAGGCGAAGACCTGGAAGACGGAGTTGATGGCGACCAGCACGGCCGTTGCTTCGCGGTCGCCGCAGGCCAGATCGTTCCAGATGAAGACCATCGCGATACAGCGGGCGAGCCCGACGATGATCAGTCCGGTGCGGTATTCGGGTAGGTCGGCCAGGAAGATCCAGGCCAGAACGAACATGAAGGCCGGGGCCAGGACCCAGTTGATCACCAGCGAGGTGATCATGAGTTTCTTGTCGCTGAGCACCTTGCCGGTCTCGTTGTAGCGGACCTTGGCCAGTACCGGGTACATCATCACCAGCAGGCCCATCGCGATGGGTAGCGAGATTCCGGCGATCTGGATGGAGTCCAGTGCCGCGCCCAGTCCGGGAATGAGCCTGCCCAGGGCCAGTCCCAGGGCCATGGCCGCCAGGATCCAGATCGCCAGGTAGCGGTCCAGCGTGGAGAGCTTGGCGGTCAGCTGCCGGGTATCGGCGGGCGGGGCATGAGATGTCACGGCGAGTTCACTCCAGGAGGCTAGGCATCGACGGGTGTCGATGTATCGAGTATCCTTGCCTATATCGACGATTGTCAATCTCCCCTCCGGGAGCCCCAAGAAAGCGAGGCACGGCACATGCCCACACCGGTCGCCACCCCCACCCGTCAGGAAACCCCCGCGGTTTCCGACCAGGGATCGGAAGCTCCGTGCTGCGTCCCCGCCCACGGACAAGAGTCCTTGTTGGCCGGTGAGGCCGAGGCCCTCGCCCTGCGATTCAAGGCGCTGGCCGACCCGAACCGGCTGCGCATCCTCTCGATCGTATCTTCCTCCCCGGAGGCCGAGACCTGCGTCTGCGACCTGTCCGAACCGCTGAACCTGGGCCAGCCCACGGTCTCCCACCACCTGAAGATCATGGTGGAGGCGGGCCTGCTGCACCGCGAAAAACGCGGTGTCTGGGCGTATTACTCGCTGGTTCCCGGAGCCTTGGGCGCGCTGGCCGCAACCCTGGCCCCAAAGGTGTGAGCGTGGATGCGAACCAGCCGGCCGACACCCGGCCAGCAGTGCTTTTTGTCTGCGTCAAGAACGGCGGGAAGTCACAGATGGCCGCCGGTCTGATGAAACACGAAACCGGCAATCGGGTCACCGTCACCTCGGCCGGGACCACGCCGGGCACGGCCATCAATGCACTCTCGGCCGAGGTGCTGCTGGACCTGGGCGTTGACATCACCGCTCAGAAGCCCAAAATGCTGACCCGGCAGAGTATGCTGGCCGCCGGACTTGTGGTGGTTCTGGGCGCCGAGGCCAAGGTGCCGGCGATCGACGGAGTCCGGGTGGAAACCTGGGAAACCGATGAACCCTCCCTACGCGGCATCGAGGGCCGGCAGCGCATGGAATTGGTGCGCGACGACATCCACGCACGCATCAAAGACCTGGCGGCCCGGCTTCAGCGACGTACCTGAGCAGTAGCAGCACCGCTGCATCCGGCACCCGACCTGTCACTCTCAGGCCCATCCCGCGGCCCGGCGCGAGCGACGCGACATGGAATCGATGATGACCGCGAGCAGCAGCACCGAACCGGTGATCATGTAGCGCAGCGAGCAATTGCACTCGGAGCCAAGGGCCGTGGGTGCTACTTGATATCGGCCGCCGCGCACGCGTCGGCGTATTCGGCGGTACAGATCTGCTCCACCGTGTAGAAACCGTCCTTCACCACGGTGTCCATAATGTTCTCCCTGGTGACGACCACCGGGGTCAACAGCTTGGTCGGGACCCCATCCACGTCGGTGGAGTCGGTGGGACTCTCTCCCCTGGCCAGCTGGTCGGCGAACTTTGCTGCCAGTTCGGCCTCGGTCTTGATGGCCTTGTAGATGGTCATGAATTGGTCCCCGGACACGATCCGCTGGATGCCGGTGAGTTCTGCATCCTGCCCGATGATGACCGGCCACGGTTCGACGTTGGCTGCCTTTAGTGCTGCCACTGCACCGCCGGCGGTGCCGTCATTGGCTGCGTAGACCGCGTCGATCGGCCTGTGTGCTGGGTGACTTGCCCGGCAACCCATTCCTGCGCCTTATCTGGCGACCAGTCCGGGGTGTCGTATTTGGCCAGGATCTTCACCTCCGACTTGTCGAACACCGAGTGGGCGCCCTTCGTGAAGAGCACCGCATTGCCGTCGGCGGACGAGCCGTTGACCATCAGGATCGAAGGATCCTTGGTGCCGTCCTTGGTGAGCTTGTCCATCAGGGCGTTGGCCTGCAGCACCCCGACTTGTTCGTTGTGGAAGGAGATGTAGTAGGCCAGATCCGGAGTTCCGGCCACCAGCCGGTCATAGGAAATCACCGGGACCTCCGGCGCCGTGGCGCCGGCCACGATGCTGGACGCAGATTGGGCGTTGACCGGGCCAAGGACCAGGACCTTGACCCCGTTGGTGAGTGCGGACTCGGCATGTTGCTGCTGCTTGGCGGCGTCCTGCGCGGCGTTGGAATAGGCGACGTCGTAGTTGCCCAGCGACTTCATCTTGGCCTCGAACAGAGGCCTGTCGAAGGGCTCGTAACGGGTGGTCTTGGTTTCGGGGAGCAACAGTCCGATCTCCACGGCCGGGCCGGCCGATCCATCGCTGCTCGTCGTCTCCGGATCACTGGACCCGCAGGCGGTGAGAGTGGTTGCCGTGAGCAGGGCTCCGACGGCAACCGTGGCAAGTTTGTAGCCAAGTTTCATCATGACCCCGTAGATGGCAGTATTCAACAGGCAGTTATTCGCGCTGTGCTGCCCTCCCTGCCTCCAGCTCCTGCCTCAGGCTGGTGCCAGGGCCAGGGCCACGGACACGGACACGGCCACGATGATGGATTTCGACACCGGGGTGTTGGACCCTTCGGTCGTTGCATCCAAGGGAACCAGCACTCTTGCTTCGGGAAAATAGCTTGCCGTGCACCCTACGGCCGTGGGTAGGAAATGATCCGCAGCCGACGTAGCACCCGATCCACCCGGTCGGGGGCCACGGAGTGCACATCCGCGTAGGAACCATCGGCCAGGCCCAGTGCGGCGAGGTCGGCGGCGTTCACAAAGAGCACGTTGCGGCCCTTGTGCACTCCGCGGTACCTGTCGTTGAGCGAATAGGTGGTGGTATTGAATTGGTCGTGGGAGCGCAAAACTCCGGAACGGGGTTCTCGGCCCAGAATTCGCGGGGCACCGTCAGCGGATCGGCCTCCCAGGACACGGCCTTGGCCCCGTTCCCACAAAATTCGGCCGTCTCGCGGTGCGGCGGGTCCGGCCAGGCACAGCTCGGGCAGTCGAAGCCGTCCTTCTGGTTCATGCGCAGCAGCGTCTTGGCTGCCCACACCGGACCCATGTCGTTTAGCGCCAACGGGATCGAGGCCAACAGGCTCGGCACCCCCACCGCGCTCCTCTTCGGGGAGCTGACCACCGGGTCAGTTTCCTTCGGATCTTCCTTCAACGGCTTGCTCGCCAAGACTGCCCGCGCCCCTTGGTGGTGGCACCGGCGCAGAACCGCGCCACATCTCATTCAAGGGTGGTCATGCCTGCTGGTGGGCCCCGCGGCCGTATGAAACACTGATATCTGGTCGGGATGATCCCGCCGAAAACTTGCACTTGAGATGAGCGGAGCGCCTTGATGACGGCACGCGCCGGGCGCCCCGGATATTCCCTGCTGGCCATCTTGCTGGGGGCAGTGAGCATCGGTCCGCTACTGACCTATGGGCTCAGCGCCGTCAGTGAGCTGGTCATTTCCGATCTCGGCATTTCCGAGGCCCAATTCGGGCTGCTGGCCACCGTCTGTTTCGGTGCCGGGACCATCGGCAACGCCGCATTCGGTCGCTTCACCGATCGGCAACCCGATGGCCGACTGCTGATAGTCGTCTTTTCGCTGGCCACCGTGGCCCTGCTGCTCGCCGCGATCCCCGGCGGCTACCCGCTGCTCTTGGTCGCCTCCGGTGTGGCAGGACTGGCCCAGTCCTTCCCGAACGGGGTGACCAACAGGATCCTGGCCGAACGCGTGCCGATGGAGCAGCGCATTGGCTGGACCGGCATCAAGCAGTCGGGGGTGCAGGTCAGCCAGCTGGTGGCATCCTTGGGCTTCCCCGCCCTTGCCGCGTGGATCGGATGGCACGGGGCCAGCGGGGTCGGGGCCGTGGCCGCGGTGCTGCTTGGCGTTGTGTCGCTACGGGTGCTGAGTGCCGTTCCGCTGTTGTCCAAGGCTCCGTCGTCGGTGGGCCCCACCCCGGCCGGGGCCGGGGCGTCGGCCACGGAACCACCCACGAACCTGAAGTTCTTGATCTACGCGTTGGCAGCCTTCGGCTTGATCAACGGCATGGGTGTGCAAGCCACCAACGTCTACGTCTCACTCTTCGCAGTACGTGAACTGGACTTCTCGGTATTCCTTGGCGGGATGGCAGCAGCCGTAGCCGGTGCCATCGGCGTGGCAGCACGCGTGGGCTGGGGGCGAATGATGTCCAAGGGTATGGCGGCGGCGCCGCTACTGCTCCTGCTGGCGCTGATGGCGCTCGCCGGTGCCGGAGTGTTCCTGGCCGCCGGCGCCACAGAATCTGCTGCCCTGCTCTGGCTGGCGGTGGCCTTCCATGGCGCCTCGGCACTGGGGGTCTCGGTGGTGTTGATGGCCGCGGTGGTGCGCAGCGTGCCATCCACTTCCATAGGTATGGCCACCGGGATGGTGACGGCCGGGCAGTTCGGCGGATTCACCATCGGCCCGCTGCTGATGGGGTCCCTGGTCGGTTCGGCCGGTGGCTTCGAGCTAGGCTGGACCGCGGTTGCAGGGATCTACCTGTTGTGCGTGGCTCTGGCCACCTATCTGGTGATGCGCCGGCGCCGACAGGCCAAGAAGCTTTCTGTCTGAATCCAGCTAGGGGCGGGGAAGACGAGCTTCCACCGTTCGGGCACATCAGCCCCCTGAACCATGACACCTTGGTAGGTTTCCCAAGACCAGACGAATCCGCCTATCAGGCTGCGGCGGTCGCCGCACCGGAAGCATGTTGAGCACGTCTCGGTCCGGGATAAGTATCGGCGCGAGCCACCCAGAGGTTTCATTGCCCCCGTGCACCACGTGGCACAGCCATCGCTGGGACACCGGGACCCAACCCGGCCCCTGACGGTCAGTGACTCTTCGTCGATCTACCTACTTGATTCCGAAATCGAATCCGCCTGGCTGGTGATGCCCGAACCGCTCTCTGAGGAAGTTGCCCGTGGTGGAGAGATCCGCAGACGTTTGGCTGTGACGGGTGGAGTGCAGCGTTTCAGCCTGTCCGAGGAGGAGGCGAAGTTGCTCAGCCAACTCCTCATTGGGGGTTCTCCCGTTGGGTTGCCGGATTTCCACCATGCTCGGCGGTATGGCCAGGAATCCCTGAAGCACCGCTGGCAGATACTCTCTCACGACGGCTTCCAGTTCATACTCAAAGCGCGCATCGGCAGACGGTTGCCGGTTTTCCGCGTCAATGACCGAGTCCAACAGCTGGCATGTTTCCAGGATGGTGATGTACGTATCAGCCGGAAGTCGGCGCTTGTTCGCCTTGGCCTGTGAGCTCACCCAAATCAGAGTGTTCCCCAGATCGTCTGACAACCCAGCCGCCGAAGTGGCCGCCGGGGGCTGCTGGGAGGGAATAGGCGTAGGTGCGTAGGCCTGGAAAGTCTCGCGACGCTGTGATTTTCGAATCCTTCTGGGGAGCCAGAGATCGCGAAGCATGTATGAACGCACGGCCGACAAGCCCATAACCCCGATACCGGCAAAAGCACCGCTGGCCCCAGAGATGGAAAGGGCAGCAATGAAAACGGCGGCGTAGAGCAAACCCTCAAAAATCACCTTCTTTTTCTTGGCACCTACCCCGATGACAAGCACGTAGAAAGCGGTGAAAAGCCAAAAAACGAATGCAAGCACTACCCTGAAGATATTTCCTGCAGTGAGGCGTGACATTTCTACGCCTTTCGTATGTGAGTAGTGGCCTCGTCAGAGGCGTGGCTGCGCTCAAGCTGATGTCGCGCGCGGCTTACTTGACCCTCAAGAACCTGCACCGTCTGTTTCATCGACTGAGCTGCCTCCGTCTTGAACCTGTCGATCTCATCCATGGCCTGGAATACATTGTCGAAGGCTTGCTGCAACTTGGTGGAATCGATCGAGGCTTGGGCAGCAGTTTGATGAATGCTTGCCCCTTGGGAACGCAGAAGCTCCGAGGTCGAAACGATCAAATCCGACGTCGTCGAGTTGAGGGCATCGATTTGCGCCAGAACGATCTTTTGCTGAGCCAAGGCTTGCGCAACGATCACTGCTACGCGCAGCGCCGATAGCGTGGTGTCAAGCGCTCGATCCACACCCTTGATCAGCTCCGAGTTGTTCTTCTTGACCACATCAAGAGCCAAATACCCCTGGATGGACACTGCCATCTGGGTCAATAGGTCCTGGTGGCGCTGTCGGACGTAGAAGAGGGCATCTGCTTCCAGAGTCGTGGCTTCATCCACCCTGCCGCTGTTGCGCAGCTCGTCAATCCGCTTCTCCAAACCGTCACCCAGATGACTCGCGAGCACGGCATAGTTCGCCAGCTGCCCCATCGCAGCCCAGAGGGCATCTCGTTCGGTCTGAATGGCAGCGTTGTCCAGCCGAAGATCGTCCTGCCCACCCTTGAGCGCCTTGGTGATGGCGTCAAGCTGCTCCTGGGCCGACTCGTACTTCAGGAAGTACCGCTGCACGGCGCTGCCGCCGGGCAGGAACTTCAGAAAACGCTTCGTACCGGTTAAATCGTGACGCTTGGGATCTAGTTCGGTGACGATTTGTCGAAGTTCCTCCAAGCTGTTGCCGGTACGCGATGCAGGGTCCGCGCCAGTGGCTGCGAGGGCTGCTGCGGGCCTCTTCAGCATGCGGTTGGATGAGGCGCTGGCCTGCTGCATCGTCCCCTCGCCCAGCTTCGTCAACTGCGCCAACTTGGTTTGAAAATCTGGGCTCTGAAGGGGTGTATCCAACAAGTCATCAAGAAAACTTTTGGCGTTCTCGGAGTGCTTCCGCTGCGCGTCTGCATCCACCAGGATCATGCCGCCGACCTTTTCCGGAGCATGAACCGTGACTTCGGCAACAGGCTTCGGCGGTACCAACTCCAGGGGGTTTCCTACCTGCGTGGATGAGGTCGAGCCGAGGTCGAGCGGGTTCAACATGATGTTCTCCTTGGGAGTCTCCGGGACAGGTTTTACTCTACTAGGGTTCACCTGAAGACAACCCTAAAGGGGTCTGGAAGAACCGCGGCAGTGGCGTGCAAAAGCACTTCAGCCGCAGGCCAAAAATCCTTGTGACCACCCAAACCCTGTGTCTCTTCACATGTCTTCTGCTGGATTGCGTCTGGACCACTATGCGATGCCATGGCCGTCAACAGCTGATCTATGGATCTGGTCCAGGAAAATTTGTCCATGGGCTCCTTCACCCAGGGATACACCCCGGTCAGAGAGGCGAATACCGTAGCGGATAGGACCCGCACCCTCGCGGGACCACACTGCGAGGCGTTGATCGTCCTGAACCCCTGCTACCCCAACAGCGGCGCGCCTTCGCTGCCCTGTCCAGCCCGTGCAGCTGCCGCCCGTTGGGTTGGAGTTGCTCTTCCGCCGGAACCATCGGTCGGAAAGGAGCTGGGTCCTCGGCCGACCGCGAATCCCAAAGGTGATGTTCCTGGCCGCCGACGGGTCTTTTCACTGGACAGATTCGAGCCCGAGGTGTTCACTGCGAGGTCTCGTGGCTTAGTGGAACCCTCACACGAGGGTATTCTCGTAGGCATGGTTCCCGGCATTTTGACTGATTACGACTCTCCTTCCACCAATGACAATGATGTGCATCACCAAGCCCGCAGACGCAGGACTTTTGCCATCATTGCGCACCCCGATGCCGGCAAGTCGACCTTGACCGAGGCTCTGGCATTGCATGCGCGGGTCATCACGGAGGCAGGGGTGACGCACGGCAAGCAGGGGCGCCATGCGAGCATGTCCGACTGGGGCACCATGGAACGCGAACGCGGGATCTCCATCAGCTCCACGGCCTTGCGGTTCGAACACGGAAATGTCATTTTCAACCTACTTGACACCCCGGGGCACGCCGACTTCTCCGAGGACACCTACCGGGTGCTGACCGCCGTGGATTGCGCCATCATGCTGGTCGATTCCTCACGAGGCATGGAAACCCAGACCCTGAAGCTCTTTGCCGTCTGCAAGGAACTCGGGTTACCGGTGGTCACCGTGTTCAATAAGTGGGACCGTCCCGGCCAGGAAACACTGGAGCTGCTCGATGAGGTCCAGGAAGCCACCGGCCGGCTGCCGGTGCCGCTGAACTGGCCCGTGGGCATCGCGGGCGACTTCCGTGGACTCTACGACCCGGAGAGCGGAAACTACACGCGCCTATCTCGCACGAATGCCGGCGCCAGTCTCGCACAGGCAGATGTCATGAGCCCCGAAGAGGCCGCCGTGGACGCCGGAGATGCGTGGGAGGCCGCCCGCGAAGACTGCGACATTGCCGTCTCTCTGAATGGCAACTTCGATTCGGAAGAATTCTTGGCCGGTCGGGCCACGCCGGTGCTTTTCGCTGCCGCGGCATCAAACTTCGGGGTTGCCCCGCTCTTGGATTTCCTGGTGAACCGGGCGCCCGCACCAGGTCCGCGCCCGGATACGGGGGGCACCTTGCGCCCACTGGATTCGGACTTCTCCGGATTCGTCTTCAAGATGCAGTCGGGGATGAACCCGGCGCACCACGACAAACTTGCCTTTGTCCGGGTGTGCTCCGGGACCTTCCAACGGGGAATGACCCTACGCAACGAATCCTCGGGTAAGCCCGTTTCCTCCAAGTACACCCACCACATGAGCGGCAGGGATCGCGATTCGGCGGATGAATCCTGGCCCGGAGACGTGGTGGGCTTCAGCAACGCCAGCGGATTGCGGATCGGCGACACGGTACACGCCGGTGAGGCTGTTGCCTTTCCGCGTTTGCCGCACTTCAACGCCGAGCACTTTCGCATGGTGCGCGGCCTGGATCCCAGCCGTTCCAAGGCCTTCGCCCGGGGAATCTCCCACCTCGAAGAAGAAGGCACCATCCAGGTTCTCTACCGCGGCTTCGGGACGAGCCAGACGCCGATCTTCGCGGCCGTCGGCGTCTTGCAGTTCGACGTGGCCCTGGATCGCCTGAAGCGCGAGTTCAACGCCCCGGCCGTCGTCGAAGAGGCACTTCCCTACGAAATGGCGCGGGACCTCTACGGCCCGGATCCGGTACAGACCGCCAAGGCAGCAGCCATCGATGTCGTCTACCGGTCGAACGGGAATCCCGTGGGGCTCTTCAGGAACCAGTGGAAGCTTGGTCGCACCATGACCGATAGCCCCGAGCTCTTCGGTATCACCGAGGACGAAGCCAAGTAACACCTGAACCGCGGGCCGAGTCTGGCCGGTAAATCCTGTCTAACTCCCCCGTAGATCGCGCACGCTAGTGATCGGGCCGCATCTTCCCCTTTTTGCGGGAAGCTGCGGCCCGAGGTTTTTCTGCAGGACGGCGCCTAGGCGTCAATGACCAGGTCGCCGGTTGGCGTGGAGCAACAGATCAGGATCTTGCCCGCGGCAATTTCCTTGGGTCTGATCCCCCCGGCATGGTTCATCTCCACAGTGCCCTGCAGCAGACCCGACTTACAGGTCCCGCACATCCCCAGCGCGCACGACGAGGGCACCGGGATCCCGGCGGCCAAGGCAGCATCAAGCACGAAGGTATCATCCGGGCAGTCAATGGTTCGACCGCTGCGCACAAACTCGACGCTGAACACCTGTCTGTCTCGTGCCGCTTCAAGCGGCTGGGCCACGGTGTTGGCCGGGGCATGGTCGGCGATATCAAAGCTTTCCACGTGCAGTGCCGAAGGGTCCACACCGGCGGCGTCAAGCATCCCGCGCACCGCCTCGAGGTACTCCGGCGGACCGCAGGCAAAGATTTCGCGCAGCTGCACATCGGGCACCAACTCCTGCAACATCGCCGCATCTAGCCGGCCCGGTGCACGCGGGAGCCCGGTGGTGGGCACCGAACCGGTGCTCAGGATCGTTTCCACGCGGAGGCCGCCGGCGCCGTCGAGGGCGCGCAACTCGCGGTGGAAGATCACGTCCCCTGGATCGTGGGCGCTATAGAGCAGCACCGCATCGATCGGGGCACCGGACTCCAGCAGTGCCCGGGTGATGGACCTCAGCGGGGTGATGCCCGAGCCTGCCGCCAGGAAAAGGTAGCTCGGTAGTGGGCCGGGCAATGCTCCGGCGAGCGCGGCGGGGGTGAAGGAACCCAAGGGACCGTGTGCCTCGACCACGGTACCCGGGACCAACGAATCGTGCAGCCAGCTGGAGGCCGGCCCACCGGAAAGTGCCTTGACGGTGATTTCCAGCCCCTCGGCGGGAATGGAGCTGATGGTGTAGCAGCGGCTGAGCTGCCCGTGTGCGGTGTCCAGGCTCAGGGTCAGATACTGTCCCGGCAGCCAGTCAAAAAACTGCCCGTCGGCGGGTTCGAACATCAACGTTGTCACCGCCGCGGTTTCCGCCCGGGTGCCGGTACACCGCAGCACCCGGGGCGCGGGTTCGGCCGGGGCGGAAGCTAGCTGCGGGGCCGCCGCGGCGAGGCTGAGATACTGCAGTTCCTGGGTCATGATTCCCCTTCCATGCCGGTACCCACCCGCAGGCGTTCGATGTACCAGGAGCAGAAGTCCTCCACCTGGTATTCGTTCGGTGCGTAGGGGCCGGGGATATAGGCGGGACTGGTGACACCGAGCTGGGCGCGGCGCACAAAGGTCTGGTCCTGCTCGTTGGTGCGTTGCCAGACCCGCTTCAGATCCTCGAGGTCGTAGTCTTCGCCTTCTACCGCATCCTCGTGGACCAGCCAGGTGGTGCGCAGCAGGGTTTTGTTGGGCGCCAGCGGAAGCACCGAGAAGGTCACCGCGTGATCGGAGAGCACATGGAACCAGGCGTTGGGTTGCCAGTGCATGGACAATCGTCCCAGCGTGGGCTCCGTCAGCTCCCCGAGCAGCTTGCTGCTCAATGGGGTTCCGTCGGGGCTGAAGGATGCCCCGGCCCCGTCCATGGGTTCGCGTTGGATCCTAAATCCGGTGGCGCGTCCGCGCAGTTCTTGGATCTGTTGGTAGGGCAGGTCATGCTCCATGCAGCGTTGGATCAGGTCGGCCTCCGCGGCCAGGTACCTGTCGTAGGCCGGGCGGAGCCGAGGCGGCAGTCCGTCGGGTTCATACCCGTAGGTGGGGAACAGTGAGCAGGAGAGTTCGGGATGTCCGTCGCAGTGGTAGCACTCCCGGTTGTTCTCCATCACCAGCTTCCAGTTGCCGTCCTCCACCAGGTCCACCTGGGCGGCGACCTTGGTGCGGCGCAGCTGGTGCGGTGCGAGGTAGGGTTCGATGCGCGTCGCGACGGAGGCGAAGTCTTCCGGCGGAGCGTTGGAGAGGCAGATGAAGATCAGCCCGGCCACCGATTGCACCGCGACCTTCCGCAGCCCGAAGAGGGTTTTGTCGAAGTCCTTCGGTTGCGAGTCGGCGTGCAGCAGGGACCCGTCGGAGCCGTAGGTCCAGTGGTGGTAGCCGCAGACCAGGTTGCCGACCGATCCGGATGGGTCATTCAGGATCCTGGCCCCGCGGTGCCGGCAAACGTTGTGCAGCGCGGAGATTTCCTCGTCGTCATCGCGCAGCAGGATCACCGAGTGCGGGCCCACCGAGATAGTGAGGTAGTCCCCGGGTTCGGGGATTTCGGCGTCGGTGGCCACGAAGATCCAGTGTTTGGCGAAGATCTCGGAGATGTCGATCGCGAGCATGTCCTCACTGGTGTAGAACGGGGCCTCGAGGCACAACCCTGGCACCCGCCGGGCGATCAGCGCGGTGATCTCGGCGGTGGGCTCATACGCCGGTGGTAGGTGATGGACCGGTGTTGTGGTCATGGTGTGTCCTTTCCTGGCTGGGTGAGGTGGTGTTCCGCTGGGGTGTGGTGCTCAGATGGGGAGGCATAATCGCAGGGCGTCGTAGATGGCGGCGTGGATGTTCCGGCTGGCCACTGCATCTCCCACCCGATAGAGCGCGAACTTACCCTTGGGATTCTTGCCCTGCGGTTGCGCCTTCCCGGCCAGCAGTGCCGGATAGTCGATCTCCCCTGCATTGGTCGAATCCCCCAGGAGGTCGAAGTACAGCTCGTCATTGGGCAAGGTCCCGTGTTCGGTGATGACCAGGTCCACGGTGCGAATGGACTCAAGGCCGGAGTATTCGCTGTAGAGCACGGCGGTGAATGTGCCATCGGGTTCCTGGCCGACCGAACGCAGCCGGTGCGCCAGAGTGATGGCCACGTTGTTCTCGGAGAAGGCTCGTAGGTAGGCGGGGGAATTCATGGCCCCAATATCCGGGGCGAGCATGCGCTCGGGGGTGATGATTTCCACCCGGGCTCCGGCGGCAGCAAGCTTCTCGGCCGCGTCCATGCCCGGTTCTGCGCCGTTGTCGTCGTAGACCAGCACGCTGTCCGGGATCCGGGTCAGGTGCCCCAGCACGTCCCAGGCATCGGAGGTCAGTTCCCCGCCCTCGGGTAGGAAGTCGTGGTTGGGCATTCCCCCGGTGGCCACCAGGACCACGTCGGGGTTCTCGGCCAGCACGGTCTCGGCCTCGGCATAGACCCCGTAGCGGATCTCTACCCCGGCCCGCCGTGCCTCGCTGACCCGCCAGTCGATGATGCCTTGCAGGTCCCGTCTCCGCGGGATGGTGGCGGCGATGCGCACCTGTCCGCCGGGGGCGTCATCGGCTTCGAAGAGCACCACCTGGTGCCCGCGTTCGCCCAGCACCCGGGCGCATTCCAGGCCGGCGGGCCCTGCCCCGATGATGACAGCCTTCTTCGGCGGCTGTGTGGAGGGCGGGATCAGCTGTGGCAGGCTCAGTTCCCGTCCGGTGGAGGGGTTGTGGATGCATTTGGCATCCCCGGAGGCGTAGATGGAATCCAGGCAGTAGTTGGCTCCCACGCAGGGACGGATCCTCTCCTCGGCGCCTGCGGCCAGTTTGGCGACCAGATAGGGGTCGGCGATCTGTGCCCGGGTCATCCCCACCAGGTCCAGCAGAGAGTGGGAGACCGCATGCCGGGCCGTGGCCACGTCGGCGATCTTCGAGGCATGCATTACCGGGATTCCGATCTGTGCCTTGATGGAGCCAGCGAAGTCCAGGAACGGGGCTGCAGGTGAACCCATGGAGGGGATGACCTTGGCCAGTGAGGCGTCGGATTCGATGGATCCCTTGATCACGGAGAGGAAGTCGATGCCCGCCTCGATGTAGCGGTGCAGTGCTGCCATTGCCTCGGGTGCGGCCAGCCCGCCTGCCTTGTCCTCGTCCATGGACATCCGGATGCCCAGGATGAAGTCCGGGCCCACGGCCTCGCGCACCGAATTGATCACCAGCAGTGGGAAGGCCAGACGTTTTTCGAAGCTGCCGCCCCACGCATCGGTGCGGTCGTTGGTGGCCGGGGACAGGAAGGCGTCCATGAAGTGCCCGTAGGACTGGATTTCAATCCCGTCCATGCCCGCATCCCGGCAGCGTACCGCAGCTGCGGCGTAGTCGGAGGCGATCCGGTACATATCCCAGTCTTCGGCGACCTTGGGGAAGGCCCGGTGTGCCGGCTCGCGCATGGCCGAGGGGTACGGGACCGGGAGCCATTCTCCGGCGTAGTTGCTGGTGCGTCGTCCCAGGTGGGTGATTTGGCACATCACCGCTGCCCCTGCCTCATGGACCTCGGCGGTGAGCTTGGCCAGCCAGCCGGAGATCTCCTCGCGGTGCAGCTGCAGGTTCCCGAAGGACGGCGGGCTGTCGGGGGAAACCACTGCCGATCCGCCGATCATCAGTAGGGCCGCTCCTCCCTTGGCGCGTTCCAGATGGTAGGCCCGGTAGCGGTCGGTGGGCATCGAGTTTTCGGCGTAGGCCGGCTCGTGGGAGGTGCTCACGATCCGGTTGCGCAGCGTCAAGTGTCGCAGCGTAAACGGCTCGAGCAGTGGGTCCGTAAGTTTCATATGTGGGCGCCCTTTCCGCTCTCCGGGTACCCCGATCCCCTCGGACCCGTTGGCTTAAGTGTGACGCGCATCATTGATGAGTACCAGCAAACGAATTCGCAAGCTACCGTGTAATCTTCTTGCATGATCGATCCGAGGCTCCACGTGCTGCGCATGCTTGCTGCCCACGGGACTGTCACCGCCACCGCTAAGGCCCTGCACTACACACCCTCCGCCGTTTCCCACCAGTTGCGCACCCTTGGTGAGGACCTCGATGTGATGCTGTTGGTCCCGCAGGGCCGCGGGGTCCGGTTGACCCCGGCCGCGCGCATCCTGCTCAGCCACGTCGATTCGCTGTTCTCCAGCTGGGAACATATCCGCGGGCTGCTGGCCGCCGAATCCGGCAGCTACGCCGGTTCGCTACGGATCTGCGGATTTTCCACCGGCGCCGCGGCCCTGCTGCCCGCGGTGGTCACCGCGCTGCGGGCCAGTCGCCCGGCGATGGAGGTGCGGATCATCGAGGCAGACCCCTCCGAATGCTTTGACCTGTTGCTGGCCGACGATGCCGACCTTGCGGTGATCGTCTCCACCGAGGCCACCCCGCCGACGGCCGATAGCCGCTTCGACCAACACTTCTTACTCGATGACCCGTTGGAACTGCTGGTTCCGGGGGGCCACCCGCTGGCTTCCCGGCCCGCGGTGGGGCTGGCGGAAACCGCGGACCAACCATGGATCGTTGATCGTCCCGGGCGTCCACACCGCCAACTGGTGTTCAACTCCTGTGCCGAGGCTGGCTTCACCCCGATGGTGGCCCACGAGGCGGTCGAATGGGACACCGCTGCGGCGCTGGTGGCCGCAGGCTTCGGGGTGTGCCTGATCCCGCGACTGGCCAGGATTCCGGCCGGGTATCCGATCACCCGGGTGCCGCTGCGCGGGGATCCGGCCCCCTCGCGGCATATCCGCACCGTGGTGCGCCGGGGCAGCGGTTCCCAGCCGGTGCTGGCCGAAGCCCTTGAGGTGCTCACGCAAGCCGCCGCCTCGGCGCACCGGATTTCCGGAAGCCGGTCGCGCACCGAGGATCGAACCTAGTCCGCTGCGTGCTCCGGGTGCAGGTGGGCACGTTCACCGCCGTGGTCCATGATCGTCAGGATCTCCACCGGCCCCTCGTGGGCGCCAATACGATGCGGAACCATCGTAGAGAATTCGGCAGCCTGCCCTTCACCCACCAGGATGGTGCGCTCGCCGAGCACCAGGGACACGGTTCCGGAGAGCACCGTGAACCATTCGCGGCCCGGGTGCACGCTGAGCTCGAGATTAGCCATGGTGCGTTCGGGGGTGATGCGCATCTTGGCCACCGTGGTTCCATTGGACGAATGCTCACGAGAGAGCATCCAGACGCTGAGCCCTACCTGGTGTTCGGGCTCGGGGCGGATCACCACGTCCTCATCACTGGTGGGCTCCACCAGCTGGTCCAGGCTGGTGCCCAGGGCCTTGGCCAGGGGAACCAGCTGATCCAGGGCGATGCGGCGATGCCCGGTCTCGATGCGGCTCAGTGTCGAGGGGCTCATGAAGCAGCGGGCGGCCAGCGCATCCAGTGACCAGCCCTTGGCCAGTCGCAGACCCTTGAGTCGTTGGCGGATCACGGTGTCCATGGAAAGATCTTCTTGCGTCATACGCAAGAGTGTATGCCACCAGCGCATGCAATGGTTAGGCTAGCATCATGACGACGCACCACGAACACTCACCCGGCCACCACCCGCACGCTCACGGCAGCCACAACGACCACCAGCATTCCGATGAGCAGGGCATGGCCCAGATGCTCGACCTCGACGCCCTGCTCCTGAAAGAGCACCTGCGGCAGATCTTTGAGTGGACCGCCGGGCACCACCAGAACCCCCGCAGCATCATGGACTTGGGCGCCGGAACGGGCACCGGCACACTCGGTCTGGCCCGCACCTTCCCGGAAGCAAGCGTCCTGGCTGTCGACCAGTCCGAGTTCATGCTTGGGCGGCTAGTTGCGACGGCTGATGAACACGGGCTGAGCCCGCGTATCTCCACTGCCCAGGTGGACCTGGACCAGGCGTGGCCCGAAGCCAAGGACGTCGACCTGGTCTGGGCCGCATCCTCCATGCACCACATGGGCAACCCGGCACGGGTCTTCGAGCACATCGCCACGACGCTGTCCGCCGACGGGATGCTGGTGGTCGTGGAGATGGACAAATTCCCCCGCTACTTGCCCCGGGAGCTGGGATTCGGCGTCCCTGGCCTGGAGGAACGATGCCACGAGGCCGCGGACAGCGCCAGCTGGAACGCCCACCCGGACTGGGCCGGTCCGATCCACAACGCGGGGATGGCCATGATCGAGCAACGCACCTTCGACTACGCCATCGATGATGACCAGAAGCTGGTGGCGCGTGCCGCGCACCGGTGGCTATCCCGGATGCACGCCGCGCTCCAAGACTCGCTGAGCGTCGCGGACCTGCAGGACCTGGAAATGCTGTTGGACGATGACGGACCCCAGTCGGTGTTCAAGCGCAACGACCTAGCGATGCGCGGCAGTCGCACGGTGTGGGCAGCCCGGATCAGCCAGGGCTAGGGAGGTCCGAGGTCAGGAACCGAAATCGACGGAGTCTGTCGCCACGACGGCTGCCGTGCGCTGTGGCGCACCTTGGAATTGCCAGTAGAGGTTGATGTGGGAGATGGCGACCTCGGGTGCGGGAGCTCCCCATTCGGTCATATCGCTGGTGGTATGCGCATCAGATACCAGCGTCACGTCGTAGCCGCGGGTGAAGCCCCCATGGACGGTCGAGCGGATGCAGGCATCCGATTCGGCACCGGAGACCACCAGCTTGCCGACGCCGGCGGAGGCAAGCGTCTGCTCAAGATTGGTAGCTTCAAAGGAATCCCCGTAGATCTTCTCGATCCTCGGCTCGTCCGCCGCCGGCGACAGCTCCGGAACGATCTCCCATCCGGGACTGCCCTTGACGAGCTCCTCATCGGAATGCTGCACCCAGATGACCGGTGTCCGGGCCGCGCGGGCACGTATCACCAGAGTGCTGATGTTTTCGATGGTTTCTTCGCGCCGGTAGGCCTCGGCTACAACATCGTTTTGGACGTCGATCACGATCAGTGCGGTGCGGTTCCGATCTGAAAATGTACTCATGGCTCCATGTCCTCAAGCAGTAGTGGGGGCATTTCCAGCCACTAACTTACGCGTCGAGGCGATAGTTCGAAATGGACGCCACCACACCATCTGCCTCGCACCTCTTACCCGCCGGGCCAAGGGATTTTCCCTTGCTGAGGGTTGCGCCAACCACGTGGAGACCCTGGCCGTGAACCATCCCGGACGTTGCAACGGAAATCCGTGTCAGCATCAAGGAGCGCTTGAGATCACCCTCCGACTCGAGAGCGTGCGGCGACTAAAGAACGCAGCGATGGTGCCAATCAACCTCGGTCTCAGGGGTTCTTCGCCAAATCGGCGATCTTCCCGAAGCTCGACTGCAGGATCTGATCGACGACTTCCGGCGGGTAGCCCAGCAGACTCAGGACACGTTTGTAGCGGTCGATGTTCCCGCTCTCGAGTTGCTCGGCCACTTCCACCGGGGTGAGTTCGGGCTTCCAGCGGGCCAAGACGGCTGTTGCCTGTTCGGCCGTGATGGTTCCGGCGACCAAGGCATCGAGCAGTTCCTCGAAGTCCGGAACACGCTTGCGCCGGGCCTCGGTGCCGGAGGTGTAGACGCCGATCAGGGACACCAAGAGTCCGACAACGCCCACCAGGAAACCCGCGATCTCGAGCATCGCCGCGTGTCCGTCGGCTGCCGTGTCCTCGTCGCGCTCCGACTCGAATGGAGCGGCAGCGGATGCGAATTGCTCGGCAAGTTCGGCAAGATCCGGAGGAAGCTGTTGCTGCAGCTCGTCCATGTCACAACTCCTTCTCCGGCGGCACCCGGCGTGCCGCCACTTGCCGCGGAGTCTAGCAAGGAATACCCGACGAGGACATGGCGAGGGCTGGAGGGGAACCTACCGCGACAATCCTTAACGCAAGTCGCCCGTGTGCCGGGACACCGGAAGCGATGCCCCGCCCACCGACGGTCTCTACTTCTTTGATCCACACGGCTTATAGGTCTTGCCACCGGGCGCGTAGCAGCGCGGACCGGTGTAACCGTCCTTGGAACTGCCGCTTCTTGGTTTCGACTTTGATTTTGGTTGGGGTCGAGGCTTGGCTTTCTGGACCGGAGGCCGGTATGTCGGCTTCGGAGTCGACTGTCTCCGGCTCTCGACGGCCTTCTTTTCGGCTGCCTTCTTTCGCGCCGCCTCTTGACGCGCAGCGACAGCTTTGCGTTCCGCCTTGGCCTTTGCCTTTGCCTTTGCGGCAGCCTCGGCCTTCGCTTGCTTTGCGGCAGCTGCCTTCGCCTCGGCCTGTTTCCGAGCGTCGGCTTCCTTCTTGGCCTGGGCCAGTGCAGCTTGCTTGGTCGTGAGGTCCTCTTCAATTGAGGTGGCCCGTTTCATGGCCGCGGCGAGCAACGGGGCATAGGAGGACTTTCGTGCTGCCCACACTGCACCCTGCACCGCATCTCCAGTGGAATCCAGCGCTTGTAATGCTGCACTCTTGGCCTTTCCTGCCACAATCGCGGCCGTAACGACGCCCAGCGCCGATCCAACGGCATCGGCGTTGGCCGGCACGGATTCTTCAAGCTCCTCGAGCCCAGCAATCGCGTCCTCAACCATGGCCGGAATCGTGCACGCGACATCTGCCCCGAACAGTCCCTTGCTGCCATCTTGCGCTTGTTGCTCGGCGGCCAGAACTTCGGCGTAGAAGCGTTCGTTGGGCTGGAAGAGGACCGCGACACCGAGACCAGCAGCAGCGATGTCCGCGTTGACCAGACTCCCCTCCTTGTAGACACCGGCAAGTGTTCTACCGTAGGGGTCTAGTCGACTGACATCGTAGGCCAACTCGATCTTGTCACCGGGCGCCAACAGCGTCTTGGTGTACTCGGTGGCCTCAAGTCCCAGGCATTCAACCGGCTTGTCCGGGTGCTTGGTTTCCGGCGTATCGATGTTCAACAGCCGCACCGTGGTCTCGGTCCCCGAGAGGTCAGCCACGATCGTATCGCCGTCGATGACCCGGACGACGGTGGCCCCATCGCCATGGTCCGTTGACGGTGGCGGCGCCTGCGTGCATCCGGTGACAACAAATCCGAATGCCACTACGCCGGCAACGATTCTGCCCATTCTTTGCGCGGCCCTACTGGTCGCTTCATTTCCCCCGAACAATGAGATTCCCCCTACATGAAGTTTGCTAACGAGTGATCAGCTGCTCAGTTTAGCTTCAGGCTGTGCCCAGCTGGCATCCAATTCAAAAATGTGTCGTGGACCTTCTAATCCGGTCTGCTGATCATCGTCTTCTTTGGATGAGGAAGCGATCCGCCGGTAGCTCGGGACACGAGGGGTGCATCTCGTGACCACCGTGGAACCGGGCAGCTGCCGGCGTGTCGTCGGCGACTGTCGTTTTTGTTCAAGCTGGTGGTTTACGGATCTTCCAGACCGAAAGAGAAGCTGTCATCACAGTGGCGAAATTCGGCCGCCGCCCCGTGACGCAGCACCCACGGATCGCTGCGAGGAAGGGCTTGGGCACGGCACTCTGGTTATGAGCACGGCCGTGCGTCGACCCGCTGCGTCGGAAGTTAGCTTGTACGCTGGTCAAATGGCAGATTACGTAGAAAAGGCTTCACCGACATTCCGCTCACGACTTGGCAATTCGCTCCTGATGGGTGTGGCAGGCGGAGCCTTGACGCTGGTTGACCCAGCCAAGCTGCGTCCCAGAACGCTGGCGGGAATCTACCTTGGCAGCGGCGCGGGCCTCGCTGCTGTGGGCTGGTTCGCGACTTCTCCGAGGGACGGGTTTGCCCCGGGAAAGGCATTTCGGGGTTCGGTGGCACTCGGCCTGGCCGCATTGAGCATGGCCGGCACCAAGTTCGGTTTTGTTGTCGATGCGAAGATCCATCAATCCCTAGTGCGCCGCGGCATCAAGAACCCCCGCCCGCTGATGGCCATTGGCTCCGGGGTCCTGCTTGCCGCCATGGAACTGATGGAATCGCCTTCCAAGAACAGGACCGGAACCAATATCATCGGAGACGCATTCGCCGAAGCCCCCGAGCGCGAGCTGACTAGCGAGGTCCGGGACCTGGTGGCTGGCCTGCTTGAGGCCACCGACGAATACGGTTCGAGCGTCCTGCGCGAGCAACTCACTGAGGCCAAGGAACAATATTGGGGCGACGACGGAGAATTCACCTCCGAGCTGTCCTTCGTGGTTCCGGAAGATGCCGCTCTCACTCTTCCGCGAAACTATACTTTCCCGGTGCATGCGGACTTCACTAGTGCCGATGGCACGCCGCTGCGCATCAGCCTGATGATCTATGAGGGCCAGCTAGGCGCCTTGGTACTGGATGTTGCCCATGAATTGATGGAAGCGGCACACCCCCGCGACACCGACCCGTTCGAGTCAGTCACCCGGTGGCCGTTGCGCTCCGAGGTGGATTACGCACTCGAGGGCTGAGAGCAGATAGCTTCGGACGCCTGCGCACTCGACGGTAACCGTGAAATAGCGTTCAGTATCCAGGCAGACCATAGTCGCGTCGTCGGGTAATGGCCGCAGGTCCTGCCGCGGGCGCAGAGTTATGGTCCACCCAGCACCGGTTGCGAATGTCCTGATCTTTCCACACAAAGCTTAGGTACATGCGGGCTTCCGAGGGACTCAACGATGGAAGAGAACGGTCGAGCCCCTCGTCATTCTGATATCGCAGGTGGTGGTGCCGCGTGCCTCAGCTAAAGTGCTCGCGTGATATCAGGGGTGTTTCGGAGGATCTGGGTTTATTTTCGTTGAGGTCCCGGCCTCCGGGAAACAGGTGGCGTCAACTTCGTCGGGGTGTTGATCCCCAGCAGGGGTGGTGCCTTCGCAATATGGGTATGTCCGCTCGGGGTGATGATTTTGAAGCTATGTCGATCCCCCGGTACCGGCGTTTCTACCCATCCGGGTGCTTCCTTGTTCTGATTACATGGGCCGCACCTGGCTGCTGCGTTCGCTGCGGTGGTCTTCCCGTTCTTTCGCACCTGCACCACATGATCCATGTCCCGGATCGCCCCATTGCAATACGGGGTGCGGCAATATTGGTCGCGGAAAGAAATGAAACGCTTCAGATTCCCACCAAAACGGCGGGATTTAGAATCCATAGCCACCAATTCCCCGGTAGTCGGCGCCACGAAGAGCCGCCTCCACCACGCCTGAACCGGATCCTTGGGATCCCCTGCCAAAAGACTGCGACCCTTCGCCGCACTAACGTATCCGGCACCCGGTAGCAGCACCGGGTTATCGGACCCGCCGCCGAGCGTCGCATGATCCATGACCACCAGCAATTGCACCGGGATACTGCCACCGGCCTTCAGCCCAGTCATCTCCTCATACACCGAGTCGATACCGATCTGTGAGGCGTTGCGTTTATCATCGGGATTCTCCCGGGCTTCTTCGACCTTGCGGGCGAGCACCTGCCTGAGCGCGATGCCTTGCTCCAGTGGGGCGGTGCCGGAGATCCGCACCGAATACTTATCGATCTGGTAGATATCCAGGTGCCGGTCCTTTTCGGCTTTCGCCTCGAGGTCTTCTTCAACGGCTGGTTCCAAGATCAGCGCCCAGTAGGTGACCATCTCACGAAGTTTCGCAGTTCCGGCGGTGAAGCAATTGTGGGTCTCTTCCCAGAGCAATTCATCGATCATCCTCCGGCTATCCACACTGAGGTGGCGAATGCCGGAGATGATCACCTTCACCTGTTCCCACGTCACCTCTCCGTTGCGCATGCCTTGAATGGTCCGGGGAAGATCCTCGACCAGAATTCGGTATTCGTTGGCTGTTTGCGCTCCGCGGTGCCGGGAGACATGCATGGCCAAAGCAATATCAGCGTTGGAGCCCCATCCGGGGTTCTTCTCCCGCACCCCCAGCTCCCGGTGGTAGCTGATCAGGGAATCTTGGTAGCTGATCGCGTGTTGGGCCTGCATAGCGGTGACGACAGATTTCAGTGCTTCGCAGGCGCGGACTACGGCCATTGCTTCGTGGGTGTCGGCTAGGACGCCGAAGGTGTTCACCGCGGCGGCCAAGCCCAGGAGCCCTGCGGGGCCCTGAGCCGTAACATGTTCAACGATTAAGGCGTCAATGTTTGTGCCGCGGGCTAGAAGCTCCGCGTAGGTCGCCTCACCGGCGGGAACGGCCGGGGTTTTCCCGGTCGAAGCGGCCTTGCGAGATGACTTCTTTGCCATACCTCAATGCTAGAACGTCGCACCGACAGTTTGGAGATTAGTTCCGACTTGCCCGAAAGAAGATTCGACTTACGATTCCGGTGCGATGAATCGGTCCTAAGATCCATCCATGGGCTGGTTCTGCCATGGATGCTGACGTGCCATTTGTCCGCATGGGCATCCGGAAGGTCGAGTCGTGTGCGACGGCCTCCAAAGGACGGCGGGACAAAGGCCAGTAACAGCCTCTGATCGCTGGGGCCCAGAGGAGGTACCTCAACGGTGCGGACTGGAAGTTGTCTGACTCACCGTATTTTCACATCAGGTCCAGGCCTAAGGCTGGTCCAATAACTGCATGTGCGCCCATAGTTCAGTTGGATAGCGTGCCTGTCTACGGAAGCGGAGGTCAGAGGCCCGAATCCCTTTGCACGCAGCACCCCGAAAGACCACGAGAAAGGGTGGTTCTTCGCACCTGTCCGGGAATCAACTCGCGTACCAGCGGCGGTTCAGCACGCGTTCGATCCGTCGATGGCAGCCAGCGCCACGGCCACCAGGGCAAGGGTGGACCATGCCGGCATTCCGACACTGAGCAGACAGGCCGCACCCGGAAGCATAATTCCCAACGCGAGCACCAGCAATACCCTCCGCCAGCGGCGTCCAAGCCGCAGGGCAATCAGTGCGTTTGCCAGATAATAGCCACCGATACCCACCGCAAGCAGGGCCCTGGCCGCCACGTCCAGTGGCACCTGCGCATCCGCCACGGCGGTACCGAGGGCAGCAGCGACAAAGGTCAGCGCGGTGACAACAAAGAACGGGAAATACATCACCACATCACGCATGACGCCGTAGGACTGCGAGCGGCGCGCGTCACCGAGTCCTGCTGCAGCCGTCGGCACTCCCCAGCGAAAGAAGGCCCGAGCCAGGAACGCGCAGACCACAAAGCCCGACAACCCCGCCGCGGCTCCTCCCGGATTCGGATGTTGAATCAGCCCGGTCACTGCCAGATACACCGCTTCTCCGATCACGATGACAACAAAGAGGCCGATCCGCTCGAGCAGATGAGGAATGGACACCTGCTCATAGACCTCATAAGCGAATCCGGAACGCAGCACCAAAAGCAACATCTCCGCCAGCACTGCTACCGTCCAGAACCAGTAGCGGTAGGGTGCCGGCACGGCAAGCGAGGCCAACTACAGGGCGGCGGTGCCCAGGTTGTAGCCCAGGGACCGCCACAACGGAACCCGGATGGCGCCGTGGGCGGTAGCGGTCATCCACATCACCAGCAACACGATGCGGATCCAGATGGCGCCCAGGACGTAGAGCCACGCATTGTCGGCGATTCCTCCCGCGACCGCGACGGCCATCGCCGCCGGGCCGGGCATGGCGACAACGACCAACACCCCAATGGCGGCATAGCGCCGGCCATAGAGATTGTTGGTGATCATCAGGTTGACCCAGGCCCACCAGAGCGGAAAGAACAACAGCACGAATCCGGCGACCGTACCTAGCGATGGATCATGCTCGAGCACGTGGGCCGACACGGCAATGGCCACCACGAAGACCAAGTCGAAGAACAACTCGTACCAGTCGGCGGGTCGACGCTCCCCGGCATTGCTCCCCGGGGCCGCCGCGAGATGCGAGTCGGATTCCATGGAAGACACCGGATGCCCATCTCTTTTCCCTCGCCGGCAACGGAAAGCCTGACAGCCAATTATGGCCCCGGCACTCCCCCACACACCAGAGTTCGTGTTGTCTCACTTGCTCATGCGCGCGAATTCTCTGGCCACCAGGGTGGGCATCTCGGTGTGCTGGTGCGATGAAGGGCCCAGTCAGCAAATACCGGGTGTTCGGCTACTTCCTTCCGGTGAAGTGCTCCATGGATTTGTACACGCCGAACACGCGCCCGGCGACCACATCCCACGCGGCCAGCGGAAGTACTCCGCGCAACGCGCTGCTCAGCTTCACGGTCCAGGGCATCATCAGCATCGGGGTCCCTTCCTTCATGGCCCGCCAGACCCGTTCGGTCACCGGGACAGGTTCCAGCAGCGGGGTCAGCAGCGGCCCGCGGGCACCTTCAAACATGCCGGTCTTGATGTAGGAAGGGCAGAAGGTGGTGACCTTGATGTGCTGATGTCCGGCCTGGACCAGTTCCAGGCGCAGCGAGTCGGACCAGCCGATGACCGCCCACTTGGAGGAGGAGTAGACGCTCATCTTCGGGTTGGCCAGCAGCCCGGCGGCCGAGGCGACGTTCACGATCCGCGAGGTGCGCCCACGGGAGATCATTGAGGGCAAGAATTCGCGGGTGATGTGCATCAGCGCCAGGGTGTTGATGTTCATCGTTGCGGCGATGTCGGAGCGCTGGTCGTGCTCCCAGAAGTATTTCCCGCGCACGATGCCGGCGTTGTTGATCAGGATATCCGGGGCCCCAATGCCTTCGCGCAGCACCTCGGCCGCTTCCTCAATGGATTCGAGCCTGGACAGATCCACCACCTGGGTGTGGATCTCACTGCCCGATCCGCGCAGCTCGTTGGCGGTTTCCTGAAGCTGCTCCGCATTGATATCCCAGAGGACTACATGGGTGGCGCCGTCCTTGACGGCGAGCTGCGCGTAGAGCTTGCCCATGCCCATGGCGGCTCCGGTGATCAGGACGGTGGAACCGGTGAGCTTGTCGATGGTGGTGTTCATGGCTGCTCCTTGATGGCGGCGGGGATGAGTTTGCCCGGGTTCATGATCCCGGCAGGGTCGAGGGTGTTCTTGATGCCCCGAAGCACATCGAGGCCCAGGGCACCGATTTCGGCTCCCAGATAGGGTGCGTGGTCGGTGCCCACGGAGTGGTGGTGGGTGATGGTGGACCCGGCGGCGACGATCGCCTTCGAGGCTGCCTGTTTGACGCGCGCGTGCTGTGCGAGCCCGTCGGACTCCACTCCGGCGAGGTAGGTGAAGTAGAGCGAGGCCCCGTCAGGGTAGATGTGCGAGATGTGGCTTTGCACGTACCCGGTACCGCCGTGCTCGGCCAAGGATTTCAGGATCGCCTCGCGCACCGCGTGGTAGGTGGAATCCAGTGAGGTCCAGGTGGCGGAGGTTTCCAGAGTCTCGACGTAGACGCCGCGGGTGAGCAGCTCATCGCGAAGGTAAGGCCCGGAGAAGCGTCCGTGTTCCCAGGCTCGGGCCGGAATCGGGCCGGTGGGGATGCCGCCGGCTGCCCGTAGAATGCGCGCGCTGCGGCGTTTGCGTGCCGCGGTTTCCTTGGTGGCGCCTTCCCAGAGAAACAGGGCCAGCGCCGGGGTTGCTTGTCCGCGCACTGACAGGTACTTGCCCAGGGCGGCGGTCTTGGGGCCACCGAGTTTGAAGGTGGAGGCGGTCTCGTCACTGTCGCTGAGTCGGCAGACGTGGGGCAGATCCCCGGATAGTCCTTCGTGGCGCAGTCGGCGGATGGCTTCGGCACCGGCGGTGAAGGAGGCAAAGGACCAGGAGCCGTAGGACTTGTGCGTGGGCACCGGGACGATCTTGAGCGTGGCCGAGGTGATCACACCGAAGGCTCCCTCGGAGCCGACGATGACATCAAGGAGTTTGGGTCCGGCGGCGGTGCCCGGTGCCGTGGATCCCGCCACCAAGGGTCCGGCCGGGGTTTCGAGGTGGACGGATTTCACCAGGTCGTCCGAGCGGCCATATCCGGTGGAGGCCTGCCCGGCGGAGCGTGTGGCGACATAACCACCCAGGGTGGCTTCTTGGTGGCTTTGTGGGAAGTGGCCCAGGGTAAATCCGTGCGGCTCCAGGGCCGCTTCGATGCCCGGTCCGCGCAGGCCAGCCTCGAAGGTGGCGGTGCGGGAGCGCGGATCCAGGTGCAACATTTTGTTCATGCGGCGCATATCCAGGGTGATGGCCGCGTCGAAGGTGCCGCGCAGCGGGGAGACTCCCCCGACCACCGAGGTGCCGCCGCCGAAGGCAGTGACAGCGATGCCGCGCGCCGCGCACACGGCCAGGACCTCGCGGATTTCTTCTGAGCTGGCCGGGAAGATCACCGCGTCAGGTGCCCCGAGTGCGTCTCCGGCCCGGATGCGCAGCAGATCCTCGGTGCTTTTGCCGCCGGAGTGTTCGATGCGGTCCAGCCGCTCGGTGGAAACATATTCAGTCCCGCAGGCGGCGCGCAGTTCCGCCAGCGCCTCGGCGTTTAAGACCGGTTCCCCGATTCTGACCTCGGTGATGTCCGCCGGCGGGTGGACAGGTTTCACGGAGGCGAGTTTCAGGGTTGCGCTCAGATAGGTCAGGGCGTTCGCGGACAAGGAAGTGGCATGGGCGGGGTCCCCCCAGCCGTACCAAACCGAGCGAGGAATCTCCACTGTGTTCTGCGTCACCATGAGATACAGTGTGACACATGAAGTCACAACGTACCAGCGGCGCCGGAGACGAGAAGCTCTTACTGGCCACCCGGGACGCCGTCATCATGCACGGAGTGCGCCGCACCACCGCCAATGACATCGCCGAACGCGCGGGGCTTTCACGCATGACCTTCTACCGTCGGATGGGCTCGGTGGAAAACGCGGTATTGGCTACCCTGACCCGAGAATTTCGCACCGCCGCCACCGGGGTGCGCGTCGCTTCCCCCTCCGGAACCGGCCGTGAGCAACTGGTGCACTTCGCCATCTCTAGCGTGCGGGTCTTTGCCACCTCCGAACTCTTAGCCTCCATTGCCGAACGCGACCCAGAATTCTTGATCCCGTATATCACCGACAGATTCGGCGCCAGCCAACAACTGCTCCTGGATGAACTGGACTCGTTGATCTCCGCGGGCCTGGCCGATGGCAGCGTCGAGGCCACCGGCGCCACCGCCGCCACCGTATTGTTGGCCCTGCAAGGTGTGGCGCTCTCGGCCAGGCTGCTGGGCAAGACCGGCGGCTTCGAGTCCACCGTGAACGAGCTGGAAAAAATGCTCACCCGCCACCTCACCCCGCAAGGAACCGGAGCATGAACACCGCGCACCGCAGTTGGATCAACGACGTCACCCGGAACGCATCGTTGGAGCAACTGCGCACGCGAAAGGTGGATGTGGCGGTGATCGGCGGCGGGATCACCGGGGCCGGGGTGGCCTTGGATGCGATCAGTCGCGGACTTTCGGTGGCCCTGATCGAGTCCGACGACTTCGGCTCGGGCACCAGTGGCTTCAGTTCCAAACTCGTCCACGGCGGCCTGCGCTACCTGGCCAAGGCCGATGTGGCGCTGGCCTGGGAATCGGCAGTGGAGCGACGCCGGCTCATGGAAACGATCGCCCCACATCTGATCCACCCACTGGGCTTCATCATCCCGGACACGAGCACCGCCAAACGCACCCAGACGATCGCGGCGGCGGCCGGGGTGCTGATCTACGATGTGTTGCGCTGCGCCACGGGCTTATCCGGCAGCATCCTGCCCCGACCTCAATTACTGTCCCGTCAGGCCGTGGCAGCCATGGTCCCGGCCCTGGATACCGCCACACTGCGTGGCGGGGTGCTGTACTGGGACGGACAGATCATTGACGACGCCCGGCTCGTCCTTTCGGTGCTGCGCACCGCCGCGGGGCTCGGCGCCCATGTACTGCGCGATGTGCAGGCCACCTCACTGACCGATACCTCGGTGCACGCCACCGATCGGCGTACCGGCGCGGACCTGGAAATTCGAGCCGGTGTGGTGGTGAATGCGACCGGCGTCTGGGCCGCGGACTTCGAAGAGGACCTGGATCTGGTCCCGAGCCGCGGCACGCACCTGGTGGTGCGCGCCGAACGGCTGGGCAATCCGCATGCCGCGCACACCGTGGCGGTACCAGGACACTTTGGCCGCTTTGTGTTTGTGCTGCCGCAGCCCGATTCGGTGGTGTACATCGGGCTCACCGATGAGGAGGATCGCGACGCCGACGGGCATCGGCCCACGGTGCCAGAGCACGACGTGGACTTCCTGCTCGAGGTCCTGAACCAGGTGCTGGCCGTGCCGCTGACACGCGAAGACGTGCTGGGGACCTTTGCCGGGCTGCGTCCACTGGTACGCACCAAACACCCCAAGACAGCTGCACCCAGCGCCGAGATCTCCCGGCACCACCTGGTCCATGACGTTCCAGGTAAACCCATCACCGTGGTGGGCGGCAAACTGACCACCTACCGCGCCATGGCCCAAGACGCGGTGGATGCGGCGGCGGCACGGATCGGTGCCACGGCACGCAGCCGAACGACGAAGATCGCGCTGGTGGGTGCAGCTCCCCGCTCCGTGCTGGAAAAAATTGACGCCCCGGCCCGGCTGGTGACCAAATACGGCACCGAGGCCGCCGACGTACACCGGTTGGCCGGTGAACACCCGCTGCTAAGTGCACCACTGTATGCCGGGACCCAGATCACCGGCGCAGAACTGCTCTTCGGCCTGCGCGCCGAGGGCGCAACCAGCCTCGAGGACCTCCTGGAGCGCAGGACCCGCATCGGGCTGGTGCCGGAGGACGCGGCCAAAGCGAGGAACCGGGCAGGGGAGATCCTTGGGATGTTCGACCATTGCTCTGCAACCGAAAGGTACGGTTCGTGAACGCCCCCACGGGCGGGTCCGCCCTCCTGCTGGTGAACCCCACCTCGGGCCGCGGCCGCGGCCTCGAACTCTGGGAAGACACCGCCGCCGCCCTGCACGCAGCCGGCTTCAACCCGGTGGTGAGGATCACCGAGTCCCTCGCCGAGGCCACCGAACGGGCACGCGAAGTTGCAGAGGGCTCGCTGATCGCGGTGCTCGGCGGCGACGGGTTCCTGGGTGCCGCAGCGGCCGGGGCCGCCGATTCGGGGGCCATCTTGTTGCCGTTGGCCGGAGGCCGGGGCAATGACACCATCCGCCGCCTCGGGTTGGACCTGGATCCGGCAAGAAGCGTGGCCAACCTGGCACAGTTGGTGGTTCGCGAGACCGATCTGGGCGTGGTGAATGGGCGTGCGTACTTCGGGGTCGCCAATGTGGGGTTCGATGGAGTGTCGAACGAGTACGCCAATAACGTGCGCCTGAACCTGGGTCCCTTTGTGTACCTCTACGGCGGACTGAAGGCCTTCCTCCAGTGGCGCAACGTCAGCTTCACGGTGAGCGTGAACGGGGTGGGGAAGAGTTTTCGCGGGTGGTTTGTTGCCGTGGGGAATGTGGGTCAATACGGCACCGGACTACATATCTGCCCGCGGGCGAAGGCCGATGACGGACTACTGGACGTGGTCTCGCTGGGCAAGGCCTCGATCCTGGGTGTTGCCCTGACGTTCCTGCGCTCCTACCGGGGCACTCACCTGCGCCAGAAGAACATTGCATTCACCCGCGGTACCGAAGTCACGATCTCTGCCAGCACGCCGCTGAACATCTATGCCGACGGGGAAAAGGTCGGTCCGCTGCCGGCACGGATCACCATCGCCCCGGCGGCCGTGAAGGTGCTGGTTCCGGCCGCATCGCCAGTGTTTGACTGAGTCGTCAGGGAAGCGCGCGGGCACTGAACGCGACTTATTTTCTCGTTCTGGGTTCGCACCGAGGCGGTAAACGAGGACACTGCCCAGGGGATCGATCTGTCAGGCCGTGCCCGCACTGACCCCGACCGCCGCCAGATCATGTCCGGTGAGTACTTCGGGCTGGTAGGGCTCGATGGCCCTGTCCGCGATGAGCTGGTTGACGCCACTGGCAAACTCGGCCGGGTTGCTGACATCCAGGGCACTCAACGCGCCGGGCGCATAATTCCACCAGGCGCTGGCCTGCAGTGCCTCCACGGTGTCCGTGTCAAAGCGCTGACGGATCTCTTTGGCCGGCACCCCTCCGACCATGGCATAGGGCGGCACATCACGGGTGACGACGGCATTGGAGGCGATAACTGCCCCGTCGCCGACGCTGATCCCGTGGCCCAGGGTGACGTTTTCCCCGATCCAGACGTCGTGGCCGATCACCACCGGGGTCGGTGCGGACTTGAAGGGCCGGGTGACGGTCTCCACTCCCAGGTCCCGCTGAAAGGTATCCATCATGAGTTTGTTGTTGTAGAAGACCGGGCTGGTCGAGGCCCACTCGTGGGGGTGCCTGGCACCCATGACAGTCACGCCCTTGGCGATGGAGGTGTAGCGCCCCACCCGGGTAGAAAGCGGCAGCCGGGAGTGGGTGTAGGAAAAGGAGCCCATGCTCACCAGGTGCTTGCCGCTTCCGGCCCAGTAGGTGGCGTAAGGCTCCATGCGGGCTTGAGGGACAAACTTGATCGGAGCATCCTCCCCGTAGCTGGCCCCGGTCTTTTCGATGCTGGAGACCCCTGGGCCCAACAGAAAGATCCGTCCGGTGACCAGCTGGGGGCGTAATTCGCGAAGGCTTAATTGCATCGTTCGACGGTACCGGGCCCACCCGATGACAGGGTTGGCGTTGGCTGGCAATTCCATGGCTGTCCTTTTCCACGCGCAGCCCCTGAATACCCAGTCGGGTCGGGGTGGGATGACGCATCAACAAGCGTCGTCTCCGGCTCCTCTGCAAGGTGGTCCCTCGGTGTTAGCCCACAGACACGCGGATCTTGTTGGCCCACGGGTCATCGAAGCGCAGTTCGGCCCCGGTGTGGTGGTTCGCAACCCCTGCAACCTTGAGCCGGTCGGCCAGTGCGCCCACCTCGTCGGCATGCGGCACGGTGATCACAACCTCGCCCAGTCCCAGAGTGTCCTTGCGGGGACCGGCCCCGCGGGAGTTCCACACGTTCATGGCCATGTGGTGGTGGTAACCGCCGGCCGAGACGAAGAGTGCTTGACCATGGAAGCCGGTGGTTTTGGCAAAGCCGAGGGTGTCGACGTAGAACTTTTCTGCGGTGTCTACATCGCCGACCTGCAGGTGCACGTGGCCGATGGCGGCGTTGGCCTGAGCCAGTCCGGCGACGGCGGCCTCGTTGACGTGCGTGTTGAGGTAGTCGTTGGGGTCCAGGTGGATGGTGTCCATGGCAACGGTGTCCCCGTTCCAGGTCCAGGTATCGCGCGGGCGGTCGAAGTACAGCTCGATGCCGTTGCCCTCTGGGTCGTTGAAGTAGAAAGCCTCGGAGACCAGGTGGTCCGAGCTGCCGGTGAACAGTGCGCCGTCGTACTGGGCGGCAGAGAGGACCGTGGCGGCCAGATCGGACTGGGTATCGAAGAGCAGCGCGGTGTGGAAGAGTCCGGCCTCGCCACGTCCGGGAAGACTCAGCCCCGTACCGTCGGAGAGGTGGACGAGTTCTAGGCCCCGGCGGCCCAGGCCGGTGCCAGTCGGCCCCTCGGAGAGCACCTCGAGGCCCAGGGCCCTTTGGTAGTAGTCGCTCATCTTGCCCAGGTCCCCGACCTTGAGCATGACGGTGCCCATGGCGAGGTCTGCGGAGAGTTGATCCTGTGTGGTGGTGCTCATGGTGGCCGCTCCTGTGATGGTCGAGGGAAGTTTTGTTCTTGGTTCAAGCATCTCATGCCTTACTTGAAGCTACAACCATGCGAGGTGTTCCCTCGGTCACCGGGGCCGAACACCCCGAATGCAGTGCGCCGGCATGGACGCCCGGAGGATCCCCTAGACCACACCGGAGCAACGCAGCGGCAACGGAGGGGCGGCAATCGTCCTCGAGGCCAGAACGCCGGCCGCTTCCGCAAGTGCCGCGCGGGCTCAACTGTCAACAACTCGTGTTTTCTGACCGACGGCGAGTCCATCGACCATCGCGCCGCCCAGAGGGCGTTGGATCGAGCCCTCCTCACCAGCGAGTGAAGCCAATCGTCGCGCGAGCCTACTTATGAGCACTTCCGGAAGCTCCGGGGTGCACCTCATTGTGAATGCGCTCCATGGTCAAGTCGAGGCGGTCGGCAACGCCGGCGGCCTCCGTGAGCTCCGCGAGCAAGGCCGCGGGCACGGCCTTGTCATACTTGTAGTAGATCTTGTGTTCGAGACTCGCCCAGAAATCCATGGCCACGGTGCGGATCTGCAGTTCCACGTGGACGTGCTCCCTTGATTCCGAGAGGAAGATCGGGACCTTGACGATGACGTGGAGACTTTTGTATCCGTTCGGCTTGGGATTGGCGATGTAGTCCTTGATCCTCACCACCGTGATATCCGGCTGCGAGGTAATCATCTTGGCAACCCAGTAGGCGTCTGAGATGAAACTGCAGACAATGCGTACACCGGCAACATCGAGCACGTTTTCGGCCAACGACTCGAAGTTCAGCGGCAGGTCAAGACGTGCGGCTTTTTCAAGCAGGCTTTCCGGGGACTTGAGACGAGCATTGACATGTTCTATCGGACTGTAGTCATGCAGATGCTCGAACTCGGTTTTGAGGATGTTGATCTTGGTCATGATCTCGTCCATCGCGAACTAGTAATTGAGCATGAAGCGAGCAAATCCGTTGCGCAGCTGCTTACCGTCGACCATGCGTTGAATGGTCTCCGGATCAACACTGTCGAGCCATTCGTCGGCGACGCTCAACTGATGCTCTCCTGGTCGGTCCATGATGAAAAGGTATCCGGCACTGGCCGTTTTCTGCCACCAATGCCATCCCTGCGATAAGCCTATGCCACCGGCCCGAACGGCGATGCACTGCGCCGGCAGCGGCCCCGCAGCATGGTCGACAGTGGCGAACACCCTTGAGCACACCGATCGGCATTGCCCGTGAAGATCACAACAATGCTCTCGACAACAGTGTGTGTGACACAGTATCGTGTGAAGCATGATCGATGACGAAGTCCTAGCCGGACACCAGCAGGAGCTGCGCCGCGGCACCGTGGTGATGGCCGCGCTCGCGACGCTCGAAACACCTGGCTACGGTTACGGTCTCTTGGCGGTGCTGGAGAAATCAGGGCTGAGCGTGGATGCCAACACGCTCTACCCATTGCTGCGCCGCCTGGAAAAGCAAGGGCTGTTGGCCGCCGAGTGGGACACCACCGAGTCCCGCCCCCGCAAGATGTATAAAACCAGCGATGCCGGGCGGAACCTGCTTGGCACCCTTGAAGCCGAGTGGAACCACTTGGCCACCTCCCTGAACGCCCTGCGTTCTGAAGAATCAAACCCTCACCTCAAGGAATTGCCATGAGCACGCTATCGAGCCGTTACATCACGGCGGTGTCCCGCTCCGTACCCGAATCCCAACGCTCGGACGTGGAGGCCGAAGTCGCGGCCGCCATCGAGGACCTGACCGAGGCACGCCTGGCGGCTGGGAGCACCCCGGAGGATGCCGAGCGCGCGGTCCTGCTGGAGCTCGGGGATCCCATGCGCCTGGCGGCGGACTATTCCAACAAGCCGTTGTACCTCATCGGCCCCGACCACTTCCCTACCTACATCCGCCTGCTCAAGATCCTGGCCGCCACGGTGCTGCCGGTCATCGGCGTCGCGGTGATGCTGGGCAGCTTCCTTTCCGGCGGCGACGCGGGCGAAATCATCAGCGGCGGCATCATCGCGGTGATGGGTGTGGCCCTGCACATCTTCTTCTGGACCACCCTCATCTTTGCGATCATCGAGCGCAGTCCAGATTCCAAACAGATACGTGCCAAATGGGACCCGTCGACACTACCTGATACCCCTCCCGGTGGGGTTCGCCTGGGCGATACCTTGGCAGCTGTCCTCGTGGCACTGGTCGGAATAATCTACCTGCCCTGGCAGCACTTCAGCTCGCCCTTCCGTGATGCTAATGGAGAACCCATTCCGACGCTCAATGCGGAGCTTTGGCCCGTGTGGATCCCGTTGCTGATGGCCGGGTTGCTGGCCACTGCGGTGCTGGAGATCTTCCGCTACCGGGCCGGCGGCTGGTCGTGGCGCTTCGTCGCCGTCAACACCGTCCTGGAACTGGTCGTTGCAGTGCCACTGATCTGGCTTGCGGCCACCAACACGCTGCTGGAACCCCGTTTTGTCACCGAGTTGGTGGGGCACGGCTGGGCGGATGCGGCCTTGCACCTGAATGTGTCGGTCATCGTGATCACCGCCGGGGTGGTCACTTGGAACCTGATCGACCCGCTGCGCAAGGTCCGCATCGACACCGCGGCGCGGGCCAAACACCCACGCCCGCTCGGCTGAGCCGGCAGTGCACGGCGGCACGCGTTGCCGACGGTGACCCGGTGCGGGCTACGCACGGGCGCCGGATTTATTGAGCGGGCCCGACATGTGCTGGCAGCAAGGCTGCAGATCGTTGGAAACAAAACCCTCCATTGGTTCACGCCTGTTTGCTTCCCCGCCCGCAATCGCGCACGTGAGACTCCCCGTGGCCGGAATGCGCCCGGTCGGAGCCGGCGCGGTGGAGGACCTGGACAACCTGCTGCACCATGTTGGTGCCGAAGAGGCCTTGCCGTGGACATCGCGGAACTGCATGGGGACGCTTGCAGCCACATTCGCGAAAGGGTCCGCGGCGGCACCGCGTGGTCTGGAAGGTACACGGTCTCGGAATCGGCTGGTCATCCTTGACCGGCGTCCGCCTTCGGGCAGGATAATGCGGTGATCGAAGCCTGCGCTTTGAACCGAACGACCGACTGTCGGTGCAAAGGACCGGCGAAGGCTGAGCTCCACCATCGAACCAAATCCCGGGAGACAGGCTGACTTTCCTTCCGGCTGGCCATAGGCTGAAACCAATCCATCCATCACCGGCGGAGGGTACGAGATGAGCCTGGAACAAGAAGAACCAGAACGGAAACATGAGGTGCCGCAGGGCACCTCGGAGCAAACCGTTGATGCCTTGGGAAAATTATCCGAAGTCCTCGAAGTCATTGAGGAAGCCCGGGGGAATTTGTACCGATTCCACCGTTTGACGGGGCGCGCGGACCTGGCTTTGGGTGATGCAGTTGAGCTTTTCAAGGCTGCCGGCCACACCCGGATCGCCCAGGAACTGGACGCGGCGCTGGTGGGGCGAAACGTGCTGGAGGGTCGCTGGACCTTCCAGGTCATCGAGGAGTACGACGACGGCTACTACGCCGAATTCAGGGACCGTGAAAGAACGATCCGCGAACAACTCGTCGGCGGCCGCCGGCATCTGTATGAGGCCCGCATGAAGGAAGACCGGCGCACCCACGGACGGCGAGGCCACGAGGCGGCCCCGCCGCGGGGACCGGAGTAACAGGGGGCCGGCGCAGTGCAGTGGTGAAGGGGAACCGGTCGCCGTCCGGCACCTCGGCGTGCAAACTCTGGTGCTCCGCCTGCAACCCGGGCAGAATGCAACCATGACCGATACATCGCTGAACGCAGTGATCCTCATATGTACGCTCTCCGCTTCCCCCAAGTCCTCCAGCAGCGACCTGCTGGCCCGGCAAGTTGCCAAGGAACTGGCCGGACACCACGTTCAAAGCGAAATGCTGCGCATCGTTGACCACAATGTCATGCCCGGCGTCCAGAAGGACATGGGCGAGGGGGACGCGTGGCCGTCCATCCGGGAGAAACTCCTGGCCGCGCAGATCCTGGTCCTGGCCACGCCGATTTGGGTGGGACACCCCTCCAGCCTCGCCCAACGCGTCTTGGAACGCCTCGATGCCGAATTGTCCGAGACCGACAGCCAGGGCCGACCGATCCTGTTCGACAAGGTGGCCATGGTCGCCGTTGTGGGAAACGAGGACGGTGCGCACCACGTCATTGCCGAGCTGTCGCAAGGTCTCGGGGAAGTCGGATACACGATCCCTGCCCAGGGATCGACCTACTGGGTTGGCGAAGCCATGCACACCACCGACTACCAGGACCTCGCCAAAACCCCGGAAGTGACGGCAAATGCCACGCGGATCGCCGCACGGAACACCGCCCATCTGGCGGCCCTGCTCAGCGACCGGCCCTATCCGGCCGGCTAAGAAGCGCCCATAGGCAGCAACATGGTGCTGCTCTGTCGCGAAGGGGATCGGCCCGCGCACAGGGAATATACTTCAAGACTCGGCGAAAAAGCCAAGAAACCAAAGGCACCCACGCCAAGACAACCGACCATCCATGGAACACGAGGCACCAATGCTGGATCTTCTTGGACCACTTGTCTCATGCCTGACGGATAAGACAGGCGCGCAACCCTGCGCCGTTGCCACAATCATCGGCACCCAAGGTTCCACCGCGCGGCAGGTGGGCACATCGATGCTGGTCACCGCCGCCGGTGAAGTGAGAGGAAGCCTGTCCGGAGGCTGCATCGAAGGAGCAGTCTTCGAAGCCTGCCTGGCGGCCATCGCCTCGGCCCTGCCCAGCCGCCAGGAATACGGGTTTTCGCCCGACGATCCATTCGCCGCCGGGCTTCCATGCGGCGGGACGCTCGAGGTCCTCATCCAGCCGTTTTATCCCTCCGACAACGTGCGCAAGCTGGATTTCGCCTCTTTTACCGCAGCCGCCCGCGCCCCCGCTGCGGCATTGATCCGCCGGATCGACAACACCACCGTCAGTGCCATGGCGGTGGACGATCCGCTGGGATTCGATCCGGAAGACCTCCGAAACGAACTGCTGGCGATGGTGGACGACCGGTCAGTGGCCCGCAGTGCCGCGGCGCAGGTCTCGGCACTTCTCCGGTCGGGGCGGACGGGGCTGGTGCGCCTGGCCCCCGGAAAGACCGGCTGCGAGGATCGTCCGATTCAGTTGCTGGTGGAAACCCGGCTGACTGCCCCGCGGCTGGTGATGTTCGGGGCAAACGACTTCAGCGCTGCACTTGGCAGCGCCGCCCGGCTCCTGGGCTACCGAGTGACACTCTGCGATGCCCGGCCGGTCTTCGCCACCCGGGCGGCCTTTCCCCAGGTCGACGAGCTCGTGATCGAGCAACCCCACCGCTACCTCGCACGGATCGCGGCCGCGGGCCAACTCGATGCCCGCAGCGCCCTGTGCGTCCTGACCCATGACGAGAAGTTCGACATCCCCGTGCTGCAGATTGCCCTTGACGTGCACGAGGGCTACATCGGGGCCATGGGGTCGCGGCGCAGCCACGACCGTCGGATCCAGTCGCTGCGGGAACTGGGCATCGATGAGGGGCAATTGGCACGGCTGCACTCCCCGATCGGGCTTGACCTCGGTGCCGTGGGGCCGCAGGAGGTAGCGGTGTCCATCGTTGCGGAAATGATATCCGCACGGCGCGCACGCCCCGGCACCGGCTCCCTGAGCCGGACTGCCGGCCCCATCCACGGCACCACGGTGGTGGGCCTGGAACGGTCGATGCACTGACGATGCCCCTCGTTGCTCCGCGGCGGCCTCAGAAAATGAACTTGTCCGGGGTCAGCGGTAGCTCGCGGACCCGGATGCCTGTGGCATTGTAGGTCGCGTTGGCGATCGCCGCCGCGGCGCCGGTGATACCGATCTCACCGATGCCGCGGGCTCCGAGCGGACCGGCCCGATGGTCCGTTTCTTCCAGCCAGGTCGCCTCCACCTCGCCGATATCCGCATGGGTAGGGATGTGGTAGCCGGCGAGATCATGGTTGGTGAAAATGCCGAATCTTTCATCCATCAGGCTTTCCTCGTGCAATGCCATGCCGATCCCCATGGTCATGCCGCCGATGAACTGGGAGCGCGCCGTGCGGGGGTTGATGATCCGGCCGGCGGAAAACACCCCCAGCATCCGCGGCACCCGCACCTCGCCGGTGTCGGCATGCACCTGCACCTCGGCGAACTGAGCCCCGAAGGAATGCATCGCGTAGTGATCTGCGGCCGGGTCCGCGGCGGCGGACGCCCGGGTCCGGGCCCCTGGCACCGGATCATCGCCGTGCTCGGCGCGGAAGGCGACCGCAGCGGCGATGATGGCAGCGCCCCAGCTCGCGGTGCCCGAGGACCCGCCGGCCACGGAAGCCACCGGCAGGGAGGTGTCCCCGATCTCCAGCCGCACCGCCTGAACCTCGCAGCCCAGCGCATCGGCGGCGATCTGGGTCAGCGTGGTCCAGGTCCCGGTGCCGAGGTCAGCCGCGCCGATCTGCACCGTGTGGGTGGAATCGGCATTGAATTCGATCAGCGCGGCGTTCTCGGCGATGCGGTTGAACGGATACGTAGCAGCGGCGACGCCCAGCCCCACCTGCCACCGGTCCTCGAGCCGGCTGCGCGGCGCCGCCGAACGCTTCTCCCAACCGAAGCGCTCGGCGCCGACGGCGAGGCATTCGAGCAGGTGGCGGCTGGAGAACGGCTTGCCGGAATCGGGATCGGTGTCCGGTTCGTTGCGGATCCGCAGCTCGATCGGATCCAGCCCGCAGGCCTCGGCCAGCTCGTCCATGGCGACTTCCGGGCCGAACATCCCGGGACACACCCCCCGGGGCCCGCATCCATGAGGGGATGGGGACATCCAACGCGGCCACCCGATGCGTGGTGCGCCGATTGCCTGCCGCATACATCATCCGTGCCGGCTCTGCCGTCGGCTCGACGAACTCCTTGATCCGGGAAGTCTGGGCCACCGCCTCCTGGGAAATGGCCGTCAGCCGGCCGTCAACGGTCGCGCCCAGGCGCACGTGTTGGATGGTGGGCGTGCGGTAGCCGGCCAGGGCAAACATCTGCTGGCGGGTCAGGGCGAACTTCACCGGCCGGCCGTTGCTGCACTTGGCAGCCAGGGCCGCAAGCACCACATGGGCGTGCGGCAGGCCCTTGGAACCGAAGCCGCCGCCCACATGCGGGGCGATGACGTGGACCTGCCCGGGCTCCAGGGAGAACAACGGTGCCATGGCCTGCCTCACCGGGTGGACTCCTTGGGTGGAGTCGTACAGCGTCAATTCCCCGCCGGACCATACCGCCACGGTGGTGTGCGGCTCCATGGGGTTGTTGTGTTCCGCCGGGGTCCTGTAGCTGTGATCGATGACCACCGCCGCATCCGCCAGCGCGGCCTCAACGTCACCCACGGAGGTGTCCGTCGCGATCCCGCCATTGGCTTGGGCCGGTGCGTACAGCCCGGGATGCTGCGCGGTGAGAAAAACATCGTGTTCCTGGGCTTCGTAGTGAACGAGGACCAGGGATGCCGCATGGCGCGCTGCCTGAGGGGTCCGGGCAATGACAGCGCCCACGAATTGACCGCGGAACCCGACCTCGGGGCCCTGCAGCACGGCGTATTCCGCATCTTCGCCCACGGCCAGCCGCGGCGCATTCTCGTGGGTGAGCACGGCGATGACGCCATCGATCGACGCTGCCGCGGCGGTGTCGATCCGGCTGATACTTCCCTTGGCGATGCTCGACTGGACCGGGTAAAGGTAGACGGGGTCATCCACCGGTTGGTCATAGGCGTAGGGCGCGGTGCCGCGCACCTTCTCCACCCCGTCTAGGCGCCGCAGATCGGTGCCCATGGCCTTGGATTCAAGAAGCTCGCGCATTGCCTTACCTTCCGCTCAGGTCGCGAAGCACCGCGACCATGGTGTTGCGCGCCATCGGGATCTTGAAGGCGTTATCCCGCAGAGCGGAGGCGGAGCGCAGTTCCGCCTGCGCGGCCTCGCGGAAGTTCTCCTCGCTGGGCTGGGTCCCGCGCAGGAGAGACTCGGCGAGAGTGGCACGCCAGGGTTTGTGGGCCACTCCGCCCAACGCCAGACGCACCTCGCGGATCGTCCCGTCCTGATCGAGCTCGAGGACCGCGGCGACCGACACCAACGCAAAGGCATAGGAGGCACGGTCTCGCACCTTCCGGTAGGCCGAGAGGGCGCCGGGCCGCGCCGGGAGCTCGAGAGCCGTGATGAGCTCGCCGTGCTCAAGCACCGTGTCTCGTTCGGGTGCGTCCCCGGGCAGCCGATGGAATTCGGTCAGCTGCATGCTGCGTTCGCCGTCTGGCCCCAGCACCACCACTCGGGCATCAAGCGCCGCCAAGGCCACGGCCATGTCGGAGGGGTGGACCGCCACGCAGGATGCGGAGGCCCCCAGCACTGCGTGGTCTCGGTTCACTCCCTCGAGCGCGGAGCAGCCGGAGCCCGGCTCGCGCTTGTTGCACGGAGTGCCAAGATCCTGGAAGTAGGTGCATCGGGTGCGCTGGAGCAGGTTGCCACCGGTCGTGGCCATATTGCGCAGCTGTCCGGAAGCGCCGGCCAGCAGCGCCTCGGAAAGCACCCGGTGGCGTTCGCGAATCAGCCGATGCGCCGCCAGATCGCTGTTGCGTACCGTCGCGCCGATGCGCACACTCCCGTCGGCCAACTCCTCGATGTCGTCCAACGGGAGCCTGGCGATGTCGATGAGCAAGTCGGGGGCTGTGATTCCGAGCTTCATGTGGTCCACGAGGTTGGTGCCCCCGCCCAGGAAGCTTGCACCCGGGTGTCCGGTAACGGCGGCCACCGCGCCGGCCGCATCCCGAGCCCGGAGGTATTCGAAGGGTTTCATGATTCCGCCCCGGTTCCCGGCACCGTATTCGATGCCACCTCCCGGATCGCCGCCACGATGTTCACGTAGGCACCGCACCTGCAGAGGTTCCCGCTCATGCGCTCACGGATCTCCTCGTCGCTCAGCTCCACGCCCTCACCGGAACCGACGGTGACGTGGCTCGGGTGCCCCTGAACGGCTTCTTGAAACATCCCCACGGCCGAACACACTTGGCCGGGGGTGCAGAATCCGCATTGGAATCCGTCATGCTTCAGGAAGGCCTGCTGCACCGGATGCAACTCATCATCACCGCCCAGGCCCTGGGCGGTGGTGATCTCCGAGCCGTCCTCGGCCACCGCGAGCAGCAGGCAAGAGGTGACGCGGCGGCCCTCGAGCAGCACCGTGCAGGACCCGCACTGGCCGTGGTCGCAGCCTTTTTTCGGCGAGGTGACGTCCAGTCCGTCCCGCAGCGCATCCAAAAGTGTTGTGCGGGTGTCAACGGTCAGTGTCCGTGGTGCGCCATCGACCTTCAACGTGATCCGAGCGTCCATGAACCAGGTACCTCCGGTAGGGGTGGGAAGCCGGCCTTGAGCCGGCCGCGCGTCAAATGCTCCGTGTTCGGTAACCTATCCCAACGACTCGTGGCGGACAACCTTCTGCACAGCAAATTTCCCTGCCCGCGGCCTGCGACATCGCGCGCTGCGGCGTGGCATGCACATCCCTTCCGCCATGGCGCCGGCATTGCTACAGTCGGATCTCCCGGCAGTGGGCACCGAGCGCACCGTCCTCGGAGGTTAATACGGAGCAAGGTCCCGGTTATCCGGACGGGGCACCCGAACGTCCGCAGGGCGCAACGTCCCCGGCGGCATTGTTTCGCGAAGAATCGAATCGGCAAGGAGCACCTCATGGCAGTACACAACACGGGACAAACTGAACGCAGGACCTCCATCGAGAAGGCGGCGATGGTCGTCGGTGCGATCTTCCTGCTCGTGGGGATCTTGGGCTTCATCCCCGGCGTCACCACCAACTACGACCAGCTCTCCGGCGCGGGGCACCATTCGGGCGCGCTGCTGCTGGGCATCTTCCAGGTCTCCTACCTGCACAACGCCGTCCACGTGCTGTTCGGCATCGCCGGACTGGCGATGGCCCGGGCCATCCGGTTGGCAAGGATCTACCTGGTGGCAGGCGGCATCATCTACTTGGCCCTGTGGATCTATGGACTGCTCATTGACCATGACAGCGCCGCGAACTTCATCCCGCTCAACAATGCCGATAACTGGCTGCACCTGGTCTTGGGTGTCGGCATGGTGGCGCTCGGGCTTCTGCTCACCCGCCCAAACCGCAGCGGCCCGGACGCCAGACTTCGCTAGCTGCCGCCGCTTGCCTGGAGCAACACTTCTCCGCGGTACCCGTGCTCCCCCGGGCAGGTCGTGGTTCTGTTCCCGAGACCACGGGGCAACAACCAAGAACGGAGGCAGACATGATCCGCTACCACGTGGCCGAGGGCATCCATCTGGTGCGCCACGCCAACGTTAATTGCTACATCGTCCAAGACAGCGACCGGTTCATGGTGGTGGATGCCGGCCTGCCGTCCATGTGGGACATGCTCACCAAGGCCCTCCAGGGTTTGGGGCTGGGACTCGAACGGGCCGAGGCGCTGGTGCTGACCCACGCCCATTTCGACCACTTGGGGATGGCAGCCCGGATGCAACGCGAATTCGGGACCCCGTTGTGGATCCATCCGCAAGACACCCACATCGCGGAACATCCCTACAGGTACGCGCATGAGAAGGCCCGCTGGGTCTATCCCCTCAAGTACCCGCGGGCCATCCCGATCCTGGCGCGGATGGCATTTGCCGGTGCCATGAACGTCAAGGGCGTCACCGGATTTCTGTCCCTGGCGTCCGGGCCGGCGCCTTCGCTGCCCGGTTCGCCCACGATCATCCACGTCCCGGGCCACACGAAGGGGCACTGCGCCCTGCATTTCGCTGAACGCAAAACCGTCATTGCCGGAGATGCGCTGGTGACACTGGATCCCTATACGGCAAAGACGGGTCCGCGGATCGTGGCAGCGGCGGCTACGGCCGACACCGCCGAGGCGTTTCGGTCGTTGTCGCTGCTGGCTGACACCGGCGCACACACCATCCTTCCGGGCCACGGCGATACCCACCAAGGCAACATCGCCGTTGCCGTTGCGCACGCCCGCAGCCTGCCGCTGCTGTAATGCCGGTAGGCCGTAGGCGCACTGCGATCCATCCAGTTTCGAGGTGAGACACGAGCCCATGGACGTACCGACGCTGCAGGCCCTGGAGGAACTCGAAGCCCTGGTCGGCGCATCCCCCGACCTGTATGTCAGGTATTCCGAGGGGTGGGAAGAAGACCGCGACGGTGGAAGCATGGATACCGCAAGCGGCATTGAGCTCCCTGGGCTTTCGGTCAATCCCCTCTGCCCCGAGGCTTGGTGGTCCCGCCCGCTGGACGACTGGTTGGTCAGGCAATGACGCCGCACGCCGTGGGTGGCCATCATCGCCACCACCGTCGTGGCCATGGGCCTGACGCTCACCGGAGGCCTGGCCACCTTGGCCCAGACAGTTGTCCTGCTGTTACTTTTCGTCTTCATCAGCACCAATCTCGCGGTCCTGGTCCTGCGCAAGGACCATGTTGAACAGGAGCATTTCCGGGCTCCCACGTTCCTTCCCGTCGCCGCGCTGGCTTCCTGCGTGTTGCTGCTGACGCAGCAGGGACCCGAAATCTGGTTGCGCGGCGGGATCCTGTTGGCCATCGGCATCATCCTGTACCTGCTGACCCGGCTCGGATCCGGTTCCCGCACCGGAACAAACCAGTACAAGAAACCGACCGAACAGCGGACCGGGGATCCGGCCCTCGATGCCGGTTCCAGGCCCGCCGATGACGTCGAACCGCACTAGAGACACCCGAGGAGAAAACCGTGGAATCAATCTGGCTTGATCCCAAACCGGCAATACCGACAGATCCGTTCGAACCCGGCGGACATTACGACACCGTCGTGGCAGGCGCAGGTCTCACCGGACTGGTCACCGCGTTGCTGCTCAGCCGGGCAGGGCAGCGCGTTGCAGTCATCGATTCCCGGTTCGTGGGAGCCGGGACCAGCGGGCACTCCACCGCCAAGCTCAGCCTCCTGCAAGGCACCACCTTGCAACAGATCCACAAGAATTTTTCCGCCGAGGTCGTGCACGCCTACGTCGAGGGCAACAGCGAAGGCCAGGCATGGCTGCGCCAATACCTGGACGAGCACTCGGTCCCCCACCAGACCCGCGATGCTTTCACTTACGCAGTTGAGGCCAAGCATATGGATTCGCTCGAACAGGAAGCCTCCATCAGCCACGAGGCAGGCCTGCAGGTGCGCGTGCTCGAGGGGCCGCAGACCGGGCTGCCCTTCAGCGTCGCCGGTGCCATCACCCTGCCCGACCAGATCCAGCTTGATCCCGTCGCCGTGATCACGCAGCTGTGCGCGGATCTGCGCAGCAGGGGTGGGCGGATCTTCGAGGACACCCGCCTGAAGGACTCAACTAACTCGTCCCCACTGCAGATCACTACCTCGCGGGGACAACTCGGCGCCGATCACCTCATCCTGGCCACCGGCACGCCGGTACTGGACCGCGGCGGCTACTTTGCGAAGCTGGAACCGTCACGGTCCTACGCCGCTGCCTATGCTTCTTCCCCCGGCGCGGAGCCCTTTCCGCACGGCATGTACCTGTCCGTCGATTCCCCTTCCCGTTCCCTGCGCACCGCCATCCACCGCGGACGCGAGGTGCTGCTAGTGGGCGGCAACAGCCACCCGGTGGGTTCCGGGGTGCCGAGGGAAGCCGCCCGCGACCTCGAGCGCTGGGCCCGAGAGCACTTCACGCTCGGTGAGCGTACCCATGCCTGGTCGGCCCAGGACTACCGTTCGATCAACTCGGTGCCGTTTGTCGGAAAGATGCCGCGCTCCGGCGGCAAGATCTTGGTGGCCACCGGATACAACAAATGGGGCATGACCAACGCCGTGGCATCCGCGCTGCGGCTCTCCGCCACGATCCTGGGAGGGCAGTTGCCGTGGGCCGAGGTGCTCGGACACCGTGTCTCCGGGCCCACCGCGCTGGCTGAAGCAGGAAAACTCAACGCCACGGTGGCCAAGGACCTGCTCTACGGCTGGGCGCACGCACTCACCACCAGTGAAAAACAGCACGGCGAGCCGGAGGACGAAGCCCGGTCCGCCAAGGAAAAGCCCCCCACGCCCGACAGTGGCATCGGCGGCACCTCGGCCGAAAACCGCGGCAAGGTGGTGCGCGAGGGCCTGCATCCGGTGGCGGTATCCACCCTCGACGGGCGCACCTGCCGGGTGTCGGCGATATGCACGCACCTTGGTGGCATCCTCACCTGGAACGACGAGGAGGCGTCCTGGGACTGTCCGCTGCACGGATCGCGTTTCACACCAGCCGGCACCGTCATCGAGGGCCCGGCCACCGATGACCTGAAGCCGGCCGATTGACGCGTGCGACGTCAAGCAAATCGGTGCCCGGCCCGGCGTGCATTTTCTGGCCAACACCGGGTCCGGAGTGCTTGACTGGGTCCATGAGAGCAATATGGAGCGGATCCATCGCGTTCGGGCTGGTCAATGTCCCGGTCAAGGCCTACGGAGCCACCGAGGACCACGATGTGGACCTGCATCAGGTGCACGACGCGGACGGCGGGCGGATCCGTTACCAGCGCAAGTGCGAGAAATGCGGGAAGAAGATCCCCTACGAACGCATCGACAAGGCCTTCGACGACGGGGAACGCACCGTCGTGCTCAGCGACGAAGAAATGGAAGCGCTCCCGGCGGAGAAGAGCCGTGAAATCGACGTCGTCCAGTTTGTCCCCAACAACCAGATCGATCCGATCATGCTGGAGCGCAGCTACTACCTCGCCCCGGATTCGAAGTCGCCCAAGGCCTACGCCCTGCTGCGCCGGACCCTCGAGGAAACGGAATTGACCGCGGTGGTGAAATTCGCCTTGCGGCAAAAGACCCGGTTGGGGATCCTGCGGGTGCGCGGAGACGTGATGGTCCTGCAGGGGATGCTGTGGGCCGACGAGGTGCGGGAGGCCGACTTTGCCGCAGCGCGGACCACCAGCAAGATCAGCCCGCAGGAGTTGAAGATGTCAGCGGCCCTGGTTAAGCAATTCACCACCGATTTCACCCCCGAGGAATTCGAGGACGAATACCAGGTGCAGCTGCGCACCCTGATCAAGGAAAAGCTCAAACAAGGCGATGCCTTGGACACCGATGACACCTTCGGCAAGGACGGGAACGCGGACACCGATGCGGCGGACTCCGGGGACGTGATCGATTTGATGGAGGCGCTCAAGCGCAGCATTGCCGCCAAGGGCACGAAGAAACCGGCCGCCGCCAAGCCCGCTGCCGGGAAAAAGGCCCCGGCCAAAAAGAAGCGCGCGACCAAGAAGACCACGACGACCAAGAAGAAAGCGGCAACCAAGGCAGCCGGTGCCAAGACCCGAAAGGAAGCTTAGATGGACGATGGGCTGCAACGGGTTCAGGCCGGGACCAGAGGCATTCGCCGTCGGGTTGCCGGTCGAGGTTTCAGCTATGTCTCGGCCAATGGCCGGAAGATCGTCTCCGAGCCGCTGTTGGCCCGCATCAATTCGCTAGCCATCCCCCCGGCCTGGGACCAGGTGTGGATTGCCTCCTCGCCCAATGCCCACATCCAGGCCACCGGGATCGATGCGGCCGGACGCTTGCAATACATCTACCACCCCCGGTGGCGCGAGGTCCGCGAGCACGAAAAATTCATCCGTTCCCTGGCCTTCGCCCAACGCCTGCCCACCGTCCGCCGGATTATCACACGGGATCTCAAACAGGAAGCCGACGGCCGGACTCGGGCGCTCGCGGCAGCGGTGCGCCTGATGGACAGGGCCGGGTTGCGTGTCGGCGGTGCGGCCTACGCCCAGGAAAACGGGTCCTTCGGTGCCACCACACTGCGCAAGCGACACTTGGAGCTCGAAGCCGATCGGATCCATCTGCAGTTTCGCGGCAAGTCCGACGGCCACTGGGACGTGGAGTTCATCGACGGGCTGTTGGCCGATTATTTCGCGGCGTTGCCGCGCACCCCGCGCTCCGCTCCGGCGATCTGCCACGCGATCGTCTCGGGGCGACGCAAACAGTGGCATGCTGTCACCGACAGCGAAGTCAACGCCTACCTGGGCACAGTGGCCGGCCAGGGATTCACGGCCAAGGACTTTCGGACTTGGCAGGGCACCGTGGTGGCCGCACTCTCGCTCGGTCGTTCCCTACGAGCCGGCGCCACGTCGCCGGAAGCGGTGACGGCAGCCGTCGGCGAAGCCGCCCAGTGGCTCCACAACACCCCCGCCATCGCCCGCGCCTCATACGTGAACCCGAGGGTGATCGAGCTTTTCGAGCGGGGCGTGGTTGCCGATGGGCAGCGCCAGCCCGATAGTGCGGTCCTCGCGCTTTTGTTGGATGGCGCTTCACAGGAAAGCACATGATGCCACCGCACGCCACTGGATCCCCCCAGCCATGACAGGGGGGAAAGCCCGTGTCCCCGGGAGTCCCCGCGGATCGCAGGTCGGAGGCGTGGAAGGCTGAAGCTGCGTTCAAACGGTGTTGGCGTGCCGGTTATGCACCGGTCATGCCAAGCACACCGACTGGCACCCCAACGCGCTGCGGCACCAGTTGGTCTTCTTGGCCGCTTCAGTCTCGGTGTGGGCGTTGGCGTGGTCCAAGGTGCCTTGACCGTCTTCCAGATGCGCTCGCATGAACCCCTGGAATAGCTCCAATGTGGCGCACTGTCCGATCAGCATGTCCTAGGTGACCGAGCCCAGCCTTTCCGTCGCGGTGATGGCCTCGCGGTGACTGGAGACAACCCCGTCGTAGACGAGGCCCAGGGCGGCGAGGTGCTGCGCGGTGCCCGCCCGCTCAATGGAGTAGTCGTCCCATTCCCGTTCCTTCACCAGTGCCCCGGGCAGTCCGTTGGGCGAAAGGCCGATCGTGGCTATTCGTTCTGCCGTCTCGTCGATCATCGCCCGTACGAGTTCGATCTGGGGATCGAGCATCTCATGGACGCCAATGAAATCACGATTCACCACGTTCCAGTGGGCATGCTTCAAGGTGAGTTGCAGGTCGTTCAGGGCATAGAGCCAACACTGCAGGATCAGTGCAACTTCTTGGCCATCGAACGGCGAGCACCCGGGCACCGTGAACGTAATGTTCGACGTTTGCTTGCTTGCCATATTGTGCTCCCTAACGTGATGGATCGCTGCTGGCGGCCACGAGGCATTCTTCACGTTGGCCGGTTCGGTTTCCCGGGTCCATGGTCCGCCCCACCGATGCCGCAGCGGGGCCGAAGCGGGACCGAAGCGCGACCCCTGATGTCAAAAAGCTTGTGCGAGGCAAACTCACCTGTCCATAATCAAGGTAGTGAACGGCCCTGACCATTGATCCGGGCCCTCGTTTCTCCAGACCCGGGAAACCCATAGGATGCATACTGAGGAATGGGCTCATGAAACCCCAAGGAACACCTCCAAGGATCAAATTTTCACAGACGAGAACCCCCGTCGCGGCAGCACCTGCGCTACCATCCCTGTCTTCGTCGGGGATCGTGCCGGAGGTGAGCTGCGAACAATGCTGTACCGCGGAATACCTGGTTTTCGAACAGGTGCGCCCCGTGGTCGGGACCGATTCGCTGACACAGGCATGGGACGTCGAATGCTGGTGCGGCAAGTGCGAGCAGTTCTATGGGATCCGCACCAGTCGGCGCCCCGCGTCGCAGTTCAGTGGCCCTCAGGTTGAACACTGGAGGGGCTTCTAATCGGGCACGTGCCAGCTGAAAGCAGTGCGCACGCCATGACTCGCAACAAACCCCGGATTTGGCCCGAGCCGCAAGAAATCAGCGTCCGGGCGCCACAATCACGTGCGGTGCATCGACTGCCGGGACCAGGCGGCAAAGTCCTTGCTCCTCGTTCGGAGCCATGTTTGACTTTTGGCGAGCGGGAAAACATTCATGGAGCAACCGATAGTCGAGGTGTTGGTATGTCGAGTCGAAACGAATCCAGCCGCAAAAACGGAACTGCCGCAGGGACGGCCGCAAAGGCGAGACATGCACCGGCTCCCGACGACGAGCGTAAAGCCGACTGGCCCACCCATTTGGATGGCAGCTCATGGAAGTACATCTTCAAACGCTCCATCAAGGAATTTTCCCGCGAGAAGTGCACCGATTTGGCCGCCGCACTGACCTATTTCGCCATGCTTTCACTGTTTCCGGCCCTCTTGGCGCTGGTGTCGCTCCTTGGCGTGGTGGGGCAGGCCCAGTCCACGACCCAAACCATGGTGCAGGTCGTCGAGGGCATCGCGAGTCCCGAGGTGGCGGACACATTGCGTCAGCCCATCGAGCAACTTGCCAGTGCGCCGTCAGCGGGATTCGCGCTTGTCGCCGGTCTCCTGGGTGCCCTTTGGAGTGCGTCGGGCTACGTCGGTGCCTTCGGCCGCGCGGTCAACCAGATCTACGATGTACGCGAGGGTCGCCCCTTCTACAAGTTGAAGCCGCTGATGCTGCTGCTGACCCTGGTCCTGCTTCTGATTGCCGTCGTCATGGCCATCCTGATGGTCGTTTCGGGGCCGTTGGCCCGAACCCTCGGTGATGTTGTTGGTCTGGGCGAAACCGCGGTCCTGGTTTGGAACATTGCCAAATGGCCGGTCCTGCTGATTTTCGCGATCGCACTGATCGCCGCGTTGTACTACGGCACGCCGAACGTCAAGCAACCCAAATTTCGTTGGCTGAGCCCGGGGTCCGTCATTGCCCTGGTCGTGCTGGCGATCGCCACCCTTGGCTTCTTCTTCTACGTCTCGAATTTCGGCAACTACAACAAGACCTATGGCGCCATCGGCGGGGTCATCGTGATGTTGCTGTGGATCTGGATTGCCAACCTGTCGCTGCTCTTCGGCGCCGTCTTTGACAGCGAGGCGGAACGCGGCCGCGAATTGGAGGCCGGCATCGAGGCGGAGGAAAGCCTTCAGCTTCCCCCGCGCGACACCAAGGCCAGCGACAAGCTGCAGAAGCAGGAGGACAAGGACGTCCGGGACGGCCGGGAACTACGGCTAGAGGCCGAAGCCACTGATCCCGACCATGGTGACGAAACTAAGAATGCCAAATAAGGGGCACGTCCCCGGACTCGCTCTCGAAACAGAGGATGGTGCTCCCGAAGCAGCAGGTGGTTCGGGAGACAGGGTTCTTGAGGAGAGCGTAAGGTCACGGAATCGCGGGCAATGCCCACATGCAACGGAAAGCGGGAGGAACCCATGCATCGTCGGCGCCGTCGGTTTGCGTTGGATCCGCCGGAACGCCGGTTCCCGGGTTCGAGGATCGCTCGCCGAGACGGTGTCGTTTTTCTTGTACGAAAAATTTCAAGCAATTACAATTCAAATTAGAGAATGTCAACGCCAACGAAAGGTATTCGACGTGCATGACTTGGAACTGGTTCGCGCCGCCGCGGAGGACATGGCCTCGGCCCGTATTCTGCTGCAGGAACGAATCGACGCGCTGGAGGCCATCATCCAGACCGCCCGTGCCCACGGGATCCCCGAAGCCAAGCTGAAGGAAGCCATCGACCCGTCGCTGCTTAACGACGCCCGCGAAATTCTCGGAGGCCAGTCGGTGCTTGCCGCCTGAGACTCCGATCCCGCGGCACCGGATAATCGATGCCGCGAGGAAATCGGCCAAGTGCAGGAAAGACCAACGCAAGTTCTCGGGAAGTGTCCAAGTGTTCCTGTCCATCCCGGCACCAGTGATTACGTGAACTCGACCACCGGGCAAGCACGGCATCCATGCTTTTCGGCACCGCTGCCTGCGCGGCTGAGCATGCCCCGCAGCCGTTTTCCCTCCGTCGGCCAAGTGGCTCCCCATGGGGAGCCAACCGGACCTAGTCGGGTTTCCCCACAAACACCTGCGTCGGGCTGTGTGTAAGGTAGCCTGCCGCCCACGAGGACAGCGCACGAATCTTCTGCCGGAACCCGGGCAGCAATGCCAGGTGGACCCCCAGCCACGAGACGAAGGCCAGCGGGCCTTGCAGTTGGAGACGCTTGCGCCCGAGCTCATCCACCGCGGCCCCGCGGCCAACCATTGCCATGTAGCCCTTGTCGCTGTAGTCGAAAGGCTGCCGCGTGCCGCCATTGAGCTCCGCGTGGATATTGCGGGCTGCCCATTTGCCCGATTGCTGGGCCACGGAGCCAAGCTGGGGAAGAACCCCACCATTGGAACCCGGGATGTTCGCCGAGTCCCCCAACACGTAGATCCCCTCGACACCCGGTGCCCTCAGCTCCGCCGTGACGTCAATGCGTCCGCCCTTGCCCTGCGCCAAACCGGATTCGGCGATGATCTTCCCAGCCTGCAGGCCTCCGGCCCACACGGTGATCGGGGCGGGAATGACGGGGCCGTCGGCCAACGTCACTCCATCGCCACGGACCTCGCTCACGCTCTGGCCCAGGTGCAGCTGCACGCCGAGCTTTCCCAGCCGGTCCTTGGTGTAAGCCTGGGATTTCGGGGAAAAGGCGTTCAGCACTGTGGGAACCATATCCACGAGGTGAACGCGGCAACCATCGGCAAGAGCCTGTGAGAAATACTTCGGCACGATGTACCGGATATTCTCGGCAAGCGCGCCTGCGGTCTCCACCCCCATGGGACCGCCACCGACAACAACTACGTCAGTGCCGCCAGCGGATTCGCCCTCTGCCGTTTCCAGCCTTTGGGTCAGGGCCGTACTGAGCCGCACCGCGTCGGTTACGGAGTACATCGGGTAGGAGTGGGCCTCGGCTCCAGGGGTATTAATGAGATTGGGGACCGCACCGGCGGCAATGACCAGGATACGTCCTTGGTACTGGCGGCCGTCAGCTGCGGTGACGCAGCGTGTTTCCGGATCGATGCCAGTGACTTCGGAGGTAAGCACGCGCACACTTCTGATGCGGCGGAACACCGAACGCAACGGCTTGGCCACTGCCGAAACCCCGATCTACGATGCTGCCACCTGGTAGAGCAGCGGTTGGAACTGGTGGTAGTTGTTCGCATCTACAAGGAGCACCGACGTCCCCTTGCAGCCCAGCTCCTGGGCCGCGGCCATGCTCGTCGGAACTGCCCCCCGGATGTCTTCTGAACAGCTCGTCCTAAACAGGTATCCCGATCCATGGTTTTCAGGTGTTAACGGCTAGCAGGAGATGCCGTCGGACACCCGTTCCCATAGTTGACGGCGCTGCCAATCCTCCCTGAACGGAAAAGCTCCCCGCCCGCGAAATCCCGATGGCCGGGATCCCGTGGACGGGGAACAATTCATGTTAGCGCCGCTGCGGCGGCCCTAACGACCGGTTACATCCTTGGCAGCATCCTTGAGGTGCTCGCCTGCCTGCTTGGCTTTGGCTGCGGCCTGGTCGCCGGCTCCCTCTGCCTGCAACTTTTCATTGTCAGTGGCGTCTCCGACGCCTTCCTTGACCTTGCCGGTGGCTTCCTGCGCTTTGTTGCCGATCTTGTCATCGAGACCCATCGGGGTCCTCCTTCGCTAGATGAAACAGGAACAATCCCAGCGTTTTCTCCGTGTACGAGCCACCGCTGGGAATATCTACGCTATTTGATATGGCGTCCGGTGGCAACGATTCCGCAGGCGTGCCGCGTTGGGCGTAACCCTCGCCATCGACCATGGAGCCTGAGAGGTCCCAGAAAACCGGGGGGATCAATGGTGGTGCCGGGTCGCAAAGTCAACGCGCAATCTCGTCGTTCGGCAAGGTTTTCCCTTGGCTAAAAGAAGCAGGCCCCGACCTCGAAAGGGCGGGACCTGTTCTGTACACATTTACTATGCCCGTTTGCGCGTCAACAATCCCCAAATTACAAGGACAATCAACGACCCGCCGATGGCCAGCAGCCACGTCGACAGCGACCAGAAGGAACTGATATCCACGTCGAACAACGCGGAACCAATCCAGCCGCCAATAACTGCGCCAACCACGCCGAGCAGCAGGGTGGCGATCCAGCCGCCGCCCTGCTCACCTGGCTTGATCGCTTTCGCAATCGCGCCGGCAATGAGGCCTAGTACAATCCAACCAATGAATCCCATGACTTTTCTCCGTTCGGATGAAGTTACGTCGTTCAGCATCAGGATCGAGATGCACTCGGAAGATATTACCGGTAATTGCCCGGCCTGTAAGCCATCTGCGGAATGATGGGATAATGGTCACACTAGATCAGGGCGTTCGGTTCCGAAAGACCCGCAGGACACAGCTTTTCCTGACGTGGGAGTCCGTTCTGTGCAAGCGGCCAATGGACTGCCTCTGGTACCAAGCGCAGCGGTCGGCGCCGCCCGGGCGCAGCCCAGGCCCGGACCTTTGCAGGACGCAGACACAAGATATGCGGCACACTTGATGTCATGGACGATACCGAGGAAGCCACCACGCAGAACTCGACGGTTGAGCAGTGGACCAAGGCCCTGGCCCGGTCAACCGGTTCACCGGGCGGGGGTGCCGGGGCGGGTCTGATGTTGGCCGTCGCCGCCTCGTTGACTTCGATGGTCGCCGGCTATACCGAACCCGAGGAGCACACGCGTGCGCAGCTGTCCCGTATTCGGGATCAGGCCCAAGTCTTGAGAACCGATGCCCTTCGCTTGGCGGACGAAGACGCATCGGCATCCCGGGCGTTTGGTGCAGCTTTTCGCCTGGAACCCGGGCCGGACCGGGAATCGGCCATATCGCGGGCATCCATCGAAGCGGCCAAGGCTTCGGCCGTGCTTGGCATGCGAGCCATTGACGCCATCGATTCCCTGGCCTGGCTCGCGGTTCACGGCAATCGCGCACTGGTTGCCGATATCGTGGTGGCTTTCGGCTCCCTTAGGGCCACGGTGACCGGCGCCCGCACCAACGTCAGTTTCGATTTGGCTGCACTCAGCTCCGGCGGCGGCACCCCGGAGCTGACCAGGCAGCAGCACCCCTCCTTGTGGGCGACGGTCGGTGCGCTTAATGCCGCGCTGGATCGGATTGATGCCCTGACCGGCGAGATCGATCACCTGGCTGCTCCGACCGACGCCGAGTAATCGAGGCGGGACGATGAACGTGTGCGGGTCCATGCCTTGGACCCGCGAGAGCTCGGGCAGGTTCGTCACGTGACAGTGTGGCCCCACGGGTCCGAGAGACCGGCGGTCTTTGTTTGTCGATTCCCATGGACTCGTGGATGGCATCCGCAAGCGCGAGACCGTCGGCTGCCTCGCGCGACGCACGCTGAGCGACCGGGAAGCCGGCTGTCCGTTTTCCGGGCCAGCGGCCCCGGAGACTCCAGTGGGATCGTTGGCTCCAACGTCGGTGCACGCCGCAGCGGCCACTGCAGCTGCACGAACAACACCAACAAGACCTTCCACATCCGAGGGAGGCCCAAAAGTATGTTCACCGCAAAGCGTTCGCGCTCCAGCGTCACCCCGCGGACCGGGGCCCTGATTGTGTTTGTTCCCGGGCCCCGGTTCTTTTCTGTTCCTGCCGCATGCGGCTACGGCTGAAGGACCACCTTGATGCAGCCGTCCTGCTTTTTCTGGAATGTCTCATAGAGCTCCGGTCCACGTTCCAGTGGTACGGCATGGGTCACCAGGTCATCAAGACCCAAGGGATCGGCCGGGTCCTCGGCCAGCGGCAGCAGTTGGCCGGTCCAGTGCCGGACGTTGCACTGTCCCTGGCGCAGTTGGATCTGTTTGTCAAACATCTCCAGCATCGGCATCGGGGTCGCCGCTCCGGAATACACCCCGCTGAGCGAGATGGTTCCGCCGCGGCGCACGGAATGCACTGCCGTATGCAAAACCGCGGTGCGGTCCGCCGAGACATTTTCCATGGCGAACTGAGCCACCTTCTCCGTCAACAGCCCCGTGGCCTGCTGCATCAAGTGGGCGCCCGGGGAGCCGTGTGCTTCCATGCCCACCGCGTCCAGCACCGCATCGGGTCCCCGGCCGGTGGCTTCGCGCAGGTTCGCCGCGGTGTGCTTGCCGAAATCCATGGTCTCGATGCCGTGGCGGGCCGCCATGGCACGGCGCTCGGGCACCGGGTCCACGCCGATCACCCGGTGGCCCAGGTGCGTGCCGATCCGAGCCGCCAGCTGGCCCACCGGCCCCAGCCCGAAGACCGCCAGCGTTCCGCCGTCGGGGACATCGGCGTAGGCGACGCCCTGCCAGGCGGTGGGCAGGATGTCGGAGAGGAACAAGTAACGGTGCTCCGGAAGCTCCCCGCCCACCACGATGGCGCCATAGTCCCCGTGCGGAACGCGCAGGTATTCGGCTTGTCCCCCGGGAACGCTGCCGTAGAGCTCCGAGTAGCCAAAGAGCGCGGCGCCCATGTCCCGGGAACGGACCTGGGTCTTCTCGCATTGCGACTGCAGCCCGCGCTTGCACATCCAACAGCTGCCGCAGGCAATGTTGAAAGGGATGACCACGCGGTCCCCCACCTTGATGCGGGCCACCGCAGATCCAATCTCCTCGACGATGCCCATGGCTTCATGCCCGATGATGTCCCCGGCGCGCATGTACGGTCCCATCAACTCATAGAGATGCAGGTCGGATCCGCAGATGGCCGTGGAGGTCACCTTGATGATCAGGTCCCCGGGATCCTCAATGCGCGGGTCGGGCACCTGCGTGTATTCGATCTTGCGTTTTCCCTGCCAAGTCAAGGCTTTCATGGATGCCTCCGTGGGGTATTCGGGTTGGATGTGGAGCCGCGTTGCCTGCGCACCGCGGCGCGGTGCTTCAGGCTCGGTCCGAGGCCTGTTCGTGGCCGGCTTCGCGCGCGCAGTGGGCACAGCAGAACATTGTTGTCCCGCTTTGCACCCCATGGCCCAGGATCCTGCAGCCGCAGTGCGAACAGGTGGGGGCCATCAGGTGGACGGCACACTCAAAGCTGTCGAAGGTCTTGGTTTGCCCTTCGCGGGTGATCGTGAAGGTGTTCTCATAGCTGTTTCCGCAGGTGTCGCAGGTTGTCATGGTTACTCTCCGATGCTTGTGGTGGGTGGGCGGCGCGATGCCGCGGGGCCGGAAGGTTGCCTCCCGGCCTCGCGGCACTCCCGTCAGCGGCCCGCGGGGTCTTCGGGACGGTACACCGGGCCGGGCCCGTCTCCCTGCGGATCCGTGCCACCGGAATCCGACACGTTGGCCGCGGCATCGCGGCCCTGGTCGCGCAGATGATCCGCTTCGTCGCTCGCCTCGGACTTGATGGTTTCGGCCGATTCCTGGGCCGAGCCCTTGATCGCTTCGACGGCCTCGGTGGCGGGTTCCTTCAGATCCTCAGCGACGGCTTTGGCCGCGTCGCCCAGTTCGCTGCCGAGGGGTTCGGCCTTGTCCTTGAGCGTGTGGACCATTTCGCGTTCCTTCTCGCTGCCCGGGACCAGGGAGGAAAGCAGCAGCCCGGCCCCGAAGGCGATCAGGCCCGCGGCCATCGGGTTGCCCCGGGTTTTTGAAACTACGGCGTCCGGGGCGTCATGGATTTTGTCGCCGGCCTCGTCGGTGGCCGACTCCACGCTGCCCATGACCGCGTCCTTTGCCCGGCGCGCCGTCCCCTTGATCTTCTCGCCCTGGCGGTGGGCGATGTTTGAGGGGCTGACCTTGTCCGCGATCGCGTCAACGTCGGCTCCCAGGTTTCCACGCGTGCGTTCGATGTCATCGCGGATCTCTTCCGGGTTCCTGCTCATGGGGTTTCCTCCTTGGGATTGAATGTCGGTGGGATGTCTTTGATGGTTTCTTTCGTTTTGGGCAGACCCTTGGCCGAGTTGAACTGCTTCTTGGCCACCGTGGCCATGACTGCGGCGATGATCGCCCAGACCCCGGCGACGATGAGCGCGGACCAGCCAAGCCCAACCCAGTGGGCCAGCCCGAACATGGCCGCCAGTGAGAGGAAGAGCAGCACGAAATGCCCGGCGATGCCCGCTCCGCCGTAGAGTCCGGCACCCTTGGCAGCCGAGCGGGCGGTCTCACGTAGTTCTGCCTTGGCGAGTTCGGCTTCCTGTCTCACCAGATTCGAGACGTTTTGGCTCAGATCCCCGAACAGCTCGCCCAGCGAGGAACCGGAAGCGGTCTCCTGGTGTTCATCAAGCGGCGGGACCCCGACGCGGTGTGTACCTGTTGGGTTCGGGTTCTCGCTCATGGCCGGATGTCACCTTGTTCGGTCCCCGGCACCGCCGAGGGGTAGTATCCGACTCCCGGATCGGACCCGGTGCCCCCGGCACCCCCGGAGCCCATGGTCTGGTTGATAGTTGGCGGCAGCGGGCTGGCCGGGCGCGGTTCGCCCCCTTCCGGGAGCTTGGGCGCCGAGGTGTCCTTCGTGGGTGCAGGACCGTCGCCGGCATTGCGGGTGATCCGCCCGGCCAGCAACCCCGCGCCCAGCGCGATGCCCAGGAAGGCGCCCGGGCGGCGGCGCGCGAAATCCTTGGCAGCATCAAGCAGATCGCCCGGTTCCCGTGCCCCTAGCCATTCGGCCGCATTGCCGCTGTGACGGGCCGCCTGCTCCACCAGGGCCGACGCGCTGCCCGAGGACTCGGAGGCATCCAACATGCCGCGGAGTTCATCGCTGATCTGCTGCAGGTTGACCGCGATCTTTTCCTGTTGCGTTGCGGCTTGGGCCCGGACATCGGTCCCGAGTTCTTCGAGAAGATTCGCGCTTTGGGCCTTGGCCTCGTCGAGGACGTTTGAGGCCTCCTGCTTGGCCGCATCGCCGAGGTGCTTCGCCGAGTCCTTGCCCTCGTGCATCAGTTCGCGGGCTTCCTCTTTGGCCTCCTGGCCCTTGCCGGAGTCCGATTCCGGTTCGGCGGCATTTTCCGTGCCAAGGGGCGCACCTGCTGATGGTGGGATGGCCGGGCCGCCGACATAGGCATCATCGACCGGCTCGAAGGGGCCGTCCGGCTCGATCGGATCAGAAGACACCGGAGTTCCCGGATGCGTTCGCACATCCGGTTGAATTCCCGCTGCCGGCGGTACACGGATTCCCCTGTCCCCGATCTTGGGCGGGTGGGCTGCGTCGAAATCGTTCTCACTCATTGCTTGACCTCCAGTTGCTCCATGCCCGGGATGGGCTGTATTCGTTGGAATTGGGGAACCCGCGGCATTTCCCGCGGGATCGTCGGTGTGCGTCGCACCGCACCCTTCACATCGGTGCCTGACAGTGAACTTCCTTGCTTCGACGATTCCGGGGAGCGGACTCCGGCACGCAAATCACTGCGGGCCAGGACGTACGAGTCCCGTTCGAACCGTGGGACCGGGATCCGCGTGGCTTGGGAACCGGCCATGTGTAAGAAGCAAACCAAGAGAAGACGGCGGGCACAACCCTTTTGACATCGACCACCGATAATTTCCCTGGACTGGACCATTGACCCGGCGTCGGGCGAATGGGAAACCAGCGGGGATCGGCCTGGCTGGGATCGGTATTTGGCGGTCCATCGGCGCCCGCCGCGGTGGTCACGGGCACGGATTCGCGTGACCGGGACAGAGCGCAGGCACGGGCGGATTGCCGGGACGGTGCGCAGCTTGCAGCGTCTCGGCTTTGGCCCCGGCGCGCAGCAGCGCGAAGACACGACGGAACATCGAATCGGGCCTTCCCAGCCACCTGGGCCCGGCTGCCGGGCGGCGGGATCAGGTGACGGGCCGGTCTAGGGCTTGTTCAACGGCGTGGCTGATGGCCTTCCGATGGGGTTCGCCATGTCCCGGCAGAACGATGTAGGGCCGTGAGGGATGCCAGTGTCTCGTGAGTGTTGGCCGTGGCCGCCGACGAAACAACCTGAGGACCGAGGACTCCGGCATATGGGTCAAATGTCACCAGCACGTCCCCCGAGATCGCGGTGTCGCACCGAGGATACTACAACGCGCAGTGCCCCTCGGTATGTCCGGGAGCATGGATGGCCTCGGGACGACCCGGTAGTTCCTGCGCGGGCCCGGCCCCCAACAAGGAACTCCGTGATTCCCTTGGTGTTCAGGGCACCAGCGAGGGCCATGCGCACCAAAATGGGAACGGCGCGCGGGTACCTAGACGGATAGGACCATCTGCTCTTTTCGTGGAGATCCTGTAGGGGTGGGCGGTACGCGTCGGCCGAATGGACCAGGACCGGGGAGCCGTAATCGCGCTGTATCCGGGCCGCGAAGCCCACGCGCTCGAAGTGGGCACGAGTCAACATCACAGCCGTGGCCTTTCGGTCGAAAGTTCCGGAGTTCGCAGTGCGTGCACCATCATCTTCCACATCGGCGGCAGTCCAACAGCGACCAGCATGAAGCGCGCCGTCTTGGACGATGCAGCAGTTGAGCTCGGCATGGCGCAGTAGATGGAGGCCCTCGGCCCGGATGCATAGAAGTTTAGCTTTCCTCGAACTAATTGAGCTTGTGCGTCCCGTCGCACCACGGCTTGATCGCCGATCCCCCGCAGCAGCACAGAGCGACCGTTTCCCGTGTGCGAGGAACGGCGTTTCCTTCCGCGTCAAGAACCCGAAAAGTTTCCTCTGACCACGAGGGGGCCACGCGGGCACACCGTGATCTCCGTTGGGCTCGCCTCGTTCATGCCGCCGACGCGCTCTGGCGCAGGGACGAGACGCCGCTCTCCCAGGCATCCAGTTGCCAGCGACCCACGAGCGCGTCCAGGAAAAACACGGCCGCTGCACCGAAGAATAGGTCCGCGGCGATTGCGGGATTTTGCTCGATCAGGCCGCTGGCGAGATCACGGCCGGCGATCTGCTCATGCACCGCATCGGCCTCGACGTGCTCGTCGAAGTAGCCGGTCACCGGGGTATCGAACCCCAGCCGACGGAAACCCCGGGCATGGCGCGCGTTGGGGATCGAGGAGGTCATCTCGTAGATCGCGAGGTGTCCCACGATCGCGCCCCGGAAGCGGCGATGCAGTCCGAAGAACGACATCGCGTTGACTGGGGCCAGGGAGATGGCCGGGACGGCATCGATATAGGCCCCGAATGAGGAGTCCAGCCCGAGCCCGTCCATAGTGCAGGCAAAGAGCTCGGAATGCATCTGGCCGACCCGTCCGCCGCCGTACTCATCGGCCTGGATCTCCACGAGAGCCGACTTGGCCCTGCCTGTCAGACGCGGGATAGCCCACGAGTGTGGATCGGCTTCCTTAAGCTGGTAAACCGACTTGTGGATCAGAAATTCTTTGGCCTGCTTCAAAACACCATACGGGCGCACAGGCCTCCGATTTTTCTGAGTGGAGCAACAAGGGCGCCCGTCGTTCCAGGCGGATCATCTGTGACAGCTCCATCGAAAAGCAGCCGGGCTGCGACGGAGGCGTGCTCAGTTCCTACCGGGAACCCGCGCCATGCCCGCATCGTGGATCAATTTTGTCCTATGGTTTAGCGGCTGCCCTCCGCACGCTTGGCGAGCAAGTCAACTTTGTCGCGCTTGGCGTACATCAGCTCCCGGCCCAGCCTCAACGTGGGCTTCAGCGCAAAGCAGATCGACCCCAGTAAAAAGCACCAGGTGCCAGCGTTCATGGTGGATTCATTGAAGAACAGGACACTTCCCGCAATGAACAGGCCAGCCGCAGCGAAATCGACGCTGGTATACGCGATCTCGACGGCCGCATAGAGTTTCGCGTTCTCAGGATTTATGGTGTGATTTCCAGGATTAAACAGGGGCATGACGTCCGTCCTCTCACCGTACGTATACCAATAAATGACCCCGGCAAAAGCTACCTCTTGCCTTCAGCTTCGGTATAGCTCCCGTCTCCCGGTGTGCTTGCCGCATGGCCACTGCGTTGAACCGGCTCCATCCGGGGTCCAAGCCGCTGGCGATTACCGCGATTTGCTTCGGGATCCATGGCATCTGCGGAATCGGAAAAGCCGTTCACCAGCACGTTGGAACGCGGCATAAGCGGGGTCTGGGCAAAGCCCTGTCCGGAAATTGCCGTGGCAGGCTCCGGTGGGAAGCACTGAGGTTTATGCCCCGCTGCTTCCCGCCCCGGTTCACTTCCCCTTTTCCGGCTCCTCAGCCTTCTTCTGCGCGTGGATCCCGGCAACAAACGTGCGCCGCGGCTCCCGGGCCGCGCTCATCGACGTCACATCACGCGGGGCAAACAGGTTCACTGCCCAACCGGCGAAAACGCGATACTTGCGCGCCAGCGTGGGCATCGCCGCCCCGTGATAGGCGCGGGCGACCAGCCACGCGGGCAGCCCCTTAAGCGGGATTCCTCGCACCACTGCCGCTCCCTGGCCGATGCCGTAGTTGGCCAAGGTGCCCAGCGACTTGTAGCGGTACTCGACCGGTTCTTGGCCGTTTAGCTGCGCGGCGATATTTGCCGCGAGCAATTTTGCCTGGCGTACCGCGTTCTGTGCATTTGGCGGGTAGTACGCCGGCTGCTTCTGCGCGGTCAGGTCGGGCACCTGCGCGTTGTCGCCGGCGGCCCACGCACCTTCAACGATGCTGCCGTCCTCCCGGATGACCCTGAGCCGGGCATCGGCGTTCACGTGCCCCTTCGGTCCGCGTGGCACGTCGGTGGCATCCAGGACCGGGTTCGGTTTCATCCCGGCCGTCCAGACGATTGCATCCGCCGCGAACTCCGCACCGTCGCTGAGCACCACGTTTCCGTCGATGCACGACTTCAGCGTGGTCTGCAGCCGCACGTCGATGCCCCTGCGGCGCAAATGGCGCAACGTCCACGCCGAGAGCTCCGGGCCCACCTCCACGGCAACCTTGTCCGCCGCCTCCACCAGCACCCAGTTCAAGTCCGATGCGTCCAATCGCGGATACATCCGGATTGCGATCTTCGCCAGGTCGCTGAGTTCGGCAATTGCCTCAACCCCGGTGTAACCGCCCCCGATGAACACGAAGGTCAGTGCCTTGGCCCTTTCCGCAGGATCCTGGGTTGCAGCGGCACGGGCAATGTTCTCCAGGACCCGGTCGCGCAGGAAGAGCGCCTCCTCGACCGTCTTGAACCCGATGGCATTCTCCTCCAGCCCCGGGGTAGGGAAGGTCCGGGTGATCGATCCCACCGCGAACACCACATGGTCGTACTCGAGCGTGGAGGTGGCCCCGTCGGCCTCGGCAATGGTTGCGCTCTTACCGGCGGAATCCAGGTTCTGCAGCCGGCCGCGCACCACGTGGACTCCTCGCAGGGCGCGGGACAACTGCACGGTCACGTTGCGCGGATCGATTTCCCCGCCGGCCACCTCCGGCAACAGCGGCTGATAGGTCATGTAGGCGTTCGGTTCGACCAGCGTGATCCGCATCGGCACCGATCGAGAGCGTTTCCGCAACCCCCACGCCGTATACAGGCCCACGTAGCCGCCACCAAGTATCAGGACATGCGGTTTCGACACTGACATCACGAAGTATCCCCTCACTAGACGTCTTACCCATTACACCTGCACCTGCGCCGGAGCACAACAGTCCTGCCACCGAAATGTTGGTTCGGCATGCAGCACAGTCGTGTCATGGACATATGCGTATGGCACCGGTAAGTGGCGTGGTTTTCGCGGCGTCAGGCGCCCCATGAACAGGGTGCACCGCGCCAACTGTTCCGGCACAGTTCGAACAGTGGGTTCCCGGGGCCGTGGGAGGGTTACTTGGCGATGAGGAGGGCCTGGGTTGCTGCCTGCTTCATGCGGGTGCTCAGCCACTTCAGCTGCTTTGTTGTTTGCCCGTCACAGGCCGCCACTACATCCAGCAGTTCCTTGTCGCGCAGGCCTTGGCCCGCTTGCTTGACCATGGTCCAAGTGATGTCAACCAGGCTCGCCAGAAGGTAGAGGTCCTGGAGGTCGCGCAGCAGCCCCAGGGGCCCGGACCTGGTTTCGCTGAGCCCGTCCGCGTGGAGTCGGGCCGGCTCATCGTCGACCTCGGCCTCCCCGTACCGGTCGAGAACAGGTTTAAGTGCCTGTTGGTGGTCATCACACTGGGCCGCGAGGGTTTGGCAGATGAAGTGCACATCGGGTTCATGCCCATGCCCCCGGGCGACCTGCCGGAAAGACTCGGCGAGTGTGCTTTCGGATTTCTCCAGCAGGCCCAGATAGGTGGGGAGTTTCATGCCCGTTCCTCCTTTGTGGCGACGGCGGGGGGTTCAACCGGGGCGATGGTTTCCGTGGCCTGGGCCGCACTGCCCCCTGCCGTTGGCAGTATCCGGCGGGAGGACCGACGGCCATGACCGTGTGCCGGTTGCTGTCCGGGACCTGGCGGGAGCACTCGGGATTCTCCGGAATCACGCCCTGTCTGGCTCGTGGAGTCGGCAGGCTTGTGTGTCGCAGGGCGCGATGCCGTGGTTGTCGGTGCCAGGGACGGGCCGGTGCCGTCGGCGATTTTCTCGATCCGGACGGCGGCGTTCTTCAGCACGGGTTGCTTGGAGACCGGGTCCCATTCGGTGATGGTCAGTTCGTTCGCCGCGCGGTGCTCCTGGGCGGGGGTGCCGCCTTGGTCCCAGTAGCCGTAGTGGAAAGGCGCGAAGAGGGTGCCGTCTCTGATGTCACCGACCCGCAGCGCAGCGGTGATGTGGCCGCGGCGGGATTCGACGCGCACGATGTCACCTTCGCCGAGGCCAAGATCCGAGGCATCGTTGACGGAGATCTCCACCCAAGCGGCGGGCGCGGCGTCGTTGAGCTGCGGTGCCCGCCCGGTTTTGGTACGCGTGTGGAAGTGGTAGACGGTTCGTCCGGTCGTGTAGCGAAAGGGGTAGTCCTCGTCCGGGGTTTCATGGGCCGGGTGGTACGGGGCGGTCTTGAAGATTGCCCGTCCGCCCGGGTCCATGGCCTTGTAGGTTTCCGGGCCGACGGTTCCGCCGGTCAGCAGGTCGTGGCCGTAGGTTTCGCAATACTCTGGATCGGTGGGGAAGATACCGTCCCGGTACAGGCGCACCGTGCCGTCGGGGTGGTCCTCGTTGCATGGCCAGGGGACACCGCTGCCGCCGCGCAGCTTCTCATAGGTGATGCCCGTGTAGTCGCAGGGACGCCCGCGCGTGCATTCCTTCCACGCAGTGAATGCATCTTCCGGGCCCTTCCAGTCCAAGAGGGGTGTTCCGTCCAGCTGGGTGAACCCCATGCGTCGGGAGTAGTCAAGGAAGGTGTCCAGGTCGCTGCGGGCCTCCCCTGGGGGATCAACCGCTTGCTCGGAGAGGTGCACGGTGCGGTTCACGTTGGTGAAGGTCCCGGTTTTCTCCCCCCATCCCGCAGCTGGCAGGACCACGTCGGCGTACTGCGCGGTCTCGGTCAGGTACAGGTCCTGGACCACTAGGAACAAGCTCTCACTCGCGAGGATGTCGCGGATGCGGGGCAGTTCGGGCATGGACACCGCCGGGTTCGTGGCCGAGACCCACAGGAACTCCATGGATCCCTGCTCGATATAGCGGAAGATCTGCATCGCGTGGGTGGGTGGCGCCCAGTGCGGGATGATGGCCGCATCAACATTCCAAAGGTCCGCGAGCTCCTGGACATGTTGGGGGTTCTCCCAGTTCCTGAATCCGGACAAGTCCCCGTCGGCCCCGCATTCACGGTTGTTCTGCGCGGTGGGCTGGCCATTCATCTGCAGGATTCCGCACCCGGGCTTGCCGATCATGCCACGGAGCAGGTGCATGTTGTTGACCGCGCAGGATGCGGCAGTGGCCTGGGAGGACTGGTAGAAGCCCTGCAGGACAGTGGACAGCACCCGGTCCGAGGTCCCGAAGATCTCAGCTGCACGACGCACATCCTCCGCGGCGACCCCGCAGGTCTCAGCGACCGCCTCGGGAGTCCAGGGTTCCACGGTGGCGCGCAATTCCTCGACGTTCATGGTGTGCGCGGCGATGTAGTCCTCATCAATCCACCGGTTGGCAAACAACTCGCGTACCAGTCCATGCATCAGCGCCAGGTTGGTACCGGGCCGAAGGGGCAGGTGCACCTCCGCGTGGCGGGCGACCTCGGTATCGCGCGGGTCCACGCACACGATCCTGGGCTTGTCCGGGCCGGCCAGCCGGTCAAGGACTCGCATCCACAACACGGTCTGGGTTTCGGCCATATTGTGCCCAAACAGGAACATGGCATCGCACTCATCAATATCTACGTAGCTTCCGGGTTGGCCGTCTGAGCCGAAGGATTCCTTCATCGCCGCAGCCGACGTCGCCGTGCACAGCCGGGTATTGCCGTCCATATGGGGTGTTCCAATGCCGGCCTTGCCCACGATTGCCTGGGCGTAGTATTCCTCAAGGAACAGCTGTCCACTGGTGTAGAAGCCATGGGACAGGGGTCCCTTTTCGTCGAGTAGGGCGCGGCTGCGCGAGACGATCCGCTCCATGGCGGTGTCCCAGTCCGACTCGACCAGCACCCCGTTCTCGCGGATCAGGGGTTTGGTGAGACGGTCCTTGTGGTTCATGCCCTGCCAGCTTGCGAACAGACCCTTTGGTCCCAGCCGGCCGTGGTTCACGATGTCCATCGACCTGCCGCGGACCCCGACCATCGAGCCGTCCTTCACTGCGATGTCAATGCCGCAGCCGTTGCTGCACAACACGCACGCGGACTGCACCCACCGTTGGACCTCAGACTCCTGGACGCCCTCGGCAAGGACCTGGTCCACCCGGACCGGCCACCGCTCTTCTCTGGCGTAGGGAGTGCGGCTCCCCCAAATCTCGGCAATACGATCAACCATGATCATCTCCTTCATCGCGGACAGCCCGGGCTGCAGCATCCCGGCGGCGTGCGTCACCAACTGACCGCCGGGGTGATGGGAGTGGAAGCAAGGCCGCCCGGGCAAGTGGATACCGTGGGCAACCACCCATGAAGCCAGCTAAACGCATACGTTGCGGTAGTACAAGTGTTTGGCCATTCCCGAGCTCCACCGTTCACCAGGGGACAAATTGGGTTCGCGTTCAGAAGTTTCCCGCTGGCTCCTAACTTCACCACCTTCGGCCCGCTACCCGGGCAGACAAAGTCGAGCGCCTCGGGAGGCGACGGGCGAGCGGTGCCGCCCCGGCATGGCAGCGGCGTTCCTGGGAGTGCAAATGGCGGTCTTCGGCCTATACATGGGCGCCGCCTTCGCGCCCATCCACAAGGGCATGCCGATGATCCCGAAGGAATCACGCATCGACTTCTTCTCACGCCAGGTATTGACCAGCCGCAACATCATGGCCCGCACTCCCTGAGGCAACGCATTGCTCACCGCCCTTTATGGCGATCTGAACTACCAGGTCGAGCACCATCTCTTCCCCTCGATACCTCGAGCTAACCTCGCCGCCGTCGCCAGGATCGCCCGCGACTACTGCGAGGAGCTCAAGGTCCCCAATACGGGGGCGACCCCTAAGCCTCGATCCACCGCTCAAAATTATCGGTGGATCGAAGCTTAGCGAGACGGAACCGGGGTGAGGGGTCTGTCTTCGGACGCCAGGGAGGCGTTGTCTGGGGCTGTTATGGGATGTCCACGGAATCGACGAAAACTGTAGACGATCATTCCCCACGCGAAACCGCCCGATGCGATGAGCGTGATACCGGTTCCCCACCCGCCAGGCAACCACCAGCGAGCTTCCAACGGCCACCATCTCGGCACCGGGCTGCCCACGCCCCAAACAATTCCGATTCCTACCAAGACCAACCCGCCCAGCATGCTGGAGACAATCCGTGGCCACGTCTGCACACCCTTGGAAGCCAGCAGAAAGGCCCTTGCTCTCACCGGGCGGAGCAGACGCTTGGCCCACGCATAGCGCAGTGACAGGAGCGCGAGACCGCCCACCAAGCACAACAAGCCAGGGCCCGGAAGGACAAGAGCGGCCCCACCCGCGACGATCAGCAACCAGCCGGCTGCTTCGATGGCTCTGCGCTTCACCCACCGCGAAAAGAGCTGTCGCGGTTCATTAGCATCAG
>NZ_AOCK01000005.1 GCF_000348945.1 Paeniglutamicibacter gangotriensis Lz1y | reverse complement strand
GTCAAGCGTGGAAATCTGCCGGGCGAAATTGTAGGGATGATTCTGCACCACGTTCGAGGTGGTCGCCAGGCCGAGGTGCTTGGTGCTCACCGCCAGGGCGCCCAGGAGCACCGTTGGATCATTCGACGGCATCTGCAGGCCCTCGTTGGCGTAGACGTCGAAGTCTGCGTCTGAGTCTCCGTACAGCCCCGAGACGTCGGCGAAGAACATCGCGTCGAACTTTGCCGCCTCAAGTGTTTGGCCCAGCTCGACCCACGTGTTGACGTCATTGAACTCGGTCTGGCCCGCGTCCGGTCGGCGCCATTGGCCGTGGTGGATGTGGCTGGTCGTATTCATGACGAACGCATTGAAATGAAGTGGCTTGCCCAAAATGTTGCTCCTTGTAAGTCGGCGGCTGGATCCGTCCTCCGGCGGCCGGGAGGCCCTCGGAATCGCTGGTGTTGACTGATGTTTTCAGCCGCGGGACCAGGAATGACGATTGCGAAGCGCAGGGACTCCAGATGTCCTTTTATGACCCCGTCGTGACGACTCACAGGACGCAAAACCACGTCATGTGACTGCATATTTCGGGGTAAGTACCCAGACAAAGCGTTCAAGACCTGCTGGTGGCGTGCGGGCACCGGACACGGATAGAAATATCCCAGGCATCTCGCCAGTTCAGGTTCCGATCCCTGACACCAAGGCCAAGCACCCCACAACCAGCAGGAGTACCACCGTGAAAAACCGCCAGCCGGCGTACCGGGCAGAACACCCGAGCGCTTTCCCTCCCCAGGATAAAGGACGTTCCGCACAACCTGCGGATTTCAAGAAACGCCTTCCCTTGGCGCTCGCCACGGTGGCTGCCTTGCTGGCCCTGACCGCATGCGGGGGAGCCGTCCATGCAGACTCTGCAGCCGGATCAAGCGGGGAGCCGATCTCGGGTGGCACCTTGGTTTACGCGACCGGCGACACCGAACCGTCGTGTCTTGATCCGATCGTGGGTGGAGGCGTGCCGCAGGCGTTGGTCGCCACCCAATACCTTGAACCCTTGTTCTTCCAGGATGAAGACGGCGAGATTGCTCCATGGCTCGCCAAGAGCTGGAAATGGTCCAAGGACCGGCTTGCCCTCGACATCACGGTCCGCCAGGACGTCCACTTCACCGACGGCCAGCAGCTCAACGCCGAAACTATCGTCAAGAACGTCGCCTACATCAAAGACCCCCAGACGCTCTCCAGCACCGGCATCCTTGCCGTGGAGAAGGTGGCATCGGTCGAAAAGATCAGCGAATTCACCGCGCGGCTGCACCTCTCCGAACCCGACAACGCGCTCCTTGAACACTTTGCCCAGGTCTGGGTGCCGATCCAGTCGCAGAAAGCGCTGGCACGCGGGGCCGAGGCCAACTGCCTCTCCCCGGTGGGCACCGGCCCCTTCAAGGTCGAAAGCTGGTCAAAACAGCAAGAAGTGGTCCTGACCCGCAACGAGGATTATCACACCCCGGCACCCACAGCCGGGCATACAGGTCCCGCGTATCTGGAAAAGATCATCTGGCGCTTCCTACCAGACCATGCTGCACGCTTTGCCGCCCTGCAGTCAGATGAGGTCGATGTCATCGATGTCTTGCAGCCACAGAATGCCGTCGCCGCGAAGGCCGACCCGGCCCTTGACACCTTGATTGGTTCCCGGCCCGGACACGTGGTGAACCTGACGCTGAACACCACGGAGGGCGCCTTCACCGACGTACGTGTCCGTGAGGCATTCGTGCGCTCGGTGGACGTCGACGCGGCTTTGAAATCCATCTTCATGAGCACGGTGCCGCGCTCAAATTCGGTGCTCAGCAGCATCACGAAGTTCAACCGGCAAAATCCCGAGGCCTACTCCACCGATGTGGACAAGGCCAACCGGCTTCTGGATGAAGCGGGCTGGACTCTGCGGGATGCAGAGGGCTACCGGACCAAGGACGGCCAAAGGCTGTCCACCAGCGTGATCCAAAACGACAGCATCCTCATTCCGGTCTCGGTTCTTGAACAGTTCCAGCACAGTGCCAAGGCCGTCGGTTTCGAGCTGGTCATCAGCCAGGAGGAACCGGCGAGCTTCAACGCCAAGCGATACGCCTGGGACTACGGAATCTCGCCGCTGTACTACACGAAGAATTCTCCTTCGGTGCTGAACATCGTCTACGACTCCGCGCACATTCCCTCGGTCATCGAAGGTGGCTACCACGCCAACAACAACGGTCTGGCCGGTCCGGCCGCCGACGCCATCGATGTGGCACTGCACAAGGCCGCCATCACCGGGAACGAAACTGAACGCGGAAGGCTTTACGCCAAGGCCCAGAAACTCATCGATGCACAGTACCTTTCGCTGCCGATCTTCGACCAGCAGACCCGTCTCGGGTTCCGCTCCGATGTTGAAGGCGTGAAGCTTCTCTCCCCGCTGGGCATGCCCACCTTCTACGACACCTGGTTGGACCGATCATGAGCCTCGATACAGATAACCGCACCCCCGCCGACTCCGTTGCAGCGCCTGCCATACAAGACAACGCGGCGAAGGCTCGGCTCAAATCGGTCCTTAGACTGACGGGATTCCGCACCCTGGGTGCCGCAGGAGTCCTGTGGGCCGTCGCGACCCTGGCGTTCTTTGCCATGCGATTGGTCCCGGGCGACCCTGTGGATGCACTGCTGGGCGGTCCGGGCAACAACGCCACCGAAGAAGTGCGCCAACAAACCCGCGAGCTCAATGGCCTCAACGCGCCAATGTTGGTCCAATACGGTGCCTACCTCGGGAAACTCGTGACAGGTGACCTAGGGGATTCATACCAGTTGCGCGAACCCGTGGCCCACGTACTCGGCGAACAACTAGGCAACACCCTGGTGCTCGCGGTCTTGGCCTTGGCCACTGCTTGGGTGCTTGCCTTGGGCCTCGCGCTCTGGTCGGCCCGCGGCGGCAAGGCCGCCACATTGGTGGGTAACCTGCTCGAAGTCGTTTCGGCGGCGGTCCCACACTTCTGGCTTGGCAGCCTGCTCATCCTGGTGTTCAGCGTCAGGCTGCAATGGCTCCCTGCCACCAGCGGGGCCCCCGGGGTTGAGGGGCTGATTCTTCCGGTGCTCACCTTGGCCGTTCCGCTGGCTGGATTCCTAGGACAGGTCATGCGTGAATCGATGCTCACCGCCATGAACTCTCCGTTCGCGATTTCCTCCCGGGCACGCGGGGAATCCGAGGTCTCGCTCAGTCTGCGCCACGCGCTGCGCCATGCAGCGCTTCCTGGCATCGGACTCTCGGGTTGGGCCATGGGCTCCTTGATCAGTGGGGCAGTAGTTGTCGAAACCGTCTTTGCACGCCCGGGCATCGGCCGCACGCTGCTGCAATCGGTACTCGTCAGGGACGTGCCGGTGGTGCTCGGAGTGGTGGTTCTGGTCGCCGCGATCTACATCTTGGTCACGCTGCTCAGCGACCTCGCGGAACGCCTGGCCGACCCCCGGTTGCGTGCGGCATGAGCACTGACACAAACCTGTCCAAAACCATCACCGACCCGGAGGAAGCCATGACCCACAGCATTCAAACCACAGTCCTGGAAGGACCGGCGGCCTTGGAAGCGACCCGTGCCTCGAAGGCCGCTGCACACCCGTCGTTCACATCCGGCGCCTGGTCCACGGTGAGCACGTTGGGCCCCGGCATCATCACCCCGCTCGTCTTGTTGCTGGGGCTGATTGCCGCGGCAGTGATCCCCTCGGTGCTGGCCCCCAGCGGACCGCTGGAGATGAACCCCGCCGAGGCCTTTACCGCACCCGGTACAGCGCATTGGTTCGGCACCGACGAATCCGGGCGCGACGTTTTCTCCCGGGTCATCCACGGTGCCCGCAGTTCGCTGTTGATCGGCATCCTGGCCACGGTCATCGGCCTCGGCTTGGCCCTGGTGCTGGGTGCCGTTGCCGGCCTCGGAACCCGCGCCGTCGACTTCAGCGTCTCGCGCTTCCTCGAAGTCCTCTTTGCCTTCCCCGGCCTGCTGCTGGCCTTGCTGGTCATCACCATCCTGGGACCCGGCGTCGTGACCACCACCATCGCCGTGGGGCTCTCCGCGGCGCCCGGCTATGCCCGGATGATCCGCTCCCAGGTCCTCTCGATCCGCGGCTCCGGCTATGTGGAGGCATCGATTGTGCAAGGCAAGTCCCGTGCCTTCATCATCCGCCACCACATCCTGCCCAACGTTGCAGCACCGCTGTTCGTGCTGGCCACCCTCGGGGTCGGTCAAGCCATCGTCTGGGCATCTTCGCTGAGTTTCCTGGGCCTCGGCGCCACGCCGCCGGATCCTGAATGGGGATCGATGCTCTCGCTCGGCCGGCTCTACATCGGAAACGCCTGGTGGCTGACGGTCTTCCCGGGCCTCTTTATCGTGCTCAGCGCAGCAACCACCACACTGCTGGGCCACGGCATCCAACGCAATCTCAAGGACAAGTAATGTCGCAACCAACCACTACGCCCTTCACCGACAACGAACCCGTCATCAAGGTCAGGGACCTGCGAATCGCCTTCGGGTCCAAAACCCGGTCGACCCCCACGGTCCACGGCATCGATTTCGAGATCCACGCTGGTGAATGCCTGGCCATCGTCGGCGAATCCGGATCCGGCAAATCGGTGACGGCCCGCACCCTGATCGGTCTGACCGGAGCCAACGCCGTGATCCAGGCGCAGACCCTGCAATTGCGGGGCAAGGACCTGCGCCGCAATTCCGACCGTGCCTGGCGCAAGGTCCGCGGCGCCGACATCGGCTACGTCCTGCAGGACGCGCTGGTCTCCCTTGACCCGCTGCGACCCATCGGCCGCGAGATCGCCGATTCGCTGCGCATCCACACCAAGCTTTCGGCTGCGGCACGCACCAACACGGTGCTGGGGTTGCTCGAAGCCGTCGGCATCCCGGAACCCGAACAGCGCATCAACCAGCGCTCCGGGGAACTCTCCGGCGGGCTGCGTCAACGCGCGCTCATCGCGGCCGCCATCGCTTTGGACCCGGCCCTGCTGATTGCCGATGAACCCACCACGGCCCTGGACGCTACGGTCCAGCAGCAGATCCTTGACCTGCTGGCCGAACGCAAGGCCGCAGGGACCTCGTTGCTGCTGATCAGCCACGACCTCGCGGTGGTCGGGCAGCTGGCCGACCGCATTGCGGTGATGCGCCAAGGCGAAATCGTCGAGACCGGGCCAACGGCCCAGGTGCTGGGGAACCCGCAACACGAGTACACCCAACGCCTGCTGCGCGCGGTGCCGACCGACAAGCCGCGCGGCACCAGGCTTGCGCCCGCGAGAGCAGGGATCTCGGTGCGCCAGCACGCGCTGATTGGCGCCGACCGCGCGGCCGACGCCACCCGGGAGCACGCGGGTCCGGTCCTGGTGGCCGAGTCGCTGCGCAAGACCTACCGCAACCCCGACGGCTCGCCGCGAGTCGCCGTTCATGATGTCTCCTTCGCCCTGAACCGCGGGCAAACACTGGGGATCGTGGGGGAATCCGGATCCGGCAAGAGCACCGTCGCGCGCATGGCCCTGGGGCTCACCGCCCCGGAATCCGGGGAAGTGAAGCTACTGGGAAATCCGTGGAGCACCCTTTTGGAGAAGCAGCGCCGGCCGCAGCGCAGGCACATCACCTCCATCTACCAGGACCCGCTGGGATCCTTCGACCCGCAATGGGACGTGGCCCGCATCCTGGCCGATGCGCTGCCCGATTCCCGAGCGCTCCCTGCGGCCGAACGCCGTGACGAGGTCATCCGGCTGTTGGAAACCGTGGGGCTTGACGCTTCTATGGAATCCCGGTTGCCGCTGCGCCTTTCCGGCGGCCAGCGCCAGCGCATCGCCATTGCCCGCGCTTTGGCCCCGGGGCCCGAGGTGATCATCTGCGACGAACCGGTTTCCGCACTTGATGTCTCCATCCAGGCCCAGGTGTTGGACCTGCTTGATGAGCTGCAATCCGAATTCAAGCTCAGCTACCTGTTCATCTCCCACGACTTGGGCGTCGTACAACACATCAGCGACGAGATCGTCGTGATGGAAGCCGGCAGGGTCGTGGAAGCCGGACGCACCGCGGAGGTCTTTGCCAACCCGGCCGAGGATTACACCAAAAAACTTCTGTCCGCTGCACCGCGGCTATACCCCACCCCGACCGGAGGAAAAGCATGACCATCAGTCTTGAACGCACAGCCGTTGTACACCCGGATGCCGCACCAGCGCCGACGACCCAGGCCCTACTGGAGCGCTTCACACCGGTATTCGAAGCCATCGCCGCCACCGCGATCCACTCCGAGGCCACCCGCACCCTGGCGCACGAGGCCATCGCACTGCTCAAAGCCTCGGGTTTCACCGCGATCAGGGTCCCGGTGGCTTTCGGCGGAGCCGGAGCCACCCTGGCCCAGTCGCTGCAACTGCTGCGCGAGCTCGGCGCCGCTGACTCCAACCTAGTCCAAGCACTGCGCGCGCACTTCACCACGGTGGAAACCCTGGTCTCAGGCACAGACACCGCTGCGAGGCAACGCTGGCTGCCACGCGTCGTGGCCGGGGACGTGTTTGGCAACGCCACCACGGAAAAGGGAAACAAGCCCGGAACCAACTCCACCCTCCTCACCGAGGAGGCCGGGCGGACGGTGCTCAATGGCACCAAGTATTACAGCACCGGCAGCCTGTATGCCGACTGGATCAAAGTCAGTGCCGACACCGCGGCCGGCGACTCGGTGCGCGTGAGCGTGCACCGCAACGACCCCGGTGTGGAACTGCTTGACGACTGGGATGGGTTCGGCCAGCGGCTGACCGCCTCCGGCACCACCCGGTTCAGCAACGTCGAGGTCGCCCCCGAAAACATCGATGCCTCCGGCGGGGTGGAAGGAATCGGATTCGGCGCAGCCTACGTCCAAGGCATCTTGTTGGTGGCCCTGGGCGGGATCGCTCGGGCCGTGCGACGCGATGCCATCGCCTATGTCCAGGGACGGGACCGGACGTTTTTCCACGGAGTCGGGGAATCCGCACAGCGCGATCCGCTCATCCAAGAGGTCGTGGGACGGATCAGCTCCACGGTATTTGCCATCGACTCCGTCCTTGACACGGTCGGCTCCCGTATCCAGGACGCTGCAGCACGCTCGGCAGCCGGGACCCTGGACGCCGAATCCACCGCCGAACTGGATACCGAACTTTCCGAGGCACAGATCTTTGTGGTCGAGCAGACCCTGGACGTGGCCAACCGGCTCTTTGAGGTCGGGGGCGCCTCGGCAGCCTCCGAAACCCGGGGTCTTGACCGCCACTGGCGCAATGCCCGGGTGCTGGGCCAACACAATCCGGTGATCTACCGGGCCCGTGCCGTGGGACAGCAACGCCTGACCGGGGATCACCTCACCACCCCCATCTATGTCGGAACCAGCGCCCCGAAGGGAACAAACACATGAGCAAGCCGCTGCTTTTCAACGCATTCCTGATGAACACCGCCAGCCACATACACCACGGCCAATGGCGCCACCCCGAGGCACGCCAGCACGAGTTCAACGACGTGAACCTCTGGATCGAACTGGCCAAGACCCTGGAAGAGGGCCTGTTCGACGCAATGTTCTTCGCCGATGTCACGGGCCTTTACGGCCCGGCCGACGGCCAATACGTGGACAACGTACACGAGGGGCTGCAGATCCCGTCCAACGATCCCGCGGTGCTGCTCGGCGCCCTGGCCGTGGCCACGAAGAACATCGGGTTGGCCTACACCTCCAATGTCATGCAGAACCATCCGTTCAACTTCGCCCGCCAAGTCTCCACCCTCGACCACATTTCCAAGGGCCGCATCGCATGGAACATCGTCACCAGCACCCAGGAAAATGCCGCACGCAACTTCGGCTTCGACGCCTTGGTCGAACACGATGCCCGTTATGACTGGGCCGACGAATACCTGGATGTCGCCTACAAGCTCTGGGAAGGATCGTGGGACCAGGATGCGTTGCTGGTGGATAAGCAAGGCGAGCGCTATGCGGATGCGTCGAAGATCCACAAGATCAACCACGTTGGTGCCCGCTACAAGGTCGAGGGCCCGCACTTGCCCTCGCCCTCCCCGCAGCGCACCCCGCTGCTCTTCCAAGCCGGAGGCTCTGCGCGGGGCATCAGCTTCGCCGCCAAGCACGCCGAGGCGGTGTTCATCGGCCCGCCCAACCCGGCCGGAGCCAAGATCCACACCGACAATGCCCGGGCCGAAGTGGTTCGTGCCGGGCGCCGGGAAGAGGACCTCAAATTCTTCCAAGGCATCAGCTTCATCGTCGGTTCCACGCATGCCGAGGTCGATGCCAAGCGAGAAGAGCTCGAACGATACACCTCGGTGTTGGGATACCTGACCCATTCTTCGTTGGGGGTTCTGCCCGATGGCTCCCGACTGCCCGAGGACACCGAGCTGCGCAACATCCCCAACAACGGGGGACAGGGACACGTGGACTGGCTGCGCGCCGCGACCCCGGACCGTGAACCCACGTTGGCCGACCTGGCCAAGAACCGCATCGAACGCGGTGTCGTGGCCGGGAAACCTGAGGAGATCGCAGACCAGCTCTCGGCCTGGCAGGAGGCGGGCATTGACGGCATCAACGTGATCAACTGGCGGCTCCCCGACACCTACCTCGAATTCAACGAACGCATCCTGCCCACCCTCCAGGCCCGCGGGCTGGCGAAGACGGCCTATGAACCTGGCACGCTGCGCCACAAGATCTTCGGGCGCGACAGGTTGCCGGAAAACCACCCCGGTGCCGCCTACCGCGGGGCCTTCGGACCGCGGGCCACCGCACTCCCACCGGAATTCGTGACAGCCGGGAGCTAGCCCAGCTCCCAACACGGACGCCCTCGGCAACCGCACGGACGGCGGGTTCAAGGTTCCCCTGCCTTGGAACCTTGATCCCGGCGTCTTGGCGTGCGCCAGAAAATTATCCACAATATTCACTCACGGCGCCCTGATACGCCCAATATCTAGAAGGCCCTATCCTGAGCCGGTGCCCCGGTCCATGCCGCTTAGCTCATGATCAATACGCCGGATAAATCGACCTTGCTGGAGTCGTGGATCTGCGGGCGGCGACGGCGGAAAACCATGGAGCTGATCAGGAGGATATAAAAGTTCGCTCCAAAACTTTACGACGATTTTTCGCTAGCCGAGCCTCAGCTCTGTTTGCCCGGTCACAATAACTAGGGCTTTCACACAGAATGCGACATGGAAGACGCTCTTTGCCCTGCTTTGTGGTCCCTTGGCTCGTGAAGTCGGTAGGCTGGAGGCATGGCATTCCGTAACCGTCGCGCAGCTAACCTTCCAGCAAAACTTTCCCGATCTTGGCTGCTTGTCAATGCCTCGAAACCCGAGGACTTTGGCCCGGCTTTGGCCTCTGAGGCAGACTCGATTATTTTCGACATGGAAGCGGCGGTGCCGGACGATAAAAAGGTCGCCGCACGCGAGGCCGTGGTCGAGGCCTTGTCCACGGGCATGACGGCCTGGGTCCGCGTTAACGGAATCGACACCGACTTTTGGGCCAAGGACCTAGCCGATCTGGCCAAGGCGCCGGGCCTGCGCGGAGTCATGCTGGCCATGACCGAAAAGCCCGAGCAGGTCACCTACACCGCCATGCGGTTGCAGGCCGGCACCCCGGTACTGGCCCTGGTTGAAACTGCCCTGGGCATCGAAAATGCTACGGCCATCGCCTCGGCCCCTGGCACCTTCCGCCTGGCTTTCGGCGTCAACGACTTCCGTAAGGACACCGGCGTTTCCGGTGACCCGCTGGCACTGGCCTACGCCCGCGGCAAGCTCGTGGTCGCTTCGCGTGTGGGCAAGCTGCCAGGCGCCATCGACGGACCCCCAGCCCCGGGCGCAGATTCCGCCGAAGTGCTTGCCGACTCCGCCGTTACCGCCTCGATGGGCATGACCGGCAAGCTGGCTCTTTCACGCACCCAAGTCGATGAGATCAACCTGGGCCTGTCGCCGAACACCGATGAGCTCTCCTGGGCCCATGAAATGCTTGAGGCGCACGCCGCCGGAGCCTCGGTGGGCGATGGTTCCTACCTTCCGCGTTTGGCCCGTGCACAAAAAATCGCCGATCTGGCGGACTCCTACGGATTGTGGAACGCCTAAGCGAACCCCCATGCCTAATCCGGCCCCCGAACCTCAGATTCCTCTGCGGTCCGGGGGGCCGGACTGTTTTCTCCCACGGCAGGGTACAGCAGGCCAATACAGGAGCCTCTTCTCCGTTCCTTGTGTGCCACGGCAGGCGGGCCCAGTCTGGTGCCATGAATCAAGAACAAACATGTTGCGGGCAGGGTCGGTGCTGATGGCCGGGTGGTATGAAAAACACGTACTGCCCAGACTTGTTGCTCGCTCCTGTGGCAACACCATGCTCGCTCCGTATCGGGACAGAGCTTGTGCCGGACTGGCCGGGAAGATCCTGGAGCTGGGATTCGGATTGGGAACAAATATCGGGCACTACCCCGCGGCGGTCACCGGTGTGGTCGCCATTGAGCCCTCCGACACCGCCTGGCGGCTTTCAGCCCCGGCCCGGACGGCGTCGGCCATCGGCATCGAGCGCGGATCGCTCGACGGCCAGATCCTGGCAGAGGCCGATGATAGCTTCGATGCCGCGCTGAGCACCTTTACCCTGTGCACCGTAGAGAATCCTGCTGCGGCCCTGGCCGAGATCGCCCGGGTGCTTAAACCCGGTGGCACACTGCACTTCCTCGAGCACGGTCTGGCACCGGAGGCCAAGGTCCAACGCTTCCAGCGCCGGGTGGAACCGGTCCAGAAGGCCCTGACCGGCGGGTGCCACCTCACCCGGTCCGTCGAGGGCATGCTGCGGGATGCCGGCTTCAGCATCACCGCACTGGATTCCTTCTATTTACCTGGTGCCCCACGCTTTGAATCGGCACTCAGCCTGGGCACTGCCACCTGGTCCTGAACGGACGCGGTGGTGCTCACGTTGCGGAGTAGCGGGTCACCAATTCACGTTTGAGGATCTTCCCGCTGGGACCCAGCGGGAACTCGGCCACGATCTGCACCAGGCGCGGGTACTTGTAGGCGGCGAGCCGTTCCTTGGCATAGTCGCCGATGCCTGCAGCATCCAACAGGCTTCCTGCCTGCAGGGTCACCGCGGCCACGATTTCCTGCCCATGGGTGTCGTCGGGCACCCCGAAGACCGCCACATTGGTGATTTCCGGATGGGTGATGAGTGCTTCTTCGACCTCGCGCGGGTACACGTTGTAGCCGTTGCGCAGGATCATGTCTTTCTTCCGGTCCACGATGCTTACGTAACCCTCGGCATCCTTGGTGCCCAGATCCCCGGTGCGGAACCACCCGTCGACCACGGCCTCGGCACTTGCTTCGGGCCGGTTCAGGTACCCGGAGAAGAGGTTGTGTCCACGGACCACGATTTCACCCAGTTCCCCGACATCCAGCAGCTCGATGGCATCGTGTACTTCGGGGCGGGCGATCTCGATCTCCACACCCCAGATCGGTTGGCCCACCGTCCCGGCGCGCGGCTCGAGACCCACATGGTTGAAGGAGGCCACCGGGGAGGTCTCGGTCAGTCCGTAACCCTCATGAATGACTGCACCGAAGTGCTCGCTGAAACCCTCGAGGATGGTCAGTGGCAGGGCGGAACCGCCGGAGACCGCGTAGCGCAGTGAGGGTGCGGCTTCCGGGCGGTTTTTGGCCGCGGCCAGCAGCCCCACATACATGGTGGGCACCCCGATGAAGATGTTCACGCCTTCATCGATCAGCATGGACAGTGCGGCCTCGCCGGTGAACTTGGGCAGTAACAAGATTTCGGCCCCCGCACGCAGCCCGGTATTCAGGGCCACGGTCTGTCCAAAGGTGTGAAAGAGCGGCAGCCCGCCGAAGATCTTGTCTCCCCTGCGCATATCGAAGGTGTTCATCAGCAGCACGTTGACCTGTTCGACCAGTGCGAAGTGGGTGCCCAAGGCGCCCTTGGGTTTGCCGGTGGTCCCGGAGGTATAAAGAATCGTGGCGATGTCCAAGGGGCCGCGCGGAAGATAGGTGTCGATCGGGTCGGCGACCGCGGCGAGGTCCTCAAGCCGGGGGAAATCACCGGCTTCGGGGGAGAGCACCGTCAGGACCGCAGCGCCGGCTGCCAACGCGCCGGGCGCCCCTTCACCCAGCAGCGGAGCCGCACACACCATGAGTGTCACCTCGGCGTCGGTGAGCATGTATTCGATCTCGTGCCGCTTGAGTAGAGCATGGATGGGCACAGCCACCGCCCCGAGTGACAGTACGGCGTAGTAGACCCGGGCGAAGTCGGTGACGTTCGGGATCAGGATGGCGATCCTCGAACCTTCTTGCACCCCTGCCGCACGCAGCGCCCCGGCATAGGCCCGGGTCTGGTCCCACAACTCGCTGTAGCTGGTGCTCACTGAGCCCAGGGTGATGGCCGGTAACTCGCCGTGGCGCTTGGCGCCCTCTGCCAAGATTGCTGCGACGGACAAGGTGGCGTTTGGAGCTGGTGCGTTCACGGAAGGACTCCCAAGACGGATGCGGGTTTGGCTATTTCCCATCCTGCGTCCCGCGCCCGTGACTGTCAATGAATCACGGGCGCCACATGGCTACTGTGCGGCCAGCACCTGGGCCACCGGGGTGTCTCCGTCGGCGAAGTTGATGGTTTTACCGATGCTGGAGGGTTCATCCAGCGCAGCAACGATGGCCAAGGCCGTGTTGGCACGGGACGTGGGGTTCTTGGCGGCCGGGTCCGGTGTCGGGTTCAGGGTGCCGGTGGCCTCCTCGAGCGTCAGCACGCCCGGACCCAGGATGGTGTAATCCAGGCCGCTGCCGCGCAAGTGCTCATCGGCGGCGATCTTCGCGGCCATATAGGGGTAGAACGGGTCATCGAGCGGCACCAGGTATTCGGTGCTGGCGGTCAGGAAGGAAACCATGATGAAACGCTTGGCGCCGGCGAGTTCCGCGGCGTTCATGGCACGGATGGCCGCATCACGGTCCACCGCGTAGGTGCGGTCGGGGCTTCCGCCGCCGGCCCCGGCCGACCAGATAATAGCCTCCGAGCCTGCGAAGGCGTCGGCCATCTCTGCGGCCGTAGCGCTCTCGACATCAAGCACCAGAGCCGTGGCTCCGGTGGCCGAGACGTCCTCGACGTGGTCAGGATTGCGGATGATCGAGGTGACGGTGTCCCCGCGCTGTGCCAACTGTGCCGATGCCAGCAAGGCGATCTTGCCGTGTCCGCCAATGATGGTGATCTTCATGGTTTACCTGTCTCTCACGTGGTGCTGGACCGAGGCGGTGCGCCCGGAATCGTGTCTCTTATGAGCCTACACAAGAGCATTTCGCGAAGCGGGCAAACGCACAGAGATTGCCCGGAAGGCATAGTCGGGAATAAACGATTGGAGACGGCACTTGGCTTGACCGCGGCCGATCATCTGAGCCTTCCGAATTCTGGAGGCGGGCCCGCCTATGCAGAGACCAGGATGCCGTCCTCGTCCGAATGCAGGATCGCCCCGGGGCTGAAGACGACACCGCCGAATTCCACGGTGATGTCCACCTCGCCGAGAGAGTCCTTGGCGCTTTTGCGTGGGTTGGAGCCCAGCGCCTTGATGCCCAGCGGGGTTTGGGCCAGCGCCACGCTGTCGCGGATGACCCCGTTGATCACGACCCCGGCCCAGCCGTTGTCCACCGCGGCGGCGGCGATCATGTCGCCCATCAGCGCGGATTCCAGCGATCCTGCACCGTCGACGACCAGCACCGCACCGTCACCGGGGGAATTGAGTAGGGATTTGACCAGACCATTATCGCGGAAGCAACGCACGGTGCGGACCGGCCCGCTGAAACGCGGGTGGGCACCGAGATTCTTCAATTGCAGGGAAACCGACTGCAGGGACTCATCGGCGTCAAAGAGGTCGCACGTAGCAAATGTCATGGGACTTAGCTTACGAGTCTGGATCGACAATGCCACACGGTGTGACGCAACAGAGGCGGGCCGTTCCCCGAGGGGAATCGGCCCGCCTTGCAGATTAGTTGAAGGTGTTGCGGCTGCTGCCCAGCGACTCGATGGCGGTTTCCAGCACGTCCCCGGCCTTAAGCCATGGGTGGCGGCCGACCTCGTTGCGCCGTCCCAGGGCCACACCGGCGGGGGTACCGGTGAGGATGACATCGCCCGGGCGCAGCTCGTTAAACACCGACAGGTAGGCCACCAGTGCGGCGGGGGAGAAGACCAGATCTGCCGTCGAATCCTCCTGGACCACTTCGCCGTTCACGCGCGTGGTGATTTTCGCTCCGGCGGCGAAGTCTTCGGCGCTGACCAGCCACGGGCCCAACGGGGAAGCGGCGTCCCAGCACTTGCCCTGGGTCCACTCAGTGGTGCGGCCCTGGTAGCCGCGCATGGAGACGTCGTTGGATACCGCATAGCCGGCAATGTGCTTGTGGGCATCGGTCTCGGTGATGCGGCGCCCGGGGTCGCCGATGATGACAGCCAGCTCGCCCTCCCAATCGATACGGTGGTCCTCGGCAGGGATTTCAATATCGTCATGGGCGCCGGTAAGCGAGGAGGCGAACTTGGTGAAGACCGTGGGGAACTCAGGTTCCTCCTTGCCGACCTCGGCAATGTGGTTGCGGTAGTTCAGCCCAATGCAGAAGACCTTGGCCGGGTTGAGGATCAACGGGGCGTAGACGGCTTCTGCCAAGGGGGTGGCGGAGCCTGCCGCGGCACCCAGGGCAGCGGTGCGGCTCTGCACATCTGCGGCCAGGAAAGCCCCGACATCGGCGAATCCTTCGAGCTCGGCGAAGGACTCCTCGATGATCACTGCGGCAAAGGTGCCTGCGGATGCCCCACGACGGCGCAAGGTAGCTAGTTTCATGCGATCATCCCATCACATGCGCCGCCTGCCACGTGCATCGGTGACGCATCTTGTCGCCAGACCTTCAGCCTTCGTTAGTGGATAGCTGCGGTGAATTCGGCCGCAAGCCGGGCAATGGCCTCGTGCTCACCGGCCGCGACCAAGGCTCCTGGCGCTACCGCGGAATCGACGCATACGGCCAACGCCCCGGCTTCGAGGAATTCATTGGCGTTGGCCAGGGTGATGCCGCCGGTGGGCAGCATGCGCACACCAGGATAGGGCCCCTGCAGCTCCACGAGGTAGCGCGAGCCCAACACGGCGCCCGGGAAGATTTTTACCATCGCACTTCCCAGATCCAGGGCCATGGCGACCTCGGTGGGGGTCATGGCGCCCAAACAGAAGGGAATCCCGGCCTGGACTGCCACTTCCGCGACGTCGGTGCGGATTCCCGGGGCAACGATGAAGCGGGCACCAGCGTCGATTGCGGCGCGGGCCTGATCGGCATGCAACACCGTTCCGGCCCCGACGATGGCTCCATGGATGTCTTCGGTGGCCGCTGCGCGGGCCAGATGGGTCAGCATATCGGGGGTGGTGAAGGTCAGTTCTACTGCGTTGATGCCTCCGGAAACCAAGGCACCACAGAGCTCTGCGGCATCGGTGATGGCCTCTGTGCGCACTACCGCAAGGGTCCTGTCCCGGTGGAGAAGCTCAATCATTTCCAGTGTATTCATGGGGTTTTCGTGGTTCCTTCCGGGCCGCGACGCAGTGCGCGGCCGGCCAAGGCCGAGGTGGGTAGATGCGCGGAAACGGCGGGCACGCCGTTGACAAACACATGGTGGATTCCTGCCGCCGGTTGCCGTGGATCGGCAAAGGTGGCCACATCAATAATGGCATCTGCGTCGAAAACCAGCACATCGGCGGCTCTTCCCACGCTCAGTACCCCGCGATTGGTGAGGTTCAGGACAGCTGCCGGGCGTGCGGTCAGCTGGTGGATCACCGAAGGCAGGTCCATGAGATCGACGTCCCTGGCTTCGTGACCTACGTAGCGCGCAAATGCGCCCCAGGTACCGGGGTGCTGACTGGAAATTGACCCGGTGCCCGTACCGACGTGGGTGCGGTGCGCCGCGATTCCGCGCAGGGACTCTTCGCTTCCGGCCCGGTGCAGGATGGTCGTGGCCAGCGCATCGGTGCACAGGATGCGCACCACCGTGGTGACGGGGTCCGCGGACTGGATGGCGGCAATCCGTCCGATGTCCTGCCCCACCAAGATGGTTAGCCGATCTGATTCAACCTCGGCAACGGTCACCTCTGCCCATTCAACGGTGCCGGCAGCTTCAAGCTCGGCACGGATGTGTTCCACGGTGTCGGCATCTTCGAGACGTTCCAAGATTTCTGTGGGGTTTCCGGCCCGGGCCCAGCCCGGCAGGAGGGAGAGCAAGGTGCCCGGGCTTTGCAGATATGGGTGGGAGCCACAACTTAGGTGGGGGTTCGTCGCCCCACTGTCGTCGAGCAAGGTCAGTAGCTCCGGAAGCAACTGTTCAGTGGCGCAGAGATCTCCCAAGTGGAGTCGCACACCGGTGGTTGCGGCTAGATCAATGCTTCGTGAAAGGGATCCAATCACGGGAGCGGCCGCCGAGGCAGGGAACGCAGCCCAATGCCCGTCGTATGCCGCAACGGCTGCGCAGAGTGCCTCGAGCTCGGTGTTTCCTGCACCGTCATTCAGCGAATCAGCCAGTACTGAGCAGAGGCCAAACGCACCCTGCTCCAAGGCATCGGCCACGGCCTTGACCTCGGTGACCAGCTGTTCGGCCGTGGGCTCGGCGGGCAACATCGACCCGGCCACGGTGCGTACTGCCTCCAATGGCACCAGATAGGCGATATTGGTTCCGGTTCCCTCATCGACCCGGTCCAAATACTCTCCGACGGTGCGCCACTGGATTCCCTGGTCTGCCCATGTCCGCTTCGTATCCGAGAGCGCGCGTTGCAGGGCGGCTGCGGAATCGGTGGTGAGCGGGGCGCACACGGGCCCCTCCCGCCCTGCTGCCTCGGTGGTTACACCCTGGGTCAAGGCGCTATGTCGTGGTGGATCCAGCAACGGGGCAATCCCCGAGGTTCCCTGCAGATCAATGAACCCGGGGCACGTCACCAGACCCGCACCATCGATGACCACCGTTGATCCGTCATCTTGGAAGCCACCCGGGGCCAGGATCTCGGTGATGGACCCGCCTTCGAGGATGATGTCGCCCTGATATTCGGGGCCGCCGGCACCATCGATAATGCGGGTGCGGGTGATGGCTGTGCGTGCTGCCGGCGGGTTTGCCTCCCCGGGCCGCATCAGCGGGAGCCCGCGAGCGGAGAGCCGTTGGGGCCATCGTTCGGGTGGGCATCGGAGAGGGTGCAAGCGGAGACCATCATGTCTTGATTGCAGAGAGCATGCACGGCAATTTCCTTATAAAGAGGTCATTCGGCAAAGTACCCGGAAGTTCGGCGCCAAATACGGGCACACAGGCTCCATGTCTAACACGGTCGCGAAAATTCCGTCAATGCACCGCCGCGTCGGAGTGTGGCCGCAGGCGCGGCTCTGCGCCGAACTGCTCCATCGGCCGCCTACTGTGGGGACCTTGACATGCCGTGGACAGCACCAATTATCACCAGATGGCGAAGGCGAGTGGTACGGGGAAGAGCGCTAAGTGCCATTCGTGGCCGGGGACTGATACGCGGCAGCTAAGCAACAGCTCAATTGTGATGCCCCTTACCTCGGTTGGTGCGTATCGAGGGTGGGAAACCTGCAGTTTTCGAGATCTCGATCCAGGATTCCGTGGTGGAGGATGTGGGCACGTCGAAGCAGGCCGGCCCCCCTGATGACGTGCTGCTTGGTCAGTGGATGCGCGGATCTTGCCGTGGTCGCTAGAAATGGTAATGAATGGGCGGACTAATGCATACATTCAAGACAATTGGGTGGAATATGAAATCGTCTGAAACTCTTTGCCGACGTCTCTTCAAGTAGGTGCTGTGCCGCTGTTCCCGTATGTTTGCACTGTGTCCAAGGCCATTTGGCCGACGAGAGCACGCTACGTCACCATAGTGAAGCAGGTTTTGATGTGTTTGAATTTATTGGCGAAAGATACCGCCAAATATTGTTTGCCTCGTGGCAGCATTTCTCACTAGTTGCGCAGTGCCTGATCCTCGCAACGGTTATCGCTGTGGTCATCGCGGCACTGGTTTACCGCAATAAGTCTCTGTCATCCCTGGCCAACGGCATCTCAGCCATCGGTCTGACGGTGCCGTCCTTTGCCGCCATCGGTTTGCTGATCGCGCCCTTCGGCTTTGGTGTCACCCCGGCAGTCATCATCGTGAGTTTCTTCGCCGCATTGCCCATCGTGCGCAATGCCATTGTTGGTTTGGCAGGGGTCTCCCCGTCCGTTGTTGAATCCGCGCGGGGCATCGGCATGAGCCGCATGCGAACCCTGGCCACCATCGAACTTCCTATGGCGTGGCCGGTCATCCTCTCCGGCATCCGGGTGTCGGCCCAAATGGTCATGGGAGTGGCGGCCATTGCCGCTTACGCCCTGGGCCCGGGCCTTGGTGGATTCATCTTCTCCGGCCTCTCCCGACTGGGCGGCGCCAAGGCCCTTGACTCCGTGCTCGTCGGTGTCATCGGCGTGGTCATCCTGGCCTTCATTCTTGATCTCATTCTGATCGGCATCGGCCGACTTACCACCCCGCGAGGTATCCGTGTCTGAACCATCCGGCGCCATTACTGGCGCATCAATCCTGCTTGACGAAGTCACCAAGCAGTACCCCGGCCAGATCAAGCCGGCCGTTGGCGGACTGACCTTGGAAATCCCCGCCGGAAGCATTGTCATGCTCGTCGGACCTTCGGGCTGCGGCAAGACCACGACCCTGAAAATGATCAACCGGCTCATCGAACCCACCGATGGCAAGATTGTCATTGACGGTGAAGACGTCACCCAGATGGACGGGGATACGCTCCGCCGCCGCATCGGCTACGTCATCCAAGCCGGCGGTCTCTTTCCGCACATGACCGTGGCCGCCAACATCGCCATCGTCCCGAAGATGCTGGGGTGGGACAAGGCCAAGATCTCCGCACGCGTGGATGAACTGCTGGAGCTCGTCTCACTGGACCCGGCCGTCTACCGCGACCGTTACCCGAAGGAACTCTCCGGCGGGCAGCAGCAGCGTGTGGGTGTGGCACGGGCCCTGGCTGCCGATCCGCCGGTCCTGCTCATGGACGAGCCGTTCGGTGCCGTTGACCCGATCACGCGCCAGCGCCTGCAAGACGAACTGCTCAACATCCAGGCCGAGGTGCAGAAGACCATCGTTATGGTCACCCACGACTTCGACGAGGCAGTGAAGCTTGGCGATTGGATCGCCGTGTTCGACGAGGGTGCCCAGCTGGTGCAATACGACTCTCCCGAACGCATCCTGGCGAACCCAGCCAACGATTTTGTGGAGAACTTCATCGGCTCCGGTGCCGGGCTCAAACAGCTGACCCTGACCCGAGTCAACGAGGTTGAACTGGTTGACGCAGTCACGGCAACGCCCGGCGAGCTGGCCAGCGCCGTGCTCTCCCGGCTCCAAGGAGCCGGCCAACAGCTGGCCGTGGTGCTGGACTCGCGCAAGCGACCGGCACGCCGGCTTTCTCGTCGACAGCTCTCCCGGATGCAGGTCATCGACGACACCGTCGATGATTCGATGCCGGTAGTCAGCGATCAGTCCACGCTCAACGACGCACTGGACACCATGCTGGTGGCCAGCTCCGAGACCGCGGTGGTCACCGGCCGCCGCGATGTTTTCCGCGGGCTGATCAACGTGCAGACCATCATGGAAGCCATCGCCCAGGCTAACTCCTCCGCTTCCGCGGACAGCGAGGCCCCGGTCGGACTGAACTCCGGTGCCATCCCCGCCATCTCGGTGGAGAACGCGATGGCGGGCGAGGCCGACGGCGAGTCCGCTCAGCACCCGGTGGAGGAACCCCGATGAGTACCGCGATGGTCTCACCGGACCTGGCCCAGGCCAATATTCCTGCGCTGAACGTCGAACACCCCTGGCGGGTGTTGAGTGTGCAAGTGGTCGGGATTTTGGTCGCCCTGGTTGCGCTGCTGGCTTGGGTGTTCAACGCCGAGCTGTCCGACACCGAACGCACCACCCTGGACCCGGCCACCCTGTGGGGTTACACCGTGGAGCACTTGCAACTGACGGCGGTCGCCGCCCTGATTGTCTTGGTCATCGCGATTCCCCTGGGCATCGTGCTGACCCGTCCTGCCCTGCGCCGTTTGACCGGTCCGGTTATGGCCATCGCCAACATTGGACAGGCCGCGCCCGCAGTCGGACTGGTGGTCCTGTTGGCCTTCTGGCTCGGATTCGGTTTTTGGGCATCGGTGGGAGCCCTGGTGCTTTATGCGATCCTCCCGGTGCTCACCAACACCATGGTGGGTCTGAAGCAGGTTGACGAGCGACTGGTGGAAGCCGGACGCGGCATGGGCATGAGTTCCATGGCCGTGCTCTTCAGGGTCGAGCTGCCGCTGGCTGTTCCGGTGATGCTCTCGGGCATCCGCACCGCGCTGGTGCTGTTGGTGGGAACCGCCACCCTGGCCGCGTTCATCAACGGCGGTGGCCTGGGTATCTTGATCATCACCGGGGTGAACCTGAACCTCACGGTCGTGCTGGTGGTAGGTTCCCTCTTGGTCGCCTTGCTGGCACTGCTCATCGACTGGCTTGGCCGTGTCGTGGAGCAGCTCGCCCGGCCGAAAGGACTCTAATCATGAATCCGAAAAAATGGATCAGCTCAACCGCAGTCCTAGCGCTCGCCGGCATCTTGCTGAGCGGCTGCGGGCTGGCCCCGGCGGCCACCTATGTTCCGCCCGCGGGCCCGGGAAGCATCAGCCCGCTGCCGGACCTGCCCAAAAATGCGAGCATGACGGTGACCAGCAAGGCGTTCACCGAACAGCTGGTACTGGGCAAGATCGCGGTGCTGGCCGGCCAGGCCGCAGGGTTCAAGGTCAACGACCTCACCAATGTGCCCGGCAGCCAGCCGGCACGCGAACTGCTCCACTCCGGCCAGGCAACCATGATGTGGGACTACACCGGAACGGCGTGGATGACCTACCTGGGTCATGAGGAAGGCATCGCCGACCAACCCACGCAGTGGCAGAAGGTCCATGACCAGGATGTGGGCAACGGGATCGTCTGGGGAGCCCCGGCGCCGATGAACAACACCTACGCCATGGCCGTGCGCTCCGAAGCAGTCGAGGAGCTGGGCGGGATTTCCAAGCTGTCCCAGCTCAAAGACCTAGACCCCAAGGAACTCACCTTTTGCGTCGACGCGGAGTTCAACTCCCGCTCCGACGGCTTGAACCCGCTGTTGGAACTCTACGGACTCAAGCGCGGGGACCCCTCCTCGGTGCCGGAATCCAACGTCGGACTCTACGACACCGGTGCGATCTACAGCGCCACCGATAACGGCTCCTGCAACTTCGGTGAGGTTTTCACCACCGACGGCCGCATCAAGGCCTTGGATCTCACGGTGCTGGAAGATGACAAGGGGTACTTCCCGGCCTATAACGTGGCCCCGGTCTTCTTTGGCGAATTTGCCGAGCAGTACCCCGGGATCGAGGAAATCTTTGCCCAGATCTCCCCGCTGCTGACCGATGAGGCGCTGCAGGGTATGAACCTGGAGGTCGACGTCAACGGACGCGAACCGGCGGATGTCGCCTTTGATTGGATGGTTAGCGAAGGCTTCATCTCGGAGCCGTAGCATCATCGAATCTGCCTCGAAGCGCTGCCCCGGGGTTGGTTTCATATGAAACCAACCCCGGGGCAGCGCCGTATCCGATGAGGATCCGGGCCACTGACCTGTGGCCGCGTAGCCTGACTGCCCGTCATCGATTGCGGCCACAAGCGGCCAAGAATATCGTGGAGACAGTTGTTGTTTTTTGTTTTTCTCTTTTACTACGGAGTCCCATGTCGCAGAAAAAGACCAGCAAGTCGGGCAAGAAGCAGCGCAATCGCAAGGGTCCTGCGCAAAAGCCCGGGAATCCGCGTCATGGCTCGGCCGTGTCGCTCGGTGCGTTCCGTGCAGAAAAACTCTTGGCTCCCATGATTCCGGGCTTCGTGCAATGGTTTGAACGCAGCGAGGGTGAAGCAGCGGAGGCCTTGGCCTGTTTGAAGGTCATCGGTGTGGTGCTCGCCGAATTCCTCCAAGTTGATGCCGTGCCAAGCGTCACCGCATTCACCACCGACGAAGCGGTCCGGGCCTTTGACGCCCTCGAAGCGGTGCTCGGTGAGGACACCGACATGGCGGCCGACGCGTTCCATCTCTACATCGACTTCCTGGGCGAAATGGGTCTGTGGACCGGGACCGATCATGACTACGATGCGGTGCATGACTTCGTCGATGAAGAAGCGCAGTTCCCGGTGCCCGAATTCCCCGAAATCATGGTGCCCCGGATCCCGGAGGACGAAGAACTTGCGGCATTCGAAGTCATGCCCCTGATTTCACAGGTGGGGGCGCTGTTCGAATGGATCGGCACGGGCAAAGACGTGACCTCCACGGGCGTACTGCGACTGAGCGACATCGAAGCAGCCGCCGCAAGCCTGGGTGTCAAGGCCCGCGGCCAGCGACAGGGAAAGCAGCGCAGTGATGCCCCGGCGCTGCCGGGATTCGAGTCACTGGAGGTCAAAGACGCTGAGGAGCCCACCTTGGTGGTCCGCAGCATGAATGACGTGCCCGAACTGGAGATGATGTGGCGGTGCCTGCAGGACGCGGAGCTCATCGAGGTCGGTTCCACGAAGGCGGTCCCTCGTCAGGGACACGGGTTCGAAGCGGATTCCACCCCCGCCCGGCGTGTGGAAACGTACCGGAAAACGGCGACGAGCATCCTGCAACGGTTTGAAGATGAAATCCGGGATGCCGGACCGCTGGGAACTCCCATAGGGATGTTGCGCAGGGCGGTGCTCACCATGGGGTGCACCGAAACCCCCATGCCGATGGAAAAGTTCGAACTCGACGAGGACCTGGATCCGGACGGGGAAGAGTACCTGACCAACCTCCTGGCCAACGCTTCGCTGGGCATGTTCACGGTACTGGAGGAGCTGGGGCTGCTGTCCCTGGACACACATGTGAGGGTGCCGAAGCACTTGTGGGGTAGCTTGAAAACCGTCTTCGAAAAGTCGTCGGATGACTACGGTGAATTCTACGGTTTGCCCAGCGGGGGAGAGGAACCGCAGATCGAAATGCGCCGGAACACGACTCCGGCCAAAAGCACCGCCGTGCTCGAATTGAAGATCGCGCTCCGGGACCTCACGCCCCCGATCTGGCGAACCGTCACGGTCCCCAACGGCGCACGCCTCAGCCACCTCCACTACATCATCCAGAGTGCCTTCGGTTGGGACGGCGGCCATCTGCACGAGTTCCAAGCCGGCGGCAGGAACGGAACCACGTACTCCAGCGGCGACTTTGAAGCATCCCCCTATACGGACAAGAACGTTGAAGAACGCACCGTTGCACTCTCGGATGTTTTCAAGCGCAAGGGCTCGAAACTCGAGTACACCTACGACTTCGGGGATAACTGGCGGCACCTGATCACGCTGGAAAACATTCTTCCGCTGAAGGATGCAGGTGCAGTCCCGCGGTGCCTTGACGGGGCGCGGATGGCACCGGAGGACGACTGCGGTGGCATCTGGGGCTGGCTCGAGCTGCTTGAGGCCATCAAGGACCCGGCACACCCCGCGCACGAGGACCGCATGGACTGGATGGGCCTGGAGGAAGGCGAAACCCTGGACCCCGAGAAATTCGATATCAAGGCCATCAACAAGCGACTGCGCCAATTCCAGGATCTCCTCGGGTAGGCTTCGCGGAAGCCAGGGTGCATGTACACCTGTGATCCGTGGTCTTCGGGCCGTCGGCTTTCGCTGACGCACGGTCTCGCCTGATGCCGTGGGGTGGGCATCGGTGCGTGGCAAAGCATGAGCCCGGTGCACCGAGATCAACGCCCTGGGCCGGCAGAAGGCCGGTCTCGAAGAGACGGTGGGGAATGGTCTACCGAACGGCAACCGCGCAGATCTCTGCACGAGGGCCGTTCCCGATTTTCCTGCATACCTTCCCGTCGTGCCAAGACCCGCCGAAACCTTGACACGCTGCGTTCAAGACTGACTTACTGCGAGCAAATTGCGGCGGCAGACGACCGCCGCATATCGTTGTCCACGAGAACCGGCCCCATCCCCTGATTCGGAGTTTCATGACCAAGAAAAGCACAAGCAGTTCGCCGCTGGCAGCGGAACAAGGCAAGGGGCCCGCCGAGGACGCCATCGAGAAGATGCTGGCGCCCCTGCTGCCGCGATTCATGGAATGGTTCAACCACGCCGTCGGGCCGGAGGAAGACGCACTGGATGTGTTGGAAAACACGCGCATGGTCTTGGCAAAATTCGGTGAAGTTGCGGACGCGCCACATATCACGGCGTTGAGATCCGAAGACGCCACGGTGGTGATGGGAATGCTGGAAGCGGAGTCGGGCGACGATATCTTGCTGGTCCTCGAGGATTTCCATCTCTACCTCGAATTCCTCACGAAGAACGACCTGTGGACCGGAACCCAGAACGATTTCAACGACCTCGACTACCTGTTCGGCATCGGGGACGAGGTCCCCATGCTGGAGATACCGGAGATCATCATCCCCGACATTCCTCGGGACGTCGAGCTGGGGGCCTTTGAAGCCATGGCGCTGGTGCAGCACGCCACGGCGCTGCTCGAATGGGTCGACAGCGGAAAGCCGGTCACGGCCACCGGGACGCTGAAGCTTGGTGACATCGCGGCCGCGGCCGCCTGCCTGGGTGTGTCTGCCCGTGGGGCGGGACTAACCAAGAAGTCACGGATGGCCGAAGACGTGCTGCCAGGGTTCGAATCATTGATGCCCGACGCCGTCCAAACCGGGGACGCCGCGGATGAACCTGACGCCGTGGCCGTGGTCCGTTCCATGAACGAGGTGCCGCTGCTGGGCATGGTGTGGCACGGACTGGTGGCGGCCGGCCTGCTGCAGATCCGGGCGAACACCGCTGCGCCGGCCCAGCGGCACGGGTTGGGGCTGGACGCCACGGAAGAGGAAGCGCTGGACGCGGCGCGGAAGTTGGCGCTGTGCGTGCTGCGAGCCCGCGAGGAATCCGTCATGGCAAAACCGATGATCGGTTCGTTGCTGTGGATGGTGAACAAGACGGCACTCAGCCTGGGGTGCGGCAACGAACCGCTGCCGATCGACATGCTCGCACTTGAGTCAGGCGCAGAATCGGAGGCGGAACCCACCTTCGAAGAGGTCCTGACCAAGACGGCACTGGAGCAGTTCCAGGAGCTTGAAAAACTGGGATTCGTGGAACTCGACACCCACGTAAGGGTGCCTGAACACCTCTGGGTGGCCGTGAAAACTGTGTTCTCCGATGACCCCGACCAGGAGCCGGAATACGCCCAAAAGCCAGCCAATGCGAAGAAAGCTTACGAGCTCAAAGTCATGATCCAGCACACCTCGCCACCGGTCTGGCGCCGCCTGCGCGTGCCTGCAGGAATCGCACTCGACGAATTCCACGACCTCATCCAGGCCGCCTTCGACTGGGACAACAGCCACCTGCATCTGTTCCGGAAGCCCGGAAAGGACGGAACCACCTACTCCAACGACTACGTGGAGTCGGCACCCTGGGAAAAAGCCCACATCCACGAGTCAACGGTGCTACTCGCCCAGGTGCTGCAGCACGAGAAGGAAGTGCTCTTCTACGATTACGACTTCGGCGACAATTGGCAGCACCGGATCACCCTGGAAAAAATTCTTGAGACGCAGGACGCGGGGAAGCTTCCCTCCTGCACCGGCGGACGCGGCATGGCGCCGCTCGATGACACCGGAGGCCCGTGGGGCTGGGCGGACAAGATCGAGGCGTCCAACGACCCCGAGCACCCCGACTATGAATGGCTTCGGGGATGGTTCGGACTCGAGGACGGGCACGAGCTGGACCCGAAGGCCTTCGAGAAGGACATGGTCAACGCCGTCCTGGAGAAATTCCGCTAAATGGATGCCGAGAGCAATCACCCCAGGGCAACCGGAGTCCTGCTGGCCGCCGGCAACGGGTCGCGCCTGGGTTTGGGGCCCAAGGCGCTGCTGCGCAAGGCCAACGGGGACACCCTGCTGGAATCCGCGCTGGGCGCCCTGCTCGATGGCGGGTGCGCGCACGTGCTGGTGGTTCTGGGCGCCGAGGCCGAACACGTGGCGCAGAACCTGGAACTGGATGAACACTTCACGGTGTTGGTCAACGATGCGTGGGCCCGCGGCTTGGGTTCTTCCTTCGCCCTGGGCATGGAAGCAGTGCCACAAGGGTCGTCCGCCCTGGTGGCGTTGGTGGACCAGCCCGGCCTGGCCGCGAAGGCGGTCCGCCGGATCCTGGAGGCGCACCGACCCGGACGGATCACCGCCGCCGGATACCGGCGCGGCGGTACCTCCATGCGACGCGGACACCCGGTGCTCTTCGCCCCGGAGCACACGGCCTTGGCCGCGTCGGCTGCCACCTCCGACGCCGGAGCCCGCGCCTACCTGGCCGCGCACCCGGACATGATTGACCTGGTTGACTGCTCCGATGTGGACTCAGGACTGGATATCGACACCGTTGCCGACCTGCACCTGCTCGGCGGCGGTAACTAGCGGCGGAACTAATCCTGCGTCCTCCAACGCCAGATACACGTCGTCGCGACGGAAGGGGGTGGAGGCGAAGCGTAGGCCCGTGGCATCACGCAGCGCATTGGCCAGGGCCGGGGCAACGGGGTTGAACGGGGACTCGCTCATGGACTTGGCCCCGCGCGGCCCCAACGCATCGCTGGTTGCGGCGAAATAGATCTCGCTGCGTGGCACATCGGCAAAGCGGGGGATGTGATATTGCCGCAGTACCTCGGTACTCACCCGTCCGTCCTCATCGATGAGTACTTCCTCAAAGAGTAGGTGACGACGCCGCCGCGGATTTCCCGCTTGACACTCGAGCCGCGCTCGCCGATCTCGAACAGGCGTTCAAGCAGTGAGGGACTAGTTCAGCGTGGTGGCGCGGGATCTTGGATCTTTGCGCGGTTCGAATTGGTGAGAGTCATGGTTCTCGCCGGCCCTAGTATTCGATACGGGGGTCGAGGTTTGACCACAGGGTGAAGGGCTCCCGGTGGTCGAAGCCGTCATCGGTGATGCGTTCGACTGGCATCAGCGCGGAGCGATCGGCCGGGGTGCCCTCGAAGGATTCGTAGAATGCTGCGTCGTCGAATCCGGCTGCTGCTTCGTGCCTGTCGGCGGCGAAGAGAACACGGGAGACCCGGGCCCAGAGAGCCGAAGCCAGGCACATGGGGCAGAGTTCCCAGCTGGTGTAGAACACCGGCCCCGACAAATCGAAGGTGCCAAGGGTCGCGCAGGCGGCGCGGATGGCGGTGACCTCGGCGTGGACGGTGGGGTCGTTGTTGGCGGTGACCCGGTTGACGCCTTCGAAGCGTGATCCGTCTGCGGTGACGATCAGGGCCCCGAACGGGCCCCGGCATGTCGGACGTTCTCCGCCGCGATGGCGACGGCTTCGCCGAGGTTTGTTGCTGAAAGGTTGGTGCTGATCACGGTGCGACCTCCTTGTGCTCCAGACGAAGCGCAGGAGTGTGGAAGCCTAGGATTTTTGACCTGTCCCAGGCGACCCTCCGCAGCTTCGAAACGGCTGATGGATTAGTTGCGCCTGGTAGTCAATCTCCCCTGCAGGGTGGAAAATCCGCCCTTGACAAGCAAACACCAAGATAGCCAAGGAAAAATGATCTGCACCACTTTTGATTTGGAATAGTTTATCTGCATCGTGAAAGTTTGAGTGCCCGATTCCGTGCGGGTCCGGGCAGCCAGAAGTCTGGTGCCTCGTCGAGGGCGACGTCTGGATTCAGGTGTTGGTATGGGCCGATGCCGGGTTGTGAGGGTCGTGCGGGAATGTGGAAATCAGGCTCGGGAATGAGCCCGGGTTCGGAGCCAAATAAACAGCGCCGTGCCCTGCCAGACGAGGCCATAGGCGGTCGCGGCGAGAAGCAATGCTGCGCCGCCACGGGTAATGGCGATCCACAGCAGCGACTCGATCCCGAGTTCGACACCGATGCCGGCCCCGAGCTCGGCGTTGACGGTGAGCTCGTGCGAAACGCCGATGCCGGCGGCGAGTGCTGCCGGGACGAGCAAGATCAATCCGACAAGTGCGGTCCGAAACCTGGTTACGGACGTCTCGGTGCTGGTGTCTGCCGCGCGTGATGCCTTCACCCGTTTGACGTACCACCAGAGCAGCACGAGCAAGCCGACCACGGTGCTCAGATGCTGCAGGATCCGATAGGCAGGGAACCCGCTGAACAGCTCGGTGGAGAGGACCGGGAGCAATTGGACCACCCGGCCACCCCCATGGGTCAAAGAATCCCATGCGAGGTGGGTGACCAAGCCCAGCATCAGTGAGTAGAAGGTCCACAGCGCGATTCTTGCGCTGCTCGGCTTGCGGCCCGTCGCGGGGGTCTTGGTGGGCAGCCAGGCATCGGGCGTGGCCCAGCGCAGCGGACGTGCCACCAGCCACAGGAAGCCGGCCAGGACCAGTGCCAGAGGTAGGCCGACGCTCAGGATCTGGGCGAAGTCATGTGAATTGGTGCCGTTGAGAAACGGTTCGTACCAAGACTCGCTGGTAGATGACACCATCGCGAAGTAGGGGATGTCCGGTGCCATGGCGCCGGCAATCAATGCGATCGGCACGAATGGTTGACGAAGGAAGGGCAAGATGGCAGCCGGGTGGGCCAGTGTAAAAGGCAAGTGGGTCCTTGAAAAGTTGTTTCGGGGCCCACAGTGCGGCGGATGCATGCTGCGAATGGGCCTGCCCCAAGCCTAATCGCAGCCCGGCGGTAGTGCTTGCGAAGCGGGTGTTGGCACCGCCACATTGGAGGGTCAGCTCCGGGCCGCAAGAACCGTGCCGTGCCGCCTGCCGCCGGTGAATCCATGCGGACAGGAATATCGAGGTGTGGCAAGCCCGCTCCCGAGCCCCGGGGTGAGCCGCCGGAATCCTAGAGTGCCCGCAGGACCATGCCGTTTTTCCCGGCGGCGGTTAACGAGAGCATGTCGGCGGTTTTGATGATCATCTCTTGCATGGCGGCCGCGGCGCGTGTGAGCTGCAGGTCCTTGCGGTGGGCCAAGCGGATCGAGCGTGTGAGCCGCGGGTTGGTGAGCCTGGCCGATTGCAGGCCGGGTCGGTCGGCCAAGACCATGGCCGGGACCACCGCGATGCCCAAACCGCGCTCCACGCAGCGCAGCACCGCGTCCATTTCTGCCCCTTCGAGCACCATATGGGGGCTCAGGCGGGCTTCGTGGAAGGCCGCCATGGTGGTGGCCCGGAGGTCGTAGCTTTCATGGAAGGAGATCTGCGGAAGAAGAGCCACCTGTTCCAGTGTGAGGGACCCGGAATTTCCCAGAAGTGGACTGTGGGCAGCAGCGACGACAACCAACTCCTCGGTGAGTAGCGGGAGTCGTTGCAAGCTCGCTACGCTGGGGCTTGGTTCCTCGGAAGTGGTGATGAGTGCCAGATCGAGTGTTCCCTCGGCAAGTTCATCGAGCAGCCCGCGTGAACCACGTTCGCTCAGGTGCAGGTCGATGCCGGGGTATGCCGCGTGGAACGAGGTCAACACGTCGGCGACGAGGCTAACGCACAGCGTCGGTGTGGCGCCGAGTCTCACCCGCCCCTTCGCCAGTCCCGCAAGTTCCTGCATCTCGTGGCGAACTCTGTCGGCATCGGCGAGCATGCGCTTGGCCAAGGGAAGCAGTGATTCGCCGGCGGCGGTCAGTGAGATGTTGCCCCGGACCCGGTGGAAGAGCACCGCACCGAGGTCGGTTTCCAAGGTGGAGATTTGCCGGCTAAGGGAAGGTTGAGCCAGGTGCAGATGCGCGGCGGCGCGGGTGAAATGGCCGATGCGGGCCACTTCCACAAAACTTTGGAGCTGTTCCAGATTCATGTTCATAGCTTATATGCATCGGATCAAACAGGAAGATTCATTGGACTAATCGTGGGAAGGTTCCTAGCGTTGAAGACATGAGGACAATGAACCCGAACGAACAGCAAATCTCCACCACCGTCTTGGTCATCGGCACCGGCGGGTCTGGCCTGCGAGCCGCAATCGAGCTGGCAGAAATGGGTGTTGACGTTCTCGCCGTGGGAAAGCGGCCGCGCAACGACGCCCATACGTCGCTCGCCGCCGGCGGCATCAACGCCGCCCTTGGCACCATGGACAAGGAAGACTCCTGGCAGCAGCATGCTGCGGACACCATCAAGGAAAGCTACATGCTGGCCAATCCGCACACGGTCGAAATTGTCGCCCGCGGAGCCGCCCAGGGGATCCACGACCTGGAACGCTACGGCATGGGATTCGCCCGTGAAGAGGACGGGCGCATCTCCCAGCGCTTCTTCGGCGCCCACACCTTCCGCCGCACCGCCTTTGCCGGAGACTACACGGGGCTGGAAATCCAACGCAGTTTGGTGAACCGTGCCGAACAGCTGCAGATCCCGATTCTTGATTCGGTCTACATCACCCGCCTTTTGGTAAAGGACAACCAGGTCTTCGGTGCCTATGGCTTCGACATCAACACCGGCAAGCGTTACCTCATCCATGCCGACTCGGTGATCCTGGCGGCGGGCGGACACACTCGCATCTGGCGTCGCACTTCCTCGCGCCGCGACGAAAACACCGGAGATGCCTTCCGTCTGGCCGTGGACGCCGGAGCACGGCTGCGCGATCCTGAACTGGTGCAGTTCCACCCCTCGGGCATCATCGAACCCGAAAGTGCCGCAGGCACGCTGATCTCCGAGGCAGCCCGCGGCGAGGGCGGCATCCTGCGAAATGCGTTGGGGGAGCGGTTCATGGAACGCTACGATCCTGTCCGCAAGGAACTCTCCACCCGGGACCGGGTGGCGCTGGCCGCCTACACCGAGATCAAGGAAGGTCGCGGGACCAAAAACGGCGGTGTCTGGCTTGATATCTCGCACCTGCCGCGCGAAACCATCATGGAGCGTCTGCCGCGTGTCTACCAAACCATGCTTGAAGTGCAGATGCTCGACGTCACCGCAGAACCCATCGAAATCGCACCCACGGCTCACTATTCCATGGGCGGGGTCTGGGTACGTCCGGAGGACCACGGCACCGATGTCAACGGTCTCTATGCCATTGGCGAGGCCTCAAGCGGACTCCATGGGGCCAACCGGTTGGGTGGCAACTCGCTCATTGAACTGCTCGTCTTCGGGCGTATCGTTGCGCGGGCCGCTGCCAAGTACTCGGCTTCCCTGGAGTCCCAGCCGCGTTCGGCCAAGGCACTCGCCCACGCTCGGGCCGAGATCGATGACCTGCTGGCCGCGAACGGACAGGAAAACGTTCGCGAACTGCAGCGTGCTATTCGCAACATGATGACCGACCATGCTGGCGTGGTCCGGGACGAGGAAGGCCTGCAAGCCGGACTGGCCAAGCTGGACGACATCGAAGGGCGCATGGAGCACGTCGGGATCCATCCGGATATCGCAGGCTTCCAGGACCTCGCCCATGCGTTTGACCTGTTGGGTTCGGCGTTGGCCGCTCGGGCCACCCTTGAAGCGGCTCTCGAGCGCCGGGAGACCCGTGGCTGTCACAACCGCAGCGACTACCCGGCGATGGATGATTCACTGCGGGTGAACCTAGTGTGGTCACCCAGTGAAGGCGTCGTTCGCGAGGCAATCCCGCAGATCCCAGCGGAGATCTCCGAATTGATCAAGGAGGTCTCGAGCGCCGGAAAGCTCGTAGAGTAGCGGGCCTGGAGGCGCCTTCAACGGTCCGGGCGACCGTCCACCCGCGAAGGGGGAGCGGCCGCCCGGGCCACCGCCAATTGAGGCGGTTAGTTTGCAAGGGCCGGGTCGGCCACCGGCTTGACGCGGAAGGTGATCACGGCGAACAAGATCGCGGCCAGGCCAGGCCAGCTCCCAGCGCGAAGACCAGAAAGTTCGAGTTGACCCCGAATCCTTCGGCCAGCAGCAACCCGCCGACCTGCGGGGCTCCAACGGCCCCGATGCGGCCCATGCCCAGCGCCCAACCCAATGCAGTGCTGCGCAAGCGCTCCGGGTAGTGATTGGCGACAGCCGCGATCAGCAACGCTGCAGTGCCGTGGATGCCCACACCGGCGAGGATCAACATGGCATAAACAACTCCAACCTGGGGCATGGTCATGATGACGGCCAGTCCAATCCCTGCAACGAGGGCCGCGACTGCGGCGGTAGGGGCCGCCCCAAAGCGGTCTCCGGCCCAAGCGGTGATGACGGAACCCGCCACGGCACCCAGATTCAAGGCCAGTGCGAAAGTCAGCGCGGAGCCCAGATCGTATCCGGCCTGTTCCATCAGGCTGGGCAGCCAGGTGCCCCGACCGTACCAAGCGAAGAGGATGGCCAGCGAAGCCAAGGCGAAGAGCACCGAGGCTCCGGCATAGGGGGCGCGCAGCAAATCTCCAAAACCGGATCCGCGACGTGCGCCCGGACCACTGCGGTGTTTGAAGGACAAGGTTTCGGGCAGGTAGCGGAAACCCATGGGAACCAGCACGACCAAGGCAACCAGAGCCAACAAGAACATGGCTTCCCAACCGAAGGCCGGGACGACCCAGATGTCGGTGATCGCGGCGATTGAACCGCCGATTGGCACGCCTGACATCATCAACGTGGCCATGGTCGAGCGCCAGCGCTGCGGTACCACAAGTTCAGCAACCATGGCATTGGCTGCGGAGACCAGACCACCTAAGCCGACTCCGGCGAGGAGGCGGAGGGCCCCGAAAACCAACGGGTTCGGCGCGAAGGCGCACAGGACCGTGAGGCTCGAGAAGATGATAGAGCAGGCCAAGATCATGCGGCGTCGACCCAGCATGTCGGAGAGTCGGTCGGCCGCGAGTGCGCCGATCATCATGCCCACGAAAGCCAGCGATCCGATGGTACCCATCGTCGTCGGGGTCAGCCCCAGTCATCGATCGCCAACAGGGAGGACTGCACGGTGCCGTAGATGATGAGGTCGTACCCGTCGAACACCACCAGCAGCCAGCACGTTACAACGGCCATGAGGGTCTTGCGGCGCGAGAGGGCCTTGGGCCCACCCTGCTGCTAGGAGTCACCGGGGTTATGCCCGATGGGACCTGCGACACTGCTCCCTGTGGATAAAGTCATAGCTACAAGTGTTGCTGGTCTCAGTGTGACAAAGCGTGTAATTCAGGTGTGCAGAAAGTTCGGGTTAGTCGGAAGATCCCCCAATACCCCATTGAATCGGTTGACCACGCCCTGCAGCTGGTCGAGCTGTTGGGCGACCACGGATCCGTCAGACTCAAGGACGCGGCCGCCGAGCTCGAGGTCTCGCCATCCACGGCGCACCGGCTGCTGGCCATGCTCATTTACCGCGGTTTCGCCGAACGCGCGACAGGCCGCGGTTACATCCCCGGTCCGGCGCTCGGTGCCGGTCCCGCGGGGCACGGACGGATCGGGGAATTGCGGGCCGTGCCCCACCCGCTACTGGAGGAACTAGCTGCCACGGTCAAGGAAACTGTGAACCTGATGGTGCGCGTGGGTGGGGAGGTCCGACTCCTCTCCACCGTGGAGGGATAGCGGCCCGTGCGCGTGGGAGACCGGCAGGGTGCGGTGCTACCGGCCTACCGGGCCTCGGCGGGAAAAGCGATGCTCTCCATGCTCGACCAGAGCGAGCTGGAACGGCTCTACCACGGAGAAAATGCCACGGCGCGCAGGCTTACGGAAGAGGACTACGCCGCGCTCGTGCGCGAACTGGGCGCGGTGCGGGATCGTGGCTTTGCCGCCAACTTCGAAGGGACGGAGGAAGGCGTCAGTGCGTTGGGTGTGGCCGTCTCTGGCCCCGCCGGAGAAGTTGTCTGCGGCATCAGTATGTCCATTCCGCAGGCTCGATTTCGACAGGTGTTTGACGCAGGTCTGGTCGGACAGGCCCTGCACACCGCCAAAGTTCGTGAGGAGCGACTGGGCAAGGTACCGGATGATGAAAAGCCGGACCTCACCGGGGCTCCTGTCACCTAACAAAACGCCGAATCCCCGCCGGCCACGTGATTAGCTGGCAGACGGGGATTCGGTGGTGGAACGGGGCTCTACAGCCCCTTGACGATGATGACATCCAGCTGGCGCGGGCCGTGTACGCCCTCGACGCGCTCGAGCTCGATGTCGCTGGTCGCGCTGGGACCGGAGATCCAGGTCAGCGGGCGGGTGATGTCCATGCGCGGCAGCGCCTCGGGCAACAGCCGCACGATGGACGACACCGGAACCACACAGACGTGGTGGTCGGGCACCAGGGAGATGGCACGGCGGCCCTGGTTGGGCGTTCCGTCCAGCACAATGGTGCCCGACTCGGCAATGGACACCGCCGAAGAGGTCAGCACCGCATCGGTATGATCCAGCTCGGTCACGCTCAGGACCGCACCGGGTGCGTCGGTGCGCAGTCGCGCGCTATCCGTGGGTGCCGCCTCAACCAACCATTCGGCATCGATGCCGTGCGGGACCACAAAGCTGGTGGCGTCCTTGAGCCGTTCGGCAAGGGTTGCCGGTAGATGGGGCAGGTCCACGACGTCCACGTGGGCCTTGTAGTCCTCGAGCCGATCAACCAGCAACTCGATAAGCTCGGCCTCGGGCATGTCCGAGGAGACCCGGTATTCGCGGGGGATCGGCTCGGGAGCCGGCGCATCACGCAAGGCCGAGGTGATGCGGGAGAGGATTTCTTCCTTGGCGCTCATCGTCTTACTTCTCCTGGTCAGGGGTGGGGGCTACCGGTTCATGGTCCTTCTTCCACCAGTCGCGGAAGGACTGCGCCGGGGGAGCCGGAATGTCACGGGACTGGGTCCAGCCTGCGGCAATGCCCGGAAGGCGTTTGATCTTCTTGTCTCGACCGGCAGCGAGCTTGCCCAAGGGCAGCGCCTTTTCCAGCAGGCCCAGGTGCTTGCCCGAGGAAAACGCCCATTGTCCGCCCTTCATCATCAAATCCATTTGCGAGGGAAGCTTCTTTTCTTCGCGCTTGGAATCCACGTCTTCTCCGCGCAGGTGCACGAGGATTTCGGGGATATTGATCTTCACCGGGCAAGCGTCATAGCAGGCGCCGCAGAGTGTGGACGCGTAGGGCAGCGAGCTGTTTTCCTCACTCTTGATGCCGGTGAGCAGCGGGGTGAGGATGGCGCCGATCGGTCCCGGGTAGGTGGAGCCGTAGGCGTGGCCGCCGGTGCGCTCGTAGACCGGGCAGACGTTCATGCAGGCGGAGCAGCGGATGCAGTTCAGAGCGGTGCGTCCGTACTTGTCGGCCAGGGCTGCGGTGCGTCCGTTGTCCAGAATGACCAGGTGCACGTTTTGCGGTCCGTCGCCCTCGGTGACGCCGGTCCACAGCGAGGTATACGGGTTCATCCGCTCCCCGGTGGAGGATCGCGGCAGCAGCTGCATGAAGACCTCGAGGTCGTCCTTGGTGGGCAGCAGCTTTTCGATGCCCATCACGGTGATCAGGGTTTCGGGCAGCGTCAGGCACATCCGTCCGTTGCCCTCCGACTCGACCACGGCCAGGGTGCCGGAATCGGCCAGCGCGAAGTTGGCGCCGGAGATTGCGACCTTTGCGGTAAGGAACTTGCGGCGCAGGTGCTCGCGGGCGGCCATGGCCAGCAATCGCGGATCATCGGTGAGGTTCGGGTCCACGTTCGGCATCTCGGCCAGGAAGATGTCGCGGACTTCGGTGCGGTTCTTGTGGATGGCCGGGACCAGGATGTGGCTGGGTTTGTCGTGGCCCAGCTGGACGATCAGCTCGGCCAGGTCGGTTTCGAAGGCCGAGATTCCCTGCTCCTCGAGGTACTCATTGAGTCCGATCTCCTGGGTGGCCATGGACTTGACCTTGACGACCTCGTCCGTGTCCTGCTCGCGGATGAGGTCGGCGACGATTTTGTTCGCCTCGTGGGAGTCGCGCGCCCAATGGATCACCCCGCCGCGGGCGGTGAAGTTCTTTTCGAATTCTTCGAGCATCGCGGGAAGGTCGGCCATGACCTGGTTCTTGATGGCCGCTCCGGCGTCGCGCAGCTCTTCCCAGTCGGGCAACTCGCCCACGACCTTCAGACGCTTGTCGCGGATCGTGTGGGTGGCGTGGCGCAGATTCGCGCGCATCTGGGTGTTGCCCAGTTCGCGGTGGGCAGCGTCCGGGAACGGTTCATCGATGTGCAGGTTGCCGTCGCCGAAGACCGGAAGCGTTGGCATTCCCATGAAGACGTTGCTCATCGCACGCCCGCCTTTCCTACGAGGACCTCACCGGTCACGGAGACCGGTTCGTCGATGGTGCTGGCCAGAATTTCGGCAAAATGCAACGTGGTGGTGTCCGAATTGGTGCGCGAAAGCCCGCCGCCGATATGCATCAGGCAGGAGGCGTCCCCGCCGGAGCACAGCGAGGCTCCGGTGGACTCGATGTTTTTCGCCTTGTCCTCGAGCATGGCCGTGGAAACATCGGCGTTCTTCAGCGCGAACGTGCCGCCGAATCCGCAGCATTGGTCGGCCTCGGGAAGGTCGGCGACCTCGATGCCGCCGACACTCCTGAGCAGGTCGAGTTGGCGGTCGCCCAGGTTCAGCGAGCGCATGCCGTGGCAGGAGGGGTGGTAGGTGACCTTGTGTGCGAAATGCGAGCCGAGTTGTTCGGCGGCGTTGGTGATGCCCAGGACATCGACCAAAAGCTGGGACAGTTCGTAGGTTTTGGCGCCCACGGCCTCGGCGCGGGCCTTCAAGGCAGCATCGCCGCAGCGTTCGGCCAGGACCGGGTGCTGGTGTCTGACCGATGCCACGCAGGATCCCGAGGGAGCCACCGCCACATCGTAGGTTTCGGCTTCAAAGGCCCGCACGTGGTTGGCAACCACGGGAAGGGCCTCGTCCATGTAGCCGGAGTTGATGTGCATCTGTCCGCAGCAGGCCTGCCCGGAGGGGAAGATGACCTCGTGGCCCAGTCGTTCGAGAATCTTGACCGTGGCACGTGCGGTGCTCGGGTACATGGCATCAACGATGCAGGTGGCGAAAAGTGCGATTTTCATTCAGTGATCCTTCCGGCGTGCTCAGCCGAGGAATTGATGTGGTCTGACCATACTATGGCGTGATCGGGCCCACGTCCAGCGAATGTGCTCCGCAAAAAATAAGTTGTGACTCCACTCACCATGCGATCGGATCTTAGGTTATGCTGGTGTGGTCGGACCATAGTGGTCCGACCACGGATGTCTAAGGGCGTCCACCGCACACCCTTTATCCGCGCTCTACCTCCCACGCGAAGGACGCCCAGTGGACACATTCACACCATCCACCGAACCGTTGGCCGGAAGCATTGCGCTTTCGGCCCTCATTTCCCTGCTGCCGCTGTTGACGTTCTTCATCATGCTGGCCGTGGTCAAGGCCAAGGCGCACGTCTCCGGCCTGGTTTCATTGCTGGTTGCCATCCTGGTGGCGATCTTCGTATTCAAGATGCCGGTCGGCATGACCCTGATGTCGGGAGTACTTGGTGCGGTATTCGGCGCCTTCCCCGTGGTCTGGATCGTCATCATGGCGATCTGGCTCTATCAGGTCACGGTCATCTCCGGACGGTTCGAGGACCTGCGCCGCGTCTTCGACGTGATCGGCGGCGGGGATGTGCGCATCCAATCCATCCTGATCGCCTTCTGCTTCGGTGGCCTGCTTGAGGCACTGGCCGGCTTCGGGGCTCCCGTGGCCATCACCGCCACCATGCTCCTGGCCCTGGGCATGGCGCCGCTGCGTGCAGCGGCCGCGGTCCTGGTGGCCAATACCGCCCCCGTCGCTTTCGGCGCGGTCGCCATCCCGATCACCACCGCCGCCGGACTGACCGGGTTGGACGCCAACCACATCGGCGCCATGGTCGGACACCAGGCACCACTGCTGGCGATCTTCGTCCCGACCCTGTTGCTGTTCATCCTCGACGGCAAACGCGGCGTCAAGGAAGTCTGGCCGGCCGCCCTGGTCATCGGCGGATCCTTCGCCGTCGCCCAATTCTTCTGCGCCACCTACTTCTCCTACGAACTCACCGACATCGTTGCCTCGTTGGCCGGCCTGGGTGCCGCAGTCATCTTCCTGCGCTTCTGGACCCCCAAGGGCCGCGAAGAAGCCCGCGCCCGCGTCCTGGTGGGCGAGGCCGCACAGGGTGCCGCCGGCACCGGCGCGAACGGTGCTTCGCAGGCCGGCTCCGGCTACGACGCCTCCGACCGCAAGCTGCGCCTCGGCCCGACCTTCCTGGCGCTCTTCCCCTACCTGCTGGTCATCGTCATCTTCGGCGTTGCCAAGCTGTGGAAGCTGGGTGTGAGCATCCCCGGTGCCTTGGCCGCCACCGACGTGAAGATCAAGTGGCCGATGCTCTACGGACACGTGCTTGACGGCGAGGGCAACCCGGTTTCTTCGACGATCTACAACTTCCAGTGGCTCTCGAACCCTGGCACCTTGCTGCTCATCACCGGCCTCATCGTGGCCATCGTCTACTCGCTCAACGACGCGGGCGGAAAATACAAGATCAAGGTCTCGGATGCCGTCCTGGAAATCGGGCGCACCATCTACAACATGCGCTGGGCAGCCACCACGATCCTCTCGGTTTTGGCCCTGGCCTACGTCATGAACCTGTCGGGACAAACCATCACCATCGGTACCTGGCTGGCCGGAACCGGCGCGTTCTTCGCCTTCCTGTCCCCGATCCTGGGTTGGCTCGGCACCGCAGTCACCGGCTCGGACACCTCGTCCAACGCCTTGTTCGCCAAGCTGCAGCAGACTGCCGGCCTCAACGCCGGCATCGACCCCAACCTGTTGGTTGCCGCCAACACCTCCGGCGGCGTGGTCGGCAAGCTGATCTCCCCGCAGAACCTGGCCATCGCTGCCACCGCGGTGGGCATGGAAGGCAAGGAATCGGTCATCTTGAAGAAGGTCGCCGGCTGGTCGGTGAGCATGCTGCTGGTGCTCTGCGTGCTGGTGTACCTGCAGTCCACTCCGATCCTGGGCTGGATGCTGCCGACCCCGTAGCCCGGACCCGGCGTCGGCTCAAGCCGTTGGTGGATAGGCGGCCCCGTGAGGGGGCAAGGATTCCTTGCCCCAAACGGGGCCGCGGGCCGGGCCGCCACCCATTAGGATTGATTGATTCGTTGTGTGGCCACAGGCCAAACATGAACATTGACCATGGGGAAGCAAAGCATTGAACAGCAAAGCACGGAATGCACCGCAGCCGGTGCGGGCCTATGAAACGGTGCTCAAAAGCATCGAAACCGACCTGCGCTCCGGCAAGATCAAGATCGGTGACCAACTGCCCGGGGAGCGAGCCCTGGCTGAAACCCACGGCATCTCCCGGGCCTCGGTCAGAGACGCCATCCGCATCCTGGACGCCATGGGCATGGTGCGCACCTCCGCCGGATCAGGACCAAACTCCGGCGCCGTGGTCATCTCAGAGCCTGCCATCGGGCTCTCGGCGACCCTGCGACTGCATGTGGCATCGCGCCAGCTATCTGTCGCCGACATCGTCGAGTCCCGCATCCTGCTGGAGACCTGGGCCGCGAGCTCGGCGGACCTATCCAGCGATCCGGTGCGCAGCGATACGGTGCTGCGCCAAACCGCAGACCTGCTCACGACCATGGACGATCCCGGGCTGGACCGCGAAGAATTCCACGACCTCGATGCGCAATTCCACGTGCTGCTCTCCTCGCTGGCCGGCAACGCGGTGATCGAAGCCATGATGGAATCCCTGCGGCTGTCGATCAGCGATTACGTCAGCGAATCGGTGACCAGCGACGACGCCTGGCAGAATATTTCCCAGGTGCTTCGCACCCAGCACCATTCGATCCACCAGGCGGTCGCTGCCGGCGACGGGGCATCGGCGGCCACGCTGCTGCGCGAACATATCGAATGGTTCTACACCGAATCGCGACAGCTCTAGGCCCCCTGCACGCCACTGGTTAGAGTTTGATAACCATTTTTCCGGTGTTGGCACCGCGCATCAGTTCCAAGAAACCATGGACGGAGTTTTCCAGCCCCTCGATGACCGTTTCCTCGAAAACGATCTCGCCGGAATCCAACCACCGGGACATGTCATTGATGAAGGCCTCGTGCAGCTCCGGGTAGAACCCGACGGTGAAACCCTTCAAGCTGAGCCCTTGGGTAATCATGTTGGCCATGTTCCGCGGACCCACCGGTGCCTCGGTGGAGTTGTAGGAAGAAATCGCCCCGCACAGTGCCGCCCGTCCGCCACGGTTGAAGACATCCAGTGCTGCCTCGAGGTGCTCGCCGCCGACATTGTCGAAGTACACATCGATGCCCTCCGGTGCCGCCGCGCGTAGTTGTTCGCGCACCGGGGCGTCCTTGTAGTTGAACGCCGCAGCAAAGCCGTACTTACCCTTCAGCTGTTCGACCTTCTCGGCGGTACCCGCGGAGCCGATGACCCGGGAGGCTCCCTTGAGGCGGGCGATCTGCCCGGCGGCGCTGCCCACTGCCCCGGCCGCACCGGAGACGAAGACGTTGTCGCCTTCCTTCAGGCCGGCGATTTCCAGCAGACCGACATACGCGGTGTAGGCCGTCATGCCCAGGATTCCCAAGTAGGCCGACAACGGCACCCCGGAGATGTCCTGGACCACGCGGAATGATGCGGCAGGTCCCTGGGAGACCGAACGCCAACCCAAGTGGTGAAGCACCGCGTCTCCCACGGAGATCTCCGCGGTCCGCGACTCGATGACGCGGCCCACCGCCGCGCCGGTCATGACCTCGCCGAGCGCATAGGGCTCAGCGTAGGACTTGGCATCATTCATGCGTCCGCGCATATAGGGATCCACGGAGAGGAATTCGTTGGCGACTCGCACCTCGCCCTCGGCCAGCTCCGGCAAGGAGATGACTGCTGTTTCAAAGTTGTCTGGTGTCGGCCAGCCCGTGGGACGGCTGGCCAATCGGATTTCTGTACTCATGGAATCTGACATATGTGGTGTACTCCTGACGTCTCGAAGGACAACGCCCCTCATCAAGAGGTCAAGGCGAATAAGCCCAAAATGATTCCCACAGCGGGGGCCGCCAGTTGGGTGAAGGCGGCCCGGGCCAGCTGGGGCGAGGAAAACAGCAGCACCAGAGCGGCGGCACACATCGATCCGGTCCCGGCAAAGAACAGCGTCGCCCCGGCCACGGAGCTTCCCGCCAAAAAGAGGACCATGCCCAGCCCCACCAAGATCGCCAGAAATAGGTTGTAAAAACCCTGGTTGAAGGCCAACGGCCTAGTGGCGGCGGCCTCGGCATCGGAACGGATCCCGAAGGCCTTGCGTGTGGAAGCACGGTCCCAGGCCGCCGATTCCAAGACAAAGATGTAAATATGAATGGCGGCGGCCAATCCTCCGAAAATCATGGTGAGCAGCAACATGCAAATACATCCTTTTCGGAGGAGCGCCCCGTTCCAAAACTCGGGGTCTTTTCCCATGATAAAGGTGGCATGGCGCAGTTGTGCGCTGGGCTCCCGGGCAGGGTTACCGGTCGTGAAGAGGCCATTAGCTCCATAGACAAGGGACACCGTAACCTGTGATCATGTCCCACCCTGAGATTCCCCTGCCACCACCGCGTCCACTTCCGCGTGGATTCATGGTGCTCTCGATCCTGGCGGTGGTGCTGGTGGGCATGAACCTGCGGGCAGGGATCACCAGTGCTTCGCCGCTGTTCGTGGACCTGCAGGAGTTCTTGGGCTACGGGCCGCTGGTGGCCGCTCTGCTGCCCTCCATCCCCACCCTGGTCTTTGCCGTGGCCGGCATGTCCACGGCGTGGATAGCCCGGCGTCTGGGACTGGGCGGAACCATGCTGCTGGCCCTGGTGGTGCTGGGCGCAGGATTGGCGCTGCGCGGGCTGCCCACCACCTGGGCGTTGCTGGCCGGAACCGTCGCGGCGATGTGCGGCATCGCCCTGTGCAACGTGGCGATGCCCTCATTTATCCGGCAGAATTTCGCCGACCGGATTTCGTTGATGACAGGCCTGTATACGATCACCATGTCGGTGGGTGCCACAGCGGCCTCGGCACTGAGCGTCCCGCTGGCCCTGGCCGCGGGATCCCCGACGATCGGGCTGGCCACCTGGAGTTTCCTGGCGTTTGCCGCGGCCTTGGCATTCCTGCCGTTTTTGCTCATGGCACGTTCCGGAGAAGACACCGGCCCGAAGCCTGCCAGCATCAATCCGCTGGCGCTGATCAAGACCAAACGCGGGATGGTCATCACCGGGCTGTTCACGGTCCAATCACTGATGGCATATTCCATGATGAGCTGGATGCCCAGCATCCTGATATCGCGTTCGATGAATGCCACCGATGCCGGCTTCATGCTGGGGGTGATGCAGGCGGTGACGATCCCCGCGACGATGTTCTCGCTATGGCTGGTCAACAGGCACGGGATGCTGCGCGGGGCCTTCACCATGTGTTCGGTGGCGGTTGCCGCCGGACTGGTGGGAATGCTGGTGCTACCGCTGTCCCTGGCCTGGCTGTGCGCTATCACGCTGGGCATCGGATTTTCAATCTTCCCGTTGGTACTGCTGGTGATCTCCCACAGCGGCGAGACGCCCGAGGAAACCACCGCGATGAGTACCCTGGCCCAGTCCGTCGGGTATCTGGTGGCCACCATCGGCCCCTTCGGCATGGGACTGCTGTACGCGGTCACCGGCGGCTGGAGCGTGCCACTGGTGCTGCTAATCGTGGTGGCCGGCATCCAGCTGTGCCTGGGCCTTGCTGCCAGCGGCTACCGACGCACCACACCCCAACGCGTGGGATAGGGCGCCGGCAACGCGGCTCAGCGTTGCTGGTCGGCGAGTTCGTCCTCGATGTCCGCCGGGGCGGAGAGATCCATCTCCAATAGCGGGACCACCTTGGACTTGGTGACGAGTCGGTGGATGAGCCACAGGCCCAGGAAAATCGGTAGGCCAATGTAGGAGGAGAGCACCTCCATGCCCCGTCCGGCCAGCACCGCCTCATAGTTCTGCCCGGCAATCACTAGGATCAACACCGCGAAGGCCAGCAGCGGGCCGATGGGGAAGAACGAGGCGCGGTATGGCAGGTCATCGACAGTGTTGCCTTGGGCCAGGAAACCTCTCCGGAAGCGGTAGTGCGACACGGCGATACCCGCCCAGACAATGAAGCCGCACAGGCCCGAAACATTCAGCAGCCAGGCATAGGCGGCGCCCTGGCCGACGATGGCCGAGAGGAAGCCGAAGAGTCCCACCGCGGCGGTGGCCAGCAGTGCCGGGATCGGTACGCCACGCGAGTTGGTGCGGCCGAAGATCTTCGGCGCTTTGCCGTCGTGGGCCATGGAATAAAGCATGCGCGTTGAGGCATAGAGCCCGGAGTTTCCCGCGGACAGGATCGCGGTGAGGATGACGGCGTTCATCAGGGCGGCGGCAAAAGCGATGCCCGCCCGTGAAAAGACCAGGGTGAACGGGGAAGCCGCGACGTCGGCTTCGCCGGAGGCCAGCAAGCTCGGGTCGGTAAAGGGAACCAGGCAGCCAATGATGAAGATGGCGCCGATGTAGAAGATCTTGATGCGCCAAAAGACCGAGCGGATGGCCCGGGGCACCTCGCGCCTCGGGTTCTTGGCTTCGCCAGCTGCAACGCCGACCAGCTCCGTGCCCTGGAAGGAGAACCCGGCGATCATGAACACCGAAATGATCGAAATCCAACCGCCGTGGAACACATCCTCACGGTTCTGCCAATTGCTCATTCCCGGGGAATTGTCCCCGAGGATGCCGAAGATCATCAGCACCCCGGCGATCAGGAACAGCACCACTGCCGCGACCTTGATCAGCGAGAGCCAAAACTCGGACTCGCCGAAGGACTTGGCTGAGAGTGCGTTCAGCGCGGTGAGCACAACCAGGAATACCCCGGCCCAGACCCAGCCGGGCACTGAAGGGAACCAGAAGTCCATGATGATCCCTGCGGCGACCAGTTCGGCGGCCACCGTGATGGCCCAGTTGAACCAGTAGTTCCAGCCGATCGCGAATCCGAAGGAGGGCGAGACGAAGCGGGTGGCGAAGGTCTGGAAGGATCCGGCGACGGGGATCTTGGCAGCCATCTCGCCCAGGGACTGCATCAGCAGGAACACCATCAGGCCGACCAGTGCGTAGGCGACCAGTGCTCCACCGGGGCCGGCCTGCGAAATCGTGCCGCCCGAGGCTACAAATAGCCCGGTTCCGATGGCCCCGCCGATGGCGATCATCTGCAGGTGGCGTCCGCTGAGCCCGCGCTTGAGTTCGTTGTCGGGCGGCTTGGTGCCCGCTCCGGTTTTGGCGGTTTGGGAGGCCGCCCGATGCGCCATTGCAGCGGGTTGGGGTTCTACGGAAGTTCTGCTCATGGGTGTCACGCAACACCACCCAGGGGCCTTGATGCGACCCGGGTCACAGGTACCGACCCGCTCCTTGCGCCGGTGGCCGGCGATGCTGTATTGCTACCGTCCGCCCCGTGCGGCCAAGGCCCGTTGCGGGCAGGTTCTTTGGGGATCGGGGTGGCATAGCGCAGGTGGTGCGGGGGCGCGAATCCGGGGTCGTGAGCCACAGATGATGGATCGAGTGGCCTTACTCTTGCGTGTCCCAAGACACAGCGTTGCTGATGCACAGATGGCTTCCCGGCGGGTGTTCTAACTGGATCAAGACCATGCCGCAGTCATTGACCTGGAGTCTGGTGGACTCTGGTGCGTCGTCGGTGACGGGCCGAACGGCCCTGGTCCCGGGAAACGACGCCAATGGTGGAAATTTGCAACAGTCCTATTATGACGCCAAGCTGTCATAAAAAAGGAATCGGAGCCGGGGCCGCGATGTACCCGCGACGAGGTGCGAGGGAATGTCTGTGGGGACGATTGACCTGGGGCACTAAATAAGCGGCCTTCGGGTTCGGAGGAACCTGAAGGCCGCTTATTTAGTGCGGCGTTACTGGTCGATCTGCGCCCGGCCGAGCGGTGCGGGATCCACCAAGGTGTGTGACTGGAAGTATTCGATGCCGGCGACCAGATCGATCTGGCCCGAGTCTGCGACGTTGGTTCCCTCGGCGAAGGTGAAGAAGTTATCGCCCCCGGCGGCAAGGAACGAGTTGGTGACAATGTGGAACACCGTTTCCTCGGCGATGGGCTCATCCTGATAGCTCATTGAGGTGATGTGCGCCCCGCGTGCGGCGTCCGGATCATAGGTATACGTGAAGCCCTCGGAGATGCCCAGGTGCAGCTTGGACCGACTGGAGCCTTCGGGTTGCCACTGTTCCTCGAGTACCGCCTTGATTTGTGCACCGGTCAGGTCCATGGTGAACAGCGTGTTCCCGAAGGGTTGGACCGAGGCAGCGTCCTTGTACGTCACGGTGCCATCGGTGCCAAAGAGCAGGTCGGCACGCAGGCCGCCGGGATTCATGAAAGCGATCTGCGTGGGGGCTCCACCGAAGTCTTCGTTGGAGGTCGCCCACAGATGCATGTCTGCCACCAGGTTTCCCAGCGTGGACTCGACGCCGCGGTCGGAGCCGTTGGTTCCTCCGCGGGTGATGTCGGCGCTGATGGCCCCGATTTCTTCTGCGCCCACGACCTCGGCCTGGGCGAGCGCGGCCTCGACGATCGTGGCCACCTTGGGTACGGGTGTAAAGCGCGGCACCGTGGTCCCATCCGAGGCAATGGTGGTCAGCGAGACGAGCCCTCCTTCAAGACCCACAATCTTCTTGTGCTTCTTGGCTACCGATATTTTCAGGGTGTCCAGCGTGGTTCCGTACTGGTGCGCTTGCATCACCGGGCGTTCCAGTCCCGCGGCCCAGCCGTCCACCGGGTAGGAACAGGAGTAGCCCACATGGGTGTGGCCGGAGATAATCGCGTCGATTTTCCCGGTGGCACCGCGGATCAGGTCCCCGTAAGAGGTGTCCTCGGCCCCAATGGCTGCGCAATCGCTGGTGGATGAGCCCTCGTGGGTCAGCAGCACAATCACATCGGCCTCGCCGTTGGACTTCTTGCCGTCGCTCAATTGTGCCGCGACGCGGTTTGCCGCCTCGAGCTGGTCTCCGAAGTCGAGGCCCGAGATACCGGCGGGGGTGACAAGCGAGGCGGTTTGGTCGGTTACGGTGCCAATCAGCCCGACGGTGACCCCATTGAGCTTCTTCAGCGTGTATTCCTTCAGCGCAGGGGTCTTGGTCCCTTTGGCATACACGTTGGCTCCGAGTGCATAGTCAGCGCCAGCCTCGGCGTTTCCGTCGCCATAGCGTGGGATCACGCGATTGAGTAGGTCATCGAATCCACCGTCGAATTCGTGGTTGCCCACCGCAGAGGCGTCGAGTCCCGCGGCCTTGAGCGCGTCGATGGTCGGGTTGTCCTGCTGTGAGAAGGAGGTGAAGGTGGACGCGCCGATGTTGTCACCGGCCGAGACGAAAAGCGTGTTGCGGTTTTTGCTCTTGTACTCCTTAACTGCCCCGGCCAGCACCGCGGCCCCGGCCTCGGCGCCGTTGGCTTCGATGCGTCCGTGGAAGTCGTTGATGCCGACCAGTTCAATGGTGGTGGTGGGCTGGTTTTGGTTCTTGTTGGATTGCCCCGGGGCATTAGGATTCGGTGCGGCGGTGGCTGGCGCTCCGAGGGCCGTGGAAGCCATCAGCGTCAATGCTGCGGCCGCGACCAGGGCATTGCGCCGCAGGTGAATTTTCTTGGACACGTTGTTCTCCCTCAAGCAAGTGATCAGTGGCGTTTGCCGGGCCGATGCAACCTGCCGGCGACACGTGGGCTCGATACTACCGAGCGACGACGCCAAGTGAAAGGGATATTTGACGTTTCACCCAAACTGTCCGGGCGGGCGGTGGGGCGGTGCACCCGGGGAGAACGCTTCCCGCGGAGTTGGTAGGAGCAGGGGCGACGAGGAGCCTTGTCTGCTGTTGCGAATGATTCTCATTTAACTTAGTGTTATCGTCATGCTCACAAAAGAAACTGCCAACACCCGCAATCCGCCCGCTCGATCCTCCATGCGCCGCTGGCGCATGGGCCTGCCCGCTCTGGCAGTCCTGGCCGCCGGAACGCTGATGGCCGGATGCGCCTCGAATAGTTCCGTCCCGGCAGCGTCCGGGTCTGCGCCCATCCCTAGCGTCCCGGTGGTGTCAGAGGCCGGCGCCGCGACGCCGCGTCTGGTGCTGACCTATGAGGGAGGTCTGCTGGTGGTGGATGCCCGCGATGGTGGGGTCGTCTCCGAGCACGCGCTACCCGGCTTCAACCGGGTCAATCCCGCAGGCGACGGACGGAGAGCGCTGGTCTCCACCGCCGGGGGATTCCGGATCTTTGACGCAGGAGCATGGTCCGAGGCGCACGGCGATCACGCCCACCACTATCGCAGCGTTCCCGTGCTGACTGATCTGGTATTCCCTGCCCAGAAGCCCGGGCACGCGGTGGTGCACGCCGGAAGCACCGCACTCTTTGATGATGCCACCGGAATGATCAGCATCTTTGCATCGGACAAGCTGGACAATGCGGCGCTGCCTGCAACTGAGGTGGTGGCGTTGCCCGAGGCCCACCATGGGGTGGCAGTCCCGGTCTCGGAGGGGAAGCTGCTGGTGACCAACGGAAACGAGGAAACGCGTAACACCGTCAAGCTGCTTTCGGCACCCAATGCGCAACACCGGCGCACCACGGTGGCCGAGTCGAACCAGTGCCCAGGAATCCACGGCGAGGCGGTCGCCACGGACCAGGCCGTGGTGGTCGGCTGCGAGGATGGCATCCTGGTCATCAAGGACGAAAAAGTCTCCAAGGTCGATTCGCCCGATGCCTACGGCCGGATCGGGAACCAAGCCGGCTCCGAAGCCTCGAGCGTCGTGCTCGGCGACTACAAAAAGGACCAGGACGCCGAACTCGAACGCCCCAAGGTGTTCTCACTGACCGACACCGCGACCAACTCCATGGAGCTGGTGGACATCGATTACAGCTACTCCTTTAGGTCCCTGGCTCGCAGTGCCGATGGCGACGCGCTGGTGCTGGGGACCGACGGCAAGCTGCACATCTACGACGTGAAGTCCGGCAAGGAGAAGACATCCGTCGACGTTGTCGGCCCCTGGCAGGAACCGCTTGACTGGCAACAGCCACGTCCGAGCATCCACGTAGCGGGGGACACCGCATACATCACCGAACCGGCCACCAAGGCCCTGCACCTCGTGGACCTGAAAACCGGAAAAGTGGCGCGCACGGTGACCCTGCCCGAGGTTCCCAACGAAATCACTTCGATCAAGGGATAGGGGAACGCTCACCTGTCAGAAAATAGGAAAGCCGTGGGCCGGTGCCGTTCCCCTCGAACGGCACCGGCCCACGGCAGGTTCCTGCTGGTGCTAGTCGGCGGTCACCAGTTCGACGCTCACCGGCGTCGGATTGGTGAAGACGTCCAGGACCGGGCAGTGCTCATCGACTGCCGCCTGAAGCTTTTCGTAGCGCTCACGCGTCTCCGGCCCATCGATCTTCACGGTGAGGCGGACCTCGCCGAAACCGGGGCGGACGGACTTCTCGATGCCGAACAGGCCGCGTACGTCCAGATCTGCATCGGCGTTGATGTCCAGGGAATCGATCTTGATGCCGAGCTGATGCGCGTACAGGCGGTAGACCACGACCTGGCAGGAAATCAGCGCGCCGAGGGCGAACTCGACGGGGCTGGCGGCCACATCGTCTCCGGCCAGTGCCTCGGGCTCGTCGACGATGAAGCGGTGCTTGCCCGCGGTGATTTCGCTGGATACCGATCCGGTGGACGTACCGCTGGCCTTGAAGGTCAGTGCTGCGCTTGCGGTGTTGGCAGTGATTCGTTCGCCCCAGGCAGTGCCGGCGGCAGTGAGCTTTTCAGCGCGAACGGATTCCAGGGTTTCTTCGATCAGGGTTTCGGACATGGAAGTTCGATCCTTTCGTGTTTGGCGCGGGGCCTTGCACAACGCCATACTTACGCCGGCCCGGTTAGGCGGCGTCGAATCGTCACCTGGCGCACCCCGCTATGACGAAGAGGGTTGCGGTCCCGCCGACCAGGGTCGTGAGTGGCGGGAACTCGTGATTCTGTCTACGAGTGTTGCCGAAGCAAAGGTGTTGGCGCAAAGCCTGCCCTTAACATTTCTTCACAACGAATCAGCAAAATGTTCGAAGAAGCAACTGACCTGCCATCAATTTTAGCCGGTGCAACGAATATTTCGGGAATGACGATGGGTTTGCTCGAAGGATCTGCATCGCTGCCGGTTCGGGGATTTTCGGCCCGAACGGCTGGCTGAAGTGAAGCCCCTCGAGGAGGATCCCTTAATATGGGACTTCGAACTCCTGGAAATCACTAAAAGCCGGACCGCCGCGGACTTCGGGTTGGCGGGGCTATCCCTGGCGTCGGGAGGCGTCGTTGGCGTTGAGCTTCGAAAGTAGATCAGCAAAGCGCTTGATTTCTTCCGGTTCCCAGGAATTCAGCCGGTTCCTCAGCAGCTGGCGCGAGGCCGCACTCGATTCAACGACGCCTGCGCGTGCAGCATCGGTGATGCTGACCAGCATGGCCCTTCCGTCAGCCGGATCCGGCTGACGGGTCACCAATCCCTTGGCTTCAAGCCACTTGATCATCCTGCTCATTGTGGCCTTGTCCACTTGCAGCTCTTCTGCCAAGATGATCTGCTGCCGGGCGTGCTCGCGCACCAGCAGAGACAGCACCTTGTAGCCCAAGGGCTGCAGCTCGGGATGCACGGCAGCTGCGCGCTTGCGGATGGCTTGGCGCGCCATGATGACCATCGTGGAGAATTCTTTTTCCACATCCTCGATCAGTGGGTCAAGTATCGCTTTTTCTGCTGCCGGTCCCCGGTCAGGGAGTGGGTCGGAGAACGGAGAAGTCATGGGAATCATTTTAGTTGCGAATTGCTCCATCGCGTACTTAGTCGTGGCATAGATGACTGTTGCGTCGTACTGCGGATCCGGCTGGGGCTGGGCGCGCGGAGCAGTGCCTTGGTGTCGAGGCATCCCCGACTGATTGGGGTCAGATCGGAATGATGCTTTCCTCGATGGTGGACAGCGACCGAACCCACCGGAAGTTCTCGGACCTGAGGGGTTCACCCGGGCGGTCCCTGCGGGCACAATAGCTGGTGTTGAACCCCGCCAAACGATGGAGCGCATCATGGGCACGATTCTCAATCCGTACATCAGCTTTCGCGATCAGGCACGTCCAGCGCTCGAGTTCTATCAGTCGGTATTCGGCGGGGAACTGGATCTACGACCCTTCTCTGATTTCGAGTTTGCCAAGACCGAAAACCGGGATGACGATAACAAAATCATGCACGGGCATTTGCGTGCACCCAACGGCCTGAATTTGATGGCCGCCGACACCCCTGCCTCTATGGAATGGAAAGGGGGCACCGCCATCTCCGTCACGCTCAGCGGTGACGACAAGGACGAGATCACCGAATACTGGAAGAAGCTCAGCGATGGAGCAACCGTCGGCGAGAAACTTGCCCAAGCCCCGTGGGGCGATTGGTTTGGCATGCTCACCGATAAGTTCGGCGTGGACTGGATGGTCAATATCGCCGGGCCAGCCACAACCGGCCAGTAAAGCACGGCACCACCGGGACGGTATCTGGAGAGGCACCGCCCAGCAGGGGCACACCGCTTCGCACAGGTCGGTGCGGCGGTCCATTTTGTTGCCCGGGGTCCCGAGGCGGATCAGCGGGGCACTAAACAGCTGCGCGGCGCGCGGCCATTCGGCATGAGGTCTTCGGCCCCGACCTGTGTTTGGCCGACTCTCAGTAGGCCGCGGGCACCGCGTCCACGAGCCGAAAAGAAAAAATTCGTGAGGGCAGTCCTCATGCGCACTGGTTCCACGAATTTCCCCCCCCAAACTTGTTAGGACTTGCGAATCAGCTGCAAGCGCCAGGCTTCTGGCCCCTCGTCAAGGTAGCTGATCTCAAATGCGCCAGGTGCGCGAGCCTCGAGCTGGTCCAGCAGCGGCAACGGGTTGTGCGGTGCCACGAGTACCAAACCACCGCCAACGGCGAGGGAATCTAGGGCCCCAAAAATGGTCGCATGACGAATTGCATGTGGGATGACCCTGGCGTCGAGCTCGGGAAGCTCGGCGTCATGGTCGCCGCACGCGCATTCATGGGCTGCGGGTTGGTTCAACTTCTCGGCTTCTTCCTTGTTGGAAGAAATGACGATATCGGCCACGATGGGTTTCCTTTGCTCGCGTCGGGTGTTGGTTTCCAGAGTCAAATGGCAACCTTGGAATCATTTTAGTACAGTTAACTACGTGGAAAACAATCTGAACAGCCCCAGCGCGTCACTCAATGTCCCGGTCGCGTTGTGAGAGACCCTGCCGATGGCATCCGGGAAGGCGTTAAACGCACGTCCTTTGGTCGTCCGCTCTCGCCCACACGCCTACGGATTCTTGAACTGCTCGAAGTCCAAACCACACCCACCACACTTGCGGCCATTACCCTGAGCAGCGGGTTGCACGAAAACACCGTCCGAGCACATCTGGAAGACTTGCTGCGCGATGGATACCTGAGCCGCGAACGTGCCGTAGCTCAGGGGCGCGGACGCCCGGCATGGCTCTGGAAAGCAAAGGTTTCCCTCGAGCCCTCACCGTACGCAGGGTTGGCCTCGGCACTGGCCACCGTTCTGCATGAAAGCAGCGAACACCCGGTGCAGGATGCGGTGGCAGCCGGCCGCGCTTGGGGCAAGGACCTGACCCTCGAGCAACTGGGCGAGCCACATTCCGGAAGCTCAGAGGCCGGCGCTCGTTCCCAGATGCTCCAGCTGCTCGAAGAGATCGGATTCGCACCCGAACCGGACGCGACCAACGAACACGTGGTGCTGACCCGCTGCCCGCTGATCGAAGCCGCCAGCAAGCACCCGGAGATTGTCTGCGGCGTGCACCTGGGAATCATCCAGGGAGGATTCGCTGAAATGGGATTGGACGGCAGCGACAGCACCCTGACACCATTCTCGGCTCCCGGGCAATGCGCCCTGCATCTGAGCGCCCGGGCAACCGACGGCACCACCGAATAAGCATGAAAAAGGCTCCTGCGCCCCGCCGCCTCAGACCGATCCCCGCACGCACCCTGTTGATGATTCCTGCCGCATTGAGCCTATTGGCCGGGCTCAACGCTGCCCTGCAGCTTGTGGACCTGCCGGCACCGATCAACGCCGCTGCCTGGACGGAGGTCCACGGGATGGTGTTGGCGCTGGGATTCGTGGGCACACTAGTTGCCCTTGAACGTGCCGTCGCCTGGGGGAGGCCTCTGGGATATTTCAGCCCGTTGCTCCTGGGACTGGGGTCGTTGATGCTGCTGACCGAGCTGCCGCGTTTTGCTGGCAAGCTGGGGTTGCTCGCCGGAATGGCGGGACTTCTCTGGGTCTATGTTCCGCTCTGGCGACGCCAACGCGCCCAGGCGGTACTGATCCAAATGCTCGGCGCCGGACTGGGCACCGGAGCCGCAGTGCTGTTTCTTGGCGGGGTGGAGACGGCACTGTTGCTGCCCTGGTTGGTCGCGTTCCTGGTGCTGACCATTGCCGGGGAACGGGTCGAACTGGCACATCTGACCATGGGCCCCCAAGCCGGAACGCGGGTGCTACAACTTTCCGCACTGCTGGCTGCCGCAGTCGTGGCTGCGCTGCTGGCTCCCGGATGGGGATCGATCGTCTTCGGCGTCGCGCTGGCAGCACTCACCGCATGGTTGCTCGTACTCGATGTGGCTCGCCGGACCATCCGGGGTCAGGGAGCCACTCGATTCATGGCAGCATGCATGCTCGCCGCCTATGCCTGGCTGCTGGTGGCGGCGCTGACCTGGTGCTTCGGATATCCCAGCGGACGCGCCGCCTATGACACCGTGATCCACGCAGTATTCCTGGGGTTCACGCTCTCCATGATCATTGCCCACTCCTCCACGATTCTCCCGGCGATCCTGCGCCGCCCTTTGCCCTACCGGCCGATGATGTGGGTGCCTGCGATCTTGCTGTGGGCGGGATTATTGCTGCGCCTGTGGATCGGCAACGGGCTGGGCCATGACTGGGCCTGGCGTGCCGGGGCGGTGGCCAACATCGTTGCGGTGCTGCTCTTTGTGCTGCTGGCTCTCACCTCGATGCTCATGGGGGAGTCTCAGGCACGACCCCAACCATCGACAAGTTCCAAGCCACCGTCTGACTCCCTCGGCATCGGACCACCTTCTCCCGGTAGCACCTCCCTTCTTTCCAACCCCGCCGCGCGGACCCCGCGTGCAGGACTTTCCATTTCGCCACGGGAGCCATCCAAGTGAGTAAGAACCCGGCCAGAGGATTCTGGCCCATGCGCGATCTACCGGTCGCGTTCTGGCTGACGCTGTTGGTTCTCGTGACGTTGGTCCACCGGGAGCTTCCCGCGCCGCGCTGGCTGATGATCCACCTGTTGCTGCTCGGGGCGGTGTCCCACGCGATCCTGGTCTGGTCCCAATACTTTTCCAACGCGCTGCTGCGCAATCCGCCCAAGGCCCGGTCGAGGGCGGAGCAGAATTGGCGTTTGCTGCTGCTCAACGGCGGCACCATGCTGGTCATCGCAGGGGTGGTATCCACGCTCTGGCCGGTGACCGCCGCCGGGGCGGGCCTGATCGCCGCTTCGGTGATCTGGCACGGTGTGGACCTTTTCACCCGCATGCGCGTGGCCCTGCCCTCGAGGTTCGGCGCCTCGGTGAAGTATTACATTGCCGCTGCCGCGTTCCTCCCCGTCGGTGCGGTGCTTGGCACCATCCTGGCACACGGCAATATTTCGAGCACGCACGAACAAATCATGCTGTCCCACGTCTTACTCAATGTCTTGGGATGGGTAGGACTGACGGTGGCCGGTACCTTGGTGACGTTGTGGCCCACGATGCTGCGTACCCGGATCGCCGATCAGGCCGCGAGGAACTCCCAGCGAGCCCTTCCGGTGCTCGCCATCTCCGCGTTGGCGGCCGGTGCCGGTGCGGGCTTTGGTTTGCTTCCGGTCGCGGCATTGGGGCTCACCGGCTACATTGCGGGTCTGGGGTTGATGGCTTCCTCCTTCATCCAGGTGGCCCGCAATAAGCCACCTAAAACCTTCTCCACCCTCTCAATGCTCGGCGCCGTCGGCTGGTGGATCGGGTGCCTCGTAGCCCTGGACGTCGTCCTGCTCATCAGCGGCGATTGGCAGCAAGCCGGACGGGCCTTCGCCGCCATCACCCCGTACCTGGCGGCAGGATTCGCCGCCCAAGTGTTGCTCGGCGCCCTCTCCTACCTGGTACCGGTGGCCCTCGGCGGCGGGCCCGGCCCCGTGCGCGCGGCGACCACCATGTTCGACCGCGGCGCGGTGCTGCGGGTGGCCACGGCCAATGCTGCACTGCTGGCCTGTGTGATTCCGGTGCCATCGTTGGTTCGCGTACTGTGTTCGGTGCTCTACTTGGTGGCCATGGCCAGCTTCCTGCCATTGCTCGTCATGGCGCTGCGCGCCCACCGCCAAGCCAAAACCAAGGTGGCTGCCGAGATTCAGGCTCTGGGCCTGCCGGCCGGGACCCCGGCACCCCGGGTACGGATGGCACCGGAGGGCGATCGGCCCGCCGGACAGCGTGCCGGACAGGCCGTCGCGGGGCTGCTGGCGGTGGTGCTGGCCATTGCCATTGGGATCGCCATCGACCCTGCCACGGCAGGCATCAGGGCACCGGCGCACCAAGACACCTCCACCAACGGAACTTCGGCACCGGTTGCCACCGAGACCAAGACCGTGAAGGTCGAAGCCGCTGACATGCGCTTCACCCCTGCGCTTATCGAGGTGCCGGCCGGAACCCACCTGATGATCGAGCTGGTGAACACCGATGTTTCCGAAACCCACGACCTGGTCCTGGCCACCGGGGCGAACAGCGGACGGTTGGCTCCGGGCGAAAGCGCCACGCTTGATGCGGGGGTCATCACCGCGGATGTTGCTGCCTGGTGTTCGATCGTGGGGCACCGGCAAATGGGCATGGTGCTCGATATCAAGGCCACCGGTGCCACGGCCCCGGAGTCCGGCCACGAATCCATGAACCACTCCACCGAGCCCAGCACCGGCGCCAGCACCGGCGCCAGCACCGAGCCCAGCACCGGCGCCAGCACCGGCGCCAGCACCGGCGCCAGCGCCGCACCACTGGATTTGATGGCCGAACCGGGCACGGAATTCACGGCGCACGAAGCCTCGTTGCCGCCGCTGGAACCCAAACGCTCCGACGGCAAGCCGAGCATCCACCGGGCCACCTTCACCGCCGAGGAAGCGATCGTGGAAGTCTCCCCGGGGGTGCGACAAAAATTGTGGACCTTCAACGGCACCGCGCCCGGCCCGCTGCTGCACGGGCGGGCCGGCGACACATTCGAGATCACACTGGTCAACGACGGGTCCATAGGCCACTCCATCGACTTCCACGCCGGCGCGCTGGCACCGGATGAACCGATGCGCACCATCGCCCCCGGTGAATCCCTGCTCTATAAGTTCACCGCCACGCGGGCCGGAATCTGGATGTACCACTGCTCCACCATGCCCATGAGCGCACATATCGCCAACGGCATGTTCGGTACCGTGGTCATCGAACCCGACGACCTCCCGGAGGTCGACAAGTCCTATGTGTTGGCCCAGTCAGAGTTTTATCTCGGGGCCCAGGACGCGGAAGTGGACACCGAAAAGCTTGCGGCGGAAAAACCGGACCTGGTGGTCTTCAACGGCTACGCCAACCAGTACGTGCACCGGCCGCTGCGTGCCAAGGTCGGGGAACGGGTACGGATCTGGCTGCTGGACATCGGGCCCAACCGTGCCTCCTCGTTCCACGTCATCGGCGGGCAGTTCGACACCACATGGCTGGAAGGCAACTACCTGCTCGATCAGCGAGACGGGACGGAAGGTGGAAGCCAGGCACTGGCGCTCGGCGTGGCACAGGGCGGTTTCGTTGAACTGGAATTCCCCGAGGCCGGCAACTATCCCTTCGTGTCCCACGTGATGATCGACGCCGAACGCGGGGCCCAGGGAGTATTCAAGGTAGCCAAATAGAGAGCAGCGTTTCAACGACTTGGGTCCAGCGTTTCAACGAGTTGGGCTAGCCGCGACTGCCTTCTTCTTGACCGTGCACTGCGTCGCAGAGCAGACGCGGGCGTAGTGAGCACAACATTTCCGAGGAAGCGAGGAGCGCTTGATGGAACACGAACTTGATCTGTTGGTTATTGGCTGGGGCAAGGGCGGCAAAACGCTGGCAGGAACCGCGTCCCGCGCAGGGCAACGTGTGGCCATCATCGAAGCCTCGGCGCAGATGTACGGTGGCACCTGCATCAACATTGGCTGTGTTCCCACCAAGACGCTGATCCATGATGCGGAGAACAACATCGGCAACGACTTTGATCCGCAATACTTCCAGACAGCAGTGGCCCGTCGGGACAAGCTAACCGCCGCCATGCGAGCCAAGAACTTCTCCATGCTTGATGACCTTAACGCTGTCATGACCATTACCGGCCGGGCCACGTTCATCGGCCCCCGCCGCATTAAGGTCGAGGCGGGAAACGAGAGCCTTGAGCTCGAGGCCAAGCGGATCATCATCAACACCGGTGCGCTCCCGGCGATCCCGGACCTGGGCGGTGCGCGGGTTGGCGGACGCATCCACGATTCGACCACCTTGCAAGATGCCCCGTTGCCCCAGCGGCTGGTGGTGGTCGGCGGTGGCTACGTCGGCACCGAGTTCGCTTCCATGTTCGCCCACTTCGGATCGAAGGTCACGGTCCTTGACCGCGGGGCCAGGGCCTTGAAAAGGGAAGATGAGGATGTTGCCGCCGAGGTCCTCTCCGCACTGTCGGACGTGGACGTTGAGGTGCGTACCGGCGCCAGTGTGCAGCGGATCGAAGAAGATGGGGCCACCGCACGGGTGCACTACGAGCAGCACGGCGAAGCCCGCAGCGTCGTGGCCGACGCGGTGCTCATCGCCCTGGGCCGGAAGCCGGCAACCGCGGGGCTAGGCCTGGAGACCGCGGGCATCGAGCTGACCGATTCCGGGGCGATCAAGGTCGACGAGCATTTGGCCACGAGCGCGCCGGGTGTCTATGCGCTGGGCGATGTGAACGGTGGGCAGCAATTTACGTATGTCTCCCTGGATGACAACCGCATTGTTGCCGACGCGATTTTGGGCACGGGGGAACGTTCGACGGCCGACCGCGTGGCCGTCCCCTATACGATCTTCACCACCCCACCGCTGGCCAGGGTTGGGATGAGCGAGGATGAGGCAGGGGCCCAAGGGTTGTCGATCAAGGTGGCGGTGAAGAAGGTCGCCGAGATCGCTGCGATGCCGCGGCCCAAGATCGTGGGCGATCCTCGCGGCATCGTGAAGTTCGTGGTGGATGCGGATACCGACCAGATCCTTGGCGCAGCACTGATGCACGTGGATTCCCAAGAAGTCATCAACCTGGTGGCTTTGGCCATGCGTCAGGAACTGACCTCCGCGACGCTGCGCGATTCCATCTTCACCCACCCCTCGTCAACCGAGGCCTTGAACGAGGTACTGGGCTCGTTCACCCGCTGACTCCGCACCGGGCGGGAACTCGGTGACGCAGTGAAGCGTCGATGTACGTCCGTGCCGTTGCAGACCATAAGATGATCTGGTGCGAGACCTGTTGATCAGCCTAGGCCCGGCACTCAACCTCATTGGGTGGGTGGCGTTGATTGCCGCGTGTGGTTTCTATGCCTTTGCGCTGGCCGAACGCCGCCGGGATGCGGGCTGGATGAGCGCGGAGTACCGGATCGCGGTGCTCGAGGGGCAAGACTGCCTGGTCTTCCACACCGCGGACGGCACGGTCCGTAGCGAGCTGCTGGTGCTCGAACGGCCCAGTGAGCCCGCGGACGGATCGCTGGTGTATTACCGCGAGGACAAGACCGGTTCCTGGCAACTGGAAAGGCCTCGCTCGCAGGTACGCTTCCTATACTGGACGGCCGCGGGCCTGCTGGTCGGTTTCGTTCTGATCCGGGTCCTTTCAGTCATCGCCAACCTCTAAACCACGGGCAACGGCGGGGCAATGATCGCCTGATGCGGCGCACCCAGGGGCGGCTCACCATCCGTTATGGCCGACCAACAGCACTCGTACCCGGACGTTGTCCGGGCGCTCCTGCCGGTACTGCCGGCAGCAGAAGTACCCACCATCGTTCACCGGCGCTGCGGAGCCCGTCCACGTGCCGAGGGCAGCTGCGGCAGGCAGCCAAAAAGCCCGGGCCGCTTGGGTTCACCATGATGTTGCTGGTGTACCCAAGCGGCCCGGGCCGTTGGAAGAGTGCTGCGCGAGGATTACTCGGCGGTCAGCGAATCGACCCATTCCTGGTTTTCGGAGATCCACTCATCCACGATCGGTGCGTAGTCCTCGGTGTCGGCCTCGTTGAACATTGCGTTTTCCAGTGAGAAGAGAGTCTCATCGTCCATCTTGAAGTCCGCCATCCAACCCGCGAGGGTGGGGAAGTCTTCCTTGAACGTGAGGCTGCCGTAGGTCTTGATCAGTTCGGCGGTGCCCAAGGTGTCCTTGGGATCCTCTAGGTCCTTGATCGGGAATGCGTCGTAGGCCCAGTGCGGGCGCCACAGGGTCACCAAGATGTTGTCTCCGGCGTCGGTGGACTTCTTCAGCTCGGTCAGCATGGCTGTGGTCGAGGAGGTCACGAAGTCCATCTCCTCCAGGCCGTAACCTGGGATGACTCGTTCCTTGGTGGCCTTGGTCAGTCCCGCGCCGGGATCGATGCCCACGATGCGGTTGTCGAACATGTCGGCCTTGTCGGCGAGCTCATCCAGCGAGGTGATGTCCGCGTCCTCGTTGACCGCAATGGTCAGCTTGGCATTTTCATACCAGGTGCCCAGTTCTTGGACCTTGTCGCCGTAATTCTCAATGTATTCTGCGTGGGTTTCGGGCAGCCAGACGTCCATCGTCATATCGAAGTCCCCGGTGCTGACGCCGGTGAAGACTGGTGCCGCATCGGCGCTGGTCAGCGTGACGTCGTAGCCCTTCTTGTCCAAGATGCGCTCCCAGAGGTTGGACACGGCAATGCCTTCGTCCCAACCGGCGAACACGCCAATGGTCAATTCCTTCTGATCTCCGTTGTCTACGCCGGAGCCTGCGTCGGACCCTTCACTTTCGCCCGATCCGCAAGCGGTGAGCGCTAGGGCCGAGGCTGCAGCCACGGCCAACAATGATGCGAGTTTCTTGTTCATGAAATTACCTTTCTTGGTGGCCCCCAAAGTGACAGGTGCCGAAAATTGGAGACTAATTACGCTGAGACGTGCTTCTTGACATGTGTCAGCGACGCTGTGATGCGATCCAGGAAGATCGCCAAGACGACAACTGCGAGTCCGGATTCCACGCCCAGCGGCGTGTTCAGGCCGGTCAATGCCGAGTAGACCGCGCCACCGAGGCCGCCGGCGCCAACCATTCCGGCGATGACGACCATGGACAGGGAGAGCATGATGATCTGGTTGATGCCCGCCATGATGGTGGGCATCGCCAACGGGATCTGGATCTGGCGCAGGATGCGCATGGGCGAGGCGCCAAAGGCCTGGCCGGCCTCGACGACTTCGCTGTCCACGGAACGGATACCTAGTTCCGTGAAGCGGGCTCCGGGGGCCAAGGCAAAGACGATAGTGGCCACGATGCCCGGAACAGGTCCGATGCCCAGCAACAGCAGCACCGGAATCAGGTAGACGAAGGCCGGCATGGTCTGCAGAAAGTCCATGACCGGTTTGACGATGTTGGAGACGGTGGTGGACTTCGCAGAAGCAATGCCCAAGGGCACGGAGATGACCACCGCGACAAGGCTGGCCACGAGCACCAAGGCCAGTGAGTCCATCGCGTTGTCCCATTGGTTCATGCCATAGATCAGCAAGAACCCGAGGATGGTGCCCAACGATAGTTTCCAGCCCTTGAGCCAGAACGCCAGAGCGGCAAGCACGATGATCACCGCCCAGAAGGGTGGCGTCGACAGGACCCAGTCCAGTGCGTTGTAGAACTGAGCGAAGAAGGCCTTGAGGCCGTCGAAAAAAGCTCCTAGGTTGGCAATGACCCAGTCAAGGCCTGTTTCTGCCCACTTGCCGACGGGAATCCGGAACAATTCGTCCATTAGAGTGTGCCTCCCTCTTCACCGGATGGATCCTGGGTGAAAATTCCTGGTTTCTGGCTGCCATCGTCGTTTCCTGCGGTTTGACCCGGGGTCAGGATCCCCATTGAGCTGGTGCTGGATGGCACGTTGCCCAAGGCGGCCAGCAATGTTGCGCGGGCCACTGCACCGACCAGCCGTCCCTGCTCATCGACGACAGGCAGGGGGGTGCTGCTTTCCACAGCGCGGCCAAAGAGGTCGTTGAGCGCGGTGTCTGCGGAGATTGCGTCGTCCGCGCGCGTGAGGATCTCGGTGAGATCCGATCCGCCGCGGTCGGCCAACCCCTGGGTGTCGCGGTCGGTGACGATGCCGCGGAAGTTGCGGTTGCGGTCGATGACAAACGCGCCGGAGGTCTGCTGCTCACGCATGGTCAACAGGGCAGCTCGTGCTCCGCCGCTGATCGAGACCACGGCACGCGGGTTCTGCATGACACCGCCTGCGGTGAGCACACGGGTGCGGTCAACATCGCGGACGAACGAAGACACGTACTCGTCTGCAGGGGAGGTGAGGATTTCGTCGGGAGTGCCGATCTGCACGATTTCCCCGTCGCGCATCACCGCAATCCGGTCGCCAAGGAACATGGCCTCGTTCAAGTCGTGGGTGATGAAAATGATGGTCTTGCCCAGATCCGCCTGCAAGGAAGCGAGTTGTTCTTGCATATCGCGGCGGATCAGCGGGTCAAGGGCGGAGAAGGCCTCATCCATGAGCAGGATATCGGTCTCCGAGCACAAGGCACGGGCCAGCCCGACGCGCTGCTGCATGCCACCGGAGAGCTGACCGGGGTATTTATCTCCCCAACCGGTGAGCCCCACCGTGTTAAGCATTGCGGTGGCCAGTTCGGTGCGCTTCTTTTTGTCTACGCCTTGGATCTCCAGGGCATAGGCGGCGTTCTCCAGCACGGTACGGTGCGGCAGCAGGGCGAAGTGCTGGAATACCATCGAGATGCTCTTCTGCCGAACTTCGCGCAGACGTTTGCCGGAGATCTTGGAAATGTCCACGTCCCCAATATGGACCGATCCGCTGGTCATGGGCCATAGGCCATTGAGCATCCGGATCAACGTCGACTTGCCCGAGCCGGACAGTCCCATGACGACGAAGATTTCACCCGGCTTGACATCAAATGACGCGTCAATGACGGCCGCGGTGCCCATAGGCTCCACTTCTTGACGCGTTTGGCCGTCTTTGAGGGCCTTCACCGCTTCTTGGGGTCTACGTCCGAACACCTTATAGGCATTGGCGACACGTAGGGCCGGTGAAGCCGTCCCTGATGCTGAGTTCATGCGAGGTTCCATCCACGTGAAGCGCGGAAGATCCGGCGACACGATTTGTGCATTCTGGATCACAGGGCCGTTGCGGTCGGCGAAGTGAGCCTCTCGCAACGGATGAGACTAGGAGCACCACGCTAGCAGTCGACTCCCGGCAGAAACAGGGATTTTGGCCCTTTTTGAAGCTCCGAAGGCCGCTGAGCCGCGATTTGGCCGCGTGTTCATGCGCAAATGCCGGAGTTACTACATCGTGATGTTGGTGGTGCGCAAAATTGCGCTGCGACGTGGATAATCGCCGTGACGACCACTGACGATCAAGTTTCGTGCCGATGGATTGGTGGAGGTTTCCGGGTCCGTTCGGCGTCATGGACCCCGGCCATGATGCCCCTGGCAATGCGGGGGCTGGCTCCGTGGCGGTTCGTCGGTTGGGCAGTGGGGGCAAAGCGCGGGATGATGGGAACACACTTTTACACCTATCCATCACCTTGGCGCGATGCGCAGCGGCGATGGAAGACCAGGAGGCATCCCCATGAGCGAGGCAATCAACATCGGTTCCGTCGACAGCATCGAGGAAGGCGAGGCCATGGTCGTCACCTCCGAGGAGAACGGCACCAAGGAGGACATCGCAGTTTTCCATGCTGAGGATGGAAACTTCTACGCCATCAACGACGAGTGCACCCATGAGACCGCCTCGTTGGCCGATGGCTGGATCGAAGGCGTCGAGGTCGAATGCCCGGTGCACGCGGCCAAGTTCTGCCTGAAGTCCGGCACCGCACTCTGCCTGCCGGCTACCGTGGCTGCACGCACCCACAAGATCGAGGTCAAGGACGGGGAACTGCTGCTTTACCCCGATACCCCGGCGGTCTAGAAATCTTGCTGGCCCGGTGGCGCACCTCGTGCGGTGCCTCCGGTACCCAGCAGCACCACGGTGAAACGACCCAGAACGGGGGCCGCGCATCAAGCGCGGCCCCCGTTCTGCACCGTGGACGGATAAAGACCCGCACGGCAAGCCGCCCCAGGGGGCGCCGCCTGCGCCGAAATGCGCTGCTGCGGAGCCGGTGCCAGGGGTCAGATCAGCACGAGGCTCAAACCCCACACGGCGATGAATCCCGAAACACCCTGGATCGCGGTGGCTGGGGTCAACGTGCGGTAGGCAGTGGCCGTCGGAATCCGGCTGAACTGGGAAACCACCCAGAAGAAGGAATCATTGGCGTGGGAAACAACCATGGCTCCGGCGCCGATTGCCAAGACGGCCAGCACCGGGCCGGCGCCCTGGTTCAGCCCCAGCGGTTCGAGCAGCGGCAGCATCATCGCCGAGGTGGTCACCATGGCCACGGTGGAGGACCCCTGAGCGGTCTTCAGCGCGGCGGAAATAATGAATGGTACGGCGATACCCAGGCCAAGCGTGGCGAGGTTTTCGGAGAGAAACCCCGTGATGGAGCTCTTGCCCAGCACCCCGCCGAAGGCCGCTCCTGCACAGGTGATCAGCAGGATCGGAGCAGCCAGCAGGATCGAATCCGAGATCTGTGTGTTGAACCTCGACAGCTTTCCGTGGCCGCGAAGCAGGAAGATCGCGGCAATCAGGCCCAGGGCCAAGGCAATAACGGGGGTCCCCAGGAATACCGACACCTCGTAGCCGGTACCCGCGCCGAGGGGCGCCGAGGGCAGCTTGGCGATCGAGGCCAGGCAAATGAGCACGATGGGCAGCAAGATCGGGAGGAATGCCATGAACCCGGAAGGCAGCTTGCCGTATTCCGCTCGCAATTCCTCGTAACTGACCTCGGTGTCCTCGGCAGCCAGGGGCAGTAACTCAATGTCCTTCTTGAGGAAGGAATTGGCGTAGAGCAGCGCGGCGCCGGCCGAAACGGCCGCGACCACCAGACCCAAGGCGATCAGCAGACCGAGGGAATCAACAACGTTCAGGTTCGCCGCAGCGGCCAATGGCCCGGGGGTCGGGGGAACCATGGTGTGCGTGGCGTAGAGGCCAGTCATCAACGCAATCGACATGGCGACAAGGGATACCTTGGCCCGCTCGGCCATGGCCTTGCGCAGCGAGTTCAGGATGATGAAACCGGAATCACAAAACACCGGGATCGAAACGATGTAGCCGATCACGCTCATGGTCAGGGTCGGGAAACGCGTACCAATGACCTTGATGAGCCCGTCGGCCATGGCGATGGCTCCGCCTGAACGCTCGAGGATGACACCGATCATGGTGCCAAACAGAATCACCAGTCCGATGCTGCCCATGGTGTTGCCGAAGGCAGTGGTGATGGTCGGAATGATTTCTTCGGCCGGCAGCCGGAAAGCGAACGCTCCGACGAAGGCGGCACCCAGCAACGCGAGGAAGGGGGAGATCTTGAGCTTTGCGGTGACCGCCACGATGGCCACCACAAGCAGGAGCAGAATCAGTATGTCTAACATGGGTCGTTTGTCCTTGAGAGTCCGAAGGTGCGAATCGTCGTTGATGCGGTTTCGATGAGGGAGCACGCCTGTGCTGCGGCATCCTCGATGAGCTCAGCAGCGTCCCGGGTCAGGTCTTCGAGGGTGGCCGGCCCGCGGGCGAGGGAAAATGCGGCGCTGAGGCCCTCGGCCCGGCAGCGCGCCGAATCTAGTTCAACGGCCCCGGCAATAACCACCACGGGGGTGGTGTTCGGGGCGAGCCGACGCACGGCGTCAACCACCTTCCCGCCTAGGGACTGCATGTCGAGCCGGCCTTCGCCGGTCAGCACCACGTCGGCCAGGGAGAGGGCCCGGGGCAGGTCCAACGCGTCGGAGATCATCTGGGATCCGGGCATGGTGCGGGCTCCAAGCAACGCAACCAGGGCCAGCGGCAGGCCGCCTGCTGCTCCCGCGCCGGGGGAGTCGAGCAGCTCGGTGACGTCACCGTCCGTCAGCTTGGCAAGGACCCGTGCCAGATGTGCGAGGCCCGCATCCAATACGGCGATGTCCCGCTCGTTGGCACCCTTTTGTGGGCCGAATACGTTGGCCGCACCCTGTGGTCCGCACAGGGGGTTGTTGACGTCGACAGCGATTTGCCAGCTGGTGGTTGTGGCTGCGGGGTGCAGTTGTTCAAGGTCGATTTTTGCGATCTGGGACAGTCCTGCCCCGCCCGGGGGAACGGGGCTTCCGGCGGAATCAAGGAACCTGGCGCCCAGTGCGCTGAGGAATCCGGTACCACCGTCGGTGCTGGCCGATCCGCCAATGCACAGCATGATCTCGCAGACCCCGTCATCCAGCAAGTGCCGGGCGATCTCGCCGACTCCGCGGCTGTCGGCGCGCAGTGGCTGCAAGGGAACGTCACTGACCTGGGGGAGCCCGTTGGCCTCGGCAGCTTCGATCATTCCGGTTTGTCCGTCGGCGGAGAGCCCGTAGCGGGCGGTGGCCTTCCGGCCGATGGCATCGTGCACGGGGAGCGTCAGGGCCGAGCGCTCCCAGCTGGCCAGCAGCGCATCGAGTGATCCTTCGCCGCCGTCTGCCAGGGGAATTTCGATGATGGTTGCGTCGGGCCCGAAGATTGAGCGCGCGCCGGCAGCCATGGCTGCTGCGGCGCCGGCTGCGTCGACGGAACCCTTGAATGAATCCGGGCAGGCCACGATGACTGTGGAAGGGGTGGAGCTCATGCCTCTCAACGTTAGTGTGTGTGCCGCCACTTCGATACGGGCAAAGTCACCACTAATACTCCTCGGAGCAGGAGCTTTAGTGGTTATTGTGCACGGTTTGGCCGATCTGCGATCAATGCCATCGACAGGCACGGCCTGTTGGCGGGGTCGCGGGGATCGAGGCCGGTGAGCCGTTCGATCCGCTCAATGCGCTGCACGATGGTGTTGCGGTGCAGGTGAAGTCGGCGTCCCGCATTTGCCAGAGATCCGCCGGAGTTGAGCAGCGCCGCCAGGGTGTCGAGCTGGATGTCCGATAGCCCGCGCACTCGTGCGGCCAGGTGGGCCCTGAGATCTGCGGGAAGGCATGCGACGGCAAGCTCTGCGGACAGCTCTGCCTGCCCGAAATGCTGGCGGCCGCTGGGAAGCAGCCCGTGGTTGGCCACCAGTACCCCCAGGGTGCGCGCAGAGCCATGCAGCATTTCAACACTTGCACAGGGGCCGCCGTGGATGACAATTTTCGAGGGGTCGGGCCCTAGTAGTGTGCGGATTCGGGCAGGGTCCTCGGTTGCCCGCGCCACGATCCAGAACGCACCCCGGAAGGAGGCAAAACGGTAGAGCCCTCCGGATCCGAGTCGGCTTTCATGCGGCCAGCGGGATGGTGGAAGTGGTGGCGGGGAAGGCTCGGGAAGCGTGGAATCCAGCACTGCAGTGATCCGCCAGGGCCCTGCGAGCACGGGGTGCTGTTCGCTGAGCTGCCGGAGGGTGATCGTCGGGTCAGGTGCGCCGTTGACCAGACGAGAGAGTAAATCCAGATCGCGTGCCTCTCGTCTGGCTGTGGCGTCCAGTTCCTGTTCCCGCGCTATCAGCAGACCGATGGTCAGTACCAGTACTTCGGCCACCGGGCGGACCACCGCCGGGTCCCCGGTCACGCCAATGACACCAAGGATCTCTCCGTTATTGGCCAGGGGCAAGTTGACGCCACGGCGCATGCCGCCGTTTTCCTCTTCGTCGCTGATGACTGCGGGTTCGCCGGTGGAGGCGACGGCCAGCGCGGCACGATGCAGAGTCCCTAGCCTTGCCGGGTCGCGTGAAGCGATGATGATTCCGTTGCGGTCCATGACATTGACGTTGTGGTGCAGTGCGGGGGCTATGTGGTCCAGGACCCGTTGGGCCAGCTCGCGGCCCAGCAGCTGATGTAAGGGTGTTTCGGGCATGGGCCAAGTCTATGGTCCGGCTTGCTCCACGGGACCGTTCCCCTGTGTCGCCCGGCGCCCTCGGGCCGGGCAGCGGCACCTCCCCGACCCATGCGGTACCGGTCCCTGAATCGGGGCGATAGACGAGGCGGCGGAAATGCAGTTGAACAGTGTTCAACTGTTGAGTAGTGTGGTGCAAGAATCATTGAACGGTGTTCAACGTGATGTTCGGAATGCATTGTGCATGGCCCGGACTCCCATGTCACCGCCGAGAAGCGCCCGACCGGAAGGCCCCCCGCCATGACCACGACCAACACCATCCCTGCGCCCGCCGCAGCTGCCTCCAACGGGATCCTGGATGCCGCAGAGCTGGCCGCGCGCATCGATGCCGGACACCGGCTCACAACCGACGAAGCGCTCGCCGTCCTGCAGACCCCGGACGAGGCCACCCTCGGACTGATCGCCGCGGCGGGAACCCTGCGCCGCAAGCACTTCGGCAACACCGTGAAGGTCAACTACCTGGTGAACCTCAAGTCGGGGCTTTGCCCCGAGGACTGCACCTACTGCTCCCAGCGCCTGGGTTCCAAAGCCGAGATCCTCAAGTACACCTGGCTCAAGCCCGACGAGGCCGTGCACCAGGCCGGGCTCGGCATTGCCGGCGGCGCCTCACGTGTGTGCATGGTCGCCTCCGGCAAGGGACCCAGCAACCGCGACGTGGACCGCGTGGCCACCATGATCGGCCAGATCAAGGACGAGAACCCGCAGGTGGAGGTCTGCGCCTGCCTGGGGATCCTGAAGGACGGGCAGGCGCAAAAGCTGCGCGACGCCGGTGCCGATGCCTACAACCACAACTTGAACACCGCCGAATCCCTCTACCCGGAGATCTGCTCGACCCACACCTTCGCCGAGCGTGTGGACACCATCGGGGCGGCCAAGGACGCCGGACTCTCCCCGTGCTCCGGGCTCATCGTGGGCATGGGCGAGACCCCCGAGCAGCTCGTCGAGGCCGTCTTCGCGCTGCGTGAGCTGGAAGCCGACTCGATTCCGGTGAACTTCCTGATGCCCTTCGACGGCACCCCGCTGGCCGGGACCTGGCACCTGACCCCGCTGGCGTGCCTGCGCATCCTGGCCCTGGTCCGCCTGGCCGCACCCTCCGCCGAACTGCGCATGGCCGCCGGGCGCGAAATGCACCTGCGCACCCTGCAGGCCACCGCGCTGGCCGTGGCCAACTCGTTGTTCCTCGGCGACTACCTCACCAGTGAGGGCCAGGATGCGCGCCGCGACCTGGAAATGATCTCCGACTCCGGGTACGTGATCCTGGGCCAGGAGGACACCGACCCGGCCGAGCTCGCTGCACGCCTGCGCCACCGGGCAGACGAAGCCCCTGCCGCCACCGAGGCCCCGGGATGTGGAAGTTCCTGCGGTTCCGGTTGCGGTGCGGGGGCTTCCCTGGGTTGCGGCCCGGCCCACGGCGCCGAACCGGTGCTGCGTCGCCGCGGTGCAGGAACCGGGGAAATCCCCAACGCATGAACGCCGCAACCAGCCTGGTGAGCCAGGGGCAGGACCTGCTGGCCCGGGACGCCGGCCTGCTCTGGCACCCCTATGCCTCCCTGGACGCCGGTGCTCGCTACGCGGTCACCGGGGCCAAGGGTGTGCGGCTCACGCTCGAGGACGCTCATGGCACCCACGAGGTAATCGACGGCATGGGCTCCTGGTGGTCGATGGTGCACGGCTACCGCCACCCGGTGCTGGATGCCGCCGCCCACGCACAGATCGATTCGTTCAGCCACGTGATGTTCGGCGGGCTGACCCACGCCCCTGCCGTGGAACTGGCCGAGCGGCTGGTGGCCATGGCCCCGGGCGACCTGTCCCACGTGTTCCTGGCCGACTCCGGGTCGATCTCCGTGGAGGTCGCGCTCAAGCTCGTGCTGCAGTACCACCACGCCCGCGGGCACACCGGTCGGCAGCGCTTCGCCGCGCTGCGCGGCGGCTACCACGGGGACACCTTCGCGGCGATGGGCGTCTGCGACCCGGTCGACGGCATGCACGCGGCCTTCGCCCGTCCCGGGGCCGAACAACTCTTCCTGCCCCGGCCCCCGGCCGCCCGGCTGACAGTGGAAGGCAGCTGGGAATTCGATGCGGCCGAGTTTACCGTCTGGGAAACCGAGGCCCGCGCGCTGGCCGCGGCCCATGCCCCGGAACTGGCCGGGATCATTGCCGAGCCGGTCCTGCAGGGCGCGGGGGGCATGTACGTCTATGCCCCGGCTGCGCTGCGCGTGCTGCGCGAGATCGCCGACGAACACGACCTGCTGCTGGTGCTCGATGAGATCGCCACCGGTTTCGGGCGCACCGGCACGCTGTTTGCCAGCGAATGGGCGGGCGTGGTGCCGGATGTGATGTGCGTGGGCAAGGCGCTGACCGGCGGCTACCTGACCCTGGCCGCGATGCTCTGCACCCCGAAGGTCGCAGGCGCCCTGGACGGGGCGTACGGCAGCGGCTCGGCGCTGCTACACGGGCCCACCTTCATGGGCAACCCGCTGGCCTGTGCGGTGGCCAACGCCTCGCTGGGACTGCTCACCGGCGGAGGCGACCCGCGCGCCGCCGATGCGCCCTGGCGCGAGCAGATTGCCGCGCTGGAAACAGGGCTGCGAGAAGCCCTCGACCCGGCCGCCGCGCTGTCGTCCGTGAAAGACGTGCGCGTGCTGGGCGGGGTCGGCGTCATCCAGCTGCACGAACCTGTTGCCCTGGCAGAGGTGACAGCGGCCGCGGTCCGCCAGGGGGCGTGGGTGCGGCCCTTCCGCGACCTGCTCTACGTCATGCCGCCCTACATCAGTAGCAGGGACGAGATTCGGCTACTGGGCGCGGCCCTTGTCGCGGCGGTGGAACATGTCCACGGCTCCTAGCAGCGCCCCGGCCGCCGAGGCGCACACGGCGGTTCCGGAGACATGGGAGAGATGGCTGGGCGGACGGGCGAGGGTGCGCGCGGCCCGCGGGCTGCACCGGGTGGAGAGCAATCGCGGGCAATTGGTGGACCTGGCCTCCAACGACTACCTGGGCCTTGGTGCGCACCCGGCGGTGCGTGCCGCCGCCGGGGAGGCCGCTGCCCGCCACGGGGCAGGTGCCGCCGCCAGCCGCGTGGCCACCGGCACCCTGGCGGTGCACACCGCGCTCGAGGAGGCGCTGTGCGACTACACCGGCAGGGCTGCAGCGCTGGTGTTTTCCAGCGGATACACCGCGAACCTCGGTGTCTTGCAGGCCCTGGGCGGACCGGGCAGCCACTTCATCCTCGACGCCCACGCCCACGCCAGCCTGATCGACGGCGCCCGCCTCTCCGGGGCCAGGGTGGCCACCGCCGCACACAACGACCTCGACGCCGCCAGGGCGCTGCTTGAGGCAAACCGCGACTCGCCTGCACCGGCCCCGCGCGTGGCCCTGGTGCTCGAATCCGTCTATTCGGTGCTGGGGGACGCCGCCGACCTGGCCGCCGCGGGTGCACTGTGCACCGAGTTCGGAGCGCTGCTTCTCATCGACGAAGCCCACTCGCTGGCCGCCACGCACACCGGATCGGCTCTGCGCGCCGCCGGACTGGCCGGGGCAGGGCACGTCATCGCCACCGCCACGCTCTCCAAGGCCCTGGGCGCCCAAGGAGGGGTGGTGCTACTGGGCGGGGAAGCGGCGGGGTTGCTGCGCGAGCACCTGGTGAACACCGCCCGCACCTTCCTCTTCGACACCGCGCTGGTCCCGGCCGCCGCCGGCGCCGCACTGGCCGCCCTGGAACTGGCCGACGCTCAGCTGTTGGGACGGCTGGGGCGCAACGCCGCCCTGGTGCACGACACCCTGGCCGCGGTGCCGCAGCTGTCTGGGCGCATCGAGCGGGGTGCCGGCGCGGTGCACTCGATCACCATGGCGGACGCCGCCATCGCGGTGCGCACCGCCGCAGCCCTGCGCGCCCGCGGCATCGCCGTGGCCTGCTTCCGTCCACCGAGCGTCCCGGACGGGATCTCCCGGCTGAGGATCACCGCCCACGCCAACCACCACCGGCGCGAGCTGCTCGCCGCCCTGCACACCATTGCCGCCACCATCCTGGAGGAAGAATCATGAGTTGCCCTATGACGGCCCGGCACGCAACGCTCGCCGAGCGGGCGCCGCTGGACGGACCGCTGCCCGCTGCCTACCCGGAAGAAATCAACCGCCGCTACCGCAGCATCGAGGACCCCGGCTTGGTACGCCGGATCCTTCTGCGCCCCGAGGACTTTACGCCCGAGAACGCCCTGGACACGGCCATCGACCTGGAACCTGCTGCCCTGCGCATCTTGGCCGCCCAGCGGTTCTCGCTGCCGCCGGTGCTGGCCAGCGCCGGCGGGGCCGAGCACCTGAATGTCCGCCGGGTGGTGGCCAGGTTCTTCAGCCCCGCGAAGGTGGCCGCACAGGCCGGGCCCATCAGGGAGCGGGTGCAAGGGATCTGCGCGGAGCTTGCGGAGCAATACCGCAGCGGCGAGCGCATCGATCTGGCACACCATCTGGCCGCGGTGATCCCACCGGAGGTCATGCACCGGCTCACCGGGGTCCCGATCCCGCCGGTCGCGGAGCTCAAGCGCTGGAGCCGGGACTCGCTGGAGCTCTTCTGGGGCTGGCCCGACGCGCAACGCCAGAAGGAACTTGCGGCAAGCGCCGCGCAATTCCATGCCTGGCTCGACACCTCCGTGGCCGAGGCGGTGGCCCGCGACGATTCGAACCTCTATGCCGCGTTGCACCACTCCGGGCTCGACCCGGCGAGGATCCGCTCGCTGGGCTACTTTCTGATGATCGCCGGGCAGGAAACCACCGCCATGCTGATCCAGACCGCGCTGCGCACCGCCCTGCACGAACGCCGTTGGGCCCGGTGCACCGAAAAAGAATCCGCTGCGGACCTAGTGGGCCAGGTGCTGGCGCAGGCCTCTTCGGTACCGACCTGGCGCAGAAGCGTCGCCGCGGACACCGAACTGGACGGGGAACATTTTGCCCAAGGGGAGCAGCTGGTGCTCAAGCTCTCCGGCGGGGTCCTGGGGGAGGAGAACGACGATTCGCTGGCCTTCGGTTTCGGGATCCACCGCTGCCTGGGCGCGGGGCTGGCCCGGATGGAAACCGAGGTGGTCCTGAATGCCGCGGCACGCGCCCTGCCGGGCCTCGAGCCGGCCGGCCCGGAACCTGACTGGATGCACCTGCTCTCCTTCCAGGCACCCCGGACGGTGTGGACCTCGCTGGCCGCGGCGGGGGCAGCGACATGATCCTTGTGGTCACCGGGACCGACACCGACGTCGGCAAGACCGTTGTCACCGCAGCCCTGGCCGCCTGCGCCCTGGAAGGGGGCGCGCGGGTTGCCATCTACAAGCCGACCCAAACCGGTGTGGAACCCGGGCAGGGCGGGGATGTGCACTCGATCGGTCACTGGCTCGGGAATCCGCGGGCACTGACCTTGGAAGAAGGCGCCCGGCTGGCCGATCCCATGGCTCCGGTGGACGCCGCCCTGCACTCCGGCGGGATCGCCGCGGCGGAAGCTCTGCCAACCCTAGCGGACCACGTGCGGCGCGTCCAAGCACTGGCGCGCGAGCACGAGGTCGTCATCGTCGAGGGTGCCGGCGGACTGCTGGTGTCCCTGACACTTGCGGGGGAAACCATCGCCGACATGGCCCGCGCGCTGGGAGCACGTTTGGTGGTGGTCGCCCGTCCGGACCTGGGCACGTTGAACCACACTGCGCTGACCCTGGAAGCCGCGGTCTCCCGCGGCTTTGTCGACGGCGTATTGGTGCTCGGAAGTTTCCCTGCAGCACCCACCTCCCTGCATGAGCGGAACCGGACGAACCTGCGCGAGCTGGCGCAGCGGAACCGGTGGACCTGGGTGCCCGGTCCTCCGGCGGCAGCCGCCTCGGCGGCAGCCGCCTCGGCGGTGGAGAAGGAAACGACGCAGCGGATCCTGCATGCGGCCGGCCGGAAGATGGCCCCGGTGTTCGATGACCAACCGGCTCTTGCCCACGCGGCACCTAGCCGGGGCTCAGCGGGTTAGGTTCCGCAGGCAGGGCAGGGACCGTGTCTGTCATGGTGGTTCGGGGCGGTCCGGGCACCTATACGGACAGCGTGGAACCTTGTGACTTTGCTCGGTGCTGTTCGGCGGCGCGGCCCATGGAGTCCAAGATGGCCTGAAGCGTTGCGGGCCCATTCTGGTGCAGGCAGGCCCCGGCAACAAAGCGGTCCGGACGCAGGAAGATCATCGGGGTCGGACGTTCGTCAAACCACTTCTTCATGCGGCCGGTGTGATCGCCCAATACCAGTACCCCGTCACTCATGTTTTCCTCGGCCCATTCGCGCTGGGTCTCGGGAACGAGGGCCACCAGCTTGGCGCCGAGCGCCTCAAGGGCCTTGATGGAGGCGGTGGGCAGCACATCGACAGGATCGTTGCCCCAGACCAGCACGGTCCACCAATTACCAATGGCGTCATCGAGCAGCAGGTTCTCACCCAGGGTGGAGTTCACCCGCGGCTGGGGGAATTGGACGCCGACGGGGGAGACCTTGTTGTTGGCGGTGAGTACCGGAATCAGCCTGCTGGTGAGGCGTGCGGCAGCGGTTCCCGAGGCCTTTGTGGTGGGATCGGCCAGGACGCCGGTGGTGTAACGCGGCATCGGCTTGAAGCGCATATCGGAGAAGTAGCTCTTGGCCGAGGGGAAGAGGTTGAGTACCGCGGAGGCAGCGTCGCGGGCGGCAACGGCCAGCGGGTTGGTGAGTTTGATGACCGAGCCGAAGGTCATGGACAAGTCGACCATGGCCTTGGCATGGTCCTTGCGCTCGGAGGTGTAGGTGTCCAAGATGTCCTCGCCGGCGGTGCCGGTCAGGATGCTGGTGAGCTTCCAGCCCAGGTTGGTGGCATCGCGCATGCCCGAGTTCCAGCCTTGACCCATCCAGACGGGCATCAGGTGTGCTGCGTCGCCGGCAATGACTTGGCGGCCCTTGCGGAAGGATCCGGCCACGCGTCCGTGGTGGGTGAAAACGCGGCGGCGGATATAGGACAGGTTGTGCGGGTCGGGAACGTGGTCCTTGAGCATCTCGGCCACCCATTCCTTCGAGGTGACCACCGATTCGTCCTCGCCGTCGTGAAGCATGAACTCCCAGCGACGCACCGCGTGCGGCAGCCCAATGGAGACATACGGACGTTTGGGATCCGCGCCCAAAAAGACGTTCGGGGTTCCCAGCGGGTCGTTGTCGACATCGACCACGAGCCAGCGGGTGGAGGGGGAATCTCCCTCGAAGCCCACGCCCATGCGCTTGCGGGTCGGGGACTTGCCGCCCTCGCAGCCCACGAGGTACTGCGCGGAAAAGCGGCGTTCGGTTTGTGTGCCGTCGGCGCCGGTGACCAAGGCGAGGGCCGTGACACCGGATTCGTCCTCGATAACGTCCTCGACCTGGTGGCCGAAGTGCACGTTGATGTTGGAATACTGGGCCAGGCCCTCGTACAGCGACTTGTCGACCTCGGGCTGGATGAAGGCGTGCTTGCGATCCCAACCGAATTCTTGGGTTTGCGGGTTGTTGATCAGGATGGTTTTGCCTGCGCCGTTGACCAGACGCATGATGTGTTGCGGTGCGGTGTGTGGCAGCACCGTGTCGACCAGGCCGACGGTCTGGATGGTGCGCAGCGATTCGTCATCGAGGCCCACACCGCGCGGGTAGTCGATGAGCTCGTCGCGGGCTTCGAGTACCGTGACGCTGCGGCCGTACATCCCCAGGATGTTGGCGAGCATGAGGCCGGCGGGACCGGCTCCGATGATCAGGACTTCGCTGGCGGGGATGTTATTCATGGCCACATCAAACTTTCCGTGTGTGTAAATAGTGCACAACCTAATCGGTATCTGCACAACTAGTGATACCTATTTCACCAGTCCCTGTGATGCACGTCAAAGCAGTCGTGCCATCAGTTGGCACGGAGGTGCCGCGTCGGTCGCCCATGGGGTACGGAAGGCTAGGTCAGTGAGCCCTCGAGCGCGCGGGCAGCTTGCTGCAACACTGCGACGGCGGAGGTGGCTTGGTCTTGCCGCACGGTGATCAGGTTCAGGCAGGCGGGGACACCGCAGATGTCGCGGGCCAGCGGTACCGCCAGGCCGTGCATGCCGGGTTCGACCTCGCCGAAGGTTTGCGCATATCCGTGGGTCCGGGCGGCGGTGACGCGGGGATCCTCTCCGATGTTCTCCGGCTCGCTGGCCAAGATCGCGTGGCCCGCGGCCCCCAGATCCAATGGATGCCGCGAGGCCTCGGCGAACGAGACGTGATATGTGCCCGAAGTCGGTGCGGTGACCCGCAGGGCGATGGCCTCTGCCCCCTCGCGGACAATCAGTGCCAGGGTGGCGCCCAGCTCATCGGCGTACCTGCGTAGCACCGGCTCGGCGGCGGCCAGCAGCGAATGATAGGCCGAGGCCGAGAGGGTGAGCAGCCCCGCGGCGCCACGGTAGCGACTATCCGCGCCGCGGTGCAGCAGTTGGGCATCGCAGAGTGTATTAAGTAGCCGGTAAGCACCGGTGCGATGGATACCCGCGTGCTCGGCAACTTCATTGATGCTCAGACCTGCCGGGGTGCCTGCCACCAGGCGCAACACCTCCAGCCCGCGGGCCAGAGTCTGGGATCCTGCGGTGCGTGAGGCGGTTGGCGAGGGGGCGGTAGTTGGTTCGTTCACGTTCTTGATCATGACATAGTGCCCGGGATTCAGGAGACGGTGATGACGATTTTGCCCTGGGTTTCGCCGGCGATCATGGCCGCGAATCCCTCATGGATACGCTCCAGGGGCAACACACGGTCGATGCGCGGCCGGAGTCCGGTGGTGGCCAGCATGCGTAGCATTGCGACCATCTCGTGGCGCGTGGACCCGGTAGAGCCGAGCACCCGCAGCTGCTGGTAAAAGATGCGCCCCAGATCCGCCTCGGGACTGGTGCCTGAGGTCGTACCGGCGATGACAATGGCTCCGCCCGGTCGCAGGCACCGCAATGAATGCCCCCAGGTGGCCTCTCCCACCGTTTCGATGACCAGATCCACGCGCTCGGGAAGTCGGGCACCGGATTCAAACGCATCATGCGCGCCCAGTTCCAAGGCCAGCGCACGCTTCTCCTCGGTGCGACTGGTGGCGTAAACGGTGGCACCTGCGGCCGCGGCCAGTGCGATCGCCGCGGAGGCGACCCCGCCGCCGGCGCCCTGGACCAGCACGCGGTCCCCGGCCTTGAGCTGTCCCTGGGTAAAGAGCATGCGGTAGGCGGTTGACCAGGTGACGGGCAGGCAGGCCGCCTCCTCGAAGGAGAGCTGATGGGGCTTGGGGATCACGCAACGGTCGGGCACCACGATGTATTCGGCGAAGCCGCCGTCGTGCTGTTCGGAGAGAAGGGCACGGTTAGGATCTAGGGTCTCGTCCCCGTTGCCTGCGTCAGGATCTGCAATTACCGGATAGATGATGACCTCGCGCCCGTCATCGGTCACCCCGGCCACGTCGCAACCGAGAATGATGGGGATGTTCTTGGGATCATGCCCGACCCCGCGCAAGGTCCACACATCGTGCATGTTCATTGACGAGGCCTTGACCTTGATGCGGGTCCAGCCTGCCGGGGGGACCGGTGTGGGAACCTCGCGAAGCTCGAGGCAAGAAAGCGGGTCGGACGGGTTCTGCGCGTGGGCGACGGCTGCAAGCATGGCGGTTGGATCTCCGGGGACGATAGGGGGTGTTTGGACTGGTTGTGGTGCTTAGCGCATGCCCAGGCGCAGTGCGCCGTCGAGGCGGACGACCTCGCCGTTGAGCATAGGGTTGGTTACCAACGAGTGCATCAGATGGGCGAACTCGTCGGCGTGCCCGAGTCGTTGCGGGAAGGGCACGGCGGCGCCGATGCCCAACTTGGCCTCGTCGCTGAGGACGTCCATGAACGGGGTGTCAAAGACGCCCGGGGCCACGCCGAGGACACGGACTCCGTGACGTGCGAGGTCACGTGCCGCGGGAAGGACCATGGCATTGACCCCGCCCTTGGAGGCGGCGTAGGCCAACTGACCCATCTGTCCCTCATAGGCCGCGACCGAACTCGTGAGCGCGATGACCCCGCGGGATCCATCGGCCTCGGCCTCATTCTGGGCCATAGTCGCCGCCGCCTCGGTCAACAGCGTGAACGATCCGACCAGATTGGTCTGCAGCTGCTCGGTGAAAGACGCCCGTGAGTGCGTGCCGTCGCGGCTCAGGGTCTTTTCGATGATTGCCGAGCCCGCAGCGGACACGGCAACCCGAAGTCCTCGCGGGGCCAGCGAACCCAAGGCCATGGCGGCCCGCATGGATTCCTCGTCGTGTACGTCCACGCGGGCGAAAACGCCGCCGATTTCTGCGGCCAAGGTGGTTCCCCTTGATTCATTGCGTCCGCACACTACCACGTGGGCGCCGCGCGCGGCAAAGAGGCGGGCGGTGGCGGCGCCTAGGCCCGAGGTCGCACCGGTGACAACTACTCCGGCGCCGGCTAGATCCGCTGAAGAGAAATTAGGTGAGGAAAGCATTAATCCATCATCGCCGCAGTCAGCCTCGGTCAATAGGCTACGTGCCGGGTAGCGGCACAACGGCGATTGACGGGGGCCGCAAATATGGGAAACCACAAAATTGCTCGACAAGCCGGCGGGGTTGTTGTCTATGTGCTAAACACTGTGCTGATTTCTTCGACGGTGATCATTTGTGCGAAGAGACCCAGAGAACCAATCGACGCATCATGGGATGCCTGATCGGCCGCGGAACTCGCATCTGAGACTACGAAGGTTGAATAGCCAAGGTCGCTGGCCTGCCGCGCAGCACCTTCAACGGAGGCATTTGTTGCGACGCCGCACACCAACACGTTTTCGATGCCTTTCGCCTGAAATAATTCATGCAAGTTCGTGTCGGTGAACGGGCCTGGACGTTGGTGGGTCAACACCACGTCTTCGGGCCCAACTTCGACCTGCGGAACGAGTTCTGCTCCATGTTCGCCGTCTTTAAGGCAGCCGGCTTGAAGGACCATCTGCAGCAGCGGAAGAGTTGGAACCAAATTTGAATAGTCTGGGTTGAAGGCAATCCGGGCTAAAACCACGGTGCCGCCCATGTCACGTACCGTCTGCATCGCCTTATTGCATTTGGCCAAGACATCATTTGCTACAACTTGTTGGTTGAAAATGGATCCGAATGCTGTGTTTTCGGAGACGATATCGTGCTGGAGATGGATGGCGAGCACTGCGGTTGATTTCGGGTTAAGAGAGCTCATGGATTTTCCTTCTGACAATCAGTAACAGGCCTGGGCACTGCCTAGCCATGTGAGTGGATTGGTGGTCGCAAAGCACCGAGAGCATTGTGGATGTTTTCGCGTTAGATATGGAGGTGGGCCCAAGCCAATGGCTTGGGCCCACCTCCAACAGAGAGAAAGCGAAGCGCTTAGCGGGCGGCAGCCAGCTGCACGGCAACGTCTACGATCATGTCTTCCTGGCCGCCGACGTAGCCGGCCTTGCCGATCTCCTCGAGGATCCGGTAGGCCGGAACGCCGTAGCGATCGGCCGCGCGCTCGGCGTGGATCAGGAAGGAGGAATAGACCCCTGCATAGCCCTGCATGATGGAGGCGCGGTCCATGACCGGCATACGGGTGATGAACGGCTTGACGACGTCCTCGGCCGCGGCCATCACGCCCTGGATGTCAACCCCGGTCTTGATATCCAGGCGGTCGAACGCCGCGGCGAGGACCTCGGTGGGGGAGTTGCCCGCACCGGCGCCCAGCGCCATCAGGGTGCCGTCGATCTGCTTGGCACCGGCACGAACGGCAAATACCGAGTTGGCGACGCCGAAGCTCATGTTCTGGTGGCCGTGGAAGCCGACCTGGGCGTCATCGCCCAGCTCTGCGACCAGGGCCGAAACGCGGTCCGAAACATCATCTAGGATCAGCGCGCCGGCCGAGTCAACCACGTAGACGCACTGGCAGCCGGCATCGGCCATGATGCGTGCCTGGACGGCCAGTTCCTCCGGGGAGACCCGGTGGGAGAGCATCAGGAAGCCAACGGTTTCCATGCCCAGCTTGCGAGCGTGCTGGAAGTGCTGGATGGAGACATCTGCCTCGGTACAGTGGGTGGCGATGCGGGCCACCGATGCTCCGGCGTCGTAGGCCTGGTTCAGATCGTGGATGGTGCCCAGGCCCGGGAGCATCAGCACGGCGATCTTCGCGGCCTTGGCCTCGTCCACTGCGGCCTTGATCAGGTCCAGTTCAGGGGTCTTGGAGAAGCCGTAGTTGAAGGAGGACCCGCCCAGGCCATCGCCGTGGGTGACCTCGATGACCTCAACGCGGGAATCATCCAGTGCGCGGACCACGGAGCGGACATGTTCCTCGGTGAACTGGTGGCTCATGGCGTGCGAGCCGTCGCGCAGCGTGGTGTCGGTAATCCGGATGTCAAAGGTGGTGTTCATGGGTGCAGTCATGGTGTGCTTCCCCGTTCTTATGAGTTGGCCGGCGCGGTGGCACGCGCGGCGTCGATTTTGTCGGAGAGCAGATCCGCGGTGCGGGTCGCCGCTGCGGTGATGATGTCCAGGTTTCCTGCATACTCGGGCAGGTAATCGGCGGCACCGGCCACCTGTACCCAGATGCCGACGCGCCCGAAGCCGCCCCAGTCATCCCGGGCTTGATCGAACTGTGGTTCCAGGCGCAGGGCGTAGCCCGGGACGTAGTCGCGGATGGATTCAGCGGCGGCATCGATGGCCGTGCGGATGGCATCCTGGGTGGCACCGGCGACTGCTGCCTCGGCCGGGATCATGCAGTAGATGGTGTTGCGCATCATCATCGGCGGCTCGACCGGGTTGATGATGATGATGGCCTTGCCGCGCTTGGCACCTCCGACAACTTCGAGGGCCTTGGCGGTGGTCTCGGTGAATTCATCCACGTTGGCGCGGGTACCGGGGCCGGCGGACTTCGAGGCGATGGAGGCAACAATTTCGGCGTACTCGACCGGAACCACGGAGGAGACTGCGGCGACGATCGGGGTGGTGGCCTGACCGGCGCAGGTAATCATGTTCACGTTCATGGTGTCGGTCAGTGAATTTAGGTTCACTACCGGTGCCAGGTACGGACCCACGGCGGCGGGGGTCAGGTCGATGGCGTGGATGCCGGCGGCTTTGTACTTCGGTGCGTTGGCTTCGTGGGCCTTGGCGGAGGTGCATTCGAAGACGAAGTCGGGCAGTTCATCCTGGGCCAGCAGCCAGTCCACGCCCTCTGCGGAGGTGGTCACCCCGAGGCGGGCGGCGCGGGCCAGCCCGTCGGAGGCGGGGTCGACACCGATCATGTATTTGACCTCGACGTTGGTGGAACGGCGCATGATCTTGAACATCAGATCGGTGCCGATGTTGCCGGAGCCGACGATTGCGGCTGTCTTTTTAGCCATGGCGTGGGTACTTCCTTAGTGACAGGTAACGAAGAAAAAGGGGGAAGATTAGATGAAGTTGATGCTCAGTGAGCCCAAGGATCCGAAGTCCGCGGTGGCGGACTGGCCGGCGATGACCGGAAGGGCTCCGGTGAAGGAACCGGGAAGGATGAGCTGGCCGGCCTCGAGGGACACACCCTGTTCGCCCAGCACGTTGGCCAGCCAGGCCAACGGGGCGACGGGGTCGCCCATGACATCGGTGCCGGTCCCGGTGGAGCGCTTTTCGCCGTCGATCAGCAGCGAGCACTCGACCGCGCCGAGGTCCTGAACCTGTACCTCCAGCGGGGTGGTTCCGACGGCGATGGCGCCGCAGGAGGCGTTATCTGCCACGGTGTCCACCAGCTTGATGTCCCAATCGGCGATGCGTGAATCGATGATCTCGATTGCCGCGTAGATCTCCCCGATGGCTGCGGCAGCCTGTTCGCGGGTGATACCCGGGCCGGTCAGCGTTTCTTTCAAGACGAATCCGAATTCGGGTTCGACCTTGGGGGAGATGAAGGAATCGGCAGCGATCTGTGCGTCCTCGTGGTGGACCATGTCGGTGAAGAAGAATCCGAAGTCGGGGGAGTCGACGCCGAGCTGCTTCTGCATGGCCAGTGAGGTCAGTCCGACCTTGCGCCCTGCCAACACACGGCCGGCGGCAACATGGGCGCGCAGCTGGATATCTTGGATGCGGTAGGCATCGTTGACGTTCATGGACTCGACACGGTCGCGCAATGGGGCAATCGGTTCAAGGGTTTCGGTGGCCGTCAGCAAATCCGTGGCCAGAGAATCCAGAAGTAGCGTGCGTTCGGTGCTCATGATGGGTTCGCTCATTTCTTCAATACCGCGGTGGTCACGCCAAATCCGGCAATGTATTCCTTGATTGGCTTGTAAAACTCGTAGTCGACTTCGTATTCGCCGCAGGCGCGCAGCGCCGAGTAGGCGGCGACCCAGGTGCGGACCTCGTGCGAGGAGTGCCCGGCAACCGCATCCATCTCATCGGCGGTGTAGGCATCGAAGCCCTCGACGTTTCCTGACTTGCAGACCTCGAGGAAGGCGCGGTCCCATTCCGGGTTCAGGTCCATGATGTCGGCCTCGCCGGCAGCGAACTTGATGGCCGTATTGATGGTGTTGGCCTGGCGGGCTGCGCGTGCCTCGGGGGTGGGTTTGCGGCCGTCGGTCAGGAACGCGCGCTGTTCTTCGGTTGCGGTGGCGATCTGCGGGACCGGTGGATCGTGGGACAGGCCGCCGGAGCCGATGAACAGGACCTTCTTGTCCGAATCCTTAAAGTACTCGCCGACGGCTTGGCCGAACTTGCGCACGCGCGAAACCTTGGTGAAGGGGCGGGCCACGGAATTGACGAAGATCGGTATCACCGGGACGGTGTCCAACCCGCCGAAGATGATTTCCATGGGCTGCACTGCCCCGTGGTCAACTTCCATTTTGCGGGAGATCGCGGTGTCGATGTCCTGGTCAATGATGTACTGGGCCAGCTTTTCGGCCTCGTTGGTCGGGACGTTGATCGGCCCATCCCACGAGTCGTAGTCGCCGGTTCCCAGCGCCTCGTAGCCGACGCAGAACGGGGGCATCAGGTCGTAGAAGAAACCGTTGTAGTGGTCAGGACCGAAGTTCACGACCAGATCCGGGTTGAAGTCCTTGGCGAAGGCGCGGACATGATCGAACGCCGCCTCGACTGCAGCCTTGACGTCCTCGGGTGGATTGGTGTGCTCCAGCAAGGGAGAGTGCGACATGGCGATCAGTGCTTGTTGCATTCCTGGCGCTCCATTCGGTTGGTGACTGGAAAATTTGCTTGTTCTCATTCCATCCGATGTGGGGTGCGAAGGCACGTCTCTGTTCCATTGGGCGGCACGAACCAATAACTCTTTTTCGTTGAAGTCCGAGATTCCAAGGAAATTCTGGAATTGCTTGGCACCCATCAATCGTGCACTAGTGCATAATCTAAGAATGAATGAGATGAATCAGGGTGCGCGCGCTGCCCGCCGAAATCAGCACTGGATGAAGATCCATGAGGCAGCGGTGCTATTGGTGCTGGAGAAAGGCCTCGCGGCGACCACCGTTGATTCCATCGCCGCGGAAGCGGAAGTCTCGCGGCGCAGCTTCTTCAATTATTTCCCCACCAAGGAAGATGCGGTGCTCGGCACCCGCGCCCCCTGGCTGCCGGAAGCCGATTGGGAGGAATTTGTTTCTTCAAAGTTGGAGGTTCTGCCCCGAACCGCCAAGCTTCTGGCCGCGGTGCTGAACACCAGCACGCAAGCAGGGGAGGGGTTTCGCCGACGCCGTGAAATGGTGCGGGCCTTTCCCGAGCTGCGTCGGCGCACCCATGTTCACGTCCAAGCGGCAGAACAACTGGTGGCCGACGCACTCATTGAGCGGCTCAAGCCGCATCAGGCAGCGTTGCTTGCCCACGAATTGCCTCATGATCCCGGCGCGCAGCACGCCTTGGTGCTGCTGGCCGGGACCATCACTCGCTACGCGTTCACCGAGGATCCGGAGGAATTTGCAAACGACTGGCAATCTGCCGTGGTGCGAGCCAGCGCCATGTTTAGTTCGCTGTTGGATCCGCCGGTGCGCTGAACGAGGTACCGCGAAGCAACTATTTTCCCAGTCGGCGTTCCTTGAGCACGTAGGTGAAGGTGGTGTGTACCAGCGCCTTGGCTTCGGCGTCGGCGACTTGGACCTCGACCACGACCACCGAGGAGCCGCCGCGCAGGATGCGCGCGGTGGCCACGGCCGGACCGGACTTGGAATTGGACATGAAGTTCACATTCGATTGCACGGCCAGCGGGAACTGTCCGGCATCGGCGTAGGCATTCATGGCCAGGAAGGTTCCGGCGATGTCTGCGGCACCAAAGAGCGATGCCGCGGCAAACATCCCATTGGCTTGCGACAGCTCATCGCAGAGCGGCATCGAGAAGCTCATCGAGTCTTCCGTGACCGCATGCGGGGTCAGCCGCAGCGTAAAGGTGATGTCCTCGAAACCGAGCGAATCGCGGAACTTATCCCAGCGTGCGGTGAATTCGGACAGGGTTGCCGGTAGTGCCATGATGGTTTTCCTCCAGATGTCAGGGGGTGGGGGCGTTGTCTCCCACCTTAACCATTGATGGCACCCGAGCAGGGTAGCCGGGTGCCATCTGGCAGCACGCCCGCCGCGGGGCGGACGGGCTGCCGGTGAACGATTACTTACGCTTCAGGGTTTCCTTGGAGAGCAGCACGCACGCGGCGCCGACGGCAATCAGGAAGATGAAGTACCAAGCGATGTTGTTGGTTCCGCCGCCGTTCTCCAGCCCGACCAACCATTGGCTCATCAGCGGGGCCAGACCTGCGCCAAGCACCGAACCGACCTGGAAGGTGATCGATACCCCGGTGTAGCGGGACTCGGTGTCGAACTTCTCCGCCAGGAAAGCGCCGATCGGTCCGTACATCGACGCCTGGATGATCGGGTTTCCGACCATGAAGCCCAGCGCCACCATCCAGAACACCCCGGAGTTGAACATCGCAAACATCGGAAATACCAGGGCCACAGAAATCAGTGCCCCGCCGAGCATCACCGGGCGACGACCGTAACGGTCCGAGAGCCAGGCGAAGAACGGGATGGCGAAGATGTGTACGAAGGATGAAGCGGTGAGCATCATCAGCGCGGTCTGTCGGTCCACCGCACCGGTGGACACCACATACGGAACCATGAAGATCGCCAGCATGGCCTGCATGAACAGCGGGCCGGCCACGGCCAAGGTGCCCAGGATGGTTTCTTTCGGGTAATCGCGCAGCACCCGGGTCAGCGGCATTCCGGTGCTGGTTGCGCCTTCGGCCTTGGCCTTGAGGAAGTCCGGAGATTCGGTCACGCGGTAGCGCATGTACAGACCGATGATGACCAGGACCGCGGACAGCAGGAACGGGACGCGCCAGCCCCAAGCCAGGAAGTCCTCCTCGGGCAGGCCGGCGAAAAGACCCAGGATTAGGGTGGCCAACACTGAGCCGGTCGGACCGCCGGTGACCGCGATCGAGGCGGCGAAGCCACGGTTCTTTTCCTGCACGTGTTCGGCCGCCATCAGTGTGGCACCGGCCCACTCGCCGCCCACGGCCAGGCCCTGGATGACACGCAACAGAACCAACAGCAGCGGGGCCGCGATGCCGATGGTGTGATAGGTCGGCATCAGGCCGATGGCAACGGAAACGATGCCCATCATCATCAGCGTGATGAACAGGATGTTCTTGCGGCCAAACTTGTCGCCGAAGTGGCCGAAGAGCACACCGCCTACCGGGCGGGCAATGTAGCCGGCCAGCAGGATCACGAAGGACAGGACGGTCCCCAACCCCGGGTCCATGGTGTCCGGGAAGAATAGGTGGGGGAAGACCAGCCCTGCGGCGGCGCCGTAGAGCAGGAAGTCGTAGTATTCGACCGTCGAGCCCAAGAAGCTGGATACCAGTGCCCGGCGTCGGGCCTTGGGCGATATCTCGAGGTGGTGCTGGGAGGTGTCCAGCCCGGTGGGGGATTGGTTTGCCATAGTGACTCCGTGGTGAGGTTTGCGAGTTGTGTCACATGGAAGCATGGAGGGCACTGCTGCAGAAGACCCACTCCGCGTGCCACGGTGCGGAACGCGAGGTGAACGTGGCACGACGCCACCGAAGGTGCCCACGGGATAACAGCGATGGCATCGACAGCCCGATCCGGCGACATGTTTCGGTGGTTCCCGTGGAACCGTTAAGGTGCTGCACTTGGTCCACCCCGGCGCCTGCGCCGGCACCAGACAGGCCCTACCGCGAGGGGATCGCCGACCGCGGAAAATGGGCGTTTCGGCCCATGTTGACACGGCCGGGTGTGCTGAGGTTCGGCACGGACATTGGTGCTTTGTGCCCGACTCCGGTGTGATAGAGGTCAAGACCACATCCCCAATGATCCGTCGGGCGGCGAGCGCCCAGGAGGAAACGATCCACATGAGCACCACGGAACACTGCCCCTCTGAGGCGAACGCAGCCATCGGCAAGATGCGCGGCCCCGAACACGGCCCGAAGAACATCGATGTCTCGGCCTTGGTCGACACCGAGGGCGGACTCATCGACCGGTCCATCTACACCGACCCGGGGATTTACGATCAGGAAATGCGTCGCATCTTCGCCCGCAGCTGGCTCTTCTTGGCACACACCAGCCAGTTCAAGAAGCCCGGCGACTTTTTCACTACCTTCATGGGCCAAGACCCGGTGATCGTCACCATGGATAAGACCAAGACGATCCGCGCGTACCTGAACTCCTGCCGCCACCGCGGAGTGCGGCTGTGCCGTGCCGACGCCGGCGCCACCAAGATGTTCACCTGCACCTACCACGGCTGGTCCTTCGACCTGGCCGGTGCGCTGAAGACGGTACCCAACGAGAAGGCCTACCCGGAAGACTTCGACAAGAAGGACTGGTCCCTGATCGAGGTGCCGCGCCTGTCCGAGTACAAGGGCCTGCTCTTCGCCAACTGGGACAAGGACGCCGAGGACCTTGAAGATACCCTGGGCGATATGCGTTACTACATGGACGCGATGCTGGACCGCGATCCCGAAGGTACCGAGGTCATGGGCGGGGTGATGAAGTGGGAGCTGGAAGGGAACTGGAAGCTCGCCGCCGAACAATTCGCCACCGACTGGTACCACGTGAACATGTCCCACGCTTCGGCGCTGATGGTCATGTCCCCGACGGGCAAGGGCCCCAAGACCGAGATTGTTGCGACCCCCGGGCGCCAATATGTCTCGCCCAACGGGCATGGGGCAGGTTTCCCCACGCACCCCAAATCCCGCTTCGATGCCCAGGCCGTGCACGAGCACTACGATTACGAGGCCTTGCGCGAACGCCTCGGCGATGCGGCGGTGGAGGGCCCGATGACCACCGGCCACGCCACAGTCTTCCCCTCGTTCTCCTACCTGCCGGTCAACGGCTCGATCCGCATCTGGCATCCCAAGGGACCTAACAAGATCGAGGTCTGGGCCTGGATCCTGGTGGACAAGTCGATGCCCGACGACGTCAAGGACGCCCAGCGTCTCTACAACCTGCGCACCTTCGGCCCCTCGGGCATCTTTGAAGCCGACGACGGAGAGAACTGGTCCGAGATCCAGGCGATCTCCGATGGTTTTATCACCAACTCGGTCCCGCTGAACTTCCAGATGGGCATCGGCTCGGAAAAGGAAGACGGTGTCTACCCCGGTCAGACCTCCGAACTGTATTCCGACGCCGCGGGCCGAAGCTTCTACAAGCACTGGAGCAAGCTGATGAACACCCCGGCCTGGCACGAGCACCCCGCGCCGGCCCCTGCAGGCGAATAAGCCTGCGATCCGGCAGGTACTGCCGGTAACCACCAGAAGACTTCCACGTCAGGAGAACACCGCCATGAGCGAAGCAATCAACATCGGCACCATTGACGACATCGACGAGGGCGAAGCACGGGTCATCCCCGCCGAAGAAAACGGCACCGACCAGGACATCGCCGTCTTCCACGCCGAAGACGGAAACTTCTACGCCCTTGATGACACCTGCACGCACGAAACCGCATCGCTGGCCGACGGCTGGATCGAAGGCACCGAAGTCGAATGCCCGGTGCACTCGGCTAAGTTCTGCCTGAAATCGGGTACCGCGTTGTGCATGCCGGCCACCATCGCTGCGCGCACCCACAAGGTCGAGGTCTCCGGCCAAGATGTGCTGCTCTACCCAGCCGTCAGCGTCGTCGACGCCTAAATCCGCATCTTCACTATTCTTCCCGCGCACCAGAATCCCAAGGAATAATCGATGAGCATCGAATCAGTTTTGATCATCGGCGGCGGCCTGTCCGGCTTCACCACCGCCAAGGAACTACGCGAGCGCGGCTTCGCCGGGATGCTGTCCATCATCGATCCGGAGGGCATGCCCTATGACCGCCCGCCGCTGAGCAAGGACTACCTGGCCGGCTCCAAGGATGCCACCGGCATTGCGCTGGCCCCGGCCAGCTGGTACGAAGAAAACCATGTCACTATCGTCACCGGCACGGTGGCAGCACTGGACCCCGACGCCGGCACCGCAACGTTGAAAGACGGCCGTGTGTTGGCCGCGGACCGCTTGGTATTGGCCACCGGTGGAAAGGCCCGCCGACTATCGATCCCCGGCGGGGACCTACCCGGGGTGCTGGAACTGCGCACCAAAAACGATGCCGACCGCCTGCGGAGCCTGTTGGCACCCGGGGTCCGGCTGGCCATCGTCGGCGCCGGGCTAATCGGTGCGGAAACCGCCTCATCGGCCCGCGGCTTCGGTGCGGAGGTCACGCTCGTGGATCCCGTGGAAATCCCGTTGGTGCCGGTGATCGGCGAAGTGTTGGCCACGCGCCTGCACGCCATGCACGCCGAACACCAGGTGCGCACCGTGACAGGGATTCCGGAGGAAATCACCCACGACGCACGGGGCTACCGTCTGGCCTTGTCCACCGGGGAAACCATCGAGGCCGATGTGGTGTTGGTGGGCATCGGCATCACCGCCGCCACCGAACTGGCCGAAGCAGCCGGACTGGACACCGACAACGGGGTATTGGTGGACGAACGCGGTGCCACCTCGCACCCACGAGTCTTCGCCGTGGGGGACTCCGCCCGCACCCGGCTGGCCGACGGCACGTTACTGCGCCGCGCCGAGCACTGGGAACACGCCATGAACGCCGGTAGCTCGGCGGCCGCCGCGATCCTGGAACAGGATCTGCCGGTGCACGGAGCCTCCTGGTTCTGGTCGGACCGGCACGGGGTGCACGTCGAAGGCGTGGGCTCGATGCATGGGGAAGGCGAACACATTGTGCGGATGCTCGACGGGGTGCCGATCGCAGCCTTCCGCCTTGACGAGGCGGGCCTGATGCTGGGGGCCGCGGCCATCGACGGCGGCCTGACCGTGCGGGCTGCCCGGCGGATCATCGACCGCCTGATCAAGGTCGATGCGCTTGCCCTGGCCGACCCGGCCACCCCGCTGAAGAAATTGGCCCGCTAGCAGCACGCGGCCACGATGAGAAGAGAAACGGAAACATCATGACCCAGGAAACAGACACCGAGTTCCAGGTGCGTCTGGCCGACGCCGAACTCACCCATGCCGTGGCACAGTTCTATTTCTACGAGGCCGAACTGCTCGATGACGGGCGCTTTGCCGACTGGCTGGAGATCTTCGACGAAGACCTCTTCTATTTTGCCCCGCTGCGCACCAACCGGCTTCGCCGCCAGGCGGCCCTGTCCATCGGGCAGCCCGGAGAAGCCGCGTACTTCGACGAAACCAAGGATTCCTTGGCCTGGCGCATCCGCCGATACGACTCGGGCATGGCCTGGGCCGAGGATCCGCCCTCGCGCACCCGTCACCTCATTTCCAACGTGATGGTGCGGCACACCGGGGAGAACGAGCTCACCGTGCGTTGCGCCTTCCTGGTCTACCGCAACCGCCTGCAGACCGAAACGGACATCTATGCAGGCGGGCGTACCGACGTGATCAGGATGCAGCCCGATGGCGGCTTCAAGGTGGCCACACGCGAGATCCTCTTCGACGCGAACGTGTTGCAGGCCAAGAACCTGTCCACCTTCTTCTAACCCGGCGTCCGCCACGCTCGGCACCCGTCCCTAAAATTCTATGAAAGAACACGAGAGTGAGCAGATCATGAGCACCACGGCAGCAGGCTGGCTCGAGGGCAACGTCGCACTGATCACCGGAGGAGGCTCCGGCATCGGACGTGCGGTGGCCGAGCGATACCTCGCCGAAGGAGCCAGCGTGGCGATCTTCGGCCGGGATGCGCAGAAGTTGCAGGCGGTCGTTGACGCCTCCGCCGACCCGTCGCGGATGATGGCCATCGCCGGTGACGTACGCGATGCCGATGCATTGGCAGCCGCCGTTGCGGAGGTGGTGTCGCGTTTCGGGAAACTTGACACCGTGGTGCCCAACGCGGGGATTTGGGACTTCAACCGCTCCTTGACCAGGCTTTCGGCCCAGGAGCTTGGTGACAGCTTCGACGAACTCTTCGAGATCAATGTCAAGGGATATCTGCTCACCGTCCAGGCAGCATGGAAGGAACTGGTCGCGGCTAATGGATCGGTTGTCATGACCCTGTCCAACGCATCCTTCCATCCCGCCGGCGGCGGACCGGTCTACACGGCAGCAAAATTCGCTGCCCGCGGCCTGGTCACGCAGCTTGCCTACGAGCTCGCGCCCAAGGTCCGGGTCAACGGGGTGGCCGTGGGCGGGATGGACACCGACCTGCGCGGACCGGGCTCCACGGGTCTGGAAGACCGCAAGATCTCCGAGTCGTTTGCGCGCTCGGAAATCACCGGGAACAACCCGCTGATCCCGCTGCACCACGCCTCGGTCGATCCGGTGGACTTCACTGGCTCATACGTCCTACTGGCTTCGGCAGCCAACGCGGGAAACATTACCGGCGCCATCATCCCAGCGGACGGCGGCATTGCCGTACGTGGGTTCGGCGCTCAATCAGCTGGAGGAGATAACCTGTGAGCTTCATCGACCGCAACCCAGTGGTTGGCCTCGAGCGCCAAACCATATATTTCCCCGAACAGCTGCTGCTCACCTACGAGGGACGGACGTGGAACAACGCCGAGTTTTTCGCCGAGGTCCGCGAACAAGCCACGGCATTGCACGCCGCCGAGGTGAAGCCCGGGGACCGTGTGGTGTATTTGGGCCTGAACTCGGTCTCCTTCATGCGCACCATGTTCGCCTGTTGGTGGCTCGGAGCGGTATTTGTCCCCCTGAATTTCCGTCTGGCGCCCCGCGAAATCGCCGGACTGCTGGAACAAAGCGCCCCGCGGGTGCTCCTGGTGGAACCCGGACACCTGGAGACCATCGAGACCATGCTCGGCTACCCGGACGTTGAAATCGGCGACATGGTCCTGCTGCTCATCGACGACGACCACGCCATCGAGAACCCCTCCGCCATCGACGCACCGTGGACCCCCGCATCGACGTGGATCGCCGAACATGTAGCGGACGCCGCCGACCCCGCCGTCCAGGGTGCCGACGAGGATGACCTGGCAATCCTCATGTTCACCTCCGGTACCACCGGAAAGCCCAAGGGCGTGGAACTGTCCTACGGCAATATCTGGTGGAACTCCGTGAACGTGGATTCGTTGGTGGACACCCGCCGCGGGGACACCAACCTCGCGGTAGCACCGCTCTTCCACATTGGCGGGCTCAACGCCCTCACCATCAGGGTCATGGTTCGTGGTGGACATGTGGTGGTCCGGCGCACCTTCGATCCCCGGCAAGCATTGAAAGACATCGAAGAATACCAAGTCAACCAGGCGTTCTTGGTGCCAGCGATGCTCTCGGCGATGGCCCAAACCGACGAGTTCGCCGATTCCAAGATCGAGTCACTGCGCGCCCTGATCTGCGCCGGCGCCCCGGTACCCACCATTCTGCTGCGTCAGTACCAGGCCAAAGGTGTGGAAGTGCAGCAGGCTTGGGGGTTGACCGAGACCGCTCCCTTCGCCACGTATCTTCCGGCCGAGCTGACTCATCAGCGTCCGGGCTCCTGCGGGGTGCCGATGCCGTTCACGCAGATCAAGGTCGTTGATCCGCTGACCTCCATCGATGTCGAAGAATCCGGGCAAACCGGTGAGCTGTGGGTCAAGGGACCCAACGTCACCCGGCGATACTGGAACAATCCCAAGGCCACGGAGGACGCCTTCAGCGATGGGTGGTTCCGTTCCGGAGACATTGGTTATCGAGACGCCGACGGTTTCCTTTACGTGGTCGACCGGCTCAAGGACATGATCATCACCGGAGGCGAGAACGTATACCCGGCCGAGGTCGAACGTGCCCTGATGGAATACCCCGGGGCACTGGATGTGGCGGTGGTAGGAGTGGCCGATGACCAGTGGGGAGAAGCCGTGGTCGCGGTGCTGAGTTGTGTCGATGGCACCGTGCCGAGCATCGAGGACGTGCGAGAATTCTCCGCCGGGTTGCTGGCCCGCTATAAGCTTCCTAAGCGGCTCATCCTCACCGGTTCGGTACCGCGCAACGGGTCCGGGAAACTGGACAAGGCAGCGGTTCGGCTGCTGGCCAATAAAACCTTGGAGGTCAAGTAATGTCCGATCATCACCACGACGATGTCGACTTGCTCAAATGGCCCGACGCGTTGGGCCCTGAATGGACCTGCGAGCCCGTGGCAGCAGGACTGGGCGGCGGAACCGCGCTTGCCATAGGGCACGAGGGAAACCACGTGGCCACGGTGGGTGTGAAGCGGATCGTTGAATCCGAATTTGCCGCCACCTACCCTTCGGGGCTGCGCGACAGGCTGTTAGTTCCCGAGGAGGGAGCCCCGGCCGAAGCGATCCAGTTGGCTTCGGAATTCGTCATGTCACAGGACCCCGCGTGCCGTCGTTTGGTCGTGGCGTGCGAGGAAGAGGACCTGAAAGCCATTGGCGTCGCCGAGGCAGCCGGGTACAGATTTGTCGTGGACGTTGATCTGAATCGAGGATCATTTGCGTTGCTGACGGCCGAACCAGCGTGGGTTCTGGAAGAATCGCGGAACATCGACGAGGTCCCCACCGTCTAGATACTGTCTCGACAGCAGAAGGGGTATCGCCCGGGACGATTGCGCCCCGGGCGATACCCCTTCTGGTTCGTTAAGAGTTTCTAGACTGTTTGTGCGTGGCGAAGCTGCTGGCGTTGGCGTGCGCTGACCGCGGCGACGGCGCGTGAGGCCGCGTAGCAGACCTTGCGCAGTACCTCGGACTGCGAGTCGGGGATGAATTTCCCGGTGGGCCCGGAAATCGACAAGGCTGCCACTGGCTTTCCTCCGGGTCCCATGACCGGGGCTGCAATGCAATTAAGCCCCATCAGGATTTCCTCCCGATCGTAGCCCACATGATCCTTGCGAATCGTGGCCAGTTCGCTCCGGAGTGCCTCCGGATCCGTGAGGGTGTGCGGTGTCCACGCCGGGAGCTCGCCGCGCAGGACCTCATCGGCGTTCGTGGAGTCGAAGGCCAGCAACACCTTTCCCACCGCGGTGCAGTAGGCAGGCGCCTGACCGCCGATCCGGGAGGGGCTGCGCACCTGCAGGTGCCCATAAAGCTTGTTGAGATAAACGACGTTGGAGCCCTGCAGGACCGCCAGATGGACGGTCTGTTTGGTCAATTCGTAGAGGTCGGCGAGGTAGGGCGTGAGCGCGTCGCGCATCCGCCCGTGCGCGGCCGACTCCTGGGTGTCTCCGAGGTTCAGGATCATCTTGCCTAAGCGGTAGGCGTTTCCTGCTCGCTCCACCGCACCGTTTCGCTGCAGCATCCCCAGCAGACGGAAGGCCGTTGACTTGGATAAATCCGCGCGGCGGGCCAGCTCGCTGACGCCGACACCACCCACCGAGTCCTGGCCGAAGGCGTTGAGTAGCGACATGGCCTTATCTACTGCGGTACGGTCGTCGCGTTGCGGCACCGGGCTCGGGGACATTGTGGGAAACCTCCAAGATCGCGGCCCGGATGAGAATACTTGCGAGTTTCCGGGCGTGCTACTAGTGTCACGGGGAAAAAGAAGTAAGTCAAACATGACAATTTGTCAGTTATAAGTGACGATTGAATCATGGCGACAAACCACGTGATTTCACGGAATATCCAGCGCATCAGAATGGAACGGGAGCTTTCGCTCGGGGAACTGGCCCGCCGGGCGGGCGTCTCCAAGCAGACCCTGTCCAAGATTGAACAGGGCCAGGGGAACCCCACCATCGGCACGCTCGAGGAAGTGGCTCGTGCCCTAAGTATTCGTATCGGCGGACTGCTCACCGAGTGGGGATCGCCCGTGCTCATGCGTCGCAAGGCCGACGGGTCGTGGAGCACCAAACCCCAGGGGCCCACCCGGGAGCTCGACCAGATCTATGGTTCAGGCTATGTACGCACCCAACTGCTGGCTGTCGAGGTGCCGCTAGAAAGCGCCAAGGGCGCTACCTTGAGTACCGGCTCGCTTCACCAGGTCTATGTCATTGAAGGACCAGCGGATATCCGTTACGGAACCGAAATTGTGCGGCTCTTCGAAGGCGATTTCTTGCGTTTCCCTGCCGATGTCGAGCACGCCTTCGGCGCCCTCGAGGCCAAGGCGTTGCTGCACATCACCAGCACAGCGCCACACGTGGCGCAGTTTGCTTCCAAAGGTTGACCGCCGCCGGTACGGCCTCGGTTGTTAGGATCCGGTTCGTTCCTCGGCGCGGGTGTACTGTCCGGGGATTTCCAAGACCGCCAGTGTGCATCGCGATATGCACACGAGCTTGTGGTCTTCGTTGGTGATCCGGATTTCCCACACATGGGTCTTGCGCCCAAGGTGAACGGGGCTGGCGGTTCCCTGAACCCACTGCCCCGAAATGCCGGCACGCAAGTGGTTGGCGTTGATTTCCTGACCGACCACATGGAAACGTGAGTCGTCCACCGCCAGCGATCCTGCCCACGAGGCCAAAGTCTCGGCGAAGGCCACGGAAGCCCCGCCGTGCAATACCCCGGCAGGTTGGATCGTCTGCTCGTTGACCGGCATCCGACCGGTCAGCGTATTCTCGGTGAACGAGGTGATTTCGATGCCTAGTGCCGCATTCAACGTGCCTTTGCCCTTGTCGTTGAGGTCCTGGACATCGATGTTGTGCGACCAAATCTGCATGTTGATTTACTCCCGTGGTGGTGCTCTTGGTGGCGAGACCGCTTTCGGTCGGCCAGAGGATATTCCTCAGTTTAGGGGTGTGTGTCTGGCGGGGGCAGGGGTCATGCCGTTGGCCGGAACACGGAAGCCCCGCCGGTCCTTGTCGGGACCTGCGGGGCTTCGCTGATGGTGATATGTCGGGGCTACTTGGCCATGTGTTGTGCGAGGTATGACTTGATGACCTGGTTGAACTCGCTGGCACGTTCAACCTGCGACCAGTGGCCGCACTGGTTGAAAATGTGAGCGTCGGCGGTGGGGATGACTCCCTGCAATTCGTGGGTACGGGTCACCGGAATGACGACGTCCTGCATGCCGTGGATCAGGAGCACCGGGATCTCGAGCTTGCCCAGGACCTCGAAATCCAGCGGGAGGGCATCGCGGTCGCGGTCGCGTGCGGTGACAACGTCGACCAGGCGGTCCGATGCGGTGTCGTTCAGGGCCGAGGCGTAACGCAGGGACACCAGCTCGTCGGTGACCAGAGCCTTGTCCACGACGAACTGCTCGAGGGTGCGGCGGATGCCGGCCTCGGAGAGCTCGGGCTTAGCATGTCCGGAGAGAGCTGCGGTCTTCTTGGCTCCGCCGGTGCCCATGGAGACGATACCGAGCAGACGCTCGGGGAAGTCAATGGCGAACTGCATGGCGACCCAGCCGCCGATGGAGTTTCCCACGATCCAGGTCTTCTCGATGCCCAGGGCGTCCAGGACGCGGACCGCGTGGCGGACCCATTCCTTGATGCCGTATTCGATGCCCTCGGGCACGACGGTCTGGCCGTAGCCGACCGAGTCGATGGCGATGCAGCGGCCGGCCTCTGCCAGTTCCGGCAGGTTCAGCCACCAGTTGGCGGCGGCGGTGACGCCGGTGCCGGAGCCGTGCAGGAACAGCAGCGGGGTGCCCTCGCCAAGCTCGTGGTAGTGGGTGAGTTCGCCCTCGGCCGTTTCCAGCCACTTGTCTTCGAGCCCGAAGAAGGCATCGGTTGTGTAATCGGGAATCTGGGTGACGGTCATCGTGAAACTCCTGCGAAAATCGGTGAATCGGAAGATGGATTAGATCCACCCTAGACGCGCGTCAGCTCGGCTGGGGATGGTCCGTGCCAAGGTGCGGCACGAAGTGGATGAGGCAGAAGCCGCGTCACCCATATAAGAGATGCGATTAGGCAACAAGAGTTTGCATGAGTGCAAAAATCCGTGCCCGAACCCGGCGCCTCCCAGCGTCCTGTCGCCTGGGCAGGCCCGTCCCGGAGCGTGGATGGTGCTGCCGGGCATGGGCCCGAGGTGGAAGGTGCCCCGGCGCGAGCCGCCCGGCGGCGAGCATTCCAGGGAAAACTTGCAGGGCGTGAGCTGCCTCACGTTGTGTTACGTTCTAGGGAAAGTCTCCACGCGTTGGCAGCCCGAGCGCTACCCAACACGACGAAAGAGGTACTGAAATGTCTTCCTCGTCCACAGACCGGCGAACAGCCTCGCCGCCCCGGTCCAAGATCCTGAAGCCGGTCTTCATTCCGGCGTCCATCGTGATTATCTCGTTGCTGCTGATCACGGTGGTCCTCAGCAGGGTGGCCGGCGACGAGCTTGAGGAGGCCACGAGCAAGCTCAATTCCATCATCTCCAACGGCGTCGGCTGGTGGTACGTCATCGTCGTAAACGTCTTCCTGGCGTTCGCGATCTACTTTGCCGTCTCGAAGATCGGGCGCATCCGGCTCGGGCGCGACGACGAGAAGCCCGAATTCGGAATCGTCTCCTGGTTCTTGATGCTCTTCAGCGCCGGCATGGGCATCGGTCTGGTGTTCTTCTCTGTGGCCGAACCGATGAGCCACTACATCACCCCTCCGCTCGGTGTCGAAGGGGAAACGACCGAAGCAATCAACACCTCGTTTGGCTCCGTGATGCTGCACTGGGGGCTGCACCCGTGGGCGATCTACTCGATCGTCGGCCTCGGCCTTGCCTACATGTCCTTCCGCCGTGGCCGTCCGCTGGCGGTGCGCTGGCTGCTTGAGCCGCTGCTGGGCCGTGAGCGCATCGAAGGGTGGATCGGGCACGCTATCGACACGGTCGCCATCGTCGGCACGCTCTTCGGCATCGCGACTTCGTTCGGTTTCGGCGTCAGCCAGATCATCGGCGGGTTCGAATTCCTCGGTTGGGCGGAGTCCTCAAACTGGCTGATTATCGTCATCATCACCCTCATCACCACGATCGCGGTATGGTCGGTGGTCTCCGGCGTGCACAAGGGCCTGAAGTGGCTCTCGAACATCAATATGTCCGTCGCGGCGCTGCTCGCCCTCGCCGTGTTCGTCCTGGGCCCGACGATCTTCCTGCTCAAGGCGTTCCCCGAGAACTTGGGCAACTACCTGAACTTCCTGCCCGAGATCATGTTCCACGTCGGGCCGTTCTCGACCGACGGCTGGGAGGCCGACTGGACGATCTTCTACTGGGGCTGGTGGGTCAGCTGGGCGCCGTTTGTGGGCATGTTCATTGCCCGGATTTCCCGCGGCCGCACGATCCGTCAGTTCATCCTCGGCGTGCTGGTGGCCCCGACGATGGTGAGCCTGGTCTGGTTCACGATCTTCGGCGACTCCGCGATTCTGTTCCAGCGCGAGGGCACTGTCAATATGGTCACAGACGGGGCGGTGGACTCCACGACGGCGCTGTTCGCGTTCTTCGATGCGTTCCCGTTCGCGACAGTGCTCAGCGTCATTGCCATGATCGTTGTCGTTTTCTTCTTCGTCACCTCCTCGGACTCCGGATCGCTGGTGATCGACATGCTCGCCAGCGGCGGCAGCACCGATACACCCAAATCCACCCGCATCTACTGGGCCGTGCTGGAAGGGGTCGCGGCGGCCGTGCTGCTGGTGGTTGGCGGCAGCGCCGCACTGACCGCCCTGCAGACGCTCTCGATCTCGACGGCGGCGCCGTTCTCGATCATCCTCCTGTTGGCCTGCATCTCGCTGACGCGGGCCTTCCGCCACGACGTGGCCACGATGCCCAACTACATGGAGGTCACCGCTACCACCGCCCCCGAGATGCGGCCCGACCCGGAGCACGCCACGAGCCGGCGGATACTGCGCGGCATCGGGGGCACCACGACGTCGCTCTCCGGGTTCAGCGAGGGGGAGCGTCGATCGAAATCCGAGCCGGCGGAGCCGAATCAAGTCATCACCTTCCGCAATGTTGACCCCGAGGCCACGAGCGTGGATCCGCGGACCGGGGCCATCCAGATCAATGGCGAGCACAAGGACCCCCTCGCCGGACAGACCTTCGATACGCCGGAGTTCGAGTCCTCGCAGGAGTACCTCGACCAGGGCGGCGAGCCACCGGCACAGGAGGAGGACGACGAGGTGAAGCCCACGGTCTGACCTCGCCGAAATCCCTGCCGTACGCCGGTGGGGCCCGGATCCTTATCCGGGCCCCACCGGTGTTCCCATGCCCCGCCCGGTGGCGCCGCTTGGTGAGCACCGCGAATATTTGGCGGTGCCTGAGGCGGGACCGCGACTTTGTGCGGAAGCCTGTCAGCGCGGGATAATGGGAGCAAGACCCCGGGTGCTTGCTCCCATAGACCACGCGCCCATTCATTTATCAACGGATCGGCAACATCCCCCCATGAGCATTGAATCGATTCTGGTCATCGGCGGTGGCCTAGCCGGATTCACGGTTGCGCAGAACCTGCGTGCCCGTGGCTATGCCGGAGCGCTGAGCATCATCGACCCCGCAGGGATCCCCTACGACAGGCCTCCATTGAGCAAGGCCTACCTGCTGGGTCAGAAGGACACCGCGGGGATCGCACTTGCCCCGGCCGAATGGTACGCAGAGCACCGCGTCGAGTTGATCCGCGGCACGGTGCGGAAGCTGGATACCGAGTACCTAGGCGTAGAGCTCGCGGATGGGCGGCGAGTGCATGCCGATCGGCTGGTATTGGCCACCGGCGGTTCACCCCGCCCGCTGCCGATCCCCGGCGGAGACCTGGAAACCGTGCTCGCCCTGCGCAACAAGGAGGATGCAGATGTCCTGCGGGAAAAGACCACCCCAGGAATGCGCCTGGTCATCGTCGGCGCCGGGCTGATCGGTGCGGAGGTGGCATCCTCGGCCCGGACCCTCGGCGCGGAAGTTACCCTGATCGACCCGGTTGACCCGCCGTTGGTCCCCGCCGTCGGCCAGGCCCTGGCTCGCCGGCTGCATGCCATGCATCTGGATGCCGGAATCACCCTGGTCCATGGGACCCCGGTGGACATCTCCAAGACCACCCACGGTCATAGCCTCATCCTCGATGACGGCCGAAGCATCGACTGCGACGAGGTGCTGGTGGGTATTGGCATCGTACCCAATACCGCGCTCGCCCAGGCGGCCGGACTGGAAACCGAGAACGGGATGCTCGTCGATGAAAACCAACGCACATCGAACCCGCTGATTTATGCCGTCGGTGACATGGCCCGCACCAGGAACCCTGATGGGTCACTGGAGCGCCGCGGGGAGCACTGGGAATACGCCATGAACACCGGTGCCACGGCTGCCGCAGCCATCCTGGAGCAGGAACTTCCGGTGCATGGAGCCTCGTGGTTCTGGTCCGACCGCCACGGGACCCACGTCGAGGGCGTGGGGGACATGAATGGGGTTGGCGCCACGGTGCTGCGCCTGGCCGGCGAAGATCCGATCGCCGCGTTCCACCTGGCCGAAGACGGGCGGATGCTCGGAGCGGCGTCCATCGACGGGGGATTGACCATCCGGGCAGCACGCCGCATCATCGACCGGGGCATCATTGTTCCTCCCGAATCGCTCGCCGATCCTGGAATCGCGCTGAAGAAACTCGCTCGCTAGAAAGTAGGCCTGTCCCCTTGCCCCGGTGGCTGGACAGGAGTCAGACTGAGGGGAAAGACCAAGGATCAGGGGTGGGGAACATGCGAGAAGGAACCGGGTTGCCGGCGGTGGACCTGGGGACCACAGAGATGCTTGAGCCCGGCACCGCACTGCTGATCCCCACGGAAACAAGCGGGTACCAGGAGGACATCGGGCTTTTTCGTGCCGAGACCGGGAGCTACTACGCACTGGATGACGAATGCCCACACGAGGTGGCCTCGCTTTCGGAAGGGTGGATCGAGGGCGAGGAAATCGAATGCCCGCTGCACTCCTCGCGTTTTTGCCTGCCGGACGGCCGTGTCCTGTGCCTACCGGCGGTCCGTGACGCCCGTACCCACCGGATCGAGGTCCGTGAGGACAGGGTGCTGCTGTACCCCGGGACCGCAGCCACCCGAACCTAATCCAGTGGGATGAATCCTTCCACACGAAGCAGAGCGGCCTCGGTGCCAAGTTCCAGCCGTTCGGCGGCATGGACCCAATAATGATCGAGCGTGCGCTTCAATTGGTCGGGATTTGCCGACAACTCATGGACCGGGATCACCAGTTTCCCCCGAGCTCCGGGTTGCTCCAACGATTGCGAGAGCACGATCCACGCCGGACCTCGCTTGCCCAGCGGCCTACGGCGCGGCGGATCCGCCTCCGTGATCCCCGTGACGTCGTTCCAATAAATTTCCTGGGTTCCCCGCGATCCGTAGAGCAGAATACGGCTCCGCGTCAGATAGACGCCGGGTTCCTGGGCGGTCGCGGCCACCCGAGCCATATGGATGCCACGGTTCAGGACGTAGACCCCGCCCATGACCAGCAACACGGCGAGCAACAGAATCAACAGCAGCGGGTCATAACTGTGGATGAACAGCAGCCTGGCGCTCAAGGCAATGCTGGCCACCAAGATCACCACCGCCAGTCCCATCACTGCAGCAGCCCATACGGCCGAGGTTCGCACCATCGGGAACCAGGTTGCGGCGCGGGTGCCGGTGCTGGTGGCAACCGCGGCTTCCTGGACCGGCTGATCGGCGGTGGGGCGCCGGAGGGCTGAAACAATACCCATCAGCACGGCCAGAGCGCTGGCGAACAAGGCGGTCGAGAGCACCGGGCGGCCATGCAGGAGGGCATAGGTTCCAGTGGCCGAAACGAACGCGAACAAGACGAAGGAAGGCAGCAAATGGTGGGCCAGGGTCCAACCGCTGTGGCGCGGTGCCCACAGGCGTTGCCCGGATCCATGTTTGCTCATGCCAATAGCGTAATCTGTCTTCGCGGGATTGGAACTGCGGCCCGCGCAATATCACTTCGTGGGATGGGGCATCCGTGCTTGAACTCGCCTACGATAAACGAACCATGGAATCAATTCGTAAACGCGTCAAAATGATCACCTGGATCCTCGTTGGTTCGCTCGTACTCGGTACTGGTGCCGGAATGCTTTCGAGCGTGATCTAGGTGCCCAGCAATCCCACCGACCCCACGGCGTTGGCCGGTGGTGGAGAATCCGGTCTGCCCGAGGCGCTCCGCAGCCCGACCAAGAACGTCAAGGCCGGTTGGGTTGCCTCGATCGTTGCCATTAATATCGGCATCAACATCGTCTTTTTTGCGCCCATCAACGTGTTGCTGGGCTTGCAGGCCACCGAGATTGATGCAGGGTCCAAGGAAGCGATCCTGTCGTTGGTCACAGCATGCGGAGCCTCCGTGGCATTGGTGGCAAATCCGCTCTTCGGTGCACTCTCCGACCGCACGGTCTCCAAGATGGGTAGGCGTTCCCCCTGGATCCTCGCTGGAGCGATTCTGGGTGCCGCGTCGCTGTTGCTGCTCTCCGGGGCCACCACCGTGGGGCTCATGCTGCTGGGCTGGTGCGGGCTTCAAGCCGGGGCTAACGCCGCATATTCTTCGGTCACCGCCACGATCCCGGACCGGGTGCCCGAACGCCGGCGCGGTGCCATCGGGGGACTGGCCGCCATGGGGCAGACCGTCGGGGTATTGCTCGGGGCGGTGGTGGGTTTCGTGATTTCCGGAAACATTGCCGTGGGCTACTTCATTTGCGCCGCGGCCCTGGTGGTTTCGGTGATCCCCTATGTGGTGCGACCCAATGACCCGCCCCTGCCGCGCGAATTCCGGGAGTCCTTCAATCTGCTGGATTTCTTCAAGGGCTTCTGGATCAACCCGATGGTTCATCGCGACTTCGGCTGGGCCTGGCTGACCCGTTTCATGATGAACACCGGCAACCAAATGACGATCGTCTACCTGCTGTTCTTCCTCACCGATGTGGTCCGCTACCCGAACCCGGCCGGCGGGGTGCTGATCCTGACAGGAATCTACGCGGTTATGGTGATCATCAGCGCCGTGCTCGTGGGCCCGGTCAGCGACAGGAGCGGCAAGCGGAAGATTTACGTGATCGGCTCCTCGATCGTGGTGGCCTGCTCCGCCTTGATCATTGCCGTGTCGCAGAACTTCACCGGGGCCATCCTCGGTGCCGCGGTGCTGGGACTGGGCTTTGGAGCCTACCTAGCCGTGGACTTCGCGCTGCTGACCCAGGTGCTGCCCTCGGCCACGAGCCGCGGCAAGGACATGGGAGTGATCAACGTGGCCAACGCGCTGCCGCAGGTCATCGCCCCGACCCTGGCGTTCATCTCGGTGAAGCTGCTCGGCGGGTATACCGCACTGTTCATTGTCGCGGCCCTCATCGGGATCTGCGGCGCACTGCTGGTGCGCAACATCCGCTCGGTGCCGTAGCCACCCCACCCACGTTTTAAGCACTCATTCGAGGAGGGAACCGACACCCGGGGCGCTCATTGTCTGCTAGCTCACCAAAGCCCGAAGCGTGCTGCCTACACCGATATGCTGGGGCTCATGGACTGGTTAAGAGACGCGCCCTTTGGTTGGGCCTTCGCGTTCCTCTTTTTGCTTTCCATGGCCCGGGCCAACAGCACCTACTGGATCGGCCGTGGCATTGCCTCCGGGGTGAAACACACCCGCTTCCAGCATGTGCTGACCGGTCCGATCTACCGCCGTGCCGAGCGCTTCATCCAGCGATGGGGGATCTTTGCCATCCCGCTCTCGTTCATGACCGTGGGCATCCAGACAGCAGTAAATGCCAGCGCGGGCATCGCCAGGATGCCGGTGCTGCGCTACCTTCCGGCCGTCGTGGTCGGTTGCCTGATCTGGGCCACCATCTATTCCACCGTGGGCATGGCCGTGGTCTACGCTTGGCTGGCCTTGGGTTGGCAGTGGATCGTTGCCGGGGCACTGGTATTGGTCATCATCACCTTGGCGTGGATCCGTCATCGCCGCCGCAACGGCTGACGAGCCTAACCTCCCGAAAGCGTCCTTCCTGCGGCGAGTTGATCCCCGAGGCAAAGAAACATCGGTACGATTCAGGAAACCAATGAATCTTTGCGAAAGCCGGGCAGCATCGTGGCCATCACCCAAAAAAACATGCACCAGGTCAATCCCGTCGAGCTTGATGACATCGACCGCGGACTGCTGCGCATGCTCACGGAAAATGCGCGGCGCACCAACAACTCGCTGGCCGAGGAACTGGGCATCGCCCCCTCCACCTGCCTGGCGCGGCTCAACGCCCTGCGCTCGGCCGGTGTCATCCGCCGCTTCACCCTGGAAATTGATCCCGAGGTTCTGGGTCACGCACTGGAGGCCTTGATCTTCGTGAAGATCCGCCCCGGGGCCCGACACCTGATGTCGGCCTTCGCCGAGGAGATGCGTGCCAAGCCCGGGGTCACCCAATTGTTCTTCCTGGGCGGAGCGGACGACTTCCTGATTCACGTGGCAGTGCGAGATTCCAAGGACGTACGCCAATTCGTGCTTGATAACCTGTCGGCCAATCCCGCCGTTGCCACCACGCAGACCTCGCTGGTCTTCGAACACAGCCAGGGCGCCGTGCCCTGGCTGTAACGAAGACCTACCAGGAAACTTCGCGTGGTCGCCCCTCGTCGTATCCGGCAGCCGACTGGACACCCACGATGGCCCGTTCGCGGAACTGCGCAATCGAGTCAGCACCGGCATAGCTGAAGGCCGAGCGAACCCCGGAAACGATCGAATCGATAAGATCCTCCACCCCCGGACGCTGCGGGTCCAGATACATCCGCGAGTGCGAGATCCCCTCTTCGAAGAGCGCCGCACGCGCCCGGTCGAAGGCCGATTGGTGCTTGGTGCGCTGCTTGACCGCGCGGGCCGAGGCCATGCCGAAGCTTTCCTTGTAGAGCCGGCCGTCCCCGTCGGAGGCCAGGTCCCCGGCCGATTCATAGGTCCCGGCGAACCAGGAGCCGATCATGACGCTGGCGGCCCCGGCGGCTAGGGCGAGTGCGACATCGCGCGGGTACTTGACCCCGCCGTCGGCCCAGACCTCGGCGCCCGATTCCTGCGCCGCAGTGGCGCATTCCAAGACGGCGGAGAATTGCGGGCGCCCCACTCCGGTCATCATCCGCGTGGTGCACATGGCACCGGGGCCCACCCCGACCTTGAGGATGTCGGCTCCGGCGCGTGCCAGATCGATGGTGCCGGCGGCCGAAACCACGTTGCCGGCGGCAACCTGGATTCGGCGCCCGGTGCCTTGGGCAAAGTCGTCGCGGGCCGCCACGGCCACCGGCAGGGCCTCAAGCATTTTTTCCTGGTGGCCGTGGGCGGTGTCCAACACCAGGACATCGACCCCGGCATCAAGTAGTTCCCGGGTCTTGGATCCGACATCTCCGTTGATGCCCACCGCGGCACCGACCATCAGCCGGCCGGCCGGATCAAGTGCCGGGGTATAGAGGGCCGAACGCAGCACGCCCTTGCGGGTGAGTACCCCGGCGAGGTGTTCGCCATCGAGCACCGGAACCATGCCCAGGTGCCGGGCGGCCATGGTCTCGAAAACCGAATCCAGGTGCTCGTCCTTGGACGCCGTGACAATTTCGGAGGTCATGACCTGGTAAATCGGGGTGAATCGGTCGACCTCTTGGCAGTCCTTCTCCGTGATGATGCCTACCGGCTGGTGCCCGTCGAGCACCACTGCGGCCCCGTGCGAGCGTTTGCCCAGCAACGCCAACGCGATGGAGACCGAGTCGTTGACATCTACCGTGATCGGCGTTTCAAACACCGGATGGGCTGCCTTGACCTGGGAGACCATGTCGGTCAGGGCCAGCGGAGAAATATCCTGCGGCAGGATCGTGATCCCGCCGCGTCGGGCGACGGTTTCGGCCATGCGCTTGCCGGCCACCGCCGTCATATTGGAGACCACCAGCGGGATGGTGGTGCCCACGGAATCCGGGGTGGTCAGGTCCACTCCGGAGCGGGATGCCACCGCCGATCGTGAGGGCACCATGAAGGTATCGCTGTAGGTCAGGTCGTGGGCGGGGTTAATATCGTTGAGAAACTTCACCCGCTCAGGCTACAACCCACAGGCCCCGGGGTGCGTGAGGTGCGACACTGAGACACTGCGGCATGGGGGATGGGCAGGATGCTACGGGTTTCGGAGTCGGAAGCAGAATGCAGGGCGGACGGGTGTTTTCCGTGGTGAAATTTTCCCGATTGAGAGACGCGTCCTGCACCAAATTTCCTGACCTTTTGGGGTTACCGTGAGAGGGCGGAGCGGCCCGAAACCCGCGTGGCCGCCGGTTCAAGGGCTTCGTCATGGCCGACGCGTTTCCCGCGCTTCGAATGCGCGCACAACGATCACCTGACGTGCGCCGCTGCGTCGAAGCGGATGGGGCCGGACCCACACCATGTCGACTGCCTGATCCGTGCACGCGCGGTCCAACCTGGGCACCGTCCCGTCGCCCACGGGGGCCCCGTGCTGGATGCCGGACCTGCTGTGCATTCTTGAAACCGGAGCTGGCCGCGCCACCAACCGACAAAGATTGTTGAACAACCTCTTGCCAGGATTGTTCAACAACCTGTAATGTACTTCTCATCGCTCCCCACCCTGTGACAGCAGTCACCCGCAACCCGATGGATGGAATCATGACCACTCCAGGCACAAAACCGAAGCTCAGTGCTTCAGCCCGGCGCACAGCAATGCTCGGCGCCATGTTCCTCATGGCCACCAGCGCCATCGGGCCGGGCTTCATCACCCAAACCACCGAATTCACCGTCCAGATCGGAGCATCGTTCGCCTTCGCGATCCTTGTCTCGATTCTGGTGGACATCGCCGTCCAGCTGAATGTCTGGCGCATCATCGGGGTCTCCGGACTCCGTGCCCAGGAACTGGGCAATAAAATCCTCCCCGGCATCGGCTGGGCCCTGGCTGCCCTGGTCTTCATCGGCGGCATGGTCTTCAACATCGGCAACATTGCCGGAACCGGCCTGGGTGTCAACGCCATGATGGGGCTGGACCCCAAGATCGGCGGCATCCTTTCCGCGGTCGTGGCGATCCTGATCTTCCTGTCCAAGCGTGCAGGCATGGCCCTGGACAAGATCGTGGTGCTGCTCGGTGCCATCATGATCCTGCTGATGCTCTACGTGGCCATCGTCGCCGCACCTCCGGTGGGCGAGGCCTTGAAGAACTCGGTCATGCCGGAGAACATCAACTTCCTGATCATCACCACGCTGATCGGCGGCACCGTCGGCGGTTACATCACCTACGCCGGCGCCCACCGCATGCTCGACTCCGGTGCGGCCGGCATCGAGAACGTCAAGGACATCACCAGGACCTCGATCCTGAGCATCATCGTCACCGGCATCATGCGCGTGCTGCTCTTCTTGGCAATCCTCGGCGTAGTCGCCGGCGGCGTCGTGCTCACCAGCGACAACAAGGCCGCCGAGGCCTTTGGCCATGCGGCAGGCGAGATCGGGATGCGCTCCTTCGGCGTGATCCTCTGGGCCGCGGCACTGACCTCGGTGATCGGCGCCGCGTACACCTCGGTTTCCTTCATCACCAAGTCCACCACCCCCGAGCGCACCCGCAACCTGATCACCGTGGCCTTCATCGCGGTCTGTGCGGTCATCTACCTCTTCCTGGGTCAAGCCCCGCAGACGCTGCTGATCTTCGCCGGCGCCTTCAACGGACTGATCCTCCCCTTCGGCTTTGCGATCCTGCTCTACGCCGCATGGCGCCGCCGGGACCTGCTGCACGGCTACGCCTACCCCAAGTGGCTGCTGGGAATCGGTGTCGCGACCTGGTTGCTGACCCTCTACCTGGGTTGGAACTCGCTGGCCGGCCTATCCAAGCTCTGGGCCTAACCACCACGCCCGCGCCATTGATCCCCAGCCTCGAGCTTTCCGAAAGGAAAACACCTCACATGACCAACACGCCAGGCAGCACCATGCTTCCGGAGGATCGCACCACTCTCTCCCCGGCACAGGCACGTGAACTCTTCCGCAACGGACTGGCGGTGCCCACCGCCGGGTTCTCCCTGGGCTACGCGCAGGCAAACCTGATCATTGTGCCCAAAGACCAGGCCTTCGACGTATTGCTCTTCTCCCAGCGCAACCCCAAGTCCTGCCCGATCCTGGGCGTGCTGGACGCCGGGGAGACCAGCGGGGAACTGCTGAAGGGCGGGGACATCCGCACCGACGTGCCGAAGTACGTGGTCTACGAAAACGGCGTGAAGGTCGCCGAACCGACCGACCTGACCGGGTACTGGCGCGATGACCTGGTCACCTTCATCGTCGGCTGCTCCTTCACCTTCGAGACCGCATTGATGGAGGGCGGCATCCAGATCGCCCACATCGAGGCGGGTGTGAACGTACCGATGTTCAAGTCGAACATCCGCAGCGCCTCGGCCGGGTCGATGTCCGGGCCCATGGTGGTGTCGATGCGTCCGATCCCCGCCTCCCAGGTTTCCGATGCCGTGCGCATCACCTCCCGCTACCCGGCGGTCCACGGGGCCCCGGTGCACATCGGCAACCCGGAGGAACTGGGCATCATGGATCTGTCGAAGCCCGACTTCGGCGATCCGGTGGACATCCCCGCCGGGCACATCCCGGTGTTCTGGGCCTGCGGGGTCACCCCACAGGCCGCCGTCATGGAATCCAGGCCCGCGCTGGCCATCGGCCACGCGCCCGGGCACATGCTGATCACCGACGCCCGCGACAGCAACTACCTGGTGCCCTAGCAAGGCAGCTCTTCCACGAGCCGGTTTCAGCGGGAGCCGGTTCGTGGTCCTCGATCCGCCATGGAAGTCCCTGTTCCCCCCCCCCATGCAGGGTTCTTCCTGGCGCTCCAAAGGGCCGTCGTTGCCGGGCTGCTGCCCAGCGTCGACGCCCGTGGGAAGCGCGGCCCGGTTCTCCCCCCAGGAACCCGATGGCCGTGCATCCCGCGCCCGGGAAGCGACCGTTGTTCCCAGCCGTTCGCTTCCCGGGCGCCCTTGACTGCCGGCTACAGGTGTTCGGCGGCCAGCCAGACGTCCACCTCGGCGCACAGGCGCGCCTTCGCCGGCTCCTCCAGGAAGGAAGACTCGATCGAGTTCCGGGCCAGCACCGCCTGCTCCCCGCGGCTCAGCTCGAACTGCCCGATGACCGCGGCAAAGTTCGTGTCCAGGTAGCCGCCGAAGTAGGCGGGATCATCCGAGTGGATCGACACCTTCAGTCCAGCCTCCAGCATCCGCCGCAACGGATGCCCGGCCATGGTGTCAACCGTTCGCAGCCGCACGTTTGACAGCGGGCACACGGTCAGCGGCACCTGTCCTGCCACCAGCCGCTCAACCAGGGCGGGTGCTGGCTGCTCGGGATTCGGGCATTGCCGGGGCTGTTCACCCACCCCACCCAGTGTATCGGGCGCGCCGCAACCCGGACGGTGCTGCGCCAAGTCATCAACCCCGTTGATGGGGTCAAACCATGAAACACTTGCCAGCAAGCACGCATGCCACCGCCCGTTGAAGGATCGAGATCTCAGCCATGTCCCGCCCCGCCAAACCCTGGTTCCCCGCGGCGCTAAGCCTGATGATGGTCGGCTGGGGTGCCAACCAGTACGTGTCGCTGCTGGTCCATTACCGGGAGGAGCACGGATTCTCCGAGGTCCTGGTGACCTCGCTGCTGGGCATATACGTGGTGGGCCTGGTCCCTGCGCTGCTGTTGGGTGGCCGTTACTCGGACCGCACCGGACGCAAGCGGCTGGCGATCCTGGCCGTGGCCCTGTCCATGGCGGCCAGCTTTGCGCTGATGGGCTCGGCCTTCGGCCCGGTGCCGCTGGTCATCGGCAGGCTGCTGGCCGGAACGGCGACGGGCCTGGCCATGGCCGCGGCGACCAGCTGGGTGAAGGAACTCTCCCAGCTGCCCTGGGACGCCTCCTCGGTGCCGGGCTCCGGGGCGCGGCGGGCCTCGTTGCTGACCTCGGCGGGCTTCTGGCTTGGCCCGGTGACCGGCGGGATGCTGGTGGCCTGGGCACCGGTGCCCGACATCGTCCCGTACGTGGTGCACATCCTGCTCTGCGTCCCGCTGCTCTTCGTGCTGGTGCGGCTGCCCGAAACCAGGAAGCGGCAACCGCGCCCGGTCCCGAGCGTGGCAAGGCCGGTAGCCTCGGGCGGTGCCCCCGCCCCGCGCTCCGGCGCCGGACGCAAGCGCTTCCGGGCGGTCATCGCCCCGGCTGCACCCTGGGTCTTCGCGGCCGCCACCATGGGGTTTGTCGTCATCCCTGAAATGGTCCCGGCCATGCGGGAAGAACGCCTGGCCTACACCACCGTGGCGGTGGCGATCACCATGGGCTGCGGCGTGCTCATCCAGCCGCTGGCCCGCCGCGTAGACACCACCAGCAGCGCCCGCTCGCTGCTGACCGGCGTCGCGGTGGTGCTGCTGGGCATGGGCACCGTGCTGGCCGCGATCCTGCTGAACAGCCCGGTGTTGGGGCTCGCGGCGGCGGCCCTGCTGGGCTGCGGCAACGGGCTGCTGATGGTCGGCGGGCTGCTTGAGCTGCAGCGTGCGTCCGGTCCCGACGAGCTCGGCACACTGACCGGGTTCTTCTACACGCTGGCCTACGCGGGGTTCCTCGCGCCGACCGCGGTGGCGTTCATCGCCCAGTGGGTCTCGAACACGTGGATCATGGCCGGGACCATCGTGCTGTGCGCCATCTCGTTGGGCGTCGTCGCGCTGAACTCGCGCAAGCACCTGCCGCATGCCCTGGAGCGGGTCGAGTCCCGCCAGGTGCGCCGGGCCCGGCCCGAAACGACCCGGTAGCCGCCGGCTCGTCATGACGCTGGGCGGTCCGGCCGGGCGTGAAACACTGGTATGCACGGTTTCCTGAATTCTTCACCGATCCCCGCCGAACGAAAGCCAAGAGTACACATCCCGATGTCCCGCACGCCCAAGCCCTGGTTCCCCGCAGCACTGAGCCTGATGATGGTCGGCTGGGGCGCGAACCAGTTCGTCTCCCTGCTGGTGTACTACCGGCAGGAGCACGGCTTCTCCGAGGTCATGGTCACCTCGATGCTCGGCGTGTACGTGCTGGGCCTGGTGCCGGCGTTGTTGCTTGGCGGGCGCTATTCGGACCGGACCGGGCGCAAACACATCACCCTCTTTGCCGTGGCCCTGTCCATGGCGGCCAACGTGGCGATGATGGGCTCGATCTTCGGGGCCCTTCCGCTCTTTGCCGGGCGCCTCATGGCCGGCGTCGCCACGGGTCTGGTGATGGCCGCCGCCACCAGTTGGGTCAAGGAACTCTCCCAGGCGCCGTGGGACCTGCACTCGGTGGCAGGCTCGGGAGCCCGGCGTGCGTCCCTGCTGACCAGCGCCGGGTTCTGGTTCGGCCCGGTGGTCGGCGGATTGCTGGCCAACAACGCCCCCGCCCCGGCGTTCCTCCCGTACGCGGTGCACATCGCACTGTGCGTTCCCGTGCTCTTCGTGGTGGCCAGGCTGCCCGAGACCCGCAGAGCAGGAGCCTCCTTAGGCGGGGCCGCGCAAGCGCAGGCCGCCAACCCGCAGGCCCGCAAACGGTTCCGGCTGGTGGTCGCGCCGGCGGCGCTGTGGGTGTTTGCCTCCGGCACCACCGGATTTGCCGTCGTCCCCGCCGTCATCCCCGGGCTGGGGGAGGGGCGGCTGGCGTACGCCACCGCCGCGGTGGCCATCACGTTGGGCTGCAGCGTGCTGATACAGCCGCTGGCCCGCCGGCTGGACACCGTGGTTTCGGCCCGCTCGCTGCTCACCGGCACCGTCATCGTTTTCGTGGGTCTGGCCTCCCTGCTTGCGGCAATCCTGTTGCCAAGCCCGGCGCTGGGGCTGGTGGCATCCGCGGTGCTGGGCTGCGGAAACGGGCTGCTGATGGTCGGCGGGTTGCTGGAGATCCAGCGGCTGGCCGCGGCCCACGAGCTGGGCAAGCTCACCGGGTTCTTCTACACGCTGGCCTACGTGGGCTTCCTCGCCCCGACCGCGGTCGCGGTGGCCGCGCAATGGGCCGACGGCGCCTGGATCATGGCCGCCATGATGGGCCTGGCCCTGGTGTCCCTGGCCTTCATCGGGACGAACTCGCGCAGGTTCCTGCCCCACGCCCTGGAGCGGGTCGAACCGCTGCCTCTCGAGCATGGGCACGAACAATCGACCCACTGACCCAGGTGGTGCCCGATCGCCCACCGGTCACGTGGTGACCTGGAACCCGATTCGGGGCACGGCACAGGATGCACGGGCCGCGGATATGCCATTGACCCCGAGGTCGGCGACACACAAGCGGTTGTCGCGGCCGGTGTCGTCGCACCAATCCAGCCCATCCGGAATGGCCGTGATGCCGTAGGAACCCGGCGTGGTTCCACCGGGGATGCGCAGGTCGTGGGTGAACGCGCCGTCATCCGACATCGGAGCCAGCTCGGTGGACACGACCTGCTGCTGGTTGTCGACGAGTTCGATGCGCACCTGGGCATCCTTGCCGTAGCCCGGGTTGCACGTGGCACCGGGCGCCGATATCCCCAGGGTTTCGCCCGGGGCAGCGACCGGGGATTCTAGGGTGTAAGCCGGCGGCATGCACGGATCGGACGTGTGGATGGGGGCGGCGCACCCGGCGACGGCCAGCACCGGGCCCGCGCTGAAGGCTCCGGACAGCAACACCCGGGCACAGCGTGCCGCCTGCACCGCCGCGATTGACGTCCGCCTCCTGGGCCCCAGCGTCCACGACCGGTGCACTAATCGACAGGCCGGTGGCAACAACGTTGCCTCAGCGTTGTGCTGCGCCCCGGGGTGCTTGGAAACAGCCCCTGCCATCCAGCGGGCCACCGGGTGTCCAGCGACCGCCATGTTTCGCCTGTTAGTCTTCCAAGGGTCTATCCAAATGCTGGGAGTTTATGTTGCAGAAAAAATGGGTTCTATCCATGGCGCTGGTCGCCTCATTGTCGTTCATGACCGGATGCAGTGCCGCGGCAGAGCCGGAAGCGGCTGCGGTATCCAGTGAGGCCGCCGAAGAATCTGCGGCGGCGGAAGCCGAGGGTCCGACGCCCGATGTGTCCAAGGTCCCCGACGTGGTCGCCACCGTCAACGGAGAAGAGATCACCAAGGACGATTTCGTGCGGATCTATGAAGGCCAATTCGCCCAAGTCCAGCAGCAGGCGGAAATGTCCGGTGAAAAAATGGATCAAGAACAGTTGCGCAAGCAGACCGCGGAGGGTCTGGTGAACACCGAGCTGTTGATCCAACAGGCGGCCAAGAAGAAGATCTTCGCCACGGAGAAAGACATGACGGCAGCGCTCGGTGACGTGGCCAAGTCCAATGAGATGGACACCAAGGCGTTCTTGGCAGCCATGGACAAGCAAGGCCTGAACGAGGACGCGGTGCGTCTGCAGCTGAAGACTCAGCTTGAGGTCGAGCGGTTGATTTCCAAAGAGGTAGGCGACTTCAAGCCCTCCGAAAAGGAAACCAAGGCCGCCTACCAGGTCGTTCTTGACCAGTACAAGGGCCAGTCGACCACGGACGAGAAGGGTGCCAAGGCGCCGAAGTACGATGACATCAAGAAGGAGCTGGCACAGCAGCTCAAGCTCCAGAAGGAAGGCGCGGCTGTCAAGAAATACACCGAGACGCTGCGCAAGGACGCCAAGATCACCCTGAACATGTAGGACCTTGGCGCTGCGTCCTATTCCTCTTCGCCGACCTCCAGGTGGGCCAAGAGCTCGGCCTCGGCGCGGTCGAGGTAGCCGCGCAACTGCGCCGAGGCCTCCTCGCGTTTCCCCGCCACCAAGAGTTCCACCAACCCGGCGTTCAATTCCACATAGTGCGAGTGGAAGTCCGGAGCGTCTCCCATGGCGTGGAAGACCAGGCGCATCTGCGCCAGGACCTTGGTCATCAGCTCCTGCAGGTGTCGGCTGCCGGTGGCGCGGACCAGTTCCTCGTGGAAGCACTGGTTGGCATCGGCCATCTTGGCGATGTCGCCCTCCGCCAGCGCGGCGCGGGCATCGCCAATGACCGCCGACAGGGCCTCGACATCAAGATTCGGGGCCCACAACACCGCGGCGGGTTCGATCATCCGGCGCACCGAATAGATCTCCCGCACGCCTTCGGGGCCGGGGGAGGAAACGTAAACTCCGCGGTTGGGGATGCGGGTGAGGACCAATTCGTGGTCCAGGACCGCGAAGGCCTCCCGCAGCGTATTGCGGGAAACTCCCATGGCCTGGGCCAGCGCCAGCTCGGAGAGCTTGGCGCCGGGCAACAGTGCACCCTCGGCGATGCGGGAGCGCAGCACCGCTGCGACCCACGCGCCGGTGTGTGCGTGGGTCGATCCCTCGGCCAGCGGCAGGGAAGAGATCATGGGGTTCATGGGCATTCATCCAATCTATTCCAAGCCCGTGCCCGGGACCTGATGCGTTAAGCGATGTTCCCGAGTGCTTCGCCGCGAGCCACCGGCATTCCTGGTTCATGGGTGCCTTGGCTGAAGGTCCCGGCGCGGTGCGCGGTGATATTCGATTCCATCTTCATGGCTTCGAGCACCGCCACGGTATCGCCCTCGGCGACCGTGGCACCCTCGGCGGCAACCCACTTGACCAGGTTCCCGTTCATGGGGGCCAGCACCGTGGCCTCGTTGGCGGCAGTGGCCACGGTGTCGGCGGACGCCTCCAGGGCCGAACCCGTGCCGCCGTGGCGGATCGAGGCAACCAGCGAGGCCGGCAAACCGATGTGCATGGCCTTGCCGTTGACCTCGACGGTCAGTGTCTCACGCTCCGCATCGGGTTCGGACGCAGCGATTTCCGGGCTGGAAGCCAGCTCTTCGGCGAACTCGGTTTCGATCCAGGTGGTGTAAACCCCGTAGGCGTCATTGTTGGTGAAGTCCGCATTGCGCACCACCGAGCGGTGGAAGGGCAACACCGAGGGCACCCCGGAGATGACCATCTCATCCAGGGCAACCTTGGCCCGGCGCAACGCCTGGTCGCGGGTGGCACCGGTGACAATCAGCTTGGCCATCAGGGAGTCATAGTGCGAGGGGACCACCGAACCGGTGCGCACCCCTGAATCCACGCGCACGCCGGAACCGGTGGGGGCTTCAAAGGCGGTGATGCGTCCAGGGCCGGGCAGGAAGCCACGGGCAGGGTCCTCGGCGTTGAGCCGGAACTCGAAGGAGTGCCCGGTGGGCACCGGGTCCTCGGTGAAGCTGATTTCCTGGCCATTGGCAATGCGGAACTGTTCGGCCACCAGATCCACGCCGGTGGTTTCCTCGGTGATCGGGTGCTCGACCTGCAGCCGGGTGTTGACCTCCAGGAACGAGATCAGCCCGTCGGGAGCCACAAGGTATTCGACGGTTCCTGCGCCCACGTAGCCGGCCTCGGCACAGATGGCCTTGGCCGAGGCATGGATGGAGGTGCGCTGTTCATCACTGAGGAACGGGGCCGGGGCCTCCTCGACGAGCTTTTGGTTGCGGCGCTGCAACGAGCAGTCACGGGTGCCGACCACCACGACGTTGCCGTGGGTGTCCGCCAGAACCTGGGCCTCGACGTGGCGGGGCTTGTCCAGGAAGCGTTCGACGAAGCATTCGCCGCGGCCAAAGGCGGCGGTGGCCTCGCGGACCGCGGAGTCGAAGGCATCGTCGATTTCCTCGAAGGTGCGCACCACCTTGATCCCGCGCCCTCCGCCGCCGAAGGCCGCCTTGATAGCCACCGGCAGCCCGAACTCCTGGGCAAAGGCACGGACCTCGGCACCGGATTGAACCGGCCCATCGGTGCCCGGCACCAGCGGGGCACCGGCACGCACGGCGATCTCGCGGGCGGTGACCTTGTTGCCCAGCGCGCGGATGGCGTCCGGGGTGGGCCCGATCCAGATTAGCCCGGAGTCCAGGACGGCCTGGGCGAAGTCGGCGTTCTCGGACAGGAAGCCGTAGCCCGGGTGCACCGCGTCGGCGCCGCAGCGGGCGGCGATATCAAGGATCTTGTCGATGTCCAGGTAGGTCTGGGCCCCGGTGGTGCCGCCCAGTGCGTAGGCCTCATCGGCGCGGCGCACATGCAGCGCATCGGCATCGGGGTCCGAATACACGGCCACGGACACCAATGAGGCATCGGCGCAGGCCCGGGCAATACGGACGGCGATTTCGCCGCGGTTGGCGATCAGGATCTTCTTCATGCTGGGTTTCCTTCGGTACGCGCGGTCAGCGGTGCAAGTGGATGGTGGGTCAGCGGATCAACAAGTTCAAAGCGGATGCGGGTGCCGGGGACCAGTTGCGCCGCGGCGGGCACGTCTTCGGCGATGAGCCCGGCAATGACCGGGTAACCGCCGGTGACCGGGTGATCGGCCAGGAAGAGCACCGGCAACCCGGAGGGCGGAACCTGCAGGGCACCGACGGCGACGCCCTCGGAGGCCAACTCGCCGGTGCGGATCCGCTCCAACGGTTCGGCCCCGTCGGTCAGGGCCAGCCGGACGCCCACCCGGTTGGACTCGGCCGAGACCACCCATGTTTGGCCGGTCAGCTGCTCCAGGCCCGCGCCGCCAAACCAGTCCTCGCGTGGGCCCGGGGCAATGCGCAAGATGTGGCAGCCGTCGGCCGCGGGGCGGGGCAAGGTGGAAGGCTCGGGATTGCCCACCACATGGGCGCCGTGGATGGGGTTAATGCCCAGCAGGGTCCCGGCGGCCAGCGGGGCGGGCCCGATCCCTGACATGGAATCGGTGGAGCAGGAGCCCAGCACCGGAGCGACATCGAAGCCTCCGCGTACGGCCAGGTAGCTGCGCAGCCCGCCGCCGGTTGGCGAGAGCACCAGCGTCTCGCCGTCCAGCAAGGCGAAGGGGGTGTTCATGGGGGCCACGCGTTCCTCGTGGAAGTCGTCGGTGTCCACCGGGGTGATCAGCAGCTCGGCGTTGGCTCCGCTCACGGCCAGGACGGCGTCCCCGATGGCGCGCAGGGTCATGGAGCCCAGCAGGTTTTCGATCAGTGCCGCCGAGGGGGAGTTGCCCACCAGCCGGTTGGCGGCGCGGGCCGAGCTTGTATCGGCAGCACCCGCGGCGGAGACCCCGAGGTTGCCCAGCCCCGGTCGGCCCAGGTCCTGGATGAGGGATTGGAGTCCCGGGTCAAGAATTTCCAGGCTGGGGGAGCCCGGCGCCACAGAGACGGGGGCTGCCTGGGGAGCGGCAGGGGTGGAGAGGGTCAGCGAGGCGCGGGAGGCGGTGAATTGCACCCGGTCCTGCGGACGGATCAGCGCAGGATTTTCCCGTTGCAGATCCCAGAGCACCGCATCGGTGTGCCCGATCAGCTGCCAGCCGCCGGGGGAGATGCGCGGGTAGATGGCCGAGTAGTCCCCGGCCAGGGCGACGGCGCCGGCGGGGACCGCCTTGCGCGGGGTGTCGCGGCGCGGTACCTGCAACAGCTGGTTTTCTCTATGCAGGTAGGCGAATCCGGGGGCGAACCCACCGAAGGCGGCCCGCCACTGTTGGGAGGTGTGGGCGTTGATGACTGCCTCGGGGCTCAGCCCGGTGAGCCTGACGACCTCCTCTAGGTCCTCGCCGTCGTAATGCACATCGATGGATACCAGCGAGCCGGTGTCCGGCGCCGCGGTGCCAAGTTCCAGCGCCGGGATCGCCGCGGCGATGCTGCGGGCGTTGGCCCAGGAGTCGGCCTTGATCAGGATGGTGGAGGCCGCGGTGAGCAGATCGCATTGGCCCGGCAGTGGGGAAGCCTCCAATATGGCGCCCAGGGCCAGTACCGAGTCCAGATCCGAGAGTTCGACCAACACCGACCGGGTGCCAGCAAAGCGGGTGCCAAGCACACTCATACGAAGCTCTTGATGCTGACGCCGGCGTCTTGGAGTCCCTGGCGCACGGCCGTGGCCATGGCCACGGCGCCGGCGGTGTCCCCGTGGACGCAGATGCTTTCGGCATTCATCGGAATCACCGAGCCGTCGATGGCCACGATGGTGCCCTCGGTGGCCAGCCGGACCATGTTGGCGGTGACCGTTGCCGCATCGTGCAATACCGCGTTGGCTTCGCGGCGGGAGACCAGGGTGCCGTCGGGGTTGTAGTTCCTATCGGCGAAGGCTTCGGCGACGGGGCGCAGCCCGGCGGCTTCCGCCTTGGCCAGGGCCACGGAGCCGGGCAGCAGCAGCACCGGAAGCTGGGAGCCGAAGGCGACGATGGCGTCGATGACGGCCTGGGCGTGCGCCTCGTGGTGCACGATGGTGTTGTACAGGGCGCCGTGCGGCTTGACGTACTTGATCTCGGAGCCTGCCGCGCGGGCCAGTGCCTCGAGTGCACCGAGTTGGTAGAGCACGTCATCGGCGAGTTCCGTGGGGGAGCAGTCAAGGAAGCGGCGGCCGAATCCGGCCAGGTCCCGGTAGCCGACGTGGGCGCCGATGGTGACGGACGCGGCGAGCGCGTCGCGGCAGGTCGCCGCAATGGTGCTGGGGTCCCCTGCGTGGAATCCGCAGGCAACATTTGCCGAGGATACGGAGGTGAAAATGGCGGCGTCGTCGCCCATGGACCAGTTGCCGAAGGATTCCCCGACGTCGGAATTCAGGTCGATGTAAGTCATCTGTGACCCCCGTCTCTTGTAGTGGTTCCTTAAAGGATGCACCAATAAGACGGATTGTTCAACAATCTTTCGCGAGGAGTTTTTGCCGGGCGCTCCACCCGGTCGCGCGTTTCGTCATGGCCCAACCGGCAAACGGGCACCTAGGATGGGAAAACATAGGCGGCGGTGCCTTCCAAAACCGGCGCCGGCGCGAACCAAGGAGTGTGGGCACGTGAAATTCATTTTCGAAGTCGACATGAACACCGAGGCCATGAAGGTGGACCCCGAAGCAGAACTGGGCCGCGCACTGCGCTACTGGGCTGGAAACCTCAAAAACTACCCCATGGAGGCCGGCGCCGGGGAAGACATCTTCGACAGTGAATACAAGGCCGCCGGCAGTTGGGCCATCGTCGGAGACTAAAGCCTACGGCGCGTCACGTCCTTCCGGGGGTCGCACCTGCCAGACTTGGGATCGTGGACCTTCAAATCATCACGACCCTCGGTGCCGGGTTGCTCCTGGCGATCGCCGTGCTGGGCACGGTTATTCCCGTGCTCCCCGGCAGCCTGTTGGCCATCGGCACGCTGCTGGCCTGGGGCTGGATCCTAGGTAGCCCCGCCGCTTGGTGGTGCGCGGGCATCGGCATCGGCATCGCGCTCGCCGGGTGGAGCGCCTCGACGGTGTTCACCGGCCGGAACCTGAAGCAACAGCAGATTCCGCGCGGATCGATCCTCCTGGCCATCGCATTGGCGATAGTGGGCATGTTTGTGGTTCCGGTGGTGGGACTTTTTGCCGGCTTCGCACTGGGCCTGATCGTGGGGGAGTACTGGCGGCGCAGGGACTTCGGCGCGGCGCTGCGTTCCTCCGGTGCGGCACTCAAGGCCATGGGCTTGGGCGTGCTGGTTGAATTCGGCTGCGCGGCCCTGGCGTCGTCGGTGTGGATGATCGGCGTCATTGTGCATTTTTATACACGGTAAGACCCTTGATGTGTGGCGGGCCACGGCTTTGGGGCGGCGCGGGCCACACCCCCCTGTGAGCTTGCCAACCGAAAGCGCATAATAGTGCATGAGAGTGAGAATGTGCACGTAATCTCGATATTGTAACGATCGAGATATGTGCGGGTGTCGGCTTTCCCCGCGAGCGAAAAGGGGATAGTGAATGTTGTTGGTGCGCAAGGCAATGCCATTGGGTGAAGACATCTTGTTGGCCCGCCACGGGTCCAGCATTGTTGAGATGACCCAGGACCGTAAGAACAACCTCACCCGTGCTCGGCTCGTCGATGGCAGCGTCGACACGGCCTCGAACTTCCTCGTCAGCCTCAACGCCATGGCCGCGCTTACCCCGGCCGAGCGGTTCGGCAAGGCCGCCGACGATTACTCAGCCGACCGGCTGCCTGTCAGCCGCAAGGAAATCCGGTTCATGGCTAAGCTCACCGGCGCCTGGGCGCTCGCCTCGGCGGCCTTCATTGGCGGCATGGGCTGGGTTATCGTTAAGTTCGGGGACCCGGAACTGATGATGCAGGTCATGAGTACCCCGATGATGTAGTCATCAGCGCGTGTTATCCGATGCCTCGTGGAACCACGCCCTTGGGCGGGTGTTCCAACGGGGCGTTTTTCTATGGGTCAGGGGGTGCTCAGCGCTTGCGGAAAGAAAACCGTCCGATGATCCAACCGATCAGCAGCACGGCACCGAGGGAAATCCACAACGGGGCTCTCGTATCCAGGAAAAGGAACTCGATCCTCACGCGCTGGTGGTTCTGCAGGATGAAGACCACGGCCAGGATTCCGCCCAGCACCGCGATCCAGTTTTTTGCGCTCAGTTTGGCCAGGAGTCGGCCGATTGGGCTCGTGCCGCGTTCAGGGGTTTGTGTCATGCCCCAAGACTAGTGTGTGATCCACTGCTGACAAGGATCAATGGCGCCGGTCGCCGGAACCGACCAGCCCGCCCACGATGGCTCGCAGCCCGGTGTTGAATGCTGCATCGGCGCTGGGCTGGCCACTGGCACGTTGCGCGGCCAGTGCGGATTCGAACTTCGGGATTTTTCCGGCATTCGGTCCCGGGTCGAAGATGTCCAGCGGGGCCGTGACATCAAGTGCCGAGCCGAAGATGAACGATTCAATGGCCACGATGGCCGGGACGATCTGCGCGGACTCCCACCCGGCTCGGGCGAATCCGGCGGCGACCTTCTCGTACATTTCCAGCGTGTGTGGAGACCCCGAAACCGGCAACACCGCGATGAGCGGAATCAGCGGTGCGTGCCCGGCGAGAACATCGCGGTAGGTCACCGCCCAGGCCATCAGCGCTTCAGCCAGTGGCAGGGTTTCGAAGACCGTTGAGTCGACCCCGTCCATCACGATTTCCTGGATCCACTGCATGAGCTCCTGCTTGGACTCCACGTGGTTGTACAGCGCCGAGGGCGAGACCGATAGCGACTTGGCCACGCCCGACATGGTCAGCGAGGCGTAGCCACCAGTGGTTACAAGCTTCAGTGCCGCCTGGGCGATCAGCTCGCGATCCAGCACCACCGACCGTGGCCTGCCCGCGCGACGGCGCGGTTCCCTGGCGGGAGATCCCGGTTCCTGCTTCACATTCAAAGTCCGCTCCTGACGTGGCCTACTTCACAACACTGCACTTTATGCCTTACTATAGAACCAGTCTAGTAAATGAACGACATTCATTTAAAACCTCGGAAGAAGTGGGAACCATGAGAATCCTGGATCGCGACGTCGTCATCATCGGAGCCGGCCCCTCTGGCCTAACCGCAGCCTACGAGCTACGCAAGGCCGGAAAATCAGTAGCAGTGCTCGAGGCACGCGACCGCGTCGGCGGTCGCACCTGGAGCGAAGACATGGACGGAGCCACCATCGAGATCGGCGGCCAGTGGATCTCCCCGGACCAGACCGGCCTGTACTCGCTGATCGAGGAGCTGGGCATCGAGACCTACGAGCGTTACAAGGCCGGCGCCTCGGTCTACATATCCGAAGCCGGTCAACGCACCGTCTACACCGGCGAGGACTTCCCGGTTGGTGAATCCACGGTGGCAGAAATGAACCGGCTCATTGCCGAGATGGACCGACTCACCGCACAGGTCGACCCGGACGCCCCATGGGAGCACCCGCGCGCCGAGGAACTGGACATGATCTCCTTCCACCATTGGCTGCGTACCCTCTCCACCGACGAAGCGGCCTGCAACAACGTCGGCCTGTTCATCGCCGGCGGCATGCTCACCAAACCCGCCCACACCTTCTCCGCGCTGCAGGCGCTGCTGATGTCCGCCTCCGCGGGGTCCTTCGCCAACCTCGTGGACGAGGACTTCATCCTGGACCGGCGCATCGTGGGGACCATGCAGGGTGTCTCGATCGCCGTGGCCAAGGTCCTGGGCCAGGACGTCTTCCTGAACAACCCGGTGCTTAAGCTCGATTGGTCCGAGCAAGGAGTGCGGGCCCACGGCACCGACGTCACAGTCAACGCCAAGAAGGTCATCATCGCTGTCCCACCGAACCTCTACTCGCGCATCTCCTACAACCCGCCGCTGCCGCGACGCCAGCACGTCACCCACCAGCACCAGTCGATGGGCCTGGTCATCAAGGTCCACGCCGTCTACGAAACCCCGTTCTGGCGCGAAGACGGACTCTCGGGCACGTGCTTCAGGCCCACCGGAATCGTGCAGGAAATCTACGACAACACCTACCTCGGGGAGAGCACCGGCACCCTGGTCGGCTTCATCTCGGACACGCAGGCTGACGCGATGTTCGAGCTGCCCGAAGACGAACGCAAGGCCGCCATCCTCGAGGGCTTCGCCGACTTCCTCGGCCCCCAGGCCCTGGATGCGAAGGTCTTCTACCTCTCGGACTTCGGCTCCGAGGAATGGACACGCGGTGCCTACGCGACCAGCTACGACCTGGGCGGGCTGTTCCGTTTCGGCCCGGACCAGAACAAGAACGTCGGACCGATCTACTTCTCCTCCTCGGATTTGGCCGGCGAGGGCTACCAGCACGTGGACGGAGCGGTGCGCATGGGTCGGCGCACCGCGGTGCGCATCAATTCCGCCATCGACGGCACCGACGCGGAACCGGCGTACGACGGGGTCCGCTCGCTGTTCGGCACCCGCGATTCGCTGGAGGCCTAAGTTTCCCATGCGACTGTTGATCGGATACACCGCCGACGCGCGGGGAGCCGAAGCCATCGCCCTGGCCGCGGCCCTCGGTGGACCGGGAGCCCACTTGGATATTGCCATCGTGCTGCCCGAACATACCCCGTTCTCGGCGAACTACCCGGGCGGCGACCACGGATACTCCTCCATCTTGGCCGCCCGCATCGATGCCTGGGCAGGCGAGGCCCTGGCATTGGTGCCGGAAGGGCACACCGCCCGAGTGATCGCCCGGGCCGTGACCTCCCCTGCGGCAGGGCTGATCGAGCTGGCCCAGGAAACCGGGGCCCGTGCCATCGTGCTCGGCGGGCGCAAGCGCCATGTCGCCGGGTTTTTTGCCCCGGGCACGGTGACCAGCGCACTGTTGCATGCCTCCCCGTTGCCGGTGGCCATGAGCGCCCCCGGCGCGGTGGCCGCCTTGCATCGGGCCGAAGGGAAACTGGGCCGCGTCACCGCCTTCGTGGGCACCCGCCCCGGGGCGCGGGCCGTGGTGCAGTCCGCGGCAGATGTTGCCGCCGCCCAGGGCCTGGAACTGCGGATCATCTCGCTGGCGGCCCAGGACGCTTCCGGGCAACCGGCCCCGGAACGCGACGACTCGAGTGCAGCCATGCGCGCCAACATCGAGGCGCTGCTGGCCGACCTTGACCTCGGTGCGGAAATCTCCATTGCCTCGGGCAACAACCTCGACGATGCGATCGGCGAAATCGACTGGAAGGACGGCGAGATCGCCGTGGTGGGCTCCAGCCGCCTGGCCCGCAAGCACCGGCTCTTCCTGGGCTCCACCGCCCAGCGCATGTTGCGGACCCTCCCGGTGCCGCTGCTGGTGGTCCCGCGGAACCACCACACCCAAGAGCCCGCGTCCTGACCGCATCGCCATATGGCGATGCGTCATGCCCCACCAACCCCGTCCGTCCGCCGGAACCGGGGCAACCCGGCACCACGCCACGGATGAAGGAAACCAACCATGAGTCATGAACCAGCGACCGATTCCACCACCACACGGTCCCTCGAAACGGGCATGGGCGAGAAGGGGCTGGCCAAGGGCACCGTGGGTGTCCTGGGCGCCGTGGTCATCGGCGTCTCCTGCATCGCCCCGGCCTACACGCTGACCGCGGCCCTGGGCCCCACCGTCGCCGAGGTTGGGACCCAGCTTCCCGCGATCTTCTTGGCAGGGTTCCTGCCGATGCTGCTGGTGGCCCTGGGCTACCGTGAACTGAATTCCGCGATGCCGGACTCGGGCACCTCGTTTACCTGGGCCACCCGCGCCTTCGGCCCCTGGATCGGCTGGATGGGCGGCTGGGGGCTCATCGCCGCGACCATCATCGTGCTTTCCAACCTTGCCGCCGTCGCGGTCGACTTCTTCTACATCTTGATCGCGCAGCTCACCGGCAATGCCGCCATCGCGGAGTTGACCCAGAATCTGTGGGTCAACATCCCCACCACGCTGGTGTTCATCGCCGCCGCCTGTTGGATCTCCTACCGCGGAATGCAGACCACCAAGGCCTTCCAATACGGGCTGGTCGCCTTCCAGCTGATCGTGTTGGCCTGGTTTGCCGTGGCCGCCTTCAGCCACGTAGCCAACGGCACCGCGTTCGATGCCACCCCCGTGTCTCTGGACTGGTTCAACCCGCTGGCGGTGCCGACCTTTGGTGCCTTCGCAGCCGGCGTCTCGCTGTCGATCTTCATCTTCTGGGGCTGGGATGTCACCCTGACCATGAACGAGGAAACCAAGAATCCGGACAAGGTCCCGGGCCGAGCCGCGACGCTGACGATCCTGATCATCATGGCCATCTATATGATCATCTCGCTGTCGGTGATCTCCTACGCGGGCATTGGGGAGACCGGGCTGGGTGCAGGAAACCCGGAGAACCAAGAATCGATCTTCGCGGTACTAGCAGGACCTGTCATGGGCCCGTTCGCGATCCTGATGTCGCTGGCGATCCTCTCCTCCTCGGCCGCCTCGCTGCAGTCCACCATGGTTTCCCCGGCCCGCACCCTGCTGGCCATGGGCTTCTACAAGGCGCTGCCGGAGAGCTTCGGGAAGATCTCCCCGCGCTTTATGTCCCCCTCCACGGCCACCATCACCGCTGGCGCCGCCTCGGCAGTGTTCTATGTCGTGACCCGGTTGCTGAGCGAAAACGCGCTGTGGGACACCATCACGGCGCTGGGCCTGATGATCTGCTTCTACTACGGGGTCACGGCGCTGGCCTGCGTCTGGTACTTCCGCCGCGAGGCATTCGCTACCGCGCGCGGCTGCTTCTTCAAATTCCTGGCCCCGCTGGTGGGCGGCGTGATCCTGTTGGTGATGTTCGCCAGCACGGCGCGCGATTCGATGAGCCCCGACTACGGTTCGGGATCCAACATCGGCGGGCTCGGCATGGTATTCATTCTCGGCATGGGCGTACTGCTGCTGGGCGTGGGCGTGATGTTCTACCAGCGGGTGCGCCACCCCGGGTTCTTCAAGGGCGAGACACTCAAACGGATGTCCTAGGCGCGGTGGCCCTTCGGAAGTGTGGCGCCCGCGGGCCGGGGAAATTTCCCTTCCGGCGGGCGCTGTCCGCGTGCCCGCCGAGGCATGGGAGAATGGAATCCCCGGGGCTTGGGCCCACACTTTGGAGCGAAAGAGAGTCATGAGCGAGGAACTTGTGGTGTTGTTGGATCAAGACGGCACCCGCATTGGAACCGCTGCCAAGGCCACCGTGCACACCGCACACACGCCGCTGCACCTGGCATTTTCCTGCTACCTCTTTGACGGGGAGGGAAGGCTGCTGATGACTCGGCGTGCGTTGTCCAAGAAAACCTGGGCAGGGGTGTGGACCAACTCCTTCTGCGGGCACCCGGGGGAGGGCGAGTCCTTCGAGGACGCCATGGCCCGGCGTGCCGAGCAGGAGCTTGGCACGAGAATCGACTCGATCGCCCCGCTACTTCCCGACTTCGCCTACCGTGCGGTGGACGCCTCGGGGATCGTAGAGAACGAAATCTGCCCGGTCTTCACCGCGCGCATCACCGGGGACTTGGCCCCCAACCCAGATGAGGTTGCCGAATACGCGTGGGTGGACCCGCAGGGCCTGAAGACAGCGGCCCGGGCAACGCCCTTCGCCTTTTCTCCCTGGCTTCTGGAGCAGATCGCCCAGGGCTCGCTGGAGGAAAACCTGCAATAGCGGGTCCCGGAAACTCGGTCCCGAGCATCAAGTCGGAAGGTCCAGGGCAGCGCCGGCACGTCTTCGCTCGGTCGCGCCCACTGTGGAACTGCGCCATGGTGAAGCTCGGCCCGCGGCGTGGCCGGCAGCCACCGACAGTGCCCCCCAACCCCGGTGGTCTTCAGTATCCCCGGGCCCGGCCTGTGTGGCCCCGAGAGGTGGACACTCACCGGAATTGCCGCCGTGGGTCGGAGAATCAAAACGTGGCGTTTAGGCCGATCCTTCAGTTGCGCTCGTCTTCGCCAGCAATTCCGGTGACAGAACATCAGCACCAGCGACGGACTCCTCGGTCGCCTGCCCCAGCCGCAAGTGGCGAATGGAAGGCAGAAGCAGTGGCAGCAACGCAGCTACCACAAGGATCCCCGACATGAGGCTCACCATCACGGTGTTGCTGAAGTAACCGCTGAGCAACCCGAATAATACATAACCGATTGGAACGGGAAGCAACTGCCCAAAGGTACTGATCGAAGAGAGCCGTGACTGCAAACCTTCTGGAATCTGCTCCTGAAAGAATGCCGACCAGGACACGATCGAAATATCAAGGGCGACGCCAGCGAAGACGGCTGCAGCGACGATCAACCAGAGCGGGGCCACAAAAGCCAGGGCCACCAGCGGCAGTGCCTGGGCAGCCAAACAGACCGACACCGTGATCCCCACTCGCTGGGGTCGAACCGCCACGGCGACCAATGATCCTCCGACTAATCCGAAAGCAAAGCCACCGCTGATCAATCCCCACGCGAAGGCGCCACCGAGGGACGAGTGGGAAACGACGGGTCCGAAGAGCTGGAATCCGACCAGCCACATAAGGACCGTGACGGTGGACTGCGCCACCATGATGACGTACCAACTCCTAGCGCTGAACTCCATCCAGCCTGCTCGGAAGGCCGATAGCGCAGAGGCCTTGCTCTTGATCGGTTGAGGCAACCGGATCGAAGCCAAGAAAAATACCGACACAAGAAAAGTGGACGCATTGAATGCCAGCGCCCACCCCGGGCCGATCAGCGCGACCACCAGACCGCCAAGTGCCGGGCCCAGCACCTTCGCGACATTCAAGGGCAGCCGAAGTACCGCATTCGCGGCTACCCGTAACTCTGCGGGAACGAGCTGGACGATTGAACCTTGGGAAGCCGGCTGGAAAAAGGCGGAGGCCACACCCAGGAGGAAGACGGAAGCTGCCAGCATCCAAAGCTCAGCCACGCCGGTCAGAATCAGGATGGCTATGCTCACTTGCACCACCCCGGAGACCGCGTTCGCAATGACCATCACCAGGTCACGTCGAACCCTGTCGCCCAGCACGCCCCCGACGAGCAGGAGGAGCACCTGGGGAGCGATATTCAGGGCGAGAATGAAGCCCAACCATTCGACTCCGCATCCTGCTTCGAGTGCCGCGAACGCGATGGCTATCGGGGCAGCGGCCGAACCGAGCGACGAAACCACTCGTCCGGTCCAGAAGCTTCGAAACTGCCGATGGCGAAGTACTACGGCGGCTTCTTTGACGCCATTCATGGTTCGGGCGGCTCCACTTGTGGTTCTGTGTCATGGGTCACCCAGCATGTCAGCGACAGGGGTTGGGACACTCCTCGACACTGACGTTTGAGGCGACATAAAGACCGCGCATCGGCAAATGCCCACCGGTTATGAGATCTCATGTGCACCTCATTCGACGCATCCTTTTCGCGCTTACCTGAGGCCTGTGTTGTCCACCAAGGTGCCGCATAAGTTCCTCTCCCCGTCCCGAAAAAACCGATGGGAACGATCGTCGACACCGTGAGCAACTGTAGTATCCGCTGGTCAGTTCGCGAATGGATGTTTTGAGGAGAAAATTGTCGAGACAGAATTTAGTAGGAAGACCTAGTAAATTTTCCCGCTTCCTAGTAATGTCGCCAATGAGTGAACGGCACGGCACAACTGATGAGGTAAACGCATGAAAATCGTGGTCTTGATCAAGCAAGTCCCGGACACCGCCGAGGAGCGGATCCTGGATCCCGCCACCGGGCGACTGGACCGGGAGGCAAGCGACGCGGTGATCGATGAGATCACCGAACGCGCCCTTGAATTGGCTCTGAGCGTGAAAGACGGGGACAAGTCCACCGAGGTCGTTGTGGCCACGATGGGCCCCAAGGAAGCCCTCAAGTCGATCCGCAAGGCGTTGTCCATGGGTGCCGATTCCGGGATCCACGTCCTCGATGACGGACTGGCCGGGGCCGACCTGGTCGTCACCGCATCGGTGCTGGCAGCGGCCTTGCGCGACACCGGTGCGGATCTGTTCATCGCGGGCAACGAGTCCACCGACGGGCGGGCCGGGATGCTTCCGGCCATGATCGCCGAGCACCTCGGCCTTCCACTGCTCGGCTCCCTGGTCGCCGCCGACATCTCAGCGCAATCGGTCAGCGGTCAACGCGCCACCGAGGCAGGAACCCAAGATGTATCGGCCGCATATCCGGCAATCGTCACCGTCACCGAACGCTTTGCCGAGGCCCGCTTCCCCAACTTCAAGGGCATCCTGGGCGCCAAACGCAAACCGGTGAGCACACTTTCCGCGGCGGAACTCGGCGATACCGGGCAGATATCCAGCTCGGTGCTGGAAGTATCCCAACGCCCGCCGCGCACCGCGGGGGCCAAGATCACCGATGACGGAAACGCCGCGGCACAACTCGTCGACTTCCTCGCCTCCCGGCGCCTGATCTAGCAACGGAGAAGAACATGGCAAATATTCTGGCACTGGTGGAACTGACTCACACCGGACACCTCGCACCATCCGCCCGCGGCCTGCTCGCGGTCGCCGCACGGCTTGGCACCCCCGTGGCGGTCACCGCCACCGCCGAGCCCCTGGGCCCCGAGACCGTGGCCCAACTGGCCGAACTCGGCGCCGCACACATTCACGCCGCGCAATTCCCTGCGGCCAACAGCACCCTGATCACCCCGCTGGTCGATGCCCTGGCCGACGCCGTGGGCGCCCACGCCCCGGCCGCGGTGCTCATCGCCGCATCGACCGACGGTCGCGAGGCGGCCGGCCGACTGGCTGTACGCACCGGCGGCGGATTGCTGGCCGACGTCGTAGACGTGCGGATGGCCGAGGACTCAATCGTCACCGAGCACTCGGTCTTCGGCGGGAACTACACCGTGGACGCCCAGGTAAGCGGCGCCCTGCCCATCATCACGCTGCGCAGCGGAGCCATCGACGAGGCGGGGGCCCCGGCCGCAGGAGAACTGCTCGAGGTGACCCCGGCGCCGAGCAGCACGACCAACGCCACCATCGAGTCCTTCGCCGATGTCCCCGAGGAATCCTCGCGGCCCGAGCTGCGCGGTGCATCCACCGTGGTCTCCGGTGGCCGAGGGCTGGGCTCGGCGGAAAACTTCTCCCTGGTCGAACAACTTGCCGACGCCCTGGGTGGCGCGGTCGGTGCCTCCCGCGCTGCGGTGGACGCCGGGTACATTGCGCAAAATGCGCAGGTCGGGCAGACCGGCGTCTCGGTTTCCCCGCAGCTCTACATCGCCTTGGGGATCTCCGGGGCCATCCAGCACCGGGCCGGGATGCAGACGGCTAAGACCATCGTGGCGATCAACAAGGATGAGGACGCCCCGATCTTCGAGATCGCCGACTTGGGGATCGTCGGAGATGTCTTTACGCTGGTTCCGCAGGTGATTGAGCTGCTCAAGGCCCGCACCTAGCGAACCTGCGGCACCTGCCCGGATATCCACACCCACCCACGAACGCGAGGCACCACAGATGACCGCCCGGTCCACCCCCCATAAGCAGGCACCCAACAAATGGGCGCGAGCCGGTCTGATCGCCGGATCCCTGGTCGTCTTGCTGCTCATCGCCGTCTTCGCGGCCCGTTGGCTGGTCACCCTCGAACCGGTCAAAACATGGATGGAAACCTACACCGGGCATTCGGCACTGCCCGATGGCTCACCCACGGGTTTCCCCGCATGGTTGGGTTGGCAACACTTTTTGAACATGTTCTTCCTGGTGCTCATCGTGCGCACCGGCTGGCAGGTGCGCACCACCACGCGCCCAGCGGCGCACTGGGTGCGCAACAACAAGGGATTGATCCGCACCAAGGGCGCACCAGCACGCATCAGCCTCGAGCTCTGGTTCCACCTGTGCTTGGACGCCCTGTGGGTCCTGAACGGCATCGTGTTCATCATCGTGCTCTTCGCCTCCGGCCAGTGGGTGCGCATCGTGCCCACCAGTTGGGACGTATTCCCCAACGCGCTCTCCGCGGGGTTGCAATACCTCTCGCTAAACTGGCCGATCGAGGACGGCTGGGTCAACTACAACGCGCTGCAGCTACTGGCCTACTTCACCACCGTCTTTATCGCCGCTCCGTTAGCGATCATCACCGGACTGCGGATGTCCGGAGCCTGGCCCAAGAAGGCCGTGGCCCTGAACAAGGCCTACCCGATGGAAGCGGCCCGCGCCCTGCACTTCCCGGTGATGATCTACTTCGTCGCCTTCACCGTGGTGCACGTGGCCCTGGTGCTGGCCACCGGCGCCCTACGCAACCTGAACCACATGTACGCCTCCAACGACACCACATCCTGGACGGGCCTGATCCTGTTCGCGGTCTCCATCGTGGTCATCGTGGGCGTCTGGTTCCTGGCTCAGCCGGTGTTCCTACGCCCGCTGGCCTCGCTGACCGGCAAGGTCGGCAAATAGCCGGCTCAGGCCGTCGAAATTCGTCCGTGCACACCACCAACGCCCCAAGGGAGCACCGCATGTTTGACCTGACCGAGGACCAAGTCTCCATCGTGGAGATGGTGGCCGACTTCGCTACCGAGAACATCGCCCCGCACGCAGCAGCCTGGGACCGTGACCACCATTTCCCGGTGGACGTGTTGGCCCAGGCCGGGGAACTGGGCATGGGCGGCATCTACGTGAGGGAAGAATCCGGAGGCTCGGGCATGAGCCGGCTGGACGCCGCGCTGATTTTCGAGGAACTCTCCAAGGCCGATCCCACGATCGCTGCCTACATCTCCATCCACAACATGGTCGCGTGGATGATCGACAAGTTCGGCAACGACGAGCAGCATGCCGCCTGGCTACCGGGGCTGTGCTCCATGGAATCGCTGGGCAGCTACTGCCTCACCGAGCCCGGGGCGGGATCCGACGCCGCTGCACTGAGCACCCGTGCGGTCCTCGATGGGGAGCACTATGTGCTCAACGGGACCAAGCAGTTCATCTCCGGCGCCGGGTCCTCCGGGGTGTATCTGGTGATGGCGCGCACCGCAGACACCGGCAGTGCAGGGATCACAGCATTCATCGTCCCCGACGGCACCGAAGGCCTCTCCTTCGGAGCACTAGAAGCCAAAATGGGCTGGAACGCCCAACCCACCCGTCAGGTGGTCATGGAAGACGTGCGCATCCCGGTGGGAAACCGTCTGGGTGAAGAAGGCACAGGGTTCGGGATCGCGATGAAGGGCCTGAACGGAGGGCGGGTAAACATTGGGGCGTGCTCCATCGGCGGCGGCCAGGCAGCACTGGACAAATCGATTGCCTACCTGAAGGAACGCGAGGCCTTTGGCAAACCGTTGATCAGCCAACAGGCACTGCTCTTTGCCATCGCCGATATGGAAATCGAATTGGAAACCGCGCGCACCATGATCTGGAGGGCCGCCGACGCCCTGGAACGTGGCACCAAGGACACCGTGCGACTCTGTGCCATGGCCAAGCGCGTTGCCACTGACGCGGGATTCAACGCGGCCAACACCGCCCTGCAGTTGCACGGTGGCTATGGTTACCTCTCCGAATACGGGATCGAGAAGATCGTGCGCGATCTGCGGGTGCACCAGATCCTGGAGGGCAGCAACGAAATCATGCGGCTGATCGTTGGACGCCTGGCCGTGGAGCGTTAGCCGGTCGGCGCCCTGAAGATGGGCGCCGTTGGCTAACGGAGGCGGTTCAAAAGCTCCGTGGTGCGATACGGGATTACATCGCGCAAGATCATCGAGGTTGAGGTCCGGGTGATTCCCGGGCACAGCCGGATTTCCTCGCTGACCCGGTAGAGATCGTCGGGATCGGTAGCCACCGCGCGGATAAGCAGGTCGGTGTCGCCGGCCGGGGCCACACACTCAAGGACCTCAGGGATCCTACGCAAGGCTTCTATCGCCTCGTCAAGATGAGACTGGTCAAGTTCCGCACTGACCATGGCCGAGACTCCTCGTCCGATCGATGCGGGCTTGATGCGGCTGGAGTTGGGCCGCAATGCGCCGGAAGCAGCGAGCCGTTCCATACGGGTTTGCACGGTGCCGCGAGCCAGTCCTAAGCGTTGCGCCAGCATCATGGTGGGGACCCGTGGGTCCTCGTCCAGGGCCAAGAGAATGCGCCTGTCCGTATCGTCGAGTTGGTACGATTCCGGCGTCATCCGGGCTCCTTTGCCTATGTTCAGTCAGATTGACCAAGTTGTTCGGTGGCTACCGCTCCATGTTAGTCAGAATGATCAGTGAACCCCAACTGTGTTGCGCGGTATGCCCGGTTGTTGCTTTAGTAGTTGTTAGAAGCTCAACCAAGGTCACAAGCTACGGAGAGCAGACCCCCGTAGCGGGACCAAATCCCGGGCGCGCTACAGGTTGGCCTACAAGGTCTCAGGTCGCAGACTAAGAGTGGTCCGCAACGATTCCAAGAACTTGGAGTCACCGCTGGCCACTCTTGTCGTTTGGGCTGCACGGTGCGATTCATCGGCCCGAATGGACAAAAGTTATCCACAATAGTGTCTGAAGGCGGTTGGGCAATCGCACCAACGGGTAGCCTTCAATACATGAGGTTCATGCGTCTAGAAGACGTCGCCGACGAGTTGAATGTAAACCTGCCACAGGTGCGTTCCTTGGTGCGCAGCGGTGATCTTCCCGCCATCAAGATCGGCGGTCGTGGCGTCTGGCGCGTGGAGCGCAGCGAATTGGAAGCCTATATCCAGCGTCAATACACCGCAGCGCGGGAATCCATTGACGCCGGCGCTGCGGAGAAAGACGAAGCCTAGGTGCGGTGGACCCATCGATTTTGCGCGTAAGCCACCGCGGGTCTAGGCTAAAAATGTTGTGGGATTCTCCCTCGACCCGGGGCTTTAGCTCAGTTGGTAGAGCGTTTCGTTCGCAACGAAAAGGTCAGGGGTTCAATTCCCCTAAGCTCCACACATCGGCACCCGCTCGAAACCTCACGGTTTAGGGCGGGTGTTTTTTATTGCCGCAGACTCTTCCTTGATCGGTGCCCATGCGGTGAGAGATACTGCGCCGCCGTCGATGATGTCCAAATCAACCGGTGAGCTGTGGCGCAATGTCCCGGGGTAGGGCGCTACCAACATGGTGCCGGTACGCATATCGCCGGCAGCCGCCATGGCGTTCCAGCCCAGGAATGCTTGGGCGCCCTGCCCGGGCAACACCGTGACCGCCGAAACTCCGGGGTCATCGGTCATGAACGATCCACCGTGGACAACTAGTACGTCCATGGCCCAACCATCCACGTTATCGAAGGCGATATCGGGGTAGGACTCCAGTAGGCAAGGCCCGGTTCCGGTATTCGTCAGTTCGAAACGCATGCCTCGGTGCCCTGTCGCTCCCTCCGGCTCCTGCCATGAAATCGCCACCTCGTCACCCTCGCACCAGTTCTTACCTGGTGGCTGAAACGCGTGGGATACCTCGGGGGACCCGTACACCACCGGTTCCGGGGTCTGTACCGGCGGCGGACTCGGTTCTGACATGGCACGGGCTTCTTCGGTGGAGCGGTGTGCAGCTGGGAACGCCGCCATCAGCGCCACCGCAAGGACCCCGGCGCTGAGAAGCAGGACCAACTCCGTGGATCTTTTGGTCGCGGGCTTGTGCTTGTGAGAAGACTCCGCGGATCGTGTCAGTCGCGATCCGACCCAAGCCGGAATCCAGCCCCAGATGATTCCCCAGTAACCTGCGGCGAACAATAAGGGCTCAATTCCATCGAGCAGGGCCGCCACGCGTGCAGGTGGCCACGTCGCCACGATGTAGCCGAGTGAGGTGAATGCAGCAGTACTGAAAGCGGCCAGCACCACACCCATCCATAGCGACAAGAAACCAAGCCGTTGACCAGGAGATCTGTGCTCGGAACGGGTCACGATCACCCAGACGAAGAATGCGGTGATGGCCATCATGGTGACGACCGAGGCCAAGGCGAGTAGTGCCGGCCATGGTTCGACCGACTGCCAGGTCCTCCGTGCCAGGGTTTCTGGGAAGAGCAGCGCCACAAACTGGCCGGGGAGCCGCGTCGGGTGCCCCAACAACCAGCCGCGAATCGCTCCGCTGAGCAGCCATGCCAGCCCCGCCACTGCTGTGACCCACACCGTGACGATCACGGATTTCTTCTGATTGCCCATGTCGGAGAGTCTAATCGGTGTCTCTCCGGCACCCCTTTCAGCGGGCAGAATGAGCCACCCAACCCGCAGGCGCGGAACCCGACTCCATGAACTCCAATAGCTCGCGGCCTGCCGACTGATCCAGTAATTCATCGGCCTGCGCATAGATAACTTTTTCTTCCATGGCATTGTGCTTGGCCAGGACCTCGAGCATGTGGGTGCAGGCCTTATGGACGGCAGTTCCGTCGTTCTCTGCGATCAAACCATCCACCTCATCCATGGCTTTCCAGAGGGCACCGTGCTCGCGTTCCATGACGAAGATCGGCCCCATCAAGCCAGCGGATTTCAACGGAGGAAACAAGAACTCCTCTTCGAGGTAAATATGTCGGCGCAAACCGGCCAATGAACGGCGAAGTTCTTCGGTAGATCCGAGTTCCTCGGAGACCTGTTCCAAGAAGGTTTCGATCCCGCCATCGATATCGCGGTGTTCTGCTTCAAGTGCGGTACGCAACGTCCGGTGTTCCATGATCCGTCCTGGGCCGAGGGAATGTGTCACCTTCAGCCTAAGCCCCGGTACCCACAGACCCGGAGCCGTTAGCGGGGGTGATACCAAGCCGAGCCAAACCATGAAATACAGTGCAGCCATCAAACCGGGCAGCGTTGCAGAACATAGACCCACGTAAACTCAATCGGTGGGCAAACGGAGTGTAATCTTGTTTTTCGGGTGCTGCGAAGTTTGAAGAGCATGGAACCACCCATCGCGAATGGCGGAGCATCGAATCGAATGAAACAACGCTACGACCCCACCGTTGAAGATCCGCTGATCCCAGATCCCCTCGAATTCCAATACATGGCCTTGGGGTATGTGCAACGACGAATTCGGCTCCTACATATTGTTCTCTTCGGCTCCGGCATTTACCTTGCTTCGGGGGCGACACTGTTGATGCGCTGGCTTACTCGTGTCGAGCCGTGGGGCGCGGCCCTAATGACGGATTTCGGCATCCTAGTGTTGCTCGTCTGCCTGGCCGCAGCAGGCGTGGCGGCACTGGCCCGTATCAGGCCGTCCGTTGCATTTGCCGTGGCAGACCAGTCCATTCGAAACGACAAAAAGACCAGCATCATATTGGTGGTTCTGGGGGCCATCTATTCAACGATCGTCGTGCTCCTGGCGTGGGGCCCGGAGCTTCCTCGGGTGTCGAGCATTCTGTTCGGAATGTGGGTAGGGATAGCCATCGGAGTCCTGGGTCTTCTTCGCGCCAGATACATGCGGTTGCATCGTGATGAGCTTTACTCCGGTTATCTGTCCAGACACGGGAAATCCTCCGGCTCATCGCCACGAACCGTCCGGGACGTCGTACCCGGCCCGAGTATCATCGACAGCGAGCCCTCCGGCTTTGAACTGCAGGCCTTCGGCTATGCAGGGAAACGTTCTCGCGGCTGGGCGCTGGTCTTGATGGGTCCGTTCTTAACGTGCTTTCTAGCTCCGATCTTGGGTGCCAAATGGGCGCTGGGGGAAGAATACGATCACTGGATTGTTCCCGTGCTGGTGGCCGCGGCAATCATGGCCGTGTGCTGCTCCATTGGTGCCTTCCTCTTGAAACTTGATCTCCGGGGGAAACCTGCCCCTGCAAAGTTCTACGCAAAGAACTTGTCTTGGTCGGCGCGGGCCAACCGCGGAAGTGCCATTGCCGGATATGTGGGTTCCGCCGCCATTTTCATCTCAGGCGCCTTGATCGCCAGGAGTACCTCGGACCCCGAGTTCGTTATTTATGTTTTCGCGTTCGCAATCGGCATGGCATCGTTATCACCGTTCATGCTTACAGCCGGGAATATCATGAATCGTCGCCGCGAGCTTTATGCGGCGTGGCTGATTAGAAACGACAAGATCACCGTCGATGAGGCGCATGCCCAAAAGCCGCAGAACTGGGACCTGGAGCGCTGATAAACACCACGCATTTCCAACGGTCGATCACTGGTTGGAACAGCCAATTGAAGATGCGAAAAAACTTGGCAGTGTACTGTGGCCACTATGGGGCGGGTCACTTTGACCCTCTCCACATAGGAAGAGAACACCACGCATGAGCTTGACGAACGACCTTTCACTGGGCGTAATTGCCACCTCGCACAAGACGGACGAACGGCGTTTGCCGATCCACCCAGCGCACTTTGAACGAATCGACGAGCGCTTCCGGGAGCGCATCATGGTTGAATCCGGATACGGGTTACCGTGTGGAATAACCGATGAACAATTGGCACCTTTTGTCGGCAAGATCGCGTCGCGCATCGAAGTCTTGGCCTCCGCGGATATCGTGCTGTTGCCCAAACCACAGCTGGCCGACCTCGAGGAAATGCGCGAAGGCCAAACGCTCTGGGGCTGGCCACACTGCGTCCAAGACACTGCGCTCACGCAGCTGGCCGTGGAAAAGCAACTCACCCTCATCGCCTTCGAAGCCATGAACCACTGGGGCACGGACGGTAGCTTCGGGTTGCACGTCTTCCACAAGAACAATGAGTTGGCAGGCTACGCTTCGGTGCTTCATGCGTTGCAGCTCTGCGGCGTCACCGGTGACTACGGACGCCGGCTTTCTGCCGTCGTCATCGGATTCGGGGCGACCGCCCGCGGTGCCGTCACCGCATTGCGGGGACACGGGATCCACGATGTGCGAGTACTTACCGGCCGCTCGGTGGCTGCCGTGGCCGCACCCATTCACGGAGCCACCTTGGTGCAGTTTGAGCACGATGGCGGACCGAACCTCAGCGAAGTGATCACCGATGAGGGCAAGTTGCCCTTGGCACCGTTCCTCGCCGAGAGTGACATCGTGGTGAACTGCACGTTGCAGGACCCTAACGCACCCTTGATGTACCTGCGCACCGAGGATCTCGGCGCGTTCACCCCGGGAAGCATCATCGTCGATGTTTCCTGTGATGAGGGCATGGGCTTCGAATGGGCCAAGCCGACCACGTTCGTTGACCCCATGTTCAGCGTGGGCCAGAACATCAACTACTACGCGGTCGATCACTCGCCGTCGTACCTCTGGAACTCCGCAAGCTGGGAAATCAGCGACGGGCTCCTGCCGTTCCTGGACGTAGTGCTGGAGGGGCCTGCGGCATGGAAAAAAAACGAGACCATTGATCGCGCCATTGAAATCCAAGACGGTGTGATCCGGAATCCGGCTATTCTCGAATTCCAACACCGGAGCGCGGAATACCCGCACGCGGCTAACGTCAGCTAACGCGACGCTCATGAGGGGCGCGCGGCCCCGCAATCTGGGGCGTTCCAGCAAGCAAGGAGACCGATCATGGGCATGCTCTTTTCGGACAGCTTCCTGGAACGACCCCGACGCGAACTCGCGCCCGGTGCTGTGTGGATTCCGGACTGGTTGAGCGTGGAGGAACAGCGCTGGATTGTTGAACGCTTCCACGAATGGGGGAGGGGCCCGGTGCCGCCGCGCGCGGCGAAGATCGGCGACCACGAAATGTCGGTCCGGACCCTCTGCCTGGGCTGGCACTGGCGGCCCTACACGTATACGCGTGAAGCCGTTGACGTCAACGGCAACCGGGTCCTGGCCTTTCCCGACTGGATGGTGCGCTTGGGACGCAAGGCGTTATACGCCGCAACGGGAGATGCCGCACAGGCGGAGAGCTACACCCCGGACACCGCCCTGGTGAACTATTACGGCAACGAATCCAAGATGGGCATGCACCAGGACCGCGACGAACGTTCGGTCGCCCCGGTGGTCTCATTATCCATCGGGGACACCTGCACCTTCAGATTCGGCAACACTCGGAACCGAAACAAACCCTACGAGGATATTTCCTTGGCCTCGGGGGACCTCTTTGTCTTCGGAGGGCCGGCACGCCTCGCCTACCATGGCGTCACCAAGGTCATGCCCGGAACCGCACCCGAAGCATGCGGGATGGAAAGCGGACGCATCAACATCACCATGCGGGTCACCGGACTGACTGACTGACCCGTTCGGGATCATGACTCGGGCAGGTTCACTGTGGCACGAACGGCCAGATGGTCGCTGATCCCCGCCGGGACGGTGGTGTTCGAAGTAACCTCAAGCCCGCGGACCAGCACATGGTCAAGACGCATCATGCCAAAGGGGTCCCGAGGCCACGTAAAGCCGAAAAGTCCATCGTCTTGGTTGGGTTCCTTCAGGACCGAGGAAATCCTTGCGAAGGAACGATCGGTGCTGGTCGCATTGAAGTCGCCCAAGGCGATCACATGCTTCTGGGGATCGGTTTCCACCGTGGAGGCCAATTCGTCCAGCATCACGTCGCGGTCGATGTGATCGTTGGGGCGGGCCGAGGCAGCATGGATGACGTAAAGCTGGACCTCGCCGTTTCGGGTGACCACCTGTGTTCTCAAGGCACGTTTCCAGCCGAGCCCCAGGTCCAGGGACCGGGAACCTTCCAGGGGATACTTGCTCCACACCCCGACGGTGCCAACCACAAAATGGTGGGGGTACGCAGCGCCCAGGGAATCGGTGACTTTGTTGGCGCTGTCCGCATCAAGTTCCTGCAGCGCGATGACATCGCTTCCATCCGCAGCCAGCTCGAGTGCCGATTGCGCGGCTGCTCCGGTTCCGGCCTTGATGTTTTGGCTCGCCAACACCAGTGTCTGGGCCGCTGCTTCCGGTGCGGTCCACGAAAGCGGAATGATGCTTGGACCAAATGCTGCAACCCAGGTCAGGATCGGGACCAAGAGCACCACAAGGGAAGTCTTACTGCGGGATACCAACGCCGCAAGCAGCAACACCGGTATGAGCAAGCCGAACCACGGGGCGGCGTTGTCCACGAGCAGCCCCAAACCCAGGCGATCGGGAATGCGCGTATGAAAAGCGATCAGCAACGACGCCGCCAAGGCACCAAGGAACACCAAGAAGCGGAGGAATTTTCTGGGGCGCGAGCGAGACCGTGGTGTTCGCTTGGCAGCACGCGGCTGGGTCGAGTAATCAGGCATCGTTACCAAGAATCCCACATGCAGCTGTCTGGTGCATGGATGTCGGCTGGAAATCCTCCCTGACACCTATCAACCGGTTCCCATGCCGTTGCCTTGCACCGTTGGTGAGCTACTTATGTGTGTGCTTCACCCGCTCTCGACTCCGTGGGTACAAGATGACATTCTGAAGATGGAGAATACCTAGGGTCACCACCGCAATCCCGCATTCTCCCGAGGCGGCGAGACCCGAACACGGCAGGAGACGAACACCATGGAAGCAGCATCATCGGCACGGCCGACAACACAGCAGGAACTGGGAACCGTGGTGGTTGGTGGGGGACTCGCCGCCGCTCACTGCGTCCGGGCATTGCGCGATGGCGGCTATACCAAGGCGGTGACGATCATCGCCACCGAGGACGAAGTACCCTATGAAAGGCCGCCCCTGTCCAAGGAATTCCTCCAAGGCAGCAAACCGGCCCAGGAGCTCGCACCATTTCCCGCCGACTGGTACGCCGAGAACAAGGTGGTGCTGCGTTTAGGCATCACGGCAGAATCGGTCGATGCCTCAGCCAAGCGCGTGGAACTCTCGGATTCAAGCAGCATCGATTATGAACATCTGGTGCTCGCCACCGGTTGCCGGTCCCGGTTGGGTGGCCGTGACGCCAATATGCCCGGCTGGGATCTGCCCGGGGTCCTCACCCTGAGGTCGTTGGAAGACGCCAGAGGGCTCAAGGACCACCTGGTGTCAGACAAGGCCCTGGTCATCATCGGTGCTGGATGGATCGGGATGGAAGTAGGAGCCTCGGCTCGGGCCGCCGGCCTGGAGGTGACGGTGTTGACCCCGGACGAGGTCCCATTGTCCACTGCCATGGGCGCCGATTTCGGCTCCCATGTAGCTCAACTGCACATCGCCAACGGGGTGCAATGCCGCTTCGGCACCAAAGTATCGGGCATCGGACAGGGTATTGACGGCAAGTTGCTTGTCCAGACGGGGACCGGCGACATTCCGGCGGACCTGGTCCTGTTGGCCATCGGTGCGGTGCCCAACAACGAGCTGGCCGTTGCCGCAGGCCTGGAGGTCGTCACCGGTGTCGTGGTTGATGCGCACCTGCGCAGCAGCGATCCGAGCATCCTGGCCATGGGGGACATCGCCGAGGCCTACAACACCACCCTGGGACGCACGATGCGTGTGGAGCACTGGGACAATGCCATCCGTCAGGGAAAGCTCGCCGCCGCCACGATCCTGGGGCGCGATGAATCGTATGACTGGTTGCCCTACTTCTTCACCGACCAATTCGATCTGGGCATGGAATATGTGGGGGACCGCCAGACCGATGATGTAGCGGTGGTTCGCGGAAAGATGGCCTCGGGTGAGTTCATTATTTTCTGGGTGCGTGAAGGGACCATTAGCGCTGCCATGAACGTGAACATCTGGGATGTCAACGACCATCTGCGGTCCATGATCGGGAAGGCTATTCCCGTAGCGACGCTCCAGGACATGGGCAACGACCTACTGTCTCTCTGAGAATCCATCCGGATTCATGGCCGGCGCCCGCATGCCCCCGCCCGCGGCGGGGGCATGCGTCGTGTCAGCGTCGGGCGACGAATTCCCTGCACAGGTGGGCGAGGACACTTTTTCCTTCGGCGACAGGTACCTGCGCGTAGGCTGTATATGGCCTCAACGAGCCCGCAACGACCAAATTTCGCTTTCCAGCAGCATCCTGAAAAGGTATCCGTGAATCAAGACGCCTCCGCACCCACCCATTTGTCGCCAGCCAAATCGACTCAGCTTTCGGGCAAGGCCCTGTTGTGGGCCGTGATTGCCTTGGCAATGGGCGGGTTCGGCATTGGCACCACCGAGTTCGCCATCATGGGGTTGCTTCAGGAAGGCGCCGCTGATCTGGGCGTGAGCAACGCACAAATGGGCCTGCTGATCTCCGCCTACGCCTTGGGCGTCGTGGTGGGTGCCCCGATCCTGACGGCACTGGGTGCCAAGGTCCCGCGCAAGACCATGGTGCTGTGGCTCATGGCGTTCTTTACCGTGGCAAACCTGAGCTCGATCTTCGCGGCGAACTACGAGTGGATGCTCGTATCCCGCTTCCTGGCCGGGCTCCCGCACGGAGCCTATTTTGGTATCGCCGCCATCTTGGCCGGCACCTTGGTTCCGGCGTCCATGCGCGGGCGCGCCATCGCCTGGGTGATGCTGGGCCTGTCTGTGGCCAACGTGCTGGGTGTACCGGTGGTCACGTTCCTGGGGCAGAGCTTCGGCTGGCGCTGGATGTTTGCCGTTGTCGGACTGGTTGGTGCGGTGACCTGGATATGCATCCGCGCCTTCGTGCCCTTCGCCCCGGCACACGAGGGTGCCAGCATCCGCAGGGAATTAACCGCCCTGCGCAGCGGACAGGTCTGGATGGCCATGTTGACGGGAATCGTCGGTTTCGGTGGCTTCTTTGCCGTGTACTCCTACATCAGCCCGATCCTCACCGACGTCACCGGGCTGCCGATCACCATGGTTCCGCTGGTGCTTGGCCTCTATGGGATCGGGATGGTGGCTGGTTCGCTGGTCGGCGGACGCCTGGCCGATTGGTCAGTCCTGGGGGCCATCTACGTTGCCACCTCCGCCATGGTGATCTTCATGGCGATCTTTGGTCTGGTAGCCACACACGCGGCTCCGACCCTCTTACTGGTGTTCATCCTCGGCGCGACCGGATCGCTGCTAGTTCCCGCGCTTCAGGCATTGCTCATGGACTCCGCACCACACGCTCAGTCCCTCGCCGCCTCGTTGAACCACTCGGCCCTGAACGTTGCCAATGCCCTCGGGGCCGCGCTTGGCGCGGCGGTCATCACCGCGGGGATGGGATATCGGGCACCGGCGTTCCTCGGTGCGGGACTAGCCCTGCTGGGACTGCTCCTGGCTTTGGCCACCGGTCTGCGGGCCAAGAAGCTGGCTTCCGCCCGGGACCGCTAGACAGAAAGGAAACGGGCTATTCGGACGCGGGAGCCCACTGCTTCAGCTTCAGGCTCATGCTCTCCCTGGTCGCTTTCGTCAGCAGCTTGATATCACCTGCGACATCCACGCTCGGATCGACCAGCCAGCGCAGTTGCAGGCCATCGGCGGCCGCAAGGATGACTCGTGCCATGGCACGGAAATAGTCGAGCTCTTCGGCTCCAGGCTGGTGCTTGTCCTTGTAATACGAATCCACGGACAACTCCATGAGTTTCGCGTTCCGTTCCTGGAAGTAGGCGGCAGCGGGGTGCTCGGGGTTCGCTGCGGCGGCCGCCATCGTCACGTAGAGCGCGACCAGTCCGGGTTCGCTGGGGCCCCGACCCAAGGCGGCGGCAAAGGCGTCCTCTTGCTCTTCGGTGGTTCCCGCGATGGTATTGGCGTCGTCGCGGCGGCGCAAGATTTGGACCAGCAGGTCCTCCTTGGACTCGAAGTAATGCATGACCCCGGCCAGGGAGAGATTGCAGAGGCTCGCGACTTTTCTCAGGGACGTGCCACGGTAGCCTTCTGTTGCGAATACTTCCAGCGCTACATCAAGGATTTCGGCACGCTTTGCGATGCCCTTTGCGTATGAACCACGGATTGCCATATTGCTAGACTAGCGACAAAATCGTTCAGCGCTAATTAACCCAACATTTAACCCACCGCTCTCGGGTTCTTGTTTCGATAGGCCTGAGGTGTCGTTCAGGGGAGCATGGAATGCCCGGTGTGGACGGCTCCGGGGAATCGGTATTCTGGGCGAGAACGAGTGCAGCTGCCACGGCCGGCGACGGTGGTGTTCGTACTAGTTCACCGATTCCATGGAAAAAGATCCATAACCATGGACCTTCTCGGTGCAAGTATTGGTTTGCACCCGTCAATTCATGCCGGTTGGGGTAAGTCCGGATACACGGTCGCGCAGGTAGCGCAACCCCGTACCATGGTGCGGACCCCGACCGGTATACGAAGGGCGAACCCTTGGCAGGGGCCATGGCCCCGGGCATTGGCGTTTCCCGGGGAAACCGCAATCCACAGCCCGCCCGCGGCGAGTCCAAAGTGTCGGGGCCCACACCTAAAGTGAATACATGCACACAGCAGAGATCACGCAACGACATCACGTCGTACCAGGGGTTCGGTGGCACCCACCCGATGGCATCTCGCACCCCACCCGGGCCTTGGGATGATCACCGCCCACCGCCACCAACTGGCCGCCAACCCCTGCAAGGAACAAGCCCTCATGGCCCTATTCCCCGCCTTCCGGGACACCCTGGCGAATCTCTCCTCCCTGACCGTGCGGGAACTTCAGGCCGGTTCGCCTCTGCCCAAGTGGAGGATCCTTACCTGCCTACCCTTCAACACCGAATTGTCGGCCCGGCAAGTCAAATCCGCGCAAAACCAGGTCCATGCGGCCCACGTCTCCTGGCTGGCCCTGCTGGAAGCCGTCGTCCGCGAAACGATCACCGCCTCCACCCTGACCGGAATCCAGCGCACCACCCTCTATCGCATCAACTCGCGCCACGCCTGGTGGGCCACCGAAATAATCCTGCCCTGGAGTCAGGCCGTCGGCGGGGAACTGGTCCATGTCACCCACGCCTGGGCCCAGGCACATCCCGAGCAGTGCGTGTGGGTGCCGGTGGAACCGGCCGACCTGAAGCTCGCCCGCCACCTGGCCAAACACCTCGGCTCCCGAAAGATTCGACGCCCTGATCTCTCCCGGGTGCGGACCCTTCTCCTGGACTCGATCATCGCCAAACCCGAACGCCCCACCGGCGCCACCGAATACTCCTGGTGGGTCACTGTCGCCACCCTCTCTCGTGGCAAGCCAGTTCGTATCCCACTGAAAAACAATTCGTACTTCGAGAACCTGGCAGCCCAACCCGGGGCCAGACTGGCCGGGGTCATCCAGCTCCATCTGGAAACCACCGGGGCCGGGCAACCCGCCGGGGCGGCGATCTCCCTGCTGCTGAACACCCCCGACGCACCCAAAAGAGAAACCGAGATCGTGGTGGGCCTGGATTTCGGGTTGGCCAATGCCCTGTTTGCCACCAGCGACGGACGGCTCCTGGGCCAAGCCATGCTCCACACCCTCAAATCCTGGGACCAGCGGCTCAACGAGATCGCCGCCGAACACCAATCCCGCGGCCTCAAACTCCGTGACAACCCCGAATACCGGGCCCTCAACCAGCGCATCAAGGATTTTGTCACCAACGAAATCGGGCGGGTGCTGAACATCCTCGCCCGCGACGGCGGGGATGAACGGGTGATGGAGCTGGTGGTGGAGAAGCTGGATTTCCGCGGCCATGGCATGTCCCGGCGCATGAACCGGCTGCTCACCCGCACCGGACGCGCCTGTGTGAAAGCCCGCCTCGCGGCGCTCACACCAAAGTACGGGATCCTTGTCACCGAGGTGGGCTCCGCGTACACGAGCCAGGAATGCTCAGGCTGCGGGTACACCGCAAAAAGCAACCGCAGGGGCAGGCACTTCGGGTGCCGGTTCTGCGGGAAGAAACTCCACTGCGACATCAACGCCGCACGTGTCATCCGAGAACGACGTTCGTTCCCCCCTAAGGATCACACCAGCGTGTCGCAGCGGAGAAACACCCTCCAACGGCTCGATCAACGACACCGGCAGCGCTGGGGTCTGAGACCGGCCACTGGAGCGGACCCGGGCCTTGCCGGGGCCCCGGGCGGTCAGGCAGCTTTGGCTGCCTGACCGGCAAGAGCGGGGGGTTCCATGGAATTCCATACAATTTCGTACTGTGATGGACGTCATTCTCGGTCGATTTAGGTGCATGTTCCAGCGTGTTCGGTGTCGTGAAAGTCGATGTTCAGGGGTCACTTGTCATGGGGCGTGCGGTGGCGATTGGTGTTTGGGCATCAGGGTGCTGTAGATTGTTATCTCGGTTCGGGAGCCCTTCGGGAAAGTCCGGAACCAAACCTTTTCGGGGGTATGGCGCAGTTGGTAGCGCGTCTGCATGGCATGCAGAAGGTCAGGGGTTCGAATCCCCTTACCTCCACGAAAATCGAAAGGCCTCAAACTTCTAGTTTGGGGCCTTTCGTGTCTGTACGCCCAGCATGGGCATTTGCTTGGAGGTGAAAGTCCTCTGAAGGAGAAGGTGGTTTAACTTCTAGCCAATGGCAGCTGCGTCACCGCGAGGTGGGGTGGGAAGGAAGCCGGAGGCAAAACCCTGCACCGAGGGACACGAACCGCATAGAAGGCATGCTGGTTGGGGTAAGCCGGCACGAGACGGTGAAGCCCGCTCCACCAAAACGGCCAGTGTGTAAATGCGGCGGCGGCAGGGGGAAAGTAAATGTTCTTATCTGGGGAGATCTGTCCCGGTGCATCACCAGCGGTTGGGGTGAAGCGGCTCGGTCTTAAGGGTCGTGACTGACGGGGCAGAAGTCAGCAGACGCCATAGTACCCACCGGAATCTTGTTGGTGGTGGGGAAGGGCCGAACGCTGGGAATTGATGATTGGAAGCGATATTTCTCGTGACTCATTGGCATCGCAGTAAATCCGTGGAGAGCGGAGCAGATGGTTTGTTGGAAGTACCGGTGAATCCGGGAGGGCCCCTGTCTGTGCGTAGTAGTGAGATTCCGGCGGATATCGGGGATGACGTCAGGGATCGACAGGAACTGTGGGAACGTGTCTTTTCCCAAGCGAACCTGTTGGTCGCGTTGAAACGCGTCGAACGCAACAAGGGCGCCGCCGGTGTTGACGGGCTGGGCACGGAGGATCTTCGTGACTGGCTGGCTGAACACTGGGCGGAGACCCGCGAAGCGTTGGACGCTGGCACGTATGCACCGTTGCCGGTGCGTCAGGTGATGATTCCGAAACCTGACGGCGGCCAACGGATGTTGGGGGTGCCGTCCGTGCTGGATCGTTTAATCCAGCAAGCTCTCGCGCAAGTCCTGTCCCCGGTTTTCGAGCCGGGGTTCGTGCCGGTGTCTTATGGGTTCCGGCCGGGCAAAAGCGCCCACGATGCGGTGAAGGTCGCCCAAACGGTGATCTCCCAAGGGTATCGGTGGGTGGTTGAAGTTGACCTTGATGCATTCTTTGATCGGGTTAATCACGACATGCTGATGGCCAGGGTTGCGCGGAAAGTGGAAGACAAACGGGTCTTGAAGTTGGTTCGCCGCTATCTTGAGGCGGGGATCATGGCCGATGGTGTTCGACGGGAAACGTTTGAGGGAACGCCTCAGGGTTCTCCCTTGTCACCGTTGCTTTCGAACGTCATGCTTGACGATTTTGACCAGGAATTCTGGGGTCGGGGGCACCGCTTTGTGCGGTATGCCGACGATATCCGGCTGTTCCTGAAATCGAAGAGGGCCGCGATCCGGGTGCTTGATCAAGCCACGAAAGTGCTTGAGGAGCGCCTGTCGCTTCGGGTGAACCGGCAGAAGTCCACGATCAATCCAGCGAACGTTGCAACATTGCTGGGTTTCGGGTTCTACTTCGTCAAGGGCGGGGTCAAGATCAGGATTGCTCCGAAGGCGTTCAAACGCATGAAGGATCGTATCCGTGCTCTGACTTCGCGGAAGTGGAGTGTGTCCATGGGGTACCGCATCGGACGATTGAACCGCTATGTCCGGGGTTGGATGGGCTATTTCCGGTTGTCACAGACACCGAAGAAGTTCTCCGATCTGGATACGTGGTTTAGGCGTCGGGTGCGGCAGATCCGGTGGAAGGAATGGAAGCGACCGCGGACGGGAGTCACGAACCTGCGCAAGCTCGGGATACGACCAGATTTGGCGTATCAGTGGGGCATGAGCAGTCGCGCATATTGGCGTATCGCGGGATCGCCCATCCTTAAGAGGGCATTGCCCAACGAACACTGGGTTGATCAAGGCCCGTTGCTCTTTCGCCAAGCGTGGGATCGGTTTCAAACGACCCAGTGAACCGCCGTATGCGAGGTCCGCACGTACGGTGGTGTGAGAGGTGGGAGGCAAACCCTCCCACCTACTCCATTAACAATTCTGTGGGCCTCAGCTCAACCGAATGGCGCGATATCCGGAAAACCCGATCATGGCACGCAACCAAGTCACCAGATGCGAGACCCCGTTGGGTTGCGGGTCATCGTCACCGGCCATGAAAACCGGCACTTCACCGCGCATGTGCTTGGGAAGCCGGCGCAGGATTCGTTTGCCGTCCGTGCCTCCGCTGATCAGCAGTGCCACCGGGCGGAAACCGAAGACCGCCGTGACCAAGGCCAGGCCGTGCATGCGTGAGAACCGCACCGGTCCAACTAGCACCATGGCGTCAAAATAGATCAGCTCGTGGGCCGAAGAATTTGTGACGGCCAGCAGCTCGGAACGCAGCGCATGGACTTTCAACTGGGCGGCAAGCTCTGCGGCAAGCAACTTCGCCCGGGCATCCCGCTGGTAATAGACAATGGCGACGCGATCCATCTGACTACCTCTTTTTCCTGCACCGAACCTATGCACCGGGCAAGCGCGCCAGAGCATTGTTCCCTCCCATAATAGGCGCGGGGACGGGGAATTAGCTGGGAATCGGGCACTGGAGCCACGGAGCAAGAAGTGGTCCGTCGGGTTCAGCTAGATCGTTTCGCACACCTCAGCGACCCCAGCACAAGTCCCACTGGCGCGGTCATCGGCCGGAGTCTAGTCTTACCGAAGGTGGCGAATCTGTCGCTGCCCGGTGGGCGACCATGCTGCCGCGTTGGCTACAGCTGCCGGGCCCCAGGTCCGGGAATCACGGAGAAGATCTCCGGGGCGAGGTAGTGGGCACGGGCAAATGCCTCACGCACCGCAGCGGACACGTCATCCGCACGCGCAGCGGGGATCAGCGCAATGGCCGATCCGCCGAATCCGCCACCGGTCATGCGCGCACCTAGGGCGCCGGCAGCCATCGCCGTATCAACCGCCAGATCCAGCTCATCGCAAGAGATCCCGAAGTCGTCGCGCATCGAGACGTGGCTTGCCGTCAGCAGTGGGCCGATCGCCGCCGGCCCCCGGGCGCCCAAGAGCTCCACCGTGTCCAGGACCCGTTGGTTCTCGGTCACGATGTGCTTGACCCGCCGGTAGATCTGCGGTGCCAGGACCTGTTGGGCCTCGACCAGCCGTTCAATGCCGACATCGCGCAGGGCCGGTACACCCAATTCCTGGGCCCCGCGGGTGCAGGCTGCCACCAGTTCCTTGTAACCGCCCGAATCGTGCGCATGGCTGACCCGAGTGTCGATCACCAGCAGTGCCAGGTCCGCGGCCTCCAACGGCAGCTGGACGTGCACTGCTTCCCTGCTGCGGCAGTCGAGGAACAACGCATGTTCGGCAGTGCCCAACAGCGAGGCCGATTGATCCAGGATGCCCGTAGGTGCCCCGACGAAGTCGTTTTCCGCCCGCTGGCAGATCAGCACAAGTTCTTCGCGGGACAAGCCCAGCCCCAGCTGGGTGTTCAAAGCCAGGCCCACGGCGCATTCGATGGCGGCCGAGGAAGAAAGTCCCGCCCCGATGGGTACCGAGGAATCGAGTAGCACGTCTGCTCCGGGCATCGGCAAACCCTGTTGCTCCAAGGCCCAGAAGACCCCTGCCACGTACCTGGCCCATGGGGCCACGGACTCGGGCACCAATCCATCGAATGCGGCCTCCACGACGGGCCCGCCCTGGGTGGAGGCCACACGCAGGCGCCGGACGCCACCGGTCTCCTGAAGCTTGATCGCGATGGTTGCTACGCGGTCAATGGCGAAGGGTAGGACAAAGCCTTCGTTGTAGTCGGTGTGTTCACCAATCAGATTCACCCGGCCCGGGGCAGCAAAGTAGGCATCGGGGGCTGCGCCGTAGAGGGCGGCGAAGGTCCCGGCTAGGGATGTCACAGCGTCGGAGTTCACTTCTCCTCGGTCCTTCTCTGAAGTCGGGCTGCTGATTCACGCAGGGCCGCAGCGGCGGCCTCGGGCGTGACGTCTCCGATGAAGGCTCCCATGGCGGCCTCCGATCCGGCAAGGTACTTGAGTTTGTTCTCGGCGCGGCGCGGGGAGGTTAGCTGCAGGTGCAAACGTGCCTCGGAGCGGTGCTCGTGGAACCGTGGGGCCTGGTGCCAGCCGGCGATGTAGGGGGTGTCGGTGGAGTACAGGCCATCGACGCACTGCAGCAGCCGGTGGTACATCTCGGCCAGTTCGGTGCGTTCGGCTTCGCTGAGTTCGTCCAGGCCGCCCACCTGGCGGTGCGGCACCAGATGTACCTCGATGGGCATGCGTGCGGCAAATGGGACAAAGGTGGTGAAGTGGGTGCCGCGTTCAAGGATCCTGCGTCCATCGGAAATCTCGAAGTCAAGGATGTCGGCCATCAGGTTCCTGCCGGTGCTGGCCCGGTGTGCAGCGGCCCTGGCCATCTGGTTATCGGTGCGCGGCGTCGTATAAGGGTAGGCGTAGATCTGGCCGTGTGGGTGGTGCAGCGTCACCCCGATTTCCGCGCCGCGGTTCTCGAAGGGGAAGACCTGCCCGACCCCGTCCATGACCGCAAGTTCGGCGGTGCGATGGGCCCAGGCATCGATGACCGTGCGGATTCGGTCGCTGCCCAGCGTCGCTAAGGATTCGGTGTGTCCGGGACCAAAGGCAATGACCTCGCATCGGCCGTGGGCGGGATGTGCGGCGCCGAGTGTTGCGGAACCTTGCCCGAGGTGTTGTTCCGGACCGAAGGACGGGAAACGGTTTTCGAAGACCGCCACGTCGTAGGTGTTCGCAGGGATCTCCCCGGCCATGCCAGCACCGGTGGGGCACAGTGGGCAGTCGCTGGCGGCCGGCAGGTGGGTGCGGGTCTGCCGGTGCGCGGCAAAGGAAACCCATTCTCCGGCCAATGCGTCGTAACGCAGGTCGGAGGGCGCCGGTCGGGCAGGAAGGCTGCGCGTGTCCTTGGGTGGTACGAATCCCACCGGGGTTTTTCCGCCGTCAAAGAAGTAGAGCAGTTCACGACCGTCAGCAAGGGTTGATCGCACGGGTTCGGCCTGGCTTAGATTCTGGTCCACAGGTGCTCCTTGAGCGAAAACGGAAATAATCAAACAATTCCGATCACATTCTATCGGAACACAACTTTGGATGAAACTCGCCAAATATATGACTCTCATCGGTTCCTAGGCATTAGTAAGCCGCGGAAACTTTTCCGTGACCCCGACGAATCCGACGCAAGTCGCGCAACTTCGAACATGTTTTGCGCCTTTGTGTTCGGTTCTTCGCTACCATTGGAATCTGACCAAACGCCCGAACGAACGGAATCCCCATGACCGAGATGCTGGCCAGCGCCCGCCACCAACGCATCCTCGATGCACTGCGTGAACGCGAGCAGGTGCGTGTGACCTCGCTGGCCGCCGAGCTGGGGGTCTCGGAGATGACGGTGCGCCGCGATCTCAACACGCTGGCAGCTCGCGGCGCCTTGGTGAAGGTGCATGGTGGGGCCACCTTGGATGCCGCCCCGACCAGCAACGAGCCGGGGTTTGTGCACAAGCTCGCACTGGAATCCGGCGAAAAGCAGGCGATCGCCCAAACGGCCGCGGGGCTGGTGAGACCGGGCATGTCCATCGCCCTGAACTCCGGCACCACCACGTACGCGTTGGCCGCCCAATGCACCGGCATCAAGGACCTCACGGTGGTGACCAACTCCCCACGCATCGCCGAAGTCTTCTATGCGGCGGCCAACCCGAGCCAGAACATCATCCTCACCGGCGGGATCAGAACCATTTCCGACGCCCTAGTCGGTCCGCTTTCGTTGTCGGCCCTGGGACAGCTGCATGTTGACCTGCTGTTCCTGGGGGTGCACGGCATGACGGCGGAAGACGGGTTCACCACCCCGAACATGTTGGAGGCGCAGACGAACCAGGCGTTTATCAAGGCCGCGGCCCAGCAAATCATCGTGGCCGACCACACCAAGTGGGGAGTGACGGGCCTGTGTCAGATCGTCCCGTTGGGCCAGGTCGATGCGTTGATCTCCGGCCACCGTCTGGATCCCGAGGCCCAGAACATCTTGCGGCAGTCGTTGGACAGCCTCATCCTGGCCTGACGCGGTTCAAGGATAAACATCTAGAACAGTGTCGCCTCGGCCGCCGGTTCAATGCCTTCGAGACGAAGCAGGAACAACTTGGCTTCCAGCCCACCGGCGTAGCCGGTCAGTGACCGATCGGAGCCGATGACCCGGTGGCACGGGACGATGATGGAAATCGGGTTCCTGCCGTTGGCGGTGCCCACCGCCCGGGTCAGCTTGACGTCCCCCAGTGCCAGGGCGAGCTGGCCATAGGAACGCGATTCGCCACACGGGATGCGGGACAGCTGCTCCCAGACGCGGTGCTGAAACTCGGTACCTTGGGCATCCAAAGGCACCTCGAATTCCTTGCGCGTCCCGGAAAAGTATTCGGCAAGTTCCGTGGCGCATTGGCTAACCAGCGCATCGGCATCGGGGGAGGGCAGTCGTTCTCCCAGGACCTCTGGCCCCGGGGGATGGGCATGGTTTTGCCAATAGATCCCGGAGATCCCGCGCTCCGAGGCAACGATCCGCAGCGGCCCGGCGGGCGAATCCGTCAGTGCGTGGCGTAACCGCCGTGCCTCAGCCAAGGACCTGGTCCAACGCGGTCTCGAAGTCCGGGTGTTCGAAGGTGAATCCGGCCCTCGCCAGGACCTCCGAGGTCACGTGCCGTCCGGTGCTTCCTAGCGCAGGATCGGTGCGCAGCACCCTGGCGCCGAGGGCCAATACCGGGGCGGGAGTCGGCAGGAAGAAGCGGCGCAAGGGGCCCGGTGCGAGTCGGGCCCGCAGGGCCGCCATCATGTCTTGGTTGCGCACCGGGTGCGGTGCGGCCAGATGCAGGACCCCGTCCGGGAGCGAAACGTGTTCCTCCAGTCCCAGTGCCGCGCGGACGATGCGCAGCCAGTCGGCCAAATGGATCCAGCTGACCCACTGTTCCCCACCGGCCACCGGACCGCCGAGGCCCACACGAGCCAGCAGGGAGAGCCGGTCCACCAGCGGACTTTCCTGCTCAAACACCAAAGAGGTGCGCAGGATGTGCAGGTGCTCGGTGTTGGCACCTGCCGCCGCTTCTTCCCACGGCTGGGCGACGCCTGTCATCTGGGGCAGTGCGGCCGCACCCACGGGCAGTGGGGATGATTCGGTGAGGCGTGTTTCCCCGGCGTCGGCGAAGATCGCGGTGGTGCTGGACTGCAGGAATGCTGCCAGGGGTGCCGCTGCGGCCCTCGAGGCGTCCACCAGAGCGCCGGTGGCGTCGATCCGGGAGGAGCGCAGCAGCTTGATGTTGGATTCGGTGGGCGGCAGGTCCACCAGTTCACCTGCCAGGTTCAGCACGGCTGTCTGGTAACCGGGCTTGTGCAATGTGGTGGACCACGGGCCCTGGAACTTCCCGTCCCACAACTGCTGTTGGTAAGGACTGTCGGCGCGTTTCCGGCGGGTGAGGACCACGACCTCGTGTCCGCGGCAATGCAGATCAGCGGCGGCCCGCGAGCCCAGGAATCCGTGACCACCGGCAATCACGATCCGCAGGTTCTTTGCCGTCTGGCCGCCGGCCACGGTGTAGAGCCGGGCACAGTTTTCGGCGAAGTTCGCGGCGATTGGTTTGGCAGCGGTTTCGGTAAATGCCGCGGACAGGGGACCTGTAACAGTCAACTGCTGGGTCAGCTCGGTGCCGCCGGGGACATCGCGCAGCTGTAAGTGCACCAGCAGATGGCCGCCTGGCTGGGGTTGGCGCCACGTCATTGATTTGCCTGGTTCCACCCGGGTGACCACTGCCTGGGGCGCGGTTCTGGCATGGATCGGCCCGATCAGGTTTCCTGCCGGGACCAGGTCCAAGGAGGTTCCGGCGACCACGGGCCGGGTGTGTGGCTCCAGCTTTGCCACGGCGCGGTTCCATTCGGGAACACGTCCCGGATCGCGCAATACCTCCCAGAGTGTCGCGGAGGGAAGTGCAAGAAAATGGGTTTGCGTGCGCTGCCATGCCATTAGCCCAGCTTAGCCAACGTTGTGGTCGAGCGGATATGCCGCTGGCGGCACCCTGTCCTCCAGCAGTATCTGCAGCCGTTCCTTGGTCGGGGTGCCCGGCACCGGGGCATACATCACCAGGTGCAGCTCCGGAGCATCCGAGGGCACCAATCGGTGTTGCTCGAAGACCAGCTCGCCGGCCACCGGGTGCAGGAAGACGCGTTGTCTGGAGGCGAAGCGTTCCACGCCGCGGTCGGCCCAGAGTTTGGCGAATTGTGTGCTGGCTTCGCTGAGCCGTTTGATCAATGTCGTGTGGGCCGCCGAGCCGAGGCGGGCGCCGGCTTCGGCACGGAATTCGGCGACAAAGTGTCGTGAGGTTTCTTCCCAGTCGGGCAGCATCTTGCGCAGGTGCGGGTCGGTGAAGATGAGCCAGAGCAGGTTCCGCTGTTCCGGGTCCACGGTGGCGATGCGCGTGTAGAGGCCAGCGTAGGCGCGGTTCCAGCCCGCGATGCCCCAATCGGGTGCCACGGCGAACGCCGGAAAATCGAAGGTGTCCAGCAGCCGCTGCAGGTGCTCCGGTGCCTGCTCGACGGTAATGACCTCGTTCGACGGCGTCGGGGTGTATCCGCCTAACGCCAGCACATAGGCGGTTTCGGCACTGGTCAGGGTGAGCACCCGGGCGATGGATTCGAGCACCTGACGGGAGGCGTTGATGTCCCTGCCCTGTTCAAGCCAGGTGTACCAGGTGATGCTGACCGCGGCGAAGGCCGCAATCTCCTCGCGGCGCAGTCCCAGCGTGCGGTTGCGGCCGATCGGTGGCAGTCCCAGCTCCGCCCGGACCAAGTTGCCGCGCCGATCGCGCAGAAACTGCCCTAGTTCTTGTCTTCGTCCATCACTCATTGAAGATAAATCTATCACTGCCACTACTAGTATTAGGAGCGTCTTCCGCCACCGCAACGTTGCTGGTTGACTGGTCCAATGCCTGAATTACGCTCACGAACAGTCACCCACGGCCGCAATATGGTCGGCGCCCGAGCCCTGCTCCGCGCCGCCGGAGTCAAGGGCTCCGACTTCGGAAAGCCGATCATCGCCGTGGCGAACAGCTTTACCGAATTCGTCCCCGGCCACACCCACCTGCAGCCGGTGGGTCGCATCGTCTCCGATGCGATCCTCGAGGCCGGGGGAATCCCGCGCGAATTCAACACCATCGCCGTCGACGACGGGATCGCCATGGGCCACGGCGGAATGCTGTACTCGCTGCCCTCCCGCGACCTCATCGCCGACTCCGTCGAATATATGGTCAACGCCCACTGCGCCGATGCGCTGATCTGCATTTCCAACTGCGACAAGATCACCCCGGGCATGATGATGGCCGCCATGCGCCTGAACATCCCCACCGTGTTTGTTTCCGGCGGACCGATGGAAGGCGGCACGGCGGTGCTGGTGGACGGCACGGTGCGCAAGCGCCTGAACCTGATCTCCGCCATCGCCGACGCCGTCAACGACTCGGTCTCCGACGAAGACCTGTTGCGCGTCGAGGAAGCCGCGTGTCCCACCTGTGGTTCCTGCTCGGGGATGTTCACCGCCAACTCCATGAACTGCCTCACCGAAGCCCTGGGCCTGGCCCTGCCGGGCAACGGCACCACGCTGGCCACACACACCGCACGCAAGGACCTGTACGAGGATGCCGGGCGCGCGATCGTGGACATCACCAAGTCTTACTATTTCGACGATGACGTCTCGGTCCTGCCGCGCGCCATCGCCAACCGCCCCGCGTTCGAGAACGCCATGACCATGGACATCGCCATGGGAGGCTCCTCCAATACGATCCTGCACCTATTGGCAGCCGCGCAGGAGGCCGAGCTGGACTTCACGCTCGATGACATCGATGAGATCTCCCGCCGCACCCCCTGCCTGACCAAGGTCGCCCCCAACGGCGACTACCTGGTCGAGGACGTCCACCGCGCCGGGGGCATCCCCGCGATCCTGGGGGAGTTGGACCGTGGCGGGATGCTCAACCACAATGTCCGATCCATTCACAGCACCGAGCTTCGTTCCTGGCTCGATGACTGGGATATCCGCGGCGGCAAGGCCACGGACACCGCGACCGAGCTTTTCCATGCGGCCCCCGGCTGCGTGCGCTCCGCCGAGGCGTTCTCCCAGTCCGAACGGTGGGACACCTTGGACCTGGACGCCGCCAATGGCTGCATCCACTCGATGGAACACGCACACTCCGTCGAGGGCGGCCTGGCCGTGCTGCGCGGAAACATCTCCCTGGATGGGTGCGTGGTGAAAACCGCTGGCGTGGACGAGTCGATCTTCCGCTTCTCCGGCCCGGCTGTGGTCTTCGAATCCCAGGACGACGCGGTCACCGCGATCCTGAGCAAGGAAATTGTCCCCGGCGACGTCGTGGTGATCCGCTACGAAGGTCCACGCGGTGGCCCGGGCATGCAGGAAATGCTCTACCCCACCTCCTTCCTCAAGGGTCTGGGGCTGGGGGCGAAATGCGCGCTGATCACCGACGGCCGCTTCTCCGGTGGTACCTCGGGGCTCTCGATCGGGCACATCTCGCCCGAGGCCGCGGCAGGGGGCGCCATCGCGCTGGTGGAAAACGGCGACACCATCTCCATCGACATCCCGGCCCGCTCGATCACGCTGGAAGTCACTGACCAGGAACTGGCCCGGCGCCGGGACGTGCTGGAATCGAGCATCGGTTACCAACCCCGTGACCGGGACCGGGTGGTTTCACCGGCACTGCGGGCCTACGCGGCCTTCGCCCAGTCGGCAGACAAGGGCGCGGTGCGCCACGTGCCGCTGCTAAACCAGCCGAGCGGAGTCCTGGCCTAAGCCAGCAAGCGGTTCCGGGGACGCCAAGCTGCAGCGGCGTCCCCGGAACCATTCCCACTCAGGGGCCGCTGTACTACTCGCCGGTGACGAAGGTGGCCAGCGAGGCCAGCTGCGCGGCGCGCACCGCGGGGTCCAGATACATCATGTGCCCGGCCTTGTAGTAATGGTGGGTGATACGTTCCCTGGCGGCTGCGGGGACTAAGAGATGCGCCCAGACATACTCCGCGGCATAGTGCGGGGTGGCTCCATCGTGGTACCCGTAGTCCACGTGTACCCGCAGTTCCGGGATCTCGATGAGCAACCGCTCCAGATCCCCGGTGACATCGACCGGTGTGCCCTCGAACCCATCGTAACTCCACGGTTGCACCCGCGGTGTGAGCACCTCATAGGGCAAATCCGAGGCGTAGCCGAGCTCGGCGCGCACATAGTGGTTGATGGCCGCGGCGTAGGGCCCGGTGATGGCGCGCATCGACGGATCGTGCCAGGTGTGCGACTCCTGCAGACGCGGGGGAACCCCGGTGAAGCGGCCGTCGATGCGCCCGACCATCAGACCCTCGTCACGCAGCAGCTCGGTGGCGAATTCCATGTAGTCCCAGCGCAGGTTGGTGCGCCGGATGAAGGATTCGGAGAGCGTGGTGATCTCCGCCAGGTGCTTGACCACGGAGTCGAGCTTGCGCTTGGAGAGTCGGTTACCCAGATGCAGGGCCATCACATAGTCGCCGGAGGCATAGTCCTCGGCATCCCGGAGCACCTCTGGCAGCGGACGGTTGCCATGGCGGCCGTGGTAGTGGGCGATGGCGGCGTAGGTCGGCAGATGCAGGGGATAGGGGGTGTCGTTGCCCGGAGCGAAATCCAGTGTCGACATGTTCAACACCGTGGAAATGAGCCCGAGCCCGTTCACGTTCATGCCGTGGGCTTCCTGCAGGCGGCGGGCCACCGCCACGGCGCGCATGGTCCCGTAGGACTCCCCGATGAGGTACTTGGGGGAGAGCCAGCGCTGGTTGCGGGTCACCCAGAGCCGGATGACCTCCGCCACCAGGTCGCGGTCGGCGGTGAAGGAATGGAACTCGTCGGTGGTTCCGCCGTCAACGACGCGGGAGAAGCCGGTATTGACCGGGTCGATCATCACCACGTCGGCATGCTCCAGCAGGGACTCGGGGTTATCGATCACGCCGTAGGGTGCCGGAACCATGTTCCCCACATCGCCCGAGTCAACGATCCGCGGACCGAGCAGCCCCATGTGCAGCCATAGGCTGGCCGAACCGGGACCGCCGTTGAAGGCGAACACCACCGGACGGCGGTTGGCACCCACCGGACCGGCAGGCTTGGTCGCCCGCGCTTTGGTACCGGTTGCCGGCGAGGAATCCGCGGCGCTGTCGGCGGTGTAGGCGACGAGAAAGATTTCGGCTTTCGCCGTAAACCCACTGGTTTTACCCGCCGAGTCCTCTTCCTTGCGCAGCACCATGCGGCCGGTGGTGCTGGTGTAGCGCAGCCCGGAGGCGGTGCTGTGGCTCTTGATCACAAAATCATCGGAGACTTCGGGTGTGGGGACGGACTCTGCTGCGGTGGGGGTGACTTCTGGGGCGTCGGGCATGCTGTGCATCCTACCGGCGATGACCAGCAGCAGGCAGTACCTGGCAGACGGCAGGAAACGGGAATGAAAAAAGCCGGGGCGACGGACCGGTAAACCACGTGCAGTAGTGGTTTTCCGGCCCGCCGCCCCGGCGGCCTGCGTCAGCTAATGATTAGGCCTGCGGCGGGGTCTGGTACGGGTTCGCCGGCGGTGCCTGCGGATCAACGGGTCCGCCGAACGACGGGCCGCCCGGGTAGCCGCCGGGTGCAGGAGGAGTGTTTCCCGGTGCCGTGCCGCCGGACAGGCGGACCAGTTCACCGGTGTTCTCAGCGGTGCGGATTGTGGCGACCAGCGATTCCAAGCCCATGCGGGCCAGCGCCAGATAGATCAGCACCACTAGAGGGCCAATGATGATCATGGAGAGGAAGCCGAGCGCCGTCTCTCCGGACATGAAGGAACTGATCACGATGATCAGGTACAGAATACCCAGGCCGATGGTGATCAAGACGTATACGATCTTGACGATCTTGGGGGTTACAAAGCTGTCGAAATTGAAATCAAAAAGTTCTTTCACGGGTCAACTCTCCCTTTCTCAACTTATGTATAAGCGATTGATGATCTTTCGGTTCCAGTCAAACACAAAACGCCCCTCACCGGAAACGGTGAGGGGGCATGTTGCGCGACTACCGCTGTGGCTCGGAAGCCACGTACGGAGCGTTTTCTTCGATTTCGGCCTCCATCGCGGAGAACTCTTCCTCGATGAGTGGGTTGTGCTTGTAGGTGGCACGGGACACCAGCACGGTGACCACGAGGTTCAGCACGAAGCCGGGGACGATCTCGTACATGTTCGAGGCAAGCGCGTCGATGTTGCCCCAAATGAATACGGTCAGCGCACCGGTGATCATGCCCGCCAGGGCGCCGGTGGAGGTCAGCTTGCGCCAGTAGAGGCTCAGCAAGACGATCGGGCCGAACGCGGCACCGAATCCGGCCCACGCGAACGAGACCAGCTCGAGGATGCTCGAGTTCCGGTTCAACGCCAGCAATGCGGCGACGACGGCAACAACCAGCACGCCGGTGCGTCCGAGCACGACTTCGCGCTTCGGGCTCAGCTTCTTGCCGGCGATGTTGTACAGGTCCTCGACCAGGGCCGAGGAGCACACGATCAGCTGCGAGGACATGGTGGACATGATGGCCGCCAAAACAGCCGCGAGTACCAGTCCTGCAACAAACGGGTGGAAGAAGACCTGGCTCAGCAGTAGGAATACGGTCTCAGGGTCGGTGATTTCCTTGGCCGGGTTATCGGAGAAGTAGGCGATGCCCACCAGGGCGGTGATGATCGCGCCAATTGCGGTCATGGCCATCCAGCCGATGCCGATGCGGCGGGCCGTCTTGGCCTCGGAGGGGGAGCGCAGGGCCATGAAGCGCACGATGATGTGCGGCTGGCCGAAGTAGCCCAGCCCCCAGGCTGCGGTGGAGAAAATGGCCACGGCGGCCAGGAAACCGTTGGTGCTGCCGTTGAAGCTGGAGAACAGGTTCAGAGCATCCGGGTTGACCGTGGTGATTTTGTTGGCGATATCCTCGATGTTGCCCACCTGGAAGATCGCGACAATCGGTACCGCAATGAGTGCGGCAAACATCAGCAGGCCCTGGGCCACGTCGGTCAGGGTGGCTCCGAGGAATCCTCCAAAGAGCGTGTAGACCAGCGTGACTGCGGCGACCACAAACAAGCCGGTGAAGTAGTTCCAGCCGAAGGAAGACTCGAAGAACTTACCTGCTGCCACCATGCCGGAGGAAACGTAGAAGGTGAAGAACGCCAGGATGATCACCGAGGCGGCGATGCGCAGGAAGTGGCTGTTGTCCTTCAGCCGCTTCTCGAAGAAGCTGGGGATGGTGATCGCGTTCTGCGACACCGCGGTGTAGGAGCGCAGGCGCGGGGCGACGAACTTCCAGTTCAGCCAGGCACCGATGGTCAGGCCGATGGCGATCCAGGCTTCGATGAGGCCGTTGAGGTAGATGGCGCCGGGCAAGCCCATCAGGAGCCAGCCGGACATGTCCGAGGCGCCGGCCGAGAGCGCCGAAACCCCGGGCTTCAGACCGCGGCCTGCGAGCATGTAGTCGTCGATGTTGTTGGTGCGTTTGAAAGCGAAGTAACCGATGCCGAGCATTGCTGCGAGATACACCGCAATGGCTATCAGCTGGAATGTTGAGTCGGACATGTTGTGGACCTCATGAAGGTTGGGCGAGCCGGGGAAAAGTGATCCCCGAAAGGAATGTATGTTGCCGGGCGAAGCGATGGTGCTGCTGCTCGACACGTACCTGTCGTTTAGTAACCGTCTATGAATATGTCGGTAAAAACAACCTACGCCGAAGAGCAGCACCCGCGCCGTTACACGCCTGTGACCTGGATTACATGGATTGTTCGGCTGGATTGATCCCCGAAAGCCCCTGCGCCTGCTGATGCAACGCATTACGCACGGCAAGCAGCCCGGGGTGCTGGGTCGAGGAATGTCTCATGGCCGTGAAAATCGTTCTCTGCGGCGCCGCTGGTAGGTCGGCGATGCGTAGCTCGCGGGTGCGGGCGGCCCACACCAGGTCCGGAAGTAGCGCGACGGCATTGCCGGACTCGACCAGTCGCACGTGGGCCTGTAGGTCGGCGGTTTCATAACGCACATCGGGTTCGAAGCCTGCGGTGCGGCAGGCCTGCTCCGCCCAGTGGCGTGATGCGGCTCCTCTCGGTTCCATGACCCAAGGCAGGGATGCCGCGGCCTCGATCGAGGTGACGTGGTGGAATTCGGCGGGCATCGCATCGTTGCGTTCCGGAAGAGCCAGTCGGATGGTGTCGTGCGCCAGGAGCTTGCGGTCCAGTGCCGCATAGTGCGGGGCCGCGTGCCCGGGGTACTGCTCGGCGACAACCAGATCAAAATCCCGCGCCCACGTCTCGCGAAGCGCCGTTTCTGGCTCGTGCTGCACCATTTCCACCCGCAGGTGCGGGAAATTTTGGCGCAGCTCTCGCAACATCGAAGGGATCAGCGAGAGCACCGCGGTCTGGAAGACGGCCATGCGCACCGTACCGGCAATTGTCGGCTGCGTCGAGGCAAGATCTGCCTCAGCGCGCTCCATGGAATCAAGCAGCTCGTGCGTGTGGGCGACTAACACCTCGGCCTGCGGGGTCAGGTGCAAGCGCCTGCCCACCTTGCGCAGCAGGGGCACTCCTGTTTCTTTTTCCAGCAGGGAGAGCTGCTGGGATATCGAGGAAGGGCTGTAGCTCAGGGCGTCGGAAACTTCGGCGATGGTGCCGCGGATGCTCAGTTCGCGCAGCAGTCGCAGACGGCGGATTTCCAACATGAGAGGACGCTCCTGACGGCCAAAGGGGGAACCCCCAAACAGAGAGGTTCAGTGAGTCCTAGAATACATTGGGAAACCCGAAGTAAATCCTTCGGCTTTATTCACTTTCGCTTAAGTGTCGGTTCAGTCCATACTTGCTGGTGAACCCACCTATCAATGTGCCGTCATACGCGTGCAAGATGGGTAGTGGTATTCCGCATCACCCCACCCATTCCTTGTAAGGAGTAGCAGACGTGTCACTAACGACCCCGCACGTACGTGTAGTTCCGGCGGCCCTGGATGCCGACGGCACGCCGTCAGTCCGCCCTCAGGACCTCGCCGACCAGACGATCAAATTGGTGCGCCGTTGGCTCACTGAGGGGTCGAAGTTTCCAGTGGACGCCTCCGCTGCACAGCTGGCAGGAGTCCTGAAGGACCCCAGTGGGCTGGACTTCACCGTCGGATTCGTTGATGGAGTAATCCGCCCCGAAGACCTGAAGGTTGCTGCTCGCAACCTCAAGTCACTGGCTCCCAAGGTCCCCTCCTTCCTGCCGTGGTACATGCGCCAGGCAGTGGCACTGGGTGGCACCATGGCCCCGATTCTTCCGGGCATCGTGGTCCCGATCGCCCGCCGCGTGCTGCGTGAGATGGTCGGCCACCTGATCATCGACGCCACCGACGCGAAGCTCGGCGCCTCGATCTCCAAGATCAAAAAAGAAGGCATCGACCTCAACCTCAACCTGCTGGGCGAGGCCATCCTCGGCGAGAGCGAAGCCGCCCGCCGCCTCGAGGGAACCCACCAGCTGCTAGCCCGCGACGACGTCGACTACGTCTCCATCAAGGTTTCCTCCACCGTTGCCCCGCACAACCACTGGGCCTTCGACGAGGCCGTGGCCCACATCGTGGAAAAGCTCATTCCGCTTTACCGTCTGGCTGCCTCCTCCGCGCCCAAGAAAAAGTTCATCAACTTGGACATGGAGGAATACAAGGACCTGGATTTGACCATCGCGGTCTTCACCCGGCTCCTGGACCTCGAGGAATTCCTTGATCTTGAGGCAGGCATCGTCTTGCAGGCGTACCTGCCCGATGCCCTTTCGGCCATGATTCACCTGCAGGAATGGTCAGCCAAGCGCGTGGCCCGCGGCGGAGCCCCCATCAAGGTGCGCGTCGTGAAGGGTGCAAACCTTCCGATGGAACAGGCCGAAGCAAACGTTCACGGCTGGCCTGTAGCCACCTGGCACACCAAGCAGGATTCGGATACTTCCTACAAGTCGGTACTCGACTACTCGCTGCGCCCCGAACATGTCAAGAACGTGCGCATCGGCATCGCCGGCCACAACCTCTTCGACATCGCTCTGGCCTGGTTGCTGGCCCAGGGCCGCGGCGTCACCGACGGCATCGAATTCGAGATGCTGCTGGGCATGGCCACCGGCCAGGCCGAGGCCGTCCGCCAGGACGTCGGGCGTCTGCTGCTGTACACGCCGGTGGTTCACCCCGCCGAGTTCGACGTAGCCATTGCCTACCTGATTCGTCGCCTAGAAGAAGGCGCCAGCCAGGAAAACTTTATGTCCGCGGTCTTCGAGCTGGATTCGAACGAAGCCCTGTTCGAGCGTGAGAAGCAGCGCTTCTTGGCCTCGCTAGCAGATCTGGATGACAGCGTCCCGGCTCCGCACCGCATCCAGGACCGCAACATCGTGGACACCGAGGCCGTCGAAGCCCAACTGGCCGCACTGGCCGATGGCACCGCCGACTTCTCCAACACCCCGGACACCGACCCGGACCTGCCGGGCAACCGCGCCTGGGGCCGGGCCATCGTCAACAAGATGGAAGCCTCCACCCTCGGCAAGGAAGCGGTGGCCAAGGCCCTGATCCGCACCGAGGATGAGCTCAACGAGATCGTCGAGACGGGCGTCGCCGCCTCCGCCTCATGGCAGGGAATGGGCGCCGCCGCCCGCGCCGCCATCCTGCACCGTGCCGGTGCAGCACTGGAAACGCACCGCGCCGACCTGCTCGAGGTCATGGGCTCCGAATGTGGCAAGACCCTGGACCAGGGCGACCCCGAGGTCTCCGAGGCCATCGACTTCGCCCACTACTACGCCCAGCGTGGACTGGATCTGGAAACGACCGATGGCGCCACCTTCGTGCCCTCGAAGCTGACGGTCGTCACCCCGCCGTGGAACTTCCCCGTGGCTATCCCGGCAGGTTCGACGCTCTCGGCGTTGGCCTCCGGTTCCTCGGTCATCATCAAGCCCGCAGGCCAAGCCGCACGCTCCGGCGCCGTCATGGTCGAGGCATTGTGGGAAGCAGGCGTGCCGCGCGATGTGTTGCAGCTGGTTCAGCTTTCCGAGCGCTCCTTGGGCACCGCGATGGTCAGCCACCCGAGTGTTGATCGGTTGATCCTGACCGGCGGTTATGAGACGGCCCAGCTGTTCCGTTCCTTCCGCAAGGACCTGCCGTTGTTGGCCGAGACTAGCGGCAAGAACGCGCTGATCGTTACCCCGCACGCGGACCTGGACTTGGCCGCCAAGGATGTCGCGGCTTCGGCCTTCGGCCACGCTGGGCAGAAGTGTTCGGCAGCCTCGTTGGTGATCCTGGTGGGAACCGCAGCGGAATCCAAGCGCTTCCACAACCAGCTCATCGATGACATCCGCTCGCTGAAGGTCGGCTACCCCAGCGACCCGCAGACCCAGATGGGCCCGGTTATCGAAGAAGCGCAGGGCAAGCTGCTGCGCGGGTTGACCACCCTAGGCGAGGGCGAGAAGTGGGTGCTTGAGCCCAAGCAGCTCGACGAGTCCGGCAAGCTGTGGAGCCCGGGCGTCCGCTCGGGAGTCAAGCGCGGCTCCGAGTACCACCTCACCGAGTACTTCGGCCCGATCCTCGGCGTGATGACCGCGGAAACCCTCGAAGAGGCAGTGGCCATCGTCAACGACATCGATTACGGGCTCACCTCGGGCCTGCACTCGCTGGACTCCGAGGAGATGGGCTACTGGTTGGAGAACATCCAGGCCGGCAACCTCTACATCAACCGCGGCATCACCGGTGCCATCGTGCAGCGCCAGCCCTTCGGCGGCTGGAAGAAGTCGGCCATCGGTGCAGGCACCAAGGCCGGCGGACCGAACTACCTGGTGGGCATGGGCACCTGGGAAGACGCCCCGGTGGCCACCGCCGCGGGCATGCTCTCGGCGACTTCGGCGGCACTGCTGAAGGCCTCGCGCGAATCCGGACTGGATGAAGCCGACCTCACCTGGCTCGAATCCGCACTGGCCTCGGATAACGATGCCTGGATCAACGAGTTCAACACCGCCAAGGACGTCTCCGGCCTGCATGCCGAGCGCAACGTGTTCCGCTACCGCGCACTGCCGGTCACCATTCGCTTCGAGCATGAGACCTCCGGTCACGGCCTGGCCGAGCTGGTGCGCGTGGTTGCCGCGGGTATCGCCGCCGGATCCCGTGTCACGGTGTCTTCGTCGACCGAAGTGCCTGCGGCAATCCGTGCGGTGCTGACCGAATCCTCGGCTGTCGTTGTTATCGAAGACGCGCAGGCGTTCGGTACCCGTGCCGCTCGTCTGGCAGCCAAGACCGGCCCTGACTCCGGCGCCCGCATCCGCCTGATCGGCGGCTCGGTCATGGACGTGGCAGAAGCCACCGACGGCAAGCCCGATGTTGCCATCTACGGCAGCAACGTGGTCTCCGCGGGACGTGTGGAAATGCTGACCTTCCTGCGCGAGCAGGCAATCTCCATCACCGCACACCGCTTCGGTACCCCGAACCACCTCAGCGATTCGATCATCTAAGCAGTAGGCTCCTGGCGACGAGGGCCCGTGGCATTCCTCCAAAAGGGAAGGCCGCGGGCCCTTTTGCGGTCGTGGTTGTCGCTTGACGTCATCGGCGCAGCCACGTAAGTTAACGATTATCGTTATTATCGACAATCGTTAAGGTGTGCGTTGTGAGCAGAAACGTGGATAGCACGGTGCAAAAACTGGGCCACCTCGGGGGCCGGACATTTTTGCTGTCAGTGGCTGGACTTGCGGCGGCGGCAGGGTTGCTGGCGGTGTTATACCTCGTGTGGTTCACCGCGGTGCACTTCACCCAGTCCTTCTTTTTCGAAGCGTCCCTGGTGACTCCGTTGAATTCGGTGCCGGATCTTCGCAGCACCACGGGAGAATCCTTCGTCACCTACGGAACTGCGAACATAGAAAGCTACGAGAGCCTCGCCGGGCCACGTCTTGCGTTGGCGGCTTCCGAAGCCCTGTACTTCCTTGTGTTTATTTCCGGCTGCGTAGCCGTCATCCTGATCTGCCGACGGCTCTGGAAAAACCAACCATTTACCGCGCTGGTCCATTGGACCCTTCTTGTCTTGGGCGCGCTTGCGGCAGCCGCGGCACTGCTTGCGCCGTGGCTCAAGGATGTTTCAACGCATCTGGCCGTGCTGGAACTCGGTCTCCCCGGTACTGCACTTGGACTGCCGGAGGATCCCGGAGATATCAGCTGGGTTGCCAGCTCCGCGCAATTCAGCTTCCAGGACGCGAACCATTCCCTGCTGGCGATCGGCGTCGTGCTGATCCTGCTGTCGCTGGTCATGCGACGTGGCATCAAACTGCACCAAGCGACCGACGGATTGGTTTGATGGGACGGCGAAAAGACGAGATCGAGCTGGGCAGTGGTGTGCACTGTCGACTCGATGAGCTGTTGCAGGATCGCGTCATGACACTGACCCGTCTGGGCGAGCTGGCGGGGGTCAGCATTGTGAACCTTTCGGTGCTGAAAAATGACCGGGCGAAGGCCATCCGATTCAGCACGCTCGTTTCAATCTGCCGAGCCTTGGAATGCGAGATCGGTGAGCTGCTAGTGCTGGAAAAATAGCTCCTGTGATACTGCAAAATGAACGGCCGTGGTGTGTGATCCCCTTCAGGGGATCACACACCACGGCCGTTTCGGTTTGGGAGGGGGGCTAATCTTCGAGCTTCAGAGCCTTGCGCCAGGACAGTGCGCCGCCGGTCTGCATGATGGCCCGGCGGTAGATGCGCTCACCGATCAACACCATAACCCAGGCCGCGGCAATGGCGACGCCCAGCGAAGCGATCGGCTCCCACAACGGCACGTCGGTGCTCAGCAACCGGATGGGCATGGCCACCGAGGAAATCACCGGGACGTAGGAGGCCACCACCAGCAACGTGCCCTTGGCGTAGATGCCGGTGAACAGCACCGCCACCAGCACCATGATCACCGGACCCGTGGACTGCTGCAGGTCTTCGGTGCGTGAGGCCATGGCGCCCAAGGCCGCCCAGACCGCCGCGAGGATCAGGAAGCCGGCCAGGAAGAAGGCCAGGAACCAGCCTGCGGTGGCAAAGAGCACCGAGATGAACGGGATTTCGGTGGGCATCATGTTCAGCGCGAGCAGCCCGATGCCGACGAACAGACACAACTGCCCCATGGCCAAGATCAGGTTGCCTAGAATCTTGCCGGCCAGCAGCTGGCGGATCGGGATGGCGGTGGCCAAGATCTCCACCACGCGGTTCTGCTTTTCCTCCACCACGGAGTTGGCGATCGGCATGCCGAAGATCATCGCCGACATGTAGAAGAGGAACGAGAAGATGAAGCCCATGACCATCGCCATGGAGTTACGTTCCTGACTGCCCTCCAGCAGCACCTGGGTGACGGTGGACCCTGCGGTCAGATCCTCGAGGGTGACGCCAAGCTTGACCGCGTTGGAGTCCAAGGCCTGGGTCTCTGCCGCGTCGGCGAGCAGGGACTGGATGTTGGCTGGCACGTCACTGAGTCCGGTGATGCTGAAGCCCTCGGGGGTGGGCGTGAGTACCAGATCGGCTTCCTTGTCGCGCAGCAACTGGAGGCCGGCGTCCTCATCGACCACCGGGTTGGCGATCAACTCGATGTTCTTCTGATCATCCAGGGCCAGCTGGTTGGCCGAAGTCACCAGTGCAGCGGTGCTGCTGTTCTCGGCGAAGGCGATCGTTGAGGTGGTGGTCTTGTCGGCCATGATTCCGGAGAACACCACCGAGCCGACGATGAGCGCCAGGGTGATCAGCGTGGAGATGATGAAGGACTTGTCGCGGATCTTCACCGTGACCTCGCGCAGCGTCACGATCAGCCACGGGGCGTCTTGCTTGCCGGTGGACGGGGTCGGGGTGGGTGCGGGCCTGGTGCCCAGCTTGGTGGTGCTCATCGGATGACCTCCCGGTAGATTTCTGCCAACGAGGGACGTTGCGGGGCGAACTCGGTGACCGCACCGCGATCCACCGCGGTGCGTAGGATCCGCTGGGCCGTGCCTTCATCATCGAACTCGACCAGCGCGCGCGGGCCCGCGACATCCAGCACGCGCACCCCGGGCTGCTCGCGCAGCCAGCCGGCATCCGGCGGTGTCACCACCACATGTTTGGCGCTGGCCCGGGCCCGCAACGCGGTAGCGGTTCCGGAGGCGACGATCTTGCCTCCGGCCAGCACCACCAGGTTGTCGCAGAGCGCATCGATCAGATCCAGCTGGTGGCTGGAGAACAGGATCGGCACCCCCGTCGCTGCGCGTTCGGCCAACAGCGAGGTCATCGAATCCACGGCCAGCGGATCTAGCCCAGAGAACGGTTCGTCCAAGATCAGTGCGGTGGGGTGGTGCATCAGCGAGGCGGCCACCTGCACGCGCTGCTGGTTGCCCAAGGAGAGCGATTCGAGCTTGTCCTTGGTGCGATCGGCGATGCCAAAGCGATCCAGCAACTGAAGTGCTTCGGTGCGGGCATCGGCCCTGCTCATGCCGTGCAGTTGGCCCAAGTACTGGAGCTGGTCGAGCACCTGCTGCTTGGGGTAGAGGCCACGTTCCTCGGGCATATAGCCGAAGCGGGCCCGGTCGGTGTCGGCCAGCTGCGTGCCGTTGAAATACACGGTGCCGGAATGGGACTTCAGCACCCCCATGATGATGCGCATGGTGGTGGTCTTGCCGGCCCCGTTGGCGCCGACGAACCCTGTCATCCCATCGGCCGGAACCGCGAACGACACCTCATCCAGCACCGTCCGATCCCCGAACCTCCGGGTGAGACTCTGTACCTCTAACACCAGTGTTTTCCTTTGCCTTGGGTTGATGCGCAGGACCATTGATAGCGCCCGTGCTTGCCTGGTTTCTAATCTATGCGGCCGCCCGCTATGACGGATCGCTCAAAGGAATGAACTTCGCACCCCGCCGGGCGGGGTCGGGGCTCAGCTCTCCGTCGAAGGGATGAGTCCGGCACGGTAGGCGAAGACCACCGCTTGGACCCGGTCCCTGACTCCGGCTTTGGCCAGGACGTTGGAGAGGTGCGTTTTCACCGTGGCCTCGGAGACAAACAACGCCACGGCAATTTCGGCGTTGGAGAGGCCCGAGGCCAGCTTGATCAGCACCTCGCGTTCCCTATTGGTCAGCTCCCCGAGCACCCTCGCGTCCTCGGGCGACAGCGCTGGTTGCGGTGCTGCCGCGGACTGCTCCTCCGTGCCCGAGGTGCCGCGCCGGATGATGCGCAAGGTGACCTCGGGGCAGAGCAGCGCTTGGCCTCCGGCGGCAGCCTGCACGGCCTGGATGATCATTTCCGGTTCGGTATTCTTCAACAGGAAGCCGCTGGCCCCGGCATCGATGGCAGCAAACAGGTAGTCGTCGCGGTCAAAGGTGGTTAGCACAACGACCTTCGCATCGGTGGCGGCGGTGATCTTCGCGGTGGCACCGACCCCGTCGAGAACCGGCATCTGGATGTCCATTAGGACCACATCGGGGCGCAGTTCCAGGGTCGCGTCCACGGCCCCCTGCCCATCGGCGGCGGTGCCCACCACCTCGAAGGACTCCTCGGTGCCCAGGATCAATTCCAGCGAGGAACGGATCAGAGCCTGGTCGTCGCAGATCAGGATGCGGATGGGGCTCATGGTCTCTGTCCTTCAACGGGGGTGGGAGTGAGCGTGTGCTGGGTGCGCAGTCGGGCACGGGTGCGCCAACCGGCGGGGGAGCGCGGTCCGATGTCCACCAGTCCGTGGTGCAGCTCGGCGCGCTCGGTGATCCCGCGCAGACCGAAGCCACTTCCGGCAGTTCCTGGTCGGGCGTTGCCGTCGTCGGTCACCTCGACCTCGGCCCATTCCCCGGCATCGTCCCTACCGCTGCGCAGCGAGAGGACCGCGCTGCGTGCGGTGGAATGTTCACGCACGTTGGCCAGGGACTCGGCGGCAATCCGGTACAGGGCCAAACCCAGGCCGGCGCCGATTCCCTCCAAGAACCCTTCTCGGTGCTCAACGGTGATCAGCTCGACGCGCACCCCGGCGCGGGCCGATTGCTCCACCAGGGCCGGCAGCTCGGCCAGCGATGGCTCGGGGGAACGTTGACCGGGCTGTGCCGGTCCGTCGGCTTCTTCGTGGCGCAGCACGCGCAGCAGCGAGCGGGTCTCGCCCACCGCGTGGCGCGCCGACTCCTCGATGCCGCGCATCAGTTCCGTGGCACGTTCCGGGTCCCGCGGCTGGACCATCCGGGCCGCGGCGGCTTGCACCCCGACCGCGGAGATGTGGTGGGCGACCACGTCGTGCAGTTCCCGGGCAATGCGCAGCCGTTCGTCGATGACCGCGCGGCGGGCCAGCTCGGCCGCCTGTTCGCGCAGCTGCGCCGCCTGCGCCACCACGACCTCGTGCTGCCAGGAGCTGCGCCAGGAGGCCAGCCCCAGATAGATGGCTCCGCCGAAGTAAAAGAGGTTCACCAGGAAGTTGTATCCGGCCCAAGCCACCACCGGGTCGATGAGTCCGGTGGTCTCGAAGGCCTGCGGCAGATCCAGGTCCGTACCGAAGAACAACTTGACGTTGGTCAGGCCCACCACCAGCCACAGGAACATCGTGATGATCACCCCGGACAGCGCCAGGCGCAGTGCCCGCCGGTCCCTGGCCCAGCTGGCCGCCGAGTAGAGTCCGGCGAAGTAGGCGACCTGCGGGGCCAGCTGCATCATCACCTGCGGAAGCCAGGTGCCGAACCCGATGAACATCGCCGAGAGCACCAGCATGGAGCTGATGGGGAAGCGGCGCCGCACCGCCAACGGGAGGATGAGCGCCACCGTGGCCAGGTAGCTCAGGGCCCGGTCCGGGGTGTTCTCCCCGTCGCCGAAGCTGAGCATCATTTCCATGCCGAGCAGCGCCACCGCCGCCATGACCAGTGCCGTCCAGATGTCCCGGCGCAGCAACTCGGGGGTCGGTTGCGGGCGTTCCCAGCCCTCGGGCGGGAAGTTTCCGGGCAAAAAGCGTTGGCGCAGGGCCAGGAATTTCATGTCTCGTCCTTAGCAGTGCAAGTACTGGTGGGTGTTGGACCCACCCATGAACTTATCTCACGGCGAGGTGAGCCGGAGTTTCTTGTTGCGGCACTGCAACCAAAATTCCCTTGTCTGGGAGCGGTTTATGCGATTGGCTGGCCACATGGGCACTTTCATTGAGGACTACGCGTTGCTCTCGAACCAACGCACCGCCGCACTTGTCTCGAAGCACGGGTCGGTGGACTGGTTTTGTGTCCCACGGTTCGACTCCGGATCGGTCTTCACTGCGATGCTCGGCGGCCCGGAAAACGGTCGCTGGCTGCTGGCCCCGGTTCACGGCGAGGTGGTGAGCCGCAACTACCTTGATTCCTCCTTCGTGCTGCGCACCCTGTGGGCCAGCGACACCGGGCAGGTGCTGGTCACCGACTTCATGCCCATGGAGGACCCCGACTCCAGCATCATGCGCCGCGTCGAGGGGCTCTCGGGCACCATGACCTTCGAACACGAGCTGGTCATGCGCTACGGATATGGCAAGGTGCCGCCGTGGGTGCGGCGTAACTTCGACCCGGTGCAGGGCACCGAGTCGTTGGTGGCGGTCGCCGGCCCGAATGCCGCGGTGCTCCATGCCGCACGGCTGCCCAAGGCCAGCCACCACACGCACCGCGACACCTTCGAGGTCCGTGCCGGGGACGTGTACGACTTCGAGTTCAATTGCTATCCGGGTGAAGCAGCGATCCCCGCGGCCAGCGATGTGGGGTTGGCGATGACGCAGACCTCACGGATCTGGCAGGACTGGGCCGCGAAGATCCCGCAGCACGAGTCCCACGACGCGCTGGTGCGTCGCTCGCTGTTGGTGCTCAAGGCGCTGACGCACCGGGAGACCGGGGGCATCGTGGCCGCCCCCACGACCTCGTTGCCCGAGTTCTTTGGCGGGGAACGCAATTGGGACTACCGCTTCTGCTGGTTGCGGGACGCGGCCATGACCTTGCAGGTGATGATGACCCACGGGTTCGAGGAAGCGGCCCTGAGGTGGCGTGACTGGTTGCTGCGGGCCATCGCCGGCGACCACGAGAACCTGCAGATTTTGTACGGGGTCGGCGGGGAGCGAGAGCTGCCCGAGAAGATCCTGCAGCACCTGGGCGGGTACGGGGGAGCCAAGCCGGTGCGCATCGGCAACGCGGCAGTGCGCCAATACCAGGGCGACGTGGTCGGGGAGGTGATGGTGGCGCTGGATGACCTGCGCACCATGGGCGCCCGCGAGGACCACTTCTCCTGGCCGCTGCAAAAGGCCCTGCTCAAATACGTGCTCAACAACCTCAAACGCAAGGACCACGGTTTGTGGGAGATGCGCGGAACGCCGCAATACTTCACCCACTCGCGGGTCATGATGTGGGCAGCTCTGGATGCCGGGGTGCGCGCGGTGACACACCATGGTCAGGCGGGAGACACGCAGAGGTGGGAGCGCGCCCGGGATGAACTGCGCGAGGAGATCCTGACGAAGGGCTTCAACCAAGACCTCGACTCGTTTACCCAGACCTATGCCACCACCGAAGTGGACGCCTCGTTGCTGGTACTGGCCCAGGTCGGGTTCGTTGACTACGCCGACCCACGGATGCTGGGCACCGTCGCGCAACTCGAAAAGGACCTCATCGACGAGCACGGGTACATCCGCCGCTACCGCACCGAGGTAAGCGGGGATGGCTTACCGCCGGGGGAGTTCCCCTTTTTGGTGTGCACCTGCTGGTTGGTGGAACAGTATGCCCATTCGGAGCGCCTCGAAGATGCCAAGCGGCTCTTTGCCAAGCTGGCCGGGATCGTGAACGACGTGGGATTGATTGCCGAGGAATTCGATCCGGTCTCGGGACACATGGCTGGGAACTTTCCGCAGGCGCTCTCACACCTGGGACTGATCCGGGCAGCCGACGCCATCGCCGAGGCAGAAGGCACCCGGCCGTACAGGGCACGCAGCGGCCCCCATTAGGCTCCGGCAGCAGGCATTCGGTTCACGCCTCGGCGCTCGCCGAAGAACACTTGAGAGGTTCCCCGGCGTGTGCAAGAATTTTCGATGTGCCCCATGGGCTGAGCTGATAAGAGAAGCAAGCAACTCACGTTGTTGCCTCCGGGTGCCGTTCGCGGACGCAATCCCGGGAGGCGACGTTCTTGCCTTCAGCGAGAGCCCTTCCAAATCCGGTGCACACTCTACTTCATACCTTTGCCAGATTTTAGGGCCATGTGTTGCCTGCATCCTGCGGACGTTCCGAACAACTGGAGTAGGACCACACGATGAGCATTTCCTTCAACCACACCATCGTTGCCGCCAAAGACGCCGAGGCCTCGGCACGCTTCTTCATCGAACTCGCCGAAGCACACCCCGTCGAAAGCTGGGGACCATTCACCAACGTCCAGTTGGACGATGGTGTGATGCTGCAATTTGCCGAGCCGCCCATCGACTTTCCGCCGCAGCATGACTCTTTCTTAGTTGACGATGCCCACTTCGAACGCATCCATGTCCGGATCCAAGACCGAGGCATCGAGCACTGGGCCGACCCGCAGTGCACTCGGCCCGGGGAGACGAACACGGAGCACGGCGGCCGAGGTATCTACCTGCTGGATCCGGCCAGGCAATTCATCGAGTTCATCACCCGTCCATACCGATAAAACACCTGTTCATTTGGCGCGGGGGCACCGTCGCGCGAGTGCTGGCCTATCTGTCGATCAGTGATGCGCAGCCCGGAGAGCTCGGGCCCTGGTTGCAATTTTCGGCGACCAAGATCTTCTTGGTCCGCCAGACGCTCATCGCGGATTGTTCGCTAGGAACGCTCGCCACCCCGGGGATCGGGGTCCACGGGCCGCCTTCAGTCGAGTATTCTCCGCGGAATCTGGTCGTGAGTCCAACACCGAAATTGCCGGTATCGGCATAGACATGGCTGGTGCTAGTCGCCTCGTCAAAGCCACGTTGGGCCACAGGGCCTCCTGGGAAGGCGAATGTTCGGGAAGAACCGTCGCCGTATCCCCAGACATACGAAACTGGGATTGCACGCACCCGGATGTCTTGGTCGAAGAGGGTGATATTGAAGTTTTGAATAGTCGATTCCGCATACATATGCGCGTGGCCGTTTCGAAGGGAGAACCCTTCCGGCTGGCTCACGATGCTCGATGCCAAGATTGGTAGTTTGCGAAACTCGCTCAGGCTAACTCTGGCGATATCATTTTCTGCGCCGGGAATTGTCGTCGGTGGTTCAAATTCGCAATACTGGGTCGTTGAAATGATTTGCCCGGCTCGTGGACCATTGATTGCTCGGATGCTCCGAATGGTTCGATATCCTCCATTCGGGCAGGTGGGATCTGCGATGGCGTTGCATGATAGTCGCAGCGTGAGATCGGGGGTGCACTCGCTGAAGTATTCGACGTCGTAGCGGAGTTTCGGGCCGTTGGATATTGTTTTGGATTTTCCTGGTAAATGAGAGAAGTTGGAAGAATCCTCAACATTCTGCGGTGGGCACGTGACCTCTATAACCAAGTGGCGACCCCCGATTCTCTCGTACTCTACGCACCCCGTTTGTGCATGTGCTGGTTCGGCGACTGTGAGGGAGGATACAAGTATTGAAAGAACGCCAACTATGGCTAAGCCACAAATTCGGCGGGACATGTCATTTCACTTCCAAGTATTCAAGCGTCTCTACGTGCCAGCCATCGTCCCAACTCAGTAGCATCGAAGCCGGAAACGGTTCAGTGCTCGCTGGGAACACGCCTTGCCGCGTGCCATCACTCATATAGGCAACCATTTCACCTTGGCTTGAGGTGTAGAGAACGACCCCATTTTTCGGTTGCAGGATTGACTTTGTGACGGTTATTTCAAAATCCGCTCCAGCGAGCCAAGAACCGGCTTTCAAATTGTTGTCGAACGGATCAATGAACCCTTCGCCACATTCTGTACACGATCGATTCGTGACTTTTTTGATCGGTTTCGTGTCATTAGTTTGTATCGTGTAATTGACGAGATCGTAGTAATGCTCAGCAAAGGCTGAGATGCCCTCTTCCGATTTTTCCTTCGCCGACTCAGGCATTTTCGGAACGGGCCAGTTCTTGGCCGGCCCATTTGAACTCGCGGGGACGGGTGTGGACGTCGGTTTTGCTGTCGGACTTGGAGAAGCTGTAGGTGGGGAACTTGCCGCTGAAGTGGTTGGTGCCGGTGAAGTCTCAGCGGGGTCGACTGGATCTGCGTTTCCAACACATCCGGTCGCCGAAACTACCAGCGCACCCGAACAAGCGACGAGCAGGATCGTCCTATATTTCCCAAACATGCCAGGTCCCTACGATTCGTTGGGTGCCGATTAGCAGCCATCGTAGCCTCTTCCTGGGGTGATTGGCAGAGGTTTTCCACAGGCGTTCAAAAGCCCAACTCAGGCTTCGGTCCGTGGCGGTGCCGCGACGCTGTTCCAATGAACCCCGAGTACATCGCGGTATTTCTGTCCCAGCGAAACAACCGATCGGATCCGTGGTGTTGACTCCGATCAGCATAAATCCCAGCGGGCCTGCTAGTGGCGCGGTTGTCACGAGAGAAAGCTGGGTAGGGCCATCGTCATCAGGAGGATGCGGTAGTCACGCTAGGCAAATGACCGAAGCGCGGTGGTGTTTGGATTCAACTTTGAAGGACCTCATAGGCACCAGTCAATGATTATCTTTTCGAAGTGTGGCAGACAAGTAAGTTACCCATGAGTAGGATGGGGCTTATGCATGTACTTTTTCGCCTTCTGCTCCTGCTCGCCACCGCAGGCAAGCGCCCCAAGCTCTCGATGTTCGAGACCTCATCGGTACCCATGAGGGCACTGATCACGGACATCGACGTGGCCGGCCATATCAATAACGGCATGTACTTTTCGCTCTTTGACCTTGGGCGCTTCGACCTGATGGTCCGTGCCGGGGTGTGGGACGTCATGAAGAAGAACAAGTGGACCCCGGTGGTCCAGGCCGAGACCATCACCTTCCGCAAATCGGTGGTCTTCAACCAGAAATTCACCCAGGAAACGCGCATCCTGGGCATGGACGAAAAGTGCATCTACTTCGAGCAGCGCATGGTGGCCGACGGTGAGATCTACGTCCAGGCGACCATGGCCACGCGCCTACTTTCCAAGAAGGGGCCCGTGTCCAACGAAGAAATTCTCGCCATGATGGGCGTGGAAGTCCCGGCGGACCTGGTTCTTCCCGACTGGGTGGCGCGCTGGCGCGAAGACACCGCGCTGCCAGGTGCGCGCAAGCCCGCACCGCATCTCTGGCTCTAGAACTCCGATGCGTTGAAGCTTGCGAGCTGTTCACGGAAGCCATCGAAATGGCGATTCAGTAGTTCGCTCGCCAGTGACTTGTTGCCGGCCTTCACTTCCTCGAAGGGGTCGCGGCTTGCCTGGGTGATCTCGGCGAGATGGAGATTGGATTCGTCCTTGATGCCGATGCCGATGCCGATGCTTATGTGCAGCGTGCAGTAAGCATCCCGGAGCGCACCCGGCGGATTGCTGAGCAGCTGGCTACCCAGCAGTTCAAAGAAGGTTCGGTGGAAGTTCTTGTCGGCCTCGATGAGGTCTTCCCCCGACGGCGGCAAGAGACTCCCTGCTCGCCACTGCGGCCTTGAGCAGGACCATCTGTTCGATGCCCATGGGCGACTGCGGTTCCCTGTCCGACGCACCGTGCGCTGCAGAGGCCGGGGCAGGCTTGATCGGACCACGCTGGCCGGCTATGCGGGGGAACGGGAAAAATCGAGGGCAGGGACCTGGCGTTGCGGGATTAACGCGTCGCGTCCCCGGTGACCAAGGTTTCGGCGGTGCTTACCACCTGCTGCGCATGCAAGCGCGCAATGAAGTCCATGGGCCGTTCCTCGTCGAGGGCCCGGTTGGGCGCCATAAGCCAGTCGACCGCCGCCTGTGGGTCCTCCAAGGACTGCAGCGTCAGCCACACCCTGTAGCCCAGACGCAACCGCTCCTTGGTCAGGATGTCCAATTCCGTACCCTGTGGATGCGCCCAACGGTGCGGCGCGGTGGCGTCCGTGCTCCCGGCGATGTGCCCTACCGTCTCCGCGCCGACGGCATCGATCAGCGTGCGGACGATGTCATGGATGTTGGCTCGTGTCGTTTCCACATACACGGCGCTGTGGTTGAGCGTTTTCATATTCCAAGCATCTCCCCACACGGCCCGAAAATCCATGCGCATTGCCGTGTTGATTCCACAAATTTAACCCGGGTATTCCGACGCGTTGTCATACAGGCGCGCGTGCTGTGCCGGGAACGGGATTCGATGGTGCAATGGAGGCATGATCATCGTTCCTCCACCCTTAGCCGTGACTGGTTCCACCGGGATTCTTGGCGGCAGGGTCGCAGCGCTGCTGGCCGAGGCGGGAGTGAAGCAACGGGTGCTGGCCCGGACTCCGCGGAACGCGCCCCCGTTGGTTGGTGCCACGGTGTTGCAGGCAGCTTACGAGAACACCACCGCCACCCGCACCGCACTGCTGGGAGCCGAGACGGTCTTCATGGTCTCGGCCTCCGAAAGCCGGGATCGACTGGATCAGCATTGCGATTTCGTTGATGCTGCGGTGGCAGCAGGGGTGCGCCACCTGGTGTACGTGTCGTTTGTCGGTGCGGCACAGGATGCAGTATTCACCCTGGCTCGAGACCACTACGCCACCGAGGAATACATTCGGGCTTCGGGACTCTATTACACGTTCCTGCGCGACAGTTTCTACGCGGATTTCATGACGGGGCTGGTGGGTACGGACGGAATCATCCGTGGTCCCGCCGGTGATGGAAAAGTAGCAGTGGTGGCCCGGGAGGACATTGCCCGAACCGCAGTGGAGATCCTGCGTGCCCCAGATGCGCACCTTGATATGACCTACGAGCTGACGGGCCCCGAGGCCTTGTCATTCACCGAGGTCGCCCAGGTTCTCAGCAGGGTCGGGCCGGTCCCCGTGTCATTCGTCAACGAGACGATCGAGCAGGCGTACACCTCGCGTGCGTCGTTCGGAGTGCCGCAATGGCAACTTGATGCGTGGGTCTCGACCTATACGGCGATTGCTTCGGGCGCCTTGGAAAACGTCAGTGGAGACATCGAAGCAATCACCGGGGTCCCGCCGAAGACGTTGGCGCAACTGTTGGGGTCCTAAGCGGAACGGCCAACACCACGACTCGAATCTTTTTTCGTGCAGATCGAAACTCGTATCCAAACTGTCGGTGCGACGTTCTAGCATTGAGGTATGGCAAAGAAGTCATCTCGCAAGGCCACCTCGACCGGGAAAACCCCGGCCGTTCCCGCCGGTGAGGTGACCTACGCAGAACTTCTAGCCCGCGGCACAAACATTGACGCCTTAATCGTTGAACATGTTACGGCTCAGGGCCCCGCAGGGCTCCTGGGCCTGGCCGCCGCGGTGAACACCTTCGGCGTCCTAGCCGACACCCACGAAGCAATGGCCGTAGTCCGCGCCTGCGAAGCACTGAAATCTGTCGTCACCGCTATGCAGGCCCAACACGCGATCAGCTACCAAGATTCCCTGATCAGCTACCGCCGGGAGCTGGGGGTGCGGGAGAAGAACCCCGGATGGGGCTCCAACGCTGATATTGCTTTGGCCATGCATGTCTCCCGGCACCGCGGAGCGCAAACAGCCAACGAATACCGGATCCTGGTCGAGGATCTTCCCCGGACCATTCAAGGCATGCGCAACGGCGAGGTGACCTGGGAGCAGGTGAAGGTGATCATCAGCGGTATCCGCCACCTCAGTGTGGACAGTCGGAGGATGATCGATGAACTGCTTTGGGAAGAGACCCACACCTGCTTCACCGCCGGAACCGCGAAACTACGCGAGATGGTCACCTACTGGGCGCTGATCTTGGAACCAGCCGTCGAAGAGGACCTCGAGGCGAAAGCCGAGAAGGACCGGCACCTGGATATCTACCAGATCGATAAGTATTCGGTAAGGATCTCCGGCACCGCCCCACTAGAGCAAGGCATCGCGCTCAGGCAGGTGATCGCCCGCAAGGTCGAAGAGGCCCGGGAGAATCCCGATGATGAGCGCAACGCCTCACAGATCGGTATCGATTCGGTGTATGAGGAGATGACCGGGCTGAAGGCCGGTGGCAGTGTCCCGGTGCAGTTGCTGGTGGTCATGGATCACGCGACGCTCGGCGGCGGATCCGACAATCCGGTGCTGCTTCCGGGTGCCGGATACATTAGTGCGGCGAAGGGTCGCAAACTTCTGGCCGGGGATCCCCAAGATCCGGTTCAGACGTGGTGGAGGCGTCTGTTCGTGGCACCCACGACCGGGGAATTGGTGGCGATGGATTCCAAATCCCGTCGTTTTGGTGGGAACCTGAAGCGTTTTATTTCTTTCCGCGACCAATATTGCCGTACCCCGTATTGCAACGGGGCGATCCGGGATATGGATCATGTGGTGCAGGTGCGAAAGAACGGAAAGACCACCGCAGCGAATGCATCAGCTAGGTGCGGTCCGTGTAATCAGAACAAGGAAGCACCCGGATGGGTGGAAATGCCGGTGCCGGGGGATCGGCATAGCTTCCAAATCATCACCCTGAGCGGTCATTCTCATATTTCGAAGGCACCACCGTTGTTGGGGATCAGCACCCCGACGAAGTTGACGCCTCCATTGTCCCGGAGGCCGGGACCTCAACGAGAATAACCCCGGGCATCCAGCGGGCGCAGCCATGATCATGGGAACAGCGCGCCCGCCGAGGAATTATCTGGAGACCGATACCGAATCTGTAGAGGCCCTATTTGTCGTGGCCGAATCCGAAACAAACTCGCCCCGAACCACGCGCGTCAGCACCTCCGTCAACAGATCAACGCCCGCCACCATATCCGCATCATGTGTCAGCTCGCGTTCGTTATGGCTGATTCCTTCCACACTGGGGACAAACAGCATGATGGTCGGCACAACATCTTTCATGTTCGTGGAATCGTGGCCCGCCAAAGTCCGCACCACGCCGTGGCTCAGCCCCAGCGAATCGGCCGCCTCCGCGGCGAGCTTTAGCCCGGCCAAATCATAGGACTTGGCATCCCACACATGCTCAGCGCCGCGCTCAATGCGTACGTTCGCCATCTTCTCGATCTGAGACACCCTGGTGTGAAGAGCCGCATCTGCTGCCGCCAGGACGTCCGGGTCTGTTGAACGCACATCAACCAACAAATTCACTCGGCTGGCCACCACCACCGGTGAGTTCGGGAACACGTTGAATTCACCGCAGGAAGTGATCACCATGTGCTCGTCGGTCGAGTACTCCAAGGCGATCTCGCGAGCGGCAACAACCAGTGCGGACGCCCCGAGCAGCGCGTCCTGGCGGTCGGCGATGATCGTGGCACCGGTGTGCGCCTGATCCCCGTGCACGATGAACTCGTATTTGTTGGCTCCCCACGTCGATTCGACCAGCCCGATCCCCAGCCCACGATCTTCCAAGGAGCGGCCTTGTTCGATGTGTATCTCGATGTACGCGGAGACGGGGAGCTCGAAGTCGCCAATGGTTCCGATGCCTTCGAGTGCCTCGCGAACCGTGACCCCGTCGGGGTCCGTGGTGTCCAACGCCTGGGAAGCGGGGATCTTGCCGGTGTAGACGGAACTGCCCATCATCGAGGGCTTGAACCGGCACCCTTCTTCGTTGAACCAGTTGATGACCACAATGTTGAAGACCGCGGAATCTTTCGCGACGGCAAATGAATCTTGGATTCGTTGGGCGGCATGTGCTCCGGCCAGTACGCCGTAGGCGCCGTCAAAGCGTCCGCCCAACGGCTGCGAATCCAGGTGGGACCCGACCGCAATCCAGGGAGCACCGGGCACCAGCTCGAGCATCGAGTATTGGTTGCCGATCTGGTCGTAGCGCACCGTGAATCCCTGGCCTTCCACCAGACCGCGGAACCAATTGCGGGTCTGTCCGTCTGCCACGGTGGCTGCCTGCCGGTCCACGCCGCCGCCCGCGGTGGCACCGATGCTGCTCATAGAGCGGAAATCGGCAAGGAATGAAGTGTTGGACTGGTTCATGAGATCTCCTGCAAATGAGTGAAAGGACGTTGTGGGGAGCGCTTCAACTGGCGGCAAATGCGCTGGAATGGGTAGCGGCGTAGCTCTGTTTGCCGCCGACGAAGGTTCCTTGGACCTGGAGTGCGGCAATATCCGTGGCATCCAACGGGGAACCGGAAAGCACCACGAAGTCGGCCAGCTTCCCGCGTTCCAAAGATCCGCGGTCTGCCAGCAGGCCGGTGGCCCTGGCGGCATTGACCGTGTAGAGACGGAGAGCTTCGAGAGGGGAGATGCATTCGGAGGCCCCGCCCAACACCTTGCCGTTGTCGGTGATGCGGTCAACGGCCGAGGCCATGGCCCGACGCACGTTGTTATCCGCCACGGGGAGATCCGAGCTGCCCGCCGCCAAAACTCCGGCATCAAGCAGTGATTGGCCGCGATAGAGCCAACCCTCGCGCTCGGGGCCGACCAGCTTGGCGAATTGGTCTCCGAGCGGACCGATGAAGGAGGCTTGCGGGGTTACCGCAATGCCGTGCCGGGCCACGGCCTCGACTTGGTCGGGCCGGGCGATGCCGAAGTGCTCGATACGGTTGGGCAGCGCGTTGGGACCGTGCTTTTCCTGCAGCCCGGAAATGATCTCGATCGCTAAATCGATGGCCGCATCCCCGATGGCATGCAAGGCAATGGGCCAGCCGGAGCGGTAGGCGGCGGCCACTCGTTCGCGGTAGGCCTGGGGGTCATCAAGCAGATACCCGGTGTTGTGCTCGTGTCCGCAATAATCCTCGGTCACCGCGGCGGTGGCGCCCAAAAGTGATCCGTCCATGAAGACCTTGACCGGTCCCAAAGAAAGCTGTTCGTTGCCGAATCCCGCGACCAGACCCAAGTCCAGCCCGCGTCCGGTCCCCGTTCCATGGGCATCTGTCGGGTGTGACTGCTGGGGGCGCAACGCGTCGAGGGCCGGCATCAGTTGTGCCCTGGCACGCAGTTTTCCTGCGGCAAGGGCCTGCTGGTAGGCGGTGACTTCGATGGGGGAATGGCCGATCCATCCGCCGCCGATCCCTGCCTCGGTAAAGGAGGTGATGCCTTCTGCCGCATAGCGCGTGGTGGCCGCGTCCACGGCGTCAACGAGCTGCTCCACGGAGTACGGAAGCACCATTTTCTGGATGATCCCCTGGGCTGCTTCCTCGACCAACCCGGTGGGAGATCCCTGGGCATCACGCACCACCGCACCTCCCACGGGATCCTCGAATCCCGGGTCCAACGCACCTGCCAGACGGAGCGTGGCGGTGTTGGTGAGGGAAGCATGCCCGGAGACGTGGCGCAAATACAGTGGGCGGTCCCCGGTGATCGCATCGAGCCTAGCGATGTCCGGGAACAGTCCGTCGTGGTGCTTGTGGTTGAATCCGGTGCCGTTGAGCCATGCATCGGGGCGGGATTCGAGCCTGATCATTTCGGATTCGAGCAGGGCATAGAGTTCCTCCAGGCCCCGTGCACCGGAGAGATCAAGGGAGGAAAGTCCCAGTCCCCACCACGTGGTGTGGCAATGGGCGTCGATGAACCCCGGGGTGATGCATGCCGTGCCGAAGTCCTCGGTGGCATCCGCGGTGCAGCCCTCAAGTTCCTCGTCGAACCCCACGATGCGTCCGCCGATGATTCCCATGCTGCTGGCCGTCGGGCGGGCTTCGTCCATGGTGAGAATGGTGCCGGCGCGCACCAGCAGGTCGAGCCTCATGCCGAGACCTCCGCACGGTGTGCCACGGTGCCCGGGCCCATAGTGGTGGGATCGGTTTTCAGATGGAGCACTGCCGGCAGCCCGCTGGCCATGGCCCGGTCCAGCGCCGCGGCGAAGTCTTCGGTGGATTCCACGAACTCCCCGTGCCCGCCGAATGCTCGGATCCATTCGGCGAAGTTCGGGTTCTCCATCGAGGTGCCGGAGGGTCGTTGCGGGTAGTGCTGCTGTTGGTGGGCCACAATCGTGCCGAAGATTCCGTTGTCGATGACGATGATGAGCGGAGTACCGCCATGGGCGAAGGCGACCGAAAGTTCTTGGGCGTTCATGAAGAAGTCGCCGTCACCGCAGATGGCCACGACGTGGCGTCCCGGGTGCATGATGCTCGCGGCCACAGCGGCCGGAACGGAAATCCCCATGGCCCCGTTGCGCGGGCCCACCAGGGACCGGGGTCCATGGTGGGACAGGTAGCGGTGGCCCCACAGTGTGGCGTTGCCGGCGCCGTAGGTGATGATTCGGTCCTGGTCCAGGGCCGCTTCTAGTGCTTCGAAGGCGATGCCCAGGTCAACGCCGGTGCCGCCGTCGGGTCCGGGGGTGGTGAATCCGAGCTGCTCCGTGCGCAGACGCTGTATCCATTCAGTTCCACGGGTTCCACGCAGGGTGTCGCCGGAGGGCAGTGCGGCGAGGAACTCGGCGGGACCCACGCACAGTTGCGCGTCGATGCGTCCGGCATGGCCGACCAACTCAGCATCGAGCGAGACCACGACGGTGGGGGTGTCCAACGCGGCCTTGTAGCCCTCGGAGAGCACATCGGAACGCGTGCAGCCAATGAACACCAAGAAGTCCGCATCGTTCAGTGCCGCAACAGTGCGCTCGGCCCGGCCATAGCCCAACCATCCGGCGTAGGCCGGAGAATCGTGGTCGATGACATCGTAGGCGCGCCAATCAGCCAGCACCGGGATGTGGGCGTCGACGGCGAACTGCGCTAATGCGGCCGAAGAATCGGCATCCCAGCCGTCTCCTCCCACGATGATCGCCGGACGCTGTGCGGTGCTCAGCATCATGGACAGCTTCTGAAGCGCAGCCGTGCTCGGTGCGGCCTCGGGCAGGGGGAGGACCGCGGGAACGGGAGAATCGGTCAGCCGGACCAAGACGTCTTCGGGTAGGCCCACAACCACGGGTCCCGGACGCCCGGTGGAGGCAAGCCGCATGGCGCGGGCCACCAGATCGCCGGCCTGATGTTCGTCGTCCAGGACATAGACGGCCTTGGCGGTGGTGGAGAACCAACCTTCTAGGCTGAACTCTTGGAAGGAATCGCGGCCGCGGTCAGCCAACGGGATCAACCCGACAAACAGGACCATGGCCGTGGCGTCCTGCCAAGCGGTGTGGATGGCGATCATGGCATTGGCGGCACCGGGTCCACGGGTGACCATGGCGATTCCCGGGGTCGAGCTCAGTCGGCCCTCGGCCAACGCCATGAAGCCGGCGCCGCCCTCGTGGCGGGTGACCACTGTGTGGATGGTCGAATCGTGCAGGCCATCAAGCACGTCGAGGTAGCTTTCGCCCGGAACCGCATAGACGCGCGATACGCCGTGGGATTCGAGGGTCTTGACGATGAGGTGTCCGGCTGAGGTGGTCATGTGCTGTGCTGATCCTTTGTGGTGGAGCGTAGTAAAGATGATGGAGCCCTGGTTCCCCGCGGCCACGGCACGCGGGGAAACCGTGATGCAATGCTTAGTGCTTGAACCCGGGAAGGCTGACGCTCATCCGCGGGGCGATGACACCGGCAACGGCGGTGAACAGCGAGAGGAAGATGAGCATGGCTGCCGCGGGCCACCAGTGGCCCGACGCGGACGCAACCAGAGCGGTGGCGGCCAATGGGATGAACCCGGAGATCATCCCCGCGGTGTTCTGGGCGAAGCCCACACCGGTGTAGCGGGTCTTGGCGGGGAACAAGCCGGTCAGCACGGTGCCGGAAGCGGCGTAGGGCAGGGAGAGCGCAGCGACGGCCAGGGTCATGCCAACGACCACCAGCACCTCGCTACCGGAATCGATGAGCAGGAAGGCCGGCCAGGCGACGATCGCGGAGAGGATGCCTCCGTAGGTGATGACCTTGGAGGAACCGAAGCGCTCGCCGAGGCGCCCGCCGAGGATCAGCACCGGGATTTCGACGACGGCGGCAATGATGCCACCGAGCAGCATCAGCGATGGCTTGTAGTCAAGGATGTTCACGCCGTACCAGACCACGAAGGCCGTCACCAGGTAGAAGCCGCCGATCCCGAGCATTCCGGCGGCCATGCCGATGATGATGTGCTTCCAGGATTCAACAAGCGTGGTGCGGATCGGGGCCTTCTCGGTTTCACCCTTCGCCACCAGTTCCTTGAAGACCGGTGACTCGTCGAGGCGACTACGAATGTAGAGAGCCACCAGCAGCATCGGGATCGCGGCCAGGAACGGGACACGCCAGCCCCAGGCATCGAAGCTTTCCTGGGAGAAGAACACCGTCATCAGGAAGAAGCCGCCGGAGGACAGGATGGTGCCGATGGGTGAGCCGATCTGCGGCAGTGCCGCGTAGCGGGCACGGCGGTGCAGTGGCGCATTCTCCACCACGATGGTCATGGCGCCGGACCACTCGCCGCCCACGAACAGGCCCTGGGCGATGCGCAGGAAGACCAGCAGGATCGGCGCGCCGATCCCGATGGCGGCATAGGTCGGCAGCATACCGATGAGCCCGGTGATGATGCCGATGCCGACGATGGTGACCATGAGCGTCTTGCGGCGCCCGATCTTGTCTCCCATCACACCGAAGATCATGCCGCCGATGGGGCGGGCCACGAGTCCCACGCCGAAGGTTGCGAAGGCTGCCATGGCCGCTGCCGTGGCGTTCTGGCTTTCAAAGAACTGGACGTTGAACACCAGCGCGGCTGCGGCGCTGAAGAGGAAGAAGTCGTACCACTCCATGGCCGTGCCAATAAGGGCGCCGATGGCAACCTTGGTCGCCTCCTTGTCGGAGATCTGTTGGGTTGCACCCGCTTCGAGTGTTGAAGTGTGGTTCATGGGAAGTTTCTGCCTGATCTCAAGGGGAGGGCCGCTGGATTGATGTCGGCCATCCGAATGCCGGGGGACTGAGACCATCTTGCCAAATGTTCGGCGTGATGCAGCGCACGATTCATCACGAGTTGTACGCCACTATCAGTGCAAAAGCACATATTATGGGGTGATGGGATCGGATTATGGCATCGTAAATACGCGAAACAGACAAAAGGGCGGTGAGGAGCGCTGGACTGCGCTCTTGAACAGGCTCGATGTCGGGAACCTGACCGAAGAATTCCTTGAGCGTCTGGGTGACATTCCGGTCTATGCGCAGTCGCCGCTGCCGATCAGCGAGATCAGGCGCACCGGCAGCGCATCCTTCGAGGCACTGATCCTGGCGATGAAGGTCGATGCCGATGCCCCGGAGTACCTGGAGCAGCGTGATGCGATTGCGCTGGACGTGGGGGTGTCCAGGGCGAGGGCAGGAGTGCCGATCGAGGCGTTGATGACAGCGATCCGGCTGGATTTCTCGGTGATCTGGGAGGCTATCACCTCGATCGCCGTACCGGAGGATGCGCCCTTGCTGGTGGAACACACCGCCAGGGTGTGGGAAGTTGTTGACGGTTACGCGGGCCAGACCCAGCAGGCCTACGTCGATGAACTGAGTCGGATCCAGGCCGAAGCGGCAAACATGCGACAGGGTTACCTGGCCACGCTCTTCAGCGAAAAGAACTTGACTCCGGCGGACTTGGAACGGATTGCCGAAGAGCTGGGTCAGGATCTGGATACCGAATACGTGGTTGCCGTCGCTTCGTGGGAGAACATCCCGGCCATGCGCCTGGCGCTAGCCAATGCGCAGGCAGGTCACGAGGTGCTGAGCTATTCACGGGCCGACGTTCTGGTGGTCTTCTTTCCACTGGGGGTTCGTGCAGGCTCCGGAGCCGGCCGGCTCTATGCAAGCCTTGAACGGTTGACCTGCGGATTGATTGGAGAGGGGTGCACCCTTGAGCGGGTATCGCAGACTGCGACGGTCGCCGCCTCGTTGGCAAAGCTGCTCGAACCGGAGGAACGCGGGGCGATGACCTGGTCGCGGGGCTGGGCCCGCATGGCTCGCCGTGAGCTCGAGCGGTCCGGGGCGCCGGGGCTCGGAGACGTTGAACGTTCCCTCGAGGACTGCGGGACCACCGAGAGACGCAGGCTTGGCGAAGCGGTAGTGGCCTATCTAGAAACCGGCAGCATCGCCCAGGCAGCGGATCGGTTGTATTGCCACCGCAACACCCTGATGAACAGGCTGAAGCGCTTCGCCCAGATCACCGGGGTGGATCCGACGATACCTACGCAGGCTGCGCGGCTAGTGGTGGGCTGGTCGTAGCGCTCGCCGAGAGCCCCGATCACCAGGTTGCCCGGTTGATCGGTCAGGGGACCAGATGCAGTTCATCAATGATCTCCGCAACGCGTACACGCGCTGCAGTCCCGAGTCCTTGGACGGGGCGCGGCAGGCTGTACCCGGCGACCAAGCCCAGTTGCTCGGCGATCGCGGCGGTGACCCGGTAGCTGCCGTGCTCGGCGAATAATGACCACAGGGGAGCCAGCCTGGCTGATTCCGCGAGGGCCGCTTCGAAGTCTCCGGCCTGCGCGGCGCGGGTGATCGCCAGCGCCGGTGCCGGGAGGGTGCCTGCGATGACCGAGTACCAAGCGTCGCATCCGGCCTGGAGGCCGGCCGCCGCCGAACCATCGCCCGAGACCCCGATGGTCACTTCGGCCGGGATACGGTCACGCAGGTTCCGCACCCTCGCCGCCGCCGCATCGGGATCTGTGGAGACCGGGGGAATCTTGATCGATGCCACGTGGGCCAGGGAAGCGATACGGGCATGGAGCTCGTCGGTGAACGTGACATGGGTGGTCCCGGGGTTGTCGTAGACCACCAAGGGCACAGACAAACCTGCCGTAACATCCTCGAACAGAGAGAACACCTCGTCATCCCCGAGCCCCTGGTAGGTGGCGGGGGCGAGCAGAACCGCGGAGGCGCCGGCCTCCTGCGCGTCGTAAGCCAGGGCCTGGACCTGGGAGGTTCGCAAAGCACCGATCCCCACGATGACGGGGATCGCCCCGGCATGTTCCACCGCGGCCCGGGCGGCCTGACGGCGCTCGTTGCGCTCCAGGTACATGTAGGACCCGGTGGATCCGAGGGCCGCAATGGAGTCGACCCCGGCCTCTGCCAACCGGGTGACTAGGCCCGCATAAGCGGCCTCGTCGAAGGCGTCATCGCGCAGTGGGGTGAGCGGGAAAGCACTGAGGCCGGTAAACACGGGTTGTCCAATCACGAAGGTGGGCACGGCTTCAGCTGGCGGTCGGCGAGAACGAATTGTCCAGCATAAGTGCAGTCTAGTGCGCTGTTGGTGCATCGCCTGGTGATGGGGACGGCCCGCCGATCCTCTGTTACCCCGAAGACTCCTATTCTTGCGGTGCCGCCGTGCCAAGGAAGAGTCGCCGGGAGGCGGCCGAAGGCACTAGATTATGGGAATGCCACAAGCGAACCCCATCACCGTGTCCATAACCCGGACTGTACTGCCCGAACACCACCGTCGCTTCAATGCCTGGGTCCAGGCCGGCCAGGAACTGGCCCGCGAATGGAACGGCTATCTTGGGTCCGGGTGGATCCGCACGGCACCTGATTCCAATGAATGGCACGTGCTTTACCGCTTCTCCTCGGAGAAAACGCTGGCAGCCTGGGACGAATCCGAGGAACGCAGCTGGTGGATTGACAGCGCTGCAGAACTTGTTGAAATCACCAAGGTGGAGCACCGTACGGGGATCGAAGGTTGGTTCGAGCAACACGGAGACACCCAGCTGACCGTTACCGAGACGGTGGTTCCGCCGCGTTGGAAACAAGCGGTGAGTATCTTCCTCCCGTTTTTCCCGTTGAGCCTGCTCTCCAACCTGTTGTTGATGCCGCTGTTGGCCGATTGGCCCCTGGTGTTGGCCGTGCTGCTGAACATCGCCATCCTGACTCCGCTGATGACTTACATCTTCCTGCCCGTCACCACGCAATTGCTCAGGGGCTGGCTGCAGAAGCCGCGACGGGTCAAACGCCGCAAATAATCACCGGAGCACGGAAACGCCAGTGGGCGCGGACCTCATGGCCCGCGCCCACTAGAACTCCTTGTTGAACGTGCGAACTACAGCATTTCGGCGCGCAGCTGCTCTGGCGACTTGGGGGACAGCAGGCCGGGAGCGACGTCGAAGACCGTCTTGGCGCCGATCTGGCCGGCCTGGTTCATCTTGTGCACCGCGCGGGCATAGGCCACCAGCACGCTGGAAGTGAATTCAGGATTCGACTGGAGCGTCAGCGAGTACTCGATGACCTGTGCGTGGGAGTCGGAAGTGTTGCCGCTGCGGAAGACGAATCCGCCGTGCGGCATTGAGGAGTGCTCCGAAGCCAGCGTGGCTGCATCGATGAAGTTCACCGTGGTTTCGTACTGATCGAAGTAGTGCTCCATGGTCACGATGGCCGTCTTGACCACCTCGGCGTCGGCACCGTCCTCGAGCACGACGAAACATTCACGCACGTGCTTCTCGCGGGTGCTGAGCGTGGGGCGGTCCCCGGCGCGGACCTTGGCGATGGCCTCGGTGCTCGGGATCGTGTACTGGACACCTGCGGCAACGCCAGGAACCCTGCGGACGGCATCCGAGTGGCCCTGGCTTAGGCCGCGGCCCCAGAATGTGTAGGTTTCGCCGTCGGGAAGCAAAGCCTCGCCGTAGACGCGGTTGATGGAGAACATTCCCGGATCCCAACCGGCGGAGATCAGCGCGGTCTTACCGGCAGTGGTGGCCGGGGCGTCGACCGCAGCGAAATGCTCGGGGATCTTCGCGTGGGTGTCGAAGCTATCGACGGTGTTGAAGAGAGCGGCCAACGCGGGGGTCTGTTCGGGCAGATCGGACTTGGAACCGCCGCAAAGGATCAGCACATCGATGTCGTTTGTGTGCTTGACCAGCTCATCCATGTGGAAGGCTGAGGCACCCCCGGGCAAGGACAGTGTTGCCGGGTCCCTGCGGGTGTAGACGCCCACCAATTCCATATCGGGGTTCTTGGCGATGGCGGACTGCACCCCGCGCCCTAGGTTTCCATAACCGGCAATGCCAATGCGGATTGTTGTTCCCACGAATATCCTCACTTCGAACTAATTTTGCGACCGGCTCCACGCTAGTGCCTGCCGCACCGAAGACCTATTACAGTGACGACTCGCCCCACGGATGCGACCGAAAAGGCCGTGGCCCGCACCGGGACGTTCGGTGCGGGCCACGGCCGTATCAACGGTGGTGCGGCTTTCTTTTGCTAGCGCTTAGCGGCGGAGGTAGCGACGGTTGCGAGCCATGATCAGCGCCGGGATCAGCAACAGTGCCAACGGGATCAAGAGCAACAGGGCGCTGGGGCCGCTGCTGATCTTGGCCGCAGAAACCGCTTGCGTGCTGGCCTCCAACTTCGAGGTGCCGCTGGCCAGTTGGGTAGAGCCCTCGGACAACGTGGACAAGCCGTTTGCGAGCTCCGAGTTGCCCGCGGCCAACGTGGTGGCACCTTCGTCGAGACGGACGGCACCGGTGGAGAGATCCCCGGACCCCTTGCGTAGGGCTTCGAGGCCCAACTCTAGGGTTTCGGTTCCGCCGGCCAGCTTGGCTGCCCCGGCGTCCAGATCTCCTGCACCACGAGCAAGCTTTGCGTTTCCTTCCGCCAAGCTGCTGGCACCGGTCTGGATCTTGGCGGCACCGGCTGCTGCCGATTCTGCGCCCTGGGCCAGTGCGGGGGTGTTAGCCGCCAGCTTGGAGGTGCCTGCCTTGAGCTCGCCGGTTCCGCTGGCGAGCATATCGGTCCCGGCAGCCAGCTTCTTGCCGCCAGCGGCAAGTTCCTTCGCACCGGAATCCAGCTTGCCGGCACCGTCATTCAGGCTTGAGGTGCCCGTGGCTAGGGTAGTCCCGCCTTCGGCCAGATCCTGGGCACCGTTGGTGAGCTTGCCTGCTCCGTCCTCAAGTGATGCCGTTCCCGTGGCCAAGGAACCTGCACCGGTGCTGAGCTTGGTGGTGCCGGCGGCCAGCGCATCGGTGCCTTCGGCCAGTTCCGTGGCGCCGTTGCCCAATGAGCCCATGCCGGCCATCAGACCCTTTTTCTTGTCATTGAATCCCGCATCGAGAGCACCGAGCCCTGAATTGAGGTCCTGGGCACCGGCGTTCAGATCGGTGGCTCCGGCCTTCAGAGCCCCAATGCCTTGGCCCAGTTCCTTTGACCCGTCGCTGAGTTCACCCAGTCCGCCATCAAGCGTGGCGGCACCGGATTTCAAGGCCTGAGCACCGTCGTTCAGCGCGCTGGTTTGGGCCGGAAGGTCCTTGGTGCTGGACTTCAGAGTTGCCATGCCCTTGGAGAGCTGGTCGCTGCCGGTGGCAAGTTTCTTGGCCCCGGCCTTCAGCTCCGTGGTACCGGCATGCAGTTTCTTCATGCCGCCGTTGAGTTCCTGGGAATCTTCGTTGAGCGCATTGATCTTCTCCATCAGCTGACCGGCGGGGACGGCCGGGTCCTTCTTCATCAATGCCGCGAGGTCGCCCATGCCCTTGGCCAGACGCGTGGATCCGTCGGTAAGATCTCCGGTCTTCGAATCAGCCTCGGTCAATCCGGCGGACAGGTTTTTGGCACCGGTTTGAACACCGGCAGCGCCCTGGTTGGCGGCGGCGATGCCTTCGCTCAGCTGCGGAGCGGCGGCGGACAGTGACTTGGTTCCCTTGGCCAGCTTGGTGCTGCCGGTGGCCAGCTGTCCGGAACCGTTTTTCAGGGAGGCTACGCCTTCAAGCAGGGCAGGGGCCTTGCTGGCTAGTTCTTCCACGCCTCCGAGGAGCTTGCCACTTCCTGCGGCCAGCGCGTCGGAACCTGCTGCTGCACTCGTGGTGCCGGCGGCGAGCTTCTCGGCTCCAGCCTTGGCCGCTTCGGTTCCGGCGGCGAGTTTTTGTGCGCCGTCATGGGCTGCACCTGCACCGGTGGCGACCTGCTGCGCGCCTGCTGAAAGATCCTGAGCGCCGGCGTTAGCCTGACCTGCTCCAATTCCCAGCTCTGACATGCCTGCCGAGAGTTTCAGTGAACCGTCCTTCAGGGACTTCGCCCCAGCGTCCAAGGTGGCGGTACCCGCGGCCAGGTCTCCGGCTCCGGTGGCGAGCTTGGAAGAACCATCACTGAGCGCATCGGCGCCTACCTGTGCATCCTTGGCCCCGGTGGCCAGCTTGCCGGCCCCGGCATCGAGCTGTCCGGCGGCCGCATCGACGGAGTTGGATCCGGTGGCCAGCTTGTTCACTCCGGTTGCCAGGTCGGCGGCACCGCGGCCGAGTTTGGAAGATCCTGTGGCTGCATCCTGGGCACCGACCGACAGCTTGGAGGTGCCGGCATGCAGTGAGGTTGCGCCCTCGCCCAGCTTGGTGGCTCCATCTGCGGCGCTTTGTGCACCATCGGCGAGTTCCTGCGAGCCGGAGGACAAGGCGCTTGTCCCAGCTGCGAGTTCCTCGGCGCCCGAGGCCGCCGAGGTGGAACCGTCAGCAAGCTTGGCTACGCCGTCATTGGCCTTGCCCATGCCGTTGTTCAAGTCGGAGGCGCCGGTGGCAACCTGCGAGGAAAACATTGCGTAGAAAGCCACGAAGGCGATCAGGAACAGGCCGAGCAAAACGGTGATGATGGCGTGCAGCAATGTATGCCGCTTGGCCGCCAGATGTGCATTCAACTGGACTCCTTGGGGTTGAAATCGTTGGTGGTGCGGTGGAAGACCGTGGCGATTTTGGGCGCACCGAAGTACGTCAGGCGCCATGGCCCGGTGGAGCTGGGTGGTCCTGCGGCCGGTGTGGCCAGAATCGCGGTCAGGGTGTGATCTGGATAACAGAATGGACTAGAACCATTGAACTTACTCGCGGGTAGGTTTGCAAGGGTTTTGAGGAAAAAACTTACTCGACGGTAAGTTGTGACGTTCATGCTCGGGGGCATCAGGAGGTCGCGAGGGGGCTGGAAGCCTTGAATCATATGGAACAGGGGTTTGGAGGTTGTAGGCTCGAACGATGGTGAGATTTCTGATTTTGGCGTTACTGTCCCTGCTCGGCTTCATCACAATCGTGGCGGCATCCGTCGGACCGGAAGGCTGGTGGGTCATTGCCGCGGTGGCAGTCCTGCTGCTTGCGCTAGGGATCCATGATGTGTTCCAGACCAAACACGCGATCCTGCGGAACTACCCTGTGCTGGGACGCATGCGCTTTCTCTTTGAATCGATTCGCCCAGAAATCCAGCAATATTTCATTGAGCCCAACACCGATGGCCGCCCCTTTGACCGGGACACCCGCTCGCTGGTCTACTCACGGGCTAAGGGGGCCGACAGCCACAAGGCCTTCGGTACCGAACGTGATGTGAATGCGGTGGGCTACGAGTTCCTGCTGCACTCCACTGCCCCCGTCGCTGTGACCGACGAGCAGCACCGGGTGCGCATCGGGGGACCGCACTGCACCCAGCCCTATGACATGTCGTTGATGAATGTCTCCTCCATGAGCTTCGGAGCGCTGTCCAAGAACGCGGTGCAGGCCATGAATAAGGGTGCCGCGATGGGCGGATTCGTCCAGGAAACTGGAGAGGGCGGGTTGGCTTCCTACCACCTGGAGTACGGGGCCGACCTCTTCTGGGAAATCGGCTCCGGATACTTCGGCTGCCGCGACGCGGAAGGGAACTTCAACCCGGAGGTGTTCGCCCAAAAGGCAGCAAATGAACGCGTTAAAGGCATCACCATCAAGCTTTCGCAGGGTGCGAAGCCCGGCCTCGGCGGTGTTCTGCCGGCCGCCAAGATCACCGAAGAAATCGCCATGACACGCGGGGTCCCGATGGGCGTCGACTGCATTTCCCCCGCCTCCCACTCGGCCTTCACCACTCCCCGTGAGTTGATGGAATTCGTCGCCAAGCTGCGTTCACTATCCGACGGAAAGCCGGTGGGGTTCAAATTCTGCGTTGGCTCGCGCACCGACGTGCTGGCAATGTGCAAGGCCATGCTGGAAACGGGCATCACCCCCGACTTCATCACCATCGACGGTTCTGAGGGCGGCACCGGAGCAGCTCCGTTGGAGTACGAGGACCACGTGGGTACCCCGCTGACAGAGGGACTGATGCTGGTGCACACCGCACTGGTCGGTTGCGGATTGCGCAGCAAGATCCGGATCGGGGCCGCGGGCAAGATCGCCACCGGCTCCGACGTGGTCAAACGACTGATCCAGGGCGCAGACTTCACCTTCAGCGCCCGCTCCATGATGATGGCCACCGGCTGCATCCAAGCGCAGAAATGCCACACCAACCGCTGCCCCGTGGGCGTAGCCACCCAGGACCCGCGGCTGATGCGGGCACTTGATGTAGAGGACAAGGGCAACCGGGTCTACAACTACCACAAGCTCACCGTTCAGGAAGCGGCGCAGCTAATGGCCTCCATGGGCGTGAGCTCCCCGGCACAGCTGAACACCCGGATGCTGCGCCGACGCGTCGACCACCTCACGACCCGCAGCTATGCGGTCCTGCACAATTGGCTGGCCCCCGGCGAACTGCTCGATGCCCCGCCGCGCGGCTGGGCCATGGATTGGGAGGAAGCCGACGCCGACGCCTTCGGTGAGCATGCCCCGATGCCGTGGCCGACCCAACGCGAACCGGAACCCGTCGTGGTGGGGACCGTGGCGCCACAGCGCGTGGAACCCAAGGACTCCACGCGCCACATTGTCGCCCCGGTGCACCCGCACGCCGAACGCCCCGAAGGTCGCCCGGCAGCAAAGGTCACGCCACCAACTCTTTGAGAACGCGTCATGAATGCGCGGCGCGGTTCGGGAGCGCGGAATAATCAGGTCCATGCACCCCAACGCGCCGCGTATCGGTTTCCCTTCGGTGCTCGCCCATGCCTTCTTTCTGCAGGGTGCCGTGTATCTGGTGCGCCCGGCGACCTCTTACCGGGCACTGGAACTGGGCGTGGACCCCGGGCTGCTGGGTCTGGTGGTGGCCAGTTTTTCGATCTTGCCGGTTTTCCTAGCCATCACCATCGGACGGGCCACCGACCGCGGGCATGAAAAGCAGGTGCTGCTTCTCGGCGCGCTGCTGATGCTCGGCTCGGGGGCCGGATTGCTCTTTGCCTCCCCATCGCTGCCCGCACTACTGGGGTGGAACCTGATCCTGGGTGTGGGCCACCTGATGAGCCTGATCGGGGAACAGAGCCGGTTGGCCTCGGCTCAGAGCCGGAACATGGACAAAGTCTTCGGTTTTTACACCATGGTCACGGCAGTGGCGCAGGCCGCGGCGCCACTGCTGCTCGGATTCTTAGGCGGAGCGGCTGTCATCCCGGATACCGCGGTGCTGCTGCGCGCCTACCTGGCCTCCTCGCTGGCACTGCTGGTGGCCACCTTCTTCATGATGCGGCACCGCCGGCAGGTGAGCGCCACCAGGGAACCGGCGCCGGTGAAGCTGCGCGCCGCCCTGGCGGTGGAGCCGGCGGCCCGCAACACCCTGATCGCCTCCATCGGGCTGAGCATGATGGTGCTGTGCACCATCGACCTGATGCAGGTCTACCTCCCGGCACTCGGAGTCGAACGCGGCATCTCCACCCAAACCATCGGCATGCTGCTAGCGCTGCGTGCCGTCGCCACGGTGCTCTCGCGCCTGGGCATGGATTTTCTGGTGCGTTCGGTGGGCAGAGCCAGGTTGCTGCTGGGGTCCACCGGTATCTCGGCGGTGCTGGTCGGATTGCTGGTGCTAGAACTGCCGGTGCCGCTGATGGCGGCGCTGCTTATCGGGGCCGGGCTCGGCCTGGGCCTGGGCCAGCCGTTGAGCATGACGGTGGTTTCCACCGCCGCCAGCGACGGCACCCGGGGGACCTGGATGTCGATCAGGTTGCTGGGCAACCGGCTTGGACAATCGGTGATCCCGGTGGGCGTGGGCATCTTCGCGACCGCGCTGGGCGCCGGCGGGGCGTTTTTGGTGTTGGGTTCGGCCATGGCCGCGGCAACGCTAGCCGGGATACGCCCGCTGCGCTCGATGAAAGAGTAAGTCTTTGACTGCCGTTAGGCAGGGCCCTCGATGAGTCCGGCGATTGCTGCGGTATCCACCTCATCGAAACGCGCCGGGTTCCACCGGGGATTCCGGTCCTTGTCGATGACCTGCGCCCTGATCCCCTCGGCAAGGTCTGGGCGGTGCATGAGGTAGTCGGCCAGCCGCAGTTCCCGATCCAATGCCGAGCGCAGATGATCCTCGGCCCGTGCCGCGCGCACGGCCGCAAGAGCACCTGCCAGCGAGGTCGGGGCGTTGGCACGGATCGCGGCGGCGGTCTGCGCCGCGGCAGGATGAACCATCTCATCGAGGCGATCCAAGATTCCGGGAAGATCCGGGGCGCTGAAGGCTGCGTCGATCCATGGCCGTGCGGAGGCCAGCGGCGAGGGGGCGAAGGACCCGAAGAGGACCTCGATCCCGGCAGCGATCTCTGCAGCAGGCATCGCGATAAAGTCATCCAAGGAATCGAGGAGTTCGGCAAAACGGGTGGGGTCCACCAACATGTCGGCAAAGCCAAGTTCTACGGCGTCGGTGCCGGTGAATGTCGAGGCGGTCAGCGCCAGATACTCGCCCAGATGCCCCGGGGCGCGTGCGAGCAGGTGTGTCCCGCCCACATCGGGGCTGTAGCCGATGCGGGTCTCGGGCATCGCGTAGCTTGCCTCCGGTGTGGTGACACGGATCGAGGCGTGCGATGCCAGCCCGATCCCGCCGCCCATGCATAACCCATGGACCAGCGTGAGGACCGGCTTGGGGTAGGTAGCGATCATCTCGTTGAGATCGAACTCGAGGGACAGCAACGCCAAGAACTCCGCATGGCCCCCGCCGGAGACCGCTGCGTGGAAGTCCTTGATGTCCCCGCCGGCGCAGAAGCCTCGCTCCCCGGACCCGCGCAGTACCACCATCGAGATTGCTGGGTCGTTCCGCCAGGTTGTGAACACCCGGGTCAGTTCCTGAAGCATCGAGAAGGTCAGTGCGTTGATGCTCGTGGGCCGCCGCAGCTCAATCAGGCCCAGAGGTCCGATGCGGGTGGAGTGGATGTGGCTGGTGATCGTGATCATCCTGATTCGTTGCAATGCCGATGAAGGGGGTGATGCCAAGATATCGCCGAATTGGCTCCGAGGCGAAACCCCCGACAGTGACACGAAGTCCCACAGTTCCTGGTGGCTTGTTCCCTTCCGTAGCTGTCTGGGGGCGCTGCACACCGCGTGTTCACGTGACGTGGGAGGGTTGGCGCGTAGCTACGGCTGCCCGGTATCCTGAGAAGTAAATTCCGGTAGTGGTGGGTATCACCGATTCCGAGGAGACAAACCACAAGGGAGCACGCCGGTACATGTCATCGACCGAGCCTAATGACGAGCGTGGGTCCATCGCCCGGCGCGTGTTGCCCGGGGGCAAGGAGCCCGACCCGCGCTTCACGCTGGCCAACGAACGTACGTTCCTGGCCTGGATCCGCACCGCGCTGGCCTTTTTGGCCGGAGGCATTGCGCTTGAGGCCTTCGCGGCGGACGCCTTCCCGGGTCCGTTGCGCACCGGGATCTCGGTGTTGCTGATCATCATCGGGATGCTGATCAGCGGCGGTGCTGCCATGCGTTGGCGCGGCGTCGAGATGTCCATGCGTCATTCGCGGCCGATGCCGTTGCCATTGATCATCCCCATTCTGGGACTGGGCGGCGCGCTGGCCGCGGCCGTGGTGGCGGTGCTGATCGCCGTGAGCCAATGAGCGTATCCGCGCCCGAACCCCTGCACCAGGATCCTGGCCTGCAACCCGAGCGCACGGTCATGTCTTGGGGTCGAACGACGCTGTCGCTCTGCGTGGCCGCCCTGGTGTTCGTGCGTTGGCTGCCGCACTACGGGATCGGGATCGTGGCGATGATCCTGTTGGCACTGCTGGCTGCCGGTGGCATCTATGCCACGCAGCGCTACCGTTACGCCGTGGCCTCTCACGGGATCACTGCCGACAGGCTGCGGGCAGATGTTGTGGCGGTATTCTCCATGAGTGCCGCGGTGCTATGCCTCGGTGTTGTCGGCATCCTGGTGGTGCTCGACGTTTAACCCGGGGCGGAGGTGTGCCGGGCTAAGACCGATGGGGGCCAATGCTCCATTCGGCCAAGACCTTGGTGAGTCGGTCCATGAACACCCCGACCTTGTGATTTTCCCGGTTTTCGGGGCGCAGGGCGAAGATGCTGCGGGCCAGACGGATCTCCGGGGCATTGATTACCTGGATGCCTTCGGGAGCCTGCAGCATGGCCAGCTCCGGGACCAACGCCGCACCCAGACCGGCACTGGCCATGTGAAGCGAGGCATTAAAGTCATCGCAGTGCGCAACCACCCGCGGATGGACGTTGAAGGCGGAGAAGAGCCGGGAAATCATCGTGGCATCGGAGGTGCCCGGGTGGTGCATGATCCACGGCATATCGGCGAGCTGGGCCGTGGAAAATACCGAGCTGCCGTCGAGTTTCCAGGCGGCGGGTACCACCACGCGGAACGCGTCGTCACCCAGCCACTGGCGTTCGAGCTGGGCAGGCCAGGCGAGCCCGGCCTGACCGACCTGGAAGATCAGCGCCAGATCCAGGTCTCCGTCTTGGCGCAGCCCGGCAATGGTTTGGTGCGGTTCACCCACGTTCACGCGTAGCGCGATGCCGAGCTGTTCCCAATCGGGGGAGCCAAGCAGTCGTGGCAGCGCGAAGGTGGCCAAGGACGGAAAGATCCCGATGCGCAGTTCCTGAAGCGGCTTGCCGCTGGGATCCAAGTCGGGAGAGGCAGTGGCGGCCACCAGCGCATCGATGTCCGTGAGCACGCGCTTGGCGTGCCGCACCATGGTCAGCGCGGCAGGGGTCGGCTCGATGCTCTTGGCTCCACGAGCAAAGAGCGTGGTCGAGGTGTCCCGTTCCAACGCTGACATCTGCTGGGAGACCGCAGAGGGGGTGTAACCCAGGGTCAGCGCGGCAGAGGCAAAGGATTTGTGTCGCACCACTTCCAGCAGGGTGCGCAAATGTACCGGGTTGACCATTAGGGCTCCTGTGCCTTGGAAGAGGTGAGAGCGCGGACCTCTTACTGACCGCGCTCGTCCTATCCTAGACGGGCGGGGACCCTACTGGGTCTCTTCCTCGAGGACTTCGTCCGCGGTCCATTCCTCTTCGACGGTCTCCTCGTCCTGATCCGTGTCCGCGGCGGTGAGGTCATCGTCGAGCAGGTACAGGTGCTTGCGCAGCGGGTCCATGGCCGTCATCGACTCCGGACTGTCGGAGGAACCTTCATAGGGTTGTCCGTCCCGGCCGTCGTCGGGCTCGTACATGTCATCGTCAATTGGCTCATCAAAGATGGTGTCATCAAAGCTGTTGCCCATCATGTCCCTCTTTCTTCGAACGTCCGGGATATGTGACTGAACCCCGCTTGATAACAGCCTATGTCCCATCGACGCGTATGGGAATGGGCACTTTTTTGTGCGCGGATCCGGCTCTTCCGCCGGGGTAAGGTCAGTATATGGACAGTGACACAACCCCCCGATTCTTTACCCCGGCCATCAGCCGACCGGCATTGCTTGCCGCCGCGGGAAGGATCCTGGTACCGGGACTGTGGATGGGACTCATCATGGGGATTTCGTTCATCGAAACCCCGTTGAAGTTCTTGGGACCTGGCATGACCTTGGCCCTGGGCCTGGGGATCGGGCAATTGGTTTTCGCGGCGATGAACATCGTGGAGGTCATCTTCTTCATCGTGCTGGCCGCCTCCTGCGTCAAGCGCGGCTTGGATAGGGCCTACCTGTGGGTGGTTGCCTCGCTGGGTCTGGTATTGCTCGCCAAGGTCGCCTTGATCAGGCCGTTTTTGTCCAAGCGGACCGAATCCGTGCTGGCCGGGGTGGAATCCGGCGGATCGAGCTGGCACTACTTCTACATTGCCGCCGACGGGCTGCTGACGCTGCTGCTGATCACCCTCATGGTGATGGGCGTACGCCGCTGGGTGCTGCCGGGCAGATAGGCGCCCGATGAAATGACTACCGACATGACAGCGGCCGCCGGGGAAATATATTCCCGGCGGCCGTTGCATGGTCGGGCCCTACGGCCTGGCCACGAAGTAGGCGTTGAAGGGGTCCCAATCGATCTCGTTGTACTCGGTCGAGCCGAAGCCGGCATCGGCGAGCATCGACAGTGCAAGCTGTGATCCCCAGGCCGTGCCCAATCCCTCTCCGTTGAGCCCAAGTGAAACGCTCATGCAGTGGAACGTTGAGATCGCGTACAGGTAGCTGCCCCACGGGACCCCGATATTCTCTTCCACCTTGCTCGATGCCTTGATATCCACCATCAGGAACACCCCGTCTGGTCGCAGCGCCCGCCGGATGATGGTCAGCACCCTGGCCGGATGGGCCTGGTCATGGATGGCGTCGAAGGCCGTCACCGCGTCGAAGCCGGAATCGATGTCCAGCTCTGCGACATCGAGCACCTCGAAGAGAGCGTTTGCCAGTCCCAGGTCCTGGGCTTCGGAGCGGGCGGCTGCGATGGCGTCTTCGGAAAAATCGTATCCAGTGAACCTGCTGGCGGGGTAGGCCCCGGCCATGAGGTTGACCGCGTGGCCGCGGCCGCAGCCGATGTCGGCCACGTCGATTCCGGCCTTCAGCCGCCCCGGCAAGTCCGCTGCCAGGGGAAGGATCGAATCCAGCAGTGCGGTGTCGTGCACCGCAGCGCTGGTTTCGGCCATGTTCCGGTGGAAGCGGGGGTATTGGGCGTAGGCCAGCCCGCCGCCGTGCCGGAACTTGTCGATAATCTGTTGCTCCACTTCGCCCATCATCGAGATGTGCTGCATCAACAGGCCAACGTTGCTGGCGCCGGCGGCGCTGGTCAGCACTGCGGCATGTTCGCGCGGCAGAAGATACGTCTTGGCTACGGGGTTGTAGTCAACGACGCGGGCGGTCGTCATGCCGCCCAGCCATTCACGCACGTAGCGTTCGTCAAGATCTGCGGCGTGGGCGATCTGCTCGCTGGTGGCCGCGGGCAATCCAGCGAGGGTTTCGAACAGCCCGGTCTGGTGGCCGATACTGGTCAACAGGGCGATTGCTGCGTCGTTGAGGATCCCGAGGAAGCGTCCGGCGAAGGCCGAAGCGGCCTCGGCGTCGAATTGCCGAGGTTCGGTCGAGAGGGTGGGGGTTTCATGGTCGAGGCTCATGGTTCTTCCTTGATTGGGGTGGGGCGCAGTGGCCCCGGATGTGCGGCGACTACGAGATCGGCCGTGGCTCCTGCGTCCAGGACGCTGAGTCTTGCCGCAGCGGCCGTGGCAGAGGGCTGTCGCGGTGGCCGGGGGCCCGCATGGAGCAGATACATCGTCAGCATGAAGCCGGTGGTGACCACGTAGAAGCCATGGAGTACCCAGATGGGGCCAACGGGCAAACTATAGATATAGACGGAATGGATGAGGTTGCCCGTGTTGGCCAGCAAGAGGTTTCCCAGACTGTACGAAGCCATGTCCCGGGTACGCACCGCCTTGATGACCATCGGCAAGACGCTGCCCACGAAGATGATGCTGGAGATGCTGCCGGCCAGAACTGCCGCGTCGATGTCCATGTCCGGTCCTCCTGGTTCCTCCGTGGGGATCTTGCACTTTCCACGCTAGGCGCCCGCGGGGATCCGCGCGTCGGGCAGGATACCCAGTGAGGCAAGGCCGGGCTGGGTCGAATCATGTAGGAACGAGGAAGGGCCGGTTCCTACCTATCCTTGGTGGACCGCCTCGGCATTGATTCTCGGTGCGGTGCTCAGCGGCGCGCTTGGACCCCGTGCTCGTGGGCCCACGCAGCAGCAGCGGTCCGCGAGGAGACACCGATCTTGGTGAAGATGTTCGCCAGGTGGCGCCCGACGGTCTTCTGACTGATGAAAAGCGCCTCGGCGGTGTCCTTGGTGGTGGAGCCGCCGACGATGCATGCCAAGACCTCAACTTCCCGGGAGGTGAGGCCACCCGGGTTTGTTGCACCGGTCAGGCGCCGCGCATCCGGAAGGGCTCCCAGCTCCCGATAGATGGCCAGTGCCGTCGCTTCATCCGCTGCGGCGATTTCGGGTTGTCCCAGGCCGCGGTGCGCCTGCGCGAACAGCTCGTAGGTCTTGGCCGTTTCATGGCGGGAATGCAACCCTGCGTATTCGCGGGCGGCGCCCTGCAACAGGGGAAGGGCCTCGGCGTACCGCGAGGCGGCAATCAGCACGGCGGCCCGAGCCCGGCCGGCCCACGCTCTTATACCCCCGGTGGCGAACACCTCGGCCGTTTCCTCGAGCTGCATGCATAGGCGTTCGGCATCCTGAAGCTGCCCGAGCTCGAGGGCGATCCCGACCCCTGATTCCAACAGCCGGGCACCCGCCAGCCTGTCCCGCCCGGCCAACGCCGCGCACAATCCCGCCCAGGCCGCATCATGGTCCCCGGCGGCTTGCTGGAGCAGCGACTCCCCGGGTTGCGGTTCGGTTCCCAGCTCGCGGGCTCTGTCATAGGCGCTCCGTGCGCCCTTGGCATTCCCTCGTAACCTGCGGAGCTCGCCGAGCTGGTAGAAGGCCTCTCCGGCAACCCAGTTGCTCCGGCCCACGAGTTCGGCACCGCTTTGTTCGATGGCATGTTCCACGGATTCCCAGCCGCCTTCGAGGCTCAGCAGCTGCAGCCGGTGGATTCGGCAGATCCCGGAGAACACCACCTCGCCGGGAAACTGCTCGCACCATCGTTCAGTGGCCTGGGTCCAGGCCCGCATCCGGTGCAGATCCGCCAGCTCATGGCATGCGTGGATCACGTTGCAATAGATGTCGCCGGCCCACTCCGGCGGTAGCTGGCCCGCCAGCACCGGCAGCATTGCCTCGTCTAATTGGGCAAAACCTGACACGGTGTTGCCGCTGCGGAGGTCGACCAGCCCGGAGATGACCAGCCCGAATGCCTTGAGCGCCGGCGCATGTAGGCGCCGGCCCATCTCCTGCAGCGCGGCAGCGGCCTCTCGTGCCGGGGCCAGATCCCCGAAACTCAAAGCGAAGGCCGCGTCAACATAGATCAGGTAGCCGTGTTCGGGGCACTCGGGCAGTTCCTGCAAGATCCTCCGGGCGCGGCTGACCCACCCCGAGGCGATGACCGGGTTCCCGCCGATGAGCCACGGTAACGCGAGATTAAGTGCCTGTCTGGCGGTACCTTGTGCATCGTCGGCGTCTTGGAAACGGTTGAAAACCTCTTCTGAGATCTCCAAAGATTCCCTGACACGGCCAATCCACCATGCCGAACGGCCCAAAAGATTCAGATCAGCGGTGGCCAATTCCGACTGAGACCTTGCGTTGCTGAGCAATCGATAGGAGGCAGGCCAATCCCCGCGGACGTAGGCAGTCCGCGCCGAGGCCACCAGTTCGTTGAAATCCGCCAACTTTGACACCTCATCGTTGGGTCCATTTCAACCGTAGACCTTCCGGATGCCGTCGGTCGAGTGCTGGTGTAAAGACCCGGTGTCGCGGGGGAGCCTTGGCGCGGGTGGATCGGAGGTGGGGCAACAGCTCAGGGATGTTCCCGAGAGATAAGAGTGAAAACTGGCCGTTGGTCAGCTAGCTGACACGCGACAGAGCAACGGCCGCCGGGGAACAGTTTCCCCGGCGGCCGTTGTCATGTTGTTGGGTGTTACTAGTTCGCCGGGACCAAGGACATGGCCTCGGCGGTGATCTTCACCGATTCGAGGCGCTGGGCGGGATCGCTGGTGCTGTGTACGGTGATCAGCTCGTCGGCCTGCGCGGTACGAGCGAACCCCTCGAGGTACTGCGCCACCGTTGCCCCGTCGCCGACGGCGGTGTACTTGAGCATGTTCATGATCGAGTCCCCATGCGGGGTATCAAGCAGCATTTCCACCTCTTCGTCGGTGAATTCGGTACTCCGGTTGCGGCCCAGCATCATCCGGATGCGGTCGCGGCGTACCTGCTCGAAGGTGGCATGTGCCTCCGCGTTGGTCTGGGCGGCAACGACCCCTACCCCGGCAATCACCCACGGCGCGGCCAGGAACTCGGAAGGCCGGAACTCGTTGCGGTACACGGTGGTGGCCTGGACGAGGGCATCGGGGGCGAAGTGCGAAGCAAAGGAATATGGCAGGCCCAGCTGGGCTGCCAACTTAGCGCCGAAAAGGCTTGATCCCAAGATGAAGAGCGGGACGTTGGTGCCACGGCCCGGATAGGCGTTGATGCCTGCGATCCGCGAGGTTTCCCCGAGGAATCCCTGGAGCTCTAGGACATCGTGGGGGAATGCGTCGGAGGCCGCGGGATCGCGGCGCAGGGCGCGGAAGGTCGCCTGGTCGGTGCCCGGGGCACGTCCCAGCCCTAGATCGATGCGGCCCGGGAAGATAGTTTCCAAGGTGCCGAATTGTTCGGCGATCACCAGCGGTGAGTGGTTGGGCAACATGATGCCACCGGCACCCAGACGGATGCTCTTGGTGTGGTGGGCGATGTGGCCGATGAGCACCGAGGTCGCCGAGGAGGCGATGGTGCCCATGTTGTGGTGTTCGGCGTACCAGACACGGTTGTATCCGGTGGCTTCTGCGGTTTGCGCCAGTTCAACGCTCTGCGCGAAGGTCTCGGCGGCGGTGCCGCCGCGGCGGATAGGGGCAAGATCAAGGATCGACAATGGAATGCTCACAGTTGCGGCAACGAGCACTCGCGCGTTTTCATTCCCGGAGGTATAGAAGAACACACTCGCCTACCTCGGACGCGGGTATCATCAGGGCCATGAAGCAGCTGGCTCGCCTGCTGGCCGGCACCCTGCTGGCAGGTTTCTTGGGAGCGTGCACCGTGCTGGTTCCAGACCCTCCCGAACCGGTGCCGTCCACCGTCCACGTTCCAGACCGCTTGGCCCAGCTGCCGCCTGATTGCCCTCGAACAGGTTCACTTCTCGAGTCCGAAGGCTTGGATGCCCGAAGCGAAGCACAGAGTGCCGCCGACTTGTTGACGGCGGTGGATGAGTGGTCGAACGCTGGAAGCGCCATGGTCGCCAACGAGCCCGATTGGACGGACCCGGACTTGCCCGAACATTGTCTGGTGGATCTGGCGGACATCATCGGGGGTATTCACGGGTCTGCGCTCTTGGCAGCCGGTGGGGACCAGACTGTGGCGATATTTCGGAAGGAGCTGATCGGGGAGAACCTGGACAACCTCAAGGCGGCCCGAGCTCAGGGGTACGTCACGAATATCCGGCGTGAATTGGTGGTGGTGCAGCGGGCCTCGACGTCGCAGGACGGCGTGTTTTTGAACCTGGTCGTGCGCAGGCTTGGGCCCGTGGCGGACGAATCATCCGGAATGGAGGAATGGTTCGTCATCGTGGCGCCGCAAGGGCAACAAGATCTGGTGTTCCATCTGGAGACCAAGGATGCAGAGCATGGGTCGTTCACTTGGTAATTCGGTGTTAACGCAAATATGGGCGTCACTCCCGAAGGAGCGACGCCCATATTAGTCAGCTAGAAGCTGCAGGTGATGCCCGAGCTTAGACAGCGCGGATATCGGTGGCCTGCAGGCCCTTCTGGCCCTGGGTAACTTCGAACTCTACGCGCTGGCCCTCTTCGAGCGAGCGGAAGCCGTTCGACTGAATGGCGGAGTAGTGTGCAAAGACATCATCCGAGTTGTCGTCCGGAGCGATGAAGCCGAAGCCTTTTTCGGCGTTGAACCACTTAACGGTACCTGTTGCCATGATGGGGGTGTCCTTTCGAGACTGTCCTGAAATGGGACGTAGGGGAGTGAAGTCCACTGTGGAATCCACTTGCAGCTACGTGATTCAACGCGGTTCAGAAAGGTACTCGCCCCGGCAAGGGGGTATTTGCACTGCTTTACTGCGAGAAAAACTAGAACTACAAGCTCTACGTTACGCTACTTGGCGGCCACTTGCCACCACGGGGTCTCTTTCGAGAAAAAGTTAACCCGAATACCCCCTGGTATTTACCTGGCGAAGTCCTCGTCACGGCGCTTGAACTGTTGAATCTCAGGCGCTTCCCCGGCGGTAACGGAGGGGTTGATGCGGGGGAGTGACCCTGGCCACCAGGGCCGGGTTCCACAGGTCAAGCGTTGGTGACGGTGGGAGCCTTGCGGTCGCGCAGCACGATGGTGACGATGATCGCCGAGGCCAGAGCCAGCACCATGGCGATCGTCGAGGTGTACAGCACGCCCTTGTCGAAGGCGTGCGCGGCTGACTCAAGCAATCTGGTCCCAGCGGGTCCGCTCATGGTTGATGCGACCTCGTGGGCCCCGCCCAGCGTCTGGCGGGCGGTCTCGACGGCGTCGGCGCCCAGCCGGGCCGGGACCTCGACGTTAACCCGGTAGACGGCATTGAGGATCGAGCCGAGCACCGCGGTTCCCAAGACCGAGCCGACCTCGTAGGCGGTTTCGGAGATGGCCGAGGCGGCGCCGGCCTGGGCCGGTGGGACGGCGGAGAGTACGAGGTCATTGGAGAGCGTTTCGCTCATGCCCACGCCTGCACCCAGGACGCTGAAGGCGATCATGAGCATCGGGACCGAGCCCGATTGTCCGGTGAGCATGACAATGCCATAGGCAGCGGCGTTGAGCCCCAGCCCCCACACCATCACATGCTTCACGGCGAAGCGCTTGGTGAGGACCACGGCAAGCAGGCCGAAGGCGATGGTCAGTCCCAAGCCGGGCAGCAGCAGGATCCCGGCCATCATCGGGGTGTAGCCGGCCACCAGCTGCAGGTGCTGGGAAATGAAGTAAATGAATCCGACCATCGCAAAGATGCTCAGGAGGTTCACCAGTAGAGCCGAGGAGAAGCTGGCATTGCGGAACAGCCGCACATCCAACATGGGGCTCTTGCGCTTGAGCTGGCGACGGGTGAAGCTCACGCCTGCGGCAATGCCCAAGGCGATGGCCACGCACGGGACCAGAGGTGAAGAGGCTGAGGTGAGTTGCTTGATGCCGTAGACGATCGGCAGCAGGGTCATGATGACCAGACCGATGGAGATCGCGTCGATGGCCCCGGGATTCGGGTCGCGGGACTCGGGCACCAACCAGGGGGCAAAGGCCAGCAGTGGCAGCAGCATCGGCACCGCCAGCAGGAACACCGAGCCCCACCAGTAGTGCTCCAGCAGGAAGCCTCCGACGATCGGGCCCAGCGCGGCGCCTCCGGAGAACCCGGCGGCCCACACGGCAATGGCCTTGCGGCGTTCGATCGGATCGGTGAAGATGTTGCGGATCAGCGAAAGGGTGGCGGGCATCAGCATGGCACCGAAGATGCCCAGCAGAGCGCGGGCGGCAACCAGCTGCTCGGCACTGGTGGCAAAGGCCGCGGCCACCGAGACGGCGGCGAATCCGCTGGAACCGATGAGTAGCATCCTGCGGCGTCCGAACCTGTCACCCAGTGACCCCATGGGCACCAGGAGCCCGGCGAGTACCAAAGGATAGATGTCGATGATCCACAGCAACTGGTTGCCGCTGGGGGTCAGGGCCTCGGAGAGCGCCGGCACGGCGAAGCTCAGCACGGTGTTGTCGACCGAAACCAGCAGGACCGGGAACATGAGCACGGCAAGTGCCGCCCAACGTCGGCGGTGCATGGTGCCGATCTCTGGGTTCCGGGTGGGGCCCCCCACGTGGTGTGCGCTCATGATGATCTGTTTCCTGAAAGGGGGTGATGGAGCAGGGATTTTATGAAGATAACTGTACCGTCCGGACGGTACAGTATCAATGTGACGATGCCGACAGGAAAAGGATAAGGTTCACTACATGTCTCGACCGCCATTAGCCAAGGAAAAGATCGTCGACGCCTACGCTTCGATGCTCTGCGATGAAGGCGAACGCGCCGCGACCATCGAAGCCACCGCCGCCCTGGCCGGAGTCTCCAAGGGTGGCTTGTTGTACCACTTTGCCTCCAAGGAAGCCCTGGCCCAGGGAGTCATCGAAGGATTGCTGCAGGCTCACGCGGAGGACCTCGAACGTATGGGCGCCTCCCCGGAAGGTGCAGCCCGGTACTTCGTGCGCACCTCCACCATCATGGGCAGCGACCTGGACCGATACTTCCTGGCCGTGCTGCGCCTGGCCCAGAGCGGGCACGAGGCATCGATCGAGGCCCTGGACGTGGTGCATGCCGGATGGCTGGACCTGATCCGCGTCGAGGTCAAGGACAAATACGTGGCCGAAACCATCATGCTCATCGGCGAGGGCCTGTATTACCAGACCTCCCTGCCAGGGCCATGGTCCCAGGGCACGTTCGCCAAAGACCTCGAACATCTACTGAACCAAGTGGAACGACTCAAGAACGGTAATTAGGCCCCATGGCACTGACCCCACCACGACAACAGCTGGCCGGACGGATCGGAGCTCTTCTGGGCATCTTCCTTATGGCGCTGTCCCTGCGCGCAGCTGTCGTTTCGGTGCCCCCGCTGCTGGGGAGCATCGGCCCGGAACTGGGCTTCAATTCGTTTTCCACCGGCCTGCTGGCCATGCTCGCCCCCGTGGTATTCGCTGCCTTCGGGCTGCTGACCCCGCGGCTGATCCGCTGGTGGGGATTGGAAAAGGTGCTCATCACCGCGGTGCTGCTGGCGGTCGCCGGGCAGCTGCTGCGCGCCGTGGTGGGAGACGTGAGCAGTTTCCTGCTGCTCTCGGTCATCACCCTGGCCGGGTACGGCATGGGCAACGTGGTGTTGCCGCCGCTGGTGAAGAAGTATTTCCCGGACTACCTGGCGATCGTCACCTCCGGCTACGTCACGATGTTGGCGGTGGGCACCTGGATGGCCCCGCAATTCTCCGTGCCCTTGTCCGATGCCACCGGCGACTGGAGGACCTCCATTGCGGCCTGGGCGCTGCTTTCGGCAGTGGTGCTGGTGCCGTGGGTCATCCAGATCCAGCGGAACCGGAAACACCCGCGCCCTGACACCCCGCTGGTCAACGGCCTGGCCGCGGCGCCTCCGGCGCGCATCAATCCTTGGAAGTCGCCTGTCGCCTGGGGCCTAGCGATCTTCCTGGCCGGAAACTCGGCGCAGACCTACGTGTACTTCACCTGGCTCCCGCCGTACCTCTCCGAGCAGGGGCTGGACACGGCGACCGCCGGCTCGATGCTTGCGCTGTTTGCGATCCTCGGGCTGCCGGTGAGCCTGTTGGTGCCTTTGTGGGTTCCGAAGCTGCGCAACCCGATCGTCGCGGTGCTGGTCTTTACCGCCTTCTGGATCGCCGGGCACCTGGGCATGTACCTCTCGCCGGCCGAAAACACCTTGCTGTGGGTGGTGTTTGCCGGTCTGGGCCAGGGAACCTTCGGGATCGCACTGCTGATGATGAACCTGCGCTCGCGCAGCACCTACGGCTCGGGAGTGCTCGCTGGCTTCAGCCAGGGACTCGGTTATGCGGGCGCGGCGATCGCGCCGTTGCTCTTTGGGATCGTCAAGGACGCCACCGGCGGCTGGAGTGCCTCGTTTGCGATGCTGGGCCTGTGCCTGCTGGTGATGCTCACCGGTGCGGTGATGATCAACGGGCCGCGCAGGATCGAGGACCGGAAGGGCGATGTGGAGACCTTTGGCGAGCTCGAACGCGTGAACTGATCAGCCCCCGGGGCCGGTACTCACTGCAGCTCGGCGTCGTGATGCCAGGGGCCCACGGCCTTGGGCACATGCCAGCGGAACTTCAGTGAGAGCAGACGCAGGGAAAAGACCACCGCGGCGACGACGAGTTCCCAGACCCAGCCATGGACGCCGCTGACCCACATGACGGCCACGAGTCCGGCGCCGAGGATGGCCGGGACAGCATAGATGTCTCGCGGGTCGAAGATCGAAGGGGTCTTGTTCGCGACCACATCGCGCAACAGTCCACCGCCCACCGCGGTGGTCACTCCCAGCAGCGTCGCAGCAAACGGATTCATCCCGCTCTCCAAGGCCTTGATTGTCCCGGAGGTGCAGAACAGGGCGAGTCCCGCGGCGTCAAAGACCAACAGCGGACGCTTAAGCCGTTGCACCCCGGGTGCCATAAAAAAGACCAGCAATGCCGCGAGGATCGGCGGAATGAAATAGAACGGGTTGGCGAAGGCCGTGGGTACCTCGCCCAGAATGACATCGCGCACGACGCCCCCGCCGATGCCGGTCAACCCGGCCAGCAGCAACGAGCCGATGATGTCGAAGCCGCGTCTGGCGGCCAACAGCGCCCCGGAGACGCCAAAGAAGAAAACGCCGAGCAGATCGAAGAGCAGGGGCATGGTCACGGGTGGAGCTCTTCCTCTGGTTGGGGTTCGCACAATCACGAAGCCGACGCAACAGCACATTACGCCATGGGCGCCGGCTCGGGGCGGATGGCTATGCGGAGGCCGCCCGCAGCGCCGCCTCGATCTTTTCGACGGTGTTCATATTCCGGGTGGTCACCAAGAATTTGGAGGCAACCATGGCGAAGTGCCTGGCCAAAGGGGTTCCCAGGCTCTCTCCGCGGTGCACCTCCCAGCAGATGCCGTGATCCAGCACCGCCAGGCGCTCGGCGGCGGTGGGTTCCGGAGCGCTGTCGAAAATGGCGGCGGCGTCAGCCTGGGTGCCGGTGAGCACCAGGTAGCGGTGCCGGGCGATCCCATCTTGAGGCGGCACGAAGGGATACTGCGCAACAAACTTTCCTAGCTGCGCTGCGTCCTGCACGATCACCGGGATCTGCCGTCCGTAGTGTTCGTCAAGTGCTGCTTCGATCCGTTCCTTGATCCGGGCCGGGTCGCTCCCCGTGGCACCCAGCACCACGTTGCCGCTGGCCAAAAAGGTCCGCACGTGGCTGAACCCGGCGTCGTGCAGCAGCGCGGAGAGCTCCTGCATCAGCACCTTGACCCCGCCGACGTTCACACCGCGCAGGAACACCGCGTAGAAATCCATGGGGCCAGTCTGCGCCGTCTGCCGCATAGTTGTCCACGTCGAGGAGGTCCGGAGAGACCTCAGGGCCCGGTGCCACAAGGTGCTTGCGGTGCCGGACCCCGAGGAATATGGACGGTGGGTGCTAACCGCCCCAGAGGGGTGAGACAGCCTTGTAGAGCTGCTGGACACCCAGGGAAATGAACAGTGCCGCAGTGATGGCCAGCAGAATGTTGGTGTGCAGCTTGTTGGCCCACACCTTGGGGATCCGCTTGCCGTTAAGCAGGCCCAGCAGCGTGATGGCCAGGAACGGCATGAACAGCGAGCCGAGTACACCGTAGGCCAGGATCAGGCCGATCGGCTGGTCCAGCAGGAACAGGACCATCGGCGGGAAGGTCAGCCAGATGACGTAGAACTTGAAGTACTTGCCGCCCACGCGGGTGTCCGGGTGCCCGGATTCCTTACCGCGGATGTTGCCCCAGAAGTCGGCAAACATCAGCGAGACCCCGTTCCACACCCCGATGATCGAGGAGAAGGAGGCTGCCCAGAATCCGATGAGGAACCCGGTGCCCACCACGTCGCCGTACTTCTCGTTCAGCACCGTGGTCAGATCCAGCAGGCCGGCGTCGCCGGCGGACAGCGAGACGCCTGCAGCGCGCACGACCTCGGCGCCGACGATCAGCATGGCGATCACGAAGATGCCGGTCAGGACGTAGGCCATGGAGTTGTCGATCCGCATGACCTTCATCCACTTGGGCGTGTACCAGCCCTTTTCTCGCAGCCAGTAGCCGTACGCGGCCAGGGTGATGGTGCCGCCCACACCGCCGGCCAGTGCCAGGGTGTAGACCACGCCGCCGGAGGGGATCATGGGGATCAACCCCTTGAACATCTCGGGGATGTTCGGCACAGCGATGATCGCCAGACCGACGACCGTGACAAACATGATGCCCACCAGTACCGCGGTGATCTTTTCGAAGAAGGAGTAGCGGCCGAACCAGACCATGGCGAAGCCGGCCAGGCCCATGGCCACGGCGAAGACCTTCAAATCGACGGCCGGGAACATGGCCGCCAGCGGCATCGCGGCCGAGGACATCGCGGTGGCGCCGTAGACGAAGCCCCAGATGATGATGTACGGGCCGAAGTACCAGGTGGTCCACTTGCCCAGGGACTTCCAGCCCTCGAAGATGGTCTTGCCGGTGGCCAGGGTGAAGCGCCCGGCGCCCTCGACCAGAATGATCTTCAGGATGACGCCGACGATCACCGCCCAGAGCAGCGCGTAGCCGTAGCGGGAACCGGCCACCAGGGTGGCGACCATGTCGGCGGCGCCGACGCCGGTGGCCGCGACGACCAGGCCGGGGCCGACGATCTTCCATTTGGCGGCCTTGCCGCCGTCGTCGTCGATGCGGTCGGCATGCGATGTCCCGACCGGTGGGACTTTGTCTTCTGTTGGCATCAGCCTGTGGTTCCTAACCGTTGTCGTTGCCGTCGGTGCACGTGATGCCACCTGCGAGTGAAGGGGCATAACCGGCACGGTCCCGCGTATCCTTCGGGCCGGCAGAGTACCCGTTAGATGTTCAGTGGCGGATGGTGTCCGCCGGTGGTGCAGGGGAGGGAGCCGGTCCTGAGAACGCGTCCTTGCGGATCTAGGGTCGACTCACTTCCTGCGAGAGCCTTGTCACACACCAAGATATAGGTGATTGGGCGCACAGCAAGTGTCATGTCCCTATTCCTAACACTTTCTTAAGTCACCGTGAGCAGTCAGGCAGCGGCATGCGGCGAAGCTTTGCGCACCGAAGGCCGCTACGGCGAGCCGTGCCGGGCAAGGCTCGGCAGCGGGCACCCGAAGACTAGGATCGCATCATGAATACGCGTTTGCCCTATGGCTCCTGGCCCTCTCCCATCACCGCCGAGCATGTCGCAGCCGGCACCACCCCGGTGGGCGGAGGTGCCTTCGTCGGGGACGAGCTCTGGTGGCTGGAGGGTCGCCCCGCCGAGGGTGGGCGGATGACGGTGTTGGCCCGGGGAATCGGCCCGGACGCGGAACCGCGCGAACTGGTTGCCGCACCCTTCAACATCCGAAGCCGCGTCAACGAATACGGTGGGGCCTCCTGGGCCGCCGTGGCAACCGACGCCGGACACCGCTTGATATTTGTGAACTTCGCCGACCAGCGCCTCTACGCCGTGGACGCCGAGGGCGGAACCCCGCTGCCGCTGACACCCGAGAGCGCCGGAGCCGAGCAAGATGTGCAACTGCGCTTCGCAGAGATCATCGAAGGCCCCACGCCCGGAGAGGTGCTGGCCATCTGCGAAGACCACCGCACGGACTTGCGCCGCTACATCGCCGCGATCCCGCTGGATGGTTCGGCGGCCAACGACCCCACGGCACTGATCGAAGTCACGGCCTCCTCCCGCTTTGTCGCAGCCCCGCGGCTGAACCCCTCGGCAACCCGGATCAGCTGGATCTCCTGGGAGCACCCGCAAATGCCCTGGGACGGCACCGAGCTGCACGTAGCCGACCTCCACTCACTGCGGGCCACCGAGGACACGGTGCTGGCCGGATCCGCCACCGAGTCGGTGCTGCAGCCGGAATGGCTTGATGAGGACCGGCTGGTCTTCATCTCCGATGCCAGCGGCTGGTGGAACCCCTACCTGCACAACCTGGCCACCGGCACCGGGCGTCAGCTCTGCGAGCGTGCCGAAGAATTCGCCGGCCCCCTGTGGGCCGTGGGGCAGCGCTGGTACCTGGTGATGGATGAGGACACCTTGCTGCTCACCCATGGCACCCATGGCACCTCGCTGGCAACCCTCGATGTGCCCAGCGGGAACCTCCAGCAGCTGGTGCTTCCCTACACCCGGATCTCGCCCTCGGCGCTGGCCGGAAACCAGCTGCTGGCCACCGCCACCTCGCTGGTGGAAGGCGACGGGCTGCGGCTGATCGACCTGGACACCCGCAAGACACAAAACATCTCGCTGTCCTTGGCGCAGCTGCCCGATCCCGAGGCACTGCCCGGGGCAGAAGCCATGGAATTTCCCACGGCCGACGGCTCGAGGGTCTTCGCCCATGTGTACGAGCCCAAACTGGGCCACCAGAAAGCGCCCGCAGGGGAACTGCCCCCCTTTGTGGCCTTCGTCCACGGTGGGCCCACGTCCCAGGCCTTCGCCCAGCTCTCGCTGTCCATCGCCTACTACACTTCCCGCGGCATCGGGGTGGTGGATGTGAACTACGGCGGCTCCACCGGCTTCGGCCGCGCCTACCGTCAACGGCTTAACGGCCAGTGGGGCGTGGTGGATGTGCAGGACACCGTCGCGGTGCTCGAGGGCCTGGTGGCGGCGGGCATGGCGGACCCCCAGCGCCTGGCCATCGAGGGTGGAAGCGCCGGAGGCTGGACCGTGCTGTCCGCGCTGACCACCACCACAACCTTCTCCGCGGGCATCTCCCGCTATGGGGTCTCCGACCTGGTGGGCCTGGTGCGCGACACGCACGACTTCGAATCGCGCTATATGGACTCGCTGGTCGGCCCCTACCCGGCGGCCGCGGAGCTCTACGCCCAGCGTGCGCCGATCAACCACGTGGCGGACATCAGCTGCCCGGTGCTGCTGTTGCAGGGGGACCAGGACAAGGTGGTGCCCCCGGCCCAGTCCCAGGTGGTCGCCGACGCGCTGGCCGCCAACGGCATCCCGCACGCCTACGTGCTCTACGAAGGTGAGCAGCATGGCTTCCGCCGTGCCGAGACCATCATCAACGCGTTGGAAACCTCGCTCGGGTTCTATGCCGCGGTCTTTGGCTTCGAGGCCGATGTCCCGGTGCTGACCCTCAACTAAGGACAAGCCGAACCATGACCACCAACGGAAACGTGTCGTTTTGGTATGCGGCCGATGGGCTGCCGACCCCGCGCCCCGCGCTCGCCGGGGATGCGGAGGTCGATGTGGTCATCGTCGGGGCGGGGTACACCGGGCTGTGGAGCGCCTATTACCTGGCCAAGGCCGATCCCACATTGCGCATCGCGGTGCTCGAATCCCGCTTCGCCGGGTTCGGGGCCTCGGGGCGCAACGGTGGCTGGTTGGCCAACAACATCACCGGTGGACGCGACGGGTACGTCAAGAGCCATGGCCGCGCCCTAGTGGGGGACTTCCAACGGATGCTCAACGACACCATCGACGAGGTCATCAATGTTGCCGCAGCGGAGGGCATCGAGGCGCACATTCACAAGGGCGGGGAACTGCTGGTGGCCCGCAACCAGGCGCAACTGGGCCGGCTCGAGGCGATGGCCGCGGACCAAGCGGCCTGGCCCGAGGATGAAGCGGTGCGACTCTCGGCGGAGCAGACTCGTGCGCGGATCAACGTCGCAGGTGCCCTGGGTTCGATCCACATCCCGCATTGTGCGCGCCTTGATCCGGCGCGGCTGGTGCGCGGTCTAGCCGGCGCGGTGGAGCGCCTCGGTGTGCAGATCTATGAGAATACGCTGGTCACCGAGATCCACCCCGGGGCCAAGGGGGCCAGTGCGTACGCGGTGACCGAACGTGGAATCGTGCGGGCCGGGCACGTGCTGCGGGCCACCGAGGGCTTCACCGCGAATCTGGCCTCGGCGCATCGCGACTGGTTGCCGATGAATTCCTCGATGATCGTGACCACCCCGCTGGGTGAAGACACCTGGGAACAGCTTGGGTGGGAGGGCCTCGAGACCGTAGAAGACTTTGCGCACGCCTACGTGTATGCGCAGCGCACCCACGATGGCCGCATCGCCATCGGCGGCCGCGGGGTGCCTTACCGCTACGGTTCGCGCACCGACATGGATGGAAGTACGCAACCGGCGACCGTCAAGGCATTGACCGAGATCCTGCATTCGATGTTCCCCGCGGCGGACGCGGCACGCATTGATCATGCCTGGTCCGGGGTGCTGGGGGTGCCTCGAGACTGGCGGGCGACGGTGAACTACGACCGGGCCACGGGCCTGGGATTTGCCGGGGGATATGTGGGCACCGGGGTCACCGCGACCAACCTGGCAGGTCGGACACTGGCGGATCTGGTGCTGGGCCGGGTTACCGCTGCCACGGCGATGCCGTGGGTGAACCGCACGGTGCGCCGCTGGGAGCCCGAGCCGCTGCGATGGTTGGCGGTGAAAGGCATGTATGGCCTCTACCACCGGGCCGACGCGCAAGAAGCTGACGGCCGGATGACCACCTCGCCGCTGGCTCGTCTGGCCAATCGGATCTCCGGACGGTAGGGCGACTCAGCTGCCGGAGGCGATGGCCTGCAGCGCGGCCAGGTGCTGGGCCCAGATGTCCCGGCCGGCCTTGGTCAGTGAAAGCCAGGTGCGCGGACGTTTACCGATGTAGCCCTTGCGGATGCGCACGATGCCGGAGGTCTCCAATGCGGAGGCCTGGCGGCTGAGCACCGAATCGCTGACCTGCAGATGGTCGCGGAGCACCGCGAATTCCGTCTCGTCGGTGGCTGCCAGCGCGGCTGTGAGGGAGAACCTCACCGGATGGGCAAGGTCTTCGGCCAATTGGTGGCGCGGGTGCTCCGGCTGAGCCGTTTCCGGAGTGGAGGTAGGTTTGCGCAGACTCATTTGGAGGCCTCGGTCCAGGCTCCGATTACCGTCGCGATCATGATGGCCGCGGCAGTCGCAGCGAAGAACCACAGGTCGTCCAGGAAGAAGTTGAGTCCGATCGCGCAGCCGATGGTCCACAGAACTGCCCAAATGGCCATGAAGATTCCCCAGCGGGTATTGAATCCCTTTTTGGTTGATGTGCCGAAGCGCAGCATGGTGGCCATGAACACGCCTAGCCAGGCGAGCATCCCGACCAGGGGGACCCAGATGAGGGACTCGTTGAATTGGCCGACCAGCCAGAACGAAAGCAACGACAACGATGAGATTGCGCCCATGCCCAGCAGCGTGGTGACGTGTGGCCAGCTGGCGCCGGCGCGGGATGCCGCACCAAGCCGGCCCGCCTCGTTGAGCATGTTCTGCGCCGCTGCGGGCGAAAGGTTGCTGTTGGCCATGGGGTGTCTCCTGAGGGAAAGTAGCGCGGGGTGCGCATGACTCCATTGTACGCAAGTACTTTCCGTTTAAACAAGTACTTTTTGTTTTGGTTCTCCACAAGAGGGCGACGACGTGCCGGAAGGCGCCATTCCCCTAGAATTGGTGGCCTGTCAGACAGAATCATGCTCGGAGTCATCGCCATGGTGATCGGCGTCCTTGCGGCCGTGGCCCTACTCATCCCCTTTATCGCGATCAGCTATCGACGGCGCGGTCACATCAGTGCGCTGTGGCTGCTGGGCTGGATCGCCTTGGCGATCTATGCAATGTCGCTGTGGACTTACACGCTGATGCCGCTGCCGCAGGAGGGCTACCGCTGTGTCGGGATGCAGCTAACTCCCTTTGCCTCGGTGAATGATGCGCGCGGGTTCCCGCATGCCACAGTCGGGCAAATCCTGCGCAATCCTTCGGTCCAGCAGGTCGCGTTCAACCTCATACTGTTCATGCCCCTGGGGTTCCTGCTGCGGGCCATGTTCCGGCGCGAGATTGTGGCAGCGACCTTGACCGGGGCGGCCATCTCGCTATTCATAGAGGTGACCCAAAAAACCGGGGTATGGGGATTGTTCCCGTGCGCCTACCGACTCTTCGACGTAGATGACCTGATGGTCAACACCCTCGGAGCGCTCATCGGTTCTATTGTGGCGCTGGTGTTCGTCCGCCCTCGTACCTCGCGCATCGACCCTGCGCAGCCACGTGCAGTGACGGCCGGCAGGCGCCTACTGGGAATGCTCTGCGACATGCTCTTCCTGGCGCTGTTGGGCTCATTGTTGGCTATGGGCTGGGCAGCCTGGCAGAGGTACATTTTGCACGTCCCCTTTGAAGAGCTCGACCAAAACATCCAGACCATGCTCGCGCTGTGGGTGCCGCTGGCGGTTCAGTTGATCTGGATCATGGCCAGCGGGCAAACCGTCGGTGAAAGCGCCACCTTGTTGCGCGGACGTCCCACGCGGATTCCCGCGGTGCTGGCACGCCCGCTGCGTTTTGTCGCAGGGATCGGTGGCTATGGCATCCTCACCGGACTGGATTTCCCGTTCAGTGGGCTACTGCTCACCGGCTTGGTGATCGTGATCCTGGTGATGGTGTGGAGTAGCCGCAATCACCGCGGGTTCGCTGCCATGGTGGCGGGCATGGAGCTTGAGGATGCTCGTATCCGGGTGCAGGCGCGCGGCCGCATCTCTGCCTGACGCTTCGGACCTCCCGTACCCACCGACCCTCGCACCTTTGTGGTGCGACAGGCGGTGGGTATGGTACTTTGTGGTCCTAGTCCAGCGCGGCCTCGCGCTCGAGGCTCGGCATCGCGGATGGCGATTCGACGACCCGTTTGGGGATCAGTGCCACCGCGATGGCTGCAACCACCCCGACGATGGCGAAGAAAACGAAGTTGAACTCGAAGCTCAGGCCGGTCGAGGCAATCCAGCCGCCAATGATCGGCCCCGAGATCGCTCCAATGCGGGCGAAGGACAAGGCCCATCCCGTGGCCGTGCCACGCTGGGCGGCGGGGTAATAATCGGCGATGTATCCGGTGAGTACCAGTGAGGTGGAGATTGACCCGATACCGGCAAATGCCACAAAGCAGAGGTTGATGAACATAGTGTTCGGGAACATTAGCAACAGGATGCCGCCGGCACCCAAGAGATAGAAAATGACGAGAATGGGTTTTTGTCCGAATTTGTCGGCCAATGATCCGAGTACCAGACCTCCGGCCGCCGAGGCGAGGGAGAAGACCAGCAGGAACGCCAAGGAGGAGCCCAGGTCGTAACCGGCCTTGCGCATGATCTGTGGCAGCCAGGTGTTTAGGCCATAGACCAGCACCATGCCGCAGAAGAGTGAGATCCAAAAGAACACCGTGGATCGCAAGTACTTAGCGGAGAACATTGAGGCCATAACCTCGCGCCAGGGAATGCGTCGGCCGGGGTTCGCCGGTGCCACGGGACGGTAGTCGCGGACATTCAACTTCTTGGCCAAGGTCTTGGCCTCGGCGATCCGGCCCTTGGAGACCAAGTACTCAAGGGATTCGGGAAGCATCCAGGCGACCACCGGGAGGATCAACACGGGCAAGGTGCCCACGGCTACCACCCAGCGCCAGCCCAAAACGGGAAGCAGCGCCATTGCGACCAGGGCTGCAGCGACGATGCCCAGTGAGTAACCCGAGTACATGATCCCGTAGTTAAGCGAACGCTTCCGGGGAGCCGAGTACTCAATGGTCAGTGCCGCAGCGACGGGGATGATGCCGCCCATGCCCAAACCGCCGAGGAAGCGGAAGGCGCCGAACACTTCCGGGGTCGGGGCCAGTGCCGCACCGGCCTGTGTGATCGTGAAGATCACCATGGAGAGCAGCAGCATCTTGCGCCTGCCGATGATGTCGCTGAGAGTTCCGATGAACAATGCACCAAAGAGCATGCCGACCAAGGCATAGGCCCCGAGCCCGCCCAGCTCCATCGGCGTCAACGACCACTCCTTGTATTCCGATAGGGCCGGGAGGACCGCTCCGAGGACTCCGACGTCGTAGCCCTCGGCCAGGATGGCCAGCCAGCAAGCGAAGAGGACCATGGAGGTGGTGCGTTTGGGGATCTTCCAGTCGCTGCTGGTTGGTGTTGCCGCCATGCTGAGAGCTCCTTGTGGGTAAAGGTTTCGCGAAATGATGGTGGTGGAACAACGAACGCTTGTATTATGGCGTTAAAGTGACGTACGTTACAAGACCTGAATGGAGATTGGTTGACGATGAACGAAAACTCGAAAGATGAGGCCACTGGATCGATGCCCCAGGTTTCCGCCGCGGTGAAGGAGTTCCTGGCTTCCGGACTGGCCGGAAGCGCACTTGAACGCCATATCGAATGGGTCGACACCGATGCCGCAGGACACCAGCACAACTCCGTGGTCATGCGGTTTGTGGAGGCCGCCGAAGCCAAACTCTTCCGGGAAATGGGCGTTGATGAGTACTTCGGCAGCGCACCGCGGGTGCGCCATGAAATCGACTATCGCGCGAAACTCTACTTCGGGCAGGCAGTCACCACAGCCGTGGTGGTGGAACGCCTCGGAACCAGCTCGATGAACTTCGCCTTCAAGGTGTGGGGGCACCCCCACGGGAACCGCGGCTGGGCGTTGGCGGCCGAGGGACGCTTCATTACGGTTTGCGTGCCCAAAGGCAGCGAGAAATCTGCGCCCTGGCCGGAAGCTCTTCGCGCGGCCCTGGAGAACTAGCAGACGAAGGGTTACCTGGAGGAGCCGCGCAGGGTCTGCGAGGGCGGGAAGCCGAAGTGCCTACGGTAGGACTGCGCGAAACGGCCCAGGTGCCCGAATCCGCAGCGCTCGGCAATGCTTGTCACACTATCGGTGCGCGGATCGGCATCGGTGAGCAAAGCGTGGGCGTGGACCAGGCGCGCCTCGCGCAGCATCTGCGACGGGGTGGAGCCCAGTTCCTTGGCTAGCGCGACTTGAAGGGTGCGAATCGATACGCCCAGCGCCTCGGCCAGGTCGCCAACGCTGAGGTCCTCTTCGCTGTGGATTTCCAGGAGGTCGGTGAATGCCATGACCAGTGGGGAGCTCCTGGTTTCTTCCACCGGGGCCTCCCATTGGGCCAGGGCCGCGGAAAAGTTGGATTTCGCCGCCATGAGCCAACGTGCCAGCACCAACTCTTCGTGCAGGCGCCGGGCGTAAGGGGTTTGTGCGGCGCCCTGGGTGTTGACCACGTCGTGATATTCAAAGACTGCGCGCATGAACGACTGGCCCTCCGGGGTGTCGATGTTCATGCTCTTCGCCAGTTTCAGCGGAGCCTCCAATTTTGCCCCGTAGAGGGCCGAGGCTGCATTGTTAAGCAGCTCGCGCGGGGCCGTGACAATCAATTGCGGCGTTCCCGCCTGCCAGGTCATGGAGAAGTCATCGTCTATCGGGGGAATCGAAGCCACGGTGGGCGTCGATTCGACCACTGATCCCGAACTGTGCAGCTGGGCGCTGCCGGCGAGCGGAACCTGGACCATGAAGAACGTTTCCAATGCGCCGGGGGATATGCGCACCGCCGTTCCATAGTCCAGCAGGTGCACCCCGAAACCCGTGCCGGTCGAGCGCAGGTTCAGCTTCACCGTGCCGCGGCTCGAAAGTGGCCGGAGTGTGTGCGGGCAAAAGAGCTGGCTGATGCGTTCCTGTGCTTCGATCGGGTCCGGGGTTTGCAGTGTCGGCAAAGCGTCAAGCACGCGGATGGCTGAAGGAATGGCGTGCTGCTGGCTCAGCATGCAGAGTTCTCCTTCGCATGTGCAGTGCTTTTGCTTTGCGCGCATCGGATGCAATGTGCGCAAAACGGATAGTGGAGACGTGGTCCCGGCACGTAGGTTTTTCTCAGGCCACTAATTATGACACAGGTCACACATCGTCTGTCGGGAGGAAAGCCATGAATTCGCTGCAGGATCGCGTCGTATTGCTCACAGGAGGAGCCACCAAGGTCGGCGCCGGGGTTGCCGGATCGCTCATCGAGTCGGGAGCCCGCGTCATCGTGGTAGACATCGATGAAGTCGGCGGGGCCGAGCTGCAGGTGCAGCATCCCGAGGTTGAATTCCATGTGCTGGACATTACCGACGACGCTGCCCTTGAAACCCTCATGGCTGGCATCGAGGCGACCCACGGGCGGCTCGACGGGTTGGTGAACCTGGCCTGCAGCTACCTCGATGACGGCATCGAATCGAACAGGGCCGACTGGCTCAGCGCGCTGAACATCAACGTGGTCTCCGCCGTGATGCTTGCCCGCTTGGCACGCCCGATGCTTGCGGCGTCCGGACACGGGTCGATCGTCAACTTCACCTCGATTTCCAGCGGCATCTCGCAGACCGGTCGCTGGCTCTACCCCGCCAGCAAGGCAACACTCGTGCAGGTCACCCGTTCCATGGCCGCGGACCTTGCGGCCGAGGGCATCCGGGTGAACTCGGTCAGCCCGGGCTGGACCTGGTCCAAGATCATGGACACGCTCACCGGCGGCGACCTGGCCAAGACCGATGCCGTGGCGGCCCCGTTCCACCTCCTTGGCCGGGTCGGGCGCCCCCAAGAAGTAGGCAACGTCGTGGCCTTCCTGCTGTCCGACCAAACCTCATTTGTCACTGGCGCCGACTGGGCCGTCGATGGCGGATACTCGGCGCTCGGACCGGAGCGCAATGAGCCGGCCATCCCGCTGTTGGCAGCAAACTAGTCGTCCTGCGCAACACACTCCCACACACCGTTTAGCGAGAGCAAGGAACCAAGACCATGGCACCACGCACCATCACCATCGTTGGAGCAGGACAATCCGGACTTCAGCTCGGCATCGGACTGATCGACGCCGGCTACGACGTCGCACTGATCTCCAACCGCACCCCGGAACAAATTCGCACCGGCTCCATAGCTTCCAGCCAGTGTATGTTCGACGCGGCCCTGGGGCACGAACGCAACCTGGGTCTTGACCTGTGGCCCGACGCCCCGCGGGTTGAGGGCATATCCTTCGCTGTCGCCCCGCCGGAAGCACCGGGCGTCAAGGCCATCAGCTGGGCTCACCGGCTCGATGCGCCGGCCCAATCCATCGACCAGCGGGTCAAGTTTCCCGCACTCATGGGAATCTTCGAGGCCCGCGGAGGAACACTGGTCTTCGAGGACGCTGGTGTCGAGGACCTCGAACGCTACGCCGAGACCAGCGAACTGGTGCTCGTTGCTGCCGGCAAGGGCGAGATTGCCCAGCTCTTCGAACGCGATGCCGAGCGGAGCCAGTACGCCGCACCCCAGCGGGCCCTCGCCTTGACCTACGTGACCGGCATGAAGCCGCGCGAGGAATTCTCGGCCGTGAACTTCAACGTGATCCCGGGTGTCGGGGAGTACTTCGTCTTCCCTGCGCTCACGGTCACCGGCCCCTGCGAGATCATGGTGTTCGAGGGGCTGCCGGGTTCCGACATAGATTCATGGAAGGGGCTGAGCCCACAGGAGCACCTGGAAAATTCGCTGCGCATCCTGCGCACCTATCTGCCATGGGAAGCGGAACGCTGTGCCGATGTCCAGCTCACCGACCGCAACGGCGTGCTTCAGGGACGTTTCCCGCCGACCGTGCGCCACCCGCTGGCCACCCTGCCCTCCGGCAAGACCGTGCTGGGCATGGCCGACGTGGTGGTGCTCAACGACCCGATCACCGGGCAGGGCTCCAACAATGCCTCCAAGTGTGCAGCAGCCTACCTGGCCGGAATTCTCGAACGGGGCGAAAACGCCTTCGACGATGCCTTCAAGCAGGGCCTATTCGAAAGCTACTGGGAAGACGCGCAACACGTGGCCGCCTGGACCAATGCAATGCTCGCGCCACCCACGCCGCACGCGATGACGCTGCTGGGCGCGGCACAGGAAAACGACCAAATCGCCAAACGCTTTGCCAACGGGTTTGACTTCCCGCCGGACTTCGCCCAGTGGTTTCTCGACGAACAGGCGGCAGAGGCCTATCTCGGATCCTTCAACACGGTGCACTAGCGCCAGCACGCCCTCCCCTCCACATACTTCCCACACCACTGGAGTTTTCAATGCGTACGATCGCCATCGTTGGGGCCGGAGAATCCGGTGCCCAGCTTGCCCTCGCCCTGCAGCGCTCGGGGCACAACGTCACACTGTTCTCCGACCGCCCGGCCCAACAGATCCGCACCGGCTCGATCACCTCGAGCCAATGCGTCTTCTCCTCCTCGCTGCGGGTCCAGCAACCGCTGGAAATTCCGCTGGCTACCACCCATGAAATGGGTATCACCGGGCTGCACCTGAACATCGCGGCGGGGCCGGACCGGGAGGAAATCGATTGGCAAGGCACACTTGACCGCCCGGCGCTGTCGGTTGACCAACGCGTGAAATGCGCGCACTGGATCGAAACCTTCATTGGCCGCGGGGGCGACTTCCGCATCGAGAAGCTCTCCGTGCGCAGGCTCGAAGAGCTCACCGCGCTCTACGAACTCGTGGTGGTGGGCACCGGCAAGGGCCAACTGGGCCAGATATTCGCCACCGACCGCGCCAAGTCGCCCTTCGACCGTGCGCAGCGCGCGGTTGCCGTCACCTATGTGAAGCCGGCGCAGGGCACCGAGGACCGCGAGGACGCCACGAAGATCAGGATGAACATGGTGCCCGGCGTCGGAGAGTTCTTCACCTTCCCCGGCATGAGCATCCACGGTCCCTGCCAGATGATGGTTTTCGAGGGTGTCCCCGGCGGGCCCATGGATTGCTGGGACACCGTGTCCAGCCCCGAGGAACACCTGGCGATGACCCTGGACATCCTGCGCCGGCATTTCCCTCACGAATACCCGCGCTTCGAGACTTCAACCCTGAATGACCCCGGAGCGGGCTTGCGTGGCCGCATCAACCCAGTGGTCCGTTCGGCCGTGGGCACGCTGCCGAGCGGCCGGACCATCATGGGCTTGGGTGATGCGATCATGCTCAACGATTCACTCACCGGCCAGGGTTCGAACAACGCAACGCTTGCCGCCGACCACTATGCCCGTGCCATAGAAGCCCGGGGCGAAAAGGACTTCGACTCCGCGTGGATGGAGCACACTTTCGATGAATTCTGGCGCGGCTGGGGACAATTCTCCACGGTGTGGACCAACTCCATGCTGCGAGAGCGCAAACCCTGGCAGCTGGAGGTGCTCGCCAAGGCGCAAGACCACGAGTCCCTGGCCACCGCGCTGACCAATGGATTCGACGACCCGCGCACCCTTTTCCCGTGGTGGTTCGAACCGGAGGAAGCCCAAGCGTTCGTCGAACGCGCCGTGGCCGAGGAAAGCGCAACCTTCGACATGCGCGACTTCCGCTCCACGCTGGGCCAATTCGCCACCGGCGTCACCGTCGTGACAACCCGCACCCCACAGGGGACCAAGGCGGGCATGACCGCGAACTCGTTCACGTCGGTGTCGATGGATCCGCCGTTGGTGCTCTGGTGCCCCAGCAAGTTCGCCCCGTCGTTGGATGACTTCGAATCCTCAACGCACTTTGCCATCAACGTGCTTGAATCCTCTCAGCATGTGCTTTCGCGCCAATTCGCAACCCCTGCCGACGACAAATTCGCGGGCGTCGACTGCTCGGAGGGAATCGCCGGGGTTCCGCTGCTGGAGGGCGCCGTGGCCACGTTTCAGTGCCGTACCGTGGCCAGGCACGAGGCCGGCGACCACGTCATCTACGTGGGCGAGGTGGAAAAGTACTCCAAAACCTCCGGGGATCCATTGGTGTTCCACGCCGGGGCCTACCACCGCACCGCCCTGCACCCTGATTTCAGTTAAGACCGTGACCTAGAGATGAGTGAGAACATGGAAACCGACTATGTGGTGATTGGCTCGGGTATCAACTCCCTGGTCGCGGCGGCCGAACTGGCGCGCAGCGGGGCAAGCGTGGTGCTGCTCGAGGAACATGACAAGCTCGGCGGTTTCATCGATTCCGGCGAACTGACGGTGCCCGGGTTCATCCACGACACGTTCTCCTCCTGGCATCCACTGTTCATTGCGGGTGCCGCCTATGCGGAGCTGGGCCGGGAATTGCATGTGCGGGGATTACGCTACAGAAACACCGAGGATGCTGGCATCCCATGGGTGTGCGCCAGCATCGGCACCGACGCGGCCGGCGCCACCACCACGGTGCTGGCGACCCGGGACCCGGAAGCCACGGCAAGCGCCTTCGAACACCGCTCCGACCGCGAAGCCTATGCACGCCTGCTAATGGATTTCGGGGACCAAGCCCCGGTCGTCTTCGGGGCACTGGGCGGCGAAATGAACCTGCCAAGCGCCGCGAGGCTTGGCTTCAAGATGGTGCGCATGGGCCTGTCGAAGGCGCAGCAACTGGTACGCCAAGGCCTGATGAGCGGGCGGAATCTGACTCGCGGCAGCTTCACCGGAAACGAGGTCGACCAGTTGTGGGCGCCCTGGCTTCTGCATGCGGGGATCGGCCCCGAACAGGCCAGCGGCGGAGTCATGCTTCCCGTGATGTCGGCGAGTATACATCAATTCGGCTTGCCCGTGGTGCAGGGCGGGGCCGCGCGGTTCGTTGCGGCCTTTGAATCACTGCTCACCGACCACGCCGTGGTGATCCGCAAAGGCACCCGCGCCGAGGGCGTGGTTGTCACCGGCGGCAGGGCAAGGGCCGTGCGGACCGCAAATGAAACCATCACTGCACGCAAGGGCGTGCTGGCCTCCGTCTCGGTGCCGCAGCTCTACACCGAATTGCTCGAGGCACCCGTGGTTCCGGAACAAACCCGGAGGGAGGTCCGCGCCCACCGGCCCGGCCGCGCAGCCATGCAAATACACGTCGCGCTTTCGGGCCCCGTGCCGTGGAGCGACGAACGGCTGGCCCAAACCCCGCTGGTCCACATCTCTACGGGTTCAAATTCAACTGCCATCGCCTGCGCACAGGCCGAGGCCGGGCTGCTTCCGGCAAACCCGACCATCGTGGTGGGCCAGCAATGCGTGCTCGATCCCTCGCGCGCACCGGAGGGCCAAGCAACCCTGTGGCTCCAACTGCAGGAGCTTCCTTTCGAACCCGACGGCGACGCCGCGGGGGAACTCGACACCAGTGCGGGGTGGGACGAAAAACTCACCGAAGCATTCATCCAGCGCGTGCTGTCCACCATTGAGCAGTATGCACCGGGACTTGGCGAACTGGCGCTGGGCACCAAGGCGTTCAGCCCGCAGCAGCTCAGCCAGGCAAACCGGAATGCCGTGGCCGGCGACCCGTACGGCGGGGCTGCCGAGTTGTATCAAAATCTCTTGTGGCGCCCGCTTCCGAGGCTGGGCAAGGGGCGCTCGCCGGTGAAGGGCCTTTGGCACATCGGCGCGGCAACGCATCCGGGACCCGGCCTGGGCGGAGGTTCCGGGCACCTGGTGGCCCAGCAATTGATCCGCGCGGGTAAACGTTCCAAACGCCTATGATCCGCAATGTGAGAAGGGGGTTCTGTTAGCCCCGACGCGCTGGTAGGTTGTTCATAAGTCGCATGTCCGTGACGATCGTCACAATATTTCGACAGTCAAGACCGGTGGACGCGTAGGCGCCCTCCATCCCAAACACTGGAGTTCCGATGAGTCCCGTACAACAAGTCCTTGCGTCGCTGGCCACCGGTGCCGTTGAAATCCACGACCTGACGGCCCCGCTGTCCGCAGAGACCCCGACGTTGGTGCTGCCCGAGCCGTTCTCGAACCTGATCGACTTCAGCATCGACGAGGTCTCCGCATACAACGAGACCGGCCCGTTCTGGAAGCACCACAACATCCACACCGGCGAGCACATCGGCACGCACATCGACGCCCCCATCCACTGGATTTCCGGTCGTGAGGGCAAGGACGTCTCCCAGCTGGATCCGGCTCGCCTGGTGGGACCGGCCGTGGTGCTGGACTTCAGTGCCGAGTCCGCGGCGGACCCTGACTTTCTCATCGACGTGGAGCACTTGGTTGCGTGGCAGGAAGAAAACGGTGACTTCCCGACGAACGCCTGGTTGCTCTTCCGGACCGGCTGGGACAAGTTCGGACACGACAAGCAGGCCTTCCTGAACTTGGACGAAAACGGCTCCCACACCCCGGGCTTCACCGCCGAGTGTGCCAAGTGGATCGCCGAGGAGCTGGAGATCTCCGGCATCGGCGTGGAAACCGTGGGCATCGACGCCGGCAACGCCGCCGTGCTGAACCCGCCGTTCCCGATGCACTACCACCTGTTGGGAGCCGACAAGTATGGGATTACCTCGCTGAAGAACCTCGACAAGCTGCCCACCCACGGAGCCTTGATCGTGGTGGCCCCGCTGCCGATCGTCGGCGGGACCGGTGCGCCGACCCGTGTGCTGGCCATGGTCCAGAAATAGTTCAGCTCCGGTACGCAGCGCAAAGCGGACAACGGTCATCCGGAAACGGATAGATCCGCGTCACAGTCGCTGACAGCATGGATGCAACAGCGCAATTGCGTTGGGAAATCTGTCGTTGCTAGGGATGCCAATATGAGTCTTTCTTCCACTGACGGGGGCCGGACCACCACGGTCCGGCCCGAGGAATTGCGAGCGGGCATGCAGGCCTGGAAAACAGGGACAACCATCGTGACCGCCACTGGCGCACACGGCCAACCCGTCGGCCTGGTGTGCAACTCCTTCAACTCCGTTTCGCTGGATCCGCCGCTCGTTTCCTGGTGCGTGGACCGCAAGTCTTCATCCATCGAATCGTGGAGCACCACCGAGGCCTTCTCGGTCCACATTCTCGACGAAGGCCAACAGGAATGGATCACGCGGTTCGCGCAGCGAGGCGCGGAGAAATTCCGCGGTCTGGAAGCACCCCTGACGTCGGTGGGAAGTCCCGCATTGGTACTGGCAGGAACGCGCATGGATTGTGTATTGGTCAAGCGTTATGACGGTGGAGACCACCTCATCATGCTTGGCGAAGTGCACGCCATTGAGAACAGGTGACCACCATGACCACCGAAACAGAACAGGACAAAATCGTGACTCGTCAGATTCTTGATGGCAAGGATTTCAAGCTCGGGCTCTTCTCTTCGAACTGCTCGGGTGGCCTAGCGGTAACCAAGATCGAAGAACGCTGGGGTGCCACCTGGGGTGAAAATCTGCGAATGGCACAGCTTGCGGACAAGATCGGCATCGATTTCCTGCTGCCCATTGCCCGGTGGATTGGCTACAAGGGCGACACCAACTTCCACGGAAGCGTGCTCGACCCGATCGTCTGGGCCGCTGCTATTCTGAGCAGCACGGAGCGAATCAGCGTTTTTTCGACGGTCCACACCGCGTTCAACCACCCGATGGTGACGGCCAAGCAGATGGCCACCCTGGATCAGCTCGGCGGCGGCTCGCGAGCCGGCCTAAACATCGTTGCAGGCTGGAACCAGCCCGAATATGAAGCCATGGGCGCGCTGTTGGACCACGAACACGACGCACGCTACGAATTCGCACAGGAATGGTGCAATGTGGTGCTCAAGGCCTGGGAAGAGCCCGGCATCTTCGATGTTGAAAACAAGCACTTCAAGCTGCGTGGCGCCGAGTCCGAGCCGAAGCCGCACGGCAATCGGGTGCCGATCCTCAATGCCGGTTCCTCGGGACAGGGCCGAGCCTACGCGGCACGGAACTCTGACTTCGTGTTCACGATCGTGCCCGACGCCGAAACCGGCGCGCAGATCGTCTCCACCGTGAAGGCACAGGCCCGCGAGCACTTCAACAGGGAAGTCGGGGTGTTCACGCTGGGACACGTCGTCTGCCGCCCCACCCGGGCCGAAGCCGAGGAATACCTCGAGTACTACGCCCGGGAGAATGCCGACTGGGGTGCCGTGGACTACCTGATGACGCTCCAGGGCATGCATGCCCAGTCCTTCACCCCGGAAATGCTCGCCACCATGCGCGACCGTTTTGCATCCGGCCACGGCTCGTTGCCGCTGGTCGGCACACCCGACGACGTCGCGGACCAGATTGTGGCACTGCACAAGGCAGGTTTCGACGGCATGACGCTGGCGTTCGTCGACTATGTGGGCGAACTGGAGTATTTCGGCCAGGAAGTCTTGCCGCGGCTGGAAGCACGCGGCATCCGGTTGCCGCGCTAGGAAAATCGGCGGGTTTGCCTTTCAACGGACGAGCCCGCCGCCCAGCACGACAAGCACCAGCAAGAAAGCACATGTGAGGAGAGCGTCGTTGAGCTCGTTGAAGGTAGTGGCGCCGGAACGCCCCGAGCAAGAACAGCTTCTCGGGAAGCACCCCGTGGCATCGAGCACCGATCCCGCGGTGATCCGCCACGCCGTCAACGAGCTCACCCACGACGAGCACTTGGTGAAGCTGCACAAAGGACATCAGCTGCAGGGTCGCGTGCACGGAACCCAACTGGGACCCATCGCCTTTGTCGACGTCCGCTACGGTGCCGGGGTGACCATCAAGTCCCCGCCCTCCGGGGAACGGATCCTGGTGGTCATTCCACAGGGCCCGATGTTCGTCGAATCCTCCTCCCGCCAATGGATGGCAAGCACCCCGTTCGCACTGAGCTCCACCGAACACACGCTGATGGTCCCCGACCCGGAGCGCGGCGCGCTGATTGGGGCACTTGATGCATCCGTGGCGGGCCAGAGGTTTTCCACCATCAGCGGCCGCCAATTGCAGCGCCACATCCACCTGGATTCCGAACGCCCCCTGCAGCTTGCCGCCCCCGAGCTCTTTGCGAGCACCTGGATCGAAAGCTGCCGAATCATCGACCAAAACGATGCAGCCAGTCTGCCGGGTGCCGCGGAAGCGCTGCTGAGCACGCTCTTTTCCACGTTGCTTCTGGGCCTGGGTCCGCACTTGAAGTGCTTTGAACCGCGCCGCGAAATCGGTCCCGTGCGTCCCGCCTACCTGGACGCGGCCCTGGATTTCATCAAGGAACACCACCCCCAGATCAGCGGGATCGGCTCGGTCGCCGATGCGGTCAGAATCAGCCCGCGTCAACTCCAGACGGTGTTCATGCAGCATGTTGACATGAGCCCGGCCCAGTATCTGCGCGAGGTCCGCCTGCTCGCTGCCCGGGACCTGCTCAGTGCGGGGAACCCCGAGGCCAGGCCAAGCGTGAGTTCCGTGGCGGCACGAGTCGGCTTTGAACATCTTGGCCGGTTTTCCGCCTACTACACCAAGCGTTTTGGCGAGCCGCCATCGCGCACGCTGGCCTGCCACCAAGCGAGCCTTCGCGCACCGACGACCGCAATCACACCACCAGCCACATCCCAGCTACAAAGGAAGCATTCATGAACGTTGCACAACTTGTCGGAAAAACCCTGGCCGAGCTGGGGGTAGGACATTGCTTCGGGGTGGTGGGCTCGGGAAACTTCACGCTCACCAATGCGCTGATCGAGCACGGTGTGCCCTACACCGCGACCCGGCACGAGGGTGGGGCCGCGACCATGGCCGATGCCTTCGCCCGCTCCAGCGACCAAGTCGCACTGGTCTCGGTGCATCAAGGCTGCGGGCTGACTAACGCGGCTACCGGAATTGGGGAGGCGGCCAAATCCCGCACCCCGATGATCGTGCTGGCCGCCGAGGCTGCGCCATCTGCGGTGTATTCGAACTTTGCCATGGACCAGGACGGCTTCGCCGCCTCCGTTTACGCGATCCCCGAGCGAGTTCACGGTGCTGAAACCGCTGTCGCCGACACCGTGCGTGCCTACAAGCGGGCGGTCAATGACCGGCGGACCGTGGTGCTGAGTCTTCCACTGAATGTCCAAGCCCAAGAAGTTAGTGAGGAGCAGGCCCGCACACCGGTGGTGTTTGACACCCTGGAGCCGATCAGGGCCTCGCGAGCGTCGGTGGCAGCACTGGCTGAGCAGTTGGAACGGGCCGAACGCCCGGTGTTTGTGGCAGGGCGTGGAGGACGCGGCGCTAGGGACGAGATCCTGGCTCTGGCAAAGCATACCGGCGCACTGGTGGCGACCTCCGCGGTGGCCAAGGGGTTGTTCAACGAGGACGAATTCAACCTCGGGATTTCCGGAGGGTTCTCCTCGCCGCTGGCCGCCGAACTGATTACCGGGGCGGATGTGATCGTTTCCTTTGGGTGTGCGTTGAACATGTGGACGATGCGGCACGGTCACTTGATCGGTACAGGCACCACAGTGGTGCAGATCGATCTAGAAGACCAGGCGCTGGGTGCCAATCGGCCCATCGATCTCGGGCTGGTGGGGGACTCTGCGCAGTGTGCCGCGGACGTTCTTGAATCTCTGCTCGACCGAAACGTTCAGGCCCGCGAGGGCTACCGCAGCACCGAGGTCGCCGCGCGTATCAAGGAATCGATCGACTGGAACCAGGTCGAATTTGAGGACCTCTCCGATGCCCGGCGCATCGATCCACGGGCCCTGACCAAGCGGCTTGACGAGCTTTTGCCGCTCGAGCGGATCGTGAGTGTGGATTCGGGGAATTTCATGGGCTATCCCAGCCAGTTCCTCTCGGTGCCCGACGAATTCGGGTTCTGCTTCACCCAGGCATTTCAGTCCATCGGGTTGGGATTATCGACGGCCATCGGTGCGGCGCTGGCCCAACCGGGGAGGATGCCGGTGCTGGGCACCGGGGATGGCGGCTTCCACATGGCCATCGCCGAGCTGGACACCGCTGTGCGCCTTTCTCTGCCGTTGGTATGCATCGTTTACAACGACGCTGCATATTCGGCGGAGGTCCACCACTTCGGGGCCGATGACGCAGATGCTGACATGAGTTCGGTGCAGTTCCCCGACACGGACTTCGCAGCGATCGGGCGCGGTTTCGGTGCCGAGGGGATCACCGTGCGGAGCTTGGCTGATTTGGACGCCGTGCAAACGTGGTTGGATTCAAACCCTGCCAAGCCTCTGGTGATCGACGCGAAGATCGCCTCGGACTCAGGATCCTGGTGGCTCGCGGAGGCGTTCAAGGGGCACTGAGTATTTGCCAGCGGGAGTCGCGCGCCCGTTGCCGACAACTCACGTCTAGACGGTGCCCGACTGCTGCCGGCGCCCTGCACGTTCTGCGAAGGCGTCTAAAGCGGTCAGCATTTCGGGGGCGCGCCAGAATCTGCCCCGCTTGTATTTGTCGACACCGATGACGATTCCATTTTCAGCCAACAGATCCATAGCTCGCTTGGACCTGAGGTAGTCGAGTCCTAGCTCTTTTTCCAGGACCGCGGCGTTGACGACTGGACGACTTTCCAGCAGATCGAGCACTTTCCAGACGGCAGCGTCCTTGCGAGCCTTGATTGTGGTCGTCCAGGAATCTGCAATGGAAGTGACGTCCTCGGCAAGCTGTGTGCCGTTCTTGATGGCCCGTAACGAGGCTTCCGAGCAGAGCGTGACAATCGGCTCGGGGTTTCCGTCGCGGTACGCGTCAAGAGAGCGGTGGTAGGAGCTGATGTTCGCAAGCAGTCCGGCCGAAACCGGCGTTGATACATTGCGAGCAACGCCGTGCCGCTTGAGCATCGAGTGGATCAACGCCCTCCCTGTTCGGCCGTTTCCATCGGTGAAGGGGTGGATGGTCTCAAACTGGGCGTGGGCGATCGCAGCCTGAACCATAGGGGGCACATCAACTCTTCGGGCGTAGACCGTCAGATCCTCCATCAAAGCGGGGACTCTGTCGTGATTGGGAGGAATGAAGTCCGCACCGATGGGGCTGCTTGAACTAGTTCCAATCCAGACTTGTTCCTGCCGCCATGAACCAGCGGTGGCTTCGTCTCTCGTGCCCTCCATCAGGGCCTTATGCATATCGAGAATGCTTCCAGTGTCAAGACTCTCGGAGGCCGCAAGAGCCGATTCCATTGCCCGAACGTTTCGCACCACGAGTGTGGCGTTCAGCTTATCTTCGACGCCAAGTTCGGCCTCGCCCAGGCTACGGGCGTTGGCAGTCAAGTTTTCGATTTGGGACGAGGCAACGGACTCGGACCGGAGCATGATCGTTGCAAACGGGCCGACTCTGGCACCATATTTTTCATCAAAGCGACTGATCTCGCGGCTCGCTTCTTCGGCGAGAGACGCAACTGCAGACGAAGGTGTGTAGTCAACATTTGCGATGCGCGGAGGGACGAAGGCTTTGTAATTCTGGCCCCGCATTCCGGACACGAATCTGAGGTCGTGAAAATCTCCGGCTCCACCATTCCAGGTCACTTCTTCAAACTCAGCTTCTGGCCATGAATTGCTGGACGCAAGCGAGATGTCGACCTCGTCCTTATGGACGTGCCCGAATTTCCCATCTACATGGAGCGGTTGCTGAGTCATCCTGGTCTCGTTATCTGTAAGAGTTCTCACCGCATTCTATCACTTATGCATCTATCTGATAGAAGTTCTGGCTATGACTATCACTTCTTGAGCTGAACGACCTGTTAGATAAGATCATGACTCCTATCACTTGCAGGGCTATCTGATAGAAAGCGTCCCGACGACTATCACTTACGGACACGGTCCTCGGACCCCGCGGCCACGGCCGCAGCATCCTCCGGATTGGACTCATACTTTCCCACGCCCGGCTGCGGCCACCGTGGCCACCGTGGCCGCGATCGCCTCCATCGCTTCCAGCACGGCCCCGTACTTCCGAACACCCGCAGCCGATGCCCAGGATCCGGGCTAAGGGTGGGCTGATCGTTCCGAACGTGTAAAACGTGCGCCAAGGGGAATGCCCTAGGGTGAGGTCATGCCAAAGTTTCTCTTCGCCCTCTGGCTTTTTCCGTGCTCATTATCGCTGGCATGGGGGGGCGGTTTGTTCGATCGTCAGGCCAGCTCGCACCGGCAACAACCATGACCTGATTCCGCAATTGACAGTGATCGCGGTCGTGGCCTGCGCGGTGGGCATAGCCGTCTGGTTCGCAAGCCCGGCACCACGAACCGGTTATTTTTTGGGCAGCTCCACAAAGACACTCGCCGTTACCGGGCTCATCGTCCTCGGCGTGGGACTGCCGCGCCTGGTGTTATCCCATGAGCCTGGGTGGGATCTGGCACTTAGCCTCGTTGTCACCGTTGTTCTGGGCATCCTCGCAGTTTTTTGTTGCGCAGGCGCATCGGCCGGGAGATTCCGGATTCGCCCGAGGGACTCTGATACCGGAAGCCTTCAACACGCCGGGAGCGCTGGGGAACACCATGATCGTTTGGTGGGACGCTGAAAACGAAGGGGCAATGATTCGTTGAGCCGGCTTGGCGTTTTGAACCACTGCCCCTTCTTGCCGTCAGGCTCAGGCGCTCGGCACCAAGTTCTCGGTTGCCTTGTCCTTGGCCGGCGTCCAGCGCAGGTGGACCTGCTCGTCGAGTTCGTCTTCCTTCAGCAGCGACAAGCGTGGGCGGACCGCGTCGGTGCGCGCGCTGGGCGGTTTGCGGGCTCCGGCCTTGAACGGCAGTGGCCAGGTGGCGCCGTCGCCGACGTATTCCTGCTCCGCGGCTGCCTGCAGCGTCCAGGCGGGGTTGTACAGGTGCGTGCGGCCCAGGGCCACCAGGTCCGCGCGTCCGGCCAGCAGGACCGAGTTCACATCGTCGTAGGAGGAGATTGCACCCACCGCGATGACCGCGACCCCGGCCGCGGCGGCGATCTGGTTGCGGATCTTGTCAGCGAACGGGGTCTGGTAGCTGCGCCCGAACGCTGGGCGTTCATTGCGCACAATCTGCCCGGAGGACACATCGATGGACTTGACCCCGTGGGCGATGAACGCCTCGGCGATCAGCAGGGCATCGTCCTCGGTGTTCCCGCCCTCGGTCCAGTCGGTGGCGGAGATGCGCACGCCGATGGGCTTGTGCGCCGGCCACACCGCTGCCACAGCATCCAGGACCTCCAGCGGGTAGCGCAGGCGATTCTCCAGCGATCCGCCGTATTCGTCGGTGCGCGCATTGGACAGCGGAGAGAGGAACGATGAGAGCAGGTAGCCGTGGGCGGCGTGCAGCTCGAGCATGTCGAATCCAGCAGCATCGGCTCGGCGGGCCGCTGCCACAAACTCGTCGCGGACCGTATCCAACATGGCCCTGTCCATCTCCACCGGGACGTGGCACCCATCGCCGTAGGAGATGGCGCTGGGGGCCAGTACCTCCCAGTTGCCGCTCTCCAGCGGCTCATCAATGCCTTCCCACATCAAGCGGGTGGATCCCTTGCGGCCGGAGTGGCCGATCTGCGCGCCAATCTTGGCACGCGAGTTGCTGTGCACGTAGTCGGTGATGCGCTTCCACGCGGTGGCTTGCTCGTCGGTGTACAGGCCGGTGCAACCGGGGGTGATGCGCCCAATATCCGAGACGCAGACCATTTCGGTCATCACTAGCCCGGCGCCGCCCATGGCCTTGGAACCCAGGTGCACCAGATGGAAGTCCCCTGGTACCCCATCGGTCGCCGAGTACATGTCCATGGGGGAGACCACCACGCGGTTCACCAGTTCCATCTGGCCGATCTTGTACGGCTGGAACATCGCCGGAGCGATCTGCTCGGAGCCGGAGAGCCTCGCGAAGTCCTTATCGACGGTGGCCGCGAAGTCGGTGTCGCGCATTTTGAGGTTTTCGTAGGTGATGCGGCGAGAACGGGTGAGTAGGTTGAAGCAGAACTGCACCGGGTCCTGGTTCTTGTACTGACCGATGTTCTCGAACCACTCCAGAGAGGCCTGGGCCGCGCGCTGGGTGGAGGCGACCACCGGACGGCGCTCGGTCTCATAGGCTTCCAACGCCGTTTCGACCGAGGCGTGTTCGTGCAGGCAGGCAGCCAGGGCCAGCGAGTCTTCCATGGCCAGCTTGGTGCCCGAGCCGATGGAGAAGTGCGCGGTATGCGCTGCATCTCCGAGCAGCACAATGTTTTCGTGGCGCCAGTTTTCGTTGCGCACGGTGGTGAAGTTGATCCACTTCGAGTTGTTGGTCAGCACGTTGTAACCGGCCAGTTCCTCGGCAAAGATTTCCTTGACCTTGGCCACCGACTTCTCATCGCTGACCCCGGGGGCGAAGGTTTCGTTGGCGGTCTCATCGAAGCCCGCGGCGTGCCACACATCCTCATGCATTTCCACGATGAAGGTCGAGCCTTCATCCGAATACGGGTAGCCGTGGATCTGCATGGTGCCGGCGTCGGTTTCCTTGACGAAGAACTTGAAGGCCTCGAAGACCTGGTCGGTGCCCAGCCACATGTACTTGGAGGTACGCGGATCCAGCGACGGTACAAAGGACTCTGCATAGCGGGTGCGGATAGAGGAGTTCAACCCGTCGGCGGCGAGCACCAGATCGTAGCTGGCCGAGAGTTCCTCGACATCCGGGGCGATGGTGGAAAAACGCACGTCGACACCGAGCTCGATGGCGCGGCGCTGCAGCAATTGAAGCAGTTCCTTGCGGCCCATCGCGGCAAAGCCCTGACCTCCAACGGTGTGCATTTCACCGCGGAAGTGGATGTCAATATCACTCCAGCGGGCGAAGCGCCGAGACATGTAATCGGCGATCACGGTATCGGCGTTGCCGATTCCGCCCAGGGTCTCATCGGAGAACACCACACCGAAGCCGAAGGTGTCCGAGGCGGCGTTGCGCTCCCAGAGAGTCACTTCGTGGGTGGGGTCCAGCTGCTTCATCAGGGCCGAAAAGTAGAGGCCGCCGGGGCCGCCGCCAACAACTGCGATTTTCATGGTGGTTCCTTTCAAGGGGCGTGCGGTGCTGCCTGGAATCCAGGGGGGATAGCGGGGAAGAAATAGGAGGGAGTGCTCAGGAGGCGGGAGACTGGACCAAGGCGTCGCGGAGCTTGAAGTGCTGGAGCTTGCCGCTGGGGTTCCGGGGCAGTTCCTCGACAAATCGGATGTCGCGCGGGTACTTGTAGGGTGCGATGACCGACTTGACGAAGTCCTGGAGTTCCTTGGCCTTGGCGGGGTTTCCTTCGATGCCCTCGGTGAGCACCACGAACGCGCAGACCACCGATCCGCGCTGCTCGTCGGGTCTGGCCACCACCGCGGTTTCCAGCACGTCGGGGTGCTGGATGAGGGCCTCTTCGACCTCGGGGGCACCGATGTTGTAGCCGGAGGAGACGATCATGTTGTCGCTGCGCGCCTGATAGGTGAAGTAGCCCTCGGCGTCCATCACGAAGGTGTCCCCGGTGACGTTCCAGCCGTTGGACACGTAGGCGTGCTGGCGCTCGTCGTCGAGGTACCTGCAGCCCGTGGGGCCGATGATCGCCAGCCGGCCGACCTCGTCGGGTCCCAGCTCGTTGCCCTCCATGTCCAGGATGGTGGCGCGGTAGCCTGGCACCGCCTTGCCCGTGGTGCCGGGGCGGATGGCGTCCCCGGCGGCGGAGATGAAGACGTGCAGCAGTTCGGTGGAGCCGATGCCGTCGATCAGTTCCAGCCCGGTGGCGTCCTTGACTGCCTGCCAGGTTGCCGCCGGCAGGTGTTCCCCGGCCGAGACCGCCAGCCGCAGCGGACGCAGCAGTTCGGCTTGGCCTTCCTTGAGGATGGCCCGGTAGGCGGTGGGAGCGGTGAACAAGATCGTGGCCCCGGCATCGTGGGAGAGTTGGGCCAACTCGAGAGGGGTGGTGCGTTCGGTCAGCAGGGTGCTGGCGCCGAAGCGCAGCGGGAAGACCACCAGTCCGCCGAGTCCGAAGGTGAAGGCCAGCGGAGGGGAGCCGGCAAAAACATCGTCGGCGGTGGGCGCAAGAATGTGCTTGGCGAAGGTGTCGGCGTTGGCCAGGATGTCACGGTGAAAGTGCATGGTGATCTTCGGGACCCCGGTGGTCCCGGAGGTGGGTCCCAGCAGCGCCACATCATCTGCAGCGGTGTCAACGTTGGTGAAGGATCCGGACTTGGTTGCCGTCAGGGCCACCAGATCGGCGGCATCACTGGACCCGACAGACACGACCGGGAAGTTGGTGCCCGCAGCAAGGCGGGCATCGTCCATGAACCGGTGGTCGCTGAGCAGCAGTGAGGGCCCGGTCAGCTCGGCGAGCTTGGTGATTTCCGCCGCGCGCAGGGCGGGCATGGTGGTGACGACCACCGCGCCGGCCTTCAGCACTCCCAGCCAGCAGGCGACCAGCCAAGCATTATTGGGGGCGCGCAGCATCACCCGGTTTCCCGGGATGATTCCGAAGTCCTCGGTGAGGACCTGGGCCACCTGGTTGGCGCGGGTGAGCAGTTCGCCGTAGCTTTGCCGGGTTCCGTCCGGGGCCAGCAGTGCGGGGGAGTCCGCCCCGAACTTCGCTACGGCCTCGTCGATCAGCACCGTGGCGGCGTTGAGCCGGGTGGGGTATTGGAGTTCGGGCAGCGTGAATTCCAAGGTGGGCCACAAGTCGTGCGGGGGCAGGTGGTCGCGGGTGAAGGTGTCTTGGTGGGCCGAATGTGTCAGTTCCATGAACGTGCCGTCTCTTTCCAGGAGTCGATGTCAGTGGGGGCGTTGGTGCCGGTTCTGAAGGGTCAGCCGCGCGGTGCGCGGATCATGCCTTCCTGGGCGACGGTGGCCAGCAGTGCACCCTCTCGGGTGTAGAAGCGGCCCAGGGCCAGGCCACGGTTGTTCTGGCTGGAGACCGCTTCCTGGACGTAGAGCACCCATTGATCCACGCGCCCGGCACGGTGAAACCACATGGAGTGATCCAAGCTGGCGGTGATCAGTCCCTCGGTGCTCCAGGACAGGTCCTGGGTGCGCAGCAGGGGTTCGAGGATGGTGTAGTCGCAGACATAGGCCAGGGCAGCGCGCTGGGTGATGGGATCGTCGGGAAGTTCGGTGAAGGCCTTGACCCAAACCGCCTGGTGGGCGGATTCGACACCGTCGGACTTCACGTACAGGGGACCGGGGACATGGCGCATGTCGAAGGACCTGCCCGTTGACCAGTAGTCGGCGGCCGGGCCCTCGGCCTCGGCGAGCACCGCGGCGGCGCTGGCCAGGGTCTCGGGATCAATATCCAGGTATTCGGCAGGGGCCGTGCTTGCATGCTCGGGACCTTCTTCCGGGACATGGAAGGAGCCGATGGAGGTGTAGACGGCCTTCGAATTTTGGAAGCCGCGCACCTGCCGGGTGGAGTATCCGCGGCCATCACGCATCAGCTCGACTTCATAGCGGACCGGTACGTGCATATCCACCGGGCGCAGGAAGTAGGAGTGCATGGAGTGCAGTTCCCGGTCATCGGTCACCGAGCGCATCATGGCCGAGGCACCCTGGGCGACCATGTCCCCGCCGTAGGCCTTGGGCCACGGCACATGCTGGGGAATCGCGGTGAAGGCGGTGTCAAAGACCTCGGCCTCGCAAGCGGTGAGGTCGATGGCGTCGAGAAAAATTTGTGAGCTCATGCCCGGCGGTATCCTTCCAACGTTGAATCTGCTACTTCGTCGAGGTTTACGACGATGTTTTCCGGGGTCCGGGCGGTCAGCCACACCAGTTCCTCGGTGACGGACATATTGGCCTCAACATGCGGCATGAACGGCGGGACGAAGACCCAGTCTCCGGCGGTCATATCCAGGAATTGTCCGTAGTCTTCGCCGAAGTAGATCCGTCCGTGCCCACGCAGCACGTAGCCGCCGGTCTCGGCCTCGCCATGGTGGTGCGGCAGCGAACGGTAGCCGGGGGTGTTGGATACCTGGCCGAACCAGATCTTGGTGGCTGGGGTGTGCTGGACGCTGACCCCAGAGACGCGGATGCAGTCACCGGACTGAGCGGTGTTGGTGTCTTCTTCGCCCTTGCGGGTGACTACCGGCACGACGTTCCCGTCGGCGCCGGCGTAGATCGAGTTGTCACCCTCGCTGCGGTGGATGATGGGGGTGGAATTGCTCATGGGTTCGGCTCCTGCCTCTGTGGTTCGATGCGTGGTTGTGGTGTGTGGAAACATGTCTAGGCGGTTGCGGCGACGCGCAGGCTGATGCGGTTTTTTAGGGTCCCGATTCCGGGGATCTCGGTGAGAAGCTCGTCCCCGTCCTGCAGGAAGCGCGGCGGGACCATGCCCATGCCGACCCCTCCGGGGGTTCCGGTGAGGATGACGTCGCCGGGACGCAGGATGGTGAAAGTGGAGATATAGGACAACAGGCGGGCCGCGGAGAAGACCAGGGTCTTGGTGTTGCCGCGTTGGACTTCCTCGCCGTTGAGAGTGCAGATGACCTCGAGGCCGGCCACCGGGTCGAGTTCATCGGCAGTGACCAGCACCGGGCCCAGCGGAGTGGTGCGGTCAAAGGACTTGCCCTGGAACCACTGGAGGGTGCGGCGCTGCCAGTCGCGCATGGAGATGTCGTTGGCCACGGTGTACCCGGCGATTGCCGCCGCGGCCTCGTCCTCGGTGGCGTCCTGCAGCGTGGAACCGAGTACAACGGCCAGCTCCGCTTCCCAGTCCAGATCCATGGATTCATCGGCCGGGATCTGCGCCTCGGGGTCGGTGAGGGTATCGGCGAATTTGGCGAAAAGCGTGGGGTACTCGGGGAGTTCCCTGCCCATCTCCAGGATGTGGTCGGCGTAGTTCAGACCGCAGCAAATGACCTTTGTCGGGTTCGGGACCGGGTTCAGTAGCTCGATCGCAGATGCGGGCAGGGCATCGGGTCCACAATGGCCGGAGGATGCATCCTTGAGGATTTCCTTCCACTGCGGAAGAGAGAGCAGCTCGCTGAGGTTTCGTGCGGGCAGAGGCTGGTAGCCGCCTGCCACCACCAGCGCGGCGGTGGTGCGTCCACCGTGTCGTACCGTTGCGAGTTTCATTCTCTAGGCCCCTTCGCCATCTAACAAATCTATTGTGTCGACTTTTTGACTGCCGTCACGTATCCTCAATGTAACACGCATCACTAGTCCGGCGCCAGAGCGGAACACCCGCGATCGCCAACGAAACCCACAGGAGAGCACGATGACCGAAACCACCCTCATCCAGAACCTCACCATCAACCCCGAGACGTTGGGCAAGCCCTCGGGCTTCGCGCACGGAGTGCTCGCGGGAAATACTGTGTATTTAGGTGGCCAGACGGCCTTGGACAAGGACATGAAGATCGTCCCGGGCAACATCGTGGACCAGTTCCGGCAGGCCTTCTCCAACGTCCTGGCCACGCTCGTCGAGGCCGGCGGGCTCCCCGAGGACCTGGTATCGGTGACCATCTACCTCACCGACGTGGATGACTACTTGGCCAATGGTCGCGAGATTGGCCGCCTGTGGCGCGAGATGGCGGGCAGCAAATACCCCGCGCTGGCCGGAATCGGTGTCAGCCGCCTGTGGCAGAAGGAAGCCTTGATCGAAATTCAGGGCGTTGCGGTGATTCAGGACCGCGCGTAGCTTTCGCCGGGGCATCTTTTAACAACAAAGAAGCCGTGCCGCGCAACCAAATCCCTTTGCGGGAATGGCTGCATGGCACGGCTTCTTGCATGTGGCGTAGCCGCTTGGCTACCCGGCGAGCATATGCTCGCCGATGGCGCGGTCGGCGTGGCGTTCGGCGCGAGAGGCCAAGAGGGCGTGGAGCTTCTGGAACAGCTCTTCCGCTTCCAACGCATTCCAGTTTTCCGGAAGGAACTCGATCGGGAGTCCCGGGTCCAGATACGGCAAGCGTCGCCATTGGGTGACCAAGACTAGGTAATCGGCGAAGGCACTGGCATCGGACTCCGTATCGTTACTGAGCTCCACCCTCCGCGTCCACGATTCCAACAGTCCGCGGTTGTGGGCCAGAAAGTCGGAGTACAAGTCATCAAGGGCGGGCAGATCCCACCATGAGCCGATGTTCTGCTGAAGATCGGCACCACCGACGTGGTCGGCCATGAAAAACTCGAGAAATTCGGTCAGACCGCGGGTATCAAAGTAGGCCAAGACCGCGTCGCGCAGGTGACCAGGGGCTATCCATAATCCCGGGGTGACCGAACCAAAACCCATACGCACCAGAGAAGAGCGGATCTTATGCCGGATATTGCGTTGAGATTCCGGGACGGTGAAAGTCGCCAGCAGCCATTGGTCGCCCTTTGCTGCCCGGCGCGGGTGGAAAATGCGTTCGTCACCCTCGATGAACGTTTCAATGACCGATGGTGCCAGCGCATAGCCGTTGCGGCCATTGACCTGCACGCTGTCAATGACCCCGCGTTTCTTCAACCGTGAGATCGATGACCGGGTTCCGCTGGACTCCACTCCGATGTCCTGCATCAGGGAAATAATCGTGGCGACGGCCAAAGCGCCCCCGTGTTGGCGGGCATATAGACCGAACAACGAAACGATGAGTTGATGGTGCCGTGGAACCGGGTTCTCTCGAGGTCCAGTGCGATCATCGACGTTTGTGGTCATGAGCTCAGCCTATCGAAATCAGGCACGATAGCCTGTTGGGCGAGCCCGGTTTTGGACGTGTCGCTCTCGTGACGCAGAAAAACTACCGCTGATGTTGTTCACGCATCCCGGCCACCCACAAGAAAGAGGTCAAAGAGTTCCATGCGCCCACAGGTGTTGATTTGTTCGTATCTCCAACCGGAGCTGGTTGACCGTCTTATCGCAGACGTCCCCGAAGTTGATGTCATCTACCGGCCCGAGCTGTTGCCCATCCCGCAGTTCGGTGCCGATCACTGGGGCGTACCGCGCGAACTCACACAGGATCAGCTGAACGAATGGCACGGCTTCCTGGGCCAGGCGACTATTATGTTTGATTTCGATTGGTGGCAACCAGCTGCCTGGCAGCAACATAGCCCACGTCTTGAATGGATCCAGGCCACCCAAGCAGGGGTAGGTGCCCGCGCCGAAGCCATGGGGCACACCGACGGAGACGTCCGGATCACTACTGCTGCGGGTGTCCATGCCAAGCCTCTGGCTGAATTTGCGCTTGCCGGGTTGCTGCATTTTGTTCGCGAACTACCGCGCCTGGAATCCCAGCGACGAAATCAGAAATGGACCAACGGTTCGTCACGAACGCTACATGGCCATAAAGCCTTGATCATCGGTGCCGGAAGCATCGGCCGAGAAGTGGCCGAAACCCTGACTTTCATGGGGGTGGCGTGTGACGGGACAACACGCGGAGTGCGAACGCTAGGAGAACCGTTCGAACGGTCCATCCGCCTAGAAGACTGCGAGCTGGGGAACTACGACATCGTCGTGCTTTCCTGCCCACTGACGGATGAAACTGTGGGACTTTTTTCCAAGCAGAGAATCTCGGAAATGAAGCGAGGTGCGCTGCTCGTTAATCTGTCGCGAGGACCGGTCGTTGACCAAGAGGCACTCGTTGATTCCCTGGCCGGTAGCCATCTGGGTGGCGCGATTCTAGACGTTGCGGATCCGGAGCCGCTGCCGGCGGGACACCCCTTGTGGAACGCGCCCAACCTCATCCTCTCGCCGCACACCGCGGCAAACGTCGACGCGGAAAATGCCCGCCTCGTGGAGCTCTTTACCAAGAACCTGCATAGATACCTCTCTGGCGAGGAAATGATCAACGTCTTTGATGCTCGGCTGGGTTACTGATGCTGGCTAAGTGGTCAGGCCCGAGGAGTCGCGTGTCGTTTGGGGCCGGTGCTCAGTGGAACGCTGGTGCGCGATTCTTCTAATAGGCCGGCCTGGACAGCTAGCACTGTCAGCTGGACACGGTTGCTGACACCGAGTGGTTCCACGATCTTCGCCACAGCCTACTTCGGCGAAGACATCGATCGGGTGCGCTGGAAGGCGAAGCATACACGCGCTAACGACTTTGAGCATCGGTTATATGATGAACAGTAATTTGAGCTTTCCGATGTGGTGAGCGGCGGGGGCGAATCGAATGTCCAGATCGATGAAGCGGTCGTCAACGAATGCTCAGGCGTCATCGACCGGACCAGTGGGAAGTAATGACAGTGAAGAATCCGCAGCCCCGCTCGTCAGGAACGGTTGGCTAACGCGGGCAGCAATGCGAACTCCGAATGAGCCGAAGAGACGTCGCTGACTGTGCTCCGGCAAGGGTGCAGGAAATCTGAGCGCGGCTGGCAAACGGCGGTGGCCGATTTCCACTTCAGAGAGCGACAAAGCCAACACGAAGCACCGATCGTTGAATTCCACTGAAGCCAATACTCCAAAGCAAAGACAGGGTCCTTCGGAAGAAACTTCCGAAGGACCCTGTCTTTTCCGGAAGCGGTGTCGACTTCCGGGATGGTCGGGTCGTGACGTTCGTCAGATCGCTCCCACCTTCGAGTAGGAACTACTTAACTCGGCGCATGCGTCCGAATACCAAATAGGCGACGGGGCCGAGGAAGTTGATGAATGAGGCCGCGGCCCAGGCACTCTTTGCTCCCCGGACTTCGGCGGCGGGACGTTTGACAAGATCTCGCAATGCCACGAATTGGAGAGTCAACTGCGTGATGCCCATGACGGCGATGCGCCAGCGCGATACGACAGATAGTTCGTTCCAGGACTTGTTCCGGCTCATAGTTCTCCTCAGTCGCGACAACAGCCATGACAAGGTCACAGCCGCATTTTCAGCTAGCTATTCCCATGGTAGTCGCCGGTCTGATGGAACTGGTCTCGAAGCCTTTCCATCTCACGCCGGTCCTTCTTGGTCGGGCGCCCCGTTCCCCGGTCCCTGACGGGAACCTGCGGAATGACTTCCTTGGGGCGGACCGGGGTGTGGTCAATGTAGCAACGGGCAGCGATGTCGGCACCAACCCGTTTGGCGATCACCGCGGAAACTTCCAGGATTCGGTCGAAGCCTGACTGTCTGACCCTGATGGTGTCACCGGGAACAATGATTTGGGCGGCCTTGGCGGGCTTGTCGTTCAACCGAACATGGCCGGCACGGCAAGCGGTCGTCGCCGCCGAACGGGTCTTATAGATTCGAATCGACCACAGCCATGCGTCGATCCTGACTGCCTTTGATGCCTGCTTCATTCCGCCAGTCTAGTCAGTCGTGGGGTCCGGCTGTTGGTGATTGCGACTCTTACCTGCGTGCACTAGACCAACGCGTTGTCACAAGCCGTGACGAGTCGCTCCTGAAGCTCGGCGGGAACCTCGTCACCGGAAGCAGCCACATCGTCTAGGGCGCTGACGAATTCCTTGGGCAGACCGCCCTCGCGGACCGAGTCCACCATGGACGAGACAATCTTGAGGTCGGAGGCATTGATGCTGCCGTCCTTGATGGGTTCGCACACCTTCTTGATCAGTTCCTTCTTGGCGCCATCGACCAGCTGCGTGGCGGCCGACGAGGCCGCGGAGGAAGCCGTGTCGGCGATCGTCGCACAGCCGGTCACGGAGAGCAGCATAACGGCGGAGGCAAGGAGCGTGGCTCCGGTGGAGCGTGTAAATTTCATGAGCTCCATAATAGTGGCCACCGAAGGGAGAACACTGGGAAAACCCGGTGCCTCCCCTCGGAGCATGGGCACACCTAACCGCGAACCATCGCCGAGTCCAACCGCTCCGGCCTGGTCAGGCCCAAGGAATCGCGCAGAGTTTGCCCCGGGTACGCGGTGCGGAACAGGCCACGTTCCTGCAGGATGGGCACGACCAGATCCACGAAGTCTTCCAAACCCGCGGGAAAACTGGGACACATGAGGTTGAAGCCGTCGCAGGCACCGGCCAGGAACCATTGCTCGATTTCATCGGCGATCTCCGTCGGGGTGCCGATCATCGTGGCATGTCCGCCACCTGCCGCCAGGAATCCTAACAACTCTCGCAGCGTGGGTTGCTTGGTCTCGATGATGCGCTGCACCGTGAGGTAGCGGCCCTGCGGTCCGGAGAACTCAGAGACCGGCGGCAGCGGAGCAACCAGCGCCCCCAATGGATGCGAGGAGTAGTCCTGTCCGGTAAACATATTGAGCTGCTTAATGGCAGAGTCAAAATCCAGGTAGGAATCCAAGGCTTCCTTCTTGCCTAGGGCTTCGGCTCGTGTGGCCCCGATGTAGGCGACCAGCCCCGGAAGGATGGGGACCTGTGTCCCCGCCCTTCCGACATCATCAATCCGCGCTCGGAGGTCGACCGCATACTCCAGAGCCGATTCCAGGTCCCAGGACACCGAGTAGATGGCTTCGGCATGCCGAGCGGCAAAGGACCGGCCGGCTTCGGAGGAGCCAGCCTGGAAGAGCACCGGACGCCCCTGTGGACACCGCGGGACACTCAGCGGGCCTGCCACCGAGAAATGCTTCCCGCGGTGGTTGATGGGGCGAATCTGCGTGGGGTCAAGATAGCTGCCGGCCTCGCGGTCGACGGGCAGCGCCGAATCCGACCACGAATCCCACAACCCCTGCATCGCTTCAACGAATTCCTCGGCTCGTTCGTAGCGTTGCGCATGCCCGGGCAGGGCATCCATGGAATGGTTGCGGGCCTCGGCATCAAACATGGAAGTCACCACGTTGATCCCCGCGCGTCCGGAACTGATGTGATCAAGCGAGGCCAACAATCTGGCGGCGTGGAACGGGCTGTAGAAGCTGGCCGAAATAGTAGTGACCAGCCCGATGTTGCTGGTGGCCCGAGCCATGGCACTGAGCGCCGTCACCGGCTCCAGGAACCAGGGGATGCCGGCAGCATATTCGTGGTTGACGCTTTGGCCATCGGCGAAGAAGACCGCGTCGAAGCAACCATGTTCGGCCAGCCGGGCAAGTTCCTCGTAGTAGGCGATGTCTCCGACACGGTTGGCACTGGAATCGGGGTGGCGCCAGCCCATGGTGTGGTGCCCTGCCCCATAGATGAAGGCATTTAGATGCAATTGACGTGTGCTGTTCATGGCTGTTTACCCTCCCGTCTAGTTCATCACTAGTCCGCCGTCGACCACCAGGTTCTGTCCCGTCACCGCACGCGACCATGGCGACGCAAAGAGCAGTGCCGCGTCGGCAAACTCGGCGGGGGAGGTAACCCGGCGCAGGGGAGTGGAGCCAGCGATCAGCTCGAAGACCTCTTCCGGGGTGGCGGCCGAGGCATCGGTGGTGCGCAGCAGGCCACCGGAAATCATGTTGACTCGGATGTTCTCCGGGCCGAGGTCCGCTGCGAAGGTGCGGGTCAAAGACAGCAACGCCGCCTTGGCCGCCGTGTAGTCGTGGTACGGGACCACGGGGTTCTGGAAGAGGTTGGTGCCGATGTTCACGATGTTGCCGAAGCCCGCTTCCTTCATGCCCGGGATCGTTGCCTGGATGGTGTTCAGGGCACCTCCGATGACTCCGGTGAATTGTGCACCGAATTGCGTGTAATCGATTCCCTCGGCCTTGGCACGGGCATCACCGTTGAAGGAAAAATCAGGAAGGGCATTGTTGATCACCGTGGTGATCGGGGTGCCAAAGTGTTCAGTTGCAGTGGCCACCAGCGCGGCGACCTGCCCGGCATCAGCGACGTCGGCACGGAGGGCGAGAGCACGGTCGGCACCGATTTCGGCAACAAGGTCCCGCGCCGTGGATTCGCTGGATCGGTAGTTCAGCACCAGGCGCGCGCCTTCGCGCGCAAAAGCCCGTGCCAGTTCGCTGCCCAGCCCTCGGCCGGCACCTGTTACCAGTACGATTTGGTCCTTGATAAGCATTTTGAGGCATCCTTCGGTTGGGCGAAAGGATGCCATTGAACCCGCTCACGGGCGCCCCGGAATCGGGGTACGACCAGGGGCCATGCCGGACCGGCATCCCTTCGCTCGGATTATCGAGATCAGGTTCAACGGGTCTAACTCTCAGCCGCCAGGCGGCACCCCGTGTCGAGTCCTTGGCCCAACCTAGCACCGGTGGATCCCGTTGCCCAACCATATGAACGCCGCGGGAGCGACACACCCGGATCCGGGTCCCGGTGGATGCAAGGTGTGGGGTCCATGCGGCAAACTAGGGTGGGTGAGCCAGAGCAGAATAATCCAGACCATCGCCGCAGAACTATCGGTAGCCGGGGCAAGCGTCGCTCCATGGCAGGTGAAAGCCGCCGTCGAGTTGCTTGATGCCGGATCGACCGTTCCCTTCATTGCCAGGTACCGCAAAGAAGTCACCGGGACCCTCGACGATACGCAACTGCGGATGCTCGAGGAACGGCTGCGCTACTTGCGCGAACTCGAGGAACGCCGTGCAACCATCCTTAAAGCCATCGATGAGGCAGGCAAACTCACCGAGGAGTTGGCCACGGTCATCGGGGCTGCCACCACGAAGGCCGAGCTCGAAGACCTCTACCTGCCCTACAAGTCCAAGCGACGCACCAAGGCGCAGATCGCCCGGGAGGCGGGACTCGAACCGTTGGCGGACTCACTGATCGCCGATCCCTCCCAAGACCCCGAGACGCTCGGAGCAGCCTTCCTGAGCCCCGAACACGAGATCAACGCCGCCAGCGAAGCCTTGGCCGGGGCCCGTGCCATCCTCACCGAACGCGCCTCGCAGGACGCGGTACTGGTCTCAGAATTGCGTGAGCGGCTCTGGACCCGCGGCAAGATCGCCTCCCGGACCATGGCAGGGGCCCCAGCGGCGGAAGCCGCCAAGTTCTCCGACTACGAGGACTTCGTCCAGCCAGTGGCCACCCAGCCCTCGCACCGGATCCTGGCGCTGCTGCGCGGGGAACGGGAGGGAGTGCTGAACCTTGAACTGGCCGAGGCAGATCCGCGCGACGATGCGGGACTGGCAGAAGCCCGTGCCACCTATGAGGCCGCAGTGGCCAAATCCCTGGGCATCACCGCGGCCGCCGATGCCCCGGCCGGGAAATGGTTGGCCCAGACCGTGCGCTTGGCTTGGCGCGGGCGCCTGCTCGCACGGCTCGAATCTGATTTGCGCACACGGTTGTTCGAGGCCGCGGAGGAAGCCAGCGTGAAGGTCTTCGCCGCGAACCTTCGCGATGTACTGCTGGCCGCACCGGCAGGGAACCGCGCGGTGCTTGGCCTGGATCCTGGGCTGCGTACCGGGGTGAAGGTCGCCGTGGTGGATGCGACGGGCAAGGTGGTGGACATCGCCACGATCTACCCGCACGCCCCGGCCAACAAGTGGTCGCAGTCCGTTGACACGTTGGTGGCTCTGGCCGCCAAGCACGGCACCGAATTGATCGCCGTGGGCAACGGAACCGCCAGCCGGGAAACCGACAAACTGGCCGGAGAAGTGATAACCAAGCTGACCAACAAGCCCGCAAAGGTCATTGTCTCGGAGGCTGGCGCCTCGGTGTATTCGGCATCGGCACTGGCCAGCGCCGAACTGCCAGACTTAGACGTTTCGATCCGAGGGGCGGTGTCGATCGCCCGCCGGTTGCAGGACCCGCTGGCCGAGCTAGTGAAGATCGAGCCCAAATCCATCGGAGTGGGCCAGTACCAACACGATCTGACCCCGGCAAAGCTTGACCGGTCGCTCGATGCGGTGGTCGAGGACTGCGTGAACGCCGTGGGCGTGGATGTGAACACCGCATCCCCAGCATTGTTGGCCCGGGTCGCTGGCGTTGGGTCGTTGCTCAGCCGCAATATCGTCGAGCACCGCAACACCAACGGTCCGTTCATCAGCCGCAAGGCACTGTTGAAGGTCCCGCGACTGGGAGCCAAGGCGTTCGAGCAGTGCGCAGGCTTCCTGCGCATCACCGGCGGCAAACAACCGCTTGACGCCTCGGCCGTGCACCCCGAGGCCTACGGGCTCGCCGAGGCCCTGCTCAAGGCCGCCACCGCGGCGAACACCTCGGTGGGGTCGTTGAACGCCACTGACTTCGTCACCGAACAGTTCGGTCTGCCCACCGTCAAGGACGTAATCGCCGAGCTGGTGCGCCCGGCCCGCGACCCGCGCCCCGACTTCAAAACCGCAAACCTGAAGGAGGGCGTGGAGAAGATCGGCGACTTGGAAGTCGGCATGATCCTTGAAGGGACAGTTTCCAACGTGGCTGCCTTCGGCGCGTTCGTGGATGTGGGAGTGCACCAGGACGGTTTGGTGCATGTCTCGGCCATGAGCAACAAATTCATTTCTGATCCGCGCGAGATCGTCACCTCCGGACAAGTGGTCAAGGTCAAGGTCCTGGAAGTGGATCCGGCACGCAAACGCATTTCCCTCACGTTGCGTCTGGATGACGAGCCCGGTGCCAAGGCGGAGAAGGTCGAGCGCGGACCACGTGGCCCGCGCCAGACACCGACAAAGCAGCGGGGAGCCAAACCGGCAGCAACGCCGGTAGCCAAGGCTGCTGGCGGCCACACCGCTATGGCCGAGGCCCTGCGCCGCGCCGGACTCAGTGGCTAAACCCCGCCCCTCGGGGCCAAATGTAGGCATCCGAACCGTAGGAAAGAGCAGGAATGAATGGCGAGGCATTAACCGAATTGATCACGAGCCTTTTCCTGGTGCTGATCATGGCAGGGCTGGCCTGGTCGATGAAGGCTGCTGGCACCGGGCAGCTTAAGCGAAACGCCTGGATTGGGATCCGCACCGCTAGCTTCTCGCACTGCGATGAATGCTGGTTGCTGGGACACCACGCAGCCTCCCACAAAGGCATTATCGGCTGCGTGGCCGCCGCGGTGATCATCGCAGCAGGCGGCGTCGCCGCGCTGCTGGCCCCGAGCCTGGACTACCTTCAGCCGGTTTCCCTGATGCTGGGCGTTCTCGTGATGCTCGTTGGCCTGTTGCTAGGAATGCGTGACGGAAACACCATGCTGGCCAAGATGCACACCGATGAATTGGGCGCCGATAGGTGAGCGAACACCAGATCACGGTGCTGGTCATGGCTCCGCTGGTGGCGCTGTTCGCTTGGTCGGTAGCGGCGATCAACGGCGCGGTCGAGCGCGGAAAATACGATATCAACCCGGCGATTGGCATCCGTACCAGCTCCACCATGCACTGCGAAGACTGCTGGAGGGCCGGGCACCATGCCGCGGCCGGCCCGCTGTGCCACATGCTTCCCCCGGTGCTTCTGCTCGCCCTGGCGGCCTTGGCTGCAACACTCCTTGAATCAGTGAGCGGTCCGGTGCCCGCCTACGCCATGTTGGCTGTTGGCTTCAGCTGGATCATGGCAGCAATGGTCGCCGCGGCACACAAAGCGAACGCGGCAGCGCGCAACCTGCACCCGGAGAATCAACACCCTGATGCCCAGCTACCAAGGTGAGCATCACCTTGCTTTGCCTCCGAAATGCTCCGAATCATGCCATAATTACCGCGAGGTAAGTACGGCCATACTTCGGTGACAAGGGATGAAAGAGTCGGTAGCGTGAGTGCCATGGAACTCAATGGAAAGCTCGCAGACGCATTCAACGACCAAATCACCCTGGAACTTGCAGCCTCGACGGTGTACCGCCAGCTGGCCATCGAAATGGATATGCTCAGCTTGCCAGGCATCGCCGGATGGTTCCGTGCCCAGGCCGCCGAGGAAGTGGAACACGCGGAAAAGTTCATCACGCACATGTCCGACCGTGGCGCGCACCCGGCCATCGGCGCCATCGGTGCCCCGGCCTTGTCCGTGCTCACAGTTGAGGCCGCCTTTGAGGCCTCGCTTGCCCACGAAAAGAAGGTCTCCGAATCGATCCGGGACCTCTACCGCCTGGCCCAGAACGAGGGCGAAATCGATTCGATACCGCTGCTGAACTGGTTCATCGAGGAACAGGTCGAAGAGGAAGCCACTGTTGGCGAGATTCTCGACCGCGTGAAGATGATCAGCAATGACGGCAACGGGCTGCTTCGCCTCGACAGCGAACTGGCCTCCCGCCAGGCTTAATCAGCGCTGAAAAAATGATGTGACGAAGGCCCCCGGCTTCTGGCTGGGGGCCTTCGGCGTTGGTGCAATACCATAGGGGAAGGCGTGTCTGCTTTTCCATGCCCCGGTCTGCGTCGAATGTCGGCGTCCCGGGGCAGTTTTGGTTCCACACGTCCGTGTCCCATCCCATCGAGTTACCCAGCGAGGTCATCAACAACGTGTTCCACGTCCGTTCACGCCTCGCGTCGTGCAACCCGGGCCCCAGTGCGCCAACCCCGGGCCGGAAACGATGAAGAAGTTCGACTCGGCACGCACCGAGAACCTTCCCGAACCTCACCGGCTCACTGGACCCAGCCACCGCACCACCGTCGAATTGAAGTTTCGCAAGGGCGCGGGGCGACACTACGCCACTCAATACCTGCTGGCACCCGACACCCCGGTGCAGCTGCTGCGTGTGAGTGGATTGTGGGCCAGCGTGCAGCACGGACAGGCTTTCGGCTGGCTCCCGACCCAATGCCTCGAAAAACTTGAAGCGCCCCGTGCTCGCGCCCAGGTGCCGGTGCGCCCGGTCTCTGGGCAACACGATTCTCGGTCCGCAGGTGCACCCAGCGCCCCGGAGGTTCCAGACGAGGACTTCGTTCCCACGCATCGCAGCACCGCTGATTTGAACCTGCGCAAGGGCTCGGGCACCAACTACTCGGTGTTGCGGGTGTTGGGCGCCAACATCCAGGTCCGCAAGCTCGAAGAGGTTGGCACCTGGACCAAGCTCTCCACCGGCAAGGACGTCGGCTGGGTTCCCAGCGCCTATCTGGCACGGGTCACCGTGCGACGCCCGGCCACAGGCATCCAGCCCATGGCTCCGACCGAATACACCACCACCGTGCGGCTGAACGTCCGCCGGGACGCAGGGGACAGGTTCCCGGTCCTGCGCATCATGCAGGCCGGCACCCTGGTGCGGGTCAACGGGAAACTAGGGCCGTGGTGCAGGATCATGCTCGATCAAGACTCCGGCTGGGTCCCGGCGAGCCAATTGCAATTGCGCTATCTGGCCTCCACCACGCCGGTTACCACCTCTGACACGACCCTGTACCGAGGGTCATCCGCGAACTACCGGGTAGTGGCCCAGCTTGCGGCAGGGGAACAAGTCCGGGTGTTGGCCAGCCGTGGACAGTGGACCAAGGTCCAGGCCGGCCGGCTTGAAGGCTGGGTCCACAGCACGCACCTGGGCTGAACCACCTGCCGTTTAACGACAACGGACCGTGCAAAGCCAACCTTGGTGGTTGGCTTTGCACGGCCCATTGCTCTAAATGTTCCCTACTTCAGGGGTCCCTTGGTGGTGGAATCCGGGTTCCCGGCGACGGATTCGCGTTCGGCGTTGACCGAGTTAGCCGCATCGGCGGCACCGACCTCGGCATGAGCCAGGACCTGTTCCTCGCTCGGCTGCGCGTCCGATTTCTTCTTACTCTTGCGAGTTTCGGCATCGGAGAGGGCCGCAGGTACGTCACGGCCGGACCAGATCTTCACCAGCGCCCACGCCACGGCGGTCAATGGCACCGCGATCACGGCGCCCACCAGGCCTCCGAGCACGGTTCCAGCGGCCAGCGCGAGCAGAATCACCAGTGCGTGCAGGTTCAATGCGTGCGCCATGACCACCGGCTGCAGGAAGTTGCCTTCCAACTGATTCACCACGATCACCGCGCCCAACACGATCAAGGCCACCACGGGACCGTTGGTCACCAACGCGATCAAGGTCGCCAGGATCCCGGCGAAGGTCGCACCTACCATCGGGATGAACGAGGCCATGAACGTCACCACGCCCAGCGGAATGGCCAGCGGCACCCGCAAGATCAACAGCACGACGGTGATGCCGATGGCATCGACGGCGGCGATGGTCGCGGTTCCGCGCATGTAACCGCCCAACGTCTGGACGGCGCGTTCACCGGTGGACAGCCAACGATGCATCTGGTGGTCCGGCATCCAAGACAGGAAGAACGCCCAGATCTTGTCGCCGTCCTTCAGGAAGAAGAACAAGATCACCAGCAGCAACACCAGACCGGTGAAGAAGTTGCCGGCGGCGGATAGTCCGCTCAGCGCCCCGGCACCGAACTGTGAACTGGTCAGGAAGCCTGTGACCTGGCTGACGGCCTGATCGATCTGGTCATCAGAGACGCTCCACGGCAGCCGGTTGAGCATCTCTTGGAGTGTTCCAAAGCCCTCGGCGCCCTTGTCCACCAGATCCGGCCATTCGGCGATTACCGAGTAGACCAGTGCGGTGCCGATGCCTCCGAGCACTAGCAACGAGCCAAGGAATACGGACCATGCGGCCAGCAGCGGCGACATGACCTTGCGCAGCAGGCGCACCAACGGCCACAAAGCGCAGGAGAGGATCAGCCCAATGAGCACCGGCAGGGCGATCAGGCTCAATCGCAGCAGGCTGAAGACCACCGCCGAGGCAAGCACCAGAACTACCAACATTTGGACCGAACGGGTGGCCACACGACCCAACGGGTCGATCCACATCCCCGGGACGCTATGGGACGGCGGGACAGCGACCAAACCAGCCTCGGTGGGCTCGAGAGCCGGGCGCTGGCGCGGCTTCCTCTTGAATCCAAATTTGGCTGACATCCAGTGACTCCTCGTAATTGACAAAAACACCACACTACGCACTTGGTGACGCGGCGCGGCTGCCAGACTAACCTCTTAGGAAAAAGGTTAGTCTAATAGCGAACCGCGCGGTGTCCACTCGACCCCGTGTCCGGAGGAGACGTAGAACCGCGTGAGCTGGGGGAAACATGCAAGATGAACACCGAAGGACGCATTCTTGGGGAATCAAGCGCCGTGGCGCAGCGTGGGTGCTGGGCGCCGTCCTCGTGGTTTCCACGTTGGCTCCGGCTCAGGCCATGGAGGCACCGCGGCCAGTGGGGAATGCAGTTTTGGCTCCGGGCGGGATCACCTCGACGTTGGTTCCCTCATCCAAGGTTCAGAGCGCCAAGGCCAAGTCGGTAAAAACCACAGCGAATTTGAACTTGCGCTCCAAGCCGTCAACGGTCGGGAAAAAGCTGGTCGTCATCCCCAAGGGCACCACTCTGGTGGTGAGCTCAACGAAATCCGGGTGGAGCCAGCTGCGCTATGCAGGCAAGAACGGTTGGGCCTCGAACACGTACCTGCGCGCGGTCACGGCCGCGCCCAAAAGCCTCATGCGCGGGGATCTGGGCAAGACCTCCGCCGCACTGCGCCTGCGGACGAAGCCCAACACCACTTCCAAGAGTCTTGCCACGGTGCCTAAGCACGGTATCTACACCGTCAAAGGAATTTCGAGGGGATACGCCCAGATCACCCGTCGCGGAAAGACCGGATGGGTGCAAAGCAAATACCTGAAGATCGTCGCGAAAAAGCCGGGACGGGAAATCTACAGCGACAAAAAATACACCACCAACCGTGCGGGCCTGACCGATAGATATTGGACCAAGGTCTCCGGCGAGGATCTGTACGAAAGCGTCAAGGGCAAGATCCGCGTCGGGGATATCCCGCGGAACTCGGTGGTGTACCGGGACAAGAAATCGGAGAAGACCGCCGGTTCCGTCAAGGGCTGGGTCTTCGTACGCACCCAGGGCATGACCGGGTGGATGAAGACCAGCCAGTTAGCGCGCAAATCCAGAGCTTCAACCAACCCCGGCAAGCACCGGGCGAAAACGCTGAAGGCGCAGCCAAACGGTAAAATCCAGGAAAAGATGCTCGTGGCCATCGGCTGGGATAAGGAAAAAACCCTCATCGCGGCCCCCGCGCTGAGGGACCTGACCCGGCTGAACACCGCCTTCAAGAAGAAGTTCGGCCGCAACATGGACATCGACCTGGCCTACCGGACCCGTGCGACGCAGGACTACTACTGGGGCGAGCTCGGCCCGTATATTGCCGCGCGTCCCGGCACCTCCAACCATGGCTGGGGCACGGCGATCGATACTCCCGAAACCTACAATTATTCCTTTCGCGGCAAATATTACAAATGGCTGAAGACGCATTCCAAGAAGTTCAATTGGGTGCACCGAAAGAACCTTGAAGAGGGATCGCCGTACGCCGAGGCCTGGCACTTCGAATACGTGGGTAAATAAAATGAAAAAAACCGCATTGATCGCCGTGTTGGCCGCCGTGCTGCTGAGCACTGCCTGTGCTTCCTCGGGCGATGCGCCACTGGATCCGGTGGGTAGCTGGGGTTCGGATGTACCCGGCGAACCCAACTTGGTCTTGGAACAGGACGGCAAGCTCAGCGGCACCGATGGGTGTAACCGGCTGATTGGAAGCTGGGAACGCACCGGCGACACCCTGGAGTTCGGCCCGCTGGGCGGAACCCGGATGTTGTGCGAGGGCGTGGACACCTGGCTCGCGGATGCTGCCTCAGCGACCCTGGGCACCGATTCCCTGCAGATCTACAATGCTGCTGACCAGCCCATCGGCACGTTGGACCGGGACCGGTAACAGCTCCGAGAGCAGAAAAGCGCGGCTGCGTCCGTCCCCGAATCGGGGGATGGAAGCAGCCGCGCTTTGAGTGTTTCAGCGTGCGGCAGGTGGTTAGTCGGCCACGTAGAAGAGACGCTTGTTGACGAACTCTTCCATGCCCAACGGGCCCAGCTCGCGACCGAAGCCCGAGCGCTTCACCCCGCCGAAGGGCATTTCTGCGCCCTCGGCAGATGGCACATTGACATTGGCCATGCCCGAATCCAGCCCGGAAGCGACCTTAGCGGCGCGAGCCTGATCGGTGGCGAACACCGCACCGCCCAGACCGTACTGGGTGTCATTGGCCATCTCCAGGGCTTCCTCATCGGAGGTGGCCTTGTAGACGACGGCAACCGGGCCGAAGAGCTCCTCGTAATAGGCGCGCATGCCCTTAGTGATGCCGGTGAGCACCGTCGGGGAGAGGTAGGCGCCCGGACCCTCGTGCAGGGTTCCCCCTGCGTGCACGGTGGCGCCCTTGTCGACGGCGTCCTGGATCTGGGCTGCAAGGCCCTCGGCGGCGGCGCGGGAAGAAAGCGGACCGAAGGTGCCCTCGTCCTCCTTTGCAGGATCGCCCGGAACCAGATCGATAGCCAGCTTGGTCAGCTCGCCCACGAAGTCATCGAAGATGTCCTCCATGACGATCATGCGCTTGTTCGAGTTGCAGGCCTGGCCCGTGTTCTCCATGCGGGTCGCCCAGGCGGTGGCTGCGTCCTCGGCGATGTTTGCCGAATCCAGGATGACGTACGGATCCGAACCGCCCAGTTCCAGCACTGCCTTCTTCAGGTTGCGTCCGGCCTGTTCACCGATGATGGCCCCGGCACGCTCGGAGCCGGTCAGCGAGACACCCTGAATGCGCGGGTCCTCGATGATGGTGGAGATCTGGTCGTGCGAGGCGAAGACGTTGTTGTACACACCAGCCGGCACCCCGGCATCGTCCATGATCGACTGGATGGCCAAGGCCGAACGTGGGCAGGTCTCGGCGTGCTTGAGCACGATGGTATTGCCCAGCATCAGGTTGGGCGCGGCGAAGCGGGCCACTTGGTAGTACGGGTAGTTCCACGGCATGATGCCCAGCAGCGGGCCCACGGGCAGCCGCTGGATGATGGCCTTGCCGCCACTGAGGGTCTTGACTTCCGCGTCCGCGGCCAAGGTTGGCCCTTCGGTGGCGAAGTATTCAAAAATTTCCTGGCAGTACTCCGCCTCGCCCTTGGACTCGGAGAGCGGCTTGCCCATTTCCTGGGTGATGGTCGCGGCTAATTCGTCGGCGCGTTCGGCGAAGAGCTCACCGACGCGGGCAACGATCTTGGCACGTTCCTTGATGTCGACGTTCCTCCAGCCCTGGAATCCGGTCTGGGCGGCGGTGATCGCGTCTTGGATCTCGGCGTCGGTGGCGGTATCGAATTCCTCCTCCACGGCTCCGGTGGCGGGGTTTTGGACTCGGTATCCGGTGGCGGTCGGCGTCTGGGCGTTGGCGGTCACGGCCATGCTCCTTCTGGTAGTCGCTGGGGCGGCGGAGTTCCGCAGGGAACTGCGATGCGCGCCACGTACTCGTCCATCATGTCGTGAATGCGACGATTTGTGAAGCCGGTCACGCGATTTTTGTGCGGATATCCGCTGTCGGCTTAGTGAGGAACTTCGGTATCGGTGGCAAAAGTGACGGAACCCTACGGATTTAGTGTCCGTAGGGTTCCGTGGAGGTCTGGATCGGTGTTTAGCTGGTTGCGGCGGAGCGCCAGTGATCGATCCCCGCTTCGCCGGCAACGATCCTGTCGATCTTTTCCAGTTCCTCGGTGCTGAAGGTGGTGTTGCCCAGCGCGCCGAGGTTTTCATCGAGCTGTGCCGTCGAAGAAGCACCCAGCAGCACGGATGTCACTCCGCCCTCGCGCAGCAACCAGGCGATGGCCAGCTGGGCCAGTGACTGGCCGCGGGATTCGGCGACCTGCGCCAGAGCGCGGGCCTTGGAGAGATTCTCCTCGGTGAGATGCCCCTGCAGCGAGTTGCGTCCGCCGGAGGGTACAGCCGCTTCGTTGGAGAGATACTTGTTGGTCAACAGCCCCTGGGCCAGCGGTGTGAAGGCAATCGATCCCATGCCGTGTTCGCTCAGGGTGTCCAGCAGCCCGTCCTCGACCCAGCGGTTGAGCATGGAGTACGAGGGCTGGTGGATGACCAGCGGGGTCCCCAGGTCCTTGGCCACGCGGGCTGCTTGTGCCGTGCGCTCGGGCGAGTAGGAGGAAATCCCGACGTAGAGTGCCTTGCCCTGGCGCACCAGAGTGTCCAGGGCTCCGATGGTTTCCTCGATGGGGGTGTCCGGGTCCGGGCGGTGCGAGTAGAAGATATCCACGTAGTCCAGGTTCATGCGGGCCAGGGACTCGTCGGCGGAGGCCATGATGTACTTGCGCGAGCCCAGGATGCCGTATGGGCCCGGCCACATGTCCCAGCCGGCCTTCGACGAGATGATCAGTTCGTTGCGGTAGGCCTTGAAGTCGGTGCGCATCATCCGGCCGAAGTTTTCCTCGGCGGATCCATGGGGCGGGCCGTAGTTGTTGGCTAGATCGAAGTGCGTGATGCCGTGCTCGAAGGCGTGGCGCAGGACCTCGCGCTGGGTGTCGAAGGGGCGGTTGTCACCGAAGTTCCACCAGAGGCCTAGGGAAATCGGGGGCAGGATCAGCCCGGAGTTTCCCACCCGGCGGTACCCGGTGGAGGCATAACGGTCCGCGGCCGCCACGAAGGGTGCGTGGGTATCGGGGACGGGGTCATAACGGAGTTCTTCGGCCATGGTGGTGGTGTTCTCCTGACAGAGGGGTGGGGAGGAAATACTTCGAAGCCTTGAGGGCTTCATCCGCATCCATTCTTGTCCCACATGCCCTAGATAGTCCATGCCGACGTGCCCTGATCCAGTGGAAAACAGAATTTGCCGTTGGGGGCCTTCGATCCCGCTTAAAGTGAAGAACCGGTCGAGACGGCTAAGGAGGTGAAACTCCGCCGCGACCGGTTCTTCTGATCACTCGCACCTTGAGAAGGTTTCTTCAGCCTAAGAGGAGAATCTGTGTGGAGGCTGGGGATAGGTAGGTAGTGAGCAGGGAATCAATAATTTGAGGGCGGATCCGAGGCCGGGAACGATTCGTCTTCCCATTCCTCGACCAACGCCTCGTCGTGTTCGCTGGCCACCTGTTCGGGTTCCGTGGCGGTCTCTTCTTCGTTGTCGTTGCCGACTGGTTTCTCGCTCATCACGTGTGCTCCTTGATCCGTAGAACATCTGGTCCGTCGGGCCGGTGAGGCCTGTTGTTTCAGTCTGGTCCGAACTTCTGAACTTGTCGAGGGCTGAAAGGGGCACTCGGACCCGAACCTCGGGGCGAGCTTTAAAGGGTTGAGCACCAGTCGGAAGGCTTGGGGGAATGCCTTATATCCGACCGGTGCTCTCATCACTCGCACCTTCATGAGGTAGTTACTACTCTAGGAACCAAACCTTTACGCCAGCTGTATGGTGCCCGGTAACCACGTGTGAAATTAGGCGCGCAGGACCAAGGCGTCCCCTTGGCCTCCACCGCCACACAACGAGACGACTCCGGTCCCGGAGCCGCGCCGGGCCAGCTCCATAGCTTGGTGCAGGACCAATCGGGCGCCCGAGGCCCCCACCGGGTGGCCCATGGCGATGGCGCCGCCCTCGGTATTAATCAGCGAGGGATCCACACCCAGGTTGGCTGCGGACTGTAGGACCACGGAGGCGAAGGCCTCATTGATTTCAATGGCATCCAAATCTTCGGCGGCAAGGCCCTCCTTGGCCAGCGCGGCCAGGATCGAGGAGCTCGGCTGGGAATGGAGTTGGCCATCGGGCCCGGCCGTCTGGCCATGGGCACCGATCTCACACATCCAGCTCAGGCCCGCCCGGCGTGCGGCCGCCTTGGAGGAAATGACCACCGCTGCGGCCCCGTCCGAGAGCGGAGAGGCCGAACCTGCGGTGATGGTGGCGGCAGGATCCTTGGAAAAAGCGGGGCGCAGTGCGGCCAGCTGTTCGGCGGTGGTGCCTGGCCTGATGCCTTCGTCGGCACTGATCACGAGATCCTCGCCACGGCGCTGCGGAATGGTGATCGGGGCGATCTCTGCCCCCAACTGCTGGGCGGAGGCAGCCGCACGCTGGTGCGAGCGGGCCGCATACTCATCTTGCTCCGCCCGGCCGATGCCCAGCTTCGCGTTGCCGGCCTCGGTGGCCGACCCCATCAATTCTCCGGTAAACGGGTCGGCCAAGGCATCGTGGTTCAACGAATCTTCTAGGGGTTTATCTCCCATGGCCAGCCCCGTGCGCATCCCGCGGACCAGATGCGGGGCGTTGGACATGGATTCTTGTCCCGCGGCCACGATGAAATCCGCTTCGCCGGCCCGGATCATCCGGGCCGCATCGATCACAGCGGTCAGCCCGGAGAGACAGAGTTTGTTGATGGTCACCGTCGGAACGTCCCAGCCGATTCCGGCCTTCAGCGCGGACTGACGGGCAGGTCCCTGGCCGGTGCCGGCCAAGATGACCTGACCCATGATGACGTGGTTGATGCGCTCTGCTGGAACTCCGCTGCGCTCAAGTGCCGCGGTGATCGCGTGGGCGCCGAGCTCGACGGCGGACAGCGAGGAAAGAGCCCCACGGAATTTTCCAAAGGGCGTGCGTGCCCCGCCAATAACCACGGGAGTCAGATCGTCATTCATCGGTGCTTCCTTCGCTTGGGAAAAGACCGGCTCGATGTCATAGGCTCGTACCTATGCCCCATGCAGTGAACCCGGTTGATGCCCAGACTATCTACTTCGACGCCAGCGATACAGGGGCCCCACCGGTGTTGATGCTGCACGGTTCCGCGCTGTCGCGTTCGATCTGGCGTGGACTGGGATACGTCAAGGCCCTAGAACCGGAATTCGACACTATTCGGATGGACCTGCGCGGCCACGGACGATCTGACAAGCCGCATGATCCTGCCTCGTATTGCATAGATCTGGTGCTCCAGGATGTCTTGGCGGTGCTCGAAGCCACCGGGCATGAGTCGGTGCACCTGGTGGGCTATTCCTTTGGCGCACGAGTGGGACTGTCGCTGGCCATCAAGCACCCGGCGATGGTCCGTTCGCTGACCATGCTGGGAGGGACCCATGCCATCGAGGCAGAACACATCAGCACGCTTTTCTTCGAAGGCTACCTCGAGGCCCTGAAGACGGGTGACATGAACGCCTTCATTGCCGGCATGGAATCCGACGGCGGGAAACTGGACCCGGCGACTCGTTTGGCCTTCGCCTCCAACGATGCCCTGGCCTTGGCTGCCTACTTCGAGTCCACCGAAGCCGGAAGCGCAGTGAGCGAGCTGCTGCTGGCGCAGATGAAAACTCCGACACTGCTGATGACCGGCACCCGAGACCGGCCGCGCATCGACCACTCACGGGTTATGGCCGCGGTGATGCCCCACGCCCGGTTGGTCGAACTGGAAGGTCGTACCCACGGCGGCACGCTCTTCCCGCCGCAACCGATCCTGGAGCAGTTGCTCCCGTTCCTGCGAGCCACCGCGTAACGAGCCCCCCCTTGGCTCAGGGCAGCATGCTGCTTCCTGATTTCCCGGGCGGCAGTACCGGGGGAACCACCAACACCGGAACCGAACGGCGGGAAAGTACTTTAGCCAAAGTCGAGGTGCGCAGCCGCGTGGAAGTGAAGCCCAGGCGCCGCGGCCGGGGAGATCCCAGGACCACCATCGAGGCGTCCAATTCAACGGCGTACGCCTCAAGCGCGGCGGCAGGATCTCCCACCAGTAGCCGCAGACTCCAACGCACCGGCGAATCCACTAACGCCGCACCGAGCTCATGGCGCAGCTGGTTCACGGCCACCGCACCGATTTCCTGCTGCTCGTCGCGGTCCAGTGTTTCAAAATCGATGCTGTCCGTCGCCGTCCACTCGGATGGCTCCAGACCAGAGACGGCGTAGGCACAGACCAGATCAAGCTCCAGGGCCACGGCCATTCGGGCGGCAGTGGCCAGCACTTCGGGATGCGGGTGCGGGAAAACACCCACCAGCACCGGATGGGGCCGGTGAATATTTTCTGTTCCGCGCAGTTCAGTCATGGTGCCCTCCCTGGCTCGTGGTCGTGGCGGTGCCGTGAGCAGCGTGTTCCTCCCAGTATGCCCGGGCCACACCGGGCCCCGATAGGGAGGGCTCATGGCGGCCAGCGTCCCAAGGCCCCGAGAAAAGCCTCCGTCACCGGCTGCGCATCGGCTTCAGCAGTCTCGTAAATCCGAGACCCAGTGGCAACACTGGATAATGGGGCAGGTGAGCACGCAGCAGATCCGGCAGGAAACCCCCCGACCCATCCACGACTTCGACTTAGGCGCCATCGGTCGCGGGCTGGTCTTTGCCCAATCGCTGCCCGAGCTTGCCGCGGCGCTCGAGGCCGGGGGCGCCGGCGCCACCGCGGTGATCCAGGCCCCACCGGGAACCGGCAAGACCACCCTGGTTCCGCCGCTGGTGGCCAACCACATCACGGCACGTACCGGGGTACCGGCACGCATCGTGGTCACCCAGCCGCGCCGCGTCGCGGCCCGTTCCGCGGCCCGCCGGCTGTCCTCCCTCGATGCCGGCGCCCCGGCGAAGCGAGTGGGCTTCACGGTGCGCGGAGAAAGCACCGCGGGCCCGGAGACCCTCGTCGAATTTGTGACACCGGGGATCCTGCTGCGCCGCCTGTTAGCGGATCCGGGGTTGGAGTCCGTCGACGCGGTGATCGTGGACGAAGTACATGAACGCGGGCTGGAAACCGATCTGTTGCTGGGCCTGCTGCGCGAGGTCCATGAGCTGCGCGGAGACCTGATGCTGGTGGCGATGTCCGCGACCCTTGATGCGCCGCGCTTCGCGGCCCTGCTGGGGTCAGCCAACGGGGAAGGCAGTGCCCCGGTCATCGACTGCCCCGCGGCGCTGCACCCGTTGGAAATCGTGTGGGTGCCTGCCGCGGCACCGCGCTTGACCGACCGCGGGGTCTCACGCACCTTCCTGAGTCATGTGGCTGCCACCGCCGCCGCCGCGCACACCGAGGCTCTGGGCCGGGAGCAAGGAATCGACGCGTTGGTGTTTGTGCCGGGGGCCTGGGAAGTTGCCGAGGTCGCCGCGCAGATCCGCACCCGGGTGCAAGACACCGAGGTGCTGGAACTACACGGGCAAGTCACCCCGGCCCTGCAGGATCGTGCGGTCTCCGGACGGGAACCCGGCGGGCTTGCGCGCATTATCGTCTCCACCTCACTGGCCGAATCCTCACTCACGGTCCCCGGAGTGCGCCTGGTCATCGACTCCGGTCTGGCCCGTGAACCCCGCCGGGATGCAGCACGCTCCATGAGCGGGCTGGTCACCGTCTCCGCCTCGCGCGCCTCGAGCATCCAGCGTGCAGGCCGTGCCGCACGCCAGGGCCCAGGCACCGTGGTGCGCTGCTTCGGGGAAAAGACCTTCGCCGCGGCCCCCGCACACCCACGGGCCGAGATCAGCGTGGCGGACCTGACCTCCGCGGCCCTGCTGCTGGCCTGCTGGGGTTCCCCAGGAGGACAGGGGCTACGGCTGCCCGAGGCCCCACCGGTCTCCAGCCTCGAGGCTGCCACCACAGTGTTGGCCCAGCTCGGGGCCATCGACGATGCCGGGCACGCCACCGCGTTGGGCCGCCGCCTGGCCTTGATCCCCGCAGACCCGCGGTTGGGTAGGGCGCTGCTCGACGGTACGGGGCTGTTGGGAGCCGCACAGGCCGCGCAAGTAGTGGCACTGCTGGCCGGAGACTACCGGGCGCAGGCTGCTGACCTCGGGGCACTATGGACTTCGCTGCGCCAGGGCGGGCACCCCGGCTCCGCAGCATGGAAACGTGAAACGGCCCGGCTGGAGCGTTTCGCCCGACAATCAGCAGGAACCCAGCGTCCAGCATCACCCGCCGCCGACGGCTTGGGTCTGGTGGTAGCGCTGGCCTATCCCGCCCAGGTGGCCCGCCGCGTCCACGGCGCGTCGGGAACCACCTACCTGCTGGCCTCCGGGACCCGGGCGGGCTTACCTGCCTCAAGCCCGCTGGCCCACCACGATTGGATCGCCGTGGCCGAGGTCGCCCGGGCCGCGGGCCGCGATGCCGCAGGAACCGGGGCATTGATCCGCGCCGCGGCACCCCTGAACGAAGACACGGCACTACTTGCCGCGGCACACCTTAACACCGAGGACACCAGCACCGTCTATGCCCGCGGCAAGCTCAGTGCCCGCAGGGTCCACCGGCTCGGCGCCATCGAACTATCCAGCACCCCGGTGGCGCCCACCCGCGCCGGTGGACGCGCCGCGGTATTGGCGGCACTGCGGGAGCAAGGACTGGGCATGCTGAAGTTCTCCGCCTCCGCGACGCTGCTGCGCAACAGGCTTTCCCTGCTGCACCGCGAACTTGGTGCCCCCTGGCCGGCCATGGATGAGGCCTCCCTGCTGGAGAGTGCAGAGACGTGGTTGGCCCCGGAACTTGAGGCGCTCGCCGGCGGCAAGCCCGCCGGGTCCCTGGCGTTGACCGATGCGTTGCGCAGGTTGCTGCCCTGGCCCGAGGCCACGGAGCTGGATGCGTTGGTGCCCGAACGCCTGGCGGTGCCCAGTGGTTCGCTGATCCGCATTGATTACCCTGACGTCGCCGACCCGGCCGCACCTCCGGTGGTGGCGGTGAAGTTGCAGGAATGCTTCGGTTTGGCGCTTTCTCCGACCTTGGTGCGTGGCCGGGTGCCGGTGCTCTTCCACCTGCTCTCCCCGGCCGGGCGCCCGCTGGCCGTCACCGACGACCTGGCATCCTTCTGGTCGGGGCCCTACACCCAGGTGCGAGCGGAGAACCGTGGCCGCTACCCCAAGCACCCATGGCCCGAGGACCCGTGGAGCGCGCCCGCCACCCGGCATGTGAAAAAGCGCATGTGACAGCCCTAATCCGCCCATGTCAGGCCCCCATGGCACACTGGTGGGCATGAGCGCACCCACCCCGACCCCCGTGGCGCAACGGCGTCGTCCCTCCGGCCTGCTGCTGGTGGCGCTGGCGGGAATCGCCTGGGGAACGATCGGCCCGGCCGTACAACTCGCGCACCAGGCCTCCGGGCTTTCCCCTTCGATGCTGGGCTCCTATCGGGCCGCTGCCGCGGCGTTCGTGCTGCTGGTGGCCGCAGCGGTGGCCGGGCGCCTGCGCGAATGCTGGGTGTTGGGCCGGGTTCACGCCCGGCCGGCCCTCGCCGTGGGCTCGCTGACCGCGGCGTTCCAGTTCTTCTTTTTCCTGGCGGTGGTGTGGGCGGGTGTCAGCGTTGGCACGGTGATTGCGCTGGGTCTGGCCCCGATGCTATTGCTGGTGCTCAAGGCCTTGCGGTCCCGGGCCTTTCCGCGGCTCGGTGAGTTGGCCACGGTGGCAGTGGCCCTGACCGGGTTGCTGCTGGTCAGCTTGGCAGGTACCGAGGTTTCGGCCGCGCCGCACCCGGTACCCGGGATCATCGCCGCGTTGATCTCGGGGACTGCCTTTGCGCTGGCCACCGATGCGGCGGTGCCGCTGTCGAGGGTGTTGGATCCTTTTGCTCTGACGGTCATCACCATGATCGTGGCTGCGGCCTGTCTGGTCCCGGCCGGACTGGTGGTGGCCTGGGTGAATGCCGAGCCGCTGGGAACCACTGATACCGGATCGTGGCTGATGATCATCTACCTGGGTGTGGTGACCATGGCGCTGGCCTATGGGCTGCTCTACGCCGGGCTGCGCACCACCTCGAGCGCCAATGCCGTGGTGGCCACGCTGCTGGAACCCGCCACGGCGGTGTTGATCGCGGTGCTTTTTCTGGGGGACAAGCCCACGGTGGCCTCGAGCATTGGCTTCTTCTTGATCATCGCGGCCATCGCCACGCTGGGGCGGCGCCCCAAGCGGCCGGTAGCAGACGGTACACCGGATGAAGTCATTGTTCCCGGCTCTGACTGACAGCACCGGCCGCGGGTGGCGCAGCCCCTGAGCTCAGGGAAGCAGCAGCCCCACCGCATACACGGCGCAGCCGACCGCGAGCCCGGCCAGCACCTGGGTAGAGGTGTGGTCCTTCAGCTCGACGCGTGACCATCCCACCGTTGCCGCCAGCGCTAGCGCCAATGCGGAGCCGATCTGCCCCACGGGTGTCAGCAGCTCCAACGCCACATAGGCAGCCACAGCGCTGTGGACCGAAAGCTTCCAGACGAGGTTCGCCAGGAAACACAGCAGCAGCCCCAAAAAGATGGTGCCGACGGCGCTGAACAGTCCGGCGGGAGCATCAAGCACCCAAAGCAGGACGGTGCCGACCAGCAACGAAAGTGCGGCCATGATCAGCACCGGTGCCCGCTGCCGGCGATCCCCGACGTGGTGATCGGAGATCTTGCCCCGGTGTTTCATCCACAGCATCGAGCCAAAGGGCAGCCCCGTAACAAAGAAAAAGCCACCATGGCCTGAGGCCAGGTGACTGCGGAGGTGAGAAACGGCTGGAGCAGCAAGAGTACGCTGACCAGGATTGCCGGGGACAAGATCTCGGTGACGTACCGGGCAAGCGGCGGCGCGGGGGATTGAATCATCCAATGATCATATGAAAATTCGTCTACCCGCCGCGAACTGGGCCGGTCTGGTTGCCGGGGGCAAGGACGCCATCGTGGTGTCCTTGCCCCCGGGTCGTGTTCCTAGGCGAAGGCGGAGATCCCGGTGATGGAACGTCCGATGATCAAGGCCTGCACGGTTTCGGTGCCCTCATAGGTGTGGATGGCCTCGATGTCGGCGATATGCCGGGCGACCCGGTGCTTGAGTAAGATACCGTTGCCGCCGAGCATGTCGCGTGCGTTGGACGCGATGCCGCGCGCCAACCTGGTGCAGGTGAACTTCGCCAGTGAGGCCTGCACCGGGGACAGCGTGCCGGCCTCCTCGCGGCGGGTTGCCTGCATGACAGAAAGCTGCATGGTGGCCAGCTCCGAGTGCATGCGTGCCAGACGCTCCTGGATGATCTGACTAGCTGCCAGCGGGCGGCCGAACTGGATGCGCTGAGCCGCGTACTGCACGGCGGTTTCGTAGCAGGCGGTGGCATGGCCCACCGCGGACCAGGCGACACCCAGCCGGGTGGCGAAGAGGACCTTGGCGGTGTCCTTGAAGCTGTTGGCGCCGGGCAGCACGTGGGAGTCGGGGACAAAGACGTTTTCCATGCGGATGTGAGCCTGCCAGATGGCGCGCAGCGAAAGCTTGCCCTCGATGGTGGTGCCGGTGTAGCCCTCCCACTCCTGCTGGACGATGAAGCCGCGGACCTTGTTCTCTTCGTCGCGAGCCCACACGATGGTGATTCCGCCGGTGGATCCGTTCCCGATCCACTTCTTTTCGCCGCTGATCCGGTATCCGCCGTCAACACGTACCGCGCGGGTTTCCAGTGAGACCGAGTCCGAGCCGTGGGTGGGCTCGGTCAGGGCGAAGGCGCCGAGGATTTCGGCGTTAGCCAGCTTGGGACCCCAGGTGGCGATCTGCTCGGGGGAGCCGCACTCGGTGATGGAGCGCAGGGCCAGCCCCGCCTGTACGGCGGCGATGGTGCCTACCGAGCCATCGGCTCGGGACAGTTCCATGTTCACTAATCCGGCGGCGAGCACGCTCATGTCCGGGTAGCCCGTCAGGGGGAGGCCGTCGCGCAGCAAATCCAGTTCGCCCAGGCGCGTGGCCAGGTCCAACGGGTAGTCGGCGGCGTCCCAGTACTTGTCGATGACCGGGCGGACCTCATCGAGCCCGAAAGCGCGGGCGCGGTCCCAGTATTCGCGGTCCGCGGCGTTGATGTCCTCGAAGAGTCCTGCCGGGTCGACGTCCACCTCGCCCCACACTTCGTACTCGGGTTCAACGACGCCTGCAGGGAATTCGGTGTTCAGGCTGGCTTCAGTGCTCATGGGGTGGCTGGTGCCCTTTCGAAATCGACGGAAATGTCGCTAGAGCACCAGCATACTGGAACGCAGTGTCACGTCAAGGGACTGCGTTTCATTTGTGGTTGCGGTCCAGGGCGTCGCGCACCTGGGACAGCACCGATTCGGTGTCCGGGGTGCCACCGGCAATGGTGATGACCACGGTGGTCGGTTCGGGTGCCGGGGCCGCCGTGGAGGGCTCGAGCACCGGGGCAAAGAGCGAGCCGAGCGCTGTGAGCTCGCGCTCCAGCTCGGGACGTCGGGCATCCTCGGGGTGCCGCAGCCAGCGACGCAGGTGGTCGTTGTGTACCGAGACCACCCCGGAAGCAAACGCGATGCACATGGCCCGGCCGTGGGTCAGCGAATACAGGCCACGGTCGCGCAGGTGGTTGCGGAAGACCCGTTCATAGCGGTGGATGGATACCAGCTCCCGGTCCCGCAGCGAGGGGACATCGAGTAGCAGCCGGTGACGCAGCTCGGCGGCCTCGGGCCTGGCGGTGTGTTGGTCGAAGACCGTCAGCCCGGCGTGCACCAATGAGGCCACGGGTCCTGCCGAGGAGGTGGCCAGCACCGTTTCTAAGTGGTGGATGATGGTCTCCATGTCGGCGAAGACCATTTCTTCCTTGGAACCGAAACGCCGGAAAAAGGTGGAACGAGAGATGCCCGCGGCCTGGGCCAACGCATCGACGCTGGTGGCATCGAAGCCCTTTTCGACGAGCAGGCGCAGCGCGGAATCGGGAACCGCGGAGGAGGTGATCATGCACGCGAATCTAGCACGAGGCACCCGTGGGTCGGCCCCTGCATGACGGTGCGGGATAAAAGTGTGGCCAACCCAATGTGAGGCAGGTTAGGTCCCGGGGGAGCCCAACCCGGCGCGCCACACCGTGGGCGGCCCTAGCGGCGGGGGCGGTGAAAACCATAAGGTGGGGGTAGTACGCAATGCACGATCCGCAGTCAACGACCAGGAGAAACCCCCATGGGCCTGAACATCGCCAACGTAGCACTACGACTCGTCTCGGGTGCCTATATCCTCAACAGCGGCATCGGCAAGCTGCGCATTCCTGCCGAATCGGCCGAAGGCCTGCAGTCGATGGCCTCCAACGCCATCCCACAGGTGGACAACATGGAACCTGCGGTATTCGGCAAGGCCTTGGCCGTCGGAGAAATCGCCGTGGGTTCTGCATTGCTGACCCCGTTCCTTCCCTCCCGCCTGGTGGGTCTGGGACTGGGCGCCTTCGCCGCGGGACTTGTGGCGACCTACCTGAAGACTCCGGGACTGACCGAGTCCGACGGCATCCGCCCCACACCTAACGGTGTGCCGATGGCCAAGGACTTCTGGCTGGCCGGCATCGCCGTGGCCTTGGTCTTCGGTCGCGGCAAGCACAAGACAAAGATCAAGGAAGTACCCGTCAAGGCCAAGAAGTAGCGCCACAGCGAAGTAACAAGACAGCAGGCACCGGGCCGATCGGCCCGGTGCCTGCTGTCTTGTGAGCGGGCGAAGACGCGGGCCGGGTCCGTTGTAAGGCGGCCGGCCGATCTCGCCATGTGCCATCATCCGTCCCGCTCAGCGGATAGGTGAAAAGAGCAGCGAAGATCATCAGGGGATTCTAGTCCTCGAATCCTCCCGCAGGTTTCACCCACGTTGATTCATGCTGAGGGGCCTCCTCGGACCGAGGCCGTGGTGGGCCTGCGGCGCTCAGGGCCGGACAGGGGCCAAGATCGGGGTCATCCCCGATGTTCCGGGCAGCGCCCCCGCCTAGGTTATTGTCCATGAGACACGCAGATTCAGGACGAGGAACGACCGCACCGCAGCTGGGCCTTGAATTTCACCGGGTCCCCGGGCTCCGAGTCGGTGGCAGGGTTCTGATCCGCGGCCTGTACAGCCAAGAATCTCGCAGCTTGCCATGAAAAAGCCTGACTTCCTCTACCTTCGGTACGGTATCAACGACCTGACCAAGAACATATCCGTCACGCTCGCGCTGGGAGTGCTGCTGGTCCTGAGCGGATTCCTGATGGACCGTAGGCTGTACCTCCGCGACGGCCAGCTGGTCGAGTCCCGTGATCTGGGGCCATGGAGTCGGCAGCGTTCGGCCGAACGCGAGGAGGAATTGCTCGGGTGGCTGGGCGGCATGGGTTTCTGAGAAGAGGCGCCGGCGCCCACAGCACTCACAGCACTACTGGCTCTTGCGTGCACCCTGACGGAACATCAGTGCCAGAAGTGCCGCGGCCATTGCCACGATGCCCGGAAGCAGTAGCGACTGACCCAGGCCCAGCGAGAAGGCCTGATGCAGGAACTCGGGAACCGGTTCCCCATTTGAGGCACCGGCACCGGCCGAGGCGGCCGCGGCACTCGATGACATCGAAGCCATGACCTTCTCGGATTCCACGGCGATCCGAGATTCCATCATCAACGCGATCAACGCCGAGCCCAGCACCGCGCCGACCTGCCGGGTGGTGTTATAGACCCCGGATCCTGCCCCAGCATCGGCCTGACCCAGATCGCGAGTGGCGGTCAGTGAGACCGAGGGCCAGATCATCGCCGAGCCCAGCCCCATGAACACCGGTGGGATCAGCAAGACCCAGAACGGGGTGTCGGCCCGCAGGATCAGCCCGTAGACGGTGATCGAGGCGCCGAAGAGGAAGAAGCCGGGGACGGCAAAGTACTTGGCTTCGATCTTGCCCACGTTTTTGCCGATGACCGGGGCCAGCACCCCGGCGACAATGGCCATGGGAGCGAGCATCAGCGCCGAGAGCGTCGGGGTGAGCCCGCGCACCGACTGCAGGTAGAGGATCATTGGGAAGCTCATGGCGGTGATGGACAGGCCCATGAACGCGATGGCGATGTTGGCCAGCGAGAAATTTTTGTCCTTGAACAGGCGCAGCGGCACCAACGGCTCGGCCCGGGTCGCCGCCTGCCACCAGATGAACGCCCCGAGCAGCAGCACGCCACCGATGATCAGATGCCAGGAACCGATGGGGCCGATGAACGGCTTCCAGTCATGTCCGTTGCCCTCCTGGATGCCGAAGACCAGCGCGAACATCGCCGCGGCGCTGAGGAATACGCCGAGCCAATCGAAGGAATGCGAGTGGCGCTCAAGCTCCGGGACCTTGAGCAGCACCCGCCAGATGGCCAAGATGCCGATTGGCACGTTGACAAAGAAGATCCATTCCCAGCCCAGGGTGTCGACAAACACGCCGCCGGCGATCGGTCCCACTAGCGTGGCGATGCCCGCCACCGCGCCCCATACGCCCATGGCCGCGCCGCGGCGGGCGTAGGGGAACATGCGGGTAATGAAGGTCATGGTCTGCGGGCTCATCAGCGAGGCTCCGAGTCCCTGCACCACCCGGGCAATGATCAGCGTGGTGACATCGGGCGCCAGACCGCACCACAGCGAGGAGAGCGTGAAGATCACCAGGCCGATGAGGTAGATGGTGCGCGGACCAAATCTGTCGCCGAGGCGCCCGGTGATCAGCAGCGGCACGGCGAAGGCCAGCAGATAGGCGCTGTTCACCCAGATGACCCCGTTGATGTCGGTGTCCAGGCCATGCATGATCGCCGGCATCGCGGTGGAGACGATGGTGGAGTCCACCAAGATCATGAAGAACCCGATGACCAGTGCCCAGAGGGCACCCCAGGCGCGTTTGTCCTCGGTCTGTGCCGTCACATCCTGTTTCACCATCACCGCTAGAGTTTACGCCCGGACATCCGGTGCTGAGGGGTTCCTGAGCCGAAGCTCACAGCCCATCATCCGCGATCCGCTTCGAATGTCTAGGGAAGGTTGACGACACCGTCGATGCAAGTCACCGAATGTCCGGCAATCCACACCCCGGACGCGTCGCGGTTCACGTGCAAGATCGCCGCTCGACCCAGCCGGGTGCCCTGACGCACGGTGTAGGACTCCGGGGCCAGCCCGGCCCCTGCAAGCCACTCACCGAAGCCCGCGTTCAGCGACCCGGTGGCGGGGTCCTCCTGCAAGCCCTCGCCGGGGCAGAAGGCGCGCACCTCGTAGTCTGCCGGGGCACCTGTGACAACGTTGCCGAAACGCTCCGAGCGGCGGGCATCGGCGTCGGAGACCGGACGCAATTCCTCGCGGGCGCCGGCGGGACGCTGTTCGCGCTGGGCCGGGTCGTAGGATCCTGCCCGTCGCTCGCCGACGGTGTGCAGTCCGATGACCCCGACTTCCAGCCCGGCCAACGCCACGTAGTCAGGTTCCAAGGAGAGCACCAGATCGGCGTCGCGCAGCAGCAGCCCGGCCCAATTCGGTCCGTTGGCCAGCCACTGGTGCGCCAACACGTCTTCACGCTTCAGTCCCAGGCCGCCCAACGCCCATTCGAGTACGTCCTCCTCCAGGGCCCCGGTCCGCACCAGTGGGGGAGCCTTGAAGGCCAGTGCTTCGGTGTCGGTGCTTTCCTCGCCGGGGACGCGGCGGACCTCGATGAGTCCGGCAGCGCATTCCTGGATCAGTGCGGCGGGGTTCTTGGGTACGCCCCCGGTTTCGAGCCAGGCGTGCGCGGCACCCAGGGTGGGATGCCCGGCAAAGGGCAACTCGGTGGTGGTGGTGAAGATCCGCACGCGGTAGTCGGCATCGGGGTGTGTGCTCGGCAGCAGGAAGGCCGTTTCGGCCAGGTTGGTCCAATTGGCGAAGTTCAGCATCTGCGCATCGCTTAACCCCTGCCCGTCCAGCACCACGGCCAGGCCGTTGCCGGTGTAGGGGGAGGAAGAGAAGACATCGACTTGCTTGTATGGGCGGGCAATACTCATAAATGAATCGTGACACATCCGCCGGTCGGTTGCCCCGGATGACGTCGTTTTGTCATGCAGCTTGGCGTACCTGTCCCGCACGGGACGAGGCGCGGGCCCCGCTCCCTCATGATTCGGTGGAGCGTGACCCGCGCCCGGGGCTGGGGTGGTGCCGCTGTACTACCAGCGGTGGGCCACGTCGATGACCATCCGGCTGCCGCCGTCGGCGTCGGAGAGCACGAAGGTCCTAAACGGGAGCCTGGCGCGAACACCTAGCCCGAAGGAACTCTGGCCCTCGTAGCTGCCCAGGAAGGCGACCTGCTTGAAGGTGCTGTAGTTCGAGACGTTGCGTACGTTCAGCCGGTTGGAGGGGTAGTAGGTCGGAGTCCCGGAGGAGGTGTAGGCAGGTGCCTTGAGGATGATGCGCAGATCTGCTGCCCCGGACAGCGGAACATGCTTGCCCTGTCCTTCGGTGTAGACGGCCGAGACATAACGGACGTCGTAGCCTTTCACCTTGCCGTTGAGATCGATGACCATTCGGTCGAAGCAGTCATGGCGTCCGGTGCGGACATTGGAGATGGTGGCGGTTCCCTGTCCGGCGACCGAATCGGCCATCGACCCCCACACGATGCCGCAATACGACACGGTGGCAGGAATGTGGGGTGCCGCCGGTGCTGCCGGGGCGATGCCCAGACCGGCCAAGAGCAGTGCTCCGGACAATGATGCGGCGATCCTGGTTTTCATGATGTTCCTCGCTTAGTGCGACCGTGGTTCGGTTCGGTGGTGAGATCAGGATGCGCGCACCCAAAGGGCGCCGCAAGTGGGGTTATGCACTGTGCACCGCATTGCAATGCATAGGTGATGTGGACGGTGTGCCGCACCCGATGTCCAGCGGGCATCCATCGGTGTGTGACAACCTTGTTGATATGCAGATTCTTGTCCCTGGAACACTCGACGACGCCCTCAATGAGGTCGTGGAGAACACAAACGCATTACCTGACCCCCTCCGCCCGTGGATTGTGGTTGCGATCGGGTTACTGGCCGCGCTGCTCATTACGGTGGTCATAGCCTTTGTCATGGCCCGTTTCCGCCGCCGATTCCCGGGTCTGGAGACCACCAAGAACCCCGGGCGCAGCCCGATGCTGCTGACACTCTCGTTTGCGTTCACCAAGGTCTCGGTGTCGGTGGCCTTCGAGGAGACGAAGTGGACGGAGTTGTGGCAGTTCCTGTTGCTGCTGGGGCTCATCGCCTCCATCGCCTGGCTGCTGATCGTGTCCATGGGCCTGCTCGAGGACATGCTGCTGGCCAAATACCGCACCGACGAGGGAAATCCGCGCCGCCTGGCCAAGATCCAAACACAGGTCGGCTTGCTGCGCCGGGTCGGCTCCGCACTGATCGTGACCCTGGCGGTGGCAGGTGCGCTGCTCACGATTCCTGAGGTCAGGGCGCTGGGAGCGGGGCTATTGGCCTCCGCAGGGCTGATTTCCGTGGTCGCTGCGCTCGCCGTGCAGTCGTCCTTGGCCAATATTTTTGCCGGGCTGCAGATCGCCTTCACCGATGCCATCAGGGTCAACGACACCGTGGTGGTGGAGGCCGAGCGTGGGAACATCGAAGAAATCACCCTCACCTACGTGGTGGTGCTGCTGCTGGACGGACGCCGGATGATCATCCCCTCCACCTACTTCACCACGACCCCGTTCGAGAACTGGTCGCGCCGCAGCACCGAGATCAACGGAACCGTGCTGCTGGATTTGAACTGGAACGCCCCCATCGAGCACCTGCGCTCGCGCACCGAGCAGCTGCTGGCTTCCACCGACCTGTGGGACGGACGCGTGGGTACCCTGAACGTGACCGATGCCGTCGGCGGCATCGTGAAGGTCACGATCATGCTCAGTTCCAGGAACCCGGGGGATTTGTGGGAGTTGCGGAACTTCATCCGCGAACATCTGATCTCCGAGCTGCGTCGGGACTACCCCGACGCGCTTCCCAAGCCGTTGATGCCCGGGACGGCGCAAGCCTAAAGGTAGAGGGCCGCGGCCCCGTAGGCTTCGCGGGCGGCCGCGGTGCGTTCGCGCAGCACCGCCACCATCTCATCGGCCTTGAGAATCAAGTCGGCGATTGCCGCGTCGTCGCGGTCCACCCAGCGGGTCAGCGGTTCGGCGTGCGTGGGCACAAAGTCGCGGTGCGGTTCCCACACAAAGAGTGTGCGTTCGGCGCCCAGGACGTATTGCTGCCAGAACACCTGGCGCAGATAGCTGCGCGGGATGGTCTTGAACGGTTTGTTGGTGGTCTTGATTTCCGCCAGTTCCACCCGTCCGTGCTCCCTGATTCCCAATCCATCGGGGGTGGCTAAGTGGATGTGGTTCTCCGCGGCGTGGAAGAGCTGGCTGGAGGGCTGGATGGCGAAGTTCTCGTGCACCCAGGCGGCGATCACCGGTTCGCGGGCCCGCCCGTGGTCGGTGTAGGGGTTCCCGCCGAAGCCGGACCCGTTGAGCTTGTCCCAGGCCGCGGACTGGATCGACTTGGGGGTCGATAACTTGGCAACGTCGGTGGCCGTGATGCCCTGCGAACGGGCTCGCAGCCACGCGATCCGGTTCGTTGAATCGGCGACGATGCGTCGCAGGCAGGCGGCAGTGGCGGGTTCAACGGGCGAGGGGATCACCTGACCCATTCTTCACAATAAAGCCCCACACCGCGAACCGGCGGCGCGCCGCCGCATAGATGCTGGCATGCGCCACCACTGGCTTCGGTCCTTGGCACCGATGGTCTCCGTACCTCACGGCACAAGATCATGGGTGCGGCGCGTCCAGGGCACTGGTCTGACCGAGGCCCCGGTGGGATGGGGCACAACGTGCCACGGAATGGTTTGCGTGCTCGGGGTCCCGCGAGGGAAGATGCGGGCATGGGACGTCCAACACCTGAAGTCATTGAATCCCTCATGGACCGGGCCGCCGAGCTCAAATCGGCACTGATCGACTACGCCACGTCACCCGGATTCAAAAAAACGCCTGGCCGCACGCTACGGCGACGTGCTCAAAACCGGGCTGAGCCGGGAGAATTCCCTCTTCGAAGCCATCGAATCGATTCTCTACGACCGGGGCCCCGGGTCCGAGCCGTTGATCGAACGCTACCTGCGCACCAACAAGACGCTCGACGATGCAGACCGGGCCATCTACGAGTCTTGGCGCGACCGTGGGATCTTCGGTGTCTTCAAGGTCACCGAACATGCGGGGGATCGGATCCTGCTGCACAACCTCATCGACGAGCTCGACTATGAGACTTACGCGTCGCAGGGCGCGGACGCGATCACCAGTCTAACCTCCGGAGGATTCGCGATGACGCGGATCGTGCCGATTGGGAACATCTACACGCTCAGCGGGACCACCAAAAATTTCGGCCAGCAGGATGCGGCCACCGCCAAATCCCTGGCCGCGCGTCTCCTGAGTCTCGATCACGCACTGCCGTTCCACAATCCGCAGAAGCTTGCCGCGGCCCGGGCCACCGTGGCCCAGAACCACCGCATCTTCGGCGGACTCTTCGGCTCCCACGTGCTGCAGGGAACCGGCGCCCAGATGATTGAGGCCTACCGCACCTTTCTTGAAGCGAGCCGGCGCGAGGCTTCGGCCGGGAACGACGAGCCGGAAGACGACGCCCGCAGCGGTCTCCGGCTGGCGCCGGATGAGAGTTTCCCCGCCGGGTTTGCCGCACGACAAGAGGTACGTTTGGTGCATCACCCGGTGAAATCAGCGGTGTTCCTGGTGGACTACGAGGCCCTCGAAGACGCCCACCGCACCCCACCCGACGATGCCCCGGATCCGGGTGCCGCGGTACTGCGTGGGTACCTGGAAGATGACCAGATCCCCTGCTTCATCCTGGAGGATCTCGCGGACCGGCACCCGGACACGGTCGACGAGTTGTACCAGGTAGCGCTCGCGCGTCCCAGGTTTTCCTGGCACGACGACGGGCAGGCGCTGCTACGCACGTACAAGCCGGCGGCCACCCACCACGCGGACTTGCCCAGGATCGCCATGGTCCCGGTTTCCCTCTCAGAGGCCTACCAAAACCTCACCTAGCGCCGTGCGCCCGATGCCCGGGGCCGGTTCTCAGGTCCGGGGCTCGATCCGCTCGACGTAGCCGACCAGCGGGCTGGCGACCACGGTGATCGCCTGCCCGGGAAGCAACCCGCGGGCCTTCCGCCGGTTCCGCAGCGTCCACGCCCGGGTCCCGTTGCCGGTGTCGATGACCAGCTCGTGGCGGACCCTGCGCCGCTCGGCCCAGGACAGCCCGACGTTGTTGTTCTTGCGGTCCCACAGCGCGTTGTTCACCACATCGGGCAGGAAGTCCAAGAACTTGCGCTCGGAGATGCTGATGACGGTTCCGGGGACCGAGGTGCGCGGCACCAAATCCAGGATGCCCACGGCGATCTTCACCAGTGCGGCCAGTGCCAGCACCACCAGCACGACTCCGGCCAGGACGAGGAACCCGCCCAATTGGGCGGCCCCGGCATCCACCGCCGCGAGCTGCCGCATCTCGGCGCGCATCCTGATGCCCACCACCAGCAGCACGATGCAGATCGCGGCCTGGAGCGCGCCGCGCAGAATCAATGAAAGGGGCGCATGCCCCGAGAACGGGCGCAGCGAAACCCCCAGGTACCGCGTCCACGAAGTCGTGTTTTCCATGTCCAACCATTCCCCCTTTGGCTATGCACAGGCAGGGGGGAATGAACACACCCCTTGACCGGAGCAGAACAGATATTCAAGCAGTAGGCCACACTCGAAAGGCCCAAAACGTACTGGTCAGCACAGCTTAGCCCGAAGCCGCAGGAAGTGGAACGGGTGCACCCGCGCAGCCAGAGTCTCGTGGTTCCTGGTCCAATGCGAGCGCCGCCGCGACCAACACGTGCTGCACGCTGGGCACACCCGAAGCCCTGTACACCTCGGTGCCGTCCCTGCGCACCACCAAGGTGGGGGTCGAAATGATTCCTGCGGCCTGGGACTCGTCAAGGTGGGAGAGGACGTCGACCTCGCGGATCGTCGCTTGGGGCAGCAGCCTGCCCGCATCGCGGAGCACGGAGCGGGCCCGCACGCACGGCGCGCAGAAGGCAGAGGTATAGAGAATCAGTTCCATCATCCAGGGACAACCGCGTAGCAACGCATTCGATTCCCCTTACAACTGGATTGTCCAGGGTTCCGCTGGATTTGTCTCGAGTTTGGGGAGCCTCAGAATGTAACGCATGATCATGTCGCATGGCTATGGGCGCCAGCAACGGTACGTTTTTTCGATGCTAGCTTCGGCTGACCTTCGCATACGTTCCGAGCAGGTGCAGCTCATGCTCGCTGAAAAACATGCGTTGAGCTTTGATGTCGGATGCCTAAGGGGCTTTGGTCTGCGAAACCGGCGCATCTATCTGGACTCGAAGGAGTCTCCGGGATTCTGGTGACCGGCGGGGAATCTGAGGTTGAGCCCTTTGACGAGAAGGGAAATTGACCCATGCGAACCAGCAAGCACCATCTTTCGCTACTGGTTCAGCGCACCCGTTGTGCTATGAGCAAGAAAGGATCAATTGGGCTTGTGGGTATTACCCACACGTGCTGTAATGGTGTGCAAGCAGTTCTAACCACGATGGGGATTAACAAGATGGACGAGCGTGGCTTTGTGCCTGCAGGAGAACTGATCGCCGATGGGCGCTCACGCATGGCCTTCGGCAAGGTTGGTGTGCGGCACGATGATAAATACGCAGTGGCCGTCAACGACGACGGGGAAATACTGTTGACACCGTTGGCTTCCGTGCCCCTCCGAGAACTGTTGATCTGGGAAAATGCGCAGGTTCGCGAAGCCCTCAGCCGCGGACTCCTGGAAGCCGCAGCTGGCGACGTCGATGATCTCGGAGACTTCACCCAGTTCATCGACAAAGATGACGACGCTTAATGGCGTTCAACTTGCGCTTTACGAAACAGGCTCAGAAGGATCTTCAAGGGCTTAGTAAGAGTGGGCACTCAGCCGAAAGGTTGAAAAAGGTCCGAAAGGCCCTTGGTAAGTTGCAGGAAGATCCTAAGTATCCTGGGTTGAGGTCCCACAAATACCATTCGGCGCAGGGCCCGGCAGATACTGATGTCTGGGATTCCTACGTTGAGAACAACACGCCATCGGCGTGGAGAATCTTTTGGCAGTACGGGCCAGAGCCAGGCGTGATCACCATTGTTATGATAACCCCACACCCTTGATCTTCCCCCCTGTAACAAGACCCATTCCAGCGTATGCTGGCCCTGCATATTCTTGGCCGGGACGAAGAAGCCGCACTACTTCTCAAGGCTGAGATCTACGACGATCCAACATTGCCCGATGCCTACGTTTGGGAGCATATTAGTTGTGGGCAGTCCCTAAAACTTGTGTCCACCTCAGAAGTATCCACCTACCTCAGAATGACAAGTGCCCACATTCAAGAAATCCTAAATTTGCGCTGACAACGGTGGCGCCCGGGTGCATAGTTGGCGTGGGTTCTCGTGGAATGCTTGGTAGCAAGAACGTGGATCCCGAATCCAACCTCCTGCCGGTAGGGTTCGACAGAGAAACAGTCACTGAAATTGTCGCGTTCAATGAGGAAAGTTTCTCCGCTAGGAAATTGAGCGCAAGCCGGAAGCTTACGAATTCTCCACCCTAGGTAGGAGATCAGCGGAAAACAGTTCATCACCTGCTCCGATGCCGCGGGGGCGCGGATTTGAAAAGCTAATGGCATGATCACCGCAAACCCTTCATCAGAGAGCGCCGCTTCCAAGGCGGCCCATCCTTCCTCAACACCCGTGCTTGGTGCCCGGGCCCTGCGCCGCGCCTATGGATCGGCCTTGGCGCTTGACGGCGTGGACCTGGATATCCGGGCAGGGGAATCCGTGGCCATTATGGGCCCTTCGGGCTCCGGCAAGTCCACGCTGCTGCACACCCTGGCCGGGATCGAGCGCCCGGACTCCGGTTCGGTGCTCTTCACTTCCGCGGCGGGCAGCTCACGGGAGATCACGGCGCTGGGGGAGTCGGAGCGTTCCAAGCTGCGCCGGGAATCCTTTGGCTTCGTCTTCCAGTCCGGCCTGCTCATCCCCGAGCTCACCGCCGTGGAAAACGTGGCGATGGCGTTGATGATCAACGGGGTGCAGCGATCCGCTGCCCTGCCGCGGGCCACCGAATGGTTAGTGGCCCTGGGACTGGGCGGGATAGAAGAACGGCGCATCGGTCAGCTCTCCGGGGGCCAAGCCCAGCGCGTGGCCATCGCCCGTGCCCAGGTCACCGGCGCCCAGGTAATCTTCGCCGATGAGCCCACCGGCGCACTGGACTCGGGCACCGGCACCGAGGTGCTCTCAATCCTGATGGACTCCACCGTCGGACGCGGGAACACCCTGGTGATGGTCACCCACGACGCGGACGTCGCCGCACGATGCGACCGGGTCATCCGGCTGCGCGACGGGCGCATCGTCTCCGAAGATGCCGCGGCATCCTCGGCAACCAACCGATTCCCCGGGGCAGTGAACTAATGCGCGCCGTCTCGCTGGCCTGGTTGCTGGGCAAACCCACTGCCGACCGTCGCGGCCCGCTGCTGCTGACCGCAGGGTCCTATGCCCTGGTCTCCGCCCTGGTGCTCACCGTCACCGCCGGGGCCCTGTCCTTCACCCGGGTGCAAAACGAGCTTACCGGCCTGTACCAGACGCTTGCCGGGCTGGCGGTTGTGCTGCTGCTGGTGCCCTTGGCGGTCCTCGGTGCGGCAGCGGCCCGGCTCTCGGCACGCAGCCAAGACACTCGGCTCTCCACCGTCCGGCTGTTGGGTGGAACCCCGGGGCTGGTCATCGCCATGACGATGATCGAATCAAGTGCCACGGCGCTGGTAGGCGCCGTGGGCGGCGTGCTGCTCTATGCAGGCTTGGCCCCGGTGGTCGGACTGATCCAGTTCCAAGGATCGGCCATTGGCGCCGCGATGTGGCTGAACCCCGGCATCATGGCCTTGGTGGTGCTCGCGGTGGTGCTGGTGGCAGCCTTCTCCGCGTCCGTGGGCCTGCGCAAGATCATCGTTTCCCCGTTGGGCGTGCGCAATCGGAATACCACGCCCAAGCCGCGCTGGATCCGCGCGCTGATCGTGGTGGTTCTGATTGCCATGATCACGCTGGTCTTTTCTCAGCTATCTGCCTTCCAATCCTTGGCCGTGGTGATCGGGGTGCTTTTGGGCGGTTTCGCCCTTGGACTGGGCGCCCTGAACCTGATCGGCCCGTGGGCCGTGGGCTTGATCGGGAAGCGTAAGCTCAAGGCCGCGCAAAAGCCCGCCGATCTGCTCGCGGCACGCATGATCCTGGAAAACCCGGCACAGGCTTGGCGCCAGGTCTCGGGCATCGCGATGACAAGTTTTGTGGCAGTGGTCGGTGGCAGCGGTGCGGCATTGATGCGCACCACCGGGGTCGAATCCGATCCGGGAAGCCCCGACGCGTTGCTCTCGGCAGATGTCATGACCGGGGTACTGATCACCATCGCCGTGTCGTTTATCTCGGTGGCCTGCTCCACCGCAATCACCCAGGCCGCGGCCACACTTGACCGTGCGGAACTCTATGCCGGGCTGGGTCGGCTGGGCATGGAACCTGCCACCATGGAACGGGCCCGGGTGGGTTCTGTGATGGGGCCGGTGCTGGGTGTAGGCATCGGGGCGATCATCGTCAGCGCGGCACTGGTCTTCCCGCTGGCGGGGATGGCCATCATCTTCGCGCCGCTTTCGGTGGCCATCATTCTGCTGACTCTGGTGGCCGGGGTGCTTGCCGTGCGCGGCGCAGTGGCCCTCACCCCGGTACGAGGCACCCTGAGCCGGAGCACGAGCGCCTGAGACCCCTCAGAGGGACGCTCATGCTGCTGAGGCAGCCACGCCGAAACCCAGATAACGAGTGAGGCCTTGGTCCTTCCGCATGCGGAAGGACCAAGGCCTCACTTATTCTGTGGTGCCGTGGCACCGGTGCATACTCAGTTCTTCGGCACCGTGCCCCAGGCGGCGGCAAGCTTGGACTTGCGCCGACCATAGCCCAGGTAGATCGCCGCACCGACGATCATCCACACCCCGAAGACCACCCAGGTGGTGGCCCCCAGGTTCAACATCAGATAGCCGCAGAAGACTACCGCGAGGATCGGGGTCAGCGGGTAGAGCGGAACCTTGAAGGTGCGCGGCAACTCGGGCTGGGTACGACGCAGCATGATCACCGCCAGGGAAACGAGGGAGAAGGCGAAGAGCGTGCCGATGGACGTGGCATCTGCCAGCTGGCCCAACGGAATCAGGCCGGCGACCACGGCCACGGCGCCGCCGGTGATCCAGGTGCCTGCCACCGGGGCGCCGTTGCGCGGGGAGATGCGTGCGAACACCGCAGGGACCATGCCGTCGCGGCTCATCGCCACCAGGATGCGGGTCTGCCCGTAGAGCACGGTGATCACGATGGAGACGATGGCCAGTACCGCGCCCGCGGCGAAGAGCAGCGCCACCCAGCCCTGCCCGGTGACTTCCTCGAGCAGCTGTACCAGCGCGGCGGACTTGCCCTCGAACCAGGTCCACTGGCGGGCGCCGATCGCAGCGATCGCCACCAAGATGTACAAGGTGGTGATGATGACCATCGAGAGCACGATGGCCCGTGGCAGATCCCGCTGCGGGTTCTTCGCTTCCTCGCCGGCCGTGGAGGCAGCATCGAAGCCGATGTAGGAGAAGAACAGGCGGGCCGCGGCAGCGGAGACCCCCGCGGTGCCCATCGGCAGCAGCGGATCGAAGTTCCCGGAGGTAAACGCGCTGAAGGCGATCACGATGAAGAAGAGCAGTACCGCGATCTTGATGAACACCAGCACGGTGTTGACCATCGCGGACTCTTTGGTGCCGCGCACCAGCAGGACCGTGGCGAACAGCACGATGGCCAGGGCCGGGACGTTGAACATCCCGCCGTCGACGCCTGGGGGATTGGTCAAGGCAGCCGGTAGATTCACACCCAGTGCGCGGGCCATCTCATTGAGGTATTCACCGGCACCCACCGCGATCGCCGCGACCGAAACCGCGTATTCGAGCACCAGGCACCAGCCGCAGACCCAGGCCAGCCCCTCGCCCATGGTCGCGTAGGTGTAGGTGTAGCTCGATCCGGACACCGGCACGGCACCTGCCATCTCCGCATAGGACAGGGCGGCAAAGAGTGCCGCAAGCCCGGCGATGGCAAAGGAGATCCAAACAGCGGGACCGGCCATCGGCACCGAGGAGGAAAGCACCACAAAGATCCCGGTGCCCAGGGTGGCTCCGACGCTGATCATGGTCAGGTGCAGCAGGCCCAGGGTGCGGCGCAGCTGGGGCCCATCACCGGTTCCGTTGCCGGCCTCGGCGATGAATGCCTCAATGGGCTTGCGTGCGCCCAATTGCTGACGCAACGTGGGCCTGGTGGCGCCCGGTGCAATGTTTTGCGTACTCATGCATAAATCTTTGCATCTTTTGGCTGCTGACCCCGCGCAGTCACGTCCGCGAAAATCGCCGCACATTGACGTTAGTTCACAGGTCAACCAGCAAATATGGGTGGTACCGGGCAACGGGCACTGTGGCTAAACTTACCCGTCGGATCCCCGGAAATACCTACGATTCATTCATTCGGATGAATTCTTTTGCAGGTTGGGGGTTATGCGAAGTACACGCCAATCCGGTTTCCGTCGATCTCCTCGATGCGGATATCGATGTCGTAGACATCGCGCAGCACCTCGACGCGCATGATTTCCGCCGGCGTTCCCTGGTGCACTAGGGCACCCTCGCGCATGGCCAGGATGTTGTCCGAGTAGCAAGAAGCGAAGTTAATGTCGTGGATGACGATGACTACGGTCTTGCCCAGTTCATTGGCCAGGCGCCGGATCATGCGCATCATTTCCACCGAGTGCTTCATATCCAGGTTGTTCAATGGTTCGTCCAGCAACAGGTAGTCGGTGTCCTGGGCCAGCACCATGGCGATGTAGGCACGCTGGCGCTGCCCGCCGGAGAGCTCGTCAAGGAACCTGTCCGCCATCTCGCCAAGGCCCATCTGGTCCATGGCCGCCAGGATATGGTCCTCGTCCACGCTGGTCGGGTGTCCGCCGGAGTGCGGGAAGCGTCCGAAGCCCACCAAGTCGCGCACCCGCAGGCGCATCGTGATGTGGTTTTCCTGGCGCAGGATCGCCATGGACTTGGCCAGGTCCTTGCTGGGGGTGCGCCCGATGTCGAGCCCGGCGATGGATACGGCGCCGGAGTCCATGGGGATCAACCGCGAAATCATGGACAGCAGTGTTGACTTGCCCGCGCCGTTGGGCCCGATGATGGAAGTGACACCGCCGGCAGGGATGGTGGTGCTGACCTTGTCCACCACGGTTTTTCCGGAGTAAGACTTGGTCACCGAATCAATGCAGATCACTTCAGGGAACCCTTCAACAGCAGGTAGAGGAACAACAGTCCGCCGGCGAACTCGATGATCACGCTCAGTGCGGTGGCGAAGCCGAAGACCCGCTCGAGCAGCAGCTGGCCGCCGATCAGCGTGATGGCCCCGAGCAGGCAGACAATGGGAATCAGGGCGGCGTGGGAGAACTTGCGAACCATTTGGTAGGCCAGCGACACCACCAGCAGCCCGAAGAAGGTCACCGGACCGACCAGCGCGGTGGAGACGGCCACCAGAATCGAGCAGAGCACCAGGACCACTGTGACGATGCGCTGGTGGTCCACGCCCAGGTTGATGGCCGTCTCGCGGCCCAGCGCCAGCACATCGAAGCTCTTGCGCAGCTTCCACACCACCGCGGCGACCAATGCCACGATGATCGCGGAGATGCCCAGCAGCAACGGTTCGACCTGGTTGAAGGAGGCGAAGAACAGGTCCTGGAGAACAATGTATTCGCTGGGTTCCATCAAGCGCTGCAGCAGCGAGGAGAACCCGCGGAAGAGCGTGCCGATCACGATGCCCACCAACAGCATCAGGTGCAGCGAGCCGGTGCCGCCGGTGAATAGCCAGCGGTAGAGCAGCGCGGAGAAGACGATCATCAGCCCGACCTCCACCCCGAACTTCAGCCCGGGGGCGGCGGTGAGCAGTGTGGAGGAGCCCAGCATGAACACCAGGGCGGTTTGGATCAGGATGTACAGCGCGTCGAACCCCATGATCGAGGGGGTCAGTATCCTGTTGGCCGTCACGGTCTGGAACATCAGCGTGGACAGGCCCACCGCGACGGCAACGACCAGCATCGCCCCGACGCGGATCCCGCGCAGACTCAGTGCGTAGGACAGGTTCCCGCGCAGCCCCAGGGTCATGAACAGGGTGATGCACACCAAGGTGAGCACTGCCATCACCGTGATCACCACGGCGGGGGAAATCCGTTTGGGTGAAAGCATGGCGGGGGAGAAGTGGCGCCAAGGAATTGGACGGCGGGTTCGCACGACGGCGGGTGGAAGTGTCTTAGGCATTGCGTTTCCTGGTCTTTAGCAGCAGGGCCAGGAAGATGGTGGCGCCAAGCACGCTCATCACCATGCCCACGGGAACCTCATAAGGGAATCGGATGGTGCGTCCGATGATGTCACAGACCAATACGAAGCCGGCCCCGAAGAGCGCGGTCCAGGGCACGGCACGGCGCAGGTTATCGCCGAAAAGCAGTGAGACGATGTTTGGCACGATCAATCCGAGGAAGGGGACTGCACCGACGGTGGTGACCACTACGGCGGAGATCAGCGAGACCAACACCAGGCCCAGACGCATGATGGCCTTGTGATTCATCCCCAGGTTGGTGGTGAAGTCGGCGCCCAGACCCGCCACGGTGAACCTGTCGGCCGCCAAGTACCCGGCCAGGGTGAGCGCCGCGACGATCCACAACAGCTCGTAGCGTCCCCGCAGCACCCCGGAGAAATCGCCGATCATCCAGTTGCTCAGGGTTTGCAGCAGATCGTACTTGTAGGCGAAGAAGGTGGTGACCGAGCCGATGACCCCGCCGAGCATGATGCCCACGATGGGCACCAGCAGCGTGTTGCGGGCCGGGAGCCTGCCCAGTACGGCCAGGAAGAGCGCGGTGCCGCCTAGTGCAAACACGGAGGCCACGCCCATCTTCAGCATGATCGGGGCGGCGGGGATCAATACGGTGATCACCAGGATGCCCAGGGTCGCGGACTCCACGGTGCCCACCGTGGAAGGTTCGACGAAGCGGTTGCGCACCATCAGCTGCATGATCAGCCCGGCTACGGCAACCGCCGTGCCGGCCAGGATGACGGCCAGGGTGCGTGGCACCCGGGAGATCCACAGCAGGTCCCATGCCTCGGGTTCCCCGGCCAGCAGCTGGGGGAGCGTGACATCGGAGACCCCGACGAACAGGCTCACTACGGCGAGCAGCCCCACCAGGATCGTCCCGGCGATGAGCCACAGTGTTTCTGACGGCTTTTTGGAACGCCGAACGGCCACCGCGGGATCCTGATTCGCGGCGGCCGGTCGGCTGAGTACTGGTGCGCTCATGTTGATGCTTGGGACTGTGGCTCGGTGGCTACAGAGCCGCAGCTACCTCGTCGATCATCTTGTCGGTGTTGTTCAGGCCGTAACCGATCATGTACCAGGCGTTGGAATCCAGGTTGACGATCTTGTTGTTCTTGGCGGCGTTGGTGGACTTGACCAGCTCGTTGTCCAGCACGGCCTTGGCCGCGTCGCCGGAGGTGCCCATGGCCGAATCGCGGTCAATCACGTACAGGGTATCGGGGTTGTTGGTCTTGAGGAACTCGAAGGAGATCGCTTCGCCGTGGGAACCCTCGGACTTGATGTCGGCAACGGTTGCCACCCCGAGTACGTCGTGGATCAGGCCAAAGCGTGAGCCTGCGCCGTAGGCGGTGAGCTCACCGCCGGAGGTCATGACGATCAGGCCCTTGCCGGCGTCTGCGCTCTTGGACTTGGTATCGGTGATCTTGGCTTCCAGTGCCGTGAGCTTCTCGGTGACCTTGTCTTCGGCAGCGAAGATCGTCCCGAGCTTGCCTGCCTGCTCCTTGAAGGAATCCAGTGGCTTCTTGATATCCACCGACAAGTCAACGGTTGGGGCGATCTTGGAGAGTTCCTCGTAGGAGGTGGCGGTGCGACCGGTGATGATGATCAGATCGGGGTTGCCGTTGGAGATGGCTTCGAAGTCAGGTTCCTTCATGGAACCGATCTTGGTGACCGAGTCGTCGTTGTACTTGGCCAGCGACTCCGGGTACTTGGTTTCAGGCACGCCATCGGCGTCCAGCCCCAGGGCCGTCATCGAGTCGAGTACACCCAAATCGAAGGTGTAAACGGTCTCCGGATTGACCGGAACATCGGTAGTTCCCTGAGCGTGGGTGATACTCACGGTCTCACCGGAGTCGGCCTTGGCGCCGGCCTCGGTGGAGCCGCCGCAAGCGGTCAAAGCAAGAAGGGATGCGCCGGCGGCAAATGCGCCCAGGACGACGCGAAGCGGGGTCTTCAAGATTTTTCTCCGATGTTGTGGATGCTGTTCCAAACCTGCTGCTAATTAGGGAACAACCTCATTGCGTAAATCAACTTATGTGAAACGCTATAGATAAGGCATGCCTAGGTGCAAGCTGGACAACCTCGATGCGCTGTCATTTTGGTCCGGAGTGAAGGCAAGGGTTGCCTAAGAAGGGCCGTCATGTCGCGGAATGTGGTCTGCGCGACGCCATGAAAGTGATCCCCGACACATAGGTTTGGCGACGTCATGAAACGGAGCTTTGCCACCTGCCCGAGACGCGGCATAGATTAGCGCGGGCATTCTCCAGTAGGGGCCGGAAGGTGGCGATGGGTGATGCCTCGTTGCTAAGGCATCGCCCCAGTAGCGGGCGTGTCAGCGGCCGCGGCGGGCCAGTTTCTCCACGAGCGCGTCCGGTGCGATACGCGCCAGCGCGACCGCGATCTTGTATCGCCTAGAGGGGACCGAGACGGATTTTCCTGCGTCGCTGTCACTCAGTCCCTGGCGCACCACGTCCGGGGCATGAAGCCATCCCCAGGGCGGAATCGTGGATTTGTCGACGCCCATGCGCTGATGAAAGTCGGTGTGCACAAAACCCGGGCAGAGAGCTGTGACGGAAATGCCGCGATCGGCGTAGAAAACGTTGGCCCACCGGCTGAAGTTCACGATCAGCCCCTTGGCGGCCGAGTAGCTTCCCCGCGGGGTGAATGCTGCCACCGAAGCGACGTTGATGATTTGGCCACCGCCGGCTGTCGCTAGCGAATTCAGGGCGGCGTGCATCAGTGTTAGGGGCGTTTGGGTGTGGATGCGTAGATGCCCCAGTTCGTCCTGGAGGCTGTTGTCGGCGAAGTTGCCCCGCAGTCCGAACCCGGCGTTGTTGACCAGCGCCCGGATGGGTCGAGCAGAATCTGAAAGACGGGCGGCGACGCGTTCGACTCCCGCATCCGTCACCAGGTCCGCCGACAGAACTTCGACGTCAATGGCGAATTGCGCCTGCAGGCGCGTTGCTAGTTCGATCAGGGCGCCGCTGTCGCGGGCGACGATCACCAGGTCGTGACCCCTGGAGGCCAGCTGCATGCAGAATTCGGTGCCCAGTCCGGACGTTGCTCCGGTGATCAGGGCGGTGCCTTGGGTGCGGTGTGGATTCCTGGTGTCGGGCGGGAAAAATTCATTCATTCCGTGATCCTAGTCACCAAATTGTCGATTGATCTGCGTGATGACGCGGTTTTGTCATGCCACGCCATGACCTTCTTGTTTCAATTAGGGCCGATGCTTGTTGCGTAATTGGATTTTGTGAGGTTAGCCTTACTCGTCAGGTGATCGTGAAACGGCCAATCCACGAAGCCTGCCACCAAGTATTGGCCAGCTTCTTTACCCACCCGCTCCCTGACGATTCTTAAAGGATTCCTCAAGCACATGAAAATCACACGACGCACCGGCCTGCTTGCAGCGGCCTCGGCAGCACTGGCCCTGACTCTCTCCGCATGTGGCGCGACGTCAGGTCAGGCTCCGGCAGATTCGAGCACGGCGGCCGACGCGGCCTTCCCCGTCACCATCGAGCACATCTATGGCAGCACCGAGATCACCAAGAAGCCCGAGCGCGTGGCGACGGTTTCGTGGGTCAATGCCGACGCCGTATTGGCGCTCGGCGTGGTGCCGGTGGGCATGGCCGAAGACACGTGGGGAAACAACGAGCAAGGCTCGACCGACTGGAAGGATGCCAAGCTTGCCGAGCTCGGCGCCTCCATCGGCACCGAAAAAGCACCGAAGCAGTACTCGGAAGCCGACAGCGTGAACTTCACCGCCATCGCCGAGCTGGAACCCGATGTGATCATGGCTGGTTACTCGGGCCTGACCCAGGACGAATACGACAAGCTCTCCAAGATCGCCCCGGTCGTCGGCCCGTTGGCGGCCAACTACACAGCGGGCTGGCAAGAAGTCACCACCGCAGTGGGCAAGGCGCTGGGCATGGACGACGAGGCAGCCAAGGTCGTCGCCGATGTCGAAGGCAAGATCACCGCGGCGGCTGAAGCCAACCCGGTGTTCAAGGACACCACGTTCATTGCCGGAGACCTCAACGTCGCCGACAGCGTGATCAGTCTGTATGCCACCGGCGACTCGCGCCCGCGTTTCCTCACCGCGCTGGGCATGACCCAGGCTCCGATCGTGGACGAAAACGCCAAGGAGGGTGAGTTCTTCATGACCTGGGCCGCCGAGCGTGCCAACGAACTCGATTCGGACATCTTCTTCACCTCGGCCACCGCCGGCGTTGACGCGATCATGGCAAATAAGCTCTTTGCCCAGATCCCGGCCATCTCCAAGGGCGGACTGGTGGCGGTCACCAGCGACATGGAGACGCTGGCGATCTCGGCGGCCTCCCCGCTGTCGGTTCCCTACGCCCTTGACAAGGTCGTGCCGGCATTTGCCGCAGGCGCGGAGGCCTCGACAGGGAAATAGCCGGCACCCATCCGCAACGCATCACTACGGGAAGAACCTCCACGCAATGTCAGACCCCTTCGAATTCCTTGAGATAACGAAGTTGCGCCATCACCGAGGTCTCGGCTGCCCCGCGCACCGCGGGGTCGACATCGGCGTAGACCGCGTCGGTGACCTGTCCGATGGTCGGGTCGGCAGTGGAGGCCGCACGCAGTTGCGCCAGCGCGGCGCGGATCTGATCCAGCCGCTCATGCCGGTGGGCGCGGTAGTGCCGCACAATCGTATGCAGCGAGGGAAGGGTGGGCCCGTGTGCGGGCAGCACCAGCGCATCCGGGGAGGATTCCAAGACATCCAATGTGGCCAGATAATCGGCCAGAGTTCCATCGGGCGCATCCAAGATGGTGGTGCCGCGACCCAGAATCGTGTCCCCGGTGAGCATCGATCCTTGGGCACCGTCCTCGGGCAGCAGGAAGCTGAAGGAATCCGAGGTGTGGCCCGGGGTGGCGATGGCCAGCAGGCGCAGGCCCGCGGCCTCGATCTGTTCCCCGTCTTCAAGGACCGGCGCATCGCGGCAGTGCTCGGGCAGCGCGGCGCGCACCGGAGCACCGGTGAGCCGGTGCAGTGTGTCGATGCCCTCGGTGTGGTCGCCGTGGCGGTGCGTGATCAGGATCAGCTCCACCGATTCGGCGGCCAACGCCGCGAGATGACTGGCATCCAACGGGCCAGGGTCGACGATGAGTGCATGTTCGGATCCGGGCGCGCGCAGGATCCAGGAGTTGGTTCCGTCCAGGGACATGGGCCCGGGGTTGGGGGCCAACAAGAAGCTGGCATTGTCGGTAACGCGAATGGCGTACTGCTTGCTCATGGCCCCCAGTCTAGGTCCACGGCCCCCTCCAGGGTCCATGCTCGCGGGATGAAACTATGAGCACGCCCACGAAGGCCGTCTCTTCCCTCGGGTTGGCGGCCCCGGCGAAACCACGAACACCCCGCAGTTCCCTGCGCGCGCCGCTGGTGGGGTTGGTGTTGCTGGGAATCCTGCTGATGTCGGTATTCGCATCGTTGCTCATCGGAGCCCGCCCGATCGCCGTGCCTACGGTGTTCGAGGCCTTGCTGGAGCTTGACCCAGCCAATAGCGATCACGTGGTGGTGGCCTCGCGCATCCCGCGTACCGTGGCGGGATTGCTGATCGGGGCGGCCCTGGGCCTGGCCGGCGCGGGAATGCAGGGAATCACCCGCAACCCGCTGGCCGACCCCGGAATCCTGGGGGTCAACGCCGGCGCCGCGTTGGCAGTGGTTGCCGGCATCCACTTCTTTTCCGTCTCCACGCTGCACGGATACATGCTCTTCGCCTTTGTGGGCGCAGGCGGTGCCGCGGCGCTGGTCTACGTGGTGGCCTCGCTGGGTCGCGACGGGGCTACGGGACTGAAATTGGCGCTGGCCGGGGCGGCCATGGCCGCGGGTCTGGGCTCACTGACCAATGCGGTGCTGATGATCGGCCAGGAGGCACTAGATAATTTCAGGTTTTGGCAGGTCGGCACGCTCGGGGCCCGGGATGTTCCCGAGATGCTTTCGGTCGCCCCGTTCCTGGCGCTGGGTGCCCTGGCGGTGCTGGCCGGTGCGAAGTTGTTTAACGCCTTGGCATTGGGTGATGATTCGGCGGTCGGGCTGGGTTTCCGGGTGGGCCGCGGGCGCGCGGTGTCGGCGGCCGGAGTGGTGCTGTTATGCGGTGCTGCCACGGCACTGGCCGGGCCCATCGGTTTTGTCGGGCTGATTGTTCCGCACGCCGTGCGGGCCGTGGCCGGGGCTGATTACCGCTGGCTGTTGCCGCTGTCCATGCTGGCCGGCCCGGTGTTGCTCTTGCTGGCCGACGTGTTGGGCCGGGTTATTGCCCCGCCCGCCGAGATCCAGGTCGGGGTCATGACCGCGGTGCTTGGCGCCCCGCTGTTTCTCTGGCTGTTGCGCCGCGGAAAGAAGGTTTCCCTGTGACCCGTCAGCTCCTGGGCCCGGCCCGAAAGATTGTCCGACCCGCTGCTCGGCGCCCCTCTTCCCTCTCTGCCCCGGCGGTCCCGGCTCCTCGCTCGCAAACTCTCGACACCGCCTCTGCACCCGAACGTTTGCCCCGGGTACGCAGGAAGTCCACGGTGGCCCGGGTGAACCTACTGGCTTGTGCCGGGATCCTGGCCGCGGTGCTGCTGAACCTGCTGGCTGGCCGCCACCCGTTCTCCGTGCCCGAGCTGCTGGCGGCACTGGCCGGTGAAACAGTCCCCGGGGTTTCCTTCATGCTCTGGGAGGACCGCCTGCCCCAGGCCGCGGTGGGCATCCTTGCCGGGGCGGCATTCGGCGCCTCCGGGGCAATCTTCCAGCGCATGCTCCGCAATCCCTTGGCCAGCCCCGACGTGATCGGCGTCGGCTACGGGGCCAGCGCTGCGGCAGTGGCCGGCATGCTGCTCTTCGGGGCCCAGGGCCTGGGGCTCTCGCTGATCGCCTGCGCCGGTGCGTTGGCCGTGGCCCTGCTGATCTACTCGATCGCCGAAGCGGGCAAGAACACCGGGCCACGGCTGATCCTGGCCGGCATCGCGGTGGCGGCCATGCTCCAAAGCGTCATCCAATACTTGCTGACCCGCACCGATGTGCGCACCGCCGGCGATGCCCTGCGGTGGCTCACCGGGTCGCTATCGGCCAGCACCTGGGAGCGTGCGTCCCTGCTGGCAGCGGCGCTGGCGATCCTGTTCCCGCTGCTGGTACCTGCCGCGGCAAAACTACGCATCCTAGAACTGGGCGATGACACCGCCGCCGGGCTCGGGCTCAAGGTCCGCAGCACCCGGCTGGGACTGATCCTGCTGGGGGTCGGGTTGTGTGCAGTGGCCACCGCGGTGACCGGCCCGTTGGCCTTCGTCGCATTCCTGGCCGGGCCGCTGGCCCTGCGCCTGTGCAAGGGCCGCAGCCACCTGGGGTCCGCGGCGCTGACCGGCGCGCTGCTGGTCACCACGGCCACATTCCTCGCCGCCAACATTTTGCCCGACATACAATTACCAGTTGGCGTCGTCACCGGCGCACTGGGAGCACCGTTCCTGATTTGGGTCCTGGTGCGCACCAACAAGGAAGGAACCTGAGGGTCTTTATGGCACTTCTCGAAGCGCAGGACCTCACACTCGCCTACGACGCGGTGAGCATCGTCGACGAGCTCTCCCTGGCGCTGCCGGCCGGCGAGGTCACGATCATTGTCGGGGCCAACGGCTGCGGCAAATCCACGCTACTGCGTGGGCTGGCCCGGCTACTGAAGCCCGCCGGCGGCAAGGTGCTACTGGACGGGGAAGACATCCACTCCCGGCCCGCCCGCGAGGTCGCCAAAATGCTGGGGTTGCTGCCACAGACCCCCACCGCGCCCGACGGAATCACCGTGCGCGAACTGATCGGCCGCGGCCGCTACCCACATCAGGGCTGGTTCAAGCGCTGGACCTCCGAAGACGAGGCCGCGGTGGAGCGCGCCATGACGCTGACGAGCACCACGGGTTTGGCCGAACGCCCCGTTGATGAGCTCTCCGGGGGCCAACGCCAGCGCGTCTGGATCGCCATGGCCCTGGCGCAGGAAACCGAGTTGCTGCTGCTCGACGAGCCCACCACCTACCTAGATGTGGCCCACCAACTGGAGGTGCTCGATGTGATCTCCGAGCTCAACCGCACCCGCGGCACCACCGTGGTAATCGTGCTGCACGACTTGAATCTTGCCGCCCGCTACGCCGATCACCTGATCGCCTTGAAAGAAGGCAAGATTGTTGCCGCCGGGCACCCCGCCGCGGTCGTCACCGAGGCGATGGTAAAAAACGTCTTCGGCATGCCGTGCCGCGTTATCCCTGACCCGGTGGCCGGCACCCCACTGGTGCTACCCATTGGTCGGCACCGGGTGCTGCGCGCCGAAACCGTGTTGGCCGCCAACGGCATCCACCGCACGCAGAACCCCGATGCCGACCTTGATGCAGGCCCTGCGCCGGTGCAGGGGCCGCAAGCCGGAACCCAGGAAGTGCAGGCCCGCGCCACGGCGGCTGATCCCGGGTCAAACACACCGGCGGGGGAGGGGATCGAGCGTGCCGAGGAAATCAGTGACATGCTCGCCTTCGCCACCAAGGTGGTGCGCATCGAACCGATCGGCGAGAACTTCCGGCGCCTGACCCTGGCTGGGAAGGACCTGGAACACTTCGGTGCCGGGGACGCCCCGCTGGATCTGCGCATCAAGCTGATGTTCACCCCGGACATGGACCCTGCCGGGGGCGGGGACCAGTTGCCGGCAGCCTTCGAGTCGCTGCGCCCCGGCGCACTGCTCTCACGTGCCGACGCCACCGGCTGGTATCGGCGTTGGCTGGCACTGCCGGCCGAATCCCGTGGGGTCATGCGTACCTATACGGTGCGTGCCCTGCGCGAAGCAGGGCACCGGGATAACTGCGGCAGCGAACCGGAAATCGACATCGACTTCGTGCTGCATCTGCGTACCGACGGCGGGAAGCTCACCGGAGGCCCTGCCACGGTGTGGGCTGCCCAGGCGCGGCTCGGGGACCCGATCCTGCTGTTGGGTCCCAACGCTGCCTTGTGCGGAGCCGATTACGGTGGCATCGAATTCCGTCCAGGCACCGCCAAACGCATTCTCTTGGCAGGTGACGAGACGGCTGCCCCGGCCATCTGCTCGATTCTCGAGTCCCTGCCGGCAGGTATCACCGGGCACGCGCTCATTGAGGTCCCCGACACCGGTGACATCCAGGGTTCCTCCACACGCTCAGGGGTCTCGGTGCAGTGGCTGCCGCGCGGCTCCCATCCGCATGGTGAGCTGCTGGCCGCCGCGGTGCGTGACATCGTGGCGATACCTGCGGCCGGAGCGGTACTGACCGGTGCCGAACCCGAAGACGTTGACATCGATGAACAGATCCTCTGGGAGACCTCCACCGCCTCCACCCAGCCGTTCTATGCATGGCTGGCAGGGGAGGCAAGCGTCATCAAGGATATGCGCCGCTACCTGGTGCGCGATGCAGGCATGGACCGCAAACAGGTGGCCTTCATGGGTTACTGGCGCCGAGGCAAATCCGAAACCTAAAATACGGTCTCCGGCCGGCGCGACGCATGCTCAGGATGCCGCGCCGGCTACTGGTGTTCGGCAGGGCCCGAGAGCTTGCCCAGGATACGGGCGAGCTCGGCGCGCTCGGCGGCGTCTAGCTGTGAGAAGTAGTCCTCGGTGTGCGCGCGGCGTGCGGTGCGCACCTGCTCGGTCAGCTCGCGTCCGGCATCGGTGAGCGTGACCAAGGTGGCGCGTCGGTCGACCGGGTCGGCCCCGCGGGCCACGAGCCCCTTGGCTTCGAGGTGGTCAACAACTTCGGTGGCCGAACGAGCGGCAATGCGCAGGCGTTCTGCCACGTCTTTCAGGCGCATCCCGTCGGCGGAATGCGGGTCCGCGGCATTGCGCGTCAGCGTGTGCAATGCCCGGAATTGGTGCGGGGTCAGCTCGAAAGGGGCCAGACGTTGTGACCATGAATGGCGAAGCAATCGGAAAGAGCGATGGAATAGCTCCGAAAGATCCCCGGGACTTGCTGGGTTTTTGCGTGATGCCATGCCTTTCAGCTTACCGTCGGGGGTCGGCGACATTGACTGGAAGCCGTATGGTGAGGTAACCTCAGCATAAGCAAGGTGCGAAACCCGCACCCACAACCACCAAGAAAGGTGGTGCATATATTGGAATCGATTTCATCTTCCAATGCAGCCCGCTCGGCCCAGAGTGGATCGGCCAAGGGTTCTGCGGGCGGCGCCCGCGGATCTGGTGGCGGGGGAGGCCGTGGTGGCGGACCCGTCGCCCGACTGAATCCTGCGGACCTCTTGCAGGTCAAGGCCCATCCAGTAAAATTGACCCGGATCGCGGCGCTCTTCACCCCACACAAATGGACCATCCTCGTGGTGGTCGTGCTGATCTCGGTGGCTTCGGTCATTGGGCTGGCCCAACCCTTCCTTATTCGCGCGATCATCGATGACGCGCTTCCGCAGCAGAACACCGTGCTGCTGGCCTGGCTCGCCGGCGGGCTCGTGGCCGTCGCCGCGGCCACGGCCGCAATCGGTGTGGTGCAGACCTGGATGGCCACCAAAATGGGCCAGAAGGTCATGCACACCCTGCGCACCCGGCTCTTCACCCACCTGCAGGCGCAGTCCCTGGGATTCTTCACCCGCACCCGCGGTGGCGAGGTCCAATCCAGGTTGACCAACGACATCGCCGGCATGCAATCGGTGGTCACCTCCACCGCCACCTCGGTCGCCTCGAACTTGACCACCGCGGTGGCCACGGCCATCGCGATGATTGCCCTTTCTCCGAGGATGAGCCTGCTGTCGCTGATCGTGCTGCCACCTGCCATCTGGCTTTCGCGCAAGGTAGCCCTGATGCGCCGCGACATCACCACCGCGCGCCAGCAGGAGCTGGCCGGGATGTACACGATGATCGAGGAGGGACTCTCGGTCTCCGGGATCCGCTTGGCCAAGACCTTGGGTACCACCGGACGGGACGTCCAACGCTTCGGCGCCTCCTCACACCGCTTGGTCGATCTCGAGCTTCGCAGCCAGCTGGCCGGACGTTGGCGCATGGCCACCATGAGCATCGTGTTCGCCGCGATTCCCGCGGTGATCTATCTGGCCGCTGGCTTCCCTGCAACCTCGGGCGGGATGACCATTGGCACTCTGGTAGCTTTCACCGCTCTGCAGGGTGCGATCTTCCGGCCCATCATGGGGATGCTGAATGTCGGCGTGCAATGGGTGACAGCGATGGCCCTGTTTAGCCGGATCTTCGAATATTTGGATATGGAACCGGAAATCGCTGTGCCGCTTGACCCGGTGAATCTGGATCCGGAACAGATCCGGGGTCACGTCCGCTTCGAAGACGTGTCCTTCGCCTATCACGGGGGAGAGCCCGTGCTGCAGGGAATTGATCTGGAGCTGGCACCGGGTACCGCCACCGCCGTGGTCGGGCCTACCGGGTCGGGTAAATCCACTCTGGGCTCGCTGCTGCCCCGACTCCACGACCCCAGCCATGGGCGGATCACCATCGACGGGATCGACGTGCGTGAGATGGCACCGGAGGCATTGAACAAGATTGTTGGAGTAGTTTCGCAGGAAACCTATCTGATCCACGCCTCGATCCGCGAGAACCTCTTGCTGGCCGACCCCGGAGCGGACGACGCCACCTTGTGGAAGGCATTGGCCAGCGCGCAGATCGCAGACCTTGTGGCCTCACTGCCCGAGGAACTCGACACCCTGGTCGGTGCCCGCGGGCACCGCTTCTCCGGGGGCGAGCAGCAGCGCTTGGCCATTGCCCGAACCATCCTGCGCAACCCGAAAGTGCTGGTGCTCGATGAGGCCACCAGCGCGCTGGATAACACCACCGAGGCCCTGGTGCAGCACGCGCTGGACCGCTTGGCCATCGGACGAACCACCTTGACGATTGCCCACCGACTGTCGACCGTCGAGGACGCGGACCAGCTGGTGGTGCTCGAAGCGGGCCGGATCGTTGAGCGCGGCACGCCCGCCGCACTGCTTGCCTCCGAGGGGGCCTATGCCGGGCTCGTGGCGGCGGGGCATGAGCAGGCCAGCGAACTGGTGCCTTGACGGAGAGAGCATCTAACGCCAAGAGGGGGACCTGCGGAAGCTTTGGGTGGTTGGCTGTGTGCCTAGAGTAGGGTTGCATCGTTCGATTCCGGGCAGTAATCTACGCCGGCAGTGCAAATGAAAGGTGTTCTTGCCGCCGCATTTGTTGCCATCTTCGTGACTCGCTGTACCGGAGCATTAGGGCAGGAACGCGGGACGGCGTCATTGCTGCCCGCAAAGCCAACTCAACCAGCCGCTGAACCTGGACTTTGCCGTTTGGTCCCGGTGCACCAACGAAGCTCTACAAAGAATTGATCAAGGTTCCCCAACGATGAACGCCTCTATCCCCACCCCAACGAAGTCGAGGCGGAGCGAGCCCCCAGATAAGGCGCGACGAGGTGAAATCGCGTCCGTCCTTCTCACTTCGATGGCTGTAACGGTGTTGGTGGCGCTGGTTCTGTGGCAAAGCCTTGGACTGATCGCAACGATTGTCGAGAAAAAAGAGCTCACACAGACCGGAATACAAGCAACTGCAACAATCACCAAGCACCACAGCAAAGTCATACCTTCTGACAGAGGAACGACTGAAAAATTCCTGATTGACTACACCTTTACTCCACCCAAGCACGCTGAGGAACACGCCAGCAATGTCGCGTTGCCCAGGGAGCTGTGGGACACGGTGGAAGTTGGCTCAACAGTCTTGGTGACATACAAACCCGAGGAACGCTCCGATAATCAGCCAACGATGATGCTCAAGCGCTTGCTGCCGACTGATGCTGGAGTTGTCGGAATCTATGTCAGCGTACTCGTGGTGGCAACCTGCATCTGGTTAGCTGTCTGGTTGGCGCGAGTAATCATGTCACGGCGGAGAAGGTCCAGGGGCGCTGGCCCAAGGAGCAGCACCGTCGAATTAGACGGGTCGAAGAAACGAAGCGCTAAAGACGCTGCTTCCAAAGCCCCGATGCCAGAAAAGTTACGTGGACTTCTGGATTCCGTCGTTATAATCCTCGCCCTGCTCATGGCCCTGGCATTGGGCTTCTGCGTGCTCGTATTTGGTCTTGAATTCGTCGGAACACGCGTCGTGGAAGCAATCCAGAACTTCCTGCTATAACTTTTTATTGCCACGGTGAGAGCCCTCGAGACTAGCTGGCCTGCTGCTAACCGACCGGCACGTGCAGACTCGGAACGCTCGTAAGTGCGTCACCGGGCTAAGCCCTGAAAGATTCGCAGATCGTTCGCCACGGAACTACCTACACGCTGACGAAGCGCGGATGCCGGGACGGTCCCGAATTCTCCGGATGAGGCCAGATAGCGCCGACTCCTTCCCACCGGATATCTCGCAAACCTCCGTGTCCATTTGTTTCTTCTGGACACTCGCGCCGGGACCAACCAGGGGAACTCGTATGTTCGATGTCCGCTGATGTTCCCAGCTTCGCACTTGCGCGGGGTTGGATACGCTGTGGGTATGGCTTCCCTGAAAATCATGGTGCGCTCACACTGGCTTTCCTCAATGTTCCTCCGGGTATTTGCCCGACCAATCGTGCATATCGATGGAACCGAATACCTCGCCAATTGGGATGCTCCCTGGACAGGCAACGTGGAAGCCGGTGACCATATTCTCGGTGCAGGTATCCGATATCGAGGAACTAGCGGTGTCTTGGGAGTATCGCTGAGGACTGTCACGCTGAGCAATGACCGTGAGACAGTGCTGTCGGCTCGCAACGGCGTGCTGAACCACAGCCCATTCCACCTCGAAGAAGTTCCAAGAAACTAGAACCTCGGCCGAAACGCTTTTCAATCACTGTGACCGGCTATGGACCACTACCTGCCCTGGTGTCCCGACAAGGTTCTGCTAGCGGGACAGCCATCGTTGCCGAAGAAATTATCGGCTTTCTGACCTCAAACAGTTTCCCTTCCACGTCCAGCCCGCCCCGCAGGCCGCCGAAACTCGGACGAAAATTGAAAACGAACATTTCTGGAACGAAGACACCCAAGGCTATTGGGTGCTGCGGGACGAACAACGTCTCGGTCTGGCCGCGCTGGAGGATTTAGAGGAAGATGATTCCCCGCTCTTTGACCTGCGTTTGGACGAGTCCCAGCGTGGCAAAGGTGCGGGAGTGGAAGTGCTGCGTGCGCTCTGCGACATGGTTTTCAAGACGATGCCCAATACGCTCCGTTTCGAAGGGCAAACGCGCGAAGACAACATCGCCATGCGCAAGACCTTCCTCCGCGCCGGCTTCCTCAAGGAAGCACACTCCCGATTGGGATGGCCCACCAACGACGGTGGTCATGTCGCTTTCATTGCTTACTCGATCCTGCGCCAAGATTGGGAAAACGGAACCGTGACCACTTTCGAATGGGAAGACCTCAAAATCTAGAGTTCCGTCCCGGTCAAGGTCGTCACGAAGGATCATATTCTCCGGCGCCGTGGGCCCTCGGTGTGATCAATCGATGGGCCACGAACCTGCGGTGAGGTGATCCAAGGGCATGCTTCTTGGAGCATCGGCCCCACGCTCGCCCACAATCGGTCGCTGGTCTGTTCGGGATCGAGACCGGCAGGCTGCAATATTTCCGGCGGCCGGAATCCACCGGGCCTTGATGACTCATCCCCGGTGCAGTAGCGCTTGAACTTGTTCAACGACGAGGTCGGGCCGGGAAATAAACGGGTGGTGCCCGGTCGGTAGTTCGACGGAGCGTGTGGCTCGGTTCGCATGGAAACGTTGCAACTCGACCGACGTGCTGCGATCTTGGCCGCAGATGATGTACGTCGAATCGACTCCCTCCCAGCCGGCGGCACTCGTGGGGGACATGAACGCCCCGGAGGCCTGTGCGGTCACCCGAGCCCAGGCCTGCTGCTGGGTCGACTCGTCCGCGTCCTGAAGGAATCGGGCTCCGAAGGAAGCCGCGTCGTAGCCGGACACACTCAGCGTGCCGTCACCGTTGTCGCCGATGGACACCGGGTCGCCCTCACCGCTCATGATCTCACCCTGAGACTGCCCGATATCGGGCAGATAGGACGAGATATAGAGTAGGTGCGCAACTGCCGGATGGTGTCCGGCTTCGGCGATCACGGTGCCGCCGTAGGAATGGCCGACAACGATGGCGGAGTCCACCTCATCCAGCGCGCGGCGAAGCGCCGCCGCATCGGCAGCCAGGCCGCCGGAAATCTCTTCGGGTGCGCCCTCGCCACAGGAGGGCAACGCAATGGCTCTGCTGCGGATCCCGGAGTGTTCGTGGAGCAGCTCTGCGGTCCGCTGCCACCACCACTGTCCCTCACGCACCAAGGCGCCGTGAACAAAGATCAGTTCCATGTCTTGTTCCTTACCTGAACCATTCATTGGCTCGGTCCGCAGAGGACGCTCGTCCCCAAGTGGTCGACGCACGATCGAAGTGCCATGTAGGCGCTACCGTACCTCGACCGAGCAGGTGGCCGGAAGAGCTCAGCAGTCCCGCATTGAACGGCGGCAACCGGTCCTCCGCCTGCTGGGACTGGCTGCGTTCGGGCTAGAGCAGCACCGTCCACGGCTGAAGACCAGGTGCGGGCAGTGGAACTCAAGACAAAACACAGATGGCGTGGAGCCAGAACGGTGAGGTTCGAGCTCCACGCCATCGGCGTAGGCGAAGGGATTGGTTAGACGGCGTCCAGGTCCGTTTCCAGCAAGGTTACCAGGGAATCCAGCGCCGCTTCGGCGCCGTCGCCGGATGCACGCAGCACCACTTCGTCGCCCTTGGCCGCGCCCAGGGTCATCAGCGAGAGGATGCTTGAGGCATCGAGCGCGTCGTCTTCCGGAGCGCCCTTGGGTGCGATGGTGACCTCGATGTCCAGGGCACCTGCGGCCTCGGCAAAGAGTGCGGCGGGACGGGCATGCAGGCCGGAGGCGCTGGCAATGGTGGCAAGACGTTCAGACATGTGTTTTCTCCTGTATACGACGATGTGTGGGAAAGCTGTAGACGGGCAGGTAGGAACAATCCTACGGTGCGGAGCCGGTGGTGGTTAGAGGCCCAACTCGGCCAGGGTGGGCAAAGCCTCGCGCACCGCTGCGCGGGCCGATTCCGCGCTCGGCTCGGCCAAGGCCAGCTTGGCCAATTCTCCGGCGCGTTGAAGCGTGACGGTCTTGAGCACCGCGGCCACCGCGGCCAGTGAACGTGCGGACATTGACAGTGTCGAGACACCCAGGCCCACCAGCACCACGGCCAGTGCCGGGTCGGCGGCCGCCTCGCCGCATACTCCCACGGGCTTGTTGTTGCCCTCGGCGAGGGAGCCTTCCACGGTCAGCTGGATCAGGCGCAGCACCGCCGGTTGCCAGGGGTTGTTCAACGCGGCCAGCGGGCCGAGCTGCCGGTCTGCGGCCATGGTGTATTGCGTCAGGTCGTTGGTGCCCAGAGAAGCGAAGGAAACCTGGCCCAGGATGGCTTCGGAGCTCACCGCTGCAGAGGGGACCTCGACCATCACCCCAGGGGTGGACAGTCCTGCCTCGGCGCACATTGCGGCGAAGTCACCGGCCTCGGCCGGGGTGGAAATCATCGGGGCCATGACCCAGACTTCGGCCTCGGATCCTTCGGATGCGGTGGCGATGGCCGACAGTTGGCGGGCCAGTACGCCGGGGGAGGTGGTGTCGGTTCGGTAGCCGCGCACACCCAGGGCAGGGTTGGGCTCCGAGGCGTCGGTGAGGAAGGGCAGCGGTTTGTCGGCGCCGGCATCCAGCGTGCGCACCACTACCTTCTTGGATCCGAAGGCGTCGAACACGGCCTTGTACTCGGTGACCTGTTCCTCGATGGTTGGCTCGGTTTCGCGGCCCAGGAAGCAGAACTCGGTGCGTAGCAACCCGACGCCCTGGGCGCCGGCGGCTGCGGCCTTCACGGCGTCCTTGCCGCCTCCGACATTTGCCAGCAGCGGGACCAAGTGTCCGTCGGCCAGCACTCCGTTGCCGTCAAAGACCGAGAGTGCCTCCGCGTTCTTCAGCCAGGTGGCGACGGCGGCGCGTTCGGATTCTCCCGGGGAGGTGGAAATGATGCCTGCGGCGCCGTCGACGAACACCTCGGTGCCGGCATCCAAGGCCTGCAGCCCCTTGGCCGCCACGATCGCTGTCAATCCCATGGCCCGGGCGATGATGGCTGTGTGTGACTGCGGTCCGCCGCCGGTGGTCAGCAGCGCGATGACCTTGGCAGGATCTAGGGTGGCGGTGTCTGCCGGGGCCAGGTCCTCGGCGACCAGGATGAAAGGGTCGGCGGAGTCGGGGATTCCGGGGGCCGGGACCCCGCGCAGCGCGGCGACGATGCGCGCTCGGACATCGAGCACGTCGGTGGCGCGTTCGGCCATGTATCCGCCGAGGGTGATCAGCATCTGGGCGACGGTCTCGCCCGACTCCCAGATGCTGCGCTCGGCTGAAAGTCCGGTGTTGATGAGTTTGTTGGCGCCCTTGAGCAGCATGGAATCGGTGGCCATCTGGGCGGTGGCATCAAGCACGGCCTTGGCCTCCGGGCTGGCGGTGGCGGCGCGGGTGCGCAGATCAGACTGTACAGTTGCGGCGGCTTCCTTCAGCCCGGCGATGGCTTGGGCCGCAGTGACCGAATCCGAGAGCTGCTCACCGACCGGGGGTTCGGCCAGCGCCGGCGGCATATGCCGGATGTTGCCGATGACGCGACCGGGCATAACGCCCACTCCTGAGAAGTTGTTCACTTGAGTTCCTCGATCCCATGGGTTGCTCTTGGGTTGTCCGTTGCGCGATGCAGCCGTAGATCACGCTTGGACTCGAGCATAAACTCAAGTTGTGATCCTCTTCATATAGCAATGCTATAGGTGCTAGGGTAGCAGCCATGAGTCTAGACATCCAGCTTCCGCCGAGGGAACGATTGCTGCAGGCAGCGGTCGAACTCTTGGCGAATTCTGACGGGGCACCGGTTTCGACCCGGAAGATCACCGAGCTGGCAGGGGTCACGGCGCCAACGCTGTACCACCACTTTGGGGACAAAGAAGGACTGTTCGACGCGGTGGTAGCCGTGGGATTCGAACAGTATGTGGCCAGCGAAATGGACCTCGCCCCCACCGGCAAACCGCTTGATGATGTACGGAGCATGTGGGACCAACATGTGCGCTTCGGCATCGAGCAACCGCACCTTTATCTGGTGATGTTCGGCAAGGTGCGTCCCGGAAACCGCTCGAACAGGGTCTCGGAGGCCGAGGCGCTGCTGCGCGAAAAGATTGATCGAGCCGCGGAGTCCGGGCACCTGAACGTGCCCCCGGCCGACGCGGTGCGCAGCATTCTGGCGGCGAACATCGGGGTCACCCTGATGCTCATTTCCGAACCCGAGACCGAGCGCAACTTCGAGCTCTCCGATATGACCCGTGACGCGGTGATCACCGCAGTGTCGTCGGATGCAGGCATCGCCGACTCGGCGACACCGGTGGAAACCTCATCGGTGGTCGTGGCGGCGATCGCATTGAACGCCGCGCTGGAATCTTCCAACCCGCAACAGCTTTCCAACACCGAGATGAAGATGTTCCTTGAATGGCTCCATCGCATCTCAAAGGATTCTTGAGAATGAATACTCGTCCGTTCCTTCCCTGCGACGCTGCAGGACCAACGATTAGGAAACATCATGGCAACACAAACTGAGGCTGCCACCCGCGGTGGCTTGCGGGTCGGGGTGCAGAAGTTCGGCACCTTCCTTTCGGGGATGATCATGCCCAACATCGGGGCGTTCATCGCTTGGGGCTTGATCACCGCGTTGTTCATTCCCGACGGGTTCCTGCCCAACGAGCAATTTGCGTTGCTGGTGGGCCCGATGATCAACTACCTGCTGCCGCTGCTGATCGGCTTCACTGGCGGCAAGATGATCCACGGGGTCCGCGGCGGGGTGATCGGTGCGATCGCCACCATGGGCGTCATCGTCGGTGCCGACATCCCGATGTTCATTGGCGCGATGATCATGGGCCCGCTCTCGGCCTGGGTCATGAAGAAGCTCGACGGCGCGTGGGCTGGGAAAATCAAGCCCGGCTTCGAGATGTTGATCGACAACTTCTCCTCGGGCATCGTCGGGGCGATCATGGCGATCTTTGGCATGGTGCTGGTCAACCCGCTGGTGGTTGCGTTCTCCAACGGTGCCGGAGCCGTCGTCCAGTTCCTGGTCAACAACGGCCTGCTGCCGCTGACCAGCATTTTCATTGAACCGGCCAAGGTCCTGTTCCTGAACAATGCCATCAACCACGGCATCCTGACCCCGCTGGGCACGGAGCAGGCACTGGAGCAGGGCAAATCGATCCTCTTCTTGCTTGAGGCCAACCCCGGCCCGGGCTTCGGCATTCTGCTGGCCTATGCGATCTTCGGCAAGGGGATGGCCAAGGCCTCGGCCCCGGGTGCGGCGCTGATTCAGTTTGTCGGCGGCATCCACGAGATCTACTTCCCCTACATCCTGATGAAGCCGATCATGATCTTGGCCGCCATCGGCGGCGGCATGAGCGGGATCTTCATGCTGGTGCTCACCGGTGCGGGCTTGCGGGCCCCCGCCGCCCCGGGCAGCATCTTCGCGGTGTTCGCCATGACGTCCCCGGACAGCTACCTGGGCGTCACGCTCTCGGTTCTCGCAGCGACGGTCGTTTCCTTCCTGATCGGTTCGTTCCTGCTCAAGATCTCCAAGACCCCCGAGGGTGACGAGCTGGGCGAGGCAGCGGCCAAGATGGAAGCCATGAAGGGCAAGAAGAGCTCGGTGGGCTTTGCCTTTGCCGCCGATGCGAATGCTGGCCCGGTGAACAACGTGGTCTTCGCGTGCGACGCCGGCATGGGCTCGAGTGCCATGGGAGCCTCGGTGTTGCGCAATATGTTCAAGAAGGCCGGACTGACCGACGTCAAGGTCACCAACTCGGCCATCGCGAACCTCACCGACACCTACGACATCGTGGTCACCCACCAGGACCTGGCCGCACGTGCCAAGCCGGTGACGGCCAGTGCCGTGCACGTGGCGGTGGATAACTTCATGAATAGCCCGCGCTATGACGAAATCGTGGAGCTGGTGCGCACCCGCAACTCGGCTCCGGAAGAATCCGTGTCGGTTTCCGCCGGCGCGGCATCTGCTGCAGCAGCCGGAACTGGTGCAGCAGGGGTTTCGACGAGCGCCAGGCACGTGGCGGAACCGGCGCAGGAGGATCTTGCTCCGGGCCGTGGTGTGCTGGTGGCCGAGAGCGTGGTACTCACCGGCACCGCAGCCTCGCGCGATGCTGCCATCGACGAGGCCGGAGCCCTGCTGCTGGCACGCGGTGCCGTCAACGAGGAGTACGTGGCCTCGATGCACACCCGCGAGGCCTCGGTGTCCACCTACATGGGCAACTTCCTGGCCATCCCGCACGGAACCAACGAAGCCAAGGGCAACATCGCCAGCTCCGCGGTATCGATCATCCGCTATCCCGAGGGCATTGACTGGAACGGCAAGGAGGTCAAGTTCGTTGTCGGCATCGCCGGGATGAACAACGAGCACCTAGCCATCCTGTCCTCCATTGCGCGGGTCTTCACCGACAAGACGCAGGTGGCACGGCTGGAAAACGCCACCACCCGCGAGGAAATCCTCGATATTTTCGGAAAGGTCAACGCATCGTGAAGGTAGTACATTTTGGGGCCGGGAACATCGGCCGAGGCTTCGTGGGCCTGTTGTTGCACGACTCGGGCTACGAGATTGTGTTTGCCGATGTGGCCGACGCGCTGATCTCCGAGCTCGATGCAGCGCAGAGTTACCAGGTGCACGAGGTGGGGCAGGGAGCACAAGTACGCACGGTGGATAACTTCCGCGCACTGAACTCGGCCACGCAGAAAGATGCGGTGATTGCGGAGATCGCGAACGCCGACATGGTCACCACCGCGGTGGGACCGCACATCCTGAAGTTCGTGGCCCCGCTGATTGCCGCTGGCATCGCCGGACGCGATGCAGGCCTGGCACCGCTGCAGGTGATGGCGTGCGAGAACGCGATCAACGCCACGGACATTTTGGAAGCGGCGGTACGCGCCGATGACTCGGTAGCTGCCGACGCCGTCGACGCCAAAGCGTTGTTTGCCAATACCGCGGTGGACCGCATTGTGCCCAACCAGGCTCCGGGCCAAGGCTTGGACGTCACGGTGGAAACGTTCTTCGAATGGGTCATCGATAGGACTCCGTTCGCAGATGCGGTTCCGGAAATCTCCGGGGCAACGTTCGTGGACGATCTGGCCCCGTACATCGAGCGCAAGCTCTTCACTGTGAACACCGGGCACGCCACGACGGCGTACCTGGGATACGCGGCGGGACTTGAAAAGATCTCCGATGCCATGAACGACCCGCAGGTCTTCGCTAAGGTCGCCGCGGTACTGGCGGAAACCAAGTCCTTGCTGGTCTCCAAGTACGGCTTTGCCGAGGCGGAACAGGAAGCCTACGTGCAAAAGATCCTGGCCCGGTTCTCCAACGAGCATCTGCCCGACACCGTGGTGCGTGTGGGCAGGGCACCGTTGCGCAAGCTCAGCCGCCGCGAGCGATTCATCGGCCCCGCGGCAGAACTTGCCCAGCAAGGCGTCAAGCCGGTGGCACTGCTTGAGGCCATGGGCGCGGCACTTCGGTTCAACGCACCGGAGGACACCGAAGCCGCGGAGATGGCCGTGATCCTGGCCGAGAACACCAGTGTGGAGGCTACGGCGAAGATCACCGGGCTTGATGCCGAGCACCCGCTCTTCGACTCGGTGAACGAGTTGGTCAAGGCCCTTCAGGCCGGCTGAGGCTCTGCTACAGGCCACATCGTGGGGCCGGACCGATAATAGGGTGTCGTTTGCTTCCCCCGGGAGGCAAACGACACCCTTCGTCGTTGACGCCGCCGCAGCTGTTTTTTCGGCGCCCGTGTACTTGCTCATGCTGTGCTCTCGGCGGGACCAGGAGAGGCGGCAACGCCGGAGATAACCATCTTCAGGAGGGCATCCGATGAAGGAGCAAGGCCGTGCCGGGTACCATCGATAGGTGCGATTCGTCGTTAGCATCGCAGATCGCCCAGCACTATTCCCTCCGCCCAGATCCAAGGAATCGATGACGTTGAACAAGAAGACGCTCAAAGCCGACGGATTCACCGGGTTCCGGCCCCTCACGGCGCTTGACATCAATCGAATTCCGCAACATCAGGGGATCTTCGCCCTGTTACTGCCCGAGGTCAGTGAACCGCGGTTCCTGGCCAAGAGCACGGCCGGGATATTTAAGAAGAAGAACCCCTCCCTGGCTCAGGCCGAGCTCGCCGCCAACTGGGTCGCGGATGCGGAGGTCCTGTACATCGGCAAGGCAGGTCCCGGGAGCAAGGGCAACCGTGGACTTCGACGCCAGGTCCAGGAATTTATCGATTTTGGCCGCGGGAAACCACCCGGACATTGGGACGGACGGCTGATCTGGCAGCTGGCGGACGCGGAGAACCTGCTGGTGGCATGGAAAGAATTTCCGGCAGCGGAGCTCAACGGGGCCCACGCCCTTTATCATGCTCAATTCCGCCAGGTCCACGGACCCTTGCCGTTCGCCAATCTCGTCCAGGCACGCAGCTAAGGCCTCTGCCCAGGGCTGTGGTGCCGGTGACGCGCTGAATCTTCGGCATGCCGACCTGATCGTTAGGCGGGGGAGCCGACCTGGAGGACCGCGCTGAGCCGCCCCTGCAATTAAACGTGGCCATTTGGGCCGTCTACCCGGAACCTGTCGGTTTCGGGGACCAACGCACGGGAACAACGGCCGGAATCCGCGGGAACGTGGCAGAATAAGCGCATGGATTCGAATCAGGTTCTTGTCAATTCCGCCATTGAACAACTTCGGGCCAGGTGGCCCGGGGCGCAGGATTCGGTCGCGGCCGCGGCCGTCCGCTTGGAGGATGGACAGATCCTCACCAGCGTCAGCTTCGATAATTTTAATGCGGCAGCGACCATGTGTCCCGAGGCCGGAGCCGTCGCCCAGGCATACACCTTGGGCAAGCGTGTGATCGCCTCGGCCTGCGTGACCAACGGTACCCAGGAGGGCACCTACCAAGTGTTGGCCCCATGCGGCATCTGCCAGGAACGACTGGCCGTCTGGGGGCCGGACGTCTTGGCCGCCGTGCCGGGACCAGAGGGAACCAATACCTGGGACATGCTCCCGTTACGGGCGTTGAACCCGTACTACTGGGCGACTTCGTTCACCGCCGACGGTCACTGGCCCTCCACTACCGAACACGGGGAGTAAGGCTTCCTCCGAGGCTTGGCCCTGCCCGGGCCAATGCGCTGCGGGGCTGCTACCAGAGGTTGCGCTCGACTGCCGCGCAACGGATCTTGGACAGCATCTGGCCCAATTGGTCCTGTTCGGCCGCGGACAGTGGGTCAAGAAGAGTCTCACGCACAAACGTGACATGGCCGGGTGCCGCGCTGCGGACGGTGTCCCATCCGGCGCTGGTCAGGGTGATGTCCTGGCCTCGTCCGTCGCCGCTGGACGCGCAGCGTTCGATCAGGCCCTTGGCCTCCATGCGCCGCAAAAGGTGGGAGACACGTGAGCGTTCCCATTCCAAGGTGGTGGCCAGATCGCCCGAGCGCAGGGCCTCGGGGGCTGCCTGCGAGACGGCGGCGAGAACGGCATACTCTCCGCTGGACATCGTGGCGTCACGGGTCAATTGGCGGTCCATCGCCCGGGGGTAACCCCAGAGAAATTCCCGGAACTCCAGCCACAACTGCTGTTCCTCTTCGGTGAGCCATCGGGGCTCGGACATGGTGCTCCTCACACTTGATTCGACTTAGTTGACACATCAATCTTCTCGCGAGAGTATTGAAATATCAAGTTGTAGTTGACGTGTCAGCAAAGTTCGGATGCGTCCCCGCCCCACGAACAAGGAGATCACCCATGACCAAGATTGCCATCATCACCGGTTCAACCCGCCCGGGCCGCAACAACGCCGGCGTGGCCCAGTGGGTTCTGGAACAGGCCCAGCTGCGCGGCGATGCCGACTACGAGCTCGTTGACATCGCGGACTTCAAGCTGACACTGCTGGATGAAGCTTACCCGGCTGCCTACCAGAACTACCAGAACGAAACCACCAAGGCGTGGTCGGCGAAGATCGCCGAGTTTGATGGCTACATCTTCGTCACCCCCGAGTACAACCACTCGGTCGCACCAGCCCTGGCCAACGCGCTGTCCTACCTGAACGCCGAATTCGCCAACAAGGCAGCAGGCATCGTCTCCTACGGCTCGGCCCACGGAGTGCGAGCCGTCGAACACCTGCGCGGCATCCTGTCTGAGTTGCAGGTGGCCCACGTGCAGAAGACCGGCATGTTCTCGCTGTTCACCGACTTCGAAAACTTCTCGGTCTTCAAGCCGACCGAGCTGCAGGCAGCCTCGTTGGCACCGGTCCTGGACCAGCTGGTGCCGTGGACCGTGGCGATGAAGTCCGTGCGCGAAGCAGCACTCGTTTCCGCCTAAGGGTTCGCCCCAAGTCTTGCGGGGTGGCAGGTCACCGGAGAAACCATGGGGGTTCTTCGGTGACCTGCCACCCCGTTGCCCCGGAAGCCGGCCCATGCTTCAGCGCATGGGCCGGCATATGGGCCACCGGGCAGGTCCTTACGTATTCTCCTTGGTGCTTGAGGGCACCCGAACCTAGGGTTGGGTCATGAGCGAAGAACAGCACAGCACCGCCGGTGCCTATGTGACAGGCGCGGAATTCACGCGCGACACGAATTACATCCAGGATCGAATCGTCGCTGATCCCGACGCGGTGCGCACTTCCGGCGAACCCAACGAGGGATCCATCGGCACTGTGCACGGCGGTCTCGCCGAGGGCGCCGAGCTGTGGCCGGTCGAGGCCGGACGTTACCGACTGGTCGCCGCACGGGCCTGCCCCTGGGCCAACCGGGCCATCATCGTGCGCCGCTTACTGGGCCTGGAGGATGCCATCTCGCTGGGCACCCCCGGCCCGGTGCACGATGCGCGCTCCTGGACCTTCGACCTGGATCCGGGCGGAGTCGACCCGATACTGGGCACCGAACGCATCCAAGAGAACTACTTCAAGCGCTTCGATGACTACCCGCGCGGCATCACCGTTCCGGCCATCGTCGATGTGCCAACCGGCGGTGTGGTCACTAACGACTACCCGCAGATCACCCTGGATCTCTCCACCCAGTGGAAGGAATTTCACCGCGCCGGTGCCCCGGATCTGTTGCCCGAGGACCAGCTTGAGGAAATGATGCCCATCATCAAGCGCATCTTCACCGAGGTCAACAACGGCGTCTACCGCTGCGGCTTCGCCGGAAGCCAGGAATCCTACGATGAGGCCTACGACCGTCTGTGGATCGCCATGGACTGGCTCGAGGAACGCTTGGCCACCCGCAGGTTCCTGATGGGCGACTCCATCACCGAAGCCGACGTGCGACTCTTCACCACGCTGGTGCGCTTTGACCCGGTCTACCACGGCCACTTCAAGGCCAACCGCAACAAACTCACCGAAATGCCGAACCTCTGGGGCTACGCCCGTGACCTGTTCGCGCTGCCAGGATTCGGTGACACCATCGACTTCGACCAGATCAAGAAGCACTACTACGTGGTGCACGAGGACATCAACCCGACGCAGATCGTCCCGGTCGGCCCGGACCTGTCCAATTGGCTCGAACCGCACGGGCGCGAAGCTCTCGGCGGCAACCCCTGGGGCAACGGCACCGCGCCGGAACCCGTGCGTGAATCCGAGCTCGTGGCATCCGGCCACAACCCGCTCTACCCGCTGCTCTAAGAACCACTGGGCCAAAAGCTCATCTGTAGCAGGCCAAGGACCCCCACTCGAAATTCCCGGGTGGGGGTCCTTGATTTTTGCTTCGTTGCACCGCGCGTTGGCGACCGTGCAAACGGGACGAAATCACCGCTAACAACTCTGGCCACGCCCATCTACCGGGTGGCGATGCAGATCAGTTCCCCGGTGCCGTGGCCCGCTGGTTGCCGGTGCCATCCGCCGAATACCGAGCTGACGTGCAGGCCTGCGTCGGAGAGGTGCGTACGCAGTTGTTGCTCGCTGCGGAAAGCTAAGACTGCATCCTCGAATTCCCGGGATCCATCGGCAAAGAGCCGGTGCTCGGTGATGTTCACGAGCCCGTTGTCGCTCGGGGCAGAATCGATCCACAGCTGCACGTGGGTGCCGTCGGCCAGGGTGAGTTCGTTCCTGGTTTGGGCCGGCGTCCAACGTTCCCAGGCTCGTGATCGGGGATCACGCGAGTCGAAGATCAACCGTCCACCCTGAGCCAGCACCCGGTAGATGTCTAAGAGCGTCCGAGCCCATTCTGTGTCGTCGGTGATGGCTTGGACAACGTGCGAGGTCATCAGCACCGCATCAAAAGGTGCCTCGTCGTTCAGTACGGCCGAGGTGCCCTCGATCCAGCGCACGGTTTCGGCTGCAGGTTTGCTGCGTGCCGCGGCCAGTGACCCCGGGTGCGGATCCACGCCCGTGACCTCGTGTCCGGCGGCGGCAAGTGCGAGCGTCAACCTGCCGGTCCCACAGCCCAGGTCCAGGATCCGGCTCGCGGAGCGCTCGTTGGCGAAGGCCAGAAAGAACTCGTCGTCGGCTGACCAAATGTTTTCAGCATCGTATAGCTGGGCATGTTGTTCGGTGCTGAGGAGGGATTCCATGGCTTGATCCTAGCCCTGCGGCAAATCCGGTGTGGATCGCGGTACCCGAGGGGCGGTTACACCTAGCTCATCAGGACGGTTTGCGCGCGCTCCAGAGCATGTTGGTGCTCAGGTACTTGGCCTTGACACTCACGTCTTCAAAACCTGCTCGGGTGAAGCGCTCGCGCAAGGCCTCCGGGGTCAGGAAACCAAGCGTGGAATCGACCAGGTACTCGTAGGAGGCGCGGTCCTTGCCGATGAACTGTCCCAGTGTCGGGATGACCATACGCATGCCCATGCGGATGACCGGTGCCAGCGGGCCGGCCGGGGGAGAGGACTCGAGGGCCGAGACCATGCCGCCGGGCTTCAAGACACGGAATTGCTCGGCCAGCACCGTATCCAGGTCGCTGACGTTGCGCAACAGGTAACCGTGGGTCACGGCATCGAACGACTCATCGGCGAAGGGCAACTCGTGGGCGTCGGCGAACTGCCACTCAATTCCCGATCCGCCATTGATCTGCCGGGCCAGATCCAACATCGATTCAGAGAAATCGGCGCCGGTAATGTTGGCCGCGGGGTGCTGTTTGCGTATTTCGCGGGCGATGACGCCGGTTCCTGTGGCCAGATCAAGGTAGTCGAGTCCCGGGAATGAGGTGGCGCGGGCGGCGACCTCCCGGCACCACGTTTGGTGCGAGCCCAGGGTCATCAGACGGTTGATCAGGTCGTAGCGCCGGGCGACGGAATTGAAGGTCGCTTGGACTGAGGAATCTTTGTTTTGCATTGCCGCCGGTTCTTGCGTGGGAGTGCTGATGGGGGTTCGCCTTCGAGTCTATGTGAGGGCGCGGTCCGAAGCGACATTGCGGGCACCAGTCCCGGGCAAGGTTTTGGCACCGTGCCATCATAAGAAGCATGGAGATTTCCACCCGACGGTTGCTATTGCACGAATACGACCCCGGCGACCTAGACGCCGTGCAGGCCTTCGCTTCCGACCCGGTGGTGTGTGCCTTTGCCGAATGGGGTCCCAACACGCCGCAAGAGACCGCGGCGTTTTTGGATGAATACGCCGCGGAACAGCGTGCTGTGCCACGGGAGACCTGGACCTTGGCGGTTGCCATGGACGGATCGGTCATCGGTTCGGTGGCGCTGATGACCGGGACATCGGATCTGGTCCGCGGGCCCGGTGAAGCGGAGATCGGTTACGTCCTGCGCCGTGATGCGTGGGGCAACGGGTATGCGGCGGAGGCCGCCGAGGCGCTACTGGCTTGGGCCGGGTCACATCTGGGGATCACCAGGGTGGTGGCCACCTGCCGGCCGGAGAACACCGGCTCGGTACGGATGCTGGAAAAGATCGGGATGCAACAGGTGGATTACCTGCGCGAGCACAAGCGCATCGACGGACAGGCGCAGGATTCTCTCGTCTTTGCCCGTCTGCTTCCGGTGGGCGATCCAGCTGGATCATCGGCCGGCTAGAAGTTCACCGCCTAGAGATGGGCCCACCTCGAACGGTCCGCGAACCGAATTCTGGTTGGATGCTCTTTTTGGCGAACTAACCATGTCGGTACGTATCGTCCGGGGAGCAAATGCCTTGCGCGTCAGGTCGGCTTGCGACTGCGCTGGCCCCACTTTATACAGCTAACCAATAGACTTTATGTCAGGTGAGGCAATCGAGGGAGCTCGACTGGGTGCCCAACCTGACGCTTCAGGAAGTAATCACAGCACGCGAAGCGTCGGAAACGTGGGCCCTCGCCAACGCCGAGTACTTGAATCGTGCCGTGCCATGAGGTCCGGAAAACAACCCAAGAAGGAATCCGCATGCTCGCATTCGCAGTGATCGGAGGCATTGGCCTCCTGCTCCTCATCGTGTCCATGACGCTGGGAGAGCTTGTCGATTTCTTCGACGGCATCATCTCCACCACTGCCGTCGGTGCGGCAGCCACGCTTTTCGGCGCCGCGGGTGCGATTGTGTTGCTCAACGACGGTCCACTCTTTCTGGCCTACAGTGCGGGAACCGTTCTAGGAGTGATTGCCATCGTGGGCGTAGCGCTGCTTGCCCGAAAGCTGGCAAGTATCTCTGACGCACAGCCGCACGAGGTCATCGGACTACTTGGCGTCGCCACCACAGACATCAACGACATCGTCGGGAAAGTGCAGCTGGACCACCCCGACGAAATCAACCAGCGTCTCGTATTTTCAACCAGCCCGATCGTGAAGGGCACACCAATTGCTGTCGTGGCAATTGTTGAAGACCGTATAAGAGTCGCATCTACCTCCGAACTGAACGGATTCTAACCATGGCTTTTGCCGAAAATGGAACTGTCATCGCCGTCGCAGCGATCATCGCTGTCCTCATAGCCCTCGTCTGGTACGCCACCACCCGACTGGTTACTGTCGCACCCAACCAGGCAATCATCCGCGCCGGTAAGGGCGCGAAGGGGCAGGTGCAAATATTTACCAAGGGCATCGTGCTTTTCCTGCCGGTAATCCACCAGAAATACGTCATGTCTCTCGAACAGCGACAGGTAGAGCTTGCTGTGGAAGGCGTTGACAAGAACTTCATCACCACCTCGGTGACAGCCAGCCTGAACTTCAAGTACGACGATTCTGTCGATGGCATGAGCAAGGCCGTCCAACGGTTCCTCACGCACTCCAAGGACGACCTGAACGCCTCGGTGACCAAGTCTGCAGAGGGCGTGCTGCGCGGCATCGTTTCTGCCATGTCGGTGGAGGACGCGAACAACAACCGCAAGGAATTCCAGGACCAGTCCCTGGAATCGGCGGTTACCCAGTTCGCGGAGCAGGGAATCCAGATCGACGCATTCAACATCTCCTCGGTCAGCACTCCTTCCCGTATCGTGATCGGCCCGGACAACGTACCAACGACCATCGACTACCTCGAAGAAGTCGGCAAGCCGGGTCTGGAACGAGCCAAGCGTGAAGCTCGTGTCGCCACGTCCAGGGCCTTCCAAGAATCTGAGGCGGCCCGCATCGAGCAAGAGGGTGCCACCGCCGCATTGATGCGCGACCTGGCGATCAAGAAGTCCGAGTTCAAGGCAGAACAGGACCGGGCCGAAGCCATTGCCGGCGCTGCCCAAGGAATCGCCAAGGCAGAGCAGGACGTGACGGTTGCTGAACTGGAGCGCAAGGCCCTGACGGAGCAGGCCCTGGTGGAACAGGAACGCCTGGACATCGAAGTGCACAAGCCCGCCGATGCCCAGGCCTACAAGATGCGTACCGAAGCAGAGGCCAAGCGAGACGCCGACATTTTCAGCGCCACCGCGCGCGCCAACTCGAAGGCCATTGAAGCCGAGGGTTCCAAAAAGGCGTCTATCGCCGATGCTCAGGCCCGTGCCGAGGCAAAGACCGTTGAAGCCGAGGCATCGAAGAACGCCGAGGTGTTCCAAGCAGAGGGTGAAGCCTCGGCCATTGAACTCAAGGCCAGGGCGGAAGCCGACGCCGTTCGCGTACGTGGCGAGGCGGAGGGTGCCGCCATCGCGGCCATTGGTGAAGCAACCGCTAGGGCTGAAGATGCCAAGGCCGTGGCACTGACCGGTCACAACGAAGCCTCACTGGCGTTCTTGGCAATCAGCGCGTTGCCGGAGATCGTCAAGGCCAGTTCGGATGCCGTGGCAGGTATCGACAACTACACGGTGATCAGTTCAGACGGTGCTTCGGATGCCGTTAAGCAGGCGAACCGCGTGGTCACCGAGGGACTTGCCATGATCAAGGGCAGCACCGATATTGATATCGCCGGAATGCTCTCCGGCCTCCTCAATAGCACGGGAAAAACCGCAGAGACGGCCCCTTCGACGTTCTCGGCGCCAGTTTTTGCGCCGACACCAGCAGTGCCATCGGATGAGTCGGACTACGAGCCGGAATCTGCCGTGCCATCGGATGAATCGGTCTCCTAGCAGAACTAATAGCAACAAAGACACTGGCCCCACCGTAAAGGTGGGGCCAGTGTCTTTGTTATGCCCGGTAGGTGCCTCACCCGCTGTGGGTCAAGGATCTAAAATGCTCTGGGCAGCGTCGGCTGTGGCACCCCCACAGTCAACCGTGCAGTCTGCATCGACGCCGGTGGGGAACCGCCCGGTTCAGTTAGAGAGCGGTGCTGCCGGCCTCCGCCACGGACTGGTCCTGGTCTCCGGCCCCGCCGCTGACCCCGATGGCACCGACGACCACACCGTCACGTTTCACTGGGATGCCTCCGGCGAAAATCATGATGCGCCCGTGGTTTGACGCATGGATGCCGTAGAACTGCTGGGTCGGCTGCGCGTTATCCGCAAGATCCTTGGTCGGCAGGTCGAAGGCACGCGCGGTGAAGGCCTTATTGATGGAAATATCGATGCTGCCCAGCCACGCCCCGTCCATCCGGACATGGGAGACGAGGTTCCCTCCGGCGTCGACGACAGCGATGTTCATGGGCTGGCCGATTTCGGTGGCTTTCGCCTCGGCGGCGGTAATAATGGTGCGGGCATCCGCGAGATTCAATGACATGGCACTGCTCCTACTGGTGGGGATGGTGGATGACTACGCGGAGAGGTAGCCATGAGGGTCCAGGACGTACTTGGTGGCTGCGCCGGCATCGAACTCCGCGTAGCCGCGCGGTGCATCGGCCAGGGAGATCGCCTGCGCGTTGACCGCCTTGGCGATGTGGATCCGATCGTGCAGGATGGCCATCATCAGCTGGCGGTTGTACTTCATCACCGGGCATTGGCCGGTGGTGAAGGACAGGGACTTGGCCCAGCCGGTGCCCAGCGACAGGGACAGGCTGCCCTTCTTCGCCGCCTCGTCCGCGGCCCCGGGGTCCCCGGTGACATACAAGCCCGGGATGCCCAGCGAACCACCGGCGGCGGTGAGATCCATCAGGGAGTTCAGCACCGTCGCCGGAGCTTCTTGGGCGCCGGCTCCGCCTCCGTGGCCACGGGCTTCGAAGCCGACCGCGTCGATGCCGCAGTCCACTTCGCGTACGCCCAGGATCTGTTCGATTTGGTCCGCCGGGTCTCCGGCTCCGACGTTGATGGCTTCGCAGCCGAAGGAGCGTGCCTGGGCGAGTCGGTCCTCGTTCATGTCCCCGACGATGACCACCGCGGCTCCGAGTAGCTGGGAGGCTGCGGCTGCTGCGAGTCCCACGGGTCCGGCTCCCGCCACATACACGGTGGAGCCCACGGTGACCCCGGCGCTGACCGCGCCGTGGAATCCGGTGGGGAGGATGTCCGAGAGCATGCTCAGGTCCATGATTTTTTCCAGGGCTTGGTCGCGGTCAGGGAATTTGAGCAGGTTCCAGTCGGCGTAGGGGACCAGCACGTATTCGGCTTGTCCGCCGACCCAGCCGCCCATGTCCACGTAGCCGTAGGCGGAGCCTGGTCGGTCGGGGTTTACGTTCAGGCAGATTCCGGTTTTCGCTTCCTTGCAGTTGCGGCAGCGTCCCCAGGAGATGTTGAAGGGGACCGAGACGATGTCTCCGACCTTGATGAATTCGACGTCGGGTCCGGTCTCGATGACTTCGCCGGTGATTTCGTGTCCCAGGACCAGTCCGGCCGGGGCGGTGGTGCGGCCGCGGACCATGTGTTGGTCTGAGCCGCAGATGTTGGTGGTGACGGTGCGCAGGATGACTCCGTGCGAGACTTTTCGCCCGATGTTGGAAGGGTTGACTCCGGGTCCGTCTTTGAGTTCAAAGGTGGGGTAGGGGGTATCGATGATTTCCACGATTCCCGGGGATTTGTAGGCGACGGCTTGGTTACCTGACAATGGCACCACTGCCTTCCGCAGTTTTTTGCTCAACGGACGGGATCCAAGAAACTTAAAATGTTGGAAGGCGTTCGGGAACCGGGCAGATGATGTGTCCCGGGTCCGGCACCAAACCCAAGTCTTCGGCGGCGGTTCAATGGTGTCGCGGTGTCCAGCCCATCCCTATGGCCCCAGCGTACGACCTGGGATCGGACAAGACCATGGGTGGGGGACCACGATCGGGACCGATGCGATTGTGTCGGTGGAGCCGTGGCAGGATTGAAGCCATGACGATCACCGCAGCCGCAGACGGATCAGCACTCGGAAACCCAGGACCCGCAGGGTGGGCTTGGTACATCGACGATGCGCGTTGGCGCTCCGGCGGTTGGGCACACGGCACCAACAACATGGGTGAGCTCATGGCGGTGCTCGACCTCTTCCGCTCCACCGCCCACCTGCCCGATGAAGATCTGCACATCCTGTGCGACTCGCAGTACGTCATCAACTCGGTGACCAAGTGGATGCCGGGATGGAAGAAAAAGGGGTGGAAGAAGTCCGACGGCAAGCCGGTGCTCAACCTGGACCTGTTCAAGGAAATCGACGAAGCCATCAAGGGCCGCAAATACACCTTCGAATGGGTCAAGGGACATGCCGGCCACGAACTGAACGAGGCCGCAGACGTACGAGCGCGCGACGCGGCGACCGCCTACCAGGCAGGGCGGGCACCTAATGCCGGTCCCGGGCTTGCCGGAACCTCGGGGACAACGGATCCCACGGCTGCCGACAAGACAACGGAACCGGCAGACCCCGCCCCGGCTGCCGAAGAAACTTCCCCCGCCCCGGACGCACGCCCAGCGGCCCCGGTGCCCGAATCCGGAGCAGCCAAGGCCACCGACCCCTCGGCCAGCAGCACGGCGGACGTACAGATGGTTTTTGAACTCGAAAGCGAGCTGCTCTCACCGACGGTACGCAGCGACCTGACCGAAGTCATGGCATTCCTGCACCCGGAGTTCCAAGAGATCAGCCGGGATGGATCATTGACCGACCGCTCCACCATCATCACCGCCTTCAACTCCGGGGCCCCCTTGCATGCCGGCGGTGCGCTGCAGGTCCTGGCCGTAACCCCGTGGGGCAGGGACAAGGTCCAACTGGCTTATCGGCTGTTGGCCGGGGACCAAGTGATCCTCTGCTCCTCCTTCTGGCAGCGAGTCGAAGATCGTTGGCTGTTGCGCTACCGCCAGGAAACACCCTCCTCCTGAGCCGAAATAAGGCATGGGACCCGCGGCGATGGGTAATGTGTGGGACGTGACTACGCAGATGAACCACACCCATGTCATCGACCAGCGCTTCGCCCCGGTGGCGCAGCTCATGGCTTCCTTCGCCGCCGAGGACCCGGATTATTCCGGGCAGCTGGCCATTTACCAGGGTGGAAACCTGGTGCTGGATATGAGCGTGGGGAAGGACTCCACCCCTGAATCCATGACCGGAGTGTTCTCCTGCTCCAAGGGAGCCGGGGCCATCGTGATGGCATTGTTGGTGCAGCAGGGCCTGTTGGATCTTGAAGCACCGGTGGCCCTGTACTGGCCCGAGTTCGCCGCGGCAGGCAAGGCCGGCATCACCGTGGAACAGCTACTGAGCCACCAGGGGGGACTGCCCGGGGTTCCCGGCGGGTTCACCCAGGAAGAACTGCTCGATTCGCGGTTGGCGGCCAGCATCATCGCCGCAACCGCCCCGCTGTGGAAATCGCCGGGAACGCACAGCTATCATGCGCTGACCATGGGCGTCTTCATGGAGGAACTGGCCCGCCGCTGCGCCCAAGAATCCCTGCAAGACATCTTCGAGCGGCGCATCCGCGCACCACACAACATTGACTTCTACCTCGGGTTGCCCGAGGAACTGGAATCGCGCTATCACCCGGTGCTCACGGCGGCCCAAGGCCCACCACCACCCTTCATTGACCCGTTCTCCCCGTTGGGTCTGGCGCTGAATTCCACCGGAGGCTTTGACGGACCCAAGGGGCAAAGCTTCGAGATCATGGAGGTGCCCAACGTGCGTGCCATCCGCGAGGGCGGCCCGGCAGCGATCGGCGGGGTGGCCAGCGCACTGGGTCTGGCCAGGCTCTACGCGGCAGTGGGCACCGGGTTCATTGACGAGTCAGGCGACGAACATGCGCCACTGTTGACCGAGGAAACCATTGCCAAAGTCAGCCAGGATCGTGTCTTCGGTCTGGATCGGGCCGGAGGGCACCTGGGGGCCTTCGCCATCGGCTTTATGAAGGCACATGCCAATAACGACTTCGGCTCGGCCCGGGCCTTTGGTCACGATGGGGCCAATGCCTCGCTGGGTTACGCGGATCCCGCCTACGGGCTGGCGCTGGGTTACATTCCGGCGCGCGCCGAGGTCAACGGGACCGGCTCGCACGGCGGACAGCTTAGCGTCCTGGCGCGCCAGGTATTGCTCGGCGGCTAAGTTGGGGAACAAGCCGCCTGGGTGCTAGATGACCTCGCTGAAGGAATCGTTGAGTTGCTGATCGCGACGGATTTGATCAAGCCACGGAATCTGCGCCGGGTTGGCGGACTGCACGGTGGCCACAAATTCCATCGAGACTTCATAGGTTTCGGGTCCCACGGTCCGCGGAGCCACGATCTCTTCTCCGGGCAAAGACGTGGGACTCGCTACTGGAGCAGCGTCATGTCCCATGACCGCGCGATTGCTGGCGGTGGTGCCGTGAGGTGCGGTGCGACGTTTTTTGGTCTTCATGTTTTCCAGCGTGCACCCGATTTCTGGGTGCCTGCTGTGTCCCGGCCCGGTGCTGCCCATGAACCGCTCTGGCGCTAAGCTGGGCGAGTGGAATTCTCGAAACGATTTGTGGCATTGGGCGACTCCTTCACCGAAGGCATGGGAGACGTGGATGAAACCCGCCCCAACCAGGTGCGCGGCTGGGCCGATCGGGTGGCCGAGCAGCTCTGCATCCACCCGGACTGGGGATATGCGAATCTTGCGATCCGCGGAAAAAAGATCGACCAGGTGATCGCCGAGCAACTGCCCGCCGCGCTGGCCCTGAAGCCCACGCTGGCCACCTTGTACATGGGCGGCAATGACATCCTGCGCCCCAGCGTCGACATCGATGCGCTGATGGTCCGATACCGCGACATGGCGATCACGCTGGCCGGAACCGGGACGACGCTACTGCTTTTTACCGGATTCGACTCCAATGGGTCAGCGATCTTCTCCACCACACGCGGCCGCACCGCAATCTACAACGAGGCGGTACGCGAAATCGCTGAAGAAACCGGTGCGGTGATCGCCGATTACTGGAGGTGGCGTGAATTCCGGGACCTGCGCTATTGGTCCACCGACCGTCTGCACATGAACGGTGCAGGCCACACCCTGATGGCCAGGAAGGTGCTGCGCGTACTCGAACACCAGAGCGAGATCGAGGTACCGGATCTTGCCGCACCACTGGCCCTATCGCGTGCCGCGCAGCTGCGCGCCGATGCGATCTGGGCTCGGGAACATTTGGGTCCGTGGGTCAAACGCCGGCTGACCGGCACCTCTTCGGGGGACAAGCTCTCGGCCCGCTACCCGGATTTCGTCTCCTTGGGCGCCGTGGCACGGTAGCGCACCCTCGGTGCGCTTTGGGCGGATCAGCGCGTCGATGCTGGCCAATCGATGGACTTGAGTGTTTTGCTGGGGAGCATGAATGGGCAAGAAGAACCTCAGCTGCAGCACCATGATGAACCACACGACACCGGAGTTGCCGAACGGCTGAACAAGTTGCGCGCCGGGGTACTGGGCGCCAACGACGGGATCGTGTCCGTCGCTGCCGTGGTGATCGGCGTAGCCAGTGCCACCACGGCCACGGGCCCGGTGCTGACAGCAGGTGCCGCAGCGTTGATCGGCGGGGCCATCTCCATGGCGCTGGGCGAATACGTCTCGGTATCCAGCTCGGCCGATTCGCAAAAAGCGCTCATCGAAAAAGAACGCCTGGAACTCAAACAGATGCCCGAGGAGGAACTGGCCGAACTGACCGGGCTCTACCAGGCCAAGGGCCTCAAGCCGGAGACCGCCGCGCAGGTGGCCCAGGAACTGACCGCCCATGATGCGCTGGCTGCACACCTGGACATCGAATTGCAGCTTGATGAAAACGAGGTGCTCAACCCCTGGAATGCGGCACTGGCCTCGGCGGTCGCCTTCACTGTGGGTGCCATGCTGCCTTTCGCCACCGCGGTGTTCCTGCCTATGGAATTGAAGATCCCGGTGACATTCATGGCCGTGATGCTGGCGCTGGGAATCACCGGCGCGCTCGGTGCCCGGCTGGGCGGGGCGCCCATGCTTCGACCGACGCTACGGGTGCTGATCGGCGGGGCCGCAGCGCTCGGGGTCACCTTTGCCATTGGTTCGTGGCTGGGGGTCACCGGGATCGTGTAGCTCCCACGTCGGGGTCATGATCTGGTTCCGGTCGCGGTTCGCCGGGCGCTGTCCGGTTTCTTCCCCGCCGACTAGGATGATCTGAACCTCAGCACGCGGAGGACCCGCGGTGCGGCATCAGGGAAAGGCCGTGTGCCATGCTGGAAACCACTTCACAGTCGTTCGAAAGTAACCCGTCGGCCTGCTGGCCGCGACCGGTTGCCTTCGGTGCCATCGCCGTGGTGGTCGCCACCGCTGGCTGGGTGGGATACCGGATGCTTGACCCGGTGGGTGCCGAACGCGGTGGTGGCCTCACGTGTTACAGCACGGGAACCCCCGGGACGTCGCCCGGCGCCATCACCACCCCGCACCTTGAGGTGAAACCGGGCAAGAAGGTCATTGTGCGGTCCATTGAGTTGCTGGGCTCCGTGAACTTCAGGCTGGTCGACGCCGGGGTCCAACACGTGGTTGGTGGCATCGGCGTGGAGCATTTTCCGGTGCGCACCGAGGGGACCGATGCGGAAGCGGCCTGGCGGGGGCTCGCCGAATTGCCTGCTGTGCTCGGCGGCGGCGCGACCGAATCCGCCATCATCGCCGTTGAGCCGGTGGACCGGGGCGCGGAGTCCTCATTCGATGGGGTGCGCATTGCCTATCGCAGCGCGTGGGGTATTCCCTATTCCGTCGAGCTGCCGATGGGTTTCGAAGCCAAACCCCATTGCCTGCTCGACGACGAGGGAGAAGAGTAAACAGTCATCCGCGTCGGCGCGGGGGGAGCAGACCGCCGACTCGAAGCCCCGGCATCCGCTGGTGAAGCGCCAATAGCGCGCAGTGGATTGGGCCGTCAGGTCCCATGTTGTATGGCTCACGCTTCGCCGGTAGGATGGTGACCGTGCCCCGCAAGGGGCGCAGCCACTGACATGCGGCGGGAGAGTCCCGTTCAACATTTGTTGGTCGGGCGCCGTAGGAGCAATTCCTCCCCGGGAAACTCTCAGGCCCCCGTACCGCCGCGAAGAGGCAACTCTGGAAAGCAGCAACATCGCCCCGGCGGTGATGCTCACCGAAGGTGCAAGCTCGTGCCGCCTACCATGGCACGACGCGGAAACTCTCAGGTCAAGCAACAGGGTCGGGGAGGGACTTGCAGCTCGTTCGGTGTGTACGCACGCCGATGACCCAATGGAGTTCCCCATGACCGTGACCCCGTCCGCTGAGTTCGTCGCCCGCCATATTGGCCCGCAAGGCAACGACATCGACACCATGCTTGCACAGCTTGGCTATTCCTCCCTCGACGAACTCGTCGACACGGCCGTCCCGGCCGATATCCGTCAGAGTGAACCACTGGATCTTCCCGCGCCGCGTTCCGAGGCCGAGGTCCTGTCCGACCTGCGCGAGCTGGCTGGGAAGAACATCATGAAGACCCAGATGATCGGCCAGGGTTTCTCCGACACCCACACCCCGCCGGTCATCCTGCGCAACGTACTTGAGGCTCCGGCCTGGTACACCGCCTACACCCCGTACCAGCCGGAGATCTCCCAGGGCCGCCTGGAAGCACTGCTGAACTTCCAGACCATGGTGATGGACCTGACCGGGCTGCCGATCGCCAACGCCTCGATGCTCGACGAGGCCTCCGCCGTCGCCGAGTCCGTGCTGTTGATGCGCCGCGCCAACAAGGCCAAGGCCGACGCTAAGACCGTGCTGGATTCCAACCTCTTCCCGCAGACCGTTGCCGTGGTGCAGGGCCGCGCGGACGCCCTGGGCTTCGAAGTCGAAATTGCCGACCTGTCCAGCGGCCTGCCCGAGGGTGAGATCTCTGGCATCGTGCTGCAGCAGCCGGGCAATGACGGTGCTGTCATCGACCACAGCGCCGTGATCGCCGCAGCCAAGGAGCGCGGTGCGATGGTCACCATCGCCGCCGACATTCTGGCCCTGACCATGATCGCCGCCCCGGGCGACCAGGGTGCAGACATCGCCGTGGGCAACACCCAGCGCTTCGGGGTCCCGCTGTTCTTCGGTGGCCCGCACGCCGCCTACTTGGCCGTGCGTAACGGCCTGGAGCGTTCCCTGCCCGGCCGCCTGGTCGGAGTATCCAAGGATGACACCGGAACCCCCGGTTACCGCCTGGCCCTGCAAACCCGCGAGCAGCACATCCGCCGCGAGAAGGCCACCTCCAATATTTGCACCGCCCAGGCGCTGTTGGCCATCACCGCGTCGATGTTCGGTGTATACCACGGTCCGGCCGGCGTCAAGGCCATCGCCCAGCGCACGCACAACCACGCACGCACCATCGCCACCGCGCTCTCCGGTGCCGGTCTGATTCTGGCCTCCGAGTCCTTCTTCGACACCGTGCAGGTCACCGTCGAGAACGCCGATTCCATCATCACTAAGGCCGAAGAAGCGAGCATCAACCTGCGCCGTGTGGATGCCACCACCGTGGGCATCTCCACCGATGAGACCACCACCGCTGCCCACGTGGCAGCGATCGCTTCGGTCTTCGGCATCGAGGGTGCGGCACCGAAGGCCGAGGGCTTCGAACTGCCCGCGGCCGTGCAACGCACCAGCGACTTCATGACCCACCCGATCTTCAACACCATCAAGTCCGAGACCCAGATGCTGCGCTACCTGCGCCGCCTCTCGGACCGCGACCTGGCACTGGATCGCACCATGATCCCGTTGGGCTCGTGCACCATGAAGCTGAACTCCACCGCCGAGATGGAATCCATCTCCTGGCCCGAGTTCGCCTCCATCCACCCCTTCGCCCCGGAACACCAGACCGCCGGCTGGCGCGAACTGATCACCGACCTCGAAGGCCGCCTGACCACCATCACCGGTTACGCCGGTGTCTCCATCCAGCCCAATGCCGGTTCGCAGGGCGAATACGCGGGCCTGCTGGCGATCAGCTCCTACCACCGTTCCAACGGCGATGACCAGCGCACGGTCTGTCTGATCCCTGCCTCCGCGCACGGCACCAACGCCGCCTCGGCGGTTCTGGCCGGCATGAAGGTCGTCGTGGTGAAGACCGCAGCAGATGGATCGATCGACGCCGCGGACCTGGATGCAAAGATCGAAGCCAATAAGGACACCCTGGCAGCGATCATGATCACCTACCCCTCCACCCACGGTGTCTACGACTCCGACGTGCGCGAGGTCTGCGACAAGGTCCACGGTGCCGGCGGTCAGGTCTACATCGATGGCGCCAACATGAACGCCCTGGTGGGCTTGGCCCAGCCGGGCAAGTTCGGCGGGGATGTCTCGCACCTGAACCTGCACAAGACCTTCTGCATCCCGCACGGCGGCGGCGGACCGGGCGTGGGACCGATCGGCGTGGCCGAGCACCTGATCCCGTTCCTGCCGGGCGACGCTTCGGGCACCTACTCGATGCGCGACGGCGTCCCGGTGGTTGCCACCATGTTCGGCTCCGCCGGCGTGCTGCCGATCTCCTGGGCCTACATCGCAATGATGGGCGGCGAAGGATTGACCAGCGCCACCAAGACCGCGATCCTTTCGGCGAACTACATCGCCTCGCGCCTCAACGCGTACTTCCCGATCCTGTTCACCGGCAACAAGGGCCTGGTCGCACACGAGTGCATCTTGGATCTGCGCGAGCTGACCAACAAGACCGGCGTCACCGCGGAGGATGTGTCCAAGCGCCTGATGGACTTCGGCTTCCACGCACCGACGCTCTCCTTCCCGGTCGCCGGCACCCTGATGGTTGAGCCGACCGAGTCCGAGGACCTGGCCGAGATCGAACGCTTCATTGAGGCCATGATCGCGATCCACGGCGAAATGGAGCAGGTGCTGGCCGGAGACTTCACCATCGAGGAATCTCCGCTGCGCCACGCCCCGCACACCGTGGCAGCCGTGGTCAACACCGCTTGGGACCGCAAGTACACCGTCGAGCAGGCGGCCTTCCCGGTCCGTGCCCTGCGCGTGGACAAGTATTTCCCGTCCGTGGGACGTATCGATGGCGCCGGTGGCGACAGGAACTTGATCTGCTCCTGCCCGCCGCCGGAAGCCTTCGAAAACTAATCCCAGACCACTCGTTTTTGCCTCACGAAAGGTAGCTTGATGAGCGACCCGAAAAAAACCTCCTTGCATGGAAAACATGCCGAGCTTGGTGCCTCCTTCACCGACTTCGGTGGCTGGGACATGCCGCTGAAGTACGCATCGGAATTGGCGGAGCACAAGGCCGTGCGCGCCACCGCCGGCCTATTCGATCTCTCCCACATGGGCGAGGTCTGGGTCCAGGGACCCGAGGCCGCGAAGTTCCTGAACTCCGCACTGGCAGGAAACCTGGCGGTGATGAAGGTGGGCCGGGCCAAGTACTCGGTCATTTGCAACGAAGCAGGCGGCATTATTGACGACCTGATCACCTACCGCCGCGGCGAGGAAAAGTTCCTCGTGGTGCCCAACGCCGGCAACGCTCCGGTGGTTGCCGCGGCACTGGCCGAACGCGCAGCCGGCTTCGACGTCACGGTCACCGACGCCTCGGATGAGACCTCGCTGATCGCCGTGCAGGGGCCGGCCTCCGTGGCCATCCTGCACGAACTCGTCGATGAAGCGACTAGGGGCCATGTCTCCGATATGAAGTACTACTCCGCGGATGACGCCACCGTGGCCGGCTTCGATGTGCTGCTGGCCCGCACCGGATACACCGGTGAGGACGGCTTCGAGCTGTACCTGCCCAACGAGCAGGCACCTGCCCTCTGGGATGCACTGATGACCGCCGGAGCTAACCACGGGCTGGTCCCCGCCGGACTGGCCTGCCGCGATTCGCTGCGACTGGAAGCCGGCATGCCGCTGTACGGCAACGAGCTTTCCCTCGAGGGCAACCCCTTCGAAGCCAACCTGGGCCCCATCGTCTCCTTCAAGAAGGAAGAGGACTTTGTGGGTCGGGCGGCCTTGGAAGCCATCAAGGCCGAAGGCCCCCGGAAGGTCCTGGTTGGGCTGAAGGGACTGGGCCGTCGCGCCGGCCGCGGCGGCTACCCGGTGTCCATCGACGGCACGCAGATCGGTGCCGTCACCTCCGGACAACCATCCCCGACCCTGGGATTCCCGGTGGCACTGGCCTACGTCGAGCCGGCCCATGCGGCCGTCGGCACCAAGGTCGATGTGGATCTTCGCGGCAAGCCGGAGGCCTTCGAGGTCGTCGCACTGCCGTTCTACACCCGAGCCAAGTAACGTTGTCGGTGGTGTTGGCGCCTCGTGTGCCTCCACCACCTGACAGCCAGCTAAATTCAGTACCCGTCATTCTTTGAGAGGAAATATCCACATGAGCAAGGTTCTTGCCTCCCTTCGTTACTCGGCCGAGCACGAATGGGTCGACGCCTCGACCCCGACCAAGGTCGGAATCACCCAGGTTGCGGCTGATGCGCTGGGCGACGTCGTGTACGTCGACCTGCCCGAGGTCGGCGACGCCATCACCGCAGGGGAGACCTGCGGCGAAGTCGAGTCGACCAAGTCGGTCTCCGACCTGTACGCACCTGTCACCGGCACCATCCTGGAAATCAACCAGGAAGCCATCGACAACCCGGCCATTCTGAATGAGGATCCATACGGCGCCGGCTGGCTGTTCACCGTCGAGGTCACCGCGGAAGGCCCGCTGCTTTCTGCAGCAGACTACGCCTCGGCCAATGGTGGGGACGTAGCATGACGGCAGTGTTTGAATCACTGGCCCCAGCGTCACTGACTCAAGACATCGGGACCCTGGATCCGGAGATTGCCCAACGCATCGACGCCGAACTGGCCCGCCAGCAGCGCGGCCTGGAAATGATTGCCTCGGAGAACCACACGGCCGTGGCCGTGATGCAGGCGCAGGGTTCGGTGGTCACCAACAAGTACGCCGAAGGCTACCCGGGACGCCGTTACTACGGCGGCTGCGAAGAAGTCGACGTCATTGAGACGCTGGCCATCGAACGGGTCAAGGCCCTGTTCGGTGCGGGTTTCGCTAACGTGCAGCCGCACTCCGGAGCTCAGGCTAACGCCTCGGTGATGCACGCGCTGATCCGTCCGGGCGACACCATCATGGGGTTGAACCTGGCCCACGGCGGGCACCTGACGCACGGGATGAAGATCAACTTCTCCGGGCGCCTCTACAACATCGTCCCGTACGGTGTCGAAGAGGACACCTTGGTGGTGGACATGGACAAGGTCGAGGCCCTGGCCATCGAGCACCAGCCCAAGATGATTGTCGCCGGCTGGTCAGCCTACCCGCGCCAGCTGGACTTCGAACGCTTCCGAGCGATCGCGGACAAGGTCGGGGCGTACCTGTTTGTGGACATGGCGCACTTCGCCGGTCTGGTCGCCGTGGGGTTGCACCCTTCCCCGGTGCCGCATGCACATGTGGTCTCCTCCACCACGCATAAGACCCTGGCCGGTCCACGTGGCGGGATCATCCTGACCAACGATGCTGACATCGCCAAGAAGATCAACTCCGCGGTGTTCCCCGGGCAGCAAGGTGGCCCGTTGGAGCATGTGATTGCCGGTAAGGCCGTGGCGTTCAAGATCGCCGCGACCGAGGAGTTCAAGGAACGTCAGGAGCGCACGCTGGCCGGGGCGCATATCTTGGCGGAGCGTTTGAATGCTCCTGATGTTGCTGCTGCGGGCATCAGCGTGTTGACCGGGGGCACCGATGTGCACCTGGTGCTGGTGGATCTGCGCCACTCGGAACTTGATGGGCAGCAGGGCGAGGATCTGTTGGCGAAGGTGGAGATCACGGTGAACCGCAATGCGGTGCCGTTTGATCCGCGTCCGCCGATGGTGACCTCGGGTCTGCGCATCGGTACTCCGGCGTTGGCGACCCGTGGTTTCTCGGAGGCAGCGTTTGTGGAGGTTGCGGACATCATTGCCGAGACCCTCATCGCCGGCACCCAGGAGAACAACGAGGCGACGCTCGCGGCCCTCAAGGACCGGGTGCATGCCCTAGCTAACGCCCACCCCCTATACCCTGAACTCGCCAAACTGGCCTAGTCCCGGATCACAGGCATGGCGCCACGAGCCCGGGAATCCGCTTGGACCCCGGGCTCGCGGTTTATGCGCCACTCATAGTGGCGTGCATCACAGGGCGCCTTCTTGGCGCAACAGCATTGGTACCAGCCAGTTCAAGCAATACTCGTAAAGGAAACACGTTCATGGCTATCAGCGTTTTTGATCTATTCACCGTAGGCATCGGGCCATCCTCATCGCACACCGTGGGGCCCATGCGTGCAGCACATGCCTTTGCCGCCAAACTGGTGCGCGAGGAACATGTGGAGGCAACCGCGAACCTGCGCGTCGACGTGTACGGGTCGTTGGCAGCCACCGGCCGCGGGCACGGAACCTTCACGGCCATCATGCTGGGCTTGGAGGGCTACGACCCCGAAGAGATCCTGCCCGCCGAAGTCGATGAACGCCTCGAGGAAATGGCTGCCACCGGCAAACTGCAGCTATGCAAGGCCGTCGGTTCCGGCAAGGAAATCGACTACAAGGTCGAGGACATGATCCAACATCCGCTGACGATCCTGCCTCGGCACACCAACGGCATGAAGATGGCTGCGCTCGACGCCGCGGGCAACGTCCTGGCCGAGGACACCTACTACTCGGTGGGCGGCGGATTCATCGTCCGTGAGGGTGCCGAGGACAAGATCGCGGCAAACATCGAAGAAGCCGTCAGCTCGCAGCCCTACCCGTTCACCACCGCGGCGAAGCTGCTGGAGCACTGTGCCACCACCGGCATGTCCATCGCCGGGGTCATGGCCGCCAACGAAGAGGTCTACCGCACCAAGGATGAGATCCGGGAGGGCCTGCTGCACATCTGGCAGGTCATGGAGGACTGCAAGGATTCGGCCCTGGAACGCGAAGGAGTGCTGCCCGGCGGGCTCAAGGTACGCCGCCGCGCCCCCGAGTGGCACAAACGCCTGGCCAAGGAAGACAAGGACCGCGACCCGGTGTACTGGCAGGAATGGGTGAACCTGGTCGCGCTGGCCGTCAATGAGGAAAACGCTTCCGGTGGCCGTGTGGTCACCGCTCCAACCAACGGGGCCGCGGGCATCATCCCCGCGGTCATGTTCTACGCAACCCATTACGCCCCGGGTGCCCAGTACTGGAACCAGGAGGAGCGTGAGGACGTGATCGTGCGTTTCATGCTCACGGCCGCGGCGATCGGCGTGCTCTACAAGGAGCAGGCCTCGATCTCCGGCGCCGAGGTCGGCTGCCAGGGCGAGGTCGGCTCGGCCTCCTCGATGGCCGCCGGCGGGCTGGCCGAGATCCTGGGCGGGACGGTGGACCAGGTGGAGAACGCCGCGGAAATCGCGATGGAACACAACCTCGGGCTGACCTGCGACCCGATCGGCGGGCTCGTGCAGATCCCGTGCATCGAGCGCAACGCGATCGCCGCCTCGAAGGCCATCAACGCCGCCAAGATGGCGCTGATGGGCGACGGGAAGCACCACGTGACCCTCGACGAGGTCATCATCACGATGCGCGAGACCGGCAAGGACATGAGCGACAAGTACAAGGAAACCGCGATGGGCGGCCTGGCCGTGAACGTCATCGAATGCTGAGCTTCTAAAACCGCCTCCGGCGGCTTCATGACGGCGGGTGGGGTCCGGCAACATCCAGAAACCCCACCCGCCGCGCCGGAATGCTTTGACCCGGTGGTCCGAGACCCTCGGGCCGGGCTGATAACCTACAAATCATGCTCTTGATCCGCCCCTTCACCTCCAGCGATGCCACCGAGGCGCTTGCCGCCCACACCGAATTGGACGCCGAGGACTTCGACTTCCTGCTCGGCTACTCGGCCCGACGCGGATTCGAGTCCTACCTGGAACAATTGCGGGCCCACGAAGAGGGGCTGGGTCTGCCTCCGGGCTGGGTTCGCTCCACCCTCTGGGGAGCCTTCGCCGAGGGGGAACTGGTGGGCCGCACCTCCATCAGGTTCGAGCTTAATGAGCACCTGCGAACCGTCGGCGGGAACATCGGCTACGCAGTGCGCCCGGGACAACGGATGCGCGGCTACGCCACTGAAATCCTGCGGCTTTCATTGGCGCAATTGGCCCAACGCAATATCGACCCGGCACTGGTGACCTGCCGTGACGACAATATCGGTTCGACACGAACCATCGAAGCCAATGGGGGAGTGCTGGAGAACATTGTGGAGGCCTCAGACGGGCCGACCAAACGTTATTGGGTCCCCACCACTGTCGTGCCCTGCAGCTGATCAGACAGGCAGCCGAGGCCAAGACCACCCGCATTGGCCCTTCGGGTCCGCGGTGGCCTAGGATAAGGACGGCGCCCGGACCCGGCGCGGCCCACCGGAAACGGCGGGCGCACGGGTATTGGCCGGGGGCCCAGACACGGATGGAGGTGACCGCACGCATGGACGACGGATCTAGTCGATCTACCAAACCGCGCGAGCATCACCTGTGTGCTCGGGAATCCCTCATCAACCAGCCGTGAACCATTCTTCTTCTTTCACCGGATGACCTTTGTCCCGGTGGGGAACGATGTCACCATCCTCTTCCCCGGGTAATCTGAACCCGGGGCGTTGATCCCTTCATGGCCCATGGTTGCGTGTGACCCTAGGGTTCTCGTGCCGCAGCAAGCACTGCGCGGTTGTGGTTTTACGTAATACCAGCCCACAACACCCATCCCTGGCACACTTCGCCGGCCACTACCGGCGCGATGAACCTGTGTGTCTGCACCGGAGGGAACCGGATCATGATCAAAACCCCTACCACCACTTTTGAGCAAAGCGCGGAGCAGCTGGCCAAGTCCCTGGCCACGAACGACATTGCCGCCATCGCCATGGTCTTCCACCCATTGGGGACCACCGAGACCCTGGAACAACTTGAACGGCTGAACACCATCGATCGGGCGCTGGCCTATCGAACGTTGCCCAAGGACCGGGCCGTGGAAGTCTTCGAGCGCCTTGACGCCTCGCTGCAGGCGGATCTGGTTGCCGGGTTGCAGGAGAAAGACGTCTCGGAGGTTTTTGCCGAGCTGAGCCCCGATGACCGGGTGGCGTTGCTCGATGAGCTGCCGGCCTCGGTGGCAAACCGGCTGATCCTGGGTCTGGATGAGAGGCAACGCGCGTTGACCAGCACCGTGCTGGGGTACCCGCAGGGCGCGGTGGGGCGTTACATGAGCCCGGAGTTCGTGATCACCCACCCGGAAATGAGTGTGGGCGAGACACTCGAACGTGTCCGTGCCCAGCTGGATGACGCCGAGAGCGTTTACACCATCATGGTCACCGACGCCGGCCGATGCCTGAAGGGGGTGGTGTCGCTGCGTGATCTGATGCGCGCCGAACCCGTTGAACGGGTCCAGGACATCATGAAGAAGCCGATCAGCGTCGAAGCCACCAGCGACGTGGAGGAAGCCGCGCGTTACTGTGCCGATGCCAAGGTGTTGGTCTTGCCGATCGTGGATGCCGAGGACCGGCTGGTCGGGATCTTGACCGTTGACGATGCCTTGCAGGTCCTTGAAGACGCCGAATCGGAGGATGCGGCACGCTCCGGTGGCACCGAGCCGCTGCGCCGTCCCTACCTGGCAACCCCTGTTCGTTCGATCGTCCGAGCCCGGGTGGTCTGGCTGCTGGTGCTGGCCCTGGGTGCGACGCTGACGGTCCAGGTCATTGGCGCCTTCGAGGCGACCCTCGAAGCGCAGGTGGTGCTCTCACTGTTCATCCCGTTGCTGATCGGCACCGGTGGGAACACCGGCAACCAGGCGGCCACCACCATCACCCGGGCCCTGGCGCTGGGCGATGTGCGACCACGGGACGTGTTTAAGGTGTTTGTGCGTGAGGTCCGGGTCGGCGCGCTCCTGGGCTTGTTGCTCGGGACCCTCGGCTTTGTCATCGCCGGGCTCGCCTTCGAGGTGTCCATTGGGCTGGTCATTGGGTTGACGCTGCTGGGGGTGTGCACCATGGCCGCGAGCATCGGCGGATTGATGCCGTTGCTGGGCAAGGCGGTGCGCGCGGATCCGGCGGTGTTCTCCAACCCGTTCATCTCCACCTTCGTGGATGCCGCCGGACTGATCATCTACTTCCTGATCGCCACCAGCGTGCTGGGGCTCTAGAAAATACGGCAAAGGGCACCTCGACATGCGTGTTGAGGTGCCCATCCCTGTACTTCGCGGCGGGTCATGGTGGGCATCATCGTACCTAATGAAATCGCTTTTGAGCAGACCCTTTCGGCAGGTCTCCAGCGATGCTACGGTGAGCAGACGGATCGAATCGGCACGCGGGAGCACCCCGCGTGGGAAGGAGCTCCCCCATGGCATCACGCGCAGGTTCCACAGGAATCGACGCCTCGCTCTACCGTCGAGAGGGCCAATGGTGTACCGCCCTCGTAGACGTTTCGCTGGGAACCACCTCGGCCCAGGAAGCTGTTGACTCGCTTCCCGGCCAGGTAGGAAAACTGCTTGGATCCCAACAAGCCTCGGATGCCGACATTGAGGCGCTGACCGCTGCGCTGGTGTCGGCAGAAGGCCATGCTTCCCCGGTTGCCCGCTTTGTGGCGGTGAACAACGGAGAGGTCGTGGTGGATGAAATCATTGATGGACTGAAGGTCGAGTTCGCGGACGTGGACTGCGGTCCCTTCCCGAATCTGGTGGCATTGGCCCGAGCCAGGGGAGGCCAATTCCCCTATCTTGTGGCCGAGGCCGGTAAGGATGGCGGCGAGGTGAGCCTTTACCATTCGTCGGTCAAGGGTGCCGATGAGTCCCGGGGAGTCACCGGGGACCCCGACGAAGCACATCACGCACGCAAGGTTCCGGGACAGTACGACGAACCCAAGAACCAGTCGAACACGGAGGAAATCTGGCGGCGCAATGCCGACGAATTGGCCAAGCAGATCGACGAGCTGGCCCGCGAAAACTATGTCAGGCTCATTGTGTTGGCCGGTGACGTCAAGGCTCGCGAGATGGTGGCCGGGATGCTCGCGGTGGCACACAAACCCATCACCAGCATCCTGGACCAGCACACCCGCACCGGCGGAGCCGACCAGGCAGCTTTTGCTGCGGCCGTGCAGGAACGGGTCGACGAAGTCTTGGGCCGAGACGTGCAGGAACTCTCCGAACGCGTGGCAAACCGCAGCGGAAGCGGCAGGCCGGAATTGGCCCTGGGCTTCGACGAAGTGGTCGCGGCATTGCAACAGGCGCAAGCGGCCACCGTGTTGGTGAATCAGTACCAGGACGACGAGACGCTCACCGCGCTGAATGCCGAGCCGTGGCTCTGCGGCGAGGATTCCGGAGACCATGCCGAATCGGTCATGGGTTCCTGGCCGGCACCGGAGGTGCTGCTGCGCGCCACCGCGCTCACCGACGCCTCGATCCGCTACGTCCCCGACGGGGTGTTGCCCGAGGGTACGGGGATTGCCGCGCTGCTGCGTTGGCCCAATGCCTCGGAGTCCGCCAGCTAAAGAAGTAGGTGCTTGGAGTACAAACTCCCGGGGGCCGCGAACCAATGGTTCGCGGCCCCCGGGAGTTTTTGTGCCGTGCTTAGCCCGTCTGCACTAGCTTGTCAGGGCCTCCAGGGCGCGGATGTTTGTATCCATCCAGGAGACATAGGTGGTGTTGGCCGGCAGGGTTTCGGTGAAGTCGATGACCGGGACCTGGGCGGCTTCGGCCAGAGCGCGGACCCGTTCGGTTTGCGGGCTTTCGGTCTGGGTGTTGTAGGCCAGCACGTCGATGGCGTCGTTGCTGAACAGTTTTTCCATCTCGTTGAGCGCTTGCGGGGAGATTTCGCCGCCGCCCTCGATGGATTCACTCAGGCCCTCGGGGGTGGCATCAGTCATGCCCGCATCCTCAAGCAGGTGGAAGGGTACCGGTTCGGTCATGGCGAACGCCGTGGATTCCAAGGGTCCCTGCAGCGCAGCAACCCGGGATTCGAGACCCCGGAGCTCGTCATTCAGCGCCGCAGCATTATTCTTGTAGGACTCGGCGTCTACGGGGCGGAGGGTTCCCAGACGTGTGGCGATTTCGTCCGTGAGTAGGCGCATGGATTCGAGGTCGTACCAGATGTGTTCGTTGTAGGCCGCATGGTCGTGACCGGCATGCGCGTCGGCACCTTCGGCTTCGCCGGTGTGCCCGTCCTCATGGTCGTGTCCTTCGTGCTCCGCCTCGGCGCGGTTGTGTCCTTCGTGCTCCGACTCGGCGCGCTCGTGTCCCTCGTGTTCGCCTTCGTCCTCGTGGGCGACCGGGGAGGTGTCCACGGCGTTGATCACCGCGGAATCTGGAAGCTCCAGGTCCTGGGCCAGCACGTCCATGAAGGCGTCATACCCGCCGCCGTTGGCGACCACCAGCTGGGCCTTGGAGAGCGAAAGCTTGTCACGCGAGGTCGCTTCGTAGGAATGCGGGTCTTGAGCCGGGGAATCGATCACGGGGGAGACCTCGATGGTGTCACCGCCGATCTGCTGGACCAGATCGGCGTACACCGTGGTGCTGGTGGCTACCCGGAGCTTGTCGGAGTCGGCGGGCTCCTGGCCGGTGTCGTTGCCACCGCATGCGGCCAGGGCGAGGGACCCGGCGAGGGCTAGGGGGAGAAGGATGCGGGTGCGGCGATTCATGAGGCTTTTTGGATCCTTTAGGAGTGGTGGTGCATTACTCGGATTTCCACCCTAACTTAAATAAGAATCATTCGCATTAGATGTTGAGGGGTGGCGCCGCGCCCACTTCGATCTCGCGGCCGTGGCCCGGATGCGTTGCTTCTCCGTCGTCCGGCGTTCCCAAGGATCGTCGTCCCGAAGGCTTGGCGCCCGAGCCCGTGGCTTTAACCACTGCCACGGCGATTGCGGTCGTCACCGGGATCGCTAAGACCAGACCGATGGAGCCCACCAGGATGCGGATGACCTCTTCAGCCATTTGCCCGGTGGTGAGGGAATCGAGCAGGGGCCGGTCATACAAGCTGACCAACACCAGGATCGGCAAGGCGGCACCGGCGTAGGCAAAGGCGATGGTGTACACGGTCGAGGCGATGTGGTCGCGACCGATGCGCATACCTGCGGTGAACAGCTGCTTGGCACTGGAATGCGGGGCGAGTTCCGCCAGTTCCCACACGGCTGAGGACTGGGTGATGGTCACGTCGTTGAGTACTCCCATGCCGGCGATGAGCAGGCCACACAACAGCAACCCGGAAAGGCTCAAGTCCGGCACCACGGTGCTCAACGTCAGCGCGGAATCATCGGTGGCTCCGGTCAGCGCAGCGGCATCGGTGGCCCAGACCGCAATGACGGCGGTGACACCGAGCCCGAACAAAGTGCCCAAAAGGGCTGTGGAGGTCCTGGCGGAGAAACCGTGAGCAAAATACAACGCGGCAAACATGACCACCGTGGCGGTGGTCAGCCCGACCAACGTCGGCGACTTGCCTTCGAGTAGCGCCGGGACCATGAAACCGATGATGAAGTACAGGCCGCCTACGAGTCCGGCCAAGGCCCGCAACCCGCGCCATCGCGCCACCAGGCATACCACCGCCACGTAGGCAAGGCCCAGCAGCACCAATGGCGTTGAACGGACAAAGTCAACAAACACGTAGGGTGCTGACGAGTCACTGGTGTGCGACATATCAAGGTATTTGATCTTGTCCTCGGCCTTCAGGGGCCGGGATTGGGTAGTTTCCGGCGGAACCTCAAGGGCGAAGGAGGCACCTCCCTCCGCTGGCGCGATATAGGAAATCTGGCATTGCAGTTCCTTGCCGCCGACTTGGTCCAATCCTTCGGTTGAGGGGCAGACCTCGCTGACCGTTCGGGTGACGGTGCCGGTAGACAATTCCGCGCCGTTTGCCGTTCCGAAGATGTCGCCCAGTGGTGACTTGGCAAGTCCGCCGCTGGGCCATAAGACAATGGTGGCCACCAGGGCGAGTACACCAATGGGGGCCAGTAGGATCCACAGGATCATGTTGGCGCGCCTGCGCCGGGCCGGGTCAACGAGTACGTCCGCGTGGTGGTGTCCACCCATGAATTTTCAGCTCCAGATCTTGTAGGGCCGGCTGTCCCCAAGGATTGCCCAAGGGAACAGTGTAACGATTCGAAGAGAACGGATGGTGTTTGCCGCCGAACGGCGCCAGTCATGCTCGTACAAAACGGACTGGGGGAGCAACCATGGACGAACTGAATCCTGTCCCGTGGCGAGACTCCAACGCATGAGGTTATCCCGCATTCGGGGTGTATATCCTGTGAAATCCGATGTCTATATTGAGCCGTCGGATCGCTGGATGACGTCGATCCCGGTGGTCGAGAGCTGGTGCTGCGGAGGGGGAACGCTTGGTGGGACAGCGGATACGGATCGCATCCCTGAAGTGCCTTTGATAAAGATGTTTTCAGTGGGGTCGCGCTAAGCAGCGAAGTTGCTGGCCTCGATCAGTTTTTCCTTGGATCGTATAGTTGACTTCATGATGATGACCAAAATTGCACGGACGAGCCTGGCCGTATCCATTGCGCTTTTAGTTGCCGGAGCGCTTGTTGTTACGTTCACTAATCTCGGCATACTGGGCTGGGCCTTAACTGGAATGGGAATCGTCGTTTTTATCATCGCGGTGACTCGGCCAAAACTGGCGCAGCAGTAGACGATTACCTGAAACTTGGTTAGGTTCGCACCGTTTTCAGATGGGAACCCTCACCGGGAAAGCAACCTCACGGGGTCGTTCACTGGCAGTGTAGCTAGACTCGGCGGATTGTCCTGGAAGCACGGACGTGCAGGACGACGCCTGTAGCAAAGCCTGCGACGCCTGCGACGGCCACAAGAGCGCCGAGCGCGACGAGAAGGGCTGAGCCGCCCGAGCCGAGGGTCAGGGCGAGCCCGCCGATGAGTAGGACTGTACCGACTGATCCGTATGTAGACGCTCTGGCTCTCATGGTCGAAGTCTACCGAGGACGCCTGCCCGCAAGCCGAACCTTCTGCGGGACGGCGCCCCACAGGTACAAATTACTCCGTGCTCTAGTGCAATCTCAATTTAAGGTTCGGAATGGGGGAGTGGCAGATCTGGTTCCAAAGAAGCAATCCTTAATCGACAGCCACCAAGAGGGGCCGGGGTCGCCTTTCCCGTCGAGTACGGCGAAGATTGAGAAGCCTTTCTCGGCAAACCACGCGAGATCTACAGCTGGCGATGCGAGTTCGCCTTGCCACCCAGGAACGCCCACGTCCACGGATGCCATCTTCAACTCACTAGCGTGTCTTTCAGCCCGGTCGAGTACTCCGGGTTCGGTGACGCCAGCCGGGTTCTCCACTGCGTCCCAGAGACGGTGCAGAATTGGGTAACGACCTGCTTCGAGTGCGGGCAGGTCGGCCGCCTCAATAGGCTCGTAGTAGTACTTGTCGGTCATCCTGAATCCCATCCGTGCTTTCAAGCTAAATCCTGCGTGGCTTGAGCCTACGGCACGCTCATATCGAATATCGGATATCGGATATCGGTTCAACTCGGCCTCCCGCATTTCCAACCGCAAACGGAACGGCTTGCGGGACACCCGAAACCGGACTCGTCCGCCGGACGGCGTCGCTTGGAGCAAATCAGAATAGCAGCGGCACATACCAATGCTTAATTACTTAACCATTGGTATGCTTGTGTCATGTCAATGTTTGAGCAGAACGTGGCCTGGCCACCACTCGGCTATGAAGAGCGGCCCTGGCACAACGTTCAAGACGATTATGGCTCACGCACGCAACGGCGCCGGGCTGCCGGACCGTATCTGGCGGCGGTGCCACCATTCATTTCCGGTCTGGAAATCCATATCGATGGCGAACTGCAAGCGCTGGCTGAAGAAGCAGCCAGTGAGCTTGCCCGCTTCGATGCCGAAGTGGGGCAGATTGCAGCACCATTCGCATCCATTCTCTTGCGCACCGAAAGTGCCTCCAGCTCAGAGATTGAGAACCTAACCAGCGGCGCGCGACAGATCGCGTTGGCGGAGCTCGGTGAGCACGCCTCGAGGAATGCGCAGCTGATCGTGGGCAACGTCAGAGCCATGCAAGCAGCTCTTGCACTGTCCGAATCCATTGATGGCCACGCCATCCTGGAAATGCACCGCGCGCTACTCGAGCAAAGCAACCCCGACATCGTCGGCCATTGGCGTGATCAGCAGGTGTGGATCGGAGGGGGGAGCCTCGGGCCCCACACCGCACAGTTCGTTCCGCCCCATCACGAACGAGTCGCCGCACTCATGGACGATCTTGTCGCTTTCGCCAATCGCGTTGACCTTCCTGTTCTTGTTCAGACCGCGATTACCCATGCCCAATTCGAAACGATCCATCCATTCCCCGACGGCAATGGCAGAGTCGGTCGAGCGCTTATCCAGGCGATGCTGCGTGGGGGGAAGCTAACGCGCAATGTCGCCGTTCCGGTCTCCGCGGGTTTGCTCCACGACACGGGTCGTTATTTCGATGCCCACGGTGCTTACCGATCCGGGGACATCGCACCGATAGTCCGCTCCATCGCTGAGGCATCGTTCGCGGCGGTTCACAATGGTCGTATCCTCGTCGACGACTTGGAAACCGTCCAGCTTGAGTGGCGCGACCGCGTTAAGGCAAGGCGAGACTCCGCGGCCCACCGGCTCGTGAGTATCCTCCTTCGCCAGCCAGTTATTGACAGCGCCGCCGCTGCAACTCAACTTGGCATCTCAGCCGTCAACGCCCAGGTCGCTATCAACCGCCTTGTCGATGCCGGTGTCTTGGTTCAAATCTCGAGCGGAAGACGCAACCGCATTTGGCTGGCGGAAGATGTTGTACGGGTTCTTGACGAGTTCGGCGCTCGGGCCAAGAGACGCCGATAGGGGAACCCTCTACGGGACACTTTTCCCATCGCGGCTTGTTCCATGTTCTATACCCAGGCCGGCTGACCGGGTTCTAGGGCTTGGGTCGGCGCTGAGGGGCGGGCTCAGCTTTTCCAGTATTGCCGTGCCAGGGGCCTAGTTCCCAGAAATAGTGCAAGTGAGCCAGCGGCGATCATGGCCAGGATTCCTCCGCCGATGAGTCCGAGCATCACGCCCGGCGGTGTGTATCCCATAATGTTCAGCGTGATAAAGGCTGCCAAAACGAGCACGATGAAGGCGAGTATGCAACCGATCATTGCTTGAATCCACCCGTAGTTCGAGGCATCGAGCCCGTGGTCGCGAGCTAGGTGGACGAGCTTAAACCCTATGACCGCAGCAACTTGCCAGCAGGCGATGGCGATTGCGATTGGATTGACTTCCGGGAACACCGCGACCACGCTCCTGACTTCGGAAGGCAAAATCCAAACTTGCGTGACAACGGACAAGACCAGAAGGACGAGAAGAACTGCTGTCAACGCGAACAAATTTCTACGGCGCATATCGGTCTCCTACGATTTCGGGGCGACCGGCATGGATAGTACTGGGGCATGTCGCTAGCCATCTTGTCTGTTGGCGATAGCCTACCCGCGTGTCTCAACGGGACTGCTGTACTCCGTTGATTTTCCAGACGTGGGCGTTGAAAGCCATGCAAGGGCGCTTCCTGAGGTCAAAACGTTCAATCCTTACTCTTGAGATTCTGGCCTCGGAGTCGCCAAGTCCCGCGATCATTGGTGTTGTCGTTGGCGCAGGAGGGGGATGGCGATGAGCAAGGGTGCGATGACAACCGCCCCCAGCGAGAGGACCAGTGCGAGGATGGTGGGGTTGGCTGTTCCCCAGACGAGCATGCTGACATAGGCCGCAGCGGCTCCGAGCCGGCCGATATTGGACCAGCGTGCGTAGAGACGGCCCAAGTCCCGGTCGGGAGTACGCGCCACAACGTATCGGTCGGTGAGAATGCCCTCGGGCCCGAAACAAATGCCCCAGGCAAACCAGGAAATCAGGATCGTCCACCAAGGTCCGAGCATTCCCGCAGCGGCGATCAGCCCGTAGGCCCCCGCCGAGATCAACAGCACCCGAGGAAGATGACGATCGCGCCACCGGATGAGGCCCGCAACCCAGCCGCCAATCACCGCACCAAAGCTGTAGATGGCCAACGCATAGCCATAAGCGCCAGCAGGGGCTGAACTGTCTTGCTCTAAGTGCGGGACACCGACAGCGACTACGACGCCGACAAGGAATGAACTGAGGAAGGTCGCCATGAAGACGGCGCCGATCAGCCGGGGCTTTTCCGGTTTGCTGGTTTTCTGGCCCGGAGGGTTCTTCTCGCGCGGGGAACCTTTGGGTAACGGTGCCACAGGAATAATGACCAGGACCGCGATCACCATGAGCCCGATGCTGGCCCACAAGGCACCGGCAACACCAACAGTTCCGAACAGGAGCCCGCCGAGGGCCGGGCCGATCATCTGAGAGAGGGTCTGCCCAACGTTGCGCATGACCGCCACGGCTTGCAGGTCGTGCCGGAAGATGGACCTGACTCCGGCCTCGGCTGCCGGATTGTCGAAAGCACCCAGCGCACCCAGCACGATGCCAAGGACTGCGAGGAACAGCACCTGCTCGTGCCACACCAGGATCGCTGTGGCGCACAGCATCCGGACAAGGTAGTTGGCGACTAACAAGTATTTGCGCTGATACCGGTCGGCCAACCACCCTCCCAGGTGCGCCATGACGATCCCCAGCAGCATCCTGCCCAGGAACACCAGGGCGACTGCGCTGACATCCTGCGTCACGGCGTAGACCGCCACCGGCACCAGTACCGAGATGATGCCGTCGGCGAGTTCAGCGGCCCAGAAACTTGCCAGCAGGGGACCGGCCTGCCGGTCGCGCAGCGGGGCAAGCAGCTTCATCGAGGTGCGAGGGGTCATGCTGAGCATGCTACGGCCTCACCTGAGTTTGAAGGCAATCATGCGGTGTCCCCGCGAGCCGTTGCACTGCCGTGAAAATTCACGGGATAGCGAACCGGCTCTGTCGTTTTCCGAAGTCAACTGAACGGAATATCAGAAGCCGTCTGCACTACCTAGGTGCGTTCGCAAGGAGAAGGTGGTGGGGCCCTGCGTCAGGCACCCACCACTGCTGGCTCGGTGCCTAACCCTTGCCGAGCGTGGATCCCGCCTTGGACTTCGCCGGTTTGCTCGAGGAATTCGAGGCGAGCTTCGCTCCCGCCTTGGAGAGCGCAGCCTTTGACGGCTTCGATGACTTGCCCATGTTTCACCTCCTTCCAGGGTGCCCCTGCCACTGGTGCAGATGGGCCACACCTTACAAGGCGGCTCCGACGGTTAGCGGCTGCAGGCTATTCGGTGGCCTCCGGGAGCGCGTCGAGGGCCGCGGTGAGTTGGTCCTCGGCTGGCACCAGTGCGCGGTCGGCGCTGGTGAGCTGGTCGTAGGTGTAGGCGGCGACGGCCATCGGGGAGGTGGACCGCCCGAGCGTGTAGCGCACGGTGTGGTCGTTCTTGCTGCCGCAAATGAGGATGCCCACGGTGGGGGAGTGGGCCTTGCGGCGGAGCTTGTCATCCACCAGTGCGACATAGAAGTTCAGTTTGCCTGCGAATTCGGGTTGGAATTTCCCGGTCTTGAGCTCGATGACGAAATAGCGCAGCTGCTCGACATGGAAGAACAGCAGGTCGAGGTAGAAATCATCGCCGTCCACTTCCAGGTGCACCTGGCGTCCGACGAAGGCGAACCCTGGTCCCATTTCGCGCAGGGTCTCCACGATGCGGTCCATGAGTGCCTGTTCCAGGTCGCGTTCGGCTACTTCGCCGGAAAGCCCGAGGAATTCGAAGGCGTAGGGGTCCTTGGCGACCTGTTGCGCCAATTCCGAATCGTCGGCGGCCAGATGTTGGGTGAAGTTCGACGGCGCGGTCCCGGTGCGCTGCATGGAGCGGTTCATCATCATGTTCATCAGGACGTTGCGGGACCATCCATATTCCACTGCTGCGGCCGAGTACCACTCACGTTCTTCAGGTGATTGGGCCTTGTCCAGGATGGTGCGGATGTGTCCCCAGGGCAATTGCGCCACAAGCTGTGGCACATTTGCCTCGGCGCCCCACTCGCTGGCCATGTTCCGCATGTATTGCAGGTTCCGTTGGGAGAAGCCGCGCATCTGGGGGAACTCCGCACGCAGGTCCTCGGCCAGCCGGCGGATGACCCCGGCGCCCCAGCCGTGGGCCTCTTGCCGGAGCAGGATCTGTCGGCCTATGCCCCAGTACAGGCCGATCAATTCCCTATTCACCCGGCGCTGGGCGGTGACCTGTGCCTGGCGCACTTGGTCCTTCAACGCCGCCAACACTTCGGCATAGTCGTCGGGAAGCGGAAGCAATTCGGCAGCGGTCATTCCTCCACCTTATCCAAACCTATGGGGTCCGCCTTGGCACGGGCTGAGGGACGCGTCCCGCCAGCAACGATCGGGGTGGGCATGGATCGGTCTCCGTTGCGCGGGGGCGTCCGCAA